>OZ241337.1:0-1137500 GCA_965200435.1 Nitrospirales bacterium
GCTCTCCGACTCTCAATCCATACACCTTATCCTTTACTGGTCACACGCGCCCTCCCGTCGCAATGTTCATTCCGCTAGTGATGCATTTGCAATGACAACCATCTGCCCAGCAATATGCTAATCCGTTTGACGGTGTATCCTTTTCCTTTTTTGAGGACCGTGCATGACCCCCAAGGACGGTAAATCACCGTATGCTCTACATACTCCGGCGCTCCTACTTCCCTAAAAAATAAACTAAAACTTTAATTTCTTGGGACTTTGGGCGCACCAATGTGGCGTCCGGCGTATCAATCACCACCATATCTGATAGTCCGATGGTCAGGACGAGTCGTTTGCTCGTGAAAAAGACGGAATCCCGACTGTCGATATCCATGATATTCCCTTTTGTGACGTTGCCTCGCTTGTCCCGTGGTAAAAGTTTCTCCAAATTGCCCAATTCCCGATATCCAATCAGGAAAACCCGGCGGGAATCACCGCGGCTCGGGGCGACCGCTCCCTCAATCCATAGTCGATTGAGACGGATTTTAGCCGTTTGTATCGCTTGAGAAGCTGGTCCGCTGGTTCGAGCACAAAATGATCGGCCAATTCATTTTCCCAATTTGTCAATTGCAGTTTGATCGTTTCGGCCTGGAACGCGTTAGGCACGACGCACACGTTTCGAGTCGGGACGACTTTCAGGACACGTCGGACCGTTTGTTGGATGAGGGTTTCTTCTCCAATGATTTGAAGAAGCTGTTTGGGAAACCGTTCCCTGCTGGTTAGGCCAAAACGGGTCCCGCTACCGCCGGCAAGAATAACCGCGTACAGATGACGACTCATCAATGACGATTCTCGTCGAATTTTACGCCCTGCGCAGCCAAAATCAGGTCCGCAACTTCCCTGACCGCTCCTTCACCTCCCTTGGCCTTGCACACATACCCTGCCTTTTTCCGAACGGAATCGCGTCCGTTCGCGGGAGTGGCGGAAAATCCCACCGCCAGAAGCGCGGGTAGATCCGTCACGTCATCTCCGATGTACGCGATTTTTTCGAGCGGGATACCGTACTTCGAAGCGAGTTCTTTCAAGACAGCCAGTTTGTCCGCAACGCCCTGGTGAATTTCAGAAATGCCGAGTTTGGCAGATCGAACGCTCACCAAAGGCGTTTGATCCATGGTGATGATCGCCGTCACCAATCCGGCTCTCTTTAACAGGATCAAGCCCAGACCGTCCCACGCGTTGAATTTTTTGGTCTGCTCACCCGAGTCTGAATAATAGAGGCCGCCGTCAGTCAGAACCCCATCGACGTCGGTCGCGACAAGCCGGACTTTTTTGAGCAATAGACGAGTGCGTGCAGACATTCGTCCGGAGCGAACGTTCATCTCCATTGGTTCTCAAAACGACCGGAGCGCCATGTCAACACACTCCATTTTTTTAGTCAAAGACGTTTTTCGTATCCCTGAGCAACCAGGAGGCATACGATCTATCCTCTGCCGCCATTGTAAATGTTCGTTGATTCGTTGACAAAATCAGAGGCCGTTCCTTTAGTATCCTCCTTGCAGGACTTTCTGTTGTCAGCCTCTCGATTTTTAGCGGGACTCCAGGCCTTTCTCTTCTGCCTCTCCATTCGTGAGGACTCGCCTGCCTCTCCATTCGTGAGGACTCGCCTGGAACGGAGCACCGGACTCCCAATGAAGGCTGTCGGGAAGGACTAACGACAATGAGCGAACGCAGGCTATGACGACCATTCTTGACCGCTACATTTTGAAAGAACTGTTCGGTCCCTTCTTCATCAGCCTTTGCATCCTTTGCTTTATCGTCTTGACCAAAGAGATGCTCCGCTTGATTGAATTGCTGGTCACCAACGGGGTGAGCCTTCTGGCCGTCTTTAAGATTATCGTCCACCTCATGCCTTCATTTTTGGTGCTGACGCTTCCCATGGCCTGCCTGATTTCTTCGATCACCACCTTCAGTCGATTTTCCTTCGACAAGGAACTCGTCGCCATGCGAACGGCCGGGTTGAGCTTGCTCAGGATTGCGTTTCCCGTTTTTGTCTTTTCATTTCTCGTGTTTCTGGCGACGCTGTTCCTTTCACAATGGGGCCAGCCATGGTCGTCAATTTCTCTAAAAAAACTGGCCATCAGCCTGATCCAGAATCAATTGCACCTGACGTTGGAACAAGGCGCATTCAATGAGCCGTCGGACAACCTGATGATTTTCGTTCCCAAGCCAGAGCCCGGAGAAAAAGCCAAGGGGATCTTCATCCTGGACCAGCGTGATCCGGCGCAAGAGATCATCGTCACGGCTCAAACTTTTCATATGCTCAACAATCCACAACGCAAGCAATTCGGCATTCGATTATATGAAGGTGAAATTCACCACGCTCCCCAGGAAGGCACCCAACACCACCGGGTGGCATTCTCCACGTACGATCTCAAAATGGATCTGTCCCCGGCTATCACTGTCGAAAAGCCCCAGCGTCCAGACTATCAACACATTATAGACGAATTGGAAAAATCCGGCTGGCGGGACACCGGGATGTT
Source organism: Nitrospirales bacterium (assembly GCA_965200435.1). Classification (GTDB taxonomy): domain Bacteria; phylum Nitrospirota; class Nitrospiria; order Nitrospirales; family UBA8639; genus Bin75. The sequence goes on from OZ241337.1 coordinate 2,520, forward strand.
GCGCCGCCTCATGGAATACTACAAAGACCTGGGGTTTCCCATCGCAACGCTCATTCTCGGTGTCTTAGGCATGCCGGTCGGCATTGTTTCAAAACGCACGGGACGCATGAGAGGGTTCGTTTTGGGACTTTTCATCATGGTGGGCTATTATTTACTCAACGTCCTGGGAGAGTTTTCTGTCACGGCCTTGTTCCTGCCTCCGTTTGCCGGAGCGTGGCTCCCTAACATCCTCTTACTTCTGATGACATTGATACTGTTTTATCAAGCTAGCCGGCACTGACATGGGCATCTTGTTTTGGTACATCGTTCGACATTATCTCGGGATTCTGTCTCTGTGTCTTACTGGGCTTGTCACCATATACCTGGTGATCGACTTTTTTGAAAAACTGCGGAAGTTTCTTCGCCATGATGCAGAACTCGCTTCCATGGTAATGTATTTCCTCTGCAAAATCCCGGACATTACCTTTCAACTTGCACCTTTTGCCGTCCTCATGGCTTCCCTTCTCGCCGTTGGACTCCTGAACAAAAATCAGGAAATCACCGCGATGCGTAGTTGTGGAGTCGGCATCTTTCACGTTACGATGCCCTTCCTGGCAGTGGCGGGCCTCGTCATCGTCATCCTGTTGGGTTTGACGGCAGTCGTGATCCCTTTGGCCAAGGCCAAGGGAGAATACATTCGAACCGTAGAGATCCGGAAAAAACCACAACCGCTTTCTTTTACAAGCGAAAATTTGTGGCTGCATATTCGGGAACATGCCCTTATGCACGTCGAACGAGTTGATCCTGACGGCATGCAGCTACACAAAGTCACGCTCTATCGGCTGAATGACCAATTCTCATTGGATGCTTTGTTCACGGCAGCCAGCGCCGTTTTTGAGGACAACCGATGGTCCTTACGCGAGATTGAACACCGGAAGATCAAACCTGACGGCACGATCGAGAGGATTCGATTGACGAGCCTTCCCCTGGCGTTGCCCTTGACTCCCGAAGATTTGAAAGATTGGAACGCTCTCGAGCCCGAACAGATGACGTTCAACCAACTCGGCACCCACATTGAGCGGTTAGAGCAAGAACAACAGAACGCGACAAAATTTCTTGCCGATTATTGGAGGCGAGTGGCGTTTGCTTTCGTCCCGTTGATCATGACTGTTCTGGGAGTGTCCATCGGACTCTTGGAAACCGGCACCAGGACAGCCAGTGTTGCGAAAGGCGTTGGTCAGGCCTTAAGCATCAGTTTCGTGTTCTGGGTCACGAATTCCGTGGGCGTGACGTTAGGAAAAAGCGGGGCACTCCTTCCCGCGGTTGCCGCCTGGGTCGCGTGCGTGATGTTTCTCATTGTCAGTATCAATATTTTTCTGAAAGTGCGATACTAAAGAATCTCTGATTTCGTGTGAGAGCGGGATGCAGGGCCAGGCGTCCCGGAGCAAAACCCGAAGCGTATCAGAAAGAGAGGTGAGGGTTGAGCAAGGACACCACGCCGCCATGCGCCCGATCGTGCACGAAATCAGAGGTTTCCTAAGAGACGAGTCACAAAGCCTGACTCAAGAGAGTTTCGCCACAACACGTTTGAACGCATGACACCTACAGTCGTGGTGACCGGCCTTGGAATCGTGAGCCCCATTGGCATCGGCGTCGACACATTCTGGAACAATGCCATCGCAGGCCGTTCCGGTATCATGAAACTCCGTTCCTTTGAACACCTGCCGGCTGAAACCTATCGCTCTCGTGTTGCCGGACAGATTCAGGACTTTAATCCTCAAGCCTTTGGCAATGAAGGCCTCACCGATCGAGTGGACCGCTATGCCCAATTCGGTCTGGCCGTCACAAAAGAGGCGCTCGACGATGCTGGAATCCGGCTGGAAAACGAATTGCCCGAACGCGTTGGCGTCATGGTCGGCGCGGGTATGGGCGGTATGCTGATGGGTGAACGCGAAATCACTCAACTGTACGAGACGAGAAAGCCGAGTCGCGTCCATCCTTCTTTCATCCCCACCATCACTCTTAATTCGGCCTCGGGCATTCTTGCCTTGGCCTTTGGAGCCAAAGGACCAAACCTTACCATCTCAACGGCCTGTTCATCCGGCATCCATGCCATTGGTCAAGCCTTGAATGCCATTCGTTCGAACAACGCGGACGTCATGATTGCGGTAGGTTCCGACGCGAGTATCACTCCGTTGGTCTTTGCCGGTTTTTGTTCCCTTCGGGCTTTGTCGAGCAAATACAATGAGGCTCCGACTCGTGCCTCCCGGCCGTTCGATCGTGGCCGGGATGGATTTGTCATGGGCGAAGGGGCCGGGGCCCTGATCCTCGAAACCCTGCAACATGCCAGACGCCGGAACGCCCGGATTTATGCAGAAGTCGCCGGCTATGCATCGACCAGCGAAGCCCACCATATGGTTGTGCCCAGGGAGGACGGGACCGACATCGCGAGGACCATAACCCTTGCCCTGAATGACGCCAAAATCCGACCCGCACAGATTGATTACGTGAATGCCCATGCCACGTCAACCATGATCGGCGACGAAGTCGAAATCCGTGGAATCCGCCAAGTGTTCAAACGCCGAGCCGATACACTCTTCATTAGTGCCACCAAATCCTTGATCGGACATACCTTGGGGGCTGCCGGAGCGATTGGGGCTGTAACGACTCTCATGACCATGAAAACGGACTTGGTGCATCCGACCGTCAATTACGAAAATCCGGACCCTGAATGCCAACTGGCTGGGATTTCCTCATCCGTCCAAAAGGGGCATGTGAACGTTGCCATTGCCAACGCGTTCGGATTCGGTAGCAATAACGGGGTCTTGGTATTCAAACGATTCGTGACGCGGCAACCACGTTCATCCGGCAGAAAGGACAGCAAAACAAGATGATGGCACAGACCAAGACAGGAAAGGACGAATGACGGCTTTGTCTCCGATTTGGCGTCAAATTCAGGAGGCCCTTGCGACCTTCCTTCGACGGGAGTCTTCCACGATCAGGCCTGACCATCACCTCCGTGAAGATTTGGGGTTGGATTCCCTGATGATCTTTGAATTATTATACGAACTCGAAAAAGCCTTTGATCTCGAAATCCCCAATGAAGACCTGCCCGGGCTTCAAACCTTGGGCGACATCGTCAACTATGTGGAAGCACAAACTCGTTCGTCGAGACCTACGGCCAATGCCGCCGGCGCTCCACGCTCCAAGGGCAAGACCCTCAGGCCAAAGGCCATCACTTCTTCAACCCAAAAAGCGCCGGACAAATTGAAATCGCAGGCCGATACGAAAGGGAAAAAGCGTTTCTCAGGGTCCACCGTAAAAACACGTTCGACACCTACAAAATTCAAAGAAAAAATGCCATGACTTCTCCAACGTCTGCCGGGTATCCATTAGCCGAATTAGCCCGTGCCATCGGTGCGCGACTTCATGGCTCGACAAAGCTTCGTATTACAGGCGTCAACAGTCTCGAACAGGCAACACCGGGCGATCTGACTTTCCTGGCCGGTCATCGATTGCTCAAGGAAGCCCTGCAATCGAAGGCCTCGGCTTTCATCGTGCCCCAATACTATCCTGACTTGCACAGTGCCCAGTTGGTCTCGGCTCAGCCTCATTTCGACTTTATCCGGTTGATTGCCCGTTTTTTCACGAAAAACGTCTCTCCCACGGGAATTGCTCAAAACGTCGTCAAAGGTACTGACGTGAACCTGGGCAACGATCTTTTCATCGGACCCTTCGTCACGATTGGCCATCACACGACTATTGGGGACCGGGTGATGATCTATCCTGGAGTCTTTTTAGGAGACGGCGTCACCATCGGTGACGACGCCGTACTTCACCCGAACGTGAGCGTTCTGGATGGATGCCGGATAGGTTCCCGGGTGATCATCCACGCCGGAGCCGTCATTGGAAGTGATGGTTTTGGGTATGTTCAACACAAAAACTGCCATCATAAGATTCCGCAACGGGGAATCGTGGTCATTGAAGACGACGTAGAAATTGGGGCCAACGTGACCATTGACCGGGCCACGTTCGGACAAACCCACGTCAAGCAGGGAACCAAAATTGACAACTTGGTCCAGATTGCCCACAACGTCACCGTAGGAGAACACGGGATCATCGTGGCACAGGTCGGTATTGCGGGCAGCACGTCGATCGGCAAACAGGTCATGATAGGTGGGCAGGCCGGCCTGATTGATCATCTCACGGTCGGAGATCAGGCCATGATTGCGGCAGGAGCGGGAATCGAAAAAGACGTGGAACCCGGCGTCACGATGTCCGGGCGGCCGGCGAAACAACACGTAGTCTTTTTACGCACTCACGTTCTGGCACAGCACCTTCCCGAACTCTATAGACGGGTCTCAAACCTGGAAAAACGTCTTGCCGCCATAGAAGACAAGCCATCCCCAAATCGGAAAACTCGGAAGGCGACCTGACGACAAACGGGCAACGAAGGGCTGCTTACTTTTTGCCTGCCAGCGGAGGAATAACCGACCGCCAGGTAAACAATTTGCCCCAGAAAAACCCCGCCCACGGCAGGGCAAAAGCTGCCATATAGTCTAAGGAACCAGAACTGAAGCTCCAAGCCGACAGCCCGATCAGCCCCCCAATTCCCACTACGTAGGCAACCGGCACCAGATTTCGACCGGCATGCTGCAACTCCACTTCTGCAGAGACTTTTTTGAGTCGTTGCGATCCCCGGCTGTTGGAAGACCTCATGCGACTTGCCCAAAATTCAGGAAACGCTTGAAACAAATAGCGATGATAGCGCGTTTGGCTCCACCCAAGCAGAATCCCGGCCAGCAACAGGACCGAACTTTTGAGAAACGTCCATTCGTCGTAAGTTTCAACAAATAACTGGTACACCAACGCAAGAATACCCACGATCATGGCCAACAATCCCAACAGGCCCGATGGAAACAAAATGTAAGTGCGGATATAATTTTCAGCAAGTTGCGTCTCATTCTCCTTCCGGTGAGCCGTGATAATTTTTCCCATGGGACTATTTGCTTTGCAATTACATGTCTGTCGAAGGAGTTTCTTCGACCGGAACGGACGCAGGTTGCTGGGAATCTTCAGGAATCCAGTAGTCGGCGTTGAGCCAAGCCCCGAGATCGATGGTTCGACACCGTTCCGAGCAGAACGGATAAAATGGATTAGATCTCCCGGCAACGGGGTGTCGGCAAGCAGGACACGGCGTCATCATACGAAAAAGTATATCAAGACGATGCATGCCAAGGAAACACATGCTTCTCCGCAAAAATGGGACGGCATGCCCTTCGTCCCTTCACAAGAACATGTCTCCGCGCCATCATCATTGCAAACTCACATTGAAGCAGTGTACAAATCCAAGAAGAACATGCCTCGCAAGGAGAATCGTCAATTCACACTATGAGGAAGGAATCCGTCTATTTATGAAAAACGTACAAATTGTTTTCAATATCCAAGTCCCCGATCACGTCTCGGAGGATGAGGTGAACTCCAGACTTCATCAAGTGATCAGTACCCTCATGGCGCAAGAATTTGGCGGGAATTCATTAATCGACCAGCCGGCGGGACTCCCCCCGGACGGTCATGACGGACAAGTCGGGCATGCCTGACTCCCCCATTTCCTCCCGTTTTCAAGTGACGGAATTTGCTGACCATCCTCCACCCAAGGCTTTATACAGTTGAACGACCGAAACCAGGTGCAGGCGGTGCGTTCCCGTGGGAGATAATTCCGCGTCGAAAAGATTTCGCTTGGCAATGAGCACGTCGATATAACTTGTTACGCCTCCCCGGTAACGTAAATTGGCAAGCCGTAACGCCGAACGTAGCGCCCCGACCTGTTCTGTCTGCGCTTGGCGTTGTTCTCGTGCGGTTTGAACGGCGACCAAAGCATCCTCCACTTCTTTAAAAGCCACAAGGATGGTTTGTTCATATTGAGCCAGGATCTGCCTGGCCCGCGCCTCGGCCGCGTCTTGCTGAAAACCCAAGGCGTTGGCGTCCAGTAGCGGGCCAACCAAGTTGAAGCCCGCGGCGCCGAACGTCGCTTCGGAGGTAAACAGATTCGACAACCGGGGACTGGCCACTCCAAGAATGCCCGTCAGGGTCACTTGTGGAAATCGTGCCGCTTTTGCCATCCCGATTCGGGCCGTTGCTGCAGCCAACCCTTGCTCTGCCTGCATAATATCCGGACGACGCTGCAGTAACGCTGAAGGAAGCCCTGCCGGCACTTCGGGCGGCATTACCTGTTCCGTCAATAATGCTCCCCGTTTGATATGCGTTGGATTTCTTCCGAGCAACACGCTCAACTCATTTTCCTTCTGAATCCTCCTGCGCTCGAATTCGGCCACCCGCGCAGCGGCATTCGCTCGCTCGGACTCGAATTGGTCCGCATCCAACTTTGAGGTAATCCCCCCTCGCAGGCGAGCTCTGGCAATGCTGACCGATTCCTCCCAAGACTCCAGCGTGCGTTTTGCAATGTCCAATTGCATGTCGAATTGCAAAAGATCGAAATAGGCCTGGGCCACGCCACTAACCAATGCTAGGACCACCGCCCGCCGGTTTTCTTCCCGGACCAGGAGGTCCGCAAGCGAGGCTTCAGTTGACCGGCGGATGCGACCCCAAACGTCAAGTTCCCAGGCCAAATTGCCCAGTACGGAATAGCTGAAGTCACTGGGAAATCCGTCCAGAGCAAAGCCTCCGATTCGGCCCAGTGCCGGAATTCTGGAGTTGCCCTGCACTTGCGGGATGAAGTTTGTTCGGGCGGCAGCCAGCCTCGCCTCGAATTCCTCAATGGACGATACTGCCCGTTTCAGATCTTTGTTTTCCGCCAGGGCGACGTTGATGAGTTCCTGCAGCGTCGGATCTTTTAACAACTCCCACCAGGGAAGATTCGCAATAGACGGCAGGGAAGTCGGCCCCTCCACGATGCGAAACTGTTCCGGGACCTGCACGTCGGGTCGTGAGTAGTCGGGACCGAGCGCACATGCGTTCACAAGTCCGGAGAGAAGAAGGATAAGAAAAAAGCGCACGTCAAGGTTCTCACTGATTCAATGGACTTTGTTTCTCAGTTCCCGCGTCATCAGGCAAAGTCCGGCCGTCACGGTCAAAGAGTTTTCGAATGGCCACAAAGAAAAGCGGCACGAAAAATATGGCTAAAAACGTTGCAGCCAACATCCCGCCGAACACGCCGGTCCCTATCGAATGTCGGCTGGCCGCCCCGGCTCCCGAAGCGATCACGAGAGGCACCACTCCCAGGATAAATGCCATTGACGTCATCACGATGGGTCGAAACCGCAGGCGTGCCGCTTCGAGTGTCGCATCCGACAGGGAACGCCCGTTTTCGTAGAGTTTATTGGCAAATTCGACGATCAAAATGGCATTCTTGGCGGCCAAGCCTATCAACGTCACTAGTCCGATTTGAAAATAGATGTCATTGGCCAAGCCCCGCACCCACACGGCGCTCAGTGCGCCGAGCACACCGAACGGGACCGCAAGCAACACAGCGAAAGGAACAGACCAGCTTTCGTACAAGGCAGCCAATACCAAGAAAACCATGAGCAGCGCAAAGCCGAACACCATGCCGGTTTGTTCGCCTGCATACCGTTCTTGAAAAGACATGCCGCTCCAGTCAATCGTATAACCCCGTGGAATCAACACTTCATTCGCGACTTGATCCAGTACAGAAAGCGCTTCGCCCGAGCTGAAACCTGGCGTCGCGCCTCCCAACACGAGTGCCGTGTTGAAGCCGTTGAAATGGGTGACCGGATCGGGACCACTGGTAAATTCGGTGGTCACCACCGTACTCAGGGGGATCATGCTGCTTTCCGGTCCGTTCTGCGCGCGAATGTAGATCTTACTGATATCTTCCGGCGTCGAACGGTATTGAGGAGGCGCTTCCGTCTGGACTCGATACACGCGGCCGAATTTAACGAAATCATTGATATAGAAGTTTCCAAAATAGGCCTGCATGGTATCGAACACGTCGGGAATCGCGACACCGAGGGCTTTGGCGTGATCACGGTCTACGTGGGCATACAGTCGAGGAGCACTGACGCGAAAGCTCGTACCCGCAAAGGCGATAGCGGGATGCTGTGTGGCTTTTGCCACGAATTCCTGCGCGACCTCGGCAAACTGGGCGAAATCGCCCCCACTGGGATCCTGGAGTTGGAGTGAAAAGCCGCCGGTGGCGCCCAATCCCATGATAGCCGGAGGATTGAAGGCCAAAATCAGGGCCTCGGGGATTTCGGCAAATTTTTGAAAGGCGGCCCCGATCAGGGACTGGGCCTGCTGACGGTCTTCCCGGCGTTCGTCCCAAGGGTGGAGGGGGATGAACATCGTGGCTTGATTTGTGCCCCGGGCATTGAACACAAAATTTTGGCCCACTAGTGTATCAGTTGAATGCACCTCGGGAATCGTCTGAAAGTACCGCTCGACTTGTTCGACCACTTTGAGCGTTCGCTCTTTTGATGCTCCGTCAGGCAGTTGAACGATGGTAATAAAGTAACCCTGATCTTCATCCGGAAGAAAACTTTCAGGAACGTTCTGAAATAATCCCCACGTGCAGAATACGAGCACGGCAAATATGCTGAGAAACAGGCCTGAGCGCGGCAGGATGCGCCCCACCGTGCCGACGTAGAAATTTTGCGTCCAATCGAACGATTGGTTGAAAAATCTCCAAACTCCTCTCGCGTTGGGATGACCGGATTTTAACACCGTGGCGCAGAGAGCAGGACTCAACGTGAGCGCTACGAGCCCGGAGATGATTACGGATAGCGCAATGGTGACCGCAAATTGTTTGTACAATTCTCCCGTGATTCCTCCGAGAAATCCAACGGGGAGAAACACCGCGGACAGGACGAGGACACTCGCGACCACCGGTCCCGTCACTTCGGTCATGGCCTGTTTGACGGCGTCTCTTCTTGACAGGCCGCCTTTGGTCATGTGCCGTTCAACGTTTTCCACGACGATAATGGCGTCATCGACCACGATACCGATGGCCAGGACCATGCCGAACAGGGTCAACGTGTTGATTGAAAAATCCAAAACCGCCAATCCGGCAAACGTGCCGATCAGGGAGACCGGAACCGCAATGGCCGGAATAAGCGTCGCGCGCCAACTTTGCAAGAACAGAAACACGACCAAAATCACCAGTCCCATCGCTTCCATGAGGGTTTTCCCCACCTCCCTGATGGAGATCTCGATGAATTTCGTCGTGTTATAGGGAATATCGTAAGACACGCCCGCTGGGAACTGCCGGGCGAGCCGTTCCATCTCCTGTTTGACCCGGTTCACCGTATCCAGCGCGTTCGCCCCCGGAGAAAGAAACGTGAGGAGAAACGTATTGGGTCTACTGTTCCATCGTGCTTGAAGATTATAGGATTGCGCTCCCAGTTTGACGTGGGCGACATCTCGCAAATACACCATGGATCCGTCGGGATACGCTCGAACGATCATATTCTCGAAGTCCTCGACGTCACTCATGCGGCCCTGTGTAATAATCGGAATGGTGAGTTGAGTCCCTTGAGATGCGGGTTCCCGACCGATGCGTCCGGCCGGAAAATCGCGATTTTGCTCACGAACGACGTTTGCAATATCCGTCGGCGTGAGATCGAGTTGGGCCATGCGGACGGGATCGAGAATGACGCGCATGGAGTAGCTCTGCCCGCCGTAAACGAAGGCGTCTCCCACTCCGGGCAATCGTTTGATACTGTCGATCATTCGCAACAGGGCGTAATTGGAAAGAAAAACCGTGTCATGCTTGGGATCGGTGGAACTCAAGGCCACGACCGCCAGAAGACTCGGCGAAGTCTTTTTGACCGTGATGCCTTGACGAATGACTTCATCCGGCAATTGCGGTTTGGCGAGCCGTTGCCGGTTTTGCGTTTGGACCTGGGCGATATCCACGTCCGTCCCGATTTCAAACGTGAGTCGCATGGTCATGTGACCGTCGTTGGTACTCGTGGAATCGTAATACAGCAGGTTGTCGATTCCCGGAAGTTGGACTTCTATGGGCCGTGCGACGGATTCGGCCACGACCTCGGCGCTGGCTCCGGGATAATCCGCGTCGATTTGCACCATCGGAGGCGTGATCTGCGGAAACTGCGCAACGGGCAAAATCCGTAACGACCCAAGGCCGACCACGACGATGATGATGGACAACACCGACGCAAAAATGGGACGGTCGATAAAAAAATGGGGACTCACGCCTTCTCCCGCCGGACTGGTTTGGAATCCCGGGTATCCGAAGATGAGGGCGCCGGCTGATAGGGAATGGATTTGACGTGCGCTCCGGGTCGAATGCGATGGAACCCTTCGACGACAACCCGGTCTTTTGCGTGAACCCCATCTTCAAGGAGCCATTCCTGTCCATGCCATGAGCTAGCCGTGACCGCGCGGAGTTCCACTTTGTCTTCGCCGCTCACGACGTACACAAAGAGACCCTTGGGGCCTTGCTGGACGGCTCGCTGGGGAACCAATATCGCGTCTTTTCGCATGTACCCTCGGACTCGAATTTTGACGAACTGTCCGGGAAACAGGGAATAAAGAGGACGACTGTCCCGGTCTCCGGGAAACATGCGCTGGCGCGTATTGGGAAATTTGAAACGTGCCGAAAGCGAACCCGTCTCGGATCGAAAGCGTATCCCGGCAAAATCCAGCGTGCCTTCGTGCGGATAGGTGGTCCCGTCGGCCATGATCATCATTCCTTTCAGTTGAAAAAGATCGGGTCGTTCCACGCGGTGTGCGGCCAATTCCCGTTGCCGCCGGAGGATGTAACTTTCCGGCACGTTCACGTTGACGTACATCGGATCCATTTGATGAATGCTCGTGAGCAGGTCGGTTTGAGCTGACACCAACCGCCCCTCATACAATTGGCTTCGTTCGGGCCGTCCCGCCACCGGCGCGACGATACGGGTGTTTCGCAGATCGAATTTTGCTTTCTCCCAGTCGCCCTTCGCCGTGACCAGCGCGGCTTCCGCCGCGAGTTTCTCCGCAATGGCGTCATCGACATCTTTTCGACTCACGGACTGTTTGGCAAGCAGGGGCCTGACGCGCGCCAACTCCGCGCGAGCCTGCGCCAATCGAGCGAGCGCCTGACCAACCCGACCCTTGGCGCTTGCGGCCGACGCTTCAAAAGGAACGGGGTCGATGAGATACAGCTTCTCGCCTTTCTTGACGTCCCTGCCTTCGACAAACAGGACCTTCTTGATGATTCCGGTGACCTGTGACCGGATCTCGACCGGACGGAAGGACGCCGTCTGACCGATAAATTCCACCTCATCGGGTATGGTCTTGGGGACAATGGTCATGACCTTCACTTCAGGGGGCGGCGGGACAGGCGGAGGTCCTCCCTCCTGTTGGCAGGCAGTCAGCCCAATCAGCGGAAGAAGGAGACTCGTCAAGACCAGTTTGGTGGCCGACCTTTTTTCACTGTGAAATGGCTTGTTCATGAAAAAGACCTTCGATGGCTTCCCGGTTTATTGATGACAGGCAATTCTGAAACTTCATACGGTTTACTGACAGGTAGCACATAACCGTTCTCCTCTTGTCGCGAATCCCAGCCGAAGCTGACTTTATAAAGCCAGTGGTTTGCTCGGAGACAGGGCAAGCATGGGATTCTCTTCCCAATTAACTCCCGGAACATCGATATACAATTCCACTTCGTTCCCATCAGGATCATGGAGATAGAGACTTTGACTCACGGTGTGGTCGCTCATGCCGGAGATCGGAATATCGCCACGCTCCAACTCCTCCTTGGCAGATCGCAACTCAACCGAACTTTCCCCAATGTTAATGCCAATATGGTAAAGCCCACGTCGAACCCCTTGGGGAGGACCGGGTGCCGCTCCCACTTCGATCAAGAGTAATTCATGATGCGTCCGACCGGAGGTCAACCCTGCGGCTTTTCCCCCAAACGTTCGACCGATTTCTTTGAATCCCAAAAGATCCCGATAAAATGTGAGCGACCGTTCCAGATCTTTCACATAAAAAACCACGTATCCCAAATGCCGTGCTTTCACAATACCGCCTTTCCGGAACCATCAGCAAACCATGATGGTCCCTTGTTCCATGATGAGCGAATGAGAAATTTCAGGATGAACGTCTTCCCTTTGTCGGAGATCATTAGGACGAAACGTCACTCAATTCGCAAGTTCCGAGAGCGCGGAACCAATAATTCGAACTCTCGCACCACTGCCGCACGCAGCATGGCATCATATTCTGAGAAGGTAATTAGGGCGTTTCGTAATCAATGTGGGGTAGAACTCCCGCCTGGACCAGGACGCCATACGGGGTTTAGAGGGGCGGTTACCTGTTTGCGCGGCCGCCAGTGTATTTTTTGTGGTTCCTTGCCGGGTCGCTACACCCGCCGGGGCGCGGTGAAAGGAGGGCGGGGGCCACAAGGCGTTACCCGGTCAGGGCGGAAGTCTTGCGGCGCCATCTTCAAACCCGGACGCAGCCATGCGCCGCACTCAATCAGAGGTTCCCTAATTCGTTGACAGAATGGAGGGGAACTCACCCTATCATCTGAAGGCGATGTGTCGCCAATTCTGTTCGTTGTCCTAATGACTCGTAGAAAGCACGGCAAGATTGGAGCGGGTGAGGAGATTCGAACTCCCGACCAACGGCTTGGGAAGCCGATGCGCTACCACTGCGCTACACCCGCTCACAGTCGTAGAAGGGAATTGATTCTAGGCAGGGCACGGGATGCAAGTCAAGGACCGGCAAGACCATGCCTTTTGCCAAAAATGAATGTGGGATAACGCATGATCGAGACAATGCCGGTCAAGCAAGTGAGGATTCGTCCAGCTCATGCTATAACCGTACCTGCACCAACGCATATTTCCGTTTGCCGATTTTGATCCGGTACGACTCGTTCGCCTGCAACGGAAGAACCGCATTGCTGTCCTGACAGCGTTCCTGGTTCATGACCACGGCACCTTGTGCGATCAGGCGACGTGCCTCCCCTTTGCTGGGCAATAACCCCGTTCGCATGAGAAGGTCCACCAACCCGATCGAAGGCTTACCCGGATCTGAAAAGTCCGCTGCCGTCAACGTAACCGCGACGTCAGGTTGTTCGGGAAACTCCCGCTTGCGAAACTTCTGCTCAAAGTCCTCCTTTGCTTGTCGCCCTGCCTCTGTCCCGTGATACCGCGTCACCATGGCTTCCGCCAGGTCCAGCTTCGCCTCTTTGGGATGGCGTTGCCTGACCGCCTCGAGATTTTCAGAGGTCAGCAGTTCATAGTACCGGAACATCAGTTCGTCGCTGATCGACATGATCTTGCCGAACATGTCCGAAGGCTCGTCTTCCATGGCAATGAAGTTTCCAAAGCTTTTACTCATTTTCCGTACGCCGTCCGTCCCTTCCAGGAGCGGCATCGTGATAACCACTTGGGGAGGTTGGCCCCAATTGCGCTGGAGTTCCCTTCCCACGAGTAAATTAAACGTCTGATCCGTACCCCCCAGTTCAACGTCGGCCTCAAGCGCCACGGAATCATAGCCCTGCACCAGCGGGTACAAAAATTCATGGACGCCAATGGGTTTCTGCTCCCGGTAGCGTTTAGAAAAGTCGTCCCGTTCCAACATGCGCGCCAGATTATAGTGCGAACACAATTCGATGACTTCCTGGGCACGCATGTCCTGCATCCAGCGGCTGTTGAATTCGACCTGTGTTTTCTCAGGATCCAACGTTTTGAAAATTTGCCTCTCATAGGTCTTGGCGTTGGCCAAGACCTGTTCCCTGCTCAGTACTTTCCTTGTCTCAGAGACGCCTGTCGGATCACCGATCATGCCGGTAAAATCGCCGATCAAAAAGATGACATCGTGCCCGAGTTCCTGAAAATGACGGAGTTTCTGGATCAAGACGATATGGCCAAGATGGAGATCCGGCGCAGTGGGATCGAACCCGGCCTTCACCCGCAAGGGTCTCCCTTCTTTGAGCGAAGTTCTGACGCGATCCTCCAACTCAGGCTGCTGGATCACCTCAACGGTGCCGCGCGTGATCAGATCAAGCTGCCGTTGTAATTCTCGATCTGCCATGGAATTCCGGTATCCGGCAACGACAAATTCGTGCCGGTGGAAGTGAGTTGCCGATCAATGCGAAGATACGGCTCAAGTTGCGCAAACCGTTTCACGCCAATGCCTTTCACGTTTTGAATATCATGAATGGAGGCGAATTTTCCATTTGCCTGGCGATACTGAACGACACGTTCAGCCAAAACCGGACCGATCCCCGGCAAATGCCGTAACTCCTCTGCCGAACCGCGATTGATATTAACGTGACCAACGTCTGCAACCGTTACGGGTCGCTGCTCAGGAAGTCTCCCCAACGACGCGCTGGTTTGACGCACAAACGAGACGCCGGATTGAGTGGGCTGGGACGGCCCCTGCAACAAGCCGGCCAAAGACAGAAACCCCAGGGTCCCGGCAAGGAGCAGGAGTTTCACTCCGAACGAGCATGCCGTCGACCATTTTGGGATTGACCATCCTCGCATCAGGATCGTTTCCTGGCCTGGTGAATAGCCATGCCTTCGACGTCCTCGAAGGCTTCCGCCAGGGCTTCAGCATGTGTGGGATGCGCGTGGATCATGCCGGCAACATCCCCAACCTTGGCATTCAACTGCAGAGCCAGCGCCGCTTCGTGAACCAAATCTGCTGCATGAGACCCGACCAGATGAGCACCCAGAACGCGGTCCGTTTGGGGATCGGCCAGGATTTTCACCAACCCGGCCGTGTCACCGACAGCATGAGCCTTGCCTAATGCACTATACCGAAACCGTCCTATCTTGGGGACAATTCCCCGATCACGAATTTGTTGTTCGGTCAATCCGACCCGTCCGATCTCCGGTAGTGTAAAGATGCCTGCCGGTACCACCTCATAATTTATAGTTTTCGCATACCCCATAAAATTGTCCACGGCCACCTTGCCTTGTGCTGACGCAACGTGTGCCAACATCGTCTTCCCTACCACGTCACCGATGGCATACACGCCTGGCACGTTCGTTTCCAAGTGGTCGTTGACTTCAATTTCCCCTTTGTTGCCAAGCTTGACGCCAACTTCTTCCAAGCCGATCCCTGTCGTATGACAGCGCCGCCCCACAGAGACCAAAATCGCGTCACACTCCAGCCGCCCGCCATCGGCCAATTCCGAGATAATGCCCGCATCCGTCTTTTCGACGGACTTCACCGAATTCCCGACGATGATTCGCACGTGACGTTTCTTTAACTCGCGTTCGATAAAAGCCGAAATCTCTTCATCTTCCAACGGCAACAAACAGGACATCATTTCCACAACCGTCACCCGTGACCCCAGCCCGGCGTACAGGGAAGCAAATTCGCAACCTTCGACCCCCCCACCGACGATGAGCAATCGTTCAGGTATTCGTGGAATCTCCAGGGCTTCCTGACTCGTCATGATGTCGTATCCGTCCACGGGAAACATGGGAAGAGCCGGCAATGAGGAACCCGTCGCGATGACAATGCCATCCGCGTGGAAGGAGGTTTCAGTGCCATCGGCAAGGGACACCCGCACCGTCCGGTCGTTCACCAGTCGTCCCGTTCCTTGGACGTACGATATGCCCCAATGTTTGAAAAGCGTGGCAATGCCGTTAACCAGCCCTCCGACCACTCGGTTCTTTCTTGCCACCATTTGCGTCGGGACATAGGCTGGGGTGTGGGAGAGTTGCAGTCCGAGATCCTGCGCCTTCTTCAGTTTTTCCCCCAATTCAACAACAGACAGCAGCGCCTTACTCGGAATACAGCCCCAATTCAGGCAGACTCCGCCCAGCGCTCGGTTTTCGATCACCGTCACCATCGCCCCAAGTTGGGCTGCACGAATAGCAGCCACGTACCCACCGGGACCGGCGCCGAGAATCGCAATATGTCGAGGGGGAGGCATTAACTCTGCGAGGAAAGAAATTCCTCGTACTGCGAGGCTGTCATCAGGGTTTCAACGTCGACGGGATTGGACAATTCGATCACTGCGATCCAGCCTTTCCCATAAGGATCCTGATTCAGATATTCGGGATGGTCCTGCAAATCGGCGTTCACTTCTACGATTTTTCCGCTGACCGGCGAGTACAGACTGGACGTGGTTTTGGTCGATTCCACGTCGCCAATTTCCTGGTTCACCGTCAATTCGCTGCCGACTTTCGGCAGATCTACGAACACAACGTCACCCAAGGCGTCTTGCGCAAAGTCGCTGATCCCGAGCGTGGCCTGCTGCCCGTCGAGCCGCACCCACTCATGTTCTTTGTGATATCGTAAATCTTCAGGAATCATTCCCGGCCTATGCTGCCCCCGCAAGCCGCATTCACAAAATTGTTCTTAAATGAGGGGCAACCGTTTGTCAAGGAATTCCACGGCGATCATAGATCAATCCGACGCCTTGGGGAAGGAAGCCTGGTGATGTGCGTGCCTGAGCAGAACGGCCGGGCAGGATGGCCCAGATTTTTTCAGGCTTCCCAAGATACTGCGCCATTTTCACGATAGAGGCCATTTCAGCGTCGCTTTCTGAAAATTCCGTTGGGGAATTTTGAGATGTCGGATGGATGACCGTAGAATTCGGTTCTTCAACCGTGATCAAAAACCTGTCGAACATTGGGCGCGCAACGTCGATCCAATCTTCAGCAAAATAAATTAATCCTCGTACAGGGTTGGTGATATTTTGGGATTGCAGCGTCATACCGAATTCAAGATGGGGGAGATGAACGCGCAACCGCTGAACCAAGTTCCGAAGATTTTGGCTCCGTTCCCTGGCTTTCCACCCGGCCCATTTCCAAAACACGGCTGGAAGGTGAACGCTGGAATCGGAGTCGCTTCCGTGCACGGCTCGCTGGTCATTGAACATACGAATCGGGTTGAAGGCCACACCGAATTCTCGGGAAAATAACCGGATAGCCAAGGGACTGAAGCCCTCATACAGGCCCACAGGAATCGTATTACGAATCACCAATCCTGTCAGCGGAAGGTCCCGAAGCTGCACCAACCAATCCACGAGAAACGTCTGGTACCCATCAAAATGCAACGAATAATAGGATGAGCGACGTAACATTTTCGATTGCGGGTCATAGCCCCAGTCTTTCCAATTTTCCAAATCCCGTTCCCGGGTGCTTTTTTGAGTCAACTCTCCCAGACACCTGAGAGTAACCCCAAGATAGACCGCTGCCCCTCGCGAATGCAGACGTTGAACTACCGAACGCATGGCATCAAAAGAGAATGGGGTTCCGTTAATCTGCCGGTTCGCGTCAACGTGGCATGGGATATCCAGAAAAATCGTAGCCCCTTCCATTTCCCAGCTTGCTGAGATCGCGGACTCCACGTCACCGGGCCGGGAGCCGAGAGAAACCAGGATCCCCCTTATGGATTCACTCGCTATCGGCACTTCCAGCCGTTTTTCAAGTTCCGCCACGCGAAACCGGGCATCGGTCTGATACAAGTTCCACGTCCGCGTATTAGCCAAAAAGCGAAAGTGTTCAATGGCCGAAGACAGATTGCCCGCCTTTTGATATGCTCGAGCCAACCACCATCGTGCTTCCGGCAACCGGGACGATTGGGAATGCGTGCGCAGAAATCGGTTCAGCAGGGAAACAGCGGTCGTATAGTCTGCTCGAAGGAAGGCCTGTTCCGCCTGCTGCAAGGAGCGTTTCTCCGTTTGATCGCGTAAAGTTCTGACCCCCAAATCAGGCACGGGAGAACGGAAACATCCGTTCAAAAACAGAAGAGCAGACAGCGTGATGACGATAAATCGCAAATACGGAAACGGGATCGACATATGGCGATGAGTGACAACGAACTATCAGGCGGAACAACGTGCGTTGCTCCCGCTTCTTGCGACGGCAGATCGCTTTCAGCAAACGACGTACAAATCCATTCCCGGGAAGAAATATCCTATTTCAAAACTGGCTGTTTCGGGAGAATCCGATCCATGAACCGCATTGGCCTCGATCGAGGCTCCATGGATGGCGCGAATCGTCCCGGTTTCTGCTCGTTGTGGATCGGTTGCCCCCATAAGGTCCCGGTTTGTCCGGATCGCATTGTCCCCTTCGAGCACAAGGACAACCGAAGGTCCAGAGGACATGAACGCGGTCAAATCATGGAAAAACGGACGTTCGCGGTGTACGGCATAAAATCCTTCGGCAAGCGACTTGGATAAATGCATCATTTTCATGGCAATGAGATGAAGCCCGGCGGCTTCATATCGCTGAATAATGTCGCCAATAACCTGTTTGTTAACAGCGTCAGGTTTAATGATCGCTAACGTTCGTTCCACCATCCTTCTTTATCCTTTCTTGACTGAATCTTCCGAAATATTTCAGGTGCTCAGTAGACGTTCATGCGTATCCCGAATGGGTTTTTCCTGGAAACAGATCCCTTTTTCCCCGGAGCTTTTTGGAACAAAGATTTTGCCACGGGCTGCTAGACTACCACGTTTCAAGCGAATAACTTCAACTCGTATACACTAAAACTTTCAAACTCGTGTATTCTGAACGACCGTAGACTGGATGAGGGAACCTCTGATTGAGTGCACGATCGGGCGCATAGCGGCGTGGTGTCCTTGCTCACCCCTCACCTCTCTCTCTGAGAAGCTTCGGGTTTCGCTCCGGGACGCCTTGCCCTGCATCCCGTTATCACATGAGATCAGAGGTTCCTTAGCGTAGCGTAATCCGACAAAGGGTCGACCGGCCTTTTCCTCTTCTTTCGTAGCGGCGGCATCCCTCGATGACAGATGTCGAGGGTAGGCTGATGCCGCTTCTTTCGCCTGACCGGCGTTCCCCTCTCTTCTGTAGCTGCGCCATCTTATGGCGCAGTCTTTTTCCTGGTGAGGAACCGCAGGTCGGATTAGCGTAGCGTACTCCGACAAGGATCTGCGGTGTCGGGTTGCGCCGGTTCAGCTAACCCGACCTGCGACGGCTGTTACCTTGCACGACCCTTGCTGTTATCCCCGACATTTTTAATCGGGGATCCAGGCCGGATGTTTCCTTCTTCTGGATCTGCGGCATCCTTTACCCTAAAAATAGAATCCCCTAAAAATTTGCTTGTTATTGATGCCAGATCCATGCAATAATCAACATTCACCTTTCATATTTCTATATCGACGGCATGGGCTGAACATCTTTCAGCAATGAGAGATCGCATGAATCCATTTTTGTCGAAGTACGGTCGGGTGAAAGCTTTACGGGCGGCATCGATTATGGGGACAAGCTTGGCCGCGTGTGCCGTCCTCCTTTCCCTTATTGGAGTGACATGGTGGAACACTCCTGTTTCCCAGCCAATTCGTCTGTCAGTTGATACATCAAGTGATTCATCAAGTGATTCATCAAGTGATTCGTCAATTGATACATCGATTCATTCATCCAAGCCCCAAATCGTTGATCCTGCTCCGAAACTGGTTGACCCCGATCTTGTCTGGTGGGAGGTGCGCCGTTTCCATCATCATATTGAAACCCGCTTGCCCCAGTATCGCCGGCAATTTGAAGACGTCGCGCAGGCATATGGACTTTCCTGGACGTTACTGGCGGCTCAAGCGTATCAGGAATCACGGTGGGACCGGCATGCCGTCAGTCCAACCGGCGTTCGAGGCATCATGATGCTGACACGGAATGCCGCTTCGTCTTTGGGTATTCAAAACAGGGAAGATCCTATTAAAAGCATCGAAGGTGGAGCCCGGTATTTTCAAGGCCTGAAAAAACGTCTTCCCGCCCACATCAGAAAAGCAGATCGAATCTGGATTGCCTTGGCGGCCTACAATGTGGGCATGGGACATATCAAGGATGCGCAACATCTGGCGAGCCGGATGGGAAAAAATCCCTATTCATGGGAAGATTTGAAGACAGTCCTGCCTCTCCTGGCTCAGAAATCCTACGCTGAAACGTTGAAACACGGCTACGCTCGCGGTTGGGAGCCCGTCCAGTACGTGAAACGCATCCGCGCCTACCACGCATTGCTTTCACAATATTTCAGCAAAACCTGATTCTCTCTTCGTGGATCAACGTCCCCCGAAAACATTTTTGTGATGCTTCCCGTTCGGCACCATCACTATGAGCACGCTTCTATGAGTTAAAAGCGCGTTGTTCTTTCCGAGACGCGGCCGGCAGCGGGTTGGGCGTCCCTAAAGGAGGAGAATGTATTCCGAAACGCGGGAACTGGGGCACGACATGTCCTGACAAGGTGAGACCAGGGCCCCATCATCGTAGTCCGATTGCGTCAAACGGAGTGGGCATCTCCACGGACCCAGTCCCCCTCCTATGACCGCGCTTCCCGTTGAGACCTTTTGTGTCCCGACATTGTGACGGGTGAACGCTTTGCGTAAGATACATCGAATCGAGTTCGTTTTACTTCCTTTGATTGAGCATGAACGCTTTGCTCCCGATTCAAGACCTAAAGGAACGGATCCGGCAAGCTAACGCCATTACAGTCCTGACTGGTGCCGGCATCTCCGCAGACAGTGGCGTGCCGACGTTTCGAGGCGCTGATGGACTGTGGAAGGATCACCGACCCGAAGAACTGGCCTCACCCGAGGCCTTTGCTCGCAATCCCAAACTCGTGTGGGAATGGTACAATTGGCGCCGGGGACTCATAGCGACCAAGCGACCAAATCCGGCCCATGCCGCCCTTGTGGCACTGGAACGCAGAGTCGAAAATTTTTGGCTCATCACTCAAAACGTCGATGGGCTCCACCCCTTGGCGGGCTCTCAGTGCTTGTCGGAGATTCATGGGAATATCTGGAAAGTCCGTTGCACGCAATGTGGGCAAATATCCGTCAATCGAGATGTGCCCATCGCCCTCTTGCCAGAATGTCCGACATGCCAGGGACTTCTTCGTCCTCATATCGTCTGGTTCGGAGAATCCTTGAATCCGGAGGATTTACAACGGAGTTTCGATGCGTTACGACATTGCGAAGTACTCCTGATTATTGGAACTTCCGGTGTCGTGTACCCGGCCGCGTCTTTCGGACCCATAGCCAAAGAGAATGGAGCCTTTGTGTCAGAATTGAATCTGGACCCGACGCCCAATTCGGATTTGGTCGACGTGGCCATCCAGGGTCATGCTAAAAACCTGGTACCTCAACTTATTTCATAACTCGTTGTAATTTCACATTTTCTTGACGGAATTGTTATGAGTTTGTTATTCTCGCTTGTTTATAGTCATATTCCAGACGTCGGAGAAAACAGTGCAAATCACCATTAATGGTAAACCCGAAGAGTTGCAGGCTGACACCATCATGGACGTCCTGAAACACAAGAACATCGACCCGCATATGGTTGCCGTGGAACTCAACACTCAAATTGTTGAACGGGACCGGCTTGAAACCACAAACGTCCATGACGGCGATACGGTAGAATTTCTGTTCTACATGGGTGGAGGGGCGTGACCACCCGATATTTATCAAAGATCACAGAGGGAATCGGCAAGACACCCCTGGTGCGATTGAATCGCCTCTCGGAAGAAGGCGGGGCCACCATATTCGGGAAGGTAGAATTTGCCAACCCGGGTGGGAGCGTCAAAGATCGGATCTGCCTCAATATGATCGATGAGGCAGAACGAACCGGCACACTCCGACCGGGCGGAACGATCGTCGAACCGACCAGCGGGAACACGGGGATTGGGCTCGCGTTAATCGCCGCCGTTCGCGGGTATAAACTGATTCTGGTCATGCCGGAAAGCATGAGCCTTGAACGGGCAAGCCTGTTATCGTCCTATGGCGCGCAACTGATTTTGACCCCGGCATGGGAAGGCATGAAAGGTTCGCTTCGGGAGGCCCAGAGCATTATTGCCCAAAACCCCGAATATTTTATGCCCGACCAATTTTCCAACCCGGCGAATCCCGCGATTCACCGGACGACGACAGCGGTGGAGATCTGGGATGCCATGGAGGGCAACATCGATGCCTTTGTCGCGGCCGTCGGCACCGGCGGCACCATTACCGGTTGCGGAGAAGTGTTAAAAGAACGCGCCCCGGCCACCAAAATCGTTGCCGTGGAACCGGCGGGATCTCCGGTGCTCTCCGGAGGAGCACCAGGACCGCATAAGATTCAAGGCATCGGCGCTGGCTTTGTGCCGGAAGTATTGAATCGTTCCATCATTGACGACATTATTCGGGTCACCGACGATCAAGCCTATCAGACCACAAAACTATTAGCGAAAAAAGAAGGGCTGCTCGTGGGTATTTCCGCCGGGGCCAACGTTTTTGCGGCCCAGCAGGTCGCGAGAGAGTTGAAGTCGGACCAAAACGTGGTTACGGTATTATGTGACACAGGCGAACGGTATTTGAGCATCGAAAAATATTTTAATATCTAGCGAGTCTCTCAATATGAATTTTTCGGAAGAACAAATTGCCCGATACAGCCGGCACATCCTGTTGCCCGAGGTCGGAGGGAAGGGGCAAAAAAAAATTGCCCAAGCAAAAGTCTTTGTGGTCGGGGCCGGAGGACTCGGTTCGCCGGTTGCCTTATATCTGGCCGCGGCCGGTGTCGGAACGATTGGGCTGATTGACAGCGACGTGGTGGACCGGTCCAATCTGCAACGGCAGGTGCTTCATCATACTCCCGACGTCGGACGATCAAAAGTCCAATCGGCTCAAGAAAAAATTTTCCTTCTGAATCCGGACGTGACCGTTGAAACGTACGAAGACCGGTTTACCGCCTCCAATGCAATGGACTATATCACGCCCTACGACGTGGTGATTGATGGCGTGGATACGTTTCCCGCAAAATTTCTCATCAATGATGCCTGCTATTTTGCGGGAAAATCTCTGATCCACGGCGGGATCCTCCGGTTTGAGGGCCGGGTGTTTTCTATTGTGCCCAAACAATCGGCCTGCTACCGGTGTATTTTCAACCATCCCCCTCCGCCCGGGCTCGTGCCCAGTTGCCAAGAGGCTGGCATCATCGGCGTCGTGGCCGGGATTATCGGAACCATTCAGGCCACGGAGGCGTTGAAATTGATCCTGGGAATCGGTAATCCGCTCGCCGACCGTATTCTGGACTTCGATGCTCGGGAAACCGCATTTCGTGAAATAAAGACGAAACGAAATCCCAGGTGTCCCTTGTGTGGGGACCATCCGACTATTACGGAACTGTTTGAGCACGAACAGGAGGCGTGTCAATTGCAAACGCCCGGAGCACTCGGTATCTCCTAGGTTCCCGGTCGGATGCGGAAGGAGATAGAGGCATGGCAAAAATGAAAGCCCTCATTTGCCGGGAATGCGGGAAGGAATATCCCACGGAGGCCCTCCACGTCTGCGAACTGTGCTTTGGACCGCTGGAGGTCAAATACAATTACGACGAAATCAAGGAGGCGCTGTCTCGAGCCTCGGTTGAAGCCGGCCCTAAGTCATTGTGGCGGTACAAGGAATTGCTGCCGGTCGAAGGCCGTCCGACGGTCGGGTTGCACGCCGGCATGACTCCCCTCGTACACGCAAAAAATCTGGGCTCTTTTTTAGGCCTTGATGAACTTTACATTAAAAACGACTGCGTCAACCAGCCCACCCTATCGTTCAAGGATCGGGTCGTGGCCGTCGCCCTCACTCGCGCCAGGGAACTGGGGTACGAAACCGCAGCTTGTGCCTCCACGGGCAATTTAGCCAATTCCGTCGCCGCCCACGCGGCACAGGCCGGCATGCAATGTTACGTGTTTATCCCCGGCGATCTGGAAGCGGCGAAAGTCCTCGGCAACTTGATCTATCGGCCGAAGGTCGTGGAGATCGAAGGCAACTATGACGATGTCAATCGCTTATGTAGTGAGATTGCCGGTGAACGGCGATGGGCCTTTGTCAACGTGAACATCCGTCCGTATTATGCCGAAGGCTCGAAGACCTTGGCGTTTGAAGTCGTGGAGCAACTGGGATGGCGCGCACCCGATCAAGTCGTCGTGCCGATGGCCTCGGGGTCGTTGTTGACTAAAATCTGGAAGGGTCTCAACGAGTTCAAGAAAATCGGGTTTCTCAAAGACATGTCCACAAAGGTGAACGGTGCCCAGGCCGAAGGGTGTTCTCCAATCGCCACGGCGTTTAAAGACGGACGCGATTTCTTCAAGCCGGTCAAGCCCAACACCATTGCCAAGTCTTTGGCCATCGGCAATCCCGCAGATGGCTACTATGCCTTGAAAACCACAGCGGAAAGCGGCGGGACCATGGAAGCGATCACCGACGACGAAGTGATAGAAGGCATCAAGCTTCTGGCGCAGACGGAAGGGATTTTTGCCGAGACCGCGGGCGGCGTCACCATCGGAACCCTTCGCAAACTCGTCAAACAAGGAGCCATCAGAAAACACGACGTGACCGTCGCCTACATCACCGGCAACGGATTAAAAACACAGGAAGCCGTTGTGGATTCGGTCGGGCGTCCATACCGAATTCCACCGAGTCTGGTCAAATTCGAACAAATGTTTGGACAACAGGGGGCGGTATGATCACCGTACGTATCCCAACTCCCCTCCGCCCGATGACCGGAGGCAAGAGTGAAGTGGAAGGAACAGGCAGCAGTATCCGTGAATTGATCGATCAATTGAATGACGCACATCCGGGGTTGAAGGACCGGATCTGCGACGAACAGGGAGAAATTCGCCGGTTTATCAATATTTACCTGAACGAGGAAGACATCCGTTTCCTGACGGGAAAAGACACACCCGTCAAGGACGGCGACGAGGTGTCGATTGTTCCCGCCATTGCCGGTGGTTGCCATGACTAAACTGCGCTTTCACATCCGGTTTCCCGAAGAAAAAATTCCCGAACCCATCATTTATCAGATCGGGCATGAATATCAAGTCGTGACCAGCATCCGCCGGGCGGATGTGCGCGAAACGACCGGCTGGATGGACGTGGAATTTTTAGGCGAAACCGAAGAAGTCGAACGCGCCATTACGGGTCTGCGCAACAAAGGCATACTCGTCGATCCCATTGAACTGAACGTGGTGGAATAGAGGTTGGAAATGGATTTTACCGAAGAACAAATCGAACGATACAGCCGCCAGATTATCCTCGAACAGGTTGGAGGAAAAGGTCAACAAAAATTGAGCCGGGCCAAGGTTCTGGTCGTTGGCGCCGGAGGCCTGGGTTCACCGATCGCGCTGTATCTGGGAGCAGCGGGCATTGGGACGATTGGCTTGATTGACGGTGACGTGGTTGATCTCTCGAACCTCCAACGGCAGGTCCTTCATACCACGCCCCATGTGGGAGTTCCCAAGGTCGAGTCTGGTCGCCGGCTTCTGGAAGCGTTAAATCCCGGCGTCTACGTCAAGACGTATCAAGAGCCTCTCAACGCCGACAACGTGATGACCCTGTTGGCCGATTACGACCTGGTGCTCGACGGCTCCGACAACTTCGGCACCCGGTTCTTGGTAAACGATGCCTGCTTCTTTGCCAAAAAGCCCTTGATCTCGGGTAGTATCTTTCGTTTTGAAGGACAACTTGCAACGATCAGGCCGCATGAGGGATACCCTTGCTATCGCTGTCTCTACCCTGAACCGCCTCCTGCCGGGTTGGTCCCCAATTGTCAGGAAGCCGGAGTATTGGGGGTCCTCGCGGGCACCATCGGCATTTTACAGGCCAATGAAGCCATCAAGGAAATCCTGGGGATCGGCGATACCCTCGCGGACCGTTTGCTGATCTACGATGCCCTCGAAATGAAGTTTCGTAGCGTCGGACGACCCAAGGATCCCCGCTGCCCGCTCTGCAGCGCTACCCCGACGATCACTGCGCTGGAAGAACATCACGTTTCATGCAGCGTGTAGTGGGAATGGAGGGAGCCGGACGATGCCCCGCCTAGTCGTGGCACTCTGAACGTCCTGGGCAACAACGCTGCAGATCCGCTGACAGGTGTTTGACAACCATGCTTTCAATTCCTTGGGACATTTGGGAAAACATGATCGAGCACGCGCGAAGTTTGGACCCTCACGAGTGCTGCGGCATTTTGGCCGGCAGGGACACAACCATAACCGAGCAGTATCGTATTACAAACATCCTGGCCAAAATGAATGAAACCGAATTGGCCCGCTTCGACCAGGCAAAACTGTCTGATCTCAAACGGCTTTCCCCTGAAGAGCGGGCCGATATTGCCTTCCAGATGGATGCCCAGGAAATGTCACAAGCACAAAAAGATATTCGTCAGAAAGGTATCACGCTGAAGGCCTTTTATCATTCGCATACCTTCAGCCCTGCCCGTCCATCCATCACGGATATCAAGATCGCCATGGAATTTGAGAGCTATAGGGAAAAACTCAATATTCCCGAACCCGTCCACGTTATTATCTCCCTCCAGGATAAAACGAATCCCGTGATTCGTGCCTACCGGATCCAGGATTCCACAGCCACCGAAGTTCCCATCGAACGGCAATAATGCCCGTTCTAGACATCCCTTGTTCAAGTTGCCATAATGCACAAAATATCTTCTCCCCCTAGCAAGGAGACCCATCATGTCCCGTCCTTTTGCATTCATTCTTCCGTTGCTTATCGTTCTTTTTGCATCGATGGCCACGACAGGTTGGGCGTTTACCGATGAGCCCGGTAAAGAAGGGAGTTTTTACAGCCCAGTCATCCGGGTCGTCGCGGACAAAGGCTTTATTCTGATCAATAGCGGGAGCGGCATTCTTTGGCTCAAGGCCAGCGAAGCGGCAACACCACATATCGCAAAGCTTCCCGTTGGGGGTCTGCTTGACGTAGTGGTCGAATTCCAGGGGAAGCCCAATCCACCGGTCATCAAATCATGGAAATTGGCGAGCGGAGAGTCAGCCTGTCCCGTGTTTGATGGCACGCAATGCGTACAGCCGGTAAAGAAGAAATAGCCAGCGGGATTGTCGCTGGAAGCCCTGAGCTAGCTCAGGGCCACGGCCTTGAAATGCGCATGAACCTTCTGGCCAGGTCGTAGCTGGAGTTGATGAAACGATTTTTTCGTAATCATCGCCAACAACGGACAACCCACGTCAAGCTTCACTTCCACTGCATACTGATCGCTCGGGGACTCACTGACCTCGAGAATCGTCGCCTCCAGGATATTCAGCGCGCTGCTTGTCGAAGAAGGGGTACCCACCACCAGGCTCACGTCACGTGACAGTATTTGGACCCGCAACGGCGAACCGGGAGGTAGCGCCTGTTGAGGGAGGCAAAAGGACTGCCCCGAAAATTCAACCCGTGTGAGCCCGAATTGCGGTTCATGCTCCACAATCCGTGTGTCAAGAATAGCCCCGACCATGTTCGATTCAACCAATCCGGGCAAGTCTAACCGCGAAAAAACTTCCTGTATCGGTCCGGTCGCTGCCACCGTCCCTTCTTTGATCAGAACGATGTGATTGGCGAGTTGTAAAATCTCGGAAAGATCATGGCTCACGTACAGAATGGGGATACTCAGTTCCCGATTCAGTCTCCGGATAAAGGAAACGATTTCTTTTTTTCGCTGTTGGTCGAGAGAGGCCAATGGTTCATCCATTAACAGAAGTTGTGGGCTGGTTAAGAGCGCCCTTCCTATTGCCACACGTTGCTGCTCGCCACCCGACAAATGGAAAATCCGGCGCTGCAAGAGTGGCTCAATATCCAACAGTTCGATGACGAGATCGAAGGCAATGCGCTGGCCGGAGGGATGACGGCGTTTCATCCCATACCTGAGGTTTTGCGTCACGGTGAGATGTGGAAACAGTCTCGCCTCTTGAAAAACGACTCCCACGTGCCGGCGTTCGACCGGAAGAAAAATCCCGCGAGCGTCGTCCTGCCACACCTCTTGGTCGAACTGAAGAAACCCCGAAGGAGCGCGAGTTAACCCGGCGAGACATCGTAACAGCGTGGTCTTGCCGCTCCCGGACGAGCCAAAGACCGCAATCGTCCCATCCAGCGGGACCGTACAAACCACGTCAAAACGAAATCCGGGATAATCGATGTGAAATCGTACGTCGAGGTGACTCATGAGACCTGAATGGGCAAACGCCGGTTGATGGTGTACACGATTGCAAGAATAAGAAAACTGAATATGAGCAGCATGGCCGAAAGAACGTGGGCTTGGGTATATTCAAGCACCTCGACGTGATCGTAGATTGCGATGGAGAGCACCTTGGTCACCCCCGGAATATTGCCGCCTACCATCAAAACCACCCCGAACTCGCCAAGCGTATGGGCAAAGCCTAAGACGACGGCACTCAGGTACCCTCGCGCCGCCATAGGTGACGCCACGGTAAAGAAGGCATCCAGCTTGGAGGCTCCCAGGGACCAGGCTGCCTCCAATGGCTTCTTGCCAACGGCTTCGAAAGCCCCGTGGAGAGGTTGAACGACAAAAGGAAGTGAATAGAGCGTCGAGGCAATCACCAAGCCCGTAAAGGTAAACGAAAGCGCCGAGCCGGTCAGGTCCTTCCAGAGGCCGCCGATCAATCCATGGGGCCCGAGCGCCACCAGCAGATAAAAGCCAAGCACGGTTGGGGGTAGAACAAGGGGAAGTGCCACGACTGCCTCTACCAGGGTCCTGAACCGAGAACCCGTAAACGCCAACCACCACGCCAAGGGAGTACCGATCAACAGAAGTACGACCACGGTGCCCCCTGCCAGTTGCAAGGTCAGCCATAACGGGGCCCAATCCATGACGTTCATCCTATGTCTCTCCGGCCTCGATCATTCCAAACCATAACCGGACCGTTCAATGATGTTCCGGGACGCTGCCCCTTTCACGTAGTCCAAAAACGCACGTGCACCTTCGTTATGTTGACCATTGTGTAACAGAACCGCCTGTTGTCGAAGCGGAGCATACAAATGCGCTGGGACGTCCCATCGGCTTCCTGCCCCGTTGACCGTCAAAACCTGGGAAAGGGCGACGAAGCCCAATTGAGCATTCTTTGAGAAAACGAAGTGGAACGTTTGTCCGATATTTTCTCCCCGGACCAACCGATCCTGAATCCGTTCCCACAAGCCCAGCGCCTGCAAGGTTTCCCGGGCAGCGGCACCGTACGGCGCGGTCCGGGGATTCGCAATAGCGACGTGCTCGACGTTGCCGTTCGACAGCAAAGATTTTTCATTGCCTTCGACCGTGGGACTCCACAACGTCAGTCGTCCCAGCGCGTACGTAAACCGGCTCCCTTGAACCGCGAGCCCTTCCTCTTCCATCAACCTCGGACGCACGACATCCGCGGAAAAAAACACG
The DNA here is from genome assembly GCA_965200435.1 of Nitrospirales bacterium. Classification (GTDB taxonomy): domain Bacteria; phylum Nitrospirota; class Nitrospiria; order Nitrospirales; family UBA8639; genus Bin75. Next base: position 31,595 of record OZ241337.1, read on the forward strand.
TCGAACGGGGCGCCGTGTTTGATCTGTGCATAGAGCTTGCCGCTCGAACCAGAACTGACAACGGCGGTGTGCCTCGTATCTTGTTCAAAGTTGGTCACGATTGCATTGAGCGTCATCAGAAAATTGGCCGCAACCGCAACACGCACCTCTTCGGCCGCACTTGTGGCCGAACACGCCGTACAAAACAGAAAAAACAGAAAACCCTGAATATTGGCAAGCACAGCATTCTTTCTGAACCACCGGATTTTCCTCATGCCCCTCGTATCCTTACAATCTGAATTTCGTAAGAATGTAAAAATAATGGCTGTCCCTGTTGCCACCTGAAGGCAACCCAATTGAGTCTGGAAGCCTGTCGAAATAATTGCCCTTGAACCAATGAACGTAGCCCAAATCGAATTCCAGGTTGTCGCTGGTTTCCATTGAGCCTGCAATTCAATATCCTGGCCGAGAAAATTTCCGGATCCCCCCGTGGCATCATGCAATCCATGATCGGCGAACGGGCCCCGTGCGGTGGCGAGATACCAAAACCGGTGTTTGAGTTGCACGTGACAGCCCTTACAGGGAGCCATTATCACCCGCCATCCCGGTGAACTGACGTTCGTCCTCGAAAACGGCCCGAAATTGCCCGTGGGGGCATACTCGAAACGTCGCGCGCCAAAAAGCGTATCAAAGGCTGAATCCTGGCTGTCCTGCGCATCCCGGTCCCCACTGGCGTAGTCATAATAAATCAGCATTCGCGGCGACCATGGAACATCCGATGTGTAACCGATCTCAAGATGCTGAAAATGGGCAAAATGGTTGATGGCACCTCTTTTCCCCGTTTGCCACACACTTTCGATTTCATAATCCATTCGTCCCGTATTCGGTTCGGCATAGAGGCGCGTTCCGAAAGTCGAAAAAGTTCTTTGCCCACCAGCAATGGCACGTCGTTGGTCGTTCAATCCAAAATAATAGGCATTGACCCGCAACCGTGGCATGGCACCGGTTTCCAGATAGGTCCCCCAAAAGACGATCCGTCTCGCCTGTTCGTCAGGCCGCACGGCATCCCGCAGTACCGGTTGCACGAGAAACAGACGGATACGCCAATGCTTGTCCCGTCTAAGTTGCCAATGGATTCCGTAAAACGCGTTCGTACTGTTGCGAAAATCATTCCGGGCGATCAGGCGGCGACGGCCAAAGTCCATCGTGAGTCGTCCGACGTGCAGGTCGGTACGAAGACCGGTTCCCAAGATATTTTTCACGGTGACGGACGCCATGAGTTGCAGAACGTCCATTTCATTCCTGATGCCGGTGGTGACGTAGCTTCCGAAATGATCGAGATGGACCATGGAATCCTGCCCTTCAAACAACAACTTGACATGCTCCCCGTTCAGGCCTAACCGAACGCGCGACCGCTGTTGGATTTGAGAGTCCGTTGAACCCGCATAGCGAGTCCTCCATGGATGGTCATACGTTTCGAAACGTGTTCGGTGTTCGAGTCCGAGGTCCAACCAAGTCGGGAGGTGTAACGCGGCCCCCAGGTAACGATTCCATTTCCATTCCTTCGTTTGAATAAGTCCGGCGTCTGCCGGTTCCGACACCGGCATCACCGATACCCGGCGCAACGTTCCGGACCTCGCTTGAGGCGATCCTTCCAAGGATCCGTATGCCGTACCGTCTGGAGCGACCGTGACAACACTTCCGAACAAGACAAGAGCCAGGACTCCATTCTTTCCGCCGTTCCGCGTCACCGATGAAATTCCGTTCAACCAAAATCGACTGCCTATCTCATGCAGCAATGGTAATTAATATATTCCTTTATGTCAATAATACTTTACTTCATTTAAAATGCCGAAACCGGCTTGGCCACGCTAAGGTCAAAGTCGTTTGATGAGAACCCGGTCAGAAAAACTTGCGATACGTCGGACAAGCAGTCAGGAAGAGGAGAACAAGAGGTCAGCGGTCCAAAGGGGGCGGTTGTCCAGATCCCTCGTCGCCGGATGTGATAATCGTGCGGCTTGAGACAATCTATTTTTCACGGATAATTTTCCCGCTCTCTTTTGCGTCATACCCTCCCAGGGCTTCAATTTCCCGTTGGAATTTGCGCGTGACCAAGGTGTCCAAAAATATCTTCATGCCGGGATGCGAGTGGACGTACGCTGTCGGAATGACCAAGTCATATCGTTCTTCCTGCAATGGAATGAATTCAAAATTGTACAGTTGGGCGACGGCCTGCGCTCCAATACCGACGTCCGCCTTCCCTTCGGCAATACATCGACCCAGGCCGATCTGGGAAGAAGCGACGGTTCCATACCCCCCCACGATATGGCTCGGAATACGATGATGGGAGAGCAAATGGTCCAACAGAAGGCGAGCCCCTGCCCCTTTTTCGCGATTGACCATCCGTATGTCGGGTCTGGTCAGATCTTCAAGGCCACGAACGTGTTTGGGATTCCCCTCCTGTAACAACAAGCCTTCCTGCCACGTGGCAAACCGTACGACCGTCACAGTTCGATCCTGCAAATATTTTTTCAAAAACGGAAGGTTATACTCTCCGGAACGGGGATCTCTCATATGAATGCCCGCGACATGCACGTCTCCCCGCTTTACTGCATGAAGGGCACCAAGACTTGCCATGGTCCACCCGACAACCGACGCGTGACCGCCTTGCCGACGCACATGCTCCCCGGCCAGATAAATGGCGGGATCGCATCCCGCCACGACGATTTGCCTTTCCACGTCCCTCTGACTTTTCAATAACTGCACGTAAACCGAGCGTTTTTGCCGGGGACTCGTGCCTAAAATCAAAGCATCCGCAGGAACCGTATAATTCAGGATGTCTCCCAGTTCCATGATGGGCTTGGCGACCAGACGATTCCCTATCGTCGCCAACGTGACCCTGGTGGATTTCACAACTCCAGAATGACCGGTAGGCAGCTCCGCCTCAAGAATATCCTGATCGTCATTTAACGAGAACAGATCCTCAACCGATGCTCCCAACGCAAGGGCAAGCTGCAACGCGACCTCCGTGCCTGGAAGATACTGATCTTTTTCCATAGCATAGAGAGCCTGTCTCGTAATGCCCGCACTCTGCGCCAGTTCTCCTTGGGACAGACCGGTGGCGATCCGGATTTCACGCAAACGATTCGTCACTCGTTGCTGGCGTTGGGGAATTGACATCACCGCATACGATCAGAATAATGGAAATAAATACATGACATATGTCATGTATAATAGTATATTCAGGAAACGGCGGCAACCGCCCGTTTTCAGGCTGCGGGTTTCCCGGTAGGGGGAACCGGCGCAAAGGAAGTGGGACACGTCGATTCCGTAACACTCACACGAGGCGGAAGAAGGCAAATATGCCACGATTGTTTTCACAGAGCCATACAACAAACGACCTTCCTCAGTGGAATCTGAAAGATCTGCTCCGGCATCCGGATAAGGATCTCGAAGCCCGTGCCCTGACGCTCAACGAACACGTGCAATCGCTGGAAAAACTTCGCAGCCGTCTTTCCTCTACACTTGCGCCTCGTACTTTTCTCAAAGGACTGCAACTCCGAGAAACGGTTGCGGAGGAATCCTCCAGATTGACTGCCTACGCCCAGTTATGGTTCGCCCAAAATACCCAAAACCAACGCGCAAGGGCATTCGAGGCTCAAGTCCGAAAACACCTGCTCCCTTTTTTCAACAGGACGCTCTTTTTCGATTTGTGGTGGCAGCGGCTCGGAGACCAATCGGCCCGGCGACTCCTGCGTCACGCGGGGAAATACCGCTACCATTTGGAGTCACTCCGGCGAGTCAAACGCCACGCCTTGTCCGAAGCCGAAGAACAAATCATCAACCTCAAAAACACAACTGGGCGGGAGGCCCTCGACAGCCTCTACGAGGTGATCACCAATGGGTTGACCTTTCAATTGGATTCACGCGGCGAATCACGGTCGTTGTCACGGGAACAAGTAGCCGTGTATTTCCGGAATCCCTCCGCTGACGTGCGCCGGCAGGCTTACGACGAACTATTTCGAGTGTATTCGAAGCATGCCAATTCTCTCGGGGACATGTATAAAGCCCTCGTAATGGATTGGAAAAACGAAAGGGTGGATCTCCGTGGATATGCCAGCCCGATTGCCGTTCGAAACCTTCATAACGACGTTCCCGATAAAGCCGTCTCCACGCTGCTTCAAACCTGCCGGGACAATCGACACATTTTCCAGGAAAATTTTCGGATCAAAGCCAGGATTTGCAAACTCCCGCGCATGACTCGTTACGACGTGTATGCCCAGCCTGCAATCAAAAAAAATCCGGTATCCTTTCGACCAGGCAGTCAAACTGACACTCGACGCGTATCAACAATTTTCTCCGACTTTAGCAGAGCACGCACGTCAAGTCTTCGCTGAACGGCACGTTGACGCAAGGCCCGCTCCGGGAAAAATGGGCGGGGCATTTTGCTATAGCGTGTTGCCCTCGCTCACTCCGTACGTCCTGTTGAACTACTCCGGTGACGCCCGGGACGTCGCCACCTTAGCCCATGAGCTCGGTCATGCCGTGCATAGCATGATGGCCCGACATCATTCGGTGTTCACCTTTCACGCCACCTTGCCTCTTGCTGAAACGGCCTCCGTGTTCGGAGAACAGCTTCTTTCCGACGCCCTGCTTGCAGACGCTACCGGAGCAAAAGTGAAACAACGGTTGTTGTTAGGCCAACTCGATGACCTCTACGCAACGATTCTGCGGCAAGCGTATTTTGTCGAATTCGAAAACCAAGCCCATACGCGCATCGCCAAAGGAACGACCATCGACGGGCTTGCCCAAACGTATGTTCACCTTCTCAAAGAACAATTCGGCCGTGCCATGAGCATCTCCAAGACGTTTCAATGGGAATGGTTGACGATCCCCCATATTTTCCGGAGTCCGTTTTACTGTTACGCGTACTGTTTTGGAAATTTGTTGGTTCTCTCACTCTTTCAACGCCATAAAAAAGAGGGAACGCCTTTCATTCCGCGATACCTCGAACTGTTGAGCCACGGGGGTTCCCAAAGCCCTCAGACCATGCTCAGCACTCTCGACATCGATCTCTGTAACAAATCATTTTGGCAAGCAGGGTTTAATCGCATTCAGGAACTCGTTGAATCTCTTGAAAAGAACGTGGACAAACAATCCTGAGAAGAAGGATCAACGACCCTCCGGCTTGCACGCGTACAGTAACTTTCCTTGATTTGAAGAGACTGCTTGCGTTAGCCTGTTTTTCGTTCGTTGTCGGACGACCTGCGATGTGAAAGATTTTGAAAAGGGGAGTTTGAGAAATGCCAGAAAGTGCTTATGTTCTCATCAACGTGCTACCCGGACAAACGGCAAACGTCAAAAATTTATTGGCACAAATCGAGGAAATTACAACCATTGACGCTTGTTGGGGAAAGCCCGATATCTTTGCTAAAGTCGAAGTCGTCAGCCAAGAGGCTTTGACGCAATTGGTTCTCACCAAAATCCATTCCATTGAAGGCGTGGCCCAAACCGATACTCATCTGGTCTACACGCTCCACGAATAATCTCCTTCGACAGATGCCCATGGAGGAGAAAGGCAACGCCTCCCTCCCTGCGTGTCCCCCACGCTCACCCTTCCGGTTCGTGAGAGGGTAAACATGGGTCATCACCGCTTGGACTGATCTTCAAAGTTTTCGTGTTCCCCCGTTCTGCCGCTGACAGGACACATTGCCCTCAATAAATTCCTGCCTGCCGTTGCAACCACCGGACATACGTGACGATCGTTGTCACCTGATCGGACGTGGCTTCAGGAATCCTGGGCATATCCCCAAATTTCCAGTGGTGAGCCCGGACGCCCTGCATGGCCGCTCGCATAAACGCAAAGTCAGCATGATGGGAAGGCTCATAAATTTTATGCACCAACGGCGGGCCCATGTTCGTTCCCCGGCCCGCCAAGCCATGACAACGCGAACACAGGGCATTGAAACGTTCTTCCCCTGCTTGATACTCTTCAGGCACCGGTTCCGAAGACCCCCGAGACGCACCGGCCTCCTGCATGACGCCTTCATGAGAGACATGGGCCGAACTCGTTTCGTTCTGCCCATCCGAACAAGCGATAACACAGGTCAAGGCGGCCATGCCAAACCACACCAGTTTTATCTCCATTCGACCTATCATCTCAGTGCGTTCCACCACCTGCCGTCCGAAGCGATCATGACGAGCCAGCGGCACGTTCCGCATAGCATACCGGATCCCGAAGACCCGCATCGTGAAAGCCCTGCAACCGGATGATGCAACTGTCACAGTGCCCACAAGCCGAGCCATCCTCACAAGGATCGTAACAACTGTGAGTCCGTTCAAAGGGAACACCCAAGGCCCGGCCTTGCTGAATGATCTGGGTTTTACTCAAAAGTAAAAGCGGCGCTTTAATCTGAACCGCCTGGCCGTCCGTTCCTTGTTTCGTGCCGAGCCGGGCCACTCGTTCAAACGCGTCCAGAAATTCAGGGCGACAATCCGGATACCCGGAATAATCCAATACATTGGCGCCAATGAAAATGCAGGAAGCACCAACAACCTCGGCATAGGCTAATGCCAACGATAAAAAGATCGTATTTCGTGCCGGAACATACGTGGATGGGACGCCGGTTTGCCGTTCCTGATCTGACTGATTCTTCGGAATGGCCTCCGAGCCGACCAGGGCCGAACCACCGAATTGGTGCAGATCCAATTGAAGAATTTTATGCTCTGCGGTTCCCAGCCACGCAGCAATCTCCCGTGCCCTTTGAATTTCAGCATGATGGCGCTGTCCGTACCGGACTGTGAGCAGATACAGGACATACCCCTCGCGACGCGCCATGGCGGCCGCCACGCTTGAATCGAGCCCCCCACTGGCTAACACCACGGCTTTCATCGTAACCTGGATAGCTTCCTGACTTCTTTCCTTTCAGGACAAGGATTGGAATATTTCCTCATCCAGCCGGGCCAGCCGTGCAATCGATTCCGTAGAAAAATAGGCGCAACGAAGAAAACTGGCGGGACTCAAGAGGGCAGTCGTTGGGCAGGTCAGATCCGTTGCTCTCCTCGTTCGATTTTTTCAAGCAACTCGATTTTTTCCTGGCATTCGACGCAGAGTCTGGCGAACGGCATGACAGCCAGTCGTTTTTCGCTGATTTCAGTGCCACACTCGACGCAGATGCCATAGGTCCCTTCTTCCAAGCGCACCAAGGCCTCATCAATCATTTGTCGTTCCCGGTTTCGTTTTTCTTGAAGGGAAATGCCCATTTCACGTTCCAAATCCAATAGGGCTTGGTCACCACTGTCCATGGCCGACTCAAACCGCCGTTGCTGCTCTTCAGTCAATGATTGGCCCAACTGGTCTTGAATTTCTTTCATGAGATGAACTCGTTTTTCCAGCATAATCTTCTTCAACGTCACCGATCGTGAAGAAGACAGCCGTTTGGGAGCTTTCTCTTTCGGTGGAGTCTTTTTTTTTACGACGGTTGCGTCACCGGCTGCGACCTTTGTCGAACGGGAAGTCATTTTCGTGGTTTGGTTCCGGACAGAGGCAGGTGATTTTGTCGTGGAAGTTTTGGGAAAAGGCTTAGCAACTGCTGTCGAACTTTTCTTCGTCGCTTTCCCGGCCATGTCAAATCTCCTTTTCTTACACAACGGCAGTCTGTGATCTGCTCTGTCCGTTATCAACGGCAATGCTCATCGATTCAGGATGTGAAGGGTCCTAAAGATAGCAGTTCAGTCATAAGTCATCAAGGAATGAACCTCGCAATTCTCAATTTTTTGACGGCCCTGTAAAGACACCAATTCAATCATAAAGGCACACCCCACGATTTCCGCTCCTAATTTCCACAATAGGTCGACTGTTGCCGACGCGGTCCCGCCGGTAGCCAAAAGATCATCCACCACCAATACACGTTCTTCCAGCGCCACGGCGTCTCGATGGATAGCCAGCGAGCTTGCCCCGTACTCCAAGTTGTATTTCACTTCGAACACGTCGGCGGGAAGCCTGCCGTCTTTGCGAACCGGCACAAACCCTGCCCTCAGATTATAGGCCAACGGGCATCCCAATATGAAACCCCTCGATTCAATCCCCACCACCTTGCTGACATCTGCATTCTTATAGCGTTCCGTAAGGTCGTCAATGACTGCCCGATATCCCTCAGGATTCTTCAATAATGTCGTAATGTCGTAAAAGAGAATACCCGGTTTGGGAAAATCAGGGATCTCACGAATTAATGATTTGTAACTCATACACCAATCCTTTCCAGCCGTGATTCAGCAAGAATTCTCTCTACCCACTCCCGTGGATGATAAGAAAATCAGAAGCCCCCTGAGCATTGGGCTTGATCCATTGCACCTGAACGTCAAGAACGTACGCCAAGGATGGTCCGCGTTTGACGGCTTGGATGAATTCATCGACGAGAACGCGAGCCCCTTCAACTTCTGTTTCTATTCGACCATCCGGCAAGTTTCTGACCCATCCGCTCAAACCACACCCGGTCGCCTGCGATCGGAGAAACGCACGAAACCCGACACCCTGCACGCGACCTTGAGCCACGACGCGAGCCCGAACGCGACGTTCTCCGATTTCCCGATCCATCATGTTCCCACAGCCGATACACGGCGTATTACGACGTTTGCTCCCATAAATACGTGCTCAGCTTTGCAGAGGTGTTTTCCGCGTCGCGGATACAATCCGGGATTCCGATGCCGTCATAGGCCGCCCCCGTTACGTATAGTCCGGGATGCTGGACTAGACGTTGGCGAAGGTGTTTCACGCGTTTCCGATGCCCACGGGTATATTGGGGCATGGCGCGAGGCCATCGATACACTTCCACGTGAAGGGGGAGGCTTTGAATGCCAGCCATCGATTCCAGTTCACGGCAGGCTTTCCCCGTCAATACTGCATCATCCAACTCCAACAAATGCTCTCGTCCACGTCCGCCCAGATAACATCGAATCAGGCATCGGCCGGAAGGCGCTCGGCCCGCCCACTTCATCGACGACCAGGTCGCTGCAATCAATGCACGATTTTCAATTCGTGGCACCACAAAACCATAGCCACGAACTTGAAGTTTAACTTCAGGTTCGGCAAAGACCATCGAGATGGTCATTGTGGAGGCATAAGGGATTTGGTCCAGGAGCGTAGCCGTTTCATGATCAAACGAGCGGAGCATGTCCGCGGAAACGTATGCAGGAGTCGCAAGAATCACAGCATCGGCTTCCAAACGCTCTCCCCCTTTCAATTCAACCTGATACGGCGTATGGGAATCGCGTACTTGAAGCGCGCATGCGTTGGCACCCCGCCGAAGAGACACTCCGGCGCCCGTGAGTCTGCCCGTCAGACTCGTAATCAAATCGCCCAACCCACCCTCCAAGGTCGTGAATAACGTACGGGTAGCCGCATCCGGCTTGGGCGAGGGGCGCGCCCGCTGCATGGTCAACGCTCCCTTGATCAGGCTACCGTGCTTGCGTTCCAATTCGACGAGTTGGGGAAACGTTGCGTCCACACTCAACTCGTTCGCGTCACCGGCGTAAATCCCGGCGACCAAGGGTTCAACCAGACGATCAAAAGCCTCGACACCCAACCGTCGGATGAAAAACTCCGCCAACGTTTCCTCCTCTTTTGTATGAGGGCGTCCGGGAATGATCCAATCAGCTCCCATTCGCACGATACCGGCCCAGGAGACCACCCCACTGCGAAACAGGGGACTGAACTTTGTGGGGACCATTGCGATGAGACCTTGGGGGAATTCCCGCAATCGTCCTTTCGAATAGGTAAACGTTTGCGCGTTTTCTTGATTGGTGTTGATCAATTGCGCGGTCAGCCCTAATTTTTCACAGAGGGCAAGAGCCGCCGGTTTCGTCGTCAGGAATGAATCAGGTCCACCCTCCGTGACCAAGCCATTCCGACGGTTCGTGATGATTTTTCCGCCGAAAGAATCTTGCCCCTCTACCACGGTACATTGAAGAGGTTTATCCCTGTTTCCTGCTTGTTCCAGCAAGGCAAACGCAGCGGAAAGTCCGGCAATTCCCCCTCCGACAATCACAACTCGTTTGGGAGGCCGCATGATAATTCAGCAAAAAACCTTGAGCAAACAGGGTGAGTGCTCATCGAGTACAGTATTGGCGAACGAACTCAATGGCAGACTCAACGTGCTCGACGGGGGTTTGGGGAAGAATGCCATGACCGAGATTGAAAATGTGCCCGGCCCTGCTCCCGGCCCTGTCCAGAATATCTATGATACGGCGCTCAAGTTCCGGCAGAGGTGCAAACAACGCCACGGGGTCCAAATTCCCCTGTACGGCGACGTCGAACCCGACCCGCGCCCACGCTTCATCAAGCTCAACGTGCCAATCCAACCCCAAGACATCGCTGCCGGCACTGCGCATGAGCGGGAGGAGCGTCGACGTGCCCGTTCCGAAATAGATGACCGGAATCCCTTCAGGTTTCAAGCGATCAATAACCGATTTCACGTGCGGCAGGACGTATTCGCCGTAATCGGCTGGAGACAGGCACCCGACCCAACTGTCGAAAATTTGAACGACCTCGACACCCGCTCGGATTTGGTTCTCCAAATACGTCACCACCACGTCCGAAAGTTTACGAAGTAATGTATGCCACTGATCAGGCCTGCTGAACATCATTTGTTTAGTATTGAGATAGTTCCGAGAACTCCCTCCCTCAATCGCATAACTGGCTAGCGTGAACGGGGCTCCGGCAAAACCGATGAGCGGGACACGTCCGTCCAATGCTGTTTTCGTCAAGCTGACGGCGTCGAAAGAAAACCGAAAGGCGTCACATTCCACTTGGCGTAATCGCGCCACGTCGTCCTGATGTCGCACCGGATTGAGAATGACCGGACCTTCCTCCTCACGAAAGGTCAACTGCAACCCCATTGGCTCCAGGGGCAACAAGATGTCTGCAAAAATGATGGCTGCATCCAAGTCAAAGCGTTCGATGGGTTGAAGCGTCACGATTGCGGCCAAGTCCGGGGTCTTACACACGTCGAGAATACCATGCTTCGCCCGAATTTGCTGATATTCCGCCATATAGCGCCCGGCTTGTCGCATAAACCAGACCGGCGTCCGATCCACAGGTTCCCGGCGGCAGGCTTTCAGAAAACGATCGTTACGCATCAGGAAAGAAATTGTACGGACGGGGAGAAAAGACTGTCAATAAATTCGAGACGTTTCTCTCGACCCTGGGCGAGATTGCCGATTCGAGAGACTAGAACCATTCCTGGTCGGCAGATGGTGTTTCTGCAGGCGGCATCACGGATCGACCGGCACAGGTCTTCCGGATTTTTCGGCTTTGCTCGTCATAGGATGAGGCTTCGGCAGGATCGAGAAGCCGTGCATCATTTCCCTGTAATTCAATCCGATAATGATCGCCGTTGAGAGAAAACCATTCAATATAAGGATGCGGCGCAAGAAGGGGATGGGGATCAAAGGAAATCAAACTCACGGTACCGGTCAGGGGATTGGCCAAATCAAGGAGACGCGAGGAAGCGTTGGAGTTATCGACGAATTGAGAATTCTTAAAGGAAAAAATCAGACCGGCAATGTCGGAATTGAAATCCCCGTTCAAATAAAATTCTATCGGACCGATGGAGGCAAAAGTCATCTCCCCCACCACGACGCCCTGTATACGATTGTCGAGGTAGCCCTCCTTGACCCATCGATATCCGCCAAATTTTTCCGCCATGGGCTTTGACCTGGAAATTCGCGGGCACACTCCCCCCGTCAATCCGACGGGGGGGCGCACCACTCCCCAAACGCCAGGTTTCTTGTGCAGGACAAGACGTCCCGCTATCACACGAAATCAGAGGTTCCCTAGGGCTTGCACAGGTGACATTTTATTTGACGCAAGACTCCGGACTGTTCCAGAGCGTCCAAGGCGGTGTCTTTATCGGGATATTCAAACCACCCACCCTCCCAAAAATCAGACCGTGTGGGCGTGGAAGGGACCTCGATGCACCGCTCCCTATGCAGAACGGCCTCATCCACTGATCTTCGGATATTGACCCAAAGAGCCATAAGGTGCCTCAGGAATGAATCGTTTTAGTCTTCAAGAAGCTGCCATTCATCTTTTTCAATCTTGACCTTGGCTCCGGTCTGGATTTTTTTCAGATCTTCACGATCAAACAGTTTCATATACCGTTCAATGCGATCCGGATCATCAATCCGCTCTACCTGTTGCAACCCACTGGCTAACCGATACGTTCTCACCAAAACAGACATCTGCTTTCCTCCAACCCATTAGAATGAACAAAACTCATCGGAATGATAAGAACTTAAAGAAGAAACCCTTAAGGCGTCAAGAGCAGTCCCGCACTCCACCGGCTCGATTCTCGATGAGATCCCGGATAAAAATGTCGAGGACAGGGCCGGGACAGACTCCTTCCCGAAACAAAAGGACGAGACAGAATAATTCCACCAGGTGATGGTCAAGGACATTTTTAATCCTGTATAATGGATTCATTGTCGCGATGCGTTCATGAATCCGTAACAAGGGAGCGAACCGATCCATGCCTGTTTATGAATATCAATGCAATACCTGTGGCCATAAATTTGAACGGCTCCAATCCGTCAACGCCAGACCGGAAGAGACCACCTGTCCCCAATGCAACGCCGTCAATGCCCAGCGACTCATGTCCGCGTTCGCTTCACAAATCAAAGGCGATCATAAACCTGGATTTAACGAGATGAAGGCCTACGACATGTATAATGAAAGGATGGATAAATTTAAAAAACTTCCGCCTATCATGGGTGGAGCCCGTGAAGTTCCCGGTCCTCCCAGAATGACCCAACCAACGGATTCAGGTTCCGGAGAAGGTTGACGCCCACCGTTTCATACCTGCTGTCACCCGGTGATTCCCTGCGAGATCGATACACAATCAATAACATGGGAGGATCGTTCCGTACCTATTTGTTGTGATGAAATGACACTGTTTTACTGAGCACACACGTTCCACTGAATAAGAGAGGGCGTATGCGAAACATTCAGGGAAAAACCACGTTACACAAACTCTACGTTCTGATGGGACTCTGGCCGATGACCTTGCTGCTGTTCGGCGTGCCGTCATTTGGGGCACCCGGGGAATTAACCGGCTCTGCCTTGATCGTGGGCAATGGGCCGGAACGGTACGCAATCGAGGCCTTAGCAAAAAACTTTGAAACGTTGCATCCCAAAACTTCCATGGATTTTTTCTGGCACCAAAACGCCAGACCCGTCGAAGAAGTTCGGGGAAACGCAGCCGATATCGCCATTACGGGTCAAGCAGAACAGGATCTCCCCTCAACGACCGTAGCCTGGGACGGAATCGCCGTAGTGACAAACTTTTCCAATTCCATCGAAGACGTCACCCGGAAACAGTTGGCGAAAATTTTCTCAGGCAAAATACAATTCTGGTCGGAAGTGTACGAAGACGGACCGGAAGCCAAAATTTCACTAATCCATCGGACCTGGAATCAAAACATTCGCCAACCCTTTGAAAAATGGCTGGGTTTTGAAAAGCACGAGAAAGTCCGGGCAAAAGTCGTCGAAAGAGAAAATGAAACCTTTAAGGCCATCAACGGGGATATTTATTCCATTTCCTATGTCTCGATGGGCCCGGCTCTGCAAGCCCGTAAAGACGGGTATGGTGTCACCCTTCTGTTCGTCGATACCATCGAACCTGAATACCAAACCGTCCTGGACGGCACCTATCCCCTTCGTCGGCCGGTGGTTTTCGTGATGAACCCCAATGCCTCTCCCGTGGCCAAAGCCTTTTTGGAGTACGTACTGTCACCTCAAGGGCAACGAGCCATAAAAACAGGTGCCAGTGGTCTTTTCCAGGACAAAACCAGTTCGGTCATTAAATATTACCCCCTCAACGGGGAGTAATGCCGATTTCCAGTCCCAGTCCACTATTGACAGGAGCCTTCCTGTCCATGCTACATAGGTCCCTCACTCACAAATTTCAATAGGCTTTCTGAGATCTGGTCTCTCAGAAACAGTGGCTGAGGACTTTTTACGTCAACTGTAGAGATTTCTCTTCTTCAGAGTACGCCATGTTCAAAAAGATCCTCGTGGCAAATCGTGGTGAAATCGCAATGCGGGTTATCCGGGCCTGTCGTGAACTCAACATTGCGACTGCAGCAATTTACGCAGAATGCGAAGCCACGGCGATTTACGTCAAAAAGGCCAATGAAGCGTATTTAGTCGGCCCTGGTCCGGTCCAGGGATTCCTCGATGCCCGGCAAATCGTCAACTTGGCCAAACGCATCGGGGCCGATGCGATTCATCCGGGATACGGGTTTTTGGCGGAGAATGCCCCGTTTGCCCATTTGTGTCGAGAGGCAGGGATCACGTTTATCGGTCCCACTCCCGAGGCCTTGGAACTGTTGGGGGACAAAGTACAGGCCCGAAAACTCGCCAAACAAATTGGGATCCCCATCGTTCAGGGAACGAACGGTCGAGTCGCAAGCGTCGAAGAAGGCCTGAACTTTGCCCAATCCGTCGGCTATCCGGTGATGGTCAAAGCTAGCGCCGGTGGCGGAGGACGCGGACTTCGCGTCGTCCGTTCCGACGAAGAACTCAAAGAGGCAATGGAATCCGGAGCTCGGGAAGCGTTGGCGGCTTTCGGAAACGCCGATCTTTTTCTTGAAAAATACATCGAACGACCGCATCATATCGAGTTCCAGCTCGTTGCAGACAATGAAGGGCACATCGTGCATTTAGGCGAACGCGATTGTTCCGTCCAGCGACGCCATCAAAAAATGATCGAAATTGCCCCGTCATTGATCCTGACCCCTCAACTGAGAAGTCAAATGGGCGATGCCGCGGTAGCCCTAGCCCGTGCGGCCAAGTTTCAAAACGCCGGCACGATCGAATTCCTGTTGGATCTGGATGGCAATTACTATTTCATGGAAATGAATCCAAGGATTCAGGTAGAACATACGGTTACGGAACAGATTACGACTATCGATATCGTCCAGACCCAAGTTTGGATTGCTGCCGGACGGCCGTTGGTGTTCGGGCAACATGAAGTCAATCTTCAAGGCTATGCCATTCAATGTCGAATCAACGCTGAAGACCCTCAAAACGGATTTCGTCCTTCTTCGGGCAAAATCACGGCGTACTTTTCTCCCGGCGGGATTGGTGTCCGGATCGACGGCGCCGCGTATAAGGATTATACCATTCCTCCTTATTATGATGCATTGTTGGCCAAAATGACGGTACAAGGTAGGACTTGGGATGAAACGGTTCGGCGAACCAACCGCTCACTGGAGGAATTTTTGTTGCGGGGAGTCAAAACAAACATCCCCTTTTTAAAGAACATTATGGAGGAACCCGATTTCCGGTCAGGAAAATTTGACACGTCTTACCTGGACTCTCATCCTGCCCTCTATGAATATGACTATGCCTTGGCATCTGAAGATCTTGTGGTAACGCTCTCTGCTGCCATTGCGGCATATGAAGGGCTGTAACGCCTCAGCAGCAAAGAGTCGCTTTAACGCAAAGGCCCCTTATGGCAAAGAAACCAACGTTCTGGGACAAATTCAAAAGACGCACCGGCGTATCGTCTCGAAAGCGACGGAAAGCCAAACGTTCGGAGACGTTTGATCTGGAAGCCTCACCGGGACGAAAACTACACCTGACGGACGTGTGCTTGCGAGATGGGCATCAATCGTTACTGGCGACGCGCATGCGCACGGAAGACCTGATCCCGACGGCAGAACGGCTGGACGCCATCGGGTTCTGGTCTTTGGAAGTGTGGGGGGGGGCCACGTTCGACGCTTGCCTGCGATTTTTGAAAGAAGATCCATGGGAACGGTTACGTGCCTTCCGCCAGGCAGCCCCTAACACCAGGTTACAAATGCTACTACGCGGACAAAACCTGGTGGGGTATCGGCATTATGCCGACGACGTCCTGGAAAAATTCATCGTCAAGTCCGCGGAACACGGCATTGACGTTTTTCGCATTTTTGACGCCCTGAATGACATTCGAAATATGCAACCCGCCATCAAAGTGGTCAGGCAGTGCAACAAACACGTGGAAGCCACGATTTGCTATACGGTCAGCCCTGTACACAGCCTGCACCACTTCATAGAACAAGCCAAACGCCTCGAAGATCTTGGGACAGATAGCATCTGCATCAAGGATATGGCCGGACTTTTACCGCCTTTCGAGGCCTACGCACTCATCAAACGGTTGAAAGACGCGGTTCGGATTCCTATCCACCTTCATACGCACTATACGTCGGGCATGGCTTCAATGTCGTCACTCATGGCCATCCTCGGCGGTCTCGACATTTTGGATACGGCTCTTTCTCCGCTGGCGGGCGGCACGTCGCATCCCCCCACAGAGACCTTTATCGCGGCGCTGAAAAAGACCCCCTATGACACAGGATTGGATTTGTCCCTGCTCCCACCCATAACGGAACATCTGCGAGCGGCAAGAAAAAAATATCACCAATTTGAAAGTGATTATACGGGCGTCGATACGGACGTCCTGTTATCACAAGTCCCGGGCGGCATGATTTCGAATCTGGCATCCCAATTGGCGGAACAGGATGCCATAGAAAAAATGAAAGAAGTATTGGAGGAAATTCCACGGGTCCGGAAAGACATGGGCTATCCTCCATTGGTCACCCCTACCAGTCAAATCGTCGGCACTCAAGCCACGCTGAACGTGATAACCGGAGAGCGGTATAAAGTCATCACCAACGAGGCCAAAAATTACTTTTTGGGCCTCTACGGCAAACCGCCCGGGTCGGTGGATTCGACCATAAAAGAAAAGGCTATCGCCAACGACACGCCTATCTCAAACAGGCCTGCCGATAACCTTGCCCCTGAATTGGAAGAAGCCGCCAAAGAATTGAGCGCGCACGACGTTTCCGAGGAAGACGTCTTGTCATATACCTTGTTCCCGTCCGTGGCGTTACAATTTCTCCACGAACGTGCAAGTGGGGAGTTGCGGCCCGAACCTCTTGCACCACTGCCAGAAGGAGGCGGTGGCAGCAGACAACAAGGATTGCACCTTGCACCCATGGAATTTAATATCACCCTTCACGGCGAATCGTATCACGTGCGAATTTCAGGCTCCGGGCGGACCGTCGATGGGAAAAAACCCTACTATATCAAGGTCGATGACAAACTCGAGGAAATTTACCTCGAACCGCTGCAAGAAGTGTTGGCCAGTGGACCGGATGCGCCCGTCTCAACCGACATCGCCCAAGGAGAGCGCCCTAAACCCAGCGGACCGGGAGACGTCACAACACCCATGCCGGGTCGTGTCGTCAAAGTTCTTGTCACGGAGGGCAGCCCCGTCGCGGTCAATGAGCCGGTGCTCATCATTGAAGCGATGAAAATGGAAAACCAAGTTGCCGCACCGATTGAAGGTACGGTGAAGGCCATATACGTCGGTGAAGGCGATTTCGTAAATTGCGATGAAACCCTGATCCGGCTCGAATAAGTAAGGACTTACGATCGTTGGTCCTGACGAGCAAGACGGCTCAACGCAGCCGCCGTGTTGTTCCATTGTCGTGACACCTCACGCCTCTTCTTTGTTCGACACCCCTTCCCACGTTGCCCTTCTCCATCGATACGCCGTTCATACCACGACCGCAAACGGACATCGCCTTGCCTATCTGGACCATGGGAAGGGTCAGTCCGTCATCTTGATTCACGGGCTGGGAGGCTCTATGTGGCATTGGGAACACCAACAGGTCGCGCTCTCCCGATCGTGCCGGGTCATTACGCCTGATCTGTTAGGGGCGGGACTCTCCGAGAAACCGAACCTCGCGTATTCTCCGGCCTTTCTTCTCGCTACCTTTCGCACGTTCATGGATACCCTCCGCATTGAAAAAGCCACGTTGATCGGCAGTTCCCTGGGGGCCGGTCTCGCAATCGGCATGAGCCTGGAACATCCGGATCGCGTCACCGGACTCGTGCTGATCGGAGGCTTTCCCGCCAACATTCTCGGCACCATCAAATCTCCAAGAGCCAGACAGTTCATCAAACACCGGCCGGCACTCTGGTTGTCCAAATTGGGAAGTCGAATAACCGGCCGGTGGTCCATTCAACTGATTCTGAAAGAAATTATTCACGATGAGGCCCTGATTTCCCCGATGGTCGTGGAACGGGCTCACCGGCTCCGCGCTCAGCCTGGATTCTTCCAGGCCATGTATTCACAACTGGATCAGATCCCGGAATGGGAAACGACGTTTGCCCCACGATTAACAGACATTTCCCACTCGACGCTCATTATTTGGGGCGCCCATGACAAGATCTTCCCTCCTTCGGCAGGACAAACCCTGCACACGCTCATTCCTGGAAGTTCGTTCCTGGTTGCGCCGAATTCCGGACATCTCCCCCACTGGGAAACCCCCGACTTCGTCAACCCTACCCTCCTGAAGTTCATGACTGACAATTCGATCTAGCCCGTCATGATGAAATTGCCGGCTCTCTTCAGCAGGCAGGGATTCCTTATGTCGGCGATCAAGAATTTCCTGGGTGTTCCATTTCTTGACAGATCTGCAATCCTGCCGTATAAAACTTTCAGTCAACATCCCGTGATTCTCCGGTCAATTACACCATAGAATGGGAGTCTTACTCATGGGAAATTTCATGCCTCTCATTCGCGTCCGCCTCATTATGGAGGCTGCCGTTGCTGCCGCACGAGCCTTACTCTAACGCGCCGGAGACAGTGTGAGTTTCACCAAACGTCTCCAGCAATTAGCTAAGCCGATTTGGGATGCGCAATTCAAGCATCCTTTCGTGGTGGCTCTGGGGAAAGGCACGCTTCCCAAACGCAAATTCCGGTATTACATCCTGCAGGATGCCCGGTACCTCGAAGAACTGGCCAGGATATTTGCTTTGGGCGCCCAACGAGCCCAAGACCCTGATACGGCTCTTCGTTTTGCCAAGCTCGTGGAAGAAACCATCATCGTCGAACGCGGATTGCACGAAACCTATGGCAAACAATGGAAGCTGACCGCAACCGACATGCGAAGCACACCGCTCGCCCCGACAAATTACGCCTACTGCCGTCACATGCGAAGCATCGCCCAAACCGGCACACTAGCCGAACTCACGGTCGTGGCCCTTCCCTGCGCATGGATCTATTGTGTCGCAGGCCAACATCTCTTGCGAAAAGGCCCGCCATCTCCCAAACATCCCTATCGGGATTGGTTATTATTATACGGATCTCCGGAATTTGCCGAGGGCACCCGATGGATGCGCGCCCTGGTCGACAAAGAAGCTAAACGGGCCGGCAAGGCTGAACAGGAGCGGATGCGTGAAGCGTTTCTGACCAGCTCGCGCTATGAATGGATGTTTTGGGACATGGCTTGGCGTGAAGAACAATGGCCGGTTTAACGATCAACCTAAACGAAAACTATTGCAGACAGCTCCATCCTGGTTTCCCGAAGCGTTGCTCGAATCGCTCTACGTTCTCCAGAATGAATGCCGGCCTGACATTCAGGTCTATGTTCCGTCACTCGTTGACAAGATGCGTTACTGGGCTTCGGCCTTGGGTCCCAAGGCCTGATGCGGGCGGACATCCTTGTCAGCGAGCAAAGCTTGCTCCAAGGCAACCTGCAAGTCCGCAAGGGCGACCCCGTGGCCCCGCGCGCAAGGTCGCGGCATGAGTGAACATTAACAATTCGGAGCAGCGCGACCATTCATGCAAGATCCGCTCCCTACTCGCGCACGGGGCCAAAGGCGCCCAGGTAAGGGAACTCGCCGACGTGCAGCAGTGGAGAATCGGCCTGTAATCGGTAATCCCCTGCATGTGGTGCAACAAATTTGGGGGCAAGATAAACGTCCGAAAAAGCATGGGGCGTTGAGGAACCAGCCCCGGCTTGACCTTCGAACTGATAATTGACCTCGACATCATGCAATCCATTGTGCGCGATGGTCACGGCATTTTTGGCTGACCAGGCGATGCCGACTTGGGCTTTATCAATAATATTGCCTGCGACCCTGCCCGTTGCATCACCCTGAAATTTGACGCCGCCCCGGTTCTTCACCAGGGTGTTCCGAATCAACGAGACTTTGCCTTGATCCGCCACCAGGACGCCTTCAAACAAGCTTCGCGTAATGACGTTCCGTTCCAGATGCACAACCGACGTTCCGCCGACCGACACGCCATGGTCATTGTCGTGAATCAGATTGTCGAGCAACGTTGCCTGAGAATCCGCAAACGCAATGCCCGTGGTTTCACTGCCGCCGACAATGCACTGCTCAATGTGGACATTTTGAACCTGTTGACCGAAGACAAAGCCATCGACTTTGAGATGCTTGAGGGTCACGCCTGCTCCGTTGAAAATACCCACGCCCAACCCGCCGTGTTGTTGAACGGTCAAGCCGCTAATTTCCACGTTTGTGGCTCCATAAGGCCATTTTCCAATATGCAACGTGCCGACCCGCTTCAGTCCCGCGATCAAGACTTGTTCCCGGCCTTCTCCGATGACCTTGAGTCCTTCTTTACTGTGTACCGTGACGTCCTCGGCATAACGCCCTGCCTTGATAAAGACGGTATCTCCAGCCTGCGCCTGATCGATTGCCTCTTGAATGGACGTGAAATGCCCGGTCCCGTCCGGAGCCACGACCCAGGTTGATCCTGTGCCGGAAGTTCGTTCGCGAGTGCTGCCTGGCTCTTGAGCAAGCAACGCGCCGGCATTCGACAACACAAACAACACACCAATGGCGAAAACGGAGCGAATCACCAATCTGAACATCAGGGTCGAGTCCTTTTTGTTGTGTCCACCGTGTTTCCCGTATCTGAAAGAAGCCAAACCGTATAAGCGGACACAGAGGGGACATACAGGAAGCATCTTTTCCAGGTCAAGCCAGCAACCTTTGGACATAATTGAGTTCAAGTGCGATCAATTCCTGATTCTGCAAACACATGCTAACATCCAGGAAAGCCAATCTTTTGTCTCATGCGACTTTCGGAGACTGGAAAAATTTTCTATACTGGAGAATCTCATGATCTTGGTAGGGATAACAGGGGGGCTCGCTTCCGGAAAAACAACGGTAGCAGGCCTGTTTCAGGAATGCGGCGCATTCGTCATTCAGGCCGACCAGTTAGCCCGAACCGTAGTCGCACCGGGCAAACCGGCCCGGAAAGGAATTGTCAAAACATTCGGGTCCCACATTCTGCAAGCCGATCGCACCCTGGACCGTGGAGCCCTGGCTAAACTGGTCTTTCAGGATCCCCAAAAACTGTCGGCATTGAATCGCATCGTGCATCCTCGCGTGGCACGCGAACAAGTCAGGCAAACAAACGCCATTGCCAGGCGACATCCGAATGCCGTGATTATGTATGACGCGGCACTCCTGATTGAAGCACAGGCTCATGAACGAATGGACCGTGTCATTGTCGTCACCGCCAACCGGCCCATCCAATTGCAACGGGCCCGGGTGCGGGACGGTATGACCAGAAAGGACGCATTGGGACGAATTCGCGGGCAACTGCCCTTGCACACCAAACGTCGACTTGCGGATTATGTTCTGGATGGCACGTTGCCAATAACCCGGCTTCGATCTCAGGTGCGACAACTGTATCAGAAATTCCTTCAAGAAGCCGGAGTGTTGCACCGGACACGCCCAAACAGACCGCGGCACTCCTGACCCTGTTCACTTTTCTGACAAAGGATCAAAGCTTATGCACAACGTTGTCATTGTCGGATCGGGCCCTGCCGGACTTACAGCCGCCATCTACACGGCCAGGGCCAATCTTTCGCCACTCATGATTGAAGGCTCACAAGCCGGAGGCCAACTCACGTTAACGACCGACGTTGAAAATTTTCCCGGCTTTCCCCAGGGCATTATGGGACCACAATTGATTCAGGATATGCGCGCCCAGGCCGGACGATTCGGCACGGTCTTTCAAACGGCCGATGTGACCAGGGTCGATCTCAGTCGCCGCCCCTTTGCCATGACAATCAATGATGAAGAAACCATTCAGGCCCGGTCGCTCATTATTTCCACCGGCGCTTCGGCAAACCTCCTGGGCCTGGACTCGGAAAATCGACTTCTCGGACATGGGGTTTCCACGTGTGCCACCTGTGATGGATTTTTCTTTCGGGGTCAGCCTATTGCCGTCATCGGAGGCGGCGACAGTGCCATGGAGGAAGCCACATTTTTGACGAAATTCGCCACCCACGTGACCATCGTGCATCGCCGGGACAAACTTCGAGCATCCAAGATCATGCAGGACAAGGCCATGAACAATGAAAAGATTTCGTTCCGCTGGAATTCGGTGGTGGAAGAAGTACTGGGCGACGACGTGGTGACCGGTCTTCGCCTCCGGGATACCGTCTCCGGTGACATCGGCACTCTGGATTGTAAGGGCGTGTTCGTGGCCATCGGCCATACGCCGAATACGCACGTCTTCAGGGGACAAATCGAGACGGATGCCAACGGCTACATTCGAATCACCCATGGGACGGCAACCAGCGTGCCCGGGGTGTTCGCTGCCGGGGACGTCCAGGACCCGCACTATCGACAGGCGATTACAGCCGCTGGCACCGGCTGCATGGCCGCGATGGACGCCGAACGGTTCTTGGAGGCTGAAGGGTAATGCCCTATGCCCTGGTTCACTATCACGAACTGGCGCTCAAGGGTCGCAACCGCGGATTTTTCGAGCAGCGCCTGATTCAGCATCTCCGGAACTCTCTCAAAAAGACGAACGTCTCCGAAGTCAGACCACTCTCCGGGCGCATCCGGATCACGTTCCCGAACGAGTCAGCCTGGGAAGACGTGCAGGATCGTATCCGTCATACCTTCGGGGTCGCGAATTATGCCCTAGCCCATTCCCTGCCGGTCGATTATGAAGCACCCGACCTCAAGCCGCTGTGCGAAGCGATTGCCACCGCGCTTCAATCACAAACATTTGAGACGTTTCGTGTCACGACCAAACGCGCGGACAAACGGTTTTCAAAAACCTCCGTCGAACTGAACAGGGCAATAGGCGCGTACGTGTGTGCCGCAACAGGGAAACGTGTGCGTCTGAACGGGGCAGACGTCAACGTTGTCATCGAAATCGTCGATCACACCGCCTATTTTTCGCTCGTCAAATATCCGGGGCCGGGAGGACTCCCTACGGGTATCAGTCGCAACGTACTTTGCCTTATCTCGGGTGGCATCGACTCACCCGTAGCCGCCTACCGGATGATGAAGCGGGGGTGTAAGGCCGTATTCGTGCATTTTCATGGACGGCCCTATCTCTCACGGATCTCCGAAGAAAAAGTCCGAGATCTCGTCTCCATCCTCACGCACTATCAATTGGGGACTCGCTTATACCTCGTGCCGTTCGGGGAGATTCAACGCCAAATCGTCCTTGGCTCCCCTGCCCCTATCCGCGTAGTCCTGTACCGGCGGATGATGATGCGCATTGCGGAAGAACTGGCCGAAAGAGAGCACTGCTGGGGGGTGGTGACCGGGGACAGTCTCGGGCAAGTTGCCTCCCAGACCGCAGAAAATCTGCAAATCGTGAGTCAGGTGGCCAATCTCCCTATTCTCCGTCCATTGATCGGCATGGATAAAATCGAAATTACCAATGAAGCGCAACAAATCGGAACGTTTGAAACGTCTATCGAACCGGACCAGGATTGTTGCACGTTGTTTCTCCCACCCCATCCGAATACGCGCTGTCGGCTCGGCACCATTCAACAAGCCGAAGCGTTACTGCCCATCGAACAAATGGTCCGGGAAGGAACGGAAGCCGCCGAACTCGCTGAATTTTCTTTTCATGCCCCCCAGGGAACCTCTGATTTCGTGTGATAGCGGGATGCAGAGCAAGACGTCCCGGAGCGAAACCCGAAGCGTATCAGAGAGAGAGGTGAGGGTTGAGCGAGGACACCACGCCGCCATGTGCCCGATCGTGCACTCAATCAGAGGTTCCCTAACGCCTCTTTTTTCTTTCCCGGTCTGCTGAAGTTTATCTGAGCGGGTTCGTCATCCCATAAAGAAACACCAAATCTTCCAGCCTCACTAGACATTTTTACTTTCGCCGTCTTGCTTTCGCCTTCATGCCGGCTTCCAACGGAGCCCGCATTTTCTCGTAGAGCATGAACAGGTGCTCGATCCGTTCGCGTTCAGAAGCGAATCCGGTACACCGATAGAGGCGGTCTACGGCGCGGTCGAGCGTTTGATGCGCCTTACGCAGATTCGACGGCATCAGGTCGGGATCATACAGGTCGGCGAGTGTTGCGTCCGGGTGGGCGGCGCGGGCGTCGAGTACGGCTTGGGCAAGTGGCTCCAGTTTCGACAGATCTATGCCGTCCGTTCCAAAGCCGGGCGGCACAGGGAAGGTGTTGTAAACAAGGCCGATGGAGTAGCGGTAGTCGCTCTTCAGCCGCCCACCGACATGGCGCAGCCAGGCCATGTGCATGGCCGAGGTCAGCAGCGCGAAATCGGCCAGGGTGGCGTTCTCCAAAATACGGACGAGGTTGCTCGGAATGGTCGGTGGCTTCAACCAGCCGATGGGCACGTACCCTGCATCCCGCTATCACACGAAATCAGAGATTCCCTAAAGGCCCACTTTTTCCAGAATTTCCCGTCTGAGGTTGTCGCGTTCCTGGTTCATCCAGGATTCTAGACGGGGAAACAGATGGGACCAGGAACCGGTAAACGGGTCGATCATGACGTCCCGGCGGTCATTGAACAGGGTTTCTTCATTGGCGATGTCCAGCTTGCGATCTGCGATAGCGCGGCCGAGCAGTTGATTGATTCGTAATTGCTGCCCTACCGTTCCTCCTGCAATTTTTAAAATCTTTGTCTTGAGCAGATCCAATTCTTCTTCCAGACTAATCTTGACCCGGACTCCTTGCGGGGTTGCCCAATGCGGGCGTTGGACGGAATAGTCAAAGGACAAGGCCTGCTCTCTCGGTTCACGATACGGCCCCATCACCTTCAGAATGGCATACGGTTCAGCCATTACGATTTCGCCTTTTCCTGCACGACGTTGTCGGACAGCTTCCTTGATTGAATTTGCACCAAATCGAGAGTTCCCCTGCCCTGAACCGGGCCGGTCCACTTTTGAAACCCATCCCGCATATTCACAAGGGTCGTATAGCCTTCACGGCCCAGGAAATCACAGGCAAGACGACTCCGTTCACCTTGAGAACAATACACCAGAATGGTTTTCGTTTCCTTGGGCACTTCGGCCTGGAACCGTGTTTCCAGGTATTCGAACGGAATATGTTGCGCCCCCGGGACGTGACTGTTGAGATATTCTCTTTCACTCCGAACGTCCACGATGATGAGGTCTTTCCCTGTGCCTTCAGCGTGACGCTCCACCATTTGCCGGACCTCCTCTGCATTGGCCTGGTGGTACAGACTCCCCGTCCTGACCAAGTCGCCGTCGAGTTCTTGGCCCGACACCAACTGGGTGACTTGCAATCGCAGAATCGAGAGGGCTTCTGTCTGTTGCCTGGCCGTCTCCCGCAATTCATTCTGGCCGTCATATTGTTGGCGAGTTAACTCTTTGACGGTCTGCGTCAGTGACCGGAGACGCCACCAGAGCAAGAGCGACCCTCCGGCCACCATTGCGCCTCCAATAATGATCAGGACAGTCATGAAGCCTGAACGACAGAATGCGGAAATGGCTGGTCGGGGCGAGAGGATTTGAACCTCCGACCCCCGCGTCCCGAACGCGGTGCGCTACCGGTCTGCGCTACGCCCCGACGACCTTGCGTGTATTTCCTCTTTCCGGATAAGCGGTTCACAGGATAATTGATGCGCTTCGGCGACCGCTGGATACGTTACCGCCCCATGACGAACGTTCACCCCTTGGGCAATTCCGGGATCAGCCTGAAGCGTCGCTTCGATTCCCCTGTTGGCCAACCGGACTATAAAAGGTAGGGTTGCGTGGGTCAAGGCATAGGTTGCAGTTTGTGTCACGATTCCGGGAATATTTGTCACCCCGTAATGCCGGATGCCCTCCACTTCGAAAATGGGGTTGGCGTGTGTGGTCGGCCTTGTGGTTTCGATACAGCCTCCCTGGTCAACCGCAATATCCATGATTAACGCACCTTTTTTCATCGTCGAGATCATGGATCGAGAGACCAGCATCGGGCTTTTGGCCCCTTTGACCATGACGGCTCCGATCAGCAAATCCGCACTTTTCACGATGTCTGCAATCGTCAGTCTTTCGGAGGCCAGGGTCGTCAAGTTATTTCCGAAGCGCTCCTGTAACCGTTCCAATTGATTGATGTCGTTACCGATGACGGTGACTCGTGCGCCGATGCCAAGCGCGACTCCCGCCGCGGCTGACCCCACTCCGCCGGCACCCAGAATTACCACGTGGCCCCGGGGCGCCCCGTCCACGCCACCCAGGAGAATCCCGTTTCCCCCGTGCGTCCGCTCAAGAAAATGCGCGCCGATTTGAATCGCCAGTTTCCCGGCAATGTGACTCATGGCCTGTAACATCGGCAGATGTCCCCATTCATTTTCCGTTGTTTCATACGCAATGGCCGTGCTTCCCGATTGCATCAGAGCTTCGGTCAAGGATTGGGAAGAAGCCAAATGGAGAAACGTGAACAACGTATGGCGAGGCTGCAAGTGCGGGATCTCCGAGGAGATCGGCTCCTTGACCTTCAGAATCAATTCAGCCCGGGCAAAGAGTTCTTCGGCCGACACGGCGATTTTCGCGCCCACGGTGCGATACGCGTCATCAGGAAAATCGGCCCCCTGCCCGGCCGTGGTCTCGATCCAGACCTCATGACCGTTCCGTACAAGTTCATCCACCCCTTCCGGTGTCAAGGCCACCCGAAATTCATGGTCTTTCACTTCTTTGGGGATTCCGATCTTCATTCCACAACCACCTTCACCGATTTTGTTCCTCTATTAGGGATGAGAATGAGGGATTTTGCAACCCATGTGGGGGGGGAAACCCGCCTGGGTACAGGACGCCCTACGGGTTTCAGGGGTGCGACCAACGGTTTGCGCGGAACGCGGGGGCTGGCATGAGCATTGCCCATGGAGCTGCAAGCAGTTGCGGATCACTTTCATCACCACCAGCAGAATGGGTTCAACCAGTGTCTCAAGACACTATTGGGATTGCGTTCGCCCTCAGGAGCCTCTGATTTCGTGCACCATCGGGCGCATGGCTGTGTGGTGTCCTCGCTCAACCCTCACCTCTCTCTGATACGCTTCGGGGTTCGCTCCGGGACGCCTTGCCCTGCATCCCGCTATCACACGAAATCAGAGGGTCCCTAATGACCAAAGGGATTATATAGCATTTGGCGATGATATAGAATGGTTGCCGCTCTTTCCTTCTTGTCGCGACCACATTTCCGTAGTTGTCGCTGCCGCATCGTATGCGGCTCTTGGAGAGGCCGCTGTCCAAGAAGCGCCATGAGATGGCGCAGCGACAAAAGAGGGGGATCCTGGGCCGCCTCTCCGTGACCATTTTCCCTTCACCATCAACCCGAGTGCCAAAGGCGGTGGATCTCTTCAAGTACTGGACAGGAGCAAGAACCCTCTGTAGTATGCGGCCTTGTGCTCTGTGGCGCAAAGCTGGCATGAGAGGCCTCTCATGAGTGGATTCAAGCATCATATTTTTATTTGCATTAATCAGCGACCCAAGGGCGACCCAAGAGGGTGCTGTGCTGACAACCGGGCCGTGGAACTTCACGGATTTTTCAAACAGGAAGTTCAGCGTCTTGGGCTCAAAGGCATTGTCCGTGCCAATAAGGCAGGGTGTCTGGATCATTGCGAATATGGTCCGAGCGTCGTCATTTATCCGGAAGGCGTCTGGTATTGGGTCGGCAATGAAGCCGACGTCACGGAAATCATGGAACGACACGTGGTCAAGGGTGAATTGGTGGAACGCCTGCTTATGCCCGAGCACGATGTTCCTCCGCTACGTCTCGAATCCCGCGCCACGCCCCTTTCCCCGTAGCCGGATCAGCCCATGGCGTAACAAGCAAACCTCCTCTGTTTCAAACTGAACTGGCAAGCCCTACATGTCGGCAAACGAAGCCAAATGGAAAGCGAATCAGGAAAAAGTCGCATTCCTCAAACAGTTTCCGGGGTTGCTCCTGTCCTGGGAGGAGATCGCCGGCCATACCGTCACGTCTGTGACCCCGATTGAACAAAGCGATGCCAAGGTGCTCTTGCTCGAGAACGGTTCTTTCGCCATTGTCCCACCTCTGGCACAGGAACCCCGGCAACTCCGTGATGGGATCATTGCCGTTCAAACCCATCTTCGAGTCCTCTATCCTGACGCCTATCGCCAATATGAAGCACTCGCTCAACGGGACCGGGAGGCAACCCGGGTGGCACGAATGGGAAACATCCTGGGTGCCATTCACAATAACGTGGACGACATTCCCGAATTAAAGGACCGAATTCGCACACTCGTGGAGAAATGGAATTCTTAATATGCGACGCCCCGAAAATATGTTGGATCTGTTTTCCGGGGGACTCTTCGAAGGAGTAACACCCATGATGGTAACGCGGGATCATTTGGTTCGTCATCCGGAGCGCTGCACGCATCAGGCCGTCTGTATTCCCGTCTGTCCAACCGGTGCCTGGTTATCGACTCCACCGTATAAATTCGACGAATCGCGGTGCATGGAAGCGTGTCGAATGTGCCTCGATGCCTGTCCCTCGCAGGCGATTTATGCGGTGTTTCGAAAAGGCGAAAAGTTACTTGTGCCCCAGCCGAAGTAGGCGCGCTTACCCGATTACCTTTCGGAGGGGCTCCCAATACGCTGCCCCTGTGAATGCGGCTCCGCCGGTCAGGGTGGAGACGAGCATGATCCGGTAGACCTCGAACCGGGAAATTTTCAATGTCCGGGCGGGAGCCAGGACGTTGTCGCACGTGGCCAGAAGATGCAGCGTTTTCAGACCGATGAGAATCGGCCACATACAGGCCAAGCGGAGGCGGAGGTCTCGTCGTGGAATGGACAACGTGTACAGCCAGCCCTGCTCTAAATGTGCGAAGGCGATCTGCAGCAAGGTATACAAAATAGGGCGAAAAGCCGCCATCGTCCGGATTTCCAATAAATCCCGGGGTTCCAAGCCGGCCTGCTTCAGCATCTCCGCAGGGATATAACATCGTCCGCGACGCAGGTCCGTGGACAGATCTTTCAAAATGTTCGTCAATTGGAGCCCCTTGCCGAACCGGATGCCCGTACGAATCATGGCGTCCCGGTCCCAGGTTCGGCGTAGGCGCGGCAAATGGGCATACATGACATTGGTCCAGAATTCCCCCACGCAGCCCGCAATCTTATACGTATAGACGTCGAGATCCTCCAGCGAAGCCAGCGCGGCAAGGTCGGCCCCGGATTCCCCGGTGAACTGCTCCAGATCCATTTCCATTCCGCTGATGAGAATAGACAGGACGCGACGGATCTCCGCCTGATCGTCCGGTGTCAGATTTTCGTATACCTGAAAACACTGGTCGAGATGTTCGAGTAACGCGCGTTCGCCGGCATGCCCCTGCTGAGGGATCGTCGTGGATTGAATGGCCTTGATTGCAGTCCAATCGCAGGATTCTTGAACGAATTGCAGCTTGAGTTGCCGCAACAACGCCGCTCTGGCGTTCCGGTTCAGCCGTCCCGCATCCGCAATCGTGTCGGCTGCCCGTGCGAACAGATATGCCAGTCCCACCTGTTTGGCTACGCATTTCGGCAAGACGGCCAGGGTCAGATAAAAAGAACGTGACACCTGTTTTAACAGATCACGTAACAAATAGCGTTCGAGACGTTGTATCTTCATCATTGACCGGACGGCCTGACCTCGAGACGGCCTTCCATCCCCTCTTCACGATGACTGGAAAAAAACAGCAATTGTTTATCACAATAAAAGGTGTACGTTCCCGGAGTCCGCACCAGAAACTGAATTGTGGCGCGATCCCCGGCATCCACGCTGACGTCGTGCCGGAGATCGGTCTCCGGATGATCGATGACGAAATCGTGTGGGGTCAAAAAACTCCGGTTTTCAAGCTGAAGCTCGATGGGCATTCCTGCCTCAACGCTGATATGTGACGGCGTAAACGCATAACTGTCCAGCACCATGAAAGCCCGTTGTATCCCATTGGCGTCCGGATGAAGAACCAGGACTTCCTCATTGGTATCCCCAAAAGAGATCCCTGAAGACAAACCCATCACCCAGCAACAAATCACCCCGGCTAACCAAAATCTGCTTTTCATCCGTCATCCCCGTCTGTATTCAATCATTCGTTGACACATTTGTCTTTCTCTGTCATCCCCGATCCCCGACATTTGTCATCGGGGATCCAGGGGAAAAGGTGGCGATTCGCACCTTGACTCACCTAAAAATGATATTACTATATCATGGTAAGATGAATAACAATAAATGAGATCCCTTGAGCATCCGAGGAAACGTCCTGCCCCTCTTTGTAGCCCTGTTCCCTGTGGTGTATGGAACGGAGGACAAATCCATCATGGGCCATCCATCAACGGACAACGTGTTTTTCTAGAGGAGGAATACATGAAGAAGCTGAAAGGCATTGGTTTGCTGTTGTTGTCTAACGTTCTGATTTTTATCACCCTTTCGATCACCTTCACAATTCTCTCGGAAATGGTCCTTCCTGCGTTCGGGATCGACCTTCGTGGCTCAATCGTTCACCAGGATCTCTTGTGGGCCTTTGTGCTCGGATTCGGCGGAGCCTTTATCAGTCTGGCGTTTTCCAAACAAATGGCGCGAGCCATGCTGGATTGCCGGCAAATCACCCAACCCCGCCACCCCGCGGAATTGCTTGTGTATGAGACCGTCCAGAAGATCGCCAATCGCCTGGACATCAAAATGCCGGAAGTGTGGGTGTATGATTCGCCGGACCCCAATGCCTTTGCCACGGGACCATCCAAGAATAACTCGATGGTGGCCGTTTCAACCGGCTTATTGAACAACCTGAATGAAGGGGAAGTACGGGCTGTCTTGGCCCATGAAATGGGACACGTCTACAACGGCGATATGTTTACGACGACGATCCTCGCCGGTTTGATGAATACCTTCGTCTATTTCATCAGCAGAATGGTCTATCGCCAAGTCGCCGAACGCAATCCCATGTTGGGCTTCGGTGTCTACTTCTTTCTGCAAATCGTTTTGTCAATCCTCGCGATGATTCCCATCAGTTGGTGGTCTCGACGCCGGGAATTTTCCGCGGACAAATTCGCCGCCAACACAGTCGGCAAAGAGCACATGATCTCCGCGCTTCAGGCGATTGATCGATGGGTCAAACAGGTCGCGTATCAGTATCAGACGGAAGACGCCCTGGCGACCATGAAAATCTCAGGTCAGACTCGAGGTTTCATGCAGGTCTTTTCGACGCATCCACCCATCGAAGACCGCGTTGCCGCCCTGCGAAAGCTGTAAATAGCGCGCCAAGTCGGTATAGCCGCTGTAGTCCGAGAGCCCGATTGCAAACGTCTGGGTGACAGCAGGGGGCGGGCTACTCCCTCGCCCTTTGGGAGAGGGTTGGGGTGAGGGCTCCTTCGTTTCCCTTCTTTTGTAGGAGTGAGGTGTCGGGTTAGCCACATCGTCGTCACTCGACACCCCACCCCCTTTGCCGGATTACGCTATGCTAATCCGACCTGCGGTGTCTGTATTTTTTTTTAGGCCATGAACTTTTTGCGACAAGATATCCAGCCGTCGCGCCCAGTAACGCGCCGAGGCACCAACCTGCAAGTACGTCCGTGGGGTAATGTGCGCCGAGATAGACGCGGGACAGGCCTCCAATGACCAGAAGAGGTAGCATGACCCACCGGGTCGAAGGAAACAGCACCCCAAGAAAGGCCGCGGCAATGGCCGTATTCACGGCGTGATTGGAAGGCAGGCTGAACAATTTCCCACATCCGGTCAGTTCATGAACGTTCAGCAAAGCCTGACACGGCCGCGGACGAGCCATCCATAGCTTGATTTGGGTCCCGAGAAAATCTCCCCCACCGATCGAGAGACCCAGAACTGACGTGACCAGAACGCCGTGATGCCAATCGAGCCACACACGCCAAGCCAGAAACGCCGCAATCAACACGACGAAATTGGTCGCTGACGAACATTGCAGCATCAACCAGTCCAGGGTGGCCGATTGGCCGGCCAATCCATTAACGGCATAAAACAGGGCTGTATCCCAATCCATTGACTCCCCCGGCTTCTTTCGTGACGAACGATGTGCTAGGATTCCCTGCTAAGGAACCTCTGATTGAGTGCACGATCGGGCGCATGGCGGCGTGGTGTCCTCGCTCAACCCTCACCTATCGCCCTGATACGCTTCGGGTTTCGCTCCGGGACGCCTTGCCCTGCATCCCGCTATCACACGAAATCAGAGGTTCCCTAACGTACACGGGGAGCGTGGAGATGCTCATCGACAGCCATGCGCATTTGGATGACCTGAGATACGATACTGATCGGGACAACGTCCTTCAACGTGCCGAAGCTGCCGGCATTGATGCCATTGTCACGATTGGCTGTGACTTGCCCACCAGTCAGGCCGCCGTGGCGTTGGCCCAAGCGCACCCCACGCTCTTCGCCACCATCGGCGTACACCCACACGAAGCCAAGGAAATTGAAGAAGGCTGGTATGACTCATTTCGGTTACTCGCCCGGCAACCGAAAGTCGTAGCCTACGGCGAAATCGGGTTAGACTATCATTATGATCACTCTCCCCGAGAAATCCAGCGCGAACGGTTTCGCGAACAAATTCACCTGGCGCGCGAACTGGATCTTCCACTGATCATTCACACGCGTGAAGCACAGGAAGATACCGTGAAAATACTCCGGGAAGAAGGCGCAGCCGGCGTGGGGGGCGTCTTTCACTGTTTTTCCGGAGACGCGTGGTTGGCCAAGGATGCGCTGGACTTGGGTTTTTATCTTTCCTTTTCCGGGGTGCTGACCTTCAAAAATGCGGCGATGTTGCGGGACATCGCAAAAACCGTTCCCCTGGACCGTCTCATGGTGGAAACGGATTCTCCTTACCTGACGCCCGTTCCCTATCGCGGAAAGCGAAATGAACCCGCGTACGTGCAATACGTGGTTGAAACATTGGCGGAGGTCCGGGGGAACGGATCTGTCGAATCCATTGCCCGGGCCACCGTTGAAAACACCAAGCGGATCTTCAGAATCCCCTGAGTTGGCGGTTTCTGGAGCGGACGGCTTTAGGTAACTTGCGAGAATTGCCTTTCTTCTTGGGACGTCCAGCTCCCTGTGACTCCTTGTCTTCGATTTTTGTCCAGGGTTGCATGGGTAAAAGAGAAATGGATCTGTCTTTTTTATTATCCAAAGATTCAAGCTTCACTTGAAATTCTTCCGACTTCATGACAAAGGCTCCATGCGCTTTGGCCGTTTGAATGATCTCCAAATCCGAGGAAACCACGGCGCAGGTCCGACCATACTCCCGGGCCAGACGCTGAATGACCTGATCAGCGCGTTCTCCCCGTTTGGTAAACACGACCTGTACTCCCATCCGGTGTTCATGAGACTCAACCCCCGTTTGCTCCCGCCAGGCATCGAACACCACGGTCACGGGATGTCCTTTACATTGGCTGTACAGCGAAAGGCGTTGAATGAGGGCTTCCCGCGTGCCGGAACCGTCAGCCGGACGTCTCATGCCCGAACGACCCAATAAATTATATCCGTCTATGATGAGCAAATGCGGCATACGGCGAAACACGCTATCCCAGCGTTTTCACGCTGTCAATTATAAATGTTCGGTCATTCGTTAACAGCACCCGTAGGTCGGGTTAGCACCCGACACGCAGCCCTGTCTTTGTCTGTCATCCCCGACGTTTGTCATCGGGGATCCAGGGGTTTTGCTTTTTCTTTGCGAGGCCCTGGTCATGGAGACCCGATGAACGATGTCGAGGATGACAGCAGGATGCCATGACATGTGACAACGAATGACCGAACACATACAGCAATGACAGAACACAAAGAGTTTGTTATGCTGAAATGACATCATCCTCCTTTCGTCAGCTCACATGAAAAACGTTCTGACCCTCGCCCTGGTTAGTTGCCTGACGCTGTATGGGGCTGTAGCGAAACCGGCATCGGCATCCGAATTGTTCCCTCGCCCGGCCTTGTCCGGGACGGCGTTCCCGGCGCACGCGCAGTTGGCGAAGCAGGCAACATCGTCCGGTCAAACCGCCGCGACACTTCTCATCAAGAAAGTCCGGCACCACGCCCATAAAAAATTTACACGTGTCGTGCTGGACGTGACCGGCCGGGTCGCCCTCAAAAAAAGCAAGGACCAACGCAACGCAACGATTTCTCTGCCTCATGTCAAACTGAGTCAACGCGCCCGGCAACAAATCAAGAGGAAAAATTTCCCGCGAGCCATAGCCATATCTTCGCAAGATCCGCAAACGGTCAGTATTGTGTTGGACCTGCAGGCTCTCCGGAGGTACAGGGTCCTCACCCTCCGTCACCCCGACCGTGTAGTGGTGGATCTTTACTATGCCCGAAAAATGCCAGAGGCCACGGCAAAACCCGAAACACCAACGAGCAAACCATCCAAGGCGACTCCCCGTCAGGCCGCGCAACCGGATCGTTCCCCATCGAAACATTCAAAAGACGTTCTGATCGTCATCGACCCCGGACACGGCGGAAGGGATCCCGGAGCCATCGGGCGAAAGGGCACGAAGGAAAAAACCCTTGTCTTGCAGATCTCGAAATATTTACGCGATCTCATTCAACAACGTCACAAAGCCACAGTTCTGTTGACACGATCAAAAGATGTCTTCCTCGATTTGGAAAAGCGCGTGCAATTTGCCAACAAGAAAAAGCTGGAATGGTGCGGAAAGGACATGGGGACCAACGTTGACGTCAAAAAAATGTCACGGATCTGCCTGTTTATTTCCATTCACGTCAATTCACATCCCCAGAAATCCATTCATGGCCTAGAGGTGTACCACTTCGGGAAGGCCAGTGATCCCCGTGCGCTGGAAGTCGCGGCCAGGGAAAACGGCATGAAATTGGAAAGTGATACCCCACCCTGGCAGTTCATCATCACCGACAGTTTGAACGACCATAAGATCAAACAATCCCGGACTTTTGCCGAGACCACCAGCAAAAAACTCATCTCCACGTTACGCAAGCATCACAAGATCAAAAATCATGGGATCAAAACCGCCCCCTTTTACGTCTTACGCTTCACGACTATGCCGAGCATCCTGGCTGAAGTCGGGTTTATCTCCAATTCGAAGGAAGAAAAACGACTGGAGACGAAGACATTCCAGAAACGTTTGGCTGAAGGCATTTATCAAGGCATTCAATCGTACCTCGATGAACAATAAGGGCATCCATTCGTGATGACCACGTACAAACTGCTGCTCGAATATGACGGGACGACGTATGCCGGGTGGCAACGGCAACCTGACCGGCCAACCATTCAATCGACGCTCGAAGACGCGTTGTTCCGGATTACCGGACACTCGATCCCGGCCTTGGGAGCCAGCCGAACGGATGCGGGAGTACACGCGCTAGGGCAAGTCGTCAGTTTTCAATCGGACAGCCCGTTATCGCCCTATGAGTGGACCCGTGCCTTGAACGGAGTCCTTCCGAAGAACATCAGCGTGCACCACACCTCGGTGGCGGCCCGCGACTTCCATGCACGGTATGACGCACGTGCCAAGACGTACGAATATCGAATTCTCAACCAACCGACGCGCCCGGCATTGGATCGTCTCCGCGTATGGCAGGTGGCCAAACCTTTGGACGTGGACCGTATGCGTGAAGCCTCGCGTCACGTTCTGGGACAACACGACTGCACTTCGTTTCAAGGACCTGCAGCGGGCACAAAAAATCCCGTCTGTACCATCCACCGGATTGACTGGTTACACGACGGCCCGCTGATTCGTTGCACGATACAAGCCGACCGGTTTCTGAAACAGATGGTTCGGGCATTCATCGGAACACTCGTCGAAGTCGGTCACGGGAAAAGCCCCCCCGACACCCTGGTCACAATCCTCGCAGCCAGGGATCGCCGGACGGCCGGGCTGACGGCCCCTCCTCAAGGGCTTTATCTGCTTGACGTCCATTACGAAACGAAAGATCTGCACGCCAACCCGTGATGCCTGTTTCCGATCCTCGATTGACCCGAAAACAGGCCCTGCTCGACGCTTCGCCAGGAAGGCCGGACTACAATTCCGTGACGGCGTTGTTCTGCACAACCCGTTTCACATGAATGCGACCACGCATGAACGGATGGATCTCGCAATGATAGGAATAGGTGCCCGCGGACAACCCGCTTACACTGAAATGCTCGCCAGGATGAAGGTGTTCGGAGGCAAAGGCGCATTCCCCGCCTCGCCCGCAACCATCGTGAGTCACGGTATGAGGCTGCATCGACCGATTGTACCAGTGCACTGACTGTCCCGGGCCGATCATTATGCTTGAGGGCGCGTAAAAAGGCCTCCGGTCCAAAAGGATGATTTGAGAACTCCCGGCTTGCCCCAGACCAACCGGAAGCACGACCAAAAGCAGTATCCCCGCAAGATAAAAACGCGCCAACGCTGCGGCTCCTCCTTTCGGAAACGACACGAGGCTGTCTTTCGATGCAGCCCATCATACAGGCCGAGAGACGTTGAGTAAATGCCGTGTATGCGTCCATCACCTGTGGCACTCGGATTGCTGATGAATGAGGAATGGTCCCGGAGAGTCGCGGCCTGGGCGATGGTGCGCAACACGGTTTGGGAAGGCAATGTAGGTCGGATTCGCCGCAGGCGTCACCCGACACTGCTCACAGACAGGCCTGCCAAGTGAGGGAACCTCTGATGTAGGCACGATCGGACGCATGGCGGTGTGGTGTCCTCGCTCAACCCTCACCTCTCTCTCTGATACGCTTCGAGTTTCGCTCCGGGACGCCTTGCCCTGCATCCCGCTCTCACACGAAATCAGAGGTTCCTTAGCGACGTCATTCCCACATTGACAGGGATGACAGGAGCAGGTTCAGGGAGTATGCTGTACCAGTAGACACGTTCCTCGACCATCACAGGGAACCGAACTCATGACTCCTGAATACGATCATCCGACGTTTCGCTTGGCCGTGGCGCAATTCGACCGGGTGGCGGAAGCCATGAACCTGGACGTGAATTTGCGGGAACGCCTGAAAACGCCGCAACGGTCCTTGATGGTGGCACTTCCGATCCGTCTGGATGACGGCAGTGTTCGCGTCTTTCAGGGGTACCGGGTCCAGCATGACTCTGCCCGCGGACCATCCAAAGGCGGACTCCGATATCATCAGGACGTGAGCTTAGGTGAGGTGGCAGCATTGGCCATGTGGATGACTTGGAAAACCGCCCTGGTCGGATTACCGTATGGCGGCGCAAAGGGTGGCATTACGGTCGATCCGCATACATTGTCGCTCGCCGAATTGGAACGGCTCACCAGAAGATATGCTGCAGAGATCTTTCCTGTGGTCGGTCCGGACAAGGATATTCCGGCAACGGATATCGGCACGAACCAGCAGGTCATGGCATGGTTCATGGACACCTACAGTCAGCAGGTGGGATTCGCGGTTCCCGGGGCGGTTACCGGGAAACCCCTGTCAATCGGCGGCAGTCTGGGTCGGGAAGATGCAACCGGACGAGGAGTAGTGAACGTCACGATAGAGGCCCTTCGCCAGAAGGGGATCAACCCGGAGGACGCGACGGTGGTCATTCAGGGGTTCGGGAACGTCGGTTCACACACCGCCAAAATCTTCAGCGAGGCCGGGGCCCGGGTCATCGGCATCAGCGACGCCACGGGTGGCCTCTTTAACCCGAAGGGGTTGCCGATAGACGCCATCTTTCAAAACCACCGGCTCGGTTCACCTCTTCACGACATGAAAGCTGGGGATCACCTGACCAACGATGAACTGCTCACCGTGGAGTGTACGGTGCTGATTCCCGCCGCGCTCTCAGAACAAATTACAGACAAAAACGCCGGCCGCCTTCGTTGCCGGATCCTGGTCGAAGCCGCCAACGGGCCGACCACCCTGGAAGCGGACGCGATTCTGGACGACCGGAACGTCTTCATCGTTCCCGATATCCTGGCTAATTCAGGCGGCGTGATTGTCTCGTATTTTGAATGGGTGCAGGACATCCAACGTTTTTTCTGGAATGAGGGTGATATCCGGCAGCGACTTCATGCAATCAGTACCGCGGCCTTTCACCGGACGTTCCACTTTGCGCAAGAGAAAAAAACCACGATGCGGATGGCCGCCCTCATGAACGGAATCGATCAGGTGGCCCAAGCCCATACTGCCCGCGGGCTCTATCCCTGATACAGCAGGCAAAGCCTTAAGGAACCTCTGATTGAGTGCACTATCGGGCGCATGGCGGCGTTGTGTCCTCGCTCAACCCTCACCTCTCTCTCTGATACGCTTCGGGTTTCGCTCCGGGACGCCTTGCCCTGCATCCCGCTATCACACGAAATCAAAGGTTCCTTAGGCCATGTCCCCTGCATAAATTTTCATACAGGTCTCCAAAAACGTTAAGGCATCAGGTTTCAAGCGTTGGAAAGAATTCCGGCCGATAATTGAACCAAAGCCTCCCCCATCGCGGATTGCCCTCACCTCGTCGAAAATGGCTTTGCCCGTCCCTTTCGCTCCACCAGAGAAAATGACAATGCGCCTCCCGTTAAACGCGCTTTGCACGACGTGACTGATCCGCTCAGCCGGGGTGCTGATGGGAATCTTCTCCGATTCATAGACCTTTTTGGCTTCCGCTTGATGGATATGCTCCGTCGGCACCTTGACCTTGATGATGTGTGCGCCCAGTTGAGCCGCGATCTGAGCGGCATAACACACCACGTCAATGGCCGTCTCTCCCGCCTTGGTCACTTTTCCCCCACGGGGGTAGGACCAGACCACCACGGCGAGTCCGACCGACTTGGCTTCTGCGGCTATCTCCTGCAAATTCTCATACATCTCCTGGCTGTACGCCGACCCGGGATAGATCGTGTATCCAACGGCACAACACCCTAGACGAAGGGCGTCCTGTACGCTTCCCGTGACGGCTTGGTTATAGTCATCGCCGCCAAAGAGGGAATCGTTATTGTTCAGCTTGAGAATCAAAGGAATGTGTCCGGCATATTCCGCTGCACCGGCCTCCAGGAACCCCAACGGCGCAGTATAGGCATTGCACCCGGCATCAATGGCGAGTTGAAAATGGTACAGGGGATCATACCCCGAAGGATTGGCTGCAAAACTGCGCGCAGGCCCATGTTCAAAACCCTGATCCACGGGCAGGATCAGAAGTTTGCCAGTTCCCGCCAACCGGCCACTCATTAATAATCTGGCCAAATTGACCCGAATGCTTGGCGCATCGCTCTGATAATACCCGAGGATTTCCTGTACGCGTTTGGTAATTCTGGGACCTTCACTCACCGGCCATCCCTCCTGTCCTGTGCAGGCTTTCACTCACCTGTTGAAACATTGAAGCACCAATATCCAACGACACCTCGACGATGCGCCCCCTTTTCTTCGGGGTCCTCAGTCGTTTTCCAGTTTCTTTCGTAGAGCAATTAGTTCCTGCTCCATAGCATCAAACCGTTCGGCGATCGGGTCGGGAATATTCGCGTGATCCATGGATTCTTCGGGTACCCGGACACCGATAGACTTGACAATACGCCCCGGAATGCCGGTGACTGTGGAATTGGACGGGACTGAACGTAAGACCACAGAATTGGCGCCGATTTTCACCGAATCTCCGATACGAATATTGCCCAACACCTTGGCACCGGAACCCACGACCACGTGATTGCCCAGCGTCGGATGTCGCTTCCCTTTTTCTTTTCCCGTTCCACCCAGCGTCACGCCTTGAAACAACGTGACGTAATCGCCGATTTCCGTGGTCTCGCCAATCACCACGCCCATCCCGTGATCGATGAAAAACCCGTAGCCGATCGAGGCCCTGGGATGAATTTCGACACCCGTGACCCAACGGGCGACTTGCGAAACCATTCGGCCCAATAATCGAAGCCGCATCTTCCACAGCCGGTGCGCCAACCGATGCGCCAGCAATGCCTGAAACCCGGCATAGGTCAAAAACACTTCAAGCGTGGTCCTAGCGGCAGGATCGCGATCAAATACCGCCTGAAGATCCTGTCGAATCGTGCTGAACATCGCTCAATTAAACAGCGGGGGGGGGCTCAGGCGACACGCGAGCAAGAAGACAGACGGCCTGGGCGGCAATCCCTTCCTGTCTGCCGAGTGCCCCAAGAGAATCATGACTTTTGACTTTCACATTGACGAGCGACGAGTCCACTCGCAAAACCCCGGCCAACGCCTTGCTCATCTCATCCAAATAGCTCCCCAGCCGGGGGGCCTGGGCTATAATGACCGTATCGAGATTGATCAGACGAAATCCCCGTTCCGTGAGTTTAACCTGAATCCCGTGCAGCATGTCCAAACTGTTCATATTTGTCCATCGCGGGTCGCTGCTGAGATAGTAGCGACCCAAATCGCCTTCCCCCATGGCACCCAGCAGCGCATCACACACTGCATGTGTGAGCGCATCCGCATCGGAATGCCCGTCCAGTCCATGGGTATGCGGAATCCGGACCCCACCCAAAATAAGCGGTCTGCCTGTCTTCAACTGATGAATATCGTACCCGATTCCCACTCGCATATGCTGGGGGCTCCTTTTCCTCCTCACTTTCAGGCCAACAAGGATACAGGAAAAAACCGATCAGTGAAAAGAGAAGATTTCGGGGATTCTATCTTTAGCCGGATTACGCTGCGCTAATCCGACCTACAGTTTCTGACAGCCTCTCCGTAGTTGTAGCTGTGCATCTTATGCAGCTTGGAGAGACCGCTTGCAACGAAGCGCCATAAGCCTGTCCTCGACATCTGTCATCGGGGGATGACGCAGTGACAATAAGAAGAGGGCGCCAACGATTCTCTATCATCCCGCGTACTTGCTCTTGTGCTCGTCGCATTCTATTGTAGGGAAACATTTTTCTATTTTCGGAACAAAAACATTCGCAAGAGGTCCGGGATGATGAAACACTTGACGCTGACTCTGGTCTACGTTGCAAGCGGGATCCTATTCATGAACGTCGTAACGGCCCATGCCGAACCCAGGACTGAGTCGATCTGCAACCTGGGCATGGTGAAAGGAGAGCCGGGCCGCACATGTGAAGTGCCGATCCCGTC
This sequence comes from Nitrospirales bacterium, assembly GCA_965200435.1. Lineage (GTDB taxonomy): Bacteria > Nitrospirota > Nitrospiria > Nitrospirales > UBA8639 > Bin75. The sequence goes on from OZ241337.1 coordinate 72,673, forward strand.
AGGATGCACGGTCGCCCATTTCCCCGGATATGACGATCCATGGGTCGATATTTCCAGGGGCGGCAAGACAAACTGTGCCATCGATGAAAACAAAACCGACTGGAAAACCAAGATCGTGGGCTCCTGTGGCCCGTGCGGCACGGATAACTGTTCGGCCAGATTCAGCGTGATGTTTGCGTGCGGCGACAGTCAGCCCATGACCACTCAACCAAGAAAAATTTATAAAGATTAGCGGGACACCCCACTAGGGAACCTCTGATTTAGTGTGATAGCGGGATGCAGGGCAAGGCGTTCCGGAGCGAAACCCGAAGCGTATCATAGAGATAGGTGAGGGTTGAGCGAGGACACAACGCAGCCATGCGCCCGATAGTGCACGAAATCAGAGGTTCCCTTAGATGGCGAGGCTCCACCCACGGTTCCTCGCCAGGCTCTTTGCTTTGCTCAGGACGAGCCCGGAATAACCACGCCGACACATTGCTTGTCGCGAAGAAGGGACTCTTTCGTGCCATCGACGACCCGTCTTCTTAAACAGGCCGCTATTGAACAAGGATTTCATGCAGTAGGCATTGCCCGTGTGCCTGTCTCAAGCCCGAACCGGAACTCGTCTCCGGGAAGCCGTTTCCACCTCTTGGATCGCCTGTGGCATTGGTTAGCCCAAGGCTATCACGGCACGATGGCGTGGATGGGACGCAGTCCCGAACGGCGTGCCGACCCTGCGCAGGTGTTGCCGCACTGCCGGTCGATTCTTTCCCTCGGGCTCAATTACTGGACTGCCGTGGCTCCGGATGAGCGACGAGGTAACGGACGGATCGCCCGGTATGCCTGGGGTGAGGACTATCATCACGTATTCAAGAAAAAGCTCAAGGCGCTCGAACGGACGCTCAAGACTCTTGAGCCGAATTGTGCTACGCTCAGTTACGTGGACACGGGCCCGGTGATGGAGAAATTCTGGGCACAGCAGGCCGGGCTGGGGTGGATCGGCAAACATTCCAACCTCGTCTCCCCTGACTTCGGATCGTGGTTGCTACTGGGAGAAATTTTAACCACTGCGGAACTGGAACCTGACGAACCCGGGACCGACCTGTGCGGGACGTGTACCCTGTGCATTCGGGCCTGTCCGACCGGAGCCATTGTCGATCCCTACGTCGTCGATGCCACGCAATGCCTGTCGTACGTCACAATAGAATACCGGGGCGACCGGCATTCGCTCCCTCAGAATCTTCAGACCCATATGGGCAACCGCATCTTCGGTTGTGATGATTGTTTGGACGTGTGTCCGTACAATGCCTTCGCTCCGGTGACGGACGAACCAGCCCTGCATCCCACCAGCCTGACTCAAGGTCCGAATCTGACCCGTCTTTCGGCATTGAGCCAGGAGGAATTTTCTCAGGTCTTTTTCCGCTCCCCTATCCGGCGAACAAAATTTGCCGGGCTTCAACGTAACGTCGCCATAGCTCTGGCGAATGAACCCCAATCTGAAACGCCATCACCGGCTTAGGCCAGTTCCGCCATCGTCACGCCGTCTCCACCTTCCTGACGGCTTCCGGGTCGAAACGTCATGACGTAGGCCGACTGTGCCAGAAATTGCCGGATCGCAGCTTTGAGCTTTCCGGTCCCGTGCCCGTGAATAATCCGGATGGATTTGGCATTGCGCAACAAAGCCTGATCCAACTCAACGGTCAGTTGTTCAAGCGCTTCGTCCGCTGTCTGCCCCCGCAGATCGATCCCGGCGAAGCCCGGCACCGTGGCACGCACCGGCTCGTCCTTGCCGGAGCGGCCCTGTTTCGAGAAGCCTGGTGCGGGTTGCGCCGTTTGAGAAACCGTTCCCGGCATCGCTTCCCCTTTTCCGATTCCCACGAGCCGTTCCACACGGACGGACATCTCGGCTACGCCGACCTGCACCCGAACGGTTTTCTTGCCTTCGGGCTTTTCGAGCAACCGCCCCAGCGTATCCAGATTGGCGATTTCCACCATGTCATCCTCTTCAAGCGATTCCACTGGAACGGTCTCTCTTGACGTGTGGATGCGTTGGTTCACGGAATCCTCGACACCTTGCAACCGATGCTGCGTTTCCTGCGCGTGACTCCACGTCCGTTGCCGTTGCAACGACTCGCTAATCCGGCGAATTTCCGCACGGGCTGCGACCAATTCTTCCCGAACCCTTTTTTTCATCTTTTTGATTTCTTCACGTTCGGTCGAACGCAGGCGTTCGGTAATCGTGCGGGCTTCCGCTGCTTCGCGGCCGGCATACTCTCGTTGGGTTCTGGCTTCTTCCCGTTCTTCTTTCAAAGCCTGATGGGTGGATTGCAAGTCCGCAAAGATATGATCGAGTTGCCGATCTTCCCGATGCACAAACCCCAGAGCCTGATCGAGGATCGAGGGGTCCATGCCCAAACGGCGGGCAATGTCGAGTGCGGAAGAGCCTCCGGGTATGCCGGAAATGAACTTGTATGTCGGAACCAGCGTGTTCACGTCGAATTCCAGGCTGGCGTTCAGAAACCCGGGGGTCGCTAGAGCCAGAGTTTTCAACGAATTGTAATGCGTGGTCACGACGACCTTGAGATGAAGTTCGGCAAACCGCCGGAGAAGCGCTTCGGCCAGCGCCGAGCCTTCAGCGGGATCGGTCGAACTGATAACTTCGTCCAGAAGCACCAGGGTGTGCGGGGGCTCGCCGCCGGTGTGGTGCTCGATGCTCTTGAGCAAGCTGATAATTTTTCTGACGTGGGCAGAAAAACTGGACAGGTCTTTGGTCAAATCCTGCGCATCGCCGATGTCCGCGAAGGTCTCCTCGAAAAACGCCATTTCCGATCCGTCCCCGCAGGGCAGATGAAGCCCGCCTCGCACCATCAGACTACAAAGGCCCAACAGCTTCAGCAGCACGGTTTTTCCGCCGGTATTGGGGCCGGAAATCACCAGTACGGCAAAATCTTTTTCAAACATGACGTCGTTGGCAACGACCTGCTCTTTTGCCAACAGCAGCAAGGGGTGCCGGGCTTTCCACAAACGAATGTGCCCCTCCGTATTGAGACGAACCGGAATGCCGTTCATGCGGACACTCAAACGCGCCTTGGCGCCGATGCAGTCCAGGGTGGTCAGGACATGCTGCACATTCCACAGGTCGTGCAGGTGCTCAAGGACTATGTCCGTAAGTTCTTGCAGAATCCGGTTGATTTCGCGGGTGACTTGAAGCTCCGCGACTTTTATCTCGTTGTTCAGATCGATGAGTTCATGGGGTTCCATGAACACCGTGGCACCGCTGGCCGACATATCATGCACGATCCCGGGAAGATCGTGCTGGCGTTCGGCTTTGACGGGCAGGACGTACCGATTCTCCCGCTGTGCATAATACGGTTCCTGCAGCGACTCCCGGTAGCGTGAGGATGCCACCATGTTCTCCACGCGCCGGCGGATGCGTTGCTTCAGCTTTTGAGCCATGCGGAGCGCTTCGGCCAACGCCGGTGAAGCCTGACCGAGCATTTCTCCTTCTTCGCTCACACAACGGTCGATTTTTTGTCTGAGTCCGGACAGATCCGGCAGGGGCGCAACATAGGCAAACAGGGTGGGTGCGGTCTGTTGATTGGTCGTGAGACATCGCCGGACTGCTCCGGCCACGTGGATCAGAACGGAAAGGGCTCGTAGTGTTTTGAGATCCAGGACTCCGCCTCTTTCCACCTTGTGAAGGGCCGGCGAGGAGTTTTCGAATTGCACGGCGGGGAACGGAACCGAAGCATGGAACAACTCCAGCATTTCAGTGGTCTCCTGCATGCGCCGTTGCGCGAGTTCGAGTGTGTTCTCCAACGGCAACCGCCGGCACAACTCGGCTCCTGACGACGAATGCGCCTGTGCGGACAACACCGTCAGCACCTGCGGCCATTCAAGAACGTGTTGCGTCTCTGAATTGTGCTCTGACACGAGGATGATGGGCGTATTTTCCGGATTTCCCTGACTTGCCTAGAGTAACGAAGTTTCCAATGAAGCGAAAGGAGATTCTCTCGTTAGGGCAACAATGAGCCGTGTTCTGAGAATACCTTCTTGGTAGGCGGATGAGCGAAGCGTCATCCGACAAAGGGCTGAGGATGTCAGGTTACGCTGTGCGACGAACCCAACCTACGGGGGCGGAGAGGCCGGTAGACATTTGTATGAGATATGGCCGCTACAAATCCCAAGATAATGAGCCTTGATCCCTGATGACAAATGTCGGGGATGACAGCAAAAGAGAGTGAAGAAGGACAGAAAGATGCGTGAAATGTGTTAACGAATTGGTGAATATTGATATTCGGGCTTTGGCAGATCATCAATTTCTCAAGTTTTACTTTAGAAATTAGGGCGTTTCGTAGCCAATGTGTGGGAGAAACCACGCCCGGGTACAGGAGGCCATGCGGGTTTTCGTGGGCGGCCAACTTTTGGCGCGGGCGCCAGTGTATGGTCTGCGGGGCCTGTCCGGGCCTCCCTGCCCCGTCTGGGCGGTGTCCCCGAAAGTTGGTGCAGCGGGCGGGGGGAAGCCTGGATGCCCCTCTGCAAGCCCAGACGCGAAACGGTTCGGGCTCGGCAAGCCGTTGCGGATGGCTTTCAGCCCCGCCGGAAGAATGAGGTCAACCCGTGTCTCAAACCTTATTTGGGTTGTGTTTCGCCCTAATGACCTTTACTTTAAATGCAATCTGTGTCCAGGATTTTTCTCCCTTGCCAGAAAGGCTCAATGAAACATACAGTAACCGCCTTGGAATTTCTTCATGAGTCGAATAGAGAGAACGTGATACGTCACATGCGCTTCCGGAGTCAGGTGTTATGACCAGTGTTCTTCTGTTCGGGCTTTTGATTGGGATGCAGCATGCGTTAGAGGCTGATCACGTGGCGGCCGTATCGTCGCTTTGCATGGGTACGCGGTCGGTTCGCGGAATCGCCACGCATGGTGCCGTCTGGGGTTTAGGACATTCATTAACATTGTTGATCTTTGCAGGGGCGGTTGTCTTTTGGAATCTGCATTTTGGCGAGACCCTGGCCCAAATTCTGGAATGCGTGGTCGGCGTGATGCTTGTCTTATTGGGCGGACAGGTGCTTTTTCGCTTGTGGCACCAACGCCTCCATTTCCCTGCCTCTTGGCGCACCGATGACAGGCCCCCTTTCCATGTCCACAGTCATCCCGGTGAAAATACCGGCCATGATTCCAACCACGACGCTCATACCTATGCGAGCAGGCTCCCTCTACGGACGCTACTCGTAGGCATGGTTCATGGGTTGGCCGGATCAGCCGCTCTGATGATCCTGACCGCCTCGACCGTACAAAACCCGGCCATTGGCCTGCTTTACGTTGCGCTATTCGGGCTGGGCTCGATCATTGGCATGACGGTGCTTTCTTCTTTGCTCGCCGTACCTTTGGCCTGGACCGCGCAGGTTTTCACTTGGGCTCATCGCAGTCTCCAGGCCATTGTGGGGTCTGCCACGATAGCGCTTGGCATGATGTTGCTGATAGAAGCCAACGGTGCGTTTCTTTTACAAACTTGAGCCTGAAAGCCAAGAAAGGCTGTGCGTTATCAAACGACTTTCTCTCTTTTTCTCGATTCCGATATTGACAGTTGTCCCCGTTCTTGGTTAGGGAGGGGAGACGCCAGCCTCCTTTTTGAAAGAAGATTCTACCGAGCAGCCTCAACCGGTACTGCAAAGTGCAGATGATGACGTTCCGGATGATGAAAACTCCGACGACGGCGAGAGAGAGGATGACGATTATGATTAAGCGACCTGCGCGAGCGGGAACCGGCGTCGAGTCTTTTCCGGCTTCCTGCTTCTCACCTTGCCCCTTTTGTTTGCGATGCGGGCTTCCCTTGTTCTCCCTGACCTAGTTTTCCTAAAATGGTTTATGACCCAGAATGAAGCCCGCTCTTATTTGAATTACCTGCTGACGTTAGGACTGCGCCGCGAAGAGGCCTTCGGTCCGTTGGCGCTCGCGTTTCTTCGCGAACGGGATTTAACGGCGCTCGGTATTGCTCCGGAAGAACAGATCAGTTTGCTCATCGCCACCATCCAGGCTATTGCAGCGGAACCCAAACGGTATGCGCTCAAATTGGAATTGCTGCAAAAAGCCAGCCAACTCCTCTCAAGCACGCGGTTCTTCGCTCCCGAATTCGCTCAAGAATTAGAACATGACATTCAGAAGACTACCGCCGAATTGGCCATCTATAACGAAGCCATGAAATCGTCCCGGCATACGTCTTCCGACCGCCACACGTTGATTGTCGAGACTGACATCCCCGAATATTTCCTGGACTTGGCCCAACGGCGCGCCGGCGCCTATTATCAAGCCAAGTATCGCCTGAGTAAGGAAGCCAAAACCGCTCAACATTTCGGAGGGACGCCCAAGCGATTCGAGCCTGAAAATGAAGCCCTCCATAAGGAATTTCCCGGGGCCTGTGCCCCCTTCATGGCCGTTCGGACCAATGGGTTTCACCTGATGCTCCCGTTCGACCTGAAGATCAGCCGGCGTCCTGATGATCCGCTTGAGGCCGGCGTCCGGATTTTTTACGCGAAAATGGGGTATTCGTATCCGCTTCGGTATGAAATGGGAAAACTGTGCAGTTATCACGACGGGCAGGTCTATGACATTGCCTTGGATGACCCGAATTTATTGTTCGTATCCGTCTCCGGTATCAAGGACGCCGAATTCCCCGTCACCGCTGTTCCGACGTCCGGCGACGCGCCCGCGGAATATGCCTACCCACTTGCCGTGCTTGAACATACCGGCAGTCTCGGTCCGTTCATTCAGGTCAGTTGCAATTTCAAAATCTGGTTCGACGCTTCCAGGGTATCCGTCCTGATCCAAGGCGCCCCGGACCTGTACGAATACGGGCTTCAGGGTGGAGCCGGGTTGATGACTCGTTCATATGCCTCGGACAAGGTCCACACCTATGCCGAAGCGCAATCGCAACCCTGGCAGGAAGGGTTGAGTTTCAATTTCGTCAATTTACACCTGACCCTAACCCCGGGCATGGAAACGGGTTTTATTCCCCACAGTACCCCGATCTTTACGGTTTTCCCCGTCCTGAGTAAGCCCAGCTATAGGTTCGACCGGTTGTCTACTCAATAACTCCGCAAAACCGAAGGGGCCCGCGTTTCTGCAATCCCACGTCATCCCTATCTGTGTTCACGAAGTCGTTGAGACCTTTCACGGTCTCCTTCGGTCATCCCTGTATATGTGTTCAATCATTCGTTGACATATTGGTCATTCTCTGTCATCCCCGACATGTGCAATCGGGGATCAGGGATGACAGCAGGAGGCGATGCCATGTGTCAACGAATGACTGAACACAAACAATCGGGGAATGGCGCAGCGACAAAAGAGGGCACCGGCTTCCGGTGAGGGACCTCTCATAAAAAAGCAGGCCCCCGGTTGATACGGAATGAATTCCTGTGCTACATTGGGGCCACCTCCAATGGATGACGACGGTCCCAGACGGCACTCCCGTCACCAGCGTAAGCCTTGCTTCCTACCTGTTTCGTTTTTCTTTGTCTATTTCTCACTCCATGATCCATCTCAATCACATGGGATGATTGGGGTTGGGGTCTGATCCGATACTATGGAATACATTATTATTCTGATCTGCTTAGTGCTCTCCGGGTTGTTCTCAGGCGCGGAAATCGCTTTTTTTTCCATTCCCGAAAGCCGATTGGAAACCATGAAAGCGGAAGGTCGCCGGGCCGCCAAACTGGCCCTTTCTCTCCGGCAGAATCCCCAACGATTGCTGTCCACCATCCTGATTGGGAACAACGTCGTCAACCTGACGGCCGCCGCGTTGATTTCCATGGTCACGTTTGAACATTTCGGATCAGAAGCAGTTGCCCTTGCCACGGGATGCCTGACGGTTTTTGTGCTGATCTTCGGAGAAATCGTTCCGAAAACCTTGTGCACCAAGTACGCGGGATCCGCCGTCCAATTTTTCGCGTATCTTATCTACTGGATGGAAAAACTGTTCTCTCCCGCGCTCTATCTGTTGGAACCGCTGATTCTGAAATTGACCGGAGGACAGGGCATGGCGGTTCCGTTTGTGACCAAAGAAGAACTGAAGATCATGATCGAGGCCGGAGGCAAAGCCGGAGTGCTCGAGAACCAAAAGGTGGAGATGATTAAAAACGTCTTCGAGTTCACCGAACTCACGGCAAGGGACGTGATGACCCCGAGAATCGATACCGTCGTCATAGACGGCACGCTCTCTTTGGGCGAAGCCAAAGAAGACTTATTCAACATCAAACATTCACGCATTCCCGTCTACGAAGGTATGCGCGACAACATCACCGGCATTCTGTATCGTACCCATGCCTTGGTCGAATTGGCCCAGGGCAATCAATCCACCCGGCTCAAGGAGTTAGCCCTCTCCCCTCTCTTCATTCCCATTTCCAAACCGGTTGGCGATCTTCTGAAGCAATTCCAACTGGAGAAACGCCACATTGCAATCGTCGTGAACGAATTCGGCGGGATCATGGGATTAGTCACCACGGAAGACGTGTTGGAAGAGGTTGTGGGTGACATTCTTGACGAATCAGACGTCACCGAGGAATTAATCAAGCGGGTCGGCAAAGATGAGATTGTGGTGAGCGGACGAACGGAAGTGCGAAAAATCAATGCATTTTTGAAAGTGGAATTGGATAAAGACGAAGACGTCATCTTCTATACCATCAGCGGGCTGATCCAGCAGTGCCTCGGCCATATCCCTGCGATCGGCGAAGAGCTTCAGGTGGCTAGTTGTTTGCTGACCATCCGGGATGCCGACAACCGGTCCATCAAGAGCGTCCAGATCCGCAAACTGGAAGCCATCTCGCAAGAACAACCGGAACCTGCACAAACCGTTTCTTCCGAATGACCCCGGCAATCCATTTTTCCTCAGCCGACACCAGACGCACGAATCAGTTTCAGAAATCCGGCTTCGTCAAGAACGGCGATCCCCAAACGCTCAGCCTTCGCTAATTTCGACCCCGGATCTTTTCCAATAACCACGTACGTCGTGTGTTTGCTGACACTCGAGATCACCAGTCCTCCGAGTGCGTGCAGGCGTTGCTCGGCTTCCTGCCTACTCAGACTCTCCAACCCGCCGGTGAGCACAAAGCGTTTTCCTTTCAGAGGTGCAGCCTGCTCCCGTATCTTATGCGGAACGGGTTGCACGACCACGCCCAATGCTCTCATGCTGTCAAGCACCGCTACGTTTCGAGGCTCGGCAAAGAAGTGGACCACGCTCTGCGCAATTTCAAGCCCGATATCGTGAATCTCCACCAACCCCTCGTCGGTCTCAGTCATGAGCCTCTCCAGGGAGCCGGATTGCGCGGCCAGAATCTGTGCAACGTGCTGACCGACGTGGCGAATGCCGAGTCCGAACAAAAACCGTTCCAATGACGGGGTGGTCTTTTGCGCAATAGCCGACAGCAATTGAGTGGCCGATTTCTCCGCGAACCCGTCCAGGCTCAGGAGTTGGTCTTTAGTCAAACGATACAGGTCGGACAAATCCTTTACAAAGGACTTGTCGACAAGTTGCGCGACGGTTTTTTCTCCCAGGCCCTTAATATTCAGAGCGCCTTTTGAGGCAAAATGTTGAATCCCTCCTTTCAACTGAGCGGAGCACACCGTTTGCCCCGTACAATAATAGGCCGGGCCTTCCTGGACCACGGCCGATTGACACACCGGACAGTGCCCGGGCACCGCAAAGGGAGCGGCGCGTTGCTCGCCGGGAATCGCCACCCGCTCGACAATATCGGGAATGACGTCCCCTGCCCGCTCGACCTTGACCGTATCACCCACCCGTACGTCCTTGCGCGCGACTTCTTCCACGTTGTGCAGCGTGGCCCGGCTGATCGTGACGCCGCCGACTTCAACCGGCGTCAATAAAGCGATGGGCGTCAACGCTCCGGTCCGTCCCACCGACACCACGATGTCCTGAACCGTCGTCAATTCCTTGTGGGGTGGAAATTTAAAGGCAAGGGCCCAGCGCGGACTTCTGGATTTCTCCCCGAGTTGCTCTTGCTGATCCCTGAGATTGAGCTTCACCACGATGCCGTCGATTTCAAAGGGCAAGCTCTCCCGCCGGTCCATCATGCAGCGGTGAAAAGCGATCACTTCTTCGATGCTGTGACACACCAAGGTTTGCCGGGGAACCGGCAACCCCCACGTTTCAAGGAGAGCAATGGTCTCCCAATGTGTACCCGGCAACGGACCGGAGGAGACCATCAAATCATAACAGGTCAGGACGAGAGGTCTGGTTGCGGTGATCCGGGAATCCAGTTGCCGAAGGGAGCCGGACGCGGCGTTGCGGGGATTCGCAAATGTCTTTTCTCCACGCTCAGTCAGTTGACGATTGAGGGTCTGGAAATCGGGAAGACGCAGATAGACTTCACCTCGGACGACGATTCGCTCCGGCACGTTCCCTTTCATCTCCAGACAACGGCACCGGGCAAGAATCGATCGAAGATTCGAGGTGATCAGTTCTCCCGTTTGTCCGTCTCCCCTGGTCGCGCCACTCGTAAACGTTCCGCGTTCATAAACAATGACAACCGACAGCCCATCGTATTTCGGCTCAGCGACGTATTCGATCTGGCCAACAGCGAGTTCTTTTTTTACACGTTTATCAAACGCCGAAACTTCATCGGGAACCAAGACCGAATCGAGGCTCAACAACGGACGATCGTGCGGCACCTTCAGAAACTGTTCAATGCGTTCGAGACGTGCGGACCCGACCCGTTGCGTCGGCGAATCCGGGGTGACCAGATCGGGATATTGCTCTTCTAAATCCTCAAGGGTTTTGAACAGTTTGTCATATTCCGAATCCGAAATTTCCATCCTGCCGAGACCATAATACAGATCGTCGTGATGGAGAATCTGCTGACGCAATGCAGCAATTCGAGCCTGAAGATCAGAAGGAGCGTCAGAGGAGGACATGATTGCACGCAGCGGCCCCGGTTATCCGTGGCCTGCACCTACCCTTGAATGAATTGAGCGGCAAAACTGCGAATTTCGTGCCCGTTGAGTACGTGAAAGCGTCGCAAACGGGCCACAGTTTGTCCGGAAAACCTCGACAGGGGCACCGGAATGAGTTTGCGTTCGAACCTTCCGGCAAGGCGTTTCCACTGGGCCAGGGGCGGAAGGGGACTCACAAGCGTCACGTGTTTTTCCAGGGAATGAAGGCATGCGCCGGCGATCAGGCGCTCCTCCAAGGTTCGGGAAAAATCGAGCCTTGGATCGTCCCAAATATCCGGAATCGGCCGAGGCGGAAACAGGAACAGCGTACCCCCGTACAGCGACTGTCCGATCCCCGGTCCGATCATGTTTTCCAAAAACGGCGTGGCGTAAAAACAGAGGGTGGGCTCTTCAGCATGTTCCGCGTACCAGGTCGCCTGCCATGAAAATTTTTCGCGGTCCGCCGGCACCTCGAAGATGAAGACCACGATTTCCACGGTCCCGCGGGACGGCGGGAGTTCTTTGACGTAAATGTCCGGCGACTTCTCCCGAAGCTTCCAATGGCGCAGGGTTTCCCGCATGTCGATGCCGTCGCGAATCGAGGTCGTGAATTTATCGACACGGGCAAGATCTTCACCGAGCAGGATTTTGCTTTGTTCACGCACGTGGGCCGTAAACCCTTCGATGCGGTTGTCTTCCGGTGGCCAGGAACATTGCCTCAACGGGTTCCAGCGATAGGCCCATTGACGCCGTTTACGCTCGTCCTGTCCGGGCCTGAGCGACAACGTTCGCCATGAGACCGGTGCGCCATTCACCCGGTTCTTCGCGATGACAACGTCACCATCCGGCGATTCGAGCAAGTTGAGGCCCATGGAATACGGCGGCAACGCCGCGCGCAGTGATTCATCCGGCTCACACCCGTAACGCTTTGCCGTTTCGAGGAAAATCACGGCAAATTCGTCCCCGGCAAATTGTTTAGTCGCCAGAGTCAACGTATAGAGATCCGGTGTCAACCGGTATTCGCCTAACGCGAGATTCCGCATGTATTGCAAATACATCCGAAGCAACTGGGGCGTTACCCAATTGGATTCCTGCCGCAAATGGGCTGGGCGCACGGCAAGCCATCGTCGCCGGGATTCGAGCAGTAGTTCCTTGATCCCCTCAATGGATAAATAGGTGTCGGAACGTGCTTCGGCCCGTCGCCGCTCGAAAAGCTCCGTGAGAAAGGGTAATTCACAAAGCAGGAAATACAACGTCCGAGGCTCGACAAGATGGAGCGACGGATAGCCAGCCAAGGATTCGGGAAGCTCATACGGCCACCGGTTGTGATACGCGTCGCGCAACCAAGGCCAATCTTCAACGGAACAGACGCACAGGATCGAGCGATAATCCAATTCAAGCTCGTGCAGTTTAAAGGCCATCCACTTCACGACCAGCGTTCGCTTTGCGGTCTGGGGTACGGGAGAAAGGGCAGTGCGGCACCGGAGAAGGAGGCCAGGGATACGCTTTTCAGTGCATAGGGATCGGGCACGGGATATTCGACCGGTTCATAGACCGTCACGTCCCGGTCGATATAGGCCAGATCGACTCCCTCCTCCATGGCCATCCGAATCGTAGAAATGACGGGTTGACAGGGATCGAGCGGAATGTAACTGCACACAGGCCGTTCGTTGCGGTCCGGTTCCGGCATGACCACGACGCTGATCACCGACAACCGCGTGATCCCCTCTTCCACCGGATTTTCGACGGATGCAGGCAACGGCAGCGCGACGCAATCGAACCGATCTGCCATCCAGAGATCTCGAACGGCCTTGGACACATCGACGCTGCCGTGACGGACCGGAACCACGTGCAGACGAGGAGACAGGCGATACACCGCCCTGTCCTGTTGAGACAAAGGGCTCATGGACGCTTATTTGTCAGGATGCAGCGGGTCGTCGGGTTCAAAGAAAAAATCACCCAATCCCCTGGGAAACACCTGTTCACCAGCGGCCCGTTTTCGTTGTCGCGCGAGGGTCTCCAAATCCAGCGCGTCTTCACCGAGCACGTTGATAAGCGCTTCGCGCCAGACTTCATCTCGCGACAGGGGGTGAGATGGATCCTGCGCCAACCGTTTGAGCGCATATTGCATCAGGTGAATGCCATCCCTCACCGAAAATCCCAGGTCGAGTTGATGCGCCTTTTGCAAGAACTCCACGGTGATGGTGAGAATCTCCTGTGGAGAAAATGGCAAATGGTATTGCAGGATCGCCAACTCGTGGTCACGGGCCGGAAACTCGAGTTTCAAACTGGGCTGTAGCCGGGAAAGAATATAATCCGGCACTTCATACGTGGAGGCATCCTCGTTCATGGTCACACAACACCGGAAGTCAGCATGGGCTTTGACCCGGATGCCGGCCACAACGGATTCTACCGAACGCCGGTAATCGAGCAGAGGCGCCAGGGACGCCCAACTTTTTTCGTTCATCCGATTGCCTTCGTCCAACAGACAGACCCCACCGGTCAACATCGCGGTGACCAACGAAGAGGCCTGATACTGTATGGTGCTCCCTTCCGCAATCACTGGCGTAATCAATAAATCCTCGGGTCTCGTATCGGCCGTACATTGATAAACGTAGAAGTCCTGCTTCCGTTCACGCGCGGCGGACGTGGCCAAAGTCGTCTTTCCGATGCCAGGTTGGCCGATAATGCGCGGGCACAGCGGAAGATCTTTCTCATCGATCACAAGCCAGCACGCCAGGAGTTGCTGAAGAACCTCACGATCCCCGATCCACTCCTGCTGCGAATGATCGGGTTGGGCCAGGCGCAGGGAAATCCCCTCAATCGCCATCATCCTTTGCCGTTCAGCCTGTGGTTCGGATGCGTAAGACATGGAGTCCCCTTTTCAAAACCCGAGTTTACAACCGAACACAAGCTAGCATAGGAGTTTTCAAGGGTCAATCAACCTGCTTTCTTCGGCTGTATGGGTCCAGTCATTCATTGACACATTGCGCGGCATCCTGCTGTCATGCCCGACCGTATTCATCGGGGGTCCATGGTCGTTCTCTTCGGCCCCTCGCTTTGCGTGGCCTGCCCGGAACACAAACAACTGGATCCTCGATTAAAAATGTCGAGGATGACAGAAGAGGCGGACTCGATGACAAATAGCCACTCCTCGACATCTGTTGTTGAGGAGTGGTGGCCCATACACGCATTGTATAAGTTCAGAAACATTTGGCACTCCTCGACACAGGAGGAGGAGCCATGCAGATCCACCATGTCGGCTATCGCATCAGGGGGTTTTCTCGACTAACGCAAGTCGGGCATCGTTGGGACATGATACCCCACGAAGCCCACCACCGACTCAAGATTCTGCACTTTTGCGCCCGGCACGGCCGGCCGGCGACCTATGAGGCCTTTGGCGTCAGCCGCCGGACGCTTTCTCGCTGGCAGCGGGCGCTCGCCCAAGCTGGCGGGGACCCGCAGGCGTTGGCCGTCCGCTCCAGGGCCCCCCACCGCCGCCGGCAGGCCACGTGGCCACCCGCCCTGAGCCAAGCGATCCGGCGGCTACGCACCACGTATCCCAACCGTGGGAAGGCCAAGCTGCACGTCCTACTGCGGCCGTGGTGTGCGCAGCACGGGCTAGCCCTCCCCAGGGTCTCCACCATCGGGCGCCTGATCGCCCGCGCCCCGGACCGGATGCGGCACACGCCGAGCCGCCTGGATGCCCGGGGCCGGCCCAAACCCCGGACACGGCGCCGGAAATCCCGCCCGCCCCGGCCCCGCCCAGCCCCTGGCGGTCTTGGCCGGCGATCCCGTTGTGCGGCTCCACGCCGGACTCCGCCGCTACCTATTCACCTTCATCGATCCCTGCAGGCGCTTCGCCTTCGCTGTGGCCACCGCCACCGCCTCCAGCCGCCATGCCACCCACGCCCTCGATGCACTCTGTGCGTTGCTCCCGGCCCCACCCCGGGTCCTCCTCTCCGATAACGGCCCGGAGTTCCAGGGGCATTTCCAGCACCGGCTCGATGAACGCGGCATCACCCACTGGTGGACGTATCCCCGATCCCCGAAAATGAACGCTCATGCGGAACGGTTCAATCGCACCCTGCAAGAGACCTTCGTGGACTACCACGAGGATCTGCTGTTCGACGATTTGGCGGCCTTTAACCGCAAACTGGCCGATTGGTTGCTGGCCTACAATACCGTGTTGCCCCACCATAGCCTTGGGCGGCAATCTCCGGTACAATCCCTGATTCACCACCAACCCGAGTGCCAAATGTGGTGGCCCCATACAGGCAGTTGACAGACAACCTGAAACTCTATATGTTTGATAAAGTTTCTCAAAACCAATTTTGTTAAAACAAAAAATCATTTTAATTATTGTAAACTTGTGGCGGATTTGTTAGAGTGCCGCCGTTCTTTTTATTTCAATGAATTCCGACAAAAACACCCGATGGCCGAGGAAACGACTCACACCCGCCGAAGCCAGGTGTGAATGCGGCCAGCTTATCGCAAAACTTCGTGGGGATAATATCGAAGTCAAATGCAAACGCTGCAAACGGATTGTCTCCATTGCTTATAGCAGGCTCAAGGAAAGAGAAGAAGTCGTCTTAACACCATACGGATAGGAGCCCGCTCACCCCGGCTCCCTCCCTCAGGACGAGCGGACTTGAAGAAAAGAGAAGGGGATCGCCGCCGAATCGCTTAGTCATTAACCAGGATATCACTGAGGGCCCCCAGAGCCCCTTCCATAACCAAGAGGACCGGCAGAGTCCCTAAGCAACAAGGAGGTCGTCCGATGAGACGATTTTTTTTGATCGCGGGGGTAATGATGGCCCTCATGATGGTGCCGCACACGGCAGTTTGGGCGGAAGATACGGAATTTACGCCCGCTCAAATGAAACAGATACGCAAAATGTTTGAAGAGTGGTCAAAGCAACAGCGCCAACAACAGGCCCCACCGGCGGCAGGAGCGCCGGCGCCACCGTCCCAAAAGGGACCTTCCATCCCGACCATGGGCGACACATCAAAAAAGTCCATCCGATACGGCACGGACTTCTCCGGTGGTAGCGGACTGCAGGGCGGACGGACCATCTACGCCAGACCCTTCGTCAAGGTTCCGAAGACCATCGTCGGGGGGTACATCGACTTTACCTACTCGGCATGCACTAAGGGATCGCGGGAGGGAAAAGCGCGAGATTGTGACGATCCAGGGTCATTCGACCAGGAACGCCTCGTGCCGTTCTTCTATTCCCAGATCACGGACCGGCTCAGCATGGCCGCGGAAATCGAGTTTGAACACGGCGGGACCAATAACAACCAAAGTGACGGGGACGTCAAGGTTGAATTCGCCACCATGGACTACCGGTTCAACGACGCCCTCAACCTGCGGGCAGGCATCATCCTGTCGCCCATGGGTCGGTTCAACCTGATCCACGACTCGCCCTTGAACGATTTGCCGCTCCGTCCGATGGTGAGCCGGGCCATCCTGCCTTCCACCCTGGCCGAATCCGGAATAGGCTTTTTCGGCACGTTCTATCCGACCGCGCTGTCCAAGATCGACTACGAATTGTACATTGTGAATGGCTTTGCCGGCAGTGGCGGCAGTAATGCTGGCTTTATTAGCGAATCATCAGGAATGAGAAGTTCTCGCGGAAGTCAGCAAAAGGATATCAATGAAAACAAGGCGATCCTCAGCCGTGTCTCGTTCAGCCCAATGTTGGGGATCGAGGTGGCCGGGTCCATTCACCACGGCAAATGGGACCGTGAAAATAGGCATGACCTCACCCTGGCCGCCATTGACGGGGTCGTGCAACGAGGCCCCTTTGAAATCATGGGCGAAGCCGCCTGGGCCGACATCGAAACGCCCTGTGGCGGAGTGCAGTGTGTTGTTGTTGCAAAAGAGGGGACGGAGACATTCCAATCCGCTTTTGACGACGCAACGAGGCGCCGGATTGTTTTAGAGGAAGATACGGAGAGGATTATACCTGCAGGCATGTCCGGATATTACGTGCAGTTGAATTACCACTTCATGCCGGAAGGGCTCACCAGGGTCCTGCCCAGCTATTTCGGCCAGAACTCCACGTTTACGGGCATCCTTCGTTACGGACGATCGGATACGAACACCGATTCCGACATCAACCCGAATGACGAAGAACGGTTCACCCTGGGGATCAATTTCCGGCCCGTGGAAGATTCGGTCATCAAGTTCGCCTATACGTGGAACACGAAGGGTGTGAACAATCCTGCGGGAACCGAGAGTCCCGATGGGTGGCAATTCAACATGTCGTCGTATTTCTAGTCGAAGGCCCTCTCTCTCCCCTCCAAGGGAAGAGAGAGGGCGGAAGTAACTATGGGTAAGCAAATCGTTCTTTCCTTGGTTCTGGCTGTCTGCACGTCTGGGTGCGCCGCGATTTCCGGCGCGCCCAGCATCGTGAAGGCCGGATGCTCCTATGACCAAGCCTGGGCCGTGACCCTCGCGAGCATGAACGAATTCGTGTTGACTCAAGAGGACAAGGACAAGGGGGCGATTGAAACCGATTGGGCAACCTTTGCTTCCCAGCGAACATACGGGGTATTCCAACGCCAGGGCAACAGGGAACGCGCGCGGTTTTTAGTGAACGTGGACACGGCCCGGCAGCCGGTCAGGATCTCGGTCCGGCAAGCCCGGGAGTTTTTTTCTCCCGGGGGCGCGCAGTCGCAAGGTATCGCCTGGAAACGCATTCCCCCCAACGCCGAGGAAGAACGGCGTCTGGTCAAACGGATTACCCATAACCTGCTGAGTGAGGGATGTACGGTCGTTGGGTAATCCAACAGCCCTCTCCCCTTTCCGCTTTCAGCGAGAAAGAGGGAGAGGGGCTTGGGTGAGGGGGAGCAAGCAAAAACCGCCACCCATCACCTTAATCCTCTCCCAGCAAGGGAGAGGAAACTGTGAGAGGATGGAATGAAAGAAGTCGAAACATTCCTGGCTTCCCGCAAGGGGTTAGGAGGAATCCAGGTTATGGTGCTTTTTGCCCTGTGCTGTATGTTGACGGTGATTTTTTCATCCCAGGTCCTCGCCCAGGAGCAACAGACCGAACAGATCTGGGATCATGAGGTCAAGCGCTGGCTCACGCCAGAGGAGCTGGGCCATCTGGAAATTTATTTCACCGAGGACGAAGCCGCACAAGTCATGTTTCCGGATTCCGAGAAAATCCGCAGGGAAACCCTGACGTTGACGGGAGAGCAAAAAGCGTTTGTCGAAGACGTCATCGGCTGGGAATTTCCGGAAACAACCTTCGACGTCTTCATCGGGGAAACCCAGGGAAAGATCAACGGGTACGCGCTCATTCAGAATACGATCGGCAAGCACCGCCCGATTACGTACATGGTGGGCGTAACCGCGACGGGCGAATGCGCGAACTTCGAAGTCATGGTGTACCGGGAAGCCCGAGGGAACGAGATCGCCACGAAACGCTTCAATTATCAATACCAGGGGAAAACCATCGGGGACCCGATACGGATCAATCGGGATATCATCAACATCACCGGGGCCACAATGTCCGTGCGTTCCGCGAGCGCAGGGGTGAAACGTGTGCTCGTCCTGGTGAATGAATACTATTTGAAGCCTCGTGGGCTCGGCCGCGACGTCCTTGCGGCCACCAGCAACGAGAAAGGGTTCTTTGAAGCCCTCTTCGGGCTCTGAGGGAGGAGAATAACATCCCGCAGACTCTACCTCCCCTCCCCTCTCCTTTGTAAGGAGGGGAATGTGCGAAGACCCCCCTCTCCCCTTGAGGGAGAGGGTTGGGGTGAGGGGGAAAGAATCGTCAACGATTTGGTCAATACAGACAGACGGGGCTCAATGACAGAAGGAGGTCGGAGCTCTACGTGAAGGTGCTTGGGCGATGCGGAATTTCAATGCCCGGTTTCGACTACGCGACACCGACCGGCAAATCCGGCTGGTGTACACTTGGTTCCTGCTCCTGATGTTCGTGGGATTCGTCTTCACCTTTATTTGGGCGCACAGCATGACCGACCTGACGCCAAAAGGCATTGCCATGCACTATCGCGGGTCTCCTGAAAATTTCGGCGAGCCCATGTCCTTCGGTCAATTAGCCGAAACCACGCACTTTCACTTGTTCACGATGCCCGTCGTATTCCTGATCATGGTGCACGTCTTATACCTGACCATAGCCAGCCCTCTCGTGAAGGTGCTGACCACGTGGGTCGCGTTTGTGGGCGTCACGCTGGATCTCGTCTCGCCGTGGCTGATCACCTACGTGTCGCCCCTCTTCGTCATGACCCTGTTGACCGGCGACGTACTCATGACGGTGACGTTTTTGATCATGTTTGCGATTCCCATGTACGAAATGTGGATTTTGAACCATCCCTTGCTGATGGGAAAGAATGCCGATACGAAATAACATTTCCCGAGCAACAGCAGCCATTACCATTGCATCGAAGAGAGCCAGAGACTATTCGTCCAGAGCCCAAGCATGTGAGAACAGCCTTGGGCTTTTTTGTTGAAGGAGTGGGGAACGTCCCACTCCTCGCGCCGGGAGGCAACTCCTCCTGATACGCCTCCCGGCCCCCCATACGTTCATAGAGGACCGAACCTTTCCTGAAACATCCTGCTCAAGAAACAGCGAGAAAAAACCCTTGCAATCTGCCACGGTCACCAGCCACGATAAAGACAAGGGACGCCTTTCACGATCCGATCCCACCCATACGGATGCGTTACTTCGCGAATTGTTCACGTATATTGAAAATTGGACCAACCGCTTTTATCGAGGTCGACAAATTCATGACAGACAAAAAGTCGCGGAATCCGTATTACGGGCCATGCTGCCTGAATCCTATCCTCTCGCGACGTCAGCCGTTACCCTGTCAGACCGGATCAATAAATTCATGGCGACCCACCTGCATCAGAGATTGACGCTTAAGGAATTGTCGGATTTTTTGGGCTATTCCGAAAAGTATTGCTCTGATTTTTTCATTTCGCACATGGGAGAACCCTTCTCCGTGTATTTGAAAGGGCTTCGTCTTCAAACGGCCAAACTCCTTTTAAGACATTCCGAACAGAATTTGACCGAGATTGCTCAGACCATCGGATTTCAGGATCAGTTTTCTTTTAGCCGCTTTTTTAAAAAGGCGACGGGAATATCGCCACGACAATTTCGTGAAACCTCTCTCCGGTCCGGTTCCCGGCCATGAGTCCAGGCCTAAAGGGTCGGAGGGAGCATTCCTCTGCATCCGTCTCGGCTCAAGACATTCCGGACTTGAATGACCTGATTATAGAAAAAGAGCCACCTCGCAACACAAGAAGGTTTGTGAAAGGCCTCGCGCTCGTCGTTGGAGTCATTTTGGTTCTGTTGTCCATCAATACCTACTTGAGCAGCGATCCCTTGTTGCGCGCCCCGCACGTTGAATTGACCCGAGTGCAGCGTCTGTTCACGGCCACGGCTCAAGGGACCTTAACGGCAACGGGATACGTCGTCGCACAGCGTCAAGCATCCGTCGCGTCAAAAGGAACGGGCCGTTTGACTTCCGTTCAAGTCGACGTGGGAGACCGGGTAACTAAAGGACAAGTCCTGGCAACCATTGAGGAAGCTGATGTCAAGGCCAAACTCTTACAAGCCCAAGCCCGACTGGACGTCGCAGAGGCCGCCTTGGCCAATGCCCAACCCGAATTGCGGGAAGCGACCCTCCATTACCGACGAACCAAGGCGTTATCGGATAAGGGCCTGGTTACTCTGGAAGAACTCGACGTGGCAGAAGCTCGTATACGTCGATCTCGGGCAGCGGTGCGATCATCGCGTTCGGCCGTGAACCTGGCCCAAGCGGAAATTCAAGCCGTACAGATAGAAGTCGACAATACCTTTATTCGGGCGCCTTTTGACGGAACTGTCATGAAAAAGCTCGCCGAAGTCGGTGAAATGGTGGCGCCAATGGCTGGTGCCGCCAACTCCAGAGGCTCGGTGGCGACTATCGCCGATTTACGCACGTTGCAGGTTGAAGCCGAAGTCTCGGAATCCTTTCTCAACTCGGTGGGCCTTGATCAACCGGCACAGATCAGCCTGGAAGCCGTTCCTGGTCACGTCTATCACGGCAGCGTGAGCCAGATTGTTCCCACGGCAGATCGGACGAAAGCCGCCATTCCGGTCAAAATTCGATTCGACGATCTGGACGAACGAGTCTTTCCGGACATGAGCGCCACAGTGACATTTCTGGAAGGATCTTCGCCGGCGTCCGCACAAGAAGTCCCACGCGAGACCTTGAGGGTTTCCCCTCAAGCCATCGTGACACGAAACGGACAAACGGTGGTCCTGCTGGTCGTGAACAACGTGGTATCGGAAATACCCGTTGAAACCGGAGCGCCTCTGAACGGACTGATTCCCCTTCGCGGGGAGATTATCGAAGGCGATACCGTTGTCGCGAACCCTTCAGAAGATCTCGTCGAAGGCACCATCATTCAAGCGCGTGCCCGGGAGTTCGGAGAGAACGGGGCTCGCTAAACCCAAGGGATCACCGGCAGCATTATTCAAGACTGTTTTCAGGAGTATCTCCATGGCTTCATCCATTATCGATATTCAAAAGGTGTCGCATTCCTACTTCCGGGACGACATCGAAATCCCCGTCCTGAAGCAATTGACGCTCAGCATCGAACCGGCGAGTTTCGTCGCCTTGCTGGGCCCGTCCGGGTCGGGAAAAACCACTATCCTGAACCTCATGGCCGGCTTCGACCGCCCCATGCAAGGACGCGTGTCCATCAAACAGACCAATGTCAGCCAACTGTCCGAACGTCAACTCGCCCGCTGGCGAGCCCAAACCCTCGGATTCATCTTTCAGTTTTACAACTTGATTCCGGTCCTGACCGCGGCTGAAAACGTCGAGTTGCCGTTGCTGCTGACGCCCCTGTCCCGCGCGCAGCGCGTAAAACACGTGGCGACTGCCTTGCGTCTCGTCGGCTTGGGCAGCCGGATGACGCATTATCCCCGTCAACTCTCGGGAGGACAGGAACAGCGTGTGGCGATTGCCCGTGCGATCGTGAAGGATCCAGCGATTCTTCTTGCGGATGAACCGACGGGCAACCTGGACAGTGAAGCCGCGGAAGAGATCATGACCCTCCTCCAACGCCTCAACACGGAACAGGGCAAAACGATCGTGCTGGTCACCCACGACCTCGAAGCAGCGCAACGCGCCACAACCATCTGTAAACTGCACAAGGGAAGGTTAGAGTAAATGCTGCTTCGCTACGTCACGCGCAACCTGACCCGTCATCCGCTCCGGGCGTCCTTAACCATTTTGACCGTGAGCATGATCATTCTGGCCTTTGGTCTCTTTCGCGCCATGATCACGGCTTGGTACGGAGACTCCCTCGGCACACCACCCGATCGTCTGCGAACCCGGCACGCCGTTTCTCTTACTTTTCAACTGCCGGTAGCGTATCAGCAACGCATTGCCGCGGTTCCCGGCGTGAGCGGGGTCTCCTACGGCAACTGGTTCGGCGGACGATGGAAGGACGGCAAAGCGTTTTTTCCACGCTTTGCCGTGGAGCCGGTCTCGTATTTGGATGTCCATCCCGAGATTCATTTGCCTGCCTCCCAACGGGAGGCCTTTCTCCGTGACCGTCGTGCCTGCATCGTCGGACGAGAACTGGCAGCCAAACGCGGTTGGCAGATTGGCGACATTGTCCGTATTCAAGGCAGTCTCTATCCGGGTGAGTGGGAATTCACCATAAAAGGCATCTATACGGGAGCGACTCCAACCGCCGATGAGGGAAACATGTATCTTCACTGGGTCGCGGTCGACGAGCGGCGACGCATCGACGACCCGGACCGTGCCGGGACCGTCGGCTGGTTTGTGGTCCGCATGGCCAACCCCGAGCAGGCCGCGCAAGTCTCGGCGGCAATCGACAGGACCTTTACCAATTCCGTGGCGGAAACGCGAACGGAGACGGAACAGGCGTTTCGCGCGAACATGATAGCCATGTCCGGCGCCGTGATCCGCGCGGTTGAAATCATGTCCTTTCTCATCCTGGGTATCAGCCTCCTGGTTGTCGCCAATGCCATGGCCATGACCGTTCGAGAACGGCATCATGAATACGGCATCTTGAAGACGATGGGATTTCGGGCGCCTCATCTCGGTGTCCTGATTTTCGGCGAATCCGTGTGTCTGGCTCTGTTCGGCGGGAGCCTCGGGGCCGTGCTGTTATATCCCGCAAGCAAGGGATTCGGCATGTTCCTCGCCAGCAATGTCGGTGGAATGATAGGGCCCATGGAGTTACCTGTCCACTTGCCGATACTGGCGGTGTCACTCAGCGTGGGGATCGGCCTGTTGGGAGCAATCATCCCGTTTTTGATATGCCTGCGTAGCCGGATTCGAGATGAACTCCGTCACATGGGGTAAACTGCCGGTTCGGCGACGCCTTGGCATAGTATGCAACAACCCGAAGCGGTCATTCCTCTATGTGTTCCGTCATTTGTTGCAGAAGAAAGAAACAGGAGCTTGTCGGATTACGCAGGGCTCATCCGACCTACCTGTCTTGGCCTGTCATCCCCGACCTGTGTAATCGGGGATCCAGGGTCGGTGTCTTTGCCTTTATAGGAAGCCGTCGGAGGTCGGGGTTCGCGTAGCGTAACCCAACAGCGGAACTGACGGCTCAAATCCATGCGTATTTTTTTCTCATATAATCTTCGTCACCTGTTCGCTCGACGAATCACCAACGTGTTGACGATCCTGGGAATCAGCCTGGTCGTGTTCATCTTTGTCGGCGTCCTGATGTTAGCGCAGGGCGTCAAACACACCCTGGTCAATACCGGTTCCAAGGGAAACGTCCTGGTCCTTCGGAAAGGAGCCATCAGCGAGATCGGAAGCGGACTCTATCGGGAACAGACGGCCATCGCGCAAACGTTTCCGGAGATTAGCCAACAGGGCGACCACTCGCTGTTCTCACCCGAAGTCGTGGTGCTCATCAACCTGAAGAAGAAAGAAACCGGCGTCGCAGCCAACGTGACCCTCCGTGGCGGATCGGCAGAATCGTTTCGCGTACGGCCACAAGTGAAGATTGTGAGTGGTCGCATGTGGCGCCCCGGATCGAATGAAGTGGTGACGGGCAAACAAGTCGCGCAACGCTTCAAGAACGCAGGGCTCGGCCAAACGCTTCGTTTCGGCAAACAGACCTGGACCGTGGTCGGAATCTTTGAATCAGGCGGTAGCGGTTTTGAATCCGAAACGTGGGGGGATGTCAATCGATTCATGGATGCCTTCGGGCGCACATATTATTCCTCGGCCATCTTTCGACTCCGCGATCCCTCGCTATTTCCCACACTCCAATCCCGCATTGAGCAGGATCCTCGCCTGCAGATCCGGGTCACTCCGGAAATCGCCTATTATGAATCACGTTCCGGTGGTCTCGTGAATTTTATTAGAAGCCTCGGGCTCATCCTGACGGGGCTCTTCAGCGCTGGGGCAAGCCTCGGCGCCATGATCACAATGTACGGCGCCGTCTCGAATCGCACCACCGAGATCGGCACACTACGCGCGATGGGATTCACGCGAAGCAGAATTTTCAGCCTTTTCGTAGTCGAATCCGCTTTGATCGGCTTCATCGGGTCCGTTCTGGGCATCGCGATGGCTTCATGTCTCCAGCTCACGTCCCTGTCAACCATCAACTTCGCCACCATGTCAGAACTGGCCTATGGTTTTGTCCTGACTCATTCAATTGCCATGTGGGGCGTACTCTTTGGCGTCGTCATGGCAACCCTCGGCGGGCTGCTTCCTGCTGTTCGCGCCATGCGAACCAACATTCCTCAGGCTCTTAAATTCAGGGGAGCCTAAGGAACCGCTGATTTCGTGTGAGAGCGGGATGCCGGGCCAGGCGTCCCGGAGCAAAACCCAAAGCGTATCAGAGAGAGAGGTGAGAGGTGAGCGAGGACACCACGCCGCCATGCGCCCGATCGTGCACGAAATCAGAGGGTCCCTAAGTCGTCCGGTCAGCTTGACAGCCGTCTCGCTCTTGCATGAGGGACAACTGGAAAGGGACCTTGCCCAGTGGCAGCGGAGATCGTTCTTATCCGGTAATTGGACATGTTTATCCGGTAATTGGACATGTTCCAGAACGTCAATGCCGGTATATAATAATCTGATTTTGATAATTGGATTCATGATTGCAAGAATCCCCTGACAAATAGGCAAAGTTCGGAAATGAACACTTCCGTCTACGGCACGATACAGACTCCGCCCTATTGGAACGGCTGGGCATTGTCCGCCTGCATGCATACGGTCATGGTCGGCGTCGTTCTGTTCCTTTCTCAACAACTGCCTGTTCCGAAAAAAGCGGAGCGCGACCCTATTGCCGTTGCCTTCGTCACTCCCCAGCCCACCCACACTGTTCCTACCCATCGTCCGACCATAAAAAAATCACCACCCACCCCGACTGCCACACCGAAACAGGTGCAAACCGAAGCCATTCCGAGGGAACCGACCCAATCGAAGCCACACACGCAAACTCAACACAGAAAACCAGTCTCTCCGCAAACGGTGGTGCAAGCTTCACCGAAACCTGCTCCTCTACCAAAGGTTCACGTCACGAACACCACACCAGTGTCCGTAGCCCAACCCAAGACGGTCAGACAGACCCAAACGACACACCAGCCTACAGTCCGTCACGGTGTGCCCTCTTCTCAACCAGTTTCACAACCTGTCTCGCACACCCCCACGGCTCAACCAGCGGCGGTCGCCCAAAGAACTTCTCAGCCTGCGATCAGCAGTGGCGTGATCGCGTCTCAACCGATACCACGACACACGGACATCACGCGACAACGGGCGGCTCCCAAGGTTCAGGCTTCGCCTTCTCATAAGAAACCGATTCACGTTGAGGCGAAAACCAACAAGGTGGATCCCGTGACGCCACAGGACCCGGTTATCCATAACCATGTCACAACCGCCCCGCGACCCCTGGCCACCCCGGTCAGGTCAGCCCCTCTACGGCAATCCGTGAATACTCTGCCGTCCCATGTGGAGAAGAGAGTCCAGGCTCCGACAATAGAGGCCATGAAGCAGCCTGTCACCCGCAGACAGCCTCACACGGCGCCGGGCCACGTTTTTGAAAATGTACGTGCACAGATGAAACAGCCTGTCACGCGCGGACAGCCTCACACGGCGGCGAAACATGTTTTCTCGAGGCCGGCGCAGCAACAGGCATCACTCGCCTCGGTCAGTCCCGTCGTGCAGACACGCACCACGGTCAATTACACCCGCCAACAGAGAAAAGCCCGTCCGACAACCATTTCCAAGTCCGTTTCGGGTGACGGGCTTTCTCCTGAGCTCCTGGCCTTCAGCAAACTCCTGCGCGAGAAGATCGCCAGAACGCTTGAATTCCCGCGTCTGGCTAAACGCCTTGGGTATTCCGGCACAACCCACGTTGCCCTTGCCTTATCAAAGACCGGAGTCGTGCGAAACCTGAAAGTTTCACAACCATCGGGGTACGAGATCCTGGACAAGGCAGCCATCGTCACGTTGAAAAAGGTGCTGCAAACGACGAAGCCGCCCGAATCCATCGAAATTGGACAACTCGTCATTCCTATTGCCTTCAATTTAAAAAGGAATTAAGTGCTCAGCATCCATTCCATCACAAAGGAGACTGTGTCATGCTTCACCCTAAGCTCTCTGCCTTCTTTCTGGCTCTGACGATCCTGTTTCCCACTTATGTCCTGGCCCAGAACATGACGTTTACGGCTGAAACCACCGATGCCGAAGGCATCCAACTATCGGTCTCCAACGCCCGGTTATACTGGGAAGAAAAAATCGATGAGACGACGTTCGTCCCACATGAAATCACGCACGTTCCGGTCAAGCACGGGGCCGCCACGATTAACGTCAAATTTCAACAGATCGCGGCAATTCAGGTTAAACCCGACCACCCGACCAAAGGGCGACAGGCCTTAACCATCAAGCTATTAAACGGAAAATCCGGTGAATTTCCCTTGGCGAAGGAGGTCACGCTGATCGGACGATCCGACTTCGGCGAGATCCGCATTCCCATGAAGAGCCTGCGGTCCATGACCTTTTCCAAGGGATCTCAGGCTCAATAATCGGCAAAATCCCCTTGAGTCGTGAAGGCAACCCAAAGGAGAACGTGACCGCATGACCACCTTACACGCTATCATTGATTATGGCATTATCGGGCTCTTGCTGCTGCTGAGCCTATGGGCCGTGGCCGTGGCCCTCGAACGGTGGCTCTTTTACCGACGTGCGGCCCTGGCTCAGTTCGCCGATGTGCAGCAACTGGAAATTTCACTGACCAAACGATTAGTCGTCATCGGCACCGTGGCCGCCAATGCGCCCTACATCGGGCTCCTCGGCACCGTCCTCGGGATCATGATGACCTTCCACACCATGGGCACGACCAAGACGATCGAGGTGAGCGCAATCATGGTCGGATTGAGCTTGGCCCTGAAGGCCACGGCGGTCGGGTTGCTGGTCGCCATTCCCTGTGTCGTCATGAATAACGCGCTGCGCCGCCGAGTGGCGGAATTGCTGACGCGATACAAGGCTCTTCATGGGTCATGAACTGAATCAGATCAACGTCATTCCCCTTGTCGACGTGATGCTGGTCCTGCTGGTCATTGTCCTGACGACGGCAACCTTCATTTCGACCGGACAAATTCCCGTGGACCTCGCTCAGGCCGATGCGACAAGTGCCGCTCCGAGCGAGCCGGTTACGATTACGATTACGGCCTCAGGGGAGATCTTTCTGGATGGGGCCCAACTTCCACAGGAAGCGATGCGCAGCGAATTGCAACGGTTTTCACCCGAAACACTGGTGCTCGTTCGGGCCGATCGCGTGATTCAGATCGAAAGATTCGTCGACGTCGTCGATGACGTAAGGGGAGCCGGCTTGGCAAAAATCAGCCTTGCCGTGGAACAACAGTGATGACCCCCATATCCGTTGGTATGGAAGGAGCTAACGATATCCAAATTGGTCATTGGTATGAAAATAAATTCCCGAATCCGTCATTCCCGACGTTAGTAATCGGGAATCCAGTGTCTTTTGTCTTCACGAATAAAAAAACCCTTGGAGCCTCGATGAAAAATGTCGAGGTTGACAGATTAGAGAAAGGCGTCTCATTTTCATCTCTTGGAGTAGGGGCGGCAAGCCGGCAGAAACACGCATTGGCTCTTGCGAATTCCCATGACGTGATCAAATGGGTGGGGATCGTTTGCTGGTCTCTTGGAGTTGGCCTGTTGGCCGCTGGCTCAGGACATACCGCCACACTCCACGTCACGGTAGAAAAAATCCGTAACGACTCACAGCCCGTCCGCGTGCTTCTTTTCAATTCGCCGGACTCGTTTCCCGATGAAGAGCAGTGCCTCAAAATTCAGGAAACGAGGGCCATGGAGGGGACAGCCGCAGTTGAGTTTACGGACCTCGCTCCTGGCACCTACGCGATCATGGCCTACCATGATGAAAACGAAGACAACAGGCTCAACCGAGTGTTGGGCATGTGGCCGTCGGAAGGGTACGGTCTGAGTCTGAACCCGCTTGTTATGGGCCCTCCTACCTTTCAGGATACCTCCTTCGAGCTTCCGGCTCGCGGACTATCCTTGACCATTTTTCTCCAATATTAAAGAGCTTACGGGACATTTTCACGCCTGTCGGTGAAATAAACCATACGTAAACCGGTTTCTTCCGGTGAATGGACATGAATTTCCGGTCAATGAACATGTCCGAAGATTTTGTTTGCGATACGATTCTTGTTTGAAATTGATTATGCGTGTCATAATTGCATATAGATTTGTTCGTGCCAGCGAGACGAGACCGAACATCATATCCGGTGTCTTCAGAAACGTCATAATAGGGGAGAGACATAATGAAGAGATTTTGCCTGATGGCCGTCCTCTTATTTCTTGGGTTTTCCGCAACACTCATTCATGCACAAAGTACCGAAGGCGACAAAGAGTCACAGTCGCAGACAGTCAAGTTGCGACTGGAACAGGTGACAATCAGTGCAACCAAGACCAAACGGGACACGTTGACCACGCCCGGTGAAGTCAGCGTCCTGAACCAGGAGTATTTTCAACAACGCCAGGCGCAAAGTCTGGACGACTTTCTGCGCTACGAACCGGGCGTGACGACGGGTTCAGGGCCACGAACCATGGCCGAGGGCCCGAACATTCGAGGATTGTCCGGCGACCGGGTTCTCACGCTGCTAGACGGCATGCGACTCACCTTCCAATCCGGGCACAAGGGCCGCACCTTTATCGATATGGATCAACTCAAACAGGTCGAGGTGATCCGCGGACCGGGGTCGGCCCTGTACGGCAGCCAGGCCGTCGGCGGGGTCGTGGCCATAGAGACCAAGGACCCCTCGGATTATCTGGCCCCGGACATGAAGTACGGCATACGGCAAAAGTTCGGCTACCAATACGCCAATGAAGAACTCCTCTCCACCACTACCCTATCGGCCCGCCTCACCGATCAGGTCGCGGTCATGACCAGCGGCACCTTTCGGGCAGGGGAAAACATTCGCCTCGGCGGTGACCTGGAACGTTTATCCAATTCCGCCCAAGACACCGCGGCCAATCTGAGTAAGATCGTGTGGAGACCAACACAGTATGGTGAAGCCGAGTTCTCCGTTCAGGCCACGCGACAAGCCGCACAGGTCCCCTTCCAGGCCAATTCGACCCCCACCCAGCGAAGTTCCGTTGCGGACCGGGTGAATCGCCAGATCACGTATCGCCTGGGATACACGCATAGCAATCCGGCGAACCCCTACCTGGATCTCCGGGGATTCGTCTATCTGACGACACTGGACGTCACGGAAAGCCGGATTACCGATGCGTCTCAACGAGACGATATCGGGTTCGATATCTTTGGATATGATCTCAGGAATTCCATGAACTTCGGCGATCCTTCAACACATCACCACATCGTGACCTTCGGGTCGGAATATTTCCGGAACACGCAAAAGAGCCAGGGGAGTCGTTATACCAATGAATTCTTTGTTTACACACCTGGCCAACCCTGTAATCCACGGCAGGGTTGTTTCCTCCTCGCTGCGGCTTCGTGCCTCCGTATTTCACGACCCCTATTCCTGCCGGCCTGACTGCCGATACCACTCCTCTGGGAGCCGAAACATTTTTCCCTTCTGCAGAAGCCGACACCTTTGCCCTGTACGTTCAGGATGAGATGACGATTATCGATCGTGTCACCCTCATTCCCGCGCTACGCTGGGATAATTGGGGAGAACAGAGCGCCCGGGCGGGAAACCAAATCCGTGGGGGTCCTCAACCCGAAAATCGGCACGGTGATTCAGGTCACGGACTTCCTGTTCCTCACGGCAAACTATGCCCATGGATTCCGGCAACCCACGTTCGGGGAACTCTTTATCTCCGGCACGCATTTGCCCGGCAGCGTGTTCCGGCCGAATCCCGATCTGAAACCGGAACGCAGCCGGAATCTCGACGCCGGATTCCGCCTGAATGTACCCAAAGTGCTTTCCGGCAACGATCAGCTCATTTTCAAGGGGACGTACTTCAGAAACACATTCAAGGATTTTATTGACTTTGTCCCCGGAGGAAGGGGCAGACCGCACGTATGCAATACCGAAACCCCGAATTTCAGACAGGGACAGACGCCTTGTCCCTGGATAAGTTTTGGCACGTCCGCGCGGCCGGGATTCCACCTGGGCACACTCCTTCAGCAGAGACAGCCAAATATCCAAACGTTCAGGAACGTGCCGGATGCTCTGATCCACGGAGTGGAAGCCGAGATTGAGTGGCGCGCGCATGAGAACGTCGTCCTGTCAGGGAACTACACCTTCACCCACGGTACGGATAAAACCAATGAGCGGCCGATAAGCAACATTCCCCCAAATCGTGGCGTGCTGGGCATCGACTATTTCTACGACCCATGGGGATTGAACCTGGGTGCCCGCTCGCAGATGGTAGCCGACCAGGACCGGGTGGCGGTCTCTGATGATGCCTTTGTGACCGGCACCCCAACCCCCGGCTACGTGCTCTTCGACATCTGGGCCACTGTGCAACCGGCCAGGGCGTTACTCTCTGACCTTCCGAAGTCGTGGATCCAAGGGTTTCGCGTCAACCTGGGAGTGGATAACCTGACGGATCGCAACTACCGACGGCATTTGTCAGCCCTTCCCGAGGCGGGAATCAATCCCAAGATCTCGTTTTGGTACTCCCTGAATCTTCCCTAACGTCGATGATTCCAACCCATGACTCCTGTTGCTCCTCCTCTTTCCCCCGACAGGAGTCATATCAGAGAGGCCGACTTCGTCGGCCTCTCTTTTTTTCCGGGCACGATGCTTCTCCCGTAATATGCTTATCGTGTCCAGGGCCCTGCTTCTCGACACACTCCTTTCATGACGACGGGACTTTTTCTCCCCAAATAGCCTAATAGTCCATTAGGGAACCTCTGATTGAGTGCACGATCGGGCGCATGGCGGCGTGGGGTCCTCGCTCAACCCTCCCCTCTCTCTCTGATACGCTTCGGGTTTCGCTCCGGGACGCCTTGCCCTGCATCCCGCTCTCACACGAACTCAGAGGTTCCTTAAGGGGTTTTTCCGGTATATCAACATGTTTTTCCGGTCGATGAACATTTTCAAACAGCTTGATTTTCTCGTAGTATATAAAAGCGGTTATGCGAATCAAATTCATTTTTGATCGAGACTTCGTCAAACAATCTCTGCAATCCATTCCCCCATTACTGATCGTTGCAAAAGGAGGAATCCATGAGGAAGACCTTTTGTCTCTTGACCGTTGTTTTGCTCTTCGCGCTTTCCACGGCACAGGCTCACGCACAGGATGATCAGGATACCGAAGACTCTCAACCCCCGAAAATCAAGCTGAGACTCACACAAGTGACTGTCAGTGCAACCAAGACCGAGCGGGACCCGTTGACCACGCCGGGCGAAGTCAGCGTTCTGACGCAAGACTATTTTCAACAGCGGCAGGCACAGAGTCTGGACGACGTCCTGCGTTATGAACCGGGTGTTGATTCGATCCTAGGCCCACGAACCATGGGGGAGAGCCCGAACATTCGGGGTTTGTCTGGTGCGCGAGTCCTCACATTAGTGGATGGTGTCCGGCTCAACTTTCAATCCGGACATAGAGGCCGCCTCTTCCTGGACATGGATCAACTCAAGCAAGTCGAAGTGATTCGCGGCCCAGGCTCGGCCTTGTACGGCAGCCAGGCTGTTGGCGGGGTCGTGGCCATGGAGACCAAGGATCCCTCGGACTATCTGGCCCCGGACATGCAGTACGGCATACGCCAAAAGTTCGGCTACCAATACACGAATGAAGAACTTCTCTCCACCACCACCTTATCGGCCCGTCTCACCGATCAGATCGAAGTCATGACCGCGAACACCCTTCGGGCCAGCGATGACATCCGACTTGGCGGCGACCTGCCGCGTTTGGCCAACTCCGGACAAGACACCTTTGGGAATTTGAGCAAGATCGTCTGGAAACCGACTGCGCACGATGAAGCGGAATTTTCCCTTCAAGCCAATCGACAAGCCGCGCGGATCCCCATCGGCGTCACTGACGGCAACGAGACTCCGCCAGGCAGCATCAGCGGCCGCGTGAACCGTACGTTCACGTATCGCCTGGAATATAAGCATAATAATCCGGCGAATCCGCATTTGAATTTTCAAGGGTTCGCCTATCTCACGACCTTGGACATCGACCAAACTGAGATTACCGTTCCGTGGAAAGACGAAATCAGTTACGATACCATAGGATATGATGTGCGAAATTCCATGAATTTCGGCAGTCCTTCGTCCCATCATCACATCGTGACCATCGGGTCGGAATTTTTCCGGAACTCTCAAGAGGGAAGGAGTAATCGTCGAGTGGGGGATCGCCCTACCGGAGCTCTGACGGGAACCCCACTGTATTGGCCTACCGCGGATTCGAGTGTCTTCGCCCTGTACATGCAGGACGAGATGACGATCATGGATCGCCTCACCGTAATTCCCGCCCTCCGCTGGGATCATTGGAACAATGAGAGGGAAGGAGAGAAAACCAGATCCACTGGTGTCCTCAACCCGAAAATCGGTGCCGTCTATCAGGTCACGGATTTCCTGTATCTTTCGGCAAACTACGCCCATGGATTCCGGCAACCAACGTTCCAGGATCTCTTTATCTCCGGCACGCATTTTCCGGGCAGCGTGTTCCAGCCAAACCCCGACCTGAAACCGGAACGCAGCCGGAATATCGACTTGGGCGTCCGGGTCAACCTGCAGAAAATGCTTTCGGATGATGACCGATTCATTTTCAAGGGAGCGTACTTCAGAAACCAGCTTAGAGATTTTATTGCCACGAACGGGCT
The DNA here is from genome assembly GCA_965200435.1 of Nitrospirales bacterium. Taxonomy (GTDB): domain Bacteria; phylum Nitrospirota; class Nitrospiria; order Nitrospirales; family UBA8639; genus Bin75. Next base: position 105,918 of record OZ241337.1, read on the forward strand.
CTGTCCGGACGGTTCCCCGCCGAGATGGTGGAATTTCCCCTTCCTCTGCACTTCCGGACAACTGACATTTCGCAACTATAATGTCCAACAGGCCCTGATCCAGGGATGGGAGGCGGAATTCGAATGGCGGATCAGTGAGAGCCTGGTTTTGAATGGAAACTACAGCCAGGCCCACGGGACCGATGAAACGGAAAATGAACCGCTACCGAACATTCAGCCGCGACGCGGTCTACTGAGCATCAACTATCTCTACGATCCGTGGGGATTGTCGCTCGGGGCCCGCACACAAATGGTGGCCGACGTTACTCGAGTACCGGCCTCGAATACGACCCCCCCCGGAGGCTACACGATTTTCGATATCTGGGCCATCGTGCAACCCGGTGCGGCGCTCCTACCCGACCTCCCCAAATCATGGCTTCAGGGATGGCAGGTGAACCTGGGAGTCGACAACCTGTTCGACCGTAAATATCGTCGAAACTTGTCACCTCTTCCGGAGGCCGGGGTCAATCCCAAGATACAGGTCTGGTACAACCTCAATCTTCCCTAGGAGTTCCGATTCGTGACTCTCTGCTGCTCCTCCTTTCCCCCTAGGGAGTCACGTCCGAGAGGCCGGCACTCTTGCCGGCCTCTCTTTTCTCACCTTCTTCCCTGTTCTTTTAGGGAACCTCTGATTTTGTACACTATCGGGGCGCATAGCGGCGTTGTGTCTTCGCTCAACCCTCATCTCTCTCTCTGATACGCTTCGGGTTTCACTCCGGGACGCCTGGCCCTGCATCCCGCTATCACACGAAATCAGAGGTTCCTTAACCGGCGACATTCTCTCTGGAAAAGCACCCAATGGCAACTTACGAGTCGTTTTTCCGGTAGATGAACATGTTTTTCCGGTAGATGAACTTTCTCAAATGGCTTGATTTTCTCGTAATCTTTGAAATCAATTATGCAAATCAAGTTCATTTATAATCGAGTCCTCGTCAAACAATCTCCACAATCCACTCCCCCATTACTGATTGTCACCAAAGGAGGGATTCATGAAGCAGACATTCCGTCTCTTGGCCCTCGTTCTGCTCATCGCGCTTTCCATAGTACAGGTGCACGCCCAAGAGGCGGAAGAGGACAACAGATCCCCACCCTCGAACGTCAAGCTACGACTCGAGGAAGTGACAATCATCGCGACTAAAACCGAACGGGATCCGTTGACCACCCCAGGCGAAGTGAGCGTCCTGACCCAGGAATATTTTCAACAACGCCAGGCCCAAAGCCTGGACGACGTCCTGCGCTATGAACCTGGCGTTGATTCACGAATAGGCCCTAGAAACATGGGAGAGGGCCCGAATATTCGAGGATTGCAGCGTGCGCGCGTCCTCACGCTGCTGGATGGGGTGAGACTCAACTTTCAAGCCGGGCACAAGGGCCGCATCTTTATTGACATGGATCAACTCAAACAAGTCGAGGTGGTTCGCGGTCCGAACTCGGCCTTGTACGGCAGCCAGGCCTTGGGGGGTGTCGTGGCTATGGTGGCCAAAGACCCTTCCGATTATCTGGCGCCGGATATGCGGTACGGCATCCGCGAAAAATTCGGTTACCAATACGTCAATGAGGAACTCCTGTCCACCACCACCTTATCGGCTCGCCTCAACAAGAACGTGGAATTCATGGCCAGCGGGACTTACCGGGCCGGCGAGAACATTCGGCTCGGCGGTGATCTGGGGCGTTTGGCCAATTCCGCTCAGGACACCGCAGCCGGACTGACCAAACTGGTGTGGAAACCGACGCCGTATGACGAAGCCAAATTGTCCGTTCAAGCCACTCAACAGGCCGCACGGATTCCTTTCAATACCAATTCCGGCACCTCCTCAACGCGTTCCATCTCCGACCGTAAGAATCGTCAAGTTACGTACCGTTTGGGTTATGCGCATCATAATCCGGCGAATTCGTATTTGAACCTCCGGGGGTTCGTCTACCTGACGACTCTGGATAACACGGAAATCCAGCTTTCCAACCGGGCAAGGGATGATATCACTTTCGCCACCTTCGGGTATGATCTCAGAAATTCCATGAACTTCGGCAATCCTTCATCGAATCATCACATCCTGACCTTCGGGTCCGAATTTTACCGGAACAGCCAAACGGGTGATGGGAGTCGCACAACCTCTTCCGGAGGACTCACGGGAGCCCGGGGTTTTTATCCCGATGCGGACTCCGACGTCTTCGCTCTGTACGTGCAGGACGAGATCACCATCATGGATCGCCTCAACCTCATCCCCGCGTTGCGCTGGGATCATTGGAAAAATACGGCACCAGGCGAAAAAACCCAATCCGTGGGCGTCCTCAACCCGAAAATCGGCACAGTGCTTCAGGTTACTGACTCGCTCTTCCTTGAAGCGAACTATGCCCATGGCTTCCGGCAACCGACGTTCGCCCAACTCTTTATCTCCGGCACACATGCTGCGGGAAGCATTTTCGTTCCCAATCCCGACCTGGGTCCTGAGCGAAACCGGAATATCGACGCGGGATTCCGGGTGAAATTGCCAAAGATGCTTTTTAGCCAGGATCGGTTTATTTTCAAGGGGGCCTACTTCAGCAACCAACTCAGGGATTATATTGCCCTGTTCCGCTATGGCCCAGAAAACAGAGACAGAACCTACCGGAACATCGGACATGCCATGATCCACGGGTGGGAAGCACAATTTGAATGGCACGCCATTCAGAATCTGACCCTGCACGGCAACTACAGCCAGGCGCGTGGCACGGATGAAACCGAAAATAATCCACTGCCGGACATTACGCCTCAACGTGGGGTCTTGGGCATCGATTATGTTTACCAGCCGTGGGGCCTGACCATCGGCGGCCGCACACAAATGGTCGGCGACCAGGAACGCGTCCCGAGACCGGCCCGGGGGGCCAGACAAAGAACCGGCGGATTTGTCATTTTCGATATCTACACCACGGTGCAACCCGGCAGGGCGTTGCTCCCCGAGCTTCCCAAATCATGGTTGCAAGGGTTTCAACTCAATCTCGGGGTCGACAACCTGACGGACCGCAACTACCGTCGGCACCTATCATCCCTTCCCGAAGCCGGGGTGAATCCCAAGATATCGTTTTGGTACTCTCTCAACCTTCCCTAACGTCAAGGTCTTGTGATCCGTGACTCTCTGCTGCTCCTCCTTTCCCCCTGCGGGAGTCACGTCCGAGAGGCCGACCTTGTCGGCCTCTTTTTTTCTGAGTATCCGGCAAAACGGCACGTGCAATGTCATGGGTAAATTTGCAAAAATTTCGTCTCTTTGTCATACCATCTCCACTGGATTCTCATGTACGCTTATGGCCATGTTCGTAACAAGGATCTCCTTCTGTTATCCCCAATTCCCTCTCTTGTCATCCTCGATTCCCGATTACGAACTTCGGGAATGACAGAAGAGGGCTATTTTCATGCCAATAACAGGCCTCTTTTCCCATGAGCACGCTGATTCTGCTCCTGTACGCCATTCATTCTCTTGCCGGCATTGCCTATGAAGTGGTGTGGATCAAGCTATTGACCGCTTCCATCGGCATGACGGTGACCGCCTTCGGTGTCGTCTTGGCCACGTTCATGACCGGGTTGGGTTTAGGCAGCTACATCATTGCCCGATGGAAGGGCGCCTCCGAGGACCGTCAAGACAGTCGCGCGACCTATCGCCTCGTCGCCCTGTTGCAAACCCTGATGGGTCTCCTGGGGATCGCGTTTCCTCTGTTCCTGTACTGGGGGGACTCTCTCTACGTGCTCGTCGCACCGGACACCGAAGGACTCCGGCATCTGTTGGTCAGGGGCCTCTACGTCGGATTGCTTCTCCTGCCCGTCACCATCCTGCACGGCATGAACTTTCCCGTGCTGGCCTCCTTGCTCACACGATGCTTCACCCGTTCACGGACAACCAAACCCGGCCTGCTCTACTGTGCCGGCCTCTTGGCCTCAGGATTGGGATCGCTCGCGTCGCTCGCCCTGATTCCCACTCTGGGATTGCAGGGCACCTCGCTGGCCCTCGGAACGACGAACCTTATCCTCGCCGCAGTGGCCTTTCTTGCAGGCAACCGGGCATCCGGCCATGCTCAGGCGATAAAAGAAGAAACTTCGCCTCTTCGCAAACGCGATACGCCGAACTCCGCCATACCCACCCCGTTGTCTTTATCCGTCCTCCAAACGCTTGGCGCGATCGTCGGATTTCTCGTGATTTCGCTGGAAATTATCGGCGCGCAATACATCTGGCTCATCGTCAACGTCACGGCCTACGCGGAAGGAATACTCTTGTCCACGGTATTACTCATGATGGGACTCGGTTCGGGTCTGTACTTGGTGCTCAGGAAAATGGTACGCAACCGGTACGTGCCCTTCATCTGGGGGATCTTCATCGCCCTCATCGCCCAACTCATGGCTATGCCCCTTGCGGGTGATATTGCCTCCCTGTTTGATCGCACCTTCCATGAACTGCGCCCGTACGAATTGACGACCGTTCAAATCCTGTTCGGCGATGCGTTGTTAGCCGTGACGATTCTCGGTGTACCCATGTTCGGATTGGGTATGGCTTTTTGCAGTCTCTGTGATCTGGCAACCTCACCGCTGCCCGGTCAAGCACAGAGGGCCGTTATTTCTCCATTGGGACGATTATATGCGTGGCATAATTGGGGCGCCTTGATCGGAGCCGTGCTCACGACCTTCGGGTTTCTCACCCTTTTGGGGTTGACCCATACCTGGCTCTTGCTCTCAGCCTGTCTTGTCGGCACGCTGGCGTTCCTTGTGTGGCGCATTCCCCTGTCGTCCGGGCGAGACGAGCCCCGGCGACACCATGCCCGGGGCCCCGGCATATGGGGCAAAGGGCTCGCTTTCCTGTTCCTTCTCGGCATCCTGGCCTGGCTTGCGACCGACGCGGACCTCACGTTCCGGCACGCGGCCGCAGGGGATTCCCAACGGGTGCTCTATCATCATGAAGACGCCCTGGGAGTCACGGAGGTCTATGAAAACAACGCCACCCTGGGCCGCACGCTGCTCACCAGCAGGCTACGACAGGAAGGAGGCAGCGGCCCCGAAGAAATTCGCGTTCAGCGTATCCAGGGCTATTTGCCGCTCTTGCTGCATCCCGCCCCCCGGCGGGTCCTCGTGGTGGGCTTGGGCACGGGCATCACCCTTTCACCAATCTTGCGCGAGGAAGTCGAAGACGTCACCGTGATCGAAATCTCGCATGGCGTCATCGAAGCCGCGAAAGGCTTCTTTGCCGAGGCGAACGCCCGGGTGCTCGAACATCCCAAGGTCCGGGTCGTGGAACAGGACGGTCGCAACTTCATCAGGTTAACACCCCACGCGTACGACCTCATCGTGCAAGAACTGTTTTTCCCCTACCAGACCGGAGTCGGCAGCCTGTACACCAGGGAACATTACCGGCAATGTCGAGCCAAATTGGCTCCGGGCGGTCTCATGGCCCAATGGATTACCATCAACCAGTTGAGCACGGGCGATTTGCGGACTCTGGTCCGAACCTTCCAGTCCGTATTCCCGGTGACTTCACTGTGGTTGAATGGCGGATACCTGCTGATTCTCGGCGGACTCGATCCGCTCCACGTTCCCCTGGAACGTTTCCTGGAACGATACGAGATTCGCGATCCCTTGAGCGGCATGCCTGGACTCGATTCAGACCCCTATAACCTGCTGGGCCTGTTCATCAGCCATGGCCAAGCCCTTCGGGAATGGACGCAGGATGCGCCGTTGAACACCGATGACAACCGCTTCATCGAATACTCGGCCCCTCTTGCCTTCAACACATTGAACACGGTACCCCTGGCGGCAGAGACGTTGACCAGCCTCCTCCCCCACTTTCGTCCGCTTGCCGACGTCGTGTATGTCGCCCCATTCTCAAACAAGGACTATCGCGATCGATTGGGGCGGGTCTCCACCGCGTCGCAACTCCTGACGAAGGGCATTGTGGCACGTGCGGAAAATCGCACTGAGGAGGCCATTGAACTCTATGCCCAAGCCTGGGAACTCCAGCCGTCGAATTATCAAACCCGAACCTTTCTGGAACAGACCTGGGCAGACAAAGGTCACGCCCTGGTTCTCGAAAAACAATACGACGACGCAATCCCGTGGCTGCACAAGGCCCTGGCAGTCAACACCCGGAACCTCAACGTGAGGTTCGACCTGGCCTTGAGCCACGCACAGCAGGGGAACTATCAGGCAGCGGCGGATTTCTATGAATCCATCATTCGTCTGGCCCCCGGGTGGGCACAGATCTCATCCGTTTGGTTCAACCTGGGGTTGACCCGCTATCAAATGGGGCTCTATCAATCCGCGACAACATCGTTCCACGAAGTGCTCGAGCACGAACCCGCGTCGATCGCCGCTCGATTCAATTTAGCGAATAGCTTGGCCCAGACCGGTGACTACAGGGAAGCCGTCACCCATTATCAGAACATCCTGAAGGCCGACCCCGATCATCAGGATGCACAGGTGAATCTCAAAGAGATTCTTGCCTGGATGGCACGCAAGAACGAACAACCATGATGCCGCACAGCACGCGCTTCGCGGACTGAAAGACGAGAGCCTGCTTCCAGCGCTCCCGTTGAAAGCAGGACAAGATCATTGAAAGAACAGCCGGCGTTCATTCATCAATCGATTTTCTGAGACAGGCACCAAGAAGAATTTCATGAATTACGCGTACTACGAAGTTCAATATTTTCCTTGGTGGGTTTACCTTATTCTTATTCTCGCCCTTGCTGTCGTCTTGATGACTTGGCTTTTTCTGCAAGGAAGTTTCTTCGCAACATTAGGCCTGACGGCAGCGGGAGGTCTTCTTGGCATTGTCATGGGGATTTTACGCATGACGACGTCTATTGATAAGAGGTTTTTGACTGTCTATTTTGGATGGGTACCAGTCCTTCAAGAAACCATTCTTCTTTCAGCCATTCAGGAGGTTCGAGTCTGCTCCCATTACCCACTTAAACAGTTCGGGGGATGGGGGTGGCGATACGGCCGGGATGGAACCCATGCGCTTACGGCAACAGGAACTCAGGGTGTGTGTTTCCGGCTTCAGGATGGAAGCAAATTTCTCGTTGGTTCATCGCAAAGCGAAAAATTAGTGGAAGCCATGTTACAAGCGCATGCAGAACCAACTGTTGACTAGAACAATACTAGAGAAAAACTCTTTCGGAGATTATCTGACCCCAACATGATGCCCTTCTTTCTCCGATCCGGATTCTACCCCAATCAGGTGCAGCATTGCTCGTTGAGCAATCCCCCTGTTTTCGGCATGACCGCCGTTCTCTTTTCCCGATAACCGGACATCGGACATCCTTTTCCGGTGAATGAACATGTACGCCCAGCACACCAACCTGCTACCATCTTTAAATTGAAATTGATTTGCTATTTCATGAAAGGAGGGCAACGATGTTACGCTCAATGCTAAAACTGTGGATTTTTCTGCTCCTACTGACAATGATGAATCTGAGTCCCATGGACGTCTTGGCACAATCCCATCCAGGCTTTCTGGTGATCGCACCGGACCGCGGCTTTCTGGGGAATCAGGAAACCAAGAAGCTCTTCGAGGAATTTCAACGTCAGTACCCGGCCTCGCTGGCTTTGGTCGGCGACATTTCCGGAAATCATAGGCCGGCGTATACGGCGTATATCAAGGACGCCATCGAGCAATTGCGTTCATCGAATGCGACGTCTCTCGTCGCTATTCCCCTCTTTCTCTCCGATACCGATCCCCAACTTCAAGCCGTTCGTGACCTTATACGTACTTCCGCCGCCAACCTGAACGTCGAATGGGCTCCGGCAATGGCTCGGAGCTACCTGATCGGGCAAATCCTGCTCGAGCGGGTCGAAGCCATCAGCCAGTCACCTCAAAACGAACGGCTCGTTCTGGTCGGAATGGGTGCCCATAACGAAAAAAGCGAACAGGCCATTAAGGAGGACTTAACCGGACTACTGCAGTACATCCAACGATACAAGTCGTTCCAGGACAGCGAAGTGGTGGTCTACTATGCCTGGAATGCGGAACAACGCCGTGAAAAGAATAAAGAGGTGGAGGCTCACATCACGGAACTGGCTGCGAAGCAAGGGCGCACGTTGGTCGTCCCTGCGTTCATCGGGGCAAAATTCACGAACATGATGGCCGCAACAAATTGGATGCAACGTAAATTCATGAAAATGAACGTGGTGTTTCAGTCATCGGAAATTGTCCCACACGCCAACCTGCTGCTGTGGCTCAAAAAGACCGCAAATCAGTACGTGGGCGTGGTGAATCCAAGCGAAATCGGGGTTGTCATTATGCCCCACGGTTCAAACCAGCCTTACAACGACGCCGTGGAAAAGATCATCGCACCACTCACGCAGCACCATCAGATTGAGCTGGCGTATGGCATGGGCGATGCGGCCATCATTCAGGATGCCGTGTCCCGCCTTGAACAACGCGGCATCAGGAAAATCGTGTTCGGAAGGATGTACGGGCTCGTTGAAACCATGAGACCCAAAACGGATTACATTCTCGGGCTCTCCGACGAATATCTCGATACATTGAAAGAAGGCCGAACTCCACCCCGACAGATTCGCAGCGCCGCCATTTTTTCCACTTTCGGGGGATACGAGGAAGAAGCCAATGTGGCGCAGGTGTTGCATGAACGGATTATGGAGATCAGTCAAAACCCTTCAGAGGAAACCGTCGTTCTTCTTGCTCATGGGGCGGAATCCGACGAAGCCAACCAACGCTGGTTATCGGTGATGAACGCCAATATCGAGAAACTCCGACAGGACCCGCATTGCGCGAAACTGAAAGCCATCAAGGCCATGACCGTCCGGGAAGATTGGCCTGAGTTACGAGAAAAAGCCGTCAAAGAAGCACGCGAATTCATCGAAGAAAGCAACAAGACCGGAAAGGTGCTGGTCATCTCGAATCGTCTCTACGGTTCCGGACAATACTCAAAAATGTTGGACAGTCTTGATTTTGAAATGAACGGAGCAGGATTTCTCTCTCCGGTCATCACGGACTGGCTGGACCAATCCATTCAGCAAGCCACTGAACAGATCAAAGGACCGGTAAGGCTGGCCGGGCAAAATTAGAGTTTCCATCAGCCATTCCATCACTCAGAAGGAGGAAAATTCATGCAATTCATTCACCAACTCACACGATCTTGCGTAATCCTCGGTCTGCTGACATTCGCGCTGGCCGTCGGTTTTTCAGGAATAACCTTGGCTGACGAAAAGGCAGCAGAGACGAAGGCTTCCGGTGCGCCGAAGGCCGAGGGTGACAAGAAGGCCGAGGGTGATAAGAAGGCCGAAGGTGATAAGAAAGCCGAGGGTGACAAGAAGGCCGAAGGTGACAAGAAGGCCGAGGGTGACAAGAAGGCCGAAGGTGATAAGAAAGCCGAAGGTGACAAGAAGGCCGAAGGTGACAAGAAGGCCGAGGGTGACAAGAAGGCCGAAGGTGACAAGAAAGCCGAAGGCGAGGAAAAAGCCCCTGCATCCAAATAAGCGGTGCTATTGGTCATGCGGAACTGAGCTTCTCGCCTCAGTTCCGCCCCCCTCTCGTGCTCTTCCCCGTCAATACCAGATCCTCGTTTCCGCTCAGAACGCAAAAAAGACAAAAAACTGAATGAGCGATAGGGAGACACGGTTCTCGTTTGACGCCGTTCTTTTCCGACGTCAAACTCCCCGTAGCCCAAGTTCCTCCTCACCAGTCAGAAATAGCTTTTCCCTGTACAGCGTCAGGGACAATCACCGACTTCAACTCGAAAGGGTCATGCGATCACCTGGGGCTCCCCCTGCCCTCCCCCCCCAAACCCTCTCACGGGGAGAAGGTTTGGAGGGCTACTGTGCTATGGGCTTGAAACTCTGGGGAAACCTGAACGCCAGCGGACTTTTTTCGCCATGAACGTCTGATAGATGAATCCCATGGCGACGCAGACGACGAGTACCAGCACGAGATGCCACGCCGGGGATGGAGACCGGTCGGAAGCCTGGACCTTCTCCAAAACCTGTCCCTCAACGGTCGTTGTTTGCTGCGCAACCGTCGGCGACAGGTCAGACTTCAGCGCCCGAGCCAAATTGATCGGCCACGAGTCCATAGCCCAAGGCCAGTTTATTGAGATACTCCTTGAATTTTTCATTGAGGGTATAGAAATCGTTGACATCGGTCAGTTCCTTGTATGTTTCCGTCAGTTCCCGGATCGTACTGTCGTCAGCTGCCCAGTTCCCTCAATTCCATCAGTTTGGCTTCGGATACGTGGTTGGTCGCCAGGATGAGGATGGACCGCGACGCGTCTCCTTCAGTTTGCGAGGTCTTCCCCAAACCCCATCGTCAGGTGCAGGATCAGGAGCATGAAGAAAATCCCCAGAAGGACGGTGCGAACGGACATCGGGACGGTCTGCAAAAATGTAGGCTGTTGTTTCATGATGTTTTTTCCTTTTCGTCATGAACGGTCGTGCGGACACTCTGCGCAACCGTACGCATTCGTTGAAGAACCGAAGCTTCATTTCACCATTTCCACGTGAGTCCTCCCATCAACATTCTTGGCATGCCCGGCACGAAATGGAGATCCTCAACGCCGCCTGCGGGCTCTCCTGCCACGCGCGAGGCGTAGGAGAATTGTGCTTGCCGCCAATCGGTGTCCGTCACGTTTCTGACGCTGAGGAACGCTTCCAGCCCGCCGGAGAAAACGTTGGATGGAAGCCTGTACCGCATAATGACATCGAACACGGTGAAGGGCTCCAATAACACACTGCGATCTTCGACGGCCGCACGACTGCCCATGGTGAGCATTTGCACGGTACCGGAAAAGTTACCGGGCAAACGCGTGGTAACTGATGAAAACGCCGTGAATTCGGGAGCCAACGGGACGGATTGACCTGTTTGGCGAAATTCGGCGTCGGTATACGTCACGTCGCCTCGTATGGTGAGCCACTTCCATGGCATCAAACGCAGGCTGAATTCGGTCCCCATCCTTCGAGACGCTTCACGTATTTCCGTGGTGCCTTCGTCACCGACGAAGACGAGTTCCGATTCGAGATCCAACAACCACAGCGTTGTAAGGATTTCCATCCAGTCCCAGGGACGCGTTCGGAGTCCTATTTCGTAACCGGTCGCCTGTGGCAGCGTGTCGGCGGAACGGTTGGCTACCACGTCACGGGCGTCGTTGCTGTGAAAGCCCGTGCCGACGTTCAGGAACAGTTCCGTGTCGGCCCACGGACCGAGGATTACGTTGCCCTTGAGACTGCCAATGGCGTCGGTGGTGCGACCTTCTGGGCGTATGGTGCAGGCATTTCCGCACCGGTCATCGACGTCGAAGGTGAAGACGTCGACACGCCCCCCCGCCCACGAAGCGCAACCAGGGAAACACCGCGACATCGAGTTTGAGATACGGCGAATAGGACGCTTCCCAAATATCGGATTCCTGGGTTGTCGCCAAAGCGTTCCGTTTCCGTTGTGTGCCCAGACGGACGCGGGCATCATCGACCCGCGTTTGAAACCCGACCGTCGCCATAACTTCGCGACCCGACAATCGTAGGAGGTGTTGATAGCCAACGTCGCTGCCATAGACCCAGCGCCGATCTTTCTGCTCGATCCCGTCGCCGTTGACCGGATCATTCAGTAAGAAGGTGAAATTGGTGAACAACGAGAGTTGATAGTGCTGAGTCCAAACTTTGGCGAACACCTTCTGCATCGGAGACAAGTCGTAATGATAATCGAGACGGGCCGTGGTGCGGACCGTTTCTCCCCCTTCGGACGGGTCTATTGATCCGAAGCGATCGAGCCGGCCCGCGCGGACTTCTCTCAACGGGATCTGGCCCGATCCGTTCCAGCGCCCGTAATGCTGCGTCAGAGTGAAACGCAATCGGGATTCGGGAGTGGGGTCAAAAGAGATTTTGGCCAAACCATTGTAGCGTATATTGCGATTCACGAAGATGAATGGGCCGTCGGCATAGTAAAACTCCCCGGGAAAAAGGGTCCGAACGTCGTCCTGCGCGGGCGACGTCATGAACAGGTGTCGCTGCGTGTTGAACTGTCCGCCACTCGTCTGCACCACGGTCTCGGGGACAACATCACGTGTGACGTAATTCACGGCCCCAGCCGTCGCAAAATCGCCATATTCGACGTGATAGGGGCCCTTTTTCACGACGATTTCCTGAATGGTTTCCGGAATGATGAAGTTCAGGTCGGCGTACCCCTGTCCATGCGCATGGCTGCGAAAATTGACCGGCATGTTGTCCACGTGGAGCGCAAGATCCGTCCCATGATCGCCGTCGAACCCACGCAGCAGAAATTGGTCGGCTTTACCCGCGCCTCCCGAATGTTCCAGAGTGATGAGCCCCGGCACCATGCGCAACAGGTCAGCCGGACGGCCTTGGGGTTGGAGCACGATGTCCTGATCCAGAATAATGCGGTTGGATGAGGCCGCCATGAGACGTTTCCCTTTGACGACCATCACCGAAAGGGTTTGAACGGTCTCCGGGGTATGCGCTTCGCCTGGCACCGGAAGAAACAGGCACAAGATCAGAAACAGAAATTTCTTCATGGATGCCTCCTGAACATCAGCTATGCAGTATTACTGCGCCAGCATCTCATTGATCAGACACATCGACGATATTCGCTACGGAAAGGATCGGATTGGTGGATTCATCTTCTTCAAGAAGCCTCATGATTCACTCTTTGCTTCCGGAGAATGCCTTGGATGTCCGTGAGTTCCGCTTCCAGCCAGCGCTTTTGAATCGCGACCAGGCAAAACGTCATCGACGCAGTCACCAACCCAAAAATCCCAGCGGGAAAGGCCACGATCAGGTTTTCGCTGATACCCTGAACGTTGCCATCCGCCAATGATTTGAGGGCAGATCCCATGGGAATCATGGTTCCCACCAAGCCCAGCATTGGGGCGACGCGTGTGATGATCCTGGGTTTTTCTCGTTCCTTCAGGGCCACAAGATCACGTGTCTCGATCGTGCTGTCGGGATGCTTTCGGTAATGACTGAGCAGGTGAAAGTCCTTGACGGGAGAGGAGTCCGGCATTCGGTTGCTCATCGATTCCAGGGTTGCTCGATAGCGGGAGGCATGGCGCCTCCGTTGACACCCATTGTCCGATGAACGCGACCAGGATGAAGAACGTATAAAAAAACAGCGCTGCAATGATGGCAGGTACCCGATGATCAACAGGTAGGAAATGGCAAAAACAATCCGCTTCCTACGCTGCCTTGAGCCGTCACCTGAATAAATTTCGCGGTATAAAAGGACTTCCATAAGTGAAAATGCCAGCAATATCTTCATGCGAAAAGGAATATTCAGATGCCGGAATTTCATGTTCCGCAACCAATTTTTTGCAAATTTTGTGGATCTCGACCCTGTAAGGCCCCCTAAGTCATCTTTAGAACCAAACAAATCAACAAGTTTTCCGGAGGATCGACGTGGCCAAAACAAGCCAATCATGACAGCATCTTTCATAATGTTGAAATCCATAACTCTATTCATGAAATGACCACTTCGAATCTCATGAGCACGTCGCCCCCAGAATCGGAAATATTTTAAAAATCCTTGACATTATAAAAAAATAATGATAATTAAATTCATTATTAATTTTATCGAAGCTTGACAGGCAGGCAAACGGAAGACCATCGGGGTCTCACTGATATGCCAGGCAGGCAAACGGAAGACCATCGGGGTCTCACTGATATAATAGCCACCCATTCCGCCTACATCAGGGATCACAGGTGAAACCATGGTCAATAACCCTGTTGCAGGAAATGCCCCCAGCCCCATCCGGGAAAAGTTGTCCGACTGCAATACGATTCAGTATCTCGTCGAGACCATACGACGTCACGACCCCGCTTTGCTCGGACACGGGATGCGCACGGCCTCCTATGTCCTGGTGCTCGGCTGGCTTATGAACCTGAGCGACAGAGACCTGAGGGATCTTTATCATGCCGGGCTTCTCCATGACCTCGGAAAACTGTCTTTGCCGCATGAAGTGCTCAGGCGGGACGGCGGCTCCGTCATCGGCGATTACCTCATGACGGAATGTACGCCTCGGGCCGGTGCCAATATGCTCCGTCCGTGGCCTGGCTTACAGAACGTTGCGACCTTAATTGCGCTTCATCACGAACGATGGGATGGGACGGCCTCCCCTGCGGGTTGCGTGGCCCCAAATCCCTTTGGGAGCCAGAATTTTGTCACTCGCCGATACAGTTGATCAATGGCTCGCCCAGAAATCTGACGTATTCTCCGATCAGGACACGGCCTTCGTTCGAATTCTTCACACACTTTCCGGGTCCCGATTCGACCCGAAATTGGTCGAACTGTTTATCGAGTGGTTTCAAGACGTCTTTTTGGAAATACTGGTCAATTATCCATGGATGGAAGATTCTTCCGACCTGGATTCCCGTCCGGCCTTCATGGCCGGCAACCCCGACCCCGTCACACTCATCTACGGCATCATAGAGAAGAAAGTCTGCTTCGGACGGATCGTCATGCTTCTTTTGTCCTACAAATGCACAAAGAAAGGAAACCTTTCATGGTTGTACGAACCCTCTTGATCATTGGCAGTGTTCTGGCGGGATTTGCCTTGGGAGCAAGCTCGGAATCGGGAACGTTCACGTACGCCATCTTGGGCGGCCTCTGCATGGGAGTGCTTGCCATGGGACTGATCCGGCTTGAACGTCTGATGTTTCCCGTACGATTGAGTGAGACGTTGGGCGGTTTCGCCGGGCTTTCGATCGGGGTTTGTTTAAGTGGGATGACAAGCCTCATCGGCCGACAGATTTTCCTCCAGCATCCTGAGATCGTTTCTTTTGTCACCGCCGTCGCCGTACTGGGTTTCTGCCACATCGGCACCGTTCTGGGAATTCGAATGGGAAAGAGGTTTTCCTTTGCTGCCGTCTCGCACAGCACCGATTCCACACCACAAACCCGGCAACCTAAAATTTTGGATACAAGCGCCATTATCGACGGACGCATTGTAGACTTGTCCCAGACGGGGTTTTTGGAAGGCCCGCTCTTCGTGCCGCAATTCGTCTTGCGCGAACTCCAACGCATCTCGGATTCTGCTGATAGCCATAAACGCATTCGAGGGAAACGCGGCCTGGACATCCTCCAGGACCTCATGAACATCGAGACTGCCGACGTCCGGATCGTTGATGCCGATTTTCCTCAATGTCCCGATGTCGACGCCAAGTTGATGGAATTGGCGAAACTCCAAAAAGCAAAAATCGTGACGACCGACATGAATCTCAATAAAGTTGCCTCCGTACAAGGCATACCGATTCTCAATACTCACGAATTGTCGAATGCGATTCGCCCGGTCGTCCTGCCCGGGGAAGCCTTAAAGGTCTACCTGTTGAGGGAAGGGAAAGAAGCGGGACAGGGCGTGGCACACTTGGATGATGGGACCATGGTTGTGGTCGATCATGCCAGGCGGTGGATCGGGAAACACGTCGAGGTGGTCGTCACCAGGGTCATTCAAACGAACGCCGGTCGAATGATCTTCTCCAGTCTTCGGGAAGGAACGCCTCGTTTACAGGCCAGTTACGGTTGATAGTGGCCGATCCCGTCAAGGCTTCCCCATTCGTTGAAAGCATACGTAAACACCGGCCATTCTTCACCTTGAACCGTCGTCTTGCAATAATCGATCGGCCTGTTCTTGTCGCGTCGCTTGAATGAATTCGCATGTCCGGGCGTCGTCGATTTTATTGTCGTTCCGTTGTTTCTCTCGTCGGAGACTTCAGCCCGATGAGGGTGTCAGAACTGATACTCTGGGAAAAATTGGCTTGACGAATACTCATCAAACGACTAAAAGAGATTCCAAGGATGCTGCGCAAAGCAGCCAGGACAAACTCTACCATCACTTATAGGAGGAAAACTTATGCAATCCATTCACCAATTAACCCGATCTTTTGCAATACTCAGTCTGCTGACGTTCGTGCTCGTCATTGGTTTTTCCGGAATGACCTTGGCTGATGAAAAGGCAGCCGAGACAAAGCCTGCAGGTGAGATGAAGGCCGATGGTGAAAAGAAAGCCGACGGCGAAAAGAAAGCCGACGGCGAAAAGAAGGCCGATGGCGAAAAGAAAGCCGATGGCGAAGGCAAAGCCCCTGCATCCAAATAACTGAAGCTACTGATTCTGCGGAACTGAGGCTCTTGGCCTCAGTTCCGCACTCTTATAAAAGTGCTGCGACATTCTTCACGTTGAGCCGTCCTGTTGCAAAAAGCGGTCGACCGCTTCCTGTAACGTTGTGTGAATCCATTCGCGCGTACGAACATCGTCGACTTTCTTGCCGTTCCGTGACGTGACGTGAAACACGTCCACGACTTGGTCAAGCCGCGTCCCGATTTTGGCCGAATGAACCGAGAGACCGAGATCATACAACGCTTTGGCTATCTCATGCAGCAGGCCTTGCTTGTCATCGGCAAACACATCGATCACGGTAAAATGGTCTGACGTCTCATTATCAATTTTGACTTCGGTCCGATGCTGACGAATCGGCATGTGGCTTCGAAATGAGACGCGTTGATTCTGTTCCATAAACGCTTCTATCGAGAATTCTCCCTTCAATACGCTGACAATCGCCTTCCCCACTTTGTCCAAACGTGCCGGCGTCGGCTCACCGCTGAAATCGGGATCCTTAACCCAAAACGTATCGACCACGATGCCGTCCGGTCTCGTCACAATCTGGGCATCGAGCACACGCAGGCCCTTTGCCGCCAACACGCCCGTCATCTTCATAAACATCCCGGACGCCATGGAATCGAAGGCAAGCAATGAATACTCACACACCTTGAGTTCTTCACTGTAGGTGGATTCGACCCTGGGGCGTTCCGGGGTCAAGGACCGGATAGCAGAAAGATGGGCAACGATTCGATCCTTGGCCGTTCCGGAAAGGTAGCGCATAGGGAACGCCTCCAATTGACTCTTGACCCACTCACGGTCAGGAAGGGCCTGCCTCCCGGCGGCTTGTCCGCCTGCTTCGGCGCGGACGGGCTGCGTTTCCCAAGCTGCCAGGACCTCGTTCGTGACGTGCTCGATGTCCGGAGCGGATTCCACCCGTTTGCCTGTCCCGGATACGTCGGCAAGCGCCACAAGATACAGTTCTATCAATAACGCTTCTTTCCACTTCGTCAACATATCCGGCCCCACCGCCGCAATGTCCGCGGCCGTCAGGAGCAAGAGTTGTTTCAATCGTTGGGAGTCGCCCACGGCCCGACAAAACGTCAGCCGCACTTTTTCATCATGAGGATCCCGCCGAAAAGCCGTATTCGCCATCAGCAGATGTTCATGGACAAGAAACTCCAGGGTTTGGGATTCTTGCGTATCGAGTTCCAATCTGAAAGACACGTCCTGGGCGATCCTTTTGCCGACTTCGCTGTGGTCTTCGGGAAGGCCTTTTCCCACGTCATGAAGAAGCACGGCCAGATGCAGGAGATCCTTCGTGTGAATCTCCCGGTACACCTGTCCCAACGTTCCAGCCTGTTTCCCCAGAGACTCGACTTTCTTCACGGCCAGGAGACTATGCTCGTCAACCGTATATTTGTGATACTGATTGAATTGCATAAGACCCCGGACACGCCCAAAGGCAGGGATCAGTTTTTCCAGAACACGAGCCTGATGCATCAGCATCAAGATTTCGGCAACCGACTCGGGGGCAGACAACAATTCCCGAAACCGCCGGCTCACGGACGGGGAAGCGAACAGGTGGTCAGGCATGCTTTCCACATGGCGGTGAATCTCTTCCAAGACCAGACCATCGATCGTCACCCCCTGTCTTTGAGCAACCTGAAAGAGACTCAAGAGATGATCCGGATCCTCCAAGACCTGCATGAGTTTTTCGTCATAGATGGACAATCTTCCGTCGACGACCCGAAAGAAGCCGTCGATGACGGGAGAAGGCCACAATTTTTTGAGCCGAGTCCAGAGAGACCCGGAACCCGCACGCTCCGCAAAACGCATCGCCCGATGGTGAATGCCCGTGGTCAAACGATAATAGTGCTGCATGAACTGTTCGACACCCAGCATATGCGGTTCATCCCGGTAGCCGAACTCCTGCGCCATGCGTACCTGTTCGTCGAACGATAATATTTCCTGAGCGCGATCCGCCCCCAAATGGAGCAACGCGCGCACCTTGAACAGGAACTCTCTCGCTTCGAGTAACGCCGTATAATCCTGGTGCGCCAGGGCTCCGCGGTCGGCCAACTCCTGCAAGGTGGAAGCCTGATACCTGGCCATGCCGATCCATTGGAGCAGATGAATGTCCCTCAAGCCGCCTTTGGTTTTTTTGATATTGGGTTCCAGAAGAAACACGGTCTCACCGAATTTGGCATAGTCCTGTTTCCGCTCTTCAAGCTTTTCACGGACAAAATTCTCCACTCGTCTTCCAAGCACACGCTTGACAAAACGTCGCCGAAATTCTTGAAAAACCGATGGACTGCCGACTAAAAACCGCGACTCCATCAACCCGGTTTTGGCCGACAAATCCTCTTCTGCCACGACCATGCAATCGGGTATCGACCGGACGCTATGCCCTACCTGAAAACCCAAATCCCACAAATGGCGAAACACCTGCTTCGAGAGATCCTCGGCAAGCTTTTCTCCGCCGGCACGATAGAGCATCATGACGTCGATGTCGGAATAGGGGGCCAGTTCGCGTCGCCCATACCCACCCACCGCCACAAGGCAACAGTGCTGCATACCTGAAGGCGTATCGCTGCCCCACTGCCTGACTCCGTTTCGATACCGGCCAATCAAAACCGTATCCACCAGGGCGGTAAAATCCGAGACGACTTCCGTCCCGGATGCCCCTTCCCGTAATCGCCGGAGAATACCTTCACGGCGAGCCTGGAGGACCGCTTGCGTCGAGTGAACACTCGCTTGAGAGGAGTCCCCTGATTGTTCCAGATGTGCCTGATTCATGGACGTTTCACTCGATCGTTGTTGTCAGGAAACCACAACCCGCGTTTCCTTTTTCTCGGCTCAACCACTGTCCGTCACCGCTTGACGTATCGATTGGTAACCGGCATGCGTCGATCTTTCCCAAGGGCCTTCTGCGTGATCTTGATCCCGATCGGAGACTGGCGACGTTTATATTCACTGCGATCCACCATGGCCATCACACGCTTGACCGTTTGCAGGGAAAACCCCTTTCCGGCAATTTCCTGAAGGGATCGCTCTCTTTCGACGTAGGCCTCCAATATGGGGTCAAGAACTTCATAGGGCGGTAAGGCGTCCTGATCCGTTTGACCGGGCTTGAGTTCGGCCGAAGGCGCCCGATCCAAAATCCGTTGTGGAATCACGGCAGCACCATGGACCTCAACGGCTTTGCGGTTCCGATAACGCGCCAAGTCATAGACCCGGATTTTGGGGACATCTTTAATCACGGCAAAGCCGCCCGCCATATCCCCGTACAACGTGGCATAACCAACGCTCATTTCGCTCTTATTGCCGGTCGTCAGGACCAAATGGCCGAATTTGTTGGAGAGCGCCATCACGATAGTCCCGCGGATGCGAGCTTGGAGATTTTCTTCCGTGGCATCGGGAGTACGCTCTCCGAACGTCGCAGCCAAAGCCCGAAGGTATTGCTTCCAGAGGCGCGTAATCGGAATGGTCACGACACGAACGTTCAGGGCCTTCATCAAGGCGTTGGCGTCCACGCGGCTTTCCCGCGAGGTAAACGGTGAGGGCATAAACACCCCTGTTACGCGATCCGGGCCAAGGGCATCGGTTGCGATCACCGCCGTAAGAGCCGAATCAATTCCTCCGCTGACGGCGATCAAGACGCGCTGAAAATGGTTCTTCCTGACGTAGTCGCGCACGCCCGTCACCAACGCCTGGTAGATTTCTTCTACCTCGTGCGGCACGGCCGGATTGTTCAACGGCACCAGCTTAGTGAATTTTCGTCGCACCACCGGAGACAGCCGCACCCGCTTGACGGGATACCGCTGCCCGATCCGTTCTTCCCGACCCGCCTGACGTATCTTTCGCGGACTATCGAACGACAGGTCGGCGACAAGCAACTCTTCTTCAAACGCCCCGGCACGCGCGATGACGTTTCCTTTTCGATCGACAATCATACTGTTTCCGTCGAACACGACTTCGTCCTGGCCCCCAACCATGTTGGTATAACTCACCACCACGTCATTCTCTCGGGCACGTTGCACCAACATCCGTTCCCGCGTTTTCACCTTGCCCACGTGATAGGGCGAGGCATTGATGTTCAGGATCAGTCGTGCCCCCCCGACGGATACCTGATCGCGAGTAGGCCCACCGGCATACCAGATGTCCTCACAGATATTCACCCCAAACCGCACTCCTCGGACCTCGCAAACCAACGCCTTTTGACCGGGCGAAAAATACCGGCTTTCGTCGAACACCCCGTAATTCGGCAAGAACGTTTTCTGGCAGGTGGCCACAACCTGTCGATCATGAATGACCGCCGCCGCATTGAACACATGCCGGGGACCCGAGGGCACAACCAATGAGGCCGAATCCCGCAAACGCCTCATTCCCCCTTCTTCCAGATAGCCGACGACCACGGTAAGATTCCGGCACTGCTTGGTCAACCATTGGAGTGCGTGATTCGTATCGTAGAGAAAACTTCGTCGCAGGACCAAGTCTTCCGGAGGATAGCCGGTGATCGCCAATTCCGGGAAAACGACAATATCCGCTCCCGCTCGACGAGCGTGCTTAACCCATTGGCCGATGGCGCACACGTTCCCATCCACGTCCCCCACGACGGGATTCATTTGGACCATGACAATCCGGCAGGTGCGCATCACAAAAAAAAACGCCCTCTTCCCTTCCGGGGGAGGACGCCTTTGTCCCAAATCAAACGTACGCGAGTCGTCTTTGAAACTTGTACCAACGATTCTGACGGCCTGTCAAGAAAGGAGGCAGAAACAACGATCGTTGTCCCCTACTGAGCCCCATCTTCCAATTCTCCGGCCAGAATAATGGCCTCGGCAATTTCTCGCATGGACTTTCGCATGTTCATACTTTGACGCTGAATCAACCTGAACGCGTCGGCTTCCGATAATTTTCGAGAATGCATGAGATAGCCCTTGGCTCGTTCAACGAGTTTTCGCACCGTCAGCGCTTCCTGCATTTCAAATGATTTTTCCATGAGACGCGTATGCTCAATGGCCACTGCCGCCTGGTTGGCAATGGCCTGCATGATTTTAATCTCCTTGTCGTCAAACGCATGCAACGTGGAGGTGTAGGCATTCAGTACGCCGATGACTTTTTCCTTGCTCATCATGGGCACCGATAATAACGAGCATAACGACTCCCGTTTGGCTAAATCCTGGTAGAAAAACTCTTGTTCCTTCTTCACGTCGGATACGCATATCGGCCGTTGTTCCTTCACCACTCGCCCGCTGATGCTCTGGCCGATCTTAAGCGGAGGTTTCCGGCGGTAGGCCTCACTCAGGCTTTGAGTCGCCGCAATATGCAACCACTGATTCTCCTCGTCAACCAACATGAGCGAACAGATCGTCGAATCCATCATCTGAGCCGTCGTCGTCACGATTAATTGCAGCACTTCCTCAATCACGCGATTGGAAGCCACGGTTTCCGATACCTGGGACAAGGTATCCAGTTGCAACGTTTGCCGCCTCATTTCGTCGTACAATCTCGCATTCTCAATGGCCCCTCCGACCTGATTCGCGATCGTCGACAACAGCGCCAGTTCGGCATCCTGATACCGTCTCGCCCGTTTGTGTTGAACGTTAATGACTCCGATCACGTTGCTTTTAGTCACGATGGGAAGCGACACAAACGCCTGGTACCGGTCTTCCGGCAGATTGTGAAAGAGTTTAAACCGCGGGTCATCACTCGCGTGACGCGGGATGACCACCGGCACCCTTTCCCGGGCCACCCAGCCCGTAATCCCCTCTCCCAATCCCACGGAAATCCGGCCGATGAGCTTGGGATGAGGATTCTTGGATGATCGCAGGACCAGTTCATCACGATTGTCGGAAACGAGATACAATAAACAGGAATCAGCCCTCGTCACCTCGACAACCACTTCGACGATGTGCTTGAGAACCGCTTCCAAATCAAGCGTGCTGCTGATCGATTCACTGATACGATACAGCATTGCCACTTCCCGCGTTCTTTCACGAAGGACGGCCTTGACGTCTTGCCTGGGCCGCTTGGGCGACTTTTTTGTCGGATTTTTTTTTGTTGGAGTCATCTGAAAATTCCCTGGTCTCCCGTTCATCTCACGGGAGAACGCCTGCCCCCAAACCCTGTCCTCGACGTTTTCAGTCGCGGATTGATCCGGGGGTTGGGCCAAGTGGACAGGATCAACTGACCTGCGCATGCCACCGTCTCACCGTGCGCGGTTCCAGCGGCACGACCTGGACTTTTCCTATCGACCGGGGAAGCACGCAATGGACGGTTCCGTTTGCCACCTTCTTATCATGACGCATGGCTCCCCAGAACCTCGAAAAACGATGGACCGGCATCCGTACAGGCAAACCCGTTCGTTGTATCAGCGCACGCTGCCTATCCACGACGTCTGTCGAGCACAACCCCACATAGTGAGCCAGAAGGGCTTCATACACCATGCCGATTCCTACAGCTTCGCCATGGAGATATTGTCGGTACCGACCCAAAGCTTCCAACGCGTGACCGATGGTATGTCCGTAATTCAGGATCCGACGCAGACCCGATTCCCGCTCATCTTTCTTCACGACTCTTGCCTTGATCTCACAACAACGCACGACGACCTTTTGGACGTCCTTCTCTTGCATGGCAAGAATGTGTCCCATCCGGTCCTCTAAAAACGAGAAAAATGTTTTGTCGGCGATGACCCCGTACTTGATCACTTCCGCCAAGCCGGCCAGCCACTCCCGCTTGGGAAGAGTCTGCAACGTATCCGTATCGGACACCACGAGAGCCGGCTGGTAAAACGCGCCGATCAAATTTTTCCCCGAGGGATGGTTGACCCCGGTTTTCCCGCCCACGCTGGAATCCACTTGGGCCACCAGCGTGGTGGCGACCTGAATAAAGGGGATGCCCCGAAGGTACATTGAGGCGGCAAAGCCGGTGATGTCTCCAATCACCCCTCCACCCAAGGCCACAAGCACGGACCGGCGTTCGAAACGATGCTTGACCAGTTCATCGACGATGGACGAAACCCACCGAAGCGTTTTGGTTCGCTCACCTTCGGGAATGCTGATCACGTGGCAAGTCAAGCCCGCGCTGATGATTGCCTTTTTGAGCGACGCCCCATAGAGCCGCGCCAACGCCGGATTGGTCACGACCCCGACTTTTCCGGACAATCCCAACGCTTGGACATACTCCCCCATCCGGTGAAGGCAACCGGGACCGATCACGATGTCGTAACTCCGCTTGCCGAGACCGACTTCGACGGTTTGGTCAGCACGGGTCATAAGCACCCCGGCAATCGGCTTTTTCGGTTGAGCCATGTGATCGGTTCACGTTGGTTGCGAAGACAATCCACTCAGAAATTCTTCACGTATTCCTGGTAGGCGTCGAAATTGCGTTTCATTTCCTCCACACTATCGCCGCTAAACTTTTCCAGCATGGCATTGGCCATTTCGTAGGCGATCACGGCTTCCCCGACCACGCCGGCGGCGGGAATCGTACAGATGTCAGAACGTTCCACGGTGGCGTCAAACGGTTGTTTCGTTTGAATATCCACGCTGCTCTTGGGTTGATACAGGGTGGCAATCGGTTTCATCGCGACCCGCACGACCACGGGTTGCCCATTCGTAATACCGCCTTCCAAGCCACCGGCATGGTTGGTCTTGCGCGCAAAGCCCGGTTTGATGCCACTGGGATAAATATCGTCGTGCACCTCAGACCCGAATCGACCCGCAGACTCGAACCCCATGCCGATTTCCACGCCCTTCATGGCCTGGATGCTCATGGCCGCCATGGCCAACCGTGCGCTCAAACGCCGGTCCCACTGCGCGTAACTGCCCAACCCAATGGGTGGATTGAGCACGACCACTTCGAAGATTCCACCCAATGAATCCCCGTTTCGTTTTGCCGATTGAATCTGCTCGATCATTTTTCCGTTTGCTTCCGGATCGGAACACCGCACCTGAGACTGCTCGGCTCGTTCATACGCCGCCAAGGGGTCATCCACCGGCGGGATCTCGACCGAGCCGATGCGGGTCGTATAACTGACCACCCGCATATCAAATTGCGACAAGAGGGCCTTGGCCACGCCACCAAGGGCCACCCGGATGGCCGTTTCTCTCGCACTGGCCTTTTCGAGCACGTTGCGAATGTCCCTGTGTCCATATTTGATGGCCCCCACCAAGTCGGCGTGTCCCGGCCGCGGACGGGTCACGACTCGCTCCTCCGATGGAGGACCCGGTTCGGCCGCCATGATCTCCTGCCAATTTTCCCAATCCCGGTTGCGAACCAATAAGCCCAGCGGATTGCCCAACGTTTTTCCTTTTCGCACGCCACAGTAAAACTCGACCTGATCCTTTTCGATACGCATCCGGCCGCCACGGCCATATCCACCCTGTCTTCTCGCCAGATCCCGATTGATCATTTCCGCGGTGAGAGGAAGCCCTGCCGGGACTCCTTCTAATACAGCCATCAACCCTTTTCCATGAGATTCACCTGCATTTAAATAACGCAACATCTTCCACCTTCACCCATCAGGGCTTTCAGAAATCTCCGCCGGCATGCGATTCCGAAAAGTCCCGTTCTTCATCCAACCGGTACGTTCTCTCCCCTTGTGATCCTGTCTTTTCTCCTGTCGCCGCAAGCGTCACTCCTTGCTCCGTGATTTGTTTCACAACGCGGGAATAGGAGGGAATGACCTGTCCCGGCACAACAATGAGTTGCTCGCCGTCCTCAAATTCCAACATGGCCCAACGGCCGTGAATGGATGACATCGTTCCTATGACTTTCACGGTTCCGCGGTTCACGTCCTGCGTCTCTACGGAAGAACCGGCGGGTTTCAAGACCACCGATTTCGGCATAAAAGGATCGCGAGCGTGATCCAAACGATACCGAACAACGCGAGGTGACTCTCGATCACCCGGCACCGCCGGGTCACCGGGTCCTGCATAAACGTGGATCCCGGTCAACCAAAGAATGCTCCCACACACGAGCACTGAAACGGCATACATCATGGAGGCGAAGGCAAAAAGTATTTTTGATTGGGGATGGGGGATTGGGAAATCATAAAAAAATCAGCAATCCGCGATTCAAAACCTAGAGTTCTATTATCTGAAAGCCTATGAATTCAAAGGAAGCTTGAATCGGACGCTCCTGGTGCTCCTCACTCCGTTCGCGGGCGTGAAAGTCCAGCGATTGTAACGTCAACGTGTTCGGAAGGGTTTGAAGCTCCTCAAGAAAGTGTGCGAGGGCATGATACCGCCCTTCTGCATGGAGCCGAAGCGTGATCCGATTCAAATCCGTTTCCGGAAGTGGGACGGGCTCCCCAGATTCCCAGGACGTGAGGGCCACGTCAACCGATCGATCTGCGTCCAGGACGCCCGTGAGTACGTGATCCACGGGCACCGCCAAGGCGCTTTTCTGTGCTTCGAGCTGGCCGGCCAGATCGTTGATTTCGTCTTTGAGCGTCTCCAATCGACGGTCCCGTTTCATCGTTGCAAGTTGATGGTCCAGTGACCGAAGGGTTTGTTGAAACGCTTGGGCGCGTTGACGTTGCGGTTCCACAACGAATTGAAACAGGACAATCGAAATCAGGCCTGCAAAAAGAAGCAGTATGGCGACCTTTTGGGTGATGCGCGGGGCTTCGATCCAATCAAGAAGTTTTTCGACCATGGTCCGTTAAGTCCGGGAAGAGGTTCATTGAAAATTGAAAGAGATCGGGCTGCCGCACGAAGGGCTCGGCATCAACAACGTCGACCCGGCCCAGCATGTCGGTCTTTTCGAAATTCTTCGCCAGCGTCAACACGTCTTCCAAGGAACGGGAAAACCCCGACAACGTAATCTTTTCATCCTTTGCCTGAAGATGCACCAACCACACGTCCAAAGGGTCAATCACCCCACTGACGATCGACAGCAAGTGAACAGGTTTGACCAACTCGCTCGTCAACGCCTTCATCCTGTTCCGTTCAGAGATCATGGCTTGCCGGTGTTCCTCCAAAGTCGCCATCTCCTCATGGATCTGCTGTAACGAGGCGACACGTGACTGTTTGGCTTGCATGTCCTGCTCAAGCCGCTGAGTCGCGTGATTGACGTCGATGGCAGCCCACCCCCAAAACGCACAGACACCAGCCAGCACGCCTATCCCCGAGAACAACTCCCAGAGAGAGCGCCTCCGCACTCGACGTTCATCACGTCGCTGGCCTTTCAGTAAATTAATGCTAACCATGGTTGTCCTGATGAAGGGCCAAACCAACGGCCACCGCTCCAAGGTGGCCCGAAGCCGACAGATCGTCACGATCCGGATGATGATCCAGACCTTCAAGGTCCTCAAAAGGATGGAACGGTAAAACAGGAATCGCCAAGGCGTTCTGCAAGTCACCGTGTAAGCGCGGATTTCTTGATCGTCCTCCACAAAGAAACAACTTCTCCACATCGAGACCAGGAAATCGTTCCAGGACAGACTCGAAACAGTAATTGATTTCTCTTATGACTTCCGTCACATCCAAGGGATGGTCCGGGCTATCAGTTCCACCAAGGCCGTGTCCGGCAGCCTCTTCTACGGCTACCGCGTCACCGAGTTCCCCGCTTGACGCAGTTCCATCGAAGCTGACATCACGAACCATCAGGGGATGCCCATCAGCAACGAGAACGATATTCATGCCGCTTGCCCCCACGTTTACTATTCCAAGCGCCCTTCCCCGAAAGGTTGGACTTTTCCACATCATCGTCTTTATCAGTGCGAGACCATCGACGTCACAGACCACCGGATGCACTCCGATCTCTTCCAACAACGTTTTACGGCTTTCAACCACCTGTTGCTTGGCGGCCACGAGCAACAGTTCCGTCTCCGTAGAAGCTGGCTGAGGGCGCGGGGGCGGCAGAATCCAATAATCAAAATAAATGTCACTCATGGCATAGGGTATGTATTGATGGCCTTCCCACGTCAAGTATTCATCAAGGGCATCCGGCTCAATACCGGACACGCGTATCCGTTTGACCATCACCGAGGGTCCGGACACGGAGATGGCAACAGGGCCGCCCAACAAGTCAAACTCTTGCAGCAGATCACGCAGTACCGCTTTCAACCGATGGGAATGGTGGCTCGTGTCCTCTGCCACTGTGTCCCGGGCAAGGCTGCGCACGCCGAATCGCTTGAGATGATACCGGGTGGCGCGTTGCTCAAACTGGATCAGCTTGATCGCGGAAGAGCCGATGTCCAAGCCGACGCGTCTTTGCGGGCGTGCAAAGACGTTTGCCCATCTCCGGAGTCGCTTCATCATTGGTCGCCAATTTTCAGAACCGCTTGAGATCTGAGGCAAATCTTTTCATGTTCCTGCTGAAAAGATTGTAACCTACACGGTTCTCGATTGACCGTCAAACAAAGGCGATTGGGCCCACGTGACCGTCAATGTTCTCATCAGGAGAAGCGTGACGGCGAGCGTGGCCTGGTCGTGATGGGTCTACAGCAGCGCAGGCCGCACACAGCGGCGTGTCAATATTCTGAACGACCCATGTGCCGGTGGCGGAGCGTGGCGTTGTAGCCCAAATGCGCAAACAGGTCTTTCATCTTGTTGGCGATCGCAACGGAACGGTGCCTCCCACCCGTACAGCCGATGGCGATGGTCAGATAACTGCGCTGTTCCCGCTCAAACAGCGGGAGGAGGAACGCAAAGAAACTCTTCATGTGCGCCAGAAAGTCTTGCGCCTCTTTGTTCTCGAGAACATACTGCTGAATTTCTTCTTCATTTCCCGTTAATGGCTTCAATTCAGGAACAAAGTGAGGACTTGGCAAAAATCGAACGTCAAACACCAGATCAGCTTCGTAGGGCACGCCAAATTTGTACCCGAACGTCGTCACCGACACCTTCATTGATTGCCGATGATCACGGTCGCCATATTGCTGTACCATCCAATCTCGAAGTTCATGGACCGTCAGTTCCGACGTATCCAACACCCGATCAGCCCGAGCACGTAATCGATCGAGGCGCTGCCGTTCGAGCCGGATCCCTTCAAGCACAGGCTGCTGGGGCAGGAGCGGATGGGGACGCCGGGATTCAGAAAAGCGACGGGCCAGGACAACGTCATTGGCTTCCAAATACAACAGTTCCACGACACGGATATTCGCTTGAAGCCGTGCAAAATTTTCGAACAAATCCAAAAAAAAATCGCGTTCGCGAATATCAATACACAAAGCAATCTTTCGAACGGTGTGACTCCGTTGTCCGCAAAATTCTGCAAATGAGAGGAACAGGGCCGGAGGAAGATTGTCCACGCAGAAGAATCCCATATCCTCGAGACATTTCAGGGCTTGGGTTTTTCCGGATCCGGATAACCCACTGACAATCACGAGACGGAGGGAACATTCCGGTCCATCGTCAGTCACGGCGACCTCGGGAGAAAGAACGTTTTTTATCGGCAAGCGAGACAAGCCCGTGGCACACAGGCAACCATGGCCGGACGGGATTCAACAGACACCTTTTCGCTGACTGGCCTGGGCAATATTGAGTTCCGCCCGATATTTGGCGACCGTTCGTCTGGCAATAACAATCCCTCTGACGCGCAACCTCGATACAATTTCTTGATCTTTCAACGGCTTCACGGGATTTTCCTGTCCGACCATTTCACGAATCAACTCACGAACGGTGATTGAGGATAAATCTTCAGCGCCTGGTTCCGTCCGCTGAATTCCCGCATTAAAGAAGAATTTCAGTTCCAAAATTCCTTGAGGGCAAAACATGTATTTATTCGTCGTCACTCGACTGATGGTCGACTCATGCATGCCCACGTCTTCAGCCACTTGTTTCAGCACGAGTGGTTTCAGATACTGAATGCCTTTTTCCAAAAAGGCTTCCTGGAATTTGATTAAACTTCCCACCACTTTGAAAATCGTTTTGTTCCTCTGCTCAAGGCTGCGGATAATCCACTGAGCCCCTCGTAGTTTGTCTTCCACGTACGCCTTCGTGGCGCCCTCATCTCCGCGGTGGGTTCCCAACAACTGCGTATAATACGGATTGATCCGCACGCGCGGCATCCCCTCATCGTTCAGGAATACCTGCCATTCGCCTTCGTCTTTGAAGACAAAGACGTCAGGCACAATCATCTGGTTATTGTCGGAACCATAGGGACGTCCGGGTTTTGGCTCCAGCCCTTCAATGATATGCACGGCCTCCACGATCTCTTCAATGGACCTGCCAACGGCTTTGGCAATGGCGGAATATCGCTTTTTCTGAAGGTCATGAAGATGGCCCTTGATAATCAGTTCAAGCAAGGATTCCTGACGAGCACGACCATGAACGTATCCGTTGACAAGAGGTTTATGAAGGTAGCGCAGTTGAAGCAATAAACATTCTTGAAGATCTCTGGCAGCCACGCCGGCGGGATCAAACGTTTGAATCAATGACAAAACCGAATCAACCTTTTTGACGGACGTCCGAGCTTCTTCGGCAATTTCCTCGACCGACGTACGAAGATAGCCATCATCATCAAGATTGCCGATGATCATATGACCAATGGCTTTTTCTTCTTCATCCTCGGAAGAAAGCTGCAACTGCCAAAGGAGGTGCTCCTCCAAGGTGGCCGGTTTGGTCAGCGTTTGGTCATAAGAAGGAAAATCTCCTTCGGAGAACGCCTCATAATCCCCGCGACTCGGTTGCCAATCATTCTCATAATAGTCTTCCCAGCCTTGCGGCGAAAGCGGTTCGGAAAACTCCTTGACTTCCCCTGATCCGGCGTCACCACCGCTGCCTTCGGTACCGTCGACGACTTCTTCAGCGCTCTCGGCAACAGTCTCTTCGGACGTGACCCCGTCTCCCTCATCGGTCTCAGCCCCCACCTCTTCAAGAAGCGGATTTTCCAGCAAATGCTGAGAAAGCACCTGCTGTAATTCCAGTCTGGACAACTGCAAGAGCTTGATGGCTAGTTGAAGCTGTGGCGTCATCACCAACTTCTGACTGAGCCGAAGATCAAGTTTGAGTTCCATCACCGTCATCCGGACAGGCCCGAAACGTTTAGGGACCCTCTGATTTCGTGCACAATCGGGCGCATGGCGGCGTGGTGTCCTCGCTCAACCCTCACCGCTCTCTCTGATACGCTTCGGGGTTCGCTCCGGGACGCCTGGCCCTGCATCCCGCTTTCACACGAAATCAGAGGTTCCTTAGAGCCTGAAGTCTTCGCCTAAATAGATTTCTCTGACCTTGGAGCTCCCGACGATGGCTTCCGCCGTTCCTGTCTCCAGAATGGTTCCTTCGTTAATGATATACGCTCGATCGGTTATGGAAAGCGTTTCTTGCACGTTGTGATCCGTCGTCAGAATCCCGATTTGTTTTCTTTTCAAGGAGTGAATGATTTTTTGGATGTCGGCGACCGCAATGGGATCAATTCCGGCAAACGGTTCATCCAATAACAAAAACCGAGGCGTGATAGCCAAGGCTCTCGTTATTTCCAACCGACGGCGCTCGCCGCCGGAAAGCGTGAAGGCTTTGCTTTTTCGAATATGGGCTAACCCGAGTTCGTTCAATAAACCATCCAGGCGTTCCTGACACTCATCACGAGAGAGATCCAGGGTTTCCAAGACGGCATAAATATTATCTTGAACGGATAAGCGGCGAAACACAGAGGACTCTTGGGGAAGATAGCCAATCCCGCGGCGAGCCCGCTGGTACATCGGCAAATCAGTGATCGGATCGTGATTTAAGAAAATCTGGCCATGATCGGGCTGACAAAGGCCAACGACCATGTCAAAAATCGTCGTTTTTCCTGCTCCATTCGGCCCTAATAACCCGACGATTTCTCCTGATTCAACTTCTAACGAAACGCCTTGAACGGCATTCCGTCCTTTGAAACTTTTGTGTAGTTCCTCGACGACAAGTTTGGAGTGCGCCTTGGCAGGCCGCAACGACCTGACGACATCGAAGGGCAGAGGGATTTGGGAAAGCCTGAAATTCGCCATGACAGGCTGTAGCGACTCAACGATTGTCACGGCCTTACGGCCCCTATTCTTCGAGGATCACCACACGGGATCCTCCTTCGACAATGCTCCGGTCTTCCTTTAAAAACATGGTCATTTGAGAGCCTTCGATCTTTGTGCCGCCTTGCCAAGCCACCGGCGACTCCGTCAGGACAAGTTTTTCTTCATCTTTGTAATACAGCGCGCGCCCGCAGGTGGCCTTCCCATCCGACTTCTCAATGACCACTTTGCCGCTGGCTTCAATGTGGTCAACTTGTCCCGAAGCCCCGGCTTCCCCTTGCCGTCTTCCGTCTTGTACGCCCTTTTTAAACGTCACAACCATATGACCGGATCGTATGACGAAGTCTCCTTTTGTGAGGACCACCATTCCTTCAAAGATCGTTTGCCTGGATTTTCCTTGGACGGTCATCGTCTGGGACGTAATCGTTGTTTGCTCTTTTTCTTCAGCAAAAACAAACGGGATTGCCTGCACCGAGACAAGACCGCACACCAGCATCGCCATAAGAATTCGATTGCCATATTCAGGACGTAATGTGAACATGGACATCATCGAGGACTCCTAACGTTTCTGTTTTCAACTCTGCGATCAAACCCACACCCGTAATGGTGAGGCCAGGACCGTGTATGGTCACTGGCTGATCTGTGCTGATTGTCTGTTCCGCATCCACCCAATGAACGTGCGAGGTCAGGATGGTATATCCGCTGGCCAATTCAATCGCAATCAAGTCTTCCTGATTTCGGAGATCGAAATCACCGTTGGTCGTATTAATTGTTCCTTCCTCAGCCTCCAACTGCATTGCTTGCTCTTGACCCTGTTGGTCAAACATCCGAACCTGAACCTGCTTCAGCAGTACGTGCGGTTCGGACTCGTGGCTTTCGGCTCTTTGTGCTTCCACCTCCCACTGGACCTGTCCCTCATCGTTTTGACGGTAGACAAAACCTTCTATGCCGGCATCGGTGGTTTCAAAAACGGGTTCACGAATCATGGGAGGCGGATGATTCAATTGCATCTGCTGCATCAGGACATACCCGAGAAACCCAGCCAAACTCAGGGTAATCCCTCTTAAAACCCATCGAATCCATACACGAGACATCTCGCACCTATGCAGAAGGAACCAAGGCAGAATACCACACGCTCCAAACCAAGTAAACCAAACGGCACGGAGATGTTCCTAAAATGAGGTTCGACGATGACGGCGTAGGCTGGAACGGTATGGACGGACGCGACTGAACTCTGCAACCAGCTAAACAGGTGATGCGGGGAGACCATCAAGAAAAGATCAGGAGGCCTTTTCGTCAGGCACGGCCTGCGAAACGTCGGCGTCGGAAGCCTGACCGCGCTCGATCAACTCAACGGCCACAAGTGCGGCGGCATCCCCGGGTCGCCGTCTCGTCGGAATGATCCGGGTATATCCTCCTGGCCGGCGACGAAATCGTCCCGCAACGTCGTCAAACAATTTGGCCACGATGTCTTTTTTTCTGATAAAATTCAAGGCACGCCGCCGAGCATGAAGAGAGCCATCCTTCCCCAAGGTAATCATCTTCTCCGTCATGCCGCGGATCTCTTTGGCTCTTGCCTCTGTGGTTTCAATACGTTCGTGTTCAAGTAACGAGGTAACAAGATTCCGGAACATCGCGTGTCGATGTTTCGTATTTCGCCCTAATTGTCTGCCTTTTTTTCGATGACGCACGACGCGGCTCTCTTGCTAGAGTGTTAATGCGATTCGTTATTGGTCTGCACCAGATTTTCTCTTCTAAGACCCAAACTCAACCCCATTTCGGCTAACACTTCCTTGATCTCATTGAGGGATTTTTTTCCGAAATTTTTAGTTTTCAGCATCTCGATTTCCGTCTTCTGCACGAGGTCTTCAATGGTTTTGATATTCGCATTTTTCAGACAATTCGCGGCACGCACGGATAGTTCCAGTTCATTGACGCTTCGAGCCAGATGTTTATTCAATTCGGCTTGTGTTTCCTCGTAAGCGGAATCATGCTCCACTTCTTTCAATTCTTCGCCGGGGATGCAAATAGCCAAATGCTCTCGAAGAATGGAAGCCGATGAGGAAACGGCCTCCTGCGGGGTAATACTTCCATCGGTCCACACCTCGAGATTCAATTTATCATAATCGGTCACACGTCCTACTCGCGCGTTTTCCACGTGAAAATTCACTCGCTTGATCGGGGAAAAAATTGAATCGACCGGGATAACCCCAATGGGCAACCCCTCTTCTTTATTACGTTCTGCCGGCACATAACCACGTCCAGGTTTCACGATCAACTCCATGTCCAGCATGCCATCTTTGTCCAACGTGGCAATATGCAATTCAGGGTTTAAAATCGTGATGTCCGCGTCGTGTTGAATATCGGCGGCACGAACGTCCCCCGGCCCTTTCTTCTTCAACTG
The DNA here is from genome assembly GCA_965200435.1 of Nitrospirales bacterium. Classification (GTDB taxonomy): domain Bacteria; phylum Nitrospirota; class Nitrospiria; order Nitrospirales; family UBA8639; genus Bin75. Next base: position 139,388 of record OZ241337.1, read on the forward strand.
CATCGCTTTCGATTTATCGGTATGAAGCCTGAGACGTAAATTTTTAACGTTCAAGATGATGATGGTCACGTCTTCCGTCACACCGGGAAGGGTGGAAAATTCATGAAACGCACCTTCAATCTTGACAGACGTTACAGCCGCACCGGTTAATGAAGACAACAACACACGTCGCAAGGAATTGCCGACCGTTGTCCCGAACCCACGTTCAAACGGCTCTGCCGTAAACTTGCCATAGGTAGACGAGGCCGTCTCCTTTTCCAATTCCAGTCGCATCGGCAACTGAAAATCCTTGATCCCTTTGCTCATTACGCCCCCTTTGCCTTCATCGATCACAGCCTGTTTATCGGTTTCACGTATGGCTGCCGGCTGGCTCCCTTCTAGCGAGAATATAATTCGACAATAATCTGTTCGTTGACCGGAGCCCCAATATCATCCTTCGTCGGCAATGCCCGAATGGTTCCTTTCAACGCCTCATAGTCACAGTCGATCCAGCTCACTCCACGCTGGCTATCAGCAGCCTGCGCTGCGGCTTTAATCGCCAGTAGCTCCATGCTGCGTGGCCTGACTTGAATCACGTCTCCCACGGCCGTTGTATAAGATGGAATATCGGTTTTTCGGCCATTAACTAAAATATGACCATGATTGACCAACTGGCGCGCCTGTTTGCGTGAGAAAGCCAATCCAATACGGTAGACAACGTTGTCCAGCCGTCGCTCAAGCAACGCCAGGAGATTTTCCCCCGTCACGCCCTGTTGACGTTCCGCGCGCTCAAAGATTCCTCGAAACTGACGCTCCTGGACGGCATACATCCGGCGCAATTTCTGTTTTTCACGAAGTTGCATACTATAATCCGTTACGCGAGGTCGCGATTGTCCGTGTTGCCCCGGCGGATAACTGCGACGTTCAATCGCACATTTGTCGGTCATGCAACGTGTTCCTTTAAGAAACAGCTTGATGCCTTCCCTTCGACAAATCCTGCATACTGGACCACGATAGTTTGCCACGTCTCTAGCCTCTCACTTGCAAGACTTCAGCACTTGCACGGCTGAAGGTTGAACAATCACCGCTTAGACTCGCCGTCTTTTCGGCGGTCGACATCCATTATGAGGAATAGGAGTCACGTCGCGAATCAAATTCACCCGCAACCCGACGGATTGCAGCGCTCGCACCGCCGACTCACGTCCCGAGCCCGGACCGTTGACGTAAACGTCAATCTGGCGCATGCCCTGCTCCATGGCTTTTCGTCCTGCCGCTTCTCCCACGCGAGTCGCGGCAAACGGCGTGCTCTTTCTGGCGCCTTTGAAGCCTAAGCCCCCCGCATTTGACCACGAAACCGTATTGCCGCTCATATCCGTAATGGTCACAAGCGTGTTGTTAAAGGATGCAAGAATATGGGCAATTCCCATCTGTACGATTTTTTTTTCTTTTTTCCGACCCTTTTTGACGCTCATGCTGTCACCTACATGGCTGTTTATTTTTTAGTCCTGCCGATCGAAGCCCGTTTCCCTTTCCGGGTTCGTGAATTCGTTTTGGTCCGTTGTCCACGAACGGGCAGGCCTCTTCGATGACGAAGGCCTCGATAGCTGCCGGTATCGATCAGGCGTTTAATGCTGAGAGTGACTTCCTTCCGGAGATCACCCTCCACGGTGTAGTCTTTGTCGATCGTTTCACGAAGTTTGACAATGTCTTCCTCGCGAAGATCTTTGATGCGCACGGCACAATCAATGCCGGTTTTTCGTAAAATCTGCCTGGCACTCCACGGACCAATCCCATAAATATAGGTCAAGCCAATCTCAATGCGTTTGCCCACCGGCAGATCGACGCCTGCTATCCGAGCCATGCCCCCTCCTTCTTTACGTGACGCGGCTTGTGCCGTTACCCTTGTCGCTGTTTGTGCCGAGGATTACTGCATCGGACCCGAACAATGCCCCGTCGTCTGAAGACAACACATTTTGAACACATCGGTTTGACGGACGATTTAACTTTCATGAGAGCCTGTCTCCCCTTGCTATTTGAAGCGATAGGTGATCCGTCCCCTCGTCAGATCATAAGGAGACAACTCCACGGTCACTTTGTCGCCCGGGAGAATCCGAATAAAATGCATTCGCATCTTCCCTGAAATATGTGCCAAAATTTTATGCCCACTCTCTAACTGCACGCGAAACATGGCATTGGGCAACGTTTCCATGATCACCCCTTGCACTTCAATGACGTCTTCTTTTGCCATCAGCCCGAAACCACGTCCCTACGAAAAGAGGCTCACCCGCTCCCCGACTGTCGTCAGAATCATTGGCGGCCCTGCGGGTTGAATCGCCACCGTATGTTCAAAATGTGCCGACAGGCTGCCATCTTTCGTGACGGCGGTCCATTGATCGTCCAGCACTTTCACCTGAGGCCCACCGACGTTCACCATGGGCTCAATAGCCAACACCATCCCGAACTGCAGACGCGAGCCATGGCCGGGACGCCCATAATTGGGAACCTGAGGATCCTCATGAAGTTCCCGGCCGATCCCATGTCCCACAAAATCCCTGACAACGGAAAATCCGTGCGATTCGACGTAGCGTTGAATCGTATGACCAATATCGGACAAGCGATTCCCGACCCGTGCCTGCTCAATCCCTTTATACATCGCCTTTTCCGTCACCGTAAGCAGCGTGTTGACATCGTCTGAAACGGACCCGACTGGTACCGTCACGGCCCCGTCACCATAAAATCCCTGGAAAATCGCCCCCAAGTCAAGCCCGACAATGTCCCCTTCTTTCAATTCCCTGTTAGAGGGAATCCCATGGACCACTTCATGATTCACTGAGGCACACAGGGTATTCGGGAAATGACGGTACCCCTTAAACGCCGGAATGGCCCCGTGATCACGAATAAATATTTCAGCAAGTTCGTCCAAATACAACGTGGTGACGCCGGGCCGGACCTCTTGTTGGAGCATGTCATGCGCTTCGGCCACGATCTTCGAAGCCTGTGCCATCAGTGCAATTTCTTCCTCTGTCTTGAGCACAATCATGAAACGCTACGGTCCAGACACCACCAAAGCAAGCAACCGAACCTGTACCTCTTCTACGGATCCCGTGCCGTCCAATTCGGCCAGCACGTTTTTCTCTCTGTAATAGTCAATCAAGGGAGACGTTTGCTCTTCATAGACCATCAACCTCGATTCCACCGTTTCCCGTTTGTCGTCACTGCGTTGCACCAAGACCGCCCCACACTCGTCACAACGTCCTTCCTGCTTGGGCGGAACGTACTCAATATGATAGACCGCCGAGCACGCCGAACAACTTCTTCGCCCGCTCAACCGCCTCACCACGTCCTCGCGGGGAATCACGAAATACATGACCCGGTCCAGCACGACCCCCTGTGTCAGAAGCATGTCCGACAAGGCGTCCGCCTGATGCGTGGTTCGGGGAAATCCATCAAGGATAAATCCTTTTTGGCACTCGGGGGAACCGATTTTTTCCTCTATGAGGCCGATGACCACATTGTCGGGCACGAGTTCGCCTCGCGTCATATACTGCTGGGCTTCAAGACCCAACGGCGTCTTTTGGGCCACAGCCGTTCGCAACAAATCTCCCGTGGAAATTTTGGAAATTGCAAGTTTGGCGGCCACCATTTCAGCCTGCGTGCCCTTGCCCACACCGGGCGCCCCAAGAAAAACCAACCGCATAGTCTGCTATCCACTCCGGCCTTTCAACCGTCCCTTGGCCAGGAATCCTTCATAATTCCGCATCAGCATATGAGATTCAATTTGTTGGGCCGTATCCAACCCGACACCTACGACAATCAGCAACGACGTGCCTCCGAAATAAAAGGGAACGTTCAATTTATAAATCAACAATTCCGGAATCACACAGACAATCGCCAGATAAATGGAACCGGCGAATGTGATCCGAGTGAGGACTCGATAAATGTAATCCGCTGTTCGCTGACCCGGCCGAATGCCTGGAATAAATCCTCCATACTTTTTCATATTGTCCGCCATATCGACAGGATTCAACACAACCGCCGTATAGAAAAAACAGAAAAAGATAATAAGTCCCACGTACAACAACGTATAGACGGCAGACCCCGGAGCCAAGTGCGCCCCCAATGCTTGCACCCACGGCACTTGAACAAATGAAGTAATCGTGGCCGGAAACGCAATAATCGACGATGCAAAGATCGGCGGGATCACCCCTGCCGTATTGATTTTCAAGGGGATATGAGTACTTTGTCCTCCATACACCCTGCGACCGATGACCCGCTTAGCATATTGAACCGGAACTCTTCGTCTCCCGCTTTCCAAAAACACAATGGCCGTGATCACGGCCAGCATGGTCACTCCCAACAGGATCAGGAAGAGCAGGCTCAATTCCCCGACCCGGTACATCTCGAAGGTTTGGGCCACCGCACTTGGAAGCCGTGCGACAATCCCGGCGAAAATGATGAGCGAGATACCGTTCCCTACTCCCCGCTCGGTAATTTGTTCGCCCAACCACATGAGGAATGCCGTTCCCGCAGTCAGAGTAATCACGGTCATGAACCGAAACGGCCAACCCGGATCCAACACGTATTGGCCGCCATTCATGCCCTCAAGCCCAAGAGCAATCCCGAACCCCTGAATCAGGGCAATCCCGATGGTGCCGTAACGGGTATATTGAATAATGGTTTTTCTTCCTCGTTCACCCTCCTTGGCCAGCTTCGATAAATGCGGGATAACAACGGTCAGCAATTGGAGAATAATCGAAGCACTGATGTAGGGCATAATGCCCAAGGCAAAAATCGTTAACCGTGATAGCGAGCCTCCGGAAAAAATATCCAGGAACCCGAGGAGGGCTCCACCTTGGTCCAATAAGAATGCGGCCAATTCATCATTATTAATCCCCGGAGTCGGAATATGAGCTCCAATCCGGTAGACAGCCAACATGGCCAATGTAAACAGGACACGGCTGCGTAACTCCGGTATTTTGAGGATGTTCTGGAAGCTCGTAATGAGCCGTTCAAGCACGGCCGATGACCTTGGCTTGTCCGCCCGCTTGCTCGATTTTTCGAAGAGCCGACTGACTGAATTTATGCGCTTCAATGGTCATGGGCTTGTCCAGCTCTCCCACACCAAGAATCTTGATGGGTTTGGCCTGCTTCTTGACGATCCCTTTCTCATATAAGACTTGCGGGGTCACGTTCTGATCGAGGGCAGAAAGGGTCTTGAGATTGACCACGGCAAATTCGGTACGGAAAGGATTATGAAATCCTCGTTTGGGCAGCCGCCTGGCAAGCGGCATTTGTCCACCCTCAAAGCCCGCGACGTTTGCCCTGCCGGACCGGGCGAGCATACCTTTATGTCCCTTGCCCGCCGTTTTCCCCAGCCCGGAACCCGGACCGCGACCCAGACGTTTTTTCGATTTCCTGGCACCCGGTGCAGGCTGCAATTGATGAAGCTTCATTGACCGTCGACCTCAACGAGGTGCTTGACCTTCCGAATCAACCCCAAGACCAGGGGCGTCTTGGGGCGCTGTACGGTTTGATGGAGTTTTCGCAAACCGAGACCTCGCAAATACAGCCGTTGTTTATAGTATCGTCCGATGGGACTGTGCTTCAGCGTAATGGAAAGCTGCTCAGGAGATTGAGACACCGCACCGTTCCTCTCACCATTTATTTAGAGTGACGATCCATTCGGGATCTGACGGAGTTGCTTGACGGCTTCCGGACCCTTCAGTTGGGATAATCCGGACAACGTGGCTTGCCCCACGTTATAGGGATTTCCCCGGCCCAGGGTTTTTCCAATAATATTGTGTGCCCCGAGCACTTCTAAAATAGCCCGGACCGCCCCACCGGCAATGATCCCAGTCCCCTCTTTCGCTGGCTTCATATAGACGTGTTCCCCACAAAAACGCCCATGCACGTCATGTGGGATACTGCCGTTTCTCAAGGGAATCTGGAGTAGTCGTTTCTTAGCCCGCCCCACGGCTTTGGCAATCGCCAGCGGCACTTCGGTGGCTTTCCCCTTGCCAATGCCCACCCATCCTTGCCCATCGCCGACGACGACCAGAGCGCTGAAGGAAAATCGCTTTCCCCCTTTAACGACTTTCGCCACCCGGTTAATCGAGATTAACTTATCCTTGAGTTTCAATTCTTCAGGATTTACTTGCACCGAATGCCATCCTCTTGGTTAAAAAACAACGCCCCCTTCACGAGACGCGTCGGCCAACGCTTTGACGCGCCCATGATACAGACGCCCGTTCCGATCAAACACAACGTTGGTCACGTTCGCGGCTTTTGCCCGTTCGGACAACAATTTTCCGACCGCCTGCGCTGCCACTTTCGAAGAACCGGACTTTATGGTCTCACGCAGAGTGGCGTCCATAGATGACGCCGCAGCCAGAGTGAGACCCGAGACGTCATCAACAACTTGGGCATAAATATGCGCATTGCTTCGGAACACCGTCAGCCTCGGCCGTTCTGGCGTTCCCTGCACTTTTTTTCTGACTCGCGCTTTTCGCCGTTCCAGGCGACGACGTTGTGTCTTCTGATTCATAGGCTATTTCTTGCCAGCCTTTCCGGCTTTCTTGATCAAGACTTCACCGGCATACCTGATGCCCTTTTGCTTGTAAACGTCAGGCTGACGCACCCGTCGAATATTGGCGGCGGTCTGCGTTACCAGCCGTTTGTCAATGCCTTTCACGGAGATCACGGTCTGCTTCTCGACCGAAGTCTGCACGCCTTCCGGAATCGACAGAGTCACGGGATGCGAGAACCCCACGTTTAAGGTCAGCGATTGTCCTTGCACGTGTGCCCGATACCCTACGCCCGTCAATTCCAGAGTCCGCTGGTACCCCTTGGTCACCCCCTCAACCAGATTCGACAGCTCCATGCGGGTCAGCCCATGTAAGGCTCTAACGCGAGGCGCATTTCCCCGTCGTCCCACATGGATGGCGCCCTCGTTGACGGTGACGTCAATCCCCTCGGCAAGCTCCCACCCTAACTGGCCTAATGGTCCCTTCACGGAGACGGATCGATCGTCAACCTTCACCTCGACGGCAGAGGCCAGAGCAATTGGTTTGATCCCGATCCTAGACATCGTCGACCTGACTGCTTTGCCGGACCGAACCGGTTCCTACCAGATGTGGCACAAGACTTCTCCCCCGATACTCTGCTGCCTGGCTTGCCGATCGGGCATGACGCCTTTCGAGGTTGAAAGGACCGCAACCCCCAATCCACCCCGCACTCGAGGGATGGAAGTCACTCCCACGTATACCCGCTTGCCCGGTTTACTGACCCGCTTAATGCGCTCGATCACGGCCTTCTTTTCCCGTCCAGGGATATACCGCAATTCCACCTGAATGGCCGGATGTCCATCGAGCGTGGTGTCGGAAAAATTTTGAATAAACCCCTCGGCCTTCAAGACAGCCAGTACACTGGCCTTCAGCTTGGAGGCTGGAACGTTCACCGTCGCATGCCCCCGTCGAATCGCATTCATGATGCGAATAAATAGATCGGCAATTGGATCCGTCATACCCATAACGTCATACCCTCATCACCCATAGCCCGGAGCCAAACTACCAACTTGACTTGGCAACCCCGGGAATGTCCCCGCGCAGGCTGTGCAGCCGAAAACAAATCCGGCACATGTGGAAGCGCCGCAAAAAAGCCCTCACTCGACCGCAGAGAGGGCAGCGATTATATCGTCGGACGGCAAACTTCGGTTTCACCGCAGCCTTGTTCCGTAATGCTTTTCTCGCCACACCAGCCTCCGTCTCAATTACACGGATTCAACGAAACGGCATTCCCAGATGAGCTAACAAGGATTTTGCTTCATCATTTCGTTGAGCACTCGTCACAATTGTAATATCCATCCCATGAATGGCCGCCACGTCATCATACTTGATTTCAGGAAAAGTCAACTGTTCCTTCAACCCGAATGTATAGTTACCTCGACCGTCAAACGCCTTCAGGGACACCCCCCGAAAGTCTCGAATCCGAGGCAAGCCGATGTTCAGCAAGCGATCGAGAAACTCATACATCCGGCGTCCGCGCAACGTGACCTTGGCGCCAATCGGCATACCCTGTCGCACCTTAAAGCCGGCGATGGCTTTCTTCGCCCGGGTCACGACGGGCTTCTGACCGGTAATTAACGCCAACTCCGCCACGGCACTATCCAACAATTTGACGCTTTGAATCGCCTCTCCCATCCCGACGTTCAGGACCACCCGTTCCACGCGTGGCACCTGCATCATATTGGAGTACGAGAATTCCTTCATCATGCGAGGCACAACGTCATTCCGATAGCGTTCCCGCAATCGCGGAGAAGACCCGCTCTGTGCCGGCTTGGGAGAGGGGGCAGGTTTGCTCATGGGTTCTTTTTTAGCCATCACACCTTATCCAGCACGTCATCCAGACTCTTCTGCAAGACCCGGACTCGACGTCCATCATCCAGTCGTTTGATCATGACCCGGGAGGGTTTCCCCAAGGACTGGGAATACACCATGACGTTCGAAATCGCCATGGGCGCCTCACGCTCTAAAATGCCGCCTTGCCGCATCTTCTGAGAGGGCTTCGTGTGTCGCTTAATCACGTTGAGTTTTTCTACCGTCACTTGGTTGACCCGCGGATTCACGTGCAGGACCTTCCCCATTTTTCCCTTCTCCCGCCCAGCAATCACGATCACCGTGTCACCTTTGCGAATACGCGATTTGGTCACTGCCGAACTTCCTGGCGCCATTCGAGTCCCCATGTCAGCTAGAGCACCTCTGGAGCAAGAGAAATGATTTTCATGAACTTCTTTTTTCTCAATTCCCGAGCCACGGGGCCGAAGATTCTCGTGCCCACGGGATCCCCCTGATTATTCACCAAAACACAAGCGTTCCGGTCAAAGCGAATAGAGGAGCCATCTTCACGACGCTGGCCCTTTTTCGTTCGAACAATCACTGCTTTAACCACGTCGCCTTTTTTGACGGACGCTTTGGGAATCGCCTCTCGAACCGACACAACCACAATATCGCCGATCCCCCCATACCGCCGGCGCGTCCCTCCCAGCACGTGAAAGCACCGCACACTTTTGGCACCGGAATTATCTGCAACGTCAAGATAGCTGTAATTTTGAATCATCCACGCAACCCTTCCGTCGCCGATTACGGCGATGGGTTTTGCTCGCCCCGCTCAAGAATGGTCGAGACCCGCCAATGTTTACCCTTACTGAGTGGGCGCGCTTCCATGATTTTCACACGGTCGCCAATCCGGGACTCATTTCTTTCATCATGGGCTTTCAGCTTGGTGAGCCGTCGGACCACTTTTCCGTATAAAGGATGCGACACCAGTCTCGGGACCGCCACGACGACTGTTTTGTCCATTTTGTCGCTGATCACTCGTCCATACGCTGCACGCTGCCGTCTTGCCGTCATGTTTCGTCAATCCTTGCTTTTCGAATGTCCAGACACGTGTTTTTCACGAAGGACGGTCTTTGCCCTGGCCACGTCTTTCCGCACCTGACGGATTTGCATCGGATTTTCAATTCGTCCAAGAGCATGTTGACAGCGAAGGTGAAATAAGGCTTGCTTCAACTCATGCACTTTTCCGACCAACTCTTCAACTTCCATCCCTTGCAATTCTTTGACATCCATCAATGTACCTCAGACGGAATATTCGCCCCGAACGACGAATTTGGTCGCCAAGGGCAGCTTATGCCCAGCCAAACGAAACGCCTCCTTCGCAACCTCTCTCGACACGTCATCCATTTCGTAGAGAATGCGACCGGGCTTCACCACGGCAACCCAAAACTCCGGGCTGCCCTTTCCTTTCCCCATTCGAACTTCTGCCGGCTTTTGGGTAATTGGCTTATCCGGAAAGATTCGGGTCCAGATTCTTCCACCACGCTTCACGTGGCGTGTCATCGCAATTCTCGCCGCCTCAATTTGCCGAGCCGTAATCCTACCGGGCTCAAGCACTTTGAGCCCGAATTGTCCGAAAGACACGTCACCGCCACGGTAAGCCTTCCCCCGCATGTTGCCTTTCTGCACCTTTCGAAATTTAACTTTTTTCGGAGCTAACATATTCTGAACACGTCAACAATCATGAGTGAATTGACCAACGTTTTCACACATTCAAAAAAACGTCGCAAACCGCTCTAATGAACCTCTGCTTGAGTGCACTATCGGGCGCATGGCTACGTTGTGTCCTCGCTCAACCCTCACCTATCTCTCTGATACGCTTCGGGTTTCTCTCCGGGACGCCTTGCCCTGCATCCCGCCATCACACTCAATCAGCGGTTCCCTAAAGCAAATTCAACGAAGCCTCGTCTTTCGCCGCGTTCGGCAATTCGGCATCGCCTTTATAAATCCACGCCTTCACCCCGATAATCCCCATGGTCGTCCGGGCCTCCGCAAAACCATAATCGACATCTGCCCTGAGCGTGTGAAGCGGAACCCGGCCTTCCCGGTACCATTCCGTCCGGGCAATTTCATTTCCGCCCAAACGTCCGGCACAGGACACGCGAACGCCCTGAGCACCCAACCGTAGTGCCGATGCCACACTCCTTTTCATGGCACGTCGAAATGAGACGCGCTTCTCCAATTGCAAGGCGATATTTTCAGAAACAAGCTGCGCGTCTAATTCCGGCTTCTTGATTTCCTTGACCGTCACGTAGACTTCCCGGCCATATCGTTGCTCCAGCATCGCCTTCAACTTATCGACTTCCGCGCCTTTTCTCCCAATGATAATACCGGGACGGGCCGTATAAATGATCACTTTTACCTGATTCCCGGAACGTTCGATTTCGACACGCGAAATACCGGCATGAAACAACCGGGATTTGACGGTTTTCCGAATTTCCACGTCTTCATGCAGCAACTTCACAAAATCTTTTCTGGCGCACCACCGAGAATTCCACGTTCTGGTATACCCCAGCCTGAACCCATATGGATGTGTTTTTTGTCCCATCTTTCGACTGACCTCACTCCGCCAACTGCAACGGCTGGCTTGCGCTTCGCCTAGGAATCCTCCTTCGCCGGGGAAACCGCAATCGTCACGTGACTGGTTCGCTTATGAATGGGATTCGCCCTACCCATGGACCTAGCCCGAAACCGTTTTAACACAGGACCGCCATTCACGTAGGCCTTTGAGATTTTCAAAGACTCGGAATCCCCTAACTCCTGCCGCTCAGCGTTCGCAACGGCAGAGTTCAACACCTTTTCGACAACCGGAGCAGCGGCCCTGGGCAAATATTTGAGGACGGTCAACGCTTCAGCCACATCGCGCCCGCGAATCAAATCGATGACCAGCCGCACTTTTCGCGGCGTCATTCTGAGATAACGCAAGACTGCTTTTGCTTCGGCCATGAGGTTCCTTCCCTGCCTTTACACCCATGCCACACTATTTCAGTGGAACGGCTTTTTCCGATTTGGCGGCTCCATGCCCCTTAAAAAACCGGGTCGGAGAAAATTCCCCGAGTTTGTGTCCAACCATGTTCTCCGTCACGTAGACCGGAATAAACTTTTTTCCGTTGTGCACCGCAAACGTATGACCAATCATTTCAGGAATAATCGTCGAGCGACGAGCCCAGGTTTTAATGATTTTCAAATCACGAGACGCGTTCATCTTATCCACCTTTTCCATGAGGTGAGAATCGACAAATGGTCCCTTACGAATCGAACGCGGCATCGACGTTGGTTCTCCTTATTTCGTCCGCCGGGAAATAATGAATTGCGACGACGATTTTTTCTTCCGAGTCTTGAAGCCTTTGGTTGGGACACCCCAGGGGGAAACGGGATGGGGATTCCCCTGTCCGGATTTCCCTTCCCCACCACCATGCGGATGATCAACCGGATTCATCACGACCCCTCGTACGTGAGGCCGCCTCCCCATCCATCTCGAACGACCGGCCTTTCCTACCGAGACATTCTCGTGATCAAGATTACCAATTTGCCCAACGGTCGCCATACACGTTCCCAGAATCCGACGCATTTCGCCAGAGACCAAACGGACCTGCACGTATCGCCCTTCCCGCCCCATCACCTGACAAGCAGAGCCGGCACTCCTCGCTACTTGGGCACCCTTCCCCGGCTTGAGTTCAATGTTATGAATAGTGGTGCCAAGCGGCATCAACGACAAAGGAAGCGCATTTCCCGGACGAATGTCAGAATCCGGGCCGGCCTGAATCGAATCCCCCGCCGACAAGCCAATGGGAGCCAGAATATATCGTTTTTCCCCATCCGCATACGCAATCAACGCAATACGTGCCGACCGATTGGGATCATATTCTACCCTGACGACTTTACCGGGCACACCGACTTTATCTCTCTTGAAATCAACGACGCGATACAGGCGCTTATGCTCGCCGCCACGAAATCTGGTCGTAATTCTCCCAAAGTTGTTTCGACCTCCGGAGCGAGACAAGGACATCGTCAAGCCTTTTTCAGGCGGGTCTTTGGACAGGCTTTTGTCCTTGATTGCCGTCATGCCTCGACGACCGGGCGACGTCGGACGATAGGGCTTAGTCTGCATCGCCTATGACCTTTTCCTTCCCAGCCCTGAAAGGCCTGCGTGCAACGATGACGGCCTAAGCACTTTCATAGAGCTCCACCTTTTCTCCCTCATGAAGCGTGACGATGGCCTTTTTCCAATCCGGCCGTTTCCCAAGAAAGCGCCCTTGACGCTTCTTCTTGCCCATGACCTTCATGATATTCACGGACTTCACTTTGACTTTAAGAACCGACTCCACAGCCTGACGAACCTCGATTCGATTCACGTCATTTTGCACGACAAAGGCGATCCGGTTGGCGGACTCCTGCAGGCCCGTGATTTTTTCGGTCAATAACGGCTTCACCAGGACGTCAAATGGATCACGCCTCACGACCACAACTCCTGCACGCTCGGAAACTCGCCCTTCAACACCACAAGAGTCTGGTAGCGAAGCATGTCGTACACCGTGAGTTCTTCCGGCGGCACAGCTTTCACGTGAGCCAAATTCCTCGTCGCGCGAAAGACAGCATGGTTGGCATTGCCCACCACGAACAGCACAGTGCCGGTCACCCCCAGTTGCCTCACCGCCTTGGCCATCAATTTGGTCTTGGGTTCCGGAAGCGAGAGATCGGAAAGAACCAGAAGTTCTCCGGCTGCCTTTTTGGACGACAGAACGCTCTGCATCGCTTTGCGATACATTTTTTTCGACATGGCGGACTGATAATTCCTGGGCCGAGGTCCAAACACCGTCCCGCCGTGACGCCACACCGGCGAACGATTCGACCCCGCGCGAGCCCGTCCCGTGTGCTTCTGCCTCCACGGTTTTTTCCCTGTTCCCCTTACCTCACTGCGACCCTTCGTACTTGCGGTCCCTTGCCGACGCGAAGCCAACTGCATCACGACAGCGGCATGGACCAGCACACCGTGAGGATCGGCCCCGAATACGCGTTCGCTCACTTCAACGACACCCGCAGCCTTCTTGTGTTGGTCTACGACTTCTATCGAGGTCATGCCGACGTCCTATCCTCCTGCCTTTCGAATAAGAAGCAATCCTCCCACGGGACCGGGAACGGCCCCTTCGATAAGGACAAGATTTTCTTCCGGCCTGGTTTCGATCACGGTCAATCCTTGCACCGTGACACGCTTATTTCCCATTTGCCCAGGAAGCTCCTTATTTTTCAACACGCGAGAGGGATAGGAACTGCAACCGATGGACCCCGGCGCACGATGAAACATGGAACCGTGACTGGCCGGCCCCCCACCGAAATTGTGTCGCTTCATAACGCCTTGAAACCCTTTTCCCTTAGAGGCCCCCCGGACGTGAACCACCTCACCTTTTTCAAAAAGGTCGGCCGTCACGGCGTCCCCCACCTGACAGTCCGTCACGCCCCGAAACTCCCGCAAATACCTGAACAGCCTCTCCTGCCCGGAAGAACGAAGATGCCCCACCTGGGCCTTGGTGAGCTTTCGCTCCTGAACCTCAGAATAACCAAGCTGCACGGCATCGTACCCATGACGATCCTTGGTCTTCACGGCCGTGACACGACAAGGACCCGCCTCAATCACCGTCACGGGATGGAGACGACGATGTTCGTCGTAAACTTGCGTCATGCCCAATTTTTTTCCTATCAACCCGCTAATCACGCAGCACCCTGTCGATCCTTGACGTTGACGACATCTACAGCTTGATCTCTACGTCCACCCCTGCAGCCAGACTTAATTTCATGAGGGCATCCATGGTCTCCGGGGTGAGCTCAAAGATATCCAACAAACGCTTATGGGTTCGGATTTCAAATTGCTCGCGGGACTTCTTATCCGCATGAGTGGATCGCTGAATCGTGAACTTTTCAATGCGAGTGGGAAGCGGAATGGGACCGGCAACTCGCGCGCCAGTTTGCTTGACGGTCTCCACGATTTCCCTTGCTGATTGATCAAGGATTCGATAATCGAAGCCCTTCAATCGGATACGAATATGCTGACCTACGCTTACCACCACTGGATTCCTTCCTCAGACGATTCCGCGCTCAGGCGAGGATGTCGGTCACGACGCCCGCGCCCACCGTCCGGCCCCCTTCCCGGACCGCAAACCGCAACCCCTGCTCCATCGCAATCGGCGCAATCAATTCCCCCGTAAACGTCGTATTGTCCCCCGGCATCACCATCTCTACCCCCTCCGCTAACTGCACCACCCCCGTGACATCCGTCGTCCGAAAGTAAAATTGCGGCCGGTACCCGTTGAAAAACGGCGTATGCCGCCCCCCTTCTTCTTTCGTCAATACATACACCTCCGCCTTGAACTTCGTATGCGGCGTAATGCTCTTCGGCTTCGCCAACACCTGCCCCCGCTCCACTTCGTCTTTCTTCGTCCCCCGTAACAACGCCCCAATATTGTCCCCCGCTTGCCCTTCGTCCAACACCTTCCGAAACATCTCCACGCCTGTCACCACCGTGCTCCGCGTCTCGCCCAACCCCACAATCTCAATCTCATCGCCAACCTTGACCTGCCCCCGCTCCACACGCCCCGTGACCACCGTCCCCCGCCCGCTGATCGTAAAAACGTCTTCGATCGGCATTAAAAACGGCTTGTCAATCGCCCGCTCCGGCGTCGGAATGTACCGGTCAATCTCCCCCAATAGCTTCATGATCGCCGGCACCCCCACCTCGCCTTCGTCGCCCTCCAATGCCTTCGTCGCCGACCCCACCACGATCGGAATCTCTTCCCCCGGAAATTGGTACTTCGCTAACAACTCCCGCACCTCTAGCTCCACTAATTCCACTAATTCCGGATCGTCCACCTTGTCCGCTTTGTTCAAAAACACCACAATGTACGGCACCCCAACTTGCCGCGCCAAGAGAATATGTTCCCGCGTCTGCGGCATCGGCCCATCCGCCGCCGACACCACTAAAATCGCTCCATCCATCTGCGCCGCGCCCGTAATCATGTTCTTGACGTAATCCGCGTGCCCCGGACAGTCCACATGCGCGTAATGCCGCGCGTCCGTCTCATATTCTACATGCGAAATCGCAATCGTCAGAATCTTCGTCGGATCCCGCCGCCCCTGCGACTCACTCGCCTTCGCAACCTCGTCATAACTCACAAACGTCGCCTTCCCCTGCTGCCCCATGACTTTCGTCAGCGCCGACGTTAGCGTCGTCTTCCCATGGTCCACGTGCCCAATCGTCCCCACGTTCACGTGCGGCTTCTTCCGATCAAATTTCGCCTTCGCCATCTCCCCCTCCCTCTTCGATTGCGAATCTTTTGAGGCTTTGCGAGAAAGAAACGAGTAACGTCACGTCGCTTTCCTGCCTTTCCAAAAAGTTCTCCCGCTACTCTCCACGCTGTTTGCCGACAATCTGATCCGCCAGTTGCCTGGGAACCGGTTCGTATTGTGCAAATTCCATGGAATAAGTAGCACGCCCCTGCGTCTTCGATCGCAGACTCGTGGCATACCCGAACATTTCTCCAAGGGGAACCATGGCCTCCACGGCCTGAGAGCCAACCCTCACCTTGATCCCCTGTACTTTTCCGCGTCGCGAATTCAAATCGCCGATCACGTCGCCCATGAAATCCTGTGGCACGAGGACCTCCACTTCCATGACCGGTTCAAGGAGAATGGGGTTGGCCTTGCGACAGGCATCGTCAAAGGCCATCGACCCCGCAATTTTAAAGGCCATCTCACTGGAATCGACTTCATGAAAGGAACCATCAAACAGCGTTACCCGAACATCCCGCATGGCATAGCCCGCCACGACGCCGGACTCCATTCGTTCCCGCACGCCCTTTTCCACCGCGGGGATGTATTCACGCGGAATAATGCCACCAACAATCTTGTTGACAAACTCAAGCCCCACCCCGGGCTCAGATGGTTCGGCGCGCAACACCACGTGCCCGTATTGACCGCGCCCACCCGACTGCTTGATATATTTTGCTTCGGCTTCACCTATGCCACGAATCGTTTCGCGATAGGCCACCTCGGGCTTGCCGACGTTCGCCTGCACTTTGAATTCCCTGACCAGACGATCGACAATAATTTCCAAATGCAGCTCTCCCATGCCGGAAATGATCGTTTGCCCGGTCTCTTCATCGGTGCGAACGTGAAAGGATGGATCTTCCTGTGATAGCTTCTCCAAAGAAAAACCCAATTTTTCAAGATCCTGCTTGGTTTTCGGTTCGACCGCCATGGAAATCACGGGCTCCGGAAATTTGATCACTTCCAACAAAATTTGGTGCTTTTCATCCGACAAGGTGTCACCCGTTCTCGCACCCTTCATCCCGACCGCAGCAGCAATGTCTCCGGCATAGACCACATCAATATCTTCGCGCTTATTCGCGTGCATTTTCAGCAAACGCCCGATCCGTTCCCGTTTGCCTTGGGTGACGTTATACACGTAGGAACCCGTTTCCAAGCGACCGGAATACACACGGAAATACGTGAGTTGCCCGGCAAAGGGATCGGCCGTGATCTTGAAGGCTAACGCCGAAAACGGCCCTTTATCACTGGCCCGGCAGTGTATTTTCTCGCCACTGGCCGGCTCAATCCCTTCAATTTCCGGAACGTCCAGCGGCGAAGGAAGGAAATCCACTACGGCATCCAGTAACGGCTGCACACCCTTATTCTTAAACGCCGACCCACATAACACCGGCGTCATACGCATTTGATTCGTCCCCGTGCGCACGGCACGCTTGATATCCTCCGCTCCCAGCGGATCACCGTTGAGGTACTGCTCAAGCACCGCCTCATCAAATTCGGCAACGGCTTCGAGCATTTTGTCCCGGTACTCCTGTGCCATCTGCAGAAGGTCCGGTGCGATGTCTTCGACCACAAAACTCGCGCCCAACGTTTCATCCTCAAAGAGGTAGGACTTCATCGAAACCAGATCAATGACCCCTCGAAAATCCGCCTCTTTTCCGATCGGCAACTGAACCGGAACCGGATTCGCTTCCAGGCGATCAACGATACTTTGCACGCTACACGAAAAGTCAGCCCCCACCCGATCCATTTTATTCAAAAAGGCAATACGAGGGACTCGATATTTATCGGCCTGACGCCAGACTGTTTCGGACTGCGGCTCGACTCCCTGTACCGCATCGAACACGGCCACGGCTCCATCCAACACGCGAAGGGATCGCTCGACTTCAACCGTAAAGTCCACGTGCCCCGGAGTATCGATAATGTTGATGCGATGATCGTTCCAGAAACAGGTGGTCGCCGCAGACGTAATCGTAATGCCCCGCTCCCGCTCCTGCTCCATCCAATCCATTTGAGCCGCACCTTCGTGCACTTCCCCCATCCGGTGCGAGACACCGGTATAATACAGGATGCGCTCGGTCGTCGTCGTTTTCCCGGCATCAATATGAGCCATGATGCCGATATTCCGAGTCCGCTCTAATGGATATTCCCGCCTCACCATTCCTCCACAGAAAATCACGACTGCCGCAGTACGTCCAAACCCAAACGTTCAATCCGAACACGGATTGAGAAAAAAGACTTACACGTGGAGGGTGGCTCGACTACAACAAGAAGAAACCGCTACCAACGGTAATGGGCAAACGCACGATTAGCCTCGGCCATTCTGTGCGTCTCATCCCGTTTTTTGACTGCAACTCCTGTACTATTGGCAGCATCGAGTAACTCGGCGGCAAGCTTGTCCTGCATACTTTTTCCCGTTCGAGACTGGGCACTACGTTTAATCCATCGAAAGGCCAAGGCCACTTGCCTGACAGGTCGGATCTCAACGGGGACTTGGTACGACGCACCACCCACCCGTCTCGATTTCACTTCCACCATTGGCTTAACGTTGCCAAGTGCAGAGTGAAAAACCCTCAAAGGGTCACTGCCCGTCTTCTGTTGAATGACATCGAACGCCCCATAACACACACGCTGGGCTGTACTCTTTTTCCCTCTCGCCATAAGAATATTGATAAACTTCCCTACAAGGGGATCCCGATATTTGGCATCAGCCACGGGAGTTCTTATGACGGCACTTCGACTACGAGACATATCGCGACAACACCCGTCCCCACCTCAAGCCTTGGCTATTTCGGCCTTTTCGCTCCATACTTGGAACGACTCTGTTTGCGGTTGGCGACGCCCACCGCATCGAGCGCCCCCCTGACCAAATGATACCGCACGCCAGGCAAGTCCTTCACCCTGCCACCACGTACAAGCACGATGGAATGCTCCTGCAAGTTATGCCCCATGCCCGGAATGTAGGTCGTCACCTCAACGCCCGTGGTCAAACGTACACGAGCCACTTTCCGTAACGCGGAATTCGGCTTTTTCGGAGTTGTGGTGTAGACACGCAGGCAGACCCCTCGTCGCTGCGGGCACCGGTTAAGGGCCGGGCTCTTACTCTTTGACTTTGGGGCCTGACGACCTTTTCTGACAAGCTGATTTACCGTTGGCATATCACAAGGCTCTCTCAAAATCCGTCATAAATTCAATTCTCTCGGACAACCTTTCAATTGTAATGAGAGAAGCATGATGTGTCAAGACAAAACACTCCATAAACTACATGGGTTGCATCTGCAACTCTTCCCCTTGAGGAACCGTCAACCCACTATCATCCTCGATTGTTTTTTCCTCAGGAGCAGGCACAAAGGTTTCGCGGTAGTGCGAGAAACCCGTTCCGGCAGGGATCAGACGCCCTACAATGACGTTTTCCTTGAGCCCTCGTAAATCATCGATGCGACCATTGATGGCGGCTTCAGTGAGAACCCGCGTCGTTTCCTGGAAGGACGCGCCAGAAATGAAACTGTCCGTATTCAGTGACGCCTTGGTAATACCCAATAACACCGGTTTCCCGATAGCCGGCTTCCCGCCTTCAGCGAGGACCCGTTGATTTTCATCACTGAAAGCAAATTTCCCCACTTGTGCACCGGGCAGGAAGTTCGTATCTCCGGGATCTTCGATGCGGATTTTCTTCAACATCTGTCTCGCAATAATTTCAATGTGCTTGTCGTTAATCGATACCCCCTGCAAGCGATACACTTCTTGAACCTGATTCACCAGGTAGCGCTGCAACTCCCGGGGACCTAACACGTTCAGAATATCATGGGGATTCGCCGAGCCATCCATGAGAGGTTCACCGGCACGCACCCAATCCCCTTCATGCACGTTAACGTGCTTTCCTCGAGGGATGAAGTATTCTTTCACGTCTCCCATCTTGTTATCCACGACGATCTTTCGCATCCCCTTCACAAAACCACCGAAGGAGACCTCGCCGTCGATTTCACTGATCACGGCTTGCTCCTTGGGTTTTCTCGCCTCAAACAATTCAGCTACTCTTGGCAAGCCCCCCGTAATGTCTTTGGTTTTCGTGGTTTCCCGAGGGATTTTCGCCAATACGTCTCCGGAATGCACGATCGCGCCTTTTTCCACGAAGATATGGGCACCCACGGGAAGAAGATAGCGAGCCGGTGCACCCGAACCCGGCAATTTCACGGTCTTCCCATCGTCGTCTTTGATTGACACTCGAGGACGAAGGTTGGTGCCGGATTGCTCAATGACCACCTTGCGGGACAGACCGGTGATTTCGTCGACCTCTTCCTTCATGGTGACGCCTTCGGAGATATCGCCATAGGCAATTTTCCCACCCACTTCCGTCAGAATGGTCAACGAATAGGGGTCCCATTCCACCAGCTTCTGCCCCACCGTCACCCGGCCGCCGTCTTTCACGACAATTTTCGCACCATACACAACAGGGTACTTTTCCCGTTCTCGACCGGAGTCGTCATAGACCGCAATCTTCGCGTTTCGATTCATGACCACCCACTCACCCTGTTTATTCAGGACCGCCACGTGGCGATTGTGAAAATCAGTATTTTTCTTGGCATCGAAACTAAGGTACTTCAAGACGCCATCGTGTCGAGCCTCAACCACGCTTTGCTCCACGACTTTACTCGCTGTGCCCCCAATGTGGAAAGTCCGCATGGTCAACTGCGTCCCAGGTTCGCCGATGGACTGTGCGGCGATCACCCCCACGGGCTCACCCAATTCAACCAACTTCCCTCTGGCTAAATCACGACCGTAACACTTTACACAGACCCCCCACCGGGACTGACAGGTCAACACCGACCGGATACGGACGTGCCCGATGCCAGCTTCGACCACGGCTTTCACGCGCGTCTCATCCAACTCTTCATTCCCCGGCACCACCACGTCACCAGTCAACGGATCAAGAATATCTTCCGTCGCAATACGGCCTAAAATTCGTTCCTCAATCGGCTGAATGACCTCGCCGCCTTCGACCAGGGCGGTGACATCGATTCCATCGGCCGTCCAACAATCTTCCTCGCTCACGATGACGTCCTGAGAAATATCCACCAGCCGCCGCGTCAAGTACCCGGAGTTTGCAGTTTTAAGCGCCGTGTCCGCCAAACCCTTTCTCGCCCCGTGCGTGGAGATGAAGTATTGGAGAACCGTCAACCCTTCCCGGAAATTCGCGGTGATGGGAGTTTCGATGATTTCACCGGAGGGCTTCGCCATCAACCCTCGCATACCTCCCAACTGTCGAATCTGCTGCGAACTCCCCCGTGCACCGGAATCGGCCATCATGAAGATGGGGTTCAAGGTATCTTCCGGCCCTTGCCCACCGCCGGCTTTGATTTCTTTCATCATCTCATTGGCGACCTGCTCACTCACGTGGGCCCAGATGTCGATGACCTTGTTGTAGCGCTCACCGTTCGTAATCAGACCCTCACTGTATTGGCGCTCGACCTCGGCGATATCCTTATGCGCCTTACCCAGCAGCACTTCCTTTCTAGTCGGGATATGCATATTGTCGATACACAAGGAAACCCCGGCCTTCGTGGCATAGTAAAAGCCCAGGTCCTTCAGCTTATCGAGCATCTTGACTGTTTCGTGCAGCCCGACTTCACGATAGACCGCATCGATCAGCTTCGTCATTTCTTTCTTGGTCATAACCCGATTCACGTGGAAAAACCCTATGGAGGCGGGAAGGATTTCCCCAAACAATACACGCCCGACAGTCGTTTCGACCAAGGCACTGTCGAGGCGCACCTTGACCTTGGCCTGTTCATCCAGTTCACCGGCATCATACGCGATCCGCACTTCTTCCGACGAATACAGAACCTTTCCTTCCCCTCGCGCTCCCGGCCGTTCCTGCGTCAACCAATAACATCCCAACACCATATCCTGAGAGGGAATGGCAAGCGGGCGGCCATTCGCCGGTGACAGCACGTTATTGATGGACATAATCAGGACACGAGCTTCGATCTGGGCTTCGACCGACAGTGGAACGTGCACCGCCATCTGGTCGCCGTCGAAGTCCGCGTTAAACGCCGCACATACCAACGGATGCAACCGAATGGCCTTGCCTTCAACCAACACGGGATCAAACGCCTGCATGCCCAACCGATGCAACGTCGGTGCGCGATTCAAAATAACGGGGTGTTCCCGAATTACCTCGTCCAACACGTCCCAGACTTCAGGACGCTCCTTTTCCACGAGGCGTTTTGCGCTTTTAATGGTGGTCGCGGCTCCGCGCTCTTCCAGCTTGTGGAAGATAAACGGTTTAAATAATTCCAACGCCATTTTCTTGGGCAACCCGCATTGGTTCAATTTCAGTTCCGGCCCGACCACGATCACCGAACGCCCCGAGTAGTCAACCCGTTTCCCCAGGAGATTTTGACGAAACCGGCCCTGCTTGCCCTTGAGCATGTCGCTCAGAGACTTCAAGGGACGTTTGTTGGCTCCGCGAATCGTCCGGCCACGGCGCCCGTTATCAAACAGCGCGTCCACGGCTTCCTGCAACATTCTCATTTCGTTGCGAATAATCACGCCGGGCGCCTTCAACTCCACCAACCGTTTCAACCGGTTATTGCGATTAATCACCCGTCGATAGAGATCATTCAAATCCGACGTGGCGAATCGTCCCCCGTCCAACGGCACCAGCGGTCTCAACTCCGGCGGAAGAACCGGGATGACATCCAGAATCATCCATTCCGGTTTATTACCCGACTTATAAAAAGCCTCGATGACCTTCAGGCGTTTCGTGATCTTCTTATTCAAGGCGGCAGAAGTCGTGGACCTCACCTTTTCATGGCGCTCGGCCCACAGGGTCTCGATATCGACCTGTCGCAGCAACTCACGAATGGCTTCCGCCCCAATACCGACGCGGAAGCCCTGTGGCCCGTACTGATCCACACATTCACGGTATTTTTCTTCCGTGAGCAACTCTTTTTCCTTCAACGGGGTCTCCTGGGGATCAATGACAACGTACGCCTCGAAATAGAGAATCTTTTCCAATTGCTTGAGGCTCATGTCCAGCAGAATCCCGATCCGGCTTGGCACCCCTTTCAAAAACCAGATATGGGCAATGGGGGCAGCCAACTCGATATGCCCCATACGCTCTCGCCGCACTTTTGACTGAATGACTTCAACCCCGCACTTGTCACAGACAATGCCGCGATGCTTCATGCGTTTGTATTTTCCGCAATTACACTCCCAATCCTTAGTCGGCCCAAAAATCTTGGCACAAAACAGTCCGTCCTTTTCCGGCTTAAACGACCGATAATTGATGGTTTCCGGTTTTTTGACTTCCCCGTACGACCATGAACGAATTTTCTCCGGTGACGCGATCCGAATACACATGGCGTCGAAAGACATGGCATCGCGTGGCCTTTCAAACAGAGCATAGACGCTTTCCAAGGCTCTACCCTCCTTTTATAAGAAACTGGGAAATCTTCGTGACAAAAGCGGCAATGGCCGGATTATTCGGCGGTTTTCATCAATTCAACGTCCAAACCCAGGCTTTGCAATTCTTTCACTAACACGTTAAACGATTCCGGCAAACCCGGTTCCAGGAAGTTCTCTCCTTTGACGATCGCTTCGTACATTCTCGACCGTCCCGGAACGTCATCGGACTTCACGGTCAAAAATTCTTGAAGCGTGGAGGCCGCCCCATACGCCTGAAGGGCCCAGACTTCCATTTCACCCAAACGCTGCCCGCCGAACTGAGCCTTTCCACCAAGAGGCTGTTGGGTCACCAACGAATACGGGCCGATGGACCGGGCATGGATCTTATCATCCACCAAGTGATGCAATTTCATCATGTAGACGTAACCCACCGTCACCGGACTTTTGAAGGGGTCTCCCGTGCGACCGTCATACACCACCGATTGACCGTTTTCCGGCAAGCCCGCCTTCTTTAGCAATTCTTTAATTTCCGCCTCCGTCGCTCCATCGAACACGGGACTGGCAGCATAAATCCCCAAAGCCCTGGCGGACCATCCCAAATGGGTTTCCAAAATCTGCCCGACGTTCATTCGTGACGGAACCCCAAGCGGATTCAACACAATCTCGACCGGTGTACCGTCAGGCAAATACGGCATATCCTCTTCGGGGAGAATCCGGGAGACCACGCCTTTGTTTCCATGACGTCCGGCCATCTTATCGCCAACGGAAATTTTCCGCTTAATCGCGAGATAGACTTTCACTAACTTAATGACGCCGGGAGGCAATTCATCGCCACGCCGCAGTCGCCCCACCTTTTCGTCGTAGAAGGTTTGCAGGCTCTCGATTTGATCTTTGGCCACCCGTTCAATGTCTTCGAGCTTTTGCTGCTCTTCCGGATCACCCAGAATCACGCGCCGCACGTCGTCATCCGGAAGTTTCCGCAACACATCTGTCCCGATTTTTCCCTTTTTCTTGACAATGACCTCGCCGGTCTCGGGATCCATCAAGTCACGGCCCACGACCTGTCCAAGCAGGAGTCTCCGGATTTTTTTGTTTCGGTCATCTTCGATGATGTGGAGTTCATCCTGATAGTTCCGTTCGATTTTCACGCGATCTTGTGACTCGATGTTCTTCGAGCGTTCATCCTTATCAATGCCTTTTCTGGAAAAAATCTTGACATCCACCACGATCCCCTCAATTCCCGGAGGAACTTGCAGGGACGTATCCTTCACGTCACCAGCCTTTTCACCAAAGATAGCTCGAAGCAACTTTTCTTCCGGAGTCAGTTGCGTTTCACCCTTGGGCGTCACTTTTCCAACCAGAATGTCGCCGGCCTTGACCTCGGCCCCAATGCGGACGATTCCGCTTTCATCGAGATTTCTCAGGGCCTCTTCACCCAAATTGGGAATGTCGCGGGTAATCTCCTCTTTCCCCAGCTTGGTGTCACGGGCCTCCACCTCAAACTCCTCGATGTGGATGGACGTAAAGGTATCTTCTCGAACCAGTCGCTCGCTCAACAAAATCGCGTCCTCGAAGTTATACCCACCCCAAGGCATAAACCCGACCAAGATGTTCTTTCCCAAAGCCAACTCTCCCCGGTCGATGGCCGGTCCGTCCGCCAATACCTGCCCTTTCTTCACGTGCTGCCCGACTTTCACAATGGGGGTTTGGGTGACACACGTATTTTGATTGGTTCGTTGAAATTTCACCAAGTCGTAGGTATCCCAAAAACGTGCGGCTTTCTTTTTTCCCTCGTCCGTCTTGCCGCCTTCGGTTCGGACGACAATGCGTCGGGCATCCACACTTTCCACGATTCCATCCCGTCTGGCTTGCTCAACGTACCCGGAGTCCCGGGCAACCACGGCTTCCATGCCGGTGCCGACCAGTGGCGCCTCACTTCGCACAAGCGGCACAGCCTGACGCTGCATATTCGATCCCATTAACGCGCGGTTGGCGTCATCGTGCTCGAGAAAGGGAATCAACGCGGTGGCAACACTCACCACCTGCTTCGGAGAGACGTCTACATAATCGACTCGATCCGGCGTCGTGGCAATAAACTCTCCCTCGGATCTGGCCGTCACCGAATCGGACAACAACCGACCGGTCGAATCTACTTGGGAATTGGCTTGAGCAATGACGTAATGCTCACCTTCCAAAGGAGAAAGAAATTCAACGTCCGGCAGGATACGCCGCTTTTGGACTTTACGAAACGGGGCTTCAATGAAGCCAAATTCGTTAATGCGCGCGTAGGTAGCCAATGACGTAATGAGTCCGATGTTGGGCCCCTCAGGGGTCTCAATGGGACAAATACGGCTATAGTGAGAAGGATGAACGTCCCGGACTTCAAACCCCGCACGCTCACGAGTCAGCCCGCCCGGTCCCAACGCAGACAGTCGCCGTTTATGGGTGATTTCGGCCAAGGGGTTCGTTTGATCCATAAACTGCGACAACTGGCTGCCGGCAAAAAATTCTTTAATAGCGGCCACAATGGGTTTGGCGTTAATCAAGTCGTGCGGCAGCACCGTTTCCATGTCGAGCAGGTTCATCCGCTCTTTAATGCTGCGCTCCATCCTGGCCAACCCCAAACGAATCTGGTTCTCGAGCAATTCTCCAACCGTCCGAACCCGACGATTACCCAAATGATCGATGTCATCCACGTCGCCTTTGCCCATTTTCAATTCGACAAGGCAACGGACGACCTCCACCACGTCCTGCGCGGCAAGCACACGCTGGGAGAGAGGAAGATCCAACGAGAAACGGTTATTCATTTTCAGTCGTCCGACTGGAGAGAGATCGTATCGCTTCGGGTTGACAAACAGATTCTCAAACAAGAGCCTGGCCGAATCCACGGATGGCATTTCGCCAGGCCGAAGTCGTTTATAGATTTCCACCCACGCTTCCTTTTGAGAAATCGTGCGTTCGGCATCCAAGGTATCCAAAATGATTGGCGTCGCTGCCACGCTGTCCAAATAAATCACCTTGAAGATCGAGGACTTCAATTCAAGAAGTCGTTCAAGCGTAGGCAAGGTCAACCGTTGATTTTTTTCAACCAGCACCTCGCCTTTCGCCGAGCCCCGGATTTCCGTCAACACCGCTCGCCCGAGCAATTCTTCAGGCTTCACCGGGATTTCTTTGACGCCGGCGGCCCGAACTTTTGCCAACAACGATTTGGTGAGCCGCATCCCCTCTCGAACAATCGGATCCTTGCCGCTTTCCTCGAACACTTCGACCGACGACCGTAACCCCGCGTGCAGATCAGGATCCAACTTGCGCATCAGCATGCCATCGGATATTCGAATCTCCTCAATGGGATAATACATTTTCAGCACTTCGTCCGTTGACAAACCAAACGCCTTTAACAGGATGGTAGCGGGCATTTTTCGGCGACGATCGATGCGGACGTACAAAATATCTCGAGCATCAAACTCGAAATCCAGCCAGGATCCCCGATACGGGATGATGCGCGCGGAAAACAACACCTTGCCACTGGAATGGGTCCGGCCTTTATCATGACTGAACGAGGCACCGGGAGAGCGATGTAACTGGCTCACGACAACCCGCTCCGTGCCGTTGATAATAAAGGTCCCCCGGTCCGTCATCAGAGGAAGCTCGCCCACGTACACTTCCTGCTCTCGAACGTCGAGCACCTTGCTGTTCTTCGCCCCCTTTTCCTGCGGGTCAAACACCACCAGACGGATGCGCAATTTCAACGGAGCGGCAAAGGTCATGCCTTGCTCCAGACACTCGCGCATGTCGTACTTGGGAGTGCCCAGCGAATAGCTGGAAAATTCAAGAATGGCCGAACTATTAAAGTCTGCGATGGGGAAGACGCTCATGAGCGCGGCTTGCAACCCCTTTTCCGCTCGACGATCAGAGTCGGTTTCTCTTTGCAAAAACGCCTCGTATGAGCGTTTTTGCACTTCGACGAGGTCCGGAATGTCAATCGTCGACTGAATCTTCGAAAAATCAGTGCGCTTGACAATTTCCGGCAATGGAGGTTGAGACATATTCGGCTCCTTCTGTATCTAGGCTTGTGAGAGGACCTCTCCCCGAACGACCAGGAGAATACTCCCGTATCACGTCACACCTCTCCCCTACTTAACTTCGACGGTGGCCCCCACGTCGGTGAGCTTCTTCTTAAGCGTTTCCGCCTCGTCTTTTGCTGCGCCCTCCTTGACCGGCTTGGGCGCCCCCTCCACCAAATCTTTGGCTTCTTTCAATCCAAGCCCGGTAATCTCGCGCACGACTTTAATGACTTGAATTTTCTTGTCGGCCGGGGCACTGGCCAACACCACGTCAAACGAGTCTTTCTCTTCAGCAGCCTGAGCCGCCGCGTCTCCGGCGGCCGGCGCGGCCACGACCACCGGCGCAGCCGCCGTCACTCCGAATTTCTCTTCAAATCCCTTGACCAGTTCTGACAACTCTAGCACCGTCATGCTTTCAACGGCCCCCAGAATGTCATCCTTTGAAAGCTTTGCCTCCGTTGCAGCCATTTCTCCTTCTCCTTTCTTTTTATCTTGAATCGCAACCAGCACGGCCGCAAATCCTCGTAAAATCCCTTGAAGCACGCCCACCATTCCTCGAAGAGGCCCTTGCATGGCAGACAACAGCATCGACAACAACACCTCTTGGGAAGGCAAATCAGCCGTTGCGATCAACTGGGCGGGATCAAGCACTTTTCCTTCAATCACGCCGCCTTGCCAGACGATGTTCTCATCACATTTCTCGCGCTTAATGAAATCCCGAAGAATCTTGGCCGGCAACACGGGGTCGTCGTAGCCGATAACCACCGCAACTTGTCCCTTGAACAACGACACGACGGGCAACAACGATGTGCCTTCTGCAGCTCTCGCCGCCAGAGAATTCTTCACCACTTTCAATTCTGCCCGGACCCCGCGAAGTTGATGGCGCAACTGCGTGACTTGGTTAACCGGCATGCCCCCACATTCCGTCACCACGGCCAGCTTGGCCTTGGCAAACCTCTCGTGCAAATCGGAAACCACTCCCGCCTTCTGTTCCTTTTTCATGCCCGGCTCCTTTTTACACCACGACTAATCAACCTGTCGGCCCAAGACTGCACACTCCAAGGCAATGCCCGGCCCCATGGTGCTCGATATGGTCGCACCTTTCATATACTTCCCTTTACTTGAAGAGGGCTTTGCCTTCGCGACCGACGCAAACACCGCCTGCGCGTTCTCCGTGATTTGCCAGACGGCAAACGAAACTTTGCCGATGGGCACGTGAACGTTTCCGGCTTTATCCACTTTATATTCGACCCGGCCCTTGCGGATTTCCTCGATCGCCTTCCCGACTTCAAACGTCACGGTTCCCGTCTTGGGATTGGGCATCAAACCGCGTGGCCCCAACACTTTCCCCAATTTCCCAACCGACGCCATGAGATCCGGAGTGGAGATGGCTTGATCAAACTCCAACCACCCCCCCTTGATTTTTTCCAGCAGATCATCGGCTCCCACGAAATCTGCGCCAGCCTGCCGCGCCTCCTGCTCTTTTTCCCCTTTGGCAAATACCAAAATCCTAACTTTTTTTCCGGTACCATGCGGCAACACCGTCGTGCCACGAACCATTTGGTCGGCACGCTTCGGATCAACACCCAACCGGATAGCCAATTCCACGGTCTCATCAAACTTGGCATAGGCCGCCTGCTTAACCAATTCACTGGCCTCACGGAGCCCGTACAATTTGGCCTCAACTTTTGCTGTGGCGTTCCGTAATTGCTTTCCCACGACTGACACCCCCCTCTGACCAACGTATCAGTTGGCTACCGTGATCCCCATACTTCTTGCGGTGCCTTCGATGATCTTTATCGCCCCTTCAATATTCACCGCGTTCAAATCTTCCATTTTCTGTTTGGCAATTTCCTCTATTTGGGCGCGGGAGATGGCACCGACCTTATCCTTCTGCGGCACCCCGGATCCCTTAATAATTCCCACCGCTTTCTTCAAGAGGTCGGTAGCCGGTGGGGTCTTCGTGATAAAGGTAAAACTCCGATCTCGATAGACGGTAATCACAACAGGGATGATACTCCCCTCTTGCTTTTGCGTCTTCGCGTTAAATTGTTTGCAAAAATCCATGATGTTCAGACCATGTTGACCCAAAGACGGGCCAACCGGCGGAGCAGGATTGGCCTTCCCCGCGGGGATCTGCAATTTAATTTGCGTCATGACCTCTTTTGCCATCGTTCTGCCCTTTTTCCTAAGTTAGTTCACGCGACGCTCGCTGCCCTCCGAGCACCCATGTCAAGGCCCCCTTACCCGCGCTCGATCTGCGCAAATACCAACTCGACTAACATCGAACGGCCCAAGATGCTCACCAGCACCTTGGCTCGACCATGCTCGTCATCCACTTCGTCGATCAAACCGTTAAAACCCATGAACGGCCCATCCACGATACGGACGTTGTCCCCATTGGAAAAAAACACCCGCTCTCGAGGAAGAGAGGCCCCTGATTCGATTTGCTTCAGAAGAGAATCCGCTTCCTCTTGAGGCAGCGGCACGGGCCTGGCCCCTTCTCCCCCTACGAATCCGGTGACCTTGGGAGTCTCCTTGATCATCATCACCGTTTCGTCCTTGAGAGGGTCTCCCAACTCGACCAGCACGTATCCTGGGAAAAACTTTCGCTTTGAGGCGCGACGCTTTCCTTCCTTGATTTCGATCACGTCCTCCGTAGGAACCAGGACATGCCCGAATTCCTCTTGAAGGCCCATCTGAGTCGCCCGCTCAACCAAGGAGGTTCGCACTCGCCACTCATAGCCCGCATAGGTATGGATCACGTACCAATGTTTGGCCATATCGCCTGACCTCGAATGTTCAAAGGATTTGACTGACCAACCACACTAAAATGGAATCAGCCATCGAGAGATACAAAGACATAATGAAACAAAACACGATCACCACAGACGAGGACCCAATGGTTTCATCGCGCGTCGGGTACGAAACCTTCTTCAACTCCCCCTTCACCTCGGTGAGAAATTCCGTAATTTTCGACCAAAGTTTCTTCATGTTACGCTCATCCCGCCTTCCTGACTCGATCTCTCATCGTGGCAGGGGCACCAGGACTCGAACCCGGACCTTCGGTTTTGGAGACCGACATGCTAGCCATTGACACCATGCCCCTTCATGATTTGTGGCAAACCCGTCACTTCACTTCCTTATGGGGAAGGTGTTTTCGGCAGAACCGGCAATACTTTTTCACTCCCAAGCGATCAGGATCATTTTTTTTATTCTTCATCGTCGAATAATTCCGCCGCTTACATTCCCCACAGGCTAAAGAAATAATGACCCGCATAACGCCTCCTCTCGTGTGCCGGCCCCAAACAGCGATCGCGCTCAGGCGAGGATGTCGGTCACGACGCCCGCGCCCACCGTCCGGCCCCCTTCCCGGACCGCAAACCGCAACCCCTGCTCCATCGCAATCGGCGCAATCAATTCCCCCGTAAACGTCGTATTGTCCCCCGGCATCACCATCTCTACCCCCTCCGCTAACTGCACCACCCCCGTGACATCCGTCGTCCGAAAGTAAAATTGCGGCCGGTACCCGTTGAAAAACGGCGTATGCCGCCCCCCTTCTTCTTTCGTCAATACATACACCTCCGCCTTGAACTTCGTATGCGGCGTAATGCTCTTCGGCTTCGCCAACACCTGCCCCCGCTCCACTTCGTCTTTCTTCGTCCCCCGTAACAACGCCCCAATATTGTCCCCCGCTTGCCCTTCGTCCAACACCTTCCGAAACATCTCCACGCCTGTCACCACCGTGCTCCGCGTCTCGCCCAACCCCACAATCTCAATCTCATCGCCAACCTTGACCTGCCCCCGCTCCACACGCCCCGTGACCACCGTCCCCCGCCCGCTGATCGTAAAAACGTCTTCGATCGGCATTAAAAACGGCTTGTCAATCGCCCGCTCCGGCGTCGGAATGTACCGGTCAATCTCCCCCAATAGCTTCATGATCGCCGGCACCCCCACCTCGCCTTCGTCGCCCTCCAATGCCTTCGTCGCCGACCCCACCACGATCGGAATCTCTTCCCCCGGAAATTGGTACTTCGCTAACAACTCCCGCACCTCTAGCTCCACTAATTCCACTAATTCCGGATCGTCCACCTTGTCCGCTTTGTTCAAAAACACCACAATGTACGGCACCCCAACTTGCCGCGCCAAGAGAATATGTTCCCGCGTCTGCGGCATCGGCCCATCCGCCGCCGACACCACTAAAATCGCTCCATCCATCTGCGCCGCGCCCGTAATCATGTTCTTGACGTAATCCGCGTGCCCCGGACAGTCCACATGCGCGTAATGCCGCGCGTCCGTCTCATATTCTACATGCGAAATCGCAATCGTCAGAATCTTCGTCGGATCCCGCCGCCCCTGCGACTCACTCGCCTTCGCAACCTCGTCATAACTCACAAACGTCGCCTTCCCCTGCTGCCCCATGACTTTCGTCAGCGCCGACGTTAGCGTCGTCTTCCCATGGTCCACGTGCCCAATCGTCCCCACGTTCACGTGCGGCTTCTTCCGATCAAATTTCGCCTTCGCCATCTCCCCCTCCCCAAAAACCGTCCGCCGTGGGCACGGTTTCATACCCACGCGAGATAAAACTGTACGGTCCTAGAAAATACATGTCATCGACACTGCAGCAAGATCATGGAGCCCACGACGCGGATTGAACGCGTGACCTCGTCCTTACCAAGGACGTGCTCTACCAACTGAGCTACGTGGGCCACGATTGTGTGAAATGGGGACATCTCTCTTGCACCGCTTGTCACGTTAACCTTTCCGCGATTCAAACTATTCGCTGGAGCGGGCGACGGGATTTGAACCCGCGACAGCCAGCTTGGAAGGCTGGGACTCTACCACTGAGCTACGCCCGCCACTGTTTTCGAATTGCCGTCAGCCTTAAATCACTCCTGGGACTCAAAAGACCATTGACTTGAATGAACGTTCCGTTTGTGCCGTCACATACGTTTTGGTGGGCAGGCAAGGATTCGAACCTTGGAAGCCGATGGCAGCAGATTTACAGTCTGCCCCCTTTGTCCACTCGGGTACCTGCCCTTTCAACAACGCAATCGTCCGGCAGTCCCTTCCTGCATCAATAAAGTTAATTAAGGGAAAGAGTAAAGTGGGGATACAAGACAAAACCCAATTCTTCCTGCAAACACAGGGGAAAAGGGCACATCGAGTTTTTCCTTTTAAGCTGTCAAGGAACCCCTGATTGAGCGCACGATCGAGCGCATGGCGGCCTGGTGTCCTCGCTCACCCCTCACCTCTCGCTCTGATACGCTTCGGGTTTCGCTCCGGGACGCCTAGCCCTGTATCCCGCTATCATACGGAATCAGAGGTTCCTTAAGGATCGATCCCACCAAACGGAGTATTATATATACACACCTTGAGCCAGTCAAGAGGCCAAATTAAAAACCCGGCGGACGTTCACAAAATCGCAACGGCGACCGGGGGTCCGTTCATCGTTGAACGACTTCTCCCTCTTGACGATTCGATGGAATCTCGAAAGGTCAACCGGCGTTGTCCGCGGTTGACAGGCTTTTTCAAGAGATCCTAGCATGGCCTTCATGCCACAATCGCGTCTCCGAACCCAACCGAGAGGGTATTCGTGATGCGTTTGCTCAACCTGACGACCTGTCTGGTTTTAAGCACGAGCCTCGTTGCGTTCTCCGCGCCTCCTCCTCCACCATCCGGCTCAGGCGGTCTGGGCACCGTTTCCACACCCGATGGGGTCACGATTTATTGTGAAATCGCCGACACGCCGGCCAAACGGAGCAAGGGACTGATGTATCGAACGAAAATGGCGCCTAATCGAGGCATGCTGTTTACCTTTCCGGAATTTCAAGAGCCCGGGTATTGGACGTTTTGGATGAAGAATACCAAAATGCCCTTGGATATTTTATGGTTGGACAGGGACGGAACGATTGTTCATCTCGAACGGCACGTCCCGGTCTGCACGAGAACCGACAATCTTTGTCCCCGCTATCGGCCGAAAACCCCCGCGGGCCAGGTCTTGGAACTGCGCGCAGGGCAAGCCGCCACACTGAAGCTCGCCGTCGGCACCACACTCACCATCGAACTACCGAAATAGAACGCTCACGTTTTTTCCCAACCACGCACGCGTTTAGCTGAAATGACCCCATCCACTCGCGCAATGGCTTCCAGCGCGCGTTCCAGATGACCGGTATTGGAAATTTCAATCCTGAAGTCGAGAACGGCCTTTTGATCCTCTCCGGTCGTAATTTCTGCCCGACTGATATTGGCCTTTGACGAGGAAATCGCGGACGACACCTTGGCCAGCACGCCGGGTCGATCGACAGTCCACACGCAAACCTTGACCAAATACTTCTCTTCGATCGTGGGATCCCATTCCATCTCGACCAGGCGATCTTTCTCATAATCCATGGTCTCCAGCTTGGGACACCCCTTTGCATGGATCGTCAATCCACGCCCACGTGTAATGTAGCCCAATATGGGATCACCCGGCACCGGGGCACAACATTTCGGTAATTGCATCAGGACGTCCCGGCCTCCCATAACCTTGACGGCTTTCAGAGGACCCTGCGCCGGGGAGGTCTTGGGCATCTCGTGATCGTTGCCTCTCGCCGGCTCCGCATCCGGCGACACGAGCCAATTAATGAGTCGCGCCGCGGACAGACGGCCGTATCCCACCATCCGCGTCATCTTATCGACGGATTCATACCCTCGCGCGCAGGCGAGTTCAGACAACCGGTCCGCTTGCAACAACTGCACAGACGGCAGACCGCGGCGGCGACATTCACGCTCCAGTAATCGACGCCCCAATTCCAAGCCCTGCTTCTGTTCTTCGCTTTTTAAAAAATGTTTGACTTTCGCTTTCGCACGGGACGTGCGAACAAACTTCAGCCACTCCTTCTTTGGCACCTGGGTTGGCGAAGTCAGAATTTCCACGGTATCGCCACTGGCAAGCGCTTGTCGAAGAGGGACGATCTTTCCATTCACTTTCGCCCCGACGCAACGATCTCCCACTTGCGTATGAATCGCATAGGCAAAGTCGACCGGCGTGGAACCAAGCGGCAGCTCCTTCACCTCTCCCTTGGGCGTAAACGCAAAGACCACGTCGTGAAAGACGTCCAAATGAAAGAGATCCAGTTTGACGGAATCCATGAACTGGCGATTGTCGGAAAGGTCCTTATGCCACTCCACGAATTGCCTGAGCCAACTGAAAACCTTTTCGTCCCGCTCGGCGACTTTGACCTGTTCCTTATAACGCCAATGGGCTGCCACCCCATATTCCGCCAGCCGGTGCATTTCTTCCGTTCGCAATTGAAATTCCACGTGGTCGCCTTGGGGGCCCAACACCGTCGTATGCAGCGACTGGTAAAGATTGGTGCGCGGCGTGGCGATGTAATCCTTGAATCGTCCGGGGACCGGTGGCCATAAAGAATGCACGAGGCCGAGAATCGTATAACAATCGATCTTGGTGTCGGTGATAATCCGAATGGCCACGAGATCGTGCACTTCCTCGAACGTAATGCCCTGGCTCTCCATTTTCTGATGAATGGAGTACAAATGTTTGGGTCGTCCGACCACGCGACAGGGCAACCCGGCCTTAGTCAAGGCCTCCACCGTCTCCTGAATAATCGACTGGACGTAGACTTGCCGCTCTTCGTCTCGTTTCGCCACCCGAAGCTTCAACAAGGAATAGGCTTCCGTCTTGAGATATTGAAAGCATAAATCTTCAAGCTCCTGCTTGATCCAACTCATGCCCAACCGGTTGGCCAGCGGCGCATAAATTTCCAGGGTTTCCTGGGCGATTTGTTTTTGCTTGTCCTCCGGCAAATGGCCCAGGGTTCTCATGTTGTGAAGACGGTCGGCTAACTTGATAAAGACCACCCGGATGTCATCGGCCATCGACAACAGCATCTTCCGAAAATTCTCGGCTTGTTTCTCTTCATGCGTCCGAAAAGGAATTTGGCCGATCTTCGTCACGCCTTCCACCAAATGCGCCACATCGT
This sequence comes from Nitrospirales bacterium, assembly GCA_965200435.1. Taxonomy (GTDB): domain Bacteria; phylum Nitrospirota; class Nitrospiria; order Nitrospirales; family UBA8639; genus Bin75. Next base: position 174,539 of record OZ241337.1, read on the forward strand.
GCCCGAAGTGCGCCTGCAACTCTTCTTGGGTGGCGACGGTATCTTCCAACGTATCATGGAGAAGTCCCGCCACAATGGCGGTCACATCGAGTTTGAGGAAAGTCAAAATGCCGGCCACGGCCAGCGGGTGTTGCAGGTAGGGTTCGCCGGACCGTCGCGTCTGCCCTTCATGCGCCTTCGCGGAAAACACATAGGCGCGTCGAAGCAACGCTTCGTCGGCTTCGGGATGGCAACTCTGCACCTGGCGAACCAAGTCATCGATTTCTGTCACGCTGGTCAATGACATAAGGCGTCTTCCTCTTCACTCACCCGTACGTCACACAGCCGGAGTTGAATGCGGCTCGAGCCCTTCCATTCATTCAACTCCGGCCTGAACACCGCGTCAATCCGTCGGTTTCCCGCATCGAGGGTTTTCGCCAGCCCTCCCATCCGGAACCCGATACTGTCCAAGGGAATGGAGCCGTTCTGACGAACGAGCAATTTCAGATGATTATCTCCGACCACCCGCTTCTCCAGCACCGAAAGCCCTCGACTCATAAAGATAGGCTCAGGATTGCCCGTCCCGAAGGGTTCCAGCCGTTCCAACTCCTGCAAAAGGGGAAACCGTAAATCGGCAAGCGCCACGGCTGCATCCACGTCCATGGTAGGAACCTTCAGCCGGGGATCCAGCAATTCCTCGACCATTTCCCCAAAACGTCGGCTGAAATCAGCAAACGCTTCCCGTCTAACCGTAAGGCCCGCTGCCATCGGATGTCCGCCAAATTTCACCAGTTCTTGTTGGCAGCGCCCCAAGGCTTGGCACACGTCGAAGCCTGCCACGCCCCTGACCGACCCTTTGCCCATCCCATGCCGGTCGAACGCCACCACGACCGCAGGCCGGTGATACCGTTCCACCAACCGCGCCGCGACAATGCCGATTACTCCACAATGCCACCCTTCCGCACCCACCACAATCGCGTGCGGCTGTTCGCCGGCCTCCACCTGCGCGATCGCCTCCCGGGCCATCTCTTCCTCAATCTGCCGGCGTTGGCGGTTCAGGGCCTCCAACTGTTGCGCAAGCTGAAGCGCCACGGATTCGGAATCCGTGGTGAGCAACCTGACTCCCAACCCGGCATGCGCCAATCGTCCCGCCGCATTGAGCCGTGGAGCCACACGAAACCCTATCGTGCCGGCCGAACAGGACCCGTTCAGACCCAGTCCCTGGGTTATCGCCCGAATCCCACACCGGGTCCCCTGAGCCACCTGGGCCAACCCATCCCGTACCAAAACCCGGTTCTCATCCCGAAGCGGAACCAGATCAGCGATGGACGACAAGGCCACCAAGTCGCGAAACGTCTCCACCGACACGTCCGCGGCACCATATTTCCGTGCGTAAGCCTCCACCACCTTGTAGGCCAAGCCACCGGAACACAATTCCCGGAAAGGATAAACGGAATCCGGACGATACGGATTGATAAACGCAAGCGGCTCCGGCACGTGTGATTGAAGCTGATGATGATCGGTCACAATGACGTCCATTCCCAAGCCACGAGCCACCTCAATCTCATGACATGAGGTGGTGCCGCAATCCGCGGTGAGCATCAGGGATACCCCGCTACGGGCCAGTTTCCGGATGGCTCCTGCATGCAGGCCATACCCTTCTTCTTGCCGGTGTGGAATATAGACGTCCGCCTTGGCGCCCACACGCCGCCAGAAGAGGAAGTGCAGACTCGTAGCGGCCATACCGTCAACATCATAATCTCCGTAAAAGCAGATCCGTTCACCTACTTGAATAGCCCGGTGAAGCCGGTCGACAGCTCGTTCCATATCAGGCAAGGCAAACGGATCATGGGTCAAGGCACAGGCAGAGGTAAGCCAAACCTTGGCTTGCTCAGGCTCGACCACGCCTCTTCCACACAACACCGTCGCCGTCAGGGGCGAGATGCCCAACGTCCCAGCCAAAGCGGAGACCTGCGTCTGCTCAACCGCCCGAACCTGCCAATTGTAGGGAATCATGGTCATAGGCCAACAATTTGCATCCGTTGAGAGAACCGTGAACGACAGCGAGCACGGGAATGAGCGTCAAACGAGAAAGCCGGGGATTCACGCCAGCCCTGTCTATGGCCCAGTCACACTGTCTGGAGAAAGAATGGATCGCAGCAAGAAAGAGAGGAGGAGAGGAGTTACTCTCCCCCTTTCTGCACGTAATTCTTGACGAACTCGGCAGCGTTTTCCTCCAGAACTTCATCGATCTCATCGACTAACTGATCGATGTCCTCTTGGAGCTTCTTGCCCGTTTCAATAACCTGAGGATTCGGCTTGACTTCCTGATTATGGGAGGAAGTTTTTGCTGCCTCGGATTTCCGTTCCTGCCTTTCCATGGCCCTGCCTCACGGTCTTCAAGGAGCCTCGCACACTTTGGATAGAATAACCCAGCCTCTCGAAGGGGTCAAGAAGCGGCATGGGTCCACCACCTTTGGCACTCGGGTCGTTGGTGAAGGCGGAATTCTACCGGAGAGTGTCGGCCCAGGCTCCCCCCTCTTTTGTCGTTGCGCCATCCCTCGATGACAGATGTCGAGGGCAGGCTCATGGCGTTTTTTCTCCTGCTGTCATCCCCGACATTTTTAATCGGGGATCCAGAACCTGTAAAAACCGCAGGTCGAATGAGCGAAGCGTCATCCGACAAGGGGCTGCGGTGTCGAGTTACACCGGTGCGGCTCATTCATACACGGTCCTCCCTTGTCATCGCCTCACCGGTTTGCATACAATGAGTCTCGTTTGACAAGCATGAGGAATTGAACATGGATGGGTTACGATTCGAGCGTCGCAGCGAAGGAGAGTATTACAAGGTCATTCTGCACATCGGGAGTACGTACGTGCCGATCAGTGACGAGGACGTGGAAACATTGAAAAAGAACGGCACGTTGCTAGGTGATGGTCAATTTCTGGAATTTTTCCTGGAACGGATAGGCTATTCCTCCTACCTCAAGGAGCAAATCCAAGCGGAATTGAAGAAAATCGGCAATACTTACGAACAGCTTTCCATGCTCAGGCAAGCCCTCCAGGAACTCTGAAGAACATGCCGGAAGCCTGTCTGCGGCCCTGAGCAGGCTCTCTTTCTGTCATATTCGTTGACACATGTGTCTTTGTCTGTCATCCCCGACATCTTCTCCTGCTGTCATCCCAGACGTTTGTCATCGGAGATCCAGGGTCATTATCTTTGGATTTATAGCGGCCACGCCTCATACAATGCCTCCCGGCCTCTCCTCCCCCGTAGGTCAGGCTCGCCGCACGGCGTCACCCGACACCGCTGCCCCTTGTCGGATGACGCGACGCTCATCCGCCCTACAGATTCCAGATCCCCGATGAAAGAGGTCGGGAGTATCTCCCTCAATCATGATATCCACCGACGATCTTGTCGATAAAATTCAAGATGGCAGTTTTCTTGACAGGATCCTTTTCCAATTGCAGGGCTCGCTGAAAATGATCCCCGGCAATTTCGGGTTTGCGTTTCATATCATAGACTCGCCCCACGCCGAAGGTCGCCCTGGCATCATTGGGATTCGCCTTGAGCGCCACGCTAAAATTATCGAGGGCCAGATCGACCTGCCCCTTTTCCAATAAAATCCACCCGACTTCCGTCGCAGCCGGTCCGAAGTCCGGCTTGATGCGCAAGGCTTCCTGATATTCCCGCAGAACGAGATCGCGCCGACCTTTTTGTTCATAAAGCCAGGCCAACGCATAGTGCACCTCCGCATCGTCCGGCTTGAATGTGAGCGCGGTTTTATATTCACGAATGGCCGCGTCGATCTTTCCCTGTTCGGCAAGGGCACAGGCTAAATTCGCGTAGCCCAACGCATCCTCGGGTGCAAGTTTGATCAATTCCCGATACTGGGGAATGGCCATTTCCAACTGGCCGTGTTCTTGATACGCCACGCCCAGGTTCAATCGAGCGGCCAAATAGACCGGATCCAATTTGACGGCTTGGCGGTAAGCCTTGATGGCCTTATCCGCTTGGGCCATCCGCTGGTAAATCTGAGCCAGGAAAAAATGGGGAAAGGGCGAACCGGGGACCAAGTCCATCGCCTTTTGGTAACTCTTGATCGACTGCTCCGATTGACCGGACTGCGCCAGAAACAGACCTTGCAGCAAATGCACGTAGCCTTCCTCCGGATACGTCTTGCTCAGATGCTCAACCCATTCGCGCACGTTCGTAATATCCGCCTCATCCTGTAACGACTTCGCATGCATCTTCCACGCCAAGGCAAACTCGCCTTTCAACAGATACACGGCATTCAAGGCAAAAAACGCCCTGGGTCCGGCAGTCTGACCCTGCGTCCAGCGCGTCGCAGCGTCAAGCACCGCGTTCCAATCTCCTCTGAGAACGGCTTGTTCGATCGTTTGTTCTTCGCTCATGCACTATCCACGTTCAGTTTTCGTACAATAACGCACCGGGCCGAACCAAGCTCAGCGCGTCAGCGCATCCTCGACGTCGGGTGGAGTGGCGACAATCAATTCACCCAGATAAGGATATTGTTTCATGATTTGCTGTTTCATTTCCCAGGCCACCGTGCGGTAGGACCAATGCCCTTTGACCCCCGACCGGAGTTGGCACATGTATTCGGCTTGGGCATAGTCCATTTTAAAGAGACACCGAACCTTGAACCCGAAAGGAATCGCGTAAATCGAGGCTTCCTGATCCATGCCCCGCAACCGGTCGATATCGTGTCGAACCGCGTCCATAGCCATTTGATACTCCCGGTCCAGTTGAGCCTCATATAACGGATCAGGGATTTCATAGCCATGCACGGTGGTAAAGTTTTGTTGGATCTGCTGGCAGCGTCGATGCCGATGCAGATCCCGCCACCCACCGATATCCATCAACACGTCGAAGATGAGGGGATAGCCGCACCGAAACTCCTTAATCAACTCGTCATAGGGCCCTCGACAACGTAAGGCCACTTCCAGGGTCTCCCGTTTTTCCTGCTCCGGCCACTCTCGCACCAATTCCAGAATCCGGCGATACGGCGACTGGCTGACGCGATACAACAGACTCGTAACCAGTTCATCCATCAACGAATGCGGCTCGATGAGATCGACCGGCACCACCTGACCGGCCCAAGCCGACGGTTGATCCAAGCCCGCCTTGTGCAAAATTTTCTTGGCATGTCTCGACAAATCCCGGTAGACGCTGACTTGGTATTCGTTGGAATTGGCGTAACGGGCCAACGTCGGCGCGAGCGGCTCCGTGGGTTTGCCGGTCTCACCGCACAACTCGCCCCACACGTTCGAAGCTGCTTTCGCACAGGCTTCTTTCAACTCTTGACCCAAGACCTGAAGTTCGGGGAGTTGCGTCGACAAGAACCGGGTAATCTGTTTTTCCAGCGTCCGGATACTGACCACCTGTCCGACGTTCGTCATGGAGGCCAGGGGCAACAGATAACGAGTGATGTCGTACACGCGCGCGGCAAGCGTTCGGTCATAATTCGCCTCGCTCATGGTATCGGGTCTGGGATAGCGCCGTTGAACATGCTCGAGCAACGGATCATGAAACGTTCGATAAAGATTGAATAGGCTCCCGAGAATCCCGCGATAAAACGCTTCAGGTTCGGAATCCCGGATGGTTGACGGCACGTAGCAGCCGGACACGGCAAAGTTTTGATACCGGCTGGACTTGGCCTGGCCATCCCACAACGGTTCATCTTCCAGACGAATAGCCGCTAATTCGGAAATACCTTCCAGACACACGGTCACGTGCCCGAGATCGGCGATCGACGCGTGGCCATAGGCAAAATAGAACTGTTCCCAAAACTTTTCAGACGAGTGCCCGTGGACCCATCGCAAACTGTCTTCAATGGAGTCCGGGGAACGGCTATACCGCGCAAGGGCATAGGCCGCTTTCTCGGGCGGCATCGGAGCGAGGACAATCACCCGACGTGTGTGTTTTCTCTCGACCGTCACGTTCTGCTTCCGCTCACCGGCGTCACGCAACCCGGCGCGAGCGGTTCACTATAGTCAGACGACCGATCCAATCTCAAGTCTGCACGATCAGGACTTCTCCGCGATAGTGTGTGCATCCTGGGCCACTACGCGCACTCCGCCCGATCGCGTCACACTCCCCTTGAAACGTTTCGCTCCGATGTCTACACTCCGCTCCCAGATGAACAACGGTCTTGGACCGGCTCGATACGGGATCGAGGCCGCCCGAGCCGCCCCTGCAGGAGACGGAGCGAAAGAACCGAAAAGAGTGTATGAATGAGCACAGATGACAGACAATCCATCCACGGCCAATGGTCTTCCCGCTTGGCTTTTGTTATGGCGGCAACCGGCGCGGCCGTCGGTCTCGGCAACATTTGGAAATTTCCTTACATTACAGGAGAGAACGGGGGAGGCGCCTTTGTGCTGGTGTATATCCTCTGTGTGGCCGCCCTGGGAATTCCGCTGATGATGGCCGAGGTGATGCTCGGACGCCGCGGCCAGCAAACGCCAATCAATACCATGCGGGCTCTGGCCGAGGAAACCAACGCAAGCCAAGGCTGGCAACTCATCGGATGGGCCGGGACCCTGGCCGGGGTCCTGATCCTGTCTTATTACAGCGTCATCGGCGGATGGACCATCGGGTATATTGTTTATGCGGCGACCGGTCGTTTTACAGGCGTCAGCGGAGACGAAACCACAAACCTCTTTGGAAACTTTGTCGGAAGTCCCCTGTCTCAGGTAGGTTGGCATACCGCGTTTATGCTCATCACCATGAGCATCGTGGCCCGTGGGGTACGCAACGGACTGGAAAAAGCCGTTACCTATCTCATGCCGCTGCTGGTCATGCTGCTGCTCATTCTTTTGGGCTACGCCATGACCACCGACTACTTCATGCAAGGGCTCGCGTTTTTATTCTCACCCGACTTTACCCACTTTTCGAACACCAGTATGCTGACGGCCCTGGGCCATGCTTTTTTTACCTTGAGCCTGGGCATGGGGACCATTATGGTCTATGGGTCCTACGTTCCCAAAGGCACGTCCATTGCCAGCACCTCCGTCGCCGTCGCCGTCGCCGATACGTTGGTCGCTCTCATCGCGGGCATGGCGCTCTTTCCCATTGTCTTTGCCAATAACCTCACCCCGGGAGCCGGACCCAGTCTTATTTTTGAAACCATTCCCGTTGCCTTCGGCCACATGGCCGGCGGGACGTTGTTCGGAACACTCTTCTTCGTCCTGCTCCTGATTGCAGCTTGGACCTCTGCCATTTCATTGATTGAACCGGCGGTGACCATGATGATCGAAAAATTCAACGTAACCCGTCCCACGGCCGCCTTGTGGACCGGACTGACCACCTGGCTCTTGGGATTCGGCACGATCCTTTCATTCAACGTCTGGGCTGACGTCACGGTGTGGGGACTGAACTTTTTCGAACATCTCGACTTTCTCACCTCAAACCTCATGCTGCCGGCAGGCGGAATCCTTATGGCCATCTTTGCCGGGTGGATCATGTCCAAAAGCAAGAGCCGGGCGGAACTCAACATGAAAAGTGAAGCCGGCTATGTCCTCTGGTACACCTCGATTCGTGTGATCGCGCCCATTGCGGTTTCTATTGTGCTTCTTCACGCCGTCGGCGTGTTTTGAAGGCCGGACCTGCAAAGGGGCACCAATTCGTTGACACGGTTGTCTTCCTCCCGCTGTCATCCCCGACACTCTTAATCGGGGATCCAGAAGATGGAAAAATTGGGAATGATGTCGCTAAGGAACCTCTGATTTCGTGTGATAGCGGGATGCAGGGCCAGGCGTCCCGGAGCGAAACCCAAAGCGTATCAGAGAGAGAGGTGAGGGTTGAGCGAGGACACCACGCCGCCATGCGCCCGATCGTGCACGACATCAGAGGTTCCCTAATCCGACCGACAACAAAGCCCGGCCATGGCCCCCTGATAAGGGGGATTGAGGGAGTTGGGGACGCGCAGATCAGTCGGGTCGGTCGGATGAGCGCAGCGTCATCCGACCGACAGTTGGAAGAGATTGAACGTCGTGGGTTTGCGCTTTTTCATGCGGAGTCCCATGTCATGCCGAAGCCGCGACCAGAGGCGACTCCCGTTGACCCCTGTTTGGGCCCGGTGCTACTGTCGGTTTCATGATCGATCCTCACTCCACCCGGTCTCCGAACCGTCTGATTCACGAGACAAGCCCTTACTTGCTGCAACACGCCTACAACCCGGTGGATTGGTATCCCTGGGGCCAGGAAGCACTCCTGCTGGCGAAGGAACAGGATAAACCCCTTCTCTTGTCTATCGGGTATTCCGCTTGTCATTGGTGCCACGTCATGGAGCGAGAATCGTTTGAAAATGACGAGATCGCTTCGCTCATGAATCGTTATTACGTGTGCGTCAAGGTGGACCGTGAAGAACGTCCGGACCTCGACGAGATCTACATGCAAGCCACCATCGCCATGAACCAGGGACACGGCGGCTGGCCCATGACGGTTTTTCTGACACCGGACCAGCAGCCTATCTTTGCCGGCACCTACTTCCCTCCGACCGACAAATGGGGGCGGCCAGGCTTCGGGACAGTCCTCAAAAAGATCGCCGAAGGCTGGGAACGGGACCGGGCGGCCATTGCCGAAAGCGCAACACGTTTTACCGAGCGACTGCAAACGGCCATGCGTGTCCCCGCTCCCACGGCGGTGGGACAACAGGAGCTTGACTCCGCGGTCAAGCAGTGGGCAGCGGACTTCGACCCGATCTATGGAGGGTTCGGCCAAGCGCCCAAATTCCCACCGGCCACCGGACTCGCCTTTCTCCTCCGGCAATGCCGGCGAACCGGGACTGAGCAGGTCCTTCACATGGTTTGTAAAACGTTGGATGCCATGGCCGCGGGAGGCATGTACGACCATATCGGGGGAGGATTTGCCCGGTATTCGACGGATGAACGCTGGCTGGTTCCACACTTTGAAAAAATGCTTTACGACAATGCGTTACTCGCCAAGACGTATCTCGAGGCGTTCCAAGTGACCGGCAACCTCGATTACAAGCGCGTAACGTCCGAAATTCTGGATTACGTCACTCGAGAAATGACGTCACCCGAAGGCGGCTATTATTCCGCCACGGATGCCGACTCGGAAGGCGTCGAAGGGAAGTTTTTCATATGGGATCCCGAACAAATCCGGCAGATCGTCCCGTCGGAGCAGGACGCAATCCGGTTCTGCACATATTACGATATTACCCCTGACGGTAATTGGGAACATCACAGTATTCCCAATACCCCCCACACGCTCGAACAAACGGCCGAAAAACTTTCCTGCTCCCCGGCAGAGCTTCGAGAGACGATCTACCGGGTCAAACCACTCGTGTACGACGCACGACTGAAACGCGTGCCCCCGGGATTAGACGACAAAATCATCACGGCCTGGAACGGAATGATGATCAGCGCCATGGCCGAGGCTACACGGGTCTTGAGGCACGGGCCGTATTTGGAATCGGCTTGTCGGGCCGCGGACTTTCTGCTCAACACGCTCTCCCGTCCCGATGAAGGCCTGTACCGCACCTACCGGGACGGCAAAGCCCATCTCAACGCGTATCTGGAGGATTACGCCTATCTCGCAGAGGCACTCATCGACGTCTACGAGGCCGGCGGCGAGGAACGATACCTCACGGAAGCCGTTCGATTGGGCAAACGACTGTTGAGCGATTTTCTCGACAAGACTCACGGCGGATTTTTTACGACGGCGAACGATCATGAAGTCCTCATCCTGCGAGGGCGCGAAGGACCAGACGGCGCCACTCCGAGCGGCAACGCCGTGGCGGCCATGGCCCTGGCCAGGCTCTCGTTTCACCAGGATCATGAAGGATTTCGAGAGGCGGCCACGCAGGCTATTCGGGCCTACGGGCAACAGATCAGTCGCATACCCAGGGGATTTGCCAAGACCATCATGACGGCGGACTTCCTCTTGAACGGTCCTTTGGAATTGGCATTCGTCGGAGCGCCGACCGACCCGGGACATGACCAATTGCTGGATGAGGTGGCCCGTCACTTTGTCCCCTATCGCGTCATTGCACACGGCAACTCCGATGCCATCGAATCGAGGCATCCGCTTCTCAAAGACAAATCTCTCGTCGAAGGACAAGCCGCGTTATACGTGTGTCGAAACTATACGTGCCACGCTCCCGTCACCAACCCGAAAGACGTGGCACGGGCCTTCACCGAGGGGCCTCCGGGGGATCCGGCGCCGCGCATGCTGACCTCTACGGGCATACCGGGATCGGCAACCATTCAGGGCACCGCCGCCTACGTGTCCCGAATCCTGGCGCGGTCTTCCGGCTCCGGTCCCACGGCCCATGGCTATACAACGTTGGGATCTACGGGCCTCACCAACTCCAGGATTGGATTCGGAGGCTACAGAACGGGTCTTGACCAGGACGACCACCGGGCCGCCCTCGTCAAAGCCATTCGGGAAGGCTGCAACCTCATTGATACCTCCACGAACTATGCGGACGGCGACAGCGAACGCCTGGTGGGGAGCGTACTCCAGGAATTGCTTGATCAAAAAGACGTGACGCGCGACAACGTGATCGTCGTCTCCAAAATCGGCTACGTGCAGGGGAACAATTTGCAAACCGCCAAGGCCAGAGAACAGGCCGGCCGGGCCTATCCCGAAATGGTCAAATACGGGGAAGACATCTGGCACTGCCTCCACCCGGAGTTTCTCGATGACCAACTGACGGGTTCGCTGGATCGCCTCGGACTCGCCACGCTGGATGTCTGCCTCCTGCACAACCCCGAGTATTTCCTCTCCGACGTGAAGCAACGCACACGCGACCTCGACGCCTCGACCCTGGAGGAACTGCGCACCGAATTCCACCGTCGCCTCGAGCAGGCGTTTGTCTATTTCGAGCAACAGATCGATGCAGGTCGCATCTTATGCTACGGCGTTTCTTCCAACACGAGTACGGCCAAGCCCGGCGACCCCGAAGCGACCTCGTTGTCGCGTATGCTCGAAGCCGCCCAACGGGCGGCCCGGCAAACCGGCAAGCCCCACCATGGGTTTCGCGTGCTTCAATTACCCATGAATCTCTTCGAATCAGGAGCCTTGCTCACCCCTAATACCGGACCGGACCAAAGGACCACCGTGCTGGAGTTCGCCCGAACCCATGACGTTGCCGTACTTGTCAACAGACCACTTAATGCCATACCCGCTCGACACCGTGGCATGATACGACTGGCCGCCCCCCGGTATGAGCCGGTGGAAACCCCTTTTGAAACGCAACGCCAAGCCGTCGCGGCGTTGGAAGAAACGTATCGGCAGGAATTTGCACCCCTTATCCCCTATGCGGGAAAAGGGGTGGAGCCCAAAGACTTCTTTTCCCTGGCTGACGAACTTCATCACCTCCGGTCTCAAATCCATAACCTGGAACACTGGGCTCAGATCGAATCACAGATGATTGCGCCACACATCAATCAGGCCTTTCAGGTAGCCGCCAAACATCTGAGCCAGGAACAAGCAACAGACTGGGAACATTGGCGAACCCGTTACATCTCCAAACTGCTTCTCTTGCTCAAAATCGTTCGGCAGGAAGCGGCCCAAAAGAGTAACCAACAACTGCAATCGATCACCGCGACGCTTGATCGAATCCTTCCCAAAGAGAGACGGGGAGAACCGCTATCACGAAAGGCGCTGTGGAGTTTGACCGGCACTCCTGGCGTCACCTGCGTCCTGAACGGCATGCGCACGACAGAGTACGTTGAGGATTCCTTAACGATCCTCGGATGGGACCCCTTGGACAATCCTCAATCCATCTTCGAGAGCCTGTTATCGGACTGACGCCCACGCCTTAAGGAACCTCTGATTGAGTGCGCTATCGGGCGCATGGCGGCGTGGTGTCCTCGCTCAACCCTCACCTATCTCTATGAGAAGCTTCGGGTTTCGCTCCGGAACGCCTCGCCCTGCATCCCGCTATCACACGAAATCAGAGGTTCCTTAAGCGACCCATCAGCCTCTTACGCGTTTAATACCCAGATGTTCCAGAAACGAGACATATTTTCCCATTCACGGGCCAGTGAATACTCACCCAATGCCAGCGGAACGGGTTGACGATCCGTCATACGCTGGATCCGGCTGTCCCCGGAATTCGGTTTCGCGGAAAGCACAATGGCCCCGTCCAAATCTGTTCGGTAAATGTTCATGCGATCGTACGCCTGCAAAACGTCAGGGGCCGGATGGCCGTAACGGTTTTCCCGACCGGCGGACACCACCGCAGTCTTCGCATTGAGCCGTTGAATCCATCGTCGATTCAACGAACTCTTCGCTCCATGATGTGGAATCTTGACAACGGTCGCCGATTCCACCAGTGGATGATGGAGTTGCCTCGTCAAGGCTTCGACCGCCGCATCGGCCGTGAGCAAAATCGAGTGCTTTCCGCACGTTAAACTGAGAACCACGGAAAGATTGTTCAGGTCAGCCCCCTGAGGTTCGTGCAACGTGGAACCATTTTCCGCCAACGGCGGGTTCAGTGATACGAGTCGACAGGATCCGTCCTCTACAATTTCTTCTCCTTCCCGGGCAAGACGTTCAACGAGGCCTTTGCGCGTCAGCGCATCATGGAGTCGCCGGTAAAAGCGGTTCGTACTTTGAGTCCCGTTACTCCAGTAATGATCGATCTCGAAGTGTTCGATGATCCAGGACAGTCCTCCCACGTGATCCAATTGCGGATGAGTCGCAATCACGTGAGTCAGACGCCGGATGCCTCGATCCCACAAATAGGGCCCCACCACCATTCGGCCTACATCCCAACGTTCATAGGCAACCCCGCCGTCTACCAGAATCGTGTCGCCGCCAGGCAACTCGAGCAGCGTGGCGTCACCCTGGCCAACGTCCAAAAACGTCACGCGCAACGTATCGTCCTCAAACACATGTCACGGCGACCACACCCACCACAACAGGCACAAGACCAGCGCACTCACGCTGATGACCCGGAACGTCATTTTCCGGCTGAGCAACGCAACCATCAGACAAAAATAGAAGCCTGCCATGGACAAGATTGAGGGAGAGGCCACGTGCCATTCGGCACCAGGAATCGTAGCCATGACACCGACAACGGACGTCAGGCCATTCATGATTTCCTGATGAACCAAACCGAGGGGCAATTGGTCGAGCCCGCAAAGCAAGACGATCATCGACGCGACAAGTCCCAAACGGCACGACAAACAAGCCGACCAGGGGTACGACGACGGCATTCGCAAACATCCCCAACCAGGCCACCTGGTTGAAATAGTACGCAACCAGCGGAACCGTCCCCACGGTGACAGCAAGGGTCATCAACGCATACTGCGTTCCCCAATGTTTCAATTTGACCATGACAGCCTGAGGCCGTTCATCTTCCTCGTCGTCACTGGTACTCCATCGAAACACCAGAGCGATGGCCAGAACGGACACGTACGAGAGTTGAAAGGAAAGGTCGTATATCGCCTTGGGATCAGCCAGGGTCGTGCACAACGCGGCCAGACCCAACGCAATGATGATCCGTCGATCGTAACCGATCCACACCGCGAAGAGATACAACAAGATCATCAGCAATGACCGGACGGTCGCCACGTGAGATCCCGACAACAGCGTGTAAAAAACAACCATGGGGACGGTAACCAACACGGCAAGTTGCTTGGACGTCAGGACGCAAGAGAGTTGCTCCAGCCAACGGGCCGGCATGCGACGGGTTATCCCTCTCACGGTCAAAAACGAGACAAAGGCCAACAACCCCAAATGCGAGCCCGATATGGAAATAATATGAACCGTCCCCGTCGTCATAAAATCGTCACGGACACTCGGAGGGATATCGTTCTGCTCTCCCACAATCATTCCCAGAAACAAACCACGAGCCGGCTGCCGGAGCGTCGAGAGGGCAGCTTGGCGTACCTGATTCCGCCAACGGTCGATCTGCCGCCAGACCCGCGCTTGGATGTCGAAGACGGCGGGAGGTTGAACCTGTATCCGGTCAGGGCCCCTGACGACCCCTACCGCGTGAATCCCGTGCTCCTTGAGGTAGGCGCCGTAATCAAACCCGCCCGGGTTGCGTATGCCGAAGGGCGGACGTATTCGAGCACGAACGCGAATCCTGTCTCCCCGAAATACCTGCGTATTGGGCTCACACGTGTTCCCGAACTTACATGGACGCCAAGTCAGGCGCAGGTTCCCACGAACCGGACGGCTTGCGTTAGCCTGCTCGACAGATTCCAGGGCCACGATCATTGTCACCCGACCCGGAGCGTGCTCGACCGGTTCCGTCACCAGACCTGAGATTGTCACCTCCGGTTGACCGGCATGGAACGGCAGAGCAACGTCGCGATGCGTTTCCGCGTCAAACAACCAATAGCCGGCGCCTAGCAGGACACAGGCATACAGGAAGAGTCCCTGCCACCGGGGAGCGAGCGCCTTCTTTTCATACCAAGACACGACTCCGGCGACAAAGACCAGCAGGAGCAGAGTGGTGAGAGGAAGAAAAAAAAGATAGGACCCCAGTAGGAGTCCTACGAGAAAGGCAACAATGCCGGAGAGGAATACACCGGAAAGGCACTCTGTTACTGTACGGCAATCGAGAGCACATGGTCAATATGAGAGAGGATGCCTTCCTGAATATCTAAACGAATGGGAAACGTTCACTCATTCGTTGACAGAAGAGAGAGGCTGGAGCTTGTCGGATGACGCGACGCGAATCCGACCTACAGTTTTTACAGTTTCTGGATCCCCGATGACAGATGTCGGGGATGACCGCAGGAGGTCGCGAAATGTGACAATCAATGACGGAACACCTACACGAACGACCAAGTTGCCCAGTCCGTGGATTGCAGGGTAAAAAGGTCCGGGAATGGTTACAGGCAGAATCCCAGGGAGGCGGGCCGGTGAAGGGGCTTTTCTGAAACGCGCTTGGTTTTCAAATCATCAGATCGTGGCCTTGACCACTCCAGCCAATTCATCCGCGACTTCACTGATTGTCGAATGATCCCGGCCCTCGACCATAACCCGCACCAACGGCTCGGTTCCGGAATACCGAACCAGGATCCGTCCGGCCCCGTTCAGCCGTTCTTCACCGGAACGAATCGCCTGTTGCAATTCCAGAAGCGATCCCAAGTCGGGTTTCCGGTTCACCTTGATACCCAACAGGATTTGAGGAACCGTCTCTACCCATTTGGTCAATTCCGAGACGGCAGACCCTGACCGCTTGACCAACTTGAGCATTTGCAGGCCGGAAATCAACCCATCGCCGGTTGTATTATAATCGAGGAAAATGACGTGTCCCGATTGTTCGCCCCCAAGGGTATAACCATCGGCTAACATACGCTCGAGAATGGACCGGTCGCCAACGGGTGTCCGGATCAGATTGATCCCGTGCTTTTGCATGGCCAATTCAAACCCGAAATTACTCATAACGGTTCCGACGACGGTATCGCGATTGAGCTTCCCGCGCTGCTGCAAATCCAGGGCAAACGCAGCCAGGGCCTGGTCGCCATTCACCACCTCACCCTCTTCCGTCACGAACACGGCCCGGTCCGCATCTCCATCCAACGCAACGCCGAGATCGCCCCGGTGCGCGCGGACAGCCTCTTGCAGCCGTTCGGGGAACAGAGCCCCATACCCCGCATTGATGTTGGTGCCATCCGGTTCATCACCGATCACGCACACGTCAGATCCCAGCTCCCTGACCACTTTGGGAAAGACGGAATACGCGGCCCCATGCGCACAATCTATCACCACCTTCATCCCCTGATAATCCATTTCGCGCGGCAAGGACCGTTTCACGAATTCGATGTAACGTCCTTCGGCATCGGGGATACGAAACGCCTTTCCGATTTCACCGGCCGTGGGACGAAGATGTTCGATCTCGTCCGACAGGACCAATTCTTCAATGCGGAATTCAAGTGCGTCGGGAAGTTTGAGCCCGTCATGGGAAAAAAACTTGATCCCGTTATCCTGGTAGGGATTGTGGGAGGCAGAAATCATCACTCCCGCATCGGCTCTGAGGCTGCGCGTTAAAAACGCCACGCCCGGCGAGGGCATCGGTCCGACCAACAACACATCGACCCCCATGGAACAAATCCCGGAGATCAACGCCGATTCCAACATGTAACCGGAAAGACGGGTATCTTTGCCGATGACGATCTGGTGATGCCCGGCCCGTCCCTTGAACACGTAAGCCACGGCCCTGCCCAACTTCAGCACGGTTTCGCTGGTCATAGGTTCCAGGTTGGCAATGCCTCTCACCCCATCTGTGCCAAACAATTTCCGCACGTTGCTTCCTGCCACCTTACCGTCCGTCAAGCCCGGACAATGGCTTCCGACATCCGGACGACTTCACGCATTGACCCGACGTCATGAACCCGAACCATCCTTGCCCCACCCAACACGGCAGCCGCTACGGCCGCGGCCGTTCCCATGAGACGTTTCTCCACGGGTTGACCGGTAACCGTTCCGATAAAAGATTTATTCGACACGCCGACCAGAACGGGACGACCTAACGGTTGAAATGCGCCAAGCTCTTTCAGTAACAATAAATTCTGTTGCGCATTCTTGGCAAACCCGATTCCCGGATCGATCAGAATCTGTTCACGAGCGATGCCAACTGCTTCCGCGTGCCTGATGCGCGTTTCCAAATAATCCCGGACTTCCTCCACCACGTTGTCATAGTGGCAATGGTGCTGCATATCCTGAGGCGTGCCCCGCTTATGCATCAGCACAAGCCCGGCCTGAGTCCCGGCAATCACCCGACCCATTCGGGGATCGTTCTCCAAGGCACTGACGTCGTTGATGAGTACCGCCCCCCAGTCGATCGCTCGTTCAGCAACACCGGCCTTGCAGGTATCGACCGACAGGGGAACCGTCGCCCGTTTTCCGATAACCTCCAGGACTGGCTTCAATCGACGAATTTCCTCCTGTTCGTCAATCGCTTGGGAACCGGGTCGTGTGGACTCCGCGCCAATATCGACCAGATCAGCCCCCTCACTCACCATGTATTCAACATGAGCCAAGGCGCGTTGAGGATCAAGAAAGTGCCCGCCGTCGGAAAAAGAATCCGGCGTCACGTTCAAAATGCCCAGCACCAGGACGCGATGGGAACAGGGAATCCTCACGTGGCAGGCTTGCAGATATACGGAGTATTCTTCTTCCATGGAGAGCCGGACCCCGCTCCCTCACGACTTCAAGCCGCATGAGATGCGGCTGCGACACGTGCCTCTCCCACCCCTATCCCTTCTTTTTGTCAGGGAGGAGAACGGAAGAAACTCCCTTAACAAGGGGAACGAAGAGATTTCTCTCCATCCTGGAGAGAGTTGAGGGGAGGGAGGGCGTGAATCCAGCGCGATTCCGTCACACTTGCGCTGGCTCTCGAGCAATGGTTCCCCGATTGATGATTTGATCAATTTCCAAGGAATCCAAAACTTCTTTTTCCAGAAGGGCTTCGGCCAAAGCCCGCAGGGTGTGAATATGTTCCGTGAGCATTCGCTTCGTCCGCTCATAGGCTTCTACGATCAACCGCTTCACTTCGTGATCGATTTCCAGGGCAACCTGCTCACTGAAGTCCCGACGCGCCGTAATTTCCCGGCCCAGAAAGATTTCCTCCTCCTTCTTGCCGAAGGTCAATGGCCCCAATTTGTGACTCATTCCCCACTCACACACCATTTTCCTGGCCAGTTCGGTGGCCCGTTCAATGTCATTGCCCGCACCGGTGGTGACGTTTTTCAAAATCAGTTCCTCGGCCACGCGCCCACCTAAGAGAATCGACAGGGTGTTATAGAGAAATTCCTCGGAATAACTGTGCCGGTCATCAATGGGAAGCTGCATGGTCATACCCATGGCACGGCCCCTCGGGATAATCGTCACTTTGTGCACGGGGTCGGCACCCGGCAACAATTTCGCCATAAGGGCATGGCCAGCCTCATGATAAGCCGTGGTGCGCTTTTCCGCTTCACTCAGGACCAGACTCTTGCGCTCCGCTCCCATCATGACTTTATCCTTGGCATTTTCAAAATCGATCAACTCCACCAACTTCTTGTTCAGCCGAGCAGCCCAGAGTGCCGCCTCATTGACAAGATTTTCCAAATCGGCGCCTGAAAAACCCGGTGTTCCCCTGGCAATCTGATCGAGATTCACGTCGGAAGCCACAGGCACCTTCTTGGTGTGGACTTTGAGAATCTCCACGCGGCCCCGGACGTCAGGACGATTGACGACCACTTGGCGATCAAACCGGCCGGGCCGTAGCAAGGCAGGATCAAGAACGTCGGGACGGTTCGTGGCCGCAACAAGAATCACCCCTTCGGTCGTATCGAACCCATCCATCTCCACGAGCAGTTGATTCAGGGTCTGTTCCCGTTCGTCGTGTCCCCCGCCTAAGCCCGCGCCGCGCAATCGACCGACGGCATCGATTTCATCAATGAAAATGATGCACGGCGCATGTTTTTTCCCCTGCTCAAACAGGTCGCGCACGCGAGACGCGCCGACGCCCACAAACATTTCCACGAAATCGGAACCACTGATGCTGAAGAACGGCGCACCCGCTTCGCCGGCAATCGCTTTTGCCAAGAGGGTCTTTCCCGTTCCCGGCGGGCCAACGATCAACACCCCTTTGGGGATTCGCCCACCAAGCTTTTGAAATTTTTGCGGATCTTTCAGAAATTCGATGATTTCAACGACTTCTTCTTTCGCCTCCTCCACACCGGCCACATCGGCAAAGGTCACTTTTTTCTTTTCCTCGGTCAGGAGACGTGCACGGCTTTTCCCGAACGAGAGGGCCCGGTTCCCGCCAATCTGCATCTGGCGCATCAGGAAAAACCATAATCCGAGAAACAGGATAAACGGCCCCCACGTCACAAGAAACGTAATATACCAAGGGCTTTCATCCGGCGGTTTGGCTTCGATCTGCACGGCCTGCTCTCGCAGAGCGTTGACCAAGTCCGGATATTCAACGATATACGTCCGAATCCGGTTCCCGTCTTTCAAAATCGCACTGATATGACTGTCCTTCATCGTGACTTTTGAAATTTCGCCCCGCTCGAGATGGGCCATGAAGTCACTGAAGATCACTTCTTCTTCCGGTGGCTGGGACGGGACGGTGAACAGGTTGAATAGCAGAATCATAAACAACCCGACCACCACCCAAAACAGCAAATTTTTAACGCGAGAATTCATAGAAAGGCGTTCCTGCGCTCTCAACCCCGAACACCACGAACGGCGCACAAAACTTTTGAAATCTTACCATGAGGGTCACGCATCTGCAACCGGACCCCCATAGAACGTAGAAAGCACGGGCCCCCACCACAGCACGAACCACGGGGGAACCATCTTCCCTCTTCCGTAGCCGCGTCATCCTCTGACGCTGTTTGAAAAGCGGTCCCTCCAAGAGCCGCATGAGAGGCCGCAGCGACAACGACGGAAAGGCCGGTTTGCACCCCGTCACACCCCCTCGCCCTCCGGGAGAGGGTTGGGGTGAGGGCGCTTTCCTCTTCCTTCTTCCCTCTTCCGTAGCAGCGTCATCTTATGACGCTGTTTGCAAGAAATTGCAGGTCGGATTAGCGAAACGTCATCCGACAAGGGGCAACCCGGGAAATCCATCGGCAAGATGGGGCAGGAATGGTTGAGGGGATGGTTGGGTGAGTCAACGTTGTCTGCACAACCCAGAAATGGCACATTAAATCGTACATCTTAAGAGGTTTCGATAGGCTTGTTCCACAGCATGTACAACCGGAATGAGGTTCCCATGCGCATTGTCTCATTTAGCGAAGCGAGAAATCGCCTGAAATCAGTACTGGACGGGGTTGAAAATGATGCCGATTGTGCGGTGATCACGCGTCGAGATGCCAAAGATGCCGTAGTGATGTCAATGGATTACTACAACAGCTTAATGGAAACGGTCCATTTGCTGAAGTCCCCGGCCAATGCAGCGTATCTGGCGGCATCCATCGAGCAATTCAAGACAGGGCGGGTGGCCGAACGAGACATGACGGATGAGTAGGACGTTAGCCTGGACCGACGCGGCGTGGGACGATTACCTATATTGGCAGGCACACGATAAAAAAATCCTCAAACGCATCAACAGATTGCTAGCCGAGACAAAGCGTACCCCCTTTGAAGGGATTGGCAAACCGGAAGCCTTGAAAGAGCATCTGTCCGGTTTTTGGTCACGACGTATCGATGAGTCTCATCGTCTGGTCTATGCCGCCGACGAGTTCCGCAGCACCGTCATTTCTTGCCGCTATCATTATTGATCGTCAACGACGATGGAATACCGTCAAGACAAGTAGGCCGGATGAGCGTCGCGTCATCCGACTGCCGCCCTCCTGTCATCCTCGACATTTGTCATCGAGGATCCAAAATTTGTAGGTCGGATTAGCGTGGCATCATCCGACAAGGGGCAACCCGGGAAATCCATCGGCAAGATGGGGCAGGAATGGTTGAGGGGATTGTTGGACGAACAAACGTTGTCTACACAATCCAGGGCGGCGATGGCGGGTTACGCCGGGACGGCTCACCCGACCTACAGTTGTGTCTTTATAGCCTATCCGGGTTCCCAGGCCAAGCGTATGTCTGAGGGATGAAGGGAATCGGTTTACGAACCACATTCCGGGTCTTGGCCTGGGATTCTGCAGCCGAGAAGAAGGTGCCCATGAGATGGCGTAGCTACACAATCCGGAAGGAGAAGGCTGCCAAAAACCGGCCCCCTAAAAGGCGTCATTGACGAATGCAGACTCGACTTGAACTTCCATGTCGGCTAGAATGCGCATTTTCTGATGCCATTGGTATATCGTCCACTTTCATGAAACACGGAGACGTCCTTTCCAGCCAACTCTCACCTTGCCCGTCTTTCCCATGCTGTATCTCCAGTCGGAACGATGCCACGCCGCGTCATCGTATTGAGCCGTTCGCCGCAACAGAAGACCCCATCGCTCTCTTCGAACGGCTGAAAGTCCTCCTCACGAACCTGCCACGCACGATGGTCTTCACGGCAACGGACACCTATCTCCACGCGGTCTGCAGAACCAGATTCGGATTCTCCGATGACGTAGAATTTCGCCTTTGCCTCACGGGTCGCGTGATTCACGTCCGCTCCGCGTCGCGGATCGGCATCTGGGATTTTGGCGTGAACCGACGGCGCATTGAAAAACTCCGCCGGCAGCTTCACGGCAGATAGCCGAAACGCCGGCGTTCCGTTTCCGCATCATGAACTACGGCAGTGAGGCGGAGGCGGTGAGGGAGACGAGGGGCCAGGGATAGAGGCCGAACAGCACGACGCCGGCGGCCGCGAGGGCCAGGACGACGGTGGCGGTAGGGGACAGGGCCAAACGCGTTTCGCTTTCCTGGCCGGGCGAGGGCTCGCGCATGTACATGACCATGACGACGCGGAGGTAGTAGAAGGCGGACACCGCGGCAAAGATCAGCCCTACCACGGCCAGCCAGGTCAGGCCGGCGTTGACTGCGGCCATGAACAAGTAGAATTTCCCGATGAACCCGGCAGTCGGCGGGATGCCCGCGAGCGAGACCATGAAGAGCAGCATCAGGAACGCCGCACCCTTGTGACGCCTGGCCAACCCGGTGAAGTCGTCCAGGCCTTCTCCTTCGCATTCCCCTCGCCGGAGAATCGCCACCAGGGAGAAGGCTCCCAGGGTCATGAAGGAATAGACGGCCAAGTACACCATCATGGCGGACACGCCTTTGGCCGAGACTCCGGTTCCGGCTCCGGTTCCGACCCATCCCGCCACGACCAGCCCGATCAGTGCATAGCCCGCGTGCGCGATGCTCGAGTACGCCAACATGCGTTTCACGTTCGTTTGCACGATGGCGACGAGATTCCCCAGGATCAGGGTCAGGATGCACACGCCCAGGATGAGTCCGTTCCAATTCGGCTTCATGCCCCCGAAGCCCTCGAGCATCACCCGGAGGAACGCCCCAAAGCTCGCGGCCTTCGACGCCACGGCCATGAACGCGGTCACGGACGTCGGCGCGCCTTGATAGACGTCCGGGGTCCACATGTGAAACGGCACGGCAGCCACCTTGAAACCGAACCCCACGGTCACCAGCGTCAGGGCGATGAGCATCACCGCGTCGTCGAGCCCGCGTGCGTCGACCGCTGCGGCGATCTCGACCAAGCGCGTGCTGCCGGTGGCGCCGAATATGAGGGAGATGCCGTAAAGCAGCAGGCCCGACGAAAAGGCGCCCAGGATAAAATACTTGGCCGACGATTCGATGGATTTGGCTTCAAACCGCTTGAAGCCCGCCAGGACGTAGAGCGAGATGGACATCAACTCGATCCCCAGGTAGATGACCAGCAAATCAGCCCCAGAGACCATGATCATCATGCCCGTCAGGGAAAGCAGCACAAACCCGTAAAATTCGGCCAGATCGATCCGCTCTTCCTTGAGGTATCCCATGGAGAGCAGGATCGTCATGCCACTCACGACGTAGAGCAACAGTTTCCAGAACGAGGCATACCCGTCCACCACCACGAGATCGCTGAACGCGGACACCCGCTCTCCCATGCCACCGGCCGTCACGATGAAACACACGGCGACCGCTGCGACGCTCATCCACGCCAGCAGGTCTTTCCTGCCCGACGGTGTAATCGGATCCAGCACCAACAGGAGACAGGCGACGGACACGACAATCAGTTCCGGCAGGATCGTGACCAGATCTGTGAGAGGAATCATCATGGTGTCTCAGCCTCCATGGATTCCACCCTCACCTCAGCCCTCTCCCATCGAGGGAGCGGGGATCCTTCCACCATCATGACTTTCGCTTGCTTTTGTACGAGGTGATCGACGCTGGCGTGCATCACGTCCAGCAACGGCTTGGGATAGAGCCCGATCCAGAACACGAAGAACGCCAGGGGCGCCAGTGTGCCGATCTCACGCCAGTTCATATCGTGGAGTTTCGATGACACGTGTTGCGCCGGTGTACCGTACACCACGCGCTGCAACATCCACAGGATATAGGCTGCCGCGAGAATGACCCCCAAGGCCGCGATCGTGGCGACCGCCTTACTCCGGATAAAGGTCCCGAGCAGCACGAAAAATTCGCCCACGAAGCTGTTCAGGCCCGGCAAGCCCACGGAGGACAACGCGAAGATCACAAGGAACGTGGCGTAGACCGGCATGGACGCGGCCAGGCCCGAATTGTCGACAATCTCCCGGCTGTGCGTCCGCTCGTACACCATGCCTACGCACAGGAAAAGCGCGCCGGTGGTGATGCCGTGATTGATCATTTGCAGGATCGCCCCCTCGATCCCTTGGGCGTTCAACACGAAAATGCCCAGCGTGACGAATCCCATGTGGCTCACGCTGGAATACGCGATGAGTTTTTTGAGATCGGTCTGGGCAAAGGCCATGTAGGCGCCGTAGATGATGGCCACGACCGACAGGACAATCACCACCGACGTGAACCGTTGCGTGGCGTCCGGCAGCATGGGCAATGAGAAACGCAGGAAGCCGTAGGCACCCAATTTCAGCAATACGCTCGCCAGCATCACGCTGCCCGCGGTCGGGGCTTCCACATGGGCGTCCGGCAACCACGTATGGAACGGAAACATCGGCACTTTCACGGCAAACGCGGCAAAGAAGGCCCAGAACAACCAGGCTTGCAGCCAGGCCGGATATTCGGCGTTGCTGAGCGCGAGGATATCGAACGAGTCTTCCCCGGCGTAAAAATAGAGCACGATAATCGCCACGAGCAGCAGGACGCTGCCGGCCAGGGTATACAGGAAAAACTTGATGGCGGCATACACGCGATTGGGGCCGCCCCAGATCCCGATCAACAGATACATGGGGATCAGCATGGTTTCCCAGAACACGTAGAACAGCACGAAGTCCAACGCGACGAACACGCCGATAGTGGCGGTTTCCATCACGAGCAGACTGATCATGAATTCCCTGACACGCGTCTCGATTGCCGTCCAGGACACCAGGACGCAAAGCGGCGTCAGCAAGGTGGTCAGCAGCACCAGAGGCAGGCTGATCCCGTCCACGCCCACCGCGTAGTTGATAGTGGGCGACGCAATCCATTGGTGCGTCTCCACGAATTGCATGGCCGGCGTGGATTCGTCGAACAGAAACCACAGGGGGAGAGAAGCCAGGAACACCAGTGACGAAACCCCCAGGGCCACCCATTTGGCCAGGGCTTCTTCGACCAGGAGCATCGCAGCCACGCCCAACAAAGGCAGGAAAACGACCAGGGTCAGCCATGGAAATCCGCCGGAGGACATATCGATCACATACCCTTCACGAGTTGTCGCTGCGCCATCGCATGGCGCCTTAAAACACCAGGTACGCGGTCAGGATCATGACCGCGCCCATGGCCATGCTGAGCGCGTAATTCTGCGTTTCGCCGGTTTGAATCAGGCGGGCCATCCACCCCCACCACGCAAACCCGCGGGCCACGCCGTTCACCGCGTTGTCGATGATGGCCACATCCACCTTTTTCCACATCCGCTCCGCCAGCACGAACGTGGGATTCACGAACGCCTTGTCATAGGCTTCGTCCACGTACCATTTGTTGAGCGAGCCGCGATACAACGCCTGCCAGCGGTTCATCAGGCGGTCTGGATAATCCGGCGATTGCACGTAAAACACGTAAGCCGCCGCAATGCCGATGACACCGACCAACGTGGCCGCCAGCATGATGCCCATGGCCGCAACGCCATGGGGCCCTCCCCCTTCACCGTCGGGGAAGGCCTGTTGGAAAGCCAGTTGCAGAAAATCGGGGATGCCCAGATATCCCGTGACAATACCGAGGAACGCTAACACCACCAGGGGCACGGTCACGACCAGCGGTTGTTCCCGCACGTGACCGGCATGATGCGGATCGACCCGAGATTCTCCCCAAAAGGTCACGAACACCAACCGAAAACTGTAGAACGCCGTCAGCCCCGCGGTGAGGATTCCCGCTACCGCCAAGAATTGACCCAAGGCTCCCGCGTTCCAAGCCGCCAACAACACTTGGTCCTTGCTGAAAAATCCCGCGGTGAGCGGGAACCCGGCCAGGGCCAAGGACCCGATGATAAACGTCCAGTAGGTGACGGGCATTTTGTCTTTCAAGCCACCCATTCGTCGCATGTCCTGCTCGTGATGGACGGCCAGGATCACGGACCCGCATCCCAGGAAAAGCAACGCTTTGAATGCGCCGTGCGTGAGCAGATGATAGATGCCGGCTACGTATCCCCCCAGCCCGCAGGCCATCATCATGTACCCGAGCTGACTCAAAGTCGAATAGGCCACCACGCGCTTGATGTCATTTTGCGTCAGAGCGATCGTGGCCCCGACGAACATGGTCACGCCTCCCACGACCGCCACGACGTCCATGGCCAAAGGAGACACGTTGTACAGATCGGCGAATCGCGCCACCATGAACACGCCGGCGGTCACCATGGTCGCGGCATGGATCAAGGCGGAAATGGGCGTGGGGCCTTCCATGGCGTCCGGCAGCCATACGTGCAACGGGACTTGCGCGGATTTTCCCACGGCGCCGACGAACAACAGCAGGCAAATCAGGGTCATCGCGGACACCTCCCACCCACCGCCGAACGCACCCAGCAGGTCGATGACCGCGCCGGCCTTACCTGCGGCTTCGGCAAACACCGGTTGGTACTGCAAGGTTCCGAAGACCATGAACACCAACAGGATACCGAGCAGGAACCCGAAGTCCCCGACCCGATTGACGATGAACGCCTTCGTCGCCGCGGCCCTTGCCGCGTGCCGCTCATACCAATGGCCAATCAGCAAGTAAGAACACAACCCCACCGCTTCCCAGAAGACGAACAGTTGGAGGAAGTTGTCGGACATGACCAGCATCAGCATGGAGAACGTGAACAGCGCGATGTTGGCGAAAAACCTCGCGTAGCCCGGTTCGCCGTGCATGTACCCGATGGTATAGACGTGTACCAACCCGCTGACGATCGTCACCAGCAGCAACATAGCCGCGGTCAACTGGTCCACGTAAAGCCCGAGCCGGATGGTGAGATCGCCCGACGCCGCCCAGGTATACAAGGGAATTTCCAGCGTGCGCCCGCCGGCGACTTCGGAACAGGCAAGGACCGACAACAGGAAAGATCCCCAGACCGCGGGCACGGCGATCAGGTGTGCGCGGCCCTTCAGTACGTGCCCGGCCAAACCGAGCACGACGAAGGCCAGAAGGGGCAGGAAGGGGATCAGAGCATACAGCATGGCATTACCATTTCAATAAGCGAAAATCATCGACGTTGATGCTGGCATGATGGCGGTACAGGGCGATGATAATGGCGAGGCCCACGGCCACTTCCGCGGCAGCCACGGTCAGGGCAAAAAACACGAAGACCTGCCCGGCCAGGTTGCCGAAATGGGAGGAAAAGGCGACGAAATTGATGTTCGTAGCGTTGAGCATCAATTCAATGGACAACAGGATGATAATGAGGTTCTTCCGGACCAGGACGCCGACGAGCCCGATGACGAACACCAGCCCGCTCAGCACCATGTAGAATTCCACGGGCACGCTCATTTCGACTCCATGATGCCCTTTTTGGACAAGATGACCGCGCCGATCATGGCCACGAGCAGGATAAGCGAGGCGATTTCAAACGGGAAGAGATAGGTGGAATACAGGACTTCCCCAATCGACTCCGTATTCCCCACGGCCTTGGCCGTCCCTTCCGGTCCCGGATCCGGCGTCGCCACGGTCAATCCGCGACTGACCACGAGCAACAGGGCTTCGATCAACAGCACCACGCCCAGACACAACGCCACCGCCCCCTGCCGGTTGTACCGCTCGTCGCGTTTCACGTTCAGCAGCATCACGACAAACAGGTACAGCACCAAGATGGCCCCGGCGTAGACGATGATCTGAATGGCAGCCAGAAACTCGGCGTGCAGCGTCACGTAGAGGCCGGCCACGTGGAAGAACATGACCAGCAGGGACAGGGCGCTGTAGATGGGATTGCGGAACACGACGACGAGCGACGCAGCCACCACGATCACTGCGGCAAAATACACGAAGACGACTGTGCCCACCGTTACACGTTGCTCCCGTTAAGAACGCCCGCACGTCGACCGGACAGGGGGAAAGGCACCGGGACGGGGCAACCGGGCGAAACTCAAAATTCCTTTTCCGGAATCTCCTTGAAGGAGACGTTAAAATAGGCCACGTTGGGATGCTGGAATTCCAACCGTTTTTCCCGTTCCGGAAACGCCCGATCTCCGATTGCCAACAGTTGCTCTTTATTCAATTGCAAATCGCGTTTGTTGTACACGGCCCACTCGAATTCCTGCGACATGCCCAAGGCATCCACCGGGCAGGCCTTGACGCACAACCCGCAGAACAGGCAGCGCGTCATGTCCATGTCATATTCCTTGGCGTACCGCTTAGTGGGCTCCCCGGGCACCTCGGCGCTCACCACGCGAATCACGCGAGAGGGACAGGCCGCCTCGCACAGGTCGCACCCCACACATTTCTCCGTGTCATCGTCGTATCGCAGCAACCCCAACATCCCTCGATAATTCTCAGGCAGCGGTTTCTTGACGTGGGGATATTCCAGGGTGATGGGACGATACTTCAGGAAATGCTTGAGCGTCTCCTTCATGCCCATGAGGATTTCAAAAAAGATCAGTGACTGAATCCACTTTTTGAGTTTCATCGACCCGACTCCTCGGCGCTACGCATTGGGGAAGATATAGGCCAGCAGCGACGTCACCACCACGTTCCCCAAGGCAATGGGCAGCAGCACCTTCCACCCGAACCGCATCAACTGGTCGTACCGTAACCGCGGCAGCGTGGCACGAATCCAGAAAAACAAAAACAGGAAAAAGTAGACTTTCACTGTAAACCAGAAAATTCCCGTCACCCAGGCGAAGATCCCGGGGGCCTGCAGAAACGGCAACGGAGCGTGCCAGCCGCCAAAAAACAGAACCGTGGACATGCACGACACCAGAATCATGTTCGCATATTCCGCCATAAAGAAAAATGCGAACCGCATCCCGCTGTATTCCGTGAAGAATCCCGCGACCAATTCACTTTCCGCTTCAGGCAGGTCGAAGGGCAGGCGGTTGGTTTCGGCCACGGAGGCGATCAAAAAGATGACGAACGCGATGAATTGCGGAAAAGGCAAGGGGTCGAAGGCAAACCAGTTCCAGAACCCGCCGGCCTGGGCCTCGGTGATTTCGACCAGGCTCAGGCTCCCCGTCAGCAACAACACGCCGACGATCGCCAGCCCCACGTTGAGCTCATAGCTGATTAACTGCGCAGCCGACCGGAGGCCACCCAACAACGAGTATTTGCTGTTGGAGGCCCATCCGCCCAAGATGACCCCGTAGGCCCCGATGGAGGCAAACGCCAGAATGTACAGCACGCCGATGTTGATGTCGCTGATGACGAAGGGCTTGAATCCCACGCCCAGGACGTCGACGGTCCAGTTCGGGCCGAACGGGATGACGGCAAACCCGATCAAGGCCGGCACCAGGACAATGATGGGGGCCAGGCTGAACATGATCTTGTTCGCGCCGGCCGGGATGATATCTTCCTTGAAAAACAGCTTCAGCCCATCGGCCACGGGTTGCAGCACCCCGTAGGGTCCGACCTCCATCGGCCCCATACGGTCCTGCATCCAACTGAGCACTTTTCGTTCCAACAGGGTGAGGACCGCCACGGTGAGCAGGACCACGCCCATCACGACCCCGATCTGCGATAACGTCAACGCCAATTTCACGCTGGTCTCAAGCACGGGCACACTCCTTGATGAATCCGATCATGGTTCTTTTTAGAGTCTCTCCAGTCAACTCACTTTGTAATAGTGACGTACGTCGTCTTCCACACAGGTACGCGGGTACGCGGATCGATCCCCGCTTGCGCGAATACCGGCTCGTTCAACGAAAACAGCACCCGGACGGATTGATCGAAATGCTCGGGAAACCATGCGACGGCGTCGGGCACGCGGTCATTCAGCTTCACGGAAACGGTGGCGTGCCCGCCATCGTTCGAGAGCCGGACGGTCTGGCCTTCTTCGATCTCCAGGCGCCTGGCCTCACGGGCGTTGAGATGCAGAAGACCCTCTCCTTCGATTTCCATCAATCCCTTCGCGCGCGTGCTGTATTTTCCGGAATGATACAAGGACCGGACCAATCGCAACGTCATCGCGCCTTCCGGAGTGGCAGACGGCAGATCGAGCGCATACCGCCGATCGATATCTTCCTTGAAGCCCGTCTTCACGTATTGCGCGACCGTCTCCTCGTCGACTTTCGGCGGCGTCGAGGCCGGACCCAGAAGACCATAGCCGGGAATGACTCCGCGTATTTCCTTGAAGACCTCCTTGACCTCGCCATATTCGATGGGCTGGTCCATCAACACCGACAGGGCCGAAAACATTTCCCAATCGGGCCGGCTCTCCCCCAACGGCTCGATCGCCTGGCGAACGGACTGGACGTGCCCTTCCGTATTGGTACACGTGCCGTCCTTTTCCATCGCCGAACACGCGGGAAACACCACGTGCGCCCGCTTCGCGGTTTCCGTCAGAAACAGTTCCTGGCAGACCAGGAACTCCAGCGCATCGAGCGCCCCGGTCACGCCGGCGTCATCCGGCAACGATTCAACGGGATTTTCTCCAACGATGAATAACGATTTGATCTCACCGGTCCTCGCCCGGGTCAACATATCCGGCAACGTAGCCGGCGCTCCGCCCGGAATCGCTTGCCCCCAAGACCGCGTCAGGGTCCGTTGACATTCTTCATCCCGCACGTCGGCAGGGCCCGGAAAATATTCGGCTACGG
Source organism: Nitrospirales bacterium (assembly GCA_965200435.1). GTDB lineage: Bacteria > Nitrospirota > Nitrospiria > Nitrospirales > UBA8639 > Bin75. The sequence goes on from OZ241337.1 coordinate 204,257, forward strand.
CCCCCATTTCCACGGCGCCGGGCTCATTGTTGTCCTCAGCCAGGCATCCCAGACCTGACCCCTGTCTCCGAAGATGCCCCGTCAGGATCTGAAGATCCAGGAGGTTGGTCACCATCCCCTCCCCGCCCAGCGAACGAAGGACGTCCCGGCCAACCAGCACGACGGCCCGTTGGGCCTGCGCATACGATCCGGCCACGGCTTCAAGGTCCGCTTGCGGCAGACCGGACTGCTCCCGGATGGCCTGCCAGGACACCTTGGCCACATTAGCCCGTATCGTTTGCACGAACTCCGGCATCTCACGGGCAATCTCCTCACGAACCAGATCCGACTCGACCACGGCTTTCAACAGCCCCAGGATGGTCGCGCCAAACCCGCCGCCCTGCACCGTCAGGTGACGCCGGGCAAGCGTTGTCACGTTGCTCACCGTCGATCGGAACGGGAGCAGTGACTCAAGCGAGATCAGTTGCGCGCCGCCGTGTTTCACGGCTCGCTTCACGTGTAGGGCCGTGATAGGATTGGACTCATTGATTGTGGTGCCGATCAGCACGATGGCGCCGGCCCGGGGCACGTCTTCATAGCGAACGGTCCACCGATGAGTGCCCTGCACCCGCCTGAGCGCCCGCACGCCGTTGATATACCCGTATCGCGCGCTACTGTCGACCTGATTTGTCCCGATCACGACACGCATGAATTTCTGGAACAGGTATAGATCTTCATTGGTACAACGAGTCGTGATGAGACCGCCAATAGCGTCGGCCCCGTGCTTCGCTTTCAAGGCCGTGAACTCCCGGGCCACGCGCTCCAAGGCTTCTTCCCACGTGACCTCGGCAAAGGAGCCGTCGTCCTGGCGTAGAAGCGGATGCCGCACGCGGTCGTGATGAACCGCCGCGTGGTAGCCGAAATATCCGCGGACGCAGAGGTCCCCATTGTTCCGGCCGGCGCCCAACGCCGAATTCACTTCGATCAGTTGGCCGTTCTTTTGCTGAACCGTGATCTGGCACCCGTCCCCGCAATAGGAACAAATGGTCTCGGTTCGTTTCAGCATCCATGGGCGATAGTCATACATCGACAACCGGCTAGTGATCGCTCCGACCGGACAAATCTGGATGCACCCGCCGCACATGTCGCATTCGAGTTCATTGCCGGCCCAATGTGTAATCTGCGTGAGCGTGCCGCGGCCTTCGGCCGCCAATGCTTGGGCATCCATCACTTCGTCGCAATACCGCACGCAACGCATACACGACACACACCGGTTCATTTGCGTTTCAATGACCGGGCCGAGGTATTGTTTGGGAAAGACCCGCTTCAATTCCTTGAACCGACTGACGGTGGGCGTGTACTCATGCGAAAAATCCTGCAAGTCGCAACGGCCGCCCTGGTCACACACCGGGCAATCGAGCGGATGGTTGCCCAACAACAACTCCAAGACCGATTTCCGCGCAGCCTCGACGTGCGGCGCCGACGACCGCGCGACCATGCCTTCGGCCACGCGCGTGCTGCACGAGGTTTGGAGTTTCGGGATTTTTTCGATTTCCACCAGGCACATCCGGCAATTCGCGTCAGGCGCCAGCTTGGGATGATAACAAAAATGAGGCACCATCACGCCGACCTGCCGGGCCGCCTCGATCACGAGCGTGCCTTCCGGAACCTGCGTGCGGATTCCGTCGATCGTGATCGTCAACATGTTTGGGGTGTTCGACATGGTTGATTATGACCGTATGGGTTGAGTCATTCGTTAATAATTGTCCCGCTTCCTCTTGTGCCCCAGTGCCCCGCCTTTGAAAGACAACCCCCTCAATCCCCCTTCTCAGGGGGACGGCAGATCCTCTCTCCCCTGAGCAGAGAGTCGGCAGCAAGCCTCCCACCCTGACAAGGGGGGGCAGCTAAACCGTCGGATTACGCTTCGCTCATCCGACCTACATCTGACCTTGCTATCAACAAATTCTCGAACATTTGCACCTACGCCAAACTCAGGACAGGGATTTCTTTCCGGCTCCCCTTGAGCGCCTCTGCTTCTTCGATCAAGGCCTCGTATTCCCCCCGCCAATATTTCAACGTGCTTTGCACCGGGGCGATTTCCGCGTCGCCGAACGCACATACCGTTCGACCGCCGATATTTTCGCAAATTTCCACGAGCGTCCGTAAATCCTCCGGCCGGCCCTGCTTGTTCAGGATTCGTTGCAGAATCTGCACGATCCAGGAACTGCCTTCCCGGCAGGGCGTACACTTTCCGCAGGACTCATGATAGAAAAATTCCATCAGGCGAAGAGCCGCCCACACCATGCTCGTGCCTTCTTCCATCACGGTGATCCCACCCGACCCCGACATCGAGCCCGCCAGGGCCACCGATTCGAAATCCATTTGCACGTCCACGTGGTCCGGGGTCAAAAACGGCGCCGAGGCCCCGCCCGGAATGAACGCCTTGAGCGGCTTGTCGGACCGCATGCCTCCGCCAAGCTCATAAATCAGGTCTCGAAACGTCGCGTTCACGGGCAACTCATAATTCCCCGGCCGTTTCACGTGACCGCTCAAACAAAAGAGCCGCGTGCCGGTGCTCTTGGGCGGAACGCCGATGGAGGCGAACCATTCGGCTCCTCGATTCACGATGTGCGGGACGTTCGCCAGCGTCTCGACGTTGTTGACCACCGTGGGTTTCTGGTAGAGGCCGTGCGTGGCCGGGAACGGCGGCTTCGTCCGGGGTTTGCCCCGCTTGCCTTCCAGGGATTCGAGCAGCGCGGTTTCTTCTCCACAGATATAGGCGCCGGCTCCCGCGTGTACGGAGACGTGCACGGTGACGCCGCTGCTGTAAATATCGGAGCCCAGGTGCCCGGCCCGGCAAGCTTCGGCAATCGCACGCTCCAGAATTTTCGCCGCCAGCCGGAATTCCCCTCTGATATAGATGTAGGCCGTCTGCGCGCCAATGGCATAGCAGGAGATGGCAATGCCCTCAAGGATTTGGTGAGGGTCCCGTTCCATCAATTGGCGGTCTTTAAACGTGCCGGGTTCGCTTTCATCGGCGTTACAGCACAGATATTTAGGACCGGGATGGTCCTTGGGAATAAACCCCCATTTCACGCCCGTGGGGAAGCCCGCCCCGCCCCGGCCACGCAGACCCGATTTTTTGACCATCTCGATAAGGTCATTGGGCGGCACCTTGCCCAGAACGCTCTTCAGGGCCGTGTACCCACCCGCCCCTTCATAATCGGCAAGGGATCCGATGTAGCCGGGTCGTTCCATGTTGGTTAAGAGAATCTTTTCAAAAGTCTTCATGGCGACACGACGTCCTTGGCGCGTTCGGGAACCATAAAGGGACCGCTTTTCATCGAACAATCTCCGGACTCCCGTAAGTCCCGCAGAATGCGTCCGACTTTTTCTTCGGTGAGCCGCTCGTAATAGTCGTCATTGATCTGCATCGTCGGCCCGGTCCCACACGACCCCAAACATTCCACCGTACTCAAGGTGAACAACTTCTCCCCGGTGGTCTGGCCCAGACCGATACCCAGATGTTTGCGCAACCATTCGATCAGAGGGTCGGCCCCAACCAGCGCGCACATCAACGACCGGCACACCTGGACATGAAATTTCCCGATGGGTTTGAGATTGAGCATGGTATAAAACGTCGCCGTCTCGAAGACCTGGGGCGGGGTGAGATCCAGGATGCCGGCGATCTCCCGCATGGCGGCCTGGCTCACGTACCCCTCTTCCTTCTGCGCCAGATTCAACAACGGCAGAAGCGCCGAGCGCTTCACCGGATACCGGCTCAGGATTTCGTCAACGGCCTCTCGATGTTTGTCGAAAATCATGGTGTCTTCCCGTTCAGCGGTCACACTCGCCCATGACGATATCATAGGTGCCGAAGATCGTAATAATATCAGAAATCAGATAGCCGCGGGCCATAAAATCAAATGCGCCCATGTGGACAAACGACGGGGAGCGGATTTTCATCCGGTAGGGCCTCGGGCTCCCGTCGCTGATCAGAAAAAACCCCAGTTCGCCCTTGGGCACCTCCGTCGCGCAATACGCTTCCCCCTTCGGCGGCTTGAAGCCCTGCGTAAAAATGATGAAATGATGGATCAGGCTTTCCATGTCCCGCATGACGTTGGGCTTAGGCGGGGGAATGACCTGTGAGCTATCCGCCATGATGGGACCGTCCGGCAACTGGTCCAGGCATTGGGCAATGATTCGAGCGCTTTGCTTCATTTCCTCGACGCGAATCCAATACCGGTCATAGGTGTCTCCGTCTTTGCCAACCGGCACGTCCCACTCCACCCGGTCGTAGACGCCGTAGGGTTCGAGTTTGCGCACGTCATAGGACACGCCCGACCCACGTAGCGTCGGCCCGGTGAGCCCGAAGTTGATCGCGTCCTCACCGGAAATGACCGCCACGCCCTTGGTCCTGGCCACCCAGATCCGGTTTCGCTGCAACAACGTGTCATATTCCTGCACGTGATCGGGAAACGTCTTCAAAAAATCGCGCAGGCGTTCAATCAAGGCCGGTGTCAGGTCGCTGTCCACTCCGCCGATTCGATAGTAATTCAGCGTCAGGCGCGCGCCGCAGAGTTGCTCGAAAAAGTCGAGCAGGACCTCGCGCTCGCGGAACGTCCAAAAGAACACGGTCATGGCCCCGATATCCAGAGCCTGCGTGCCCAACCAGAAGAGGTGGCCGACGATTCGCTGGACTTCGGCCACGATCGTCCGGACGTACTCAGCCCGCTCCGGCACCGTCACGCCGACCAGTTTTTCAACTGCGCGCACGTAGGCGTAATTGTTCGTCATGGCGCACACGTAATCCAGACGGTCCGTATGCGGAACGACCTGCATGTAATGGAGACCCTCGGCCAGTTTTTCAACGCCGCGATGCAGGTACCCCATGTCCGGAATCGCCTTGGCAATGCGCTCGCCGTCCAGTTCCAGCACCACCCGTAGGACGCCGTGGGTGCTGGGATGCTGCGGCCCCATGTTGAGCAACAGTTCGGTCGTGCGCTTCGTGGATTCAGGTCGGTCTCCGGCCATAAAAACGTGCCGCTGATCCTGCGGGATATCCTGTTCGGTCCATTCGCGTTCCGGTTCATCCAAACGGGGAAGAAAATCAAACGTGCTTCGCCACCCCTTGCCTTCGGTGGGAAAATCTTTCCGAAGGGGATGGCCTTCCGCGTAATCGTCGGGCAACAGAATCCGGCGCAGGTCCGGGTGCCCCTCGAACGTGATCCCCATCAGGTCGAACACTTCGCGTTCCAGAAAATTCGCACCTTTCCAGATGGACGTCACGGTCCCGATGGTGGGATTTTCTTCCGACACCCGCGTCTTCACCCGAATCCGGGTCTTATACGGAAGCGAGAGGAAGTGGTAGATGACTTCGAACCGTTCCGGGTCGTCGGGATAGTCCGCCGAGCAGATGTCGGTGATGTGATCGAAGGCGGTCCAGGGATCGTCGTGGAGGAAACGCGCCACCTCCACCAGATCCTTCGCCTGCACCTGGGCCGAGAGGTCTCCCCGTTGCGGGTCTTCACGCACGGACAGCACGGCCTCGGGAAAACGCTCGTGCAGGGTTTCAAGCACTCGGTGCATAGACCACCATCATCTCTCACGCTACTTCACGAACACTTTTTCCTTCTGAACTTTTTCCTGCAACTTGATCAGGGCGTCCAACAAGGCTTCCGGACGCGGGGGACAGCCTGCCACGTAGACGTCCACCGGCACGATCTGATCCACGCCCTGGACCACGCTGTAACTGTTGTAATGATTGCCCGAGGTCGCGCAGGACCCCATGGAGATCACGTAGCGCGGTTCGGCCATTTGATCGTAGATACGCCGGATCACGGGCGCCATCTTCCGGCACACGGTTCCGGCCACGATCATGACATCGGATTGTCTGGGAGAAGCCCGAAAGACCCCGGCCCCAAACCGGTCGATATCGTACCGGGAAGAGACCGACGCAATCATCTCGATGGCGCAACAAGCGAGCCCGAACGTCATCGGCCACAACGCCGACTTCCGGCACCAACTCACCAGGTAATCCAGATTCGTGGTAATGATATTGGCGTCAAACTGGCGTTCAAGCATGCTCATAGCCGTCATTGTCCTCCAGGTATCGTCATTCCCGCGAAAGCGGGAATCCAGTTCTTTTGCCCCCTCACCCCAACCCTCTCCCAGAGGGAGAGGGCGGACTTCAGTCCCATTCCAGGGCCCCTTTTTTCCAAACGTACCAGAAGCCGACCACCAGGATGGCGATGAAAACGCCCATTTCAATGAGTCCCAGCAACCCCAATTTGTGAAACACCACCGCCCACGGGAACATAAAGACAATTTCAATATCAAACACGACGAACAACATCGCGATAATATAATACCGCATCGGGAATTGAACGCGGGCGTCCATGAAGAGCGGGCTCCCGCTCTCATACGGAAGCAGTTTCGCGCGATACGGCCGGCCAGGTCGCACGACCCATCCGGCCAGCAACGACCCCACGCCGAACCCCAGCGCAATTACGGCAAAAACCGCGATGGGGATATAATTCAAAGGAACCGATTCGCCGCCCATCTCAGGTCACCGTCCGCATCATCCCATCGTTCACGTTAATGGACCGTCGCCAATGCCGAATCGAAAAATGGCCGATGGCGTAAGCCACGCAGCGTTGGGACGGCCATCCCCTTGTGTTGTACCAAAATTTTAAACGTGGTGCCCATGCCGTGAGGCCGCAACAACCGGGCGGCCGCCTGGACCACAGCAGATTCCTGATCGCACCCCCGGACCAATTCCTCTATCCCGAGACTCATCAGGAAATGCTGAAGATTCGTATACCCCGTCGTGGTCAACCCAATCTGCTCGCCGGTTTGGGCAAGGCTCGAAAAATTCACGTGTGCCGTCAAATCCTGCTCTCCGACCCGTGCATAAGGATTCGTCGAAACCGTATGCCGATGGTACCCCAGCAGGGTCCCGTTCTTTCGTTCGGGCGCCCAATAATCCCTGGCGACGTGGCCGTAATCAATCGTGATGACGACTCCGCGATCCAGCACCCGGGCAACCTGTTTGATCCATTTCATGGCTTCCAGGTTGATTTCGGTAGCAAACCCAACGGGCAACTCCACGTCCATATCTGACAGAAACGATGCCAACTCAGGCGTAGACGGTGGTCCCCATTGTTCCTGCAACTCCTGATTGTGGATAGTCACGTACAATTCCCTGAGGCCGTTTGGCTCCATGCGAACCCTGTGCACCGGAAACGCATCGACTAATTCGTTTGAGAGCAACGTGCCCGTCAGGCTTCCGTCCGCGATCGCCTCAAGATCATCAACCCATCGAATCATTCCCTCTTGCCGAGTCCAAGCAGCCAACGTTTCCCGTTGTCGCCGGCAAAAGGCCGGGCTGCGTTCGACCGGAATGCACGCTAAACGGGGCAGAAACGCAGTCTGTTGCTCCTGACCTTCCTGCAACAGATCCCGGAGCAACGTCCCTTCTCCCGGTCCCATTTCCACAAGATGAAACACAGAGGGATGACCGAGTCGTTCGTCAATCTCCGCGAGTTGACGGACCAGACACTTGGCCAGGATGGGGGAAAGACTCGGGGCGGTGAAAAAGTCACTGCCTTCTCCACCAATCGGAGAGGCCGTGCGGGCAGACCCTCCGCCCGTCATATAGTACCCATGCGCCTCATCATACAGGGCAATTTCCATAAAACGTGCAAACGTCAACGGCCCAGTCTCCCGAATAAGCGTGGCGATCTGCTGCATCAAAGGCGAATCCGGCAATTCCATTCTTTGATTCCCGTCCTGACTCATCGTCCTGCACGTCTCTGTTGTCATTCTGAGAGGAGCTTCTGATGTGAGCGAAAAATCCGCAGGTCCGGCTGTTTCCCTGACACCAATCCCATAGGACCTATGCTTCCATGGGCCAAAAGATTTATAAATTAGCTATCCGCCAACTGTTAGTCAAGGGAATGGCCGCCCTGTATTAGGGAACCTCTGATTGAGTGCACGATCGGGCGCATGGCGGCGTGGTGTCCTCGCTCAACCCTCACCTATCTCTATGATACGCTTCGGGTTTCGCTCCGGAACGCCTTGCCCTGCATCCCGCTATCACACTAAATCAGAGGTTCCTTAGCCGTCGGTCGAGTGAGCCGAGCAGGCATAACGAGACAACCGCCGCGCCTTGGCAACGATCTCCCGTGCGCTGTCGAGCGGCTAGCTCCCTCGCAACTTCAGGCTTTCTTCGATGATCGAGGCCATTGAACGATTCTACCGCGCTGCGGCTTCTTTCAGCACGCGATGGGTGCGGTCAGCCAAGCTGATAGTCAGAGAACCATGGCGTAGGCTCCGAGCAGTCATGCCCCATGGCATTTTTTGTATTTTTTGCCGCTGCCGCAAGGACAGGGTTCGTTGCGGCCGACTTTTGCCTGAGCCCGCTGGACCGTCCGTGGCGCGGACTCGCCATTCCCGCGATTGAAGATCATCGGAGGCGGCGGGGGCGCGTCTTCTTCGATGAGCGGTCGTTCACCCTTGAGAACCTGGACTTTACACAATCGCTCCAGGGAATCGGCTTTGATGCGGTCCATCATGGCGGCAAACATGTCGAAGCCTTCCCGTTTATACTCTGCCAGGGGATCTTTCTGGCCATAGCCCCTGAGCCCGATGCCATCCCGGAGCTGATCCATGCCGAGGAGATGCTCTTTCCAATGATGGTCAATGACCTGTAACACCAGGTTCCGCTCAAGCTGTACGCGAAGCTCCGGACCGATTTGTTCTTCGCGTTCCCGTTGTCGTTGCCGGAAGAACTGCTGAACGTGTTCCAGCAATTCGTTCCGCAGACCGTCCCGTCCCATTTCTGACATGTCCTCAGTCGCCGGGATTTCCGTGCCGAATTGAGCAAGGACGGTTTCACGCAGCCCTTCCAGGTCCCAGGCTTCGGCATAGGCTTCTTCCGGGCAGCAGGTATTGATCAAGGTGTCCACGACGTCCACGAGCCAATCTTCCGCGTCCTCTTGAATGGAACGGCCCCCAAGGACGCCCGCACGATGGGCATAGATGATTTCTCGCTGTTTATTCATGACGTCATCGTATTCAAGAATGTGCTTGCGTATGTCAAAATTATGCCCCTCGACTTTCTTCTGGGCGTTTTCAATGGACCGGCTCACCATCCGGTGCTCGATCGGCACGCCTTCTTCCATTCCAAGCTTCAACATCAGGTTGGAAACCCGCTCAGACGCAAAAATACGCATCAAATCGTCTTCCAGGGATAAGAAGAAGCGGGACGATCCCGGATCACCTTGCCGTCCGGACCGGCCTCGAAGCTGGTTGTCGATCCGGCGACTCTCATGGCGTTCGGTGCCGACAATATGCAACCCGCCCAATCGCAGCACTTCCCTCTTTTCCGCTTCGCATTGCCGTTGAATCCGTTCAAACGCCGCCTGCTTCTGTTCGGCAGTCAGGTCTTCGCCCCGGTAGACGACTTGCTGTTTGTACAACGCCTCCGCGTTGCCGCCCAAGATGATATCCGTTCCCCGACCGGCCATGTTGGTGGCCAGGGTCACCGCGCCTTTCCCCCCGGCCTGAGAAATAATCTCCGCCTCCTTTTCGTGAAACTTGGCGTTCAGGACATGGTGTTTCACCCCTCGCGACTTGAGAATTCTGGAGAGCCGCTCTGACTTTTCAATTGAAATCGTGCCAACCAGCACAGGCTGACCCCCCTCATAATACTCCATGACTTCCTGGGCAATCGCCTCGAATTTTTCCTTCTCCGTGCGATACACCACGTCCGAATGATCCTGGCGCACCATCGCCCGGTTGGTCGGAATGACGTTGACATCCAGGTTGTAGATTTTGGCAAACTCCGCCGCTTCCGTATCCGCCGTGCCGGTCATCCCCGCCAGCTTTTCGTACATCCGAAAATAGTTTTGGAACGTGATGGAGGCCAAGGTTTGATTTTCGTTGGCGATTTTCACGCCCTCTTTGGCCTCGACCGCCTGGTGCAACCCGTCGCTCCACCGCCGGCCCGGCATCAGGCGTCCTGTAAATTCATCAACGATTTGCACCTCGCCTTCCTTGACCACGTAGTCCACGTCGCGTTTATATATAGCATGGGCCTGCAAGGCTTTGATGACGTGGTGCACCACGTCGAGATTTTTCGGGTCATACAAATTGTCGCCCGCCAGCAGCCCCTCCGCAGCCAGCAATTTCTCTACGCGGGCGTTCCCTTCTTCCGTCAGCGCCACCGTCCTTGATTTTTCCTCGATGGTATAGTCCCGTTCGGCAGTGAGCCGGGGAATGAGCCGGTCGATCCGGTTGTATAATTCCGTACTCTGTTCGGCCGGACCGGAGATGATGAGCGGCGTTCGCGCTTCATCGATCAGGATACTATCCACCTCGTCCACGATCGCGTACGACAACTCCCGTTGAACGCGCTGGCGCAGATCGTTGATGACCAGATTATCCCGCAGGTAATCGAACCCGAACTCGTTGTTGGTGCCGTAGGTGATGTCGGCACGATAGGCTTCAGGTCTGGTACAGGGACGAAGATAATTTAACCGTTTATCCGCCGCCTCGTATTCGGGATCAAACAGGAACGAGGATTCATGCTGGATCACGCCGACCGTACAGCCCAACGCGTGATACACGGGGCCCATCCATTGCGCGTCACGTTTCGCCAGATAGTCATTGACCGTCACCAGATGCGCGCCTTTGCCCGTCAGAGCATTCAAATACATGGGCAGGGTCGCGACCAGGGTCTTCCCTTCACCAGTCTTCATTTCTGAAATTTTTCCCGCGTGCAACACCATGCCGCCCACGAGTTGGACGTCGAAGTGACGAAGACCGATTTTTCGCCTGGAGCCTTCACGGCACACGGCAAAGGCTTCGGGCAGCAGCGCGTCCAACGTCTCTCCCGCGTCGAGACGCTTTTTGAAAGCCTGGGTCTTGTCCGCCAGCGCCTCGTCCGAAAGTGACTGCAAGCCGGGCTCCAATTCGTTGATCCGCGCGACGACGGGTTGAAGCACCTTCAACTCACGATCGTTCTTGCTTCCGAACAACAGATTGAGCAGTCTCACGAACATGATAGGGGCAATGCCTCGGAGGAATGAACATAAGGTCGGGGAGACAAAAACAGCACGAATCGCTCAACCCCAAACACCGTTTCAGCTAGTAACATACCTGAAAATATACCTGAATGGATTCATGAAGCAACCAAGGAACGATCGACCGAAAAAAGCCACCGGCAGGTTGAGGGATTCCAGAGAATGGTTGACGTCCCCTCCTGATTGTAGCGACGGCATCCCCCAATGACAGATGTCGAGAGCAGACTGATGCCGCTTTTTTCTCCTGACCGGCCTCCCCCTCTTCTGTCGCGGCGTCATCTTATGGTGCTTCTTGGAAAGTTGACCCTCCAAGCCGCATGAGATGCGACGACGACAAAGGCAAAGACCGAGACCCTGGATCCCCGATGAAAAATGTCAACGAATGAGTGAACATTGACAATTTTCAGAACACGACTCATTGATAATCGAAAGATAGAATCGCCATAGGGTGCCTATGCTGCTCGGATGCTGGCTGTATAAGTTCAGAAACCTTTGGCACTCCTCGACACAGGAGGAGAGGCCATGCAAATCCACCATGTCGGCTATCGCATCAGGGGGTTTTATCGACTAACGCAATTCGGGCATCGTTGGGACATGATACCCCATGAAGCCCATCACCGACTCAAGATTCTGCACTTTTGCGCCCGGCATGGCCCAGCCGCGACGGGGGAGGCCTTTGGCGTCAGCCGCCGGACGCTTTATCGCTGGCAGCGGGCGCTCACTCAGGCTGGCGGGGACCCGCAGGCGTTGGCCGTCCGCTCTAGGGCCCCCCACCGGCGGCGGCAGGCCACGTGGCCACCCGCCCTGAGCCAAGCGATCCGGCGGCTACGCACCACGTATCCCAACCGTGGGAAGGCCAAGCTGCACGTCCTACTGCGGCCGTGGTGTGCGCAGCACGGGCTAGCCCTCCCCAGGGTCTCCACCATCGGGCGCCTGATCGCCCGCGCCCCGGACCGGATGCGGCACACGCCGAGCCGCCTGGATGCCCGGGGCCGGCCCAAACCCCGGACACGGCGCCGGAAATCCCGCCCGCCCCGGCCCCGCCCCGCCCCGCCCCTGGCGGTCTTGGCCGGCGATCCCGTTGTGCGGCTCCACGCCGGACTCCGCCGCTACCTATTCACCTTCATCGATCCCTGCAGTCGCTTCGCCTTCGCTGTGGCCACCGCCACCGCCTCCAGCCGCCATGCCACCCACGCCCTCGATGCACTCTGTGCGTTGCTCCCGGCCCCACCCCGGGTCCTCCTCTCCGATAACGGCCCGGAGTTCCAGGGGCATTTCCAGCATCGGCTCGATGAACGCGGCATCACCCACTGGTGGACGTATCCCCGATCCCCGAAAATGAACGCTCATGCGGAACGGTTCAATCGCACCCTGCAAGAGACCTTCGTGGACTACCACGAGGATCTGCTGTTCGACGATTTGGCGGCCTTTAACCGCAAACTGGCCGATTGGTTGCTGGCCTACAATACCGTGTTGCCCCACCATAGCCTTGGGCGGCAATCTCCGGTATAATCCCTGATTCACCACCAACCCGAGTGCCAAATGTGGTGGACCCATACATTTTCTTGAAGCGATTTTTTTAATATGACACTTACGATATTATATGATATAAGTGTCCGTGCCGTCCGCTGCATTACTCACTAACCGGAAAACCCGATAAAGTGGCTTCCATATTTTCAATGGTGGTGGGGGTAGTTCTTGTACCACTATTAGGGTGTCTTGTCTGTCCCCCGGCGGGGGCACAAGACTTGCCGGACCAATCAATCGAATTCCTGGAGCCCCTCGAAATTGCCGACACTCTGGCCGATCAGGAAGAGCGGGAGATCAGCATACCCAAACCCGACACTACGACGTTGGTGTCGTTCGACGACTTCATGGTCGTCGCGATCCCCAGAAACCCCATCATACCACGAGACGAGTTTCAACTCGTGAGGGATTCCATCGCGGACCGCAAGGGACTGTGGCAATCCGTCCGACTAATGACGACACCGGCAGCACGCCGTATCGGCCTGACGGAACCCGACTTCGCAACAGGCATGCCGTTCGACGGCCTCAGAGTCGACGCGATTCCCAGAACTTCTATCGTCCCGCAGAACGGGCTTCAACTCGTGAGGGATTCCATCGCGGACCGTAAGGGACTGTGGCAATCCGTCCGACTGGTGATGGCTCCGCCGGAACGCCGCATCGGATTGGCTGCCCCGGAGACCACAATGGTCGTGCCGTTCAGCGGCATCAGGGGCACCATGCGTTCCAAAACTTCCATCGTCCCGCAGAACGGGCTTCAACTCGTGAGGGATTCCATCGCGGACCGCAAGGGACTTCGGAAAACCGCCAGACTGATCAAATCCGAACGCCCCCCGTATCCGCAGACGGCTCGCCGGCAAGGCTGGGAAGGCACGGTCGTGTTACGCCTCACCATCGATGCCGGTGGGGGCGTAAAAAAAGTCACGACTCAAACAAGCTCGGGGTTTCCCGCGCTTGACCAGAGCGCCACGCAGTCCGTCAAAACGTGGCGATTCGATCCGGCGAGAGATGGAGAATTTCGCATTACCACCGTGGTCGACCTGCCTATCAGATTCGATCTTGACGAGTATGGAATCAAATTCTCGCGAGAGGAGCCCGAACCTGAACCCGAGCCTGAGCCCGTGAAGGTGCGGAAACCCGCCAGACTGATCAAATCCGAACGTCCCGACTATCCTCAAGAGGCTCGCAAGGCAGGCTGGGAAGGTACGGTCGTGTTGCGCATTACCATCGGTTCCGGCGGGAACGTGGAAAACGTCACCATTCGAGAAAGCTCGGGATTTCCGGCGCTTGACGAGAGCGCCGCACAATCAGTCAAAACGTGGCAATTCACCCCGGCAAAAGTCGGAGACGATCCCATTTCCTCCGCAGTCGACCTGCCCGTCAGATTCGACCTCGAGGAATATCAACAGGAGACAGGAAGCACGGAATAAATAACGTAAGGAGGTCTGCTTATGAACGTGTATCGAATCATGAAGACAATGATTGTCTTGTGTCTGTTGGCTGTTCCGATTCAACAGTCTCTTGCACAGGAAGCCTCGGATCAGGACACAGACGTTGTCAAACTTGAAGAAGTGATCGTGGTCGGGTCCCGTGTTCCGACCCGCTCGGCCCATGATTCTCCGGTGCCGATTGACGTGATTGAAGGGAAATCGATGAGGAACTATGGGGTCAGGGACATGAACTCCCTACTGAGGGCCACCGTGCCGTCCTACAACGTCAACCAGCAACCCATTGGCGATGCGGCCACGCTGGTGCGCCCGGCGAACCTGCGCGGCCTGCCCCCGGACTCCACCCTGATCCTGATCAACGGCAAGCGTCGTCACCGGGGGTCCGTCCTCACGTTCCTGGGCGGTGGCATTTCGGACGGGGCCCACGCGCCCGACCTGGCCGTGATTCCGGCTATTGCCCTCAAGCGCGTGGAAGTCCTGCGCGACGGCGCGGCCGCGCAGTACGGGTCCGATGCCGTGGCCGGCGTCATGAATTTCCAGTTGAAAGACGCCCCCGACAGCGGCACGGCGGAAACCCGCTGGGGCCAGTATTATGCGGGAGACGGCGACACCGCCAGTATTGCGGCCAACTTTGGCGTGCCCCTGGCCCTTCCGTTCATCCAGTCCGGGTTTGCCAATTTCAGCTTCGAATATGGATCGTCAGACTGGACCAACCGCAGCATCCAACGCGACGATGCGCAGGCCCTGATTGACGCGGGCAACAGGCACGTGGTGAACAGCCGGTTCACTCGGAGTCCCAATGCCATGGTCTGGGGCGCGCCCCAGGTTATCTATGACTATAAACTTTTCGGGAACCTCGGCATGAAACTGAACAGCAGGACCGAACTCTACGCCTTCGGCAACTATGCCCAACGCAAAGTAGAAGGCGGGTTCTATTACCGTAATCCCAATACGCGAAACGGTGTATTCCAAAAGTCAAATGACACCGCTGACGAGGTTCTGGTCGCGGACCTGACCGGCGCGGGCTGCCCAACCGTGCCGGAGAACCCGGCGGCCGACTACAGCGATGTGTCGCTTCCCGCGAACTGCTTCATTTTCAACGAAAAATTTCCCGGCGGATTCACCCCGTTTTTCGGGGGGACGGTGCGCGACTGGAGCGCGGCCGTGGGAGTCCGCGGGAACATCTCCCACGCCAACGTCTGGCTGGACGACTGGCACTATGACTTGAGCGCCGTGCTCGGCCAACACAGCACGGACTTCTTCATGAGAAACACCATCAATCCGCAACTCGCCGCAATGCGAACCAATATTCCGACGGAATACAACCCCGGCATGTACACGGAGACGGACCACGTGATCAACCTGGATCTCTCCAGGTCTATGCAGACCGCCATGCTCCCCTCACCCCTGAACGTGGGCCTCGGCCTGGAATATCGGGTGGAGCAATTCGAGGTCACGGCCGGCGGGAGGAATTCCTGGTTCGCTGACGACAGTCCCGGAGGTCTGGCGGCGCAGGGCTTTGGTATCGGGTCCAACGGATTTGCCGGATTCTCACCCGATATCGCGGGGACATTCAACCGGGGCAGCTACGCCGGCTACGTTGACCTGGAAACCAACCTGAACAAGGACCTGCTGGTCGGTGTGGCCGGACGGTATGAGGACTTCGAAACCTTCGGCGACACCCTGAACGGCAAGTTCGGCACCCGTTGGCAGGCCACGTCCATGATGGCGCTTCGCGGCTCGGTCAGCACGGGATTCCGGGCACCGACCGTGGGACAGGCGAACATTCAGAACGTGACCACGGCGTTCGTCCAAGGGCAACTCGCTAACGTAGGAACCTATCCGGCGAACCATCCGGTTTCAATGCTACTAGAGGTTCCATCACTGAAGCCGGAAAAAGCCTTTAACATATCAGCGGGCACGGTATTGGACGTCGGCAACCTGAACGTGACCATTGACTACTACCGGGTCCAGGTACGGGACCGTATCGCACGGAGTGCCCAACTTGCTTTGGATCCAGATCAGCGTGCTGAGGCGCGACGTTTAGGCTATGCAGATATCGAGAAGGTGGCCTACTATGCCAACGCGTTCGATACCACCACCAACGGGGTGGACATCGTGGCGACCTATCCGATGCAGTTCGCCGGAGGGACCACCCTCTGGACGTTCGCGGGCAACTATAACCGGAGCGAGGTCACCGACATCAATCTTCCAGATGCTATTTATGATGACTCTTTAATCCAGCGTGACAAGCGGATAATCCAGTTGGAAAAAACCCTGCCTTGGTTCAGATTCACGTTGACGGGCGACCACAGGCAGGGACCCTGGCGGTTCCTGGGCCGGCTCTACTGGTACAACGGTTTTACGGAGTTTACGACTGACGGTGATGTTGAAAGCCGTGTCGACGCCGGTCCGCAGTGGATCGTGGACTTTGAAACGTCGTACACCATGAAAACCGGGCTGACCATCTCGGCCGGAGCGCAAAACCTGTTCGAGTCGTTTCCGGACAGATCGCAGCCCGGGGTTTCGGGCACGAAGTATCCCGAATATTCACCCTTTGGATTCAACGGCGGATTCTATTACCTGAGAGCGTTGTATGCATTCTAAGGAACCTCTGATTTATTGCACTATCGGGCGCATGGCGGCGTTGTGTCCTCGCTCAACTCTCGACTATCCACTTGATATGTCTCGGGTTTCACTGCGGCACGCCTTGCCCTGCATCCCGCTATCACAATTAATCAGAGGTTCCCTAAGCGGCTGGGCCGGCATTCACGCCAGTCACCCCCACCCTTCTCCTCCCTATGGGAGAGGGGGAGAAGGGTGGGAACTTCCGAATCTGAACGTGGGGAATCCCGTTTTTATTACAAACCCCTTACAAACCATATAGAGGCGTTATGAACAGACAACTCTTGCAAATCATGTCAATCGGTGTCCTGGGCCTCATGCTGAGCCTGACCCCTCTCACAAGCCTAGCGGCAGATGAGGCCCAAACCTTGTTCAACCAGGGCGCGAGCCACGCGAATAAGGGAGAATTCCAGGAAGCCGCCAAAGCCCTGAAACAGGCATTGGAAGTGTTTCCCCGTTTTGCCGCGGCTCATCATCTGCTGGGGGTCGTCTCATTTACGGGCCTACAACAACCCGACCAAGCAGTCACTCACCTGAAAAAAGCCGTTGAACTGCACCCCAATTTCGCCAGGGCTTATCTGGACCTCGGGTTGGTCTATCAGCATCAGAAGAACCTGGAGGCAGCCAAAACGGCGCTCAAGAAAGCCATGGAGATCTATCCGCGCTCTGCCGATGCGCAACTGAACCTGGCGTTTACCTATGACCAACTGGATGAACGCGAACAAGCCATCGGCGCCTACCAGTCCGTGCTGAAACAGGATCCCAACCAACTCACCGCCCTGTTTAACCTGGCTACGCTCTATGATCTGCAGGGTGACGCGGACAAGGCGACGCAGCAACTGCAAAAACTGACGAGCATAGACCCTCAGGACGCTAACGCCTGGCTCCTGCTAGCCCAGTTATCCGAAAAGACCCAACGCGAAAAGCCGGCGATCGAAGCGTACCAAAAGGCCTTGCAAATCTCACCTGACTTGCTTGACGCTCATTACGCCCTGGGGTATCTCATGCAAGCCCAGGATCAGACGGAACAAGCGGTTACGCATTTCCAGGAGGTGGTCCGCCTGAATCCGAATCACGCCGAAGCACAACTCAACCTGGGCGTGCTCTTTGCGAACCTCGACAAGCTCGATCAAGCCGAGAAGGCCTATCTGTCCGCCCTGAAGTCGAACCCAAACCTGGTCGAAGGCTATTACAACCTGGGGGTCTTCTACGAGTTTCACCGCAAGGATACGGATCGCGCCCTCGAACAATACCGTAAATACATCGAACTCGGCGGCCAGGACGACCGAGTCCGAAAGCTCCTGGAAAAAGTCGGATCGTGAACCATGTCGCCTCCATGAATGTTTTCGAGCAGGAGTCGTCCTTTCTGCGATTCGGGACATGGTCCGTTCTGCTGCACGTTCTCTTTTTCGTGTTCATCAGTTTCGTGCATTTTTCTCTTGACGTGGAAAAACCCCCGCCGACGGTCAAGGTCACCTTCGTTGAAACCCCGGCACCCGAACCCGAACCTGAGCCCCAGACCCCGCCCATGCTCCAGCCACAACGGGTGCAACCGCAGCCGCTTCAATCGAAACCGATGCCGTCTGCGCCGCAACCGCCCGATCTTGCTCAGCCGGTTGAGATGCCCAAGGTCGTCCAAGCCCAGCCGCCGCCACAACAACCACCTTCTCAGCCGTTGAAACGGCGAATGCTTCAGGATAGCCGTGCCACGGACACCTTACAAGCACGAAACCTGACCAAAGTCGCGTCACGCCGCACCTCTCTCCCGACAACGAAAACCAAGGTTGATGATCCGCCGTCAATGTTCGTCCCCGGATTTTCGACCATCGCCGCCCTGGAAGGAGCCGCGACCAAGCACGTTGTGCGTTCGTCTTTACCGTCGACAACTCCCGGCCGTTCAAAGAAAACTCTGGAGGCCACTCGTGGCGAAGCACAAACCATGACAAGCATCGGGGTGTTACGATCCGTTCATCCGGTGTATCCATTGATCGCCAAAAAGTCCGGGTGGGAAGGGACGGTACTCGTTCGCGTGACGGTTGAGCCAAACGGCAGGGCCAGTAAGGTCGTCGTAAGCCGGAGCAGCGGACATACAGTTTTGGATGACGCAGCGATTCAAGCCCTCAAACGATGGACGTTCCGCCCTGCACGGGACGGGAACATCCCGATTCGCAGCGTCGCCATCATTCCTCTCAAGTTTTCTTTGAACAAACAAGGCTAACTCCATTTTCAACCATAAGGATCACACGCCATGATTGACATGTCATTTGCTTTCGTCAAAGTCCTGATGGCCGGCGGATGGCTCATGCTTCCCATCATCCTGTCTTCGCTGGTGGCCTTGGCCATTATTCTTGAACGGGGCTGGTTTTTTTACCAGATCCCCTCTGCCGTGAAGGCCGATGAGGTGATTGAACTGGTCGCCCAGGGAAAAGTCGACGACGCGCTCTCTCTCAGCGAGCAGTCGCCGCATCCCGTGCTTCGGGTGTTAGCCTCGGGCATCCGCTCGCGCGCCGCCGCTCCGGAGAAAGCCATGGAAGCCACGGGCATGGTCGAGGTGAGCCTCATGAAACGCGGCTTTCCTTCGCTGGACACCATCATTACGCTCTCCCCGTTGTTGGGATTGTTGGGCACCATCATCGGGATGATCGATTCCTTCGGTATCATGGCCATTGAAGGTATGGGGAGCCCTCATGCCGTCACCGGCGGGGTCGCCGAAGCGTTAATCTGTACGGCCGGCGGCATTGCCGTTGCCGTGCTGGCCCTCATTCCCTATAACTACTTCGTGGCCCGGACGGAACGCCTGACCGAAGAGATCGAACACTATGCCACGCGCAATGAATCGGCCCTGCAAACCACGGCGGTGGTGCTGTCATGAAACTGTCTACGTCTGAAAAGAAAAAAGCCCGGATCGAGATTATTCCCATGATCGACACCATGTTTTTTCTCCTGGTGTTTTTCATGATCTCCACTCTGTCCATGACCCTCCAGAGAGGCATGGAAGTGAACCTGCCGAAGGCCAGTTCCGCGTCGGATGATCTTCCCGAACAAGTCACCCTCACGATCTCCAGTGAAGGCGAACTCTTCTTTAATAAAGACCGTTGCACGATCTCGGAACTCGAACTGCGGCTCCACGATCTCCTGTATTACGGAGAAAAGCCCGCGGTGGTCATTAACGCCGATGAGGCGGTTTCCCATGGTCAAGTGATCGAGGTTATGGATGCCGTGCGAGAAGCCGGCATTTTCGACTTTGCGATTGCGACCAAGCCCGACAAGGCTGCCTCGTAGCACGTGCGCCATCAGTGCCCGGAACCGGCACCCCTGTCCCCTCTGTCGTCATTCTAGAGTGTTCTCGTCCGAAGCACGTCGACAAAATCCGGAAAGGGGAGGATTTCAATGCCGTCCTGCGTCGCTCGACGACTTTGGCCGCAGTACACCACCATTCTTCTCCTGATCCCTTTCAGGCCGGAAATCGCCCGAAGACCCTTGAGGTGTTCGGGTCGAATGGTTTGAGCGGATTTGGCTTCGATGGCGATTGTGTCTTTTCCTTGAGTCAGGAGAAAATCCACCTCGACGTGTTTGGATTCTGCGGGAGACCAGTACAACAATTCTTCGATGTCGCCAAACGTGTCTTTTTGAAACGTCAACAAGGTAAAAATCAATCCTTCAAACAGCGGGCCTTTCTCGTCTATCGTCAAAGGCCCGTATTGGTGTTTGATCGCTCGAACCAGGCCCGGATCGATAAAATAACATTTTGGGCGTTTACGCTCACGAACGCGCAGCTTGGCATCATAGGCGCTGAGGGTCTTGAGGAGGAGCGTATCCTGTAAGATCTGAAAAAATCCCGAAACCGTCGGGCGTCCGACCTCGCAGTCTCTGGCAATATTCGACAGGTTGATCGTCTGTCCGTGGAAGAGCGCCGCGACGGGAAGAAAACGGGAAAACCCCCCAAGGTTGCGAACGAGAGCCTCGGCCTGAATTTCTTCTTTGAGATACGTTTGGACGTAGCTTTTCAAGGTTTCTCGCTTGTCTTCGGCTTGATGGACAAGTGGGATGGTCCCCGTTTCCAACGCCGCATTCAGGCAAAAATCTTCTCCCATTTCCATCGGAGTCAACGGATACAGATAACGAGTGCTGGCCCTTCCTGCCAGTAAATTGACTCCTGCACGCCGCAGTTTTCGCGCACTGGAGCCCGTGAGAATAAAGCGCAGCCGTTTATCCTCAATCAGACGATGAATCTCGTTTAATAAATTGGGCAGGCGCTGGATTTCGTCAATGAAGACCCATGCTCCGGCTTGTAATGCGTATAATTCTTCGTAAAACGTCCCGGGTCTGGCAAGATACCGTTGGAATTTTTCTTCATCCAGGAGAGAGACCTCATGGGTTGCCAAGTGGAGGGTGCGAACCAACGTGGTTTTTCCCGTACCTCTTGGGCCCAACAGAAAGAAACTGGACTTGGGGCATTCAAAAAGGCGCGTATAAAATTGCATAGCATGACATTATAAAACGACGTAATTTAATGTCAATGTATACAAAAATTTCGAGAAATCAGAAAGGAAACCGTTTGGTTGTCCCGCAACTGGGTGCTTCAAAAGGAAGGCGGGATGCAATCCCGCCTTCCTCCTTCATTCAGGATCGTCAATGTTCAGTAGTTGTAAGTCGGGTTAGCCGAAGGCGTAACCCTGCACCGCGCTTCATATCGGATTACGCTCTGCTAATCCGACCTACCTTCCTCCTAAGGAACCTCTGATTTCGTATGATAGCGGGATGCAGGGCAAGGCGTCCCGGAGCGAAACCCGAAGCGTATCAGAGAGAGAGGTGAGGGTTGAGCGAGGACACCACGCCGCCATGCGCCCGATCGTGCACGAAATCAGAGGTTCCCTAAAATTTCACCGTGTACGCGAGCGTTAGTCGACGCCCAGGCCCCTCTACATTTGAGAATTGGTAATGATAGGCCTGATTGATCAACGGGAGACAGGCATTATTGAACAGATTCGTGACGTTGACGTTCAACACTCCCGGACCCACGGCAATGTTGCTGAACAGATCGACGAGAACATAGCTGTCAATGTCGAAGCAGTAATCCAACCAACCGGGGCATCCTCCTCCGAATAAGCTTGAGTTGTTCGATTGTGTGCCGGAATAAAAGACCTGTGTCCCGGCAGTCAACTAGTCCAGGAATTCATAAGTGACGGAACCGGTGACCTTGACAGGGGGGATACGCAAACTCGGCAGATCTTCATCGTACGTGCCGTCGTTATCATTGTCGATCTCCCCATGCATCCAGGTGAACGTCCCACCGATCTGAAGTTTATCCACCGGACGAATGTTCGCGGATGATTCCAATCCGTATATCCGTTCCGGTTGCGTCACAATATTCAGATCCGCGTCAAAATTCGTCCCATTATCTGTCGTACTGTAAAACCCGATGAGCGAGGCGTTCCAGGCCCCGGACTCGGCGCGCAAGCCTGCCTCGTAGTTACTGGCATGGACAAACTCGAACTCGATGTCTTTGACTGTTGCAAACGTTTCATTATTATCATTCACTTGCCGAAGCACGTCACCAGGTGAAAAGGACTGGGAAAATCCGCCGAACAAGGTCAATTCCTCTGTCAGAAACGCGCTGGCAGACGCATTGAACAGCGTTTCCGATGCGGAAAGTTCCCCTGTGACGTTTGGCGTCGCCCCGGTCACGTCGATTGAGATGTTTTCGTGTCGTATTCCACCGGTCAGGATTCCGATCTCACCAACCGGAATTTCGACCTGTGCAAATCCGGCAATCGCATCCTGGGCTGCACTCGGGTCTACGTCACCCATGACATCATACTGCTTGGTGTCATCTTTCAGATAGTCGAGCCCCCAGGTGACCTCGAACGGGATAGCGGGGAGTGAGACCGGCGTATTGACGGTTGTGCGGGCTCCAAGTTTCTTAGACTCGGCCACATAATTGAGATAACCCGGAAACAGGGTAAAGGTCGTATCAATATACTGATAGTAACCCTGGATCTTCAAATAGCCGCCCAGAAGATCTTCATTCTCATACACCAGGTTCGCATTGATGGTTTCATTACCCGGATCGATATCATCAACTTTTCCCGGCACCGCGATTTCAGGCCTAATAGGCGGTTAAAGATAGAGTTCCCCTGTCGCCTCCGAGGAACGGCCACCGTAATCCGCATCCTGCCGCAGATCGAAGTAGTTGAATGATGCTTGTACCCGTTGGCTATCGTTCAATTGGTAGCCCAGCTTAGCAAGCAGATTATATTCCCGGGATTCATCCAATCCGCCCTGTCTGCCTACAGGGTCGACCAGACGACGTCTGCCATCGGCGTCAAACGTGTTGTTCCGGTCGACAAACGTTCCGTCCAGCATATAGTCAACTTTGTCTTGACGACCGGATACCTGGAGATGCGTGTCCCCGACAAGCGAATCATCGGCATGCACCGTTGAAAAACTGAGTCCTCCACTGGCGAGTACGTTCACGGCTCCGTCTTCCGGTCTTTTGGTAATATAGTTGATCAGACCGCCTTCGGCGCCGAACCCGTAGACTGCCGTTCCTCCACGGATAATCTCGATCTGTTCAACGGCGTTAATATCGATGGATTGGAGTGACCGTAAGCCATTGCGTAGAGACGTGTCCTGCGGCACGCCGTCGATCAACGTCTGAAAGTTACGGCCTCGAAGCGTCTGTCCATAGTTCGTAAGCGAGACGGTTGACGGACTGAACCTCGGCACTTTCTGGGCAAGCACCGACCCCGCAGAGCGGTCCAAGCGGCTTTGCGTCTGCAGTTCTTCATTGGTGACGACGGTCACGGAACGGGTGACGTCCGACACGGGGGTGGCAACCCGGCGCACCGATTCCACCACCACAACTTCCTTGAGTTTGATGACGGCCCCTTCCTCATCATCATCGTTATTTTTCTCAATTTCCTGAGCCACCACCGGCATGGTCAGCAACGCCGTCACTATCAGCACGATTATGAAGCCTAACGTCCTTAACCACATGACCACTCTCCTTTTTCCCCAATGCCAGAGATCCCGATCAATCGGGAAGCTCTGAATGCGCCTGTAAATATGCCTTACCCATCTTGCGGCAGTCCTCGTATCATACATTAAATAATAATGCAAATTATTCTTATTAATATTAATTATGGAATTGAAATTTATAAATAAAATTATTATTATTTGCTATTCAGCCGGATCAGGAAAAACGATCAACTCAAGGAGATGGTTGCGTGATGGAGACCCTGCCGGCCTTCTTGGGAACGATAGGGATCGCCCTGGGAATTGAGACACTTCGTTTTACCTGGCGAAGAAAACCCCGAATGCGATTCTTTATCACCATGGGCGCATGGGTGATTATTTTGGGTGGGATATTCCTATGGAGCCAGGTCGGCGGCGCGGATTGGGGTGTTGCCACGGCGACAATCCTCTTCATATCTGTCGCCCTGATCCTCCTCGGCTTCAATGCCTGGTCGGCTTTCAGGAACCGAACAAAAAAACCAGAGCCCGTGACAAGAACAAAAGCACCGCAAGCATTCGATGAAACGCCACTCAGTGTTTACGCCAAACGTCTTTCCACGTTTTTTCTGGTTGCTCCGATAGGGGGCGGCGTTGCGATTATTCTGACACTGTCCATATTCGAATGGCTTCAGCCTTTTGGATTCGAAACGGCGAATGGCATCGTGGCGGCGTTCTTTCTCACACCGCTCCTCTGGACAACGATTGCCACGTGGATGGTCATCGATGCGACGATCGTGCGAAAAACAGCACTGCTTTTCAGTTTTGCCGCCATGGGCGCGCTGCATCTTGCATGGGGGGACTAGCAGTCGGAAATGCCGGAGCACACCGTCAAGAAGGCCTCTCCCAAATTTGTCGTGAGAGCGTTATCCGGCCACTCGTGGCTGGGCCTCACCACTGCGGCCTTTCTCTATATCTTAACCGTCAGCGGAACGATTTCGGTGTTCAATCATGAACTGCAACGCTGGGAGCAACCAGGAGCGCCCGAACTGACTTCCATCTCTCCACAGGCCGCAGAACGTGCCGCCATTTCCATGTTAGCGATTGAAGAAACACCGACGTCCCATTTTTTTATTCAATTGCCGACTGATGATTTGCCACGCGTTGTCCTGACAACGGACACCAGAGCGGTCTTTGCCGACGGTACCGGCACAATCGTGGCCGAAGAAGCCCATCCATGGACCCAGTTCGTTCTGGATCTGCACTATTACCTGCATTTGCCGGAGAAGATCGGACTGACCGTCGTCGGCATGTTTGGCGTGCTGTTGCTTGGTTCTTCGATTTCCGGCTTCCTAGCTCATCCCAGCATTTTTCGAGACACTTTCGCCTTTCGGTTTTCCAGCTCAGCGCGCCTGGCACAGGCCGACCTGCACAATCGCTTGAGTGTCTGGACGTCTCCGTTTCACCTCAGCATGGCAGTGACCGGAGCGGTATTGGGGCTCGCCTCCATGACGGCGTTTGCCATCGCGACTCTCGACCATGAAGGGAATACGGAAGCTGTGCTTGCTCCCGTGTTCGGAGAGGGACCTGCAGAAAACAACGAACCGGCCCCACTGGCCGGCATTGCCCGGGCGCTGACCCATATGCAAGCCGAGTATCCGGATATTGTAGCCAATTACGTGATCATGCACGAACCCAAGACGAAAGGTCAGCATCTGCAAGTGCTTGGGATACATCCACGCCGTCTCGCTTTCGGCGAATACTATAATTTCGACCAAAATGGAGAGTTTGTTCAATCCGTCGGCATGACCGATAGAAAGATCGGCCAACAGATCGCTGCCTCAATTTATCCGGTCCATTTTGGAGCGTTCGGCGGTTTTCCGGTCAAAGCCGCTTATGCGCTTTTCGGTGTGAGTCTCGCGTATATTATTTCTTCGGGATTCAACATCTATCTGCTTAAGCAGCGTGAAAAAGGAAGCGCGACACCGCGTCTTGAAGCGGCTTGGACCGGCGTGCTTTGGGGAACGCCAGCCGCGATTTCCCTTCACTTACTTGGCAACGTGACAGGCGTGATATCCGATGGAGCCCTACCCGCGGTGTTCTGGCTGAGCCTCGGGCTTGCACTGTTCATCGCCGTCGCGGCTCCGAAATGGAAATTGCTGGCTCAAGGGCTCCGCGGGGCGACGGGCGTCATCCTGCTCATTGCCACGTTTGCTCATGTCTATGTCTACCAGGAAGACTTCACCTCGCCTGTGGCAACGAGTACGACCATCGTCTTTGTCATTATTGCTCTGACGTTTCTGATCCCATTGGTCAACACACCCTTGTCAACAAAACAGACAACGCTTGCCGAACGATAATGTTGGCAAAATCCTCAACGTGGCCCTTGGTATGAACGCTCCTCTCGTTGACTCATGTCGATCCTTATTGAATTCCGTTGTATTGAAGATTGACGTCACCACCTCCCGTCAAACGGCTCCGGTTCTTTCAGGGCTTGAGAAAAGGCAACGGGGGGCGTAGGCTGATCTATATCGTCGAGAAATTCCGGGCAGACGTGTATTCTCATGAAGAAGCAACCAGCTAGAGCCCGTTTCGGAATACTCCAGACGGCGTTGTCAGCCTGTTGTCTGCTTTCGGCCTGTGCCGGGCCATCGATGTTCCCGTTGGATCTCGAACAACAGATTGATCCGGCGCTTTCGTTTGCTCAAGTCAAAGAAGCGCCAACGACGCATCTGGGGAAGGTCATCGTCCTAGGTGGTGAAATCCTGGATGCCACACGCCTCAAGGATCGGACCCGTCTGACCGTGCTTCAGCTTCCGACTTCAAGAAATCACGAACCGGCCATGGATCGCACGAAGTCCCAAGGGCGCTTCCTGGCGTTTCAAACAGAGTTTTTGGATCCGGCCACCGTGCCGAATGGAACTCGAATCACAATCGTCGGGAAAATTTCTGGCGCAACCACCGAGTTGCTTGATGAAATGGACTATACGTATCCGACGCTCACCATTCAATTCCTGAAAGTGTGGCCTGAAGCCATGCAACTGCCTCCCAGGTACGGACGCTACGGCTTCCCCTATTACGGCTATCCTTACTGGTACGCCGGACCCTACTGGGGCCCATACGCTGAGTTTTACAGACCGTTCGGATTGAGATATTGGTAAGACGAATTTCTCTTAAACAGTACGATGCGACTCATTTACATTTCATTTCAAGAAGGAGGTTTCTGATGAAACGTTTTTTCAGACTGACTGCATGTATGTCGTGCATAGCGTTTTTGGCCATGATAGGCTTCGGCATCGGAACGGCCGGCGCCGACGGCAACCACAGTCCGGCTGCTCCTGCAGCCCTCATGACCGCTCCTGACTCCAAAGCCCACGCCGCGAACAGTGAAGGCATCGAGCATTACAACCAGGAGCATTGGGACGTGGCGCTTGGCCACTTTAAGAAGGCCGTTGAGGCCGATCCGGAGTCAGCGGAAGCGCACTACAACCTTGCGCTCGCGTTGGACAAGACGGATCAACACAAGGAAGCCGCCATGGAGTTCAAGAAGGCCCAGGACCTCGGCAAGGACAATCCCGACATTCAGAATTCAAAGATCCTGCTGGGCCACGTCAAAATGCTCAAGGGAAACATGTGAAGTCGGATGTCCTGCACGGAAAAATGATAATCTTTTTGAAATAACTGATAATCGAAGCACGTTTTGTGGTGACTCAATGGTGACTCGATTCTTTCGCTCCTTCATCGAGTCACCATACGTCATGAAGAAATGGTGGGTCGTACAGGGATCGAACCTGTGGCCAGCTGATTAAGAGTCAGCTGCTCTACCAGCTGAGCTAACGACCCACTCAAAAGGCGAGAGAGCAATGATGGCGCGCCTGGCAGGATTTGAACCTGCGGCACCTGGCTCCGGAGGCCAGTGCTCTATCCACTGAGCTACAGGCGCCTTCTTTTTTTCATCACGGTGCAAGACGGCACTGAAGCACAAGGAAACGACGCTAACATCTTTGCATGGTGCTTGTCCAGAGTGACCGGGGCTTGTCCGTAAAGACCCGCTGTCGGGTTACGTCTATTCGGCTCACCCGACAGCCAAAGGCAATGATGGGACACAGACAGGGATGATCGAGTTTGGCTCTTTCCGGATCTACTGACTTATCCGGCTAATCACAGGGTAGTGCGTCGGTGGTGGCGTCGGTGGTGGTCTTGAGGACAGAACCTCCCTTATTGACGACGGCATCCGGTTCTTCTAACACGACGGCGAGCAAGAGTTCGGCACCGCCGGAAGTCAGCCCATTGGAGGGCGCAATAAACCGTTTACGCGCCACCCGGCGTTCCTCAGGATCATCCGGTTCGTAATATCCGAGCAATTCTCCGCTCGTGTTGGCCTTGGCCAGCAAATCCGCCCAATCGTCTATTAAGGGCTCCGTCCACGGGCCGATTCCGTCGGCCTGCTGTCCCAGCTTCGTCCAAATTTGCCATCCGACAAATACCGCCCAGGTTTCGTTCAACACCTCCCAGGCGTCTTCTTCGGACAGAAACCGGATTTCCGTCATATCCCGACGCTGGCGAATCGGATTAATGCGCACGAACCGGTAATGACAACGCATCTGTTCCCCGGCAAACGCCAGGACGCGATTGGCCTGGGAACTCAACGTGTCGGGACCCGGACCATTGAACAGGTAGTCCAGATAAGCATGGAACAGTTCATGATACAGGAGACTGATATCATGGTGGCTCATACGTTCCAGATCCATCAACGCCCCACCGGCCTTGTTGAACGACAACCGCAGGCTCAGAATCATACGATGATCCTCGGGATGATATTCAGCGGCATAGGTCCGCAGGTCTTCAAACGTCACCGTGACAAAATCCGTGGCAATCTCCTTAAGGAATCCCGTCGGCAACGCCAGAGATTCAGCTTGTTCAATGAGGTTGATCCAGGTGTTGACGGTCCTGTCCGGCCCCTGGGCACTGTGGGCAAACCGGCTCGCACCCAGCACAACCCCCAACAAGAGCAGCGCGGCAATCCATTTTACCGTTCCCGGCATCACGGCCGTTTACCTCCAGGGTTCACCATCTTCAACCACACTCCAGGGTTCGACCAGGGACGCGGGCACGTCATCGAGAAATCGCGACGGTTTCGAGAGCACGGACCCCGTAACTTTGTCATACACCTGGACGGGAAACGTCAGGTAGAGGAACTGCTTGGCCCGGGTCACGGCGACGTACAACAACCGTCGTTCCTCTTCGAGTTCCGCGTCGGTGAGAAATGAATAGGAGGACGGGAATCGTCCATCGACCAGCCAGATAACGAACACGCATCGCCATTCGAGCCCCTTGGCGGAATGGATGGTAGATAACACGAGCCGTTCATCATCCCGGTCCGGGGCTTCAATATCCGTCACGCTCTCATCCGGCGGTTCGAGCGTCAGGTCGGCAAGAAACGCTTCCAGGTCCCCATAGCGCTCCGCTATGCCCATGATGTGCTCCAAATCCCGCGTGCGTTTGGGATAATCGTCATACTGCTCCCTGAGGATCGGATAATAATATTCCAGGAGACGATTGACCTGATCGGCAGGCGATCCGTCCTCCACGCTGCCCACGGACTCCAGGGCCGCAGCCAGGTTGCGCAACCCCAAGGCCGCCCGTCCGCCCCCTTGCCGCAACACCTCGTACGGCGCCTCGCTGACGACGAGTTGGGGCATCAGGTCTCTGGCCCGCTTTTGAC
Organism: Nitrospirales bacterium; assembly: GCA_965200435.1. Lineage (GTDB taxonomy): Bacteria > Nitrospirota > Nitrospiria > Nitrospirales > UBA8639 > Bin75. Next base: position 233,599 of record OZ241337.1, read on the forward strand.
CCACTCCGTCCACCAACAGCAACGCACGGTTCCAACTGACCGTATCCAGCGGGTTATGCACGATACGCAGATGAGCCAGAACATCTTTGACGTGCGCGGTTTCAAGAAATTTGAACCCGCCTCGCTTGACAAACGGAATGTCCCGCTTGGCCATCTCAATTTCCAAGTCAAAGGCGTGAAAGCTGGAGCGAAACAGAACCGCCATGTCATCCAGTGGCACGCCCTCCTCCCGCAACTCCAGCACCTTCTGCGCAACAAACCGGGACTGGGGATTTTCGCCAACCGTTTGGATCAAGGCCGGGCGTTCACCCTGCCCTTTTTGGGTAAATAACGTTTTACTGTATTGTTCCGTCGCGCCCTTCATGATCTCGTTGGCTAACTCCAGGATAGATTGCGTACTGCGGTAATTCTCTTCTAGCTTGAAGACCTTGGTCCCCGGAAACAACTCGGGAAATTCCATAATGTTCCGAAACGTGGCACCACGGAATGCGTAGATCGACTGCGAATCATCCCCGACGACCATCACGTTGTCATGAGTGGCGGCAAGTTTCCGTACCACGTCCGCTTGAAGCCGGTTGGTGTCCTGATACTCATCGACCAGCACGTAGCGATACGTTTCCGAGATCATCCGCCGGGCGCCTTCATCGACCGCCAGCAACTCACGGAGGCGGGTCAGCAGGTCGTCATAATCCACCAACTGCCTCTGGCGCTTCGTGGATTCATAGGCTTCTTGCAACTTGGTCAATTCGCTCAGGTAGTCTCCAAAATGGCTGTATTCGGCAAGGAGGACGTCCTCGAGCGGTTGCAAGGTATTGGCACATTTGCTGAACAGATCGGCGATCGTCTTCTTGCGCGGGAAGCGCTTGCCGGTCTCGGTGAGACCGGTCTGGACGCGAACGAGATTGACCAGGTCTTCGGAATCGCCGCGATCCAGAATCGTAAATCCCGGTTCCAGTCCGATGGTTCGGCCATAGCGCCGGAGCAGCGCGTTGGCCACGGAGTGAAACGTCCCCCCCATGACCCGGTCGCTTTGCGGACCGATCAACAGGCCCACCCGCCCCAACATTTCCTGGGCGGCCTTTCGCGTGAACGTCAACAGCATGATCGAGGCCGGATCGACGCCCATATCGATCAGCCTGGCTACGCGATACACGAGGACTCGAGTTTTACCGCTTCCGGCACCGGCAATGACCAAGGCCGGACCATCGATGACTTCCACCGCTGCGAGTTGCTGGAGATTTAATTCCTGGGCGTAATCCCGAGAAAGGGGTTTGACCGGCACCTCGGCACGCTTCAGCACGTAGACTTTGGAATCGGCATTGACGGAGTCCATCACGGGTATGCGGGAAATGGGTTGTCTCTCATATACAGGGTTGCTGCCTGCACACGAAAGGATGAAATGGGTATGTCATTCCTGTATGTGGTCACTCATTTGTTGACACCTTTCACGGCTTCTTCCCGTCATCCCCGACAATTTTCATCGGGGTCCAGGATCGGTGCAGGGCCACACTTATGTAGACACCTGCAAGCGCCATAAGATACGGCGGCTACAAAGGCGGAGAGGCCGCGACGCAGTGCATGAGACACCGTCGGCCGGATGAGGGAACCTCTGATTGAGTGCACGAGCGGGCGCATGGCGGCGTGGCGTCCTCGCTCAACCCTCACCTCTCTCTCTGATACGCTTCGGGTTTCGCTCCGGGACGCCTGGCCCGGCATCCCGCTCTCACACGAAATCAGAGGGTCCTTAGCGTCGCGTCATCCGACAAGGGGCTGCGGTGCCGGGTTACGCCGGGGCGGCGAACCCGACCTACGGCTACTCCGTGTATAACATAGGGCCTATCCCCGTGCAATGACGCAGCCGTGGAGTGCCACTACGCCACAAAGGCGGAGAGGCCGCACAGAGCCCCTGGATCCCCGATACAAGATGTCGGGGATGACAGCAGAAGGCGATGACAGGTATCAACGAATGACGGGACACAGACAGACACCCTAGAAATTGTCGATCGGATGAGCGAAGCGTCATTCGACGAGGGGCTGCGGTGTCGGGTTACGCCGGGGCGGCAAACCCGACCTACAACTACGGAGCGACCTCCCCCTTTCTTTTGTAGCTGAGCCATTCTGACACTTGCGAAGCCGTTTCTTCATTTGATTAGATAGGGCTCAGGGGTTTCCTTCATGAACCATTCCATCCAAGAGCACGAACCCATTCTCAAAGACTTGTCCAATACCATCTTGGACGTATGCCGGGAATCCGTGACGCTGGTTAAACGAAGCGACCCGGCCGTTACGACCTCACTCACTCAAAAGCAGGAATGGGGCATTTACCTGGAATTCCTGAAGGTTCTGTTCAACTTAGTGGATCGTGTTTCCGCGTTCCACGTTTCCATTCAACAGCAACCCGAATTCATGAACCGGCTTGAAGATCACGTAAGCGACCGCCTCAAAACCATGCTGGCCCCCTCTCTGAGTTCCGCGCAAATCGATGAACAGGAAATCGTCGTCGCCGTCGGCCGGGCCGTGGCTGAAAGCCGCGAGACCTATGAACCCTACAAATTCGTGGTCTCGGAAGACAGCAAAGAGCGAAACGCTTTTTTTCAACACGTTGGCGAACGCGTGGACGGCCGGGCCGGCGCCGTCAACAACCAGGCCATCCTGTCGACGACCACCCTCTGTATCAGTGCCGTGATTCCGGCATTGACGGCTCTCTTTGAAGGGAAAACCCCGGAATCCGGAGCCATGACGTCTCCGGCGACTCAATCGCAAACGGCAGGGCAAGCACCGGCCCCTTCCGGCGCCAAAGTCATTAAACTAATCAGTGTGGTGGCCTCGATTTCAGGCGAAGAATTTGAAACCCGGTGGGGACTGCTTCCACAATTTCGACGGGACCTGAAGCCGGATCAGGTGACAACCCTCACCGACTATATGAATCGCGTGGCCCGGATCGTGGGGGACCGTTTTGCCATCGAATCCTCCAAGGTCTTAGGCAAAGCCGAACCGCCAGTCGGGAACGCCTGAGTCCTCAGTTCTTCACTCCGACCAGCGTGATCGCTCCCAGATTGCCCATATATTCACGAAAAACCGCCCGCATCCGGCGAATACGCCGGCGGACCGCAGGGGTCCTTGCCACCTTCAGAACGAAACGTATCGTCCGCGCCCACCCCTCATCCTGAAGAAATCGCCTGGGCCCTAACAAATGCATGGGTGCGGTGACCTGTGTTTCGACCGTGAACCCATGCTCCTCCAGCAACGCCCTCCACTCTCCCGGAGTCAGGGGCCTCGCACCCACGTGAATGGCATCCGATAAGACCCGGCTGATTTCCGACTTTGTAGTCTCTTCCAGGTCGTCCGGCTGTAAACACAGTTCGTGGATTCCGTACCTTCCTCCGGGCCTGAGCAGCCGCGTGGCTTCCTCGACGATCGAGGCCTTCTGGATCGGCGTCTGCGTGCTCAGCATGGCCTCGCCAAAAACCACAGTGGCCGAGGAACCGGGCAAACCGGTGTTCTCCGCCCTGCCAGCCAGGCATTGTCGACCCCGGGCCGTTCAGATACTTCCCAACCTGTCTGGCTGCGGTATCGTCCCTTTCAATACCGGTGTAAGAGGCCGGTTTCCGCTCCAGGACCGCCCGTGCCGTCAGGCCGAGCCCCAGCGCGAACTCCACCACCTCGTCAGTGGCGGAAATATCCAGGGCCTCCAGCATACGGCTGGTCAACTCCACCCCGCCGGGGCGCAACACCTTCTTGCCCATCTGCGCCAGCAGCCAGTGACCGGGCATTTTGCTATAGTCCAGCCCATAACCGGGCGCATCCAGATCTGTGCTTCTCTCCGTCATAACAGGATCACCTCCCGGATCAAAAGCTCGCTTTCAGGCCGACGTAAAATGCCCGCCCGTCACCGGGCAGAAACGCCGCCTGATCGGGTCTGGCCTGATCGACGATAAGAGTCGATGAAGCATACACTTTATCGAAGACGTTGCGTGCCTCTCCGAACACACTGAAGTGGTCATTGAAATCATAGTTTGAGCGGAAATCGACAACCACGAACGAATCGTTGAACAGCGTGTTCATATTGTCGACCGGAGTACGAGCGGCGCGCCAGTTGATTTCCGTCTGAACGAACAGTTCCGGCAGGAGATTATACGATACGATCGCGTTGACAACGTGCGGTGGCGCACCAGCCAAGCGGTTATTGCCGCGCAACGGATCTCCATCAAAGCGGAAATCCTGATAGGTATAGGCAAGACGGCTACTGAATGCCTCCGTCAATTGTGCGCTGAGTCCAAGTTCAATGCCAAAATGGGTGGTGTCGTCGGCATTCACGGCACCCAATGATACACCGGTCTCGTCGCGCAGACTCAGCAACTCGTTTTTCACCCACGCATAATAGGTCACGGCATCCCAAGCAATGATTCCGGATCTGCCGCGCCAGCCGCCTTCGATTGTCGTCGCCGTCTGTGCCTTCAGATCCGGAGTACGGAAAGCGGGTGCGGAAAAGGCCGGGTTGGGAGGCATCGGCCGGCCGGGGCTGCTAAAAGGCGTGCCGCCCACGGTGGCAAGCAGATCGTCATGGGTTGGGGGTTCGAAGCTGCGGCTGACCGCTGCGAACAACGTATGGTGTTCCATGGGCTGAATGGTCAGACCGAGGCTTGGGCTCCAGCCATCATAAGATCGCGAGTAGCTGGTGTCGCCTGCCGGCACCTGCCCGCCCGGCAATGGCATGGTCTGATTCCTGGGATTAAAGGCGATGGTTGGACGCGTTGCCGCACCGAAAGTATCGGCGTTGTCGCGTTCCTCCTGCGCGTAGGCGACCGCCGGCGAGATCGTGAGGACGTCGCCGATGGCAATATTCAGCCCGGCATAGAGCGAAAGCGTGCTGGCGTCGAGTTCGCTCCGGCCAAACATCTGTCCCTTGGCTCCCGCCCTATTGATAAAGTTGCGCCGCTCGGCCGACCCCACGCTGTATTTGGCGGTGGCTTCGAACATCGGTAGCGTTCGTGTCTGGTCCGGACTATACGCATAGCGCAAGACGGCTGCGAAGTCGCCGCCATCCGTCTCGCGAATCCCGCCCGGGATGGGGAACCGGAATACGTCATCGGTGTACGTGTGCCCCAGGACCAGATCGGCGAGTTGTGCGCCGGACGTTGCGGTTGTCCTGCTGACGATCCGGAACTGATCCACTTCGCGTTGCGGTTGGTCACGAATGACGTTCGGCCCTGGATTGGACACCAGCAACCCGGGCGGCGGTGTGGGATTGGGGCGAACAGTGGGGCCCGGGTGGATTTGCGTGGGATCCTGTTTGAGCGTGTCCTTGGGTAACGGACCGGCAACGGCGAAACGGAGATCCGTATACCCCGCGAAGAGGCGGCTGGAAATATTGTCCGTCAACTCGGTACCGATATTGGCATCAAGGTTCAGCCGATCCGACTCATTGTAGACGCGAAATCCATCCCGTCGACTAAAATGCACCTGTGCGAGACCGTCGAGATTTCCTTGCTTCCCGCCGGCTTGGGCGGAAGCGGACACCTGACCGAAACTTCCGCCTTCCACTCCCGCGGACACCCCTGGCGCCGAGGAACCGGTCGGCGAAACGAAATTGAGCGCGCCGCAGAGCACGGTGGCGCCGAGCCGGTTGGCCGTGTATCCGCGATACACCTCGGTAAACTGAGCCTGCCGGGCATTGACGAGACCCACGGCGTATGAGCCGTCGGCCCGATTGATCGGCAGCCCGTTTTGCAGAACCAGAATCCCGCGCTCAACGGGATTCTGCTGCAAGCCGGACCCCCGGATCTGAATGCGCGGCTGATCATTGCCGCCAAAAAAGTTCAGCACGATCACCCCGGGCGTCGAAACGAGCGCGTCGGAGATGTTCAGGTTTGTTTTGCCCGCCAGGGCGCTATCGACGATCAACCCCGTGCCGCCTGGAAGGGCCTCCAGTTTCTCTCTGGCCAGTTCCTCCTCCCCCATGCGACGACCTTCAACGACAATTTCCTCAAGCACGATGACCGAACCCGGGGTTGCAGACTGCGCGAAAGCTGCGGTGGGTATGAGGGGTAGCACCGTCAGAGCCACCACGATGCCGATCAAACACCATGCCAGAGAAAATTTTGCAACAATCCTTTCTTTATTTGTGAATCCATGATGGGCACTGCCTTTTTATAATAATGATTGTCATTTTCTATATTGTCACCAAAGACAATAGCATACGGGAATCAGTATATCAATAGATGTATGCCACCCCTCTTTTTTTACCTGTCTGTGAAGTTTATAATGAATTTCTCATGTGAACCCGACTCCCCGAATCCACGGAGAGGAGCTAACCGATGAAAAAATTTTTAGTAATCGTCCTGCTGTTGGGTGCCGCGTTTGGGGCGGGATATTACGTGGGACGACAACCACCGGAGGAGGTCAAAAAACAACTCCAGGAGTTGTCACAAGAGGTGATGGAGCAAGCAGTCGGCCTAGGAGAAGGAGAACTCCTCGCTCAAAAAAAGATTTTACAAGCCATGTCGAAGTTTCTGAACGGCAAGGCCAAAATCCTGGCAGGCAAACCCGATGAAGCCATTGCCGAATTGCAGAAAACGCTTGAGTATCTAGAAAAAGTCGTCAAGATGAAAGGAGAAAAAACCTCGGACGCCATTGAGGAAACCATGGAGAAAATAAAGGAGCTTCGAGACTCCTTGTCCAAGAGCCAAGCGACCTCCGGTGAGGCACTGGACGACGCTCAAGAAAAGCTGGAAGCCCTCCTGTTGTAAACGTGAACCGGACATGACCGGATGGCGAAATGCCGGTCACGAGAACATCCAACCCAGTAAGACAGCGGACGAGGGAGAGGAATGAAAATTGCCGCTCCTCTCCTTCTTTTGTCGCTGCGCCATCCCTCGATGACAGATGTCGAGGGCAGGCTCATGGCGCTTCTTTTTTCCTGCTGTCACCTGTCCCAACCTCCTGCTGTCATCCCCGACATCTTTTATCGGGGATCTGGAATCTGTAGGGCGGATGAGCGTCGCGTCATCCGACAAAGAGCTGGGGATGTCGGGTTACGCCGGGCGGCTAACCCGACCGACGGGGGCAGAGAGGCCGGGAGGCATTGTATGAGATGTGGCCGCGACAAATCGAAAGACAATGACCCTGGATCCCCGATGACAGAGAAAGACAAAGGTGTCAACGAATGACGGAACACAGACAGGAATGCCTCGGAAGTTCAGTGAGAGGAGAGTCGATTCAGGCGTTGGCCGGCTGTTTTTTCCACGCGGCGAGAATACGTTCTATCCGTAACCGAACCACAAGGTCCGGATCTTTCATCAAAGGCTTGATGGCGTCCCGCCCACGTAAGTCCCCGATTTTTTCCAACGCAGCCGCTGCGGTCAGACGTATAAACCAATCCTGATCCTGGAGCATGGCGATCAGGGGACCGACCGCTTCCGCATCCTTGATATCGCCGAGTGCCAAAATAGCCTGCTTGCGTACGAACTCTTCTTTGTCGCTCAAGGCCGCAATCAATCTGGACACGGCCGGTTTCCCCAAGTCGATCAGGGCCCTTGTCGCATCATCCTTAAACTCATCATTGTGCAGCATCGACATCAGGGGATCCAATACCCGCTCATCATTAATCTTCCCCAACGCCTGGATCACGTACTTCCGGGACTCCCAATCGCGCATGTACCTGATCAATAACTCGACGGCGGGAGATCCTACTTCAGCAATAGCCTCAACCGCCGCTTCCCGGACCTGCCAGTCCCCGTCACGCAGTGCTCTGACGATCGGCTCCACGCAACGGTCGTCTCCCATTTCACCAAGAGTAACGACCGCCTCACGCCGCACGACCCAATCCGTATCCTGAAGAAGGTCGATTTGGATATCGATCTCATCCTTGACCTTCTCTTCTTCTAATTCAGGCTCTTCTTCCTCTGCCGGTTCCTCACCTGCTTCCCCGGCTTCCGCCGTGGCAACGGCGTCGCCCCCCCACAAGGATTCCGATACTTCATCCACAAATTCATCCGTCACTTCATCTTGAGAGACGGCATCGGGTCCCTCAGGTTGCGGCTGAGAATCTTCGACGGAAGGTTGCACATTGTCAGTCATGAACGTTCCCCTTTCACTGAATTCAGCAGGCGCGTCGCCCTTGCTATCCACCGTTACGCGGCGTTGGCTTTTTCCCCGGCAGCTTTGGCTATACGGGCCGCCTTACCACGAATTTTTCGCTGGACCCGTCTGAGACGTTTTCGCAACTGCCTGACGTCCTTGTCCCCTTCGGGGTTTTCACTTCCGACGCGTCTTTCCTTGACTTTTTTTTCAAGGATGGCCTTATCCTCTTCTTGCATTCGCTTGCTTGCCATGCTCTTGCACTCTCCTCAACATGTTGCACAACGATTGATCATGAAACAGCCGAGTCTAGTCAACGGTTCTTCCAGGTGTCAACCGGATGTCTCAATCCATCATTCCTCGTTTTGATCGGATCCCTCATTACGCACATCGAAGACAGGAGCGGGAGCAGACTCGCCAGATGGGAGGGAAGCGAAAGGCCAATCCTTGCAGAATCTTCGTTCATAGGCCAATATTTTCCAGGCTTCCTCTTCGGTAATCGTCACTGGAATCATCGGAACCATGCCTGTCCCCGGGATGCCGTATTTGATGATCCAGAACAGTTCGCCGTCGCGTCGTCTCTTGTGGAATCGGCAATTGGCGAAATTTCGAGGGCCGGGACTCAAACGCCTCCCGACCGGACCATCTCCCAAACCGGTTTTCCCATGACATGACACACAGGCCCCTTTTCCTTCATACAGGACTCTTCCTTGTTCCACGATCTCGAGAGAAGCCGTTTTCGTCGAACCGAAAGGCGGGGCCAATTGCCGGGCCCATATTCGTTCACTCACCGGCACCCTAGGCCGCAACGGTTGCACTTCTTCAGCCAGACCCTGAGCAGAACCGGTGACCCAACCCATTAGCACCAAGCTCAGGACCAACAGGACTCGGCCCAAGGAGGTGAATGAGGAAGTGTGTGGCACGAGTTGCACCTTCGGTTAAGAGAAAAAGCCCCGTTCAGGGTTGACCCTGAACGGGGCTTTGGACACTGACCCACTTCACGAAACGACTACTTGCGCCATTTCTTACAGAAACTTCGTTCGTATGCCAACACTTTCCACGCTTCTTCTTCCGTGATGGTAGCCGGAATCATAGAGACCATCCCGGTCCCAGGGCTGCCGTTCTTGATGATCCAGAACAATTCACCATCTTTCCGTTTCTTGTGGAATTTGCAATTGGTAAAGTTCCGCGGGCCGGGATTCAATACCTTTCCTGCCGGACCGGTGCCATCTCCGTTTTTGCCGTGACAATTGACACAGGTACCTTTACCTTCAAAGATTTTCTTGCCTTCGGCAACGATAGCGTCGGAAGCTTTTTTCGTTTTCTTGTACAATTCGGCGGGTGGTTTTATTTTCTTGGCCTTTCCGCGTTCAGCCTTCGGGACCCGTGGCTTCAGCGGGTCTTTTTCGGCTCCGGCAAAAGCCAAACCACCACCGACGAAGGCAAATGCCGTCAACAAACTACAAATTGCGACAAACTGCTTCATGAATCCCTCCTTTGATAATGATAATGATGGCATCCTTTGTCTGGAAGGCCGTTTAGATTGAGGGTAAAGGCCCTCAGAGCATCGACGTTTTTTATGTTACACCCTCATCACAAGTAATTTCAAAATCTCCAAACCCGCCGAACATATCAATGTGGGTTTTACCTGTCAAGAAATTCAAGGGGAGACTCTATTTTTAGCTCTGCGGCACATTGACAATGCCAATCCCCATTCAAGGTGCCAAAATCGGCGGTTGCGGTCTTAATTCCACATCTCGAACCACGACGCCAGTTTCACCAAAAGGGCCGCGCAACTGGCCATTGAGCCTGACCTCGACCCCTCCGGCGTTCCCAAGTGTCAACAGAAATCGCTCACGGGCCCGCCATTGCAAGATTTCACCTTCCCGCAATAAGGCTTCCCGGGGTTCGTTTTCATCGGAACGAACCACGATCCAGGTCATTTCCAACGTCCGTACTTCAAGAATCAGCGGCTTATCGTCCGATTCTGTCGTGGTGGAGGCAATCGGCGCCGGATCCGAAGGCAACAAGGAAGGCTCGGACGCCCTGTCATCAACCGGCGACTCCACGGGAATCCCGGCGACGTCCATTGTTGTTGGAACGGACTCCGTATCCGCGGACCCTGAGGCGTCAACGTGCCGTTGGGTCGAAGCAGGCAGGCGATCTTCGGCGCTTTCGTTCGTGTGATCGGGTTGCTCCGGTTCCGACAGACTTCGGTCGAGCAGGTCAACGGGCTGTTGTGAAAAATGAGAACTGACGGACGTTGAAAGGGATTTTTGTTGAAGGAGCACCCGCACCCCCAGAAGCAGGATCCCCCCAACGAGGAGAACCACCATGACTCGGCTGGTTCTCCCTGTAGGCTCGCCCTCCTTCAGCAGAGGAAGTTTCCGTCCCGCCGCTTCTTTTTTGTAGAACGCATCGGAACATTCTGCAAACAACCGCAGACATTCTTCTTCGTCGAGATCGAGCAATCGGGCATAGGATCGAACAAAACCTTTGGTGAAGACCCGCGCAGGCAATTGCTCAAACGAGCCCTCTTCCAAAGCTCTCAAATACGAGTCCTGGATTCGGGTCCGATTGGCCACCTGTTCGAGGGTCAATCCTTGAATCTTACGGGCAGCCTGCAATTTGTCGCCTAATAACTCCATATGCTCCGACATTGAACGCGACTTGACGATCTCCAAAACACCTTCACGAACAAGCGGCACGGCTCATTCGCTTTTCTTCTACCGAGGAGAGCGAACCGGCTGAACGTGAAGAAGCCTTGAATGGTCACGAAAGGTCCTCGAAATGAGTAAGACGTTTAAAGTCCCGGTAACGAGATTCAAGGTCCGGATATTCCAGTTGCCGCAGGCGGTCGAGACTGAACCCTTCGACGGTAAATGAAGCCATGACGCTTCCGAAAATAATCGCTCGCCTTAAGCCAACATCAGAAAAATTGCCCGTGGAGGTCAGATATCCCATAAACCCACCGGCGAACGTATCGCCGGCACCGGTCGGATCTTTCACCATTTCCAACGGAAACGCCGGCGCACCAAAAACGCCTTTTTCATGAAACATCAAGACGCCGTACTCTCCTCGTTTAATAATGAAATATTTGGGCCCGCGGGCCAGAATGTCTTTTGCGACTTTGACCAGACTGAAATCCTGACCGAGTTCACGAGCCTCTCCGTCATTGATGACGAGCACGTCGATCTTTTCTAACACGTTCCACAGGGCGTCCCGTTTTCCCTGAATCCAAAAATTCATGGTATCACAGGCGACGATGCGAGGCCGTTCGACTTGATTCAACACGTCCAGCTGAAGCTCGGGATCGATGTTCCCCAAAAATAACATGTCGGGAGTCCGATAGTGGGCCGGAATTTTGGGGCGAAAGGACTCCAGGACGTTCAGTTGGGTATCGAGCGTGTGGGCTTCATTGAGTTGATACGTATATTCACCTTGCCAGCGAAATGTTTTTCCACTGCGACGTTCGAGACCGGACAGATCGATCCCGCGACTTTTCAAAAATGCGACGTGTTCTTCCGGAAAATCCTCTCCCACCACCGCGATGACATTGACGTCGGTAAAAAAGCTGGCAGCCGTGGAAAAATACGTGGCCGACCCTCCTAAGACTTCTGTGACTTCCCCGAAAGGAGTCCGAACCGTATCAAACGCCACGGATCCCACCACCAACAATTTTCCCATGTCATCGACTCCCCTTTGATGTTTTCATCTGTTTCAAAAAAAGACTATAGCGCCGTTTCACAGAGGCCGTCACGGCTTTCGGCGCGGTCACGATGGTCTGTCGAAGCGCCGTCGCGCATGAACAAGCTCTCTCCCCCCCGGTTCGTTGAATGGCGTCCCGAAGCAACGTTTTGGCCTGGACCACGTTCGCGTGCATGACGTTCAAAATCGCTTCCACGGAGACGGGCTCTTCACTCTGATGCCAGCAATCGAAATCCGTCACCAAAGCCAGCGTCGCATAGCAGATTTCCGCCTCCCTGGCGAGTTTCGCTTCCGTCGCGTTGGTCATCCCGATGATATCCACGCCCCATTGCCGATACAACAACGATTCCGCCTTGGTTGAAAACTGCGGCCCTTCGATACAGAGATACGTCCCGCCCACGTGGAACCTGGCTTCTATCGACCGGGCAGCCTCACTCAGTTGATTCGCCAACGCGTGACAAACGGGATCGGCAAACGTCACATGCGCTACAAGCCCATCATCGAAAAACGTATTCTCCCGCTTGGTCGTCCGATCGAGAAATTGGTCCGGAAGGACCATATGACCGGGATGGATGCGCTCTTTCATACTCCCCACCGCACTAACGGAAAAAATGCGCGTCACGCCGAGCGATTTGAGCGCGCAGACGTTTGCCCGGTAATTGATCATGGAAGGACTGATGCGATGACCCCGCCCATGACGCGAGAGGAACGCGACGCGGATACCGGACAAGGTTCCAAGCACCACGGCATCCGAAGGCCGGCCGAACGGGGTCGACACGCGCGTCTCTCGAACGTGTTCCAAGCCTTCCATTTCGTATAACCCACTCCCTCCAATGACTGCAATATCGGCACGAAGTTTCGCTGGCATAGGCTTCTTCCTTATGGATTATCCCTGTAAGGTTTTCACGAATCGTTCGATACGCGTGACGACGCGTTGAGAAACAGATCGAACGGACTCGTCCCCTTGCACCTCGACCCACGTCAAATCCGGTTCCTTCCTGAACCACGTCATTTGCCGTTTCGCGAAACGACGGGTATCCCGCTTCAATTGCCTCACCGCTTCGTCGTAGGAATACTCTCCTTCCAGATACCCCGCTATCTGACGATAGCCCAAACTTTTCATCGAGACAAGCGATCTGGAGTATCCCTTCGCCAGCAAGGTCCGGGTTTCGTCAACCAATCCCTTTGCCAACTCAACGTCGACTCGCTGATCAATCCGTTGATAAAGAACGGCCCGTTCCATGGTCAACCCTAACATCAAGGCCTGAAAGGAGGGTGCCCGTTTACGATGTTCTTCGTGGGCCGTCGAAAGAGGAACGCCGGTTTGCCGGTACACTTCCAGCGCCCGCAGCACTTTCACCGTATCGCGGGGATGCAGCCGGCGCGCGGTTATAGGGTCCACGCGGATCAACTCCTGATACATCGACTCCCCTCCCCGCGCTTGGGTTTCTTCTTCGAGTTTCCGGCGAAGGGTGCGATCGCTGGAAGGTCCGGCCCACAACCCGTTCAACAGCGCCCGAACGTAGAGCCCCGTCCCACCGACGATCAACGGCAGAAGGCCTTTTTCGTACAGACTGGCGATCTCTCGAAGGGCCTGCCGGCGGAACTCACCGGCGTTAAACGGTTCATCCGGGTCCACCAGGTCGATCAACCGATGGGGAACCCGTTGCCGGTCCGCTTCCGAGGGGGTATCCGTCCCTACATTCATTCCTCGATAGACCTGCGTCGAATCCGCGGTCAGGATCTCCGTCCCCAAGGCTTGAGCCACTTCCAGCGCGATACGACTCTTACCGATGGCCGTAGGACCCACCAGGACGACAAGGGGCCGCAACGCGGGTGGAACCTTCACCAAGGTTCGCCCCCCGTGGGTTAAAGAAAGGCGATGCTCGACGGGTGGATTCATAGACGCCGGAAAATTCGATGCAGTTCTTCGCTGGCAAAACGTAAGGAGATCCTTCGGCCATGAGGGCAGGTCATGGGGCTTCCTTCGTGAAGCCAATCGCGCACTACGCGCGTCATTTCCGGCGTTTCCATCAGGCGACCGGCCTGGACCGCACCCTGGCAGGCTATTGACGCCAGGACGGACCGGACACGTGTGTCGAGAGAATCGACGGAGTTCCACTCCGACAGGTCCACCAGAATATCTTCGAGTAAGGCAGCATAGTCCATCTGTCCGATGAGTGCCGGCATAGATCGAATGACGAAAGAGGCCGGCCCGAAACATTCGAGTTCGAGCCCCACGCTGGCCAACTCCGGCAGAATCTCCGCCAACCGCCCGGCCGCCTCGACCGGAACGTCCACCGGCTCGGGAATCAGAAGCGGCTGGGTTTGGATATCACGGCTTTCCCACCCTCTCCACAACCCCTCAAAAAGCACGCGTTCATGAATCGTATGCTGATCCAGCACGTGCAATTCATCTCCAATACGAGCGACGATATAGGTAGCATGGATTTGCCCGAGAATCTGAACATCGGGCCCAAGCGTATAGAGTTCCGGCGCTTCTTCGACCTGATCCGTTTCGCTCTTTTGCCCTCTTCTGAAACCTGTTTGCATGGCGTTTGCGCCGGAAGGGAACGGCCGTTCGACGAACGGCATGTCCAGCATCCCCGTCCCGGGTCTCTCCTGCTCGACGGCATCGGACACCACTTGTTCAAGGCCGGAGGGCGGCGGCGTCACGTTCTTTTGCAGCGGACCGCGAACCGCGGCCTTGATCGTTCGATGGATCAGGTCGGGAGTGCAAAATTTCACTTCCCGTTTTGAGGGATGCACGTTGACGTCTACCTCATGGGGGGCGACTTCCACCAGCAGCGCAAACGTCGGATGTCGGCCTTTTGGTAAGAAGGAGCCATACGATTCATATACGGCATGCGCAATGGTCGTGTTTTTGACGGGACGCCGGTTCACAAGTATTTCCTGCGGGGTTCGACCGGTTTTCGAATGATACGGATTGACGATCATCCCTCGCACGTGTATGTCGGTCTGCTCATAGTGAATAGGCAGCATTATGTCCATGCTCCTCGGTCCATACACCTGAAGCAATCGATCCTCCAATGCGGTGACCTTGGGATAGTCGAATACGACGTGGTCATTATGCGTCAAGCGCAATTGCGTGTGCAGATTCGCCAAAGCGGCTTGCTGGACAACGTGCGCAATATGGGAAAATTCCGTGGACGTGGTCTTCAAAAATTTCCGTCGCCCAGGGGTATTGAAAAACAACTCTTTCACCTCGATTCGCGTCCCTGGTGCGGTCCCTCGGTCTTCGACCGATCTGACCTCTCCTCCCTCAATAACCACGGTGGTCCCTGCAAGGGCATGATGCCGGGCCGTCAGCATCCGAAAGCGTGAAACCGCGGCAATACTGGGCAACGCCTCCCCACGAAATCCGTAGGTGGCGATGCCCGAAAGATCGCCCGGATGGCTGATTTTGCTGGTGGCAAATCGTTGGCAAGCCAGTGTGGCGTCGGTTCGACTCATCCCTTCGCCGTCATCGCTCACCCGGATCAGGGTCTTCCCGCCATTGACCACGTCGATGGAGATCACTGTACTGCCGGCATCCACGCTGTTATCAAGCAGTTCTTTCACGACTGACGCCGGACGTTCCACGACCTCGCCGGCGGCAATTTGGGAAGCCACAGACTCCGGGAGGATCTTGATTCTAGATTCAACAGACTCCATGCGAAAGGCTTTGTCGGAGAATCGCTGTGATCCGTCGATGATCCCTTGGGGACTAAGGGGAACGGGGCTTTTTGGAACGAACCGGTTTCCCGAATTTCTTGAGGGCCTGCTCGACTTCGATGAGTTGGGATTCATGGGCCGCCACCTTGGAGCCCAGTTTGTCGTCCATGGTGCTGACCACCTCTTTCAACTGCTCGACGGATTGGGTTAATTCATTGAGTTGCGTGACGTTGGCCTTGAGGCTCCGCTCAAGGGCTGTCACCGCAGAGGAGACCCCCTGCACTTTCGACACCTGCTGGCCCTGGGTCTGGAGCCGGCTCGCCTGTTTATTGAGTTGGGATTCGTGGACCGCCACCTTGGAACCCAGTTTGTCGCCCATGGCTCTGACTACCTCTTTCAACTGCACGACGGATTGGGTTAATTCATTGAGTTGCGTGACGTTGGCCTTGAGGTTCTGCTCAAGGGCTGTCACCGCAGAGGAGACCCCCTGCACTTTCGACACCCGCTGGTCCTGGGTCTGGAGCCGGCTCGCCTGTTTATTGAGTTGGGATTCGTGGGTCGCCACCTTGGAACCCAGTTTGTCGCCCATGGTTTGGACCACCTCTTTCAACTGCGCGACGGATTGGGTTAATTTATTGAGTTGCGTGACGTTGGCCTTGAGGCTCTGCTCAAGGGCTGTCACCGCAGAGGAGACCCCCTGCACTTTCGACGTCTGCTGGTCTTGGATCTGGAGCCGGTTCGCCTGCTCTTCCAACTTGGTGAACACCAGGCCCTTGAATTGCTCAAACGATTCCCCGATCGACTGCACGCTCGCCGCCACCTCGTTAAGATGGGTCGAGACGGCTTCGGTATTCGATGCCTGCTTGGCGGCTTCGGCTGACCGTTCTTTCTTCAATTGCGTCAATTGTGCTGTCAACTGCCCCAGTTGATTCATGTGCTGATCAGTACGGTTGCCCAACATGCCGGCCACGGAATCCAACACCTCTCGCATGCCTGCCACAGCTTCACCCAATTCCTGGACGTGCTTGGCTTGAGCGTCCAATTGCGTTTGCGTTTGGGTCACACTGGAGACGCTCGCTTGTTCAACGCGTTGGAGACCGGATTTGAACTTTATCAACTCCTGAGAGATTTGACTCTTTTCCTCACCAAACACTTTCACGATCGATTTCAAACTCGGTCGAACCTCCTTTTCCAAATACCCGTGAAGACCTTTCACGTCGGCATCCAACTTTTTAGCCAACGCCGCATACTGGCCCTGCAATTGCTCAACTCGTTTTGCCGTTTGTTCCAGGCCCTTCCCTTGGCTGTCCAGCTTGGTGCCAAGTTGGGTTCCGGTCGTCCCCAACACGTCGCGGAGTTGGGTCAAGGACAGGGTGACATCTTCGATGTTTTTACCGTGCAGGGTATCGGTCTGCCGCAGTCCCGCAAGTTCAGTATCCAGTTTGGCGTTGATGGATTGGATCGCAGTTTTGACCTCAGTTTCCAAATAGGTTTTCAACGTCTGCGTATCAGAATCGAGTTTGACTCCAAAGGCTTGTATGCGTTGGTCCAAGTCCTGTCGTATTTTCGACTCGGCACTCGTTGCCCGCTTCCCTTCCTCATCCAATCGGTTATTGACCCCGGCCAGAATCTTTTTAAACTGACCCAATGACCCTTGAAACTCGGCAAACCGGGCACTCACCTTTTTGCCATGCTGCGCCAAGGCCTGATCAAGTCTCTTGCCCAACGCGACGATCCGATTGGACAGTTCGGCTTCACGTTGTTCTCGCAGTTCCTTCAGCGCATCCATCCGTTGATCTTGCTGCTGCAAATCCTTTTCAAGGTTTATGCGGATCTGATGGAATTGTGTCTCCAAATCACCGACGACCTTTGGCAAATTTTCCTCTCGCAGGCTCCGCAACTCACTTTTTATTTGTGCACGAGCCTTCGTGATTTCATCGTTTAACTCAGCTTTTTGTTGCTCCAAGGCGCTTCGGGCATCTGCGATTTCCTGCTTGGCCTCCTGCTTGGCCTGCTTAAGGACTTGGGCCAAGGCTTTTTTCTCACGATCCAATTTGGTGATTTTGCCTTCAAGGTCTTTTTCCACTTTCACCAAGTCGGACTGCTGCGCACAGGACGTCAGGCTGAATGCCAGACAGGTAAGGCACAATCCCATTGTCAGGTTAAAACCGGCTTTTCGTATCGAACCCTTTGAGATCGAGAAAGAAACACGATCAATCCACATGGTTTTCACTCCCCTACGATTTCTTCTTCCATCGCTTCCAATTTCCTGACTCCAGAAGGCGACTCGTTTGTCGAATTTCGGTCATTGGCGCGTTGATGTTCTGCCGATGCCCTGACTCTGTCAGTGGGGAAACCCATCACTTCAAGAGTGAAGACCAAGAAGGAGAACTATAGTGAATCCCGCCTGCCGTCAACCGTTCCAACCCAATACCATCGAGATGAATCATGTAAATGTGGCTCTGCTCGCCTCGCGTTGAACTAAAAACCAAGTGACGGCCATCCGGCCCCCACGAAGGAGAATCGTCGATTTCACTCATAGGGCCGCTTGTTATTTGAAACTGTCGCTTCCCGTCCGGAGAAATTCGGCATAACTTCAGCCCATAGCCGGGTTTGCGACAGACATAGGCGATCCAATCTCCCCGCGGAGACCAAGCCGGTGCGGCATTGTAGCGCCCTTCAAATGTTAGTCGGCGAACGTTTGAGCCATCGGCTCTCATGATGTAAATCTGCGGTCGACCGGTCCGATCGGACGTAAAAGCCAATCTTCGGCCATCCGGCGCCCACGTGGGTGACAATTCCGCACCGGCATTATCAGTCAATTGCCTTTTCACTTTCGTGTTCAAGTTGAGCATGAAGATGTCGGAATTGCCCTTCCCGGAGGAATCCTTGGAGGAAGCATAGGCTAACAACCGGCCATTCGGGGAGACCGCCGGAGTGATATTCAACGTTTCAGGAGGCACCAGGACGCGTTTGTTCCTTTTATCCAACTCGAGCCAGACGATTTCCTGATTATTGTGGCGATAAGTCGTATACACCACGGAGCGGCGGTCGGGCGACCAGTTCGGCATGAGGCTTAATTGGGGATCCGATGTGACGCGCTTGGGGCCGAACCCGTCATAATCCATCATGAACAAATCCCGCCGGCCGAACTTGTCTTCGGAAACATAGATGATCTTGGTCTGGGCAATACCGGAAGTCCCAGTGTAATGCAAGACCAGTTCATCAGCCCATCGGTGAACCATGGACCGCAGGAGCCTCATGGTAATCTGACCACCGGTATACCGTTTACCAATCGCGATCACATTCTCCTGCCCTCCATCGTAGGCACAGGCCTCCATCAACAATTTTCCATCTTTTCGACCGATTCTTCCCCAAGTGACGACCGGGGCCGTGCTTTCTCTGGCTTTCGCCAGGGCGGCATTTCCCTGGCAACCCGCATTGGGAAGCGGGAGTGTTTCCGTTGCTCGTTCCATGACCTCGAACACTTGGGTACGCCGCAAATCAGCCTTGAGAATCGCGTTGACCTGCTTGCCGATTCCGGTGTCATCCTGTTGCTGGGTTTGACCATCAGCGAACCCCATGATCCAGATGGGAATTTTTTGAAATTCCGACCGGTTCGTTTCCAAAAACACCTCGGCTTTGTTTGTATCCGTATCTGCATACGCAAAGAACGGCAGGGCAAAACAAAACACAAAAAAGAAAGTGACGTTTTTCGTCATCAATTCGGATTCACCTTAAACTTGTGTCGGACCTGACAAAAAGGTTTGGTCACGTTCGTGGGAAAGGGTGGTAAGATAGCCGTCAAGATCGCACGTTTCGCAACTAGGTCAAATTTTGTGTTTCCCGAGGACCGGACGACATCCAGCTTATCCACCTGACCGTTCCGCATGACACGAAAAGTCAAAATCGCTGGGGATTCAACACGATAATGGTACCGATACATTTTTCTATGAATTGTATCAATCCTTCCCTCTACGCTTTCCCAATAAGGATTTTGGGGGGAACAAAATCTCTCTCCCAGCAGCCCCGACGTCTTCACCGGACGACTCTCCGTTTGCTTGGAAACAGACCGGGCTTCAAACGCTACTTCGGGAAGGCGAATGTCGTTGAGTTGATCTTTGATGGCATCCGACTCGGACGTGATTTCGGGCACCGCGGGTTGCGTGGCAACCGGAGTGTGCTCAACGGACACCTTGGCCAACTGCGGTGCCTCAGGCGGCAGGACAGGTTGAGGGCGGGTCCGAGCCGCGGCCGGTTCTGATATGGGTTGCGGCGTCTGACTCTTGGGGATACGCACCGATTGAATCGCCTCCTGCAACTCCTCGACGGCACGGCTTTCCCGCGCAATGTGCTGCGGCGCCTGCTTCTTGGGCACTTCAGGCGGCAAGCCGGGTGCCAAGCGAGGGGCCGGGGCCGGCACGGTAATGTCTGAGGACCGGGAAATCCTGGGTGTGTCTTGTTTCTGCTCATCGTTGGATGTGATCGCCGGAGTCACGCGGATGGAATCCTGCTTTGGTTTCTTGGGGACGATGATGGTATCGACGCGCTGTTTCAGCTTCTCGGCCAGCAGGTCAGCTTTCGGCGCGGGAATGTCCGTTTCCGGCTTCCCGGGTACCGGCCCCGAAGCGAGTTTCGGGGGTTGCGGGGGCGCCTGGATCGGCCGAACGTCCATCTTCACGGCCGGCTCTGGCTTCGCAGGGGCAGGGAGAGGGGCCGGGGCCGGGTCAGCCTTTGGGAGCGATACCGGGGTTTGTGGCTCGGGCACGACCACGGAATCCAGCGCGTCCGCGAACGAATCCGTCAATCTTTCCGCTTCCGGAACGTCTCCATCGTCCGCTTGGGACAGAGCAGGGAGCTTATCCGCGTGCTGTTCAGGAGCCGTCGTGGGATCTGCCGAAACCGGCGGCGCAGGCTCTTGAGGCATTGTCAAGATTTGTGGCTCGGGCACGACCACGGAATCCAGCGCGCCCGCGAACGAATCCGTCAATCTTTCCGGCACACTCAGGTTCTCCTGGAGCAAAGGGCTGGGAGGACTAACCGCTTTTTGAGGCGGTGCGGACATCGGGTTTTCTCTGGGCTCCGTCTTGGGAGGTGGAACGGTATCGGCCTTCTGTCTCGACGTATTTTCCGGCGAAGCAGCCGGAGCCGACGAGACTTCAGGAAGCGTGACGAGAGTAACCTCATAAGACCCCGAAGACGGTTCGAGCGACGTGGCAAAAGGCAAACTCAGCAATGTGATAAACACCACCACGTGAATGGCCAACGAACCGGCAAGGGGCCACGTCAGCCGTTTTTCCGCCCAGTCGTCACGATCCGGCAGATAAAACGACAAAAGACTGACAGGCGGCGCGTACGACATCGCGTCATTACACCCTTACAGAGGATCAAAGACCTCTTCTTCGACAACCGTTCCTTGGGGGTTCGTCACCATGCCCAATCGTTCGATCCCCACCCCCTTGACTTCATCCATGACTTGGATGATCCGTCCGTAAGGAACCTGACGATCGGCTCGAAGATACACGGATACCAAGGGACTCGCAGCCTTCGCTTCACCCAAACGTTTACGTAAGTGAATCAGCGTAACAAGATCTTTCCCCAGATAGACCCGTTTGTCGGGTTCAATGGTAATAACCAAGCGCTCCATGGGAACCACGGTATTCGATTGCGAACGGGGGAGCGCAATATCAATGCCCCGGTGCAACATCGGAGTCGTCACCATAAAAATCACCAAGAGCACAAGAACCACGTCAACGAGAGGAATAATATTGATTTCGGATAGAAATCGACGATGTTGGGGTCCAAACATCACGAGTGACTTTGACCTTTTCTGCCGGCAACGGCAGGCTCGTCAAGGGCATTCAGAAATTCGATGCTGAAGGCTTCTACGCCGAATATGGTTTTTCGAATCTGGGAAAGATAGTAATTATATCCGACGACTGCCGGGATCGCAGCAAACAGTCCTGCAGCCGTCGCCAAGAGGGCCTCGGAAAGACCGGGAGCCACAGAAGCAATACTCGCCGTCCCTTCGATGCCGATTTGCCGAAACGCATTGATGACGCCGATGACCGTTCCCAATAGCCCGATAAAGGGGGTAATATTTCCCGTGGTGGCGAGGAAAGGCAAGTACGCTTCCTGCCGGACGATCTGTTGCTGAACGAGATACTGGATGACTTTTTCCAGATAGTCCCGGTCCGGCCGGTGCTCTGCCGTTCGAGTCGACACCGGGACATCACCCACGTTGGAATCGAGCAGATGACCCATGCGATTCAGCACTTCAAGAAAAACGAAACCGCTGGGACTATTGGGCAATTCCTCAGCCAAGCGTCGAAGGGGGGGCAGCGCTTTTTCGCTGAACGCACCTCTCTCCTGATAGGCCTGGAGGAATTGTTGCTCCTCTTTCTTAACCAGCAGGATCATCCGCCATTTATACAGAATGATGCCCCACGAAAAGACGGAAAACCCCATCAGGATCAATAAGACAACGACAGAGATGGCCCCCAGGGAAGCAAACAATTCAGAAAGGTCGGTTGAAAACATCGGATATGACGATCAGTCTGTCACGCGAATGACGAACTCTCACCTTGCCGGTGAGAGCAGCCACAACGAAGTGAATGGCGGGGCCGACGGGATTTGAACCCGCGACTTCCAGATTGACAATCTGGCGTCCTAACCTGGCTGAACGACGGCCCCATTCACGTAAGGGGACAACCTTTTGATTGTGATGTCGAAGCACGCCTCTTGCCTGGACCAGGAGCCCCTTCAAGTTTCACGTGCGACGCTCTTATGGATAGTCTGATATATATCTGGTAGGCGGAACAGGGCTCGAACCTGCGACCTCTGCCTTGTAAGGGCAACGCTCTCCCAACTGAGCTATCCGCCCCATACATCTACCTTCAAAAATCCAGTCTTTTTTAATTATATCAGCCAAGTCCACGGTGTCAACCGTCAGAAACACCAACCGTTTCCCGCCATCCCTGTCTGTGTTCAGTTGGGATGTCGGGTGACGCCGGGGTGGCTAACCCGACCGACGACGGCCTCCCCCTCTTCTGTAGCGGCGCCATCCCTCGACGACAAATGTCGAGGGCAGACTCATGGCGCTTTGACCCTCCCAGCCGCATACGATGCGGCTGCTGCAAAGGTAAAGACAAAACCCCGGGATCAGTGATGACAGCAAGCGGCGATAACATATGTCAACACATGACGGCACACAGACACCGTAGGAATCGTAGGTTGGATGAGCGTAGTGTAATCCCACAAAGGGCTGCCGCTCTCTTCTGTCAACGAATGACTGAACACCGACAAGGATGACAGACAAAGACAACCGTGGCAACGAATGAGGGAACATTTACAAGCCCGGCACAAAAATCGACGACCCACTTGAGAAATTCGGGTGCAACCCTTTACAGTGCGGCTTTCGGAATGGGATGAACACCAAGACAAAACCATGAGCTACAAACTCAGGCACATCAGCAAACAGGCAGGCATCGAGAACCCGCTATTCTTGTCCCGAAGTGAACGGGCGTGGCTCTTTGCCGAACGCCATCGCCGTGCGCTCATAACCGGAACCGTCGTCGCCGTCCTGGTTATGATACTGCTCGGAGTCCTTCTCTGGGTACAGCACCAACATGAACAGGAAGCCTTGGCCCTCGAACATCGAGCAGCCCAAGCCTACCTTGACCGGTCTCTCGATGATGGCGACACCGCAAAAGAGAAATTGGCCGAAGCCGTGACCCTGTACCAGCAGATCATCGAGGAATTTCCTCGTACCACTAGTGCCCGGTCGGCGTGGTATTTTATTGGAAACGCCTTGGCCGAACAAGACGACCATGCCGGAGCCATCGACGCCTATCAGCATTTCATCGACCAAGCGGGAAACCCTCCTACTCTACTCGGATTAGTCTACCAGCGACTGGGAGCCAGCTACCTGGCAAACGGGGAACGCGAAAAAGGAAGCCACGCCTACACACAAGTGCTTCAGATTCCTCAAACGCTCAATAAGGATCAGGTGATCTTCGAACTCGCAAAACTCGAGGAATATGAAAAACGCCAGGACGAGGCGCTCGCCCGATACAAACAGTTAGTGGATGAATATCCGAACTCGCCCTATGCGAGTGAAGCCACCTTGCGAATCAAGATTCTTGAGCCGGCTCCGAAAGAACCCGACGGTGAAGTCCAGGAGGAAGAAGCCGATAAAGACAACGCGCAGGCGGGAAAAGAAACCGAACCCTGACCGCGGGAATGCGATCAGGCATTGATCAGCAACATCCGTCCGACCTGAATCAGACTGCTGGGTAAATTATTTAACACCTTCAAGTCCTGCACCGACACCCGAAACCGTTTGGCGATACTCCACAGGTTGTCGCCGCGCCGCACCCGGTACCACGTGGCGTTGCCCGTCTCTACGACGCCTCGATTGACGCGCAACCGCTGTCCGGTCCTGATTAAATTCCCGGAGATGCCATTCAGCCGTTTTAACGTGCGCACGCTTACCCCGAAGCGCTTCGCAAGCATCGACAAACTGTCGCCCCGACGCACCCGGTACCACGTGGCGTTGCCCGTCTCTACGATGCCTCGATTGACGCGCAATCGCTGTCCGGTCCTGATTAAATTCCCGGAGATGCCATTCAGCCGTTTTAACGTGCTCACGCTCATCCCGAAGCGCTTCGCAAGCACCGACAAACTGTCGCCCCGACGCACCCGGTACCACGTGGGCTTGCCCGTCTCCTGCCCCGTCTCTACGATGCCTTGATTGACGCGCAATCGCTGTCCGGGCCTGATTAAATTCCCGGAGATGCCATTCAGCCGTTTTAACGTGCTCACGCTCATCCCGAAACGACTCGCAAGCACCGACAAACTGTCGCCGCGCCGCACCCGGTACCACGTTCGCCGGGACGACGGCGGTTGCGTCCATTGCTCCATTTGGGATTTGGCCTGGCGTACGCGCGCGCCCATTCCCGTGGGAACTTTTAAAAAATAGCCGCCCTGAGTCTGGGGCACGATGCTACGACGCAATTCAGGATTTAATCGCCGCAACTCTTCAAAAGGAATCTCCGTGGCTTTGGTGACGGCCCGCAAATGAACCGGCTTGTCCATGTGAATTTCTTCATACTGATGAACCGGCGGCGAATAGACGTGAAAGCCGAACAACGCAGGATTCTTTGCGATAATCATGGCGGCCATAAATCTGGGCACATAGTCCTTGGTTTCACGGCGGATCAACCGAGTCCTGGCGATCCGCCAGAAATCCCGGGTCCTGGATTTTTCAATCGCCCGGGTGATTTTTCCGACGCCAGCGTTATACCCTGCCAAGGCCAAGGGCCATGAACCGAACAAATCATAGAGGTCCCGCAAATGCTGGGCTGCCGCAACCGTAGACTTGAGGGGATCCCGGCGTTCATCCACGTACCAGTTGACCCTCAACCCATAGATCCGGCCCGTGCTTTTGATAAACTGCCAAGGACCGGCGGCGTGCGCACGCGAATAGGCCCGTGGATTAAAACCGCTTTCGATTAACGACAAGTAAATCAAGTCCTTCGGCAGGTCAAACTCGGCAAAGATCTGCTCGACTAATGGCTGATATGCGGAAAATCTCGTCAACCATTTTTGAAAGCGGTCATGAATCACGTGTTGAAAGTAGTGAATATTGCGTTCGACCGCGGGATTGACGATAACGTGAATATCCTCATATGTCGGGCGCACGCCTCCCCGGAGAGAAAGCGCCTGCATTGCGGAAGATACCGCAGGGGAAGTATGAGCATCGAGGCGGGAAACCGGTGGGAAATACCTAAGAGCCTTCAGGCTCGCCGGTGAGGGCAACGAAGACGAAACCGCAACTTGCAGCGATGGGGGGATGCCGGAAGCAACAGCATCGCCGGCACCAAAGAGAAACCCTGAGAGATAGATCAGAAAGACGATCTTCGCTGTCAAGAAATACCTGCTCCTTCCCAACCGGCTGATTTTTGTCATAGTGTGATCAGTCTTTCAGGCACGCAATTGGAAAATTGTAACGGGAATGCACGTCTGTGTCAAGAACTTAATCAAAAACTTAAAGGCCCCTTCTATGCGTGGCGGTCTCTCCGAACGGACTCAGACATGCCCCGTACCCAACCGGGAACCTCAGCGACAAATCTCCATCACCCAAAATTTGCCCTACGTATTTCCCCACGCCACGCGCGGAGGCAGTGCTTGTAGGGATACAGCCCTTTGTCGGATACGCTTCGCTCATCCGATCTCCAGGGTCTGGATCCTCAATCACAAATAGCCTGTCCCCGACATTTGTAATCGGGAATCGGGGATGACAGCAGGAGACCGTGAAAGGTGTCAACGAATGACTGAACACAGACAATCACTCCGTCAATCACAAAAAGGGGATGATGTCTGTCACGTGACCAAGGTCTTCATGGCCTGACTGGCCCCCGACCATGGGCCCCCTTCCTGTCGGATGACGCGACGCTCATCCGACCTGCCCGACTGACCGGAGCGCCCCCAACCCCCTCAATCCCCCTTATCAGGGGGACATGGCCGGGCTGTGTTGTCGGTCGGATTCGCCGCAGGCGCCACCCGACACTGCTCACAGACAGGCCTGCCAAGTGAGCGACATCATTCCCCACAAAAACAAATTGCCGAAGAGCATCGTTAGGAGTACAATGAACGGAGTTGCCACAGGAACGGCTGCGCGACCTCTCTTTTTGACGAAAGGTGCCGGATGGCCCACCTTTTTTCGATTGCACCGATCTTCCTCTCATTGTGGCTTGCTTGTGTCCTGCCCGGGTTGAGCCTTGCTCAGCCCCCCCTGCCCGTCGAGCCGGACGAAGAAACCCGCCTGGAAGAAATTTATGACCATGAAACGCGCATGGTCATATTTTTGTATTCCCTGAAAGGGACCGAAGAAGTCGATTACGTGGTCGGCAGAAAAGTCTGGGAGCACCAGAGAAGCGTGTATGGGAATCCCGTGTACTATCTCGAACCTTATCCCCTGTTTTACTGGTGGAACCATACGATGTGGAATGATCCCGAACAGGATGGAGTCAACGGCAACGAACTCGTCTACCAGGAAGACATTGATTTTGACTCGACCCGCTATAAACCCTGCCTGTTCAATGGACAACGTTGTTAAATGCTTCCATCCTCCGCTTATCCGGGGGATTGCGGCGCGCTCCCTGATGCGCATCATTCAAATCATGCAATACCGGCCCCATGCCAGACCTTGAACGGGTTCCAACCGCACGATCCTCCCTTCGCAGCCAACTGGCATCCATTCGCCTGTTGCCCGGTCAAATTGTTGCATTGGCGGCCGCGGCCCTGATTTTCATCGGCACGGCCCTCCTCATGCTCCCGTTCGCCACCCAGGAAGGCGTGGCATTACGATTCATCGACGCCTTGTTTACCGCGACTTCAGCCGTTTGCGTAACCGGGCTGATCGTGATGGATACGCCCCATGAATTCACCACCTTCGGACAAATCATCATCTTACTGCTCATCCAAATCGGCGGACTGGGCTATGCCTTGCTGGCGACGATCATCCTGCTGGCCTTGGGGCATCGCATCGGATTACGCGACCGGATGATGCTCGCCGAAACACTGAGCACGTTCGATATGGCCGGCTCGATTCGCTACGTCAAAATCGTGGCCGTCGCCACCGTGGTTGTGGAAGGATTAGGGTTTCTCTTTCTCGCTTTCCGTTTTTCCTGGGACATGCCGTGGGGGGAAGCCCTGTACTCCGGGCTCTTCCATTCCGTCTCCGCCTTTAATAACGCGGGCTTTGCCCTGTTCTCCGACAGCCTGATTTCCTATCGAACCGACCTGTCCATCAATCTGATCGTGACGGTCCTGGTCATTCTGGGAAGTATCGGGTTTTTTGTCTTTCAGGACGTGTGGGGCAATCTCAAAGGCCACCGTTTTCGGCTCCAGACGCATACAAAACTCGTGGTCGTGGTCACCCTGATCGTGCTCGCGTCAGGCACTGTGGGCATCACCGTGCTGGAATGGAACAATCCGCGAACGTTTCAACCCATGAGCATTGGGGAACGATTCGCCACGGCACATTTCCACGCGATGTCGCGTACTGCCGGATTTACGACCATAGACATCAGTGCGATGAATGACGCCACCCTGTATTTCCTGCTGCTCCTGATGACCATCGGTGGCTCACCCGGCAGCATGTCGGGAGGCATCAAAACCACGACGTTCGCCATCATCTGGCTGACGATCTGGGCGGTGCTTCGACGCCAGCACGACATCGAAATCTTTCACAGGAGAATATCGCGAGAATTGGTGGTCCGCGCTTTTTGTCTCGCGATCCTGGCATTCACAGCCATCACCCTGTTCACGCTGGTCCTCGCCTTTACGGAAGAACGCCCGTTTTTGAGTATCATGTTCGAAGTCACGTCGGCGATGGGGATCGTCGGCATGTCCCTCGGAGACGGGGACGGGCGCAGCTTTTCCGCTCTGTTCACGGACTTCGGCAAGCTGGTGATCATCGTCTCGATGTTGATCGGCCGTTTCGGACCGCTGCTCATCGGGCTGTTCGCCATTTACACCACAACCACCCCCCGGTATCGCTTTCCGGAATCCCGAGTGATGATCGGATAAGCGAGAGACCCGTTATTTTAGTCGCCGCTGAAGGACCAGAACAAACGTCATCAAAGTCGGCAGCGGGGCAACCAGAAGGGGGATCAACCAGATCCACGCATTTTTCCCACGGACACGCGCTTGGTCAAACATCCAGACGAACACCCACACGACCAGTAAGAAATAGTTGATCCCCAACCAATGCGTGGCACGCGTGGTGAGGTCACCGGCATGCTCACCCGTTGTGGTGCCCCAAAAAATCACCTGCAAGACCCCGCACGTGACCAATAAGGTGATGACAATCCGTTTGCTCCACACGTACATGATTCAACGACTCCTTTTGTGAGAGAAATCACGTTCCAACTTATTGACAGGGCTCCCATGGGGGAAGCAGCAGAATAGTATGAATTCCGGTAAAAATCGAGACTCACGTGCAACAAGATCGCCTATGTTCTTTTTTTTCCGCCGGAAGACACGAATTCCCGGACAACCTTGTTGATGAATGAACAGTTCTCTTTTTCGTCCTGTGGGTAACATAAAAATGTCTTCATAACATTTTGAATCACAATAGTTTTCTTTATTCCCCAGGATATCCACTGCCTCCCCAGTCATGAAAGCAAAAAAACACAATATTTAGTATTGACAATTTCCATGTCACTCTATAGATTGTGTCGCTTGAAAACATTTATACTGCTTGGCAGAAAACCGGGATCAAACAGAAAACGGTAAATGTGAAGATCGAACGCCTTTTTACCCAGGCCGGAGCATTGCCCTACGAAGACATTCCTTTTTCCTCCCGGTCTTCGGAAATCCGGAATCCGGACGGCTCCCTGGTCTTCCAACTCGATGACATTCAGGTCCCCGAGCAATGGTCCCAACTGGCCGTGGACATTCTGGCGCAAAAATATTTCCGGAAAGCCGGAGTGCCGCAACTCGATGCCAATGGCGAACCGGTCAGGGATGATCAGCAAACCTCCCGGACGGGCGGCGAACGCGACGCCCGGCAGGTCTTTCATCGCCTGGCAGGATGCTGGACGCAGTGGGGCGAGACGCATGGGTACTTCGATACTGACCAGGACGCCCGGGCCTTTTACTCCGAACTGTGTTTCATGCTGGCCAAACAAATGGCCGCGCCCAATTCCCCGCAATGGTTCAATACCGGCCTGCACTATGCGTATGAAATCAGCGGCCCCTCTCAAGGTCATTATTTCGTCGATCCCCACACCCAAAAACTTCACCGGTCCAAGAACGCCTACGAACGCCCCCAGGTTCACGCCTGTTTTATCCAATCAGTCGATGACAACCTCGTCAACGACGGCGGCATTATGGACTTATGGGTTCGGGAAGCCCGGTTATTCAAATACGGATCAGGGACCGGCACCAATTTTTCCAAGCTTCGAGGAGAAAATGAGCCGTTGTCCGGCGGAGGAAAATCCTCCGGGCTGATGTCCTTCCTCAAAATCGGAGACCGTGCAGCAGGCGCGATCAAATCCGGAGGCACAACCAGACGGGCTGCCAAAATGGTGTGCCTGGATCTGGACCATCCCGATATCGAAGAGTTCATCGACTGGAAGATGATCGAGGAACAAAAGGTCGCCGCCATGGTGACCGGGTCCAGGACCTGCGCCAATCAGTTGAACACCATCATGAAAGCCTGTCATCAGAACAGCACCGATGGTCCGGATACGGTCGAACTCGACCCCGAACGCAACCTTCCGCTCAAGGAGGCCATCCGCGCGGCTCGCCAAGCAGATGTCCCCGAAGCCTATATCCAGCGGATCTTTGCCTATGCCCGGGAAGGCTATACCCATTTCGTGTTTCATGAATATGACACGAACTGGGACAGTAAAGCCTATCAAACGGTGTCCGGGCAAAACTCCAACAACAGTATTCGGATCCCCAACGCGTTCTTTCATGCGTTGCAGCAGGACGGCGAGTGGCAACTCACCCGTCGAACGGACGGAGCCGTGACCAAAACGCTCAAAGCCAAGGACCTGTGGGATCGCATCTGCTGGGCTGCCTGGATGTGTGCCGATCCCGGCATTCAATACGACACCACGATCAATGAATGGCATACCTGCCCGGAGGACGGGCGCATCAACGCCTCAAACCCGTGCAGCGAATACATGTTTCTGGATGATACCGCGTGTAACTTGGCTTCCCTGAACTTGGGTGCCTTCATCACGCCAGAGGGTGAATTCGATGTCCCAGCATACCGGCACGCCATCCGGCTCTGGACCATCGTCCTGGAAATCAGCGTGCTCATGGCCGGATTCCCGAGCAAGTCCATTGCCGAGAAAAGTTTCCGCTTTCGAACGTTGGGACTGGGGTATGCCAACCTCGGGTCCCTGCTCATGCGGATGGGCATTGCCTACGATTCTCCCGAGGCGCTGGCTATCTGCGGAGCCCTGACCGCCATTCTGACCGGCGAAGCCTATGCGGCCTCGGCGGAAATGGCGGCTGAACTCGGTCCGTTCCCCGGGTTCACGAAAAATCGTGAGCACATGCTGCGGGTCATGCGCAACCATCGAAAGGCCGCGTATCAGGCCACGTTTGACGACTATGAAGGCCTGACGAGGACCCCGAAGGGCATTGATCCGGCTCACGCCCCTGCCGTGCTCTTGCGTGCTGCGCAAGAGACCTGGGACCGCGTCATCAAATTGGGAGAAGCCCACGGATTCAGGAACGCCCAGGCCACGGTGATCGCTCCCACCGGCACCATCGGGTTGGTCATGGACTGTGATACCACAGGGATCGAGCCCGACTTCGCTCTCGTCAAATTCAAGAAACTGGCCGGAGGAGGCTACTTCAAGATCATCAACCAAAGCCTGCCCCCAGCGTTAAAAAAATTGGGTTATACCCAGGAGCAGATCCACGACATCATCACCTATGCCACGGGTACCCGCACCCTCAAACAGGCTCCGCTTCTGAATCATGAATCGCTCCGCGCCAAGGGGTTTACATCGGAAGTGCTGGATCGCCTGGAATCGACGCTGGACGAAGTCTTTGAAATCCAGTTCGCCTTCAATAAATGGACATTGGGTGAGGACTTCTGCAGGGACGTCCTCGGCTTTTCCGACGCGCAACTCAATGATCCCCAGTTCAATATTCTCAACGCGTTGGGATTTACCCAAGAAGAAATTCTCTCGGCCAATAATTTTTGCTGTGGGACCATGACGGTAGAAAAGGCACCCCACCTCAAGGACGAACATCTTCCGGTTTTCGACTGCGCTTCCCGATGCGGCCGCATCGGGAAACGGTACATTTCGACCGCGGCGCACATCAGGATGATGGCCGCGGCACAGCCATTTATCAGCGGCGCCATCAGCAAGACCATCAACATGCCTTCGGATTCCAGCGTCAGGGACGCGAATTCCGCATACCTGACGGGCTGGCAGCAAATGCTTAAAGCCGTGGCCTTATATCGGGACGGCTCCAAACTGAGCCAGCCTCTGAGCGCCTCCGTGGACTCGAAGTCCGAACCTCACGACGACGTCGTGAAGGCGGCCCAACACGTAACGGAACGGGTATTGGTCCGGTATCTCGCCAAACGTCGCCCGCTCCCCTCACGACGCGGGGGGTATACGCAAAAGGCCATGATCGGCGGGCACAAAATCTATCTTCGCACCGGTGAATACGAGGATCGGACCCTGGGAGAAATCTTTCTCGACATGCACAAGGAAGGGGCCGCGTTTCGCAGCCTCATGAACTGTTTTGCCATTGCCATTTCTTTGGGCCTCCAACACGGCGTTCCTCTCGAAGAATTCGTCGAGGCCTTCCTGTTCACTCGCTTCGAACCCAACGGCCCGGTCAATCTCAACGACCACATTAAAATGTCGACGTCGATCATCGACTACATCTTTCGTGAGTTGGCCATTACCTATCTCGACAAGAAAGAACTCGCGCAGGTGAACCAGGACGACCTGCGCGGGGATTCCGTCAAACAGGATCCCGAATGCACGGACGACGAACCGGCCGACCCCGGGTCCATTACGACGACGACCATTAGCCCGGAACTGTTTCCCGCTCGACAGCGCATTCAAAGCGATCCCTCAACCGGAAACGGCCAGGGAAACGGGAAGGTCGCACACAAACTCGAGCTGAAGCAGGACACCCTCGCGTACCCCTCTGAAAGAGGGGCGGCGTATCAAAAAGGATTTGAAGGCGACCCCTGTCCCAATTGCAAACAGTTCAAATTAGTCCGCAACGGGATGTGCCTGGTCTGCAGAAACTGCGGTGAAACCACGGGGTGTTCGTAAGATGGGAACAAAAACAGACGTTCAATACTGCCCGTATCCTGATTGCCGAAAACGGATCTGGCTCAAAAAGACTCTCTTCTCTCATCTGATGAGCCGAACGCCAACCAAGTGCCCTCACTGTGGCCGGAAAATCTCATCGGCCCCATTCAATCCATTGAGCGGGCCTGAGGTGTGAGCCGCGTTCTATTTTTTTACATCCATCGCACAACGAAATCCGATAGTCAGATCATTCGCGTCAATAGGGAAATTCGGCTCAGCGCTTCGTCGAGACGTCACCGTCAGCCATCGAGGGGGATCTTCCCACGACCCGCCTCGATAGACCTTCCGCTCTCCCTCTTGAGGACCGGCCGGATTTGTCTCCGGACTCTGCTCGTAATACGTGCGGTCATACCAATCCGCCACCCACTCCGAAGCATTCCCGGCCATGTGGTATAACCCATAAGGACTCTTCGTCCCCTCCTTTAATCCATGGCGGATACTCATACCTGTCACTCCGCTTTTCACGGGGGCCAAGGTGACCTTGTAGCTCACCCATCCGGTCGTCCCGAAATTATACCGTGCAATATCGACAAATGGCTGCATATGGCCCCAGGGGTACCGGCGTCCATCGGTTCCCCGGGCACCTTTCTCCCATTCGGCTTCAGTCGGCAGCCGCTTGCCCACCCATTCGCAGTAGGCCTTCGCGCTATCCCACGCCATACCCACGGCCGGTCGATCTTTCGCTTCTTCAACGGCCGCAAAATCGTCCCACAAGGGAGGTAACCCGTGATTGGTCTCATCCAGAAACTTCTGATACCGCTCCATCGTCACTTCAAATTGATCGATATAATAACTGTCCAACCGGACCGTATGTTCCGGACGTTCATTCCGCGACCCGTCATTGGCCCCCATCAGAAACTCTCCCTCGGGGATCTTGACCATCGGAGCTCCATCCTTTCCCTCAATCATGTCAAATTGTGATTCGATCGGCGGTTCGGTCGATTCATACTTCCATTCAGCCCCTGCCGGGTGCCATCCCAGGACCATCCCTGTCAAGCCAATGATACAGGTCAACCACGCCCCACGCTTTTTGTGCCGATTCATGATTTTCCTCCGTCCACAACTCCACGTCGTTAAGGTATTGAATTCCGTTGGCGTCCTTCTACCCATTCAGGCGGCTTCCCCATTGTACAAAGCGAAATGGGGGATCACAACCGATAAAAAAGGAGATTCTCTCTTCAGGTTCACAATGAGCCGCGCTCTGAGAAGGCCGGCTTGATTTGTCGCCGCCGCAGATCATGCAATACGTAGCGGTCTCTCCGCCCTTGTAGGTCGGATTAGCCAAACAGGCGTAATCCGACACCACGCCCTCAAACGAAGCGACGCGAGTTCGTCGATTTCGCATTTGAAATGAATGACTGGTTGTTGCTGCTAGATCTGCGCGGTCGATTCTACGACCCGCGGCGGCCGAAGTTCGTCGTCATCGTGCGCGGCTATCTGCGCTTTTCCTGAGACAAGTTGAAGCTCACAATGATCCGGTCGGCGTCCTTCCCATTAGCCTTGGATCGATTCGGAGCCACGCTATGGTACAGCCAACTGGGGAAGACCAGCATTCGACCGGCCACGGGCTTGTACTTGACCTTGGTCCAGCAACTTTGTGGGCGCTTGGTGCCGGGGATGTATTCGACAGGAGTCATCAAGTTATGGGTGCGTGGATCGGTGAACTCGATTCGACCCGAATTCCTGGGTGCCTGGACGTAGTAGACGCCGCTCCAGATACAGCCGGGATGGATATGGGCCCGGTTCGAGCTACCTGGTGGATTGATGATCGACCACATGGTGCCGATTTTCAGTCGATAGGACGTGTAATATCCGAGATCGCGGCACATCATGGCTGAAACCGCGTCGACGTGTTGAATCAATCCCGCAAACGGGACGTCCTTGTGCAGCTTGACGTGGCTGTGCCAACTCCCCAACTCCGGAAAGGTCGACCTGGATACCCCTGTTCTGTCGCGTTCTCGTTCGACGTAGATCGCCTCGATCAGGTGGACGTTCAGAGTCTCGCTGTCCGGAATATCCAGAGAAAAAATGAGCGTCGGAAAGTAGTGTGCCACCTTGAGTGCGTCTTCGGACAAACGAGCCACCACGCCGCAGTCCGAGGCTACGCGGTCGGAAGTTTCGCGCGTCACTTCATTTCCCAAGTATGCGCCACCTTGAGCACACCCCATCCCTGACCATAACTTAGTCATCGTCCTCGTCGTCCTCGTCGTCCTCATCGTCTTCGTCGTCCTCATCGCCCTCGTCGCCCTCGTCGTTCTCGTCCCCCTCGTCGTTCTCATCGCCTTCGTCGCCTTCATCACCCTCGTCGTTTTCGTCGCCCTCGTCGCCATCGTCCTCGTCGCCTTCCTCGCCCTCATCGCCCTCATCGCCCTCGTCGTTCTCGTCCCCCTCGTTGTTCTCATCGCCCTCATCGCCCTCGTCGCCATCGTCCTCATCGCCTTCGTCGCCCTCATCGCCCTCATCGCCTTCGTCGTTCTCGTCGTCCTCATCGTCCTCATCGCCTTCGTCGTTCTCGTCGCCCTCATCGCCCTCGTCGTTCTCGTCGTCCTCATCGCCCTCGTCGTTCTCGTCCCCCTCGTCGTTCTCATCGCCTTCGTCGCCTTCATCGCCCTCGTCGTCTTCGTCGCCCTCGTCGTCTTCGTCGCCCTCGTCGTTCTCGTCGCCTTCATCGCCCTCGTTGCCCTCGTCCCCCTCGTCGCCCGATGGCAGGATAATAATCGACCCTGAAGGTCCGCTACCACCAGATCCCCCCCCACAGGCGGTCAGAATGCCCATCAGCATGCTAAAGACCGCCGCGAGAATCGATCTGGTTTTATTACTCAGGTAAACAGCCATGTCTCAGTGTCCTCACTTCCCAGGGTTCAGGTCGCAAGCTCCACTGTTGCGATCAGACTCCGTGCCTCTTTCATGTTGGTGTTATTCAGCAATTGCACTGACACCCTGGATGTCGTCTCACCCTGATGGACCGTGAGGGGAATCGGCTCATCCACGTAGTCTTCGCCCGGCACAGCGGGATTCGCATCGCCACCAGGGAGAAGGCGTGCGGTGAGA
Organism: Nitrospirales bacterium; assembly: GCA_965200435.1. Lineage (GTDB taxonomy): Bacteria > Nitrospirota > Nitrospiria > Nitrospirales > UBA8639 > Bin75. The sequence goes on from OZ241337.1 coordinate 268,983, forward strand.
TGAAGATCGCTCGGCGCTGGCACCGGAATCGTAATTTCTAGCCATACCTGGGTGCCGGTCTCGGCGTTTTCCTGGAGAAAGCGGAGGGCGGCTCCTTCGACGATGCGCGAAGGGTCATCTAACGATGTGCGTTCGATTCTCGCACGCTTGGCGACTCGGATGCGGCCTACGTTCTGGATCGGCCGCCAAGCGTCTGGTACTGCTGTAGTCGCGTCGCTGAGAGCCACTCCGAGGCCATTCCAGTCCGGCGGTTTGCGTGGGCCACCAAACGGAATGACGACGGCTGCTCTCATCATGCTTGATTCGTCGGTTGTACCGATGTCCTGCCACGAAGCACTGAAATCGAGCCACGGATGAGGCCGCCAGTTGAGACCGACGCGGCTACTGACTTCCCAACGACTGGAACCATCCGTAGCCTGCCACCGACCGACGGCGCCTTGCATGCTTACAGTAGTGGTCACATTCAGGCGCAAGCCAAGCTCACTGCCGGCAAGGACTCTTTCCTCCATGCCCCCCCTGGCCGGGCCGCCAGTTCGTGATCGGCATGAATAGATTGAAGAAACCTTGTCCCCAGATGCCGGAGTAATCGACTCCTGCAACAACCCGCCCGTGGCCGCGTTCCAGGTTATTCTGAATCAGCGCCGAAAGACCCACGAGGTTGACACCGGATTCACCGACGATAAAACGGCTGACCAAGCCTGAGCGCAGATCGTTACGGATCGACCCATCTCGGTCTCTCCACCGGGTAACCCCATGTTGCACGAAAAACGCGCCTGAATCGGGCGACTTGATTCCCATGAACGTGAGGGGCAAAGCGAGGTCGAGGTGGCCGTCCAGTCCACCCCGTGAGGAGGGAACGTAGCTGAGCCGATTAACCGCGCGGAAGCTCTTACCAAACAGCGTCCGTCCCGATTGAGCGACGAACTCGAAAGCCCTGCTCACGACGACACCGTTAACCGCCCGGTTTGCCATGCACCGTGCCCCAGCGGCGAGGTTTTCGTCTGCTGCAGTCCCGCAGGCATGCAACCCCGACACGAGATCGAGGCTTATCTGTTGGAATACTGAACCGGATCCCTTCCCACCTGCTTCGACGATTCCGGTGCTCACCGCAACCATCAACATAACCGCAGGGATGAGGTTGAGATAACGCGAGGGAATAGGGTTTAATGTACTCGGAAACCTCCCATTATGGAAACCTCCTCTTACCCTATAAAGGTCATCACCATATAATGGCGATCTTAACTTCCAAGATAGATAATCTTTATTCTTTCTGGATGCAAAAGTCAACCGTTTGTATGGGGCCACCACATTTGGCACTCGGGTTGGTGGTGAATCAGGGATTGTACCGGAGATTGCCGCCCAAGGCTATGGTGGGGCAACACGGTATTGTAGGCCAGCAACCAATCGGCCAGTTTGCGGTTAAAGGCCGCCAAATCGTCGAACAGCAGATCCTCGTGGTAGTCCACGAAGGTCTCTTGCAGGGTGCGATTGAACCGTTCCGCATGAGCGTTCATTTTCGGGGATCGGGGATACGTCCACCAGTGGGTGATGCCGCGTTCATCGAGCCGGTGCTGGAAATGCCCCTGGAACTCCGGGCCGTTATCGGAGAGGAGGACCCGGGGTGGGGCCGGGAGCAACGCACAGAGTGCATCGAGGGCGTGGGTGGCATGGCGGCTGGAGGCGGTGGCGGTGGCCACAGCGAAGGCGAAGCGACTGCAGGGATCGATGAAGGTGAATAGGTAGCGGCGGAGTCCGGCGTGGAGCCGCACAACGGGATCGCCGGCCAAGACCGCCAGGGGCGGGGCGGGGCCGGGGCGGGCGGGATTTCCGGCGCCGTGTCCGGGGTTTGGGCCGGCCCCGGGCATCCAGGCGGCTCGGCGTGTGCCGCATCCGGTCCGGGGCGCGGGCGATCAGGCGCCCGATGGTGGAGACCCTGGGGAGGGCTAGCCCGTGCTGCGCACACCACGGCCGCAGTAGGACGTGCAGCTTGGCCTTCCCACGGTTGGGATACGTGGTGCGTAGCCGCCGGATCGCTTGGCTCAGGGCGGGTGGCCACGTGGCCTGCCGCCGCCGGTGGGGGGCCCTAGAGCGGACGGCCAACGCCTGCGGGTCCCCGCCAGCCTGAGTGAGCGCCCGCTGCCAGCGATAAAGCGTCCGGCGGCTGACGCCAAAGGCCTCCCCCGTCGCGGCTGGGCCATGCCGGGCGCAAAAGTGCAGAATCTTGAGTCGGTGATGGGCTTCGTGGGGTATCATGTCCCAACGATGCCCGAATTGCGTTAGTCGATAAAACCCCCTGATGCGATAGCCGACATGGTGGATTTGCATGGCCTCTCCTCCTGTTTCGAGGAGTGCCAAAGGTTTCTGAACTTATACACCGTTGGGGGGCACCACCTTTGCCGCGAAGCCCCTCACCTCGGGCTTCTCCCGAAGAGGAACCCGCGCCATGAGATGGCGCGGCTACAAAAACTCCTCGCCTTCTTTTGTCGCTGCGCCATCCCCCGATAACAGATGTCGAGGACAGGCTTTACCGCGCCAGGCGGCGGTCGAGTTGTTGCTCTTCCTCCTGTTTCGAGGAGTGCCAAAAGTTTCTGAACTTCAACACCGACACACAACTTCATCCTACCGATGAGCCCACCCGTGCCCGAATCACGCTGGCCCCTCAAAAAAAAGAGCCGCTGAAACACGGTTCAGCGGCTGCTCTATGGTGGCGTCCCCAACGGGATTTGAACCCGTGTTGCCGGCTTGAAAGGCCGGCGTCCTAGGCCTGACTAGACGATGGGGACACAAAACGAATTGTCAGAAAGACCGAATGGTAACAAGGGGAATCGGACCGAGTCAAACGGAACGCATCACTGTGCGTTCGGGACTGGGGTGAAAAAGGTATGGGGTGGGTCGATAAGCCGGATTCTGTTCCGTATCAATCGTGCATACGGCGGTGACCATGTCTCTACGGCTTATGTTACCATAAGCTTCCAGCGACCTACCCGAGAACCTCGGCCGGGCCGGCCTTTCCCGAACGACAGCGACACCTCTTCGCCAACGGCTGTCACCGTGCGAAGCGGGCCGGATCGTTCGGAGCGTCCTCCTATTTGGTCTTGCTCCGGGTGATGCTTACCCTGCCATCCGCGTCGCCGCGAACGCGGTGGGCTCTTACCCCACCGTTTCACCCTTACCCCGGCCAAACCAAGGCTCGTTCCGGGGCGGTTTGTTTTCTGTGGTGCTCATGTCGGATCGCTCCGCCTGGGCGTTACCCAGCACCCTGCCCTGTGGAGTCCGGACTTTCCTCTCACCTGCAAGCCAGAGACTCCGGTGAGCAGCCACCTGACCCACGCCTCATACCAGGAACTATGATACGCCATGCCTGTCTTGGAAACAAGAGACTACTGGAAGAGAGCGTTTGTCATCCATTCATCTGTTCTTGCGCCACGGGTTCCTGGGCGCTCACGCATTCGGACGCTGCATTGAGCGCTTCTTCATAATACAAAATGCGATGGCAGTAAGGACAGGTCAGCAGTTCATCGGCCCGCTTCACACTGGCAACCAACTGGGGAGGGATGTGCAATTGACAACCTTGACACGTTTCACCCTGAACGGTCGCAACCACCACGAGCTTCAAGGAAGATTTGAGCATCGAATATCGCTGATAAACGCGTTTTTCCAATGAGGGTACCAAGCGGTTCTTCTCCTGTTCGATCTGCGCGATTTCATCCGCCAGTTTCCCGGACAACGCATCCAACTGAGCTTTTTCTTCCTCCAAGGTGTGCGTGACGTCCTGAAGCAATTTCTCAACTTCTTCCCATTCCTTCCGTTTCTCTTCCCCACGCTCCATGGCCAGAAGAACCCGTTCTTCCAAGGCATCCTTTTTCTTGTTGGCCAGTTCGATTTCAAACAAATGGGCTTGATACTCTTTGTTCGTTTTCAATTCGTTCAACCGCGTGCGCATTTTGTGAACGTGACTCTCATGGTCGCTCAAGTCCTGTTCACTGCTCCGCCGCTCGGCCGCAATGGTCTCCATCAGAACCTTCAGGCCCTCAGAGCGCTTGCGCGCCTGGTCAACCGGCGACTGGGCAGCCTGAAGACGTTGGGGAATCTGTTGTCGTTGTTTTTCGAGATCGTGCAGCCTAAGGTCAAGCTGCTGAAGTTGTACCAGAAGGGAAAGTTGAAAATTCAAAAACGCCTCTGCGCGTTAGAAAGGAGTGTCTGATTCATGATCAGACACTTTACCGCATCCGCTCCATAAATAGCAAAGCTGGTGGGCCCACCAGGACTTGAACCTGGGACCAACTGATTATGAGTCAGCCGCTCTGACCAACTGAGCTATGGGCCCACGTTCAGCCACGCGTTAAAATCCTTCGGCAAAACTGCGCAGTTTGCGGCTCTGACTCGGATGCCGCAGTTTGCGCAAGGCCTTGGCTTCGATCTGCCGAATCCGCTCCCGCGTCACCTCGAAGTCCTGCCCCACTTCTTCCAACGTATGGTCCGCCGCCTCGCCAATCCCAAACCGCTTCCGCAGCACCTTCTCTTCCCGCGTCGTTAAGGCTTGCAGCGATTTCCCAATGTGCCGCTGTAAATCATACCGCACCGCCGCGTCCAGCGGCGACACCGCTTTTTTGTCTTCAATAAAGTCCCCTAAATGGCTGTCTTCTTCTTCCCCTATCGGCGTCTCCAGCGAAATCGGCTCTTTCGCAATCTTCAGAATCTTCCGCACTTTTTCCAACGGCATCTCCATCCGCACGCCGATCTCTTCCGGCGTCGGTTCCCGCCCCAATTGTTGCACCAGATGCCGCGAGGTCCGCACCAGTTTGTTGATCGTTTCGATCATGTGGACGGGAATCCGGATAGTGCGGGCCTGGTCCGCAATCGCTCGCGTGATCGCTTGCCGGATCCACCAGGTCGCGTAGGTGCTGAATTTGTACCCCCGCTGGTATTCAAATTTGTCTACGGCTTTCATCAGCCCAATGTTGCCTTCTTGGATCAGGTCTAGAAATTGGAGCCCCCGGTTCGTGTATTTTTTGGCAATGCTCACGACCAGCCGCAGGTTCGCTTCAATGAGCGCCGCTTTCCCCCGCTTCATTTTGTCTTCCGCCCATTCCAGCCCGACCAGGGCCCGCTTGAATTCCTCCGTTGGCAGAAAGGTGACGCCGCGCTCGACGTGTTTCAGGGTGGCTTGCGCTTCCTGGCTCCGGAGCACGACTTGCCGCAGCACGGCTTCGCTGACGCCGGTCTGCCGCTCGACCGGCCCATAGACCGCCCCGGCGCGCCCGAGCCGCCGCAGCACTTTCAGCCCGTCCGGAGGCCGGTGCCCAACTCGCTGGCAGCATTCGCGCAACACCCGCTCGGCTTGCCGCACGCGCCGCCCGGCGTCTTTGATCTGGCCGACTAATTGGTCCCGCACAGCCGGTTGCAGGTGCAGCCCCTCCACGCGCGCGCCTAAGGCGCCTTGGATGGCCCGCACCCGTTTGCTCCACCGGGCTTCGGGCGTGCCGGCCCGCCGCTGGCCATACAGCCGCACCAGCGTCTTGCCCAGCCGCCGCACGTGCTCTAATTCTGCCAGCGCCTGGGCGCGTAATTCTTCTTCTTCCGGCGCCTCGGCCATTTCGGCGTCTTCCAGGTCCTCTTCCCCGGGATCATGCACCAGGACCACCTCCCCAACCCGCACTTCCCGTTTTTTGATCTGCCCCCGCAAGCCGTCCAAGGTCGCCAGGGTCATCGGCATGCCTGCCATGGCCCGGATCAACTCGTCCTTGCCTTCTTCGATCTTTTTGGCCAACGCAATCTCTCCTTCCCTCGAGAGAAGCGAAGCGCCGGCCATTTCGTTGAGGTATAAACGAACAGGATCGTCTATCCTGCTGACCGTACCGGGAGTCAGATCGATTCCCTTATCAGGGTCCGGCAACGCTTCCTCAAGTTCATCGACCGGCGTCACGGGCTCCGTCTCCAGTTGGGAATCAGGGCCTTCATGTTGAAAGGCGCTCGCATGCCCGACGCTCTCCCCTTCAAATGCGGCAAACAACGTCGAAAAGGCTTCCGAAGATCCCTTTTCCGGTGGCAAAGGTTCCTGCATCTCCTCAAAATCGATTGGCTCTTTTTTCCTATCCACAATCGGTTTCATATTCCGGAAGACACTGCTTTTGGACATCTCTTATTCCTTTTCCACTTTTCAGCAATGAATAATGACTTCGCTCCTGCTGCTAGAAAGAACGCGCGAACAAAGTCCTGTATCGTATTGAAAAAGAAACGACGATTGCAAGAAGCACCACAGAACGGGATACAGGCGCACGATACCTGCTTGTTCAGCAGGCGCACTTCGTTTCATTCAATCACTCGGCGGTTCGAAATGACCGGAGGGACGATTCTGCCAGGGGACCGTCGTCGTCTTGGCCTGCTTGAGAAGACTGCGAAGATTGATCTCAGCGGCACGGAGGAGTTTAGGATCACCATGGCGAAGCAAGGCCGTGAGGAGCACGTACACATCCCGTTCGATTTGACTCCCCCGGAGGATTCGTTCGGTCACGGGATCGGGAGAATCAAGATCGAAAGTAAACGCTCCTTCTTCGTCCGGGTCCCCCAGCAATAAATCGATGACCTGGGGGGAACTATACAACCAGGACGGGGAAAGCGAGAGGGCATTGGCTAATACTTCCACCGTTGAGACAAAGGGGTCCGTCTCTCCGGCTTCGATTGCTTGAATCGTGGACTCTTCCATACCGGCCTCGGCGGCCAATTTGGCAACGGAGTATTGTCGAGCCTTACGCCACGCTTGCAATAAAAGAGGCATACTGATGATCATAGCGAAGAAGACCGGTCCTGTCTATCATCGGGATTGAGAGAGAGGAGAACCCTGTCGGTCGGATGAGCGGAGCGTAATCCGACAAGGGGCTGGGGACGTCGGGTTACGCCGCTGCGGCTAACCCGACCGGCAACGACTATTTGTCATCGAGTCCGCCCCTCCTGTCATCCTCGACATTTGTCATCGGGGATCGGGAATGACGGCAGGAGACCATGCAATGTGTCCACGAATGAGTGAACATTGACAATTCCCTGGAGGCGTTACATCTCTTCACGGAACACGGGCAGGCGAAACTGATGGACCAACCCTGCGTCGGGCATCGCGTCGAGGTCTCCATAGGGCGAGCCCACGGCCACGTTATTGCCGGAACCACTCAAGGACAGTCCGAAGAGGTCGGCCACGCCGGTCGTTGCCGATGGATTGGGAATCATGGCGTGCAGAATTCCGGTTTTTCGATCAAAGATGAAAATCGACCCGGCATCGATTCCGGCAGCATCATGGCCGGGCGCGCCAACGATGATGGACTCGGGGAGAAGCGCCACGGCTTCTCCGAAGTGGTCACCCTGCTTGGAGTCCGGGGCTTCCAAGGTCCGAAGAAATTCGCCGGCGCTCGTATACAGATACACGACTCCAGCATCGGATTGCGTGTTCTCTCGTCCCAAAGCACCCACAACCAACAATTCCTCATCACCGGCCAACGCCCAGCCGAAATACTCCTTCGTCTGAGGATCGGGTGATTTCAGGATACGTTGCAACCGTCCGCTGTCTCGATCAAAGAGAAACACCTGTCCATGCTCGACAGGGTCCGTCCCGCCAAGCGGGGCACTCACTGCAAGCAGGGGCCCCAGAAACGTCACCGCGTGTCCGAACCCAGCAGCATGGCGACGTTCCGCACGCGGAGCAAGAAAGGTCCGGCGGACGTCGCCATTGGTCACATCAACCAGATAGGCTTCCCCGACCTCGAACTCCGTGGACGTACTCGCCCCCGGATCTCCAACGGCAACCAGGAGATCCCGTGTGGCCACAGCGTGCCCAAAAGCTGCTGCCGATTGATTGGGACTGACGATCACCCGTCGTAAGGCTCCCGTGTCCCGATCGAATACCGATACCGAGCCCAAAGGGCGACTTTGTGTCCCCTTTCCCCTGGGAGCGCCGACGATGACGTGGCTCGCGGTGAGGCTCACGGACAACCCGAATAAATCCTGCCCCAAGGGCGAAAGAGGGACAAATTCCCTGAGGAAGTTGCCGGACTCACGTTCGAATAAAAACACTTTTCCCGTTTGTCCGCGAATTCCTGCCGCGTGAGGCGCGCCGACGAGGATCTGCGCTCCTTCACCGGCAACCGAAAAACCAAAGCCGTCCAATAACGTCGGCTTGGGAGCGTGGAGACCGGTCGACGGCCCGAGGCCTTGCAGGCCAAGAGCATGCACGCTCGAAAGGAGCAAGAGCGAGCCAAACAAGGCAGCAAGGAAACAGAGGCGGACCATCACTGAACGAACCTTCACGCGCTCTCCGTGGTTGTGATTCAGGAGCCTTCTTCTTGTTTAGCATGAAGAGACGGCAAATCAATGACGTGGCGCGCCGGTCCGTCTGAACCGGAGTCTCTCCGATAGAGTTCGAAGGGCGGGATATCGACTTGTAACCGTTTCAATAACCGTCGCATGAATCTTTCTCCCGGGGCTTCGCAAATCCACACGTACATGCCCGTTTCCAACTCGTGAAGATGCCGCTTGAGTCGAAAACTGGCATCCTCCATGAAATAGGCGGACAAAAACCCCGTAATCGCCTGCCTCACCCACTCATGCTCTTGCGCGTAGCGGAAACTCACGCCGATCTCGAAAACCTTCCCGTGTCCGTCCATCGCCCTATCCGTCGCCGGTCCCGTTGACGCTCACGTCTGCGCTTTCACGTCCAACTCGTGCGCTTTCCGGCCACCACGGGACAGCCGCCGTTCGGGGACGTGCCCGGCAACCAACAACCCGGCCATGTCGACGGCCCGGCCAACCAAGGCCTCGGCACCTTCACGCAACGCCTTGCTCCGTTGCACGTACCGAACGTTGTTTCCCATATCCTCGGCACTCCACCCACGAGAATGAGCAATGAAAGGAAACTGTGGAAACTGACACCCCACTTCAGCAAAGAACCCCAATAATTGACCGGCTACACCCTGCACGTTGTCCTGACCTCCGGTAATGAGAAAGGCGGCGACTTTATTCTTCAGCAAATGTTTGTTGGCAATCGTCTCCTGATTCTGGATGCAATTCATCCTTTCGACCATCTTGTAATACAGGCTGCTCGCCGCACCCCACCGGATTGGCGTGGCAACGAGAATGACGTCAGCCCAATGCACAAACGCTTCATAGACCCGGTCGAGTTGATCGGAAGGGTCCATTTGCGTGATGGAACACGGCCATGTGCAGGCACGCGCGGACTTCGAATAGAACCCCTCGCATGGCCGGAATTGCAGTTCTCGCAATCGAATACATTGAGTCTCAACCTGAAGGGTGTCCTCCGCATAGGCCAAGGCATGGTTCAGCAAGGCCTCGGAGGTGCTATAGCGGGGATGCGTTATATCCATCACCGTCGTGGAAATGCCCACAACGCGAATCGGGCCTTCTTCCCTCCTGGGTGGGCGTGCCAACGGATGAAGAGCATGAGGCTGTTGGTGCCGCTTGGTAGGAGAAGACACATCGATCAAGACCCGGTTCTTTTCCACTTTGACCTGAAAAGACGGAACTTGATCGTCCTCATAGCCGGGCTCTCCCTTTCCCGTTTTTCGATGAAATTTCCAGTAATGCCATGGGCACATCACAAACTCGCCATCCAACGTGCCTTCCCCTAATGGGCCACCCACGTGGTTACACGCGTTGGCAATAGCGCAAAACTCGCCATCCCGATACGAAAGAGCGATTTTCGTTCTCCGCGCGGTGACTTGTCGGAGAGACGAAGTACGTAATTCATCGACGCTTCCCACGTCGACCCAATCCGGTTCGGTCATAGCGCCTCCTAATCGTCATGGTGACAGGGACGTACTCTTCGGACACACATTGACACGGATGCGGACGTACCACCAGTCTTTCTTAAAAGATTCACGGCATGCGTTTCAAACCGGATCACGAGATCGCCTCAGTCTCATTGCCGCCGGATACGAGTTATGGCAGAATACGTCTCATGGGAGACGTGGCATGTCTGTCCTGACCCGGCCTGATATTTTGATTGCTCGCGTTATCGGCATTATCACGATCGCAGCGGGATTTCTCCTCGGGATCGAAGGCCTGCATCAGCCGGATTCGATTTGGTTGTCCGTCGCCCTTGTCCTCATCGTGACGGGCCTATGCGCCCAAGTATATGCGTTCTACCGAACCATTATGCACCGAATGCCGTCACGGCAGACCCAGGACCGATGAACACTGCTTTCCGAAACTCCCGCTTCTGTCACAGGACGGCGTGGCCCGTGGTGCTGTTCCTGGTCCTGTCTCTTCCGGCCTGTAGTACTTCCTCACGGGAGTCCTACCTCAAAGACGCCTTGAAAAAAGCCTCGCAAGAAGACGTCGTTGAACAACTCGGGGAACCCTGGAAAAAAAAGACTTCGCTGTTAAAAGGCCAATCGACGTGGATTTATCGCTATGCGCTGACCCAGGATGATCTCGACCCCATGGGGGTCGAGAAGTTGAGTCGAAGCATGTTCCAGGCCACCGAAAGCGTGGGGGCCATGATCGGACTCGGCGGCAACTCCGGCAATCCGCTGAATCCGGGCGCCAAGCCGCGCTGTTATCACTATGTGCTCACGTTTGACGACGCCACCAAGATCCTCCAACGTTGGGGGCGAGAGCCATGCGCTGATACCGATCTATGACCGCGTCGCGACCGGAACGCGTCAAGTCCGGGATCCCCCCCCCCTTCCTTATCCTGACCCGTCCGCCTTTTTCGTGCATGGGTTCCGCATGAATGAATCTCGACAAAGGGCAAAGCCGAATGGGTGACGTTTTTCAATCGGGCGCATTTTTGCAGCAATGCTTTTCCCTGCACCCCCTGTCGCTGAGTTTCAAACTGTACACCATACCCGACACCATCGGCATTTTTTGTATCAACTGCAAGTCCCGGCATCGCCTGACCGTTGGAACAATAACTCGCGTGATGGGGGATTCGGAATTGAGCGAGGAAGGCATAAGCGCCAAGCTGGAGGCCTGCGCAGGCCACCACCGGGAAGCCTTGCACGTCACGGACGTGAGTGTGGACCGGGACATCGTCCAGTTTCGTTGCCGTAAATGTCGCGTCGGCTTTCAGGCGACGGTGTCCCGGTTCGAAACCTACCAGCCGTAGTGGCCCCCGGGTCTCGCCCGGAAGTTCCTCTATATAAAAGAGCCGCCCCATACGGGGCGGCTCTTCCGGAATGAACGAGGTATGCGCGAAGGCCTTATCTGTTGGGCTGTGGCGTGTACCGAAGATACGGCTTAACCGCCCGGTGGCCCTTGGGAAACTTGGCGGGAATTTCTTCATCCTTCACCGCAGGGACAATGATACAATCTTCCCCGTCCTTCCAATTCGCGGGGGTAGCCACCTGATGCTTGGCCGTCAGTTGCAACGAGTCCACTACACGAAGAATCTCATCAAAATTCCTTCCAGTCGAGGCCGGATAGGTAAGAGTTAATTTGATTTTTTTATCAGGCCCGATCACAAAAACCGACCGCACTGTCATGTTGTCCAACGCATTGGGATGAATCATGTCGTACAGGTTCGCGACTTGCCGATTGGGGTCGGCGATGATCGGATACTGAACCGTACACTGTTGCGTCTCGTTGATGTCATTGATCCAGCCTTTATGTGAGTCCAACGGGTCCACACTCACGGCAAGAACTTTGACGTTGCGCTTGGCAAATTCCCCGGTGATTTTCGCCACGGTGCCCAATTCCGTGGTACACACCGGGGTAAAATCCTTGGGATGGGAAAACAAAATACCCCATCCGGCACCAAGCCATTCATGGAAATTTATCGTTCCTGCCGTGGTTTCAGCAGTAAAATTTGGAGCTTCATCCCCTAAGCGAAGTGCCATAATGTCTGTCCTCCTCTTAAAATGTTCCGACGACCCTGACCGGTAAAAACGACTTCGGGCGTTTCCTCTTGAAACGCAGAAAAAGTATACTCCTCCCGGGAAAAACCAGTCAACCAGCGAAGACCCCAGACGCTCCACAGGAAACCGGTGCAATAAAAAAGCCCCACAGGGCGGGAAATTCACCCTGTGGGGCTTGACCACGTTTGCAAGCCAACGATGTTTTAAGAATTCGAAAAAATTAGGGATCAGGCCGATTGTTGGGCTGCGGCCGTTTTGACTACATTGGTCGCCTGAGGCCCTTTGGCTCCTTCCACCATATCAAATTCAACGGGTTCCCCCTCTTTCAGGGTTTTAAATCCTTCACCCTGGAGAGCAGAATAATGCACGAAAACGTCCTGTTCCTCTTCGACTCGAATAAATCCAAAACCTTTTCGATCATTAAACCATTTCACCGTCCCGGACTTTCGATCACTCATATACGCCTCCCTCCTCACGGACCAGGAAAAATCAGGGTTTTACCCACAAAGGCCCTAAAAAGCAATAAAAAACCGCAGAGAGCTTTTTCGCTTTCTGCGGTATTTAAAATATACATCATGTATGAAGACCTATCAGAACAAATATTCGGACAATCTATATCACAAGCCCATGCAATGTGTCAATGACATTGTATGGGTCCACCACATTTGGCACTCGGGTTGGTGGTGAATCAGGAATTGTACCGGAGATTGCCGCCCAAGGCTATGGTGGGGCAACACGGTATTGTAGGCCAGCAACCAATCGGCCAGTTTGCGGTTAAAGGCCGCCAAATCGTCAACCAGCAAGTCCTCGTGGTAATCCACGAACTGTTCTTGGAGGGTGCGATTGAACCGTTCGACATGCGCATTCATTTTGGGGGAGCGTGGATAGGTCCACCAATGGGTGATGCCGTAGGCGTCGAGGCGCTGCTGGAAGTGGCCGTGGAACTCGGCGCCGTTGGCCGAGAGGAGGAATTGAGGCGGGGTAGGGAGCAGGGCACACAGGGCCTCGAGGCCGACCGCGGCGTGGCGGCTGGAGGCGGTGGCGGTGGCCCAGGCGAGGGCGAAGCGACTGTAGGGATCGAGGAAGGTGAACACGTAGCGCCGTAGGCCTGCATGGAGCCGGACCACGGTATCACGGGCGAACAGGACCAGCGGTTGGGTGGGGCGCGGCCGGGGCGGCCGGGTCTTGCGGGGCCGGGCGGCGGGCTTGGGGCGGCCGCGGGCATCGAGGCGGAGCGGGGCTTGGCGCATGTGGTCGGGAGCCCGGGCGATCAGGCGCCCGATGGTGGAGACACTGGGGAGGGGCCGGCCCTGCTGCGTACACCAGGGCTGCAGCAGGACGTGCAGCTTGGCCTTCCCGAGGTTGGGGTACGTGGTCCGGAGCCGGCGGATCTCCTGGCTCAGGGCGGGTGGCCACCGGGCCTGCCGCCGCCGGTGCGGGGCCCGGGAGCGGGCGGCCAGGGCGTGCGGCTCGCCTCCGGCCTGGGTGAGCGTCCGCTGCCACCGGTAGAGGGTGCGGCGGCTCACCCCAAACGCCTCCCTCGTCGCGACCAGGCCGTGCCGAGCCCAAAACTGCAGAATAGTGAATCGGTGTTGAGCCTCGTGGGGTATCATGTCCCCACGAGGCCTGAATTGAGCTAGTCGGTAAAACCCCCGGATGCGGAAGCCGACATGGTGGATCTGCATGGCTCCTCCTCCTGTGTCGAGGAGTGCCAAATGTTTCTGAACTTATACAGCCTCTGTATAGCCCCCCTCCCCGATGACAAATGTCGAGGGCAGGCTTTGACACTCGGGTTGATGGTGAAGGAGAAATGATCCCGGAGAGTGGCGGCCCAGCCCCCCTTTCTGTCATCCTCAACATTTGTCATCGAGGATTCAGAATTTGCAGGTCGGATTAGCGTAGCGTAATCCGACAAGCGGTAACTCGGGAAATCCATCGGCAAGATGGGGCAGGAATGGTTGAGTGGATCGTTGGACAAGCAAACGTTGTCTGCACAATCCGGGGCGACTAACCCAACCTACAACTGCCGACCTCCTCCCCCCGAATCAGATCTGAAACTGCGCCTCATACAAATTGGCATAGAGTCCTTTTTTGTCCAACAACTCGGCGTGTATTCCCTCTTCAAGCACACGTCCCTGCTCAAGCACGATGATCCGGTCAACCTGTTGCAAGGTGGTCAGCCGGTGCGCGATGAAAATGGTGGTGCGACCGCGGGTGAGCACGGTCAAGGCCTCGCGGATTTTGACTTCCGTCTCCGTATCGATATTGGACGTGGCTTCGTCGAAAACCACAATAGGAGGATTTTTCAATAACACCCGGGCAATCGCCAACCGTTGTTTCTGGCCGACGGACAATTTGACGCCCCGTTCCCCGATCCGGGTTTCGTATTGGTTCGGAAGGGCCATGATGAACGCATGCGCCCGGGCCGCGATGGCGACCTGTTCGACGGCGGCGTCGGTGGCATCGAGGTCACCGTAGATAATATTTTCTCGAATGGTTCCATTAAAAAGAAACGGTTCCTGTTGAACCAACCCGATTTGTGAGCGCAGAAACGCCAGCGGTATGTTCCGGACGTCAAGGCCATCCAACGCCACCATCCCTCCCGTCACGTCGTAAAAACGCATCAGGAGTTTGATGATCGTGCTCTTTCCCGCTCCACTCGGCCCCACCAGGGCCACGCGCTCCCCCGCCTCCACGCTGAAGCAGACGTCTCGCAAAACCCGGATCTCCGGCTTGTAAAAAAAGTCCACGCCGTGGAACTGCACACTGCCGCGCAACTGCGCGGCGGGCGCCACCACCCCGGGGCGGTCCTGTACGTCGGGTTTGGCGTCCAGCACTTCAAAGATGCGTTCACTCGACGCAAGGGCATGCTGAAGCATGTGGTTGACGGAATGGATCTGGTTCACCGGAACGTAGAACAGCGCCAGGTACGACACGAACATCACGAGTTCTCCTACTTTCAGGTGCCCTTGCGCGACCTCCGCCGATCCTACCCACAGGATCAGGACCGTGCCCATCGCCCCAAGAAAAATCATGGCCGGGGAATAAATGGACCACAGAAACATGGCTTTCAGATTGCTCCGGCTGACTTCACGATTTCTGGCGTCGAACCGCTCCCGTTCGAACGCATGACGATTAAACGCCATGGTTTCCCGAATGCCCGAAAGGGAGTCCTGGAGATAGCCGCTCAACTCGGCCGTATTCTGTCGAATTTCGTGGTAATACCCGTGGACCCGGCGGGAAAACTTCACCGCGGACACCATCAGAATCGGGATGGGAACCAGCGCCAGGAGCGCCAATTGCCAATCGACCACAAAGAGCACCGCGGTGATGCCGATCAACGTCAACGATGCCGTCAACATGCCTTCCAACCCGTCGATAAAAATACGCTCCACGTGTTCGGTATCGTTCATGATGCGCGACATGATTTCTCCGGTCGAGCGATCCTCGTAAAACCCGACCGAGAGCCGCTGAAGCGCGTGAAAGATCTGCTGCCGGAATTGGAACACGACGCGTTGCTCCAGGATATTGTTGAACCGAATACGCAGGGAATTTGCGACGTTCTTGAACGCATAGGCCAACACCAATCCGCCCAGCACCCATGGCAAGAGCGCGAACTGGTCCGCTTGGATCACATCGTCGATAATCACTTTCACCAGCCAAGGCGGCAAGAGATCGAACACGGTAGCCAGAGCAGCGAAGGACAAGGTCGTCAAAGCCAGGGAACGGTGCGGCCGCAAATACCCGAGAATGCGAAGAAGAACGTTCACCTCGTTTTACACCATGACGATGTCAGAACGGCTATGTGCGAGCAGATTCCTGTTGACGGAGAGAGAACAAAGCAGAGAGGACGGCGTCTCAGAAACCGCTGCGCCCCGATGAAGAACCTCGATGACAAGGTCCCATTGCGATAGCGAGATGCAGGGCAAGGCGTCCCGCAACGAAACCCAAGGCTTGGCACCGGGGAGAGGCGCGGATTGAGCGAGAACGCACAACGCCGCCATTCCGCCCGGTCACCAAAACATCCTAAATGACCGTTGCGGGTTCTTGTTTCCAGTACACGTCAAATTCCTTCAACTGCGTCAACGTGGACAGGTCCGTCATCCGGTCCAAAAAAAGTTTTCCGATCAGATGGTCCATCTCATGTTGAATGCACACGGCCAACAACCCCGACACCTCGAAATCGACGGAACGCCCGTCACGCTCCAAGGCTTCGACCCGGATGGAAGACGGCCGCGTCACTTTCCCGCGCAACCCATCTACGCTTAAACAGCCTTCCCACATTTCGGTTTGCACGGGGCCGTAAAACACGATCCGGGGATTGATGAGAACCGTTTCGGGAAACCCACCCTGGCCATCACACCGCATCACGACCAATTGTTCGGACCGTGACACCTGAGGGGCCGCCAACCCGATCCCCTCATGCGCATCCATCGTTTCAAACATGTCGTCGATAAATTGCTGGTAGGCCCGCGTGGGGATGATGGCCGGATCAACCGGCTCGGCCATTTTCCGTAAGACGGGGTTTCCTATTTTGGCAATCGGCAACGTGGCCATGCTGTACTCCTTCGAAGATCCACTCTCTCGAGCAAAGTCCGGAACATACGGCCGTCAGGAAACAGGCTCGGACGGGGGCTTCTTCGGTGCGGCTTTGCGCTTCTTGAGCTCTTCGCCCCACTCCTCCTGCCATTCCTTCGCCCACGCGATGCGCTGTTCATGGGTGGACCCCTGCCAATCATGCGGCGCGCCCCCCCATCTGGTCAACTGCCAGAGCGAGTCGCGGGCCGTGATGGACACGTATTTTTCCGAATCCGCCAACAACGCGAACAGGAGAGAAACCGATTCCAGATGTTTCACGTGACGACACTCGAAGGCCACGGCTCGCCGAATCGTGTCCGCTCGATCTTTCACCAACGTTTCCAAGGTCGGCAGCGTCTCCATGGGCGCCAACCGGACCGCCACACGCAGGGCATGAGCCCGAACCCTCGTGACTTCCTCGCCGTCCCTGGCCACGTCGAGCAACGCCGGCACGGCTTGGGAATCCTTGATAATCGACAACGTTTCAATCGCGTTATACCGAAGCCGGCTTCCGGGCATCTTGAGAGCTTTGACCAGAACCGGCACGACCGGCTTTCCCAAGTGGACGAACTCAGCGATCACGTACAGTTCCTGGCGCCCTTCCAACAACGGCAACAGAGCTTCCGCCCGTTTCAGGTCCTTTTCAGAAAGGACGTCCGGGGCAGGAGTGGCTTGTTCGATTTCCGGAAATTCCGCATCGGGTGGGGCGTCATAGGGGATTTGGACCGGAACGAGATAGGCCGGCCGAGAAGCCGGCAGGCCGCCGTCTGCCAGGGAAATCGCGGCACAGCAGAGACCGCTCCACCCCACCACAAGCCATACGAGACACGTTCTCATCCCTGCTCTCCTGATCCAAAAAAGCACGATTGTAGTCTAGTGGGTTTCCGTCAAGCCGGTCAAGGCAATGTATAGGTCTACCACCTTTGGCCCTCGGGTTGATGGCGAAGGAGAAATTGTACCGGAGTTTGGTGCCCCAGGCTATAGTGGGGCAACACGGTATTGTAAGCCAGCAACCAGTCAGCCAGTTTCCGGTGAAAGGCCGCCAAGTCGTCGAACAGCAGATCCTCGTGGTAGTCCACGAACATCTCTTGCAGGGTGCGATTGAACCGTGCCGCATGCGCATTCATTTTCGGGGATCGGGGATACGTCCACCAGTGGGTGAGGCCGCGTTCATCGAGCCGGTACTGGAACTGGCCCTGGAACTCCGGGCCGTTATCGGAGAGGAGGAACCGGGGTGGAGCCGGGAGCAGCGCACAGAGGGCGTCGAGGGCGTGGGTGGCATGGCGGCTGGAGGCGGTGGCGGTGGCCACGGCGAAGGCGAAGCGACTGCAGGGATCGATGAAGGTGAACACGTAGCGGCGGAGCCCGGCGTGGAGCCGCACGACGGGATCCCCGGCCAAGACCGCCAGGGGCGGGGCGGGGCGGGGCCGGGGCGGGCGGGGTTTGCGGGACCGCGCCCGGGGCTTGGGGCGGCCCCGGGCATCCAGGCGGACCGGCGTGTGCCGCATCTGATCGGGGGCGCGAGCGATCAGACGCCCGATGGTGGAGACACTGGGGAGCGCCAGCCCCTGCTGCGCACACCACGGCCGGAGCAGGACGTGCAGCTTGACCTTGCCGAGGTTAGGATACGTGGTGCGCAGCCGCCGGATCTCCTGGCTTAGGGCAGGCAGCCACAGGGCCTGCCGGCGGCGGTGGGGGGCCCTGGAGCGGACGGCCAACGCCTGCGGGTCCCCGCCAGCTTGGGCGAGCGCCCGCTGCCAGCGAGAAAGCGTCCGGCGGCTGACGCCAAAGGCCTCATAGGTCGCCGGCCGGCCGTACCGGGCGCAAAAGTGCAGAATCTTGAGTCGGTGGTGGGCTTCGTGGGGTATCATGTCCCAACGATGCCCGACTTGCGTTAGTCGAGAAAACCCCCTGATGCGATAGCCGACATGGTGGATCTGCATGGCTCCTCCTCCTGTGTCGAGGAGTGCCAAATGTTTCTGAACTTATACATGCAAAGCCTGGCGGCGTTTGTCAATGTTCAGTCATTCGTTGACACCCGGTGTACGGAGCCGGATCATGGCCAACCCTTGATGGTCTTTCATTCTTTAATCTTTGTCGCGTGAATGGTAAAATAGAAACTTTGTTGCTGAACCAGGACATGCTGAACTGCTTTAATGGAGAAGGAGGACTCCCTATGAAACCGGCGAGCGTACTCCTTGGCTTGGGCTTGGGCGTGGCCATAGGCCTGACCGCAGGACCGAGTTGGGGCTATAAAGAAATCCCCGTAGCCGACGGGGGCACCTTACAGGGGACGGTCAAATTGATCGGGGACGTCCCCAAACCCAAGGGGTACAACCTCGTCACCTTACCGGATGCCGTGTATTGCGGCCGCATCTCGACCGGCACGGGGTGGCGGCTTCTGCAACCCTTTGTCATCGGCCCTAATGGTGGATTCAAAAACGTGGTGGTCTACCTGCGCACGATCCAGAAAGGAAAAGCCTTCTCGTATACTCCGCCCAAAATCGAGGCAGTCGACTGCACGTTCGAACCGTACATCACCATCGTCCGGGACAGACATGACATCGAAGTGGTGAACATGGATCCCGTCTTTCACGACATTCAAGGTTACGAAACGTCGAAATTCGGAGCCCGGGTCCTCTTCAACGTGCCCCTGCCGATGAGCAAGAAACTGCGCAAGACCGAGTTGCTGGCCGGCAAGACCGTCAAGGACCGCGCCGGCCCGGTCCTGACGCAACCCATCAAAATGGGAAAACAGCGCAACCTGTTCGTGATGCAATGCGGCTTTCACGCGTACATGGAAAGTTGGGGATTTGCGGTCAACAACCCCTACTACGCGCTTAGCGCACAAGACGGCTCGTACACCATCACCGACATCCCCCCGGGAACCTATGCGGTCCAGGTCTGGCATCCCATGGTGCAGAAAGACTATACCGTGACGATTCCCCCCAACGGCACGACGAACCTGGAGATCACAATCGATGCCCCGAAAGGCCGGCTCTACGCCAATGAAGTCAGTGAAGGCACACGCTTCGGCATGGAATTACTGGGAGACGTAACCATCAACCCCATCGTGGAACGCCAAACCTATTAAGCTAGTCCGCGATCGGTCTTTTGGGATGACCGCCCGGGGGTCATCCCTTTCCAGCTAAGGAACCTCTGATTTCGTGCACGATCGGGCGCATGGCGGCGTGGTGTCCTCGCTCAACCCTCACCTCTCTCTCTGAGAAGCTTCGGGTTTCGCTCCGGGACGCCTGGCCCTGCATCCCGCTATCACACGAAATCAGAGGTTCCCTTACGCTCCCCTTACCCGTTTATCCCCCGTGGTGTCAGCCGTAGTTGTAGCCGCGAGATCTCATCGTGCACGACGACGCCTCCCATAGGTCGGATTCGTGTTGGGTTACGCCGGCGCGGCTAACCCGACCGACTACTGTTCACGACGGAGAGGCGTCCCGCGCACGCGGGCAGCCTTGGGGCGTGATGCTCAGACTGTTCGCCGGGTCGCACGAATCCGGAGGACGGCCACGTGTCTGGTCGATTCCATCACGCGAAAGCGATGATCGGAACGATAGCCCCCCACCCATAGGATCCCCTCCGGGGCCACCACGAGAGGGACCTTGCTTCGCTCGGACCGGGGAATCTTCGCATCTGAGAAAAAATCCTGGATTTTCTTTCGTCGTCCTTCCATCCCATACGGGAAAAAATAATCACCGGGTTTCCAGGATCGAACCACCAGTTCGTGGCTGAACTGGTCCGCATCCAGGTAGGCCACGGCATTATTCCGCCGGGCCGGGATCGTCTTGGTATTCTTGATCCTGCCTTCAATGGTCTGGCCGGTGAGCGGCCAACGGATCGACCCCGGGAAAGACCAGACACAGGACCATTCCCCTTGCAAGCGACGATGATGACCTACGGGAACTTTCACGAACGTCACCCGGTCATATTCCCTGATAACCTCCAGACCGGCAAAACGACCGGACGAACCCGACGTTCCGTGAACAACGTGCTGCAACAGGCTATCCACGGCCTCAAACGTGAGTGGATTCGGCTTTTGCCATAAGGCTCCCACTGTTAAAAGGATCATTCTCCGTTGAATCGGCACGGCAATGGGTACCAATCGTGACCGTCTCCACTCGACGCGATCCTTCGTGCAGCCCACCTCAACCGATTCCAGCGTGGCCTTTGCCACCTCATCCAGATAATGATGTTCCTCACGCAAAATGACAGCCTGCCGGGAAAGCACGCTCACGACACCGGCATTGAACGTCTTCAGCAAGGGAATCAATTCGCGGCGAAGCCGGTTCCTGACGTACTTCGGGTTTTCATTACTCGAATCGACGCGAAACCTACAGCGTTTTTCATCAAGATATTGCAAAATTTCAGATCGACTGACCTGCAGAAACGGGCGGATGACACACGGTTCCCTCTGTGCCCGCATACCCGCTAGCCCGGCTAGCCCGGCACCTCGCAGCATAGACATCAGCACGGTTTCCGCTTGGTCGTCCTGCGTATGCCCCACCGCGATTTTGGCGCCACCCCATTCCCGGGCGACCGCCTGCAACTGGTTGTATCGCCTCTCGCGTGCAACGGCTTGGATTGACTCCCCTTTGCGTTGCTGGAGCAGCGGTTTCAGATTGAGTCGCTTTAAGAAAAAGGGAAGGCTCAACTGCAAGGAGCATTGTTCGACAAACGTCGCGTCAGCTAGGGATTCCGCTCCCCGCAACCCATGCTCAACGTGGACCACGGCCAGCGTCAGATCCAGGGTATCCCGCCAGGCATACAGCACCTGCAAGAGGGCAACGGAATCCGCCCCGCCGGACACCGCTACCACCACCCGGTCTCCGGGAGACAGAAGACCGAGTTGCCTGACGTATTTCAATACCTTGTGTTCAAAGGCCGACAGGGCGGGCATCGTCGCCACCCACAGTGATTGGCATCCA
The DNA here is from genome assembly GCA_965200435.1 of Nitrospirales bacterium. GTDB lineage: Bacteria > Nitrospirota > Nitrospiria > Nitrospirales > UBA8639 > Bin75. The sequence continues at coordinate 290,362 of OZ241337.1, forward strand.
GGGAAAACTCTCCGATTTATTCGGTCAGCACGCGTCGCGCTTGCTGAACGTCCTGTGCGATCCGTTCGGCAAGCTGCCCGGAATCGTCAAACCGTTCATCGCCTCGAATGTATTGAAAAAACTGCACGGCAACGGGTTGTCCGTACAGGTGACAGGCGGCATCCAAGACGTGCACTTCCAGCAACCGCTCCCCTTCTCCAAACGTGGGCCGCGTCCCGATATAACTCACCGAGGGAAACTCCGTCTTCTGCCATACCATCTTCGTGGCATACACCCCGTCGGGCGGGGTCACCAGGCCCTTGTCCGGTCTCAGGTTCGCCGTCCGGTAGCCCAACTCCTGCCCACGACGGGTGCCTTCAATCACCGTGCCCTTCAGGGCATACGGGCGTCCCAGACATTGCATGGCTTTTTCCATCTTCCCCGTTCGGATGAACTGGCGAATCCTGGTCGAACTCACGATCGTTTCCCGGAAACTGACGGGTTTCACCAAGTGAACCCGAAACCCAGCTTGTCCGGCCAAGGCGCGCAGGATTTCCGTGTTCCCCGCCCGGTCTTTGCCGAAGACAAAATGCTCTCCCACGAACAGATCTTTGACGCCCAACCCGTCCCTCAGGATCGAAAACACGAACTCTCGCGGACTCAGTGCAGCAAAGGTTTTGGTGAAATTCAACACCACGAGGTGTTCAACGCCTTGCGCTTCGAACCAAGCCAATTTTTCAGAGGGGGACGTCAGAAATTGAAAGGTGATTCCCGGACTCAGCACCAACGCCGGGTGGGGATCGAAAGTCAACACCATCGGCGTTCCCTGGCGTTCACGCGCACATTGCACCACGGAGGCCAGTAATTGTCGATGCCCGAAGTGCTGTCCGTCAAAATTGCCGATGGTCAGAACCGGGTTAGGCGGCAGGGGAAGAGTTGGAAGCCCGCACGAAACCTTCATGAGGTAGCGACGTTCAAGAACTTGGCGGCATCCTTGGCAAAATACGTGAGGATCAGGTCGGCACCGGCACGTTTGATGGACAGCAGCGTTTCGAACATCGCTTTGGACTCGTCCAGCCACCCTTGTCGCGCGGCGGCCTTGATCATGCTGTATTCACCACTGACCTGAAACGCCGCCACGGGCACGTCCACCTCGGTCCGCGTCCGCGCAATAATATCCAGATACGGCAGCGCCGGTTTGACCATGATGACGTCCGCCCCCTCCTCCACGTCGGTCCGCACTTCACGGACGGCTTCACGCGCATTGGCGGGATCCATTTGATACGAGCACCGATCTCCGAACGCCGGGACGGAATCGGCAGCTTCCCTGAATGGCGCATACAGACACGAGGCATACTTGGCGGCATAGGACATGATGGGCACGTGCTCGAATCCTCCTTGATCCAATTCGTCACGAATCGCCGCAACTCGCCCGTCCATCATGTCGGAAGGCGCCACCATATCGGCCCCGGCTTCTGCGTGGGTTTTCGCCATCAGACGCAAACAGTCGAGTGTTTCATCGTTCAGGATGCGACCGTCTTTCACGATGCCGCAATGCCCATGTGACGTGTACTCATCGATACAGACGTCCGTCACGACGAAAAGCCCGGGGAGATGGTCCTTGAGCGCGCGAACGGCCCGTTGCACGATCCCGTTCGGATCGTAACCGGACGACCCGCGTTCATCCTTGTGATCGGGAATCCCGAACAGCATGACCGCCGGAATGCCCAGCATGTGGACGTCAGTCGCTTCCTCGATCAGACGATCGATCGACCACCGGAACTGGCCGGGCATCGACAGGATGGCCTCCTGCTGCTCAGTCCCTTCCTTCACGAACAAGGGATAAATCAGATTACCCGGCGCAAGCACGGTTTCCCGAACCATCCGACGAAGAGGCTCGGATTCACGCAAACGCCGCATTCGTTGACGAGGGAATCCCATCATCCGGCCGAATGCGTGAGCGTTTCCCCTGCTTCCGATAGATCAAGCGAGAGCACCGCCGACATCACCAACGCCTCTATCATTTCCTGGGCAAATTCGTCAAAAACACAACCAGATCCCGCACCGAGATCATCCCAATAAGTTGCCCGCCTCGCGAGACACCCAAATGCCGAACGTGTTCCTTGGCCATCAGGTCATTGGCATCCAACAGAGTCTTATCTTCATCGATTTTCAGAACGGGCGCCGACATGATTTGTTCGACCGGTGTCCGCTCCGAATCCAATCCCGCCGCGACCGATCGCCGGACGAGATCCGTATCAGTCAAAATCCCGATCACCTCTTTATCCCTGGACACAAACACGCTGCCGATACCATTATCCTTCATAATGTCTGCCGCCTTACGGACACTGGTATCACGATCAACCGTAATAAACTTTTCGGCAGGAACCATAAACGATTTCACCGGAACCATAAAATTCTCCTTCGATTAACACCCGTCGTTAAACAAAGCATGCCCCAATCTCCACGGTCTCAGGGGCCTTCGGCAATTCATATTCTCTTACGAGGGCACCTCGCGTCTCACGTAATCGACCAGCGACTGGACCAACGCCGGAATCGTGTTCTGCGCAGCCATGACGTGCACGTCGAAACCCATTTCTCGAATGGTTCTCGCCGTAATCGGTCCGATACTCGCAATAATCGTTCCATTCAGATGCTGTTTCACGTCACGGGCTCCGTCGAAAAGTTGAACGAAATGCCGAACGGTGGATGAACTGGCAAACGTGACAACGTCGATCGACCGGTCACGAAACAGTTGCCGAACGTGTTCCCGTTCGATCGCCGGCGCCACGGTTTTATAGACTTTCACGACTCGGACAAACGCCCCCATACGCTCCAATTCGTCCGGCAAAATTTCACGGGCTTGCGCCGCCCGAGCAAGCAACACGCGTTGACCCGACACGCCGGTGTTCTGCAGGGCTTCGATGAGTCCTTCGGCCTGGTACGTTTCCGGCACCAAATCAGCCTCGATGCCGAAGCGTTTCACTTCCTCTGCCGTCCGGGGTCCGATGCAACAAACCCGCAACCCTGCCAACGCTCGCGCGTCGCGACCACAGTGCCACAGGCGTTGCATAAATGCCTTTACCCCATTGACGCTGGTCAACACAAGCCATTGATAGGTGCCAAGTTGCTCGATGGCTTCATCAACTTCCGTCCAGTCGTCAGGGGCGGTGATGTCGATAGTCGGACATTCAACCGGTTCCCCGCCGCGAGCCCTGATCAGATTCGACAATTCCGAGGCCTGATTTTTGGCACGGGTGACGAGTACGCGCTTTCCGAATAAAGGTTGCGTCTCAAACCAATTGAGTTGCTCGCGCAGCCGGACGACTTCCCCAACCACCATCACCGTCGGAGGGCGAATATCGGCAGATTTTGCGCGGTCGACAATATCACGCAAAGTCCCAACCACCGTCCGTTGCGTGGGATAAGTCCCCCAGCGAATCAACGCCACGGGGGTCTCCACGAATTTCCCTTCCTCGACCAACCTGGAGACGATCATGGATAAATTCTTGACGCCCATCAAAAATACCAGCGTCCCCTCCGCGGCGGCGAACCGCGGCCACTCCAATACCGTCTCTTCCTTGGCCGGATCTTCATGGCCCGTGATAAAGGCCACGGTCGATGCCAGGGTTCGATGCGTAACGGGGATTCCCGCATACGCGGGGACCGCGACCGCCGAAGTCACGCCCGGCACCACTTCAAAGGGGACCCGGCGTTCAACGATCCACTCGGCTTCTTCCCCGCCCCGTCCGAACACGAAAGGATCTCCGCCCTTCAACCGGACCACGCACTTCCCTTCGCGAACCTTCTCCAGCATCAGGCGATTGATTTCATCCTGAGGCCGGTAGGTCCCGCACCCTCGGCGTCCCACGTAAATCCGCTCCGCCTCGGAGGAGGCGTAGTCCAACAACGCAGGATTGGCAAGGTGGTCGTACAACACGACGTCCGCCTCTTCAAGGCAGGCTTTGCCGCGTAGCGTCAGCAGACCGGGATCCCCCGGACCTGCCCCTACCAGGTAGACTTTAGATCGAAACCTGGCCATTTTTACGCACGTCCATAGATTTGATCCAAAATAGGCTTTCCTCCCGCGTCCAGGATCCGCTCGGCCAGGGTCGTCCCGAGTGAGGCCGCCTGTTCCACCGGTCCCTCAATCCGGTCACGAATGACGTGTGTTCCATCGATACTGGCAACAAGTCCCTCAAGCCGAACCGTGTGGTTCTCGACGCATGCATGGCCCGCGATCGGCACCTGACAGCCTCCCTCCAATCGATCCAGAAAGGCCCGTTCGGTCGAAACCGCAATGGAAGTCCGGGGATCGTTGATTGGGGCCAGCAACTCTCGAACAAACGTGTCATCCACGCGCGATTCGATCCCCAACGCTCCTTGACCGACAGCCGGAAGACTCAAGGCCGGAGGAAGATACTCCGTCACGTGACCGGCCTCTCCCAACCGGGAGAGCCCCGCCGCGGCCAGGACGATCGCATCAAACTCGCCTTCTTGAAGTTTTCGAAGGCGGGTGTTTACGTTGCCGCGAAGCATACCAACGACCAGGTCCGGCCGGTGAGCCAACAACTGGGCCTGCCGCCGAAGACTGCTGGTTCCCACCTTCGCACCTGCCGGAAGATCGCGGAACACCACGTGGGCTCTGGTCAACAAGGCATCCCGGGCATCCTCCCGTACCGGAACACAGACAATGGCCAAACCCTCCGGCAACGCCGAAGGCACGTCTTTCATGCTGTGGACCGCGAGATCGATCTCTCCCCTGGATAACGCCTCCTCGATTTCCTTAACAAATAACCCTTTCCCGCCGATTTTGGCTAACGGCACGTCAAGAATTCTATCACCACTCGTTCGAATCCGTTGAAGCCTGATCGTTACGGACGGATCGATTGCCTGAAGTCGAGCCTGGACCCACTTCGCTTGCCAGAGTGCCAGTTGACTGCCGCGTGTTCCAATGACCAGAGACGTCCGCCGTCCATTCGCAAGACTCACTCTGCATCCTTACGTATCAGAATTCCGTTATTACCCATCCAGCCCGGGACGGGCATCGACCCTACAAACCCGAAGCCTGCCGGGAAATCCTTTCTTGCTCCGGCTCTTCGGGCGAAGGGGGGCAAAGCGCCTCCATTGCCGCGTCCCCTTCTTCCACATTCTGCGCGTCCCGGACGTATCCGTATTCCTTCCCCGGAAGACTTAAATCATAAAATCGTCTCGCCGCTTCGATGTACACCAACCCATTGGACGACTGGGCTGCCGATTTCAATGCCACCAATGGGCCGTGAAGCAGTTTATTGACGATCCCCGAGGCGAGACCTTCCACGGCTTCCTGCTGCTGCGGCGTCAATGTTCCAAGCCGGCTGAGGGCTTTCTGCAACTCGACCTGTTTCAGAGCATCCGCTCGTTTGCGCAACGCGATAATCGTGGGAGTCGCCCGTAAAGACTGGAACCACTGCCGGATGACATCCACTTCGTCTTTGACGATAGCCTCAGCGCGGCTGGATTCCAGCCTGCGCTCTTCACGGTTCTGTTCGATGTGCGATTCAAGATCGTCGATATCGAACAGAAACGCATTATCGACCGTCCGAACGTCCGGATCGATATTGCGGGGGACCGAGACGTCGATCAGAAAAATCGGACGGTTCCATCGTGCGCGAACCGCCTGTTCCACGTCCTCGGGACTGATCAGATAGTGGGACGCTCCGGTCGAACACAGCACGATATCGGCCCGGTGCATATTCGCGCGAAATTCTTCAAAGACAATGGGCACTCCGTTAAACCAGGAGGCCATATCCGCTGCTCGAACCGGGTCCCGCGTGGTGAGCAACACCTCATGGACTCCGTGATTGACCAGATGTCGCGCGGCCAATTTGGCCATTTCGCCGGCCCCAACCAGCATAACCGTCCGGGCCGCCAGGTTGCTGAACACCTTCTTGGCCAGTTCGACTGCGGCATAGCTCACGGAAACCGCGTTTTCCGCGATCCGGGTTTCCGTGCGAACACGTTTGGCCACGGAGATCGCCTTTTTCACCACCTTGTTCAGAAGGACCCCGGTGGCATTATGGGTCAAGGCATCCTGGAACGCATCCTTCACTTGGCGCAAAATCTGCGGTTCCCCCACCACCAGAGAGTCAAGACTCGACGCTACGCGAAACAGGTGGGTGATGGCCCGGTCCTCCGCGTGACAATACAGGCGAGGCAGTAAGTGTTCGGCAGACACCGAAAGATGCGTATCCACAAAAAATTCCTGGATGGCGGAAAACCCTTGCTCCACATGATTGACAATCGCATAGACTTCAACGCGATTGCACGTCTGCAACAACATCCCCTCGCAAATGCCCTCGTGAGCCATGAGCCGGTTCAGGGCTTCGCCCATCCTGCTGTCGGGAACCACAAGGAGTTCTCGAAGCTCGACGGGAGCGGTTTTATGACTCAATCCGACGACGATGATATTCATCAGCTTATGGGAAGACTGTTCCCCTTCAAAACGACCCCGAGAAACGTCAACAGGACGCCGGCGAATCCCACGATCGTCAGATAGGCTGCCTTTTTCGCTCTCCAGCCAACGGTCACCCGTCCCATGAGAACCACAAGATAAAATACCCACGTCACAAGCGCCCAAATCTGTTCGGGATTCCAGCTCACATAAGAACCCAACGTAAGCTGGGCGGACATGGCCCCCGTCAGAATCCCCAGGGTGAGGAACGGAAACCCCAACAAGATCGAGCGTTGGTTCAGCATGTCCAGGAAATCCAACGGCGGCAACTTAAAGGACAGCACGTTGAAGTGCTTGGATTTCAACAGCCGATCCTGCATCAGATACATCACCCCGGCGACAAAGGCCACGGCAAAACCGACGGCCCCCAACATGCTGAGTGTAACGTGAACCCACATCGCACGGAACATGGGTTGAAGAGCCGGGGTTTCCGAAGGCAGGATTGCCGTCGAGACCAGCGAAAGAAAGGCAATGGGCAACATGAAGACACCCAACACATGGAGCCGTTGGAGAAAGACGACCAACAGAAAGACCAGAACCAGGGACCATGAAAAGAACGTTAAGGCTTTATGGAACGTAACCCATTGCACTTCTTCTCCGGAAAAGATCTGAACGGCCAACACGACGCTATGAATGGCAAAACCGATACACGTCGCGGCAAAGGCCACCCGGGCAAGAAACTCGGATCGCCGGAGCAGATACACCAAAGACAACAGGATCCCGATAAAGTACAACCCCAACGTTAGTTGCAGAAAGGCAACGGTCATCGCGACACCGGAAAATGTTTCTATCGACCCAGTTTGAAAGTATAGATAGGCACTTTGCAGATAGCAACACAGGAAAGAGGCAAGCGGGACTTTCGAGGTCTCAACGTGCGGTGGCCCGGCGAGCCGGATGGTGGGTCAGCCGCCCGACCCTGCCGTGGCACCGCCGCACACGTTCACGACTTGGCCCGTAATCGACGCCGCTTCAGGTTGACACAGGAAAATCACCAGGGCGACCACTTCATCAACCTCCGCCATCCTCTTAATGGGAACCGCCGCAACGGCCTGGGCACGGAAATCTTCGACTGACATCCCCAGAACCGCTGCTGTTTCCTCGATACCCTGACGAGCCATATCGGTATCGACCCAGGTGGGACAGATGGCATTCACCGTGATCCCTCGTTCGGCTACCTCGAGCGCCAGAGCTTTGGTAAACCCCAGGACGCCATGTTTGGCAGTGCAATACGCCGCGTACCCGGGGACACCAAACCGGCCCAGGACGGAAGAGATATTGATCATGCGGCCAGGATCCTTCATGTGGGGCAACACGACTTTCGAGCAGAGATAGGAGCCCGTCAAATTCACGTCAAGAATGCTCAACCAACGCGTATCATCAGGATCGTCTATCGGAGTCCGCCCTGACACACCGGCATTGTTGACCAGAATATCAATCCGTCCCCATTCATTCACGACGGATGCAACAAGTCGATCCACCTCGCCACGATTGGTCACGTCAGCGGGCACACCCATGGCACTGCCCCCGCGCTCCCGGATCCGGGCAACCGTTTGCTCAAGGAGGTCCGCGCGCCGCCCGCACACCGCAACGCGAACACCCTTATCCGCCAAACCCAGAGCGATGCCCTTGCCAATTCCTGATCCGCCCCCCGTGATCAGGGCCACCTGACCTTTCAACATCACCAGTTCCCTCCCTCGCTTACGGTACGCACAGAAGGTCTGCCCCCGACATTGTTGATCGGGGATCACATCATTCCTGAACAATAGAAGTCAATCCGGGCATCGCACGTGTCCCAGGTTTTTCGAAGGGGGAATCTCTCATTGAAAAAACAGCGTCTTCCCCTTTGACTCAGCATGACGAATGCTAGGGGCACCCCCTTTTTTGTCAATCAATGCCCGAACGTTTACAATGGCGGCCCATGCGTTTCCCCTGATCTACCTGAGGCCCTCTCATGCCGGGAACCTTGTATCTCGTCAGCACACCGATCGGAAACCTGGAAGATCTTACCTTCCGAGCCCATCGGATTTTACAGAACGTGTCGGTCATTGCGGCGGAAGACACCCGGCATACCCAAACACTATGTCGCCATTACAAGATCCACACACCCCTGACGAGTTATCATGATTTCAACAAAGAAGAAAAAACTCCGGTCCTCCTGAAACTCCTCAGAGAAGAGAAAGCCATCGCCTTGGTTTCGGATGCCGGCACCCCACTCATTTCAGACCCTGGCTACTACCTGGTGACCCGAGCCATTACCGCCGATGTTCCGGTCGTTCCGGTTCCCGGTCCCTCTTCGGTCATCGCCGCCCTATCCGTGGCCGGATTACCCACCGACGCCTTCACGTTCATTGGATTTCTGCCCAAAAAAGCGGTAGCCCGTACCCGCCTCCTTCAAAGCCTTCAGGACGATTCCAAAACCATTATCCTGTTTGAAACACCTCATCGGATCAAGGCAACGCTGCTCACCATCAAAGAAATCTTCGGAGACCGCCGGATCGCCATCGGCCGTGAACTCACCAAAGCCCACGAAGAAATTATTCGTGGCACCGCCCAGGACATTCTTTGCTCCAATCCATCACGAGTGTTCAAAGGGGAAATGACGCTTGTCGTCCAGGGAAAAGAGAAAAAGACAAAACGCACGAGACAGGCATAACAACCGGAAGTCACTCATCGCCTTTTTGAATGAACACGCGATGATACGACCCTACCAACTCACGGCGAAGAATACTGTGGCCTTCATTTTCCACACTCTGGGGGACGTTTCTGATGGGCTCACCATCATCCAGAAAGACCTCCAGGACCTGCCCGGGTTGCATGGTTTCAAGCCTCAGTTTGGTTTTAACAAAATTGTAAGGACAGATCACGCCGCGAAGGTCCAACAGCGCGTGGGGGTCAGCTTCTTGACTCATGGTCTCCGGCCTCTTTCATATGGGTGAACCGATGAACGAAAGCGGTATTCGGTAATCTCGAAACCCACTCCACAAACAAAGAGCGTGTCGGCGTCAACCACCGACACGCTCTTTGACAACTCTTCCCGAGGGGATCAGTTCCTTATTGAACCGTCCCTTTGTTGAAGTTATCCCGCTTGTCACCATAATCGGTGTCAATCGTGGCATCCACTCTCTTGTTGACCGTATCCGGCTGCGGAGCGCATTGCCAACATGGCGCGGCACCCGTGATGACGCCAACGCTGGAGGTAATCCCTCCCTGCACGGCACCCTCCTGCAACCCGCCCTCAGGAACACCGGTATAACCGGCTGTCGGGGTTGCAATACCACGGAAATTGGTGGGATCCGGCCGTTGACCGAGTCCACCGCCAAAATCCGGGTTGTTTGCACCACCAAGCACCTGAGAGCCTTCGATAACATACACGGTCCGAACCATTTTCCGTCCCGTGCTGAACTTCTGCGTTGCCGTGGTTTCGTCAATGGCCTGGATGGACACGTAATCGCCTTTGTTTACGGCCTTGAGGTTTTCCATGTTGGTTCCGGCATCAAACCACAGTTCCTTCAAATTCAGGCCACCACGCAGGGTCTGACGTTCGTCATGGGAACTGCCGCCCATGTCGATGTACATTTTGCCAGCCGGATAATCGATGGCAACTACCTCGCCCATAATGGTTTCCGGGGCTGACAGATAGCGTTCCATGTCATCCTGGTCGAATACACGGGATCGCGTTCCAGACCCTTGAGATTCTCCAACACCCGTTCCAAAGCCGGAGTGTTGAGGCGCCCGCTCTTGCGCCACTGCCACGCTAACTGAGCCTACAAGAATAATTGCTGCTCCAAAATACACTAACTTCCGCATGTGGCTCCTCCTTAGGAAGTGTATGTTAATAATCGAACACTGATAATAAGGAATGATAGCTGGAATAATACGTCCTTCCTCGTAACTTAGTTTTTGTTCAGCCTTGAAGTCTCACAACTATAGTGATCTGATCAAACAGTGTCAAGGGGTTTATCCGTGAAATCTTTACACGGCTGCAGCAGGCCGACCAGCCCTGTCAGGCTGGCTGGCGTTCTGATTGACCGATTTCCCCTTCCACCGCCGATCAAAACCATCCCACCTCTTCAAACGTATTGAAAAAGGCGAAATCCGAACATTGACAAATGGTGCCCGGACCGAGGGTCGAACTCGGACTCTCTTGCGAGAACCAGATTTTGAGTCTGGCGCGTCTGCCAGTTCCGCCATCCGGGCATACCCATACGGCATTTTCGTTTTCTAGCATGATCGCCGGACAACGTCAATCAGATGGTTTCTCCTTTCAGACTTTCATCGAGCATGCTAAGATGAGTGCCTTAGGGACAGAACTCTCAACGGACAGCAAGAGTGACAGCCAGATCAAGGAGGAACCTTTATGGCGGAGATTCAATGTCTCAAGTGTGAACATCCGGCAGAAAAAATAACCGAACCCCTGTTCATGGGAAAACTCGAAGAAGAAATCAAAAACAACGTCTGCCAAAACTGTTGGACCGAATGGAACAGGCCCGGTGGGGTAAAAACCATGGTCATTAATGAATACCACCTAAACCTTGGTGACGAAAACGGTCGCGCCACCCTCAAAAAACAAATGCGCGCGTTTTTCAAACTGCCTGATGCCGAGGCGGAATTCAAGGACTATCGAACCTGAAACGGGTCGGCGATCGCAGCCTTGCGTTCCCCATATGAGGCCTGCATCCTTACGAAGGATTCACCCCCACCGGCAGAACATCAGAAGTTGAAAAGCCGGCGTCTCTTTCCATTCGGACGTGACATCTTGTCGAACCCCCGTTTCCCCCTGTAGGATCACCGTATGGATACCCCACTCGGCAAGGGCATCTTCCTCGTGGCAAGCCCTAGCCTCCGCGATCCGAATTTTCGGCAAACTGTCGTCCTGTTGTGTGAACACGGACCGGAAGGCGCGCTCGGGGTTGTCGTCAATCGACAGACGGAGATCAACATCACCGAAGTGCTCCCGCAAGTCCCGATCCTGGAAGGTCAACACCACAAGGTCTTTTCCGGAGGTCCGGTCCAGAAAAATAATCTCTTGATCCTCTACAGAACACCCGAAGGCCCCCTGGACTCCCACCACGTCTTTGACGGCACCTATCTGGGTGGCAACATGAAAGTCCTGGAAGATCTGTTGCAAGACCCTGCTTCCCTGGGAAATTTTCGCACCTTCATGGGCTATTCGGGCTGGGCGCCCGGCCAATTGGAAAACGAAATGCAAACTGGATCATGGATAACCGTACCAGCCGACTCGACCGCAATGTTCGAAAAGGACCACAACCAATTGTGGAGCAATATCCTGCGATCCCTCGGAAAAGACATGGCCATGTACGCCGATATGCCCATCGACCCGAACATGAATTGACCGGTCTGCCCCCCCTTTTCTTTCGTCTTTGTAGCTGCGTCATCTTATGACGCGGTGGGCGGTCGGGTGGCGGCATGAGATGCCGCCGCCACAACTGCTTTTTGTTGTCCCTGCATGTGTTCACTGATTCATTGACAGAATAAAAGGTGCGCTCCTCGCTTTCCTTTGTAGCTGCGCCATCCCCCAATGACTGAAGATGTTGAGGGCAGGCTTATGGCACTTCGTTTCTCCTGCTGTCATCCTCGACATTTTTAATCGAGGATCCAGAAATTGTAGGTCGGATTAGCGAAGCGTAATCCGACAAAGGCAAAAACAAACCACTGGATCCCCGATGACAAACAGCCTGTCCCCGACATTCGTAATCGGGGATCGGGGATGACAATAAAAGGAGGGCTGGGGATGTCGGGTTACGCCATTCGGCTAACCCGACCTACGGGGGCGGAGAGGCCGGTCGGCATTGTATGAGATGTGACCCCATACACTTCCTTGTCCCAACCTCCACACGGTGTTACGATTGCACCACTCGATAGAATGAAACGGAGGCTGAAATGGATGTTAAGGAAGCCGTGCGAACGGCGAAAGAGTACATTGCTGAACTCTTCACGGATGAAACGATCACGAACATCGGCCTCGAAGAGGTTGAGTTCAACGACACGTCAAATAACTGGGAAGTGACTATTGGCTTCTCCCGGTCGTGGGCAATAAATGCCCTGGTTGCTACGCTCAGCCATCAACCTCCGACACGCTCCTATAAACTGGTGTGCATCAATGACGCTAGCGGTAAGGTGCTATCACTCAAGGATCGTGTGCTGACTGCTTCTCAATGAGCTGATGCCCCCTACCGGGTTCTTCATCGACGCAAATCTTCTCCTGTTACTCACCGTGGGTAGCGTCGGGAGAGACTTCATCGCTAAACATCGCCGGTTGCGAAGATTCACAGAGGAAGATTTTGATAGCCTGCTTAACCTGCTCGAACGGGTGGATCAAATCTTCGTAACTCCCAATACGCTTACTAAAACCTCCAATCTCCTCGCGCAACATGCAGACCCTGAACGATCACGCTTTTTCGACAGATTCCGGTCTATCATTCAAAAAAGCAGGGAAATCGTCGTCGCCAGTACGGTCGCCTCACGTAACAACGCATTCGAGCGGCTTGGATTAACTGATGCAGTGCTCTTAGAAGTTGCCACTGCAGAAACTCCTTTATTGACCGTCGATCTCCACCTGTACCACGCTGCTTTGAAAAAAGGACCGGATACAGCGGTGAACTTCACACACTTTCAGAACCTGTAATTGGCTGTCCGCTTGGGAAGCGACTTTTCAGGTTGGAAGAAGCGCTTTCAGCTTCTCTAGCTCAGTCATGTAGGTCGGATTAGCCGCAGGCGTAATCCGACGGTCCGGCTTGTCGGCTTATGCTTCGCTAAGCCGACCTCCATGATTGTCCGTGATCATCGCTATTGCAGCAATACGACGCACCACGTCAGTAAAATACAACACCTCCTCCGGCCTAAGCGTCCGACCCAAGACGGCACGTTCGCGGTAGGAGAGCCATTTTTTGAGGACTTGGTAGCCGCCGAGTTTGTAGGGCCAGACCGCGGCGGGGACATTGCGCCAGAAGGCGCGGTCGTTCAAGTACACATCGAAGGTGGTTTCACCAAGAGTGATGATGCTATCGCCCATCACTGCCTTTTCGTCCGGTGTGCAGGCGCGCTCGACGATGCGGCCTTGGCCCGGCATGACGGCATCACCTGTTCCGAAGTGTCCCCAGCCAACCGTCACGGCAAAATCATTGCCGGTCATGTTCCGACCATCCATGGTAGCAGGCACGGCAATGACGGCGACCTCCGGGCGCAACGGGCCTTGAGTCACGCCTGTTATCGGCGTGTCGGGATCGAGCAACCGGGCCAGTTCACGGCCTCGCGTCGCCGATGCAGCAAGTGCCGCCGCGCCATCAGCATCGCCATCCGGCCAGCCTGGCAACGGAATGCATGGCCATTCCATGCGTAACGCCCCGGCATTGGCTGCACGGTAGGCCGGATCGTGCAGGGTGGCCAGAACATGGTGGAACAGGTCTTCAACGCCTAGACCCAGCCTGTCGAGGTAGCGTTTCGCTGAATCGGAAAGGTTGGCGCGTTGATTGTCATCATTGCCGCCAAAGCCGCCGTCGCGGAGCCAGGCAGGAATACAGGTTGCGCCACGGTCCATAAGATCAAGGCATCCAATATGCGAAATTACCTGTGGAGGGGACCAATCCCGGCGCGGCTTTTGTTGTGATACCAACCACAAATTCCCCTCGAAGACATGCGGCCTGTAGGCAGGGCGCGGACGGTCCAGTAACCCGCTGTCCTTCTCCCAATAAAGCCATCGGTTGTCGAAAGGCCGATAGGCGAAACGGATGAACCCGGCCTCGTCAGGACCGCCGCGCCGCAGGAGCGTGTCCCGAACCGCATGAGCATTGAACCGTGCAGTGGATTTCATGACGCTCGGATAGCGTCGGGTGATTTCCCCGTAGCTCAATCTGGAGTCGAAATAATCCGCGATCCGCATCCTGAGCCGGCCGAGGTCGACGTCGACAAGAAACCCATCGCGACTGGTCTTGACGCCGGGAAACGACACCGGGATCAGTTCGGGCAAGGACGGCCAGTCGAACCAGCCTTCACTCACAGCCGTTCGCACAAATGGCAGCCCAAGCGGAAGCAGCGGCTCGATACCATCGTAGAGCACGGCTGGCTCCGTCTCTGATGATTCGAGCAGTTCCTTGCGTTTTGCCCGACCCCAAAGATGGCGAAACCCGACATCTCCAGATGGGGCATGAGCGGCCTTGCGCACCAACGTCGCAATGGCGGTGCCAACCTGAATGCCGACTGGATCGCCTTCGGTCGAGAAGATACTCGGGTCTGGCGATCCGTCCGGCGCAACCTTGCCCGTCTTGTACTTGTCCCCGTTCAGACAATCAATCCTGATCACATCAAACGCCTCAAGATACCGCTCCCGCATGCCGGTGAAGGACAGCCCATCGAGCCACGAATAGTTGGAGATAAAGCAGACCACGCCCTGGCCCGTCTTCTCCGTGATCCACCGTTCAGCCATGCGGAAGAAACGGACATAGAGATCGTTCAACCCCTGGCCCTCCGGCCGGCGTACCCGTTGGGTCGTCCGGCATGCATCCGAAAGTTCCCGTTCCTCATCCACAGCCATGCCGGCGAAACCGTTGTAGGGTGGGTTCCCGAGAATCACCAGAATCGGCGTCTCCTGTTTCACCCGCTCGGCACGGTCGCGTTCCTCTTCGAGTTCGGGGAAGGGCAGCGGGTTGGTTGTTCTCGGCTCCCAGCCGGTGAGCGCGTTGGTGAGGAAGACGCCCGCGCGTTCCGTCCCGTCGTCTGCCAGCGGCGCATCGAGACCCTGCATGGTAAGCCCTACCTGAAGATGGGCTACCACAAAGGGCGCGGGCATGATTTCGAAGCCGAATACCCGTTCCATCGCCGCCTGCTTCACCCGCGCGACGGCGAGTGCGCCAAGGCCCTGTCCTTCGAGGTTGGCGGCGATACGACGCAACACTTCGGCGAGATACGCTCCGGTACCGCAGCAAGGAGCGAGCACGTAGACGTTTTCCGCCGCGAGTCCGTCCGGGATGCCGAGATCATCCTTCAGCGCCTTGTCTACTCGAGCGACCATGTAGCGAACGACTTCACCCGGCGTATACCAAACGCCCAATTGCTTGCGCAGGTCGGGATCGAAGGCTTCCAGAAACGGCTCATAGAAGTACGGCACCGCTTCACCCTCGTTGAAACGGGCGAAGAAGGCCGTGCGGTCTACCCGGTTGAGCGCTGCAGCGGTCCAGTCCAGCACCTCGACAAGATCGAGCCGTTTCAGCCGGCCAGGGCCTGAAAGTTGGTGGAACAGCGCCCGCAACACCGGCGCGCGCAGATGCCAGACCGACGTGCGCCAGTCGAATCTGCCGGCCGGCGCCGGTTTGGACCGTGCCCATAGCACCCAGGCAGAGAACACACCGTAAAACAGCGTCTGCACCAGGGTCGAGTGGAAGAAACGCGCTCCGCGTTCGTCCTCGAAGCGGACGCCGAGCGCCGATTCAAGTGAGTCACGCACCGCCGTGAGCAATGGGGTGTTGCCTGTCGCCTCGACACGCCCAAGGCCATCGCGGGCATAGGACGCCAGCAGCCAGGCAAGGTCCTTCGGTTCGGTGAGCGCGGCCCGATGCGACAGCGCCCGGCTCAGGTACTCACCGAGGCCCGCGCCGATTTCCTGGGCGAATGCACGGGGATGCTCCAGACGGCGGCGGAAATCCTCCGCGTTTTCAGCCAAGCGGAAGGTTTCGAGATTGGCAGGGCGACCTGTCGTATCCTCGCCCATTAACACAAAGTCGCGCGTATTGGTCACCAGCACCAAGCGATAGCGGGTCCAATAGCGGCTCACCTGATCGCCCTCTGCCGTAAGCCACGCATTGTCACCCATGGGCTTCACTTCGACCACGCCGCATTCAGGAATTTGTCCCTCTCGGGGCTTACCTTTCTGTATCTGCTTGGCCGCGTAGAGGCCGAAGTCGGGATGGCCTGCGCCCTGGTCGGCGAGTTCGCCGACGCAAAAGACCTTGGGCTTGAGCGTAGCGCCAACGGCGTTCAGCAGGTTGGCGAGTGGCCCGTAGCTCGACCGTTCCCCGGTCGCACCACCAGACGCGCTCACCCGTCTGAGGTCCGCGAGGTAAGTTTCAACGGCTGCCGTGAGTTTCGCATTCATGCGGGTCATGCCTGCCTGTAGTCTCTCGTTTATTGACAGAATGCGAGGTTAAGGGGCAACCCTTCAACGACAAACACCTTGGGAACAGATTCCTCGCTTCGATGGAAAGGGCCGCATAAGATGCGGCCCTATACAAACACTGGATGCCCGATGACAACAGTCGGGCATGACGGAAGGAAGCCGTAAATCTTGTCAACGAATGAGTGAACACATACAGGAATGGCCCACATTGGTGGTTTGTGCGGGATGCCGGAGAGAGAGGCAATTCTGCGCAGACAAACTGTCGGGTTACGCTACGCTAACCCGACCTACGGTCCTACGGTCCGCTGGAAGCCCCGTCACGGGTTCATGCCGGTTGCGGCTCGTAGCGCTCGATTTCAATCTGATGCTCGCGTTCTTGTGCCCACGCGATGTCGTAGGCGGCCTGCAAACGTATCCAAGTTTCCGTCGTGGAGCCGAAAGCCTTGGCAAGCCGGATCGCCATCTCGGACGACAGGCGCGCACGACCATTGATCAGATTCGAGAGGGCCTGGCGACTGACGCCAAGGACTCTGGCACCTTCCGTCACGCTGAGGCCCAGTGGCTCCAGACAAGCGGCATGCACAACCTTTCCAGGGTGCGGCGGGTTGTTCATGGGCATTAGTACTGCCTCCTCTGTCTTTTAGTGGTAATCAATAAGTTCCACATCGTGGACATCCTCACTGCCAAAACGAAAAATGATGCGCCAGTTGGCCTTCACGGTTACTGACCAATAGCCCTTTCGATCACCTTTGAGCGCATGGAGCCGATAGTGGGGCATGCGCATCGCCTCGAGAGAGGTGGCGACATCGAGTTGGGCGAGAATCGCCTCCACCCGTTCTTGAAGATCGGAATAGATGAGGCTGGGGTCCCCACGCTCATATAAGCGTTTGAGACCACGATGTCGGAAGCTCTGTATCATCCATAAATGCAATCTGTCAATTGTCGCTTGTCAACCACTCTGTCATTATCTGCCCGATACGCTACGGTGCATCCGCTACGGTCGGATTGACAAGACGTAAGCAGCGGCAAAAACTTCTCCATCATAGCAAAGAACCCGTTATTGACCTCTATACGTCTTAGGGAACCTCTGATTTCGTGCACGATCGGGCGCATGGCGGCGTGGTGTCCTTGCTCAACCCTCACCTCTCTCTCTGATACGCTTCGGGGTTCGCTCCGGGACGCCTAGCCCGGCATCCCGCTATCACACGAAATCAGAGGTTCCTTAGCAAAATCGATTCAATTCTGGTATTTTGGTTTACTGTTTATCCCCTCACCCTACCCTCTCCCGAGGGGAGAGGGAATGATACAGGGAGAGGGTTTTATGGAACAGGCATTTGCAGAATGGTTGAAGACTGATGAGCCAACCGTCCACTCCCTCCAGGACCCGGCAATTCAAGGAGCTTCTGCAATCCGACCACCTGGAGTTTCTCTGCGAGGCCCACAATGGGCTCAGCGCCAAAATCGTGGAGGAAGCGGGGTTTAAAGGCATCTGGGCCAGCGGGCTTACCCTCTCCGCCCAATTCGGCGTGAGAGACAACAACGAAGCGAGTTGGACGCAAATCCTGGATCACCTGGAATTCATGTCCGACGCCACGCGAATCCCCATCATGCTCGACGGCGATACCGGCTACGGGAACTTCAACAACATGCAGCGCCTGATCCGAAAACTGGAACAACGCCGAATCGCGGCCGTCTGCATCGAAGACAAGCTCTTCCCCAAGACCAACAGTTTTTTGAAGGGCAAGACCCAACCCATGGCCGACATCGACGAATTCTGCGGGAAAATCAAGGCCGGCAAAGATGCCCAGATCGATGAAGATTTCTGCCTGATCGCCAGGGTCGAAGCCTTTATTTGCGGCTGGGGATTATCCGAAGCCTTGCGACGAGCCGAGGCCTACCATCGGGCGGGTGCCGACGGCATCCTCATTCATAGCGCCCTGGCGGTCCCCGACGAAATCCTGGCCTTCAAGCAGGAATGGGGCGATCGCTGCCCGTTGGTGATCATCCCGACCAAGTATTACGCCACGCTCACGGACGTTTTCCGGCAGCATGGCTTTTCTCTGGTCATTTGGGCGAATCATCTCCTTCGCGCAGCCGTGACCGTCATGCAGAAAACGGCACGCACCCTGAAAGAAAAGGAGAACCTGTTCTCGATCGAAGACAAGATTGCCCCGGTGGCCGAGATCTTCCGGCTTCAGGACGCAGCGGAACTTCAGGACGCCGAGAAACGTTACCTCCCGCACAACGGGGCCGGCCTGGCCGGGATCGTCCTGGCCGCGTCCCGTGGGAACGAACTCGGGGAATTGACGCAAGACAGGCCCAAAACCATGGTGTCCATTCAGGGCATGCCGATCCTGTCGCACATCGTCGATGCGTACAATACCATCGGCATCAAAAACATTACCGTCGTGCGCGGCTACAAAAAGGAGACCGTTGCCCTGCCAAACCTGACCTACGTCGATAACGACGAATTTGCAGAGACCGGGGAACTCGTCTCTCTCTTCAAGGCGCTGGAATCCAAGCGGGGAGAGTTTCAGGACACTATCATTTCGTATGGGGACGTGCTCTTCCACAAATACATTCCTCAGATCCTTTTCCAGGAATCCGACGATTGGGTGATAGTCGTGGACAGTGTCTGGGAAGGGAAGACGTCCTATACCCGGCTCGGGGGGTTTGCGGAATGCACGGTGCCCAATTCCCGGAAGGCGTTCAATGTCAAAATCCACCTCAAACAATTAGGACGGGACGTGCCCAGGGCATCCATTCACGGGGTTTGGATGGGGTTTTTGAAGATCTCGGCCGTCGCGGCTGCGCAGTTACACGGGATTCTCGGGGAGATGCTCGCCAATCCCGCCAACGACAAAGCGGGCATGTCGCAATTGTTTCAGGAATTGCTCAAGCGAGGTGTCCCGATACGCGTGCTCTACACGGTCGGGCATTGGCTGGACATCAACAGTCTCGACGACCTGATGCAGGCAGGGCAATTTTAACGTCTGGATTTTCAGGAGAAACCATGCAACCCTTAACCGCACACAACGGCGTTTCCATCCCGGACTTCATGTACGGCACGGCGTGGAAAAAGGAGGACACCGGCCAGTACGTGCAATTGGCCGTCCAGGCCGGCTTTCGAGCTCTCGACACCGCGAACCAGATCATCCATTACCACGAAGCCCTGGTGGGAGAGGCCCTGCTTGACTTGGCGAAACAGGGAATCACGCGGGATCAATTGTTCTTGCAGACCAAATTTACGCCCGTCTCGGGGCAGGACCACCGCACGCCCTATGATCCCATGGTCCCCATAGCCGAACAGGTCGCCCAATCGTTTGAAAGCTCGCTTGAACACTTGCATACCGATTATATCGATTCCTATATCCTGCACGGACCCTACGGACGCTGGGAGCTCGAAAAAGAAGATTGGGATGTCTGGGGGGCACTCGAAAACCTTTATCAGACGGGCCGGGTCAAAATGATCGGGGTCAGCAACGTCCAGGCCCTGCAACTGCAATTGCTGTGCGAACTGTCCAACGTGAAACCCATGGTCGTGCAGAACCGTTGCTATGCGGCATTGGGATGGGACCACGCCGTCAGGGAAATCTGCCGGGATCACCAGATCGTCTACCAGGGGTTTTCGCTTCTCACCGCGAATCGTGGCCTTCTCCACGACCCGGAGGTTGACGCCATCGCCAAACGGCACCACATAGGGCCGGCCCAAGTCATTTTTCGCTTTGCCCAGCAGGTGGGCATGCTCCCCCTGACCGGCACCACCAACGCGCAACGTATGAAAGAGAATCTGGATGTTGATCGCGTGGAACTCTCCCCGGACGAAATGACCAGCATCGAAATAATCGCAGTGTAAACACGAATCGCCTCAAAAGACGAGGCACTACATGAGACACACGCTCCTGCTCACACTTTGCTGTGTCATGGCCTTCGCGCCCACGGCGCCGGCCCAGGAAGGACACGCCATTTCCGGCGTCCCGTTTCAGGTCTTCCTGAAGCACGGCCACGCGGAGACCATCCAACAGGACGAGGCCCATGACGCCCTCGAAACCGTGGTCCAGGCCTTCGGCATCCTGGTCCGGGACCGCTCGCAACACAAACGTTTCGATCAGGCTCTCACGAACGACCTCCTGCACAAAGTCGTGATCGAACCAAGGGTGCTGAACCGGGACGGCAAGGAATTTCCGTTTCTCGTGGCCAGAACCAAGCAGAAAGGCAAAGTGAATCTCCTGATCAACGCCGCGAGACTCCGGGAGGACGGATACCTCGGGCAGCCAAATGCCCTCGCCCCAAGACTGGCAAAAGAGTTTCAATGGGTGATCAGTAAGGCCGCAACCGAAGCTGCCCGCAGGAGACGCCTGCTGAAACGCGACCTGCTGCACGCCCCCATCTCCACCAACTCCGAGATCAAAAAGATGTCGCCGGAGGAACGCACGGAAGAATTGCAGGCTTTATTGGATACCTACATTCACACGGTGGATGCCTATGGCAGTCTGGTCGAGCAACCGTATTATGAAATGGGAACCACGACCCTGACGGAGCCCGAGCACGCGGACTCGACCATCAAGCTGTACGACATTCGTATCCGGCATGCCCTCCGGTTGATTGTCAGCGATCCCTATTTCTGGGAAAACACGCAAAAAGCCGTTCGCAGCCTGCTCAACGGAAAAATCTGGCACGTCCTGATGGCCAGAATCGACGAACGGGATTGGACGACACGGACGCGAGTGGTACCGGAAGACAAGGCCGTCAAAGTCGGGGAACGCGGCAGGCTCATTCAACCCGCGAAGATTCTCGTGAACTACCATCGCGCGCTGGAGCCGAAAGAACGATTGTATGGTCCAACCCAGGGCCTGCCTATGGGCGCGTTATCCGCGGAACAACTTGCCCGGGTGATTGCGTGGGAAATCCAAAGCCAGATCACCGAAAAATCATTGCGAGGCCATGTCGCCCAGGACGAACAAACCGCCCCGGAGTGATGCAACAGAATCGCTGACCGGCCTCGGTCATTCCTGTCTGTATTCAGTCATTCGTTGACACGTTTGTCTTTTTCCGTCATCCCCGACATCGTTAATCGGGGATCCAGGGTTGTTGTCTTTGCCTTTGTAGCAACCGCATCTCATGCGGCTTGGAGAGGCCGTTTTCAACGAAGCGCCATCAGCCTGCCCTCAACATCTGTCATCGGGAGATGGCACAGCGACAAAAGAAGGCAAGGAGCGCACCGTTCATTCTGTCAACGAATGAGTGAACCTTGACCAGGCTGGCAACCTGAACCAGAGTCATATCTTTTCGCACAGGCTGCGAGCCTTAAGGAACCTCTGATTGAGTACACGATCGGGCGCATGACGGCGTGGTGTCCTCGCTCAACCCTAACCTCTCTCTCTCTGATACGCTTCGGATTTCGCTCCGGGACGCCTGGCCCTGCATCCCGCTATCACACGAAATCAGAGGTTCCTTAATTGGGGATTTCTGCCCGGGCACGGTACACCGACAGATACACGGTATCGGCTTTCTTCCTGCTCCACGGAAAGCGGTATAAGGTCCTGATCTGGCTGGAGTACTGTCCGATATTGGCGCGCTGCCAGAGTCCCTTTTCAAAATACCGTCTGCCCTCCTGATCCCTGAGAAACCCCGCGACCCGCTCTTCTGCAAAAAAATCGACGGCCCAACTGTTCGTCCACGCCGGCCGGCATTGCCGGACGTAGTCATCGACCTGATAAAGCAGGGCTTGGACCCGGTTCAGGTCGGTCATCACGGATTCACGAGTGAGGACAAAAAGCACCTCATGGCCTTGCGGCACGTCGATGAGACCGATCACGCGTTCCAACTTCCTGCAAGCCGGTTCATCCATGGCATACACGTCAGGCTCGCCGGGGTCCTCTTTCGGGATAATGAAGGCACGCTGAGAAGCCTGTTTGCACCCCAGGTGTAAAGAAGGATGGGAGCACTCCCATTCAAGCCGGACGCCGAATCGCTTGACGTCTTGCAACAGGGTCGGGATCCGCTGGTTCAAGGCCAGCTTGCCCTGGACCGACTCGCCCGGGACCAGGCGTATGCCTTGTGACCCGAACGTTCCCGAGAAAGAATTCTGTTGAACAGGGCTGTCCTGAGCATCCATTCTGAACGCCGAAAGCCACCCGGCATCATTCGGAGGAACCCAAGGCAAGTCCCGGAGATTCACGGTCACGGGGTCAGGGCTGTTATTGGTCAGATGAACGTGAACTTCATAGACCCGTTTCAAGGGTTTCTTGAGAAACACGTCCATGGCCAGTGAAACACGGAGTTCCAGTTCAGACTCCGTCGCCCGCTCGGACGAGACGGACGGAACCCCCGTCAACCAGAGACAGAATACGAATGAAGCACACAGCACCCGGTTCATGGTGACGACCGATACATCATACGTTTATGGCAGGTTGCTGCACGGCAGTTAGGGAACCTCTGATTTCGTGCACGATCGGGCGCATGGCGGCGTGGCGTCCTCGCTCAACCCTCACCTCTCTCTCTGATACGCTTCGGGGTTCGCTCCGGGACGCCTGGCCCTGCATCCCGCTACCACACGAAATCAGAGGTTCCTTAGGACCTTAACGAAAAACTGGTTTCTTTCCACATTTCTTAACGCTATGGTACATTAAAGGGAGACGGCTCGTGCAAACACTTCACTCTTTGTGGAGTTCATTGTGATGAATAAGCGTTCTGTCAAAGAATCTTTCAAGTACTGCCGCGCGGTCCTACTCGGCGTCATACTTCTCTGGCTTGCAACGACGCCGGGGTTGGCCATTGAGCAACAAGGTGCGGAGATCGAGGAGATCGCCAATCTCGTGGAAGCCGAGTGGATGGACGGCGCACCCAATCGTGCATTGCACATCCTGGGTCCGGGGCTTCAAACCCATCCCAATGCCTTGAGACTGCAAAAATTACGTGCCGACATTCTTGCGACCACGTCCCGTCGCTATCAGGAAGCCGTCGAAGCCTATGACGTGCTCCTCAAGGCGCACCCCGAGGCGTTGGACGTCCACTGGGCCAAGTGGAGCGTGTTGCTCCGCGCAGGCCAACACGATCAGGCCATTGCCGAATTTCAGCATATCGCACAACTGGATGCGAAGAATCCCCTGACGACTCTCCGGCTGGCGCAGGAACTCCGAAAAGTCGATCTCCTGGAGGAATCCCTGGAGTGGTATGAAAAAGCCGTGGCCATGATTCCGGACATGCCGGGGTGGCGGATGGCGCTTGCCCGGGCCAAGCTGGATGTCCTGGATGGTCGTGGAGCACGTGACGAAGTCGAACACGTCCTGCGAATCGTGGCGCCCGGTTCTCCAGAAGAAAGCGCTGCCCACAGCTTGCGGTCGGTGATCTATGGGGCCACCAAAGAGCGGGGCCGGCGCTTCGAGCCCATCCTGAGCCCCGGGGGTTCCGCGGCGGAGCGCAAGGCATGGTCCGCTATTCGCGCACATGCCTGGAGACTCTTCGACGCGGGTCGCTATGCAGAAGCCGAGCCGGTCTATCGGAAGATCCTGGAGCTCAAGCCCAACGACTACGCCGCGACGCATGAACTGGGGATGACCTTACTGGGGCTTGACCGGTGCGAGGAGGCCATCAAGGTCTTTGAAAGCATGTCCACGTTGGATCCATCGGACGAAGTCTACGCAGACGCCTTTTTTCGGGTAGGCCGCTGCCTGATGAAAATGGACAAGTGGACGGAAGCCCTCCCTTATTTCGAACTCCTCTATGAGGCCGCCCTCGATTTCGAAGAACAGACTAAGGACGTTCCGCCCAAAGCCGACCTGAGGATTCTGAACACGGAAACCCTGGCCAAGTGGGTGGAACGGGTGAAGCAACATATTCCCGCCGGCGCCACCCCGAAACCGGAGGAGCCCGTTTCTGCCGTCGATGCGGATACCCCGGCCCCGATGACCGAAGAAGAACTCTATGAAAAGATAGCCACAGAGCGGTTGACCCCAGAAAAACAGATCTACACACGGGCTTCCCTGATGGGCCGGGACGCCGATTTCAGTATGTTCCATCACGTCATCCCGGCCAACCACGTCATGCGGGACGATCGCCCCACCGGCACGCACGAATTCATCCCCATCGAGCCGCACAACACCTTTCTGGATACCCAGGAAGAGATTTATCTGGTGTTCGGACTCGTGACCGCTTCCTATGATGAAATGCCGCTCAGCGCGGAATGCTTTATTGAGACGCCAAGATCGAACGCGAACCAAATCCCCTTGGCCCGGGACCAGGTCATCATGAACATGGGTGACCAAACCGGATACTTCATCATCTCCCGGCCTGAATCAGGCTGGACGCCCGGACTCCACCGGTGTGGCCTCTTTGTGGGCAACGAGTTGTCGGCCTATACGCACGCGGACGAAGTCCGGTTTCGTATCACCCCGCAAACTTCGTGACCAACGCAGCCAAACGTTATTCATGCGGACGGGTGCCCTCCTCCGCTTGCCGGAAGGAAATGCAATCCGGTACTTCATCGTACGGGCATTCGCTCTGTTGACAGTATTAAACCGGCCCAACGGATGATTGAAATCTGGAAGAAATATCTTGTGAGCGCCGTCGCGGTCCTGATGGCGTGGGGATACGGCATCAACGCATCAGCCGGTGAAGCCACCCACGTCGTCGCCGAACTTCAGGAATCGATCATGATCATGATGAAAGAAGGACGCGACCTCGGCTATACAGGTCGCTATGAAATCATCTC
This sequence comes from Nitrospirales bacterium, assembly GCA_965200435.1. Classification (GTDB taxonomy): domain Bacteria; phylum Nitrospirota; class Nitrospiria; order Nitrospirales; family UBA8639; genus Bin75. The sequence continues at coordinate 315,676 of OZ241337.1, forward strand.
CACCACGATTAAAAAAACGCACGACCTCGATCATATCGCCAGGCTTGTCGTCGGAAGACATTGGAAGGGACTCGATGCAAACCAGAAATCTACCTTTGTCGAGACGTTCGGAAACCTGAGCATTTCCATGTACGCGGGACGGTTCAAGGAGTATGGGGGCGAACAGTTCACCATTCTTTCGGAAACGCCCCTCAAAAGAGGGAATCGCAAACTGGTCACCAGCCATTTCATGAAATCCGATGGCGAGAACGTCACGTTCAACTACATCTTGCATCGGATTCATGACCAGTGGAAAATTATCAGTGTCAGCGTAAATGGCGTCAGCGATTTAGCTTTGAAACGTGCCGAATACGGAGGCATTCTGCGAAAAGACGGGTTCCCAACCCTCATTGAACGCCTTAAGGCTCAAATCCAAAACAACGCGCAAGGGTCCTCGTTCCCATAAGCGACTTGAATCTCCGGCAACTTGATGAGCAGCATGACGAATGCCAACAGGACAACGAACGGGAAGACCACATTCCTGTGGCTGGCGGTCGGCTGGTCGGTGTTCGCCGTTCTCACCGGGTGCGCCGCGACGCAGTCTGCAGGCCCTGAAATGCCGGATCACGATCCATTCGAATCCGTGAATCGACGGATCTACCGGGCCAATGACTTTCTTGATCGCACAATCGCCAAACCGGTGACCGAAGTCTATGTGGCTTATGCACCGCAACCCGTCCAGAAAAGTGTTTCCAATTTTTTCGACAACGTCGTGTATCCCAACGTCATCCTGAATGACTTTCTTCAGGGAAAAGGGGCCCAGGGACTCGAGGACTCGGGCCGGTTTCTCGTGAACTCGACGTTCGGATTCCTGGGGATTTGGGACATGGCCACGCCTCTTGGGCTCGAAGCCCACGATGAAGACCTCGGTCAAACCCTAGGCGTATGGGGGATGGATGAGAACGCCTACGTGGTGCTTCCGCTCGTCGGGCCCCACACCGTGAGAGATATCCCGAACCTGGGCGTCACTATCGTCACCAATATCCTGTTCTATGTCAGCACCCCGTACGTGATCCCCGTCGCCTTCCTGGGATTTATCGACAAACGGGCAAGACTTGACGAAGCCGTCGCGTTTCGGGACAACACGGCGATCGAACCGTATCTCTTTACACGAGAAGCGTATCGGCAACATCGCAGATTCCTGATCTACGACGGGAATCCTCCTGTTGACGCAGACTTGTTCCTGGAAGATCCCTTGGACGGTCTCGACGTCGACCAGGAGGAACACGGCAAAACACGGGAATCCTCTGAGCGAAACGAATAACCACTTTGCATCTTCTGTCATCCCTGTCTGTGTTCAGTCATTCGTTAAGGAACCGCTGATTTCGTGCACGATCGGGCACATGGTTGCGTGGTGTCCTCGCTCAACCCTCACCTCTCTCTCTGATACGCTTCGGGTTTCGCTCCGGGACGCCTGGCCCTGCATCCCGCGATCACACGAAATCAGAGGTTTCCTAACAGAAGAGAGAGGCAAGAGTTTGTCGGATTACGCAAGGCTCATCCGGCCGACCCGTTGTTAACCTTGTCCGTTTTTACCGGTGCCCCACCACTCCCGCAACTCCAATTCGGCCAGAAGAGCCGGAAGAATGACCAGGGCGCAGGCCATCGCCAGGATTAACACAACCATCAGCAAGAGGCCCAGGCTGGCCATACCCGGGTGCTGCGAAAACCCGAGCGCTCCGAAGGAAGCCATCGTGGTCAGGGCGCTGAAGAACACGGCCTGAGACGTACTGCTCCGCAACACTTCGACAATGGAGCGCGAGCCGGTTTCCCGTCTCCGCAGGATCAGATAAATACCGAAGGCAATCCCCAGGCCGAGCACCAAAGGCAAGGCAATCACGTTTGCCAGATTCAGGGGAATTCCCAATACCAAACACGCGGCGACCGTCAACAGGAGCGTCAAGACCAGGGGCAGAAGGACAAAGAGGGTTTCGCCCACACGCCGAAGCACCGCAAGCAGCAACAGAACGGACGCCACGATCGCCAAGAGGGTCGCTTGAATGCAGGCGTCGATGATCGTTTGCCCGCCTTCCAAAATGCTCACGGGCGAACCGATCGCCCGCGGCGCCTTTTGCTGCACGCTCGACACGAATCGGCGGAGCGTCCGGTTGTCATCGACGTTTTCAACGGGAAAGACCTCAACCCGGGTCCGGCCGTCTTGAGCGGAATAGTGACTCGTCAAACTTTCGGGTAACGTTTCCAGCGTAATTTCGTCCGGAGTCAGCAATCCTCGTAATCGTTCAAGCCATTTTGGGAAGTCGCCCACCAGCCGCGTACGGAGGTCGTGCACGAACAGGGTCGATCCGCCGGAATCGCGAAACAGGTCATCGATCGCTTGTTTAAGCGTTTTCAGGTTCCTGTCAAGATCATCTTCCCAGTTTCGGGATTCATACACACCCAGGGCGGCGTGGAATTCTCTCATGGCCTGCACCTCTTCCTGGTCACCGGGGGGCCCGGGTTCAGCTTGGGGGATGAAGACGGGCTCCAGCACCAACGCCATCTCGTCGATAATGGCCAACTTCTCTTCCTGGTCGCCGGGAACGAAACTTGAAAGCGTCAGGACGAGATCGACTTCAGGCAAAGCTCGAAGACTCTCCGCCAACGCATCGGCAGCGGGCAGGTTCTCGGCCAACACCTGGATGACGTAAGGAGAGGCGTTCGGGTCCGCCAGTAATTCCTGAAAGGTGGCCACGCTTTCGGTCGAAGGGTCCCGAAGATGCAGGGCATTGAAATCGAATTGCAATCGTGGCACCACTACGCCGGCGACCACCACCACGGGGACCAGAACTCCAAGAATCACCCGCCGGCATCGGACAATCGAACCCGCGACCGGATTGTCAAAGGAAGGGCCTTCTGGAATTTCCGCCGGACTCACAACGCGGGACCGGGAAAGCGGGAACACGGTCAGCAGTGCCGGGAACACCGTGAGATTCGCAAAGAGGGCAATAAACATGCCGGCACCGGCAATCAGCCCCATCTCCGCAAACCCTCGATATGACGTGGGAAGGAAGGAGAAAAAACTCAGCGCAGCGGCTCCCGCCGAGAGCGTCAGGGCCCCGCCAATCCCGGTGACCACGCGCCGTAAGGCCCTCTCGTGATCGCCCTCTCGGGCAAACTCTTCACGATACCGCAGGCCGAACTGAATTCCGAAATCCACCCCGAGCCCGATGAACAATACCGGCACGGACGCGGAAACAAAGTTCAACGAACCAACGGCCACCACCACGAAGACGGCCGTCCACAGCAAGCCCACCATCAGCGTACACAACATCGCGCCCACGAGCCGCAGGGAGCGAAACCCGGCAAGCAACACGAACGACACCAGACCCAGCGACAACCCCGCGGCCAACCCGGCGCCCCGGGCAATCGTCTCCCGCTCTTCCGCTTCAATCGGAATAGCACCCGTCAGCCGGATTCGCACGCCGAACTGCCGTTCAAGTTCGGCCTCGTGCCGGCGAAGGAACTCTAACGGACCCTCAGCCGCTTCCAAGTTGGAATAGTCCAACCGCGATTTCGCCAGCAGAAATCCACGAGACGGGTCTCTTTTGCCCGTCACGTCTTCGAGCATGGTCTGTTGCCAGGAGGCGGTTGGAGGTTTCCCGAGTCGCTGCGCTTCGATCGCCTGGCGCAACAAAGCAAAGGCGCTGGCAAGGACCTTCTGCTGCTCGGGCGTGGGCTCCTCTTCCAGCGCCAGGGTGAGAATGGAAAAGAACCCTCGCAGGCTGGGATCCCGTGTGAGCGTTCCCAAGAAAGGGGACCATTCGGCAAGGCGTTCATCCAATCGCCAGAGTTCGTCGACGTCGAAATACAGCAGTCCGTATTTGTCGAAAAAATCATCCTGCTGAGGTTGATACACTGATTCGAACAACGAAGGGTGCCGTTCGAGAAGTGCAGCCAATTCATGGACCGCCTCGCGTCTGTGCTCCGCGGAGCCCTGGTCCACGACGACCAGGATCAGATCGTCGAGCTGTGGAAACGCGGCGTAGAAATCCTGTTGCAACTTCCTGAAGCGGAGGTCCGGGTCCAGTAAACGAACAGGGTCCGTATCGAGGGTCAGGTTGTTCACGGCATACACCGCGGACAAGCCTGTGGCGACAAAGACTCCGGTCACGACCCAGACGGCCGCCCGCCGGCAGCGATCCACCAACCAAACCAGAAAGGCTTGGTAGCCGTACCCTATCCGATCAAGCATGGCGCATGACCCCAGCAGGCATGGCTATTCTGTGGGGGAAACGGCTTCAACCGCTTGCTGACCTTCCGCGAACACGTGATGATGGATGTCGCACAGGCAGGCTTCAAACAAGACCTCCCACATGGAGAGCATTTCAATGAATCCAAGGAAACCGTTACAATCTTAATCGTCTGAGCCGTAACGCATTGGCGATGACGGACACCGAACTGAACGTCATGGCAACGCTGGCGATGATGGGACTCAGGAGAAGCCCCAGGAAAGGATAGAGCACGCCTGCGGCAATGGGCACCCCCACCGCATTATAGACAAACGCGAAAAAGAGATTTTGCCGGATATTCTTCATCATGGCTTTGCTTAAAGTCCGGGCACGAACCACGCCCCGAAGGTCGCCTTTCACCAAAGTCATGTCCGCGGTTTCCATGGCCACGTCGGTGCCCGTTCCCATGGCAATGCCCACGTCGGCTTCAGCCAGGGCCGGAGCATCGTTGATGCCGTCTCCAGCCATCGCAACGACCTGCGCTTTTTTTTGCAGGTGTTTGACCACCTGTTGTTTGTGTTCCGGGAGGACTTCGGCCTGCACGTCCCGCACTCCCAGTTGCCGTCCTACGGCTTCGGCGGTCTGTCGATGATCGCCCGTGACCATAATGATGTCGAGTCCTTCACGTTTCAGGGCGTCCACCGCTTCGGCCGTGGTGGGCTTGACCGGATCGACGACGCCGATGAGACCGACCGGCTGCCCTTCAACCGCCACAAGCACCACGGTCTGCCCTTCTTTCCGAAGAACGTCACTCTGCTTGTTGAGTCCCAGCAATTGCTTCGACGGCACCCCCATGTCCCGTTCCAGAAACAATCGATTACCCAACGCCACGATTTTCCCGTCGACTTTGCCTTCCACCCCCTGACCGGTCTGCGAACGAAATTCTTCGACGCCACTGCAGGGCAGTCCTTGCGCCTTTGCACCGGAAACAATGGCTGCGGCCAAGGGATGTTCGCTGACTCGCTCGACGCTGGCCGCCAATTGAAGCAGGGCGGCTTCACTCCATCCCGGGGTGGGAACGATTGACCGCAAGACGGGCTTCCCCTCGGTTAACGTGCCCGTCTTGTCCACCACCAGGCTATTCACTTTTTCCAATCGTTCAAGGGCTTCGGCATTTTTGATGAGCACGCCCGCGGTGGCGCCTCGTCCCATACCGACCATGATGGACATGGGCGTTGCCAACCCGAGCGCACAGGGGCAGGCAATGATCAGCACGGCCACAGCGTTCACCAACGCATAAGCCAGACGAGGCTCCGGCCCGATACTGGCCCACACGCCAAACGTGACAGCCGCACCCAACACCACGACCGGGACAAAATACCCGGCCACGACGTCGGCCACCCGTTGGATGGGGGCACGACTCCGTTGAGCCTCGCTCACCATCCTGACGATCTGCGCCAGCATGGTTTCCTGACCCACGCGTGTCGCTTCCATCAACACGGTCCCGGTTCCATTGATCGTGCCCCCTATCACCCAATCCCCTGGGCGCTTTTCAACCGGAATGGCTTCGCCCGTGACCATGGATTCATCCACCGAGGTCGAGCCTTCCAGCACCTCACCGTCCACTGGGATTTTTTCGCCGGGACGAACACGAAGACGTTCGCCGGCACTGACCCGTTCTAATGGAATCTCCTCTTCCCTGTCGTCGTTCCGCACGATTCTTGCGGTCTTGGGCGCCAACCCGAGAAGGGCTTTGAGGGCACCAGTGGTTCGATGACGTGCCCGGATTTCCAAAACTTGGCCCAAAGCCACCAGGACGATGATGACGGTTGCAGCCTCGAAATAGACGGGCACGTCACCAGCCGGGGTGCGGAAGGCTTCCGGGAACCAGCCGGGCACCATCGTTGCCAGGACACTCGAGAGATAGGCCGCTCCCGTGCCCATAGCAATAAGGGTAAACATGTTGAGACGGCGGGTGACGATGGAAGTCCACCCGCGCTGAAAGAACGGCCACCCCACCCAGCCCACGACGGGTGTCGCCAGGAGGCATTGCAACCAATTGGACCATCGGGGAGAAAGGATGTCCCGCAAGGGCTGGCCGGGAATCATCTCGGCCATGGCCAGCACAAGCACGGGCAACGTCAGCACCAAACCGACCCAAAACCGGCGAGTCATGTCCACCAGTTCGGGATTGACCTCGTCCTCCACCGTCACCGTTCTCGGCTCGAGAGCCATACCGCAGGAGGGGCAGGCCGCGGGTTTCTCCGACACCACGTCAGGACACATCGGACAGATATAGTCGGTCCCCGGCGTGGCAGGGGCCTCATCCATGGACGGCGTGTACTTGCCGCTCAGATACCCGTCCGGGTCGCCGCGAAATCGTTCCTCGCACCGGGGATGACAGAAATAGTAGGTTGTCCCGGCATAGTCGTATTGTCCCGCGGCGGAGAGTGGGTCCACCGACATGCCACATACCGGGTCCCTGGCCATGGGGACTCTCGCCATCATGAGTTCCCGGCGTTTGGTTTTTGGGAGGGAGGGGTCGGCTTGCATCGATCAGTGATTCCCTCTGGATCGATCTTAAAATTTTCAAAGCGTTCTAGAAGATCATACCGGCTCCCGATATTTTTTTCAGCTTCCTGCCCGTCTCCTTCCTGGTGGTATCAAGCCTCCCCTCGATATCGGTGATCGAAGGATGCGACAGCGACAATTCCTTCTGTCCCTCTTATAGCTCGCCGACTTCCAGCGCCTTCCCCCATCGAGAGACAGTCGCAGCAGCCCGGGCATCAGCGTATGTGTTCCGTCATTCGTTGACAATCAGGCGCTGCAACGACAGATGAGGCCACGGGGGATTGGCAATCCGTTTCCTTGGGCGGTAGAATAGTGTGATCGTCATCCATGATGCAAACGACTCTAATTGTCTGAGAAAGGAGACGGCCATGAAACGATCGTCCCATCGCATCTCGTTCTTCGGCTGTACAGCCTGCATAGTGTTGACCTTCACGTTCGGAGCCTGCAAACAAGGGTATTCAGCCGAAACCGCCGCCCGTGGCGCCACCGCCCCCCCCTTGTATTCTTTCACGTTGAATGATATTGACGGAAATCCGCTCCCCCTGAACACCTTTAAGGGAAAAGTCTTGCTCGTGGTGAATACCGCCAGCCTGTGCGGCAACACGCCTCAATACGAGGGCTTACAAACGTTGTACGAACACTATCGGGAGCAGGGGCTGGAAATCCTGGCATTTCCGGCCAATAATTTCGGGAAGCAGGAACCCGGCACAAACGAAGACATTAAATCCTTTTGTTACACCAAATACGCTTTACAGTTTCCCTTGTTCGGCAAAATCAGCGTCAAGGGAGCGGATATGCACCCCCTCTATCACTACCTGACTACCCGAAGCCCCTTCCCCGGCGAGATCGAGTGGAACTTTCAGAAATTTCTGGTGAATCGAGAAGGAGAGGTCATTGCCCGTTATCGACCGGGGCTGAAACCGCTTTCTGCCCAAATCGTTCAGGACATTGAGCGTGCGCTCGACAAAAGCTGAAAGGAATCAGACTTCAAACTGCACGACCATTTCCTGTTCGATCATCCAATCTTGCAGCCATAAGCCAAGCTCTTCAGGCCCTCCACCCGCGGCTTGCCGATAGTAAAACTCGACGAGCCCCTGAAATACCTGAAGATTCAACGGCCCATCATAGCCCTCCGGGGGCGTGACGCAGAGCGACGCGTCGTCTTCCCGATTCGCATGCACGTCCGCATACACATCAACGAACTCCCGTCCTTCGATATTCAGATCAAAGAAGATTCGTGAGCGGGCCCGCGTCTCATCACTCCCGACTTCAGAAACATTCATGAGGCAACGTCGAAACGTCACCGTGACGACAGCCATAAGAAGGCTCTCAGAGACTTGTGTGAAGGATTCGGTTGCTTCATGGGGCCGGGGTCGAACTCATGCTGAGTTTCTTCCATAACTCATCCCAGCCGGATACCCTGGTTGCGCCTGGAGCCGAAAACGTTCGGTTCCAGGGTTGATCCATCAGAAAGACACGGACGCCTTGCTCCAAATAATCACTCACATGCTCCGGATGATCGTCCACCGCCAGGACAAGGTCCTCCGCCACTTCGGGCTTGTCCTTGGCGTGATGAAGTTCATCGAATGGAATGTCGTGTTCCGCCAACCAAGTCAGGGTTTGCGGGCGAGCCGTCGGTCGCCGTGCCGTAATCAGGACGATCCGATATCCTTCCTGAAGTTGCTGCAACACGCGTCGCGCATCGGGAACCACCGGAAGCGTTGGAATGCTGCGCTCGTGAAAGTAGTCAAAAATTTGTTCGATCAGATCCGGATCCAAATTACTGGTATCGAGCCCGCCGGCACTAGCATAGGTCTCGGCAGGCCATGGCCTGCCGGTGAGTTCATGAAAAATACGCTGAACTTCCTGCTCGGCCTGAGCCACGACGTTATCGATATCGACCGCAAAACCCGGTTGCATACGCGCGCAACCCCTCTCATTGATACGAAAAAACACCAGCTATCGGGGTGCGCGACGCTAACCCGACCTGCCGGTTTCAGAAAACATGAGACGTTCGGTGTTGAACAAGGAACGAAATCAGATCTTCTTTCAGACGAAACCCACCAGCACGTTCAGTCCAAGGAACGTTTGTCGTTGAGACGAATATGGCAAAACATACTACGTAGAATACGGAAGTGTCTATTCCCTGACCCGGAGCGTACGGAGACGGTTCAGGGCAGCGGCAATTTCAAAGGCACGCGGCCGGGCGAAATTTCCCGGATGTCGCTCACCCTGATGATAGGGATCGAGTCCGTCCAAACCGGCGTCGTCGAACAGCTCGACGAGGCCCTGCACGATCGTTCGCAAGCCCCCCTCCATGAAACGGCGTGACGCGAGATGGAGGGCGTACCCTACCGCTCGGGTTTGGCTGGCGTCCACGAGTTGTTCCACGCCGCTCAAGTCAATGACTTCGTGGCCAAAGGCAATGGCATCCACGGATTTGGCATCGATTTTGACCTCGCGTTTCCCGCGGGATGGATCGAGACTTTCCCATACGGGAATCCTGGACGTGACTTGGGATAAGGGCGACGACGTTTCGATTGCCCGTTGGGTCCGGAACTCCCGTGCAATTCGTTGCGCTTCTTTCGTCACGTCGAGCGGCTGATAATCTTGCATCGCGATAACGGTGTCGGCCACGTCGAAATAGTCACCGCAGCCTCCCATGACCAACACCGTGGAGACCCCGTACCGTTCATACAATTCACGAACACGGTCCACGAACGGCGTGATGGGCTCGTGCTCTTTGTGAACCAACGCCTGCATGCGGGCATCTCTCACCATGAAATTCGTCGCGGAGGTATCCTCGTCCAATAACAGGGTCGTGGCCCCGACTTCGACGGCTTCGAGAATCGAAGCGGCTTGACTGGTGCTCCCGCTTGCATTGTCCGTGGAAAACTCCGCGGTTCCCTGCCCATAAGGAAGAGTTTTGATAAACCCGCTGATGTCCACCTGTTCGATGCGGCGTCCATCCTCGGCACGGATTTTGACGGCTCGTTCGATGGTCACCACGTATTCCCGGCCGTCTTCCGGCACATGAGGATACACCGCGCGCTCCAAAGCCCGCAGCACCGTGGACTTGCCGTGATACCCGCCGCCCACGATTAACGTGACGCCTTTGGGGATTCCGAAACCCGTTAACGAATGCGTGCACCTGCCATCCTGGGAAACCGGATGGAGGACGGGAATCGACACGCGAAGCGAAGCGGGAGCGTGAAACGGGTGCGCCCGTTCACGCGAAAGGGAACAATCGGACGCCCCACTGCGCCGCGGAAGAATCGCCCCGTCGGCGATGAAGGCCACTAACCCCAAGGCATCGAGTTGGGTGCGGATGGATTCCTGATTGTCGACACAATCCACAAAGACGCGCGCGCGTTCCTGATGAACGTGTTCCCACTTCAAGGCCCGTTCCGCAATCTCCGGCACTTCCTGACAGAGCATGGCTTCGGCTTGCCGGCCCAGGACGGTACGGCCTTGGGTCGGCAGGCCGAGTGACAAACGCGCCTCGACCCATTGCGGCATCACCACCATCGCCGTTCGTTCCAACACCTCCTGGCCACCCACGTCAATCGCAATGAGCCCACTCTTCCCGATCCCCCGATTGCCCCGACAGACGTGATGAATCGCGTGATGCGTTTCACGGATCAAAAAATCCTGCAACGCCACCCGGCGGACACGACTGGAAAAAAGATCTGCCGGGAGCTTGGCGACGGCACAGGGGACGCGCACTCGAATTTTGGAAGGGGACGCAAAGGGGTCACCCTGGACGTAATCGATGAACAACGTGAACCAGGGATAGGCGTAGGCGCCTTGCAGATCCTTGTACGCTTTATAGCCCCGGCCATCAATCCGGGCGAGGATTATTCTGAGATCATCGACGGTACGCATCGGTAAAGAGGATTATGGCTCCGGCGGTGTTGCGTTGACACGAACGTTCGACAATTCCTCCAACGCGATCATCAAGGCATGCGTGCCTGAACGTCCGTGCCCATGAGCCTGAACGGAAAGATAGAGTTGATGGACCAACGAAAGCCCGGGCAGGACAAGCCCCATACGCCGGCTTTCTTCCAGAGCGATTCCCATATCCTTGACAAAATGTTCCACAAAGAACCCTGGGGCGAAATTCCGGGACAGGATGCGAGGGGCCAAGTTGTCTAACGTCCAACACGCCGCAGCCCCGACCCGGACGGATTGCAACGTGGTCTCCAAATCCAATCCCGCTCGACGGCCGTACAATAACGACTCACAGACCCCGATCATCGTTCCGGCAATTGTGATTTGATTGCAGAGCTTGGCGTGCTGGCCGGCTCCCGTGGCACCTTGATACACAATGGTCTTCCCCAACGAGACAAACAGTGGCCGGACTGTTTCCACGACGCCGGGTTCTCCGCCCACCATAATGGACAACGAGGCATTGCGTGCCCCCACGTCCCCACCCGAAACCGGGGCATCCAGGAAATGCGCGCCACGAGCCTTGATGGCCTCCCCAATGGTGCCGGCCAGACTCGGAGGCGCGGTCGTCATATCGACACACACCATTCCCGCTCGCACCCGGTGAATGAGGCCTGCTTCACCTAAATACACGTCGGACACGTCCCGGGGGAACCCCACCATCGTGAAGACCACATCGGACTCCTCGGCTACTCGTGCGGATGAATCCGCCCATCGCGCCCCTCGGTGAAGCAGACCTTCGGCTTTGGCTCGCGTTCGTGAAAAAACGGTGAGCGCATGGCCCTGAGCCAGCAGGTGCCCTGCCATGGCAACTCCCATCACACCCGTCCCGATCCATCCAAGACGAAGCGGTGAAGGCAAGGTGAACGATCCGGACATAGAAGACAATTTACCAGACAGGCAAGGCGGGTTGCTGTTGAGTCAGACAATGCACCGTCCCAAATCCCCACACCAGATCCACCGCGTGAATCCCGATCACCGGGCGATCCTGAAACAGCTCACTCAAAATGCCCAGGGCTATCCGATCATTGGGATCATTGAACGTCGGGACCAGAACCGCTGCATTCGCAATATAAAAATTGGCATAGCTTGCCGGAAGCCGCCGGCCGTCAAAGGACAATGGGGTCGGCATGGGCAATGGCACCACTTCGATTTTTGTTCCATTCTCCAACGTCGCGTTCTCCAGGCGCTCCCGGTTTTCAGACAACACGCGATAATTGGCGTCACCGCCGTCCCGCTCCTGACACAACACCACTGTCGTCGGATTCACGAAGCGACACACGTCATCCACGTGCCCATGGGTATCGTCCCCGGCAATACCTTTGTTCAGCCAGACGACGTTGGTGACCCCCAAGGACTCTTTGAACACCAACTCATAGTCCGTAGCCAGGAACCCCGGATTGCGGACCTGGACGGCACGATCCAGCAGGCATTCTTCGGTGGTCAACGCGGTCCCGGTCCCGTTCACGTCGATGCTGCCCCCTTCCAGGACCACCTTGTGCCCGTTGTGCATGATGGGGAAGGACCGGCATTGCAACCGGGAAGCCAGTTTCGCCGGTACCAGATTATCCTTTTTCCAATCAGGGTAGCGTGCCCACGCGGTAAACCGGAACCGTGCGATGGCCACTTCCGAAGGCGGCTGAGCTCGCGTCACGAAAATCGGGCCGAAGTCACGAGTCCATCCACGATCCGTTACAATCCGAAAGAACTCGACGGCAAACAGACCGGCTCCAGCCCGTGTCAGCACGCTCCGTGCACGGTCCTCATGGGTTCGGGACTGAACAAGAATACGGACCCGTTCCCCCTCCGCCACCTTCCGAACAATCTCCCCATAGACCCAGTGAATGGCAGCCAGTTTCCCGGGCCAATCAGAAACATTATGAGGCCACCCTAACCAAGTGGCCTCGTGCGGCTCCCATTCCGCCGGCATGCGAAACCCTGATCGAGCAGGAGCGTGATTCGATGTCCTCATCTTGGAAGGGAGGACACCGGGGAGTTGGAGGTCCGGGATTGTCTTGCTAGCACTCGCCATCATCGCTCCGGTCAAAGAACCGCTTCGTGAGGCCGCCATACGCATCGACCCGACGATCCCGGAGAAACGGCCAGTTGCGCCGGACTTCCTCAACCCGGCTCACATGCACGCCGGCGAGGAGAATCTCTTCTTTGTCGATCGACGCTTCGGCCAGGACCGTGCCGAACGGGTCACACACGAACGAACTTCCCCAAAATTCGATGCCATCCCCGCCCACATCGGGTTTCTCATGGCCTACCCGATTTGCCGCGGCGACAAACACGCCATTCGCAATCGCGTGACTGCGTTGAATGGTCTGCCAGGCACTTCGTTGCAACTCGCCTTCCTGAGCTTTTTCAGACGAATGCCACCCGATTGCGGTGGGATAGAACAATATTTCGGCACCCTGAAGCGTCGTGAGCCTCGCGGCTTCAGGATACCATTGGTCCCAACAGATGAGCGTGCCGATTTTGCCCGCACTCGTTTGAATCGCCCGAAAGCCTCTGTCTCCCGGGGTGAAATAAAACTTTTCATAGTAGGCCGGATCATCGGGAATGTGCATCTTGCGGTAGAGACCGGCAATGGATCCGTCACGGTCAAGCACGACCACCGAATTGTGATAAAGCCCAGCCGTCCGTCGCTCGAAAACCGGGACGACGATCACCACGTGGTGCTTGCGCGCGACCTCGCCCAAGGATTCGGTCGAGGGACCGGGAACCGGCTCCGCCAAATCAAACCATGCAGGATCTTCCGTTTGACAAAAATATTGCGACCGAAACAGTTCCGGCAGACAGATGACCCCGGCCCCCCGGCGTGCGGCTTCTTCAACTTTCGCCAGCGCCGCAGCAAGATTCTCATGGGGAACCGCCCCGCAAGCCATCTGGACAAGACCTATTGTCAGGTTGTTTTCCGGGTTCATAAGAGATGAGCCTGATCCCTGTCAGGCCTTTTCCGAGTCGTCTCTATTCTGTGGTAGCGAAACGACATCAACCTTCAATCCAGACCCAAGGCTCTCAATACTCTTCGAGAGCTTTTCAAGTTCTTTAACCGTCTTTGCTGCCGGACTTGCAACAACTACAGTACCGCGGAATGACACGACATCAAGCGGGCCTCGTGTCGGCCTCATCTCCTTTTCGTTCCTCTTGAACTTAGGGAACCTCTGATTGAGTGCACTATCGGGCGCATGGCGGCGTTGTATCCTCGTTCAACCCTCACCTAGCTCTCTGATAAGCTTCGGGTTTCGCTCCGGGACGCCTGGCCCTGCATCCCGCTATCACACTCAATGAGAGGTTCCTTAGGGGATGATGTATGTAATTTGACCAAGGTCTTCATGCCTGACGGCCCCCGACAACGGGTCCCCTTCAGGTCGGATGACGCGACGCTCATCCGACCTACCCGACTGACCTGAGCGCCCCTAACCCCCTCAATCCCCCTTATCAGGGGGACGGGGCCGGGCTGTGTTGTCGGTCGGGTTAGCCGCAGGCGTCACCCGACAATGCTCACAAACAGGCCTGCCAAGTGAGCGACATCATTCCCGGAACTTACATGTTGCAACGATAGGCTCGTTTCCAAGAGCAGCCATCAAGCCATTATACTGCCCCCAGTCAATTTTCCTGCACTCTCCAGGGCCAAGAGCAGGAATCCCATCAATAATGGCTCGTTGGTCATGATATGGCTGACTGGTAATCCGGCACAATATGCAATCCCCTCTTTGCACATCAGCAAGTCCTAGCGCAGGCCTTAACTTCTGCTGGCTCAGGTCCGAGAAGGGAAAACGGACCAGCACAATATCTCCTACTGAAAATTTTTCCATGCTTCGTCTTCTTCTGATTTATTCCAATCTTCCGCCAGACTATCTTCGCTGAGCAAAGCACATTCGGTGACATTTGATAATACCCGTTGATGTTCGATGCGCTGTTTCATAAACAGAAAGAAATCATAGACTTCCTGGCGCGCCCATTCGGGCAGGACAGATAAATCAATTGATTTTATCGATTCCATGGTTCATCCCCCCAAAAGCTCAAATTTTCCCTCTTGGCCCAGTCAATAAATGCTTCAGCGATACCGTCCGGTAATTCACCGGTGTGGTTATGTAAGTCATGGTCAACGACCAGATGCCCGTTTGCATCCAGCTTGTCTTGACCCTTGGCGTTTTTCAGATAGACGTAATCGCCGGAATTGTCTTTGCCGCCTTTTTGAGAGACGGCGAAAAAGATCGGATAGTCATCGACTTTGGGACAAAGTTTCTCATCCCATTTCTGCACAAACAGGACGCTGGTTTTGGTGCCGGTGTGGGGTTTGAAGGTGTTACTGTGCAACCCGACCACAGCAAGAATGCGGCCTCGCTCCGCGATGAATTCACGAATATGTTGATCAGACGTGTTGTTGAAGCGGCCTTGCGGCAGCACGATTGCCATACGTCCACCAGGCTTCAGAAAATCCAGGTTCCGCTCGATAAATAAAATATCACGTCCGACCTTACTTTGTGCTTTTTTACCATCCACTTTGAACCCAAGTTCGTATTGATGCAGGATACGGCTTTCCTTGATGTCTCCGGCAAAAGGCGGATCGGCCATCAGCACGTCAAAGTTGCACTTCTTGTTTTGTCCTTCATCGGCTCTCAACTTTTCCAGCCGTTGAAAGCCGTTGCCATAGGTATTGATCCACTTTTTGTCCTTTTCGGTTTTATCATTCCATCGGTCAAAATCCAGCGTGTTCAGATGCAGCACATTGGTTTCCCCATCCCCGGCAATCAGATTCAAGGTGCGAGCTACTCTGACTGTCTTTTCATCGAAGTCTATGCCAAAAACCTTCAGGACATTCTGTTTGTCATCTTTCGAGATTTCTTCATTGGTGAATAAATGGCCCGTCAGTTTGAAAATGGCATGCACGGGAAATCCGCAACTGCCGGAGGCCGTGTCAATCATATATTCGCCAGATTTAGGATTCAGCATTTGCACACACATATCAATAACGTGACGCGGCGTGAAATATTGCCCTTTTTCGCCCTTAGCGGATTTGTTAACCAGATATTCAAAGGCTTCGTCCACGACCAGCAGATTGGAGTTAAACAACTTCACGTCCTGTAAGCTTGAGACGCAAACGGCTAAATGACTGTCAGAAAGCTCAAAGGTTGAGCTTTCGGGAAATACTCCCTTCCATTCATCTTTGGCTCGATTGAAGAGGTCTTGAATCTTGTTTTTCAGTTCGGTGTCTGTTTGTCCGGTATTTCTGAATTCCATGACTCTAAAATCATGGTCGCCAATACCACCGACAGCTTCCTTGAGCGCCTCATAATCCGACCCGCCGAGATAACTAGGGGGCGCAGGTTCATGGACGGCGGTCTTGGTAACCTGTTCCAGGAAGTAGTTAAGAAGGTTTTTGTCATCTCGACTTAGATATTCATCATAGAGCTTGGTAAAGATGAGCTTGAAAACTTCCTCGAATACATCAACGCCGGCATTTGCCAGTACTTCATCCTCCATTTCGAGAATGACGTCTTTAAGGGATTTTCGCTCATTGGCAAGTTTGTCCTTGATAACCAAATCCTTCAGGGTAAAGCTTTCGCTGAGTATGTCCTTGAGTCCTTGCGTTGCCTTAGGGATGTCGGTTATGTCTTCGAAATAGTTTGGGTCTTTGCGGTGGTAATGGGAGATCTTTTCACCGTTCGTCCATACACCGATGGGGGCGCCGGTGGCGTTGCAATAGGAACGAAGCTGATTTTTCCCGTCTTTGAGTTTGGGTTTCTTTAGCTCGACGATGATGTAAGCGGTGTCCGAACGGTATTTGTCAAGAACGACAATGTCCGCACTTTTCTTCTCTTTGCCGAAATTGACCGAATATTCAAAGGCAAGCCGTTTCTTGGGATAGCCGTACCCCTTGATAAGTCGCGCAGCATAAAGCTGACGGACGATTCCTTCCGGTTTTAACTGAATCTCCTTATCTCGAACGACACAGGTCACAAAAGCGGTTTCCTTACCCCTAGTGATTTTCGTAAAAATTTTTTCTTGCAAGGATGCGATCTCATCATCCTTGAACAGATCGAGATGATAATTGCTGTCTTTGAGTATCGACTGGATAATGTCCAGCTGTGTCATCTATTCTCCGTTTACTCTAAAATTCCCGCTCTTCTCGAATTTTTTTAGCCTCAATTCGATCATTTAAATGATCGATGTATTTTTCCAGCCACAATTGGATCTTCACCGATGGAATTTCTGCCAACCATCGTCTTGCAGCATCACGTTTTTTCGACAGGTAATCACTTTCAGGTCCATACCATGCGCCCATATAAAAATGCATAAACAGACTGCTTGTCACGCTATCATCACAAAATTCTTCGATAAATAAACGCGTCAGCCTGCCACCTTTTTCCTGATCCAGAGTTTTGGGCAAGATCTCCAGAACCAGCCCTTGCCGTTGCTCCGGATCTTCCTTGATCCATCTCAATACCTCTTCCGCCGGCAGGTAATTGGCTGAACCCTGTTTCGGCATGTCTCCACCAGTATCAGCAAGCCATCGAACCACGACATGACGGTTCTCTGTTTCTGATATCAGAATCTCTGCGATGATTCTCCATACCTCAAGTGGATGAGCACGCACGATCATATCTGCGATTTCCGCAATATACGTGGCAGAATAGCGGGAAAGCGATCTTCGATTTCTCAAAATTTCATTCAGTAAACCCATACTGCGGGTTGGATGTTTTTTTATGAATCCTTCCGCTATCTCATTCCAGCAAAACATAGGCATGAGGCCGTCAGTTTCAGAAGGTACGGCAAGCACCTCAAACACCAATTCTTCAGGAAAATCAACCGAGGAGCCTGGGGTAAAGTAATAATCGTACACAAGCTGGATGCAGACGTTGACCGCAGTCCGGTCAGGACGTCGCAACAGCGTGGCGATGATCTCCTGAAACAGATGAGCGGATAGCCCGTCCTCTTCCTGTCTGAAGGCAAATCCGTCAAACGCCGTAGAATCGATCTTCCCTTGCCTGAACAGAATTAACATGTCACGCAACAAAGATTCGGTAAAATCCGAACCCCCGATACAAGCAATGGCGATTTTCCGTGTCACGTCACTCTGCAATAAACGGTGCAGCAACGTTTCCCAACGCTCGCCATCCCGGGCACGCATGCCACTCAGGTACCCTCTCACGAAAAGCCCATCAGCAGTATGACTGGATTCGATATGCCTTACGAATTCTTCATCAAATTTCGATTCCGCCAGTTTCCCACATTCCAGCCCTAACTCCCGAAGCCGCTCCCCTGATGTTGTGACGAGTTCAGGCAGATGTTCTGAAAAGACCCTGAAGTCTCTCATGTATTCCCCGGCCAAATCCCGCACTCGTTTACCGGGCAGCGTTGATTTCTTCCATGTCCCTCCATGAAATACATAATCCTCTTCTCCGGTGCCATATAGGACGTAACGCTGGGTTCGCTGCCAGAGTGAGGTACCCGTCAATACCTTATCCAATTGCCGGACTCTGCGCAGTCCTGTTTTATCCACGTCACCGGCATTCCCATTGAGCGTGCGGGTAACAAACCGGATAAGCGGTTTTCGTTCGATCTCCTCATCCTCGGTCAGTTCAAACAGGATATCCATGGCTTCGCCTGCCATCGCTTCGATTCGCACAAGATCTTCGCTGGCCGTGACGAGTACATCGGCAACCCGATTCCGATCGCTTGCATGAAACCCTTTCATTTCAATGCGCAGAAAGCGTAAGACCTGTCGCCAACAATCAAATACCTCACCGTATGTCTTTGGACGCCAGAATTCGATCTTCGGTTTCAATCCCTGGTACTCGGCACCCATTACCCTGACATCCTCATCGGTTTTCAGCCATCGTTGACATATTTCCAATCCGAGGGCGCGGCGACCGGCGTCATTGCTCATGACAAGATCTTTCAGGATAGGAAACCGTTTGGACGGCTCCGCCTGAGTCGCTGCCCCTACGATGTTGAACAGGTTGAGTAAAAGCCCTTTGGAGTTGTTCAAATGCCCTGCATTCTCTGCCAGCGCCATCGGTATGAAGACGTTTGCTGCTCGTGTAAACAAATCATCCCATACGACTATTTTCTCCAAGGCCCGGACAACAGACTGACGACTTGTATGCCACGTATACAGTTGTTCATGCGACCATGTTTTGACTGTTCTCTCTAATAACGCCAGTACAGCCGATGGATCTGCTTCTGACAGGCAATCCAGCAATCCCGAACCGGTTTCCGATACCAAAAACCCGCGGTCGGAGAAAGGGCCTCCCGGGGACAATATGTCTTCTACCACGCTCTGCGCCGCCGGAGCACCATGTGCGTTATTGAACAATTGTAAAAACCAGTGTTTCATGCGGCGGGGGATTTGTTCCATGAACCTCTGAAATTGAAACCCATGGCCGTGATTTTTCCAAAAATCCACCCATAAATAGACGTGTAAGGCTTTTGGCACAATAAACAACGTATGGCTACCCTGTAATATCCGCTTATCCCGGTAGTGTTGAACAATCGCTTGAAATCTTCCCCAGGTCATGGCCGGATCGACTTCTTTGACGAGATCACATATAAATCTGCCCTCGTCACTGACCGGCGACTCAAAACCGAAGCGTTGAAAAAGGGCTATGTGGCGTAAAACCATACGGCGTCGTTCGGCCTCCCCGCTGTCCATTTCCTGATGTCCGATGATAAAACGGTCCCAAATGGGAACGTCAGCCGGGGACTTCAGGACGTGGCCGGAATTCCTTTTCAGATTTTCGCCAACGAGATGGGCAATCCGTGGGAACCCGTCGCACCATTCTGCCCAATTATGCAGGCCGGCATTCTGTTGCAGATAGCCGAACAGGACCTCTTTAATTTGCTCCTCTGCGAGTCGCGGGCAATGATACGTCCGCATGGTGCTATCATGGGTTTCATCCGGACCATGATCGATCGTCACTAATTTAATCCCGCTCATACCTTTGATGGCCGACCAGATGGAAGCTCTGTCATGATTGTCACAGTCATCAATGACTAACGTGACGGAGTAGTATTTGTCAGGTTTGAGCAGTTCCTTAAATAATTTACTTCTTTGAAATTCTTCCCCACTTGGCACATAGACGACCGAGGGCGCGATATAATCGTCAGACACCGACTCAAGTACGAGACGGGTTTTTCCGATGCCAGGTTCACCGATAACGCGGATGTATTGAACGGCGTTTTCTTGAAGGGCCGCTCTTATATTCTTGATCAATTTTTTCTGTTCGCTGCCGAGATGCAGCGCAAGCTGCATTTGATCGTTCTTTTTCCAGGCATCAATCGAAAGGAATCCGCCGTCGTCGAGACCAATCAGGTCGAGACAAATAGAAGGGTATTTCTCCAATTCACCGGCTAGCTGCCCTTGCCCATACACATTGACTTTCGGGTTATCATAACCACAGGCCTGAAACAGGTTGGTCAAATGCTCGACGGCATTCGAGTGTTGAAGGGGCAGCAAGTCATGGCCCAACGTGACAAGGGCATACGTCCCATTCTGCTCGAGACAGGTTTGTATGGCGTGACCCAGGCGTTCTCTTGAGAAGGTGGCATTCGATCTGCCGAATAATTCTTTTTTTAAGGAGCCGGGTTGCCATGGTTTGAAGCTTGGTCCTGTTTTGATTTGATAATAGGTGCTGCCTTCGGTCAATAAGCCACTGGACTTCGGCGCATCGTCCACCTTCGCATCGATACCGCCATCCGGTGCATTGCC
This sequence comes from Nitrospirales bacterium, assembly GCA_965200435.1. Classification (GTDB taxonomy): domain Bacteria; phylum Nitrospirota; class Nitrospiria; order Nitrospirales; family UBA8639; genus Bin75. The sequence continues at coordinate 336,127 of OZ241337.1, forward strand.
GTTTGATGACAATACCACGTCTTTTGGGCTAAGTCCGTTGGCCATGGCTTCACATCGTAATAATTTGAGAAACAGGCTGGTCCCTGCCTTCGAATCCAACTGGACCAGTTGGCTCGGGTGAGGGGCAAATATCGAACGTGCGGGAATAATCAAGCTTGATTCCGGAAAAATCTGCACTGGTTGTACGCTCACGTTTACGCGCAGACCGATCTTTTTGGCTAGCAATACAAGGGCATCAAGACTGAATTTATCGATTCGGCCCTTAAGCAGATCATTCAGACGAGGCTGGGTCATGCCAAGCGCCGCAGCTTTTTCCGCCTGCGTCCCAGTACGTTGCCTGACGTGCTCTTGTAAGGTCGTCATGAGCACAGCCCGTTCCCTGGCATCAACGGACAACTCATATCCGATTTCGGCCAGACGTTGTTTCTTTACGCTTTTTTCTTTTTTCATTTTCTCATTTTATATCAATATTGATATAAATATTTCAATAATGCAATTGAAGTTTCTGCTTGCAGCACACAAATTATTTCATGTATTACATTATTATAAACAAATAGTTATAATTATTTTTTAAGTTAAACATAAAATCACTTATGATAATTTCACCTTAAAACATACTTTCAACGTTTATTAAATATGGTATTTTTAATGATAAAACAAGATATCAGAATTGAAGAGGCCATACAGTCGATTCTATCGATCTTGCAGCGAATCCCGGAGATGACTGACGTTGAGGTCGCCAAAGAAGCTTGGGCAGAACCGCATAAAGCCGACCTCCTTGTCTCGTTTCGAAAGCAGAACGACCGAAAAACCGTATTGGTTGAAGTCGGTTCATCCGGCCAGCCGCGTCCGGCGCGTGCTGCCGTGAACTCATTAATTGTGCTTCGGGTAAACCGGCCCAGCGCCTATGGCGTATTTGTCGCGCCGTATATCTCCGATGCCTCTGCACAAATTTGCAAGGATAACGGAATTGGCTACATAGATTTCGTTGGCAATTGTTGGTTGCACTTCGATTCGATCTTTATGGAGATAAAGGGAAATCCCAATCGTTTTAGTGGAAAAAGTGAACTGAAATCGCTGTTCAACCCCAAAGCCGAGCGGATCTTGCGCGCCCTATTACATGAGCCGGAACGCCAATGGTCGACCACGGAACTCGCTGAATCAGTGGCTGTCAGCCCCGGCCAAGTTTCCAATGTTCGCAAGCTCCTCCTGGGGTGTGAGTGGATACAGGATCAAAAACGAGGGATCAAGCTGACCGAGCCCCTACAACTGCTTGATTCCTGGCTGGCCAAATATCAATCTAATCGGAATGTCGTGTACAATTTTTATGACATGGGCTCGACAGGTGAGATTGAAGCAACGATCTCGACCATTTGTCATCAAAGACAGGCCCGATATGCCTTCACGGGTTTTTCAGGTGCGTCGCGTTATGCTCCGTTTACAACCTACAAAACGGTTACGGCTTACATGAATAACGTGAATGCAACCGATCTCGGGGACTTGCCTTTTAAACCCGTGGTATCAGGCGCAAACATCAGAATTATTCCCCCCCGTGACGAAGGGGTTTATTATGGAACGCGCACTATAGGAGGGCAAACCGTCGCGTCAGCCATACAGTGTTATCTTGACTTAAAAGACGAAAAGGCAAGAGGTGCAGAAGCGGCAGGAGCGCTGTTGGAACAAGTGATAAAACCATCATGGCGGTGACGAAAGTTGATTATCCGAAATTGGCAGTGAAGGCGGCCGAATCGGTGCTGCTGGAACTCGTTCATATTCTCGGGGAATATCTCGACAGCATCGTCGTCATCGGAGGGATGGTACCAAGATATCTGATCAGAGAGACGGATGAAACCTATATTGGGACAACTGACGTTGATCTGGCTCTGAATCATCGCCGGTTCGATGAACCGGGTTATGAAACGTTACACAAATTGCTGACCAAGCACCATTATCAACTAAACAAGAAGCAGCCATTTATTTATCGACGCACTATCGGGATAGATGGCCATACCATCATCGTCCAAGTGGATTTGCTTTCAGGTGAATACGGTGGCACGGGCAAAGATCGTAGAACGCAAACGGTACAGGACGTGCGCCCACGTAAAGCGCGAGGCGCAGACATTGCGTTTGATAAACCCGTCCGCGTCAGGATAACGGGAGAATTACCCGATGGCACGAAAGATACGGTGACTGTTCCTGTGGCCGGCATTGTGCCTTTCATCGTGATGAAGGCCATGGCCATGCGTGACCGCCTAAAACAGAAAGATCCTTATGACATCTATTATTGCCTGCGACATTTCCCAGGTGGAATGAAAAAAATTGTGGAGCACGTGCAATTGCTAAAAGAAAATACGCTGGTCAAGGAAGCGATGGAAATTCTGAAAGAAAAATTCGACTCTCCCGAACACGTAGGCCCTTCGCATATTGCTGAGTTTCTGGAATTGTCAGGCCCGGAGGAAATTGACCGGATAAAACGTGATGCGTACGAAAGGGTGCTGTACTTGGCAGAGAATGTTAATAAGTAGAACACTCCTTCACGAAACAGGCTGATCGACGAAAACTGAAGACAGTTCTGCAGAAATCAGGGCAGCGGGTTCTTCGGTGGCCAGCATCGCAAGCGTCGCACCAGCCAGGGCTTCACGGACGGCCTGATCACGTTGGCGCAGAAGGGCTCTAATGGGATCGGTGCCTTCCTGCCCTACGTCGGCCGGTGTCGCGTCTTTCTGCGCGACGACTTGAAGCACTTCCAGCACAGTGATCCGTTCCGGTGGTCGTCCCAAGGTCAGGCCTTTGGGCTCGGCCGTTCGATACAGCAGACCGTGATTCACGAAATTTTCGACAAGGGTTTCCAACGCGGAGAGGGGCACCCCTAACGTCGCCGCCAATTGTGGGGTTTGGCAAGGTGACGCCCCGGCCATATACTGGCGCGTGACGTGGACCAGCATGGTCAGCGCCAGATGTTCCTGGAAGGCAGCGGTGTGTTGTTTCCATCGAAGACGAGTCAGATAGGCGGTGGGATGTTGATGATAATAGGCAACTTGCGCACCGGCCAGGACGATCAGCCAGCCGATGTAGAGCCACAGGAGAAACAAAATCAGGATGGCGAAACTGGAATAGATGGCACTGTAGCGTGTCGCTCCAGCGACAAAAGACGCAAACAGCATCCCGACGATTTTCCACAAAACTCCGCCCGTCACGCCACCCACCAAGGCTGACGAGATATTCACCTGCGTATGAGGAACGAACTTGTACAAAAACGTAAAACCGAGACAAATCAGCACAAACGGCATGAAAGCCGTCATCCAGAGCACGGCCATCCCGACGGGTTCGACTCTCAAGATTGTTTGCACGAGCCAATGGCTTTGGGCCGAAGCGATGGTGGCAACGGCCGTGAAGACGAGCACAGGGCCGACCAGAACCACACTCAAGTAGTCGGTAAATTTTCTTGCCAAAGGTCGCGCGTCGCGCACCCGCCAGATGGAATTGAGGGCTTCTTCGATTTTGTCGATCAGCGAAAACGTGGTATAAAACAACCCTACCAAGCCAACCGTCCCCAAGGCGCCGACTTTGAGGTTATTGACGAATTCGACGATGTGACCGGCGATTTCCGAGCCTTTTTCCCCCAACGGTTCCAGGCCTTGAACAAGCAGCGGTTCGAATTGTTGATGCACACCAAAGGCCTTCAGCACGGAAAACGTCACGGCCAGGAAAGGGACGAGCGATAACAGCGTGGTCGACACAAGACTCGTTGCCCTGATGCTGAGCACGCCATCACGAAAATCTGAGATCGCCACCACGATCAACCGCAGGGGTTTGATATACAACGCGGCCACGCCCTGGAGCGCTTCGGAGTCCTGAATCCACAAATCCCGTCGAAAAAAATTCTCGATTCGATTCAAAACGTTCACGGATTTTCCTATATCACCATCAACGACTTCATTGCACCAACACCCTGATACTACGTAGGCTACAGCGGACGTTCCCAAAAGTCCAGACCGTGTATGGGTCCACCACCCTTGGCCCTCGGGTTGATGGTGAAGGAGGAATGCTACCGGAAAGTGGCGGCCCCTCCTCCAACTTCGAGGAGAACCAAAGGGTTCTGAACGTATACAGATCGCCCCTCGTATGCGACCCGTGACAGTTGGCGAACCGTTCTGATTTTTTTATGATCCCGTCATGATGAAATCCATTATGCACACAGGCATCGCCGGACTTTTCTTGTTTCTCTTCCTCGTGGCTTGCGAAGAAAATACGCCCGTGCCTCCTGCCGCAACGCCTGAGCCCAACCGGATACGGGAAAGCGACGATGCCGCGGAGGAACTCGCCCTTTTGGAGGGGCTTCGCACAGCCGAAGCGAAAAGACAACAGGACAGCAACCTCGCCACAGCGTTGCATGACGTCGGTGAACTGTATCGAGTCCGGGGGAACCTGGTTGCAGCCGAACCTTATTTCTGGCGGGCACTCCCCGTGTGGGCTGCGTCGGTCGGAGCCATGGACCCCCGCATGGCCATGAGCTTAAGCAGCCTGGCTTTGGTTTTCGAAACCAGGGAAGAATATGCGAAAGCTCTCCCCTTGGTTGAACAGGCGCTGAAAATCAGAGAGGAAGCCTTTGGCGTTGACGATCCCCGGATTGTTCCAAGTCTTGAACACTATACCAGGCTGCTTCGACTGTTGAATCGGATTGAGGCGGCAGAACGGGTGGACAGTCGACTGTGGCGTATTCGGGCTCCATGACGAACAGGGGAAAATTTCCGATCATGGAATCTCTCAAGGCTTTTCGGCAGCAAGACACCGACGCCGAACAATCTGGCGACGACGGATGGTATCCGTCGCCGCCAGACCGCGCTCGTCTCAACAAACCCTCCCCTCAAACCAACGTCTAGGCAAGCGACGCCGCATTCAAATCGATGGAAAAATGCGCTCGACGATTGGACTGGAAGCACGCTGCACTGAACACGTGACAGACTGGCCGATCCTTCCCGAAAGAAACCACCGTCATTTGATATGACGGAATCCCTAAATGCAATAAATATTGTTTGATCGTCCGGGCGCGTCGTTCGCCGAGGACATAATTGTACGCCTGTGTTCCCCGCTCGTCGCAATGCCCTTCGATCGTAACACGGGCATGCGGGTGTGCCTTGATCCACTTAGCATTGGACTCCAACGTCCGGTGAGACTGTTCGGACAGTTGCCAACTGTCATACGAAAAAAAGACATCCCGGAGATTCTGCGAAACAGGCAGACCTTTTCTCTGAGCGTTCCCAGGAACAAGAGAATCGCCGGACGAAGGGCGGCCGGATGTCGCAATCTGCCCCCCGGTCAGACCTTGGGACAGGTTTCTGCTATGTTCCATCCCCAAAGCCCCTTCAGAAGAATCCAAGATTCCGCTTCCCGTTGAGGCAGAAAACATAGATGAAGCGTCATGCTCTCCTGCGCTGGCGAGCAGGCTCTCGCCTTCATCGGCGTCAAGTTCCTCAGGCGACAACGCGTCGACTGTCTTGACGTCCCCTCCCAATGCATCTTCTGCCGATGCGGCGTCAAGTTCCTCAGACGACAACGCTTCGACTGCCTTGACGTCCTCTCCCAATGCATCTTCTGCCGATGCGTCTTCTGCCGATGATGCCTCATCAAGCTGCGCAAAGGGATCATCGAAAAAGTCTTCGTCATTCGTATGACCTGCAACCTCATGGGTCGCGTCACTTTCTTCTCCCCCGCTCACGCTGCGAATCGCTTTCTTCCCACACGCCGCAGAGAACATGAGTAAACATGACAACGCGGCCAGAATGATGAGTTGATGTGTTTTCATGGCATGACCCTCCTTGATACCAGTTGTTATCCATTTGGCCTGAACGGCATTTCTTCTTCTCTCCAGAGACGACTATGACAACTTCTGCACCTGCAACAGGCACATGCAAAAAGGGGGCCAACTTTCAAAAATGCCGAAGGATGTCGTGTTTCAAAAAACGTCGAACAGGCCAATCGCCAATGCCCACAAGGCGTTTCAGCTATTGGCCAAAAAATATTCAGGAGGGAATCCCAACCAAAAAGGAATGATGGTGCGGAGGCACATCAGTGCCACGACCGGGAGGAGAATCTGATGTTTTTTTTCAACAAGCGTTGCTTTTAGTCAACGCTTTGAACCACGCGTCTTTTCCGATGCGAACCCCGGCGCATTCATTTCCTCGGAAACGAATTGACAGCAATGTCCGCCTTTTTCTTTTGCGCGGTACATCGCCCGATCAGCCTTCGCGATCAAAGCATCGGGATCGGTTGCGTCAACAGGATACAACGCAACGCCCACACTGGCCGTGATCGGAATCATCTGCTTTCCCACGGCAGCAGGTTGGCCGACGGCTTCCAGAACTTTTTGCGCGACGTGCCCGGCGTCCTGCTCCCGGGTCAGATCCTGCAGCACCATGGTAAACTCATCGCCGCTGAGCCGAGCGATGGTATCGGTGCTGCGGACACAACGTACCAGCCGCTCCGCCACGATTTTGAGCAAGGCGTCCCCTGTCTCATGACCCAGGGAGTCATTGATCGCCTTAAAATGATCCAGGTCTACGAAGAGGACCCCGACTCTCCGGTCATAGCGTTTGGCCTGAGCCAATGCCTGCTTGAGTCTATCGTAGAACAGAGTCCGATTGGGTAAATCGGTCAGAGGATCGTGATGGGCCAAGTGCAATATTCGCGCTTCCGTTTCTTGACGAACCGTTGCCAAGGCCAGGATGGTCGTCATGTGCCTCGCAAAGGGTTCAACCCATTGAATCGTGAACGGATCGAACACGCCCCGATGCGCACCATAGAGGGCCAGAGCCCCGAACGCCAAATCCCGGGTACAGAAAGGAACCAGAAGTTGCGCCGGGTATGGTCTCCCACCCACGGACCGGGGCGCTCCATCAGGCCGGTCACGTGCGTCTTGAAGATGAAACGTTTTCCGCGTATTCAGGACGGATTCCACGTCGCGCCGTTCCTCGTCGGTCAACCGTGACGACTCCGAACTCACATGCGAATCACCGGCCCGCGCAGACACAAAAATTTCTCCGTCAGCCTCTCGAACGGTCATCCACACCAGAGGATAGGCAAAACGTTGCGTCAATTGCTCGCACAGGCGTGATAGGCCTTGTGAAAGAGGAACTCCTTGGAGAACGTGTTCGCCCAAAGCGCTGAGCAACTGGTCACCAGCCTCCAACCGCTTCCAGGCCGACACGTCTCGAATCGACCAATGGAGCGCGGCAATCCGGCCCTCGGGGTCCCGCAACGCAGAGAGACTGAGCCACGCGGGAAACTTCGCACGGCCATTCAGGGCAAGCATCACTTCGCATTCGAGGTCGGATTCGTTTTTCTCAAACTCCCGGAGGCGAGTCCGGAAAGACTCCTCCAACGCCAACAACGCGGGCAGGGAGCGTCCAATCAGAGCCCGTCGCGGCAGGTTCAGCACAAGCTCAGCCGCCCGGTTCGCCGACTGGATCATACCTTGCGAGTCGGTGACAAGATGGCCGTCACGTGGAACCAGCTCTTCTAACATCACTGTCCTCATTACCGGATCTCATTCGGGAACGTTGATGATTCCCGCCTCGACGTCGCGCTGGGCCTGCGCATAGCGTTCGGGCGTCCCTACGTCGGACCAGTACCCGGAAAACACGTACCCGGCGACCATGGCTCCCCGTTCCAGCCACCACACATAGGCATCCATGATCGAAGAAAACCCTCCTCGCGGAACGTGGCGCAACATACACGGGTCGAGCACGTGAACACCGGCAAACATGCGACGGCACGGGGGCACGCCGTCCTCTTCAGCCGCACGTCCCTTGCCTTGAATGCGTAAGACCCGGTCGTCCTCATCCGTTTCGACCACGCCCCAGTGCTCGACGTCAGGATCATCGCGGAGCGCCATGGTGGCAAGCGATTCCTTTTTCCGGTGACACGCCACCAATTGTGATAAATCGAGATCCGAGATCGTGTCTCCGTTCAACACCAGAAAGGGGCCGTCATCGAAAAACTCCTCGACGCGTTTAATGCCGCCTCCTGTTCCCAGCAACACCGGTTCATAGGAATACGAAAGGTGCATGTGCCATTGCGAGCCATCACCCAACGCGTGCCGAATCTGCTCCCCAAGATAGTGAAGGTTGATCATCACGTGCTCGACGCCATGACGACGCAGCAACAGGAGATTCCACACGAGAAGAGGATGGGGGCCCACGGGTAAAAGTGGTTTCGGGACGGACTCCGTCAAAGGACGAAGACGTATGCCGAGACCCGCTGCCAAGACCATGGCTTTCATGGAATCGTTTTCACCGCCATTCAGGAATATAGTGCGTGAGGCTCAGGAGGAGCGATTCCAACTCGGGATATTTCTCCAGATTCCGTCGCACGTAGCCCAACGTCCGGGGAATGTCCTGAAGAAACTTGGGAATCCCTTTGATCCGGTCAATATAGACGAACCGGCCGGCAGCCTTCAGGTTGCGTTGAATACTCGTGAAATCAAAAAGCCGGCGAAACGCCGCACGATCCGTCAACAACAGCCGCTTCCGCCCCTCCGGATCGAGTCCCGCACACATCCCGGTGACGTACCGATCAATCATCTCGTCGACAAACGCTTCATCCAACGCCATGTAGGAATCACGGAGGAGCGAGGCCAGATCATACGTTGCCGGTCCCAGTAACGCATCCTGAAAATCGATGACGGCCAGGCGCTCACCAGCCACCATCAGATTCCGTGAGTGATAATCACGATGCGTAAACACCCGGGGGTGACCGGCAAGCCATTCGGCGATGGAGGCAAACCCCTTGCGAATCACGGCTTCGTCATCCGCACACATCGGCGTGTTGCCAAGCCTGCCCCAAATACCGTATTCCAAAAAATGCTCGAACTCCCACGTCAAAAGCGGCGCATCAAACGAACGGGAAAAGGCCTGACACGCACCGACATCGACGCGGTCTGCCGTCAATCGGAGATGGATCCGAACCAACGTATCAATGGCCAACGGATAGTATTTCCGCACGGCCGGCTCCCCGTCCCTGCTACACGCATGAAATACGGTCAGGTCACCGAAATCTTCGAGATACAGCAGTCCGGCGGCTTCATCATAGAAATGAAGCGTGGGGACCGGGACCCCGGCCCCGGCCAGGGGTCGCAGGATATTCAGAAACGGAAGTTCCCGGATATCCGTGGCTACCCCGCTCACGGCTTCTTCCGAAACTTTGAATCCTTCCGGGTCCGCCAACTGCATCAGGATCAGGGTGGAGACGGGTCCATTTTTCAATTCGAGCCGATAATACCGCCGGTTCGACGCATCCCCGCACAACGGCACGACGTTCACCAACTCGGCCCGAAAGGGTAGCCGCGTCCGCAGCGTCGTCTCCAACAACATTGGATCCGGGGTGGAAGGTAAAGAAACAGACTCAGGGCCCATATCGATAAATTATAAAACGTCTCATCTGCCCTGTCACTTTGCTGTATGGGTCCACCACATTTGGCACTCGGGTTGGTGGTGAATCAGGAATTGTACCGGAGATTGCCGCCCAAGGCTATGGTGGGGCAACACGGTATTGTAGGCCAGCAACCAATCGGCCAGTTTGCGGTTAAAGGCCGCCAAATCGTCAACCAGCAAGTCCTCGTGGTAATCCACGAACTGTTCTTGGAGGGTGCGATTGAACCGTTCGACATGCGCATTCATTTTGGGGGAGCGTGGATAGGTCCACCAATGGGTGATGCCGTAGGCGTCGAGGCGCTGCTGGAAGTGGCCGTGGAACTCGGCGCCGTTGGCCGAGAGGAGGAATTGAGGCGGGGTAGGGAGCAGGGCACACAGGGCCTCGAGGCCGACCGCGGCGTGGCGGCTGGAGGCGGTGGCGGTGGCCCAGGCGAGGGCGAAGCGACTGTAGGGATCGAGGAAGGTGAACACGTAGCGCCGTAGGCCTGCGTGGAGCCGGACCACGGTATCACAGGCGAACAGGACCAGCGGTTGGGTGGGGCGCGGCCGGGGCGGCCGGGTCTTGCGGGGCCGGGCGGCGGGCTTGGGGCGGCCGCGGGCATCGAGGCGGAGCGGGGCTTGGCGCATGTGGTCGGGAGCCCGAGCGATCAGGCGCCCGATGGTGGAGACACTGGGGAGGGGCCGGCCCTGCTGCGTACACCAGGGCTGCAGCAGGACGTGCAGCTTGGCCTTCCCGAGGCTGGGGTACGTGGTCCGGAGCCGGCGGATCTCCTGGCTCAGGGCGGGCGGCCACCGGGCCTGCCGCCGCCGGTGCGGAGCCCGGGAGCGGGCGGCCAGGGCGTGCGGCTCGCCTCCGGCCTGGGTGAGCGTCCGCTGCCACCGGTAGAGGGTGCGGCGGCTCACCCCAAACGCCTCCCTCGTCGCGACCAGGCCGTGCCGAGCCCAAAACTGCAGAATAGTGAATCGGTGTTGAGCCTCGTGGGGTATCATGTCCCCACGAGGCCTGAATTGAGCTAGTCGGTAAAACCCCCGGATGCGGAAGCCGACATGGTGGATTTGCATGACCTCTCCTCCTGTGTCGAGGAGTGCCAAATGTTTCTGAACTTATACATTTGCAATATCGGAATACCCAAAGATAAGCTATATTTCGGGAAATCCTGGATTGAATCCGTTCGTAACGAGCCTATCAACCGGACAGGCTCTCTCCAGTTGGAGGTCATCAAAGAATACTCGCAATGGGAAAGTGTGGTATTCTTTATTGATCCTCCTACGCCAAACAACCACTTAATGGATAAGAAACCCAGCGCAATAAAAAAGAGGGGGGCTCATGGAAGTCGGATTTATCGGACTCGGCAAAATGGGTATGAACATGGTGACGCGGCTCCGGGAAGACGATCATCGAGTGCTGGTCTTCGACCGGGTCCAGGACGTCGTGACACAGGCTGAAGGAACCGGAGCGGTCGGAGCCTCTTCGCTTCAGGACCTCATCTCGAAACTGGCCAAACCGCGAGCCGTCTGGGTGATGATCCCTTCCGGGGCGCCCACGGAGGAAACCGTTCAGGCCTTAGCAGACCTGTTGGACCCTGACGACGTGATCATCGATGGAGGGAATACCAACTTCCACGACGACGTCCGCCGGGCCGCGGAATTGAGCACCAAAGGGATTCATTACATCGACGCCGGAACCAGCGGAGGCATTTGGGGGCTGCAAATCGGCTATTGCCTCATGGTCGGCGGAGAAGCAACGCTCGTTCAACGTCTTGCGCCGATTTTCACGACCTTGGCTCCAAAAAACGGATGGGCGCACGTCGGAGGTCACGGCGCCGGACACTACGTCAAAATGGTTCATAACGGCATTGAATACAGTATGATGCAAGGCTACGCCGAGGGGTTCGAATTGATGTCGAAAAGCAAGTATCATCTTGATTTACCCAAAATTGCCGACCTGTGGATGCATGGGAGCGTGGTGCGTTCATGGCTATTGGAACTCGGGGTCGCGGCGCTCAAAGACGATCCCACGCTCGCCGGATTGGAAGGGTACGTTCAGGATTCGGGTGAAGGCCGATGGATGCTGATAGAGGCCATGGACAAGGCCGTCCCGGTCCCGACCCTGTCCGCTGCGCTCTTCACCCGTTTCCGGTCCAGGCAGGAAGTGTCATTTTCGGAGAAAATGCTGGCGGCTCTCCGCCGTGCCTTCGGCGGCCATTAAGGATCAAAACGTCAACGGGAATCGAATGCAATGACAAAGACGGCACGACACGATCAGACCCTGACGAGACAATCCGGCCCAGACTCGCCGGTCGAACCCTGTACCCTCGTTATTTTTGGGGGATCCGGCGATCTCACCAGGCGCAAACTCCTGCCGGCCATTTACAACCTGAGGCTGGATGGATTACTTCCCTCCAACTATGCCATAGTCGGAATCGGACGCAAGCCCTGGAGTGACGACACGTTCAGGAAGATGGCACAGGGTGGCATCGAGCAATTTTCACGGCAATCTCTCCAAGAGCACACGTGGACGGACTTTGCGCAAAGGCTCCATTATTTCTCCGGGGCCAGTGAAGAGCTCACGATGTATGAACGGCTCCGCAAACGGATTGAAGCCATCGAGACCCAATTCAATCTGCCTGGCCATCGCATCTTCTACCTGGCGATTCCACCATCCTTCATTGGACCTTCCTGTGAAGGGCTACGGCACGCCGGGCTGATCTGTCCCGCCGACCGGTCTGATCGCATCTCCCGGGTCATCGTTGAAAAACCCATTGGTTATGACCTGGAATCGGCAAAGGCCATCAATACGAAAATTGGCGAAATGTTTGATGAATCTCAAATCTACCGCATCGATCATTATCTCGGAAAAGAAACGGTGCAGAACATTATGGTGCTCAGGTTCGCCAACAGTATTTTCGAACCTATCTGGAACCATAAATATATCGACCACGTCCAGATTACCGTAAGTGAAAAAGAAGGCTTGGGCACCAGGGCCAGTTATTACGAACACGCCGGAGCACTCCGGGACATGGTGCAAAACCACATCCTTCAACTCCTCTGCCTGATTGCCATGGAACCACCGTATTCATTGGACCCGGACGTTGTGCGCAATGCCCGCATGGAGGTACTCCGGGCGCTCCGCCCCATCCGTGGCACGGATGTGGAACACGTCACCGTCCGCGCGCAATACGCCCCGGGAACCATTGAGGACCAGGCAGTTCCCGGATACCGGCACGAAAGAGGAATCCAGTCGGATTCGACAACGGAGACGTACGTGGCGCTACGATGTTACGTGGAAAATTGGCGATGGTCGGGCGTTCCTTTTTACCTGCGAACGGGAAAAGCCATGCCGCGGCGCGCCACGGAAATTGCTGTGCAATTCAAAGACATTCCCGAAATTCTTTTCAACGCAACCTCTCAAACGCGCCAAGCACCCAATGTGCTGACGTTGCGTATTCAACCCCTTGAAGGAATGGCGTTGAGGATTATGTCCAAAATTCCAGGAAGTCGAGCCGCAACCCATCCCGTAGACATGAACTTCGACTATGGCGACGCCTTCTCCGCTCCATTGCCTGAAGCCTATGAACGGTTGCTATTGGACGTGATGGCCGGTGATGCCTCGCTGTTTATGCGGCGCGACGCCGTAGAAGCCGCGTGGGCCTGGATTACGGACATTCTCAACGGCTGGAACGCCCAAGGCGCCCGACAGTTGCCCGAATACCCCGCCGGCACGTGGGGTCCCATTGAAGCCGACACCCTCATCGCCACCGACGGCCAACAATGGCGGTTGGGGTGACGCCTGCGGCTAACCCAAACCCCGTCTCCCTGAGAAGGGGGATTGAGGGGGTTAGGGGTACGCCGGTCAGTCGGGCAGGTCGGATGAGGGAACCGCTGATTTCGTGCACGATCGGGCGCATGGCGGCGTGGTGTCCTCGCTCACCCCTCACCTCTCTCGATGAGACGCTTCGGGTTTCGCTCCGGGACGCCTGGCCCTGCATCCCGCTCTCACACGAAATCAGAGGTTCCTTAGGTTCCCTTCTTCAGCAAGTCAAACCCCTATCCACTCTCATTGGGTCTTAATCCCTTCTTCATCAGGTCTGTGATTCAAACGATCGTCTCGTAAGGCGTACGTCGATGTGGAACCGCATGATCATCCGTGGTGGTTTGTCGGGGTGACTTTGAAAGGGAAGTATGTGGACTGGGTGTTTTCACCTGATTGACCTTCACAAAGGTCAGGTGGGATGCAACGCCTGTCTCTTCGGTGGGTGCGGGTAGGTGGATTGAATCGGATTCAGATTCGGAAGTCGACACATCCCCATGCGGTCGAATTGCTGACCCCTTCCGTGTGGACGTGTATTGTGACGGGTCCTGTGGTCAGGGAGTGGGGGTTTTGGGTGTGGGACGATGAGAGAAACCGGCGGTCGTTTGTGCCCTATACGGAGTATTTTTGGCGAAAATAACGGGCATACTGGCGATAAATTAAGCCCCTATAAGTGCCCCAAAGAGGCTCATAGCGGCTTTTTGGTTTGGAGAAACCCCGTTTTATAGTGTTGGTGACGGTTCCCCTGTGCTGCCCGGCGCCGGCGTGCCACACGTCTTGATTAAATCCTTGTAAATGTGACGACGCGTATGGGGTGAGGCGGCTTCGAGAAACGACATGTTTTTCTCGATCCACTGTTTTGAAAAGATGACGCTTCTCGTAAAGATGTGTCTCGAATCAGTTTTGAGGTCGTCGAATGTCGCCTTGATGGTGGGGTCTTGCATGATGTGGGGCTCAATCAGTGAAAACGACGCTTGTTGGGGTAGGTTATCCAGATCGTCGATGTGTTCTTGGTGTCTTAACTTTTCGTTGTTTTCGAGGCGTTTTTTCATATCTGCGATAATAGTTTCAGTTCCTTTTCGTTTTTCACGTACTGCCTTGACGATCTTGGTTACTGTGTAGAGCCGTAGCCACTCGATTCTATCTGTGACGATGGTAAGGCATGGTTGCATCACGTGCTGTAGGTATTCCTTGAGAAGTAGTGGTGGAAGTGTTGGGTGTTGGGTCGTCGCATCCGCGGGTGTAGGTGTGGTGTCGTGTGTCATGCTTATGTCGTATGTCATGCTTATGAGGAGGATTGCTAGGACCACGAGTGGAATATTAAACCGCTTGAGCATTGAAGACCTCTTAGTTAAAGGGTTTGGTCTTAATCCCTTCTTCATCAGGTCTGTGATTCAAATCTGGATCGTGGGGGAGGGGACCGGCCTGGATCGGGGTCTTAATCCCTTCTTCAGCAGGTCTGTGATTCAAACGAAAGGAGATCACCAAATGCCAAAGACCACCAAAGTCTTAATCCCTTCTTCATCAGGTCTGTGATTCAAACTGTTCTCCGTTAATCCTCTCATGAAATCAAAGGGTTACAAACAAGGCCTCCAATATTCTCTACATTCAAAAAGTTCCCTCCTTTCTACTCAATGATGCTAAATGAGCTACGCCGCACTATCCTGGAACAAATCGGTCTGCGAGTCAATAAAGGCTAACCCATCCGGAATGATGGCACGGCCTAACATAACGGGTTCATGCTGATCTGATAAGATATAGATGCGCACATCGTCTTCTGTCGCTTTGATGATCGTCTCCAATTCAGCAAGTAAACGTTCAAGTCCGAGTACATGGGTGTGTATGGTAAATACAGAATACTGGACCGACAACGCATGTTTGCTGAGAAATCTATGGACCCGCCCGAGACGTTTCGGATCCGTAATGTCATAACAGATCAGGAATTGGCGTCTTTTCGTAATAGGCACGACAACCAAGAGCCTCCCATAGGTAAACATGATGCTGTCTCAAGAGTCTTCTAAAACGTGCCTCAACCATAGAACTCTGTGACTCATAAAAGGCCGGAGCCGCGTCCAATGCAATCTCGGCTTTCGTATGTCCGTGTCGCCGTGCGCGCATGTACGCTCTCTTCAAAAATCGCCGCTTCGATAGTTGAAGGGTCCACAACAGGATAGAAGCATAATCCTTCACAAGATCGATTTTCAGCCTCTGCAAGCTCGGCAACCACGGAAGTGGGGAAGCTTCTCTGCTGAAAAGATACAACAGATGCGCCTTCAGCAATCCCAGGAGCCGTTGATCGAATTGTTTCAGATGGGAACTCCGAGCGTAGTGCTTCCCGACATGATCCGTAAGATACGTAAGAAGTGCGGCATTCGCCACATAGACTGACCGGCCTAATTCACGAGCGTATCGCAATCGCGTATCATAACAAAACGTCTCAACCCACAACCGATGATCGGCGACTGCTGCTCTGAACGCCGTGCAGTAAGTGTCGAGGATACGGACAATTCCTGAGGCGCTGGTTGTCGAAGCCGGCGACACCAAGTTTCCCCGTAACCTTCCATCTTGATCGAGAAAACTGACCGGAATCGACGCATCCAAGCACCCACGCAAGGCCTGTGATGACCATGTCACCGACCCCATAACGACGACACGACACACTCTGCGTAGTGGAACCAGCAAATCGGCGTGCTGCGCCACTCTGAGGCGTAACGCCGGTCCATCACGTAGAACACGTGTGGCACCATGCCCGTCAATATAAAGAGCTTTACGTTCAGGAATCATTCTTCTTGGCTTTGTTCGCGAAACGTACCGACATCGAGTGCACGCACCACTAAACGAAGCATCCGCCGCAACTGCTTGCGCAGATGTGGGGCAATAGTCTCATAGCTGGCATAAAAGGACCTTCTGCCTTGTTTTCCAAGTAAACACCCTTCACTGGTTTCTGAAAACGAATCAACACGAATGGCTCGTTCGCGGAAGAGACCCCATACCCATTCATCCATACGTGGACGCAATGGCTCGACCAGATCGCATGCTAATGATTCCCGAC
Organism: Nitrospirales bacterium; assembly: GCA_965200435.1. Lineage (GTDB taxonomy): Bacteria > Nitrospirota > Nitrospiria > Nitrospirales > UBA8639 > Bin75. Next base: position 352,421 of record OZ241337.1, read on the forward strand.
CAAAGAGAAGTTCGTGGTAAAAACCGATCAGCGGGTCGAGCCCAGCGGAACGAATAGCCTTGACCGTCTCGGCGTGGACAAGCGTATACGCCAACGACAGACAGGCATTCACCGGATCGCGAGGCGGCCTTCTGTTACGATCCAGAAACCGGAGTGAAGGGGCAAACAGCGAACGGAAGCCTCGAAAGTAGGCGGCTGATGCCGATCCTTCAACGCCGCGTATACTCGCACAAGTCAATGCCGTCTCCCCCTTCAGCGTCACCAGAGCCTTCCGTAATCCGGACAACGCAACAAAAAGGTCATGGCGCTTATCGGACCGTTGCGCCAACGCACGAGTCAGCAGGTGGTGTTGTCGTTGAATCTTGTAGCGCACCAATGCTCCAGACCACGCTGACCGCCATGCGTCATCCAAAGATCGAGCATATTGGGACACCCTTCGTCTCGCTATTGACTGACCCGCGCCGATCAAGCAGGCAGTCCTCTTATCGCGCATGGGATCAATCACAATCAATCCGGCTCCATGCTCGGCCAGTGCCGATAAGACCCGCGTGTCGACAAGTGCATGACGACGAATCACAATTTGATCAAGCATCGCCACGGGAATGGTCTTGATAAAATCGCCACTTTCGTACACACGGATGCGTCCTCCATCTAAGCGCAGTTCGATATTTTTGTGATCGATGTATAACGTGCTCATGGCTTGTCAGCCCACATAAAAAAGTCGGAATCTTTCAGAGAAACCGCGATGCCCATCGTACGCACCCGAGCCTTGGGTTCAAGACACAAGAGACAAAACCGATCTTCTTTCAAATTAATAACCTCGCGTATTCGGGTCAGCAGTTCGGTTCGTTCGTCAATTGAAAGCGCACACTCAAAGACAGACTTTTGTCCGCCAGTTGAATAATCTTTGAGGACGTTCAACGCTCTGAACAGACGACGTCTATCTGAAACGTCGTAGGCTGCGATGTACAATCTGCGTTCCATCATTCAACCCCCTTTTCGCATCAGGAGACCTACTATGCTAAGGGGTATTCTAGAGAAGAATTTGGCGTACTTGACGGATTCGCAAGCTTGCCGCAAACAACAAAAGAGTGAAGGGATTTTCAGGAAAAATTCTGAGCAGCTACTAAACCAGCTCGCTTGAACGAGGGCATCACCTCAGCCCATACCGACAATCTGATATTTGCCTAAGCCCATGCTGGTATTTTTCCCCGTGTGGGTCCATTGTCCAAGCCAGATGTAGGGCCAGAAGTGGGCCAAGTTACGGCTCTCGAAGGCAATCGTGCCCAGCAGACCGCCCAGTTGCATCAGGCTGTCCTGACGACTGGAATAGCGGGTCCATTCATGCCAACGCAGTTCATGATGAGTGACAGGTATGGTTTCGGCGGCTTGACTCAATCCGGCAAAATCGGTTTCAAGCGGTGTGTCGGTATGGAATGCCGTGAGTAAAGAAATTCGTCTCAACAAAGAGGAGAACGATGCCCTGAAAGTAAACGTATCCGGCGTGACAAGACGACCATGGAATTTCATACGCAAGGGCGTGATCAACAGGATTTTGAATTGCGTTGGACAGGCCTGGGGACTGATGGATTCGCCGGGGTGAGGTTTTAGATTTTCGTCGGGTCGGTAGATCAAGAACCAATCATCATCAACACGCTGCTGCACTTCAAGCAAGGCCAATGCCCCGCGCTGTTTGCCAATACCCTGCTGCCCGGCTCGGTCAAGGGCATGAATAATATAGGGAAGATGCCGATTCCCATGCCCAAACAACGTTACATCCAAGACATGCTCGGTAGCAGCAGCTAATTGACCATGGAGGGTGGAACCCGGAGACAACACAAAAGGATGCGGTGCAGCAGTATATTTGCGCATCTTACCGACATCAGGAGCAGTTGGCGTCTCAAAAACATAGGGATAAATGCAATGACGGTACAACAGGCAGGATTCGCATCGCGGCTCACGGGTCACGCAGACCAGCTTCTTCAGGACGTGACCAAATGCGCCTCGCCACGCGGAACCGGAGTAGCTTGGCAGACATATCGCGTTCTCCGTTCGAAACTTGAACCGATACTGCGCCAACGATAGGCACGGTAGGCTTAATGGTGCTGTCTGCACAAACGTCTCTGTGATGCAATGCAGATCTTTGAACGGACCATGATCAGGAATCCATCTACATCAATAGATATGGGGATGACTTTGAATGAGATCGCAACTTTCGGTTGATGGTGGATTGGAATTATTCTTTTAACTTCTGGATTTCCGTTTTGCGCTCTCTCCCCTTTTTCCCTTTCAGCATTCCCAGTTCACGGTAGATAGTTTCCGCCAAATCACAGAGAGTCATTCTGGCCTCTTTCGGCCAACTAGTCGCATTTTTCAGTAGTTGAGATAAACGGTCAGGGACACGGCCTTGTGGTCTGAGCATGTTCTTGGCCTTATCTTCTTCATACCACGTCTTTAATTCCTCGATGGTCCGCTGTTCTTCGGTTAGTAATGCCAGCCTTCCCCGTTCCGCTTTTTCACGTTCCTTTTTCGCGTTTTCCTCTGCTAAACGTTTCTGTTCCTGTTCCATCTCACGCTGTTTTTGGCGGTGGATTTTGTTCGACAGCTCTTGCACTCGGCAATTTTGCTTTTCCAGCCAGAAAAGGTTTTCATCGTGAGACTGCTTGGTTAATTCCTCAAGCATACGGTGCGGTTTATCTGACGGATCAATTTCAATCAATATCCAACCGAAGGGAAACATTTTCACATCCGAGTTCTGAGCCTCAGCCGCCAGCCACAAGGTACGGGGTTTCTGTTCATAGCTTTCGTTGCCTTTGTTGCCACCCATTATTTTTATTCTCCGTACCCCATTCAATGTGACAGCTTCCGCGCCACTGTGACGCCCTACACGCAACAACATTGCCTGCTTGGATTCGATCAGAGGGTTGATACCTTCCATCAATTTGCGCATTCGTTGTCCCCATTCCGAAGCAACATATTGCCTTTGTGTAACTAATTCCAGTTCCTGTTCCAGCAATGGTCGATAGAAACGATTACAGGCTTCGGCTATTTGCTGAACTGTCCAACAGGATTTAGGCACTCCGTCCATTTGTTGTAGCGGACTGATGGCCTAGATAGTCAAACGGCTTTCGTATGCGCGCAGGCTTAGTTCGGGAATGGTCTCAAGCAATTGATACAAGTTCCTTCTTTCTGCCCTGGTGCGGCTTGACTCCCCCTGCTTCGATTCACGACGAGTACGATTGACCGCGAAGAAGATTTTGCTGGTTATCAAATGGCCACTTGCCACATTGGCATCAGCAAGAGATACAAGCCGCATGGGGCCCTGTTCGAATTTACTGTATTCAAACAAACGCTTCTGCAATTTCGTGTTGCTCTCTTGTGGGTGCTGTTTGGGCTTTCCTCCGCTAATTGAATCCAATAAGGCGGTCCGAATCGCACCTTTGAGACTGCTGCCTGGAATCACCAATCGATGGCTGACCGGATTATAAAACGACCGCTCTATCTCAATAAGGCGGTCCGAATCGCACCTTTGAGACTGCTGCCTGGAATCACCAATCGATGGCTGACCGGATTATAAAACGACCGCTCTATCTCAAGTTGATTGATTACATTTGTACCTTGCTTTTCACGCCGGGCAACTTGTCCGATTCTCCTCTGATACAGATCAGCTATGCCACGGGCAACCCACAGATAATGAGTGGCCTGGGCCATCAACGACTCACGCTGCTCATAAAATAATTTTTGTATTCGCATCAAGGCATCATCTCGTACGTTTCCTTGCAAGACTTTCCTCAACTCTTCCTTCGCATTTGGTGGCAATGCATCTGCAGCGCTGACGCTATCAAATGCATACAAGGCATCATCATGAATAACGTAATCGGTAGGCGTATAATCCTCACCACAACCTATGTGCACCGGTGTCAAGGTTGTAATTTTTAACCGATGTTCATTCAGAAATTTCATGCCGTCTCCTGCTCTTGTGCCGGCAGATTAACCGGGATGCATGGCGCATAGCCCTGATGGACGGTTGTTGGGATGGATTTGGAAAGTTGTCCATTTCCGCCAAGCCCTTGGCCAATGTAGCTTTGATGACTCGGCAATGGTGAAAAGACAGCGGAGGTATCAGCCAGTAAGACAGGCGTTTTGAATGGTCCATGTTGCTTATGCACGCCAACGTCGCCGTGTCGTCCAAAACGTGTCAACACATGGTAAAAGCTATGGGCATCGTTCAGACCTAAGCCTTGCGGTGCGCAAGGCGACAACGTCAAACAGGCATCGGCAGCGTCAGACGACGGAAAGTTCCATTCTGTATAATCTGTGCATTCAAATTTTCCCAGTCCGATACTGGCATCCCGTCCGTAACCAAATGCCCCGATGTCATTGAAGACGGTTTCGAATTCAGTCCTCAGCAATCGCATTTCATCAACCAGCAGGTAAATGTCGAGTTGCGTGCCGGGTTTATAACAGATTTGGGCCTGCTGGTAAGGTGCAAACATGTTCCCATCTGTGGTTCCTGTTATACGGTTGATACTGTTGTGGGGTTGTTGCCATTCGTTGTTCTCGCCAAACAGATCATCATCCGATTTGGCATGATCTAACCACTGTGACAGTGGTTTGGTAATATCTTCATGGGGAACCCACCTTTTTTCTTCATCACTTTACGGTCATTAGCATCCGATAAAGAAAAATACCCGAGGGGTAAAGAAGGACGGGGCACATACCCACTTGGGAAGCCGTCCGAACAAACAGCGAAAGGCTTTGTTGAATAATCGGCCAGTAATTCCAACAATCGTGCCTGTCCATAACGATTTGCGATGGCCCAACACATCTGACCCAATAACGTATCCCCTTTGAGTACGGTGCCGAAAGCTGATTGTGGGGTAAGCCTGATGCGATAAAATTTCATGGAGATTTTTGCTCAGTCGGACAATCAAACAACGGAATATTGCTCAGACGTTCATCCAGAGATTGCCCTCACATTTCAGGTCATTGAACTTGACTTTACCATACCCCCGGGAACCGGACCCACCAAGACCTGTCATTGCAATTAAACGCAAGCCCTTGAGGACAACATCCATCAGATCTTCATTTGTATCGTGTTCACGCATTGTCAGTTTGAACGTGAACTTTGCGCCGGCCGGCACACGTTCCGTCTGACGTGGATTTTCAGCAACGCCGCGGATACGATCAATGCTGTTTTCCATCTTGGCTTCTGTCAGAAGGAGATTCTCCTCACGAATCTCCTGCACCCATTCTGGACAAAGCCCACAATCCCAAAACGCCAAGCGAGTGGGGCCAATTTCCTCAACCAGATCTGTATTGTCAGAACCGTCAGGTGCTCCCCCGAACAGTCTAAGAATATCCTTAGCTGAAGATCGCTGATCGTCGGTCAGGTTTTGATTGTTAATATGCTCGTAACTGAGTGGTTTTCCTTTCGTTTCGCTGACGACTCCCAATTCCCATTCCAGCAGACTACGCATCTTCCCCTTGATACTGGAGCCAGGGATATAGGGTTCCTGGGTCACAGGATGCTTGATAACGGAATTATCAATGCCGCCGATGCGCATATCCGCATCCCCACCACCAATATGTAATCCGGTGAGTAATTCGATTTCTCCGGTCAGAGTTTTTATTGCAACGAGTTTCATGGTCGGACTCCTAATTGCTGGGACCGTGAACTTTGTAAAACCCGGTAAAGGCTTCCATAAATAACTTCAGATTCTTCAGGGTTTCCGGGCGAGGATCGTTTTCAATTTCCACCAGACAATGATTAAGCAGGTCGAAATAGCTGTCATTGACATGCTTCCGGCCCTTAGCATAAGCGACCTTGGCCTTCAGCATCAGAATAAAGGGAAGATGTTCTGCAAAACGCTCAGGTTGCTGCTGACTTTTGCTGGTCCACATACAAATTTCGTCATAGAACTTGCGCAATTGAGTTGGTTTGTTGGCATTGTTCTGAGCATTATGAGCAACATGCTTGGCTGCCTCCTCCGCAATTTTGCTAAAGAGACCTGTTGGCAGGTTCCCTTGAGTCAGCTTGATCTGCAGGTTATCAAGTTGAGGGATTGTTCTGGCATCTTGTCTGCGATAATCTTGCCGTGGATTATTCATGACATTGATCCTCTTCACGATTTTTATAGAGATAGGTAAACAAGGCAATTTTATAAACAGCGGCGTATTTTTCTATTCCCCTGTGGGCAATGGCATCGGCCAACTGAGTTTGCAGTTGCTGTCTTTGTCCGTCGTTCAATCTTCGAATTCGCTCCAACATTCGCCGAGTACGATAGGCGAACCATGAATGCCACAGTGCATTTTCCGGCTTTTGGCTGATAGCTGCTTGCATATCGGCAAATTTGATCAGCCCATAGAGATATCCCGCGCTCAACCTGATTTCATCTCTATCCCTTATCCCATCCAGTTCATTCGCCATATCCAACAGTTCAATAAAATCCGCCCACCCGACAGAATACCCATAGCAGGTAACGGCATTCTTCAAAGATGGATTTCCTGCTTGAGAATTGTATCCTTTAGCTTTTTTGAGCGCCTGCTCAGATTGTTCAGCGAGATAGCGGATGGGCAACCCAGGCTTGGTCATCGACAACCCTGCGGAAAAATGCACGTCAGGATTGTGTGCAACGTATTCCTTGAACCATTGTTGCATATCCCTGCTCAATCTGAGTTGGGAAGACCAAGGACCGATCAGGAAGAAATCATCTCCTCCGGCAAATACGGTATAGGTATTGGGATACTTCTGCAGGCATTGATAAGGCAGATAGATCGTAAAAAACGCATTGACCTGCCTGGATAACGCCGACATCTTGGCAAAAGTCAACCCTTCTTGAGTATCCGACCGGACAAGGCCCCGTTCAAAAATCAGACCCAAATTGTCTATATCACCTTTGATGGTCATCAAGGCGTTTACTCCGTCATCTTCACATGCAAGATGATTAAGCGTCTTAATCGCTTCCGGCTCTATCGTCTCATCTAATGATTTGTATTTGCCAGTATCGAGAACGTCATCCGGACTGAATCTGGGCACATAGCCATTGATAGAGCGACGAGCATAACCATTCCAAAGCGCCTCATCACCACCTTGAGGCAAGGAAAAATCAAAAACACGAAGCAACTTTTTTTCGGTGGCCAACCGACTAAATTTTCCGGCAATTTCCTCATCCTGAGTAAAGTTGATGTAATAGCCCAAAATGGGCAACCGCAGGGTGTTGTGATCAAGGCCTTCACGAGTTATCAATAAACGCTGATTCTTGGTCAGATAATCTCCTGTCCTAATCTGATCAGTACACAACTCGCATGAGGACACTCCATCATTCTCTGTTACAGCAGGAAAACGTCCGTCAACCTGACAAACGCCTTTTTCACTAAACTGTTCCAAAAAGTTCGAAAAAATTGCTGAATCCGAATCACGCTTGCACAAGTCAAATCGCTGCAATTTGACTTTTTCCAATTCCTTAAATAGCTTTTTCAGAAGCTGCTGAAAAGGGGCTTCCTTTCCTCCTTGCTTCAAAAAAGCATTGCAACAAGCGGGCAAAGCCGCCAAGCCAATACCGGGAACACCCCAGGTATTCTTCAGAAACCACTCATTCAATTCCTGCTGAACTCGCTTCAGGATGTTGCCGACTTCCTCGGTGTTCGGAGCAACAATAAGAAATTTGCCGGCCGCATTAATGATTTGGCTAATTGAAGGCAATCCAAGCTCATCCAGTATCCTTAAGGCAGCACACTCAGTCAGTAGAGAAACATAAAATGAACGTCCCCTGAGCAACTTGGCCGCCCGTTTTTGTGTCTCACCGCCCGAAGCAAAAATAAAATCCTGAATGCCGAAAAAGTCGCCTTGGATGAGAAGAAGCTTCAGCTCATCCCAATCATCACGGCTGCGAGTCAACTTGGTAACGCGTTCAGGGTCATCACCACGCTCATGATGATAACGCCACAAAGCTACTGCTAACGCCGCTGTTGTCCGGGAATGATCGTAAAGTGAAACATCCGGGCGAATATTGAACGCAGTGGCAGATGGTATAGCGTGAGTATAACAGCCCCATAGTGATTCAAAATGGTCCAGCCAAAGCACGAGATTACTACGATGGGATTCCGGTATTCGTTTCAGGTCTTCGGTAAATTTGTCCCAGAGTTCCCGATATTCTCTTTGTGCTGCTTCCCGATTGTCAGTCTCATACCCCTCTGCGGGAACGGGAATCAGTGCATCAGGAGAAAGTGGCCTGAGTTTATAACGATACTGATACGTTTGTTCGCGGTTTTCGTCGTTCAATTTGACCTGCTCAAATAACGTTAACTGTCGGGCAGTATAATGATTCTTACGTGTAGCCGTGCCTTCTTCGGCAGCGTTGTATTGTTCAAATTCATGACGCTCAAAACCCGAAGCAACGCGGTCTGCAGTAGCAACAATCCATTGAAGAAAGGTATCGGGGGCATGGTGTTTGGCAGCGGCATTAATCAGCGAATCATCGACATTTCTGGAACCCCACGTGACAAAAGGCTTTACATCCTGACCTTTCAACGGTGGCAGATATTGTTCAATTTCATCCAAGGCAATAGCCGTGTAGTCAGCGTGTTTGTGGGAAAACCAACCTTTATCATCAGTCGATTTTTTATGATGTGGACAATAAAGCTGTTGGTTATTTTCGAGGGTCTGTCTGTCAACATCAATATTTGCCCTTTCAGCAAATTTGCCGAGATCATGCAAAAAAGCAGCCAACGCTATGCGCGCTGACGGTACGAGCAAATCTGATAATTCAGCCATTTCCTGTATTCCAGCTATTTTGAGATTTTTTCATCAGCAATCTTCCTTGAGCGAAATCGTATAGCCACTTCACGTCATTATTGCCGAAACAGCAAGCTTATCGTTCAGTTTATCCATCAGCCTCTTGTCCCTTCGACAAGACATACTTCATCAGCGAAGGAATTCCGGGTTCCCATATGGTGTCCGTGCCTGCCTTATTGGTGACTTCCCACACGTAGCCGACTTGGACCAATGCGTCCTGTACCTGTTTGATCGTCGTCAGTTCGCTATCCCTATCCCTCGCCGCCAGCGTCTGCTTGATGATCTGATGAAGCATGTTGGTCCGTAACGTCTCGGAATCAGCAAATGCTTTCGCAAGCGTCACGGCAACGGGATGCAACAGATCATCCTCCAGTTCGTGATAACGTTTGGCATAGAACAGGGTCCGTACCCGATCAATTTCAGATTGACAGACATCCAGGTCGCTCATACCGACCCGTTGCCGTTCGTGACAACGTTTCCACGTCACCTCGCCCCACAGCTGAATAAAATACGGATAACACTGACTTTCTTCCTGCAATTTTTTCAGCACACCCGGCTCAAATTGCCAGCGGGGCAAGGGTTCGGTCAATGCCGCTTGCGTCGCCTCTGCAGACAACCGACCAAATGGCAGCAGACGTCCTCTCTCAGCAAAGGTGGCGTTAATGTTGTGCAAATAGTTGATGAGGCCCGGCGTGCCGGCGGCAACGAACAGAAAAGCGTGGTTGTCACTGAGCAAATACTGTACGGCATTGAATAACTCTGTCCCGTATTCCTTCGGCAGAGTGTGTGCTTCATCCAGGAGAAAGAGTGTCGGGGATTGTGCACAACGCGCCAGCAGAGCATCTTGCATCATCTCCACCTGCCCACGCACCAGCGACAGACCCACGCCATGAATCGTTGCCTTGAATTCACTCAGGTTATTCCACCACGTGTCAGGCAAGATGGCTTTAATCAACGTTTCTCTCGTCGGAGTGCTTCCTGGCGCAATGCTGATGACATCCACACCGCGCGCCTCGGCTTGTCTTCTCAACCAGGTCAGCCAGACTGTTTTGCCGTTACCACGTGGCCCGTAAATCGTCAGCGCGCCACCACGTGATATATGGTGCGGAATATCAGGATTCGTCAATCGGTTCAGCAAATCCAACCCCAAGGCTTGTTCTTCCTCCCGTCCGGCAAGATACGGTGGCATGACCCCAAAGCCGGGGGCAAACGGATTCCAGGTTTGTCCTCTTGTTTTCTGCTGTTCGGTCATCTGGGATAATCTATTCGCTCAGTCACGAAGCCTTTGCAGGCAGGTTTCAATTTCGCGGCACAGTTTGTCTTGATCTTTCAATATGTCCTGAATTTCCTTCCGACTAGGTAGCGTACCGTGGGCTAGAACATTACGGATAGCCGTCAGATTCCAATAAGCATTGGCTTCCCATTCCTTAGAGTTGCGTTCTTTCAACTCAGCCTCAAATTTTTCACGCACTTCTTTGCGCGCAAAGAATTCATCAGGTGACTTGTCCCGTGACAGGCATTCCCAAGTGATAACCGCTTCCCATCCGAGCACGGCGGCACGCACAAAATCTCCCCGCTTGAGGTACTGAAACGCCAATTTTCTCTGACGCGCGGCGAAATCCGGCTCGCGAATCCAGACGAGCCGTTCGGAAAGCCTACGCTGAAACAGGCCGGATGCCCCGGGGAGCGGTTCATCCAACACCGACTGAAAGGTTCGTAGACTACGCTCAGCGTCCTTCAAGTTGAAATTCCGCTCGAAGAAGGCGGCAGTCTCCAGACATTTCGCCTTATCTGCAGCAACTCCGTCTTCTATCAGTAGCGGAGCAAATACCCCATAATCTCCAGTGGCGTCAAAGTGGTTCAAGGCTGCCACCCAGCGTTGGACACGTGTCAGGCCATCGAGTTTCAACGCCGGCGTAATCTCATTTTCTTTCATATCCAGTGCACCATACCAGAGGTTGCGCACGGTGAGATTGCGCACACGTTCCAGCATCGAAAGGGATAGGAAACCCACCATCCCTAAATGACGAAAACCGTGCGTAACATCAAAACTGATCTCGCTATTTGGAACAACCTCTGCAATCATATTAAGAATCTCGTATTATTCATCTGCATCCTTGCCAAACGGAATAAGCTTGGGGATCACATGGCAATTCGTTGCACAGCCCATCACAGCCGCTAAATTATCGAGCATTTCTTGTGTAACGGTAGCGGTGAATTCGGCATCCATCAAACGGACCCGCTTTTCTTCTTCTTGCCCTTCAAGGGCCAGACTTTCCACTAATACACTCCATTGGCTGCCACTGGTGCCGAGAATCACCAGGGTATCGGGGTTCAGGTATCTGGCGATCTCCAGCCCGAAGAAGGCCGTTTCCGGACGAGGCACACTTTCATCAGGGAACCGATACTTGGTCTTGCGATACCCCGTTTTTGGATTCTCTCGGCCTTTGCCAAGAAACGTTACCAGCGTGTGTTTTTTCAATTCGCTATCTCCTTGTTTTTGTATCAGCCAATAGGTCCTTGGAAATGTAAATCGCATTTGGTGGCAAATCCAGCCCATAGCGTGAATAGCGCGAATCGGGGATACGTTCCAGAGCTTTTATCAGATACGGCTTGGCACGTCTGCATCCGAGTTGCCGCTCCAGGTGCGTTTTGATACGGGCCTTCGTCGAATCGAAGTTTTCCTTGGTCATGCCTGCGCTGGGCCCCGTCTGCAAAGCTTCCTCCGCACGTTCATAATTCCCCGAGTAAGGATTCACCAACCTGCCGTAATAATCAAGTAGTTCCTTCTCGATATCCTCTGACCAGTGGATACCCGCCTTTCCCGAGAGAGATCGCTCAGCCATCATCCAATATAAGGTGAAAGAGGCAGGTGGCATCCGAAATGATTCCCCACCTGCCTCAACCGTACATGTTTGAGGCGTCAATGACAGGAAAAGTGGCGGCATGGCGCGTTGCGCTTCAGCAACGATTTCGGAAAATGAAGCACGACCTTCAAGCAAATCGGTATTGAGCCCATCACGCATCCGTACAAAGGGTATCTCTGCCAAAGTGATCTTAGCGTTACGCTTGTCATAAGGCCGATTGTTCGGTGGTGCATAGATCACCTCGCTATGGGGTGAGGGATAAAAAAAGTCCCGATGAGATTCGAACGGTGCACTGACCAGCACGTGAGAAAGCCGGTCCTGGGGTCTGCCATACAGTGACAGCGCATATCCCAAGTAAAAACCCATAGTTTTTCGTCCGCCGGCAATCGAAACGTACAGCGCGCTTTCGCTATCATCCGTCAGAGCACGAACAATCTCAGTGATGGCATCTGCTGCCCGGGTATTTTCGTCCGGGCTGCGGATATCGGCTAAAGGTTGGCCATCCGTCGTTTCCAACACGTGAATATAATTTTCAACAAAGGTAATCTTTGGCAGATGATAGTCACGTCGAAGCCGATGAAACCAACCGGTCTCCTTATGCAGCAACGAAAGCTTGGCACGTTCTTTGCCTTCTTCCGTCGTAATCAGTCTTATCTCTGTCGGCATCGGTTTTTTCTCGAATTTCAGGGCATACAGCGTCTCGGTAACCACTTGCGGTGACAATCCGGTGACGGCCAGGAGAACGCGGCGGGAGTAGTCCTTGGGGTCCATGACTATTTTTAATGTCCTTTCTTAGAAACTATTGCACCAATGTGTGGGCAGCATCGTCTTCAAAAACTCACCGGTTCAGCACACCGTGGGAGTGAGATTGTAGCACGCCCCAGCATTCTATTCGCTGTTTGTCCCTGAAAACCATTGCCGCAAGCTTGCGACATGACTGGTCGTGACTTTTTTTCTGAGCGTTCTGCGGACGGAACGTCAAACCACATTCCGATACATGGCAAGACTATTCTGCAGCACGTGTTTCATTGATAGTGGATCAACTATACATATCATTGCCCACGTGTTCTTGAAGGATGGACGGCTTACAGACAATCGAAAGTTCTTAAAGCAAAATTGATTATTGGCAGGCCTTCTGCTGAATCGTCTCAAAAATCAGGACCCTGATGAACGCAATGCCTCTTCAACCGCTTTCTGGATTCGTCTGATACCGGCTTCAACGTCGCAGCCGAGATGAATCCGGATCACCCGACGATTGCGCGTGCAAAGGCTCTTCATGTCTCCCAATGCCTGTGCCGCGGCCAACGTGCCAAAGGAATAGGGCTCCCCGGGGATTTCCAGATCTTCTCCCTGCTCCACAGTGACTTGAAAAAACACGCCGGAATTGGGGCCTCCTTTATGAAGTTGACCGGTCGAATGCAGAAAGCGGGGACCATATCCTAACGTCGTCGCGACTCGCTTCGTATCACGAATGACGGCACGAATACGTTGGATGGCCTCATGCACCGCCGGCGTCCGTTCCAGATACGCATTGATCGCCACGTAGTCGCCGGTCCGCACGCGAGAGAGGTGCGCGGCCACTACTTGGGCCAGCGAAGTCGCGTCACCCAACGCTTGTCGATTCGCATCGTCGGTGAAGAGACGAACGTCGCCATCCGTGATGACGGGTGATTCCTCCGGCAATCGTCCATTCTTTTTGAACTCTTCGAGAGAGGACTTGGTAAACTCTTTGCTCTCCTGGACGTTGGGTTGATCGAACGCGTTGATTCCCAACAGGGACCCTGCGGTGGCGGTCGCCATTTCCCAGCGGAAAAACTCCTGACCGAGATTCAGCAAACTCGTGCAATCAATGCGCACGACCGGATGCCCGGCCGCTTGTAAGGCCTCGACAGTCGCATCCTGCTCGGGAACGGCTCTGTCTGCGTAACGGATATACACGAACACTCGATCGTTGCCGTAGACGTGTGGGGCTCCCAACGGTTCATCATCAACCGGGATAAGCCCCTTTCCTTCTTTCCCCGTACTTTCGGCAATCAACTGTTCCAACCAAGCGCCTAAATCGCTGACCTCGGGAGAGATGATAAACGTCACCTTATCATGACCGGCCTGGCCCCATGTCCCCAAAGCCGCCCCCAACGTGATCCCGGGGCTCTCCTGCGCAGGCACGGTCGAATCGCAACATTGACGCATACGTTCGGCCTGACGCAGCAGCACCTCCACGTCCACGCCCATCGCAGCGGCCGGGACCATGCCGAAGTTGGATAAAGCCGAATAGCGCCCTCCGATGTCAGGCGCGCCGGGAAAAACCGCGCGAAACCGGAGTTCCCGGGCCAAGCCTTCCAAAAGAGACCCCGGATCGGTAATCGCGATAAAATGTTCTCCGGCGCGGTCGCCCTTGATCTGTCGCATTCGTTCAAAGAAATATTTTTGAAACACCAGCGGTTCAGTGGTGGAACCGGACTTGCTGGCCACGATACACAACGTCTGTTCGAGATCGACTCGTTTTTCAAAACTCCTCACCTGTGAGGGAACGGTACTATCCAGCACGTGCAGTTCAGGGTAGCCTCGGACGACGCCAAAGGTCATCCGGCACACTTCCGGGCAGAGGCTGCTGCCGCCCATGCCCAACAGGAGGATATGGGTAAACCCGGCATTTTTGACTTCATCCGCAAACACCTGCAACCGTGAGACCTGACCGAGCTGGTGTTCGGAAACGGACAGCCAACCGAGGGCGTTCCGAATGATGGCTTGATGGGCAGACTCCTCATGCCAGAGTGCCGGATCCTTGGCCCAAATCCTGCGCACAAAATCCCTGGCTTGCAACGTGTCGAGCGCGGCACGCACGGGTTCATCGAACGATCCCGCCAAGCAGGTTTGGTGGTTCATCCCAGGGTCCAGCGACCGTTTCTGACCGTTTTTACTCACGCATCCGATTCAACACAAAGCCGAGTTTCTTGGTGGAAGAAGCCCCCCCAATCTGTTATTCCTGCGGAAGCAGGTATCCAGCGTCGCTGTCTTTCGAATGCAGGAACAACAAAGACTCTGGATCTCCGATCGTGGTCGGGGATGACAAGAGGAGAGCCTTGATCTATTTGTCGCCACAGGCTTATGACCGGATACGATCAATGAACGTCCGCGTTGACGGCAATCTCCAACTGTTGTTTGGCAGCAGCCACGACCCGATCCACGGTAAAGCCGAAATGCTGAAGTAAGTCTTTATACGGTGCCGATGTCCCATACGTGTCGATACCCAGACTCATGCCATTCGGCCCCACGTACTTGCTCCAGCCGAACGTCGTCGCCTGCTCAACGGAAACCCTGGCCGTCACCCCAGGTGGGAGCACACGGTCCCGATACTCCCGGCTTTGTCGCTCAAAGAGTGCCCAGGACGGCATGCTCACGACTCGCGTATGAATCCCCTGTCTTTTGAGTTCCTCGTACGCGTCCACACAGAGCGCCACTTCGCTCCCGGACCCCAACAGCAGAACGTCAGGTTTGCCGTTTTCGGCATCAGCCAGGACGTACGCCCCTTGGGCAAGACCGCTGGCCGGCGCATATCGTGTGCGGTCCAACGTCGGGATGGACTGCCGTGTCAGGACCAATACCGCAGGTTGACGTTGGATCTGCATGACGACCCGCCACGCTTCCACGACTTCATTGGCATCCCCGGGCCGGATCATCACGAGATTGGGAATGGCGCGCAACGACGCCAGATGCTCGATGGGTTGATGCGTCGGTCCGTCTTCGCCGAGACTGATCGAATCATGCGTGAACACGTAAATCACGGGAACCTGCATCATGGCCGCAAGACGGATAGCCGGTCGTCCGTAATCGCTGAAAATCAAAAACCCGGCGCCGTAGGGACGAACTTTCGAGAGCGCCATGCCGCTCAAGATTGCCCCCATCGCGTGTTCCCGAACGCCGAAGTGGAAATTACGCCCGCCCTCGGATCCGGCTTGAAAATCGCCGGCTCCCTCGAACGTCAGAAGCGTCTTGGTGGAAGGAGCCAAATCCGCGGAACCGCCGATCAACCAGGGAACTTCCTGGGCAACGGCATTGAGGACTTTTCCCGAAGCCACCCGGCTTGCCAAGCCCTTGGGGTCCGCGGGAAATTCCGGTAATCCCTTGTCCCAACTTTCGGGCAGATGCCGGCCTTCCATTTTCGACAATTGATCTGCCAGCTCAGGGTATTGCTCCCGATACGCGTGAAACATGGTGGCCCAGGCCTCTCGTGCAGCCTTCCCTCGCGATCCTATGCCGGAGCGAAAATGTGCCAGAACTTCCTCGGGCACCAAAAATTTCGCCTCTTCAGGCCAACCGTAGTTTTTTTTCGTCAGACGAATTTCGTCTTCGCCCAACGGTTCGCCGTGTGCCCCATGCGTATCCTGTTTATTGGGTGAACCGAATGCAATGTGACTGTCAACAATAATGAGACTCGGACGTTGGGTTTCGTTCCTGAACGAATCGAACTCCTTGCTCAACCCTTCCAGATCATTGGCGTCGCTCACGTGTGACACGTTCCATCCATACGCTTGAAACCGTGCAACCACGTCTTCGCTGAAGGCCAATTCGGTCTTGCCCTCAATGGTAATCCGGTTGTTGTCGTACACCCAACAGAGATTCGACAACTTGAGATGACCCGCAAGCGAGGCGGCTTCGCTGGACACCCCCTCCATCAGACACCCGTCTCCACAAAAAGAAAACACGTCGTAATTGATGACGTCGAATCCGGGACGATTGAAATACCGGGCCATCCACCGTTGGGCAATGGCCATGCCGACGCTGTTGGCCAATCCCTGACCCAGGGGACCGGTGGTTGTTTCCACGCCAGTCGTACAATGCTGTTCAGGATGCCCCGGACATTTGCTGTCCAACTGTCGAAAACGTTTAATGTCGTCCAAGGTCACCGCAAGCCGGTCGGCCGGTGCCTCCCCGTCAGCGGATGCCTTGACTTCGCACAGATGCAGGATGGCATACAACAGCATGGAAGCATGGCCCACGGAAAGAACGAATCGATCACGATTGAGCCAACCGGGATCACCGGGATCAAAACGCAAAAACCGATTCCACAAGCAATAGGCCACCGGTGCCAGGGCCATGGGAGTGCCGGGATGACCGGAATTCGCGGCTTGGACCGCATCCATCGCCAACGTCCGAATGGTGTTGATACTGAGCTGCTCTATGGATTGCTGCCCTGACATGATTCACATCCTTTTCTTGCTATCCTTCCGTGGGGACGATTCATGGAATGATACGTAAAGTTACTGCATATTTTTGCTGTCACGGGAAACGTCGCGTCAACCGGAGAATACCCTTTTGAAAGGGGTCTTGCCAAATGAGGCAAGCGGGCAGCGGAGGGGCAGCGGTTCATGTAGAAGTTCAGAACCCATTGGCCCTCCTCGAAGCTGGAGGAGGAGCCGCCAGAGGTCGGGTTCGCCGCACCGGCGTCCCGTGACGCCCCAGCCCTGTGTCGGATGACGCTCCGCTAAGGAACCTCTTATTGAGTATGATAGCGGGATGCAAGATCGGCTGCTCCGCCTGTGTCACGGCCGCCGCTTCTGCTGCTCTTGGAGCGACCGCTGCCCAAGAAGCGCCATGAGGTAGCGCCGCTACAAATGCAGGGAAGCCTGGACCGGCCGCTCCGCCTGTGTCGCTGCCGCCGCTTCTGCGGCTCTTGGAGCGACCGCTGTTCAAGCTGCGCCATGAGATGGCGCAGCTACAAATGCAGGGAGCCTGGGCCGCCACTTGCCGGTAGCATTCCTCCTTCACCAACGACCCGAGTGCCACAGGTGGTGGACCCATACAGTTCATTGCAAACCGGTTTCCCCCGGCCTTATGATATGATCTGTCATGAAAGTCTTTGTGACCAATCCGCGTCAAGAGCTTGAAGTTCCAGGGCCCACCCGGGTCCATCAGCTCCTGCAACGGCTCGACCTGACCCCGGAGGCATACCTGGTCATCCGCGGGGACGAGTTGGTCACGGAGGATGCGGTGCTTCAGAATTCGGACTCGATTGAAATCAGGTCAGTGATCTCCGGGGGTTAGCCGTTTCATGCGCTGCAGAAAATGTGCCCATCCCGCAGTCATCAAAATGCCCAGGCACAATATCTCATTGTGCAAGGACTGCTTTACCGGGTTTGTCCACACCCAGGTCCAACGAGCCATCAAAGCCCACCGGATGTTCACGGCCGACGACCGTATTCTGGTGGCCGTCTCCGGGGGCAAGGACAGCCTCACCCTCTGGGCCATCCTGCTGAAACTCGGTTACCGGGCCGACGCCTTGTACGTGGACTTGGGCATTGGTGATTACTCGATTCGGTCCGGACAAAAGGTCCAACGTTTCACCGACACTGTGGCCACTGCCTTCCAATCGACACTCCACGTTCACACGGTAGAACAGGAGCAAGGCGCCGGCATCCGGGAATTGGCGACGCTGGTCCATCGACCGACGTGTGCCACCTGCGGGACCATGAAACGCTACCAGTTCAACCGCGTGGCCGTTGAGCAGGACTACGACGTGATGGCAACCGGGCATAACCTGGACGATGAAGCCGCCAGGCTCCTGGGCAACGTCCTGCACTGGCAGACGGATTACCTGGACAAACAATCACCGGCGTTGCCTGCCTCGCTTGGAGGGTTTGCCAAGAAAGTCAAACCCCTGCATCGCCTGACCGAGCGGGAAATCGCAGCCTACGCGGTGCTCCATCACATCGACTATATTGTGGAGGAATGCCCGATGGCCAAAGGTTCCAAGTTGCTGGCTTACAAACACGCCCTGAATCGCCTGGAGGCTGACTCCCCGGGCACCAAGCATACTTTCTATCTGACGTTTTTGGATCGTCAGGCCAAACAGCAGGAAACAACCGGGAAGATTGCTGAACGGGACCGCCAGCGCCTCCACCCCTGCACCACCTGCGGCCAACCGACCTCCACAGCGGTCTGCTCCTACTGCCAAATGATGGCCAAAGCCAAGGCGCACGTTTGATGAACTGGGGAGTAGGCAATCGGATCTCTTGCATCAGCTTGAA
This sequence comes from Nitrospirales bacterium, assembly GCA_965200435.1. Lineage (GTDB taxonomy): Bacteria > Nitrospirota > Nitrospiria > Nitrospirales > UBA8639 > Bin75. The sequence continues at coordinate 371,113 of OZ241337.1, forward strand.
GTTTCTCAAACTCAGGCAAGACCTTTTTAGTTGGAGGGGGATGAGGTCTGTCACTTGACCAAGGTCTTCATGGCCTGACCGGCCCCGACCACGGGTCCCCTTCAGGTCGGATGACGCGACGCTCATCCGACCTGCCCGACTGACCTGAGCGCCCCCAACCCCCTCAGTCCCCCTTCTCAGGGGGACGGTGTTGTCGGTCGGGTTAGCCGCAGGCGTCACCCGACACTGCTCACAGACAGGCCTGCCAAGTGAGCGACCTCATTCCCAGTTGGAGACACGTGCTCTCTAGGCTGCGAATCCGTTGAAGAAGATTCAATCCGAACTCCAAACCGGATTGCAGAAACGAATTGATTGTCCAGGGTTTCTATTCTACGATCAACAGCCACAAGAATTGACCGAACCACGTCCACTATGCCACATTCGTTTTCTGTTTGCCGTATGCACGTGAAGATGAAGAAAGAGTTGGAGGACTGTATGGTTTCGGATCTCAAACACAAAAGTCGTGCGTTGACCGAGGGCCCCGGACGGGCGCCAGCCCGGGCTATGTTACGGGCCGTGGGGCTTCGGGATGAGGATTTTGCCAAACCGCTCGTTGCCGTGGCGAATACCTGGTCCGAGGTGACGCCCTGCAATTTTCACCTGCGGGATATTGCCGAAAAGGTCAAGACAGGAATCCGTGAGGCCGGTGGAGTCCCCCTCGAGTTCAACAGCATCGTCGTGTCGGATGGGATCAGCATGGGGACTGAAGGCATGAAAACCTCACTGATCAGCCGTGAAGTCGTGGCCGATTCCATTGAACTGGTCGTCCGCGGGCATTTGTTCGATGCCGTCGTGGCCATTTCCGGATGTGATAAAACCATTCCCGGCACGGTCATGGCCCTGGCCCGGCTCAACCTGCCTTCGCTGATGTTGTATGGCGGGTCTATCATGCCCGGCCAATTCCAGGGCCGGAACGTCTCGATCCAGGAAGTGTTCGAGGCGGTGGGCTCTCATGCTCGCGGCACCATGTCGGATGCCGAACTGCACGATCTCGAGAGTCATGCTTGCCCGGGAGCAGGCTCCTGTGGCGGACAATTTACCGCGAATACCATGTCCATCGCCTTCGAGTTCCTGGGCATTTCCCCGATGGGATTTAACGGCGTTCCCGCTTTGGATCCCCACAAGGAATCCGTCTCCAGCCAATGCGGACATCTCGTGATGGAGCTGTTGAAACGTGATCTTCGGCCTAAAGCCATTATCACGCGAAACGCCCTGGAAAACGCGATCGCCGCGGTTGCTTCAACCGGTGGGTCGACAAACGCCGTGCTTCACCTATTAGCCGTGGCCCATGAAATCGGCGTGGCCTTGGACATTGACGATTTCGACGCCGTCAACCAACGGATCCCCCTGATCGCCGATTTGAAACCTGGCGGCCGCTATATGGCCGCCGATCTCTATCAAGCCGGAGGGACCCGTCTCGTGGCCAAACACTTGCTTGAGGCCGGCCTGCTCAAGGGCGAGTGCCTGACCGTCACGGGACACTCCATCAGGGAAGAAGCCCTTCCCGCTTCGGAAACGCCGGGACAAAAGGTCCTCTACCCGGCCTCGAAACCGATCAAGTCAACGGGCGGCCTGGTGATTCTGCATGGGAACCTGGCTCCGGATGGATGCGTGGTCAAAGTCGCCGGCCACAACAAGCTGACCCATACCGGTCCGGCCAAGGTGTTTGATTGCGAGGAAGACGCCTTCGCTGCGGTGCAGAACGGAAATATTGCGGATGGCGACGTCGTCGTGATTCGGTATGAAGGGCCTCAAGGAGGCCCCGGCATGAGAGAAATGCTGGGTGTGACCAGCGCCCTTGTCGGTGCCGGACTCGGTGAAAGCGTTGCCCTGTTGACAGACGGCCGGTTTTCCGGTGCCACACATGGCTTGATGGCCGGACACGTGACTCCGGAAGCCACCAAAGGCGGCCCCATTGCCCTTGTGCGCAATGGCGATACGATTACGGTCGACGTCCCCAATCGACGACTCGACCTGATGATTTCCCCAGAGGAAATGAATATCCGCTTACAGCAATGGACGGCTCCTCCTCCGAAGTACACGAGTGGGGTCCTCGCCAAGTACGCGCATGCCGTCTCATCGGCGTCGAAAGGTGCGGTCACCTGACGACTCTTTCCGGGGCGATGTGCTCCCCGGCATCAAATCCAGCCCTGAAAACACGAAAAGGCGGGAAGGGTCGTTGTTGCCCTTCCCGCCTTTTCGCACGTGCAGCTTCGAACGATCGTTTGTTACCCGGCAGCTTTCTTGAAGGCCTTTAAGAGAATATTTTCCTTATACCGAATGATTTGGACGGGTTTGAAGGCGCGATTTTTTTTCCCCAAGGCAGCCCGTTGTTCGACTTCTTTCACGAACGCATCAGGCCCATAAATAGGCGCATAGGTCATGGTGACGATCACGTCCATGGATGGGGCATTCCGGGGAGTCGGGAAGGTAAACGTTTCGACCCGTTTTTCTTCAGGTTTGAGCACGTTGTCCTTCAAAACCTTGGCAGCTTCAAAGTCAAAGACGGTGGCTTTTCCGTCTTTCGTGCCGAACACCCGTTCATAGTAACGTTTTTCCACGTAGGCTTTTCGCAAATTTTTTCCCAGGATCGTTAAATCGAGTTCCACGCGAGACCACCCCGGATGGGGTAAAGGAAGATTATGCGGAACCAAGCTCTGAACTGTGACCGTGACTTCGGATTGTTCATCTTTGACTTCGGTCCGGACGTCCACTTTCACAGCATCGGCACGCACTTTGCCAAAACGGCCAGGAAAACTATGATTCGAGATTTTTCGATTCCGTTCTCCGTTGGCCGACTCGCCGAAGGCCTCCGGCATATGGCACGATTGACAATTTTTCCCAGCCTTTTGGGTTTCGGTCTCCTGCCACGGCCCCAGCAAGTCCGGCAGGTTCTCATGGCCGGGCAAATTTTCATGACAGGTCACGCAGTACTGTGATTGGCTGTAGAGTTCCGTAGGGACGGATTGATGCGCCAGATTGTCCACCGGTTTCTTGTAGCTGCCGAAGATCGTCCGTTCCAGTTGATAGACCGGATGCGGAGGATGCTGTTTGGGATCCACGTCTTTGATGAGATGACATTGAGAACACCCCACACCGTCCAACTGGGGATCACCGGATGCGATTTCCTTGATATAGATACCCGTATGGTCGGGATACTCCAGCACGCTCGGCGCATGGCACCGGAAACACATTCTGCCTTCCTTGTCACCGGAGAGCTCCCGGTAGCGCTCCAACGAGACGCGAAAAGCTGAACTCAGAATTGACCGGGATTGGGCGGAAGCCTCCCATTCCTCAAACACTCGAAGATGACAGCGTTTGCATTTCTGGGAATCGGGGAACGCCTTCGCAAAGGGTTTCTTTGAATTCTTTTGAGCAGCCACCGTTTGGGGCACGGGAACATCAACGACAACCACACACATCGCGAGCACCACGAACGCGCCGATGACCCCACTGAATGCCTGGGAAAATTTTTGCATGAAGTCGCCCTCTATCGATCAGCTTGAAATTCGTGAAAAAAGGAGCCCAGTCCGGTTATAAGGCTTTCGTCCTGAACGTCAGGAGTCGCGGCGATGAATAATCCTCGATGATCTCCGCGGCTTTCTGTTTCTCGCGTTTGTGTTCCAGGGTCCCGAGATATTGATCAAGCAACGCTTGGCTCGGTTTGGGAATCAAGGCATAATTCAAAGATGCTTCCACGTAGCTAGGCGAGGCCTCATCTTTCACCTGTATGGAGAACGGCACTTTTCGCGTTGTTCCGCCACTGACGAGCGGGTTCGGAATCGGTCCGCGAAGGATTTGCTCAAACGGCAATCCGAATTGTTCCCCCTGGGTACCGAGGACGTGCCCCTCGGCGTCCTTGACGGTCACCGTCACGAAAAACTGCTTCAGAACGGGGTCGCCGCCTGGGAACACATGGGGGAGACTCCCATTCCTGACCAATACCCTGCCTTCAATGGCGTTCCCCGATCGTCCGACCTCAAGATCCACCCGTGGGAACCACTCGGCTTGCAGGTTTCGATTGCTGAGCATGATGCCAGGGATGACGATCCCTTGGAACCAATGTCGTCCGATAGGCCGTGTCAGCGAGCCGCGTTTGGAGGTGGAACTCCCGGTCGACCGCTCCATGTGGCAATCCTGACAAATTGTCCCTTTCAAAATTTGTCCCGGCAATTCGGACTTGGTGACGTCTTTGACTTTACTGAAGTGACAGGAAGCACAAAATTGTGCACCCTTGTAGACTGCCGCCTGTTTGGAAGGATGCACAAGGTTCTCTTCGGCATTGGCGTAGGGTCCGAAAAAGGTTTTCCCCGGATTGACCTTAAACGCCGGGAAATCCGTATGATCCTGACGGACCGAATCAATCAGATGACAGGACGAACAACTGATTCCTTCCACTCCATGGGTTTTCTTCGCTCTCCTGCCTCGTTTTTTGGGCTTTTCCGACAGGACCTGTGTCATGATGTGATCCGTATGTTGAGGAAAGACCGTGACCGCCGGAGCATGGCACGACAGGCACCGGGTCTTTTCTGCTGCGGTCGGGTCCGTTTGCAACCATAGGCCCAAGACGGTTTTGAACACCGGAGAGGTAAGCGCGGTCCCATGCAACAAGGCTCCGTCCACGCGCCCGAACGTTTTGAGGTCAGGGGTTTGCTCCCGCATCCCTTTCCATTCCTCGTAGTGACGATCATGGCATTGTTTACAATGGTCGGACGGCAGAAAGACTTCCTCAATTTCCTTGATCCACTTGAGATCTTCGGAAGCTTTCGAGGTTTCCTGGGCGTTTGCCCAGAGGAGTGGAACCCCCAGGATGCCCATCAGCACAATCAGCAAGCGGCCCCTCATTTGCTCGTGCCTCTTTGTACGGTTTTCATCGTTTCGAACATTGACATGGTTAATCTTTTGCAACGCGTACGAAATGGAAGTTCATCCCACCACCGACGCCCTGGTCATCGATCCCGGCCGGTTCAAACGTCGCCACCGAAAAATTTTGAGTCGGCATTGCCTTTTCAAGCGCTCTTCCCAAATCCAGCAAGTCCCGGATGTCTTTCCCATCCACTTCTTTGATAACAGCCTTGACTTTTATCCCGGCACGATCCGCCGGTGAGCTTCCAATCACTCCAAACACCACCACACCTTCGGCCTTGGTCAGGCCGAGCACCTCTTTGATCTCCTCATCGACTTCGCCAACGTCGATTCCAAACTCCTCCGCCAAGGTATAGGCACGATCCTCGGTCATGCCTTCTGCAAACGCGAGGAAAGGGGCCCATCCAAGGCCACTGATACACATCGCCAGAACGGCACTCAGCAGCCATCTGATCATCGTCTTTCCCTGTATGGTACGAGAGCCAGAAAAACACACGTGGAACACGTTGGGCTGATTCATGATTTCTTCGAAGCCACGCCGACGGGATCGACCTGGAGTTGGAGCCAGGATGCCACCGCTTTTTGTCCATTCCTTTCCTTATTTTCGCCATTCCAGACGGCAAATGCCACCGCCTGCATGCGACCGGGGACCAGAAGGGCTTCGTTCTCCGTATCGTCTCCGGATTTGGTCAACGGGCGCTTCATGACGACTCGCCAAAACCCGCTTTTCCATTCGGCTTCTCCCTTGACCCTGCCTTGCCGGGCCTTGCTCGTCAACGTACTGAACCCGCCACCGATGAGATCTTCGACCGAGGAAGGCCGGCGAGGAATCACTTCAAACTTTCGAATGCCTCTTTTTTTGCGCCCCCGCTCCTTGGCCCTGGCTTTCCTGCGATCGACGTCGCTTTGCCAATCCGCTTTCCAATGCCAGATATTCACGTAGTGATCCAATTGGCCCATACAGAAAAACGCCGGGGCATTCCCAAGCGGGAGGGCCACCGCCGCCCCGTCACGAAATACCCCGGGGGTCAGCCGTTCGTTTTTGGTCGCATCCTGCCATTCCACCAGAAACGAAATATCTGTGCCATTGTGCACCGACCGCACCGAGATGACTTTGGCACTCGGTTCCGGCCACACCGGTCGCGTAATGATCTGACCGCTCAGCGGAATGGGTATGGGCGCGATCGTTTCCCAGGCTGCGTCATCCGGCTTCGTCGGAATCGTGCCTTCCATAAAATGGGACCGGATAACGATCCCTTGAGAACTCACCACGGGAATGCCCAGCCACCCAAACGCCACGGCCAGAAACAGGATGGCTGAGCCCGTCACCATAAGACTGCGGGGAAGCTTTCGCTTTGCTTTCACAAGACCGCTTGCATCGTTTGGGCGTACCGTTTTACTCATCTGCCATCCTTACCAGAGTTTGACCCGACGGATTTTGTTTTCGTTGCGTTCACAAATATAGAGATGGCCTTGACCATCAAGGGCCAAGCCAGACGGGGCGTTCACCACCGCATCGACGGCGAGGTTCCCATCACCATGTTTCAACATGCCGGCGTCTTCCTTGGCCACAAAACGCGCCGCGCCGCAGCCTCCCATGTTTTTATCCTCGTATCCACTGTCCCCGTTCCCCGCAATGGTCTCGATCAGACCCGTGGCGTGATCCACCTTGCGGATGCGATGATTCATCGAGTCCGCAATATAGACGTTGGCGTGCTGGTCGACAATGGCCGCCTCCGGCACGTTCAACATGGACATCACTCCGGGTTTTCCATCTCCATCATACCCATAACGGCAGACCCCGGCCACGGTCGACATGATACCCGTTTTGGCGTCAATCCTTCGAATGCGGTTACTGGCCTTATCCGTGACGAACACGTTCCCGTCTGCGTCCGCGTCAATCGCCACGATGTCCCAGAGTTTCGCTTCAAGGGCCGGACAGCCATCGTCCAGGTAGGGAGACAGGTCCAAATTATCCGAACATTGCGGGCGAAGCCAGCCCTGATCATCGCTAAAGTCGATGCCGATCGCGTCGCCGGAAAGCACGACCAGGTTTTGCGCCGTCAATGGACTGATCCAGTCTTCATCTTCTCTGGACCACGTTCCCGCAATGGTGGTCACCATCCCCGTTCGAGGATCGTATTTTCGAATACGGTGGGCTTGCGTGTCCGCAATATACAGATTGTCTTCCGAATCGAATGCAATGGCCCCGGGATAGGTCAAATTGACTTCCAACGCAGGGCCGTCACCGTTAAACCCGGAGTCGCCGGAACCCACGACCGTCGTAATAATATCGGTCTCGTGATCGACTTTGCGAATGCGATTGCTTCCGGAGTCACAAATATACAAGTCGTTGTTGGAATCAATCGCCACGCTCAACGGCAGATACAGCCCCGCTTCCCCACAAGGGCCATAATCCCCGCTGTAACAGGTGTCGCCAATACCGGCATAATTGTGAATAGTCCTGGCTTCCAAGTCGACTCGTCGAACCCGGTCAGATCCGTTTTCCGCAATGTAAAGCCAACGACCATCCTTGTCGAGACAAATGTGATTGGGTAGGGGAATCCCCGCTTTCTTCGCACGCTTCCCGTCGCCCGTACTTCGGGACTTTCCGTTTCCCGCAAACGTTTCAATTCTTCCAACCGTGGACTCTACGCTTGTTTCCATACCACCCTCCCGAATCTGCGTCAGAACCGCAGGCAGTCCTTTCTACCCCTTCGACGTCTCAGCCGGTTCCGGTTGAGTGGCGCGTATCGGCGAAACCGTTTGCTCACCTTGCGGAGCCGGTGACGGCGGCACGTCCGACACTTGAGGACTCGCCTGGGTTTGGTTCGGCTGCTCCCCCGGATTTTGCGCTTCGTGCTCAATGGCTCCTGCTTCATTCACCGATTTTTTGAAGCCTTTTATCGCCTTCCCGACTCCCTCACCGAGCTGGGGCAATTTCCCGGCGCCGAATATGATCAGCACAATGAAGAGGATCAGAATCAACTCGGTAAAGCCTAAACTCCCAAACATGATCGATTTCTCCTTTTGAGACCAAGAGGCCGTTATTCACGGGCCCGTTTCGCAAACCGTTGCTTTAACCGTTGCCGCGCCTCTTCGGCCTGTTCGAACATTTTACACTTTTCATAGGTATTGATGAGATTGTAATACGCCAATGGTTCATCCGGGCTGTGCTCAACGGCTTCTTCCATGATTTTTACAGCCATGTCGGATTTTTTCAACGTAAACGCAATGTCCATGAGTTTGAAACTGGACTCCAAATGCTTGGGATCAAATTCCAGGACCTTCATGTACGCTTGAACGGCCATATCGAGAGTGTTGTAATCCGATATTTGCGGATTATCCAATTGTTCGTAGACTCCAGCTAAATTATACCAGGCAATCGGATCTTCCGGGGTAATTTCGATTAATCGTTCAAAATACTCCTTCGCCTGCATATACTCTTTGTTATCGTTATGCAGTCTCCCCAAATTGAACAAGGCCAACACGTCATATTTGTTCAACTCCAACGCTCGCTCAAATTGAGGACGGGCGTCGTCCATCATCCCCTTGGTGCCGTAGATCGTTCCGAAGTTGGAATAATACATGGCCAGGGATCGATCCATTTCCGTTCTCAATCCCTCAGCCATTTCTATGGCCTTTTTGACTTCGGTCAAGGCTTCTTCCAGTTTCCCTTTTCCGAAATACAGTTCACCCAACCGGCAACGGGCTTGAAAATCGTCGGGCTCCTCACTGAGTAACTTTTCAAGTTCCGCAATCTCTTCATCCGGAGTCAGCGACTGCTCCTGGGCCTGCGGCTCACCCGTCCCGCTCTCTTTCTCTGTTGCGACATGTTCTGATTCCATAATTGTTACAGATCCTCTCAACGTATTTGACTGAATGCAGGAGTCACCGAGGGATAGGCCACTGTTCCTGCTTTATGCCGTAACTTTCCCAGCGTCCCCCGCTTATCAAGCGTCAGGAGCATTAACCCGACAACCACCATTAACGTCAAATGAGACAATTGCAAAGCGTATCCTGCCATAAACATCAACCCCAGACCATAGCCGGCCAAACGACCGATCAACACCAGTTTGATGATGGTGTACGCCCAGCAGGTAAAGCCCGCCATATAGAGGGCAAAGGGTAAATAAAACGTATAGCCCATGCCCATTTGAAACACCCAACCGATGCCCTGCCCTGCCTTTCTCGCGTCTTCGGCAAGCGCGGGGCTATACAGTGACAGGAAAAAATCGATGTACAGCACCACCAAAAACGTCGCACTCCCACTCAGAAGAAGGATGCTGGCCCATTTCCGTTGTGTTTTATTTTTGGTGAAGAACGACGTGCTGCCGTACGACCACAAAACCAGGATACTCGCCAAAACCATGAGGGCTTCACCTCCCCGGCTGATTTCATGCACGAGAGGCGGCGCAGCGACAATGCCCAATAACCCGTAGGTGGTGGACACCGTCTGGTAGTAAATCCATCCCATCATGCCTAATAAAAAACACCCAACGGTGATCCGTTGCGACCAAAGATGATGCGTCACCAGAAATTCCGCCATCAGGATGGCAAGAATCACCAGGGACAACAGATTATAGACAATCGCACCGAGCATGGCGGGTGGAAAAAGGAGATAGACAACCGTCAAGACTACGAGTGATGAGACGGCGGGAACAAGGAACCCATCAAAACGCCCGGCCCACACCGATTGCCGCAATTTTTGAATCAGCAAAATGAACAAGACCAAGAACAGCAAAATCGAGGTGACGTTAAGGAGAACGAATCCCAGGGAGGAGAGCGTTTGAAACGTCAGCCTGACGGCTTCAGACTTTTCGGCAAGCTTGGCCATGTGCATGCCCAACCGCGACGCCAAGCGATAGAGCACGAGCTCCAAAAACGCGGAAAGCAGGAGAAACTTCAACGCATATTCAAACAGGAGCCCGGAATTGGTGGCGGGTCCGCCTTGGTGATCCGATGTCGGCACTGCCGTCATAGCCCTTCCGCTTTTCCTTTGTGCTTTCCCGTCAGATCAGCGCTAAGAACACACAGAGGCTCTTGATGATTAAGAAACGGCAGTGAATTCCGGAGCATGCTGTCGTTTGTGCCGGGCGATGTACAGCAGTCCATCAGCCATCGAATAATTAAACGGTAATTCCACGACCACTTCACTGATCTTTTCGTACACGTGTTGATACAGCTTTTCGGCCTGCTCCGGCGTCATACCTTCCTTGACTTCATAGAAAAAGCCCAGGCTTAAATCTTCTGCAGCCGGTCGCATAATGCGCTGAATCCCGTAGCCTCCGGGATCGCTCATAATAGGGGCTTCTTTTTCGAGGTCGAAGAGACAGGGCTGACATGAAAACCCGTACGACGAATTCAACTTCGTATTCTCGAGTATAAAGTTCATGGTTTCCCGTGCTTCATCTTCCGTTTCAGTCGGGAAGCCAACGATGATATAGCAATGCACCCCGATACCCAAGTCAACGCAATCCGCACAAATCCGCTTGACATTTTCCTGGGTAATGCCTTTTTGCATAAAATCCATCATGCGCTTATTGTAGGTTTCCAATCCAAAGACAATCTTGTGGCACCCGGCATCCCGCATCAAAAGCAGTAATTCTCTCGAGAGATTCTTCTCAAAACGAAGTTCGGCGGTCCATTGAATGTCCAATTGCCGGTTCAGAATTTCTTTGCACAACCGGCGCGTGGGTGATAGAGCCAGACATTCATCGGTAAAGAAGAAAAACGGTGTGTCATATTTTTGAGAAAGCGTGTGGAGTTCATCCACTACCTTGACGGGGTCCTTTTGCCGAAAATTCTGATGATCCAACGTCAAGGCACAGAACGCACAGTCCTTATAGTAACAGCCTCGGGAAAACTGCACCGGTAAGACCGTTTGGGGAGCAAGATACCGGTCGAGAGGAAATCCATCGTAATTGGGAGCCGGATGTTGAGCCAAATTCTCTGAATAAAACGGCTGATTCACGATAACTTTGCCGTTTTCCCGATAGATGAGATTAGGAACCTTGGCAAAATTCTTTTTCCCTGCCAATTGATTCACCAACTCCAATAACGCCGTCTCTCCCTCGAAGACGATAAAATCGTCTGCAACCTGGAACAGCCGTTCACATCGACGTAAATTGTCCACGAGCCGGGTAAAGATACTGCCACCGACCGTCACGTGAATGTCAGGATTCGCTTCCTTGATGAGTCGACACAAGGTGAGACCCGGAATGATCTGGGACGTTGCGGTGATCGATACGCCGATTAGCTCAGGGTTTTCATCGACGATCGAAGAGAGAAAATATTGTCGATACAAGGCCAGATACGGATTCTGCTCTTCATCGTGAATCGCTTTGATAATGTCTCGAGAGGAATAAATGGAATAGGAAAACTGGTTGTCGACCACGGTAATTCTGGTTGGGAAATAAATCGACGACACCACTTCCAACCAGCGGTCGATTAAAAACAGGCACTCCCGATAACGCTCGATGTCATAAAACTCTTCTCCACGCAGTGAAGCCTTGGCCGGCTCAATTTGATCGATCAAGTGGGGAAACCGGTCCAAGGCTTCCACGATCCGACCATAATGCTCATCACTGCCCGGTCCCGTCTCTCGTTCACGTGAATGCTCCAATTGCTTCAGCTTTTCAACGAGCTTCTCATAAACTTCCAAACCATACGTTCTTGACAGAATCGTATCGAGAAGTTCGATGTTCAGGTCCCGTTGACTTTTATCGGCAATCCCGGCTTGATCAAGAAAAGCCGTTAAGCACGGGAGACTTAAATAGGGTTGCGAGGGATGCCAACTTGGAGGAAAGAGCAACGAAATTTTCACATTGCCTCCTTACATGAAGTATTCCCATATCCCATGTCGATTGCACCTGACGATCATCATCTCCACGTATCTTTCGTAGCATCATGCAGTGAAGATTCAATAATCCTTATACACGGCTTCCTGTTTCCTATGCAACTCAAACTGAGACTTTTAGACTGCCTCATCACTGTTTCTGCACGAGAGGTTCATCAAAAAACTTCACATGTAAAAAAACCCTGAGGCCCTCCTTACTCTATCAGGAGGACCCCAGGGTTTCTTCAATTCACTACTGCAAAAATATTCGGTAACGCTTACGGCATTTTAGCGGTAAACCAGGTGGAGATGCCCTTCATCCCGTTCCGCTCCACGTTCTGGCCGTCCCACACGGCAAACGCTACCGGCACGCTTTGCCCAGCGCCGAATTGCACATCGTTGGCATCATTCGTCGTCAACGCCCGCTTCATCACCACGCGCCACGTCGGTCCGCTGCAGCACCCGCCTTTCAACGCCCCGTACGGTTCCCACAGCCCGTTCCCGATCACGTCCTGCGACGCCTGCGTCGTCAACGTGCTGAACCCGTTCGCATTCAAATCTTCCACCGAACTCGCCCGTAAATCCGGATCCGACATGATGTTCCCCGACCAGATCCCCGGATTGAAGGGCCCCAGACTCCGACCAATCCGGTCTGGATACGTCACGCCACCAGCCGGTTCTTCATAGTAAAAATCCCAGGCAATCGAGGGATATTGCTGGTCCACGTCCCACATCCCTGCCACACCGGCGCCCATGTCCCGTTGCCATTCCGCATTCCAGCGCCAGATGTTGACCGTCCCCCCGGATTGTCCCATACATTGGAACGGGGGAGCGCCGGACGTTTGCACCGGAAACTGCACCGCCACTTGGTCCCGAAAATCCTGCGGTCCAATGGTGGTGTTGTTCAGGGTTTGATCCCCCCAGTTCGCCCACACCCCAATCTCCTTGCCGTTGGTGGCCATCTTGACCATGACGGTCTTCACCGAGATGTTGGGATGCATGGGGGTTGTAATCGTTTGGCCGCTTAAGGGCACCACAATGCCCGGCACCGTCTCCCACACCGGGTTCGCCGCATCCATCGGGATCGGCCCACTGATGCTCCCCACCGGAACCGTCACCGGCTGGCTGACGGCCAAAGGAACCTGCCCCATCGTCAACATGACCCCGACGACCAAGGCAGAGAGAAGAATGCCGAACACCAATCCTTTGTTACGCGTCTGCACCACTCTCATAATGACGCATCCTCCTTTGATAAAGATTAAAGCAAAATGACCGCGAACTACCCACTTCCTCTCTACTTCCTCTCAAAAACTGAACCGAAGATACTCTTTCCACACGACAACGTGTCGCACATCTGGGTCTACGCCGTACCTGACTGACCCGATTCAGGCTTCTCTTTGTCCAAATAGGACTGAGCCCCGACCTCATTCATCAAGAGGCTGAGTTCATTGCCCTTATCCTGTGCGCCGCACTCAAAGGATATGCCTTCAGGCGAGATGAAATTAGCCGGACGATAGTCTGTTTCCGAGTAAGGTTGAGGACTCACGCCCAAATACGCAATTTCAAAAGCCACCCATTGGGCAGTCAAATCGGCGATGATTTTATAGAAACCATACTCCGCTTTTTTCTTCAACATGCCGGAAAATAAAGGAACCCATCTTCCCACGTGTTCCTTCACGAATTTTTTTTCGGCCTCGACCACCGTTTTGAGTTTTTCAGGGCCATCGTGGCACAACGCATATGATTCTTTGTATGCCAGGAAATGAAGAAATTCAAGTTCCACGCTCAAATGGTCCAAGCGTTCGTGGATGTCCTGAGAAAGCTGAACGCCGAAAGCCGAATAGAATCCGGCGATGTCTCCCATGACGTAGGATTGCCCAAACACGTGATCGTTACCAAACAGGGTTTCATATGGTGGGCAGTCCAAGGCGATGACGTTGCTGAATACCCTTCGATGTTCATCTCGAAGGTCCTGGATATCCCAATTGACGCCCTCTGCCGATACCCAATTCTCCACGGCGTCAAAATGATCGGCAATACTCCGTAAGACTTCTTCAATGTCCTGACCGATGGGAGCTGGCACAGCTGCTTTTAAACTCTTGAGCGCGGCTCGACCATCCTCAACCAACTCTCCACTTTGCAGATAGTCCAAAAATTCGTCGTCTTCTTGATAAAGATAACTCCATGACAAAAGAAGATAGAGCTTACTCCTCGCCAGAGCCCGCTCAACGGCCGGGGAATCTTTCAATGACGACCCGGTTTGCTGTGTGACGGAAGAGCTCGATGCCCCTCCATTTTGTTCTTGCGTGATTTCCGCAGCCATAAACTTCCTTTTCTTTCAACAGAAGGAGCCTCTCTTCACTTGCTTCACAATAAGCACGGCTCCTCCCAGACCATCCTCTCCCTGATAGAGGAAACGGATAATAGGCCAACTGTGTATCGAAGTCAAGTTCTAAAACCACCTAAAAATATGAGAGAAGAATTCGTCACACGTTCAGGATTTTTTGACTGTTCCCTGTTGGCGGTCCGGTCACGTCCGGCTCTGAACTTAAGACGAAGTCTCTAATCTCGCCGGAGCGACTTGGATCGCAATATGATCATTCACCGACCGACAAACATGTTCACACATCCCACACCCGACACACAGGTCCCTCTCAACACGAATGGACAGAGAGGCAAAATCCATCGAAAGGGCCCGAGTCGGGCACTGCCCCACACACGCGTTGCAGCCTTGCCCGGCCGTACAAATCCTTTGAGAAACAACGGCGGTTCCCATGTTCACGGCATTGAGGGTCCCAACCGGTTGAAGCGCTTCGGGTTCACAGGCGGCAATGCAAGGAAAGTCTTCACAGAGGTAACAGGGCTGTTCATCAGGATAGATAACGGGGGTCTTTCTCCGAGAAAGCACGTCGGAGTCATGATGATCTTCAAAAACGCGAAGGCTCTCGTGCGGGCACGCCTCGATACATTCTCCACAGCCCGTACAGTTCTCAAGAAATTGGGCTTCTTCGAGCGCGCCGGGGGGGCGTAACCAATCGGTTCGTTGCTTTGCAGGTTTGACGGCATGACGGTCTTTGGCGTCCCGATGCTTGACGTACTCGTGTACCGTGACACCCAGGGAAACAACGCTCTGTTTCAGAAAATTTCTTCGCCCGTAGGACGGCTCAGACTTTTGGGAGGACCCCGGGGGGGATTGCGCCATGCAGCGACCTCTCTTTCATACGGTCAACGTGATGTTGGTTGAGCCCTCAAGCCCTTCGTTCTTTCAATAGATCATCCATCTCGCCATGGGAAAGCGTACCGGTACGGCCTTCTCTTCTAGACAACGCCGGCCGCACGGAGCCTGTACACCTCCACGCAACGGTCACATGCCCCATAATCGACATCCCATCCCGGATGATTGTCTCTGATATAATCCAACACGTACGGCTCAACTTTTTCCTCAAGATCTTCAACCCAGGAATACGTGGGAAACCGGCAGAGCGGACACGGAAACCCAGGCATCAGCATAGGCTTGGCAGGCACCTCGGCCGGGAGCTCCCCTTCTTCGACTTCAACTGCCCGTTCCATCACCCGCAGCGTATCTTGAGACATTTCCACTAATTCGGCATGGGTGAAATATTCCGTCTGCCAGAGCCCTTCGAACACCGATTCAACTTGTGTGGGCGGGATCTTCCGGTACCAGGAACGAAATTCCCGCAGGCGGTACTCCCGGCTGAACATCGGTTCCTTCCCCAACCGGGCAATCCGACTATCGACGTGCAGGCTCCATAGTACGCGATACCGATTCAGGATGAGATGCTCTTCACCAGGATTCATGCCAACTTTGGTGTCAGGATCATATCCGAACGCGGGGTCAAGCATATCGGAGATATGCGTCAACTCATGGCGGAGATACCTGTTGATGGCCGGATCGTAAAACCGACGGGGAATCAGTTTAATCCCAACGCCCTTTTGACCTTTTTCCTCAAATTGACGAGCCAGTTTCTCCTCCACGGTCCCCCATTTTCTGAGGATATCCACACCTTCCTGATCTTCTTTCAGCACACCTCGAACGAGCACAATGCCGACCTTTTCCTTTAAGTCCGGAAATTCTCCGAAGCTGTCTCTCAAGATGTCGGCAAAGCCCCACTTGGCAAAGAGGTGCTGATAGAGTTTCTTGAATTCAGGCTCCCGGTCATCCAGAGAAAAATTCTCGTAAATCGGATCGGCGACTTCATGGAACTCATTGTAATAGGTCGGATCTCCCTCACGCTCGGTTTTTTCGGCGAACGAGTCTATGACTTCTTGAAGCAACGCCGGCTGAAATCGAATGTCCATCCTTTTACTCCTTACCTGTCCCGACTCCTGCTTGGAAGGACCTAGGAAACGTCAGTTTTTGCATCCCGCACCTGCTTGACGGCGCCGGTAACGGCTCGCTAGTATCCTTCTCCGAACACGCCGGCATCATTATAGGCAGGCCGCTTTTTGCTACGCAAGGCCCCCCGGAGACAGAGATCACGCTGAAAGGACGTCTTTTATGAATCAACCCCTGTCCCCAAACATCCCGACGTTCTCGGAAGACCCGAAACCTGTATTGCCGCCTATCGATGCCCTGGAGTATTGGAAGGCAGGCCTTCACGAAATTCGGACCTTTCGGGGCCATTCTCACGGCGTCTGGGACGTGGCGTATTCCCCTGACGGCTTGACGCTCGTCAGCGGAGGCGCGGACCGTTTGCTGCGAATCTGGGAAATTGAAACCGGCCGCCTGCTCAAATCCTTGAAAGGGCACACCAACGATATCCGGCAAGTGGCCTTCAGCCCGGACGGCCAGATACTCGCCACTGGCAGTGACGACAGGACGATCCGGCTCTGGAACCCTCACACGGGGGAAACGATACGGCTTCTGTTTACCCAATATGATCACGCAGTCTCCAGCCTCTCCTTTTCCCCTGATGGCCTGATGCTAGCCCGGGCCGGACAGAATAAGGATATAAAAATCTGGGAAATCACCACCGGCACCGAAGTCATGACGC
Source organism: Nitrospirales bacterium (assembly GCA_965200435.1). Classification (GTDB taxonomy): domain Bacteria; phylum Nitrospirota; class Nitrospiria; order Nitrospirales; family UBA8639; genus Bin75. The sequence goes on from OZ241337.1 coordinate 387,871, forward strand.
TCCTCGGCAAAGATCAATACGACCATCATTGGACGGTCTGCACCGCGTTTTCTCCTGACGGCATTCACTTGGTCGGCGGAAGCGATATCGGCAAATTGAAGCTGTACGAAGTGCTACCCAGCGGAGAAGAGAAACTCGTTCATAACGGCCATTGGCGCGATGAGCCAGACGATGAAGAAACCGAACAACGAGGATTTTTTGTCGATGAACATGGCGGGTTCCAAAAACCGATGGAGTATTGGATCGGAGCGATCACCTTTACGCCGGATGGGAAAACCATGATCACCGCAAGCCGGGACACGGCAATCAAATATTTTGATATGCCCGAGATGAAAGAGACCCACACCGTAAAAGGGCACGCTGAATGGGTTCGAGGGTTGCTCGTTTCTCCGGATGGGAAACTCCTGGTGAGTTGCAGTGACGATCACACCATCAAGATGTGGGACATTCAGACCAGACGACAGATTCGCGTAATCAAGGACCACAACGGCCCCGTCCGGGGCATTGCGTTTTCCCCTGACGCCCGGTATCTCGCCAGTGCCTCCTGGGACCGCACGGTAAAATTGTGGAAGGGCGGAGACGATTCAGAAGACTGAACGCCTTGCTCACTTCCACTTAGTCAGACGACTCGTCGCTATCATCGGCCTCCGGCGTGGAGATCCCATAGCGTTTGCATTTTTCCCACAGGGCTTTTCGAGAAAGACCCAATGATTTGGACGCAGCGGTTCGACTCCATCCTTCCTGCGCCAACACGGCCAGGATATACTCCCGCTCACACCGTTCCCGCACTTCCGCAAGTGTGCCTTTGGGTTGGGTGTCCGTGACGTTCGACAACCCTTCCTGACAAAACTCGCATCCCGCTTGCAACGGTCCTCCCAAAAACGGACAACCGGTCTGGCCACAGAGATCCCAAACCTGAATTTTATCCTGATCCTGCGCTAACGCCACGGCCCGTTCAATCGTATTTTCCAGTTCACGCACGTTTCCCGGAAAGGAATACCGGAGCAGCACATCCTGGGCCGCTGGTGAAAATCCTTTCATCACCCGTGGGATCCGGCTCGTACTCCGTTCCAGAAGGTGATTCGCCAGAATCAGGACATCTTCCCGCCGTTCCCTCAGAGGGGGAAGAGTCACCTGCACGACGTTAAGGCGATAGAACAGGTCTTCTCGAAATCGTCCGGCCTCGACTTCTTCTTTCAAATTCTTTTGCGTGGCGCAGACCAGCCGGACGTCGCTTGCAATCGTCTCCGTACCCCCAACCCGTTCGAACCGTTTTTCCTGCAAGACCCGGAGTAATTTGACTTGGACCATCGGGGCGATTTCCCCGATTTCATCCAAAAACAAGGTGCCTTTATGGGCCAATTCAAACCGCCCCAGCCGTTGTCTCAACGCTCCGGTAAACGCGCCTTTCTCGTGCCCGAACAATTCGGCCTCCAGCAGGGTTTCCGGCAACGCCGCACAACTGACTTTAATCAAGGCCTGTCCGCACCGTGGGCTGTTTCGATGAATGGCATTTGCAATGACTTCTTTTCCCGTTCCACTCTCCCCGAAAATCAACACCGTGGCATCCGTGGTGGCCACCAGTTTGACTTTTTCCAAGACCTGACGCATGTGCTCGTTTTTGCCGACCATTCCGTCGAAATTGAATTTTCCTTCGAGTTCCTGCCGGAGGACCGTATTTTCCTGCCGCAACGCCAGGACTTTGATCGCTCGCTCAACCATCAGCAACAATTCGTCCATGGAGAAAGGCTTGGTGACGTAATCATGGGCCCCCAGTTTCATGGCCTGGACCGCCGTATCGACCGAGCCGTGTGCGGTAATCACGATGACCTCAGTTTCGGGCGAGCACTCCTTGCACACCCGGACGACTTGGAGACCGTCACTCCCAGGCATTTTCAAATCGGTAATCACCAAATCGTATCGATCCCTTTTGACCTTTTGAAGGCCCTCCTCGCCATTGGAGGCTTCCTGGACCTGATACCCCTCGGCTTTAAGCGCATCAAACATGGACAGCCGCATCAGCGGCTCATCGTCGATGATCAAGACAGATCGAGTCATCAGGAGACCTTGACCAGCGCGGCCCTATTGGCACTCAAGGGAAGGCTCACGGTAAAGACCGTTCCTTTCCCGATTTCACTTCCCACGGTCAATTGCCCTCCATGCCGTTCAACGATTCCCAAACTGACCGACAAACCCAGGCCCGTGCCCTCGCCCGTGCCCTTCGTGGTAAAAAAGGGATCGAAAATGTGGGGACGGACCTCCGGCGGAATGCCTGATCCGGTATCCCCCACGTCGATTTCACAACGCTTGTGGACGATCCGGGTCTGCAGGATGATCGAGCCGCCCTCCTCGGTCGCCTGAACGGCATTGAGAATCAAATTGGTCAACACCTGCTCGATCATTTGGGGATCGACAAACAGCGGCGGCAGGTCGCATTCATAGATCTTTTGTAACTGAAGACCTTTCTCGACAATGGCATGATTCGTCAGAACCAGGACGCGATCAACCAACCCGTTCATGTCATTCATGGAAAATTCCGGCTCGTGTTGTTGGGAGAAATCCAACAATTGCCGGACGATTTTTTGGGCGCGCCGAAGCCCGTCTTCCATGTACGTCAAATATTCTTCCTGGCGCTCGGCCGGCAACATCCCTTTCCGAATATTATAAAGACAATTTAAAATCCCGCCTAACGGATTGTTGATTTCATGTGCAACCCCGGCTGCCAGCTTCCCGACGGAGGCCAGTCGCTCGGTGTTTCGAAATTGCTCTTCCATGATCTTTCTGTCCGTAATGTCCCGCGCAATGCCCAGAACCCCGATCACGCTGTGCCGTTCGTTTTCCAAGGGTGAGACACTCACGAGCACCGACCGCAGTTCCCCGTTTTGACTGATCACCTCCACTTCATATTCCTGCTTGACGTCCAACTCGAGGATATCCTTCAGGCGACGCCCGCGGTGGCGCTTCGCCAGGAGGGTCAAAAACGGTCGCCCCAGCAGATCTTCTTTGTGATAGCCCCAATTTTCCACCTTGCTGTTCACATAGGTAAATCGTTGATCGCGATCGAGGGTGTAGATCACGTCATTGGCATTTTCAAGCAGACTTTCCAGGTACTTTTGTGTTTTCTGAATCTCCCGCGTCCGTTCCTGGACTTTCCCCTCCAGTTCTTCACGATGCCGCTGGAGTTGCGCTTCCAACAGCTTGCGTTCCGTAATGTCACGAAGTTGCACCATAATCGAAAGCGTCGAGCCCTCCCCCACGAGAATCACGTCCATCTCCACCGATCGCAACATGTGCCGGGCATCATACACTTCCAATTCGGTCGCCGGGACTTTTTCCTCGTTGGAAACCACCGTTTCCAATAACCGCCTGACCGTCTCTTTGTGCGAGTCCGGCACGAGCATCAGCAAGGATTGCGCAAGTAATCCGTCCCGTGTATAGCCCAGGACCTCTCGCTCGCGTTCATTCACTGCGACAATCTCACCGGACGGGTCCACCATAAAAATCGCGTCAGCGGATCGATCAAAAAGCACACGATACCGCTTTTCCGATTCGAAGAGTTGTTGCGTTTGAGCGGCGACCTCCTGCTCCAGTTGCGTGGTATACCGGTCAATCTGTCGTTGAAGCACTTTCCGTTCGGTCACGTCTCTGACAAACGCACGCGTGTACACCAAGTCACCCGTCTCCGAGTCAATCAGAGCCGTGGAATGAATCTCGACGTCGATCGGTGTTCCGTGTCTCGTGAGAAACACCGTCTCAATGGTACTCCGTGGTTGCGTGTGGAACCGGTTGACGTATTCGAGCACTTCGGCTTTCCTCTCCGGAGGAAGAATGTCCCATAAATGCATCGAGAGCATTTCTTCCAACGTGAATCCCAATTTCTCCAGTTCGGTTTTATTGACGTGAACGAAACGGCCGGTTTTGTCGATTTGATGAATCATCTCCGGAGAATTCTCAATCAGATCACGATACCGTTCCTCGAGATGACGAATTTCCTCCATTTGGGTATTCAACTGGAAAAACGATTGTTTCAGGTCGATCGCCATTTTATTGAAGGCATGAGCAAGCGCTTCAATTTCATCGCCGGTCTTCAACACGAGGGGATGATCCCAATTTCCCGCACCGATTCGCTGCACACCTTCATGCAACGTTTGAATCGGGCTCACGATTTTTCGAGCCACGATCAATCCTGCCAACCACAAAATGCCCAACACAAAGACGCCATACATCGCCATCTTGACCAGTAACTGTTGCAGGGGGGCATAGGTCTCCTCGGGATTCTGCCGAACAATCGTCAGCCATTGTCTGCCCCGGAAACTTTCAGAAGCCAACGTTTCCGGAATGCGTAAATGGGCATACCCAACCAGGGAATCCTTTGCGCCATGGGTATCCTGCGTCACGTGGACCCACCCGGACCGATCTTCGTTAATGGCGACCACCATGGCTGGAGTGACGGTGTGTTGCTCCAACGACAAGACCGGACAAATCAAGGGGGTCCCGTCAACTCCGATGAGCATGGCGTGGCCGGTGACTCCCGCGGTCACCTCGGAAAGCGAACGAAACAACGAATCCCTGCGAAGGAGAATACTGACGGTCCCCAACGCCCGGTCGCGACCTTGATCAAAAATAGGAACAGCCACGTTCAGCACGTGAGTGCCGAACGAGGGATCAAAGGTCAAATCACTCACGTAAATTTGTCCCTGTCCCTGCTGAAAAGCGGCTTCCCACCATTCCGTATCCCCATGATAAAATCGTACCTGCGGGAGGGAACTGAGGACCAACGCGCCTTGGTCGTCGGTGACCAAAATCCCCAAATAGTCAGACGTTCTGACGGCGTGCCAGTCAACCAGGTAATTCGTCGCAATCCGGTTCACAAAGACGGGAAATTCATGAGGGTTCTGTCGAGCCCGCCATCGTTCTTTCCATTCTTCGATAAAGGCCTTGATTTTTTCTGGATCTCTTCCCTCGTAACTCCGGTTCGCTTCCTTCACCGCTGCCCGAATAAAGGGGATCGTGGCCAATTGTTGAGCCTCATTAATGCCCCGCATGATTTGCGTCTCGATTTTTCTCGCCACTTCAACGGCAATGCCTTTGAAGTTTGAACCCGTAATTTCTCGAAGGGCCCGGCGCTCTTCCACATAGGTCAGAAACAATGACAGGGCAAGGGGGAGGAGGCCGACCAGCACCATGCCTAGAATCGTTTTACGCTGAAGACTTTGTGACCACATCCACCGTTTCATTGCCGTGAAACTCCCCAAAGACGACCACTGCGTCACGTGTGTTCTGCCCGTCCCACCAATGGAGGTCCAAGTCGACAGTGAGGAAATGATGGCATTATAGCGGCTGTGGTAGTTATGGGGAAGTGGGCTCTTTGCAAGATTGGACAGTGCCCCATTCACTCGTCAGCCGGACTTGGTCGGGACGACGGTCCCCCAGCGGACGGCAGGAACGCACCGTGTTGTCGTGGCTGCATCACGTTTCGAGCCGGCGCTCGGGCTTCCGCGAGAGCCACGACCCCTTGGTGGTCGTCCATGAGAACGTGTCTGTAGCCTTGCTTGTCTGGGGCTCCAAGAATAATCGATCAAATCCCTCTCGTCCCGCTGAGTGGTGCAGGACTTGGGCCTTCGTGCTCCTACGACTCAATGTAAATTTCGTGTAGGCCGATGAAAGTCTAGAAAAGGTCTCTTGGCTGATCAAGCCCCTGTAGGGGCCTCGGGCAGGCGTTGGGACTGAAGCAGTGGAGGATCTGAAGGCTAAGGTTCCTTAAGCGCCTCGACTGAGTAATCGGCCTTTGCCTCCAGGCCAAATCAACAAGAGGGGGCTTGCCACGAACACGGAGGAATACGTCCCGATGATGACGCCCAACAACAGCGCAAGAGAAAAATCATGGAGCACTTCGCCCCCAAACAGCGTCAATGGAGCCAGCACCAGTACCACCGTCAGGGTCGTAATCAACGTTCTGGTGAGCACTTGATTGATCCCAGCATTAATGATGTTCAGGATGGAATCGCGTCGCCTGGCACGAAGATTTTCCCGAATGCGGTCGAAGACCACAACGGAGTCGGTCAGCGAGTATCCGGCCAAGGTCAGCAACGCGGTCACGACTAACAAGGTAATTTCTTTGTCGAGCAGGTAATAGATACCCAGGACGGCCAACACGTCATGAAAGGTGGCAATCGCCGCGGCCACCCCAAATCGCAGTTCAAAACGCGTAGCAACATAGAAAATGATCCCGATCAGGGAAATCGTGATCGCCAGCAGGGCGTCCTGTTGCAGACGGCGTCCGATCGTCGGGCCGATTTCCGTGCTGGAATCGACCACAAATTTGTTGTGACTGAACTCCTGTTCAAAGACCTCTACGATTCGTTCTGCAACCTTCTGCTCAAGCGTATCTTCCGTCTTCACTCGAATCAGAAGTTTGTGATCCTCGGTAAATTCCTGGATCTCCACTTCCTGTAATCCGTGTTTGCCAAGCGCCTGCCTGGCTTGCGCAGACCCAATCGCGTTCTCAAACTTCAATTGGACGGCTGTGCCACCGGAAAAATCAATGCCGAGATTGGCGGCGCCGGTTCCGATCTGGACCAAGGCAACCAAGCCAAGCAACACCAGCAGGCCGGAGACACCGAAGGCCACGTGGCGCTTCCCCATGAAATCGATGTTCGTTTTTCCGATAATTTCCAACATGTCCAGCCTCAAGATCCGTTAAATGCTCAACCGTTCGAGCTTGCGTCGATTGATGAGATCAAAGACGACTTTGGTCCCGATCAACGCGGTAAACAGATTGATCGCAATGCCCAGACACAGAGTCACGGCAAAACCTTTGATGGGTCCGGTCCCGAATACAAACAACGCCAAACCGGTAATCAAGGTGGTGACGTGGGAGTCGACAATCGTTAAGAAGGCCTTATCATACCCCGCATCGACCGCTAGTCGGACGGGACGTCCCTGCCGCAGTTCTTCCCTGATGCGTTCAAAGATTAAAATATTCGAATCCACCCCCATCCCGATCGTTAAGATAATGCCCGCGATACCCGGCAAGGTCAGCGTGGCATTGAGTCCGGATAAAGCCCCTAACAAACAGAGCAGGTTCAAAGCCAGGGCCGCATCAGCAATCACCCCGGACATCCGGTAATAGATCACCATAAAGATCAACACGACGATACCGGCAATCATCGTGGTCTTCAGGCCTTTCTCAATGGAATCCTGTCCCAGCGAAGGCCCCACTGTCAGATCCTGTACGGTCTTCATCGGCGCGGGAAGCGCACCCGCCCGGAGAACGATAGCCAAGTCATTGGCCTCGTCCGTGGTAAAATTTCCAGTGATCTGAGCCCGCCCGCCGAGGATCGGTTCGTTGATCCGGGGCGCCGAGTAGACCGTCCCGTCCAGGACGATCGCCATGAACTTTCCGACGTTGGCATTAGTAATACGCCCGAATTCTTTCGCGCCCTTGCTGTCGAACGTCACCCCCACGTAGACTTCGCTGAATTCGGTATAATTGACGCGCGCATCCTGTAACACGTCCCCGGTCAACACCGCCTCTTTTCGAACAAGATAGGGCCGGCTGAACACCGCAACCTCACTCTTGGGATCGGAGATGGGTTCAAACAAGATTTCCGAACCCGCTGGAATCTTATCGGCAAATTTCTCTCGAATGCTCGACTCTTCACTTCGTTTGACTTGCACAGGCAACCCGAGTCCTGGTTGATTGTCCTCGTCGAGCATTTTGAACTCCAGCAAGGCGGTATTCTGGATCAGGCGTTTCGCCCGGTCGGGGTCCTTGATTCCGGGGAGTTGGATCACCAGTTCCTTGCGTCCCTGGCGTTGCAGCAAGGGCTCCGTGACGCCGAACTGATCGATCCGGTTTCGAATCGTCTCCAACGCTTGATTAATGGCGGCATTCTTGATCCGGTCAATTTCACTCCCGAGCAGTTCGACAACCAAGGTCCGGCTCTCCCGAGAAACCTGAAAATAGGCGGGGAACTCATCGCGAATGAGGTCCGCGGCTTCTTCAATCGTTCCCTCCTTCGAGACATCAAGCTGCACTTGGAGACTGCCGACCCGTTCAATTTTGTCAAAGGCAATGTCTTTGTCAGTCAACAGGTCTTGCATGGCTTTAGCCGCGCGGTCGACGGCAATCTCGACGGCTCGCTCTTCTTCCACCTCCAACACCAGATGAATGCCGCCTTGCAGATCGAGCCCGAGCGAGACCCCGCGAGGAGGGATGAGCCACCGAACGCTCTCCGGGATTCGGTCATACAGTCCAGGCCAAGAAGGAAGAAACAGGTAGAACGACACCGCGGACAGGAACAGAACGAGGAGCAAGCGACCACGATTTTTTTTCATGCTGTTGTCCTTTGTCCCCTACCCTTCCTCATCCGTCCGGATCCGGGCAATATTCTCACGTTGAATCTTCACTCTCGTATTATCGTCAATTTGCACGGTGACGGTGTCTTTCTCCAACCGGGTAACGCCCCCCCAAATGCCGGCGGACGTAATAATTTTGTCGCCCTTCTTCAACTTGGTGAGCATCTCCTTATGCTGTTTTTGCTTTCTTTGCTGCGGAAGGATCAACAAAAAATAAAACACCACAAAAATCAAAATGAAAGGAACCAGAGAAAACAACCCTGCCGCTCCCTCCGGTGCTCCTCCTGTTTGTGCCCAGGCTATCGAGGCCACCCCCATTCCCATTTACCCATCCTTTTCTTGTGATGATCGTTCGGCCACGACCGAGGTTCCGACGCCGACAGGTTCTGCAGACGCAGCGCCATTCGCATCAGAACGGCGTTGTTCATAGAAGTTCCGACGAAATGCAAGAAAGGTTCCGGCTCGAATCGCTGAACGCATCGTCTCCATCAGTTCTCGGTAATACCAAAGATTATGAATGGTATTGAATCGCACCCCCAACATTTCATTGGACCGATACAGATGCCGCAAATAGGCTCGGGAATACTTTCGGCAGACCGGACAGGTGCACTGCGCATCTATCGGAGCCTCATCCTTCGCATATTGCGCCTGTTTGATCAAGACCCGTCCCTGTGTCGTGAATAACCATCCCGTTCGCCCATGACGAGACGGAATCACACAGTCAAACAGATCCACACCGCGCATGACGCCTTCGACAAGGTCTTCGGGAAGGCCGACTCCCATCAGGTACCGAGGGCTGGATGGGGGAAGCTCGGCGACCGAAACGTCAACCATGTCCAACAGCGCACGCTTGTCTTCTCCTAACGATAGACCACCGATGCCGTATCCATCAAATCCTATCTCCACCAGCTCACGGACGGACCGGCGTCGAAAATCGGCATCCAACGCTCCTTGCACAATGCCAAACAACGCTTGTTGACGGCCACGTGCGGCCAAGGCACAGCGTTTCGCCCATATCGTCGTCCGCTCGACCGCGGCCCTGGCCTGCTCTTTCGAACACGGATGAGGCGGGCATTCATCCAAGGTCATCATAATATCTGATCCCAGGGCCATTTGAATGTCCATACACAACTCAGGCGTGAGATGATGTGTCGACCCGTCCACATGTGACCGAAAGGTAATCCCGTCGTCTGTGATTTGACGCAAATCGGCAAGGCTGACTAATTGAAAACCTCCGCTATCCGTTAAGATCGAACCATTCCATCCGGTAAATCGGTGAAGCCCGCCTTGCTCCTGAATAAGTCGATGCCCGGGTCGTAAGTACACATGATACGCATTACTCAGCATCAACCCGAACCCCAAACCCTGAAGCTCATCGGGGGCAATCCCTTTGACCGTCCCAAGCGTGCCGACGGGCATAAACACCGGGGTATCAATGGTGCCATGGGGGCCAGACAGAACGGCGGAACGTGCAGCACACTGCGGATCACGCTGTTCAACAGAGAAGGTCACCATGATGTGTACGCAACCAAAGCCTGTCGGCATTTCGTCAACGACCGGAAATGAACACGGGTCGCCCGAAAACCGATTGTTCCTCGCCCACGCGACATCAGCACCATCCTTACATTCTTTCCGGGGCACTGACTCCCAATAACCGGAGTCCATTCTGAATAACCGTCCGAACCTGCTTTAACAACACCAATCTGGCCATGGTTAGTTCACGGGATACGTCTTCCCGGATCAATGCACTCGACTCCCCGTCATGATCGAGGTCACCGGAATCCTCATCCTTGATGTGATCGACTCTGGGTGGAAGGACACGATGCTTGTAATAAAAGACGTGAAGCAACCCTGCAAGTTCGAGCAGATAAAACGTGACACGATGAGGCTCCAAGGCCTGGGCACTCGCCTCAAGCAAACCGGGAAAACTCGACAACTGTTTGATCAGCCCGATTTCTTCAGGCTGCACCAACGCGGACAGCGGAGCCTCGGCAACCGGAGACACACGAAATCCTCGCGCGTAGGCTGCTCTGAATAAACTGGCGAGCCGCGCGTGAGCATACTGAACGTAATAAACGGGATTTTCATTGGACTGCTTCTTTGCCAACTCCAAGTCAAATTCAAGATGGGTGTCCGAACGACGCATCAGGAAAAAAAACTTGGCGGCATCGGCTCCCACCTCATCAACCACATCCTGAAGCGTAATGAATTCCCCGGCCCGCTTGGACATCTCAACTTTTTCCCCGCCCCGCAACAAACGCACCATTTGGACCAGGACTACCCGTAAGCAATCGTCGCCATACCCAAAGGCTTTAATCGCGGCTTGCATGCGCGGGACGTATCCATGGTGGTCCGCACCCCAAATATTGATCAACCATCCGTAGCCTCGCCGTAGCTTGTCAAAATGGTAGGCAATATCCGAGGCCAAGTAGGTATAATCACCATCCTGCTTGCAGACCACGCGGTCTTTTTCATCATGAAATCGAGAAGACCGGAACCACGTCGCGCCATCCTGTGCAAAGATCAGATCCCGTTGTTCAAGATCGTTCAGGGCAGCCTGGATTTTCCCCGAAGCAAACAATGAGGCCTCGCTGTACCACGTCTCGAACTCCACTCCGAATTGCGCCAAGTCCTCTTGAATAGCTCGCACGAGTTCCTGAGAGGCCCATTGGCCGCATTCCCGTCGTGCCTCTTCCGGGCTCAGGGTCAACAGGCGTGCCCCCTGCTCTCGATCCATCGCTTGGGCAAGGAGTTTGATATAGTCTCCATGGTAGCCATCCTCGGGAAAGGCAAACTCGCGGCCATGGATTTCGAGGTATCGTGCATACACCGAGTCGGCCAAGAGTTTCATCTGGCGACCCGCATCGTTGATATAATATTCCTTATCGACTTCATACCCGGCCGCTCTCAGCAACCTGGCCAAGGCTTCACCCAGGGCCGCCCCTCGGCCATGTCCCATATGAAGCGGACCCGTGGGATTGGCACTGACAAATTCCAAAAGAACCCGCTGCCCTTGTCCCATCATGTTGTGCCCGTACCTGTCGCCCGTCCGCTCGATTTCTTCAAGCACCGAAAACCAACAGTCCGGGCGAAGCGTAAAATTCAGAAATCCGGGGGGGGCGACTGAAACTTTTTCCAGAAAAGCGCAAGCCGTCTGAAGTCGATCTGCAATCACGTGCGCCACTTCCAGCGGGGATCGTTTTTCCTCTTTCGCAATGATCATGGCCACACTTGAGGACAAATCTCCCCATTCCGCTCGCTTGGGGAAATCAACCACGGGCTGAGGAAAATGCGTTGATCGCAAGGAGCCCTGTTGTTTCGCTTGCAGCAGAGCGTCGGTAATGGCAGAAGCCACCTGTTCTTGAACAATTCCTGCAGACATGACGTTATCGACAAACTAAGCGGGAAGAAGCGGGCTGGAAATTAACACAGCCTCTCCGGGCCTCGCAAGCAACTGTATGGGTCCACCACATTTGGCACTCGGGGTGGTGGTGAATCAGGGATTGTACCGGAGATTGCCGCCCAAGGCTATGGTGGGGCAACACGGTATTGTAGGCCAGCAACCAATCGGCCAGTTTGCGGTTAAAGGCCGCCAAATCGTCGAACAGCAGATCCTCGTGGTAGTCCACGAAGGTCTCTTGCAGGGTGCGATTGAACCGTTCCGCATGAGCGTTCATTTTCGGGGATCGGGGATACGTCCACCAGTGGGTGATGCCGCGTTCATCGAGCCGGTGCTGGAAATGCCCCTGGAACTCCGGGCCGTTATCGGAGAGGAGGACCCGGGGTGGGGCCGGGAGCAACGCACAGAGTGCATCGAGGGCGTGGGTGGCATGGCAGCTGGAGGCGGTGGCGGTGGCCACAGCGAAGGCGAAGCGACTGCAGGGATCGATGAAGGTAAATAGGTAGCGGCGGAGTCCGGCGTGGAGCCGCACAACGGGATCGCCGGCCAAGACCGCCAGGGGCTGGGCGGGGCGGGGCCGGGGCGGGCGGGATTTCCGGCGCCGTGTCCGGGGTTTGGGCCGGCCCCGGGCATCCAGGCGGCTCGGCGTGTGCCGCATCCGGTCCGGGGCGCGGGCGATCAGGCGCCCGATGGTGGAGACCCTGGGGAGGGCTAGCCCGTGCTGCGCACACCACGGCCGCAGTAGGACGTGCAGCTTGGCCTTCCCACGGTTGGGATACGTGGTGCGTAGCCGCCGGATCGCTTGGCTCAGGGCGGGTGGCCACGTGGCCTGCCGCCGCCGGTGGGGGGCCCTAGAGCGGACGGCCAACGCCTGCGGGTCCCCGCCAGCCTGAGTGAGCGCCCGCTGCCAGCGATAAAGCGTCCGGCGGCTGACGCCAAAGGCCTCCCCCGTCGCGGCTGGGCCATGCCGGGCGCAAAAGTGCAGAATCTTGAGTCGGTGATGGGCTTCGTGGGGTATCATGTCCCAACGATGCCCGAATTGCGTTAGTCGATAAAACCCCCTGATGCGATAGCCGACATGGTGGATTTGCATGGCCTCTCCTCCTGTGTCGAGGAGTGCCAAAGGTTTCTGAACTTATACAGCAAAGGGACTCTTTCCGGCACCGGCGTTCGTAGCCCTCGTCCTTCAACTTGGCTGGCACCGGGACGGATGAGCAAAACAATGTACCGGTCGATCATTCATAGGAATGGAAACGAGCCAAGCTTGATCTTCTTTGCGAGTTCAACGTCAGCCGGTGCATTCAAATTCAAAAAAGAAAGGAGTTGAGGATCCAAACGTTTAATCTCCGACTCGGGGATACGATGCACGGTCAGATCCCGTTTATCAGCAATATTCTGAAGACGAAGGTCGCGGGCATCAATCATTTCCTTTAAAAACGGGAGACACGTCTTGGAATACAGCCCATGTAGAGGCTGCAACCCGTGGACCAATTCAGCCAGGACAATATCCGCTGCCTCGACCTTTTGAGAAAAAAACTCAATGACAGCCGGATTGAGAAATGGCATATCACAAGCCACAATAAATACTCGGGGATATTGGGAACAGAATAATCCGGTATAGAGCCCCCCCACGGCGGCACAGCCCGGGATCAGATCAGTGACGATCTTTATTCTCTTATCTTGTCTCGGTATATCCTCTTCCGCCAACACCAACAGCACTTCCGGGAAGGCATCAAGCAAAACCGACAGGACCCTGTCCAAAAGCGGTTTCCCATGAACGGGCACATAGCGTTTATCCATCCCCATTCTTCTACTTTTTCCACCGGCTAACACCACACCGGAAATTTCTTGAATCACCTTGCCCTCACTCGACAAAAAAAAGGGGGTGGACGCGAGCCCACCCCCATTTATTCGCCACTGCGGTGCGTACGATGTCAGGCTTAACCCTTGGTCTTGCGCCGGTTGGCACGCCGCCCCAACACCCAGAATTCCACGATCACGATCCCGACTCCAATCAGCGCCGGATACACATACGTGCTCAGCGGAATCGGTGGTTCCATCACCAAATAATAGAACGCCGACACCGCCATCTTCCGCCCCACGTCTCCGTTGTGCCCGTCCCAGGCAAAGAACACCATCGGGATATATTTACCTCGCTCCAGGTACGCGACTTCTTCGTAATCCCCTTTCAACGGCCGTTTCACCAAAACCGTCCACCGCCCATTGACCCACTCCGCTTTCACCACTTCCACTTCCTCTTGAAAGTCCAGATCGGTGAGGTCCTGGTCCCAGCCCGTGCCTTCATACACAGCCAAGGTCCCATCCGCGGTCCATTTGGTGATATCCACCGAAAACGTCTCGTCTCCCCAGAAATACCGGGGCTTCCGGGGGGCCGGCAACTCCTGCCATTTAACCGGGAATTGGAACGCGACTCCGTCATTGTAGACGCTATACCCGTCTTTTTGCTTGGCCGCAATCGATTCCTGATGGAACGGATCTTCGGCAAACGTGGTCCCCTGTGGCGATTGCTCTTCTACGCCATAGTCCCCCAGGTTCACTTCCGTCGGATCCCAATCCACCTCATCTTCCTGAATGCTCTTGGTCCGGTCATCCCACCGGAACAGAAATTCGACGTGCGTGTCGTTATACAGCGATTGCACCCACACATCGTCGATCCGATTCACGAAATTCCTTGGCTTGTGCGTGATTTGCCCTCCCATGGCAATCCACCGCCGGGGAATCAGGTTCCACCGCTCGTCCTGTTCGTCCACAGGCAGGTCGCCTTCCACGTATTTGGAAGGAATCACGAAGTTGCTCTTGGGTTTGTCTGTCAGGGGATCAATCTGTAACGGGAGCTCGGTCGAAAACTGCTGCGCGACTTCATCACTCACCGCGCCGTCCGGCGCCTCAATGATTCCCTCGCGCTCACACAGCGAATTGACGTAGTTGGCAATGTCCCACCGCTCGTCCACACTGGTGTTATCAGCGAACGAGGGCATCGGCGTGCCATTCAACCCCGTAGAGAACGTCCGGAAGATGTTCTTCACGTTGTAGGGGTCCTGCCGGCTGCCTCGAAAGTTCCAACATTTGTGCCAATCCGCCGGCTGGATACTGAACCCCCAGTCGTCCTTGAGGTTGAACGCGTTCCCGTCGCCCCGACCTTCCAAGCCGTGGCATTCGATACATTTCTTCTCGACCACCAGTTCCGAGCCCCGTTTGATGGATTCCGGGGTATTCGGCTTTGGCTGCAACTTCTCCAACTCCAACACAAACAGTTCTTCGAATTCCTCGTCCTGCCACGACCTGTCCTGCACTAATTGCGTGGTCACGAACGCCAGCACGTCTTTACGTTGCTGTTCCGTGAGAATACCTTCCCACGACGGCATCGCCGATCCTGGTAGTCCATGGGTGACGGTTTCCAACAAGTCCACGTCGATCAGGGGCAATTGCCCACTGGCCGTGTGCCGGATCTTGAAGGTACCCGCATTGAAGTTCCGCGGCCGCGGCCACAGCCTTACAGCCCCCGGGCCGTCCCCGGCCCCTTCCACGCCGTGGCACCACACGCATTTGGTAAAGTACACCCGCTTGCCGGCTTCAATCTGTTCAGCCGGTAGTGGCGAGGGCAATCCCTGTTTCACAAAGCCCTCAGGGAGGTCTTCCTGGGCTCCGCTGATCAGGGGGACCCCCAACCCCAGCAGGACACTTACCCCCACGCACACGCCCCACCGGGCCCAGTTACTTCCATATCTACTCTTACTCATGGCTCGTCTCCGCTCCTCTCGATTAATCCCAGGTCCGTGGATAGTAGCCCGTGTGCCAATATTCAAACATCACCACTTTCCAGATTTCGTCCACCGTCAGATGCTGCTCCCATGGCGGCATCACCGAGGCCCAGGGAAACCCTTCACCAGGCAGCCCGATTCCGCCTTTCGACACCCTCCAGAACACAAAGGTCTCCTGGAGCTGTGCGATCGTCCCCGCATCCGTGAAATTCGCCGGAATCGGGTTGAACGCGTACGCCCACAACCCTCTGCCGTTCAAATTGTCGCCGTGACAGAAGTGGCAATTCTGAAAGAAAATTTCGCCCCCTTCCCGCACGTATTTGATGTACCCTTCCGCATTGGGATCCCAGGGATTGTAATTCGCGTCGTTCACGTCTTTCATCAAGCGCCCCATGGCTTGCTCAACGATCCGCGCGTTCGTGTATTCCTGGTCGTATTTGCCATCGTTGTTGACCCGATAGGGATTCTCCACCACTTGCAGCACAAAGGTCTTCCCATGCACCTTCGTGGTCGCCGGCGGAGCCGGATGCACCGTTCTCAACTCGATCGGTTCCTCAAAACTGGGCAGAAACGAGTTGTACGCAAACCCGCCCAACGCCAGCGGGAGCACGATCAATGCCACTATTCGGGCCCCCTTGTGAAACCCGCTGATTCCGTCCATCACGTTCATCACCGGCCGCTTGAATTCCTGCCACTCACCTTCTGAGCCCGAGACCCACATAAAAATACCGCACGCCGAGACCGTTCCGTAAATGGCCCGCACACTGAACGGAATCGGGGGATAGATGCGGTACTTCAAATAAAGCTGGATGTAAATCCAGACTCCCACGCCGGCCCAGAACTTGGGAATCCCCATCCCCGCCCGATTCAGTGCCCAGTTCACCAACGCAAAAACCAAAATCGAACAGGCCAACTCCGAAATCATCTGCATCGGCATGTAGCCTTCGACTAACTTTAACCAAGTCATTGTATGAAACTCCCGTTTGTTGAATCCCACAGCTTAAGGATTAATTAAAATCTTCCAATGACGGTAATTCCTGTCCCTCTTTCAGGCTGGACAGATAATTCACAATTTTGTTTACGGCTCCCGCACTTAATTTTTGGCCAAAATCTTTCGGCATCTGGTTGTCCGGGAAATCCTTCACTACGTACATGCTCGGATTTAAAATCGACTCGGTGATGTATTCACGGGTAGACGTGGCATGCCCCTGATATCCAGGATCTTTCAACCGTTGAGGCGCATTGCTGCCTTCCATCAACAAGGGCCCGACTTTGCCGGTGGCCCCTTCAATACCGGGAATCGTATGACACGCAGGACACCCCGCCTTCATAAAGAGATCCGTGATCGGTTCTTCCCCGGTCGCCAGCACCCCGCCCGCTGCGGCCTCATCCCCTTCGGCACTCGCCTGCGGCCGTTCGCCTTCAGGAATAAATTTTTCATACGATGCTTGAATTTCTTCGTACGTGGGCGCTTCCTTGCCTTCCCGAACGTACAACCACGTATCCACCGCAGCCAATTCCCCCAAGGTCAGCGAGATCGGGGGCTTGTGAATTCTTGGCATGGGGCTTTCCGTATCGTTCGAGCCTTTTACCCCAAACCCAGGCACGACAAAGCAACTCGGGCACGCATGCGACTCTGCAATATATTCCTGACCGTTCGTGGCAGTCCCCGAGCCCTCAAACGCTTCTTTTTGCACGGTATCCCGCGCCGCGGGGTCGTTCATATGATATTTTTCGTGCTTCAAACGTTCTTCGGCTCGAGCCGGAATGTCCCAAAGATTCGGGGCCCGTTCACTCAGAAAGCCCTGATTGAATCCGTGACACAGCGGGCATTGACCTTTTCCGATGGCACCCTGTACTTTACTTTGGCCAAGACCGCCGAAAATAATTTTTTCCCCTTCGTCGGCTAATTGCTGCGGCGTCATGCTCTGGAAATCAAGCTTCACCTCAGGAGGCGGAAATCCCCCCTCAACCTGGGGCAACCAATTACCATACCCCGACAACGCCGCCGCCACGAAAAACATGAACCCCCCGATTTTCATCAGGGCACCAATATTGGAGAAATAAATACCCATGATGTAGGCCAAACAGGTAATCATCACCAACGAGACAGGCAGCAGTCGACTCTCCCCATAAAAGTTATTTTTGTAGTTCGCAATGGCGATAAACGCCATTAACGCACATAACATACCGATAAACGTCTTAAACGTGACATTCCTCTTTTGCTCAGGGTCAGTCAGTTTCGCTTGAAAATACACCAAGAGTCCCAGCAAAAAGGCGAATGCCGGCCATCCAATCGAGATCGCTTCCGTAATTAATTCAACCACCTTGCCCCCTCCAAACATGAGGCTACCCTGACTGTTACGATCAGGATAGCCTCATCATTACGTATTTCATGCGAGTTTAATGATTAATGACCAGTTGCAGGTTGCGGCGCGGTCCCCGGAACGGGTTGCGTCGCCGGCACCGGGGTCTTCTTGGCACCCAGCGCTCCAAGCCAAAATACAAACATAATCGTAATCCAGAAGAATAACACGTTAAACGAGATCACGTTCGCACCGAACCCAATGGTATGCGTGTACGCCCAAGGTGAATTGTCGCGCATGATCTCATTGACGTGCCAGAACAACCTCACCGATGACCGGATATACCCCATCAATCCCATCATCCAGGTAAAAGCGGTCGCCAGCATAATCAAAGCATACTGTGATCGTGGCGCAATCTGACCCCACCGAATCGGCCCGAGTTCCCTCGACTGCTTCAGCATAGCCAGATTCAACGCCGACCCGATAAACAAGCACGAAAGCGTACCGGCGACCTGTGGAACGGAGAGACCGATTCGAACGTTCGCCGGGATGAAATACCCATAACACGCCACCCAAATATTATTAATATGGGCCACCACAAAGAACGTGATCAGGAAGACATTTCCGAACTTTGCCCATTTCACCGCAGGCACCCTGTTGCCACGCTGATACCATATAAAGCTGGCAATGGTGGTCATGATAATAGCATTAATTCCACCGTTTTTAGCCGACATCACGCCATAATTCCCCAGCACCGGATGTTGCTGACCACCCATGGCTTTCAATTCTGCCGGCGTCATCACTATGGTGTGGGGAGTGATAAAGACCAATAACCCCACGACCAAAATGAATACAAAGTATTTGATATACCGCTGAAATCTCTCCCCTCCGGTCATTCTTCCGAGGGCCTGCCAGAGATAATAGTTGGTCGTCAAAAACAGGATGCCGATCATGGTGGCCTGAATGATAAACAACCAAGCCAACAGACCGCCCATCAGCGTAATGCCCATTTGCTGACGATAGGCATACACCTCACGCATGAGCCAATACCCCGCAAACGGCAGGGGAATCAGGAAGGCGACCCCAAGCGACATTGCGATATAGCCCATCCAATCGTAATGTGCGCGCTCTTCATCATTCTTTGCCGACAGAAACCGGTAAGCGGCATACGCTGCCACCACACCGCCGCCAAAGGCCATATTCCCGAGAATCCGATGCACGTTGAGTGGATTCCAGAGCGCCGTATGGAGTACGTGCCAGATATTTCCCAGATACCGTCCCTGCTCATCCACGCCGGCAGGCGACATCATGAAGCCGATCCAGGAATTGGCCAGGAACATCAACACCGTTCCGATCACGTTCAACACCACCGACATACTGACATGGAGCCATTTCAACAACCCGTCTTTCATCTTGTCCCAGCCGTAGTAGTAGATATAGAGGGTTCCGCTTTCCGCCACGAACATCAACGCATAGATGTGCATCACCGGCCGGAAAATACTGGAAAGATAACCGAAGAAGGCAGGATACAAGGTCAGGAACGTGAAGATGAGAATGCCGCCGAGGATGGCGGTCAGCGAGTAAGCCGTGAGGCTGATTTTAATAAAGTCATAGGCCAATTGGTCATATTTCTTCGCCATTTCCTTGTCTTTGGCCACCAACCCGGCAAACTCGATACACATACAGAAGATAGGCACGGCCAACACAAAGCTGCCATAGTATAAATGCTGCTGATTTGCTACCCAGAGAAGGACCCGGCTTTCGAAGTTGTACCGCGGGTAAAATTCTTCCGTATCGGCCGTCTTGGGAGCCGGCGCACCGACGGCGGGACCTTCCGTTTTGTAATAAACGTCTCTTCCGATTTCAACCTTTTCTTCTTCGCCTTCCGACCCTTCGGCTTCCTGGGCAGCGACGACATCTGGAGGCGGCCCGCCTGCCGCAGGAGCACCCCCACCGGCCAAGGCCGGCAGTGCTACAACGATCGGGAGCAGCAACATGACTCCCATTGCAAAAAGACCAGTGACTGCCAGAAATTTCTTTCCGGCGCGTCCACTTTTGAGGCGACCCATGACCAACCTCCTTCTTTCTTTGAAGTTATTCAAAGAACAATAAACCGCTTATAGTTGTTCAGTTTTTCGGGATGACTGCTTGACGACAATAGTATTTCTCACCTGAGAATATAGAAATAATCCAACCCCTGCATATCCATGAGAACCCAATCGAGAAACTGAAAATATGCCACGGAAATCACGATCGAAATGATGAGATACACAACGGTCTGCATATAAAAACCTCCTCTTTATTTCCTATTTCTCCTGTCCGATTCCTTCTTCAACAAGGGCATTGAATGCCGGCAAACCAATAGAAAAACCACAAGCTGACGGCACAGGTCAGGTAGAAAATTGCCTTGCCCAGCTTGATCTGAAATGGATCACTTTTTGCCATCTCAATTTTCCTTCTAGATGTTTGACCTTAATGAATAATACGCTTGACACATTTCTTCAATATGTGATACTCAACACACACTTTTTGTGAGAATAGGGAACGCTATGCGCAATAACGCAAAATTGTTCGACATTATAGTGTTGGCCGGAATGGTTGTCAATATTCTTTTAGCCGTCTTTCTAATCCTGTATTACTTTGACTTTCTCTAATCACGGGGACCGGCAACCAGCGTACGTTCTGGCGTCTTGAGCTTAGACGCGGCACACCGAAAGCCTATGGTTTCATCCCGAAAATCGGGAACCATGAAACTTCTTGACGTCACCCTCAAATCACTTCCATAGCTGGCATATCCGGCACCGCGAAGTGTCTTGTACCCCCCGCGATCGGCAAAATTCGCTTCTTCTCCCGGCTCACTGGGGTCCGGAGTTTGTTCTTGATACCAATTGTCGACCCATTCCATCAGATTCCCAAATCCGTCATAGACGCCAAAAGGGCTTCGATCCAACGGGAACGACCCCACGGACGCCGTGGCTTCATAGCCGTCCTCTCTTCCACCCAGATTGGCCTTGTGGATTCTCGGAGAGTTGCCCCAAGGCCACAACCGGCCATCTATCCCTCGCATCGCTTTTTCCCATTCGGCTTCGCTGGGCAGGCGTTTTCCTTTCCATTTGCAATAGGCATCCGCATCGTACCAGGAGACATAGGCAACAGGCTGATTAGGGCCACGTAATTGGGCTAGCCGTTTCGCGTACCGGGATGGAGGACCCGGTTTTCGATGGCCGGTCTGTTCCACAAAGGCGCGATAGTCGTGATTCATGACCTCATAGCGATCAATCCAAAATCCCTCAAGCGTCACAAGACGTTCTGGGCGTTCATTAAACCCGCCTTGACCTGTTCCCTGAACAAACGATCCGGGAGGGATAAACACCATTTCTTCCTTGATAAGTGGTTCGGAGGAAGACGCGCCGGTCACCTGAACGGGTTCGACAACCGCCGCAAGCTCGGGATCGGGGGGAGGAGACTTGGTCCCGCGCAGGATTCCCGAGACCGGCATGCCCACCATGAATACAATCACGGCAAGCAGGATCAGTTTCAATCTCCCATCCATGCTCGCACAACCTCGACAACCCTCACCTTCAGGAAGCCTGCTTGACGGCCTCGACGTCTTGGGCACAACGGAACCCGATCGTCGCGTCGGTTCGCCACATTTTGGCTGAAAACCGTTTGGTCAATCTCGCGTTGAGCTTGGAGTCGCGCCAAGTCCCTCCTCGAATGACTTTAAATTCCGTACTGTCCGGACCGGGAGGGTCGCGAAATGGTGAATTCTGATAATATTGGGAGTCATAGGTATCCGCAACCCATTCGGCAACGTTTCCCGTCATATCGTAGACGCCATACGGACTCCGTCCGCTTTCGAAAGAGCCCACGGGCGCCAAATACTTGAACCCATCGTCTTCCCCGTCGATATTGGAAATCAGATAGCTGAACTCATTCCCCCAAGGATAGAGTCGACGACCTTCCCCCCGGGCGGCCTTCTCCCATTCGGCTTCGGTCGGCAACCGCTTCCCCGCCCACCGGCAATAGGCAAAGGCATCATTCCATCCGAGCCCCACGACGGGAAAATCCGGATCGACGAGTTTGGCAATGTCTTCTTCGAAGACCGGCACCTGAGGGTTCTCCCGCTTGGTCATCCTGACAAACCGGTCGTATTCCGACTGGGTGACTTCCTTGAGATCGATAAAGTACGTCTTCAGATACACCGGGTGAGCCGGGGCTTCATCGGGATCCCCCTGATCATACCCCATGGTAAAAGGTCCTTCGGGAATTTCTACCATCTCACGGCCTTCATTACCGACGAGCGTACGATACATTGAAAAATCCTGGACTTTCACCGGAGCAATGACTCGAGGCTTGGCCGTTTGCGACTTTGAAGCCAGTCGGTCCAACTCCTGTTTCCCTTTATACGTTTCGTAGATCAGCATGACCATCATCAGGATGAACGAGGCAAAGACAAAGATGATGGAACCGATGAGCACGCCGCGATTTTCCATGACTCTTCCGTCGCTACGACCTAGGCGGTTTCACCGGAAACATCCTTCCCATTCCGGTCCGACGATTCACGGTCTGAGGAGGTCTGCCCCGATTTTCTCCAAAACACGTCTATCAACATCGAGACCCAAATACTCAAAAACCCCCCCATCGCCGCCCCGGATCCTGCGCCAACTGTAATGTTTTCAGGGCCGGACACGGCCCAAGCCAGCATGCCTCCCAAACACGTTCCGAGAAAAATCCCGAGAAAAAACCGCCTTCCGCCAATGAGCCCGATCCCGATTCCCAAGAGAACACCCAGCCCTGAGGCAAAATACAGAAAGGCATCGCCCATGAGGATTCCAATGAGGACCCCGACCGTCCCCATGACCACCACCCCCAGAAGCACGTCTATAACGGTTGCCTTGGAAATCGAAGGCCTCCTCTCGACCACGAGTGTTATTCCGCGCGAACCTCGATGGAACCGAAATCGATTTCCACTCCGGGTCCGCTTTGCAGGGAAATACCCCATGCCAGCGGAGCAGGGTCATGATCATGAATCTCTATAAAGTCTTGATAGGCATTGACCGTTTCTTCCACCCATTCACCCAACGGCTGGGGACCTGAACGAACCACAACCTCCGCCGCACCGAACAATCCGCCGTCAGTCACGGCACCCACGGGCTTCGTGCCACTCCAGACGTACTTCGTGGACACCGGAATGAACATCAGATCCGTGTCCAGATTCGCAAAGATCGCCGCAATAAACTCGGTTTTCTCCGGAACGACGTGCAGACGCCATCGCCACGTTAGAATAGGGTGGGTACGGGGATTCCAATCAACGTTCTTGGTATACACACGCTGGTTGGCTCCCTTGCCCTTCAGAAACGCGGTGTCCCCTTGGCGGTGAAGGGAATACGCTTCTTTTGCGGTCATGGTACTTCGTGATCCTTCCCATCCTTTTGGAAATTGTTCCTCGTCAGGGTTTTGAAAATTTTCGAGCGTCACCACCTGCGAAAACGCCGGCACACTCGCCGTGACAAGGAGAACGAAGAGCAGAGCAAAGCCTCTCCGGAGCAGAATTCCCGTTCTCATGCCGATTCTTCTCTTGAAAACGCCTGCACGAAAGAGACACGTTCAGCCTGGTCGTCTTTTTCCACGACGGGCAACCGTCTGTCCCTCGTGGCCAACCAAAACATGAAAAAAACCGAAAACCAAAACAACACCATATTGATGGTCACCATTTTGACAGCAAAGAGAATGGGAGGGGTAAAGGCCCAAGGGGAAAGATCCGCCATCAGTTCATTCACGTGCCACCCCAACCGACCGGATGACCGGATATACCCCATCAATCCCATCACCCAGGAAAAGGTTGCGGCGACACCGAACAACGCGACCATCCCGCGTACGGAGATCCGGCCCCATTGGATGGGACCACGAAGCTGACTCTCCTTCAACAAAAAATGATTGATCAGCACCCCTCCGAGCAGAACAGTCGCCGTCGTCGCCCCCTGCGGAATCGACAACCCCACCCGAACGTGGGCGGGAATAAAAAACCCGTAAACCGCAACCCAGATGATATTGGCCATGCCCGTGACGAACAACACCGCGATCGCGACGTTTCCGGCCGTGGCCCAAGGAACCGTAATGATCCGGTTAGCGCGACGATACAGCAGGTAGCTCAAGGCCGTCAGGCAGATCATGATGTTGACGGCGCCGTTTTTGGCGGACATCACCCCGAATTGCCCGATGACGGGATGTTGCGCCGCACCCATGGCTTTCATTTCACTGGGAGTCATGGCAATCGTATGCGGAGTGAACCAGACCAGAAACGATACCATCAGACCCATGAGGATGATTTTGAAATAGGAATGATACCGTTCCCCGCCCCGTAACCGTCCCAAGGACTGCCAGATGTAATAATTAATGCCTAGAAACAGGGCGCCGATGGTGGTCGCCTGAACCACAAACAGCCAGGACAACAATCCGCCCATCATCGTCATGCCCATCTCCTGACGGAATTCGAAGACGGAGCGCATTAGCCAATACCCGGCAAAAGGCATGGGAAGCAAGGCACACACCACCACGACAATAAACACATAGCCCACCCAATCGTAATACGCCCGCTCTTCCGGGACCCTGGTCTTCAAAAACCGGTACGCCGCATAGGCCACGACCACGGCTCCGCCTGACATAATATCAGCCAGAAATCGGTGGGCATTGAGCGGATTCCATAACGGCGAATGCAACAAGTGCCAGACGTTCCCCAGAAACTGTCCCTCGGCATTCACCCCAGCGGGCGCCATCATAAAAGACGCCCAGGCGTTGGCTAACAGGAGTAACAGCACCCCCGTGGCATTCGCGACGACCCCGATCGACAGATGCACCCATTTCCCGACTCCCCGGGCCAAGCGATCCCAACTGTAGTAGTACAGCACAAGGAGAAAGAATTCGCCCAAAAACACCCCGGCGTACAGCGGCATCATTTGCTTGAACGTCGAGCCCATGTACGACATAAAAACGGGATAGAACGTCAAGAACGCACCGAGCATGACACCGCCGAGCAGCGCCGTGACCGAGAGCGAGAGCACCCCGACGCGAAGAATATCTCGACCGAGTCCATCGTAACGTTGAGCGGCCTGCGGATCACGACGGGACAGGCCTAGAAATTCCAGCAGCAATGCAAACAACGGCAGCGCCAGAACGAACCCTCCGAAATACGTATGTTGCTGCGTGACGAGCCAGATGACAATCCGGTTATTGAGAGGTTGCCATAGCGGGTAGGTGGATTCGGTTTCCGCGGCCGGGGGGCCTTGAGGGGTTCCTTCGGTCTTATAATAGACGTCTTCCGTGAGGGGGGAGACATCCGAACCGGCCAACCCCGTGATGGGGGCGACAAGTGAACAGCCCAAGGCAAACAACAGAAAAACTGCGATCTTCATGAAAGTATCTCTTGCCTGGGCTTCCCCTGCCTGATCTCGACGGGATTCATCTTCCGTCCTGACGTCACCCACCCGGTTTTAGCTAAAATTTCCATCACGAATGGACAACGGGTCAAACCCTCGGAGAATCCGCCTTGTGTTTGAGCCTCCACAAAAACCCGGGCCCCCAAAAAATACCCATACCCGGCCATCATCCCCGCGGACACCCCACCAACCACCGGGTAAATGAAAAGGGCCACGTCCTCAACCTGCAAGACAAACGCAAGAAGACCAAATTGCACTAAATAGTAAGTAAACGCAAAAGTCAAACACGGCCACAGCCAAAACCGGCAGGTTTCCCACCACGATTCTATCTTGAAGCGGTCCGGGAAGTCTTCCAGCGGACACTTCCCGGACAAAAAGGCTCCATGGGCGAAACACGCCGCCACGACACAAACCAGAATCGCCTGACCGACATCCCTCCCTTCGCCGGTCCAGACGAACCGGGTCGCGACCGCCGTCGCTCCACCGGCCACAAACCCCGCGCCTATCCATCGGACCAGATGGGAAAAGTCGCGCCGGATCAACTCGCGAAACGCCCCGCCGTCGGGAAAGGTCACCATGCGCACGCCTTGGGATTCCATGCGGACCACGTGTCCGATCTCAAAGGCATCCCGAGTGACCGCCGTACAGGAGATAATCAGGGCCATCATGGCCGGCCCGTCGGGATGAAGCAAAAAATTGTAATCGGCAAAGAGCGCCAGCATCGCCAAGACCAACAACGAAAGCTGCACGCCGTAGAGAAACCCGATCCATCCGCCCACCCAGAAAAGGCGGCCGGGAGCATCGGTGCGACAAACCCGGGTAAGAGGCTGGGTGCGTCCCATCGCGTAGGCCCAATACGCGGTGACGGTCGCCAGGACCCCGCTCATCGCCAACAACACCATCGGGTCGGACAGCGGAAGAACGTCTTTTGAAAGACGATAAAGGACAAAGGCCACAAACCCCGGGATGAGCATCACCCAACGCTTCCGCTTGCGAACGTCGGGTTCCGTGACGACCGCATTCAGTTGGGGAATGACCCGGAGCACGAGTCGGTGCAGCATCGGAATCTCTCAAGCAGACGTATCAGCCGATACGGGAAAAAGCGTGAACAAGCCGAATGCCTGCGATCTTGGCCGGCATGGAGACGTCTTGGAGTTTAGGAACGTGAGGTTGCCATACCGAAATAGCGGGCCTTGATTTCTTCCATCAACTCCACCGTGACTTCGGACAAGCCCCGGTCCTGGGCCGTGCGCTCCAATTCCAGGCGCGCCATGGCACGAACCGGCCCAGGGATGCGGGACAAACGGCGCTTCGCGTCGGGATGCCATGAGACCGTCCCATGATTCCCGGCTTCCGTCATCAGGTCGGTCGAAATCACCGTGAGGCCTGTTCGACCCGCATACGCTTCCACTTCCTGCCGGACAAGAGGCGCCACGTACGGTGGCAGCCGATCCAAACGATGTCGGGCCTCATCAGTCCAGGCCGGGCGGTCGAAAAACAGACTGGCGTTTCGCTGGTCCGTCTCGATCCCCAACTGAAAACGGCAATGGGCGCAGCGACAACGAAGAAAGACCCGGACGTCTTCCCACTCTTCAAGAACCTCAAACCGGAAATCCGAACCGCAGGCACATTGCATCACGGGATCACCCGATTCGTCCAGGATACAGAATATACAGCATGGTATAGGTGATACTGCCGGTCACGAACAGAATGCAATACACCGCCATGGTAAACCGGCCCAGAACTCGATGACGCCGCGCGCCATTCGGCCATATGCGCTGGATGGCCACCTCGATGCCGAATACAAGGGCAATGAGCGCGATGAGTCCGAGATAGACGAAGAATTTGCCCATGGACAATCCGCTGACGGCGACGCGACTGAAAAACAACAGCAGCACAAGGGCTGTCACCACACCCAACAGAATTGCGATTTTTTTGCCGGTGGTTTGCAGAATGGCTTCCTGCAACTCACGTCGGCCGTTGACGAAAATTTGCGAACGGAAGCCCAGGACAATCATGTATACGGCCATGACCAATCCGATCACGACCAACAGAATGTGAAACGTCAAGAGAGGCACGAACACGTTGTCATACAAAGCCTGTGGCCCGCCGAACCCTTCCTTGCCTTCAAAGGCCAACACGCCGAGCTGACGAAACAAATAATAACTGGTGAAAAATGCCAGCATGGCGATCATCCCGCCAAGCATCAACCAATGATGCCCGTTCCCGTGATTCTTTTTAGCCTGGACCCACCCGACGATAAACAACCCGGTGAACAACGTGGCCATCAATTGGCTGATATCGGCCCCCAGTGTCGCATGCGTCCCGACAAACCCCGGCTCTCGTAACCATTCAGCCATTTACCCCTCTCCTCGTTTGACGCCCTGAACAATCGCCCGTGGTTCCAATTCCGTGACGGATGCAAAGCCGGCACGGGTCATCCAATCCATGGCCTCCAGAGTCGTAAAACACTCTCCCTGTTCCGTATTGACCAAAATATGCACGGCAAACGCCGTGGTCCACGCCGGACTCGTCCGTTCCGGATCCAAAAACCGGTCCTTGATGACCAACCGGCCCGCATCCGTCAGATGAGCAAACGCCTTGCGCACCAACCGGGCATTGGTTTGCGCGTCCTGGTAATGGAGCACGTCGGACAGGAGCACCAGATCATAAAGGCCGCCCAATGAATCCGTATTGAAATCACCGGGCATGACGGTAATACGATCCTCCAGCCCGGCTTCCTTGATGGACCGTTCGGTCCCCTGGAGAGTCGCAGGCAAATCAAACACCGTGGCGGTGAGATGGGGATATTCCCGGCAAAAGGCAATCGCATTCGTCCCGGCTCCGCCGCCGGCGTCCAGCATGCGTTCAACGCCGTCCAGTTGCAGGGCTTTCGCGAGGGTGATGCCGCTCCCCCGGCCGATCCGGTCCAACACCGCCAACACGTTGGCGCCCATCTCCGGATCGGTTTCAAACACGTGCTGCCGGACCGGAGACGCGCCGGTTCGGATGGTCTCTTCAAGTTTTCCCCAGTTCACCCATTCCGAATCGTGCAGAACCAAAAGGTGACCGACGTAATCCGGGCTGACTCGCACCAAATGTTTCTGAGCCACGCCGGTATTCGCAAAGCGACCTTCGTGTTTCGTCAGGATCCGCATCGCAGCCAGCGCGTGTAACACCACGCTCAACGCCCGTTCATCCAGAGATACACGTCGGGCTAAGTCAGCGGGAGAATCGGAACGGCCATCCAAGGCTGAAAAAAGATCCAGCTTGATCGCCGTGAGAAGAATTTTTGTCTCCCAGTAATACCCGATCTGAAATATTTCTGCGAGAGAGAGCTCCCGAGGCACAAGAATCCCTCACCCTGGCCCTCTCCCGGGGGAGAGGGAAATCTCTTGAAATAGTAACGGGCTGGAAACAGCGAACGCAAGGGAACGCACAACGCACGCGACAAAAAAGGGCGGCAACGATAACCCGTTACCGCCCTTTCTACGTTCTCAAAAACGAAAGCGTGGCTTACAGTTTGAACTTGTTTTTCTTCTTGATGTCGAAGTTGGCTTCAACGGTAGCACCATCCTTGACTTCCACTTCCATGGTCACGTTACCGGCCACCGGATGCCAAGCCAAGACCTTGTGCTTGCCCGCGGGAACGTCCTTGATCTCAAAAGATCCATCGCCACCGGACACGCCGAAATGCCCATTCGCCACGGGCAGGAACCAGGCTTGCATAAACTCGTGCTGGTCACATTGCAACCGGAGAACGGAACCTTTCCTGGCCATCCGCATCTTGATTTTCTTGTCCAGCTTGTCGCCTTTTTTGGCCAACCCGATATTGAACAGGGTCGAGGATTTTGCACCGAGCACGTCGAAGCTATGAGGATTATGCAACACCCCTTCCTTGGATTTGGGATCATTGGGGTCCGCATCGGTATTTTCCACGATAAAGTTCCCCTTGTTCACCAACACGCCGGTGAAAGGAAGGAATTCGCACAGCTTGGCGATTACGGTCGGCGTTGTCTTAAAGCCCTTGTCCTTAAGGCCGCGAACCGACACGACCGCATTTTTGAGTCCCTTGTTCGCATCAACTTCGACTTCTTTCAACAATCGCGTGTCATCCCCTTTTTGGCTGGGATTTTGTTTGCAGAACGCCGGATTGGGGAATTTGGAAAAGGCAAACTCCTTCGGCGGAACGGGTTTGCCGGAATACATGACTTTCCCTTTAATGGTTCCGCCAGCTTGAGCAATCAACGGCATTGCCACCAGCAACCCACCAAGAAAGACAGACAAAGCAAGCAACTGACGATTCCTCATAAATATTCCTCCTGGTTGAAAATAATTTTTTATCCGACTCGGGGGAGGGGGAAAAACCTGAAGGCTTTCAACTCCCGCTTCGCCTGAAACTCACACGACAGGCGAGAAAGTCCTCGAATCTTGTTCCACGCAATAAAAAGTGTTTATAGCAACCTGAAATAAGGGTGTCAAGTCACTGTATGGGTCCGCCACCTTCCCTATGCCACTGGCTCCCGAAACGAGTCGCTGACAGGCGTTGTAGACGGGCTTGGAGCCTCGAATTGACAGGCGCGAGCAGAAAACGCAGGCCGGATGAGCGTCGCGTCATCCGACGAGTTCAAATCCTCTTGTCATCCCCGACATCTTTAATCGGGGATCCAGAAACCTGTAGGTCGGATTAGCGGAGCGTAATCCGACAAGCTCCTGCCTCTCTCTTCTGTCAACGAATGAGTGAACATGTACAATCAGCAGCGTTCATCGGGGATCCAGGGCCGGCCGATCCGCCTTTGTAGCCGCCGCATCTCATGCGGCTGGGAGAGGCCGCTGTCGAAGAAGCGCCATAAGCCTGCCCTCGTCAAGCCTGATGGAGTTTTTCCTCAATAGAGCCCTTGATTCAGAAAGCGATGCGCCGAATTCCGGTGACTACGTCAAAATGTGTATCGTTACTCAAGACCGGGAGCACATGCTGGCGGGCCAGTGCCGCAATCCAGGCGTCATTTGGCGAGATGGAATGGCCCAGCCGTTTCAATTCCAGTCGGATGCGGCATGGCATCTGCCGTGGCCGAGGTCACAGCCGCGATTTCGGCTAACGGCAGATAGCGGTGAAGCCATTCTTCGTAGCGGGTGCGATGCCGCGATTGCCGAATGCCGAAATAATACTCGCTGAGAACGACGCTCGGCACGACAGGCCGGTCGGCGGATCGAAAAACGACCTCCACTGTCGCAAGCCCTTCCGCCCACGCGGATAAGGCACTGGTGTCAAGGATCATGCGAGATCGCCGGGCGAAAGGATTTCAAATTCCTGCTCGATAACAGCCAGGACGTGACGGTTTTCGTCAGACAGGTCGGAGAGCCCACCAAACCCGGCCATCCAGGATGTCTCTGGTTCGCTGACCCGGGATTCACTTGTACAACGGCGGAGTTGTTCTTCGAGTGCTTCGGTGAAGAACCGCTTCAACGTCATACCGCATCCAGCAGCAAGAG
Source organism: Nitrospirales bacterium (assembly GCA_965200435.1). GTDB lineage: Bacteria > Nitrospirota > Nitrospiria > Nitrospirales > UBA8639 > Bin75. Next base: position 418,652 of record OZ241337.1, read on the forward strand.
CTTTAGCCAGCCGGAACGTGGCGTCAGGGAGTTCGATGGTCGTTTTCATGGACCCATATTCCCATAATGACGGTTATTGTATCCAGATGTCCAAAATGGCGGGAGCACGGCGATGGATAGCTGAAGGCAATACAGGAGAACGATTTTTCATTTTTTCATGACCGGACATCAGCGGGCACGTGAGGAGGGAGCACCCCGGGTCGACAAAGGGTTCCGCGCCTCCGTGAGTGCCGTAAACATTTCCTGAAAACGGTCCGGCAACTCCTCGCCCCGGGCAATGGGGCTGGAACACAATCGTTTGGTACACATGTACGCAAACGGACCGGACACGTTGGGAAACGTCACTTCTCCGATGGAAAGGGAATCGACACGGGGATCCAAAAACCGGACGACTTTTCCGGGAACGTACAATGCTAAACTGTGCTCAAAAAGGGGTTGGGTCGCGGCGTCGGACTTTTCACCCACCACCACCACGTGAACGGGATAATACAAGAAGCGATGGATAGCGCGTCCCGCCGGCGCGAGTGGAAACGTCCCGGCTTCCAGGATCCATTGCAGAACGTTTTCGGCCTTTTCCCGATAGCGTGGGGCTTGGGTCAGATAAAACAAATCGGAAAACACCCGTGACAGGACGGCATTGACATGGAGATCTTTATGGGGAAATTTCAACAATCCCAATGAGGAAGGCGATGGCGTTCGATCGAAATACCCCCCGCCCTGACTATCTTCGAACCGTCGAATGGCATCTTCGAGCACCCGCTCAGCCTGCTCCAGGTAGTGAACCTCTCCCGTGGTCAAAAAAGCCTCCAGCACGGCTTCTACAAATAAGACCTGGTCGGCGAGCAACCCGAATTCCGCGGGATGTCCATCGCGCAGGAAGTGGGCCAAGCCGCGTCCGGGTTGGTACCGTTCTTTGTACAGCTTCTTGAGCGTGTTGAGCGCAAAGTCCCGGGCCTCCGTACTTCCGAACACCTGTGAAACCCTGAGCGAAGCTTTGATCATCAAGGCGTTCCAGTCGGTCAGCATCGTCCGGTCCACAGCCGGGATGCCGGCGGCCAGGCGCCGTGATTCGTCCAAGGCAAAAAACTCGCTCCCCGGGACATCGGGGCCTGAACGATCTTCGTTTCGAACGTCGGAATCCTGGCTGGCATAGAACCCCCCATGCTCCCGGTCGGCCAGAAATCGCATGACGTAGCGCATCGTGCCTTCGACGACCTCGCGATACTGCGACAGACCGGTGACTTGATACGCCTCCAGGTAATTGAGCAGGTTGGTCGCCTGGATGGACAGCAACTTTTCATAATGCGGATGTGACCAATCCGTTTCCTCGGCATAGCGAAAAAACCCACCCCAGACCGGATCATACAATTTCAACTGCTGATCCAGGGTAAACAACGCCATCCGCTGCCACTCCGGATCTCCATGCCAAAAATGATGGGAAAAGGCCAAATCGATGGCCTCGGGCTCAAAGAATTTCGGGGCGTCCCGGAAACCGCCGGACACGGGGTTATACTCCTGCTTCATCACCTCAAGGATCTGGGCCAGCATCTCGGGGTGAATGCGCCCACGAGGCTGGCGGCTTGCCCGTTGTGCCGATGCGACCCGTTCCCAGATGTGAGCGACCCGCTCAGTCATATCCCGTTTGTTCTCCCGGTAAAAAGCATCCGACGTGCGCAACACTTCGAGCATGGCATCAGGAGTCAAGGCATTCGCCTGGAAGAGAATCTCCCCGGAAGGAAGCAACACACTGATGGTCGGCCACCCGCCGTGTTTATACCTGGCCGCAATGTCCGGACGCTGATCGGTGTCGACCCTGACCGGGACAAATTCGGCGTTCAACAACTCGACCACCGCAGGATCGACGTAGGTCGTCTCATCCATCACGTGACAGGCGTGACACCACACGGCCGTCAGGTCGAGCAGGATCAGCTTGTCTTCGGCTTGGGCGCGATCAAAGGCCTGAGTTCCCCATCCTGCCCAGTGGATGGCCGTCGAAGGAATCTCGTGTTGTTCGCTTGCCACCCCGAACGCCGGAAGCCAGGCGACGACACACAGGAAAAAACCAATACCGGAATGCCTCATGGCCGGTTATTGTAGATAAAGGCCATGACCCACTCAAATAGGAAGATTTTGCCATTGAAACGACCGGAACGTCAGGTTTCGGGTGGAGAAGAGAGGATACGCGCAAGAGCCCCGGCGACCGTGGCTCGTACGGCCTCATTCGCCTCTTTCATGAGTCTTTTCAGATGAGGGATCAACTCCCGTCCGCCTACCCGGCCCAGCGACCGGGCCGCTGAAATTTTGGGTTTCGGCACGGGGTCGTTGAGCAGAAGAAGCAGGGGCCCTACGACGTCGCGGGTACGCCCATGCCCCAATGCTTTCGCCACTGAGGAACGCAGACCCGGATTCTGTTGACCCATCAATTCCCGCACCGTTCCGGCCACGACGCTGAACGGACTGCTCAACTGAAGCAATCCCGCGACCGCCGCGGCCCGCACGCCCAGATTGCGGTCCTGCAAAGCCCGTGTTAATGGAGAGACCGCCCGTTCAGACCCGAGCTTCCCCAACGTCACAGCGGCCACGCTTCGAACGGCAGGAACAGGATCGGCGAGCGCGTCGATCAGGAAAGGGGTCCCTTCGGTCGCACCGAGTTTCCCCACTGAAGCCGCGGCCGCCGCACGAATCGACGGCTGTTTGTCTCGAAGCCCTTGTGCGAGAAGCGGCAACCCTTTCGGGTCCCCAATTTCGCCAAGCATCCGCAACGCCGCGCCTCGCTCATACCCCTCCGGCACGTTGGTCGCCCGCTCCACGGTTTGCCATCGGTCTTTCTGCCCGAGACGATACAACACCGCGGCCGCCGCAACCTGCACAACCTTTTGCTCATCCTTCAGCAACGGGAGGATAAGGGGAATCGTTGTGGGGTCTCTCAACCGGCCAAGAGCTTTCAAAATCGTGACCTTGACCAATCCCGCCTGATCGTTGAGCGCGCCGCGAAAGCTTTCCGATTGGTGTCCCTTCGGAAACTTCCCCAGGCCCTCGGCCACCAGGACCCGGATCATACCTGACCCATCGCTGAGACCGTCCTGAAAGTACGGGACAACCTCGTCGGAAGGAATCTCTTTTAACGCCGAATACGCCGCTCCTCTCACCTGTTCACGCATATCCGCCCGGAAAGGCAGAATACTCTGTATGGCGAATTCCCGCAGAAGCCCTTCGTCCTCTCCCTCCTCGATGAATTGCTCATAAGCCTCGATGCCTTCCGCAGTGTTCCCAAGCCGCGCCAAGCTCAGTATTTTGAACCGGTAGGACGTCCGCCGCCATCGTGCTTCGCCAAGGAGGGGTTCGACGAATTCCATGGCTTTCTGAAAATCACCTTGTTCAAAGGCCCGTTCGGCAAGCCCCAGCCTCTCTTCAGGAGAGAGGCCGGTTTGTCCAGAAACCGTTCCGCCCAACAGCACCACGCTCCAGGCAATGGATACCAGGGCTGCTTTCCATTTTTTCACCGTCACCCCCATTTACCCCTCATCCGCCTGTTTTTCGGTGGCCTGGAACATTCGATACCCCAACGGGGTTTCAAAAAAATAATCCGGCTGCTTCGAAAGAACGACTCGCTCGTATTCCACCGACCAATCCCGGTCCTGGCTCACTAATTTCAACAACAGGTTTCGGGCTTCATCGACCCATTGATAATACCTCTCCCGGTGGTCGTGACGCTGGACCACCACTTCATACAACGTGGCCTCCCTAGTGCCAACCATGGCATCGCCGATCCGGGACCGGGATACCTCGCCGTCCAATGTCACCGCCAGGGGAAGCACGTAGTCCAAGGTTAATGGAATCGCTATCACCAGACGACGTTGGGAAAGGATGTACCACACCTGCTGCTTATCCAGCCGGACGATCGTGACCGTGGCATAGCCCAAATCCGTTTTGACCCCTCCGCGATGTTCGATCCGGTAACGATTCCCTTTCACGAATAATTGGGCATGAGAGGTTTTCCCGCCGGTACGCCACGTCAGACGGGCTGAAAATTCCAATGCTCCCGGACCACGCATGGCCTCGGCGCCCGTACCGGAAGCGTGACCATCGGAAAGGGGCAAAAGGAACGGGAAGAACAGAAAAACGGAAAGGAGCCGAGACCACCCGGACCGGATTGAACGGAAGACTGTGACCACCATGAGTTACTGGCGCTCGAGCAGGGGTTCGATTGTCAATTCGCGACCCAACGCCGCGGGAGTGAACCGGGGAGGCGTTCGGACCGTGAGAGCCGTTTTCCGTCGTCCCGGCGAGGGCAACTGAAAATCGACCGTCATGTTGCCTCCCTGCTCGATCGTCACTTGCTTTTTCACGACCCGCTTGATGCCGGGATGCCATGCCCGAAGGGCATACGTCCCCGGTGGAACGTCTTCAATGGAAAACCGCCCGTGCTCGTCGGTCAGTACGTAGTACGGATTGTCAACGGCGATGGCCCAGCTTTGCATGTACGCATGAAATCCGCATTGCATGACGAACGTCCGACGTTTTTTACTCAATTGGAATTGCCGGACCAAGGACTCTCCAGGTCTATGGTCATGGGTCGCATGCAGGTCGCCTCGTCGATGACGGTGGTTGAAGGGCAGCGGCGAATTGAACAGCACCCGAGTCCCCATGGCCATTGAGGTTTCATAGGCCTGGATATCATGCATCACGGGATCCATATTCACCACTTCAATCCCATGTCCGCTTCGCACCACAGTCGTAAAGGGCGAAAAGCGACAATCCCGCGCCTCGACCCGCGGGACGGAAAGCGAGAACGGTTTACCTTCCCTGACGCCTTCCAACAACACGACGACGTTCATGACTTGGCCTTGTTCGTTCACCAGAAAATCCCGAAGGAGCCGCCAACCATTCCCGTTGGAGATTCGCCCGCAATATTCCGGGTCTGGGAAAATTACCAAATTGTACGCCTTCGGGTCCGGCACCAGTCCCGAAAGCGTGACGGTCCCTTGAACCGTTCCACCGCCGGCAATCTCCTTGACTTCATATCCCCAAACGGAGGAAACCGGGATCGAGAGGGTCAGGCATAAACCAGTTATCACAACAGACTTCATCAACCCTCCTGACTGTCAGGGTTGTTGCATCCTGACCGACGGAATGATTTCCACGCCCTCCCCGAGCAACTCCAGGCCGAAGTGGGGATTCTCCTGCATTTCATGCACGCTCCGTCGCCCTTTCACGGCTTCATACCGGAAATCGTGCGTGACCGTGCCACCGGCGGGAACGGTGACCGTCTGCTCCAGGTATTTTTTCATGCCGGCATGCCAGACCGTCAACGTATATTCTCCCTGAGGCACATCCGTCAGTTCAAACCGTCCGTCTTCCTTGGTAATGGCATAATAGGGACTTTTCACCACCACGCCCCAGGAAAACATATAGGGATGGAACCCGCATTGCATCACGAAAATGTTGCGTCCCTTCCTCAGATGAACTTTTTGAATCATGGGCTTGCCGGGCAAATGCTGATGACTGTGCAACATACCCAGGACCTTGTGAAACGGATTCATGGGCAAAGGCCGGTTAAACAATACCCGCGCTCCTCTTACTCTGGCAGTTTCGTATCCCTGGATATCGTGCTCAACGGGGTCCATGTTGATCACCGTAATTTCATCCTGGTCGCGCAACACGTTCACAAAGGGCAGGAAATCGCAATCCATGGCCTCAATCAGCACTTTGGGGAACCCGAACGGCTTCCCCTTTTCAATCCCTTTGAGCATGACGACCGCGTCTTTGAGACTGCCGTCAGCACCGATGATGAAATCTTCCACGATCCGCCATCCCGTCCCGGTAGAAATGCGTCCGCAGTACACCGCGTCCGGGATCGTCACCAAATTGAAGGCCATGGGCCGCGGTTTCTCCCCGGTAATCGTCACGTGCCCCTTGATGGTTCCCCCGTTCGTGACTGTTATCTCTTCATATGCCCATCCCGGAGATACACACAACCCCAGGGCTAGACATACTATCCACATCCGCACTGCCATGAATCCCTCCCTTGCCCTTTGATCACAGCCTTTTATTAGACGCACCGACCACCGACGTCTGTCAATGGATACTTACGGAAAAAAAACGGGGAAGCCGGACGCCCGGCTTCCCCGCCATTTCTATCTGTTCGCTACTCAACCACGCGTCATTTAAACGAGATGGGCCGAACGCTACCTCTCTCAGGTTCAATCTCCTTGGCTTCCTTAACTCCTGGGGAAGCCCCGCTCAGCGGAAGGATTCGCTGATCGTTCTTGGACAGCACACGGAAATACCCCCATTGACCGGATTGGGAATACGGCAAGCGTGCGTTGCTGTACACGTAATCCCCCGGCATGGAATACGGGCCACCGGCCGAGGAAACAAACACGTCCAGACCCTCTGACCCGGAAAATTCCACGACGCTGATTTGGTCGGCCCCTTCCATAAACGGCTCGATGGGCCACTCGTGTTTTTCCAGCGTGAACATGCCGTTTTGCTCATTGCTGGCGCCAAACACGTGAATCCGAACCGGGTCACCCGCATGAGCCTCGATAATCGGCGTCGCCGGTTCATTCGGTTCATCGACGTTACAGGGTTGGAACATCCGGCCTAACGAACACCCCTGCTCTTCACGGTACAGATAGGGTTCGTTCCGGTAATTGACCCCGACCAACCCCGCCACATTTTGAACATACGGCATGAAGCTGGTGCCGATAATATTGTCTTCATCCTGGAAAAACAGGGCCACGTCACGATAATTGGCCCGATGCTCATTTCCAGGGACCGTCCGGTCGACAATCACGTCGGCGATCCAGCTATTCTTCTCGGAAATGTCGGCCCCGGTCTTCGGATCACGATACTGGGCACCTTTGGGACCGATCACGATTCCGCCGAACAACCCGTTCCGCGGGTTCATGGCCACGTTGCCCCAATCCCATACCAGAGACTGCGTTTCCCCAACGGCCGGGTCCGCATAATAGGTATAGGTACGGTTTTCTCCGGGACCTACGGTTTGATCCCCGGGATTGCTACCCAAGTTCACCCCTTGCGAATCCTTGGGATCAAACGCCAGTGAAAAGGCCGAGAACGACGCCCGGCTCTCTTTCATCTTGTTGGTGAGTTTCACCTTCAGACAATCACCGACGTTGGCCCGCAAAGTCAGCGGCATGGGCTGGAATTCTCCTGAGACTTTCGCCACTTCTTCTTCCAGGACGTAGATTTTGGCGTCCGGGTTCCGGACTTCGATCGTACGTTCAAAGTCCACTTCAATGGCTTCTTCCACGTTGAGATTGAACGCCATTTGTGGATAATCGATCGCTACCACGTTGAAATTCTTTACCGGGGCATCGGCCGGACACACCGGCAACGGCTTCTTGATACCCGGCGCGCCGTACGCGGCATTCGGCAACGGTTTCAAATCCGGCACTTCCTTATCCAACACCCGGACCAAACCCCACGAGCCTTCGGACAGCTTCGAGCTCCGACCGTTAAAATACATGTAATCCCCGGGCTGAAGTCTTGTCCCACCGGCCTGCGGCACCACCAAGTCATATCGTTCCGCAATGCCGATGTGAATGGAATTCTTCCGATTGGCGTCCCCGGCATAACGCTCGGTCAGGAAGTTATGACCGGACACGGTGAACACGTTGCTCTCGTTCATCGTCACGTCGATAAGCCGGAAGACGATGGAATCACCCAGATACGCCCGCAACGTGATCGTACTCGGGTCCCCGTGCGTGCTGCTGCTGAACAACTGCGAGGTCTCCGGATTATTGGCCAATCGTTGCGCAAAAGGTTCGGCCCGGAAATTCAAGGCGCCACCCGTGGTATGCGTCCCTCCGTTGAGGAACGGCATCGGCGTCATCTTGATCTTGTCGTTCGGCGGCATTTGGAACGACACGGTTCGCCCAGCTTCCAACGCCACTTCCACGGGTTGACCGGGCGGATTTCCGGCCGTCACCACGTTGACCGTATGAGGAACCGTATCCATGATTTGAACCATCAACTCCCGGAAACTGCCGCTCACCCCATACCCCACGGGCTCCACCGTATGAATATCCATCACCGGACCGGTCCGTTTGGCCTCGCCGGTAGACGGATCATGCCATGTCGATCCAAACGGCTCGATCAGGAACGAACACACCGCGCCATGGGGCCAGGTGGTCCCGCCGAACGCGTGGTCATGACAGAACACGGAACCCACGTCGGCATCCGCCCAAAAGCGTTGCCGCACGAATTCCACGGTCACGATGTCCCCGACGGGGTGATCATACTCCAACGGAGCCTTGAAGGTGAGGGTCTGCACCCCATCAACTGCTGCTCCTTTGCCCGCTGCTCCCTCGCCGCCGGGCACCTGTAATTGCTGACCCACACGAAGCACGTTGGCGTCCGTCAGACTGTTCATGCTAACCAAGGTCGCCACGTCGGTGTCGTGCTGTCTAGCGATCTTCCCGAGAGTGTCACCGGGGTTCACCGTATACATGTCGCCACCGCCTGCAGAGGCGGATTCGCCAGAACTCCCAACGGCGACAATACGCTTCACTTCCTTACCCGCAACGTTATCCGCGCCCACGAGAATCACCGTACCCACGTGATACTGCTGGGCATTCGTCACGTGAATCGTCCGGTCACCCTTGCTGGCCGCCTTGGTGAATTTCGCGTTCATGGGCACCGGCAACCCCTTCTCCTTTTTCTTTTCGAATAGGGTAAAGGGCCGCACGGACTGCTCATACGAGAATCCGGAAATCACACCGTCCGAGGCCTGATTGTCGAACTGCACGAAATGGAAGTGCGTGTTGATCTTTGACGATTGGAAATTCGTGAAATCGTCGTCCGGCCACTCGCTGGTCAACATCCAATCCATACAATCGTAGATATTGGCGCGGAAGACCAACGGCACCTTCAAGTCATTATTGTTCCGAATCGCTTCCTCTTCTTCGTGCACCACGTACAACAATCCGTTCGGATCGACCACGGCCGGCTGATCGCCCTGCGCCGCGGACAACTCGATCGGAAGCTTGATGAAGTGGATGTTGTACTTCTGGGAACCCGCCCGGTCCGGACACAGGCTCCACCGGCCGTTTTCACCAGGTTTTGCCGGCTCCACGGACGGCTGGCCGTCTTCATCCAGATGGATCATTTCCAGCCACGGGGCAGGATTCCGGTCTGGAGCAAACGGCGCACGTTTGCCGAAGTGAGGCGTCAGCCACGGCCACGCGACTTTCCCCGATGCCGGCTCGAACCAGATGGGCCGCCGTTTTCCGGCTTCATAGCCCTGCCAATCCGGATGATACTTGGGATTTTCGACCGTACTTTCCTTCTCACTCATCGCCCGATTGCCGTCCCAGGCCCAATCGACTACGGTCGCGTCATACGATTTGAGTTGGCCGATCTCGTCTTCCGTATGACCGGGAAGGCCACGGGTCGGCAACTGCATTTCAACCCAATCGTAAATCCGAACCACGGCCGGATCGGCGTTCCAGTCGGTTTTTGGGGAGTTATCGACCAGCCTGAACTTCTTCCCGAACCAATCCACTGTGGTGCCCACCAATTGATCGGAAGTCACCGGCCTGGCAATACGCCCGACACGATCCGGCAACTCTCGAAGCGGGGCCATCACGTCGTTCTGGATTCCGGGAACTTGCAAGGTATTGTAAACCCGCCAGTACCCCCACATGCCGGCCACGTAATGATGCGCCACGTGACAATGGAACAGGAAGTCACCGGCCAGATATTGACAGAGCCCGGACCCGCACTCGGTTTCCAGGTCCAGCGCTTCGGACGGCCCGATCACTTCCACGTCCACCCGGTCCGTCTTCGCGCGAATGAGCGGATACTTCACCGGCCCGTTCTGTCCCTTGTGCCACATCGGCATTTGATCCACCGCCCGCGGGCTTCGGGTCCACCGGATGGCTCCGCCGTGCGGATGATGAGAATGGAACACTTCGGACCCGCCGTGGACCAGCCGGTACTTCGCGGGATCACCCAAATAACTCCGAGGGATCGTGGGACCGGCGTCGCCGAAGGTGTAGGAACTGTAGGCCATGGACTCATCTTCAAAGCCGAAGTACTCGTGTTGCACGTGCATGTTGTTGATGCCGAACGGTTCGCTCCGGTAGTTCAGCGCCCTGGCTCCGGGCCGGTAGGCATCGGTCAACGGATCACGTTGCGGCAGGAAGTCTCCGTGCTTGTTCACCGGCCGGAAGGCTTCGTCACCCACTTCATGATAAATTAACACGAATTCCCGGAAATCCGGACCCATGCCGTTCTGAATCATGGCTTGCCAGCCACTCGGCATTTCTGGCGCCGGCCCCGTTCCCAGCGGATCCAGGTATTTCGAACCGGCCGGTTCCACCACGAACACCCCGAACAGACCCATCACGGTCAACTCACGGTCGTTACTGTAACTGTGGAACTGCCGCCCCCCTTCCTGGGTATCGGGATGGATGTACCATTCCATTTCCACGGGAATCGTCTCACAATTTTCTTCGCACTCTTCGTCGGGTCCATAGACGATGGCATCCGGATTCGTCGTGGCCGCGGGTTGACCAGTCTTGCTTACCACCATGCTGGATCCGTTGATGTGGAGGCTGACGTCCTCACCGAATTCCAACGAATTCCGCAACGTGATCTTCACGCAATCGCCCTGGTTGCCGCGAATCACCAACGGTTGGATGTATTGCCCCTGGATCCCGTTCTTCACGCCACCGGGATTATGATGGCCCTCTTCTTCACGAGCTTCTGCGTTCTTGGCTTCCTCTTCCCGGACGTTCTCGATATTCTCCGTCAACACGTACATATAGCCGGGATAGTAATCCAGCCATTGGTTCAACGTGATTTCCACGTTGATCGCGGAAATATCGTAATGCTTCACCGGAGCCGTAGCCGGACATTTCCCGCCGCCCGTCATGGCCACCGGTTCGATGTCGTTATCGGAAGCCAACAGGTAGTTGCCTTTTCCGGCGCCGTATTGATGCATCATGGACATCGTGTCGAAGCCACCGGAGTTGGATTCGGACATTTCCTCCTGCATTTGCTGCATCAACCGCTCATGTTGCTTTTCAACAAGCGCGGCGCGTTCGGCTCTCCCCTCCTGGGCATTTTCAATGATGGTCTGCCCTTTAAGGCGTTCGGCCCACGCAGGCGACTGGTGATTCATCCCTGAGGTCATGACCACCGGAGCCGAACCGGAAACATCGGACTCGGCATTGGCAAGAGGAAGTACAAAGCACACCAAGGCAAGCAGAAATCCGCCTCCCAGATACACTAATCGTTTGATCAAAGAATTGAACTGAAACATGGAACGTCCTCCTTCAGAAAAAACTCCAATTCTCCGGACAGGAAAATGCACGTAATTGTACCAGACTGGCCACAAAAAGCACCAGAAGCGGCAAATATTACTGGGAACAACTTGAAAGTGTCAAGGGTATGTATGGGTCCACCACATTTAGCACTCGGGTTGGTGGTGAATCAGGGATTGTACCGGAGATTGCCGCCCAAGGCTATGGTGGGGCAACACGGTATTGTAGGCCAGCAACCAATCGGCCAGTTTGCGGTTAAAGGCCGCCAAATCGTCAACCAGCAAGTCCTCGTGGTAATCCACGAACTGTTCTTGGAGGGTGCGATTGAACCGTTCGACATGCGCATTCATTTTGGGGGAGCGTGGATAGGTCCACCAATGGGTGATGCCGTAGGCGTCGAGGCGCTGCTGGAAGTGGCCGTGGAACTCGGCGCCGTTGGCCGAGAGGAGGAATTGAGGCGGGGTAGGGAGCAGGGCACACAGGGCCTCGAGGCCGACCGCGGCGTGGCGGCTGGAGGCGGTGGCGGTGGCCCAGGCGAGGGCGAAGCGACTGTAGGGATCGAGGAAGGTGAACACGTAGCGCCGTAGGCCTGCGTGGAGCCGGACCACGGTATCACAGGCGAACAGGACCAGCGGTTGGGTGGGGCGCGGCCGGGGCGGCCGGGTCTTGCGGGGCCGGGCGGCGGGCTTGGGGCGGCCGCGGGCATCGAGGCGGAGCGGGGCTTGGCGCATGTGGTCGGGAGCCCGAGCGATCAGGCGCCCGATGGTGGAGACACTGGGGAGGGGCCGGCCCTGCTGCGTACACCAGGGCTGCAGCAGGACGTGCAGCTTGGCCTTCCCGAGGTTGGGGTACGTGGTCCGGAGCCGGCGGATCTCCTGGCTCAGGGCGGGCGGCCACCGGGCCTGCCGCCGCCGGTGCGGGGCCCGGGAGCGGGCGGCCAGGGCGTGCGGCTCGCCTCCGGCCTGGGTGAGCGTCCGCTGCCACCGGTAGAGGGTGCGGCGGCTCACCCCAAACGCCTCCCTCGTCGCGACCAGGCCGTGCCGAGCCCAAAACTGCAGAATAGTGAATCGGTGTTGAGCCTCGTGGGGTATCATGTCCCCACGAGGCCTGAATTGAGCTAGTCGTAAAACCCCCGGATGCGGAAGCCGACATGGTGGATTTGCATGGCCTCTCCTCCTGTTTCGAGGAGTGCCAAATGTTTCTGAACTTATACAGGGTACCGGGGTCGAGAACCCGACGCGCCAGACAACGGAGCAAGGCCCCGGGAACAGCACCTACTCCAGGCCTGTTTCGGACAGGATGCAGCGACGGAAGACATCGCTCACCGTTTGAGTCACCTTTCCCGGTACGAGATCTCCCACCGGCACACCGTTCAACTTGGAAACGGGCAACACCTCGATCGTCGTCCCGATCAGAAACAGCTCATCAGCCAGAGTTAATTCCTCCTCTGGAACCTCCCGTTCATCGACCAGGATGCCGTGTTTTCTCGCCAACTCCAAGACCACAGCCCTAGTAACCCCGGCTAACAATTGGTCACTCAACGGAGGCGTGATGATGGTCTCGCCCCTCACCAGACACACGTTGCTGGAACAGCCCTCCGTCACCAACCCGTCCCTCACCAGAATCGCTTCAAGGGCGCCGGCATCGCGCGCCTCCTGTTTGGCCAGGACATTGGCAAGCAAATTCAAACTTTTGATCGAACACCGGCCCCACCGGAGATCGAGCAGAGTGACGGCCGGAATGCCCTGCCGTTGCAGCGCACCGTCGGTTTCAGGGATTTCCCGAAACGTCATCACCACGGTGGGCTTTGCCGGGCTGGGGAAAAGATGGGCTCGCGGAGCCACCCCACGGGTCAATTGGATGTAGACCAGGCAGTCGGCACATTCGCTCCGTTGAACGCCTTCCCGGATCAACGCCTCCCAGTCGGTTCTGGAGAGCGGAACCGGGATGGAGACCGCTCGAGCACTCGACTCCAATCTGGAGAGATGGTCATAGAGCCGGAAAAGAACACCCCCGTATGTTCGGACCACTTCATAGACGCCGTCGCCAAATTGAACCCCCCGGTCTTCGATCGGGATGGTCGCCTCTTCAAGGGCGGAAAAACGCCCATTGACGTATGCAATATTAGGCATAGGGGTAACGACCGGTTAGGGAACCTCTGATTTAGGGCACGATCGGGCGCATGGCGGCGTGGTGTCCTCGCTCAACCCTCACCTCTCTCTCTGATACGCTTCGGGGTTCGCTCCGGGACGCCTGGCCCTGCATCCCGCTATCACACGAAATCAGGGGTTCCTTAGAAACCGGGTTCCTGCACATGGACCAGGAACACGCGCCGGGCTTCTGGCGTAAACTTCCAAGCCATCCGTTTCTGAAATTCCAGGCGGTGCGTCCCGGACTGAAGTGGCTCGAATTCAAATTGACGCTTCCCTGAATCAACCGCATTATTGCTGGTCGTCCGGAAAAACTCGTCCCCCGTCAGTACGAGTTGACTCGAGTCATACGTCGCCACCCATTGCTCGCCTCGCGTCCGGTCCTCCCAAAGATTGACCGTCAACGGCATGCCTACCGTGGCATAAAGCGGTTTGCAATCAGATCGTTCTTGGTCCATCGAACTGTCCATTCCCGGTTAATCTTAGAATTCCCTGCACCTGGAGCTGACGAAAATCTCACCGTCTCGAACCCGTACGTCATAGCTGGCGACACACTGCCCACCGCCATCCGTACCGAATCCGTTACGCACGTCGAATTGGAGATCATGCCAAGGACATCCTACCACGTATCCCTTCAACTTGCCCTTATGCAGCGGCCCACCCTGATGCGGGCAGATGTTGTTGATCGCAAAAAACGTCCCGGACACGTTGAAAATTGCAATGGTCTTGCCCTTCACCTTCACGGCTTTCGATTGTCCGGGCGGAACATCATCCTCCTTGCCGACGAGCATAAAATGATCCGGTGATTGAGATTCCATGGTATTCACAGGCCGTCCCGTTGATGAACCCAAGACGCCCGGCGGTCACGTCTCCTCTTCGACATTCTACAACCGTAAGGCAAACACAAGTTCCTGTCCCTCCGACACCTGGGCACGATCGACAAATCCGCTGTTTGCCGCGATCAGATACCGCGCCCGTTCGGAGGGCGGACCATACCACTCACAGGGATCGCTCACACAAGGGACTGCGGTTTTCACGATATGAACCACGTGCTTGCTCTCATTGACCCAGATCATGTCCACATCGAACTGGTACTGTTTCGTCCAGACTTTATGAAGACCGGATTCTTCGAAAAGAAAAATCATGCCGCGATCGTCCGGCAACGTCTCCCGGAACGCCAACCCGAACAACAACTTTTCCGGAGTCTCGGCCACCTCGGCTTGAAGCTTGTTCCCGCTGGGAAACCTGACCTCGATGATTTCCGTATTCTTGGGAGCATTAAACAGCAATGCCCCGGAGATCAACAACAGCGCCATCAGCGCCAGAAACAGGATCCGCTTCCTGTTGGGAGTCAACGGGGGATTTGCTGCCGCACGAGTCTTTTTTGAACCCATAGGCTCTCTGCCTTTTCCCTTTGCCCCTTTCTGTCATTCCTGTATGTGTTCAGTCATTCGTTGACACATTTCACGGTCTCCTGCTGTCATCTCCGACATCTTTAATCGAGGATCCAGAGCCTTTGTCTTTGCACTTGTAGCGGCCGCATCTCATGTGGTTTGGAGAGGCCGCTTTCAAAGAAGCGCCATCAGCCTGCCCTCGACATCTGTCATCGGGGGATGGCGCAGCTACAAAAGAAGGCGAGAACCGCATCTTTCATTCTGTCAACGAACACGGATCATTTCCCATCACCATTTACCATATATCCCATATAATTTATAGTGTCATAGAGAGACTTCTCAAACTGCCTCCCCACCTTCGATCAGGAGAACCTCGCCGTGAAGAAAAAAACGTTCAGAGCATTAGGCATTGCAGGCATGGCCCTGTCCGTCTCGTTTTCTATTGCGACGGGCACGTCATCCGCCGTCATGCCTATCACCATCGACCATTTTGTCGCCAACCTCTTTCCCGAAGCCAGCCACTACTTTTGGGTGGTGAACGACAGCAAAAAAGAAACGCAACGGGAAATCATCGTCGACATCAACACGTTTGTCACACAAAAAGAAGGAGCGCTGGCCACGGAAAACCGGTTCCTGCTGCTCATCCTCGATGGGCAGATTTTTGCCACACAAAATATTCCTCTCAACGCAACCGTCGACTGCGGGCCGGACGAAGAAGAAGTCTGAGAGCGAACGACAAAAAAGCCCCATTCCCTATTTAAGGGAACGGGGCTTTTTTACCCTCAACACCGAAAGAATACTCGAATTACTTCAAAATCAGAAGCTTGGAGCCAAGATGCGCAGCATGAAGCTGACATTTGACCTTTAAGCTACCAGGAGCAGTGACGTAGGTCAGGTCACTCATGGGAACGCCGATATACTTCGTTTCCCCAGGCTTCAACGTAATCTTGACCTGCAACGAAGTAGGGCCGGCAAAGGCCGAATCTGCAGAAAGATTGAATCCATGTTCACCATCCAGGGCATTGGTGACTTTAATCAGGACAGGCTGGCCTCTCCGACCACCTGTTCCTTGGTTTCTCAGATCGAGAATCGAGGTTCCGGGATACCAGGCTTTTTTCCCGCCGATCATCAAGGCAGTGTATTCCAGATCGACGTCGAGACTTGTAAAGGGTTGACCGACGACGGACCCGGTTTCAAGATCGCCGATCATAGCTCCACCGGACTGCAAAGCAAGGGCGACTGAAGAACCGGCTGCCACCAGAATGAGACTGAAAAGGACGGATAGAAGCACCTTGTGCATTGCCTACCTCCTCACTAGAAAAATAACGTTAATAAAAAGTGCCGCTCAAAAACCTCAAGACCACTCACGTTTTCCAAAAAGCCTACTTGTCTACACCACATTCTTGCGAAGTGAATGCGACTTATAGCATATGCCGCCATAGGACGCAAGGCTGTTTTTTGACGTAAAGTTTGAGGTGAACCTTGAGCGAAATATACCAGAATAAACGAGGCAAGGAAATAAACCGAACCAGCCCCCTGGTCGCTCTTGACGCCTTTCTGACTTGCTGGAGCCCAAAAACCTGTTTGCAGGGGTAAAAACGACTGAGAAACGCCCATTGCTGGAGAGCCCTCCATGGCACTCGTTTTTATCCGTTTTTGCCTGCCTTGGGCGTCGTTGCAGCCGCATCCTTACCTTTGCGGACCCTCTCTTCATTCTCTCAACAAATGACTGAACATTTGCAACCGGCCAGATATTCCCAAATCTTATTACGCATTGAGCGAAGAAATGTCGGCGAAGCGAGCGGACCGTGACCTTTGGCTCGCGAAAGCGCTGGGAGGCAGATTTATGCACCGCAAAATCTCACCAGCCATGGTGCATATCACCGGGTACGACAATAGTGGGGATTTCATCGGACCAGTGTGAAGGTCAATACGAGAATGAAAGTCCTTTCTCACCACACTACGCGGGAATTGCGGCAAATGTTTTGGCAGAAGCCGTTGACGAAATGGATCTGGGCGTTCAGATCCCCCATGAAACTTTCGAATAATGGAGTCATCTCAGTCGATGGATACACAAGCCGATGCCGTAGCAAAAAAACTTGATGTTCGTGACGCCGTCGTGGGCCTCCCGGATGCGGCGTCAGGGGGATAAGGTACCGGCCAGGTGTTAAACTGAGAATGGAGCAAGGCACAACCATGGCTTAACAAGACGAGGCAATCGAGATGACAAACTGGGACACATGCCAAGCTGTCGAGCGGACACCGGGAAAAGTCAGCAGCGCGTGGGTTTTCGCGGGAACACAGATTCCTCTGTACACACTGTACGAAAACCTCGCCAGCGATGCCACGATCGACGAATTCGAGGTGATCGAAGTACCGATTCGGACTGAATGACTTGACCACCGGCACCACTGGACACGACCTTGAACGCCTGATCTGCATGGCACTGGTTATGCATCCCCGCGGCCCTTGCATAGTCGGGACGCATTGGATCGGTGTATCGGCACAACGGTTCTGCGGCAACCCAATTACTAAAACTAAGGAACCTCTGATTTCGTGTGAGAGCGGGATGCAGGGCAAGGCGTCCCGGAGCGAAACCCGAAGCGTATCCGAGAGAAAGGTGCGGATTGAGCGAGGACACCACGCCGCCATGCGCCCGATCGTGCACGAAATCAGAGGTTCCCTAACGGTGCGAAGTGACCAATGTGTCAGATAGAAATCTGGATGAGAGTGTTTAAGCTCAGAAACCTTTGGCACTCCTCAACACAGGTGGTGGACCCCTACAGCCCCTTGCATCGGATTCTTCCGCGCAGGTAGAGTGAACGCGTGGTAAATGTTGCATTGAGTCACGGTGCGGAAGCCATGCCAGTCTTCCTTTACGTTACCCTGAGCCTGCTTGTCTCCCTGATCTTGCCCTTTTCCGACATGCTGCCGGAGGCCGCAGCCTTTTCTATCACACAGCCGGAAAACGGCAGCAGTCATCCGTCGAACAAAACCGTCTCGGTCTCCCTCGACCTGGGGGCAGTCACGGGAATTACCAAGGTCCGGTTCTATTGGTACGAAGACCGGGAAGACATGCTCAAGGCATTCGTCGAAGAAAAGTTAGCCATGGTCACCACCTCCCCACCGTTCGGAGCGAAATTGCGGCCGCCGCACGCAACCACGGGGCTTCACCGCCTGCTGGCCGTAGCCGAACAGGAAAACCGGGAATCCGACGATGAGGAATGGGCGATCTTCGACGAAGTGCTTCTCAACATCCGACCCCACGGCTCGTTGGAGGAAATCGATTTTGAGACGGACAAACCCTTGAAATTCGGACGGGCGAGCGCCGTTCGGGTCTACGATCAGTTGGATTTTCTGGGGAAAATGGTCGACCTTCCCGTCGTGGGACGATATTCGGACGGCACAACGAGATCGATTCGTAGTGCCGCCACGGGGACGACCTATCACGTGGACGATGAATCCGTGATCACCATCAACAAAAACGGGCGGCTTCGGCTGGTCGGCAACGGCGCCACGACCATCACCGTCAAAAACAGCGGGGTCGCACGGACGCTGGATGTCATCGTGGAAGTCAACACCGACCCGAACCAGCCACCCGTGGGTGCCCCGGGTCCCACCCAAACCGTGTTTGCAGGCGAGACGGTCGTGCTCAACGGGCTCAACAGTTATGATCCAGAAGGCGGGTCCCTGCAATACTCCTGGTCGCAAATTCGAGGCAGCAAGATCCCAGTGCTGGATCCCGATTCGGCAAAAGCCCGCTTTCTCGCGCCATTCGTGGTCGAACCCCGCCTCTTTCGCTTTCAGCTCAGGGTCACGGACGTCCAGGGGGCCGACAGCGTCCCTGCCACGATCGATATCATGGTCGAACCGTAACGGTCACAGCATGACCCGTGGAGCCGCCGGGTGTTTTCCTTTTCGGACTTTGTCCAATAGTGCTTCTTCGATAAAGATGGGAGTCCCGAAATGGATCGCCAAGGCAATTCCGTCAGAAGAACGACAATCGAACACTTTGGTTTGACCGGCCACGGCCATCGTCAGCTCACCGTAATAGATCTGTGCTTTCAAGCTGATCCGGACCTGAACGACCGTCATGCCGTAGGCCCGCAGAATGGTGTGCATCAGATCATGAGACAACGGACGTGGCGTTTTTTCGCCGGTCAGCGCCCCCTGAATGGACCCCGCCACCGTCGGGTCCACGAAGATGGGGACAACCGTGTTTCGCGCCGACAATAACACAACGGGTCCTGCCTCCGACCACACGACCTTGACGTTATCTACCTTGACTTGCCTCGGAGGCAAAGCGGATTGCGCCTGGATTTCGGCGGCACCGGCCACCAGACATCCGACGATCAGTAACAGCAGTTTGAGATGTCGCATGACTTGCTCCTTTGATTGTGGCTTCACGCGTTATCCCAACACGAAAGGGTTAGACTCCTGTTCAAGTCCAATCTGCGTCGCCGGGCCGTGCCCGGGAATAACGTGAGTGGCAGGATGCAGGGGAAACAGCCGTTCCCGGATCGAAGACTGGATGGCACGCGCGTCGCCTCCCCACAAATCCGTGCGTCCGATTCCCCCGCGAAACAGGGTATCGCCCGAGAGCACCAACTGCTGGGCGGCAAAATAAAAACTGAGCGACCCGGGCGTGTGTCCCGGCGTATGCAACGCCTGTCCGGAAACGTTTCCGAACGACAACGTCTCTCCATCCTGAATCCAACAATCCGGATCCGGGGCTGGGATATCATACGGGATGCCGAAAGCCTGACATTGAACGTCCAGCATCTTCCACAACGTCTCGTCATGGGGGTGCAAACACAGAGGCGCTTGCGTGGCTTTCTGAATATCCCCGGAAGCCAGGAAATGGTCGAAATGGGCGTGGGTGTGCAGGATCCGAACGATTGTCAGGCCGAGGCGCCGTACTTCGGCCAACAGTTGATCGGGATTCCCTCCCGGATCGACAATGACCGCTTCGTTGGATTCCGGATCTCCGACAATCGAACAATTACACCCAAGGGGAGGCACGGCAAAGGTTTTGAGAATAACCTGCTGCATGGATCGACTCTCTTTGTTTCTACGCAGCCGGCGCCACCACCGGAGGAATCGCCTGCTCCTGTAACCGCCGGATTTGCATTAGCCTCTGAAGACTTCTACAATCAAAGCAACGGAGGCGAATTCTGCTGTGAAGTGTAACATTTTTTCTTTGGAGAAAGCGCCCATGAGAAATCGGCAGCCCGTTGTGACGCGTAAGCAACCTGACATGCCAACCATGGGGCGCTATCTGATCCGGATCTCTTTCGTCAGCCTTGCCTTGATCGTGTTGACGGGTTGTCCTCCCGACAACACGCCCCTGATCGAAGAAAACGAACGGCTCAAGAAACAGATCGTCAAACAAGAGAGCTTGATGACGACCCTCCAAGAAGGGAACCGGGTCCTGCAGGAACAGGTCGACCGGCTCAGTCAGGAACTTCGGGAGAACGAGGACGAGTTTGCAAAACGGCTCGAACTCGAGCAACAAACCGGCCAGGGCCTTTCGACTGAAAAACAAAACCTGCTGCAACAAGTCACGGCCTTAACCAAGCAGAAACGGAAACTGAAACGGGACGCCGATAAACTGCGCAAGCAGATCAAACTGGTGCAACAAACCGGGAAAGGCCTCTCCGCTGAAAAACAGGATCTGCGTCAACAAATCGAGGTGTTAACGCAGGAAAACCTGAAACTACAGGCGGATGGTCAAAAATTCAAAAACGATGCGCAATGGCTGCGCAAACAACGAGAGCATATTCGGCAAGCGCTTCAAGCCAACAACCAGGCGGTGAAGCCGCAGACGCTGCCTCACAAATTGCCGGACGTGACCAAAGCGACCTTGCAGGCCTTGGTGAGATATGGATACTCGTTGATGGCGAAAATGGAAACCGACCAGAAATCGGTGTTTATCACGGAACGAAAGACCGCACTCTCACCTTCGATCGAGGTGCCTGGTTACCGGAACCAATACCTGCTGGAATTGGAAACTCAACCCAACAACGAGACCACCTTCAAGGTCAAGGCTGAGTATGAAGAGATCGCTCCGGGGGGAATCATTAGCGAGGTCGGTGAGGAAAAAGTCGCGGAGATCGAACAACGGCTGATTCAGGTCATTCGACAAATTCTCAACCAGCCACAGGAACAGCCGAAGCCCCAGGACCTCAAGCAACAACCAGAGGACGCTAAAACTCCCTGATCCGGGCTCTCTCCGTCCGGACTTGCACACATCTCCCGCGATTGTTCCACGAATGACGCGCCGGAGCAGAAAAGGGAATCAGCGATGAAAGCGGGACGTAGCCGCCAAGCTGTTCCCCGCTCTGAGGTAGGCGTCAATCCCGGCCGCGGCCTCGCGGCCCTCTGCAATCGCCCAGACGATCAGCGAAGCCCCGCGTTTGGCATCCCCGGCGGCAAAAACGCCTTCTTTGTTGGTCATGAAATTCAGGTCCACCATCACGTTCCCCCGATCGTCGTATTCCACGCCCAGGCTGTCGAGCAGTCCGTTTTTGACGGGTCCGGTGAAGCCCATGGCCAACAGAACCAAATCGACCTCCATCTCGAATTCCGTGCCGGGAACCGGGAGAAACGTTCCCCCGTCAAACGAAACGTGATGAGCATGCAGTTTGCCGACGCGGCCGTTGTCGCCGGAAAACTTCGTCGTCGAAACGCTCCACTGCCGGTCGCAGCCTTCTTCATGTGCATGGGACGTCCGAAGTTGCATAGGCCACAGAGGCCACGGCGTGGAGTCCGCGCGCTGGGAAGGCGGCTCCGGTAACAACTCGAACTGGTGAACGTCCTTACACCCCTGACGATGCGCCGTCCCCAGACAGTCGGACCCGGTGTCGCCGCCCCCGATAATCACCACCCGTTTATCTTTTGCGGTGATCTGTTCAACCGGCAGGCTGTCTCCGGCATTCACTTGGTTCTGTTGGATCAGATACTCCATGGCAAAATGGACCCCGTCCAGGTCACGACCGGGCACAGGCAAATCACGCGGTCGTTCGGCCCCCAGCGCCAGGCACACCGCATCGAACCGCCGGGTCAGGTCGTCTCCCGTGACGTCCACGCCGACGTTCACGTTGGTTTCGAATTGCACGCCTTCCGCGACCATCTGGCTCAGCCGCCGGTCGATGACCCACTTTTCCATTTTGAAATCCGGAATACCGTAACGCAGTAACCCGCCGATACGGTCCGCTTTTTCATACACGGTGACACTATGTCCCGTCCTGGCCAATTGTTGAGCCGCGGCCAGGCCCGCGGGGCCTGACCCGACAATCGCCACGGTCTTACCCGTTTTGGCCACCGGCATGACCGGTTCGATCCAATGTTCCTCAAACCCACGGTCGATGATATTCCATTCAATGACGCGGATAGACACCGGATCGGCATTGATCCCCAGCACACAAGCCGATTCGCACGGCGCCGGGCACAGGCGACCGGTAAATTCGGGAAAATTATTCGTCGAATGAAGCGCCTTGAGGGCCTCCTTCCACCGGCCCCGATGTACCAGATCATTCCATTCGGGAATGAGGTTGATCACCGGGCATCCGGTGTTTCCCTGGCAAAACGGCACCCCGCAATCCATGCACCGTCTGCCCTGGTTGCGCAACTTCTCTTCGGGAAACGGTTCATACATTTCCTTCCAGTCCAACACCCGCAGTTCGACCGAACGCCGGGTCGGCGTTTCCCTCGCAAAATTCATAAAACCACGGGGGTCAGCCACAGGCAACCGCCCCTTGCTGCACGGTGTTTTTTTTTATCGCCGCCTTACGTTCCGCCAAAACCCGCTTGTAATCCAATGGCATCACCTTAACGAAATGGGGCAGCATCACTGACCAAGAGTCCAATATCATCCGGGCTTTACGACTTTCCGTATGGCGCGCATGGTTTTCGATCATGACCTTCAGAGTTTGAACGTCCTCGGGCATCACGACCTTTTCCAATTCCACCATCCCGAGGTTACACCGGGATTCAAACTTTCCGTCCTCATTCCAGACGTAGGCTTCACCACCAGACATTCCGGCGGCAAAGTTTCGACCGGTCTTGCCCAACACGACCACCACGCCCCCGGTCATATACTCACACCCGTGATCCCCTGCTCCCTCGATCACCGTGCGGACGCCGCTGTTCCTCACCGCAAACCGCTCGCCGGCCGTCCCATAAAAATAACACTCGCCGCGCGTGGCTCCGTACAGCGACGTATTGCCGATCAAAATCGTATTTTCGGGCTGAAACGTTGCACCGTGGGGTGGGGCCACGACGATCTTGCCGCCGGAGAGTCCCTTCCCCAGATAGTCATTCGACTCGCCTTCGAGACGAAGCGTGATACCCTTGCCTAAAAAGGCTCCGAACGATTGTCCGGCGGATCCCTTGAAGTTGATGGTAATAGTATCGTCGGGCAAGCCGTCTTCCCCGTATTTACGCGCGATGCGGCTGGAGAGGATCGTTCCGGTCGTCCGGTCGGTGTTACGGATGGGCAAGTCCAGCGTCACCGTTTCCTGCCGTTCGATGGCCGCTTCACACAGTTCCACCAACTTCATGTCCAACACTTTATCCAATCCGTGGTCCTGCCGTTGCACATTGTACGTCGAGACTTCGGACCCAACCTCCGGGCTCCATAGCAAAGCCGAAAGGTCCAGGCCGCTCGCTTTCCAATGGTCTATGGCTTTTTGCACTCTTAATTTGTCGGTGCGGCCGATCATCTCCGGAAACGTTCGAAACCCGAGTTGCGCCATCAACCGTCGAACTTCTTCCGCCACGAAGAAGAAGTAATTCACCACGTGCTCCGGTTGGCCCTCAAACCGCTTGCGCAGTTCAGGGTCCTGGGTCGCGATCCCAACCGGACAGGTGTTGAGATGGCATTTCCGCATCATGATGCAGCCTTCGACAACTAACGGCGCGGTGGAAAAGCCGAATTCCTCGGCCCCGAGCAACGCCGCCACCACGACGTCACGACCGGTTTTCATCTGTCCATCGGTTTCGACTCTGATGCGGCCCCGCAGATCATTGAGGACGAGGGTTTGATGGGTCTCAGCCAAACCCAGTTCCCAGGGAATTCCAGCGGCCTTGATCGACGACAAGGGAGACGCTCCCGTGCCGCCGGAATCCCCGCTGATCAACACCTTGTCGGCATGTGCCTTGGACACCCCCGCAGCCACCGTGCCCACGCCGACTTCCGCGACCAGCTTCACGGATACGTCCGCGTCGGGATTCGAGTTTTTCAAATCGAAAATGAGCTGAGCCAAGTCTTCGATCGAATAGATGTCGTGGTGCGGCGGCGGAGAGATGAGTCCCACGCCGGGCGTGGAAAACCGCATTTTGGCGATGACTTCGTCGACCTTATGCCCGGGCAGTTGTCCCCCTTCCCCGGGCTTGGCCCCCTGCGCCATTTTGATTTGCAGCTCTTTCGCGTTGACCAGATAATTCGCCGTGACCCCGAACCGCCCGGAGGCCACCTGTTTGATATACGAATTTTTCGAATCGCCGTTCGGGAGCGGGATAAAGCGTTGCGCATCCTCTCCCCCCTCACCCGTGTTACTCTTGGCGCCGAGCCGGTTCATCGCGATCGCCAGCGTTTCATGGGCTTCTTTACTGATGGCCCCATACGACATCGCGCCGGTGGTAAATCGCTTTACGATTTCCTTGGCGGGTTCCACGTCTTCCAACGGCAAAGGAGCCGGCAGACATTTGAAATCGAACAGACCTCGCAGATTCGACCGGCGTTGAGTTTCATCATTGACCAATTGGGCATAGGCTTCGTAGGTCTCGGCGTCGTTGGTGCGGGTCGCGTGCTGCAGCGTGTAGATGGTCTCCGGATTCCAATTGTGATGCTCGCCCTGAATGCGGTAATGAATCTCGCTGCCGAAGTCCAACAGCCGAATGGGAACGGGCTCATGCGCCACCCGATGACGTTGCAGGGTTTCTTCGGCAATTTCCCGCATGCCCATCCCCTGAATGCGTGAGGGAGTCCCCGTGAAGTACCGATCCACCAGTTCACTATTTAACCCGATGGCTTCGAAGATTTGCGCACCGCAATAGGACTGCACCGTGGAAATGCCCATTTTCGAAAAGATCTTGAGCAGGCCTTTGTTAATGGCCTTGACAAATTTTCCCGACGCAGTTTCCTCGTCAATCCCTTCCGGTAAATAGCCCTCGCGTTCTAGATCCCTATAGGTTTCAAACACCAGATACGGATTGACGATGCCGGCGCCATATCCAATCAAACACGCGAAATGATGAGTATCTCGAGGCTCACCGGTCTCAAGAATCAGGCCGACTTCCGTCCGCGTCGCCTCACGCACCAGATGATGGTGAACCGCAGAAATTCCCAACAGACCGGGAATTGGCGCCCATGCCGCATCGACGCCGCGATCACTCAGGATCAAAAACTTAAACCCGTTCTTAATGGCCTTGGACGCTTCCTCGCACAGTTGGTCCACGGCCATTCCTAGCCCCTCGGGACCGTCGACTACCCGAAACAACAGGGGCAAGGTTTTGCTGACGAAATGGGGATCCTCAATCTCCCGGATTTTTTGCAGTTGGGCATTGGTCAGAATCGGCTGCTGGATCTTGATTCTGCGACAGGCTTCCGGGATCTCGGCCGTCAGATTTGGCTTGGGGCCGATATTCGTGACCAACGACATGACAAGCTGTTCACGAATCGGGTCGATAGGGGGATTCGTCACCTGGGCAAAGAGTTGCTTGAAATATTTGGGCAACAGCTGCGACCGGTTGGACAGCACAGCCAGGGGCGTATCCGTTCCCATGGATGAAACGGGCTCTTCACCGTTGATCCCCATCGGCGTCAACACCATTTTGATTTCCTCAATAGTGTAGCCGAATACCTGCTGTCGCTGACGGAGGGTGGGATGGTCCGGTTGCGGCACGCTCAAGGGCTCCGGCAATTCGTCCAACGACACGCGATATTGGGTCAGCCAGGAACGATAGGGCTTCCGCCCGACGATTTCTTCCTTGATTTCCTCGTCGTCGATAATGCGACCTCGCACAGTATCCACCAAAAACATGCGACCCGGTTGAAGCCGCCCTTTTTCACGAATGTTTTTTACGTCGGTCGGCAACACTCCGGCCTCGGACGCCAGGACGACCAAATCATCCGTCGTCACTTGATACCGGCAGGGTCGTAGCCCGTTACGGTCCAACGTGGCTCCGATCAATTTGCCGTCCGTAAACGCGACGGCTGCCGGACCGTCCCAAGGCTCCATCATCGCGGCGTGATATTCATAGAAGCCCCGCCGGTTCAAGTCCATATGAGGATTCCCGACCCACGGTTCGGGGATCAACATCATCATCGCATGAGGCAGGGACCTACCGGCCATCACGAGAAATTCCACCGCATTATCCAGGCACGCGGAATCGCTTTGTTCCTCGTAGACGATGGGGTAGAGTTTTTCGAGATCATCGCCGAACAAGTCTGACGCCAGACGCCCCTGACGCGCGCGCATCCAATTGACGTTCCCACGCAACGTGTTGATTTCCCCGTTGTGCACGATGTACCGGTAGGGGTGAGCCAATGACCACGTGGGGAAGGTATTCGTGCTGAAGCGGGAATGAACCAGGGCCAAGGCTGAAACCATGCTGGCATCGGACAGGTCCGGGAAAAAACTGCCGAGCTGTTCCGGCAACAACATGCCTTTATAAACGATCGTGTTGGCAGACAGGCTGCAGATATAGACTCGACCGCGTTCTACCAACGCGGACTCGCGAATCGCCCGGGCAATCCGTTTCCGAACGACGTACAACTTCCGTTCAAACTGAGCTTCGTTCAGAATATCGCGTGCAATGAAAAACTGTCGGATGTGGGGAAGGGTCTTTTGCGCCAGCGCACCGACGTATGCGAGCTTCACCGGCACGTCACGCCATCCCAAAAACCGCAGCCCTTCTTCACGAATGATCGATTCAAAGAGGTTTTCACATTGCCGGCGAAGCGGCTCATCCCAGGGCAGAAACACCATACCCACCCCATAGCCACCCGACTCGGGCAGCCGCAAACCGACGTCCTGACAGGCACGTTTGAAAAATTCATGGGAAACCTGCAGAAGAATCCCCGCACCGTCACCGGTGCACGGATCGCAACCCTGTGCCCCGCGATGGTACAAATTCTTCAGCACGTTCAACGATTGTTCGACAATATCGTGGGACTGGTGCCCTTTGATATTGACAACAAAGCCAATGCCGCACCCGTCCTTCTCAAACCGCGGATCATAGAGCCCTTGTGGGGGCGGCAGTCCGTATGGGGGGAGTTGATGATTCATAAACAACCACAGGCACGTCTCACAAACGCCGGGGCGGACATCTCGTCCTTCTCCGGTCCCACCTCAGCGGCCATTTCACCTGCCTCAAAGACAGAAGAAAAACCTCCGAGGAACAACGAAGACAGGATGAAAATCTACTGGATACGGGGAAAAAGTGTCAAGACAGGCCATGGCGCAACGACAAAAGAAGGCGAGGAGCGCACCTTTTATTCTGTCAACGCATGAGTGAACATTGACAAAGGAGCGCGGAAGGGTGCGAGAGTCGATGCAGAATGCCTACTGGTCTTGCGGGCCGGCCCTTTGCCTTGACAAACACCGGACCCTCCCATAGGATCCCCGGAATGGGGAATGGACAACCAGCCATTCAAAGTTCCCTGACGATGGATGAGGTATGGGATCTCTATCGCCAGGACATCGAAGAAATCGAATCGCACATTCGTCAAAACCTCAATTCCGGAGCTCCGCTCATTAACGAAATTGCCGCCCATATTCTTGACGGGGGCGGCAAACGCATCCGCCCTCTCCTGTTGAGTCTCTGTTCCCGGCTCACGGGCTACATCCCCAAACACGACTTGGTGCTCGGCAGCCTCATTGAGTTCATCCATACGGCAACCCTGCTCCACGACGACGTACTGGATGAAGCGACGCTTCGTCGGGGGCAACTGACGGCTCGACGCATTTGGGGTAATCGGGCCAGTATCCTGGCCGGCGACTACCTGTATTCACGGGCGATGCATCATATTGCCGAATTCAAGAACCACGCAGTGAATGACGCCATGGCCATGGCCTGCAAGCGATTGGCGGAAGGAGAAATTCTTCAACTATGCGCCAACCGGCAACCGCTGTTATCCGAATCGGAGTATCTGCGGATCGTCGAGTACAAAACTGGCGCCTTGTTGTCAGCCGCGTGCAAGATCGGCGGCCTGATGGGAGGCGTCTCTCCCCTGCAAGCGGAAGAGTTGTATCGATTCGGATTGAACGTGGGCATTGCCTTTCAATTGGCCGACGACTGGCTCGATTACACGGCCAATCAAGAGAACCTTGGAAAAACCCTCGGACAAGACCTGATGCAAGGAATGGTCACCCTGCCCCTGATCCACGTGTTGCCCTGTCTGCCGGCCGACAACCGGCGGACCCTGGTTGCCAAAATCGAACGGAACGCCGTTGAAGCAGGTGACCTGCTGCAACTCACCGCACACATGCACCAGCATGGATCTCTGGGATATACCAGATCCCGCTCACGGGAATACATCGACGCCGCTCTCTTGAATCTCGCCACCTTTGAAGATTCCCCTGCCAAGCGTGCCCTCATCGTCGTGGCCGATTACATGGTGAACCGCGACTGCTGAGGCGTTTTCAACTGGAATTGCCGGGGGACGAACGGCAACCCGCCCCGCGCTTCGTTTCCTTATCAAGTTTGGGGGAACACGGCTTTGTCACGGAGCACGCCCAGAAAGGCGAGCCCGATAAGAATCCATGAAATTTCGCGGATCCGGCGGAGCAAGGCAAAGGTAATCCCCGTCACCTCGCCGTAACCCAACGCCATCAATAAAAAAAGATACCCGCCTTCCTGCGCCCCCAGTCCTCCGGGAATCATTGACACGCTGCCCTTAATCAGCACCGCGAGCGCGGCTATGGAGAACGACGCCAGCCAGCCGACCTCCGCTCCCAGGAAATAGAAAATCGCATACACTTCAAACAACTCCGTCAACCACGCAACAAAGTGGACACCCAATGACAACAGAAACGTTCGGCGGCGCTCACGGTAAAAGGTTCGGATCGTCCGGTCCAACTCCAACAACTGCGGTCGATAGGCCTCCAGCCGTTGAGACCGAATCCTGCACGTCTCGGCTATCGTCAACAGCCCCATTCCAATTCCATAGCGCTGGAGCATGAGAAAGAGGAAAGCGGCAGAGGCAAGCAGGCCGAGGCTGACAAAAGCAACCAGGACGCTGTATTCGCTCTCCCGTACGAGCCACAACGTCGCACCCAATCCCGACAACATGAAGAGGATCTGGGCAATGACCATGATGGTCTTGGCCGTCACCACGGACGCCAACCCCTCGACCATGGGAATCTCATAGCGTGTCAGCAGGTAGGCCTTCATGGGCTCGCCGCCGAGCATGGCCGTCGGGGTCGTCACGTTGATGGCCTCACCGGCCATCCTTACCATGAACAACCGGACAAACCCGACCCGGCTCGTCCACTGCCCCAGGGTCAGAGACCATCCGTACGTCTCGAGCAGATACACCACCAGGAGCGGGATGAGAATAACGCAGAAGGCGAGAAACCCAACGCGTTCCACTGTCTCCCAGATCTGCGACAGGCCGATATGCCAGATCAGCCCGCCCAAGACGATGAAACCTGCGGCAAGAAACACCAACCGAATCATGAAAGGCTTTCAGTAGACGTGAGGAGAAGATTGGTCAATGATCACTCATCCGCTGCCGGAAAAATGGCTGACCCTACCATCGCTGTCAGGCCGAACTCAGCGAGGAATCTTGTAGGTGAGGCGCTTGATTCTTGAAGGAGTGAGGCCGGATGCGCAAAGGTATCACTTCAACTTGACGTGTCGATTCGACCGGGACAACGAATCCGGACCCGGTCAGGATCGATGAATGGGAGACACCCGATACAGGTTCCACGCCATCATCCCCGCAAAGAACCCGGTCCCGGCGGCAACAAGCCATAAGAACCACGGCAATGCACCGCAACAGGCAAAGATCAGCAACACGATTGAAAAATCACGATTGGCCACGCGTTCAAGGATGAAATCGAAACGGCTTCGGAAGGTTTGACGCAAACGTCGCCAATACGAGGCGTTGGCTTTCAGGGCCTTGAGCCGGGTCACACACCGCAGAGAAAACCCGGTTGAAACCACCGCAATCATGCCCAAAAGCAGTGGAAGGTAGCCGGCGGGCACGGGACTGTGGGCATACGTCCCCCAGGCAATCCCCGCAAACACGGCTATGTGCACGATATTATCCGAGACGAGGTCCAACTCCTGTCCTAACGGGGATTCCGCAAAGGTCAGCCGCGCCACTTCTCCGTCGCAACAATCGATAATCACCGCGAATTGAAACAGGAGAGCGCCCAGAATGCCTGACCGGTACGAGCCCATGGCAAAACACGCCGCCCCCATGAGGCCGGTCACCATCGACAACAAGGTAATGATATTGGGAGAAAGTCCCAGTTTCATGAACAACCGGCTTAGCAGCCTGGATATTTTCCGGTTCACGTAGCGATCGATGAACCCGTCCATGGTGCCCTTCACGGTTTGCAAGGAACGGAACAACGTGCGTTCCGCTTTATGGAGTCCACCGGGTCCTCGGGCGTCCTGATAACCATGGGAGGAAGCAGGCAGGGTTTGCACGATACCTTCCGCAGCCGCCTGCTCCAAGGCCAACCGGATCGGACTCGTCTCCGGCGTGCCCCAGAAACCGGATATCCCCAATAACCGGGACGGCAAGACGACCAGGTCCGCGACCCGGGCCAGCCCTTTGTCTTCCTCCCCCTCAACGGCTTCCATCCCGTCCTCTTCCCGGTCACAAAAGACGACTCGAGGAACAAGCCTACCCGTGTGAGGATCAGCCCGCCTCACCACGCCCGGATTGCCACCCCACCCGGATTCACCGGGCCGTCCGACGGCCACCACGGCTCGCCCCTCTTTCCCTTCTTCCCTGAGCGACTCGACCAACAACGGCGAGAAGACCATGTGACACCCGAGAATGAGACACGATCCCTTAATCTCGCCAGACAGGATTGCCCATGTTTGAGCATCCGACGGAGGAAATTCCCGAACGGGGAGCCAGCGAATCGCCGCGTGAAGACGATGGTCGCCGTCAATCAGCGACCGAAGCGATTGTTCTTCCTGACCTACTAACGTCAGGATTTGTGAAATTCCGGCATGCTGGAGGGTAAAAATGGTTCGTTGAAAGAGCGTCATGCCACAGACTCGGGTCAACGCCCCAACAGCGCAGTCATCGTCTCCGCCCACCAAATCGAAGACGCCCGATGAGGCCAGGACAATGGCCGTATCGATGATGCCGGTTGTCGCTTTGCTGAGTGTTCCATCCATCAGGAGACCTCTAAGAAACCTCTGATTGAGTGCACGATCGGGCGCATGGCTGCGTGGTGTCCTCGCTCACCCCTCACCTCTCGCTCTGAGAAGCTTCGGGTTTCGCTCCGGGACGCCTGGCCCTGCATCCCGCTATCACCATAAACGAGAGGTTTCAGGGGCGGGGGATTCACCCATTCCCCTTCACCCAGCTATCTCCCATCAAGGGAGAGGGGATCGCCCAACCGGGGGAAGATCTCTTGTTCCGCTCGTTCCAGATCTTCGGGAAAATCAATCTCGATCCACGGCAGGTCTCCGATTTTCTCGACCCCGACAGGAACCTCACGAAAAAAATCTTCCAAGGCATCTTCGTATTCCATGTCCAGCAGCCCCTTATTCACACGCGCCTCCACCGATCGCAGCAACCGCGGCACAGCGGCACGTTCCACGCGTAAAAACCCGACGCCTTCGCCCACCAGGTCATGCTCTGCCGGCACGGACTTAGACAATGCCACCACCCGTCCCTGCCGCATCACGACCATACATTCTTCGGTTTGTTGCGACACCGTTTCATCCATCAACAGGGCATTGGAATGCGAAGAGGTCAACAGTCGCTCAAGGATGGCGGGATGAAACAGAACGTCGGCATCCATGATCACCACGTCGTCATCCAACGCCTCCCTGGCCGCCCACAACGAGCCGATGCTTCCGCGTTCGAAATCCTCATTGACCAGGAACGTCACGTCCACCGTGGAGGGGTATGACGACACCGCCTCACGAATGGATTCCTGTTTGTACCCGACCACCACACAAAGCCGCGTCACGCCCAGATACAACAGCGCATCGAAAGAACGATACAGAAGCGATTGTCCCCCAATTTCCATCAAACACTTGGGCTGCGGGACGTGCAGCCGCCTCCCCCGCCCTGCAGCCAGGATGACCCCTTTCATGTTGCCCGGTTCTCGTGCTTCAACACCTCTTCAAACGCACCCAGAAACCCTTCAACGTCGGTTTCCTGCAAGGTCCCCATATTCGCCACGCGGAAGATTTCCGGCTCCATATGGCCCTGACCGGCATAAATGACGTAACCGCGCTCCTTCAGGCGATCATGCAAGACGGCATACGTCAGGCCTTCGGGCAGATAAAAAGCCGTCAACGAATTCGATTGATGCGCGGGGGCGAGCACGGCTCGCACCCCCAGGGTTTCCATGCGTTCCCGGATCAGGGAAGCCATGCGTCCGTAACGCTTGATCCGATTCGCCACCCCTTCCTCCAGGAGTTCCGACAGGGCTGCATCAAACGCGGCATATAACTGGACGGCCGGCGTAAAGGGGATCGAGCCGTTTTCTTGGTCCGTGTAGTAATTACCCAAATTCAAATACCACGAGCGTTTGGGATACTTCACCACGTTTTCCATAAAGCCTTTGCGAACCAGGACAAACGAGACCCCCGGAAATCCCTGAATGCACTTCCCCGCGGTTCCGGCCACCATGTACATATGACGACCGGCAATATCCAAAGGTTCCCCGCCCAACCCGCTGACGGAATCCACGATAAAGACGGCTCCACGGCTATCGACGAGATCGGCGACTTCGTGAACCGGATTGACGAGGCCCAGCGTGGTTTCATGATGCACCATGACCACCCCATGCGCCGAAGGCTGTTGCTTCAGGGATTTCAGAATCGTGTCCGGATCCGGCGGGGTGTCCCACTTGTACTTGATTTCGGCGATCCCCAGGCGTTGCGTCGCAATGATGGAGGAGATCCGTTCTCCATAGACCCCGTTATTGACGTGAACCAGCCGCTTCCCCGGAGGCAGACACGACATGATGGAAGCCTCCACCGCTGCGGTCCCCGAGCCGGTCAGCAAAATCGCGGTGTACTCCGTTTCCGCACCCGGAACAAAGGCTTCCAGCAACTTTCGCCGAATGTTGCCGATCAATTCCGCACATTCGGATTCCCGATGACAGATATCCGGACCCGTCAAGGCGTTTCTGACGTGATCCGAGACGTTGACCGGACCTGGATTGAGCAAGATCATAAGCGTATCAGTGCCCTTTTGCTTTTGGTTGCACGGCCGTTCGGATGCGAACCGTAGGGGCCAACGATTGTTGATCCCTACCCGGTCACGACCGCACGGAACCGTTTGGTAATTTCAGGCGGATCCAGCGCGACTCGGTCCGCGTCTTCGATCTGTTCGTTGACCTTGATCAGGAGGAAATGCGGGCCATCGCCGGCAAGCATGTGCTTGAACTCGTACATAATGTCTTCCCGTTCCCAGACTCGCTCGACCGTGGCGTACCCGGCCGCCTTGGCGACGGAGTCCAGCCGAACGACTCGCGAATAAGACGGCTGATTCCCTGTCGTGCCATACACCTCGTTATCGAATACGACATGCGTCAGGTTCTTGGGGCGTAAAGCTCCAATCGTGGCCAACGTGCCCATCCCCATGAGCACGTTCCCGTCCCCATCGAAGACGACAACCCGCTGGTCTGGTTTCGCCAGGGCCAGCCCCAACCCGATCGACGCCGCAACGCCCATCGACCCGATCATATAAAACGTGCTCGGCCGGTCATGGATCTTTTGGGCCTCCCGTGAAGGAAACCCATTACACACAACGACCGGTTGATCGGCAAGAATTTCAAAAAGTGCTTGCATCGCCTGGGCTCTGCTTTGCATGACTCCTTCTTCGGGTCGCATAGGCTTGGGCCTTCCCTCGCGCATTCTCCATTACGGTTGGATTGTTTTCACCACGCCCTTTTTCAAGAACAACGCCACAGGGACCCGCTGCTCCATAAAGGTCTGCGCGGTCCATTGCAGGTCATCGACCAGAGTTTCCGGAGACAAGGTTCGATACGGAACCCGTATCGTCTCCATCAACTGCGGCATGGTTTGCCCCATCACCAAGTGTTCGGGCGCGTCCTTCCCTTCAAATCCTCTCCAGGAAATAATCAGGAGGCACGGGATCCGGTAGATCAGATGGAGCGACATGAGCACGTTCATGGCGTTCCCCAACCCCGAATTCTGCATCAGCACAACGGGAATTTTCCCACCCAGAAACGCCCCCGCGGCCATAGCCACCGCCTCGTCCTCACGAACCGACGGCGTATACAGACGCCGGTCGCTTAACACTTCGATAATCCCGCCCAGAATGGTGTCCGGCACACCGGTAAAAAAATCAAATCCGACATCCTGGAGCGCCATCACAAAATCATCGCTGTCAATCATCGAAACGATGTTCCTTGTAGACTGAAGAGAGTCTTAAAGGATCCAAGCCGTTGGCCTGCTGAAAGGGAAAAAGCGCGCAATGCAAGAAAAACCACAGGCAAGTGCTTGCAGCTATCGGATTCGGAGCCGGATTATAGCGAAGGAGTCAAGAAATTCTCAAATCGTGCGGCCTCTTCATCCGTCATGCGCATGGCCTCTCATACTCCAGATTGCAGGGTGTCCCGGAGGCAGTGTAGAGTGTTCTTTCAATCGGGAACCACTGTCGCAAAGCTGTCTGGACAAGAGTCGCCAACCCCATGAAACGTCCTCAACGTTCACCAAAAGGCTACACCAATGCCCACGCCAAAAGTGGATTGGATGCGGCCTTGCCCGAGATCGAAACTTGGCCCAACCAATTTCCGGGGTATGAGATCACGATCGAGATCCCGGAATACACCGCCATTTGCCCGAAAACCCAACTCCCGGACTTCGGCACGATCACGATTCGGTACATGCCGCAAAAAGCCTGCGTCGAGCTCAAGTCGCTGAAACTCTACATCCACGCCTATCGCAACGTTGGCATCTTTTACGAAAACGCCGTCAACCGGATTCTTCAGGATTTTGTCAAAGTCTGCCGGCCCGAGTGGGCCATCGTGACCGGCGTCTTTACGGCTCGCGGCGGACTCAGCAGCACCATTCGGGCGACATACCCGAAACGCGGACTATGATTGTTCAACGGTGTCTAAGTTCAGAAACCTTTGGCACTCCTCGACACAGGAGAAGGAGCCCCCGCAGGTCGGGTTAGCCGCCCCGGCGTCACCAGACATCCCCACCTACAGCTTCTGGTCAGGAGAAAAAGCGCCATAAGATGGCGCTGCTACAAAAGAGGGGGAAGAGGCCAGCCTGGAGTTGTAGGTCGGGTTAGCCACCCCGGCGTCACCAGATATTCCAACCCTGGGGACATGCCTCCTGTTCGGCATGGTCTCTCTCGAAGCCCTGGGGCTGATCCTCGACCCGATCCGGCGCGAACTCCGGCCCCTTCCCATGCTCCTCGGGCACAGCGGGCTTAACGGCTGTTATAGAACTCACTGATCCGCCTGACCACCGATGCCATCTGTGCACTCGTCAGTTCGGGATACACCGGCAGGGACAACACTTCTTGCGCCAGTTGCTCGGAAACCGGAAGGTCCCCTTTGGAATAGCCGAGCGGTTGGTAACATTCCTGAAGATGTAACGGAACGGGGTAATACACTTTATGGCCGATCTCGTGTTCCCTCAAATAGGCCATCAGTTCGTCTCGTCTGTGCGCGCGCAGGGTATACTGGTTAAAGACGTGGACGTTGCTCGGATCCGTGGCCGGCAGCACAACATGTTCCAGCAACCCGGCCTCGGTCAATAGCCGGTCGTAGGTGGCCGCGTTCCGGGCCCGTTTAGCGTTCCAACCGTCCAGGTGTGGCAGCTTGACGCGCAGCACGGCCGCCTCAAGGGCATCGAGCCGGCTATTCAGCCCGATATAGTCGTGCTGGTAATCCGACCGGCTGCCGTGGACCCGCAACGCGAGAAGCAGTTCACGGAGGTCTCCGTCATTCGTCACGATCAACCCACCGTCACCCACGCCTCCCAGGTTTTTGGACGGGAAAAAGCTGAAGCATCCCGAATACCCGAAGGTCCCGGCGCTTCGACCGCGGCGACTGGCGCCAATGGATTGGCAGGCGTCTTCAATGACCTTGATGCCACGTCGATCAGCCAGTTCCATGATGGGCTCCATATCGGCACACTGACCGAAAAGGTGTACCGGGATAATGGCTTTTGTACGAGGCGTCATCTTCCGTTCGATCTGTTCGGGATCAATCGTGAAGGTATCGGCCCGAACGTCCACGAACACCGGCACCGCGTACAAACGCGAGATGCCGCCCGCCGAGGAAAAGAAGGTAAAGGGCACAGTGATCACTTCATCCCCGGGTTTCACCCCAGCCGCCATCAAGGAAAGCAGCAAGGCATCGCTCCCCGAGGCCACGCCGACGGCGTACCGGCACCCGAGATACTCGGCGATGGCCGTTTCGAAGGCCTCGACCCGGCGACCCAGTATGAAGTTCTGTTCATTGCAGACCTCTTCGACCACCGACAGGACATCCGAACGGATCTGCTGAAACTGCGCTTGTAAATCCAACAAAGGAACCTTCACGAACAGCCTCGCTCCTGTTATCATGGGGGCCAACCGAGGAGCACATATTCAAGCACACCTGATGGGAACGAGCAAGCCAGAAACCGCAACCGCCGTAAAAAGAGCCAACAACATTTCGAATCTGTCATGACGAACTCCCGGTCGTCATCCCTGTATGGATTCAGTCATTCGTTGACACGGTTCACGGCCTCCTGTTGTCATTCCCGCATCGTTCATTGGGGATCTGGAAACTGTAGGTCGGATGAGCGTCGCGTCATCCGACAAAGGGCTCCTACAAAGACAAACCCTGGATCCCCGGTGACAAATAGCCTGCCCCCGACATTTGTAAGCGGGAATGACAGCAAGAGGCGATCACAGATGTCGCGGGCAGACTGATGAAATCCGGCTGACTCCCGGCGAAAACCGGCAACGACAGTGTCTTTACACGATCGGCGAACGTCATGAACTATTGCAGCGCCTGTGGCGCTCCACTCATCAGGAAAATCCCCGAGGGGGATACGTTGCTCAGGTTCGTCTGTGAACGGTGCCTAACCGTCCATTACGAAAATCCCAAAATCGTGGTGGGCTGTCTTCCCGAATGGGAGGATCGAATCCTGCTGTGCAAACGGGCCATCGAACCCCGCTATGGGCTCTGGACGTTTCCCGCTGGGTTCATGGAAAAAGACGAAAGCCTGGAAGAAGCTGCGGCTCGTGAGACTCTGGAAGAAGCCGAAGCCGAGGTCGAGATCTGCCAACTGTACGCGATGTTCAGCATTCCGCACGTGAACCAGGTGTACGTCGTCTTTCGCGGAAACATGAAACGTGCCGTGTTCGGCCCAGGGCCGGAAAGCCTGGAAGTCGATCTATTCAAACGCGAGAACATTCCATGGTCGAAGCTGGCATTCCAGGTGATTCACGCAACCCTGGAGCGCTATTGCAAAAACGGACCGCACGCTCCGGTTCATGTGGGAACGATCATGCCCTCTCCCCAGCCCTGACCCATCGCCGCTGACCGGCGATGCAGGTGCCGGCGCTCCGGGTTCAGCACACGGCTCACGAGGCTGCATACACGATGACACCGTACCGTGCGGCTTTCCCAATGGCGATCCACGCCAACGCCACCAGCCCATGCACCCGGAGCCACCCGCCGACCAGACACAGCGAATCCCCCACAACGGGCACCCAGGACAACAGCAGGACCGGACTCCCCCATTGCTGCAACCATCGGAGAGGCCGGTCATATTGGGGTTGGGTGAACCGTGAGGCCGGATACCACCACCCGGCAAACCGGCCGACCGCCCACGTGCTCATCCCGCCCAACGTATTCCCGGCCGTAGCCACGGCCCCAAGGAGCCACGGATCATATTCCTCCCGGAGAGTTAATAGGGCCAGCACAGCCTCAGACCCACCCGGCAGCAGGGTGGCGGACAGGAAGGCGCTCACAAACAAGGCCAGGAGGCCGGACCCTTCAACGGTCATGACGTTTACTCCTCCATCCAAAACACCGGATCACCGATCACGATCTCGCCATCATCCAACACCTCTCCAAACGCCCCACCGGCCCAGGCCCGCGACATGGCTTTTTGCAAGCCGGGCCAAGCTTCCTCCATGCGTTCACACGGCTTCGTTTCACCCAGGATACGAATGCGACACGACCCGATCCCGAGCACGCACTTCCGGGAACGGAATAAGCTGAGACCGCGGATCAACAAATTCGCCCGGCGCGCCGACGGCGGCAACCGGCCGGCGACCTCCGTCATCAACTCCGTCCAAATTTCCCGTTCAAGAATGGTGACCTGTCGCCTGCCGCCTTGATTCGCATTGCCAACCAGCCCCTTTCCCGCTTCCAAGGTCGCCTGCTCCACGAAATCCATGGGCCCGCATTTCATGCGCTTGATCCAAATGGCTTCAAGCCGGCCTCCCGCTACCCGCGTCTGCTTCGATACGATCCTGCCCTGGATCCGGTCGGAATTCATTTTGACTCTCCGGTGCCGACGTTTTATAGTAAATTATGGCGAGACAGGATAGCCCAACCCAACCCGAAATCCAAACCGCCAGGACCAGGGGCGTGTGGCCGCACGCACTCCTGCTCATACTGGGAGGAAGCCTGTGTGGGCTCTGGTCCGGACAGGTCATGGCCGAACATCCTTCCCAGCTTCCCATGCCGTTTGAACTGATCAAAACGTTAGTGGGGACTTGGCAGGAAAGCAAACAGGCGCTCGACGGGCAGGAAATCATCACCGTCGAATATACATTAACGGCGAACGGCACGGCAGTCATCGAACGCCTGTTCCCCGGCACACCCAAGGAAATGATCTCGATCTATGCACAAGACGGGCACGAGATGGTCATGACGCATTACTGCCTGTTGGGCAACCAGCCACGCATGCGAACCGACAGTCCTGTGCAAACAAATTCCATTACCCTGTCCTATATCGACGGCACGGGCATGCGTTCTTCGCAGGACAAGCACATGCACGAACTGATCCTCACCTTTATCGACGACCGTCATATGAACCATGAATGGACGGTATTCGAACATGGCCAAAAAGCCGCCACCCACACGTTCGCCTTTGCCCGGAAATAGGGCACACCCCTCGCCATTTGACAATCAAGCGCCTCTTGGAAAGGCCACCCCGTCGTTATAACGGCGCAAACGCATCGCGCTCTGGCGGCCTTGCAAACTGCCTTGGAGCAAGCTTTGCTCTCTGACAAGGCGATCAGCCCGCATCAGGCGGCGGGGGCCCAACACCCAAGCCATGTCACGCATCTTGTCAATGAATGACTGAACACAGACAGGGATGACAGAGAAAGACAAGGGTGGAGATGCCGTGTTAGCCGCCCCGGCTAATCCGACCTACAAAGGCGGAGAGACGACGACAAAGGCAAAGACAAGGACCCTGGATCCCCGATAACAAATAGCCTCTCCCCGACATTTGTCATCGGGGATTGGGGATAACAGCAGGCGGGATTGTCGGGTTACGCTGCGCGGACACAACCTGCCGTCACTAAAATCCTCCGGGTGGCATCCCTGACGTTCCGCCGCCTATTCCTCCGAGACCCCCGAGTCCACCCTGTCCCGGGATCCCAGGCAGGGTCCCACCGCTTCCTCCCGGTGTCACCACATCGCCATAGCGGCGGTAGATCCGTGAATTCCAGATGACCGGATGTCCGGGAGCGAAATTCGCGGCTTCGGTATAGTGCGCCTCGGCTTGCTTTGTCTGTCCCAATCGATCCAGGGTCAAGGCCAGATTGTAATGCGCCTCCGCCAGGGTCTTCTGGACGCTGATGGCTTTTTCGTAATGCTGCCTGGCCGCCGCCCACTGCCCGGCGGCAAAGGCCTGATTGCCCGCGTTTACGGCCGACACCGCCTCGGGGTTGCTCCCGCCCGGGGCATTCAAGGCTGTGACTTGCACTTTGCCGGTACTGCCACACGCGCCGATGAAGACGAGACTGCATAGCAGGCATCCCATTTTCCAACTACTCAGCGGCATGAACGTTCTCCTTTCCTCATGTGGTTGAACAGGAGACAGTTTTTTTCTTCGATGCTCTCTCCCTTCCCCTCATCCCAATCCTTTCCCGCAAGAGGCAGGGAATTGTCGTGTTGGCCTATCCTACTCAAACCTCGACGCCGAGTCCACTCCGTAAGAATAGAAGTTGTGCCCGGACCGGACCGTGTCCCCAGACCGACGTTGCCGCTCGACGATAGATCTCCATTTGTGTCCGGTATCCCCGCACCACTGGCTCCAGGGAATCTTCTTCTACCCGATGCGTCTTATAGTCAGCGATCCAGATCTGTTGATCCCGGCGATACATGACGTCGATCACCCCTTCCATCACGCTGGCCGGGATGCCCTCCGCCCCCTCATTCTTCCAGGGAACGGCAAAGGGAATTTCCCTGCCAAGAATTTCTGCCTGCCGGAGTACGGCATACGGTTCAGATTCGAGAAAATGCATGAAGAGTTCCTGTAATTCCGCGCACACGCCGTC
Source organism: Nitrospirales bacterium (assembly GCA_965200435.1). Taxonomy (GTDB): domain Bacteria; phylum Nitrospirota; class Nitrospiria; order Nitrospirales; family UBA8639; genus Bin75. The sequence goes on from OZ241337.1 coordinate 459,204, forward strand.
CGACTCCAAGGCCCATTTTTTCGGAAGGTACGTCCGGCAGCAGTCTTCGATCCACGCCGGCATGGCGCCCGGATCAGCGGAAAAATCCCAGCCGTACAACACGCGATGAGCCAGCGTCCCGATGACCGCGCTTCGATCGGATGATCCGGGCGGCGACACACTTTTCTTGCGTGAGGGAGGAACAGACTGAAGGGAGGATTCCCCCACGGATTGCACAGAGGACTCTCCAGGAATCAGGGAAAGCGCCCGCCACGACGGGTCGCCTGACACCTGTGTCGCGGAAAGAAACAGCGGGGTCTTCCGGGCCATCTCCGTTTTCTTCATCCATGCGTCCCATCGGCGCTGGTGATTCTCACCATCCGGCATTGTCGCTTTCCATCCGGGGTGAGCGGACCGGGCCTTCCCTTCGACGTCCCGCAGGACAGGCTTCGTGGGCTGAGGAGCCGGCACGACCGTCACGGCCACGTTTCCCACAAGATGGCCGGGATGGGACTGTTCTTTTGCCGCCCGGACCAGGGCCGGCAAATCCAGATCCAGGCCGCGCGCGATCAACGACAGAAACGTTCCCTTTGAAGGCGCCCTTTTCCCATAAAGCGCCGCCGACAACACCAGACGCCGCTGCGCGCGCGTCATTGCGACGTAGAGCAACCGCACCTGTTCGTCTTCTTGTCGTTCGGCCAATTTCGTTTCGATAAAAATTCCCCCGAGGTCGGCAGTCTGGCCGAGCCGAATTCCCACGGTGTCGGTCAGCCAATCGTGGGATGTCCGGACCGGTGTTCTTCGCTGAGCGACCTCCTGGTGCAAGCCTGCCAAAATCACCATGGGAAATTCCAGTCCTTTTGCCTTATGAATGGTCAGCAACCGGATCGCCCCGCCCGGACCCTGGGACATGGGCCCGTCCTCGACAAGGGACCGTTCCCCCTCTTCGGGCGGGTCGTCCACCCATTGACTTACCTGGCGCACGATTTCCCGAAGCGTCAACCCGGACCGCACGGCCAGATCGAGCATGATGTCCCGAAGTTTGAGCACGTTTGCCAGGGCCTGTTCACCCTCGAGAGAAGCCGCGGCCAATTCCGCCAAAGGCAGTTTGTGAAAGACGCGCCTGATGGCCTCCGGAACCGGAAGCGCCCATATCTCCGCGTGCAACGAACGCAGGATCGAAAAAATCGGCTGCGGGTGCTTGAACGACGACTCGTGGACCCAATCATCCGGGAATCCCCGTTGCACGATCGACGCGATCTCCGCGTCGGAGCAGCCGCCATACGGAGAACGCAACACCCCGATCGCGGCCAATTCATCTCGGGGATCTGCCAGGACACGCAATACGAGGCTGCTATCGATCACCTCCTGACATTCATAAAAATGTTTTTCCCCGTCGACAAGGCAAGGCAGGTGGTACCGCCGAAAGGCTTCAAGGCAGATTCGCAGGTGCTTGAACGTCCGAAACAGTACCGCAACGTGGCGCGGCTGGATCGTCACTGTGCGACCGCCCAGGAACAGGTGTTCTTTCTCCAGGACCTCTTCTCGCAACCAACGCGCCAGGGCATCCGCCTCGGCGCGGCTGGCCGTTTCCGCGTCAGCGTCCTCCTGCACCAGGGCGACCACGCGGAGTTGCACCCGTTCGTGGGGCAAGGGAGGGGCGTCCGACGGTACGGGAACGAGCGGTTCGTACTGGGGTTGTCCCCCTTCGACGGAAGCGGACAGAAACAAATTGCCGCAACAGCGGTTCACCGGATCGAGCACCTGCTCATGGGCTCGAAAGTTTCCTTGCAACGAAAACCGCTTTCCCCGGGCCGCCAGGATATGGTCCCGGACCACGGTATCGTAGGCTTCGATATCCGCACGTCGAAACGCATAAATGGACTGCTTGGGATCGCCAACGATAAATAATTTCCCCGGCGCCGGTTGCACGTGACGCCATTCCCGGACTTCGGCACCCTGGACCTCGGCCAAAAACAGGATCAACTCGTATTGAACCGGATCGGTGTCCTGAAATTCATCCACGATGATCGCCTGGTACTGCTCCTTCAATTCGGCGCGCACGTGCGGATGGTCTCGAAGAAGGGCCCGCGCCCGCACGAGTAATCCGTTAAAGGACACCAGCCCTTTCTCCACAAACGAGGTCCGGCACCGGACGACGAACGGGGACAGGACATGCACGGCGTCCCACAACGAGCTTGCACTCGACCGTTCAATCTCCTGGGCGACCTTGATCAGCCCCTTGGCTTGTTCATAGTGCGCATCGGTCCAATCCTTGGTCTTTGGCGGAACTTTGGGGGGAGTGGTCTGTCCAGGCAACGCGGCACTAAGGCCTTGGTCCGCGTCTCCGCGCCACGGCGTTCCTTTCGTTAGCACGTCCGCCAACAGCGCCACGGCCTGATCGAGCAGACGGTTGATCTTCAGCGTGCTCTGATACGTTTCCTGCAAACGGCGCCCACGGTCGTGCAACGTCGCCAGCCACGACCGGAGAGGCAGGGTGATTTCCGGTTGTGCGGTCAGGGCAACGGGCAACGGAAGGAGTTCATCCGTCAACGCCAGGGCGAGTTGTTTCAGGTCATCCAGGCCGTAGCGCGCCAGCATCCTCCGCCAGTCGTCATGCCGGTGCCCACCCGCATCCAATTCGCGCCGCACCCACTGGTCCCACTCGTGATTGAAATGCTCGTGGAATCGTGTGTCGTCGGCTTCCCGAAACGAAGGATCGACGCCGGCTTCCACCGGATACAATCGCAACAGATGGCCTGCAAAACTGTGAATGGTTTCAATGTGCGCCCGTTCCACCTCACGCATGGCCTCGTCGCTCACCGCCGCCAACGCCTCGTCGGATAGACCCGAGGCTTCCTGAAGCGTCTGGATCGCTTTGATCTCGTACTCGTGGGCTTGCCCCTCGACAGAGCGACCCGTAGCGAGATCCTTCATGAGACGCAACCGGTGCCGCACCCGCAATTTCAATTCACTGGCCGCCTTGTCGGTAAAGGTGACGGCGACGATCTGCGTCAATGACAGCCGGTCGTTGCGCCGTGTCAGCAGGTGGAGGACGCGATCGATGAGCAGCGAGGTTTTGCCCGTCCCCGCCCCCGCCGTGACCACGACGTTGGTCCCCGAAGCCGTGACGGCGCAGTGACGGGCGTGGCTGTCCGGAAGATTCTCTTTCACGACGTTGCCACCTTCACAAGTCATCGTCCTTTTGAGAAGTCCCGGCACGCGACCTCGGGAGCGGCTGATGCCGTAAGGTCCGGTGCGCGTGAAGCTGCTTGTGATCCTCACGCGCGCGCCTGGCGCTTGCCGGATGAGTACGGCGGCACACGGCCCGCACGTCACACCACTCGCAATGGCGACCCGGAACGATGAAAAACTTCCCCTGCCGAACCCCGTCGACCAACGTCGTCATCATCATCTCCAGTTGGGGTGCAACGCTATCCCGGGTGTCTGCTGAAAAGGCCACGGGCTCAAAGCCCTGTTCTGCCGGAAGCTCTCCCTGTGACATGAAGTAAAACCATACGCCTTCACAGGCCAAGGCCTGCTCGTCCTGTCCGGTCGTATGCTCCAACAACGGCGGAATCCCCTGCCCGGCCAATTCCATATAGAGCAACGGTTGCAGACGAGTCCCTCGTACAACCGCCCCGGTCAGCTCCCGTTCCGTCATGACGCGGCTTTCGGTAAATTTGTAATCGATAATGCGATACCGGCGCGTGGAGGGCGACCAATCCACCCGGTCGAGCTGACCGGAAATGGGGAGCGACGCCGTCCCCTTGGATCCTTGCACCGGCATCTCCCCTTGCAGAGGGACTTCAAACAGGACCGGGAGCCATTCATGCCCCAGTTCCCGCTCCTCCTGTTTCAAGATCCGTTCGAGAATCCTCATGATCTGTTCTTGCCGGATCTTCCACAACAACGCAGGCCCGACCGCGTTCTGCCGTTCAAATTCACGGAATACGGACTCCGCAACCTGCTGCAGGACATCAAGGGCCTTGAAACCGGGCGGAGCCGCCTGCGCAAACCACTTGTTTTGCGCTAACCGGCCGTACCATTCCTTCAAAATCCCATGAAGCAGCGTGCCGGTCTCCAACGCACTCACGCCCTGACTCGAGGGCGCGGTCCTCGGCACCCGAACACCCAGGACCTCCCGGACGAAATATTGAAAGGGACAGATTGCATAGCGTTGGAGGCTGGTCGGCGACGTGGTCAAGGACTTCCAAAACTCCGGAAGGGCCCCGGTCAGTCCGTCGCAGGCGTTCAGTCGCGGCCGTTCGCTTTCCTGAACGTGCAGTGCCGCAAGACCGGTTTCCACCACCTGCCACCACTCCGGTTCCCATGCGGTTGTCCGAACCGGCTGATGGCGATGGAGCTCGTGCCAAATGAGCCGTTCGCGCGGAGTCCAACACGCCTCATCGGCATACGGTGTCGCCTGGGACTTATGAAGAACGGATCTGGGCACCTCGACGGGAACAAGATCCGGCATGCAGCGTTTCACTTCCTGAAGGTACCAGGAGGGGATAGTCGTCCGGCCCTCCTCGTCCGAACGTTGCGCCACCAGGGTAATGCCCTCCCTTGCCGCGTGCATCAACAGATAGAACAGTAATTTTTCCTCATCATAGCCCCTGGTCTTTTCCTGGATTTTGAACCCCAGGTCTACGGCCAAAAACCGACGCGCCGCATCCCGGAGAAACCCGTCCTCTCGAATATGCCGGGGAAAGACGTGGTCCGTGAGCCCGATCACGAACAGGAAGCGAAAAGACAGGCCCCTGGACGCCATAGCATCGACGACCCGCACCCCGCTTTCCGGTTGCAACGGATTCCCGACGAATTGTTCTTCCATGAACCGCTTGAGCGTCGCGAGAAACTCCGCATACTGAACAGGCCCGCTGACGTCCGTGAGTGCCCGGAGATCCGCGAAACACTCCTGCACCGCCTGATACACGCGCGAGAACTCGACCGTCCCCTCCGGGTCATCCTCGCCCCGAGGCACGTGTGCTTCATGGTACGATGACGGACTCACCAGTACGCAATCCATGAGAGCCAGAACCAGGTCCGTAAAGACACCCCAAGTTGCCTCTTCCGGCAAGGCGTCAAGCAGCCGGTTCAATCGATCCAGGACATGCCAGAGGTTTTGAGCCTCTTCACCGGCAATCACGGATTTCCCCTGTCTTCGCTTGTGCGGCACCGGCACCCCGGTTTCAAAAAACCGGACCAGTCGCTCCCGTTCCCGCAGGCCATCTTCGAGCCCGACCTGCCGGCACAAATCTTCCCACACACCGGGACGAGGAGTCGTGAGACCTGGGCAGAAGGTTTGCCAATTCACAAACGGAGCATGCAATACGTCACAGACGGCGTTCCGGTCAGGACCGGGAAGGCGAAGTGCGAGGAGGCGCAGCAGGGTTTGAGGAAACGGATACTGGCTCAAGGGCCGGCGCAGGGTCGCCTGAAAAGGAATGCCATGCGCCGAAAAGACGCGAGGCAGCACGTCTTCATAGCCGGCCAAGGTCCTCCCTATCACTCCGACGTCATGAAAAGGAATGTGCCGCTCGTGCACCAGGGCCAGGATTTCTTTGGCCACCACCTCAATCTCGTCATTCGCGCCGGAGACCGTCATGAGACGACAGAATCCTTGTGCTCCGTTTTCTCCCCCGTCGTGCCACACGCCGAACCCACTCGACCCGGCATCGCCAGCGTCCGGCACGCCGGACCGTGAGGACCAGAACGTCCGGGCCGGATCGAACAGGTCCCGAAACGGAGACGCGGTCCCGGCTGTGCGTTCGACCGGTCCGGAGGCAAGTCCGCGGACATGTTGATCGAAGAACTGCTGGGCGAAACGAAAAGCCGGATGGTCATCGAGTAACGGAAAATACAGCGTGGTGGGGTACTCTCTGGTGATGGTGCGAAAAAGATCGAGTTGTCCCTGGGTCAGATCATAGAATCCATAGTAGAAAATATGGGCCTGTTGCCGAAGCCACGGTGACGTGGCTACCAAGTCAAGCGCCAACACCGCGACGTCGTCATGATCGTACAACGAATGACGGCTCTGGTCCTCACCCCACGCCTCGTACAAGTGGATGACCGATTGCAGCCGGCGCTCCGTTGAGAACCGGCTCTGGCCGAACGCCTCCAGCACCGCACCGGGGTCCACTCTCGCATCCTTGAGATCTTTGAGCGTGGTCCAGAGCGCCGCCCATCCGCCTGGCATCGAGGCGAGTTCGTTGAGACCGGCGAGACCCATTCTTCGTTTGCGCAGCCGCTGATGCACCCATTCCCGGAAAAAGGACTCGCCGCGAAGTTGGTCCGCGACCTGACGGCCACGTTCTTCGAGCACCCGCAACGCCAACTGATGGAACGTCAGGAGATGAACGTTAAAAAGAGGCTGATGCTTCTCCAGACAGAAGGTCCTCTTGAGGTGTGTGCGCAAACTGTCGGAGGGAACGAGGATCAGGCACGGAGACGAGCGCGTCTCGGTAAACGAGCGAAGGTCGGCGGCTAAGGCTTGTTCCAGATCCGGATAAAAGAGACCCGTAACGACGTGCAGCATGGCAGGCTGATCACAGGGAACGGTACTTGGGTGCAGACCGACGTGGGGAGGCGTTCAGCCCGTATCCCAACCTACCCGGTTTCCGGACCGATCAGTTCCCCGTTGCAATCCGTACAGCCCCATTCCGCGTCGATGAAGGTCATCGGCTCTCCACAGAACGGACAGTCTGGCGGGGGAGTGGCTTGCCGTGGCAGGAGGACCGGAAGCTCAAGCTCCAGATCCTCTTCATCCATTCCGAACGGAAGAGTCGTGCTCATGGGAAGAACCTCCGACGACACCGGACGGCGCGTGAACGGTTAACCCCGGCGTTGACTCAACGCTTTTTCTGCGCTTTGCCGTGAAGGCACGCCAACGAAGGTGAGTCGCCCATTGATAATCGTGGCCGGAACGGCTCGCACCGCGTGGCGGTCGGCCAATTCCTGACCATCGGGGGTACTGATGTCAATTTCACGGTAACTGAAACTGTGCTTCACCCGCAACTGCTTCCACAGGCTTTTGGCTGAAGGACAGGCTGAACACGTCGAAGAGACTAATAACGTCACGTTGGCCATATCACCTAGACTCCTTTTGCTGTATATCATGGTAGCACCAGCCACCACAGCACCGCAAGCAGCTGTATGGGTCCACCACATTTGGCACTCGGGTTGGTGGTGAATCAGGGATTGTACCGGAGATTGCCGCCCAAGGCTATGGTGGGGCAACACGGTATTGTAGGCCAGCAACCAATCGGCCAGTTTGCGGTTAAAGGCCGCCAAATCGTCGAACAGCAGATCCTCGTGGTAGTCCACGAAGGTCTCTTGCAGGGTGCGATTGAACCGTTCCGCATGAGCGTTCATTTTCGGGGATCGGGGATACGTCCACCAGTGGGTGATGCCGCGTTCATCGAGCCGGTGCTGGAAATGCCCCTGGAACTCCGGGCCGTTATCGGAGAGGAGGACCCGGGGTGGGGCCGGGAGCAACGCACAGAGTGCATCGAGGGCGTGGGTGGCATGGCGGCTGGAGGCGGTGGCGGTGGCCACAGCGAAGGCGAAGCGACTGCAGGGATCGATGAAGGTGAATAGGTAGCGGCGGAGTCCGGCGTGGAGCCGCACAACGGGATCGCCGGCCAAGACCGCCAGGGGCTGGGCGGGGCGGGGCCGGGGCGGGCGGGATTTCCGGCGCCGTGTCCGGGGTTTGGGCCGGCCCCGGGCATCCAGGCGGCTCGGCGTGTGCCGCATCCGGTCCGGGGCGCGGGCGATCAGGCGCCCGATGGTGGAGACCCTGGGGAGGGCTAGCCCGTGCTGCGCACACCACGGCCGCAGTAGGACGTGCAGCTTGGCCTTCCCACGGTTGGGATACGTGGTGCGTAGCCGCCGGATCGCTTGGCTCAGGGCGGGTGGCCACGTGGCCTGCCGCCGCCGGTGGGGGGCCCTAGAGCGGACGGCCAACGCCTGCGGGTCCCCGCCAGCCTGAGTGAGCGCCCGCTGCCAGCGATAAAGCGTCCGGCGGCTGACGCCAAAGGCCTCCCCCGTCGCGGCTGGGCCATGCCGGGCGCAAAAGTGCAGAATCTTGAGTCGGTGATGGGCTTCGTGGGGTATCATGTCCCAACGATGCCCGAATTGCGTTAGTCGATAAAACCCCCTGATGCGATAGCCGACATGGTGGATTTGCATGGCCTCTCCTCCTGTGTCGAGGAGTGCCAAAGGTTTCTGAACTTATACAGCAGCAGCATGGGTCCACCACCTGTGACCTCCGGGTTGACGTTACTCCCCCCTCTTCTGTCGCGGCGCCATCTCATGGCGCTTCTTGGCAAGCGGCCTCTCCCAGCCACCTCTGTTCAGGCAAGGCCAGGATTGTAACCCTTCCGCAAGTTTCATATGCAGTTTCTGAGATTCCACGTGCCCAGCCGGACTTCCTGGCCCATTCCGTTCCGGTCCTTTCGTTGGATAGAACTGGGGCTTTCGGTTGATTGCGTTGCATGCCGGTTCTCTCTAAAATTTATTGTTTCGTATCGGGGATAGGATTCCAAGCATTTTTGTCTGTTCTTACACAATCTTGAATGGAGGAAGACATGATGTCAGCAGAACCGGATATTATTTACACAAAAGTCGACGAGGCACCCGAACTGGCGAGCGGATCGTTTCTGCCGATCATCCAGGCCTTTGCCCAAACCGCAGGCGTCAACGTCGGCAGGAAAGATATTTCGTTGGCAGGCCGAATCATTTCGCAATTTCCCGACGCCTTGAAGCCGGCACAACAGCAGCCCGACGATCTTGCCCTCTTGGGCGAAATGGTGGAAACGCCGAACGCCAACGTTATCAAACTCCCGAATATCAGCGCCTCGATTCCCCAAATCAAAGCGGCCGTGGCCGAATTGCAATCCCAGGGATATGCCATTCCCAACTACCCGGAAGATCCCAAGACCGACGAAGAAAAGGACATCAAAGCGAAATTCGACAAGGTCAAGGGCAGCGCGGTCAACCCGGTATTGCGGCAGGGCAATTCCGATCGTCGCGCATCGACCTCCGTGAAACAATATGCCAAAAAAAATCCGCACAAAATGGGGGCTTGGACGAGCGATTCGAAAACGCACGTCGCCCATATGTCCGGTGAGGACTTCTTCGCCAATGAAAAATCGACTACGATTACCGAGCAGACGGCCGGAAAAGGCCGCATCGAATTCGTCGCCAAGGACGGCAGTACAACCGTGTTGAAAAACAGTGTGCCTCTCGACAATGGCGACGTGGTCGACGCCACGAAGATGAGCGCGAGGGCATTACGTCAATTCTTCAAGGAGCAGATCGAAGACGCCAAGAAGAGTGACATCCTGTTGTCGCTGCACATGAAAGCCACCATGATGAAGGTCTCTGACCCTATCATCTTCGGTCATTGCGTGTCCGTCTATTTTGAAGACGTCTTCAAAAAACATGAAAAAGTCTTTGCCGAACTCGGCGTCAACCCTAATAACGGATTGGGCGACGTGTACGACAAGATCGGCACCTTGCCGGCCACGCAGCAAGAGGAAATCAAGGCCGACCTTCAGGCGGCCATGCAAAACGGCCCGGACCTCGCCATGGTTGACTCCGACCGGGGTATCACCAACCTGCACGTACCGAGCGACATCATCATCGATGCGTCGATGGCCGCGGCTCTGCGCGTCGGCGGGAAAATGTGGGGACCGGACGGCAAGGAACATGACACGAAGGCCATGATCCCGGACCGCAGTTACGCGGGCATTTACCAGGCCGTCGTGGAGTTCTGCCGGGAACACGGAGCCTTCGATCCGGCCACCATGGGCAGCGTGCCGAACGTGGGCCTCATGGCCCAGAAAGCTCAAGAATACGGCTCGCACGACAAGACCTTCGAAGCCCCAGGAGACGGCACCATCCGCTTGATCGACGGAGCGGGGAACGTGTTGCATGAACAGAACGTGCAACAAAACGATATCTTCCGCGCGTGCACGGTCAAGGATATTCCGATTCAGGACTGGGTGAAGCTGGCCGTGAATCGGGCCAAGGCCTCCTCCATGCCCGTGGTGTTCTGGTTGAACAAGGCCAGACCGCACGATGCGCAACTCATCGAAAAAGTGAACCGTTATTTGCAGGATCATGATACAACGGGCTTGGACGTACAGATCATGGCCCCGGTGGACGCCATGAAGCATTCGCTCAAACGGGCCAAAGACGGGCAGAGCACCATTGCCGCCACCGGCAACGTCCTGCGGGACTATCTCACCGACCTGTTCCCGATCCTGGAACTGGGCACCAGCGCCAAAATGCTTTCGATTGTCCCCCTCATCAACGGCGGTGGCTTATTTGAAACGGGAGCCGGCGGCTCAGCCCCGAAACACGTGCAGCAGTTTATGAAAGAAGGGCACTTGCGATGGGATTCTCTCGGCGAATTTCTCGCACTAGCCGAATCCTTTGCCCATTTGGCCCGAACCCGTGACAATAAAAAAGCGCAAGTCCTGGCCGATACGTTGGACCGGGCCACGGGTAAACTCATGGGAAACCGGAAGTCGCCCGGCCGGGTGCTGGGGGAGTTGGATAACATCGGCAGCCACCTCTACGAAGCCTTGTATTGGGCACAGGAACTCGCCGCGCAAAATGACGATCCGGAATTGAAGGAAAAATTTACGCCCTTGGCGAAAGAGATCGAGACCAACTTCGAGACAATTCTCGAAGAAGTGAAGGCCGCAAAGGGCAAACCCATGGACGTGGGTGGCTATTATCACCCCGACCCGACGATGGTCGCAACGGCCATGCGGCCAAGTGCCACGTTTAACAACATCCTGGCTACCTTGGGCTGACCCACCCTTATCATCACCTGGGCACTTTCCCCATTACGGGAGAGTGCCCAGGTTGTATGTGTTCAGTCATTCGTTGACGCCTGTCACGACTTTCTTCCGTCATTCCTCCTGCTGTCATCCTTGTAAATGTTCACTAATTCGTTGACCCATTTGTCTTTGTCTGTCATCCCCGACCCCCGATGACAACTGTCGGGGACAGGCTATTTGTCATCAGGGATGCCAGGATCATTGCCTGGGCATTTGTAGCAGCCGCATCTTATGCGGCTGGGAGAGGCCGCTTGCAAAGAAGCGCCATGAGATGGCGCAGCGACAAAAGAGGGGGACTGCCGTCAGCAGCAGTCAATTCTGTGGTGATTCCTCACGCACGTCCAGCTTCTCCACGTAAAAACTCAGACACGCTCTGATCGGCGCCACGGAGTCGATGGGGGTTTCATAGGTCCAGACGGCGTTGTCGGCGATTTGGTTGCCGACGCGAACGGAAAAATATGACGCATGACCTTTGAACGGGCAGTGGGTAGAATGGTCCGTCCGCTCGAGATAAGACATCTGCACGTCTTCACGAGGAACGTACATAGCCGGTGGCAGCGGACCTTCCTTCAGAATCAAGGCCCTGGTGGTATCGGCAATGACGGTTCCGTTAAACGTAACCTTCACGCGATTGGGATTCTTCTCAATGGTGATCGCATGGGCATGACCGGGTGTGCTCATACGCTTTCTCCTCTTCTACATTCCGCTTTTCCTGCCAAAAGGCAAGGGGGCTATGCGGCGTGAATGATTCATGCTTTACGGCGTCCCGACCAGACGAAACCCCACGTCGTCCCGTAGGAAAGCGGACAAATTCCAGTAGCGATTCGAGGAACGCAGGTACCTCGGGTAGCTGCTCCAGGCACCGCCTCGCAACATGTGCTGTGAACAATTCCTGCTCTTCCACGCGCTCCCATCAGCCGGGGGCCCCGGGTACTTCTTGTTCCAACAATCCTCCAGCCACTCCCAGACGTTCCCGCTCATATCGTACAGCCCCAACCCATTGGGTTGCTTTTGCCCGACGCGATGGGTCCTGTTTTCGCTATTTTTGTCATACCAGGCGACCGAATCCAGGGTATCGCCCCCGACGTAGAGGAACGCCTGACTCGTTTGCCCACCCCTGGCGGCATACTCCCATTCTGCATCAGTAGGCAACCGATAGCGTTCTCCCGTCAGCGCATTCAATTTTTTGAGAAACAGGGTGGCATCATCCCAACCCACATTCTCTACGGGACACCGGGGACAGTCCCGGAACTTGCTCGGATTCGTGCCCATCACCGCCTCCCACAGATCCTGGGTCACCTCATACTTGCTGATACTGAAACTCTTGACCTGTATCTGCCGGACCGGCTTTTCATCATCGTCACAACTGCTCTGCTCTTCCGTACAGCCCATCGTAAACGTGCCACCCGGAACGGCAACCATCTGCTGCTTGAGGCTTTCTAATAACGACGGCAACATTTTTTTGAGCCTAGTGGCTCGTTGCTGCGCTGCCGCCTGTCTTTTTGCTTCTTCGTCTCGCTGTTGATCGGCTTTTTCGATTTTTCTCCCTGCCACGGAAAGCAGCTCCAGCGTCGGCATATAATATTCGGAACTCTTTTCGATATTGACCACAAATTGTTTCAACGAGGCTTGTCCTTGGCGGACGTCGTCCACTGTCGTGCCGTGTTCAACCAGAAGTTTGCCGAAAAAAAAGAAGAACTCCAACCGGGGTTCGGTGTCCAAGGCTTCGATTCTTTCAAAGGCCCGTCTCGCGGTGTCCGGATCACCATTTTCGAGGGCCTTCTTCGCTTCCAACAGGTATTGATCCGCCAGAATATCATCAGGCAGATCCTGGGATACCGCCATCCCACAAAAGCAAACAGTCAGGATGATGCAAACCAGGATAAAAAATGTTCTCATCTTTGCTTTCCTCCCGCCGTTGGCGAAATGTGAATGGGTAAGAAATGAACGACCGACTCGCAATGGCGAACAGATATTAGTAAAGCGCCGTCGAAGCGTCAAGGAACAGTCGCAGCACCATGGATTCCCGTTTCGGCAGGAAAATGTACTCATTGGGCGCACAGAAAAAAGGCTGACCACGTCATCGCTGCCATCTTCACAAGATGGGGAGTGCGTTCGCACAAGGCGTGCGAAACCTTCACTGCAGGTTTCTCGGAACAATACGGGATCGAAGGGTAATCGTCCGATATCCTTCGTTCTCAGGATATTGGCTGTCGACGTGGGCGGACCGGGCCGTCACCTGCACGTCAACCGCCCGAATACTCGGCGTGTGCGTCGTTGGCTGCCCCAGGGCGTCACGGTACGAAAAGGTCAAGGACTCGATATGTTCCGCCACGGGTTGCCGTCCGCCTTTTCCCACTTTGCGTCGCAACGTGCTGGTCGAATCGTCATACAGATAGACAATGGATTCTTTCGAATCGGTGAGCACGCCGTTTCCGTTCAGGTCAGCCCGAACGTGCAACTTCGTGGGATGGTAGCTGAGACCATAAAAATCGTTTGACGGATCGACATCCCGATTCACTCCCATGGGATCATAGCCTGCCATGCGAATCTCCCTGGCCATTATGTCCAATGCGGCACGAGCGGTTTGTTGCATGGCCAACACGTCTTCTTGAACAATCTGGCTCTTCACCTGATTCAGGTGTACCGCATAGACCTCACCGATGGTGAACAGGCCCAAGGCCAGAGCGATGAGAAGCTCCGTCAGGGTGACTCCTCTTTGATTGGTCAGGGGGTTGAACGTCATCGGTGCCTTAAGGGGCAAGAATCGTCGATACGATCACTGAGTGCCGGCCTTCCGCCCACGACACCGTGACCGTCGCCGTTTGCAACCCCGGAACCAGCCGGCCTGGCCGGATCGTGACGACGCGTTGATAGAGGGGGAAGTCCGGAATGGAGTCAGAGTCTTCCGTGCTTTCAACAGAAGCCGTCAACCCTGCGTCGTAGCCGGAGGTTCTCACCTGTTCCAGCTTATCCTGAGCTAGGGTCGCGGCAGTGGTAAGATGCTTGCTCGCTGCCGCGCCCTTACTCGCCGTGACCGCCACCCCCGCAAAGGCCAAGACGGCGACCATAAAGAGTCCCAAGGCAATGACCGCCTCCAAGAGGGTTAAGCCCTTATGATTCGTCACCAGGCCCATACGAGTGAGGCTAGGGGGTCTTCACTTTTACGCGACCCGTCATGCTGATTGTGCTCGCCTTTTCTCCTGAGGCACCGGAGACCTTGACCGTCGCCAGACTCGAAGCCGTGCCCCGCGGATGGAAGATCGGATTATTGTTGGACTGAATCACGACGCCTGCAAACTCTTCCCGGATCGAACGGGATTCGACGGCTTCACCGGGATCGGATCTTCCATTATTGTTGTCATCATCCAAAATATCGTAATGCTGCGAATCCAGAAAAAAGATGCGGACCTCATTCCCCTGTCTGACGGCTTGTGCCTTCGCGGCCAAGAGATCCCCGCGGATTTGTCGAACCGCCCCATTCAGGCGGTACTGTGGCAGTTGCGAGGCAAGCCAGATACCGCTCAACCCCAACACGACCGCCATAATGCCAAGGACAATCATTAACTCCGTCAACGTATACCCCGATGGCTTATCATCAGGGCACAAAGGAGCGTCCATTGGCTCGTGAGAGCATTTCCACAAGACGGAACGCCCGTGGTTGCAGAAGTGTCCGTGCAACGATCCTCCCTGCTTTCGCTACAGAACCATGGACTCATACATGCCGAACAGTTCCTGATAAAACAACAGTGACACCACCGCCCCCAGTGCCAGGAACGGTCCCAAAGGCATGTATTGACCGGGCTCCATGTAGCGGAAGGCCATGAGACCAATGCCGACTGATGCCCCTGCACATGACGCGAGAAACAAGGTCATGAGCACGTGCTGCCAGCCGAGAAACGCGCCGATCATTGCCAGGAATTTAATGTCGCCACCTCCCAGTCCTTTTTTCCCAAACAGGTAAGGACTGACGGCCGCGAGCATCCACAGGATCCCTCCTCCCAGTGCCACGCCCTGCAATGAACCCGCCCAACCCAAGGGAAGAATGAACGTCGATGCGAAAAAGCCGATGACCAGGCCCGGAAGAGAAATGACGTCCGGGATCACGAGATGATCGATGTCGATCATCATGACGACCAACAGCAACGACACGAACAGCATATACACGAGGGCGCTGCCGGTCCAGCCGAACGTGTAGACGATCCCGAGATAACCTGCCCCATTCAGATATTCCACCAGGGGATAACGCCATGAAATTTTTCCTCGACACCATCGACAGCGTGCTTGCAACCAGAAAAAATTCAAAAGGGGAACGTTATCGAACCAGCGAATGGACGTCTTGCATTGCGGGCAATGTGACCCGGGCCGGATAACGGATTGACCGTGGGGGAGTCTGAAGATACAAACGTTCAGAAAACTGCCCACGATCAATCCCGTCACAAACAACAAAATATAGAAGCCTGTCGCATCCATCATTCTATATGTCGTGATCCTGAAAAAACTCCGTCTATTGCGCCCCGAACGGCTTTTCTCCGCTTTACTTTTCGATGAACGCCCTGCTAGTATTACCTACATAATTTATCTTGAAAAAATTCGGTTCCCGGTGGCCGTCCAAACAAGAGCAAGCAAAAAGAGAGAACTGCTTCCTATGCGACGGAAGCGCCCCGAAGCGCTCACCGAACGGGAACAGGAAATCCTTCAACTGATCTGGTCCGGCCTTAAAAATAAGGAAATCGCCGGACGTCTCGCGATCAGCGTTAAGACCGTCGAGGCCCATCGTGCCAATATGATGAAAAAGGTGCGCGTCTCGAATGCTGCCCAACTCTTAAACGCGGCTATTCAAGAAGGACTGATCCAAATTCAGTAACGCGTTCACTCCCCGTTGTCGAACAACTTCATACACGACCACGGCAACGCTTGCCGAAACGTTGAGCGAATGCACCTCTCCGAGTACGGGAATGCGGGCTTGAGTCTGACACCGTCCGACAATCCCGGATCTGAGCCCCCTGCCCTCGCCTCCAAACACCAATAAGGTGGGTCCCTTGAAATCCAACTCAGTGTAGAGGCGGGGAGCCAGAGGATCCAACGCCACAGTGTTCACGGCACGGTCCTGCAAGCGTTCGATCAGTTTGCCAATATTGGCGCACCGGGCCACCCGAACGTGTTCGATGGCGCCGGCAGACGCTTTGGCCACACTCGCCGTCAATCCTACGGATCGACGGTCAGGAACAAACACGCCATGAACACCCGCCGTGACGGCTGTTCTGAGGACTGCTCCGAAATTTTGCGGATCCTCCACCCCGTCGAGCGCAAGAAAAAACCCCGGCGCTCCTTGTTGCGTGGCATGTTCAAGAATCTCCTCCTCCGAGGCATAGGACTTGGCCGCCACCAGAGCCACCACCCCTTGGTGGCTTCCGGATACGGCCAGCCGGTCGAGCCGTTCACGTGGATGAACCTGTAAGGGAACACCTTGGGCTTTGGCAAAACGAATGATCTGAGAAAATTGACGATGACGATGCGACAGGAAGATTCTTATAAACGTTCGCGATCCGGACCGCAGCGCCTCCGTAACGGCCCGAATCCCAAACAGGCAGTCCCCGGCCTCACCGCTTCCACCGGGTGCTTCCGTCCGGCCGATCCTCGAGGAGAATCCCTTTGGCCGCCAAGGCTTCTCGGATGTGGTCGGCGGCGGCAAAGTCTTTCCGCGCCCGTGCTTCGGCCCTTTGTTGAATCTGTTCTTGAATCCATTCATCGGTGCACTCCTGGTCAACGCGCAGCCGGGACAGCGTCACGCCGAACTCCAACTCACGAAACACCCACTCATTTTCGTTGAGTTGAAACAAACCCAGCGACGCGCCATATTGCCAGAAGGTGTTGCGAATCTCCTGCCGGCCTTTCCCGGACAACCCCCTTTGAAGGATTTGGTTGGCTGCGGTCCGAAGTTGCTGAAAGGCCGCCAACGCCCCGGGGGTGTTCAGATCATCCTCCATGGCTTCTTCGAACGCCTGATGAAATTGGGTCAAGGCCTCCCCGACGGCATCCATGGATTCGGCAGCCGGTTCACAGAGGCGGATAAAGAGATCATAGATGTTATCCAAGGCCGACTTGGCTTCTGCCACGGCTAAGTTGGAAAAATTTACGTCTCCACGATAGTGGGTCGAGAGCAGAAAGTAGCGTATTGCCTCTGCCGTCACGGGTTCCGGACAATTCGATTGGTCGAAAATCTCCCGTACGGCAAAAAAATTCCCCAACGACTTGGACATTTTTTCTTCGTCGATGGTGACGAACCCGTTATGCACCCAATATCGGGCGAATGCCTGTCCCGTTGCGGCACAGGACTGCGCAATTTCATTCTCATGGTGAGGAAAGGTCAAATCTTTGCCACCTCCGTGAATGTCGAAGATGGCACCCAAATGACGCACGGACATGGCTGAACACTCGATGTGCCAGCCCGGCCTGCCCAGTCCCCATGGACTCTCCCACGCCGGTTCCCCGGGTTTGGCTGCTTTCCATAAGGCAAAGTCCATGGGATCCTGTTTCCGTTCATTCACTTCGACTCTCGCCCCGGCCTGCATATCTTCGAGGTGACGTTTACTCAAACACCCATACTCCGGGAAAGCCGACACCCGATAGTAGACGTCGCCGTCGACCCGGTAGGCAAATCCTTTTTCCAGCAACGTGCGAATCATCTGCAGAATCTCCGGCATGTGTTCCGTGGCCCGCGGTTCAAGGTCCGGAGTGCCGACGCCCAAACGTTTCATGTCGCGGGCGTATGCCTGCATGTATTTCTCGACGACTCCGTCCCAGGGGATGCCTTCCTGTAGGGCACGGGCGATAATCTTGTCATCCACGTCGGTGAAATTTTTGACGTAGGTCACGTCATAGCCGCGATACACGAGATACCGCCGGAGCACGTCAAAGACGATCGCACTTCGGGCATGGCCCAGATGACATTCATCATACACGGTGACGCCGCAGACGTAGAGCCCCACTCTAGGCGACGTGATGGGAACGAACGGTTCTTTTTGATTCGTCAGGGTGTTAAAAATTTTCACGGGGCGTTCATTCCGAGGTCAGCGAAGCGGAAGGCTTTAAGGCCTTTTTCGTTTGGCGTTTAACGATCCAATAGCCGCAAGCCATACACAATACCAGGACGAGGGTGAACAGATTGAAATATTGCTCCAAGGCCTCTTTGACCCACGGACCCAGCAGTTGCAGCGTCCCAGCGACCAGGAAAAACCGGACGCCCCGGCTGAGCAGAGACGCCGCGACAAATACGCGGAAATTAACATAAAACGCACCGGCACCGATTGTAAACACCTTATACGGAACAGGCGTCAGACCCGCAATCAGAATCGCCCAGCCTTCATAGCGTTCAAACATGTCATGGATTTTGACGACGCGATCCTGACCGATCAGCCGTAGCAGAATCGGCTGCCCTCCCCACCACCCGATGAGATAGCCGAACATGCCTCCCAGAACGGAACCGACGGTGGTAATCGCGGCGTAATACAGGCCCCACGACGGATTCCCCAGAGTCAATGCCATCAGCAAGACGTCAGGGGGGACCGGAAAGACGGAGGACTCTGCAAATGCCAGCACAAACAACGCGGGATCCGCGTACGGGGATTCAGACCAGGAGACCATCCACTGATACAGGGCCGTGAGCATGGTGTCCTGCCTCCATCCCTCAGGATGACATCGCTCGCGTCGGCCACACGGATTCCCACGCCGTCAACTTTTTCATGGCGTGGTACTGCGTCATGTCGAAATGCAACGGCGTCAGAGAAACCTTGTTGCCGGCAATAGCATCCACGTCAGAATTCTTTCCCCGGTTCCTAGTCACCTGTTCGCCTGCGATCCAATAGTACGCGCTCCCCCGGGGGTCGACGTTTTCAATAATGGAATTGCGATACCATCGCCGGCTCAACGACGTGACCTGCATCCCCGTCATGGCTTCAGGCGGAACGTCGGGCACGTTGACGTTCAACAAGGTATCGGCCGTCAACCCGTCATTCAGAATCAACGTTGCCACCTCGACCGCAATCCGGGCTGCCGCCGGAAATCGAAATCGTTTCAGACCATCCAGTGAGACGGCCATCGAGGGAATGCCGCGAATCGCGCCTTCGAGCGCCGCGGCGACTGTTCCGGAATTGGTCACATCGTCACCAAGATTCAACCCTTTGTTGATTCCCGACACCAGCAAATGAATCGGACGGTCTCGCAGAACCCGCTCCACAGCCAAAATGACGCAATCCGACGGCGTGCCGTTCACCGAGAAGACCTGCCGCCCGATTGTCTTCAATCGCAGGGGCTTATGCAGAGTAATGGCCCGCCCCATGGCGTTTTGCGGCCGGTCAGGCGCCACCACCCAGACGTCGCCCAGTTTCTTCATCTGTCTTGCAAGAGTGCGAATGCCGGAAGATTCGACGCCGTCGTCATTGGTGACTAAGATGTTCATGGCGGATTATGATACGCGCATGCAATAAAAAAGCCTACCTCAGTTCCGTTGAGGTAGGCTTTTTTCGAAACTCGCAACGGCGTGCGTGGTCAAATATTCTGCATGAAGTGAGCAACGGCTTCCTGATCGACGGCTCCCATGATGGCGGAAGTGGGAACCGTTGCCGACTTTTTCCCCGTGAGCCCACATTCGATCTCGTCGAAAATCATTTCCACCGGCATGGACATGCCGCCATAGACATGGGGACCGGCCACGATTTTGGCGTTCGAGTACCCATAAATGGCCGTTGCCACGTCTTTGGCCAACCACCCGACGTAATTGAACTCCGGCACCACAATCAGTTTGGCCTTGGCGCACAGTTTCCGCAATTCTCTCGTGGGGAACGGGCGAAGCGACTTCACCTTAATCAACCCCGCGTGAATGCCTTTGTCTTTGCACATCCTGATGGCCTCGCGTGACTGGGCCGCGGCACTTCCCGACGAAATCAGCAGGACGTCGGCACCCTCCACATCCTGTGCCTCAATCAAGCCATCCATGTACAGGTCGATGTATTTTCTGGACCGTTCCACAGCCGCCCAGACCTCTTGTTGCCACACGGCGTGGATGTTGTATGCCATGAAATTGGATTTTTGGACTGGCGCGTCCCGGGACAACCTAGCCGGGGGATTTTCTGCGTCCAAAACCGGAACCGCCCCTCTCCAGGAATCTCGTGGCGGCAATTTGAGTCCTCGATCCTGCATGGCGCAGTAGCCCCGTGCATGGGTCACAAAAAAGCCGTCGCAGCAGACCCCGACCGGCAACGTCACGTCGTTCTTTTCACTGATGATGAACCCCTTCATGATGAAATCAAACAAGTCTTGCTGATTCTCGGCATGGAAGACGATCATGCCGCAATTCAACAAGTACGACACTTCAATATTGTCAGGCTGAATGGCTAAGGGAGCATTGACCACCCTGCAGGTAAACATGGCCACTGCGGGCAGGCGATGCCCCGGCCATGAAGCGATCGGCTCAATCCCTCGCAATGTGCCCGGTCCGGCCGTCGCGGTAAAACACCGCACACCGGCACGGGACCCGCCGGCAATGGCCGACATGACGCCGTATTCTTCCTCTCCGCGATAATATTCCTTGACGTACCCTTCTCCATACAACACCCCGATCAACTGCATGGTTTCACTCTGGGGTGTGATCGGATAGGCGATTGAGAGATCGACGTTGGACCGGCGAACGGCTTCTTTGGCAGCTTCACTGCCCGTAATGAATTCCCGCTCACGAGGGGCTTCGAAAAACATATGCTCCGGAGAAACCTCCTGTTGCCGTTTGGCCTCCGCATGAGGATCTTGTCTCCCTCCATGACTGGAAGGTGGCGGAGCCGCACTCGTAATCGGGTCGCCTTGCGGATTGGTTTTGACTTCCGTTTCCAATGCTTCACTCATGGCTTACCCCCCTCTAGGGTGGCGGCAATCCCGGATCGACCTCTCCGGGGTTGCGTGATCGTACATAATAGGACTAGGGAACCTCTGATTGAGTGCACTATCGGGCGCATGGCGGCGTTGTCTCCTCGCTCAACCCTCACCTCTCTCTCTGATACGCTTCGGGTTTCGCCCCAGGACGCCTTGCCTTGCATCCCGCTCCCACACGAAATCAGAGGTTCCCTAGCCTTCTCGTTGCATGTCTTCGGCTTTATGCCCGAAGGTCGCGGCACTTGCCGTCCCCTCTTCTCCCAGTGGAATGTCTAATGGATTCGTATGGGTCTTGCCGTCATGCACACGGGATTGCAACCCCGTGAAACGAACACTTTCGCCGCTCTCCGGCAAGGCAATCCCCATTTCCTCACGCACACGCTTGAATACCTGTGCCACTTTTCGAATTTTGGCCGCATCGGAATCCCGTACCGTAAACATGGCATCCTCGTGGCCCTGCTCGGCGCAAATTGCGGAGGTCCAGCAATTCGTGCCGGCTCGAATCATTTTCAGCGTGAGATTAGCGTAATGACAATGCACACCGATAAAAATACACGCTTCGATTTTATTGCCCCAAATCGTGAGATTGGGATGATTGGGGTTGATGACTTCCTCGGGTTCGATCTTCGGGTATTTGGGGCGATAATCGGGCATCGGGATGATGAGGACTTCCGGGACTTGGGCCGCAAGTTCCAAGACGGCTCTGGCCTTATCGGCCGCGTGGTCATTCCAATTCCACAATACCAGGGGGCCGGGAAAAATCGTCGCATTTTTCCTCGTGAACATGGCCCTGGCCATCTCTTCCATCGCTTTCTCTTCCGGCACTTGATGACCGAACGTCAGACCATACTCCGGTAACGGGGGCAGAACGCCCAATTCAGCCGCGGACGGCGGATGAAATCCAGCCGGACCAGGTTCAACAATTCTTTCTAACTCGGTTGATTCCACCTCTCTCTCCTCCACTCGGTTGTTCCCGGGTCGAGACGCCTACCGCCCCTTCTCCCGTCTCTGTCCCGACCTCACCCTCGAACGGGATTAGCCAAGGTTGCATGGCTCGTCTTGTCACCGTAGCTGACATTTTCCGTCAGGGCCGTCTCACCGATCTGGTCAATCATTTCCATTTTGATGGCATTGTGCTTGGCCATGTTGTCGCACACCCAGACACACTGTGCACACCCCTTACAGCGGTCCACGGCAACATAGGCGGCTCCGTATTTGAGCCCTTTATCCTGTCCGGCCTCATTGTCATACAGAATGGTATTGGCCTCGGGACAATATTGGGTACACAATTTGCAACTCGTGGCTGCACAAATCTCGGTATCGATATTCGCAACTAAATACATACAGGCCTCTCTCGTCGGTTAAAGCATTATGCCGTCGCTGGAGCGGTCGATGCCCGTTTCGCTTGAACCCAATCATGTTCTACGGCAAAATCCCACGCCGCTCGGACCACCGCCAGATTCTTCTCGATCAATTCCTGTTTCTTCTTGAATTTGCGCTCGACCACACTATCCAGGGCCGCCGTTCCCCCGGACACCACAAAGCCTTTTCCCAAAAACCGGTCTTTCACCGCTTGCGCCAGGGCCTCCATATCCGAAAGACCTGTAATGGCACCCATGGCACCCACCATGGCCATATTCGTCGCCAAATCGATTCCAGCCACGTCAAGCGACAGTTTCGTTGCGGGCAGATAGAACAGTTTGGCATTCAACTCGGCGAGTTCACGTTCCTGGTCAGACTCGAGTCTCATGGGACCATCGTTGTTGATCAAGGCGATCCCGTCCTTCTTCAATCCAAAATAAAACGGATTCGTGTAGCTTTTCCCATGGGTAATGACCTGGGGGTGAAAGATCATGATAATGTGGGGAAACGTGATTTCTCCGATTTCATAAATCGGTTCATCGGACACCCTCACGTAACTCTCCACCGGCGCCATTCGCTTTTCGGATCCATAAAAAGGCACGATGGTGCTTTCCCCACCGGCATTGATCACCCCCGTGCTGAAGATATGCGAAGCCGTCACGACGCCTTGGCCGCCGACTCCCGCCATACGAATGTTATAACGAATCGCCATTGTCTTCACCTTCCTCTCTCGTCACGCACACACCCATCTTGCTCTTTCAATCGACCGCCCTTACTGCTTCGTGACGGCAGCGGCGGGTTTCGGGAGATATTCTTTGTACCCGTACAACTGGGACAGATATTCTTTCGCTTCATCCGTAATATATTCTGAGAATTTGTAGCGGTCGGTTTCAACGGTTTTGGCGTCTTCCATCACCTTATCGGTTGGGATCGCGTATTCGATGTTACAGGAGGTGTAGGCCTGGATATAGCTGGGCCCGATTTCTCTGGCGACTAACACGGCCTTTTTGATCACACTCTCCACGCGCCGTGGGTTGTTGGGGACCACCGTCGCCACGTACGCACAACCGGCAACCTTTGCCATGCCCAACATATCCATTTTCTCGAACTTCTTCCCCAAGGGCGCCATTTTCAACACCTGATTCCGGTTCGTCATCCCACTTTCCTGGCCGCCGGTGTTTCCATAGACCTCATTGTCCAACATAATGGTGGTAAACTTTTCTTTTCTGAACCACGAATGCAGGGTTTGGGCGAACCCGATATCAGCCATGCCACCGTCTCCAGCCATCACGACGACGTCTTTGGGCCTATCACCAAACCGCAGACGAAGACCGCGGGTCAATCCACTGGCAACCCCGTTCTGGTCTCCATAATTGCCGTACACGAACGGGATGGCAGCTTGCGAAATCGCCAACCGGCCACAACCGGCCGTCCCGACCGTGATGGTATCTTCCGGATTGGGAAACGCCACCATCGCCAGCCGGATGAACAGAGTCATGGCGCATCCTGCGCACATCGGGTGTTCTTCTAAAATTTCCTTAAAAGTTCCCACTTGGGACACTGAGACTTTTTTCCCAAATGGACCATACTCCACCATATCCCGATATTCTTTAGGCATGAACTTTCCGAAACCTGATGTAAACTTGACGTAATCGAGGCTCATCGTGGATCCCCTTTCCTGAGACGTTTGTATTACGTTTGCAACTCAGCCTATCGCCAGTGTGTCTGGGAAATCTAACAATCCGATCATGCGTTCTCTCCGGTTCTGCTCCAACGCTCCTTTTTGCCGCATTTCCGGTCAATCTCATTAACCTTAACGTAGATGAGGTCCCCGAGTAAAGAGCCCTGACCACCCCACTCGTTGTCTCGCTTCCTGCCTGTTCGGCGAGGCACACGGTTCTTGGTGTTCGGCAAGCCGCTCCCTGAGCCGCTCTCAGTCAAGAACCACACGGGTATCCTAAAACCGAACCATGGAAGAAGGCAACAAAAAAGAAGGCCCGCCGCTTTAAAAAGAAGCCCTATGCAAGAATTTGGAGGCTAGGCCTTTGGCCCCATTCTCTTGGTTCAACGAAACACGATGCGGAAAAACCGGACTTGGTCACATATTTTGGTGAGGGGATTCAAGCACGAAGACAAATCAGCGCATGAGAACACTAGCCCGAATTTTTCACCAGCGTCCGTCTCAAGGGCGTCGAGCCGCCGCTGTACCGGGAGGCACGGACTGGAAGACGTTGACGGTATAGTTGACACTCTGTTGGAATGGCTTGCAGGAGTACGCCCCAACACAGCGAGTGGACCGGCACCCGCAGCAGGAGACGGTGAGAAATCCGGGCTAGTCCAAAATATACTGGAGAGGATCAACGACTTTATCGTTCACGGCCACCTGATAATGAAGATGCGGTCCGGTCGAAAACCGTCCTGTACTGCCGACGAGTCCCAGCACGTCGCCCCGGTTCACCTTCTGGCCTTTCCGAACGAGAATTTTGGAAAGATGACCATAGGTCGTCACGACTCCATACCGATGATTGATACGGACAAAATTCCCCATCTTCGAATCATAGGCTGCCACGACCACTTTCCCGTTGGCGGGGGCTCGAATTTTTTCCCCTCGTGGGGCACTAATATCCAAGCCCGCATGAAACGCCCTTTTTCCGGTAAATGGCGAAATACGTGGTCCGAATTTTGAAGAAACGAGTCCTTTGACTGGCCAGACGGACGGTGTCGCGGCCCAAAAGCCAACACGTTCTTCCGCTCTTTTTTTCAACAGGGTCAGAACGTGGAGTTGTCGAGCAGTCTGCTTGTCGAGCCAGGACAGGCCACGGCTGATATCAGTCGCCATTCCAGGCCTGGAGTTGCCGGCATGCTCGCCCGAGACCTCCTCCGCGAGAGATTCGAAAGTCTGGGTCCCTGCCGTCCCCTCCAAAGCAGTCTCATAATAAGGAACCTCTTCCCCACCCTGCCCTTTGACGTTGTCTTCCGCTTGTTCGGGTCGAAGCCCGAACATGACTTGCAACTTTTCGTTTAACGATTGGACCGTCAGAACACGCTGCTGCATTTCATCAATGGCTTCAGAAAATTCAACCGTCTGTCTTTTAAACTGGCTGAGTTCTGCCCTCAACCCTTCGAGTTCGGCAACTTGGCCCGTCACCTGATTCGACTGAACCACATAGTGTGCCAGCACGCCTACTTGCACGACCAACAAAATCAGAGCCGCCAGCAGCAGTTGCTTGACCGTCCCTTTGCGTAAAGAGATCCCCAGAGGGTTCCCGGATGTTCCTCGAAACAGTACAATCGCCCATCTTTCGTCAGAAATTTTCATGGAAGCGCCGAGGGGGTGGGGGTAACGATTGTTGCGTGGGACACCGACACGCTACTGTACTGAACAACATCCTTACAGGTCAATTGGGGGCAATACTCAATATTCCTTTCGGCAATCGCCACTCCTGCCATGCGATGAGGAGAATGACGGCACCCTAAGGAACCTCTGATTTCGTGTGATAGCGGGATGCAGGGCAAGGCGTCCCGGAGCGAAACCCGCAGCGTATCAGAGAGAGAGGTGAGGGTTGAGCGAGGACACCACGCCGCCATGCGCCCGATAGGGCACGAAATCAGAGGTTCCCTAACCAAGCACGTGGGTCATGGCCTTGACCCATGCCAGATATTCGTTTGAGCCCTTCGCGACCGACAAGGCGAGAATTTCAGGAACCTCATAGCTATGGAGAGTTTGCACTTCATCTTCCAAGGCATCATAGACGTCGGCATTCGATTTCATGACCAGCAGCCATTCCTGTTCTTCGCAGACTGTTCCTTCCCATGTAAAAATTGACGTCACATTCGGCACGACCGTGACGCACGCCGCCAATTTTTTCTCCACGACCCGGCGACCAATCAGAAGCGCTTCTTCTTGGTTCGAAGCCGTTACCAGTACGACAAGTACTCCCATGACCGACTCCCCCCCTTACGACCCAAATGACTTCTGGGAACCGCTTGCCGTCTCAGCGCTTGAGGTATACCGGAGCTTTTTCCACCAAATCCTTAAGAGCAAGCCGTAGCCCTTCCTGAAGAGCTTTCGGATAATTCGTCACGGAATCTTCCAGCCCATAATAGAGGCTATCCGTTTCCTGTGCTTCAAATTCCATGGCCAAGCCCCACAGCACGTTATCCGGCTCCCCTACCTGAGTTAATCGCAGATCCATCTCCACGTCGGTCTCGGTGGTTCCCATCGGCAAACCGGTCATCCACAAAAGCGTACCGGCGGGACCCAAAAGATACGTGGAAATATTTCGCTCCCACCGCGTCGAATAGAGTCGTCCCTGCAAGATAAAATCACTGGAAGGCATGGGTTGATCCTGGTCGACAAACGTCACGGAAGAAAAAATATTCGTCTTTCGAATTTCATCAGCCAAGGCACGAGAAAAATCACGTGACGGGGAAAAGGTCACTTTGTCGACGGGTTCGGGGTCTGAAACCATCTCAGGCCGGTCATAGACTGTCACGGTCTGAGGCACGAAGGGAATCACGGCCGCCCAATATTCTTCGCGTACCTCCGTCCCCCGCTTATCCTCAAGAGGAACGACTACCAGACTGCCGGCAACCTGCTGGTCAGTCGTCACGTCCAAATACGTCTTATCCGGGGGAGGCGGATACTCCCAATCCCGTGAGCCCAAGCAGCCCGTTATCGTCAATGACATGATCAGAAGAATACCGCACGCCTTGCGCACGACAGCCAGGCGACTCATATGTTGCCTCCTTTGGCAAGCAACAGTTCCCAACCGTTGCCATAATGGGTAATGCATAACCGACAATTGCTTCGCGTTTTGCCGCAACCGCCATGCTCAACGGTTGACGGTGAGACCTCAGTGACTGAACCCTCCGGCACACCCGAACTGTTCCATAAGCTCAGGATAGGAACGGGTAACCGGAAACTGAGGATATTCGGAACAGATCGTATCCGGCGGACAGAAGAAAAACCCGGCATCGGCCTCTTGCAGCATCGACACGTCATTATAGGAATCTCCCGCAGCCAATACGCGAAAATTCAGACTTTTAACGGCTGCCACCGCATGACGTTTTTGATCGTTTTGCCTGAGCGAATAATTCCGAATGTAGCCCTCGTCGTCAATCTCCAGGGTGTGACAGAATATGGAAGGATAGTGCAGTTGTTTCATCAGGGGACCGACCAGATCATAATAGGTGTCCGACAAAATAATGACCTGACACCGCTCTCGCAACCACGTCAAAAACTCCACAGCGCCATCCAGGGGTTTCAGCCCCGAGACCACGGCCCTGATGTCCGACAGCTTCAGATGGAATTTCGCCAGAACGTCCAGACGAAGCTTCATGAGTTCGTCATAGTCAGGAATATCCCGCGTCGTGACCTTTAAGTCGGCAATTCCCGTTTTCTCGGATAACGCCAGCCAAATTTCCGGCGTCAACACCCCTTCCATATCCAAACAGGCCACCACGGGTGATTGCATACGCCCCCTCAAAACCGAGCAAGTGAAAAGCAAACCGGCAGAGAATGCTATTGTATAAAAATCAGCGCCAGACTACAAACCTTTTCTTCCCGAATACGGCACCAGAATGCGGCGCCATCCGTCGCTTAGTTACCCAAAAGCAACGAGAAGGCCAAAAGCGAGGTAGCACAGGCCATTGAAAATCAGATGGTAGGGCCTCAAGGCATGGGACCGCAAATGAAATTTGAGATAGAGCGTGGCAAGCAACGTCAACCCGATACCCCACAGGGCTTCTTTTCGTGGAACCCATGGCGTCAACAACACCCCCAAGGCAGGCAGCAGACTCCCTTGAAACACCATCGCCCCGGCAATGTTGCCGAAGGCCAAGGTATCCTTACCTCGCCGAACCCAGATAATACTATTCACTTTTTCGGGTAATTCGGTCGCCACCGGCACAATCAACAGCGACAAGGCCAGGGTGGAAAGCCCCAGCCAAGCAGCCAAAGCTTCCACGCCGTACACAAAACCCTTGGCCCCTCCAATGATAAACCCGAATCCGATGACCAGTTGCAAGAGAATCGTGGCAAGGTTCTCGGGGACGCGAACCCAGCTCAAAAAAAGAGGGTGATCCGCCTTGGTGCCATGGCCCTGTGCAACCAGGTCCCCGGAGGCACGAATGGTTAACAGCAAATAGACAAAATAGCTCACAGTCAATCCCAACGCCAATGATACGCGCGCCCAGTGCCATTCCGAAGGGACGAAGACCGCGAGAGTCGCCAACGCAAAAGCAAAAAGAAACCAATCCAGGTCCCGGTGCAGGCCGGTGGACTCGGGGCAAAAGGCTTGAGTCCACCCGCGACGCTGGGCGGCGAGCATTCCCATTAAAAAGAACGTGACGGTCGAAAGCATCAGCGGCGCCCCTAAAATGGCCCCTACTCCGACGTCATGCCGAACCGACAAATCCCCGCTGGCGCCCAACACAGCCACCACAGGAACCATCGTCTCGGGCAAAGCCGTCCCCACGGCCGCAAACACCGAGCCCGTGACCCCCTCGGAAATGCGCAACCGTTCTCCGAAATGTTCGAGCGCATTGGTAAATGTTTCCGCGCCGATCAGGATCACAAGCAGCGAAATAAATAAAACCCACAATTCCATACGTTTCCTTGACGAACCGCGGTCCGGGCAACGGCGCCACGAACCTTGCTCACGTTATGAGGGTGCACTAGACTATCGTCATGAGTGACGAGATGGGAATCGTCGTGGGTTGTCTGGCCGGGCTTCTTGCCTGCCGATACGGGATCCGGTGGTGGCGCCATCGAAAGGCGGCCAAACAAGCCGATGCACTTCTCTCCAAAATTGTGAAAGGCAAAGACGCCTTTCGCCGATGACACGGCATCCCCGCTCGGCGCCGGGATGGGCTGACACACGTAGGTACCAAACCTCGGCCTGGTTTGGCAACACCGACGTTTCTTCGATCCGTAAAGGTTCTCCGTTCTTCCGTACCGTCCCTATGATGAGTCACGCGCCCGGATTCTCTGCAGCGCGGCAATCTCGCACAGACATGCCATTGATCCGGGGAAGCGGTGAAACAAGCGGGAACGCAGAGGCTCGGGCCGAATCCGCACCGCCACCAAGCACGCTCAAAAATTAAAGGCGAGTTGAATGGGGACGCCCAGTTTGCTGCCCCCTCGCTCTCCGGGCAAGGGGTACCTATTCTTCTCACTGCTCCCTCGTCCGCTGGGTGAAGGCTGGAGTGAGGGTGGTCCGTCCTTGTTGCCGGCAATCACTTGAAAGTGGTCTGCCTCTTGAGGGGGACACGCCTGAGAGGGAGCCCCGGAAATTTCCTGAAGAGGCCCCCGGCAGACCCCACAGCGATGCCGTTTCGTCGAGAGGGTGTTGCGTTGGCGATAATACGCGTACCCACACCACGCACAACGCCATGTAAACTTCGCGGCAGCTTCGGCGTCCTCGCCGAACGTATGATAAATCGTGATTCCCAAACCATCGGCATTCATCAAGGCCATGATCCGTCGAAATTCCCGCCCATGCGAAGGACAACATTTCTTCACGTCAAACTGCCATTGATGAATCATCTCGTGGGCCAGAGTACACCGTATGGCCTCAAAAGATTCCCTGGAAAGGAGCGGAACCGACAAACGAATGACTCGCCCTGCGCCATGCCGCTCCTCCGGAGCCACCCACGAGGTGCGCGGCCCCGTTCGGCTCCGAAACAGGCCGGCTGAGGCCGTCAGACGGGTACTCCATTGAATCTCAATGGCTGGCAGCCGGTTCCCGAAATACGACTCGTTCAATTCCTGCCAGATCGCCTGAAGGTGCTCGACGGAAAGGGGAACGTTGCTCGGAGTGTGAAGCGCCATGTCCCTCAACATGAATCCTCGTGTATAAGTTCAGAAACCTTTGGCACTCCTCGACACAGGAGGAGAGGCCATGCAAATCCACCATGTCGGCTATCGCATCAGGGGGTTTTATCGACTAACGCAATTCGGGCATCGTTGGGACATGATACCCCACGAAGCCCATCACCGACTCAAGATTCTGCACTTTTGCGCCCGGCATGGCCCAGCCGCGACGGGGGAGGCCTTTGGCGTCAGCCGCCGGACGCTTTATCGCTGGCAGCGGGCGCTCACTCAGGCTGGCGGGGACCCGCAGGCGTTGGCCGTCCGCTCTAGGGCCCCCCACCGGCGGCGGCAGGCCACGTGGCCACCCGCCCTGAGCCAAGCGATCCGGCGGCTACGCACCACGTATCCCAACCGTGGGAAGGCCAAGCTGCACGTCCTACTGCGGCCGTGGTGTGCGCAGCACGGGCTAGCCCTCCCCAGGGTCTCCACCATCGGGCGCCTGATCGCCCGCGCCCCGGACCGGATGCGGCACACGCCGAGCCGCCTGGATGCCCGGGGCCGGCCCAAACCCCGGACACGGCGCCGGAAATCCCGCCCGCCCCGGCCCCGCCCCGCCCAGCCCCTGGCGGTCTTGGCCGGCGATCCCGTTGTGCGGCTCCACGCCGGACTCCGCCGCTACCTATTCACCTTCATCGATCCCTGCAGTCGCTTCGCCTTCGCTGTGGCCACCGCCACCGCCTCCAGCCGCCATGCCACCCACGCCCTCGATGCACTCTGTGCGTTGCTCCCGGCCCCACCCCGGGTCCTCCTCTCCGATAACGGCCCGGAGTTCCAGGGGCATTTCCAGCACCGGCTCGATGAACGCGGCATCACCCACTGGTGGACGTATCCCCGATCCCCGAAAATGAACGCTCATGCGGAACGGTTCAATCGCACCCTGCAAGAGACCTTCGTGGACTACCACGAGGATCTGCTGTTCGACGATTTGGCGGCCTTTAACCGCAAACTGGCCGATTGGTTGCTGGCCTACAATACCGTGTTGCCCCACCATAGCCTTGGGCGGCAATCTCCGGTACAATCCCTGATTCACCACCAACCCGAGTGCCAAATGTGGTGGACCCATACACCTCGTGGAGTCTGAGACCACGCTATGGTACCATGATTGCGGGAGAAGCCAAAGCTCAGCCTCACACTTGCAGGGGCGATACCTTTACCGCTTCGAAAGCTGGCGGGGTTGCCCATCCATGCAGTGTTGGCTCACCACTTGTAGCTGCGACATCTTATGCCGCTTGGAAAGATCATAAGAGAAGGAAGCGCGATAAAACACGTTCCTGCCTCCGAGCAGAGATCATGCGGCTACAAAAAAAGGGCATAGATCGGGGGCAACCCGCCTTTCCTCTTGACAGGAACATCATGATCCTCGAAACAGCAACGACGCACCATCTCCCGGCCGATGAAACGTTCATGCACGAAGCCCTGCGTGAAGCGGAGCAAGCCGCTGCCGGAGGTGAAGTCCCTGTGGGGGCAGTACTCGTGTACGAGAACGCCATCGTGGCCAGGGGACGAAACGCCAGAGAACGCAAACAGGACCCGACGGCCCATGCGGAACTCATCGCGATCCGGGAAGCCGCCGAAAAATTGCAATCCTGGCGATTAACCGGCACGACCCTGTACGTGACGCTGGAACCCTGCCTCATGTGTGCCGGCGCCATGCTGCAAGCACGGATTCCTCGCTTGGTGTTCAGCGCCCGGGACCCGAAAGCCGGGGCATGCGGGTCCCTGTTTGCGATCCATGAGGATCACCGCTTGAATCATCAAATCGCCGTCACGGACGGCATCTTGGAACATAAGAGCCGTGACCTCCTGCAACGGTTCTTTCAACGACTCAGGCACGACAACGCAGCGTCCGTCTCAACGAAATAGCCAAATTTTTGATGGCTGACTGCGCTTGATTGGTCAAACGACGGGGCGCTAGAGTCCAAGTACGCGGAGAGGTGCGAGAGTGGCCGAATCGGGCGGTCTCGAAAACCGTTGACCGGCAACGGTCCGTGGGTTCGAATCCCACCCTCTCCGCCATACCGTCAAGGACGGCATGACATAGAGTGGAGCCGCTGTCTCACCAAATGGCCGCAAAAAAGAGGGGGTGATTCGAACGGGGGTGCTGAAGGGGGCAGACCCCCTTCATGGGGTGACCGGCGCCTCGCGCCGGCGCGAGGGGGCTTGGCCCCCTAGCGGGAGCGCAACGCCCGTTGCGCGACTTCGAATCCCCACCCTCTCCGCCATACCGTCAAGGACAGAATCCACTTTCAAAAAAAGGACCTTCTGACATTTCATATCGTTACCAAACGACAATCGAAGCCAACTCGACTCTGACCCCTACCATCAAAACGGGCACGTTATCGGACATACTCGACCCCTCCCTTGACGACCCGGCGAAATAACGATGGCTGCACATTCCGACCTGACGTTCATCACAAACGAAAGCGGGCAAACCCTCCTTGAGCGGTTCAAGGTGCTTATCAAGGATACCGACTGCTTCGACGTCCTGGTCGGCTACTTCTACACAAGCGGATTCCACGCACTCTATCAAGCCTTGGATAAAACGAGAAAAGTCCGAATCCTCATCGGCATCGGGACGAACAAGGCAACCTTGGAGTTCATAGAACAATCGCGTCAAACAGAATTGCCATTTTCCCACGCGGAAACAAAGGAGCACTTTTCCGCTTTGCTTGTCAGTGAAATGACGCATGCCGAAGACAGCAGACGCGTCGAAGAAGGAGTGGGAAAGTTTTTGGAATGGCTGCAAAGCGGAAAACTTGAGATCAAGGTGTATCCGACGGAGAACCTCCACGCCAAGCTCTACATCATGACCTTCATGGAGGAGGACAGGGACACAGGCAGGGTCATTACCGGTTCCAGCAACTTCACGCAATCCGGGTTGGTGGACAACCTGGAATTCAACGTGGAGTTGAAAAATCGCGCCGACTACGAATTTGCCAGGACAAAATTCGAGACGCTGTGGGAAAAC
Source organism: Nitrospirales bacterium (assembly GCA_965200435.1). GTDB lineage: Bacteria > Nitrospirota > Nitrospiria > Nitrospirales > UBA8639 > Bin75. Next base: position 492,169 of record OZ241337.1, read on the forward strand.
GCCGTTGACGTACAAGCCAAATACGTCCAGACCATTCGGGAACACACGTGGCTGAACGACACGATCACCCCTTACGAACTGTACCTCAAATTTCTCTACGAGTATTTCAAGGACGATCTCCATCAAACCAATGAAGTCACGTCAGAGTACTTCCCCGAGGAACTCAAACGACTGGCCTACCAGGAACAGGCTGTCTTGAACGCAAAGAAAATTCTGGACGAATACGGCGGGGTGTTCATTTCAGACGTGGTGGGCCTTGGGAAAACCTACGTTTCCGCCATACTGGCGAGCCAGATCGACGGGCGAACGCTTGTCCTGGCCCCGCCCGCACTTTTGGATAGGGCGAACCCCGGATCATGGCCCAACGTCTTTTCGGATTTTCGCGTGCATGCCGATTTTGAATCATTGGGCAAATTGGAGCAACTCATCCAAAGCGGTGCGGGAAAATATAAAAACGTCTTTATCGACGAGGCACGTCGCTTCAGAACGAAATCGACCGTCACCTACGAAAAAATCGCGCAGATCTGCAGGGGCAAAAGAGTCGTGCTGGTCACAGCGACCCCGTTCAATAATTCCCCCAAGGATATTTTGAGCCAGATCAAGCTCTTTCAGAACGCGAAAAAAAGCACGATCCCGAACGTCCCCAACCTCGAAGTATTCTTCAACTCCCAGGGAAAAAAGATACAGCGATTGGACAGACAAAGAGACCATACAGAATACATGCGAACCGCCAGAGAAAACGCACATCGGATTCGCGTTTCCATTTTGAAGTACCTGATGGTCAGAAGAACAAGAAAAGAAATCGAAAACTACTTTGCCGACGACCTGAACAATCAAAATCTGAGGTTCCCTGAAGTGGAGAACCCCGAACCCTTGTTCTACCAGTTGAACGGGGAGGAAAATGAAATATTCAACAGGACCGTCGAATTGCTCACACAAAAACTCAAATACGCGCGTTATACGCCCATGCTCTATTACCCCGGGGAAGACAGGCCTGACCAGTTGGAGATACAGGCCCCAAAAAACATGGGCCGCTTCATAAAAATCCTGCTAATCAAACGGTTGGACAGCAGCTTTCACGCGTTCCGAAACTCAATCACCCGCTTCATGACAAATCACGAGCGATTTCTCAGGGAACTTGATAACGGCAACGTGTACGTCAGTAAACAATACATGAATAAAATCTTTGAGCTGTTGGACAACGACGATGATGAAGCCATCCGGCAACTGCTGGAAGGCGACAAAGCCAGACAATATCCAGATGAAGATTACAGTGACGACTTGAGGAAAGACCTGGAGAACGACCTGAAAATTCTGAATGCAATACAGGCAATGTGGCTCAACGTGACCCGTGATCCCAAACTCCTTGCTTTCGTCGATATCCTTTCCTCCCGTCCCGTCCTGAAAGAAAACAAGTTGATCGTATTTACCGAATCAGGGGAAACCGCCGACTATCTTGCAGGAAATCTGAAGAACCGATTTCCCGATAAGGTTCTGGCCTTCACTGGCGCATCCGGCGTGAACGTACGAGGGACGGTGATTGAAAACTTTGATGCCCGAGCCCGCACCCCGAAAAATGAGTACAGAATGCTCATCACCACGGAGGTCTTATCCGAAGGCGTGAACCTGCACCGATCAAACGTGGTCATCAACTACGACATCCCGTGGAACCCGACCCGTCTGATGCAGCGGGTAGGACGTATCAACCGCGTGGATACGGAGTTCGAGAAAATTTACAGCTTCAACTTCTTCCCGACCGAACAATCCAACGAACAGATCAAACTCCAGGAAGCCGCGGAGGCAAAGATTCACGCGTTTATCACGCTATTGGGCACCGATGCGCGACTGCTGACCGAGGGTGAGGATGTTGAATCACACGAGCTGTTCAATCGCCTGATTTCCAGGAAGACCATTACCGGAGAAGACGAGGGTCAGGAAAGTGAACTGAAATATCTGCAAGTCATCCGGGGCATCCGGGACAACAACCCCGATCTGTTTGAAAAAATCAAGCGACTGCCGAAAAAGGCACGAACGGCCAAGAAAGACGAAGGCAAAGCAAACCAGCTCCTCACCTACTTCAGGAAAGGGAAGTTGCAGAAGTTTTTCATGGTCGGCAAAGACCAAGCGGAAGAAGTTGATTTCATCCGGGCCGCGCGGCAGCTTGAGTCTCAAGAAACAACGCCGCGCAAAAAACTGCCTGCCGACTTCTATGACAAACTGGAGAAAAACAAACAGGCGTTCGCCTTTGCAACGACCGAAGAAGACGTAGAGTTCAACGCTCAGCACGGTGGCAGTGACAGTACAAGACAAGTGCTCAAAATCCTCAAGGCGGTCAGCGACTTTCGCCAATACACCGAAACCCAGGAAGCGTATTTCAGACGGGTAATAAATCGGCTTCAAGACGGCTCATTGCCAAAACAGACGGCCAAAACCGTGCTCAAGGATCTGAGGAAAGAGTTACAAACCGGCAGGCCGAACGCTCTCAAGGCACTCGCGCTTCTGCAAAACAGCATCCCCGACGAATTGCTGGAAAGTCACATCGCGGAAAGCGCCGCACTCACCGCCGGTCCCAGAGAAGTCATTTTATCCGAATATCTGATTGCCGATTAGCCATGGATAAAGCCGCCGCTCAAAACCTGGTGCGAGAAACGCTCCAAGGCTCCTTTAACAAAGAACGCTTTGTCTCTTTGATCAAAAATCTGCTCAATTACGTCGAGGAAGCGCCGTTTGTCTACAGAGGCCAATACATCTTTTCTGATTTTCAGGACTCGATCAAACTGGTCGAGCGCATAGGCAAGTATAAGGACTCTGACGAGAAGCTGTTCGATATTCTCGTCGTCCATCTGGAACAAAGAGCCTCCCTGGAACGCGCCAGGACCAAACAAAGAAATTTCATTGCCAAATACCTGAAAGGCAGTCGCGGCGGCGTGCTGAAAGACGCGGCACTGGTGGCGTTCGTCGCACCTAGTGGCGAGGACTGGCGGTTTTCTTTCATCAAAATGGAATACAGGTTCAATGAACAAGGCAAGATTGAAGAAGAATTCACGCCCGCCCGCCGCTACTCTTTTTTAGTCGGCCAGAATGAAAACAGCCACACCGCGCAGAGTCGCCTGCTTCCGCTTCTACTGGATGACGACGGGCAACCAACGCTCAAAGACCTGGAAGACGCCTTCAGCGTTGAGAAAGCGACCAAAGAATTCTTTGAGAAATACCGCGACCTGTTCCTGCGGCTCAAAGAGGCCTTGGACGAGATCGTCGAGAAAAATTCGAAAATAAAAACTGAGTTTCGAGACAAGCAGGTCGGCACCGTCGATTTCGCCAAAAAAACTCCTGGGGCAAATCGTCTTTCTCTACTTCCTGCAAAAGAAAGGGTGGTTTGGAGTCCGGCGCGGCTGTCCATGGGGGAGCGGGTCAAAACATTTCCTGCGAGAGCTGTTCGACAAGAAACACGGCAACTACCAAAATTTTTTCAACGATATTCTGGAACCGCTGTTTTACGAAGCTCTGCGACTGGAACGTCCCGGAGATTACTACAGCAGGTTCGATTGCCGGATTCCCTTCCTGAACGGAGGACTATTCGATCCGATCAATGACTACGACTGGATAGAAACGGAAATCCTGTTGCCTGATGACCTGTTCTCCAATACCCGCATGACGAACAAGGGCGACATTGGCGACGGCATGTTGGATGTCTTCGACCGCTACAACTTCACGGTCAAGGAGGACGAACCGCTTGAAAAAGAAGTGGCGGTTGATCCGGAGATGCTCGGAAAAGTCTTTGAGAACCTTCTTGAGATCAAGAATCGCAAATCCAAAGGCACTTACTACACTCCCCGCGAGATCGTCCATTACATGTGTCAGGAAAGCCTGATCGAATATCTTTACGGCGAATTCAATCGTGGAATAGTGGCCTATGAAAAAATTGGCGGCCAGCAGATAGCGATGTTCGGAAATGAATCAAAAAAAGCACAGCTTGACCTGACGATCGAGCATCGCCAGCAATCTCTTATAGACAAAAAGGACATTAAGACACTGATACGCTATGGCGAGTCCGTCGTTGAACACGAACACCACGTGGTGAATAAGGGGCAGGAAACCGACCGTTATTCATTCAAACTCCCGGAACGCATCCGTGCCAACGCACTGCGTATCGACGAAAAACTGGCAGGTGTCCGCGTCTGTGATCCGGCCGTCGGGTCAGGCGCGTTTGTCGTAGGGATGATGAATGAAATCGTCAGAGCAAGAAACGCCCTGACGCCACACATCAATGAAAATAAAAAACGCACATCGTACGACTTCAAGCGCCATGCGATTCAACACTGCCTCTACGGAGTCGACGTTGACTCCGGCGCCATAGAGATCGCCAAACTCCGTCTGTGGCTTTCGCTCGTCGTTGACGAGGAAGAACGCGACAGCATCCAGCCGTTGCCGAATCTGGATTACAAGATCGTCTGCGGCAATTCTCTTTTGGGTATCAACAAATTTTTCAACCACGAGTCCTTAAAAAAGCTTGAAGCATTAAAACCCCTGCATTTTAACGAAACCAGCGCCGTCAAAAAACAGAAATACAAACAACAGATTGACGATCTCATCAGCCAAATCACGGACGGGCACAAAGATTTTGACTTTGACGCGTATTTCTCGGAGGTGTTCCACGAGAAGAACGGCTTCGACGTGACAATCGGCAATCCGCCCTATGTCGCACTCCAGAAAAACAACGGGGAACTAGGGCGGCTCTACCGGAACGCCGGCTTTACCACCTTTGCCAGCACCGGCGACGTCTGCCAGCTTTTCTATGAGAAAGCAGTGCATTTGCTGAAACAGGATACTGGGCATGCTTGTTTTATATCATCCAATCAATGGATGCGAATTGACAGTGGGGAATTCTTGAGGAAATTCATCGAAAGTCAAAACCCTATCAGACTGATTAATCTTGGTGCCGGCGTATTTGATAACGTAACAGTCAATACCTGCATTCTGCTGGTCAATCGATCAGCAAACCAAAACGTATTACAAGCCGCAGACCTTCGCCAAGCGACGCAGCAATTCCCGCCAGATGAGTGGACCCATATTCGTCCCGCAAAAGGTAAAACGTGGGTTGTCTTGGCGAATACTGGCCAAGGCATAAAAGAAAAGATGGAAACCATCGGCACGCCGCTGAAAGAGTGGAACGTAACAATCAACTATGGCATCAAGACCGGCTATAACGACGCTTTTATCATTGACGATACAACCAAGCGGGCGTTGATTGCCGCAGACCCGAAATCCGCCAAAATCATCAAGCCGGTGCTGCGCGGTCGCGACATTCAGCGCTACCAAGCGGACTGGGCGAGGCTGTGGCTGATTGATATCCACAACGGCTACGGGAATATTCCCGCTCTGAACATTGACGACTACCCAGCCATCAAAAACCATCTGGACGGGTTTTATCCCCAACTGAAAAAGCGGCAAGACAAAGGCAAGACACCCTACAACCTCCGCAACTGCGCCTACCACGAGGAATTCGCCAAAGAAAAAATTGTGTGGGGCAACCTGTGCAACCAAGCAAAATTTTCTTATGCACAGCAAGATATGCTTGTGATCGCTCCTTGTCCATTTCTGACGCCGTTTAATCATTACCTACTTGCCGTTCTCAACTCAAAATTGCTTGATTGGTATTTCCGGCTTATTGGCGTAGAACGAGACGGAGGCTATTTTGAATACAAACCGATGTTCATCGAACGCCTCCCCATCCCCAAACTCTCCCCCACCGAGCAACGCCCGTTCATCCGGCTGGTTGACCGCATCCTCGAAGCCAAAGCCCGCCCCACGCCCCGACACGGGGCCACCAATCCAAAAACAGACACCAGCGAACAGGAAGCGAAAATCGACCGGCTAGTGTATGAGCTCTATCAACTAACCCCTGAAGAGATTGCGATTATCGAGAAACAGAAATAAGCGAATCTGAAATCAACGATTCAAAAATACAACGTCTGCTCAGAGACATTAGAGAAAAATCCTCGCAAGGCGAATACATTTATAGAGGCGAACCGGAGCACTATGACAAAATTTCCTCTGCACTTTACCGAAGGTATGCAGAACAAATTGACGCAGAACATTTTGATATTCAAACAGCCCAAAAAGAAATGCTGGAACAGGTAAAGGCATATACCGATTTTACCGATGAAACCGACGTGCTCGCCGAACTCCAACATTATGGAGGCAAAACCAACCTGATCGACTTCACCACGGATTATCTCATAGCACTGTTCTTTGCCTGCGATGGTTCACCCGACGAAGACGGCAGGGTTATCCTCTTAGACAAAACATCCAACCAGGCAACAATCACGTCTCCAAAGAAGAATCAAAACAACCGGGTCATCTCGCAGAAGATCATCTTTTTTCAATCCTCGAAGGGCTACCTCGACAAACAGGATTGTGACGCCATCCTAATTCCCAAAGAGATGAAACAACCTTTTCGTGACTACCTGAGAAAGTACCATGGCATTACGACGCAGACCATTTATAATGATCTTTTCGGCTACATCCAAAATCAGGAAAAACACCAAGGCGCCTATACAGAGTTTTATATTGGTTTAACCTTTCATGAAAAGGGAGAATACCAACAGGAGATCGAACATTACGGCCGGGCAATCTGCATCAATCCCCAATTGGCCGCGGCCTACAACAACCGAGGACTTGCCAAGGGCACCCTTAGCCTATACCCCGCCGCCCGTGTCGACTACGACCAAGCAATCCGCCTCAATCCCCAATATGCCGAAGCCTACAACAACAGAGGGCTTGTCAAGCACGCCCTTGGCCAACCACACGCCGCCATTGCCCAATACCACGACGCCGTTGCCGACTATAACCAGGCAATTCGCCTCAATCCGCAATTAGCCAAGGCCTGCAGCAACAGAGGGTTTGCCAAGCACACCCTTGGCCTGTACCACGACGCCCTTGCCGACTGTGACCAGGCAATCAGCATCAATCCCCAGCTTACCACAGCCTACCACTACCGAGGAGTCATCTATAAAGCAATCGGGAGTCCGAAAAGGCACGCGCAGACTTGCAACGCGCTTTCGACTTAGCAATGGAACAAGGCAAGCAAACGTTGGCCCAAAATGCTCAGAGCTTGTTAGATGAACTACCGCAGACCGGCGATGAGAATTAGGGAAACATCAGGCCGTGTTCAAACGTTCGAAGTGAGGTATGCTCTGACACCCACCCGTTACGAGCCAGCCAACTGGTGCATGGGCTCTTCGGCCTGACCACTGAAGAAAGCGCGACGGTAAGGGGGAAGGCGGTAATAGCTACCGGATAAAAACGATTGACCGGATAGACGTGAGCCATGATCCAGTCATTTGCGGATAAGGACACGGAAGAACTTTTCAAGTCGGAAAGCAACCGCCGGTTTGCCGCGCTATCGCGAGTCGCGTTGCGAAAATTAATTCAGATAAATCAAGCCGGTGTTCTCAGGGACCTTGCCGTCCCGCCTGGTAACCGACTTGAAGCGCTGAGCGGTCGGCTTTCGGGCTTCCATTCCATTCGCATCAACGACCAATGGCGTATTGTCTTCAGGTGGCCGGAGGCCGGACCGGAACTGGTGACGATAGTCGATTATCATTGAAAGCACACCTATAACGTTATAGGATATGGTCATGGATAAGCCCATTACCCCCGGCGAGATTCTGCTTGAGGAGTACCTTAAGCCCATGGAGATTTCGCAGAATGCCATGGCGCGTGCAATCGGGGTGTCCCCACGAGCAATCAACGAAATTGTGCATGGCCGGCGGTCGATCACACCAGCCATGTCGATTCGCTTTGGCGCCTTCTTCGGCCAGTCAGATCAATTCTGGCACGGTATCCAAGTCGAGTGCGACTTTCGCAAGCTGGCTAGGGACAAACACCGGCTGACCGACAGCGTCCAACCGGCTGCGACGCTGGGACAAGCACAGGCGACATTCGAGGTTCCTGTTAGAAATGCCATAAGGTCCACTACTTAGCACGCTTGTAGAACGTCACGAAAAATTTGGCGTCCTCAGACAAACGCACATGGTGAATTTCTTCCGGCAGGATAACAAAAGGCTTTTCCGATGAAATGACCGTAAACGGCGCATCGTCTCCTTGTCGGAAAAAGCTCACCGTGCCGGCTTCAACCGTTAAAAGCCCCCATGTTCCGGCTTGCAAGTCATGATGGTTCAGGAGCTTATCGGGCACGGTTTCGTTCGTGAATAGAGGGGTTTTGCCAGAGATCTCTACCTCGTCCGGCAAGTAACGCTGTTCCGTCATCATGCAGCCTCCGCTTCAAACGACTTTTCAGTCGATCTCCTCTTTGGTGTTTCCCTGGCCGTCTTATCGTTAGTGAGATAATTGCCCCATCGTTCACTTCATACATTGAAACCGGATACCCCACCAGTCTTCGGTCACGACTTCTGTGCCCCCCATGCCCTCGACCACCCGTTGCCGGCCTTTGGTTTTGCCTTCTTTGAGCACCTGGTACGGACCACCGCAAAACTCTCGGATCTTGTCAAAGGCCTCTTCACGCTTGGAGGTGTAGAGGTGCCCATCGTTTCCTTTGTACAGGTACCGGACAACTCCGGATTCCGGGCCCTCTCGAATGACCTGCACGCCACCGCCACACCCCCCTGCCACACCCACTAGCACGACGAGGAGAGACAGCCAGGCTCTTGACCAAATTCCGAAAGTGGGGATAGGATATTTCATACGCAGAAATTGGTTCCTGATTCTCCTCCACACTTTTTCGACAGGGAGATTGGCGATGAAGATTCGGGCAATCCTCAGCGGAATCATGGGTCTCTCACTCGCGGTGGTGGTGCTGGGTGGTTCCGTCTGGGGCCAACAAACGTACGTGCTGACCGTTCAGGAGTTGAACCGGGGACTCCAGAAAGCCCCGAGCCTCCAGCAGAAAGGATTTTTTCTGATTGACGTCCGCAGCGACGATGAACATATGACGGGCTTCATTCCCGGCACTGATTCCAATATCGATTTCCGGGAGATTGGCCGCCGTCACCTCGAAATCGGTGCAAAGCTCGACGATCATATTGTCGTATATTGTCAAACCGGTCACCGGAGCAACATCGCCGCCGAAACGCTAGCCAGCCTCGGATACCAATACGTGTATAACGTCGCAGGGAGCATGAACGCCTGGGCTGAAGCCGGATATCCGGTCGATACCCCACGGCGCTGAGCCCCGGCCCCACAGCAACATGCAATGCCGTTGCGACAACCACAGAACGGCATGAGGCCGGGCTACCCTCGCCTCTCTCCGCCTCTTTTTTTGTAGCCGCGCGATCGTAGCACACTTTCTTCCCATCTCTTCCCATCGGCCTCCCAGCGGCATGAGATGCCGCTGCTACATCAACAGGGCGGCACCAAATCCACGAGACACTCTCCCTTCCCTATGATGTCGATTCTTCCTCCCTGATTTCCGAAAAAATCCGATCAAACTCCGAGTGGTGTTCTCGAAAGGCTTCGAGAAGCGTTGGATCGAAATGCCGGGGTTGGGTTCGCGTGTTTCCATTCAGGAGGATGTCACACGTTTTCTCATGGGAAAAGGCCGGTTTATACGATCGCACGCTCCGAAGCGCATCGTAGGTGTCTCCCAACATGACCAAGCGCCCGCCCAAGGGAATGGCTTCGCCTTTCAAGCCCTGCGGATAGCCGCTCCCGTCCCACCGTTCATGATGCGTGAGGGCGATATCCCGCGCGGTCTGCAGAAGCAACGACGGCGAACCGACCAACAGATTCGCTCCCAGGATCGGATGTTGTTTGACGATTTCCCATTCCTGTTCGTCCAACGGTCCCGGTTTTTGCATGATCCGGTCGGGGATCCCGACTTTTCCCACGTCATGCATGGGCGCCGCGTCGAAGATCAGTTGGGCGTCATGGTCATCGAGCCCGATGACCAGCGCCAGAATTTTACTGTAGTGACTCAGGCGCTGAATATGCGCGCCGGTCTCCTCGTCTTTGTACCGGGAGGCCAGGGTCAGACGGACCACGGTGTCGGCATAGGCTTTTTCGAGTTCTCGCGTTTTCTGTTGTTGGGCTGTGTAGGCCGCCTTCAGGTCCTGGGCATAAGTCTGCAACTGCTTGTTCGTCGTTTCCAGTTTGTGTGATTTTTTCCGTTCACGGGACAACAGGGGTTTCAGATCTTTGGCATACAGGGCCAGTTGTGACTTGGTCGAGCGCAGTTGTTGATTCAGATCGTCATCCGGGACGAAATTCTGAGAGAGTTTCATCGGCGACCGTAGGCTAGGCTGTGCTCGCTTGGCCAAGCGCCTGCCTGACGGTTTCGAGCAATTGCAAGGGGCTGAAGGGCTTGACCAGATACGCAAACACCTTGGGCGCCGGCTCACCATCACGGGCCGCAGGCTGCTCCAGGGCCGTGAGGAGAATCAGGGGAATATGCCGGATGCCCGGATCAACCAGCACGGCCCGGGCCACTTCAAGGCCGTCGAGTTTCGGCATCATCCGATCCAGGATCACCACGTCAGGCCGCTCCTGCCGGACCAGTTGTAAAGCCGACTCCCCGTCAGAAGCCTCCAGGATGCGATAAGCCGGATCTTCCAGGGTGGTTTGCAGCAACAACCGGAGATCGGGGTCATCGTCGGCAATCAGCAAGGTTTTCATCGCCTCATGATTCCCCTGTCCCGGCAAAGCCACATGGGATAAAATAGTTCAGCCGCCATCAAATACCGGGTCTTCGGGTTCGCCTTCGTCATCAAGCACGACGGCCGGGAGTGGCTCGGCAGAGACATCTCCCTTTTCCACGCGCCGGGCGACGGTGATGAATCCCGAATGGGCGATCATCCGCAAATCCGGCCGGACGCTACGACCTTCGATGTTCCATGGGCGCACCAAAGTCTCGAACGTGTCGATCAGTCCGAAGGCCCTGGTCCGTTGCAGGGCTTCTACCGTCTGCACCACTTGGGGCACCGTCGGGACAAAGCTCAGATAAATGCCGCCGGACCTGAGGGCGGCCGGCACGTGCGGCACCACGTTCCAGGGTTCAGGCAAATCCAGGATCACCCGGTCGAAGACCAGGGGAGTGCCGTCCACGTCCCAGGCGATGCCTTCATGGGCATCACGTTGCACCAAATGGAAGTTGGCCACGGGGCCCAGGAAGCGCTCGATATTTTTCATCGCGGTTCGCGCAAAATCTTCCCGTTTTTCATAGCTCACGACCCGCCCGCGGTCGCCGACCGCGCGCAACAACCCCAGCGTCAAGGCAGCGGAACCAACTCCCGCTTCAAACACGGAGGCGCCCGGATGCACGTCGGCCCACATGAGGATCATGGCGATGTCCTTGGGATAGAGAACTTGCGCTCCCCGAGGCATCTTCAGCGTGTATTCCGCCAACGTGGGGCTCAAGGCCAGCATGGTCTTCCCGCCGGAAAGACGAACCATGGTCCCGTCGGGCCATCCGATGAGGTCGTCATGCGGAAGGGTCTCCCCGCTGTGTTGAAACCGGTCGCCGGCTTTAAGCGTGAGGGCATACTGCCGCCCTTTTTTGTCGACCAGATGGACGCGTTGGCCTGGTTGAAAGGTGGGCATCGGCCGCATTCTAGGAGCCTGCCATTGGGGGTTGCAACTTGTTGCAGGACTCCGCCACCTGGGGCACATGGAAGACGAGGATAGCTGCGTGATGTCCTGGAACGTTGCAACTTGTTGCAGGGCTCCGCCACCTGGGGCACTCCGGTTTTGGGGGAACCCCGCGTCATGAGATGACGCAGCTACAAATGCAAAAAGAACGACCCTGGATCCTCGACAAAAAATGTCGAGGATGACAGCAGGAGGGAAAGAGGGCGCGGTCTCTCTGTCGTTGTAGCGGCGCGATCTCATCGCGCCCGGCTGGCCCTTCACGCTGGACACGTCTTGCCGGCGTCCACTACAATGCCCTCATGCTGCATCAGAAGATCACGTGGTGTCTGAGCGTAGGCTGTCTGGCCTTAGCCTTGGCCATGTCTCATACCGCACAGCGGGTCGAGGACGTTGCCCGGGCTCAGGAGGCGGCTGCGGGCGGCCTCGACCTGACGTCTTTAAACGTCCGGCTGAGTCAACAGGCGATTCATCCGCCCAAATCCTTGGTCAAAGCGGTTGTGGAGTTGCCGCACGTTCAAGCGGCTCGTGCCAGAATTGCGCCGTCCCCGCAAGCCGCCATTTTAGAAGATGACGACCATACCCGCGTGCTCATTCTGTCGGTACTGGACGATGAGCGCCTGCAAGCCCAAGTACTCGCCGACCTCGATTTCGCACAACACGTGCCTTTTGTCACAGCTTGCGCCGAAACTCGAGGGTGTGCCTACGATCGACGCCCCATTACCGGTGGGCTAGGCTGTGTAGCCATCTGTATTCAGCGGGCACTCGATCCCAGCCGGCAGCCATGAAATTGTCCGACCTCCTCCACGCTTTCTCCCACAGGTTGACGAACCGTCAAGACGACGCGTTGGGACTCGACACGTTGATCGAATCCCGCACGACCCAAAAGGTCGGAACGTCCGGCGCTTTGCACCTGTATGCCATGGAGGTCCCTGCGGGCAGCACTTTTCTCGAAGACGTGCCCGTCACCATCGTGCCTCCCGGAGAGCTGGATCCCACCGCCGGCTTTCTGCTCCGGCGCGAGGGTGATACCGCTTTGGTTCAATCCCTAGACACGCTCGGACAATCAACCGTCGATAATACGCTCGTACCGGATACCGCGGAATTCTTTCGCCTGGCTTCCGCGCGATTGGCTGATATGGCCGCTCATCCCGAAGCCTACGCCCTGGGGCCGGCCGAGCGGCTGGTGCCCTGGTTGGACCCGGAGCACCGTGAAGCCGATGCCTCTGCCAGAACCGGGGCGTCGGCTGCCGTGCTGACCACCGTCTGGGATGACAACCAAGCCACGCGGTGGACCAAGCTCGGCACGCTGGCGGCAACCCTGATGCGGCATAATAAACGCGTGCTGCTGGTAGCGCCTACGCACGACGCCGTGGATCACTTGCTCGGGTTCCTGGCCAAAACTCTCCGGAACGCCGCCCTGCCCTTTCACAGTCTGTTGAGCCGCTACGAAGTGCCGGTGCTCCAGAAAGCCGAAGGGATTCCACTGGGCGAATTGGGGTTCGAAGCGCAAATGCATAAGTTTTTCGCCAAGTCCCGCTCACATAAGGACGCGCTTCGACAGAAATATGAGCGATTCCGGGAACTCATCCCGATCCTGGCCTACAAAGGGCAGAAACAACGTGACATGAATGAAGTCAAGTTGCTGGAATGGCGGCTCCTGTCCCAGGTGAGTGAATTCCAGGGCAAGATCAAGGGCATCGATGACGTGCTCGCCAAGTACGAACGCCTGCCCATTTGGAAACGACTCGGCATGCAGACCATGGGAAAAAACGTGGAGACCCTGGGCGAATACCGGAGGCTCTATACGGGAAACATTGCGGCACTGATGAAAGAGGTGGAGGTCGCGCAGGCTCGCATCCGTGAATTGTCGCCCGAGGCCGCGATTCCCAAAGAGATGCGCCCGGAATACGAAGAGTTGAAAGACGAGATTTCCAGGCTCGGAGGCACTCAAAAAGTCCGTGAAATGCTGGCTGCGAGCGAGGCCACCAACCGGCAAGCCTTCATGCAGAACAAACGGCTGGTGGCCGGGACCCCTGGGCGAATCGTGACCGATCCCTTGTTCAAACGCATTCGCTTCGACGTGATGATTGCCGAACATGCGCCTCAGGTTCCAGCCCCGTTCTTACTTGGCGTCGCCGGGCTCATTCGAGAACGGATCATCCTCGCCGGAGACACGCAAGACCTTCAAGGCCCGCATCGTCTCTGGCGCCAACAATACCCGGAGTTCCTTTCCGAACCCTCTTCTTCTCTGTCATCCCCGTAAATGTTCACCAATTCGTTGACAGAATGAAAGGTGAGCTCTTGGCCTTCTTCTGTAGCTGCGCCATCCCCCGATAACAGATGTCGAGCCCTTGTAGGTCGGGTTAACCGAAGGCGTAACCCGACACTGTGCTCTTTCTCCCTCGCCCACTAGGAGAGGGTTGGGGTGAGGGTCTTCTCCCGGCTGGCCGGCCTCGTTCACAACAACCTCCCCCACCTGACACCTCAGAATACACCGACTGCACCCCGCAGTGGACAGCCCGTTCTGTCCGCACAAGCACGCACCACCCTCCCGTCCAAACGGCATGACCAAAAACTCCTTCTCTATCAAAGGGTTTGCGGAACCAGTCGTGTTTTCCGTCTTTTGGCACGCTGATTGCTTATAGAAAAAGCAGAGCGCGACTTTTTCCATTTACCATCTCTTCAAGGAGGAATCACCATGAAACACGTTCATCAATCGAGTCGATCCTACTTCACGATCAGCCTGCTGGCCCTGATGCTTATCGTCAGCTTTGCAGGAGTGGGCTTCGCGGACGACGGCCAAGTGAATCTGAACGCCAGCACGGCCAAGGAGCTTCAACAATTGCCGGGCATCGGCAAAGGGCTGTCCCAACGGATTGTCGAATACCGGACCGCCAACGGGCCATTCAAAAGCGTGGAGGAATTAATCCGGGTCAAGGGTATCGGCAAGAAAACCTTTGCGAAGATGAAAGACCGTCTGACGATCGGAGATGCCGATCCGGTGGTCGCCTCACAGTAACCGGCAGGATTTCTTCATCAAGGCCGCAGCACCGGAGCCTCCGGAGTGGGGCCGGATCGAATCGGTCCGGCCCCACTCCGCTTTTGTCGTCTCCCCACCTCGCTTGCAACGATGGTCATTGTGGCGCATCCCGCGTCCAATGAGTAAGGGATTGTAAATGTTCACTGATTTATTGACGGCATGAAAGGCGTGCTCCTTGCCTTCTTTTGTAGCGGCGCCATCCCCCGATGACAGATGCCGAGCGCAGGCTCATGCCGCTTCTTTGACAGTAAGGCTGTCGGGTTACGCCTTCGGCAGCGTCACAATGAATCTGTACACTCCTGGCCTTGCCCCCGTCAGAAGTGCCGAGACAACCTTTACGGGTGATCGCTTTACGTTATCGGTCGAGAGACAGAACAGCAGTGGGTTCACGTTGGATACCAACCGTCATTACACAGAAGTGGTCAACGACGATTCCCTCTCGACCAATCCTGTCACCAATCGACCGTTTGTTTCTGGCTATATGGCATCTGTGAATGGCAGTCGTGCGGCCATTGCAGGAGCGATGGTCGAATGGTCCCGCACCGATCCGACTGATTATTTGGCCGGCGGGTATTGGTTGTTTTTCGATGCACATCTCAATGAGGTCGAGATGGGAGCTTTCATTGATGGGACGGACTATCCTGCTGACTTCGCCTCGAACTTGCCGATGACGGGTACCGCTACCTATCACGGACTCGCTGGCGGACTGTATATCGCCGCAGCTGGATCAGACACGCTGTCTCCAGGAGCGACGGAACTCGGGGAATATGAGGGACAGGCCAGTTTGACCGCTGATTTTGGAACTATGCGCATTTACGGCCTCGTTGATCAAGTGCAAATCTTCAACGTAGTGGGCCAGCATGCCAACGGGGTGCCGTATGTCAATCCGTACGCGGGAGATGCAGGTGTTGAGATGGTGCTTCGTCCAGTGCCCATTAATCAAAATGGCACCTTTTGGGGATCCAATGTGGAGTTTGCCAGTGAGAAGTATACGATTACTTCGTCTTCGGGGCCCTGGGCGGGTCAGTTCTCGAATGTGGCTGATCGTCAAAGAAATCCCCGGGCCACGGCAGGCACAAATGCGGGGTTCTTCGAGACCGTAGGAGGAAGTCGAGTTGGCTTGACTGGAGCCTTTTACGGAGCGACCGAACGGTTTCAGTAGTAAACGTGATAAACCGGCTTGGGTCTACACCTGGGCCGGTTCATTCTCTATCAAAGGGCAGAGGGATTCGACCTTGCGACTGGTGGTCTAGGATCAACGATTATCGTGGGCTGCAGGAGTTGTATTACAAAGATCGACAAGCAAGGTTGCTGGACAATCCCCTCCTTGCGATGGAGGAAAAGTCAAAGATTCAGACCAAACCTCAGCATAGCGTTTTCAGGAGATATGCATAAGCCGAACCAGCTATCTGCTTGGTGGGTAGATTTCCGTTTTGTGCAATGACCATACAGCCTGGGAAATGCCACCGATCGCTGATCATTATTGCAATGAATAGTCAGTCCCGTCCGGCCCGCTCCAATGCTTACTGTGAGGTCATGCCCCTTTCCATCAATTTTTGCCATGCGCATGATCCCGTCGATGTTCTCACTCACACTCATAACGGTTGCCTCGCTAAGAGTCAGCAGCATGAAGCCAAGGTCAATTGTCGCCGGCTCCGAACTTGCTTCAATCTCTTTAACGATGCGTCCCAGAGTCGTTGTTGCAAATCGTGTTAATATACCGTCAGGGGTCGGCTTACCTGGAATGCCTTCCCGCCGAACGGTCATGGCAACATCAAGATCAGCGGATATCCTATCATCCAATAGGAGTCTCTCCTGCTCATTGTCCAACCACAGGTTGTGCTTGAGATGATACGCGAGAATCATTTTTTCAGGGTACGGATTTAATCTTTCGAAGTATTTGGTACGCCGATTTATATAGCTAAGTAGCCATAGTGGCGATTGAAGCATCTCCGTCATCGTATCGAACAGGAATACATCCATGATGAAAGGTGGATGTATCGTTTCACTTTTCTCGAATCTGAGAAACTGCCACGCTTGAAAACTTAGCGCTGGATAGTGATCAGAAACAACACAAAGAATGTATAATTCCTTGATGTTATTGGGGATATTGATTTCCTCTGAATTGGCACGCACCGATTGATATGTACCGTCGATCAGAGACTTCGCACAGGTATATCCCTGATCATAGGCTTGTTGAACGCTCTTTTTGAAATCGTCTTTGATGTGTCCGTCATTTCCCTTCCTTGATTCCAACGTCAATCGCTTAGACTTTGCTTGGAGTATAATGACTCGATCTCCAAAAAGTACCAGGACGTCGATCTCGCCAAGCTTCTCACTTTTCGATGTAAAAATATCAACATTCAAGTGCACATTTTCTTTTCCGAAGACAAGCTCCAATCGTTCCCGACAAAACTCTTCAGTGAACCGACCTCTGTTTTGCGTAGCGATATCACGATAATGGTCATCTTGGCACATCCCGTAAAATGGCGCGTCATAGAGCGCTTCGAACAAGTTATATTGTTGGAAGAGAATGAATGAATCTTTGCCATAACGAATGAAGGGCCTTTCACTGATCACATTGAAGTCGGCAAGTTCATGAAAATCTTCATTTCTCTTTTCTACGGGGACGGAAAATGCAAGGAGTACCTTCTCAACTATGGTCCTATCAATACCCGTCCATTCCGCGACTTCTCTGCTGGCCACCGTGAAGATAGGCAAAAGGGTTCCTTCAATAGGTGTGCTGCCAGATTTTATATTTTGAATTTTTTCAACCGCCTGTGCGATGTCCCGAGTTGATTGGATCGAGAATCCCTTATTAACTTTGAGCCACTCATCATCACCGGCGTATTTCCTTGCGGCCAAGTCACGATATTGGAAACTATAGGCAGATTCACCTCCGTAGAAGATCGGTTCCCTTAAAGCTTGTCCGGTAAATATAGAATTCTCCTGATTGAGTCCTCAAAAGAATTTTTCCAGTGACCTTCAGGCGTTGAAGACTTCAAACATGCACGTGTCCTGCATGTGTCGAAGAGAAATAAAGGCCTTTGCAGTCATTGCCGTTGCGACGTTCGGTTGTGGCGCAAGAATTCGCGCCCTTGCGGGAGGATTAATGGACGACGAAAAGCTATTTTGTATTCCTTAATCGACTCTTCGCAATAAAAGCTGGAAACTCTACAATTTTTTGGGTAATTAGGGCGAAACGTAACCAAAGTTTATTGTGAACGAAATCTTTTCCCAATACCCTACGAGATCGAACATGGTCGAAGATGTAAGAGCACCATGAGACTTCATAAAGTCACAACGGCAGAGTGGTAATACTGAAAGTTGCGGTACTTGGAAACCTATCTTGTCTTATGACCTGTTTATAGTCTATATTCAGTCCGAAAGGAGGTGAGCATGAAGCTGTCCGGCCAGATCAAGCCCATCAGTTACCTCAAGGCCCATGCCGCCGAGATCGTGCGCACGATCGGGGACCGGCGGGAACCCTTGATCATCACTCAAAACGGCGAAGCCAAGGGAGTCTTGCAGGACATCGACAGCTACGAGCAAACCCAGGAGACCGTTGCGCTGCTCAAGATTCTCGCGCTGGGTAGCCGACAAATCGAGGCGGGTCAGGTCCAACCCGCCGGTGATGTCATTGCGAGACTTCGGAAACGACGACCGGCTCGCTGATGTCCTTCCTGGTTCAGTTGACCGATGACGCGGTACGCGACCTGGAAGAGATCTGCGATTACATTGAGCACCACGATGCGCCGGGCAAGGCGGATCAGGTGCTCGAGCAGATCGAGCGGGCGTTCGGCAGCCTCTCAAAGCATCCCCGCCGCGGAAATTACCAGAAGGAATTGCTGGACATTGGAATTCGGGAGTTCCGGGAAATTTTCTTCAAGCCCTATCGCATCATCTACCGGGTGATGGAAAACAACGTCTACGCGCTCGTGATCGCCGATGGACGGCGTGACATGCAGACGTTACTTCAGCGACACTTGCTACGAGTGTAAAGGCTTTCCGAACCTTCAAGGACAACCACATAGGGTTGTCCCTACATCAACCGTCACACCGCGTTCGCGGCTTGACGCCCATCCGGGCAAAAGCCGATAATTATAGGCTCTGTACTTAGTTCAGGACACGCTCCATGCCGAAGTGGCGAAACTGGCAGACGCACTAGATTCAGGGTCTAGCGCCCCTTGGGGGTGTGCGGGTTCAAATCCCGCCTTCGGCACCAACCTCCCTTTTGAACACCGACGCGACGATTTCCAAGCCAGAACCACCTCAAACGACCGCTACCTCTTGCAGGTTAGGGAACCTCTGATTTCGTGTGCTAGCGGGATGCAGGGCAAGGCGTCCCGGAGCGAAACCCGAAGCGTATCAGAGAGATAGGTGAGGGTTGAGCGAGGACACCACGCCGCCATGCGCCCGATCGTGCACTCAATCAGAGGTTCCTTAGTTGTTTTTAATTTGTCGTATCCATGCCTTGAGTTCCTCTCCGGCAGCCTCCCGACCACCCAGTCCAAAGGCCAAGGCAAAGGCTACAGCCAAAGCCCCCAGGGTCAGGCCGAAAGCCAGATTGACAATTTCATCGGCCAATCCCATTTGTCGTAAAGCCATAGCGACCGCGAGGATCAAAACCCCGGCGCGGGCACACTTGGCGACGAGGGAGGCTTGTGGGATGCTACTGGCTTGAATGCTTTTCCTGCTAGATTTGCCAGATATAACCCAATGGCGAAAACCACTAAACCGACTAACAGATGACCACCAAAGACGGTTAAATCAGCTACCAGACCGGCGAGAAGTTGGAGACCTAACAATTCGGCGGCCTCGATACTTGCAAATAAGAGAATGGCCGCGATGATAAGCGAGCCTACGGCTTCCGATGGTGTTCTATTGCCTGTTGCTGGCTGTTCGGATATGCCGATCCGTACTAGAATGTTGTTGAATCCCAGGCCCGCCAACACGTTGGAGGCCAGTCCGGCCACGACCCGGCCCACGACAAACGCGACCGTCACGATAAGAGTGGCTCCGAACAGATTGGGAAGGATACCGAGCATGGCATCCAGCATATTGCTCGCTGGTCGTGTAATGGCTTCAAGTTGAAGCGCATTGAGTGCGCCGACTAACACGGGGATAAAAATCAACACGTAGACGATCAAACCTAAAATTTTTGAGACGGGTTGTGTGCCTAACAAGTTGGTCAGACCTACCCGTTCACTGAGACGATCCACGCCCGCGGCGGCAAGGATGTTCTCGGCAATGCGTTGGACGATTCGAGCGATAAAATATCCGATCAGGAAAATGACTCCCGCGGCGAATAAATTGGGAATAAAACCAAGGAAAATATCCGTCATGTCTTTGACCGGCCCGAGCAACCCTTCTACAGCTAACGCACCGAGTATCGCTGGAAGAAACAGAAGAAAAATAAGCCAATACACGGTTTCTCCAATGACATACGAAAATGGTCGGCTTTCATCTGCCTCCAGTTCGGTTTGATCCTGAAACCGCTTGTCGAATTGAGCCACCTGCAACCCGTTTCTGATTCCAACCTTCAGAACGGTGGCGATGACCCATGCTACTCCGAACAAAACCAACCCGCTTGCCAAACGCGGGAAAAATTCGAAAATTTCCGTGAGCAGACGGTTCAGCGGTTCGTTAACCTGACTGAGTTGGAGGGTTTCGAGCACGGCGATCAGGACGAGAATCATCAAGAGATAAAACACGCCCCGCCCAACCCACTTTTGGATTTCCACGGCTTTTGTGGCATCACCAGGATAGAGCGCTGCTGCCAACCGGCGGTCCAGTGTGCTTTGACGTATGAGCGATCGAGTTGCGCTGGCGACCATTTGGGCGATGATCCAACCGAGAACCAGTAATGCTACGGCCCCAACAATATTGGGTATTTGTGAGCCCATGACCTGCGTCAGTTGATCGATGAGTGGCTGTAGTTGCATCTGCATTGTGTTCTCCTCTTGAGTGGTGTGGAGGCAGGCAGACGCTTTGAGGAATTCTTCCGAATGCCTTCGCCTCCTTGATTAATTAGACAGGGAACGGGAGGTTTTGGTCACAGGACGAATTGAAAAAACCCTGCGATCGGTTTCGGAGAGGTTAGGGTTTTCGAAGACTGGAGCCTTCTTTGATAATCTGTTCGTTCGGAATGTGGAGATTCTCATCATTGTCCGTTTTGAGGACGACAGAGATGGGTGTCATCTTGATAATCGTTCCTTTGTGTCCAGCCAGATAGACCTCGTCGCCAACGTGATAAATCTGGCATACGTAATATCGCGCCAATGCATTGGCAATAATCGTTCGGCTGCCTAGCCCGACCGAAAGAGCCACGGCTAAGACCACGCCACCAATGATGAGGGTCACGTTCGTCGTGAACACCGTCATATCCACCCCAATTTCGGTCATGGCCATGACGATGCCAAACCCGATGATGACGATTTCAAGCAGCGAACTGACTGCTCTTGCATAGGCGACGTTGAAGCTTGAAGAGGTCGATCGTACGGCATCTTTGACGAGCTTGGCGATATATAGCGAAATGATGAGGATGAGAAATGCCCCAAGAATATGTGGCAGATAGGCAATGAACGCATTCAATGTTTCCAGGACGACCTTGACACCCAAGACCTCTGAGGCTGAAACCAGAAAGACCAACAAGACCAAGTAATAGACGAGCCCTCCCAGAATTTCATCCAGGGTTTTGCTGATTCCCGCCTTATTCAACAATTCATTAAATTGGACTTTTTCACCCAATGACTGAATGCCGCAAATACGGACCACTTTGGCGGTGACGCCTCTCAACGCCTTTGCTGAGAGCCAACCAATGAGAAGGAGCAGCAGGGCGCCAAGAAGATTCGGAAAATATGCACCGACCGTTTCAAATAAGCTCTGAAAAAAGGCGACGGGACCTAACCCCCATTTTTGTATGTGCTCTTGCAGCGGTACCATATGCTTCTCCTTTATTCGTCAGTGAAGTCGTCTAACAGCATTCCGGGAATTGAAGTATGAAAGACGCCAATTTCTTTGGCGACCAAAAGAAACATCACGATTTTCAGGATCTGTTCTTTAATGATACGATCAGGCTCTGGTAAATCTAAGGCATCCAATACGTTATTGAAGAGTAATTCTTCGTCGTGAATCATGGGTCTACCGCCTTTCTGAGCCTGCCAAGCAAGCGAGACACTTTCATTTTTACGGCGCTTACACTCATTCCGCGAATCGAAGCAACTTCTCCGTAAGTGTAGCCGGCTATAAATTTCATCGTGAGGATTTCTCTGTCTTCGAATGGTATCGTAGAAAGGATGTCTTTCAGTTCCAGGGAAAGCCCGTCCTCTGCAGGAGCGCTCAGTTCCATCTCATCAAGAGTTTGAAATACTTGATCGGCCCGAGATCTGGATCTCATGTAGTTGAGGCAATGGTTGGTCGTCAGTCGATAGAGCCAAGTTTGAAAGGTTGCCTCTTTCTTGAATGAACGAAGATAGAGAAAGACCTTAATCCAGACTTCTTGCATCAAATCTCGTGCTTGATCAGAAGAGAGGCAAATAAAGTAGCAACGCTTTAACACCTTGTTGGCATAGCGGTCGTAGAGCACTTCAAAGGCCAGCATGTCCTCTCGAACGATGCGGTCGACAAGATCGTAGTCGCTATGATCGTGGAGATTCATCAAACGCGAACAGATCAAGCTAACGCGGATTCAAAACGGCATTCTGAAGGATTGGGGCATGTAATTGGAAGCTGTTGGAGTAGAGCACCCGATCAATCATCTCCCGGCCAAGCTGATGCGATGTGCTTCCGATATACACTTCGGCGAGTACGAATTTTTTCCAGAAGGAGAGGCTACAGATTTTTTCTGCGAATGTCCCCAGCACCTAGTGGGTGTGGTGATCGTCACTTCCCCAAGTCGATGCTTCTCGAGGTGAGCGCATGATCTTGACGTGCCACCGACGGGACCAACGTTCATAGGTTGAAACGATCGGTTCTCGGCGATAGGGTAAAGGACTCGCAATATTGTCGATTTGAACTATTCTCCAATCAAGGGGGCATCGTTGCCATGGAACATCTCCATATCGTTATGGCGGGGCTGACGGCAATCATTCTCTTCATCTTCGGTCTGGAAAATTTCTCTGCTGAGATCGAACAAATTTCTGGTGAACGATTCCGGAAGTTTCTTGCCAGGGCGACGAACCTTCCCCTCATCGGCGTCCTGATTGGTGCCTTCGTCACCGCCGTGATTCAGTCCAGTTCCGCAACCTCGGTGATTGCCGTCAGTTTGGTCAACGCGGGCGTGCTTTCGTTCAAAAACAGCGTCGGGATCATCTTCGGAGCCAACGTCGGGACCACGATTACCGCCCAACTTGTCGCGTTTGCGCTGACCGCGTTTGCCCCCATATTTATCATTGTGGGCTTTGTCCTTTCGTTCGTTCGATCCAGAATTTCCATTTTCGGCAAGTCCATCTTTTACTTCGGCTTTGTGTTTTTCAGCCTGAATTTGATTTCCGCCGCACTCGAACCCCTCAAACATGAATCCACGCTGGTCAACTACTTAGTCCAACCACAGAATCCGCTCATTGCGGTTCTGGCGGGTGGTCTGTTCACGGCAGCGGTGCAATCGAGTTCCGTGTGACCACGGGCTTGGCGATTATCTTCACGCAACAGGGGCTGCTGAGCCTTGAAAACGCCGTTCCGCTCATCATGGACGCCAACATCGGCACGACGGCAACCGCATTGCTCGCCATGTTGAACATGGATCTTGCCGCCAAGAAAACGGCATTGAGTCACTTCATTTTCAACGTCGGCGGCGTCCTGCTGTTTCTGCCCGTCTTGCTGCTCTATGGAAGCAAGCTCAATGCCTTTTCCATCGACCCGGCGGTGGCCTTGGCCAATATTCACTTGGCATTCAACGTCGCGACGAGTTTGATTTTCTTACTGTTGATCAAGCCGTTCATCCGACTCGTCGATGCGCTGTTGGGTGAAGGCACCATCGATTTCGACAGATTGACGATTCCGACGTTTGACGAGCAAATTCCATTCGAGCAGGTGAAAGCTGACCTGCGTCACAATTTGGCCGATCTTCTGATTTTCCTGCGGGAAACCTATCATCTGGTAACACTCAGCATCGTTTCCAACTACCGTAGCATTTTTCAGGCGTCCGCCAAACGACTGGAGTACGTCAACTTCCTGGAAAAGGAGTACGTCGGCTATTTTTCCAAAGCCGTGGTTTCCATCAAGCATGAATCCGATTCCCGGGAACTTTTGAGAATGAATGCGCAGTTTGACTACCTCTTCCAGATCTACGATTCAATCGATGACATCTTCAATACAAAGAAGGTCATGAACAGACACTACATTGAATTGAAAGACGACATCCTGGTGATGGTCAGGGATCTCTCCAGTCACACGCTGGTGTTGTTCGATGATGCCCGCCACTCTCTTCTGGACGCACGTCAGGCCAAAACAACGGAAAAAGCTGAAGAACTTCAAGGAATCCTGGATGAGATCAACAGGTCATTGCTGCCGCTCTTGACACGACCGGACCGTCGCGACGCCGGCGCACTCTCGAATTTTGTCACCTATTCCCGGCGGCTGAAGGACAAGTTGGTCAATTTTGCGACTCTTGCAGACATTGCCTCTATCGCCTCTGATACCACGCGCCGTGGATCGTAAAGACGCTAGATCCACCTGAAACACAGGAATGCCAGTCCGATAAACCGAATTTCGGCACCATTCTTTCGACTTGTCATCCTCGCAGTTTTGAGCGGAGATCCAGGTCTTTCTCCTTCTGCCCCCCTCACCCCAACCCTCTCCCAGCGGGAGAGGGAGTTTGGGACAAACCCGACAAAATTGTCGGCTTCTGACAAAAATGACATGACTCTGACAAAGATGCGCAGCGTCCACTGCGTTGAACTTCAGCCCTGAACTTCAATAATATTCATCAGGAATCCACCGCCAACTTAAGCCGGTTTCCGGTTCGGGCAGACTTTCCGAACATGAGTGATCCATTCAAGTATCGACTGCTTGAGGTGATTGGCGTGTATGACGATACCCTGCGGGAAATGGCCAATGAAGATGTTCGGAGACGGCATCATGAACGCCATTGATTTCTCGCTCGACATGGAAAAGCTCAAGGGCAGTCAGGGAGAAGGCTGTTGCAAGATTACGCTGAACGGGAAGTGGCTTGAGTATAAGACGTTCTAGGGACGAGACCGCCACCTGTCCTGCAGGCGCACCCTTATTTTCTCCCCTCCTCAAGAGGGCGCCTGTTTTCTTCTCTGACTGTAAAGCCGTGACCTATTCGGGACGGCACAGAGGCCGTCACCGGCCAAATACTCACCCGACGTGGCTGCTCGACCGTACGGAATGCGGCCCCGGAACTCCTCGGACGCCTCGCATACTTGTTTTTCATTGTTAGACAGAGCATGATGAAGTATCTTGTCACCATCAAAGGAGTTCCCTCCATGAACAAGTGTTTGAGTCCGATCTCCCTGCTATCCCTCGCTCTGCTCAGCCTGGCAAGCTTGGTGGCGTTGTCTTCCTCCATCCAGGCCGCAACGATTCAGGGTTTTGGGACGTTGAAATTCGGCATGACCCCCGCGGAAGTCTCGGCGCTTGAAGACTGCTCGAGCCAGACCGAATGCCTGTATGATCTCTTGGGGAAAAATCGTTACTTCACGTTAGGCTATGGCCCCGGCGCGGGCGCGCCGGATTTCTCCGCTCCATCAGGGGATGGAGCCACACCTGTCACCTTGAGTCACATCGACATTGAAATGGGGACCTATACCCAGGAATGGTTCCTGGAAGTATTCGAGGTATTGGCCGCTCAATATCCTCTCAAGCACCAGCCCACCGACGCCGAACAGGCCAGCTTTCAAGAGGGGATCTCCCAGGAACTCGTGATCGGGTTTGTGGAGGGCTTTGTGCTGTTGAAGGTGGTACGTCGTCCGTTCGGAAACGTCATCATTCACTTGGTCTTTCAAGATACCGCCCACGCCCATGCCCAGCGTGAACGTTGGAACGCGGCCGCTACCCCTTGATCGGCCTGCAGGATTATGGCGAACGCTGCCCATCCCGTCATCGAACGAACGGACGAGAGGCCGTTTGCCCTTCTCACCGGAGCCTCGCGAGGCATCGGGGCTGCGTATGCCCGACTCCTCGCAAACCGGGGCTATGACCTGTTGCTGGTTTCCCGTGACGAGACACGACTCACGCAACTCGCCCGGGAACTCGAGACGAACCACCGCGTCCAGGCCCACGTGTTCATCGCCGACCTGGCCCAACCCGATGCCGCTCAGCAATTATTCGTGGAAAGCCGGCAGTACCGTCAAACCCCGAATATGCTGATCAACAACGCCGGGTTCGGATTGTACGGAGAATTCGTCTCTCACCCACTGCCGCGCATCCGGGAGATGCTTCACGTGCACGTTCAAACCGTCGTGGAAAGTATCCGGCTGTTCCTGCCGGGGATGATCGAGCGCGGGTCCGGCACCATTATCAACGTAGCCTCCCTCGCCGGCATGGTCCCTCTCCCGTATTTCGCGGAATATGCCGCCACCAAAGCATTTTTGGTGTCGTTTTCAGAAGCGTTGGCCGAGGAAGTACGCGAAGCCGGCGTTCTTGTCCAAGTCTGTTGTCCGGGACAAACAAAGACCGATTTTCAGGCCTCCGCCGGCGTTCACCTGACCACTCGCATCCCCATGCAGACGGCGGAGCAAGTGGCACACGCATCCCTGGCCGCGTTACCCGGCAAACGCTGCGTGGTCACCATCGGCTGGCAAGGGAAGCTGGCTGCGTTGGTGACGAAATGGGCTCCGCGGATGACTCTCATTCGAACAGCAGGGCGCAAAATCCGCTCGGCAATTCGTTCAGGCCCCACCTCCTCTTGACGGTCAACCCGGGGCTTCGAGACACCGCACGTCATCCACTCGGGGATCATTCACCAGCCTGCTGACCGGGGGCACGCTCATGGCGTCCGCGGGGTACGGCGTCAGGAACGTGCGAAGACGTGTCGCATCCTGCAACCCGGGGTCGAGCCAAGGTTCATATGCCACAGGAGGTAAAATGACTGGCATCCGGTCATGAATCTCGGCTAGGCGTTCGTTGGACTGCGTGGTGAGGATAACACATGATTCGAGGGTCTTTCCCTCTCCATTGTTCCACCGATCCCACAACCCGGCAAACGCAAAGGGACGCTCATGTTTCAACCGAATAGAGTAAGGCTGTTTTTGGGGACCTTCCCGCTTCCATTCATAGTAGCCGTCTGCCAGCACCAAACAGCGACGAGATCGAAACGGCTTTTGAAACGACGGCTTTTCCGCCACAGTCTCCGCCCGGGCATTGATGAGGTTCATCCCCATGGCGGGGTCCCTGACCCACGAAGGAATCAAGCCCCACCGCAGCATGGCCGCCTCGCGTTTCCGTGAATGCAGATCCACTCTCACACAGACGACCCATTGGGAGGGGGCCACGTTATAGCGAGGGTGAAGATCCGGGATTGCTTCGAGCCGAAACGCCTCGGCGACAACCTCGGGCGTGCAGGTTAAGGTGTATCGTCCGCACATCCTGCTCGCGTTTCCCTCACCGGTTCGACGGCGAACTGTCCTCCCAGATCCCGGACTCTCCGCTCAACGGGAAATGGGTCTATCGCTATCGCTCCTGTGTTCTGAAATGAAGCCTGACCGTCAATTCTCCATCGACGGGATCGTCCCCATTCATTTGGGGATCAAATGTCCATTGTTTGAGCGCGTGAACTCCAGCCAGGGTGATATGACGATTGTGCGCAGGGACCAGAACCACAAGTGTGGTCTCCGCCGTCTTGCTGACGAGGATGCGGGCTTTCATCCAGTCATCGACTTCCTGCCCTTGTAACGACGGCGGCATGATGGGCCATGGGGTGTACTTGGGGACCGGACCAAGTTGCTGATCTTTGTTCAGCCTCAATCCGTGAACGTGCACGGTGTCCAGGACCTCCACCTGTTCATCTTCCAAATGATCCAACTCATGGGTGGAATCATTGACCTGACTCCATCCAAGCGGGGGACTCATGGACAGCAAGGCCCCTGCCATCACAAGAAACATGAGGACGCGCTGCATTACGAAACTCTTCTTCACCTTTCTCCATTCACGGACGGAATAGGCCACACACATTTCCGACTCACCCGCTACGTTTTCACTCATTCGTTGAAATTTCCCCTCAGCGTATCACACGTGCAGGAAATAGTCCCGGAGGGCTCGGGACTGACTGCGGCTGACTCGTAGTTGTTGGGTATTCGTCAACGTCACAAAATACCAGCCGCCCGGCATGGAGGTAAGCTTCCTGATCGCCTCAACGTTGATCAGGGCCCCACGACTGACCCGAAGAAACCGCTTGGGGTCCAGCTTGGCTTCCAAGGTTTTCAACCGATAGTTCATCGTATACCGTTCCTTGCCAAGCGTCGTCACGTGCAGCAACTCGCCCTCCGAAACAATCGAAGCAATCTGGGGAACGGGTAACAAATAAATGTCATCCTGTTTGCGAATGGGAAGCCGGTCGATATACTGTCCCGCCATCGACGGAGACACACGACCAGCCGGCGCAGACGGCTTGCTCCTGACCTCCTCTGCCAAGGCATCCCGCTCGAGTCTTTCATGCGCACGATCGATCGTTTTGCGGAGGCGACTTTGATCAACGGGCTTGAGCAGATAATCCAACGCCTCAACTTCAAAGGCACTCACGGCGTGCTCATCGAACGCCGTCACAAAGGCCACCAGCGGGATTCGCCCATGGCGCAGGGACCGGACGATGGACAAGCCATCCATTTCCGGCATTTCCAAATCCAGCAAGGCCAGATCGGGTTGCATTTGCTCAATCAATTGAATGGCTTCGTGGCCGGCTTGGGCTTCCCCTACAATATCGACGTCTTCAAGGGACCGCAGCATGGTCGTCAGAAATTGCCTTGCCGGACGTTCATCATCAGCCACAATCACGCGTAACGTCACGGTCATGCCACTCCGTGTCCCTGTGGCAGCAATGAGGTGTGCGTCACCGCATGACCGTCGACTGGAAGCAAGAGGTTCACGACCGTTCCATGCTCCGGGGTCTTTTTGACGTCTATTGTTGCGCGTTCGCTATAGTGCAGCGATAACCGCTGTTTGATATTGGAGAGACCAAGCCCGGTTCCCCGGCCATTCCCGTTGCGGACGGACCTGGTCGCGCCACCCGTGTTCCAGACTTGAAGGTGCAGCAACGGTGGGGTCCGTTCCCGGCCATTGCCCGCCTCTTCAATCCATGCCGTAATCCGGACGCATCCCCCGGATGCCGAAGACTGAATGCCATGCTTGACGGCATTCTCCACCAACGGTTGTACAATCAACGCGGGAATCGTCACGTCACGGACCGACTCCGGAATGTCGATCCGGACCTTCAAGCGATCTTCAAAGCGCATCTGTTCAATATCCAAGTAGGCCTGTATCAAGTCCATTTCATGCCCCACAGTCGTCAATTCTTTATCCAACCGATTTAAGACGCTTCGTAAGAGATCGGTCAATCGCATGAGCGTGTCAACGGCCTTAACCGGCGACGTCTGGATCAGATAGCCGATTGTGGTGAGGGCATTGAAAAGAAAATGGGGATTCAGTTGGGCCCGCAAAGCCCGCAATTCCGATTCGGTCGCCAACTTTTGTATTTCCTGTTCCCTGAAGGCCTGCACACAGCGTTCGTGCGTGACCCGGATCGTCGTAATGCGGCGCGAAGCCAGATGCGCCAGTGATTCCAGGTGATACAAGTCATCGGATAAGAGCCTCCGCCCATGAGGGAGTGGCCCAAGCGTAATGTAATATCGGGGAGGATCGACCGTCGGAATCTCCACGACGACGTCGGAAGCGTCACATGTCACGATCGACTTTCTCGCCGACGAAGGATGCAGCGGACCGTCGATGTTCCGCTCCTGCGGTTCCACGGAAGCCCACTCGATTTCTTTCGTGGAAAGGAAGGATTTCAGCATCGTACAGCATTGATCGAGGATGGCTTCCGGCGTTTCTTTTTGCATGATTTCTCTTGCAACGTCGTCCTGAAATTTTTCGTAATTCGGCCGCCGCAAAACCACCGTGTCGACAACCCACGATACCCCTTGAGATAAATAAGGATAGAGCAACGCAGTCCCGATCCACAGTCCGATAAGCGTTCCGCCCATAAACGGATCCGGCTGCTCCGAGCGAGGGGCGGCGTACGTTTCCCCCAGCACCACGTACAGCCCCGTCGCAATACCGACCAAGCCCAGTAGCGAGAGTGCGCGTTTTAAAAAGATGTCTCCGAAGGCAAAACGAAAGTCCTGATACAGAATGGCTAAGGCCAAGGGCAATGAAGCGTGGTGCCCGATCAACTCCACCCACCACACGTATTCACCGGATTGATGGTGGCTGAATGGAATCGCCGCCGCCGCCAGTACGGCCAGGGAGACAACCCCGGCGTGGTGATCCCACCCTTGCCGCCGGACCGTATCGACCAGCACGACAACAAGCAACAGGACAAAGCCCAGGGCCAGCAGAATCACCGCTTCGACCGCGATGACCGTTGTCCCCGGCATGACAGCCAGGATGTTGAATAAAGCGGCGGCGGCGCTTAAGGCATAGGCCCCCGAAAGCAGGACGTGCCGGTTCCCCCGGACGCGCTGGCGTCCGGATTGCAGAAAGGAATGCACCACGACGGCAGGAAGAAACCCCAGGGCAGACAGCGCCGTCACTTGCAGAACGTGGTCCAGCCAAGCAGGCGCTACGGTCGGAAGGAGAAACGAGGCCAACCCACCCACGTTCCATAATAAACCCAGGATTGCGGTCCACAGGGACAATCGTCTTAACGGCGTCACCCGAGGACCGTCCACGTTTCGCGAGACGGACGTCCGGGGGGTTTGCAACACCAGGACCAGAATCATAGCATAGAGAATCGCCCCAGTGATAAACCCTATGGGGTGCGCAATCAGACTTACGGCCGTATTCGTCATGTTGTCCGTTTTCCAAGAAGAGAGTGATGGTCAGTATATGGGGGCGGGAACATTCACGGCAATACATTGCACATGAACGGACGCCGCATTCCGATCAACGGTTGATTCGTTCGCATAGACCGCTTCTCCATCGCCTGACACAATGGGTAAGTGGCGTAGCGGAAAGGCCTTTGCGTTCGAAGCGGATTCGTCAAAACCCAGTCAGGGTTCCAGGCAGCCGGCGATCTTGGCGGCCAGTGCAGCCCCTTCCTCAAGAGACTTGGCATTCCATCCTATGCCCAAGCCTGAGCCAGCGCCGTCTTTCGGGATGATGTGGAAGTGTACGTGATTCACTGCCTGGTGGGCCGGGGCACCGTTATTTTGCAGCACGTTGAAATGCCTGGTCCCCGTGGCCTTACGTACCGCGCGGCATAAACGCGGCAAGACTCGACCGATGGCCGCGGCAGATTCATCCGACAGTTGGTCCAACGTTTCAGCCGGCTCTTTCGGAATGACCAGCGTATGGCCGTCGGATAAGGGATAGATATCCAGGAAGGCCAGCACGTGCTCGTCTTCATAGACCTTATGGCATGGAATTTCGCCGTTCAGGATTTTTTGAAAGATCGCCATCACGCGCAGAATAAGCCAAACCGCTGAACCGTGGCAAGAGTTGCCCCAACCGGAACATCGCGTTATAGTGACGATCTAAACAGCCATGGTGTCATCCCATGCCGAAGCAACATAGTTCGTCAAAAACTGTTGATACGTTTCGCCTTTCTCTCCCCACCCCTGCTGGCGACCTCCAGGCCGAGATTTCCGTGCCGACAAGTTTCATTCCGGTGTCGGACATTGTTCCCTTGATGCGTTCCTTGGGAGAACAGGCCCTCAAACTCGAAGAAACGAAAGTCCACCAGACAGGGCAAACGGTTTCCTGTCGAAAAGGATGTGGTGCCTGTTGCCGCGTGCTGGTCCCCGTTTCTCCCCCTGAAGCCTTTACGCTCAAGAAACGGATCGAGCAATTGCCGGCACCCCAACGAGACCGCTATCTTCATCGTCTTTCTACGGTGAAGGACACGTTACACAAGGCAGGCCTCCTTGGCCGGCTCGTACAAGCATCCGAAACCCGCACACAGTTGTCCGACGAGGATATGGAGCCCATCAATCAAGCCTATTACGCCCAGCGCTTGCCATGTATCTTTCTCGAAGAGGAAGCGTGCAGCATTTATGATTTCCGACCCGCGGCATGCCGAGAATATCTTGTGACATCCCCGGCTGAGTTTTGCCAGGATATGACGCAGCCTGCCGTCAAACCTGTCTCCGTGCCGTTTCGCATCGCAACGGTCTTGAGTCTGATGTGGGCAAAGCTTACCGGAGGCCCGGCGCGCTTGATTCCTCTCCCCGTTGCCCTGGATTGGGCAGACCGGCATGCCGAAGAAAACAAGTCGTATGAGACCGGGGGAACCTTGCTTGAAATGGGGCTGGGAAGAATTTTGGCATTTCTGCGTCAACAATCCTAGCCCATCGCGCGAAGCGATTGCGCTTTCTAGCAATCCTGTGTTTTTCTCTGCATGGGGTGAGCAGACGGTCCAAGAGAGCACAATCTTGACAAGTCGGCGAACCGGTATGATAAAAGGACACGTTTGCACACGCTACCTTGCGAGGCCGGAACCCTATGCGAGTCTTTATTTATGCCGACAATCTGAATCCCACTCAACTGAAGAGACGAGCCCCTGAACACAAGTTTTTGTTCAAGGCCTACCTTCCGGACCACACCATTCACTTCCCGCGCTTTTCCTCTCAGTGGCGATGTGGCATGGCGAGCATCACCCCATCACCGGGCGAACGCGTGTGGGGGGCGGTCTTTGAACTGACCGACGAAGATTTGAAGATCCTGGATGCCTTTGACGGTGAGGTCCCGGAAGGAGCGTTCCGGCACCTGGAAGTCACCGTCATGACCGAGGAAGAACAAAAAGAATTGGTGAACACCCACGCGGCCAAACCTATTGGCAAATTTCGCGTCAAGGATGACTACCTGAATTTCATCAGGAAAGGAGTCACGCACTGGGGCTTGCCGGAAGAATGTCTCGACATGTGGGAACTCTTTCGACCACGGAAGTGACCCCTCAATGGTTGTGTTCAGTCCATCATATCCAGCCAACCCTCAGACGCGCTGGTATCGAAAGGAGTCGTCATGCCCAAGCCGAAATATCATATTGTCGTATGCACCAACACCAGGCCGCCCGGTCATCCGAAACCCTCCTGTGGCGGAGCGGGCTCTCAAAACATCCTGATGAATCTCAACATGGGTCTGATGGAACGGGGGTTTCAACCGGGAGAAGTGCTCGTCACCGGAAGCTCCTGCCTTGGTCCCTGTGAGCATGGCCCCACCTTGGTTGTGTACCCGGACGGCGTCTGGTACTCCCAAGTCAAAGAAGAACACGTGCCCTTGATCTTGGAGGAACACATCAAAAAGGGAACTCCGGTGGCTCAGTGCAATCCCGATTCCATTTGGACCTAGGGTTGCTGCAACCGTGCTCATCTCATCATGGCTGCCCATCACGACCCTCACGCGCATAATCAGCCTCCCTCTGCCGAACACAAGGCGCGTGGGCCCGTTTCTATCGAGTGCGGCATTATCACGTGCAGCGATACGCGAACACCGGAAACCGATAAAAGCGGGCAACTCATTCGAGCGTTACTGACGCAGGGAGGCCACCACGTCGGGACCTATCACGTCGTGAAAGACGAGCCGGTCGAAGTTCGGGAACTGGTCCGGCGATTGGGCGAACAACCAGGACTCGAGGCCTTGATCATCAATGGCGGCACCGGTATTTCACGACGTGACTCCACATTTGAGGCCGTCGATGGTCTCCTGCAAAAGCAATTGCCGGGTTTTGGCGAACTCTTTCGCTACCTGTCCTACAAGGAAATCGGCTCGTCTGCGATGCTGAGCCGTGCCACGGCCGGGCTGTATCAGGGGATCGTGCTTTTCTCTCTTCCCGGTTCGAGCGGTGCGGTGCGCCTGGCCATGGAGGCCCTGATCCTTCCTGAACTTCCACATATTATCGGAGAAATGCGGAAATAAGATCCCTTCCCACCTGCAGGCGAGCCTTGGATTTCCGACTCCACGCCTCAGCCGAATCGCAGACGGTAGAGAGAAGAGACAGAGATCAGCGTTCGGGATCTTAAGGCACGAGAATGATTTTGCCGAACAGCTTGCGGGTGAGCATGTGTTCCTGGGCCTGGCGGGCTTCGGACAAGGGAAAGACCGAATCCACCACCGGCCGGACGGTCCCGGCCTCGATGAACCGGCTGGCTTCCAGGAGTTCGGCACGGGTTCCCATGTATGATCCCCTGATCGTCAATTGACGGGAATAGAGGTAGCGCGCGTCCAAGAGATTCTCCGGCCCGGAGGTCGCGCCGCAGGGGACCAACCGTCCCCCTCGCGTCAACGATCGAAGGCATTGGTCCCATACCGCCTGACCAATGTGCTCAATGACGACGTCCACGCCGTGGCCGCCGGTGAACGTGTGAACGCGTTGGGCCACGTCCTCCCTGGCATGATTGATCACCATTTCCGAACCGAGTGCTGTGGCTTTTTCGATCTTGTCGTCGGCGCCGACCGTGCTGATAACCCGCGCATTACGAAGGCGGGCAAGTTGGATCGCCATGCTGCCGACGCCACTCCCGGCCCCCATCACCAGCACGGTTTACCCTGCTTAGACGTCAGCCAGGGTTTTCACCATGTGCCACGCCGTGACCGACACGAGGGGGTAGGCGGCGGTCTGTTCAAAGGTCAATCCGGACGGCATCGGCAGGAGATTTCTCGCAGGGACTTTGACGTATTCCGCATAGCCTCCGTGAACCCCGGCGCCCAGGAGATGGTACGTCTGGCAGAAATTGTCCTTGCCGGCCAGGCAGGACTCGCACT
This sequence comes from Nitrospirales bacterium, assembly GCA_965200435.1. Lineage (GTDB taxonomy): Bacteria > Nitrospirota > Nitrospiria > Nitrospirales > UBA8639 > Bin75. The sequence continues at coordinate 526,691 of OZ241337.1, forward strand.
GCCAGCAACTGATGCCCGGGGCAATGACAACGGGTTGTCCGACCGGATACGGCGCGTCTCCGCCCTCTCCGATCCGTTCAACCACGCCACTCACGTCACATCCGGAAATATGCGGAAGCGGGATCGTGTAATTGGGGATCCCCTGACGGATCCAAATGTCCAGGTGATTGAGTGCGCAGGCTTTGACCCGGACCAGAACGTCCCCTGCCTTGAGAACCGGGAGCGGAACGTCTTCACACGTGAGCCGTTCCGGACCGCCATGTCGATGGAAGGTGACGGCTTTCATGGTCGATTTCACGCCCCCCGCACCCCAGCCCTCTCCCGCCAAGGACGAGGGAGGAATAGCTAGAACAGGAGCTTCCCTTCCGCCACCATCACGGCTTGTCCGCCCACCTTGACCTCTTGAATGGCATCATCATCGGAGAACACCTGGACCGTTATCCGTGAAGGCCGGTCGATTTCATATCCCTGTTCCATGAACATTTCGGTGGTCGGGCCGACGTCCACCACTCCGTTTTTGACGAGATACGCGCCAAGGGCGCCGCTGGCGCTGCCCGTGGCCGGATCCTCCCATATCCCGATGGGCGCCGCGAACATGCGCGTGTGCACGTGCGCCCATGCTTCGACGGTCACCGTGGTAAAGACCATGATGCCGTTGGCCCCGAGTTTATCGCAGATGTCCTTCGTGCCCGTCGGATCGGCTTGAATCGATTTGACGGCAGTCAGGGTCCTGACCGGGACGATGGCGACCGGCAAACCGGTCGACACCACTTCGATGGGCAGATGCGTTTCCGTAATGGCGGTCTTGTTCAACTCCAAAGCCGAGCTGATTTCGTAGAGGTCCTGGATGCCATCGACCGTTCCCAGAAATTGCGGCTTCGGCTGGGACATCATCACGCCGTCCACCTGCCCGTCCACCACGTGCAACTCCACGGGAAAAAGTCCGATGTTGCATTCGAAAAGGTAGCGCGTCACCGATTGCGGCAGGGAAAATTTCTGTAACGAACTCAGGACGTAAAAGGTGCCGATCACCGGATGGCCGGCAAAAGGAATTTCCTGGGTTGGGGTAAAGATGCGGAGTTTGACAAGCGCCGCCGGGTCCGTTGGAGGCACCACGAAGACGGTCTCCGAGAGATTCATCTCCCGGGCAATCTGCTGAAATTCCCGCTCGGTCAAATCCGTGGCATCGGGAATCACGGCAACGGGATTGCCACCAAACGGCTCTTCCGCAAAGACGTCCGCCTTGTAAAATTGGAGGGATCGGGTAGGAGTCGTCATATACGGAGGAAATCCGTCCCTTGCCGCACGATGGAACCGGAGGAGCTCACCACATTACGCGCTGCACGGTAAGGCTTCATACTCAGCAACCCAGGGATTTCGAACGTAATCTTCTACGAAATTTTGCAAGGTCCCGTTGCGGTATAAACGCGAATTGGCGAATTTGGTATCGATCTTATGAAGGACCTTGACCTTCACCCCGGTCTTTTTCTTGAATTCATCCAAGGTCACTCCCTTGATATCCATATTCGTCCCTCGTCCCGATTCCATCACGCATTTGGGGATGTGGAGTCGCTTCTGACCGGTCAACCGTTCACGGATGTCCTCAAACGTCAGCAGCACGGTGCAATCGGAATCACCACCCAGCGTCGCATTCGGCACGAACAGGAAACGAGCGCGGTTCTCTCGATACATGTTCAGAATCTTATGGACGCTCCCGGCCATCACGACTGTATCTTTTTTCTCCAGCTCCAGGGAATCGAACGCGCTCACGATGCGCTTCCGATTGAGAAATGCCGTGACGTAGGCTTCGGTGTGAATCGTGGTCAAATTCGGCAGCCCGGCGTCGTAAATCCGTTCAGCTTCAACGCCCAGCGCCTTCCGGCCCTGACGCATGAGGTTGGCCGTTTCCTCTTTGATGCCGCCTACGGGCGTGAGACAACCCATCCACAACACGCACCGTTGATTGACTCTCGAAATCTCCTTCGCGTCCTTGGACATGGTATGTTCGTCAAACGCGTAAAAATTGGCCGATGACACCGCAGGGCCGTCCAGCACTTTCATCAGGTGCCGCACGGACGGGGCATGCGGCATCATCTGTTGCCGGTATTGGCTCAGGGTAATGACCGACAATTCAAAATTGATCCGCCCGGGATATTGTTCCGCCAACCGGTGAATCTTCGGCACATGGACAAAGCCCACCGTGAAAAATTGAAGGTTTTTATCGGTGTATTTGAGAAAATCCTCAACCCATTCCATGGCCTTGGGATGGAGAAACAGGTCCGTCCACTCCATGTACTCATTGCCCCCCAAACACCAATATTGCATGGGATCCGTGGGCTTGGCATTGATGTAATTGAGGATAAACTCCCAATCATCCTGCGTGGTTTTCGGCGGATCCCCGGTCTCGCGGTAGGAATGGTCGAGTTCGTAGCAAAAGGAGCATTCCACCGGGCACTTTTTCCCGAGACTCAAGGGAATTTTCCCCGCGTCCATTTCGCGGATCAAGACTTCCCGATACCCTTTGCCCCGGAGCACCAGCGTCGGCTCCATGACCGGCAGATCCCGTCCCATTGCTAAACCCAGTCCTCCCGTTCCTCTCTGCGCCGTCCCGTTCACGCCCCTCTCGGCAGAGAATGACGGAACACGTGACACCGCATTCGCTTTTGCTTCGTTTGCGGCCTTATCGCCGGCCAGCCTGCCACTCACTCGCCAGCCGTTCCGCCTCGACGACCTGATCCGGAGTCATGTTCGAGGCGACCTCACTGCGAAGTCGCATGGCACTGTCGCGCAAATCCCTGTCCCGCTCCGAATCCGCAAGCCCGGCAGCCACAGACGTGAACCATTGGTACGCCTGCACATCGCTCTGTGGCACACCTTTCCCATCACGGTACATAAACCCAAGATTGAACTGGGCCATAGCCTGTCCCTGTTCCGCGGCCTGCCGGTACCACCGTAGCGCCTCAGCCGCATCCTGCGGCACGTCATGGCCCTCTTCGTACATGAACCCGAGACTAAACTGGCCGATAGCCTGTCCCTGCTCCGCGGCCTGCCGGTACCACCGTAGCGCCTCAGCCGCATCCTGCGGCACCCCCTGCCCTTCCACGTACAGGTACGCAAGATTGATCTGCGCAATGGCATCCCCCTGCTCCGCGGCCTGCCGGTACGCTTCGGCGTTGTCTTCCACCCCCGTCTCTTTACGGTACAGGTTCACGAAATGAAACTGGGCGTGACCATCTCCCTGCTCCGCGGCCCGCAGATACCACCGCCTTGCCTCAGCCTGATCATGCGGCACGCCATGGCCCTCTTCGTACATGAACGCAAGTCCTCCGGTCTGGGCATCGGCATACCCCTGCTCTGCCAGGAAAGAGAACACCCGGAAGAACACGGCAGTCTTGAACGAAGCCCAGGCACTCTCCTCAACCGTATGAGCCTCAGCCTCCGCGGCGACAAACGTCACCAGCACCAGCAGGACCACGGCGACCATGCCTTGGCGACCCTTCAGATTTTTCAATGCAAAAGATGAGAGCATACGTCGCTACCCTCCTCTATGCGGGGAAACCGTCTGCTTTCGTCACGTCAACTTGCCTTCGTTGCCGATGCTCGCTTGACGGTCCCTCACCACAACCCGCTCCCGCGAGAAAAGGAAAGCAGGGAGTCACCGTGGCGGACCATACATATTGACATACCATGACACGTTTGCCACACTTCGACGTTTCTTGCAGCACGAGATCCCGGTTCATGACGATGTCTTCACCGCCTGCACACACGGAAGAGCCCGTAACCAAAGCCCTCGAACTCTTCAACCTGACCCTGCCGCTTCACTCTGCTACCTTGTCCGAACGGTACCAGGAACTCCTGGTCACCTGGCATCCTCACCGATACGCCAACCTGACCAACAATCCCAGCAAGTATATGCAAATGTACAAGAAAGCGGAGGCGATGACCAAGGACGTGCAGGCCGCGTACACCCTCTTGAAGGACTATCTGGAACGCCACGGTCCCCCCCCTTCTTCGGTTTGACGGCCGTCCGCTGGCCAGACAGCGGGGCTCTAGGTGGCCGAATGACTGACCACCCGCGTCATCCCAGGTTCACCCTCTTTTCCGCCTTCGGGGTCCACTTTGGCCACCGGCCACGTAATCAATCCGGCCACGGTATCGGGCGCGGCCTCGGCAGGACTATGCCGGGTGGCGTAAATTTGCGGCAACCGGTTCGTGCCGAACCGTGAAATGTAGAGGAAGATCTGCTCGCGGGCGTTGATCCGTACGGCCCAAGGTTCGAAATCGTTCTGATAAAACTCCTCGCACAACTGCATGGCATCCAGACAACTCAGGCCCTCCGGTTCATTCAGCGTGTAATAATAATCCAAGGGCATGTCGTACTCATCCTGCTTCTGAATCGTAATGCCGAATTTTTCAGGATGCCTGACCATCGGCGTATGGCGATAGGCCACAAAGTAAAACAACTCGACCGAATGGATATCGGTGCTGTTATCGAGCAGGAACTGCCGCGTCTCCTCGGCTTCTTTCCTGGTTTCGCCAGGGAATCCGTAAAACGCCATCACGTGATTCCAAATCCCCACCTTCGCGGCTTCACGCAAATTATTTTCAATCACGCTCTTCCGGGCGTGTTTGTCCATGAGCTCCAGCACGCGCTCATTGGCCGACTCCATACCGTAGTACAAGGTCTTACAGCCGGACTGCGCGGCGACTCGCCAGGTTTCAGGGTCCTGGAGCGTCTCCTCGAAGCGAATCAACGTGGTCCACTTGATGTCCACCCGTTCTTCAATCAGCAGTTGAGACACCTTTTTGAAAAGCGCGGGCGGATACGATTCATCGGCAAAGAGAAAATGATCGGCCTGATACGTCTCCTTCAGGGCCTTGACTTCCCGGACCACGTCATGAGCTGGCTTGCCGCGATACTGGTCAAAGTAGCCTTGCCCATGATCACAGAACGTACACCGCCCCCAGTAACAGCCCCGGGTGGCCAGGTATGGCAGGATACGCGTGGGGACAAAGTAGGAATCCAAGGGCAACCCGTTGAAATCAGGTAACGGCAGCGCCGTAGTCTTTTCCGTATAAATCTCCGAATTGATCCGCACGTGCCCGTGTTCCCGGTACATCAGATTCGGAACCGATTGCCACGTTCGATCACCCACCAGGGCCTCCAACAACCACAGCAACGCGTGCTCGCCTTCATACATGATGGCCGAGTCAAACACAGAAGAGAAAAACGGCTCCCGTTTCGCCAAATCCTCCTGAAGCCTCGTAATCACGTTCCCTCCGACCGTGACGTGGACGTCCGGGAACGCCTCCTTGATCATTTTGCAGAAGGTGAATCCCGCAATCAGTTGCATTTTCGTGCCGATGGAGACACCGACCACTTCAGGACGCTCCTTGCTGACCAACGGCAGCACCAACTGCCGGCACACGTCCCGGTACACGTTCACCTGCTCGTCGTCCAAACACGCGAAGACTTCACTCGAAACCCCGGGCCGGTAGCCCAAATTGCTCTCCATGGGGTAATAGACGAGAGACGAGGGAAAATACGCCGCGGAGATATACCGCATGACGTCACGAAACACGTTCAACGCCCATTCAAGTTTATCGGCGTCGTAGAAATCGTCGCTGCGGTTGATGCGTTTCGCCTCCTCGGCCTTCGCAGCCAGGTCCATCACGTCAAAGGCCAGGGCTTCCTGCAAACAGGCTTTCTGATCAACTTCCTTTTCGCTCAATCCTTCATGCGACTCCCTGGCCTCCAGTGACTTGAGTTGCTGGACCATCCGCGCGTTGACCCAGATCAGGAACATGTCACTGAAGAACAACTCGTACATTTCGATGTTCACGTCCTGCTGAACCACTTCATGGCCGTTTTCCCGGAGTACGGCCGTGAGACTCGGCAACGCCAAATACGGAGCCGTGGGCACCCATTCCGGCGGGAACAGCAGCAGGGTCTTCAACTTCCGGCCATTTTTTGTCCGCGGCGCCGCGTTCTCAATGTGGATAAGGGAGGAAGCCATCAGACGTTCGCCAATGCCTCGGCATTCTCTTCCGGAGCGATGCGGAATTGGAGGGCCGGCAATTTGTTGGTGCCAAAATGCGCCACGTAGAGAAAGACGTATTCCCTGATGTAGATCTTTAAATCCCATCCGGCGTAATGGCTCTGCTCAAACTCTTCAAACACCCGTTCCGCGTCTTCCACACCCAGCCCCTCTTTCACGGTGAAGTAATAATCCAAGGCCAAGTCCCATTCGGGGTTTGTGTAATAGGTGATGCCCCATTGCTCCGGGTTCTTGGCCACCGGGGTGTGCTTGCTGAGATCGAACGTGCCAAAGCCGATGGAATGCACGTGCTCCTTGTTGTCCTCCAGGAATTGCATGGAAAACTTCGCGTCTTCATACCGTTCGCCCGGAAACCCGAAAAAGCCCATCACGTGGTTCCACACCCCGTGTTTCGAGGACAATTCCAGGCTCCGCTGAATCACCTCGGTGGTCGTAGCCTTGTCCATGAGTTTCAGGACCCGCTCGCTGCCGGATTCATAGCCCATGTGGAGGAACTTGCACCCTGACTCCCGGGCATCCTGCCATACCTCGTCATCCAGCAAGCTCTTTTCGAAGCGGATATGCGTGGTCCATGCAATGCCCAACCGGTGCTCCTTGAGTTGACGGGTCAATTTTCGGAAGAGGGCCGGAGGATAGGATTCATCGGTAAAGTGAAAATGCCGGGTGTGGTACTTGTCGCGGAGGCCTCGCACCTCCTCAATGATTTCCTGGATTTTCTTGGTCCGGTAACCGGCCGTATACCCTTCTCCATGATCGCAAAACTCACAGCGGCCCCAATAGCACCCCCGGGTCGCGAGATAGGGCAGGACGGGTTCCGGCACGAAGTACCGGTCTAATGGCAGCCCATCGAAGTCCGGGGGCGGCAGGTCCGCCATGTTCTCCGCGGAAGTGACCGGCGACGTATGAATGCCCGACTCATCCCGCCACAGGAGGTTCGGAATTTCGTTGAAATCCCGATCTGTCCCGACTGCTTCAACCAATCGAAGGAACGCCGTTTCTCCTTCATAGACCACCGCACTGTCGAACAGCGCAAACAGCTTGGGCGTCGCCGGCAGAACGTCGCGTAACCGGGTCACGGTATTGCCGCCGATCGTCACGTGGATTCCGGGAAACTGCTCCTTGATCATGGCGCAGAAGGTCATGGTCGAAAACAGTTGCTGCCGCAACACGATGGAGACGCCGATGATATCCGGCCGTTCCTCAACGATGGCCGGCTTGACGATATGCTCAAACACGTCGCGGTAGACGTTGACCTGCGTATCTTCGACCGCGGCAAGAACCTCCGAGGACATGAACAGTTTATACGACAAGTCCGTTTCCATCGGCGGCATACAAATGCGGGCTGGCGCGTAGACCAGCGAAATGGTGGACGTCACCTCCCGAAAGACGTTCATGGCCCATTCCAGTTTCACCGCGTCGTAGAAATCCGGAGAACGGATAATCGCTTTGGCGCGCTCCGCCTGTTCGATCAAATCAGCCATACGAGAGCGGGTACATTCGCACAAGGCCAACTGCAACTCGGTTTCTTCTTCCGAAAGCCCGCGGTCCCGGGCCAATCTCTTCAACCGATCCAGTTGCTGGGGCACCCGTTTCAGCACGCGTTTCAGAAAGTCCGCGCTGAAATACCAATCGTACATCTCGAGGTTGACGTCCTTCTGCACCACGTCGTGGCCGGCCCGGCGCAGGAACGCCGTCAACGTCGGGAGACTCAGGTACGGCTCGGACGGATACCAGTCCGGGGGGAAGATCAGCATGACCTTCTTCCTGGGACCGCCACCGGCCTGCGATTCCGTACGTTGCCGCTTCAGATGCTGCGGGCTGATCAGCCCGCCTTTATTATAGTCGATCCTCATGATCGTCACGCCTTACGGCTGAATCCGGGATGCACAAAAATCCCGCCCCGGACAAAAACCCGCCTCATTACGCTTATTCTATGCTTCAAGAAAATGGGTGGTCAAGGATGGCCAGACACAATTATCATTCTGATAGGTGTTCACTCATTCGTTGATTTGACGACATGGATTGAGAAGACTATGGTCATAACCATAGTCATAATTGAGGGCACCATGAAAACCATCAAAGCATCGGAATTTAAAGCCAAATGCCTGGGATTCATTGATGAAGTCGCTGATACAAGAGAAACCATCATTATTACCAAGCACGGCAAACCGGTCGGCAGGCTTGTTCCCTATCACCGGAAACCCGCATCATTCTTTGGACTGCATCGCGGCGTCATCAAAAGCCATGACGATCTTATCGGCCCCCTTGATGAAGCCTGGGAGACCGACCATTGATTATCCTCGATACGCATACATTGGTCTGGATGGATGAAGGAAGTACCCGGTTGGGGCAAAAAGCCAGAAGATTGATCGACAAGGAATTGCGCAACGAAGAAGTTTGCCGTCTCCACCATCAGTTTCTGGGAAATCGCCATGTTGATACAAAAAAAAACGGCTTCCCCTTGCAACGCCAGTCTCACAATGGATGCAAAACCTGCTGGAACAAGGCTTGCATTCCCGTGGAGATAGTGAACAACGAATTAATGGCGTTACTCGTGCAGCATCACGAAAACGCCAGTACCTATCTCGGTAAAATCTATGGAACAGATGTTGACTTGCCGATGTGGTTTAAACATTTCGTTCGAGACGAAAACCTTCCAGCCTTGGGTGCAAAAGACGCCTGCCATATCGGCGTTTTCGGCAAAACAGGTTCGGGGGAAAGGATGTTTACGCGTCATTCATCGATCCAAGCAACAGCGGAAAATTTCCCTTCATGTTCTTTGGACCGGTCTCGCCTTTTTCAGCAACAGGTTCTCCATTGTTCGTTGAGATTTACATCCGTTACAAGGACTACTGTCACAAGAACGAATACAAGCTCCCCTCGGCGGGAACAGGCTAAAAAGCAAAAAAGATCCAAATAATGTTGCGCTTGAAAGCCACATGGCAGGGAATTCTTTTTGTGAGCACTTTCGGAATATGTTGCAGCCTGACCCTGACGACCGCTCCCCTCCAGGCGGAATCGCCGGCCACCATTCACGTAGGAGCCTTTTCCCGCGCAGAGGCCGGGGGACCGTACCCGGATGCCTGGAAGCCCCTCACGTTTCATAAGATCGACGAGCATACCAAGTACACGTTGGTGGAAGACGACGGGACCGTGGTTCTCAAAGCCGTGAGCCGTGGGGCTGCCTCCGGGCTGACCCGAGAGGTGTCCATCGACCCCAAGCAGTATCCCATTATCGAATGGCGCTGGAAAGTCGAGAACGTGTTACAAAAGGGCGACGTCACCACCAAGGAGGGAGACGATTACCCTGCCCGGTTGTATATCACTTTCGCCTATGACGAGAGCAAAATCGACTTTTTCGACCAAGCCCAATATGCATTGGCCAAACTTCTCCACGGGCAGTACCCTCCGACAGGAGCCATCACGTACATCTGGGAGAGTCGAAGCCCCATCGGGACCATGGCCCCCAATCCGTATACGGATCGCGTACAAATGATCGTGCTTGAAAGCGGAGCGGACAAAGCCGGCCAGTAGGTTGCCGAGTCGCGGAACCTGTACGAGGATTATCAAAAAGCGTTCGGGGATGACCCGCCCCCGATTTCCGGGGTGGCCGTGATGACGGATACCGACAACACCCAGGAATCCGCGGTGGCTTATTACGGCGACATCACGTTTAGAACAGCGGCGGCTGATTAGCCAAGCCGTCGTTACGCGACGCGAACCGGACCCGCATGAGCTTCTGTACGGGCATGTTTCTCATATGCCCCGATGGGCCAAGGCCATGCAGATAGAAAACAAATCAGGATCAAATGACGGCACAGGTGGAGGAGGGGGTTACTGTCTCCTGTCCCTGCGACGACGGATATATTCGTCCAGCAACGGAACCGCTAAGGAACCTCTGATTGAGTGCACTATCGGGCGCATGGCGGCGTGGTGTCCTCGCTCAACCCTCACCTATCTCTATGATACGCTTCGGGTTTCGCTCCGGGACGCTTGGCCCTGCATCCCGCTATCACACTCAATCAGAGGTTCCCTAAGCTATATTTGCCGTGCCGGTTTTTGACTGCCATACCTTTGTCGAACAACGTAGCCAGCATCTGATTGACATGACTCCTGCTAAATATTTGTCTGGTAGATTTTGATTGCTCGACAATTTCCTGTACGGTGAATTACCCGCCACTGTTTTCCAAAGAGGCAATGATATTTACATGAAGTTAGAGTTCATACTAAATTTAGCATATTGACTAACTTTCATCGAGATCTTCAAAAACAGGGGGTGAAGCCGGGTTTTACAGCAGATTCGGGGAGAGCCACCGTTCCACGGCGGCAACGGGCATCTGCTTGCGTACGGCATAGTCTTTCACCTGATCGCGGTCGATCTTGCCCACGGCGAAATATTTGGCCTGAGGATGGGCAAAGTAGAGACCGCTGACCGACGAAGCCGGAACCATGGCAAACGTTTCCGTCAGATGAACGCCGGTATGCCGTTCGACCTCCAGCAGGTCGAACAAGATCCGTTTTTCGGTGTGGTCCGGGCACGCGGGATACCCCGGCGCCGGACGGATTCCACGATAGCGCTCCCGAATCAGGTCCTCTATCGACAGATGTTCCTCCCGGCCGTACCCCCATGCCTTACGAACTTCCCTGTGCAGCCATTCGGCAAAGGCTTCAACCAACCGGTCGGCCAATGCTTTTGCCATGATGGCGTTATAATCATCATGGTCCTGTTCGAATCGCCCGCACAAAGCCTCGAGCCCGATCCCCGTGGTCACCGCAAACCCACCCAGGTAATCCACGCGTCCCGTTGACTTGGGCGCGAGAAAATCCGCCAAGGCATAATTGGCAGTCCCGTCAGGTTTTTCGAGCTGTTGGCGAAGGGTATGGAACGTTGCCAGGACCTCCGAACGCGATTCATCCTTATAAACTTCAATATCGTCGTCCACGCTGTTGGCCGGGAGCAATCCATACACCGCCTTGGCCGTGAGCAACCGGTTGTCGAGGATCTCCTTGAGCACCGCCTGGGCGTCATGAAACAACTCTTTGGCCTTTGTCCCGACTGTCGGATCGTCGAAGATTGCAGGATATTTCCCCTTCAACTCCCACGTATAAAAAAAGGGCGACCAATCAATCAGCGGCTCCAGATCGGGTAACGGCTGATCGTCAATCACGCGCGTTCCCAGGAAACCGGGCGTCGCCGGCGCCGACGTCTGCCACGCGATCGCAAGCCGGCGGTTCCGCGCTTCTTCCAACGACAACAACCGCTTGGAGGTTTTCTTGCCTTCATAGGCGTCGCGCAACTGCCGTTGATGTTGTCGAACCTTTTCCACGAACCCGGACTTTTCGTCTTTGCTCAATAATTGCCGGACGACGTTCACGGCCAACGACGCATCCGACACGTGCACGACCGGCTCGGGGTAGCCCGGAGCAATTTTGACGGCCGTGTGGGCTTTGCTCGTCGTGGCGCCACCGATGAGGAGTGGGACGTCAAAGTTCTGGCGCGCCATTTCTTGCGCGTTGTAGGCCATCTCATCCAACGACGGGGTAATCAAGCCGCTCAGGCCGATCATATCGACTTGCTCCTCCTTGGCTTTGGCTAGAATCGTTTCGCAGGGCACCATCACCCCAAGATCAATCACGGCGTAGTTATTACACCCCAACACCACACCGACGATGTTTTTGCCAATGTCGTGAACGTCACCCTTGACCGTGGCCAGCAGCACCTTGCCCTGGGTGGTCCTGCCCGACGATTCTTTCTCCTGTTCCATGAAGGGCAGCAGGTACGCCACGGCTTTTTTCATGACCCGTGCGCTCTTCACCACTTGGGGCAAAAACATTTTTCCGGCACCGAAGAGTTCGCCCACGACGTTCATGCCGTCCATCAACGGACCTTCGATGATCTTGAGTGGCCGGTCATACTTCTGCCGGGCCTCTTCCACGTCCGTATCGATATGGTCCACGATCCCTTTGATCAGCGCATGCGAGAGCCGGGCTTCCACCAGACCCTCCCGCCAGGCATCGGCCTTGACGTCCGCCTTGCCTTCCTGCTTCACGGTTTCGGCAAAGTCGATCAACCGCTCGGTCGCGTCGGGCCTTCGATTCAGCAGGACGTCCTCGACCAATTCCAGCAGGTCCTTGGGGATCTCCTCATAGATCCCCAACTGGCCGGCGTTGACGATGGCCATGTCCAGACCGGCCTGAATCGCGTGATACAGAAAAGCCGCGTGCATGGCCTCACGAACCACGTTATTCCCGCGGAACGAGAAGGAGATGTTGCTGACGCCCCCGCTGGTTTTGCAATACGGCAACGTGGCCTTGATCCGCCGAACCGCCTCGATGAAATTGACCGCGTAGTCGTTGTGCTCTTCAATGCCCGTGGCGACCGTCAGGATATTCGGATCGAAGATAATGTCCTGTGGCGGAAACGCGAGGGCTTCCGTCAGGATCTTATAGGCTCTGGTGCAAATCTCGACTTTCCGGTCGATGGTATCGGCCTGTCCCTTTTCATCAAACGCCATCACCACCACGGCCGCGCCGTACCGCTTGACCCGTCGCGCCTGCGCTTTGAACGTCTCCTCGCCTTCTTTGAGGCTGATGGAATTGACAACGCCCTTACCCTGAACGCATTGCAGGCCGGCTTCGATCACCGACCACTTTGAACTGTCAATCATGATCGGGACGCGGCAAATATCGGGCTCCGCAGCAATAAGGTTAAGGAACTGCACCATGGCGTTTTCGGAATCCAGCATGGCTTCGTCCATGTTGACGTCAATGAGTTGGGCCCCCCCCTCCACCTGCTGCCTGGCCACCGTAAGGGCTTCCTCGAATTGACCCTCGCGAATCAACCGGGAAAATTTCGGTGAGCCCGTCACGTTCGTCCGCTCTCCGACGTTCACACAGTTCAGCTCCGGCCGGATCGTCAAGGGTTCCAACCCGCTCAACCTCGTGGCATGATCGGGTTCCACCACCGCATGAGGCGGCAGATCACGTACTGTCTCGGCAATCATGGCAATGTGCTCCGGCGTGCTGCCACAGCATCCACCCACGATGTTCAACCACCCGTTCCCGGCAAACTCCCGTAAATCCTCCGCCATGCGCTCCGGTGTTTCGTCAAACCCGCCAAAGGCGTTCGGCAGACCCGCATTGGGATGGCAACTGATGTAAACCGGGGCGTATTTCGACAATACCTCAATATAGGGACGCATTTGCTTGGCCCCCAAGGCGCAATTTATCCCCACGCTGAGGAGATTCACATCGGCAATGGAGTGCCAAAAAGCTTCTATCGTCTGGCCGGAGAGCGTTCGCCCGCTCTGATCGGTAATGGTGACGGAAGCCATGACCGGAAAAGACACGCCTTGTTCCTGGCGATAGTGGTCGATGGCGAAAAAAGCAGCCTTCGCATTCAACGTATCGAAGATCGTTTCCACAAGGAGCAGGTCACTGCCGCCGTCCACCAGACCCCGGACCTGTTCCTCGTAGGCTTTCCATAATTGTTCAAACGTCACCGCGCGAAACGCCGGGTTATTCACGTCCGGCGACATGGACGCCGTTCGATTCGTGGGCCCCAGCACCCCGGCCACGAATCTTGGCCGAGAGGGATCGGCGTTCATCGCTGCATCCGCCGCCTTCCGTGCCACCATGGCCCCGGCCCGGTTCAACTCGTACACCAAATGCTCCATTTGATAGTCAGCCATTGAGACCGCATTGGAGTTAAACGTATTCGTTTCGATGATGTCTGCTCCGGCTTCCAGATATTCCCGATGGAGCGAGCCAATGAGTTCCGGTTGGGTCAGCACTAACAGGTCGTTGTTGCCTTTGACGTCACAGGGATGCGTGGCGAACGGCTTCCCGCGAAAGTCAGTCTCCGACAGGTTTCGTTTCTGGATCATCGTGCCCATGGCGCCATCCAGCACGACGATCCGCCGGCAAAGCTGGTCTTTCAATTCTTCGATCCTCGTCGGATGCATCCCGTGTCTCTCCTCCTCAGGCCTCATGGACTCAGACGGGCCGACCCTGGTCACAGACCTTTATCAAAGACTGCGAAACCTGCCTGTCAGGGAACCTCTGATTGCGTGCACGATCGGGCACATGGCGGCGTGGGGTCCTCGCTCAACCCTCACCTCTCTCTCTGAGAAGCGTCGGGTTTCGCTCCGGGACGCTTGGCCCTGCATCCCGCTCTCACACGAAAGCAGAGGTTCCCTAGCGACGTTTCTGCAAAAGGAGTGACTGTACCGGTCCCGTCCTTTGCGGTCAAAATTTGTCATGGAGGTGGTCCCGGCCCGACCCGACATCAGGGGCGGTCTCTCCGCCTTTATCACCACCGCATCCCATGCGGCTCGGAAGGACCACTTGCCAAGACAACCCAGCCCTTTGTCGGATTACGCTTCGCTCATCCGGCCTGCAATTTTCTCGGAGGGGCCGCCCCGTCATTGTAGCGGCGCGATCTCATCGCGCCCTGTCTTTCTCTGTCATCCCCGACATTTGTCATCGGGGATCCAGGGCTTCTGTTTTTGCCTTTGTCGGTCGGGTTAGCCGAACGGCGTAACCCGATAGCCCCACCCTGCATGAATCCGACCCGATCCCCTCACTTGCTTGACTCAACTTCAGCCCATGGTTAGGATGACATGTATTGAGTCTGCTCAAGGCCAGTTCATGGATAACCTTTATTCCCTGCGATTCCTCTTATTTTTCCTCTTGACCGTCGGCTTGATCCTTGTTCGTCCGTCGGCTGCTCCCTACGCCAAACCCTTTTTTGAAGATGGGTTTCTCGGCCTCACGCAACAGGAAGTCCATGCGAAACTGGGCGAGCCGCACGCTATCCGTTCGAGAAAGTCCGCCCTTCGCGTATTCAGCTACTATTCACCCAAAGACTGGAAAAAATATTTCAGCAAGCTCGTGTCTCCCCAGAACGGCGAGGACGTGTACACTTACTCGCGCAACGATGTTCAGGTTCGCTATTCGTTTGTCTACAAGCCGGATTTCCGCGAGGCCCGGGATTTTCCCACGTTGCACGTGAAACGGGTTGAAGTCGAATTCACGCCCAGTGTCCCCTTACAGGCCATTCCTGCGTTAGTCCACGAATTCCACCCTTCCGTCGGCCCGACGGACCCGGCCTTCAGATCGAATTTATGGGTCCTGTTGTTCAAAGGGCCTCCGTCGGAGGAAGCGAAACTCGTGGTGGAACAGTGGGACAAGGAGGACGGAGAGTGGTCGCTGGCGTATCAATTGTTTTCTGTGAACGGTCTTCCTGATTACTTGACCGTGAATTCCTCCATAGATCGGCTGGAATTTACCGTTCAAAGCCTGTCGCGAATTCATCAAATCGGCCGGCATACCCACGAACCCACCATGAACCCCTACTCCGCGGAATTTGCCCAACGCCCCCCTGAACCGCCCAAACCCAAGAAAACGATTCCGGTTCCGGTCTACGCCGAATAGCCGCTTCCTCAGCTTCCTTCTTCCAATCGAAGATCGTGCGCGTCCGTTAGCAGCATGTAGGCTTCACCCCACTGATTGGGACTGTCCAGACTCCACGCCTCCCGGACCCCCTCTTTTTTCAAGCGCAATCCCCAGACGCCTCCGAACACGACGTAAGCCGCCCCACGTCCGGATTCCTCAACAGGCCGAACCAGTGCAGGGCACGTCGGACAATCTTCATTATCGGTCCATCCCACGATATCACACCATTCACCCCGCGAAGCACGTTCGTAACTCTTGACCTGTCGAAGGCGTTGCGCGGGCCCTAATTCCTTAAACCGCAGAAAAACGGACGACTCACAGTTGGGATTCTCTTCCACCTCGACAAACATCATCGCCCCTCTATTGACGGTGTTCCTTTACGGTTGCTAGACTGGCGATCAGCCCATGCAACCACAAGAATCGCTCCCCACCTCGGTTGTCCGGGAGTCTTCTCACGATTCGCTTCCGAAGGACGACGCCCCACACTCACTCCCCCTCCCGTGCCGGCGCGCCGTCAGGATGACCCTCTTTACCTTACTGGTCGCCTTTGCCGTCTTCATGGTTGCCTGGGGATTTCTGCCGGGATTCCTGGACCCGACTTTTGAACGCCACATCCAGGACAAAGACGTCATTGTGGGCATGACGCGGGAGCAAGCCATTCAAGCCTGGGGATCACCTTACCAAATGAACGTCACCTATACTTCCCGTGGAATTCGCCGGGAAGAATGGGTCTATGAAGACTGGATCGACGCAGGGTCCGTCAAGCACCGCTATCTGTATTTTGAAGAAGGCATCCTGGTGGGAGGGTGGAAATAACCCGCTACGTCACGTGGTCCGTTCGCCTGCCTTGTTTGCCCTGACTTCCTAAGGGGTTTCCGTAATCTGAACCCGACGTTCCCGCTCGCCTCCCCCACTGACCACAAGCACCCGCTTCCACTCACGAATTTGATAGATAGACCAGGCGTTTGGCTGTCCCTTAAAAAACGCTTGCGCATCCTCTCCCTTGGCACTCAGGTATGTGGGTTCCGTAAATCCTTCATCCAAAACGTAATCCATCAGGTTTTCGGTTGTCATCCCTTTCCCACGTAAGACAACATGCGACAAAAAGGTCAGGATTTCGTCCGGGTCCGCCAGTGTGACTGGATCAAAAGCCATATCGTTTGTTCGGTCAAGTCAGAAGTGGGACACGTTTCAGGGACGGATTGTGTTGTCGGAAAATCCCGGCGCGTCAAGAACACAAGCCGTATACCCCTTTGCCGCCACACTCCATTCCTCAATAACGAGTTTGATATGGTTGGCGCCGTAATGCAGCACGAACTGGGTTCCATCCCGGCTCAGGAAGTTTTCGCTGCCGGTGCACCTGGCGTACTCAGCCGCTTTCTCCGGCAGACACCAGCCCCTGTCAGCGAGTATTTCGCCCAGTTGCGACCATGTCGCGCGACTGGTTGCGGCGTTACGGAACAATTCAATACCCAGACGACCGTGCACGCCCTGCGAGGTCACATCCAGGGACAGCGCCGGTTCGACGGCAAGTTCGTTGAAATCATCCACTTCCAGGATGTCATCCACAAGCGTCATAGGACCCGGATAGCCGATCCGGGTCAGGAGCGCGCGTATTTCTTCCCATGGGGAGAACACGACCAGACGGGTAGCCGCTGAGGTGCGCCCCAACATGGCGCCGCACCACCAGATCTTGCTGCTTTCCGGCAACAGTCCCCATATTCGTTCCATGGCCCGGAGTTGGCCGGCATCCTGAGGCCGAGCGGCAACGAACGCCAGGGTGGCACAGATGACGCCCGGGTTGATGTGATCCTTGTCAAGCTCCTGTCTCGTGCAGAGATAAAGCCCCGGCGCCTTGATGCCTGTTTCCATATCGGGCATGGATAGAATATCGTATTCAAGCACCGCGTGAGCAAAGAATCCGGAGAGAAAAGAACCTGGTTGCTGAAGCTCCTCCAGAAAGCGCGACAGACCCGCCGGTGAAGAACTTGGCGTCTGGCTCCCCGTGTGATATGATGTATAGCGGTCTGCTATAGCCGTCCTCAGCGGGACGGCAAATGAAACATCGCAGCCCGCATCCTGCTGCGCCAGCGGAAACTCAAAGCCAAACTTTACCTCGGCCGCAGCCGCCGGCAGAACGGCCAGCGTCTGCGTCATTCGTGTCCAGTTGGCGCTGTCAATCAAGCGCGCCGATAGAACCGGCCTGACGAAATCAAGCACATCACTGAACGTTGTAAAACGGGATAACCAGTTTAACCCGGATTGCTCAGTCAAAGTGGTCGTCATCTGTGGAACCCCTGTCATGTCAGCCTGACCTGCTTTTTGCCCTTCCTCTCTGCAAGTTCAAGTTGGTTAAGCGGACAAAACAGAGGGGGCCAGACGAATGCCGCCCCCTCTGTTTCCTCTCACTCAAGAGAGGCGCGAGTTCAAGGTTCCGCGTAGCAGCCTTGCGGGGCTTGAAGTTGCCACTCAGTGAAAACCCTGCAGGCAAATGTCGCTCTTGAAATCCTCTCAAGTAAATGCTGCCCTCAACGTGCGTCCCAACAAGGACAGTCATTTGTAATATCCGCGATTGTGTGGCCACCCGCCCCCGGAGACAGAGGCCATCTGCTCGCTCGTCAGCTTCGAGGAGGGCGGCAGCACAAAATAGGCATTCTCCGCATCATCCTCTACCACGTGCACCTTGAAGCTGTCAGGCAGATTGAGCCCGAACTCATCAGCCACAGTCGACTTCGGATCCGTCAACAGCCGCGCCCGAAACTCGCTGTCATTGTCAGCTTTTTCAATCAGTTCACTCCGCATTTCTGAAATGGCTTTCATGGTCAGTCCCTCCTTTTGTTAAGCTGTGAACGATTCATGCTAATAGCTCCGACCCATATACAACAAATGTCGTCTTTTGTCAATAAGGCCACCCACTGGTGGACGTATCCCGGGTCCCCAAAAATGAACGCTCATGCGGAACGGTTCAATCGCACCCTTCAAGAGATGTTTGTGGACTATCAACGAGGATCTGCTGTTTGACGACTTGGCGGCCTTTAACCGGAAACTGGCCGACTGGCCTACCATACCGTGTTGCCCCACCATAGCCTGGGGCATCAAACTCCGGGACCATTTCTCCTTCACCATCAACCCGAGTGCCACAGGGGAGGGCTCTACAATCCCCTCCCAGGGGTTCTTGACACTTGGCCACCCGCCGCCATCTGCTCGCCTGTCAACTTCGAGGAGGGCGGCAGCACAAAACAGGCATTATCCGCATCGTCCTCTACCACGTGCACGTTGAGCCCGAACTCGTCGGCCACAATCGACTTCGGATCCGTCAACAGCCGCGCGCGAAACTCGCTGTCAGCCCTTGCCATCAGTTCACTCCGCATTTCCGAGATGGATTTCATGTTGATGCCCTTGGAAGCAACAGGGCATCAACCCTGGCAGGCAAGCAGAGTTGTCAAACAAACGATCAGCTAAGGAACCTCTGATTTAGTGCACGATCGGGCGCATGGCGGCGTGGTGTCCTCGCTCAACCCTCGACTCTCCACTTGATAGGTCTCGGGTTTCGCTGCGGGACGCCTGGCCCTGCATCCCGCTCTCACAATGAATCAGAGGTTCCCTAACCAAGCCTGTAATCGGGAAGTTATCGGGTCTGATCTCTGGCAACCAGATCCAGTGCTTCAATACAGACAGCCGTGTTCAGCGCCTCGGACCCGAAACCGAAGGAGCCGTCCGGTTTTTGCCACAACAACGACTCCTGCCATCCGCCATCGCTGCGTTGCGCTGCCAGTATAGTCTGAACGGATGCTGCCGACACTTCGTCGGGCATGGCCGTATCCAGCCAGTTGAGGGCTGTGAGCGCTTGCGCCTGCTGCGCCGGTCCACGGAACCGTCCCTGCAGGTTGAACATTTCCATGATCCGGGCAGAGACAACCGTGCGCAGCCGTGTAAAAACAGGCGGGGCCAAGCAACTCGCCCGAGCTACAGCGACGTAGAGGTCCATCGGATCCGGGTAGAAACACAAACCCAGGCTATGGGCGGTTTCCGCCTCTGCTTGCTCTTGAAACAGTCCTTCAATCCACTGCTCGGCCTGTCTCGTTGCGGGCGTTGTTCGCCCCAGCCACGCCAACACATTGGCATTCACCACACTGTCGATCTCAGGATTGCAGTCAGGGTCCGCGCTATGTGCGGCGTCGCTCATCCAGGTCAGAAAACGACCGTTGCTCTCGCGACAAACCAGCAACAGCCTAGTGTTGTAACCCAAGGTCAGCCACGGATGGGGGGACACCGCTAATGAACACAGCGAGGTGTCATCAAGGTCAGGAGAGAGGCCAGGCCAGTAGCGCCAGATACCCGGATATTCCATGCAGTTGAGCAGAAATGTGCGGCTACGGGTGCGCAATTCCTCAATCGCAGGCTTTGGGTCTAACGTGTTAAGCGAAAGAATTCCCAGGGCTGCGACAAAAGGAACCGTCTCGTTACAAGACGCGCCAACGAGGTCCAGGTTGTTATAATATTTTGAGGGCCAACCGCCATCGGCGCCGATGGTCTTGTCCAGAAACCGGAGTCCGCGCTGAATTGCGGAATGGATGGCGCGGCGTAGTGTTTCTGGCAAAGCGTTTGACGGCTTCCCCGAAGCGACCATGTTCTTCCCCATGGACAAAACGGCTAAGGAACCTCTGATTTCGTGCACGACCGGGCGCATGGCGGCGTGGTGTCCTCGCTCACCCCTCTCTCTGATACGCTTCGGTTTCGCTCCGGGACGCCTGGCCCTGCATCCCGCTCTCACACGAAATCAGAAGTTCCCTAAGCGATCTGCCGATCGATGAAGGTACGGAATGGCCCGTCGATCTTGCTCAATTCATCGAAGGAGCCTTCCTGCACGACCCGTCCGGCCTGAAGCACGTAGATGCGGTTGGCGTGGCGAATCGTGGAAAGCCGGTGAGCGATAACGATGCGGGTCGCGCTGGATTTCTCGATGCCGGACATGGTGAGGGTCTGACTTTCGGCATCCAACCAACTGGTTGCTTCATCCAGTAACAGGACCGTTGGCTTGCGCACAAGTGCCGACGCTATCCGGATACGCTGACATTGCCCGCCGGAGACAGTCGATGCATTATCGCTCATCGGTGTGTACATGCCCATGGGCATGGTCGAGATATCCTTGTCAACCGACGCGTCTCGGGCAGCCTGCCAAGCGTCATCGACGGTCAGACTTTCGTCCATGCCGATGATATTGCTCATAATCAATCCAGCCTGAAGTGTGTTTTCCTGCATGACGACGCTTACGACGTGGCGGCGCAGGGCTGCAATGTCCAGACGCGAGATATCGTGGCCGTCATAGTAGACAGCGCCTGATGACGGGGCTTCCAGCCCCAGAGCCAAGCGCACCAGCGTACTCTTACCTGAGCCTGACTCACCGACGATGGCGATAAATTCACCTGGTTTTGCCCTGATGGATATGTCGTCAAGAATCAGCGGGCCGTCCGCTGAATAACGGAAACTGACATGGTCAAAATGGACATCGCCGCTCAATTGAGTCAGCAAATCGTGACGATTCACATTTTCAGGTTGCTCGACCAGAATGCTCTGGACCTGCTCGTAGCTTGGAATCAGCGCAGCAATGACTCCAAACGAGGAGCCGAGAGCGGAAATCGAGAGAAAAAACACCATAGATGCGCTGTGAATGACAAGAAAATCACCGGTAGACAGCGCGCCCGAATCCTGGGTCATTGCGACGGCAAACAGGGCTGCTCCAGACAGGGCGGGCACGGCGGCGCCGAATGCCACCAAGTGTTCGTTCAGTTTTGAAATGCCGATCTCGGCCAACTTCTGATTTCTGTATTGACGAGCCCAGAGCGCGTACGCGGAAGCCGTAGCACCTGTTGCCCTGAGTTTCCCTACGCCATTGATGAGCTGGAACAGGTGTCCGCTCAACTTGCGCAAGGCGCTGAGCTGACGCCGCTGATGGCCGATCTGAAGCACCCCGAGGCTGATGGTCAACCCGAGTGCAAGCAGGCCGAACCCAAGGCTCATCCAGCCAAGCGCAGTATTATAGAAAAAAATCAACGCAAACGTCGGAAACAGAAACAGCACCGACAGGAGCGCATGGGCGGCTATCCCTGAAAAGTGGTCCCGCATTAACTGGAACGTCATGGCTCGCGCCATGAGATCGCCGGAGGTGAAGCGTGAAAAAAACTTCTGGCGCAAGCCGAGAAGACGGTCCCAGATTGCGGCGATGATTCTCGCTGTCGACCGGCCCTCCAAACGCATCATGGCCGTGCCGCGCAGCATGTTCAGCAACAAGGACAACAGGGCCATCGCCACAAGCAGGCCGGACAGATGCAAGAGTTGACTGAGGTTGCCGGTTGGAACGACCCGGTCGGCCAGGATGCCGATAGCCATGGCCGGGACCAACAAGGCCAGGCCTGCGCCCATCCCCGTCAGCGCAACCTGGAGCAGATCCGACAGCATCCTCTTGCTTGCAACCTTCCACAGATCTTTGGCGCCTGCAGGTCGGTCATTCGGGAGCGCCCGGTAAACGAACCAGGCCGTGTCCTCAAGGGCGGCAGACGTTTTCGCATTCATCTTCACGGATGTCCCCGAAGCCGGATCAATGCACCGGTAGCGCCCCAGCATTCCTGGTATCAAGGCGACCGGTTGCCGGTTGTCACGGCGGAACGCCAGCATGGCGCCGCTGTCTCCCGTCCACCAGTGCTCTGTCTCAGAAAGTCGGATACGCCGTCCTCGAACTCCCGAGGCATAAAGAATGGCGTCAAGGGGCGCTTCCGACTTTGAATTTCGGCGAGATGCCTTGAACGTCACGCCTTCATACTGCCCGATGATCCGGAGCGCAGAGAGAAGAGGGGACTCAGCGTCGCTTGCAGACAGCGAGGATTGACCGACGACGTTGAACAGGTTCTCTCTCGCCGAAATCTGACCCTGGCGACGGTAGGCGCTCCGGGATCTCTGAAAATTTGCGTCATCGACGAGGAGAAGCTTGCGGTTGAGCGCCTCGGAATCCAAAACCAACCGGTGAAACTCACGAAGGCACCGGAACAGCAGGTCTTCGACAGGCAGGTCCCTTGAGGATCGGCCCGTGACAATGGCGGCACGCATAAGGGTGACCCAACTTCCCGGACTGATTGGCATTAGGCCGGACTCTTCGGCCTCCGGTTCTTTCAGGCCCAGAAAGGCGGCATCGGCGTTTCGACCATCAATCCAGGTGACGCCTTGCGCCGACGAGAGGATGCCGACCGCCTCCGTCGTCTGACCGGATGTGAGCAGGCAGTCGATCTGCGGTCTGGGATCAATGTCACGCGCAACGGCTTCGGAAAATTCACGGATCCAGGTATCAATCTGGGTGACGATCGCACTGCGAATCACACGGCTGGACAGTTTGTCCTGCAATGCGCGTAGTGGTATCGGTCTTATGCTGGAACCAGGCAGTCCCTTGCCGATCAGCCCCAGTCCGGGTGAATCGCCATCCCTGTCCGCGCCGAACAGAATCCGTCCCTGTCTGGCGCGCAGGACATGCTTGAAGAATGAGGTCGTGCAACCCTGCTGATATTCGACCGTAAAGAGATCGACAGCGCCACACTCCACCAACCAGGCGACGCCGGAATCGTTCAGATGCAGCGGTCGATTGCCGGCACAGGGGACCAGGTCGTCCAGGGAGCGGACAAATTCCGTAAAGCTGACGGCCTTGCCGGACGCTGCCGGTCCCTGATTACTCCGGTCTGGCGAGCTCACAATAGAGACCTTCTTTCAACGCAATCAGTTCGTCATGGGTTCCGCGCTGGACTTCCTTGCCATTCCGGAGCACGACGATCAGATCACTGTCACGGACCGTGCTGAGCCGGTGTGCGACGATCAGGCTGGTGCAGCCGCGCCTGCGAATGGCGTAGTCAATATACAGTTCGTTCACGGTATCCAGTCCACTGGTGGCTTCATCAAGGACCAGGACTGACGGATTGTTGCAGAGCGCGCGGGCAATTTCCAGGCGCTGCCTTTGGCCACCGCTGAAATTCCGTCCGCTTTCTTCCACTTCCGAGTTGTATCCCAGCGGACGCGCGATGATGTCATCATGGATCGCCGCATCCCGAGCTGCGGCCACAATGGCGTCATCCGACACGGTCGGGTTCCATAACGTGAGATTCTCGCGCACGGTCGCAGAGAACAAGACGACATTCTGATTGACGGACGAGATCGAACTGTAGAGTATCTCTTGCGGGATTTCCTCTCGTCGATAGCCGTCGAACAGAATCTCTCCGGACCAGGGCTGATAAACGCCGACGATCAGCAGTGACAGCGTAGACTTGCCCGAGCCGCTGGGACCGACGATCGCCACCCGCTGTCCCGGCTCGATGATCAGGCTGAAATTCTCGAGCAGCGGAGGTCGGTTACGCTGAAAACCGAACGTCAAGTTGCGCAATTCAACGCGGCCTGCCAGACGCGCACGACCCGCCAGTGTGACGATTCCGGAAGAGGGCGTGGCATCCTGTTTGTCAAGGCCCTTGTCCGTCTCACTCTCGAAGACGTCATTAAGCCGTTGCATGTTGGCGTTCATGGTTTGCAGCACATCGGCGAACTGGACAAAGCGGCCAATAGGTCCCAGGAAGTTGCCTGCCACGACGTTGAATCCTATCAAGACGCCGATCGTCATGTCTCCGGACATGACGCGCCAGCCCCCCAGCCCCAGAACAACGGCCGAGCCGAGCACCAGGAAGAGAGGGGGCAGTGACGCGGTCACATGGCCCAGTTCCGCGAACTTTTGTCGAGCGCTCAACTCACGCGCTTGATATCCGCCGAAACGCGAGAAAAAGCTGTTTTCAAAACCCGTCGCTTTCATGGTTTCGATCGTACTAATCCCAACCACGCCCACACCCATCATCAAGCCCTGCTCACGGAGCAGTTTGTGATTGTAGTCCGTGCGCCGAGATGTGACGACTCGCGTCAGAAGCAGGCAGGCTACGCCCAGCAAGCCGACCACCGCTCCCAACAGCGCGTCAAACCAGAGCATCATTGCCAGGAACGCCAGACTCATGACGAGTTCGATCATGAGGCCGGTCAACTGCCCGGTACCTGATTGCGCGATGTCGTCGATTAACTGCATGCGCGTCGCCAGGTCGCCGGCGTAACGGCGGGAAAAAAAGTGCATCGGAAGTTGCAGCAAATGCATCAAATAACGGTCCGACTGCTGGATGGACAGAACCACGGCCATTTTTCGCAAGGTACGCATTTGCAACCACGTCAGTGCATAGATCGACGTGCCGGCGACGAGCATCAGCAGGACCAAGGCGCTGCCCGATACCATCTGACTACCCAGAACATGGTCTACAAAAACCGACAGCAGCAGGGGGAGGGCCAAGCCCGGAAAGATGAGAAATAATCCGCAGAGAACCGCATAGCCGAGAGCCGGACGGACGTGTCCCAGCCATGCCCAGAACCGGTACAGGATTCCGGGAGGCGGCTTGTTCGGTTGAAACGACTCATCAGGTTCGAATGAAATGGCGACACCGGTAAAACACCGGTCGAATTCGTCATCGTCGACCACACAGTGGCCGCTGGATGGATCATTCAGGTAGTAGCCCCCTTGGCCAATTCCTTCGAGCACAACGAAATGATGAAATTTCCAGAAGATGATCAAAGGCATCTTCAGCGTCTTGAGACGGTCGATCTCTTTGCGCCAGCCCGCAGCTTTCAGGCCAAAGCTGCGGGCAGCCTTCATGATGTCGTCGCCATTTGAGCCGTCACGTCCGACGTTGCAGGCCTCTCGCAATTCATGAAGCGAAACCCAGCGTCCGAAATAGGCCAGGATAATTCCAAGGCAGGCAGCGCCGCACTCGGTGCCTTCCAGTTGCAGGACCATAGGAGTCCGCACTCGCCGGACGGACCCGGCCCCTTTGCTTCCTGCACCTCGAAGACTATTCAGCATGTTTGAACTAACCTGCGCCTGTCAGCAAACCCAAGGGCGAGACATCTCCCAGGATGAAATCAACTCGACACGGCAAGCCATCCATCGGAGTGACGTCTTGAGGTTCCTGTACGGCCACGCGCACTCTGTGCGACGGTTCCCCCACTTGTCGCTGTTCGCTTTCCGGTCCGGAAAACCCGGCAGACGAACGCAACGGATTGCGAGTGATCTCAATAACCTCAGCAGACACGGACCGTGTGCCCGGACTATGCGCGATTGTGATGCGCGCCTTCATGCCTTCCCGAAGCAAACGCGCCTGCTCTGGCGGGAGAAAGACAATGGCCTCCGGCGGACGTCCCGTTTCAGTTCGCAATTCAGCGACAGGGGTTCCGACCGTCACCGCCTGGCCAACCTTGATATGCAGCACCGAAATCAGTCCGTCACGAGGACTGGAAATGATCCCGCCTGCAGCCGCAAGCGCCTCAAGCTCGGCACGTTCAATGCGCGTATTGGCCAGTGTTTCCGCAATTTCACGATGGCTGTTCTGAGGCGGTGCAGCCAGTTGACGCTCCAGCCTGTTGATACGTGCGCGGGTGACTTGCAACTGCCGGTCAATATCCGGCAACAGCACACGTGCCAGCACCTGGCCTGCGCCAACCTTTTCGCCGACATTCACATGGACATCCATGATGGTCCCGGTGGTCCCGGAGACGACCGAATGCCTTTCGCCCGGCTGCATCAGGTCGCCCGTGGAAGACAAACGACGCTCCAGACTCCCGAACACCAACCAGATGGAGACCGCAAGAAGCGCCACGCCAAAACCAGCCAGAATCATCCACTCATGGGGTGCCGTTACCCGCAGCAAATCGTCTGACGGTTCCGACTTGGCCGCACTGACGAGCGCTTTTTCTCGAAAAATACCGTTATACACCAATGGAAATCTTTATGTTTTCGCGTCTCGGACCATGGCCATGGGCCGTGGTTCTACCACAACATACGGTCCTGTGTCCAATAAAAGTTCGGCCGTGGCCACTCAGC
Source organism: Nitrospirales bacterium (assembly GCA_965200435.1). Lineage (GTDB taxonomy): Bacteria > Nitrospirota > Nitrospiria > Nitrospirales > UBA8639 > Bin75. Next base: position 553,145 of record OZ241337.1, read on the forward strand.
CTGTACCAACCCGCACATCTTCACCTGAGTCGGGCGCGACATCCGTGGCCTGGAGATTGTTCTCTTATGTTGCCACAACAGCCATGTCGTTTTTTCTTTTTTCTTCAGTTATGGTATGCTCGCTGGTACGGTGTTATAGGGTGAGTAAAATGAGAAGTCCAGAGGACCTCACTCGCCGCATCATTCGTGTTCCGATAAGATTCAAACGACACCTGCATTGCATCTTCGATCAAGCCTCTCGCCTGCCCCATGATGTGGAAGCTTTTCGCTGAACAATTCCGCGACCGAATTTTCGACATTCTTGGCCGTAAGCAGCACTGGTCGACTCCCCACTTCAATGGCAGCACCGTCACCAAGGCACAACTGAACATTCATTTCCGTCAGGAATATGCGGTTTATTTTCGAGATTTCGCCATCCTGCTCGCGCGGGTCGTCGGGAAAAATCCCCCATGGCAAATCCGTCGTCACTTGGCGACGACGATTTATGAAGAAGAAACGGGGGGGCTCTCGCTGGGCCAACCACACCAAGAACTGTTCCTTCAAATGATGATGGGCCTGGGGTACAAGCGGGCTGAATTTCGCGACGTCGAGTTGTTGTCGAGCAGTTACGCCTATCGGCAATGGCTTGATGAAATCTGTGACAGGGAAGACTGGATCGTTGGCGCGGCGGTCCTCACCCTTTTCGTCGAGGGCTCCGTCCACGACCGGGAAGAGGCCATGCATCGAAAAGAACCGAAGTCCCAAGCGGACGTTGAAGATATTGTCAGGCAACATCCCCTCGTGATCCACCACGGTCTCCTTCCGGAGCACCTCGACCTCGTTCGAGCGAGAGAGATGATCGAACCCTGTAACCGGTCCGTTGTCTACGACCTTATTGTCAAAGAAGCCGTCGAATCCGACACCAAAACCTTAATCCTGGAAAAATTGGAAACGGGGTTGAAGGTATGGTTGCAATACCGTGACGGCATTGCACGGGCCTGCGGACTCAGACAGCCGTAACGCCTCTTCCCTTCACGTGATTTCCAGCGTGCGGTTCACCGCACGAGGAGATAATGCAAAGCGGTATCCGCCAGGATCGCCGCCCACGCCGTGACGTTCAAGGCAACAAGGGCACGCCGCGACCCAGGAGGCGGAGCCGCCGTAGGCCGGGTTAGCCCCACCGGCGTCTCCCGGCACCCCAACCCTGCTTCCTGCTGTCATCCCTGATCCCCGATGACACATGTCGGGGACAGGCTATTTGTAATCGGGGATCCAAGGGCGGTGTCTTTGCCTTTGTAGCCGGCGTACCCCGACACACCAGCCCTTTGTCGGATGACGCTCCGCTAATCCGATCTGCAAGTTCTTGCGGCCTCTCCGGTAGAATTCCTCCTTCACCAACGACCCGAGGGCGAAAGGTGGTGGCCCTATACAAAGGCTTTTCAACCTTTCCGAATTTTTGATATGGTAGTCATCCCGGATCCGGTACGTCATGAAGACTCGCCCACGAATTCTGCCTATTGCCTTTCTGGGGACGTTGCTCCTCGGCGGCTGTTTGGGACCCCCTCAAATCGAGTCCCCCATTTACGAGGGACCGCAAGGTTCTGTCGTGCTGAAAACCGTGTCTGAGGCGTCGTACCATCCTTCCCATCCAACCGACGTGTCGGTCGAAACCTTTGAAAAGATTTTAACCGGCATCCACTATCAACGGTCCCCCGGCAGGTGGCTTCAGCAACTCATGGACAGCGGGGTGAAATCATCTCCCCTGCTTTCCCCGGCTCAAGTCACATTTTGGGCACCTCATTTGCGACGCGCCTTTCTGCAAGTGACGGCTGAAGAACAGGTCTTCTTCCGAATCCCCCTCCAGTCGGTATCGAAGTTTCAACGCCTGACCGGCAATCTGTTCTTCAAGGCGAATGACCTGCATATGGCCCTGACGTTCTCGGGTGTATCGGGCGAAGGCCCTCAATCTAAAACCAAACCCAGGACCCCCGAATCCATGGGAGTCACAAAGCCCACCATGACGTTTCTGCCCAAGAGCGCCGTCAAAACGTCCTGGGACCAGGGAGCGGACACGAAGACTTTCACCATCGATATGACCTCGCTCGCTACGCCTGAAGGCCCGGCTTCACAGGACGGCTCTAAAACCCTCTCAACTCCCGGCGCCGCCCCACGCCAAGTTGCCCCGCTGGTCATTCCTCCGGATCGCCCCATTATCCGGTTGGAATCCCCTCCGTCCGAGGTTCTCCTGGAAGAAATTCGATCCTTGCGTCGCGAATTGTCCAGACAGCGACAGGAAATCGAACGCTTGAAGACGCAACAGGAATCTCCTTAACTCACCTCGATCAGTTGAGCATTCTTGAGGATCACGTCACTGCCCAGTGGGGTCCGGAACGTCATCCGCTGATAGCAGGCGTAGGTAACGTACGTGTCGCGCAGGCAATATTCAGCTATTTCTCGTCTTTGTCCTTGGGCCCACATTTCAGCCACGTGCTTGCCGCTTCCGGATTTGGTTTCGACCTGTAACGCACGGGCCAACACGTCCAATTTGACCCACCCTCGCGCGTCCCAGTTGCTCCACACGGCCATCACGTCATAGACCGGCTCCGTCCGAAATCTGGCCAGACTGATCTCCATCGACGGTTTGACGCCGTGAATGATCGAACGTTTTTTAAGAAAAGGGAGGTCAAAGCCCAGCCCATTATAGGTAATGAAAAGAGAGGGACGTAATTCGCCCAGGCGAGCCCAGAACAGACGCAGGAGTTCCTGCTCATGCGTGCCGTACCAACTCACCGTGCCGCGGCACTCCATGGCGTCGGAGAACACCAGGAGCCCAATGCACACGATCCGGCTGAACGTTCCGTCAAACGCCGACTGCTCATACTTTTCGTCTTCTTTCTTCTTTTGCTCCCGAGCCTCAGCCTGGGTGAATAAATCCGTGTCACCCCCTTCGCAGGATTCAAGGGCAACCGAATCGATCCCGGACAACCGTGCCCATTCTTCCCGGGGGGCCTGAATGGTTTCAATGTCCAATACGACTTTCATGGGAATTTTTGACTGCGAATTGTGGATTGCTTGAATGGGTTCAATGTCCAATGGGCTGCGAACCGAATGCCGCGTCTCCCCCAGGAAGCATGGCGCCCGCCTGTTTTATCAAGTACGCAACGACCGGTCCGTCGGCGGGGGGGAATGAATACCTGGCCAACTCCCCGGGTCTCACCCACCGGAAGTCCGCACACCCCAATGGTTGCGGAGTACCCCGGGACAGGGAACACGTGAAGAAGTGCAATTCCACGCTCTTGCCGGGATAGTCATAGTGCGTAATCGTCAATAAGCTCGGTGCCGTTATTTCAATACCCACTTCTTCGAAAACCTCACGACGGGCACAGGCCTCGAACGTTTCATCCGCCTCGCATTTCCCTCCGGGGAACTCCCAATAGCCCGCCAAATGAACGCCGGCTTCCCGGCACGTAATCAAATACCGGCCTCGATGTTCAATCACGGCAGCCGCAACCCGGATAACCTCCTTCTCAGCCATACCGACGAACCTGTTTCGTCTCCACGGGATACGCCTTACAAAATTCCCTCATCGGGCAATACAGACAGTAAGGATTTCGCGAGGCGCACACCACCGCGCCGAAATCCATGAGGGCCTGATTGAAGTCATAGCCCTTGCCTTTGGGGATCAGGGCTTCCGACAAGGCCCAGAGTTTCGATTTTTGCGTTTTGGGATCGCCCTTGCCGATAAACACACGATACAGCACCCGCATCACGTTCGTATCGAGAATCGGGGCATCTTCATGAAAGGCAAAGGCCCGAACCGCTCCGGCGGTATACCGGCCAATTCCTTTCATCGACTGCAGTTGTTCGGACTCCCGGGGGATCTTCCCACCGTAGTGCGCCACGGCCTCACGCGCAATGCTATGGAGACGGTACGGCCGAACGTTGTACCCGAGGGGGTACCACGTCTCGCGGACGTCGTCCGGTTCGGCCGCAGCCAAATCCTTGAGCGTCGGATACTTTTGCAGGAATTCGTGGTACTTGGGAATGACCCGATCGACCTGCGTTTGCTGAAGCATGACTTCCGAAACCAGAATTCTGTAAGGGTCTGCGGTCCGCCGCCAGGGCAGGTCGCGTCCACAGTGGTCATACCATTTAAGCAGACGGATTTGGAAACGCCGCTTTGTGCCCCGATCGAGTTTGACCGGGAGGGAGGCGGTCGATGGGTTCTTTTTGGAGGTTTTGGCTGGACGCGTCATGGGCCGTGACCGGATTGTAGGGAGGGAGACAGGACCAATGCAAGCGAGAATGCCAGGTGACGCCGCGCTCAGCCAACGCCCTCTCAAGGCGAAGGGGCTTGAGAGGAAATGAGAAGACTCAGACACGTGGGACCCGCGTCGGCCTTGGAAAATTCACCCAGTTCAACGCACGTGGTGCCGTATCCCCGCGACTCGATCAGTTCGCACGTCAAGGGGCAAGACGACTGAACCAGCACGCCTCCGGGCAATCGTAAGACGTTCGCGCCGAACGGCTCTCCGGCCGGCACGTGCAATAACCGGAACGCTCCCAGGGCATCCGAATCAAGCCAGGCAGGGTTCACCAACAACGTCTCATCGTCGAGGGAGGCGCACGCCGTCTTCAGATGGAGGCACGCCCGTGTCTCGACGGACGTCACGTGGTATCCTAAAGGTTCGGCAATCGCCCGAAGGGCTTCCACGCCCGCACAATTCGTTCGTGACGATACTCCGACGTACAACTTCTTGCCCATGCGCAACACGTCCCCGCCTTCAATCGTTGCCGGCGGCGCTATCGTCACGAGGCGACGATGACGGGCAAGAACGGGATGAAGCAACGTGGGTTCGCCTTGCCGAGACGGCGCTCCCATCGACGTCACCACCGCCAGTTCATCCAGGATAATCGCGTTATCCTCGAGAAAGACGCTGTCGGGAAACTCCTCTTCCGGTGGAAGGACTTCAACCGCCACCCCCATTTCCCACAGAGCCCGGCAATACGCTTCATGCTGCCGGAACGCCAAGTGCAGGTCGATCTCGTTACGAGGCACGTACCCGACTTCGCAATTCACAAGCGAGGACGCAGGCCGTCGGGTAAGGGCAATCATCGCACCGGACTCTCCCCGCCCGGCAGTGGCATCAACCTGACGACCCGCAGGCACGGTAAACCATGTCCGGCTTGCACAGTGAGGGCTCTTTCGTCTTCCTTCTGTTGTAGGCTGGATCTGTCGGGTTACGCCTATTCGGCTAACCCGACCTGCGGGGGCTCCTCCTTCTGTCTCGAGGAGTGCCAAAGATTTCTGAACTTATCCCATGCCGTTCTTCGTATATTCTCGACAACAGACAATGCTCGACAGCTTGAGCCGGCGTCAACATCAGCAACGAATTGACAGATTTCTGCTTGATCGGCATGCTTTTCTGCATGCGTACGGCTCTCAATCCTGATCATCGTCTTTACCGGGCTGCCAAAATCAGGGCCACGTCGGAAGGAACGACCGTCACGCCATCTTCTCCATGGTAAGGCACTCACCGCTCCGTCACCTCCCGCCATGGGTAGCCGGGCTTTTCGCCGCGGCACTTTTGTACACCGGGAGCGTCTCCTTCACGCACTGCCGGGAATTCCCCGTCACCGAAGCTCGTCCCCCCTCACCGACGGTGACGCTTCATTTCGTCACGTGGAAGGCAGACCATCCCCGAGCCTGGGCTGAGGCCATTCAATGGTTTGAGCAAGCCCATCCGCACATCCGTATCAAACGGGAAATTGCCCCGCATTCCTCAACGGCCTATCACGATGTATTGACGCAGAAATTAAGGAACCGCGACGTTTCCCTCGACCTGTTCTTTATGGACGTGATCTGGCCCGCGGAGTTTGCCGCCGCAGGATGGGCCCTCCCGCTCGATGAATATTTCCCGCGGATCGAACGCGAGAAGTTTTTGCCGTCCACGCTTGCCTCAGGCGTCTATGGAGACCGGATCTACGGGGTCCCTTCGCGTATCGACAGCGGCATGCTGTATTACCGCAAAGATCTCTTGGAGAAATATGGATTTTCACCGCCCTCGACGTGGCATGAACTGGTGCGCCAGGCACAGACGATTCTGAAAAAGGAACGAATCGCACACCCGCTCCTCAGGGGCTACAGCGGTCAGTTCAAGCAGTACGAAGGGCTGGTGTGCGACATGCTGGAGTTCGTGAGCAGTCACAACGGTTCGTTTCTGACGGAAGACGGCAGACGCTCGAATCTGACGGCGCCCGAGTCCATGCAAGCGGTGCGATTCGTCCGGGAGCAGATCATTCAACGACTGGCGACCCCGGCCGCGCTGACCTACCAAGAGTCCGAGTCTCTCGCCGTGTTCATCCGTGGGAAAGCCGTGTTTCATCGCAATTGGCCATATGCGTGGAGCTTGGCGAATGATCCGCGGTATTCGAAGATTGTACGGAAGGTCGGCGTGACCACCCTTCCACGTTTTTCCGGAGGCAGAAGCACATCCGCCTTGGGCGGGTGGCTGTACGGCATCAGCGCGTATTCGAAGCATCCTGACGAAGCGTGGGCCTTTATCGAGTTTATGACGAGTCCTGAGATCCAGAAACATTTTGCTATCTCTGCTTCATTGGCACCCTCGCGCCTTGCGCTGTATGGAGACCAGCAGGTCCTCCTTGCCAGCCCGCAGTACAAGGACCTACTCCCGGTTTTTCAAACTGCCCGGCCTCGACCCCGCACGCCCGTGTACCCGATTGTTTCGCACATTCTCCAGCGGTATTTCAGCCGCGTGCTGGCTTTTCCCGAGACGGATATTCCAGAAGAAGCCCAAGACGCCGACCGGCAGATCAATCGGATTTTGGCCTTGGTTCGTGATGGACGAAGATGAGTCTTTTTTGAGTTGAGTTCCCGATGACGCCATCGACCCGAGAACGCACCATCGGCTGGTTCATGCTCCTTCCGGCGCTGACATTCGTTGTCGTCTTTTCGCTCTATCCGGCCATGGATTCGTTTTGGCTGAGTCTGTACTCGCAATTCCCCGGACAGGAACGGTCCTTTATCGGATTCGACCATTACGCGGAGCTGCTCCATGATCCGGTCGCCCATCAGGCCTTCATCGTCACACTGGGCTTCGTTCTGCTCTCGACCACACTGGAACTGATCCTGGGTACGGGCCTTGCGCTGGTCATTCATGAACGTTTCAAGGGGCAAGGATGGGTCCGGGCGGCCGTGCTGATTCCATGGGCGATTCCTACGGTGGTGGCTTCCCAGATGTGGCGATTTCTGTTGAACGATCAATACGGTGCCGTCAACGCGATCCTCTTCGGCGACCGGGTGGAGGCCTACGTCCCGTGGCTGGCCGATCCGTGGATGGCTTTTGGCGCAATCGCCATGGCCGACGTCTGGAAAACGTCGCCGTTTGTCGGCCTTTTAGTCTTGGCGGGGTTACAAGTCATTCCCAATGAAACCTACGACGCCGCCCGCATCGACGGAGCGACCGCATGGCAGCGGTTCCGGCACATCACCCTTCCTTTGCTGAAACCCGCGCTCCTCACCGCCCTGTTGTTCCGGACCATCGATGCGTTTCGGGTATTCGACCTCGTCTTTGTCATGACGCAAGGCGGCCCAGGCGACGCCACGCAAGTGATTCAATTCTACGGTTATAAAACTTTCTTCACCGAGGGACGCGTGGGATACGGGACTTCGATCTCGGTCACGGTCTTCGTCGCGATAGCGATTCTCTCCCTGTTCTACATCCGTACCACCGGATCCAAACTCCTGCAACGGGAGTCGGCATGACGACCCGTCCGGCGTTGTTTGGTGGGATTCTCCTGGCCGTCCTGGGCAGCCTGTGTCCTTTTTTGTGGTTCGTCCTGACCTCGTTCAAATCACAAATCCAGGTTGAAGCGATTCCCCCAACCTGGTGGCCGGACGGCAGCCTCGCCTTTTACACATCGGCGCTCATCGAGCATCGATTGTTGCACTACATCCGGAACAGCGTGATCGTTGCCGGTGCCACCACCATCGTGGCGCTGGGCGTCGCGACGCCTGCCGCCTATGCCCTGGCGCGGCTGCGGCTGCCCGGAAAAGCGTGGATCCTGGGTGGACTCCTCTGTGTGGCCATGTTCCCGCCCATCGTCATCGCCGGACCAGTTTGGCAAATCCTGGAACGTCTCGGGGGGCTGAATACTCATTGGGGACTGGTTCTGCCCTACGTCTCGCTGACCCTTCCTCTCGCGGTCTGGATTCTGACCACGTTTTTTCATGAACTCCCTTTCGAATTGGAAGAAGCCGCCCGGATCGACGGCTGCACGGCATGGCAAGCGTTGTCCAAAATCCTGCTCCCGCTCGCCGCTCCTGGACTGTTCGCCACAGCCATCCTGACGTTTATCTATGCGTGGAACGAGTTTTTCTTCGCCCTGTTGATTCTCACCGACCCCGAACGCCAAACCCTGCCGGTGGGAATTGCCCTGTTTCAGGGGGAATTCATCATGCCGTGGGGAGAAATCGCAGCCGCCTCCGTGATTGCCACACTGCCGTTGATCGTCATTGTCCTCCTGTTTCAACGCGGAATCATCAACGGCTTGTCGGCCGGTGCGGTGAAGGGATAAAACATGGACGGACTGGCGCTGCGACACATCGAGAAAACGTTCGGCCGGACCAGGGTCCTGCACGACGTGTCATTCGAAGCCGGTGACGGGGAATTCATCGTGTTGCTGGGTCCGTCCGGTTGCGGTAAATCCACGTTGCTTCGCATTATCGCCGGGCTGGAACCTCCAACCCGGGGCTCGGTACACATCGGAGGACGGTGCGTGGACGCCATGCCTCCTCCGGACCGTGACGTTGCCATGGTCTTTCAACACTACGCCCTCTACCCGCACCTCACGGTCAGAGAAAACCTGGCCTTCGGGTTAAAAATGCGCCGGGAGCCCAAGCCCATCATTGAAGAACGTATCGCTGAAACCGCCGCGTTATTGGAAATTCACGACCTGCTTGACCGGAAGCCCAGGGAACTCTCGGGAGGTCAACAGCAACGCGTTGCCATGGGTCGAGCCATTGTCCGGAAGCCCAGATTATTTCTTTTCGACGAACCCCTTTCGAATTTGGATGCCCGTCTTCGGACTTCCATGCGGGTGGAATTGAAGAAATTGCACAGGCGCTTGGGTACGACTATGGTCTACGTGACCCATGATCAGGCCGAGGCCATGACATTGGGGCACACCATTGCCGTCATGAATCACGGCAGCATTCAACAGATCGGCCCGCCCGATCAGATTTATCACGAACCCGGTAATCCCTTTGTAGCCGGGTTCATCGGCAGCCCTCCGATGAATTTATTCGAGGGCTCCTATCGTCTCCTTCAACGGGAGCTTGAATTCCGCAGGGGAAATTTGACGCTCAGCGTGCCGTTTCAGGCTCACGACCTGAAAGTTGCAGGTTCCGGGACCGCGACCTTGGGGGTCCGGCCCGAAGACGTCACCTTCGAGCCCCCCGAGTCGAGCCACGTGGCAATCGTCGGAACCATCGACCTGATTGAAAACCTTGGCGGTGACGTCGTGGTCTATCTCATCGTCAAAGGGCAACCTCTGGTGGCACGAACATCTCCCGTACTTCGGCAACACGCGGGAGATTCCGTCACGGTCTACATGAAAACATTTCACCTGTTCATCAACGAACACCGGGTGCCTGTGCCGCCGTTATGAAGCGCCAACCGTTTCTTTTCCTTGCCGCGTCTTGCGTTCTGCCTTCGATTGTCTTTTCTCTTCTCTTTTCGATCGACTGCATGGCCGAAACCGGTTCTCCATCGGGCATTCAGCCATTGGAACCACTCCCTCAAGCTCACTCCCTTTTCACCGACGCATCCGTTCGCGTCCTCCTCACAGCCGCGGACCAGGAACGGTTTCTCAACGCATTGGACAAGCAGCGACCGAATTGGGAGCAATTGCATGATCTGCCCGGTGAAGAACTCGGAACCCGGCTCTTCGACTTCAACCGGCAGCGGGACGCAGCGCGGGAGGGGCATCCACTCCTGAGCCAGCGAGTGGCGTTCTGGTGGTCGGATGTCCTGGGCGAATACCGTGAAACCCATCGAGGATGCAGCGTGGTCATGGGACCCGAGTTCACCCGGACGACCTGGGGCCTTGTCCGATTCAAGCCCCTGAACCTGCCCCATGAAATGGTTGCCGTCCCTTCAGCGGCGAGGCTTCAGACGCTCCGGGACCGCAGGACAAAGGGAGAAAAAATCGGAATCCTTTTTACCGGCACACTGGTTCCCTGGGAATCCATCATCTATGCCTTTTCTCACGACAACGAAAAACAGGGCCTGCTGATGCCCGTCGTGCAAATTGACGGGGTGCGGTATTTTCTTCATCCCACTTCAGATGAGCGTGGCGACAACGAGGGCGACCGTTCTTTGGGGGCCACGGCTTCGAACACCGACGAATAATCGGCATCTTGCAGACCTTTCCCCATGGTCTCCTCCAGGATCCCATGAATGCCGGTGAGTGCGGTTGTTGCCAGATTCACGCCTCGCGCCGCGTTGAGACATAACTCGACGTCCTTTAAAAGATGCTTGGTCGAAAAGTTGGGGCTGGCATAGTCGCGGGTCAACAAGCGCGGTAATTTTTTTTCGAACATCGGTGACATCAAGGCGCTGTGCTTCAGGACGTTCATGAACGTCTCGACTTCGACACCCGACCGCTGCATCAAACTCAGGCTCAAGGAAAAGGCCGTGATATGAGCCGCAATGAGTTGATTCAAGGCCAGCTTCATGGCAGCCGCCTGCCCAATCGGTCCCACGAGCAAGGGTTCTTCGCAAAAACACTTCAATACCTCGTGCCATCGTTCCACGTGTTCGACGGTTCCCCCGACCATGACGAGGAGGCGTCCGGCCTTGGCTTCGGCAAGACTGCCGAGGACCGGCGACTCAAAATAGTCTCCGATGCCCGTTCGAATTTCCTGGCCGAGTGCGAGACTTTCAGCCGGAGCAATTGTCCCCATCTGAATAATCGTCCGATTTTGAACGTTGGGTTTCCCCGAAGCGAACAAGGCTTGCTGGATGGCCGGCGCATCGGTCAACATGAGAATCGTGCACTTCGAAGCCTCGATCGCCTCTGCCGCAGAGCGCGCCTTGAGGGCACCTCGTTGTTGAAGGGCCATACATTTTTCTTCCGTGCGGTTGTACACCACCACGTCATGGCCGAGCGTCATCAGCCGCTCGGCCATGGCTGTCCCCATCGAGCCAGTGCCTATCAATGAAACTTGCATCGCTCTCCCTCTCGTCTCAGGAAACGTTTGCTGACGTAACAGATGTATCGCAGGGCCGTGAGGAAATCAAACGCAAAGCCGGTGATGACCGCGTCTACCGGTTGACCCCGGCTTTTCAAGTCGGTATCTTCGTCTCTGCCATCGGGATGAGACAGGGCCTCCGGCCAAGGTGAATCTCCAAGCACAGCGGACAACAGACTATGGATATTTCAATCGGGTCAAATCAGCTTCGTAATACGAACGGAATTTTTGTGGCACAGGACCAGGACCTGATCAAGGTCGAACGCAAGGCTGAAGACGGGAGCATCCTCCTGAGCATGGACCTCTATAATCCTGCCGGGTCGCAGATTGCCAAGCTGGAGCGGAATGAATGGACGTCCAACGACCAGGGCCGCTTCGAGCTCCGGGCCGATTCCGAATCGGTGACGGTGATTGACAACACGCTGAAAGGCGTGGTGTTCCTCGTCAAAAAAAATGGGGAACACGGGGTCCAGATCCCACAAGCCAAATTTTACTTGCCGGGCGGGACGGTATCCGAGGTGACGGCCGAACAGTGGCACGTCGGGAACAAGATGGAATTGAAAGACACGGAAGTCGATCTGCAAGGGGGCGGGATTGAGATTCAATAATGTCTCAAACGGCCAGGCCGGAGTCAGGGCTTGCCTTCGGCCAGTGTTCCCATGAACGAATTAGCCGGCAAAAAGCTGGGCTTGCTTCTCTCAACCCCGCCGTCTCATCCCAATGCGGAGGTGGTCGTGGGCTTGAGTCGTGAAGCTTTGCGTTCTCATGTGAGCGTGTACTTGTATCTCATCGATGAGGGCGTGAAAAACCTGGAAAACCCGGCAATCCTCGGCTTGGCTTCGGCAGGCGTCAAAATGAACGTCTGTGCATACGGGTGCCAGCAGCACAAAGTTTCCACGGAAGGATACGGTCAGGAAGTGACATTCTGCGGATTAGTGGTTCTCTCCCAAATCATCACGGGCTGCGATCGATTCGTCAGCTTGTAACGGGCTTCCCGCTTTTTTATTCTCTCCTTCTTTTCTCACTGATTGGCCCGAGAGGACATTGATGGTCTAAAGAGCGGCAGACTTTTCTGCGTTGGCTTTTGGGGCGCACGCTTAAAGCCCCCGTCTTCCGGAAACGGTGAGGTATCTGTAGAACCATTCAATGAACACGGTGGATAAACGTGATAGGGAGTATCATCCATTTTCGGCAATCGAGACTTCACACCGACGAATCGAGAGATGGCACCTTTCAGGCAGTCTTCGTTTAATTCGCAGCAAATCCATTTGCGCCTCAGCGATTCGGCAACCTCACCAGTGACGCATGAACCCCCAAAAGGATCAACCACCAGATCCCCTTCATCAGTCAGCATTCGAATGAAATATTCGGGAAGGCGTGCTGGAAATCGTGCAGGATGCACCGGCAGGTTATTTGCGCGGCAATAGCCCTGATAAGCCCCGTTTGATTCCGTATTTGCAATAGCTAAAAGGTTTGGAGGAACGGACCCACCGTTGTCCTTCTCGAATTTATTGGAAATGTCATGACCCGATGGACGCAACTTGGGCTTATAACCGTTCTTCAATAACGATTTCATTGAATTGCTATAGGGGGCGAGAATGCGTTTGTTGGATGCCTTGGGCCACGGTGTTTTCGACAGCCACCAGACACAGTTTACGGCATCCTTCACTCGTATTCGCCTTACGTTTACCCATTCTGCTGGAGTCGGCAGTTTTGCGGGATTCCACCAGTAATGTTCCTGACAAAGATGAAAACCGTAATCGCGACACAACGCGATAAGTAGCTCAAAATGGTACAGCGAACGAGTAGGAGTCCTGGGTTTCCACACCCCACCGATATCAATCACGAGACTTCCTTTATCCTTCAACACCCGTTGCATGCCTTCGGCAAATGGTCGAAACCACCCCACGTATCGGTCAGCATCTTCGTTACCGTAGATCTTCTTTCTGACAAGACCAAACGGCGGAGAAGTCATAATCAGGTCCACAGAATTAGGGGGCAATGTCGCATGCAATAGACCGAGAGAATCGCCGTGATAGATTTCGCCATAGTTCGTTTCTCTATAAATCTCGGGTTGCACAATACTGTATAGAGGGGAATCTTCTTTCACCTGCGAGACGTGCCTATGGTTGTCATGCAGGTGGCGAAGATAGCTGCTCAGTGAATCATATCCGGCTACTTCCGCCGAGCATTGCATCTCCAAATACTCAGTGTCCGTAAGCCGAAAACTGACGAGCTTTTTTCGAGGGCTTTTAATTTTTGGTCGAGCCATACCGTAATTGTAATACAAAAACAAATCAAGTCAATATTTTTTTGTCATACGTTACGCTGAAGCAGACGTGATCCGCTTTACAGGAGAGCCGTGGATCAGATTTCCCGAAACTCATTCGCAGACCGGATGAACTCCATTCCGGGCCATTGGTTCCTATCCGGCGGAAGGCATATCTCTTTACCAAGGTGTGCCTCGAACTCTTGAAGCCCCCCACCCAGACCAAGTTTGATGAATTTATCTTTTTCTCGAGGATTGATCAGCATTCGTCGATCTTCAGTGAGGTAGATCAGTTTGCGATCGTACGCCCTGTGATAAGTAGGAGAAAGACACAATCCGTTTTGAACGTCATCGGTGCTCCCTTCCGCACCAACAGGCAAAATGTGTGCAGCATCAATGAGCCGTAGTTGCAATCCGGTTACGCAACACTTTCGGTCGTAAGCGACAGTTACTTTCCTTCTAAAATTACTGTCTCGGACAAGGTGCGATAATTTCTTGACAATCCGTCTCCTGTCGGGCGTTAACTTGCTGATTTCATCGTCCGTTACGGATTCGAGCCTTCCGACTCTGGATAACAGATTGGACACTGTGACGTCTGCACCGTTCTCGTGCAGGCTTTCATAATTTGCGCAGTATGCGAGCATGTTATCTGGGCGAAACCCGACTGCAATTTCATCGTTACCCTTTCGCGCAAAGGCAAAACCATTCTTGACCGCTTCCCTCAGTGTATTGATATTTATCTGGATAGAGGGAGACTAGGTTGAAAACATTCGATGTTTTCCAAGATCAAACCCGGCAAAGCACTTGCTATCCGGCTCGTAACCCAACAATAGCGTAGGGCCATCTGGATTTTCCGGCAAAGGGGGAGTGACCGATGTCAGTTGTATGCGGTATTCGTCAGCCGGGCGTGCGTGTCCCCCTCCATGAGTCAGCGTCCAGATATAGATCCAAACAGAAAACGATGCTTCTCCGGACCTCACGTAGAATCTTTTCGGATTTCCTCTCGGATTCGACACCAAAACAGCCGACGCTGCGAAGTCAGTGAAGGCCTCTTCTATTGCTTGAACGATTACGTCAGGGGGTAGTGCCGGCATGTATTCTCTGTGCTATTTGAATTCCTGGCGCAGGGCTCCATGCTCTCTGAGTTCAGAAACCCGTTATTCTCAACAACAAAGTTTTCCCGTGCAATGCCTGGATTTTAAGCTTGGCGAGAGATTTTCCCTGAATAACACCGTCACTAAATTCCGTTGGTCGCACGGTGAGACTCAATCCCGTCACCCGTTCAACGTCGGCGGCCATACAGGAAGGTGACATTGATTCGCCGGGATTCATAGTCGTCCCGGAACGCACAGATGTCCGATTCATGAAAGAGATCGGAATTAAAGACCAGGGCCCGGTTTGCTCGATAAGGAACCTTCACGGGGGACGCGTCGCTTTGTTTCAGGAACTCCCGAATCTTCGGCTGAAACGCCGTCGAATTGTACGCCTTGAAATCCCACTCTCGCGGGGCCTCTTTATCCCAAACGATCAAGCCCCCACTCGCAGCATCGAGATTCGCGTCATCGGGGGTGATCCAAAAATTGACGTTGACGGCTGCCGCATCGGCGTGGATTCTCAGGGGACGATGGGCACTGTCCTGCTTAAACGCCCAGGCCTGGAGCAATCGATGCTGACGAAAGATCCCCGGAAAGGTGGTGCGTAATTCTTCGGCCACCTGCAACAATAACGGTGAGGAAAAGCCTTCACCCAGAAACGCGCCGATGTAGCCGTCTTCATAATCCTTTTTCCAGATCGTCGATTCCAAGCAAAATTGTCGCAGGGCCCCGAGTGCCTCTGGCCGCAACAACGCATCGATATGAATCGATTTCAGGATGACTCGCGTTATAGCGTTGCTCAATCTCATCCACGTCCAATTCCGGATTCAACGTTCCTTGGGGCAACGCAGGATTGTCGGCATAATGCAGGATTCGATTCATGGACGGAGCCAGGGCCTGGGCCTCTTCCTGGCTGAGGCAGATTCGCTGATTCGCCTCGTCCGGTCGCAAAGCCCTCTGTCGTAACTCGGCAAGGGTTGCCTGATATCGGGAATCGGGCTGCCTCCACAATCCGCGTTCGGCCAAGTAGTGGATTTGTTCTGCATCGTGCTTAATCCGTGAGGCATACAGCGCGGCAACCGGGACGGGCCTTCCATGGTTTTGCATCAGATGGGCCGACGTCCGGAATTCGTGCAAAGCCCCATCCATATCCTGTTTCCACAACAGGGCTAATCCCAGATGATGATGAGCTTTCGCATAGTGGGGTTTGAGGGATACGGCTTGCCGAAACCGTGGAATCGCCTCATCAAGACGTTCGCATTCAAACAAGATCACGCCCAGATTGCAGTGAGCCTCGGCATTTTCAGGATTGAGAGCGATGGCCCGTTGGCACGCGTCCCTTGCTTCATCTCTCTTGCCCTGTTCTTTCAGGACCACGCCCAGGTTGTTGTACCCTTCCGGATGGCCGGGCTTCATCGTCAAGACCTGCTTGTAGGTCGCACAAGCCGCGTCCAGTTCTCCTTGTTCCCGCAAGACGTTGCCCAGGTTCCCCAACGCTTCAACGTAATCGTTCTTGAGCGAGAGCGCCTGCCGGTAGGAACGTTCGGCCTCGCGTAACTGATTGAGCTTTTGATGGACGAGACCCAGGTTGTAAAAATAGAGCGGCTTCGTCGCGTCGCGTTGAATGGCCTTCGTGATACAGTCGAGCACCTGATCATACCGGGCTTGCTGGTACGCAACCAGGCCAAGCAAATGGCGGGCCTCGGCATGGGCCGGATCCTGCGTGAGGATCTGTTGATAACAGCTTTCGGCCTGAGACAGACGCCCTGCCCGATGGTGATTGATCGCTTCCTCAAACAATTGTCGGGCCAACACCGTACTTGACGAACGTGGAGATTGGGCCATCAACTTGGCTTGTCGTCTTCGTTCGGTCCTGTTCATCGGGTTCCATCCACCACGTGTTCGAAACGTTGTCCCTTCATCAACCTCAAAACAGCACCGGCGCTCGGCACCACCCTGGCCTCTTATCCCGCGCCGGCCCGCGCTCACGAGCCGGACGTCATGCGACTTCATAAAAAAAGGGGCCTGCACGAACGTGCAAGACCCCTTGCGCAGGTTCGAAATTTAAAATCCTTCGGCAAAACTGCGCAGTTTGCGGCTCTGACTCGGATGCCGCAGTTTGCGCAAGGCCTTGGCTTCGATCTGCCGAATCCGCTCCCGCGTCACCTCGAAGTCCTGCCCCACTTCTTCCAACGTATGGTCCGCCGCCTCGCCAATCCCAAACCGCCTCCGCAGCACCTTCTCTTCCCGCGTCGTTAAGGCTTGCAGCGATTTCCCAATGTGCCGCTGTAAATCATACCGCACCGCCGCGTCCAGCGGCGACACCGCTTTTTTGTCTTCAATAAAGTCCCCTAAATGGCTGTCTTCTTCTTCCCCTATCGGCGTCTCCAGCGAAATCGGCTCTTTCGCAATCTTCAGAATCTTCCGCACTTTTTCCAACGGCATCTCCATCCGCACGCCGATCTCTTCCGGCGTCGGTTCCCGCCCCAATTGTTGCACCAGATGCCGCGAGGTCCGCACCAGTTTGTTGATCGTTTCGATCATGTGGACGGGAATCCGGATAGTGCGGGCCTGGTCCGCAATCGCTCGCGTGATCGCTTGCCGGATCCACCAGGTCGCGTAGGTGCTGAATTTGTACCCCCGCTGGTATTCAAATTTGTCTACGGCTTTCATCAGCCCAATGTTGCCTTCTTGGATCAGGTCTAGAAATTGGAGCCCCCGGTTCGTGTATTTTTTGGCAATGCTCACGACCAGCCGCAGGTTCGCTTCAATGAGCGCCGCTTTCCCCCGCTTCATTTTGTCTTCCGCCCATTCCAGCCCGACCAGGGCCCGCTTGAATTCCTCCGTTGGCAGAAAGGTGACGCCGCGCTCGACGTGTTTCAGGGTGGCTTGCGCTTCCTGGCTCCGGAGCACGACTTGCCGCAGCACGGCTTCGCTGACGCCGGTCTGCCGCTCGACCGGCCCATAGACCGCCCCGGCGCGCCCGAGCCGCCGCAGCACTTTCAGCCCGTCCGGAGGCCGGTGCCCAACTCGCTGGCAGCATTCGCGCAACACCCGCTCGGCTTGCCGCACGCGCCGCCCGGCGTCTTTGATCTGGCCGACTAATTGGTCCCGCACAGCCGGTTGCAGGTGCAGCCCCTCCACGCGCGCGCCTAAGGCGCCTTGGATGGCCCGCACCCGTTTGCTCCACCGGGCTTCGGGCGTGCCGGCCCGCCGCTGGCCATACAGCCGCACCAGCGTCTTGCCCAGCCGCCGCACGTGCTCTAATTCTGCCAGCGCCTGGGCGCGTAATTCTTCTTCTTCCGGCGCCTCGGCCATTTCGGCGTCTTCCAGGTCCTCTTCCCCGGGATCATGCACCAGGACCACCTCCCCAACCCGCACTTCCCGTTTTTTGATCTGCCCCCGCAAGCCGTCCAAGGTCGCCAGGGTCATCGGCATGCCTGCCATGGCCCGGATCAACTCGTCCTTGCCTTCTTCGATCTTTTTGGCCAACGCAATCTCTCCTTCCCGGCTGAGCAACGAGACGCTTCCCATCTCTCGCAAGTACAGCCGAACAGGATCATCCGTTCGACTCAAATCACCAGGGGTGAGATCGATCTCCGGGACGTTCTTTTCCAGGGCATCTTCCTGTTCCTCGATTTTCTCGGAAACGAAATCACGCTCAATCGGTGTTTCAGGAGGAGATTGAGTCGCCTCGTGTTTCGGAACAGGGTTCCTGGCGGGTTCGGACAGTTTCCCGGATGGAAGGCCAGGGGAACGAACCTTTGTGAATGATGAGCGCACTTTCTTTCCCCGTTCACTTTTTTTTTCAGATGTCGGATCGTCTTTCCGTAATTTTGAGGCAATCGTCTTTGGCATAAAGGACCCTTATCTTGTAGTGGATGAGGCTAACCCGGCTTTTCTTCCACGCAACGCTTCGATTTGGGAATTCAGATAATCCACTTCATCTGCCTGGCGCTCCCGTTCAGCGATGCGAAGCCGAGCAATCAGTTCATCCAGACGGATTTTCAAGTTTCTCTGTTCCAACGCTCTCCAACAATCCTGAATATACTCGTCCCGCTCCTCAAAATCGACTTCGAGCATCGCCAACTCCGCGACCGAATCACGACACGTCTCGTCCAAACCTGTTTCCGCGAGAAAGCCCGACAAATCGAGACCACCTTCCGCATCCAGGTGTCGCACTCCTATCTCCACAAGCCGGCGATAGAGTGGTGATCGAAAATCTTCCGGCCGCAGCCCCTTGAGATGTTCCGGATGCAAATTCCCCTGCACCATAAACGACACAATGTCACGTTCCTCTCGAAATTCCGTTTTTCCCTGACGTCGAGTGTCTGAAGTTGACAATTTTCCCGAACGTGAGGGTCCCCCTCGAGGGCGTTCGAGCATGACAGGATATCGATCGAGAAGAAGCTGGGGCCTGACGCCCAGTCGCTCGGCCACGCGTTGCACCTGTTCATTCTTTTCAATAGGGTTTGAGCCCTTGGCCAGAATGCCGAGTATGTCGTCGACTCGCCGGGTCCGTTCTTCAATCGTCGCATGGGTTGCCCCTTCCAGACGTTGGGCCACGGCGAACTCCAACAGCGTCTGTGATCGTTCGTTCAACGTAAGAAAACGCTCCGCCCCATGAGCCCGAACGTACGAATCAGGATCATGGCTCGGAGGCATGACCACGACCCTGACAGTGACCCCACTATCTCGAAACACGTCCAGCGCGCGTAACACTGCCCCTGCGCCCGCCGCGTCGCCGTCAAAGATCAGCACAACGGTCTTGACGAATCGGCGAAGCAACACGACATGCTCGGTCGTGAGCGCGGTTCCCAAGGGCGCGGCAACCTGACGAATGCCCGCCTGGTGCAGGGCCAACACGTCAAAGTAGCCTTCAACCAGAATCAGAGAATCAAGGTGCGGGCTCGCTTCACGCGCCTTGTGCAATCCATATAATACACGCCCCTTCTGAAAGAGCATGGTGTCCGGAGAATTGAGGTACTTGGGCGTTCCCTCTTCGAACACACGCCCACCGAATGCAATCACGTTTGCGCGAAGGTCGCAGATCGGGAGCATGACCCGGCCGCGAAACCGGTCATACAATCTCGCAGACTTCGAAGGACCCCGAGCATCTTTTGACGCTACCAGTCCGGAGGCCTCGAGATCGGAAAGCGTCGCCCCCTGTCGGGTCAAATAATTGGTGAGCCCGTCCCATGAAGGCGGCGCATATCCCAGGCCGAACTCTTTCAGGGTCTTTGACTCAAGACCCCGGCCAACAAGGTACGCCAAGGTCGACCGGCCTTTGGAAGGATCATGCAGGTTCTGCTGGAACCACGTATTGGCCAGTGCATGAAGGCCTTCCAACTTCTTTCGCTGACCCGTTGGGGACTGCGAAAAACCCTGTGACGCATTCAGGGGAAGAGGAATTCCCACCCGTTCGGCAAGGTCTCTCACCGTCTCCGGGAACTCCAATCCTTCCTTCCGCATCAGGAACGTGAACACATCGCCCCCGACTCCACACCCGAAACAGTAAAACATCTGACGCGCAGGAGTGACCGTAAAAGAAGGCGTCTTTTCCTGGTGGAAGGGACAAAGGCCTCGAAAATTCTGGCCTATTTTCGACAACGTGACATAACGGGACACCACGTCCACAATGTCAACAGAGTCACGGATTTGTTGAAGGGTAGCAGGAGGGATTCCAGCTCGTGCCGTTGTCAAGGCTCTTCTCCGAAGCCTTTATGGGCAGCCTCTTTTTCGGAGGAGCTAAGCGGTCATAACTTATTGGCAAACAACGCTCTTTTGAGTTATAACAAGGATAGGACGACAAGTCAACCGGCAGGCAAGCGCACCGCCGGGTCTTACTTGGACGGATCCGGTCCCGTACGCCTCATACCCGATTGCCCGAAACGTTTGCCCAATTCCTGTTGAATCGCCGTCATGGGAATTTCACAATGACCCAAGGCCACGATGGCATGAAAGATCAAATCCGCCACTTCGTGAATAATTTCTTTCCGGTGTTCATTTTTCACGGCTAACGCGACTTCCCCGGCTTCCTCCACGACTTTTTTCAGGATGAGATCGGGTCCGTCTTGCATCAGGGCGGAAACATACGACTGCTCTTGCGGATGAGCTTTCCGTTGCAGAACCAGTTCATACAGTCGATCGAAAATGCCTCCGTTCGCCTCTTCGTCAACCTCGGTCGTCGTCACGCCTTCTGACGTCACTTCCGTAAAAAAACACGTGCGGGCTTCCGTATGACACGTGGGCCCCGTGGGCTCGGCTTTGACCAGCAGGACATCCCCGTCACAATCAAGAAACACCCGTTTACACAGCAGATAATGTCCGGAGGTCTCCCCTTTTTTCCAAAGCTTGCGTCTCGAACGGCTCCAGAAGTGCACGTACCCCGTTGCCAACGTCAGGTCGAGTGATTCCCGGTTCATATATCCCAACATCAGGATTGCGCCGTCACGCCAATCCTGGACAATGGCCGGCACCAGCCCCTGTTCATCGAACTGAACCCTGAGGTCGTTGGAGGCCCTGCTGAGGTCAGATTCCACGGCCATTCACGATACGCACGGGAAGCCCGTGTTCCTTGAGATAGGTTTTCGCTTCACTGATGCTGTGGGTCTGATAATGAAAAATCGATGCCGCAAGCACGGCATCGGCTTTCCCCTCTCCCAGGGCCTCATACAGATGTGCCACGGTTCCGGCCCCGCCGGACGCAATGACCGGAATGGAGACGGCTTCGGAAACCGCCCTGGTCAACGGCAGGTCATAGCCGTCTTTGGTGCCGTCCTGATCCATCGAGGTCAACAGGATTTCACCGGCCCCTTTCTGCTCCATGTGGCGCGCCCATGCCACGGCCTCCAACCCCGTGGGCTTGCGACCACCATGGGTGAAAATTCCCCATCGCGCGAGCCCCGCTTCCTTGGAGGAGACCTGTTTCGCATCGATCGCAACCACAATACATTGGGAGCCGAATCGATGGGCGGCAGCCGTCACGAACTCCGGGTTTTCGACGGCGGCCGTATTGATGCTGACCTTGTCCGCTCCCGCATTCAGCAGTTGCCGGATATTTTCAAGGGTCCGGACTCCGCCACCGACCGTGAGCGGCATAAAGACCTGCTCCGCTGTCCGGGACACGACAGCCAAAAGTGTATCCCGGTGTTCATGCGAAGCGGTGATATCCAAAAAGCACAGTTCATCCGCACCGGCTTGATCATAGATCTTTGCCACCTCGACCGGATCACCGGCGTCCCGAAGATTCACGAAGCTGACGCCCTTGACCACCCGGCCGTCCTTCACGTCCAAACAGGGAATGATGCGCTTCGTCAACATGCGCTCATCGTTTCACGCACAAGCCTCGGCCAGAGCCGCAGGCAGATCCAAGGTGCCTTCGTACAAGGCCTTGCCGACGATGACACCGATGACCTTGCGCCCCAACTGTTTAATCGCACGGATATCCTCCACGCGCGTGATTCCCCCAGAGGCAATCAACGGCACCGGAGACGCCTGTGCTGCGTCACGCAGAGCCGACATTTCCGGCCCTTCCAACATTCCGTCACGACTGATCTCCGTAAAGATGACCCCGGCAAGCGGATACTCCTTCAAGGAAGCCAACACGGACTCCGCCGTGGATTCGGACAGGTTCGTCCAGCCATGCAAGGCGACTTTCCCCTGCTTGACGTCGACCCCGACGAAAATTTTATCGGGGAAATATTCGCAGGCCTGAGCGAGAAACGCCGTGTTTTCCAATGCGGCCGTTCCCAACACCACCCGGCTGACGCCATGGGAAAAATAGTCTTTGATGACATCCAACGATCGTATCCCCCCACCCACGTGGACCGGAATGGAAACGGCAGTGGCAATCGCACGCACTTGCTCCATATTGTGCGGTTTCCCGTTTACCGCGCCGTCGAGATCGACGACGTGCAACCGCTGGGCGCCCAAGACTTCCCATTGCCGGGCCATAGCCGCAGGATCGTCAGAATAGGTCGTCTCCTGCGCCAAATCACCTTGCCGGAGGCGTACGCACCGCCCATTTTTCAAATCAATTGCCGGGATGACCATCATGGCCGGAACACCATCCCCGGGTGAGCCCGGGGCATGCTTGTCATGAATTCATGCCTCGAAGCAGGCATCCTTTTTGAAGTGAGAAGGGCCGGAAAAACGCTCTCTACTCCGTACCCAAAGGCAAGCGTTGCAGGACGCGAACAACCCCTGTTCGCGCCAACTCTTCGGCCGTGACAAATTTTCCACCTCGTTCAAGGAATCCCTTGAAATCGTGAGTCAGGGGTTTCTGCTCTTCGAAATAATCGCCCATCCACAACACTTTGCCGTCCTGGGCACCAACCAATCGGATTTCGAACCCCACGGCAGCGGGGTGAGCGGCGAACTTCGGCCCTTCCCGTTCACGATAGACTCGAATCACACCCTCAAGGACCGCATCCACGGCCAGTTGTTGTCCCAGGAATCGAGCCGTCTCCTGCCGGTCCCGGGCAGGGACAGATCCCTGCCGGCTATCGACGAGCTGTCCGACGGTTTCAGGCGGGATGACCTGAATCCGGGGCTTGAGCCGTAACTGGGAATACACCATGTGCTGGATCATGTCGGGGACGGAGTCCGGTACGGAAACCTGTACCGGGCGAGACCGGACGGGAACCGATGAACCGCTGGCGTCCCCCAACGATTGCGGAATCTGTGAATGTTCGAGATCTGCCGGAGGCGCCGTCCTGAACGCGAACGAGATTCCCTGCTCCCTCTTGGCGACACGAAACGGTGCAATCGCGATTTTGGTGATGGCTTGGGAAGCAAGCTGGGGATGCGCTTTAATGGTGACCGTGTCCGGGGCACAGGCCCCTCCCCCTCCAAGCAGGAAAAGCGTCGCCGACAGCCAACGGATTTGTCGCCTGCGTGCGCCGGTGGTGAGAAAGACGCTCAATGCCATGCCCCGAAATTCTTGAGCAGTCGAAGCCCGACCGTTTGACTTTTCTCCGGATGAAATTGACAGGCAAAGACCTTTCCCCTGGTCACACTCGACACAAAAGGCACACCATATCGTGTTTCGGTACAGACCACTTCCGCTTCGTCGGGTTCCACGTAAAAGGAATGAACAAAATACACGTGGGCTTCCGAATCGAGTCCATCCAATAACGGCATCGGCCGCTTGACCTGAATCGTATTCCACCCCATGTGCGGAATCTTCAAGGACGACGCCTGGGCCACCTCCATGGGAAACCGTTTCACTTTTCCCTTAAAAACATTCAACCCCCGGTGCACGCCGAATTCCTCGCTTTCCGAAAAAAGCACTTGGAGGCCCAGGCAAATACCCAAAAACGGCTTGCCTTGCGCAATCGTCCGGCGCAATGGCTCAATCAGACCAAACCGTTCGAGATTGTTCACACAATCGCCGAATGCTCCAACTCCGGGAAGCACGACGTGGGTCGCTCGATCAATGACCGCAGGATCTCTCGTGACCACCGCATGATGCCCGACGGTTTCAAATCCTTTCTGGACGCTTCGCAGGTTCCCCATCTCATAATTGATAATAGCAATCATGCTTGCGTCATCCCCTGCGTGCCGGCTGCCAGTGAACATGGCTAGGCCAGAACCCCTTTCGTGGACGGAACGCCGACCACCCGCTCATCCTGTCGAGTCGCCAGGTCCATGGCTTTCGCAAATGCCTTGAAAACGGCTTCAAGCATGTGGTGGGGATTCCGGCCGTATCGAACGTTGACGTGAAGATTCAACCCGCCCTGATTCGCCAGGGCCTGAAAAAAATCTTCAAACAGGCCGAGATCGAACCCCTTCACCTCGCGATGGGACAGAGTCACGTTATACACCAGAAACGGCCGGCCGCTCAAATCGACGACCACTTCCGCCAACGTTTCATCAAGCGGGACAATGGCCCATCCAAACCGGCCGATCCCAGCTTTATCGCCCAACGCTTCCCTGAAGGCGCTCCCCAACACCATGCCGATGTCTTCAACCGTATGGTGATCGTCAATATGGGTATCGCCCTTGGCCTCAAGCACGAGATCGAACAACCCGTGCCGGGCGAAGGCGTCCAACATGTGATCCACGAACGGAACGGGCGTGGCAATCCGGCGTTGCCCCGTCCCATCCACTCCCAATTCCACGCGAATGACGGTTTCGGACGTGGACCGATCTACCGCCGCCCGGCGCGGTTTGTTTGAAAAAGTCATGAGCCCCGACTTTCTATAGAACGGGCATGAGCCTGCAACCCTTCCATGGCGGCCAACCGCGCAACATAGGGGGTAACGGCTTTCAGTTGTGTCTTGTTATACGCCACGACGTTCGTTCGCTTCACGTAATCATCGAGCGACAGGGCTGAAAAAAACCGAGCGGAGCCCCCGGTCGGCAGCACGTGATTCGGACCGGCCACGTAATCCGCCACGGCCGGCGGGGTATAGGCCCCCATGAACACCGCACCGGCATGCCGGATTTTTTTCACGTAGTCGAAGGGTCTGGGCAACAGGATCTCCAGATGTTCAGGGGCAATGGCATTGGCCACGTCAAAGGCTTGATCCAGGTCCGAGACGACGAACATTTTAGCATACCGAGCGACGGAATACGCGGCAATATGCCGCCGAGTCAGTTTGGGCAACTGAATCCGAATTTCCCGCGCAACTTTTTTGGCGAAGGCCGCCGAAGTTGTCACCAGATAGACGCGCGCTTCTTCATCGTGTTCGGCTTCACACAGCAGGTCGGCTGCGCAATGGGCGGGATCGGCGGAGTCATCCGCAATCACCAGCAGTTCGCTCGGTCCGGCGACCATATCGATATCGACGGTTCCGTACACCGCCCGTTTGGCTGCGGCCACGTACATGTTGCCCGGTCCCACGATTTTATCCGCCCGTGGAATCTGTTTGGTCCCGTACGCCAGCGCCCCGATCGCCTGCACGCCTCCGACCCGGTACACTTCATCCACGCCGGCGAGGTCTGCCGCGACCAGCAAACAGGGAGCAATGGCCCCCGACGCGGTGGGACTGCACATGACGACCCGCGGCACCCCGGCAACTTTGGCGGGGATCGCGTTCATCAAAACCGTGGAAGGATACAACGCTTTCCCGCCGGGCACGTACAAGCCCACGACGTCCAGCGGAGCAATGAGTTGCCCGAGCTTCACGCCCTTCTCCTCACTCAACCACGTCGAGACCCGTTGTTTACGATGAAACGCGCGAATGCGCCGCGCGGCAAATTGCAAGGCTTGCACGTCCATCCGTTGAACGCCGGCATACGCCTGTCGAATCTCTTTCGAGGACACCCGAAACTTTTTCGGCGACAAGGCCAGACCGTCAAATTTTTTGACGTATCGCGCGACCGCGGCATCGCCGTTTCGTTCGACGCTTTTCAGAATACGTTTCACGCGAGTTTCGATCTTGGCGTGCTGATGAGCGGCACGATTGCAGACCTCGGCCAACGCCTCGAGATAGGTTTTATCTTTTGAAGAAAACAGAGTCATCACGCCGTCAGGCGCAGGCCGTCTTGGGACGACTCTTGCGCAGCCTGTTAATCATCGTGGTAATTGCCTGATGCTTCATTTTCAAACTGGCGCGATTCACGATCAAACGCGCCGTCGATTCCGCAATCGTTTCCACTTCCTTGAGGTTGTTGGCTTTCAGCGTCTGCCCGCTCGACACCAGGTCCACGATGCGGTCCGCCAAGCCCACCACCGGAGCCAACTCGATCGACCCGTACAATTTGATGATCTCGACCGGAGTGCCCTGCCGGTTAAAATGCCATTCCGTGATGTTGGGATACTTCGTGGCTACCCGGAGTTTCGACGATAAGCGAGCACGATCGTCAAGCCCCGCCAAGGCCGCAACGGAGATCCGGCACCACCCAATCCGCAGATCCAAGGGTTCATAAACATCCAGTTGCTGCTCCAATAACAAATCTTTCCCGGCCACGCCCACGTCGGCCGCTCCATACTCGACGTAGGTGGGAACATCCGTGGGGCGGACGACCAAAAAAGACAGCCCGGACTGCGGCACCTCGAACGCCAGTTTGCGATCGTTGGACGACAATTCCGGTCCAAGATAGCCCGCCTTCTGAAACAGGGACAGCGTCGGATCCAGGAGTTTCCCCTTTGACAGCGCGACGGTTACCCTGTCACTCATGACCGGAACCCTCTTGACGAACCGAAGCGCCCAAGCCTTGCAGTTTATCTTCGATCCGCTCGTATCCCCGTTCCAAGTGATAAATCCTGGAAATTCGTGTCTCACCCTCGGCCGCCAACCCGGCCAAAAGGAGCGCCGCACTGGCACGCAGATCCGACGCCATGACCTGAGCGCCCGTCAACCGACCTAATCCTTTCACAACTGCGCGGTGTCCATCAACCGTAATCGCCGCACCCATGCGTCGTAATTCCGGGACGTGCAGAAACCTCCCGGCAAAGACCGATTCGGTCATCACGCTGGCTCCTTCCGCCAGACACAGCAAGGCCATCATTTGCGCCTGCAAGTCCGTGGGAAATCCCGGGTAGGGAAACGTTTGCACGTCCTGGGACCGTAACCGGGCTCCGGCCTCGACGGTGATCGATTGCGCCTTCTCCGACAGGTCCACACCGCATTGCCTGAGTTTGGACGTCACGACTCCCAGATGTTCGGGCCGGCACCGGTCCACTTCGACCTGCCCTCCCGTCATCGCACCGGCGATCAAATACGTGCCGGCTTCGATCCTGTCGGGAATCACCTCGTGTGCTGCTCCGTGCAACGCCGGAACCCCTTCGATGACAACACGCCCGGATCCGGCCCCTGCAATTCTGGCCCCGCGTTTGACCAAGAAATTCGCCAGATCAACAACTTCCGGCTCCATAGCGGCATTGTTCAATACCGTCGTGCCTTTCGCCAGACAGGCGGCCATCAACAAATTTTCGGTTCCGGTGACGGTGGGAATCTCGAAATCGATGCGTTGGCCCTCCAACTTCGGGGCACTGGCCCGGATATAGCCGTAATCGACGGAGATCGTGGCCCCCAGCTTTCGCAGCCCGTCCAAATGGAGGTCGACCGGCCTGGGGCCGATGGCGCATCCCCCCGGAAGAGAAACGACGGCATCCCCGAATCGAGCCAACAACGGACCCAACACCAGGATGGAGGCCCTCATGGTCTTGACCAGATCATACGGAGCCTCAAGAGATTGGACACCGGTCGCGTCGGCAACCACCTGTCCCTCCTCCTGCTTGACGGAAACGCCGAGCAAGCTGAGAAGCGTCAGCATGGTGTTGACGTCTCGCACCCGCGGCAGGTTGGAAATCGTGCATTCACCCCCCGCGAGAAGAGTCGCCGCCAGAATGGGGAGTGCCGCATTTTTGGCACCGCCTGCCCTCACGCGCCCCTCAAGACGTCGCCCTCCCGTTATGACCAAACTGTCCATGGCTACCACGCTCGCTCCAAGCAGATCACGCGATCGATACCCGCCTGATCGCGCCGGATCGTTTTGACGACGAATTCCTGCCTGTCGTTTACCTTTTGCCGGACGTCCCCTGACTGGTTTATTCCCAGTTCCATAACCAGAATCCCTCCGGGGTGCAACAGGGCCGGGCTCTCCGTAAGCAGGCGATCGTACAACTCCAAGCCGTTCAGTCCGCCATTGAGGGCGGATAGCGGCTCGAACGCCCGGACTTCCGGTGGAAGGAGATCGAGCTGATCCGCCGGAATATAGGGTGGATTCGAGACAATGACCGAGATCATTCCTGCAAACGCAGGGGAGGCCAGCGGCTCGAGGCACTCACCCCGGAAGAACCGTAGGCTCCCGGCCACGCCGTGACGATCCGCGTTTTCCCTGGCCACGTCCAAAGCCGGGACACTGCAATCCGTGGCAAAAACGGTTGCGTCCGGGCAGTCCAAGGCCAAGGAGACAGCCAGACATCCCGACCCCGTTCCCACGTCCACCATGTGACAGCGACCGGTCGAGAAACGTGAAGCCAAGACTTCCTCGACAATCAACTCGGTTTCGGCCCTCGGGATAAACACGTCCGGGTTCACGAGAAAATCCCGGCCTCGAAAGGCCTGGGTACCTACGATATATTGCAGAGGTTCCCGTAACACCCGGCGGCGAAACAGCGACTCGGTTCGCACCCAATCTTCCGGCTCGACCCTGGCTTGAGGCTCGGAATACACCCTGAGACGCGAAACCGCCAATCCGGCTTCCAGCAACCAGAACGCTTCATTGTTCGCATTGGTCACCCCGGCGGCCCGAAGGATAGCCACGCCACGTCGATAGGCGGACAGGAGGGTGGCCGGGTGACGAGTGGAATCATGCTGCAGCGCCGTGTCAGTCTTCATGATCAGGTATTGGA
Source organism: Nitrospirales bacterium (assembly GCA_965200435.1). Classification (GTDB taxonomy): domain Bacteria; phylum Nitrospirota; class Nitrospiria; order Nitrospirales; family UBA8639; genus Bin75. The sequence goes on from OZ241337.1 coordinate 582,070, forward strand.
CGCGATTTCCGCTCTGTTACTCTCCGGCTCACGAGCCTCGTTCAACGCTTTCACCAATTCATCAAGGTTCCCGTCAAGGATCGAGTCCAATTTATGCAAGCTCAGTCCTATCCGGTGATCCGTGACGCGATTCTGCGGGTAATTATAGGTGCGGATCTTTTCACTTCGCTCACCCGCCCCGACTTGGGCACGACGATGCTCGGCAATCGAGGCTTCCTGCTTTTCGCGTTCGGCGTCGCCGATGCGGGTTCGCAGGGTCCGCATGGCTTTTTCCCGGTTCTTGAGTTGCGACCGTTCATCCTGACACGTCACCACCATGCCGGTGGGTATATGGGTAATGCGCACGGCCGAGTAAGTGGTATTGACGCTCTGTCCTCCCGCGCCCGAGGAACAGAACGTGTCGATGCGCAGGTCTCTCGGATCGAGATGCACCTCGACGTCTTCAACCTCGGACATCACGGCCACGGTCGCCGTGGACGTGTGAATGCGCCCGCTCGCCTCCGTGCTCGGGACTCTCTGCACACGATGCACGCCACTCTCATACCGAAAGGCGCCGTACGCCCCTTTGCCCTCGACCAGAAAAACGGCTTCCTTGATCCCACCGATGCCCGTCTCATTGGCATCGATCATCTGGACGCGCAATCCATGGTGTTCCGCGTAGCGCCTGTACATGCGCAACAATTCACCGGCGAACAACCCGGCCTCTTCACCGCCGGTCCCGGCTCGTATTTCGACGAACGAGTTTTTGTCATCTTCGACGTTTTGGGGATGCAGAAGTTGCAACGCGTGCGCCTCAACTTGCGCACATTTCTCTTGTAACGTCTCCAATTCATCGGCGGCCAACGCCTTGAGTTCCGAATCCAATTGCGGGTCATCGAGCATTCGCGAGGCATTGGCAATTTCGCGCAGAAGACGCCGATAGTCTGCAAACAGCAGGCTGACTGCTTCAATGTCGGCGCGCTCTTTATTGCAGGCAATCACCATCGACGGCTGGCTGAGAACCGCCGGGTCAGCCAGGCGATGGGTTAACTCGTTGTAGCGATGCGCCACGGCTTCCCATTGGGCAAGCCATCCCTCAAACTGGTTCTCTCTCTTGTCGCCGGACATGGGTCGCCGTTCCCTGTAATTGGAAGAAAGGATGTGAAAAAATCGAGGAGCGCGGGGTCGCGTCGAGCGGGGAGGCTAAGCGTTGGACTTCTTGGCGTACTTTTTCTTAAATCGTGCCACACGTCCTTCGGTGTCAACGATTTTCTGCGTGCCGGTGAAGAAGGGATGACAGGCAGAACAAATGTCCACCTTCATATCACCCACGGTAGAGCGGGTTTGGAACTTCATGCCGCACGCACAACTGACCGTCGCCTCGGAATATTCAGGATGAATGCCTGCTTTCATGATGCCGATTCCCCCTCACGACTGTTTCAAACTGTATATGTACCATGAACAACCGGGTGTTGGCAAAAGAGATTATCGATTCATGGACTGCAGAAAGTCCTGATTATCCTTGGTCTCGGCGATCTTATCCATGAGAAACTCCATGGCCTCCATCGTCCCCAGGGGGCTCAACACCTTACGTAACACCCACATTTTATTCAACCGGTCACGATCGACCAGCAACTCTTCTTTGCGGGTACCGGATTGACTGATGGCAATGGCCGGAAAGATGCGCTTGTCCGCCAATCGACGATCCAAATGGACTTCCATGTTGCCCGTGCCTTTAAATTCCTCAAAAATCACGTCGTCCATGCGACTGCCCGTATCCACCAGCGCCGTGGCCAGAATCGTGAGGCTCCCGCCGTCTTCGATGTTGCGAGCCGAACCGAAAAACCGTTTGGGCCGTTGCAGCGCGTTGGAATCCAGCCCGCCGGACAACACCTTTCCGCTCGGAGGCGCAATCGTATTGTACGCTCGAGCCAACCGGGTAATACTGTCCAGCAGGATCACCACGTCGCGTTTATGCTCAACCAATCGCTTCGCCTTTTCCATCACGATCTCGGCCACCTGTGCGTGGCGTTGAGCCGGTTCGTCGAACGTGGAGCTGATGACCTCGGCGCCTTTGACCTGACGCTGCCAATCCGTGACTTCTTCCGGACGTTCGTCAATGAGTAACGCGATGAGCAGGATCTCCGGATGATTGTGCAGAATCGCACGGGCAATAGCCTGAAGCAGCATGGTTTTTCCCGTTCGAGGGGCCGCCACGATGAGCCCGCGTTGGCCCTTCCCGATGGGTGTGGTCAGTTCCATCACCCGCGTGCAGTATTCCTCCTGATCAAACTCCAGGGAAATACGTTCCTCGGGATAGAGGGGAATCAGGTTGTCGAACAGAATTTTATCCCGCTGCATTTCCGGTTCGTCATAATTGATTTTTTCAACCTTCAATAAAGCAAAATACCGTTCCCCGCCTTTGGGAGGACGAACCTGGCCGGAGATAATGTCACCCGTGCGCAGACCAAACCGGCGAATTTGAGAAGGCGAAATATAAATATCATCGGGACCGGGAAAATAGTTCGAATCCGGCGCACGCAAAAAGCCGAAGCCATCGGAAAGGGTTTCCAGTACCCCTTCTCCAAAAATGACGCCGTTCTTCTCCGCTTGCCCTTGCAAGATGGCAAAAATCAGTTCTTGCTTTCTCAAATTCGCGCATCCCTCGATTTTTAATGAACGGGCCAAATCTGCAAGGTCGCCGATGGATTTTTGTTTTAATTCCCCAAGATGCATAACGTTCTCCTAACGGTGGGTGAGCATAGAGCCGAAAGGGCTTGCAACCGGCACCAGTCTTTCAGCAGGTGTGGCCTGAAGCGACAACCGCCCATGACCTTCACTCTTGTGTCCTCCATCGGTCCCGACCGATGGCTGACGGCGCCAAAGCCGGTTTGCGGACGAGACCGAAAGGGAAGTGGGAGGAGAGAACCTTTCCCACAACCGGCGCCGGACCGTGACGGCGAATTGAAATGTGTCCTAATCGATAGTGATGGATTCGCAACCTATTCACGCGTGGTGAATTGCCCGTCCTGCTTTTGTTCCGGAACAGTCATGAAGATAATTCCACAAAGGCAGCTGATGGAGTAAACGTATTCATCATGTTTTCGGACAGAAACGTGTTGGTGTCTTGGGATTACGTGAAAATCGGATTTACAATTTTGGGAGTCGAAAACTCATGTAGGAAGAAGTAACGGCCTATTCAATTTGGAAGGTATGCCTATCTTGTATAACATGAATCTGCTCATTGTCAATAGTTTCTTGCAAACATTGTTTGTTTGCGATGCCACGAGCGTTGTGATAAATGAAGCGGCAGCAGGGAGAGACTTCTCAACGGACCTTTTACCCTACGCGTGTCCAATGCCCAAACCTGACGAGCCTTTCTCACGGATTTTCTCCTTTTCCGAAGCGACGGAACTGATTCCCAAACTGGCGATGTACCTGACGAAAGCCAAGGCCGGCAAAGCGATCCTGCTGCAAACCAAAGAAGAAATCAAAAAAGCGAGTGCCAACGCTCAATACGGAGGCGGAAGTTGTGAAGGCCCTCGCTACATCAAAGCACTCGAAACGATTTATGAAAATCTCAGCGGCATCCACGAACTGGGAGTGATTGTCAAAGATCTGGAAATGGGCTTATGCGACTTTCCGTATCTCATGGAAGGACGGGTGGTGTATCTCTGCTGGCGGCTCGGGGAAGAAACCATCGAATGGTGGCATGAACTCGACGACGGGTACAAAGGTCGACAAGCCCTGCCCAAAGAGACCTCGTGAACGACGGACCGGAAAGTGTGAATCGTTGATGATGGATTGCCCATGACGTACGTGATTCTCGGGTGGGACGGACCGGACGGGCAGAACAAACGCCCGCACCACAGACCCGGCCACCTGGAATATCTTGAACGCTTACAGCAGGAGGGCCGATTGGTCTGCGCCGGCCCCTTAACGGATCAGACCGGAAGTCTGGTCATGATCGAGGCGGAGACCCTGGAGGAAGCCGAACGCATGGCGAACGGTGACCCCTACGTCACCCATGGAATATTCGAACGAGTCGAAATCCATCCCTTTAAACGCGTCTTCCCCAGACAACAAGGAAGCTGACGCAGACCCCCTCACGTGGCCTGTGACACTTGCAGAATTATCTTCCATTCACTTTCGCGAACCGGTTGAACCGAGAGACGGGAGCCCCTTCGAAGCAATTCCATCTTCTCGAGACCTCTCACCCCCCTGAGGCGTTCCAAAGAAAGCGGCGCCCGCAGCACCTCCTTCAATCGAACGTCGACCATCAGCCATCGCGGATTCTGCTTTGAACTCTTTTCGTCGAAATACCGGCTGCCGGGCCGCCAGGCAAAATAATCGGGATACGCGACCTTGACGACCTCGACAAGGCCTACGATCGCCGGAGGATCGGCGTTGCTGTGATAAAAGAAGGCTAAATCACCGACGGCCATGGCTCGCAGAAAGTTGCGCGCTTGATAATTTCTCACGCCCTCCCAACACGTCGTCCGTTTGGGAGAACGCGCCAAATCCTCAATGGAAAACGCCGACGGTTCGGATTTGAGCAACCAGTACCCGGGCATCACCTGGACCTCCACGTCTCGATGAATGGAACGTCATCCTGGTCAATGTTCACTCATTCGTTGACACAATGAAAGATGCGCTCCTCGCCTTCTTTTGTCGCTCGCCGTCTCCCGATGACAGATGTCGGGGGCAGGCGGATGGCGCTTCTGTGAAGGCGGCCTTTCCAGGCCGCATGAGATGCGGCGGCGACACAGGCGGAGAGGCCGACCTTGGATCCCCGATGACAGATGTCGGGGATGACGGAAGGAGGCCGTGAACTGTATCAACGAATGACTGAATCCAGGCAATCCTATCCCGTTCGACAACGATCGTTCAATGGGCTTCTGAGCACGGGTCGGCTTCCGCACGGGTTCCCACGCTTGTCGAATCGCTTCGAACATGCTATGTCGCCCTTGCGACGCAGAGAGCATACCAGATGAACGCCATTCAGACTTTCTACGACGACCTGGTCGCCCCAGAGGCCCTGATTGCCATCACCATCATCTCGGTGGTCATGTTTTTCGGGACGATCCTGCTCATTCCCATCATCATCATCCGCCTGCCCACGAACTACTTTTTGCACGAGGAAGAACACGTGTGGCTGGCGGCATACCATCCGGTCCTGCGCTATGCGGGCCTAGTCTTGAAAAATACGGTCGGCGTCATTTTTCTCCTGGCAGGGATTGCCATGCTCGTCCTGCCCGGTCAAGGTTTACTGACCATGGTCATTGGAGTATCCTTACTTGATTTTCCAGGCAAACGGAGAATCGAGCATCGACTGCTCACGAAACCCATGGTTTTCCAGGCCATGAACGCTATTCGACAAAAATTCGGCAAGCCTCCGTTTTCGCAGCCGGCATGACCGGCAAGGGGCACAGCCAGGACCACAAGGCGAAGATCACGACAACCGGCACACGAACTGCCGCACGATTTTCCGGAAAACCATGAAGCTCCTGAAGACGACCGCGTGGATGCTCGTCTCCCTCCTGTGCGCCGTGTCCTTCGGCTTCGTCACCGGGCTGTTGAACGCTGAAGAGAAAGTCAACGGACTCTGGCTGGTGACCGCAGCCGGCTGTTTTTACGTGCTGGCCTATCGCTTTTATGGAGGATTTTTAGGCCGGCGCGTCATGCAACTCGATGACGAACGCCGGACCCCAGCCTTTCGGCTGGAAGATGGCACCAACTATTATCCCGCCAACAAATACGTGCTTTTCGGACACCATTTCGCCGCCATTGCGGGCGCGGGACCGTTATTGGGTCCGGTCCTGGCGGCCCAGTTCGGATTTTTACCCGGGTTTCTCTGGATCGTAATCGGGGCCGTGGTGGCCGGTGCGGTACAGGATTTTGTCATCCTGGTCGGGTCCCTGCGTCGCAACGGCCGCTCCCTCCCGGAAATCGCGCGTGCGGAGATCGGATGGATCACCGGCACGGCTACGGCGGTGGCCGTGTTGTTTATCGTGATTGTGGCCTTGGCCGGCCTGGGGCTGGCCGTGGTCAACGCGCTCGTCGCAAACCCGTGGGGCACGTTCACGATTGCCATGACCATCCCGATCGCCTTTCTCATGGGATGGTATCATCACCACATTCGACCCGGGCGCGTCGGCGAAATGTCCCTCATGGGCATCGTGCTTCTTTTTCTGTCCGTGGCCCTGGGTAAAGTCGTGGCGCAGTCGGACTTGGCGATCTGGTTTACTCATGACCGAACCACGCTGGTCTGGCTACTGGCCGGATACGGATTTTTGGCCTCGGTGCTGCCGATGTGGATGCTGTTGGTTCCCAGAGACTACCTCTCGACGTTTATGAAACTCGGAGTCATCGGGTTGCTGGCGGTCGGCGTGATCCTGTTGGCCCCCGAGCTACACATGCCCAAGGTCACCGGATTCATTGCCGGAGGTGGCCCGATCATCCCCGGTCCCCTCTTTCCCTTTCTGTTTATTACCATCGCCTGCGGCGCCATCTCGGGCTTCCATTCGCTGGTGTCATCGGGCACAACCCCGAAAATGATTGCCCGCGAATCCCAGGCCATGGTGGGCTATGGAGCCATGTTGCTGGAAAGCTTTGTCGGAGTCGTCGCGTTGATTTCGGCGTCCCTGCTTATCCCGGGCGACTATTTTGCGATCAACACACGCCTCCCGACCGATGCGTTGGCGGCCATGGGGTTCCCCGTTGAAAACATTCACACACTCTCGCAACTGGTGGAAGTGGACGTCTCAGGCAGGCCCGGAGGCGCAGTGTCGTTGGCCGTGGGCATGGCCTGGATTTTCTCCGCCTTGCCTGGGATGGCTGGGCTCATGGCCTATTGGTATCAATTTGTGCTCCTGTTCGAGGCCCTGTTTATCCTGACAACCATCGACGCGGGCACCCGTGTGGCACGCTATCTGGTCCAGGAAATGGGCGGACACGTCTATGCGCCGCTTCGTCGGATCAATTGGTGGCCCGGCGTTATCCTGTCGAGCGCATTCGTGGTCGGAGCATGGGGATGGCTCATCGCCACGGGAACGATCTCCACGGTCTGGCCCATGTTCGGCGCCGCCAACCAGTTATTAGGGACCCTGGCGTTATGTATCGGCACGACCCTGTTCATCAAAATGGGAAAAGCCCGCTACCTCTGGGTGACGGCCATACCGATGGTATTCGTGGGCGTCATCACCTTAACGGGCTGCCATGACCTGTGGTGGATCTTTCTGGACCGGGCACGAACCGCCGCGGACCCGGTGGCGCGCGTGACGATGACGCTGAATGCGGCGCTGGTCGGGCTGGTCGCCGTCCTGGCAATCGTGGTCCTGACCGAGAGCGCGATAAAATGGTACCGGTACCTGATCCTGAAACAACCCTATACCACCACGGAAATTCTCGACGGCGAAGGCATTCGGCTCCCTGAGGGAAAGTGCTGCTGATCTGATACTCGCTTGGGCTCCGGAAACGCCCACTATGACACGACAGACAAATTCGCGGCGACAGACATGCTAGAATGCGGATCACGAACGCCATTCATAACATGAAGCGTTTCCACGTGGATGTCGAGACCCGTGAACAGGGTGAGGGCCAAGTTGTGAAGGTGATGGAGATACATCCATGAACAACGAAATTCCGTATCTGGGGGCACGCTTCTACAAGTGTGCCTTGCAGGTCAATCCTTGCAGCTATACCCGGTATCAGGGAGAGACAACCCTGCAAGAAGCGGACTACAACCGACAAATTTTGCAGCAGTGCCGGGACAATGATATAGAAGTTGTGGGTCTTTCAGATCATGGAAAAGTTGAAGACTCAGAAGGATTGCGAAAGTTTTTGCAAGAAAACAACATCACCGTGTTTCCGGGATTCGAGATCGCCAGTTCTGAAAAAATTCATATGGTCTGCCTCTACCCGAAAGAGAGTGCCTTGGCCACACTCAATCAGTATCTTGGACAGTTGATGGATGAAAACAGCACCAAGCTCGAGCAAGAACCGACCCATCCCTCTTCATTAAGCTGCGAACAAATCGCAAACAAGGTAATCAATGATCAACACGGCTTTTGGTACGCTGCACACATGACCGGAAAGAATGGCCTGCTGAAACTGGATGGCGGTGGCGGAAACTACGTTCAATTGTGGAAAAAAGAAGCGTTAGTGATAGCCGGACAAATCCCCGGTCCGACAGAAGATTTGCCGGATACGTGTCAACAAATCATTCAAAACAACAATCCCGACTACAGGCGAAAAAAACCTCTCGCGATTATCAATGCTAGAGATATAAAAGATCCGGAAACGCTATCGGATCCTTCAGCCTCCTGTTTCATCAAAATGACCGAACCTGATTTTTCCGCATTCAAGCAGGCTTTTTTTGATCCTGAATCACGCATTCGGCTCAATCACCAGACTCCCGATAATCCCTATTCGCTTATCAGATCCATACAATGGCGAGGAGGAGGATTTTTGGGCATCGACGGCCTGGCTTTTTCTAAAAATTTAAATGCTGTGATCGGTGGTCGAGGCACGGGAAAATCCACCTTGATAGAAAGTATTCGCTATGTGCTGGACCTGCCGATTCGTGGAGGAGACCAGAGAGGGATAGAATCACTTCACAAAAAAAATTTAGGTTCTTCACAAATCACTTTGGAAGTACTCTCAAAAGCCCAGCAAGGGCAGATTTATCGCATCAGTCGGCGCTATGGTGAGCAGCCCGTTGTCGAAAACCAGCAAGGCAATCTTTCACACCTGACCACGAGAGAGATCCTGCCCGACATTGAGTTGCTCGGTCAGAACGAAATTCTTGCACTGGAAAAAGATGAGGATGCAAAACTGAATCTGATAGATTGTTTCCTCCAAGACAGCAATCAATTTGACCGAAAAATGAATGAAATCAAGCGCCGGTTGGAGTTAAGTCGAAAACAGATTATCGAAGCCCATAAAGAATTTGAACGAATCGATGAAGTCGTCGCGCAAGAACCGGTTTTGGACGAACAGGTAAAACAGTTTGAACGGTTGGGAATAGCAGACAAACTGAAAAGCGCTCAATTGCTTGAACAAGAAAAAACCATTCAAGATAGAATCACAGAACAATTTAAATCCATTGAACAATGGGCGAACAACTATCAGGAAATTTTTGATTTATTCTTTCTGCAACGGGACGATATTGATCAATTGCCGAACAAGACATCCGTCGCGAAAGCCAAAGAGATTTTTCAAACCCTGCAAAATGACTTGAACCTGTTAGTTGAAAAAATTGTTCATCGCTCTAACCAAGCCAAGTCAGACTATGATTCTATCCATTCAATCTGGGAAACTCATTCAGGGAAAATTCTTGATGAACTGAATCAAGCAATCGCACAATTGCCCGATCATGCCGGAAAAAGCGGTAGAGCTTTGGGTGTAGAATACAAAAACATTGTTGCCAAATTAGCCACTATTCAAAAAAACAAAACAACCCACGAAAAACAAAAGAGTATCACCCGTGATGCTGACGACAAAAGAAAAGACGTCCTGAGAGAATATCGGGATACGGCTTTTGCTCGGTTCGAAGCAACGAGTCACACAATAGAAAAGCTGAACAAGCGTCTCGTTGGCAAACTAAAAATTCACATCAAACGTGCAGGGAATTTGGAACAACTCGAGTCATTCTTGCTCGATATTGATGGGATTGGCAGTTCCAAAATTCAGTGGCTAAAGGAACTGGAAGGAGATTTGGATTTATTGGAGTGGGCGAAGTGGATAAAAAACAGAGATAAGACGGCCTTCATGGCTAAGTATAAAGAAAAGGGGTTGACTTCGGGCACTGTCGACAAATTATTGGAATTGAGTTTGGAAGAAAGACTTCAACTGGAAGAGATCGAATTAAAGGATAGTGTGGAAATCCAACTTAACACCGCACATGACGATGCGGATGAACATTTTGTGTCACTGGAAGACCTTTCAACCGGACAAAAATGTACCGCAATATTGAATCTTCTGCTGTTAAGCCGAGACGCCCCCTTGATTATCGATCAACCGGAAGAGAACCTGGATAACGCCTTTATCGCTGAACGCATTGCGCAGGAGTTAAGACATCACAAAACCAATCGTCAGTTTGTATTTGCCACTCACAACGCCAATATACCCGTCTTCGGTGACGCCGAGTTAATCGCAGTACTAAAAAGCAGGAAAGACAAAGGGGAAATTGCCCAGGCCGGTTCCATTGACAAAACAGAAATACGCGAACAAGCCGCGTTAATTCTGGAAGGCGGCAGAGAAGCTTTTGATATGCGAAAAAACAAGTATGGGTACTAATGGAAACAATTTTCCATGTTAATCGGTGACGTACTGGAATTAACCAGCCAGCCTGAAGGCGCAAAGCTGGAGTTTAAGCGGGACGATGAACGTCCCGAGATATTTGCCAAAGAAGTCGTGGCGTTTGCCAACATGAACGGCGGCATCGCGTTGGTTGGCGTCGAGGATGACGGCAGCATCAGCGGCATTCGGCGAGACAACCTTCAAGAGTGGTTGATGGATACCGTCATCGGCAGATACGTTCATCCTTTTATATTACCGGACTACGAGGAAGTCAGCATTCAAGGCAAGCGCGTGGCAGTCGTGAAGATTCCTCAAGGGAGCAGCAAACCTTATGTCTTGAAGTACAACGATCGTCAAGACATCTATGTCCGATATGGTAACACGTGCCAACTGGCGGGTCGCGAGCAACAAGCGCGGTTGTTTGATTTGGGCGGCCTCCTATCGGCAGAAAAATTTCCCGTATACGGATCTTCCATTTCAGACTTAGATGAACATCGTTATACGGAATATTTTCGAGACATTCTGATACAGTCTCCGGGCGAGGATTTGCAGGAAATGCTGGAAAACCACAGCTTTCTGGTCGGCGACGCGACCCCACTGGCTTGCAGCTATTTTGCGTATGCGTTGTTTGCAAAAAAACCTCAGTTGAGGCTACCGCAAGCCGGCATCAGGCTTTCGGTTTATGAAGGAAATGATAAGGATTACAACACCATATTCGACAAGGTATTGGACGCTCCCTTACTGGAACGCCGAGGAAGCGGCGGCACTCAAGATCCCCTTGAACCAGCACTCCATGAGAGAGTCAGTGCACTGATTCAACCGCATATCAGCCGTGAAACTCTACAAAGAATGAGTCGCAGACGAACGTGGGATTATCCATTTGAGGCCATAAGAGAGCTTTTGATTAATGCGTTGATTCATAGAGATTGGACAAAACAGGACTATGTCCGCGTGATTGTCTACAAGAATCGCATGGAAATAACCAGTCCGGGGGCTCTGCCGAACGGCATGACAACCGAAAGAATCAAAAGCGGCGCGCAATTACAACGCAATCCATCGTCAGTCAGAATTTTTAGAGACTACGGCTACGTCGAAGACCAGGGTATCGGCATTCGCCGAAAGGTCATTCCATTAATGCAGCAACACAATAAAAGAGAGCCGGATTTTGAAGGGACGGAAGATCACTTCAAGGTAACCTTATGGAAGAAGCAAGAATAAGCCGCACCATTAGACAGCCCTGAAAACACGCGATTGCGTTTGAGTCGAAAAGCTCCACCCGACAAGGGTGGAACGATCCGGTATAACAACAAAAATTCGATCCACCAGATTGTTCGTTTTCTTAGACGGGAAGACCTGCCAAAAGGCGATGAATGCGTGTGGTCGCACCTCAGGCAGAGATCCCGGAAGAGGCGTTCTGGCAAACATACTGCAACGACAGATAACAAGGAGATGGTTTGATGGCAGATACGTTCTCGTTTGACGTGACCTCCACGGTGGATATGCAGGAAGTCAAGAACGCGGTTGATCAGACGATGAAAGAAATCGGGCAACGATTCGATTTCAAGGGGTCACCATCCAAGGTGACGTTCAAGGAAAAAGAGCACCTCCTGGAGATCGTGGCGGACGACGACTACAAGCTCAAGGCGGTCATCGACATCCTCAAAGGAAAATGCGTCAAACACAGCGTGTCGTTGAAAGCCCTCAACTACGGCAAAGTGGAACAGGCTCTTGGGGGGACCATCCGGCAGCACGTCACGGTGCAAAGCGGGATCGTCGAAGAGAAAGCCAAGGCCATCGTGAAGCGCCTGAAGGAGCAAAAGTTCAAGGCGCAGGCGCAGATTCAAGGAGACCAGATGCGCGTGCAGAGCAAAAGCAAGGACGAACTGCAGGCCGTCATCAATTTCCTGAAACAGGAAGACCTCGGCATCGACTTGCAGTTCGTCAATTACCGCTAGCCCTCCGTTCCGCCGGAAAAGGCATGTCCCGGCCGTAGAAGAATCTCTTCTGTGGCTGCGCGATCCCGACAGGCACAGGCCACTTGCATCAGCCTGGTTCAGCCCATGCACCACCTTGTTGCCTTGTCTGCGAATGCTATACTCCTTGCTGCAAAGGAGGCTGCCATGCGGTTTCTCGTCACCATCGATCAGGATGAAGTCGGATATTATGTCGTCGAGTGCCCATCCCTTCCCGGTTGTGTGTCTCAGGGACAAACCCGTGAAGAAGCGTTAGCCAATATTCAAGAAGCCATTCTTGCCAGTATCGAAACCCGCCGGGCACAAGGGAACCTCTGATTTAGTGTGATAGCGGGATGCAGGGCAAGGCGTCCCGGAGCGAAACCCGAAGCGTATCATAGAGATAGGTGAGGGTTGAGCGAGGACACAACGCCGCCATGCGCCCGATAGTGCACTAAATCAGAGGGTCCCAAGGGCTGCCCGATCATATCGAAGTCAAGGAAATCGAAGTAGGAGTGGCGTGACGTTTCATGCACAGTTCCGTTCAGGAACGGCCCCAGGCCTCCTGCAAATGCAGCACCGCCTGATTGACGGCATCACTGCAGGCGACCGCTCGCATGACGTCATGCGCAACGTCTTCATCCTCGGGGTAAATGGGTGGATCTTCCAGATTTCGTCGAACCACCGGGTACTCGTTGGACTCAATAGGCGCGACCAGCCGGTCCAAGGAAGCCCAGGCATTTCCTTCGATTCGCGCCAAGACGTGGCCGGAACGCACGACGACCAACGCCAATTCGGCAAGCGCCAAGTTTTCCGCACGATACCCTGACAGCAATCCTCGCGCGATGGCTCCCGGGGACGACCCTCGCCAGGGGAAGCGTTCCGGCACTTCGATTTCGGCACTCGAGAGAACGGCCATCACGAGGTACTCGACCCGATGATCTTTTCCCCATTGAAGCACCGCGGCGACATTCGGGAACGAGGCCGCCGGATTCGACGAATGCACAACGTGCACCACTTCGAGAGGAACGGCATGCATCAATTGTTGCCGCAGGTGCGCGGTCAGGGCAACCAGAGAGTCTTCGGAGAGTGGGGGAGCCGAATCCGGTGCGGTCGTGTCGTTGATCACCACAAGCCCGGCCCGGATCACGCCAGGCAACTCCGCCAACCGTGAAAGATCGGGTGCCGGCTGCTGCCCGAGGTAGGTATCGAGACGGGCCCGCGGCCATCCGCCGCAGCCTCCGGCAAGGCCGCTCATCAGACTGATCCACAGGATCGCCGCGAGCATCCGGGCGACGTATTCGTCAGGAAGACGTTTGCGGATATGGATAAAAATGGGTGGCACCCTCTCTCGCGTTGCACCGGGTTATGCCGGGATTCCCGCTCAGGAACCTCTGATTTCGTGTGATAGCGGGATGCAGGGCAAGGCGTCCCGGAGTGAAACCCGAAGTGTATCATAAAGATAGGTGAGGAGTAGAGAGAGGTGAGGGTTGAGCGAGGACACCACGCCGCCACTTTCCGGTACAATTCCTCCTGCACCAACGACCCGAGTGCCAAAGGTGGTGGACCCATACAGCACGTTGCACTCCCTTGAAGGCATCGGGTAAAGTACCTGGCATGAATCGGAAAACGCGTATCCTGCCGTCTCTCCTTCTTTTCATTTCGATCATCCAATTTTCAGGCTGCTCATATCTCCCGGACGTGAGTATGCCGGACATCAGTATGCCGGATATCAGTCTGCCCAGCCTGGGATTTGGAGAAGAAAAACCAAAAAAGGAGCCGGCGATTCCCATTTCGGTGGCCTATGCCTTCGATCAGAGTGTCACGGAAGCCGCACTCGAAATTCAGGCATGCGACCTTCCGTATGCCCTGAAAACCGGAGAGAGTATCGTCCAGAGCTTTCTCACGCTGGGACAGGAAACGTTTCAGTCCGTCATAGCCTATGCGGGAACCGGAGAAGCCGTCCAAGCCACCCGGCCGAGTGATTTAATCATTCAGGTCACCATGGTCAACCAATCGTTCCGGGAAGTCGACCGCATGGCGGAGGAAGACAATTACCTCGCCTACCTCAAGCTCAAGCTGCAAGCGATGTTTATTGATAAAAACGGAGCCGAATTGGGGCAAATGCCTCTGAATTTCGACGGCCAACTCAGGATCTGGGCCCCGGCCCTCACCGGCCAATCCGTCTCCTGCACCACCGGCCAATACGATGCAAAAATCAACAGTGCCTCGGCAGAATTGGCCCAACAACTCGTGGGCGTCATTCCGGAACTGCTCAAAAACGGCAGCGTTCCACTGGTGACGGCGACCCCGGATCGACAACCGGCCTTCACCCCGCCCACGTCTCAACAGATGTCACCATCCGTGCGCCAGGCTGCACCGCAAGCCACACCCCGGTTCACACCTCCGGCTCAGGCTTCCGCTGCACCGGCAAACCAGCCGTTCTTTACCTTTCGCACGATGCTGAAGGACGGCAACGACAATCTGATTCTCGAAGGCGGGGAAACCCTTGTCCTGATCGTCGAAGCCACCAATTTGGGGAGCACCGAGGTCACCACGGCCATGGCCAACGTGTCGGGGAACACGACCCTGGTAGACGCGTTTGCACAAATGACGCCGCTTCCCATCCCCATGGGCACATTCCAGCCCGGAGAAACCAGAACAACGGAGATTCGGGGCCGCATGCCGGTTGACGTGGCCGGACAAAAGGCGGAGCTGGTGATCGCGTTGCAACTCAAAGATGGAACCAGCATCGGGTCGCACCGCATTATAGCGCCACTCCAACCCAGCGCACGACACCAGAGTCTCAAGCCTGCGCAACCGTCCATTCAATAATCAAGGCCGGCCCCGGAGATGCCGGAAACAATTCCTGGCCTTGATTCTTCCTCAACGATATCCCCTGCCACCACGGAGGCATATGGAACCATGCTCGTGGAGATGGAGAGATAACAGGACGGAAAATCGACTGTTGGCCTTGTTCAGGCCCTTCCTGCATAGGAAGGCGTGACGTACGTTTAGAGACCTTCTTGAAAAAATTTCAGCACGTCGCGTTTGGTCACGCGTCCATCCGTCGATTTCACGACATGAATGAACTGATCGATTGCTTCGCGGCGACAAAGGCATCGTCAGTCTCGTCATCGAGCGCAATGACGGGACGTTCCTTGAACGTCTCGGTCGCCGCTTCACTCGACCGAAGCACGAACTCGGTACGCGTGCCCCCTCGAATCGCCGCCGCCCGATCAAGAAGTGCCAGACGTTCATCGGTCATTCGGAAGATCACTTGTCCCCTACAACCTCCTGCGTCTTACGCTCAGACGCATAAATGAACAAGATCTTAACGGCTACCGGTTGTCTAGTAGCCATGCTGGTGTCGCATCCCGTTGATAGATTATCAACGACCTATCACATGGCGCGACAGCATCGGATGCGGCCCCGGGAAACACGCGCCATGAGATGGCGCGGCTACAACGGCAAAAGACACTGCACAAAATCTTAATGTCTACCGGTTGTCCAGTAGCCATGATGGTGTCGCATCCCGTTGATAGCTTATCAACGACCTATCACATGGCGCGACAGCATCGGATGCGGCCGGGAAACACGCGCCATGAGATGGCGCGGCTACAACGGCAAAAGACACTGCACAAAATCTTAATGTCTACCGGTTGTCCAGTAGCCATGATGGTGTCGCATCCCGTTGGTAGATTATCAACGACCTATCACATGGCGCGACAGCATCGGATGTGGCCGGGAAACACGCGCCATGAGATGGCGCGGCTACAACGGCAAAAGAAAATGTAGGGAGTGATTGGGGAGATAAAAAAACTCCCCGCTGAGAGTTGCGTCTCAGCGGGGAGTGGGTTTTTCCCTCACCCCCTGCCCTCTCCCAGGGGGAGAGGGTGTGACAGGGGAAGAGGTGGATTCTTTGGGGTTAGAAGTTCACCCAGAGTTGGGTATAGCCCCAGGTTTGTTCGGTCGCGCTCCCGCCGACTGCGTTATCGATTACATCACCCGGGAGGAAGACCCCGCCGCCGACTTGCCAGGCCACGTGGTTCCCGGGGGTGAAGAAGTGAGTATACACCACGTCGATTTCTTCACCGATGTTGGTCGCACCGCCGTGATTGGCAGACCTCTGAATGGGGTTGCCACTTGTTTGGGCAGCCCAATACCAGTTGTCGTTTTCCTCTTTTTTGGAGAAGAAGTGGCCGGTCACTTCAAAATGACTGTCCTTGTTGGGACGCAATTGGAGACCGGCGGCCACATGGTTCATGTTTTTCCAGGCCATGCGGTCCATGTACCCGAAATGAATGTGGTTCGTGGGGTACAATTGGTCGAATGCCTGGAACTTACCATCGTTAGGATCACTGTCACCTGAGGCGGTGTTGAATTCGAGCCCGATGCGAGGCTGCATGGGCACCGGCAGGGTCACGCCGCCGTCGATATGGAAGGCATAGGCCTCGATATCCAGACATCGGTTAGCGCATCTCATTGCAGCATCCCCGCTAGTATGAGCTATCTCTCCGAATTGGTAGTAGCCTTCAACTGTGGCGTCCACTCTGGCACTACCCGCGGCGAACTTCTTGACGGCCCGGCCACCGACCGTATGCCGTGATTGGTCTGCGGGACGAGGTGCAATGCGAGCACCAGCTGGACCCGTTCCACCACTGTGCCAGATGTAAGCCGGCTCCAGGACCACACCGCCGACTTTCATGGGCGCCCGAACGTAGACTATGTCAGCATCATTGGTAGCTGCTGTACTAGCAACCCCACACCCCCCCGCGGTTGCTGTTAAGCAGTTGGTTTCATCCTGCCGAATCCAGCCCACTTGCAGGTTCGCAGTCTTGCTTAATTTGTAGTTCGTGGTGATACCGTCATGAGACCAGCCCACGTTGTTCCAGTCGAAATGCCCGAACATGCGATGGTTGCCCCAGACTACCAGTTGCCTCCCGGCTTTGATGGTCAGGTTCGGCACCAGGAAGTTCCTCACCAGCATGTAGGCCTGCCGGGCAAAGATGTCGCCATTGGCGTCTGAGAAGGCGTCTGCCGGACCTGGAACGCGAGCGCCCCAATTCTTCGAGTATTGGGGTTGGAAGAAGAAGGTCACGTCCTGTGAGATGGAGTAGTTGAAGCCCAACCGCACCCACTGCTGCACGAACATGGTATTGCTCTTGGTAGCGCCAAATGTGTTGTTGGTCCGAAATTCCGGACGTACCCGCAGGTCGCCGGAGATGGTCAGCTTGTTGATGTCGAACAGCTTGCTCTTGGGCGGATCGAACTTCGTATAGGGAAGCAGATCTGGAATCGCGCGTGGCACCGCCGGCACGGCAGAATTTTTATTCGTGGCCGGCGTGGTCTTCTCGGCCATAGCCGGAACCGCCGTCAGCCCTGCAAGCAGGATCGCGGCCATCGTCCATTTGATACCGTGATTCAATCGTTTCATTGTGACTCCTCCTGTAAGTTGATTCCCCCCTACGGGCAGTGCGTAATTCCTGCCAGCCGATTTCCTTAATGACTAATGACTTTACTTTACTTCAGTTTCGTCTTGCTTACTTTCTTACCCCTATGAGATGCAGTACTCCATATTGCTCAGAATTTCGAACTTGGCACTTTCCTTTTCTTCTTGTTGTCTTCCACCTCCCTTGCTCAATTCCGTGCCGTTGCAGAGCTTCCTGTTCTCTTCTGCTTTGCCGTTTCACGGATTTGTGGTTATGTCAAAATTTCGCTCAATGTATTCTAAAATCAACATTATTGCAAGAGGTTTGATGGATTTTTGTTTTTTTCTCAGTCCAGGGTCACGGCGGCTTCCGGATGTTCAACGGAGACTGTCACTTCGTTCTTCTTGTGTGCCTCCGCTTGTCCTCTCTCACCATCACGTGGGCTTGTTTCCTTCGCTGATGCCGGCTGACGCGGCGTCGCCCGCGCCTTTGATGGTGTCTTCCGCTTCTTTCATGGATGCTTGCAGGTCCTGTTCCACCATTTTCACTTCCTGCTGAATCATATTGATTTCCGGCTCGACCGACTGCCGTAAATCATCGGTGGTTTCCTTAAACCCCTTGACGGCTTTCCCGACCTGCTTTCCGATTTCCGGCAATTCCTTGGGTCCGAACAGCAGAAAGGCAATGACCAGAATAATCAGAATTTCCATTGCCCCCAGGCCGAACATCGCTCTCCCTCATCTAAAATTTTTCTTCGTTGCGGGGTCCCGGACCGCCGTTTCTCTTCGCCACATACGAGACGATCTTCCTGCTTCGTGCAGCACCGGATGCTGCACGCGACCAACAGGAAGCCCTCGTGCTATGCCTGTTTGGTTTCCTGCGGCTGCGCTTCGGGCTGTGGTGCCGGTACCGCCTGTTGCCCCGGTTCCGCTGCAGGCGGGACGGCCGTCGTTTGCGTCATGACCGGCTCCTGGATCTGGCCAGGCTGCGGCGTCGTGCTCGTCTCTTCCTGCGGAGTCACGTCCATGGCATCCGCTTCATTGATCGACTTTTTGAACCCTTTGATCGCTTTCCCCAATCCTTCTCCCAGTTGCGGGATTTTTCCCGCCCCGAAAATAATGAGGACGATGAACAGGATGAGCAATAATTCCATCCACCCAAAGGAACCAATCATGATTCAACCTCTCGATCGTACTTCTGATCCGGCGCGTGAGACTCAAAATCTAGGTACTATACGCGCAACTGACACAGAAATCCATAAAAAAATTTACAATGATTCGATTCGAATGCCGTAGGCGCTTCTCTTAGGCAAGCACCCTGCTCCGCGCGTCATGAGATGACGCGGCTACAAATATAAAGGCCACGGCCATGGATCCCCGATTACAAACGTCGGGGATGACAGCAGGAGGCCGTGAGGGCAGTTGCTTTATCCTTCTGCCGGTCCCATTCGGAAATGGAAATAATCAACGGGTTGCGGCGGGGCCATGAACGCGGCTTGCAGGATGCCCCGGTCGTAGCCCAATTCCTCCAGGCGACCGGCCGCACTCATGACCTCCTCTTCCGTGAGGTAGGCCACGGTATCCGGCACGCCGTGCGTTGCCTGTTGTTCCAGCAGTTCCTCCAATTCCCGGCACACCTCCTCCGGGATCCCGGGCGTTATGGGCAAGTCGATGGTCCGTTCATAGGGACTCGTATAGCCGGCATTCACCGCCCGGATGGTTTTCAGGATCAACCGGTCGATGGCCCATGGTCCGTCCTGCGGCAAATCGGGATGGGAAGCCAGTACGTCCATGAGACTCATGACGTTGCCCCCGAGACTTCGTCCGACGAATTCCTTCTGCGGCTCGACCGTCACTTTTTCCCTGCCGACCTGCTTGGCCACGTCTTCCAACAACGCAAAGTTGACCATAAAACTGAATTGTCCGCCCACCAGGTTGTAGCAGGGTTTTTCCGGGTCATTGAGGACGACCTCATCCCCGGTGCCGGCATCAAAGCTGCTAAATCCGATCGCATCCGGAGCCAGCAACCGATGCGCTTCCTTGAGGGAGGAAGCGGCACCGACGTTCATGGGAATCAGGAGTTCTTCATCAAAGAGTTTTAAAAAATCCGTGATCAGACGACGGAACGGCACGTCTTTGGCCTCGATCTTGTGATATTCCCGTTCCCACAGGATGTCCTCCAGAAAGGCCGGCAGCGGTTTGAGCCCGGCAATGTCGACGTGATCGAACGCCTGGACCAATGCCGACCAATCGGGAAAATCCGCGAGCCGGGTCTCCTTCAAATTGGGCCTGATGTGTTCCTCTTTCACTTCCCCGTCCTTGCGCAGCAGGAGTTTGGTCGGCAACTCGCTCCACAGTTCATTGCATAGAATCCGGTCCACCGACCCGTCGGGATACGCTTGCAGGTCCTGCACCGTGGACTGCACGAATTGCACGCGGTCCGCATGCCCGGCCAATTCCGTATTCGCCCTGGCGCTGGCCAGCATGGTCTCCGAAGCGTCGATGAGCACATACTGCAGACGCGGGTAGAGCGTGGCGTCCCGGTCCAGGGCCTTGACGTGATCAAGAAAGCAGGCAGCCAGGTTGCCGTTTCCGCATCCCCACTCCATGATGGTGAGCGGGGCGTCTCCCGTACCGGACCCGGCCTTTCGACGTTGCGTGACCCGTTCCACGTAGTCCGCGGCCAAGGCGTACCCGAGGCGGTAATCCGCCGCGGCAAACGTCTGATAGAGTTCCCGCAGGCGCTCGCCGCGCAGGCCGTAGAACACGGCATTCATATGTTGTTGCCAGACGTCGATCGGCGCGAAGTCCCCCAAGAGTTGGGGTAACGCTTCGTCGTTCTCGGCGACCGGCTCCACCACTTGATCACCCACGTCTCAGCCTCTCTCTCCCTCCCCCTCCTAGGAGGGGAAAATCCCCGACGATTTTCATCGGAAAGCAGAAATTGTCAACGAATGCCTGAACACCGAAGACGTTCCGAAAGGAAAGCGATTCTAGCAAAGGCGTTTTTCGCCTCGCAAGGGAACGGGTAAGCCTGCTATAGTGACGGCATACAAGCGGCGTACCTCTCTCTTTTTCCTTAACCACTCCATGTCATGTTTGGTGAAGGTGCGATGAAGACCAAAGACTTACTTACAGAGGTGCTTGACCTTCCAATAGAAGGGTTGTCGATTCCATGCTGAAAAGCCTTAAGGAACCTCTGATTTAGTGCACTATCGGGCGCATGGCTGCGTTGTGTCCTCGCTTAACCCTCACCTATCTCCATGATAAGCTTCGGGTTTCGCTCCGGGACGCCTTGCCCTGCATCCCGCTATCACACTCAATCAGAGGTTCCTTAACCCGACGCAAGCGGATATTGATAAGAAATGGGTCGCAGTGGCAAAACAGCGATTGCAAGAATTGCGGTCCGGCGAGGGGAAAAAGTATCCCGGGAGACGACGTATTTCAAAGGACCGGCGTATGTAAGCCGGATCTGTCAGGTGACGTCCCGGATCAGGGATTGTCAATGTTCAGTCATTTGTTGACAAAATAAAAGGTGCGCTCCTCGCCTTCTTTTGTAGCAGCGCCATCTTATGGCGCTTGCCGTTGTCCACAGACGATGTGGCCCTGCACCGACCCTGGATCCCCGATGAAAGATGTCGGGGATGACAGCAGGAGGCCGTGAAAATTGTCAACGAATGCCTGAACACAGACAGGGATGGCGCGACTAGACGCAAACCACCACATGCACGTTTGCTACCTCATCTTTTGCTTCCTGTTTCTTGCCGGTCAGGGCTGGCCCCAGGATGCGCCACCGCCTCCATTCAGTCCCGACGATATGCAACACGGGTTTTCCCAGTTCGATACTATCCCCTCTGTTCCGGAAGAAAGAGTTCCCGATCCGTTGGACTATTACAAGAACCCGGCACAGAATTCGTCCGACTTCACGGATGAAACGCCGAGCGGCTTGTTCCGGCATATCACCGTGGCAGAAAGTTTTGAAGAAGAGATGGATTTCCGGCGTGGTCACCAATATTACCCCATCAAGCCCACCGAGGAATTTTCTCCCAACACGCTGGCGGTGCACGTCGTGTTCCACGTGTTCAAACACTACAGCGCGTATCAGGTGATCGGGCGCCTGTTTCCGGAGAAAGTCGCGGGGTTGTCCGGGGACACGTTTACTGACGAAGAAACCGCCTACCTGGCGGTGGAAGACGACAGCGGGTATCTCAAATTCTTCGCGCCGTCGAAGAACGGCTGGAGTCCGGGCCTCTACCGGATCGACATCTTCGTGGGCTTCGAAGCCAATGACCTCACCCGCATGGGTACCCTGCGCTTCACCGTGACGCCGAAAGCCTGAGCCTTGTCGGATGACGCTTCGCTCAGGAACCTCTGATTTCGTGTGAGAGCGGAATGCAGGGCCAAGCGTCCCGGAGCGAAACCCGAAGCTTCTCAGAGCGAGAGGTGAGGGGTGAGCGAGGGGCACAGCCTGTCCTCGACATTTGTCATCGAGGGGAGGTAGACCCATACACGGGTTTGACCCGTTTTGCGGTGATGCGTAGAATCCATGCCCGGTACGTGACACCGAACGCACACCCCGACGCACACATGACCGACTCTCCACCACCCTGGCTCTCCATGGTGATTCCCATCAAGGACGAGCGGGACAACTTGCAGCCATTGACCACTCAACTCACGAAAGTCCTGGGAAGCCTGGAGCAGACGCATGAGGCTCCGTTTGAAATCGTGTACGTGGACGACGGCAGCACGGACGGCAGTTCCGCTTTGCTGGATGAAATCCGCCGGCACACCCCCGAGGTCCGGGTGCTCCATTTCGATCGCAATTACGGGCAAACCGAGGCCTTTGCCGCGGGGTTTCGCCACGCCCGTGGCGCCTTGATTGCCACGTTGGACGGCGACCGTCAATACGATCCCGCGGATATTTCTCTGCTGCTGCCGTTGATCAACGACTACGACCTCGTGTGCGGACGCCGGCGGCAGCGGCTCGATACGGTCATGCGGCGCCTCGCCTCACGTCTCGCGTACCTGGCCCGGAACGTCGTCCTTCGCGACGGCATTCACGACTCCGGCTGTTCCCTGAAAATCTTCCGGCGGCCGGTGATCGAACGCATTCCCCTGTTCCACAACATGCACAGGTTTTTCCCCGCTCTCGCCAGGATGCACGGGTTTTCCGTGACCGAAGTGCCCGTTCAACATTTCCCGCGTACCCACGGGCGCTCCAAATACGGTATCGGCAACCGCCTGCTTGCCGGCCTGTACGATATCCTGGCCGTCCGGTGGATGCAAACACGTTGTCTGCGGTATGAAATTGTTCCCGAAGCGACTGATGCGGATGACCCCGCATCAGTCGCTCACCATGACCCAGTGTAAATGTGCTGCAAAACAGGCACAGGCCGCCTCATTGACCGTCATCTGATACGCCCGGCAGCGGCGCGCCCTGGGATGGCACCGGAACACCAACACATTCCCCCTTTGTCCTGATCGATGAGCGAACTGCTTTCCAGTATCAGCGCCTACTTCGCCAATCTGACGACGGCGGAGAGCATCTGGCTGGGCATCGGCTTTTTCGGACAAGGCCTGTTTTTTTCTCGCTGGCTGATCCAATGGATCGCGTCCGAACGCAAAGCGGAGAGTCAAATTCCCCTGGCTTTCTGGTACATGAGCCTGGCCGGCAGCCTGGTCGTGCTGGCGTATGCCATCCATCGCCACGACCCGGTGTTCATTATCGGACAGGGAACCGGCACGCTCGTCTACCTGCGAAATCTGATGCTGATCTATGGAAAGCGAACGGCTCGTGACTGATCCCTCTGCGGTGAACGCGCCCCCGTTTTCCACGCGCACGCTGCACCTGGCGTTCCTGCTCATCTGCGGATGCCTGCTGCTCCTGCCGGGACTTGGTGACATGGGCCTGACCGATCGTGACGAAGGCAGCAACGCGGGTGCCGCCCGCGAAATGCTCGAAACCGGCGATTGGATTTCCCCCACGTTGAATTATGAGCCGCGGTACGCCAAGCCGGCGTTGTCCTACTGGATCATCGCCGGCACCTATGCCTTGTTCGGCGTGCATGACGTGACGGCCCGGCTGCCGTCGGCGATATTCGGCCTTGCGCTGCTCGTGCTCCAGTATGTCTTCCTGCATCGCCTGCGGGGACCGGATCTGGCGTTTTGCGGTTCGCTCATTCTCCTGTTGAACGTGGAATTCGTCGGCATTCACCGCCTGGTCCTGACCGACCCGGAACTGGTGTTCTTCACCACGTTGGCCACCTACGGCTTCTGGCTGGGCTTTTGCGACGCGGGTCGAAACCGGCGTTTCCTGTGGTTGTTCTACGCCGGCATGGCACTGGGCACGTTGGCCAAAGGCCCGTTGGGCATTCTCGTTCCTCTGTTAGGCATCGTTCCGTACCTCACCCTCACCCGGCAGTGGAAACGCTATATTGCGGAGGGCAGGCCGCTGCTTGGCTGGACCGTCTGTTTTTGCATTGCCGCCCCCTGGTACCTCACCATGCTGTCCATCCACGGCGCAGACTACGCCGCCGCCGCCCAAGCTAATACCGCCGGACGATTCGCAAATCCCATGGAGGGCCACGGTGGCACGCTTCTGTTTTATATCCCGATTCTCCTGCTCGGGTTTTTCCCCTGGAGCGGCTTGCTCCCGGCCGCCTTATGGCAAACGCTGAAGGCGTGGAAGTCGTTCCGGGCAGGGACGACGGACACCCGGGGCGAGGAGGGATTGCTGCTTTTCTGTGCCCTGTGGGTTTGCGGCATCTTTCTCTTTTTCACCATTTCCGCCACGCGGCTTCCCCACTACATCCTACCGCTCTATCCAGCGGCCAGCCTGCTAGTGGCCGTGCTCTGGTCCCGACTTTTACAGAACGCCTGGCCTGCCGGGCTGACCGTCTCGACACGTCTGGTCCTCGTGACCGGATACGTGCTCAGCCTTGTGCTGGCTTTTGCGCCGGTCATTTATGAAAGTGTGAGACACCAGATCGCCGTCACTTTTCCGGCGGCAGAAAAGGTCGGCGTGGGAGCCACGCCGGTCGTGTTGGCCGTCGTCGTCCTGCTGGGCGTGGCGACTTTTCGTCGCCTCGTCCGGGAGGAAACCCGACGTCCACAGGCTTTCTGGGTCTTGTCGGGGATGATGGGGACGTTTCTTCTCATCGTGATCTTGTTTGCCTTGCCGCGCGTTGGGAAATATTTCATCAACCCGCCACAGGAATTGGCAACCATCGCCGGGTTCAACCTGGGGCCTCAGGATACGCTCATTCACTATGGACGAAAACTGCCGTCGTTAACGTTTTATGCCAAACGGAAAGTGCATTTCATCAATGCGGGCGAGCATGATCAATTTGTGCCGCATCTCGAAAAGGAGGGCCGCATCATGGTCATCCTGCCGGCCAATCTTCATGAGCACCTGCCCGATGCCGTGGCGTCCTTCCCACCGGCTCTCCAGCGATACGGGTTTTTGCTCCTGTCCCGGGAACCGACGGTCGGAGGCGTTCCCGAGCATCACAGTCCATGAGCGAGCAGGCCGGATGCGCCTGACGTCATCCGATACGTTCTCTCCTCGTCGCACAGCGAAGACATTGGATCCGGATCCCCGATGAAAGCTATCGGGGATGACCGCAGGAGAAAAGCTGCGCCATGAGATGGCGCAGCTACAGAAGACAGCGAGGAGCGGGGCCTTTCATTCTGTCAATGAATGACTGAACATTGACAATGACCGGGGATCCCGCGTCTTTGTGGTTGTCGCCGTGCGAACCCGGTGGGATGGCCTGATAGCCGTCCGCTATGGCACCAGGCCATGGAGGCCCTGCAGCGTCGCCAGGGTGAGGACCAGCGCACTCGTGAGCCATGCCTCGTGCAGCAATCGCGGCGGCTCCATCGGTTTTGGTTGGTTGTTCAGCCACCAGGCGATGCAGGCCAGAAGGGTCGCTACGATGACCCACAACGCCTGGGTGCTGGTCGCCAGGCCCAGCGCGATCACGCTATTGGCCAGCAGCCTTCGATGTCCGGTCCCGCCTCCCTCCCAGGCCATTTTCCAGCGGGCGCCGATCCCCGACACGAACAACAGCAGCCCGGTCCAGAACAGGCCGGCCGCAAGTTCACTTGAGGCCGGATGACTGAAGAGGCTCCAGAACAAGGCACAACCGCCGATCAGCAACGGAAGGGTATGCGGCAACGCCTGGACCACGTTCCTCTGCCATTCCTTGAGCGCACGGGCCCACACGTAGCCGATCAGGAAACCCAGCACCGCCCCGCCCAGCACGTCGGTGGGGAAGTGGGAGCCTCGCACCACGCGAGCCATCGCAACGAAGATGGCACCGCTGTACCATAGCCCCCTCCATTCGGGAAAATGGCGCGCCAGCACCGCTGCCACGGAAAAGGACGCTGCGGCATGCCCGGAAGGAAAGGCATCAAGCCCGCCCTGCCACGATGGGCCGTATTCAAAGGCTTCCTGATGCGTGAACCGCGGGCGTGGCCGTCCGATGAGATGCTTGAGGATTTGGGTCGCGAGTCCGGCCAGGGCATGCGCCAGAAGCCCGTCGATCCCGGCCTGTTGCCACACTGTGTTTTTCCGGAGATAGCCGATGCCCCACAGCCCGAGGCACAGGATCACCAACGTGAGTCCGTCTCCCAGCCGGTTGCCAATGTTCCCCAGGCGTGCCACGAACGGATCGTGCAGGGCCCGGACCAGTAAAACGGTCTGAAAATCCAATTGGGCAATCTGGTACAGACAAAAAAGAATAATGCCGCCGGAGAGGGACACCACACTGAGGGCTTTGAATCGAGACACGCGACCTCCGGCTGCAGGTTGAACACGCCGTCGCGCCGCATGGTAACACAAAACAGGAGGGATGGTGTTTCCCTATGTGCGACGAAGCCCTCTTGCCTCGACACAAGAAATGGACCCGGCTGCATGAGATGAAGAGACTATGAAGATATGAAGAAAGACCCCGGCTCCTCGTGAAACATGTCGGGGATTGTCAATGTTCACTCATTCGTTGACAGAATGAAAGGTCCCGCTCCTCGCCTTCTTTTGTCGCTGCGCCATTCCCCGACAACAGATGTCGGGGATGACAGAGAAAGACAAATGTGTCAACGAATGACTGAACACAGACAGGAATGACGGTTGCGTCCATCTTTTCCGCACCCTTCTGCATCACGGTCCAGAACGACGTCAGAATCCGGAATGGTCGATGCAAGTTACTGGAGTCTAAGGAACCTCTGATTTAGTGTGATAGCGGGATGCAGGGCAAGGCGTCCCGGAGCGAAACCCGAAGCTTATCCTAGAGATAGGTGAGGGTTGAGCGAGGACACAACGCAGCCATGCGCCCGATAGCGCACTAAATCAGAGGTTCCCTAAGGCTTTGGGCCATTCGGCCGACAGTGCGTCCTCGAAACCGGACAGAGCCAAATCCCCGGGGATCAGCTTCAGATCCTGGGCAATGTCTTGTGGTGCAGGCGACAGCAAATCCCCTACTCCCAACAGAGGCTTCACGCATTTGAAAATAGTCGTGCCTTTGTCCTCATTTTCTCCATTCCATAACGATTCCAATTGGTCTTCCTCGAGAAATGCCGCAGAGAGATTCGCCTGCGGGTCCAGATCGCAGGCGAGAACCCGGTGCCCAGTTTGTAACAGAATCCATGCGAGATGGTAAACAAGAGAAGTTTTTCCGACACCGCCCTTGTTGTTAAAGAAAGTCAGAACGGGAATCGTCATGATGATCGCCCCAGGATGGTCACCTGCACGAATGCCTCTTCGACGACGAATTCCGGTTCAGGGAACCCACTCGGCGAGGAACACGTTGTATTCGCCTTTTTCTTTGGCGTTTCGGTCGGAGACCCACACCAACAGCTTGCCGTCGGGAGAAAACATGGGGAAACTGTTGAAGTGGCCTTGAACGGTGATTTGTTCCAATTCCGTGCCGTCGTCGTTCACGAGATAGAGATGAAACGATGGGCGGCCTTTTGCTTGTGCGGCGTCAGACCCACTCGACGAAAAGATGATCCGGCCACCGTCGGGATGGAAAAACGGCGCGAAGTTGGAAGCCCCGTTCCTGGTCACTTGCCGTTTGCTCGACCCGTCGGCGTTCATGACGAACAGTTCCAGATTCCCCGGCTCTACCAGATTCAGCCCCAGTAACTCCTGATAGACTTCATGTTCCTCAGGCGTTTGAGGATGCTGCGCCCGGTACACGATCTGCTTGCTGTCCGGAGAGTAGAACGCCCCGCCGTCGTAGCCGACGTCGTCGGTGAGCCGCTTAAGGCCGGTCCCGTCGATATTCATGGAATACAGGTCGATATCGCCGTCCCGCACCGACGTAAACACGATCTTTTTCCCATTGGGCGAGACGGTCGCTTCCGCATCGTATCCGGGCGAGAACGTGAGACGGTGGAGTTCACGGCCATCCAGGCGCACAGAGAAAATTTCATAATCATCCAGGACCCAGCGATATTTTGGGGCCCGCTCGGGCTTGGGCGGGCATCGCAACCCGGCCAGATGTGTCGAGGAATACAGGACCCGCCGCCCGCCGGGGAAAAAGTAACCGCAGGTCGTGGCGCCGTATCCCGTACTCACGCGGTGAACGTTTTCACCGTCCAAATCCATCACGTACATCTGATAGCACGCGCCGAGGGTTTGGCTGGCCGGATCTTTGGTGGATTGAAAAATCAGGCGCGACCCGTCGAAGGAAAAATAGGCTTCGGCATTTTTACCGCCTGCGGTGAGTTGCCTGATGTTGCGTAAATGCCGTTCGACCTTGCCGGAACCTGACGATTCACCGGCCCACACCGGAGACCCCGCAACCAGGGCCAGACCGGACAGTGCCACTACGCCCATACACAGCAATATCCTGATTGGTTTCATCGGTCGATTCGGCATCATTTCCTCAATCTGCCCGGCTGCGTCATGCACCCACACAACCCACTACGAAATTCCTTCCTTCGACACGCGCAGCAACCCTGGATTCCCGATAAAAACTGTCGGGAATACGGAAAAAGACACACGTGTCAACCAATGACTGAACACAGACAGGCATGACGGATTCTGTGGGCACCGGCTATTTTTCTGCTCATCACAAGAAGTTATTCGCTTTCGTGGAACGTGACCGTTCTCTCCTCCACCGGCGGATCGAACGAACCGCGCGTCTTGACCTTTCCATTTTCAAACACAAGATAACTGTCCCATCCGTAAAAAAACAATAACCGGGAAAGCCCTTGAACGGCTTGGGGGGAGAATCCGAAGAAGACCGTCCCCACGTGTCCGGGATGGGTGGGATTGGCACAATTGACCAGCACGGCCACGTGGTCACCCGAGTACGTCGCCCCCTGAATCGTGATGCTCCGGTCTTGCAGCCTGACCCGCGGGCCACACCAATCCAGGATTCTGCCGACCCATGGATTGGTGTGGGGATGGCCCATAACCAACACCGACTGCGTCCCGATCGAGACGGTCCGTTCATCCAACCAGGTCGTGGCGTCAGTGTGCGATCGTATCCGGTCAATTGCCGGCTTCAAACCCTGCTGCTCGGGTTCGGGCATGGTCGAAGCCAACAGCACGGCTCGATGCCGGTCCGTGACCCAGCCATTGAGCATCGGGCTCATGGCTTGGCGGTCGAGCCGTCGAAAGATCTCATACGCCGGATCGAGTTGCACCCGCACGGGCTTTTCTGGAACCCACAGGGCCAGGGTCTGTTCATTTCCGCGAACGTCCACCCTGCTGCGATATTCTCCCTGTTCCAACTGCACCACCACCGGGACGCCCAGGCGATAGGCCGTCCCCATTTGCTTCACGTTCAGGGATACCCAATAGCCCGTTCGGGAATCACGTTCGACACGTGCTTGAGCAATCCGGAGGTGCGGCGTTCCTTTTCCTTGCACCCATTGGTTGAAGAACCATGACAACTCCCTTCCCGACGCGTCTTCAAACGTCCGCTGGAGTTGCGGCCAATCGGCATAGCCGCCTGAATAGGCGGCTATGATTGCCCGAATCGCCCGGAAAAAATCGCGGTCGTCGAGTTCGCGCCGCAGCATATGAAAAATCATGGCGGCCTTCTGGTATCCGATCGCGTTATCGACGCGGTTCTCCTTATGATGAAACTGCACCACCGGATAGTCGTCGTCCGGCTGCACATACAGGTTGTATTCCGTGATCATCCGTTTGCGATGCGCGCGTGCCTTCTCTTCACCCTCCGTCCGTTCGTCGTAATAATAGTTGGCAAGATAGGTCGTCAGCCCTTCTACCCAATTCCCCGTTTTGAAATGATTATGCACCGAGTTCCCGATCCACGAATGAACGATCTCATGCCCCAGGGAATAGGGTTGCGTATAGCCTCGTTTTATCACCCGGCTGCCCAGCAACGTGAAGGACGGCAACCCAATGCCACTGGGAAAGAAATTTTCCACAACCGCGAACTTGGGAAAGGGATATGGGCCGAGCCGTTTCGTATACCACTCGAGATAGTGCGCCGTGGCGTCCAGATATTGCTGGGCGACGTGCGCGTCTTCGGGAAAGAGATACGTGGCGATTTCGATTCCATTCCATTGGGATGCTCGTTTGACGAAGCGATTCGCCGCCAACGTCAAGGCTTCGGTTCGGGCGCGCACGTTCCACTCGGACATGGCCGTGGTCTCTCCTTCGGTAAACGAGACTTCCCGGCCATGCGTGACCGCTCTCCACCCCGCCGGGACAATGACCGTGACGCGAAACGTGGCGAATGACCCGGGCATCTCAGGATACCAGGCGGGTTCCGAGGTTAAATAGACGCCCTCTTCACCGAGATAGCCCAAGGTCCTGTCCGGCCGCACAAACCGTAGGCCCGGCGTAGCCGTGGGCGCATCCTGAATGCGACCGCGATAGATTATTTGTACACGGATTTCATCTCGCGAGGACGACGATTCCGGAAGCCGGATTTGGATGGTACGCGGCCATCCTGGTCCTTCCTGATTGTTTGCGGCCGAAGACAAGTCTTCTTCCCAAATGAGTAACGGACCGTCCGCCAACAGAATTTCCTCGATTTCCAAATTCGGGTTCAAGTTCACGTGAAGCACCGACGCGACATTCGGATGACCGGTCAACCGGATCGTATCGCGGGCAATGATCGTGTGACTTTCGGGCTGGAGTTCGACGTGCAAATCATGATGCCGGATGGTGACGTCTGCAGCCTGCACGGTCAGGCTCATGAGCACACTGCTGAGCCACGCGCCTGCGATCATCAAGCCTGCCCGTTTCATGAGGAACGCACCTCCAAGAGCGCCTCGGCAAAGGCTTGCGCGTGAAAGTCCTGCAAATCTTCCTCCTGTTCGCCGATTCCGATCAAACGAACCGGGATGGCCAATTCCTCGGCGATGGCTACCACGACCCCGCCTTTGGCCGTCCCGTCCAGCTTGGTGAGGGCCAATCCCGTGACGCCGATGGCTTCGTGAAATTGTCTGGCTTGGGCCACTGCGTTTTGCCCAATGGTGCCGTCAAGCGTGAGCAGCACTTCATGCGGGGCTCCGGGGAATTCCCGGTCGAGCACCCGTTTCATTTTTTTCAGTTCATCCATTAAATTGACTTTCGTATGCAACCGGCCGGCCGTGTCGATCAACATGACGTCCACGCCTCTGGCTTTCGCAGCCGCAAGCCCGTCAAATACCACGGCGGACGGGTCCGCGCCTTGCCGGTGCTTGATCACGTCGGTCCCGATGCGCTTCCCCCACACTTCCAATTGTTCAATGGCCGCGGCCCGGAAGGTATCCGCAGCCACAAGAAGCGGGGTCAACCCTTGCTTGCGCAACCGGCCGGCCAGTTTCGCCATACTCGTGGTTTTCCCCACACCATTGACGCCCACCGCCAAAATCACGAAGGGTTTGGGACCCGTTCGGATGAGTTCGTCAATCGGCGCGGATTCCACGGCCACCAACGTATCCGCCACCATCCGTTTCAATTCATGAATGGCTTCCCGGGGATCTCCTCCTGCCGAGGCCCGCAGCCGTTCGAGCAAGCGATCCGCCGTGCGAACGCCGATGTCCGCACTCAACAAGGCTGCTTCGACTTCCTCCAACGCTTCAGGGTCGAGACCACGGCCCATCAACTGCATCAACGAACGCTGGACGCCCTTTCGCGTTTTCCCCAATCCTTCTTTCAGTCGATCAAGCCAGCCCATTGGTTCGCGTTTCCTCTCTGCGTTCGCTGGTTGGTTGACGCCCCCCCGCCTCACCCCAACCTTCTCCCCCGAGTTGAGGACGATGATTCATATCTCAGGCCTCAAACCACCAATGACGGCACAGGGGTGAACATTTGAACAAGCTCGATTTCCTTTCGTTGCATCTGCCGGGCCCGTTGCCTGCTCTGCTCATGATCGTAGCCGACCAAATGCAGAACGCCGTGAATCAGCAATCGCAGGATCTCTTCATCCAAGGAATGGCTGAAGGCTTTGGCCTGGCGCCTGGCCGTGGGGATCGAAATCACGACGTCCCCGAGCAGGGGAACGTCGGGCAGGGCTTCCCGATATAGAAACGCCAGGACGTCCGTGGTTCGATCCTGATTCCGATAGGTCCGGTTCAACCGTCGCATCTTCGTATCGCCGACCAGCCCGATACAGACTTCGGCCCCGGCCTCGTCAAGGAGCCGCAACAGTCTCCCAGTGATGCGACGCAACGTCCCCCGGCGAACCGAGACCTTTTTCAAGCGACATTGAATGCTGACGGACACAAATCACTGCGGGGTCCGGGCTAAAGACCGTTTGCCCGGATTCATGGGAAGGGCAGTCCCGTTCATTCATCGGCTCTCGCAGAAGCCGCACCTTTGCCCGTTCCATTTCCATGGTGGTTGTAGGCCTTGATAATATCCTGCACCAAGCGATGCCGGACCACGTCGCAATCCTGAAAATACACGAATTTGATCCCCTTCACGTTTCGCAGGATTTCAGAAATTTCAATCAAGCCCGAAGAGCGGTCGAGCGGCAGATCGACTTGTGTAATATCCCCCGTCACCACAGCCTTGGAATTAAAGCCCAGCCGCGTGAGAAACATCTTCATCTGTTCCGATGTGGTATTCTGGGCCTCATCCAGAATGACGAATGCATCATTCAGGGTCCGGCCACGCATAAACGCCAAGGGCGCCATTTCGATGTCCCCACGTTCGATCAGGCGATTCGCCCGTTCCATATCCATCATGGCATACAAGGCATCATATAAAGGACGCAGGTACGGATGTACCTTGGCGAACATGTCCCCAGGGAGAAAGCCCAACCGCTCACCGGCCTCCACGGCCGGACGAGCCAGGACGATCCGTTGCACCTCCTTTTTCGTCAGCGCCGCCAGCGCCATGGCCATGGCCATGTACGTCTTCCCGGTTCCCGCCGGACCTATGCCGATCACCAGGTCATGTTGCCTGATGGCCTCGAGATACATCTGCTGCGACGGAGTCTTCGGAACCACCCACCCTTTGGGAGTGAGAACGTGAGCCGTATCGAGGAAGGAGGACGTTTCGGGTTGGTCGATTTCTGCCGCCTTGAGGGCGCGGGCGACGTCTTCCGATCGTATCTGACGCCGGCAGATCGTGCGTTCGGCCAACTCATACAGGAGTCCCTCTGCCCGCCCGACCGCTTCAGACGGTCCTTCCAAGGTCACCTCATTGCCGCGAGCCGATACGCGTACGTGCAGACCGTCTTCGATCAACCGGAGATGCAAGTCCCGTGGGCCGAACAGGTTGGAAAGATCGACCTCTTCACGAAGTGAGACTTTTTTTACGTGAGCGTTCTGGTCCAGAGGAAACACGTTTGTTTATTCTAACAAAAGGACGCATGGCCCACAAGAAAAAGATGCGTAACAAAAACATCACGCACCGGGATCGCGCGTCGCGATGACTCTTTCCCTTACCGCTTCTGGCAGACCGGGCACACAAACGACGAGCGTTCGTCCATGAGACCTCGAATCCTGGTCCCACACCCGTTCGGACAGGGTTCGCCTTTCTTTTGATACACCAGGTGCCGGGTTTGGAATCGTCCCAGGCTCCCATCCGGCGCGACAAAACTATGAATCGACGAACCGCCCATGAGGATGGCTTCCTCGAGCACGCGTTGTAGCGTTTCAAACAACGTGCGGATTTTTTGCTTGGATAACCGGCTCCCGCGAGCGTGCGGATGGATGCCGGATCGAAACAGCACTTCATTGGCGTAAATGTTCCCGATGCCGGCAATCCGGTGCTGGTTCAACAACACGGCCTTGATTCGCCCACGGCAGGATTTGATCAAGTCCACAAACTCCGCACCGGTCATCTCGAACGGGTCGCGGCCAAAGCGGCGTTGGCGATAGGCCCTCCAGTTGTGCCGGTCCAGAAGAAACAGCCTGCCGAACCGCCTGGCGTTCCAATACCACACCTCCGATTGCGGTCCGTTTGCCAGCCTCATGATCATATGCACGTGCTTCGCGCTCGGAATCGATTTCCGGGCGAAGAGCAACAGCCCCGTCATTCCGAGTTCCGCCACCACCACCCGTTTCCCGGTGTCTCGCTCGCAGACCATGACGACGCTCTTCCCATGCCGCTGCACTTCTGCGACGCGAGCGCCGGCATACCAGGAGAGGGACTCGATGCCTTGCCGGATGATATCGTCGCGGCCGATCCAGATATGATCGATCGTGCCCCCGACCACGGCTGCCTGTAATTGTCGCCGAACCACTTCGGCTTCGGGAAGTTCCGGCATCGCGATCCTCCGGGGGGCCAGACAACCATATCGGTAACAGCAGAAGCCACGGGCCGTCATCCTGATGCGGTCAGCCCAGCATTCTGGCCACAACTGACGGCACATCTGCAAGAACAACCGCTATAGTCGGGGGCGGTCATGATTCTGTCAACGAGATCGTGAACCCGTACGCCGTCCTGACGTCGGTTGCGCGAAATCTCTACGGCTTCTATACTGTCGAGACAGCTCTTAAGCGCTCTTTACCGGAAAGCAGGTTATGGCCAGTCTCGACGTCCAATACGTTCAGGACCGACTCAGTCAAGCCAAATGTGCCGTGTGCAAAAAAAGCCGGTTCGGCATCGACAGTCGATCCATGAAGGAAGACGGGGAATGGAGAGGGGTTTGCCTGGACTGCTATTATCATTTCCCGGTCTACACGGACATGGAGTTTTATCTCCGGATCCAGCCTGACGTGCAGTATTGGCTCAAAGAAATTTCCTGTCCCGTTTGCAGCAATCGGGGCGTCACGCTCGACTTTCGCATCGTCATGTCCGTGCGGGAATCTCTCTATTTCGTGGTCTGCCGGCATTGCGAGCATTCATTTACCGAACGGTCTTTTTTAGAAGTCTTTGAGTAAATCTCATGGGCGATTCTGAGCCTGCCACCCCACCCCAGAACCCGGCTCCGGACAAGGGCGAGCCCAAAGCCAAAAAAGAAATTCACGTGGTGTCGGTCCCTCACGAAGACGACATGATTGCCGAAGAAATGGCTGAACTCTTTGAAGAAGACACCGTGACCCACCAACACGGAAGCACCGAGCCTGAAGGCGACTAGCCATCCCGCCTCCTCTCTTATGGGGCCTTTCTCTATGACCGGACATCGGGAAATGTATGGCCATGTCGAAAGCACGGCGGGCTCTCAATCTGGAATGATTGCAGAGACAGGAGCTAACGTATTACGCTTTATTCAGAGCTATCTTCTGTCATTTATACATGTTCGCTCATTTGTCGACTATTCCCGCCAGTTGTCAGCTGGGAATCCATTTCTTTGACTGTAGCTAGCGCTTGTTTAATGAGGATGCTGTGGAAGAAGGGAGCGAAATAGAGTGGCATCCCGAGTCACGGGCCGAAGCAGGTTCTTTGCCTTCAGGGGCGAGAATGAAAATTCCTGCATGAAGGGGTCAGTCCTTGGGGAACCAGGGGATAAACGCATTGGTGGTCCGTTGGTATTCCCGGTAGTCCTCGCCCCGGCTGGCTAGTGCCTGGGCTTCAGCCAAGGGGATGCCTGTCACCTTGAGCAACGCTCCGATCATGACAACCGGGCCTGCCAGCGTCAGCCACCAGCCGGGCAATCCGATACCCATGACCACGTAGGCACACCAATGCACGCCTTCAAAAAAGTAATTGGGGTGCCGGGAATACTTCCACAAGCCACGTCGACAGGTTTTCCCTTGATTGCCGGGATCTCGCCGGAATCGATTCAGTTGATCATCCGCCACGGTTTCTCCCCCCACCCCAACGGCCCAGACGACCACCCCGAGGAGTTCCCAGCCCTGCCATGCGGGGTCAGGATTCGACATCAGCACCAACACGGGAATCGAGAAGACGGCGATGGCAAAGGCTTGTCCGACAAAATACACAAAGAAATATTTCTCAACCTGATTGCCCCATTGTTCCCGAAGTGATCGGTATCGCTGATCTTCAACGGCACCACGGACCCGGTTGACCGCGATATGTGCCGCAAGGCGAACCGCGTATACCGTGGCCATGGCGGCCACGACGAGGCGATGACTCACGTCGCCCGTGGCCGTCAGACCGAAACCGACAACCACCAGGCCGAAACCCACACAAAACCCCACGTCCGCCAAGGACGCGTTCCGATGCAACCAACGGTAGCCCAGCCACAGCCCCACCATCAACGGTGTGGTCAGAAGCAAGGCCCATACAGGGAGTGCCCAGTTCATGGTCTTGTCGCCTCAGGGGTATGCAACGCAAGCCCCCCTTTGTCCTGCGGATATTGACCCCGGAAAGCGCCTTGTGTATGGTGAGCCGCTACATTCGGAGGTACGCTCATGAACGACCAGTTAATGCAGGCCTATTTGGACGTTGAACGTTCCATGCAACGTTATAACGAGGTCCTCAATCACTATCTGATTTCTCTCCAATCCTCGGATGGCGCGGATGCCCGACGAAAACTCGAACGCATGACCGCAGGCACAAAGGCCATGAAAGACAGTAGCAGTATTTATCTGTCCTATGCGAAATTTGTGGCCTATGGCATGCCGGAGAGTGAAGATCTCATCGAAGAAGAGGACGATCTTCAAGCCTGATCGCCGCTCGTCGCAAGCCCGGGGGCGTGGCTTGTTTCTCAACCAGACGTTTCCTTGGACCGAGCTTGGTCTCTAAACAGGCAAGGGCAGCCCCCAGTTCTTACGCTGAAACTCACCCTTGGCCGGAAGGGTCATGGTCGGGGCGAGCCGATTTGAACGGCCGACCTCTCGCACCCCAAGCGAGTGCGCTACCGGGCTGCGCCACGCCCCGACAATGATTCCAGCACTGGAGAAAGGCTGAACATCGTTTTGGTTTAATGAGGGAAGGTCCCGGTTTTGTGACGACTCGAGGCATTCAATATATCCAAAATGTGCCGGAGTTCTTCCCTGATCTGCCGCACCTGTCCGCCCGGAATTGAGGCGCTCGCCCGTCCGCTCACTTGCCGGCGGCGCCAGTTCCGTTTGAGGCCCGTGATGGTATAGCCTTCCTCATAAAGCATCCGTTTGATTTCCAGAACGACTTCGATCGTCTGTTTATCATACACCCGGTGCCGCCCCTGACTCTTTTTGGGGCGAAGGAAACTGAACTCGGATTCCCAGAAACGCAGTACGGAAGCCGGCAATTTCGTGATCGTACTGACTTCACCAATTTTATAAAACGCCTTGTCCGGGAATTTACTCACCACGAGTATGACGGCCTCCCTGCCGGCCGAGGCACGAGGTTGGCCCTATGAATTCACGTCTTTTTTGAAAATTTGACTCGCTCGAAAAATGACCACCCTTCGCGGAGTGATAGCAATTTCTTCACCTGTCCGAGGATTCCGCCCCTTACGCTCTCCTTTGCTTCGCACCATAAAATTTCCGAATCCCGCAATTTTTACCGCCTCGCCTTTGTGCAACACCTCTTTCATACAATACAAAACGTACTCCACCACACCCATGGCCTCGGTTTTGGAAATGCCTACCTGTTCACAGATGCGATTGGCAATGTCGGCTTTACGCATAGCCCACCCTCTAGGCATTTTTTCACGATAAAATTACCGGATTGGTCCTTAAACGTATCGAGCCTATGCCAGATTGTCAAGATAATGACAAGCATTAACCCTTACTTGATTCAACTTTATCTCAAGACTCGTTTTCCAGCAACTTGTACTCGATACTGTCGGCCAGGGCTTGCCAACTGGCTTCAATAATGTTCTCCGACACGCCCACCGTACCCCAGGTACTTTTATGGTCGCCGGATTCAATCAGCACTCTGACTTTTGACCCGGTTCCGTGATTGCCCGCCAACACGCGCACCTTGTAGTCCAACAACTGGACTTCCCGGAGCTCCGGGTAGAATTTTTCGAGCGCTTTTCGTAAAGCATTATCCAGCGCATTGATGGGGCCGTCCCCCTCCGCCGCGGTCTGTTCCACAGTCTGATCGACTTTCACTTTGATCGTGGCTTCCGTTATCGGCACCTTATCGGCGTGCCGTTTCTCAACGATAACCCGCAAACCCAACAACTCAAATGAGGGGCGATGCGTACCCATGGCCTCCCGGACCAGTAACTCGAACGACCCTTCAGCCCCTTCGTACTGGTACCCGTCCCGTTCCAAGTCTTTGAGTCGGGCCAACAGTTCCTGAAGATGCGGATGATCTTTGGAAAGGCTGAAACCCAAACTTTCTAGCTTCTGGACCACTCCACTTCGACCGGTATTGTCCGAAATCAGCACCCGTTGCCGGTTGCCCACCGATTCCGGAGTAATATGCTCGTACGTTTGGGCATTTTTCTGCACGGCGTGGATGTGGACTCCTCCCTTATGAGCAAACGCCGCATCCCCGACGTACGGTTGCCGCTTATTCGGCAACAGGTTCGCAATTTCAGAAACGAAATTGGAGACGTTCCGGAGTTGCCGTATCCGGTCGCCTCCCAATACTTCCATCTTCATCTTCAACTCGAGATTGGCCAGCACGGAACAGAGATTGACGTTCCCACATCGTTCCCCGATTCCATTGATGGTCCCCTGCACTTGGCGCGCGCCCTCCTGAACGGCTACCAGAGTATTCGCCACCGCCATTTCCGCGTCATTATGCGCATGAACGCCCAAGGGCACCCGGCACGCCGGCTTGACCCTCGCCCAAATGGCTTGCACTTCCCACGGCATGGTCCCGCCGTTGGTGTCACAGAGAATGATCCGTTCGGCACCGCCGTCGGCTGCCGCTTGTATCGTCTGCATCGCATAGTCCGGATCGGCCTTAAACCCGTCGAAGAAGTGTTCGGCATCGTAAAAGACCCGTTTGCCGTGGGCACACAAGTACGCAATGGAATCCCTGATCAGTTCAAGATTGGTTGCCAACGCGGTGCCCAACGCCTCGGTGACGTGCAACGTCCAGCTTTTCCCGAACAGGGTGATGATTTTGGTTTCCGCTGCCAGAAGCGCCTGGAGATTGCCATCGGTGTTGGCTGCTTGATTGGCCTTTCGGGTGGAGCCGAATGCCACGATCTTTGCGTGTTGCAACGGAATCGCCCGAATGGCCTGAAAAAATTCGATGTCCCGGGGATTGGATCCTGGCCATCCTCCCTCGATGAAATGGATGCCCAACTCATCGAGTTTCTGTGCGATGCGGACCTTGTCGTCAACCGAAAAACTCACGTCTTCGGCCTGCGCGCCGTCTCGAAGCGTGGTATCGTAGATTTCCAAAGAATCCGTCATCATCCTTCCAGTCCCCATCGACTCGGCATCGCCTGCCACAGGCGAAGGGCCAACTCTACGTATCTACTCTCATTACGTTTTCTTTTTCAAGGCCTCTTCACGGAGTTTCGGTATTTCCAGGCGCCTGGTCCAGTCCAAATTCCTTATGCAGGGCCCGGACGGCTTTGTCCACGTCACGTTCATCCAGGACACAGGAAATTTTAATTTCGGACGTGCTGATCATCATGATGTTGACTTTTTCACGTGCGAGTGTTTGGAACATGCGTGATGCGACGCCCGAATGGGACCGCATGCCGACCCCCACCAGCGACACCTTGGCAATTTCTTCTTTGACTTCGACGGCCCTTGCGTCGATTTCTGCAGCCGTTTGCGTGACCAGGGTCATCGCACGCACCAGATCACTCCGTGGCACCGTAAAGGAAATATCCGTCAACGCATCCTGATGGCTCACATTTTGAATAATCATATCCACCACGATGGAGCGTTCCGCTACAACACCGAAGAGGTTCGCCGCAATGCCCGGTCGATCCGGAACGCCCACCACGGTAATCTTGGCCTGGTTCCGGTCACCCGTGACCCCGGATACCACGGCTTGTTCCATATCAACGTCTTCATGCGTCACAAGGGTGCCTTCTCCTTCCTGGAAACTCGATTTTACTTGTACCGGAACACGGCATTTCGCCGCAAATTCCACGGAACGCGCTTGGAGGACTTTCGCCCCCAGACTCGCCAATTCCAGCATTTCTTCATAGGACAGTTTCGAAATACGCCTGGCTGAGGGAACCACATTGGGGTCCGTGGTGTAGACGCCGTCCACGTCGGTAAAGATGATACACCGGTCCGCCTTCAACGTCGCAGCCAACGCCACGGCCGTCAGATCCGAACCCCCTCGTCCGAGCGTGGTGACTTCCGAGCGTTTGTTGACACCCTGAAACCCCGCCACAATGGGGAGAACCCCTTGGGCAAGGGCTTGCTTCATGGGATCGGCCATCACTTTCGCAATGCGAGCCCGCGTATGCGAACTGTCAGTCACGATTCCGACCTGACGCCCGGTAAATGAACGCGCATTGATGCCACGGCTCCTCAGTTTCATCGCCAGCAGAGCAATGGTGACACGTTCTCCTGACGACAACAACATGTCGAGTTCCCGGTCATCCGGTTGCGGTGTGATTTCATGGGCCAGCCGCAACAGTCGATCCGTCTCCCCGCTCATGGCGGACACGACCGCCACAACCTTGTCTCCCCCTCTATAGGTCTTTTCTATCAGTTCGGCAATCCGGTGGATTCGCTCAATGTTCCCGACGGACGTCCCGCCGAACTTTTGGACTAACAGCGCCATGAGTCGATTACCTCACTGGTCCCATAAACCGTACCATGACGTCGGTTCCGGCGTCGCCACAGGGCGGCTGGATTCGGTCACTCCCTCGGCCCGGGCTGATGATTGTTTGCATGGCCTTTGACTCCGGATGAAACACGCAGGGCAGGCAGGAATCGTGAATCGTCGCCTTCCGTTCAGGGTCGCAGCAACGCCAGCACGTCTTCCCGTGTAGCCTTGACCATCCGGGTCTTGGGTGAGATTTCAACGGCAATATCAGGGTCCTTCAGGCCATGGCCGGTTAACGTGCAGACGACCGTGGCCCCTTCAGGCAACAATCCGGCCTGGCTGCACTTGGCCAACCCGGCTACCGAGGCAGCCGAAGCAGGTTCACAGAAAACGCCTTCTTCATTGGCAAGCGCCTGATACGCCTCCAGAATTTCTTCATCCGTTACCATTTGGATCGCTCCGGCAGATTCCTCCACGGCCTGGCCGGCCAGCTTCCAACTCGCAGGATTGCCGATACGAATAGCCGTCGCCACCGTCTGCGGCTGTTCAATCACGTGGCCTCGCACGATCGGTGCGGCTCCCTGGGCCTGAAAGCCCATCATTTTCGGACATTGCGCGATTTGGCCCGCAGTCCGGTATTCCTTGTATCCTTTCCAATACGCCGAGATGTTCCCGGCATTGCCCACTGGCAGACAATGGTACGAGGGAGCGCGACCCAACTGATCACAGATTTCCAGGGCGGCGGTTTTTTGTCCCTCCAAGCGAAAGGGGTTTAACGAATTGACGAGCTCAAATTTCTCGTTTGCACACAGATCCTTGACGATTGCCAGTGCCTGATCGAAATTGCCTTCAATTTGGATCACGATGGCCCCATGCGCCATGGCCTGGGCCAGTTTCCCCAACGCCACTTTCCCCGCCGGCACCAGCACGTACACCGGCAAACCCGCTCGCCCGCCGTAGGCTGCAGCCGACGCCGACGTATTGCCGGTAGAGGCGCACATGACCGCACGAGCGCGTTTTTCCAACGCCTTGGATACCGCCAGGGTCATCCCGCGATCCTTAAACGAACCGGTGGGGTTGGCTCCTTCGACTTTGAGATACAGGTCCACGTGCGGACAGATCCGTTTGGCCAGCCGGCTGGCTTGAATCAGGGGCGTGTTGCCTTCACACAGGCTGACCACCGGTGTCTGTTCCGTGACCGGAAGAAACTTCCTGAACTCTTCTACGACCCCACGCCAAGGCATCATCGTATTCTCTCACCGAACGATTCGCGGACCGCCACCGGGGAAAGCCCCTTGACACGTCACGCTTCTTGATCCTCTACCCGAATGATCATCACCGGCTCCGCCACAAGAGACGGCAGTTGATTGATTTCCCGAATCGCACTTTGCAAGGAGCGTTCCGACGCGCGATGCGTCATAATCACGACCGAAACCGTTTGGCCTTCCCGCCGGCCCTGCTGCAACACGGAGGCAATGCTGATGGCATGATGGCCCAGGACACCGGCAATCCTGGACAGGATCCCAGGCTGATCCGGCACCATGCAGCGCAGGTAATAGCGGGTGGTCAATTCTTCCATCGGGCGAATCCTGATCGGCACCCTGCCGTCCATTTGAAACGAGGTCGGCGGCACGCGCCCGCAAGCCTGCTTGCGAAGGTTACGCGCGATGTCGATCACGTCACTCACCACCGCGCTCCCCGTCGGCAGCGACCCTGCGCCCTGCCCGTAAAACATGACGTCACCCACGGCATCGCCCACGACGTGAATGGCGTTATAGACTCCATGGACCTGCGCTAGCGGCGCGGCATTGTCAATCATTGTGGGATGCACACGCGCTTCGATGCCGCCCTCACCCCATTTCGCCACTCCCAGCAGTTTCACCGTCATCCCCAATTCCGACGCGTAGCAAATATCCAAAGCCGTCAAACGCTGAATGCCTTCGGTATATATCTCCTTGACGTTGACGGGGGTTCCGTAGGCCAAGCTGACCATGATCGCCAACTTGTGGGCGGAATCGATTCCTTCCACGTCGAACGTCGGATCCGCCTCCGCGTAGCCGGCAGCTTGCGCCTGTGCCAGGGCCTCTTGAAACTCCCGTCCCTCGCGTTTCATCTGGGTCAAAATATAGTTGGAGGTGCCGTTCATGATACCGACCAGCGACACACAATGATTGGCCGCCAAGCTTTCGGTCAATGATCGAAGAATCGGAATGCCTCCACCCACGCTGGCCTCGAAACCCACGTCCACACCCGCGCGATGGGCCGCGGCAAATACGTCCTCACCATGCACCGCCAATAACGCCTTGTTGGCAGTGACGACGTGTTTGCCTTTGTCGATGGCATCGAGAATAACACGTTTCGCAAAATGACATCCCCCGACGGTTTCAATCACGATCCGAATAGACTCATCATTCAGCAGTCCGGGGAGATCCGTGCTGAGGATGTCTTGGGGCAGCACCAGACCCCGATCCGACGTCACGTCCAGATCCACGATTCGTTTCAAGCGCAGGGGGCTCCCCACCCGTCTCGTGATCAACTCGGCTTGGTTGAGCAGGATTTTCGCGGCCCCGGATCCGACGGTGCCAAATCCGATCAGGCCTATTCCGATTTCGCCGCTCATGGTCGATCATCCAGTTTTAACGCAGTCTTGATGCCTCGAATCGCTTGATGAGTGCGATGTTCATTTTCCACCAACGCGAACCGGACGTATTCGTCGCCGCCTTCCCCGAATCCGATGCCCGGTGACACAGCCACTTGCCCTTCCCGGAGCAAAAACTTCGAGAACTCGAGCGACCCCATTCCCGCGTGGGCCGCGGGAATGCGCGCCCAGACAAACATCGTGGCTCGCGGATAATCAACCTGCCAGCCGATACGATTCAGACCGGCGACCAACGCGTTCCGTCGACTTTCATATTGCTTCACAATCGACGGCACGCAATCCTGCGGTCCCGTGAGAGCGATAATACTGGCTATTTGAACCGGTTGAAACATCCCGTAATCCAAATAGCTTTTGATCTTGGTCAAGGCCGCAATGATGTCCCTGTTGCCGACACAGAACCCAACTCGCCATCCCGGCATGTTGTAGCTCTTGGATAACGAATAAAATTCCACACCGATTTCTTTGGCTTCCGGCACCTGCAACAGGCTCGGCGCTCGATAGCCGTCGAACACAATGTCCGCATAGGCCAAGTCATGAATGATGTAGATCTGGTGTTCGCGCGCAAACGACACCACCTTTTTAAAAAACTCCAGATCCACGATGCTCGTGGTCGGGTTGTGAGGGAAACTGATTATCAGGGCCTTGGGCCTAGGTTGGCTTTGACGATAGGCTCGCGTCAGGTTTGCGAAGAAGTCATCGGTGGGGCGAAGCTCGACACCGCGCACTTCTCCGCCCGCAATGATCACGCTGTACATATGAATAGGATACGTCGGCGTGGGCGTCAGCACCACGTCGCCCGGTCCTAACATCGCGAGGACCAGATGCGACAGTCCTTCTTTGACGCCCAAGGTCACAATGGCTTCGGTCTCAGAGTCAATATCCACGTTGTAATGTTTCCCGTACCACGCACTGATGGCATGACGTAATCTCGTAATGCCACGAGACGCCGAATATCTATGGTTTTTCCCTTTCAGGGCCGCTTCGACTAATTTCTCAACGATGTGGGGTGGGGTCGCTTGATCAGGATTGCCCATCCCAAAGTCGACAATGTCCTCACCGCGCTGCCGCGCCTGAATTTTGAGTTCCTGGACTTGGCTGAAGACGTAGGGCGGGAGGCGTTGAATACGAAAGAAATTTTGCATGGGTCAACAGGACAAAGATGATTATTTGCAGGGAAATCGCCTGTACTAGCGTATCATGACAACAACCTGTCA
Source organism: Nitrospirales bacterium (assembly GCA_965200435.1). Lineage (GTDB taxonomy): Bacteria > Nitrospirota > Nitrospiria > Nitrospirales > UBA8639 > Bin75. Next base: position 626,564 of record OZ241337.1, read on the forward strand.
TTGTAGTAAAGGCCAGGCGACCAGTCAATGAAAGGCTTTGTTTTTTCAGCTTTTTTCTTGGCCGTTCCGAGACGCACCTTCTCCTGGTGCTCAAGCATGGTTCATTGCGACTCCCTTCCCCGTTTTGCCATAATGCCGGGAAGCAGATCTTCGCCCCCTACCGGAGCAGAAAGGTTCCCATGGCCAGACTCGGCGTCAACATCGACCACGTCGCCACGCTCCGGCAGGCTCGAGGAGGGCATGAACCGGACCCCATTGCCGCCGCGATCCTGGCGGACCTGGGCGGCGCGGACGGCTTGGTGATTCATCTCCGTGAAGACCGTCGCCACATCCAGGAACGAGACCTGGCTCTGCTGCGGGATATTGTCCCGTCCGCTCTGAACTTGGAAATGGCTGCGGACGACGAGACCGCGAAGATTGCGTTGCTCGTCCGGCCCGATAAAGTCACGCTGGTCCCTGAACGGCGACAGGAACTCACCACGGAAGGCGGGCTGGCGGTAACGAAGCAGCGCAAGCGACTCACCGCCTTCATTCGCCTCTTCCACGACGCGCAGATTCCGGTCAGCCTGTTCATCGACCCGGACCGAAGTCAAATCCGTGCCGCGCACACAGTGGGGGCCGACGCCGTTGAACTGCATACCGGAACGTATGCCAACAGCCGCCATCCCCAAGAGATCCGGAAGGAAGTCGAAGCCCTATTGCAAGGAGCACGCCTCGCGCAGCAACTGGGGCTGGAGGTGAATGCCGGCCATGGGTTGACGTATCACAATATCAACCGCCTGACAGGAATTACCGAAATCGTGGAATTCAATATCGGGCACAGCATCATTTCCCGCGCGGTCCTCGTCGGCCTCGAACGTGCTGTCAGGGAAATGAGAGCCTTAATCCCTTCATCGCTTGGCAGTTAGATGCCCGCCGAGTTCGTACTTGGTGCGCCATGAAAATCGTCACCGCCGACCAGATGCGAGAACTCGACCATCGCACGATCCACGAGACCGGCGTCCCCGGAAAGACGCTGATGGAGCGTGCAGGGTCAGGCGTGGTGTCAGCCATGGAAAAGGCCTTCGGTGCCCTGAAGGGGAAAACGGTGACGATCTTTTGCGGAAAAGGCAACAACGGCGGAGACGGGTTCGTCGTCGCCAGACTCCTGCGTCAGAAACGCAGCACCGTGCAGGTCTGCTTGCTTGCACAACCCCGCGATCTCAAAGGCGATGCCAAACTCATGTATCAACGGTTTATTAAAGGAACCGGACGATCGAGCGTCTTGAGTGCCCCCTCCCCGGACTCCATGCACCTGTCGGTCCGGAACAGCCACGTTCTCGTCGACGCGCTCCTGGGAACCGGAACGTCTTCACCGATCACCGGCCTGTACCATGAGGCCATTCAGGCCATGAATGCCTCGGACGCTCCCACCGTTGCGGTGGATCTTCCTTCCGGCATTGACGCGGATAGCGGCGCGACTTTAGGGACGGCGGTTCACGCCAGCCTGACCGTCACGTTGGGCAATCCCAAGCTCGGGCTCTTTTTGGGAGCGGGCATCGATTACGTCGGCCGCCTGCATTGCGTCGATATCGGCATTCCGGCCCAGTACGTTGACGATCTGAAGCTTTCCATTGAGCTGCTGACTCCCTCCGCTATTCGAGCTTGGTTACCCGGACGCCCGGCTTCGGCACACAAGGGGACGTTTGGGCACACCGGGATCATTGCCGGTTCGTCCGGAAAAAGCGGAGCCGCTGCGTTGGCGGCCAAGGCGGCTCTTCGAGCAGGTGCCGGACTCGTCACCGTGGCAACGCCGGCCAGCGTACAGGGCAGTGTTGTCTCGAATATTCCGGAAGTCATGACCTTGCCGCTTCCTGAAACCGCGGACCATACGCTATCGCGACAAGCCCTGCCCAAGCTTCAACCCTTTGTTCAATCCCGGAATGCGATTGGGATTGGCCCAGGACTTTCGACACATACTGAAACCGCTGACGTGATTCGAACGCTGATCGCCAAATGCGACCGACCGGTCGTCATCGACGCCGACGCGCTGAATGCCCTGGCTGGCCATACGGACCTCCTCCGTTCATGTCCCCTCTCCGCGATCGTGACTCCCCACCCGGGAGAAATGGCACGGTTACTTGGTGAATCAACGGCGACCACCGTGAACCGCAACCGTTTGGGAATTGCCCAGGACTTCGCCCGCACCCACTCGAGCATCGTGGTGCTGAAAGGGGCCCATACGATTATTGCCCATCCTCAGGGCCCGACTGCCGTTACGCCGACCGGAAATCCGGGCATGGCGACTGCAGGTACGGGAGACGTGCTCACCGGGGTTCTGGCCGGCTTGCTCGCGCAAGGAATCTCTCCGTGGGAGGCGGCTCAAAGCGGCGTCTATCTACACGGATTGGCCGGCGACTTCGCGGCCCGGACGTATGGGTATCCGAGTTTGATGGCCGGTGACCTCATTGCCTACCTGCCGCAGGCTATCACCCACGTGCTGCATGCCGGCGATTCCGACCGCGAAGCCGTCCTCGGACCATATGGCCGTTGAACACCCAGATCTCCGGACCCTTACCCTGGTGACACCTTCGCAGACCGAGCACTTCGGCGTAACCGTCGGCAGCCGACTTCAGGGGGGTGAGATTATTGCGCTCGTTGGTGAATTGGGTTGTGGAAAAACGACGTTTGTGCGTGGAGTTGCCTTGGGCGCAGGGCTCGATCCCCACGTGGTCAGCAGTCCCACCTTTACCTTTATCCAGGAATACCTAGGACGCCTGCCACTGGTCCACGTTGACTTGTATCGACTGGAAGAGCCGATGGAATTGGCTGACACGGGATTAAGCGAATATCTGAACGGAGACTTTGTTGTCCTCATGGAATGGGCCAACCGGCTTCCTGCAGCTTGGTTGCCCGATGACTATCTTTCGATTCATTTTCTCCATGCAGGGAAAAACACTCGCCGCGTGCGAGTTCGAGCGTGCGGACCACAAAGCCATGGTCTCCTTGACGCCATCACGTCGGACTCAAGGTAATTCCGTCATGGGCCGATCAGAACAGAAACCGCTACTGAAACAATATTGGGACATCAAACGACACTACCCGGAGACGATCGTTTTTTTTCGCGTGGGTGACTTCTATGAAATGTTCTACGAGGACGCGAAAGAAGCCTCCGCGTTGCTCAATATCGCGCTGACGACCAGGGACAAGAACAGCCCCAACCCCATTCCCCTCTGTGGGGTGCCCTATCACGCGGCCACAAGCTATCTTGCCAAGTTGCTTAAAGTCGGAAAAACCGTCGCCCTCTGCGAGCAGGTCGAAGACCCCAAATTGACTAAAGGATTGGTCAAACGAGAGGTCGTCCGACTCTACACCCCCGGCACGCTATTCGACGATGAATTACTGGATGCCAAAACGGCCAACTTTCTGGCAGCCTTATCCGTTCAACCCGATCCGGCCCATTCGCGTTGTGACTTTGGGCTCGCCTCGATCGATCTATCAACCGGTCAATTTCTCATTGCGGAATTTGCCAACCAGGATTCGATGCTGGATGAACTCATCCGCCTCGGTCCTCAAGAAGTTATTATCCCGGTCAACGCCGAGCTCGGCAAAGTCCTGGAACCCCTGCGGCTACCTCGTGTCACGGAACAGCCTTCTGCCTATTTCGAATTGAATTCTTCCCAGGATAGGCTCCGGGCTCATTTCGAAGTGGACCAGGTGGACAGACTGGGGCTCTCTGTCGAAGGGCCCGGTGTCCAAGCTGCTGGCTGCATTCTGCGTTATCTCAAGCATACCCAACCGACCTGGAAACACCACCACATCCAAAGGCCTGAACTGCTTGAACCGACTCGGGAGATGCATCTGGACGCCATGACCATGCGTAACATGGAACTGGTCCAAGCCTTGCATCCTGACCAACAACACGCCACCCTGTTGTCGGTTCTCGATCACACGGTCACGGCGATGGGCAGCCGGCTTCTTCGTCAATGGATCGTACGGCCCCTGATTGACAGCGAATCCATCCAACGCCGGCTCAATGCGGTGTCCATTTTCATGGATAACCTGAAGCTTCGCCTGCACGTTCGTTCGCACTTACAAGACCTGGATGACCTCGAACGGTTGGGCAGCCGCGTGGTGATCGGAACGGCAACCCCACGAGATGTTTTTCGTTTAAAAGAATCCCTGACCCTGCTCCCACAGCTTTTTCTGCTCTTCGACGGCATGAGCGATCCTCTTCTCAACTCCATCTTGCAACGGTGGGATTCCCTGTCGGATATCACCACGCTTATCGAGGACTCCATCGTTCCCAATGCCCCGGCTTCCCTGAAAGAAGGACCGATCTTTCGAGACGGCGTCGACCCCGCCATCGACGAATTGCGACACGCGACCCGCAACGGCATACAATGGTTGACCGATCTGGAACAACGCGAACGGGGGCAGAGCGGAATCGATTCGCTCCGGATCAAATATAACCAGATTTTTGGATACTATTTCGAAGTCACGAAAGCCAATTTGTCTCGTGTGCCGGAGCATTTCCGACGAAAACAAACGCTGGTCAACGCCGAACGGTATACAACCGAAGACCTTGAGCGAATTGAAGCCCAATTGTTCGGGACCAACGAGAAGTTGCGACGCGCCGAACAAGAGCGTTTTCAGGCAATGCTGCAACAGATATCCGGCCAGGTTTTCCGAATTCAAAAAATGGCCAGGCACGTAGCCCTGCTCGATGCACTCTCGAATTTTGCGGAGGTAGCTTCCAAAAACCGCTACGTCAAACCGGACGTACATGATGGGGGTATCATCTGCATACAAAACGGACGCCATCCTGTGGTGGAACAATTCGACCTGCCAGAAGGATTCATCCCCAACGACTCCTACATGGACTTCGACGCCCATCGATTACTGTTGCTGACCGGCCCGAATATGGCAGGGAAAAGCACGTTTTTGCGGCAAACCGGGCTGATCGTGCTCATGGCCCACATAGGCTCTTTTGTTCCGGCGTCCGAAGCGAAAATCGGGGTCATCGACCGAATGTTTACCCGTGTTGGCGCCTCCGATAATCTGGCTCTGGGATTGAGCACCTTTATGGTGGAAATGTTGGAAACCGCCAAGATTTTGCGTGGGGCCACATCGCGCAGTCTAATCCTTCTCGATGAAATCGGACGGGGAACCAGCACGTACGATGGCCTAAGCCTGGCTTGGGCAATCGCCGAACACATTCAAGACAGGCGGATACTCGGAGCAAGAACCCTCTTTGCCACTCACTATCATGAAATGACGGATCTCGACAAATTCCGGGAAGGAATTCAAAACCTCACTGTCGCGGTGAAAGAGGAAAAAGATCAGGTCATTTTTTTAAGAAAAATCAAACAGGGGAAAGCCGCTCGCAGCTATGGAATCCACGTGGGACAACTCGCCGGGTTGCCCGCCTCCATCATTGTGCGAGCGGAAGAAGTGTTGGCTCAACTGGAACAGGAGGTGTCTCCAGAGGTGTCTCCGAATGGCACGAGTACCGCAATTCATCAGGATGATCCGGAACGCGCGGATTCCTCATCACCTCAACCCCATCCTCTGATCGAAGAAATCAAACAATTGGATCTGTTCTCCATGACCCCGCTTGAGGCGTTAACCCGGTTGGCGGATATTCAAAAACGTCTTGATACCGAATAAAAAAAAGGGCAGGACCTTTTCGGTCCTGCCCTTCAGCTTTTACCGGCAGAAGCCTTGTTTATTGCAACGACTTCCCGAATTTTCCTTCCGCCGTACCCTTGGACTTATGAGGATTTTGGTTGGAGTTGGGAATAAATCCGGAGATCGGTCCTACGCCAGGAATCATCACGTCGTATTGCATCTTTTTGTTCTGCGCCCAACTGTTGTTGTCAATGGAATCCGCGACACTGATGGCACGCAGGCTATGAATGCTTCGCGGTTTGTCAGGGGTACCGGCCACCTCGGGAATCTCTTTGAGCGACGACACAACCCGATGATTTTGTTCGGTTTCCTGAACCACCATTTCGACCAAAGTATACTTGGAAGCCTCGGTCCCGCTCATCACAGCTTGGCTGTGCGAGCCTTTGCCCAAATCCACAAGTTTTTTCCACACGGCATCATCCGCCGCGTAGACTTTGACATTCTTGCCAGGGAAATATTTCTGCCAATAGTACCCGCTTTCGGCATTGCCCCCAAACACCGCGATGTTCACCCAAGCGGCTTTATCGTAGGGATCGACAACCGCTATCCGGCCATGCAGGGTGGTCGGTTTGCTGAGATCTCCCCACTCAAACCGTTCTTGGAATGCTTCAATGGCAAGCGCACTGGAGGCCATGCAACCCACCACGATCAAGGCAGTTAAAACGGCTAACCCTGATTTCCCAATTTTCATGATTCCTTCCTCCTCAATTAAGCGCTAAAAATAAAAAGTCTTAAAATTGAATAAATCCATTTTCTCCATTGTCAGATTACTCGCCAGCGAGGACTTTGAATCCCGTGACGGTGTTGCCATCGAGTTGCACTTCCATGGCCACCAGATTTTGCGACGCGTCGGTCAACTGCTTCATCAACGCCGAATCTTTTACGCGCAGCCGAACCGTCGTTTGCGGATTGTACCATCCCGCATAGGGATTGTTACGTTCCTCACCACCTTGATACCCCCACGCACAGCAGACGAACAACGGATCAGGAATAGCTGCGTCCCGGTCATCGGAAGCACGTCCCAGAGGGTCGCCGGTTTCACCTGGATTGCTGGTGTTCCAATATTGAATGCCAAAGAGAATCTCACCAGCCGGGTTGTCCGCCCAATGGGCATACACGCGACCCTTCAAACTTGCGGGTGCGCTCCCAAGGAGTTTCATGTCTCCAATACTGGCGACTTCATTTGGATCACCACTACATTTCTTGTTGCTGGAACAGGGGCCCTTCTGGGCATCTGCCAGACCGATGAATCCAACCAGCATCAGACCTGCAGCCAACAATCCCACAACGCCCCCACGGAAAAATAACTTCTTCATTTCCCCCTCCTTCACTTAGGATGAGATAATAAAAATAACGACTCGTACCTTTTAACCAAAAAATTTTCCAATTGCAACGAAAAAGCGTACTTCCTTTTTTCTACACAACTTCACCACGAGAAGCCCCATTCGGCCTACCCGCTTTCACCCTTTTGATTAGAGTGGCCCATGCTACTCATCCCGTTGCAAGTTGTCAAGAGTCTTTCCAAGGAAAATTTTCCGCATTTTCAGGATTGCGCCAAAATTTTGCCTTGAAAGGCTTCCGGCTTCACGGGGCCTAACGCCGTCACGGACATAGAGCCAAAATCCAAGAGTTCCCAGCACATTTCTTGAACGTCCCGCACGGAAACGCGATCGATTTCAGACAAGAGTTCCCGGAAGGACACGTACCGCCCCTGTGCAAGTTCGTCTTTGGCCAACTTGTTCATTCGCCCATAGGTCCCTTCCAAGCCCAGCATCAAGGCCCCTTTCAATTGGTTCTTGGTGCGCTCCAATTCTTGATGACCGGGTCCGCGTTTCTGTAACTTTTTAATTTCCCGACACACGACGTCCACCACCGATGGAGCCTCTTTGGCCCCGCTCGCAGCATACATGGTCAACACCCCTCCATCCGAAAAACTCGACAATTGGGAATAAATCGTATAGGCCAGACCGCGCTTCTCCCGAATTTCCTGAAAGAGCCGGGAACTCATCCCGCCCGCGAGCAGGCCATTCAACGTATGGGCCGCGTATCGGGCCGGATGCGCCACGGGCAGCCCCTTAAGTCCCAGACAGAGATGGACCTGCTCCAACCGCTTGTGATGCACCATGAGCCCTCCACGAACGCGCGGTGGCTTCTGCCGTTGCGCTCCATTACCGGCACTCCCAACGGAGGTCCATTTTCCGAAAGCTGCATTGAACAAGGCCTCGACCTTCTTCACCTCGAAATTCCCCGCGACCGCAATCACGGTTTTCTCCGGACGATACTGTTGATCCAGATAGTGAAAAAGATCTCGTCGTTGAATGCGTTTCATGGTGGCCCGATCGCCCAGGATCGATCTCCCCAGCGGATGCCCCCGTAATACCTGCTTGGCATGCAGTTCCTGCACGAAATCTTCGGGGTCGTCTCGAACCGTTCGGATCTCCTCCAACACAACCTGTTTTTCCCGTTCGATTTCTTTGCGATCAAAACGGGAGTGATAAAAGACGTCGGCTAACAGGTCGATGGCCTGCCCGATCTGCTGATCCAACACTTTGATGTACAGGGTGGTCGTTTCATGCATGGTGAAGGCATTCATCTCTCCGCCCAGGCTGTCGATTTCGTGAGAAATTTGTGTCGCGGATCGACGGCGAGTGCCCTTGAACATCATATGTTCAAGGAAGTGGGAGAAACCTTTTTGCCGGGGCCCTTCATCCCTGGTACCGACGTTTTCCCAGACGCTCAGGGCAACGGACTTCAGGGACGGCATCCGTTCCATCACCAGGCGAACCCCGTTATCAAGGACGATTTTGCGCGTCCAAGTCATGGCCTTCTCCACCCAAGATTGGAGTCATGACGAATAGCCGGCCGTGACATCCGTTGCAGGCCGGTCAAACAGGCCCTCCTGCTAGGAAGCGGCAGGAGGCGGTTGCGAGTCCGCCAACGCCTCTTTGCGGCTTAAACGAATTTTGCCCTGTTTGTCGATTTCCAGGACTTTGACCAAGACTTGTTCCCCTTCCGCAAGTTCGTCGGCCACGGATTTGACTCGATGCTCGGCTAATTGTGAAATATGGACCAAGCCATCGACGTTGGGTAAAATTTCGACGAAGGCGCCAAAATCGACGATTTTCCTGACGGTCCCCAAATAGGTCTTTCCCACGGTCGCTTCTTCCGTCAACCGGTTGATTATATCGATCGCCTGTTGAGCCGATGCTTCGTCCACCGACGCAATGGTCACCAGGCCCGAATCGTCCACGTTGACCTTGACGCCGCATTCCGCAATGATGCCGCGAATGACCTTCCCGCCCGGTCCGATGACGTCCCGAATCTTGTCGGGTTTGATCTGAATCGTAAAAATGCGAGGCGCATGGGGTGCCAGGGACGCCCGAGGGGAGGAGAGTGATTCCTGCATTTTCTCCAAAATATGGAGTCGTCCGGTCCGGGCTTGTTCGAGTGCCTGTCGCATCAAATCAATTGTGATCCCTTCGATTTTGATATCCATCTGGAGCGCGGTGACGCCCATTCGCGTCCCCGTTACTTTAAAGTCCATGTCTCCCAGGTGATCTTCGAGTCCGAGAATATCCGACAAAATCAGGACCCGGTCGCCGTCTTTGATCAGTCCCATGGCAATACCCGCCACCGGCTCCTTAATGGGTACGCCGGCATCCATCATGGCCAAGGTGCCCCCGCACACCGTGGCCATGGAGGAGGAGCCATTGGATTCCAAAATGTCCGAGACAATGCGAATGGTATAGGGAAAGGCCTCCCTGTCCGGCAGCACAGACTGCAACGCACGCTCCGCCAGTTTCCCGTGCCCGACTTCGCGTCGACCTGGAGACCGCAAAGGCCGGACTTCCCCTACGCTGAACGGCGGGAAATTATAGTGGAGCATAAAGTTGCGGAAATATTCCCCTTCAAGCGCATCGATGCGTTGCTCATCGTCCGAGGTCCCTAGCGTGACCACGGCTAGGCTTTGGGTTTCCCCTCTCGTGAACAGGGCGGAGCCATGTGTGCGCGGCAACAGCCCCGTTTCGCACGAAATGAGCCGGACATCCGAAGGCCCACGACCATCCGCTCGGACGTGCTTTTCTAGAATCATCTCGCGGACTTCATGATATTCTACCTCATGATAGACCTCTTTGACCTGCCGACAGCGCACAGGATCCTCTTCGCCCAGTTTCTCGACCGCTTGGACCAGGACTTGATCCAAGCGCTCTTGCCGGTCGGTTTTATTGGCGATGAGCACGGCTTCTCGAATCGGGCCGGACACCAATTCGCGTATCTGCCGTTCCAGTGCCTCGTCGACCGGTTCAACCGGCACCACGCGCTTGGTCCGTCCCACCGCCGCTTGCAACTCGACGATTTTCGAAACGATCTTCTTGATTTCCGAATGGGCCAACGCCAACGCATCCAGGAACACGGCCTCGGACAGCCCGTTCGCTCCGGCTTCCACCATCAGGATCGCGTCCTCGGTGCCGGCGACGACCAAATCGAGTTCGCTGTTCTGGAGTTCCTGCATGCTGGGGTTGACCACGAACCGGCCGTTCACGCGTCCGATTTTGACGCCGGCTAACGGACCGCCAAAGGGAATATCCGAGATCGCGAGCGCGGCGGAGGCAGCGGTGATCCCAACCACTTCCGAAGTCATCGACTGATCCACTGAGAGCACCGACGCGATGACTTGTGTCTCGTAATAAAATCGCTCCGGGATCAAGGGGCGAATCGGGCGGTCAATGAGCCGGCTCGTCAAGGTTTCTTTTTCCGACGGAGCCCCTTCCCGCTTGAAATACCCCCCTGGAATTTTCCCGGCCGAATAGGCCTTTTCCTGATAATTCACCGTGAGCGGCAAAAAATCCGTATCCGGCTTCAAGGTCTTGGACGCCACCGCCGTCGCCAGGACCACGGTATTCCCATAGGAGGCCAACACGGCCCCATCGGCCAGCTTGGCCATCCGACCCGTCTCCAACCGCATTGTACGTCCCGCTATCTCCACTTCAACTGCTTTCACCATGTACTTCTCTCCTTCTTATCTTCGTGACAACCCGCGTGGGGTGCTATTTCCGCAGCCCTAACTTGCCAAGCAGGGCGCGGTAGCGTCCGATGTCTTTTCGATGCAAATAATCCAACAATCGCCGGCGAAGGCTCACCATTTTCAACAACCCGTGTCGCGAATGATGATCTTTTTTATGCGTGCGCAAATGGTCGGTTAAATAATTGATGCGGTTCGTCAACAAGGCAACCTGCACCTCTGATGAACCCGTATCCCGTTCATGCGCCCGATGTCGCTGCACGATGTCCGATTTCGCTTCCTTGACCACTGCCATACCAGCCTCCTTCTTCCTCATTTCGTGACAGTTTTTTTATGTATGTTTCATGGAAAGACGTGAACTTGTCTGGCTCAAGACGGCTCTCCAAAAACCTTGACCATCTTTAATTGCTGTCCCGGCACATCCGCGGAGGAAAGAATCCATTTGCCAACGGCCAAGAATCGCCCCAGGTCATCTTTCACCCGGACCAACGTGTCGGTGAGGTTCTCCCGGGCATCCTCCGGCCACACGGCGGTGTCCGAAACGGGTGCGCCATTCAACACCTTTCCCACTACGGCGGGATCCACGACCACCGCCGGAAAATGGGCCAAGGCCTCATCGAGATTCAGAAAAGCCCCCGGGCGCTCGAACGGGTCGTTGCCACGTCCCACGTCACCAAGCGGCCACGCCCGATCGAGGTGGAGCGGCCCTACTCGAATGCGGGTTAACCGGCTCAGATGTCCTCCCACGCCCAAGACCTGGCCGATATCCGCACAGAGTGTGCGAATGTACGTCCCCTTCGAACAGCGAACCCACAGCATGACGGAGGGCAGGGCCATCGCCTTGACCTCAATCCGATCTATGGTAATAGGGCGCGCCTGACGGTCAAGGATTTTACCGGCCCGAGCTGCTTTGTACAGCGGTTGCCCTCTCACTTTGACCGCCGAATACATGGGCGGTACTTGCCATTGTTCACCTTGAAATTGCGCAACTGCCGCGTGAACGGTCTCGGGACGAAGTCCTTGGACGGAGCAGTCCCGCACGATGGCGCCCGTGGCGTCCTGGGTCGTGGTCTCTTGGCCCAGACGCAAGACAGCCTCATAGCCCTTATCCCAATGCAGTAAAAATTCCGAAAGCCTTGTGCCTTTCCCCAGCAAGACGGGAAGCACGCCGGTGGCTTCAGGGTCCAGAGTCCCGGCATGGCCCACTTTACGAACTTGAAGAAGACGACGGACTTTGGCCACGATGTCGTGCGACGTCCACCCGGCAGGCTTCGAGACGTTCAGCACGCCGTCCGAAGAAACCTGAGTGACGGGACGAGATGGGATCCCACCAAGCAGCTCAGTCATCAGGCCTGCCCCTCATCCCCGGATTCGCTCCAACCGCTGCCTCGCGCCCAGGCTCATCACCGGGGAGCACGGCATCAAGGATCCGGTCGATCTGTGTCGCTCGTGAGTGACTCGAGTCAAACCAGAAGGCCACCTCCGGCGTATAGCGCAACTCCAAGCGCCGGCCCAATTCCAACCGAACGAACCCGGAAACATTTTTGAGAACCTTCTCGACGTCTTTCTCCTCGACTTGGCTCCCCAACAAGGACACGTAGACACGGGCTTTCCGCAGATCATTATTCAACTCCACGCCGGTGACCGTCACGTACCGGAGCCGGGGATCCTTGCATTTTCTGGCAAGAATATCCGCGACCTCCATTCTGATTTGATCAGCCACCCTGACTGATCGTTTATACGCCGGCTTCGACACGACACTCGCGCTTCTTCCCACTCTACAACAGTTCAATCCGAGAATTGAGCAATTCCAACGTGGGAGTGGCCCGAATCATATTGATCGATTGATCGAGAACCCGGTTCACGTGACTCGATTCATTCGCAATACAAGCAATGCCCAACACGGATCGTTGCCAGAGATCATGATCATCAAGCTCGGCCACCGACACCTTGAACGTCCTGCACAGACGCGCTTTGAGGCTGGACAGGATTTGACGCTTCGATTTCAGCGAATGCCCTTCGGAAAAATGCAATTCTATCCGACAGACTCCAACCACCATCGGTTTTCAGCCCGACGCGCAACGCGCCATGACTCAGGCCGGGCGCGTCGTCGATAGGGGGTTACAATTTGGCCGTCTCTTTATCAAAGACGTACGCTTCAATCACGTCGCCGGTCTTAATGTCATTGAAATTTTCAATGGCGATCCCACATTCATACCCCTGCTGCACTTCCCGGACGTCGTCTTTAAAGCGCCGCAACGAACCCAGTTTCCCTTCATAGACGACCACGCTGTCCCGCAACAAGCGAATGCCCTCGCTCGCCCGGGCAATATGCCCGTTCGTGACATAACATCCGGCAATCGCGCCGACTTTGGGGATCGTAAAGACCTGTCGCACCTCCGCGCGTCCCAACACGCGCTCCGTGAGAGTCGGTTCCAGCAACCCCTCGGCGGCGGCTCTGACGTCAGCGATTGCATGATAAATAATGGTATGGAGTCTGATCTCCACGCCTTCACGTTCGGCGAGCGCCGCTGCCTTGGGATCCGGACGAATGTGAAATCCGAGCACGAGCGCCTTCGACGCGGACGCCAGCAATACGTCCGATTCGGTGATGCCGCCCACGCCTCGATGAATAATCACCACCTTGACCGTCTCAGAGGAGATTTTTGCTATGGACTCGCAGAGGGCGCCAACCGAACCCTGAGCATCCGTTTTCACCAACACCGCCAATTCCTTCTTGTCCGCCTCTTGGCTTTGAGCGAACAACGCATCCAGCGTGAGCCGGGTCGGGCCGGTACCAAGCCCGGCCGTCCGGCGCTTTTGTTGTCTGGATCCGGCGATCTCCCGGGCCACCCGCTCATCTTTCACGACCACCAATTGATCTCCGGCAGCCGGCAATTCCAACAAGCCTATGACTTCGACAGGAGTGGAGGGCCCCGCCTCACGGATTTTCTTCCCATCATGTGCGACCAGCGCTCGTACGCGACCACTGGTCGCCCCTACCACGTACACGGCGCCGATTTTTAAAGTCCCACTTTGGACCAAGACGGTGGCCACCGGACCACGACCACGATCCAACTTGGCCTCCAACACGACACCTCTCGTGGGTTGGGTCACGTCCGTGCGTAACTCCATGACCTCGGCTTGCAGCAGCAACATCTCCAATAACGTCTCCAACCCATGCTTTTCTTTCGCCGACACTTCCACGTATATGGTCCGTCCGCCCCAGGCTTCAGGAATAAGGCCCTGTTCCGACAAACTCTGCTTGATTCGATCCGAATTGGCTCCGGGCTTATCAATCTTGTTGATGGCCACCACGATGGGGACATTGGCGGCCTGCGCATGGCTCGCAGCTTCGAGAGTTTGCGGCATGACGCCATCGTCTGCGGCGACCACCAGAATCACAATATCGGTGACCTGCGCCCCACGTGCCCTCATGGCCGTGAACGCTTCGTGACCTGGGGTATCCAGAAACGTCACACTTTTCTCTCCGACCTGCACGGAGTAGGCTCCGATGTGTTGCGTGATACCTCCCGCTTCCTGTTGCGTGACTCTGGTCTGACGAATCGCATCGAGCAACGACGTTTTCCCATGATCCACGTGCCCCATGATGGTCACCACCGGAGCCCGCGGCACAAATTGGGACTCGGCCACCGGATTAAGTATTTCTTCTAGCAGCGCGTCACCTTCTTTCTCCGTCTGGATCTCCACCTGAATCCCGAGCCCTTCGGCAATCAGCACACCGGCATCCAGATCCATCGGCTGATTCAGTGTGAGGCCGACACCCATTTCCATTAACTTGCGAATCACCTCCGTCGCCCGGAGCCCCAAGTGTTCTGCAAAGTCCTTGACCGTAATACCTGATGACAGCTTGACGGTCTTTCTTCTGGGTTTCGTGATTTCGGTTGACGTGGCAGAAGGAAGGTGTCGGGCTCGTTCTTCACGTCTCAGGGTGGGAAGGGGACGAAGATCCTGCCATCGAGCCGCGTCTTCATAGATCTCGGCAAAGAGGTCTCCATCTCGAGGGGTTCCGCCTTTCCGATTTTTTTTCGGTTTCTCCTCTTCTTTGCCTTTTTCGTGCTCCTCAACCGTTTTGTCTTTTTCAGGATGGATCGTCCCTGGCCCACCGGCCTCAACAGGCGAGGGTCTTTCTTCGACTGATGGCAAGACGTCAGGGATCACCGATTCGACAGCCAAGGCCTGCGTCATGGCGGCGACTTCAGGCGGCTCACGGTCCATGGCTTCCGGTTCCATGGGTTCGCTCTTCGGAACCATCACGCCACTTCCCGGAGACTCTTCTTTCGCCACGGTCTCACTTTCAGGAGGGGCGGCGACTTCTTCTTTTCGCCGTTTGATTAAAATGTGTTTTTTCTCAGGTTTCCGAACCTCCTCTTCCGCAGCCTTTTCCTTTTCACGAGCAAGAGTTTGGCCGCGGCCCTTGACAGGCGAAGCGGAAGGCTTCCTTGCGGGTTTGCCGGGTTTGAACGACCCGGTCGCCTTCTTCCGCGTCGTCGTCTGCAGGCCCGCCCCTCCAGAAAGAGCTTTCAAGGCTTTCCCGACGTCCTCCTCGCTCAAAGCATTGCTATGGGAGGAGACCGCAATACCCAGTTTGCCCAATTCGGCTATCAGAACCCGACTTTCCTGGCCCAGCTTCTTGGCTAATTCATACACTCTCATCGTAATTCGCAAGACTTACGAAGAAACCTCGCGTGATTCAACGGTCTCTTCGGATATGACCGCGAGCCCTTCACCGTGCGCCCCTTCACTCGCAGGTTCCGGCGGCTGTTTGTCGGCTCCGGCCTCCTGCGCAAGTTGCGCCGCCGTTTCCTCAGCCAGGGCGGCTTTTATTTCCCGCTCCCGCTCGAGTTTTTCTTTTTCATACTCGCTCACACTGATGATATCAATTTTCCACCCGGTTAACTTGGCGGCGAGTCGCACGTTCTGTCCGTTTTTCCCAATGGCCAACGATAATTGCGAATCGGCTACCACCACGAGGGCCGCCTTTTTCTCCTCGTCGATGCCGACTTTCTCGATGGAGGCGGGATTCAACGCTTCGCCGATAAACACGCGCGGGTCCGTGGTCCATGGGATGATGTCAATCTTTTCTCCCTTGAGTTCCCGCACAATGGCCTGTACCCGTGATCCCTTAATCCCCACACAGGCGCCAACCGGATCAACGGCTTTATCCCTGGAGAACACCGCGATTTTGGTCCGGTCCCCGGGTTCGCGTACCACCCCTTTAATCTCCAGAATTTTTTCCGTGACCTCAGGCACCTCCAATTGGAAGAGTTTGACCACGAACTGCGGATGGGATCGAGACAGGATCACTTGAACGTCTTTAGGCGTCCGACGCACTTCCAGGAGCAATGCCCGAATCCGGTCGCCGCGCCGGTGGACCTCACGGGGAATTTGCTCATGAACGGGCAAGACGGCCTCGGTCTTGCCGATTTCCACCAGGTAGTTCCGACGCTCCTGGCCGAGAATGATGCCGTGAACCAATTCCCCCTCTCGCTTCGAATATTCCCGCTCGACCGCCTCCCACGTGGCTTCTCTGACTTTTTGACAAATCACCTGTTTCGCAGCCTGCGCCGCGATTCTCCCAAATTCCTCGACGTCAATGAGCGACCCGATTTCATCGCCCAATTCGGCCTCACCGTCAATCGCCCGCGCCTCCTCCAAGGAAATCTGAGCATTCGCATCGGTAATCTGATCCGCAATGGTCTTCAACGACACGATGGAAATCTCGCCCGTGTCGGGATCGATTTGGACCTGAATATTTTCGTTGTTTCCATACCGTTTCCTCGCCGCGGTCAGCAGCGCGGATTCCACGGCCGTCAGCACCAGATGTTTGTCGATGCCTTTTTCGCGTCCCACTTGCTCAATGACTACCATCAGTTCACGCTTCATAGCCGCCCCTTTTCCTGCTGGCCCGCAATCGACTTGTACCCGACCACGGCCTCAATCCCTCCGTTACCATTCAATGTCGCATTTGGCTTGGGCAACGGCATCCCACTCAAGGGCTACCCGCCGATACGTTCTCGACTTTCGAACCGGTACCTGAAGGGTGATCCCCCGGTCATCGACCTCAGCCAACTGGCCGACCAACGTCCCATGTCCATGAACGGGATCACGGACTTTGACGCGAATCTTCCGTCCCACCGCCCGGTCATAGTCCTTTCGCTGTCTCAACGGACGATCAACCCCTGGGGACGACACCTCCAGACGATAGGCATGTGAAACCGGGTCGACGACATCAAGTGCGCGGCCGAGTGAATGGTGAAACTGTTCGCAATCCTGAATCCCGACGCCACCTTCTTTTTCCACGATCACCCGAACGATGGTTTTGGCCCCCTTCCCATGACACTCGACATCAACAATTTCAAGGCGGAGGGCCTTGGCAATCGGCTCGGCGATGCGATGGACTTGGTTCCCCAGCCCGTTCATGCCCGCAATCCACGCCCTTCTGAAACGACCGCTTGGAGAGCAGCAACACAAAAAAAAGTGGGCTCCCGCCCACTTACCGGACCAGACCTTACCATTTCTCTATCGACGAAGGCAAGGCCCTGTATGGGTCCACCACATTTGGCATTCGGGTTGGTGGTGAATCAGGAATTGTACCGGAGATTGCCGCCCAAGGCTATGGTGGGGCAACACGGTATTGTAGGCCAGCAACCAATCGGCCAGTTTGCGGTTAAAGGCCGCCAAATCGTCGAACAGCAGATCCTCGTGGTAGTCCACGAAGGTCTCTTGCAGGGTGCGATTGAACCGTTCCGCATGAGCGTTCATTTTCGGGGATCGGGGATACGTCCACCAGTGGGTGATGCCGCGTTCATCGAGCCGGTGCTGGAAATGCCCCTGGAACTCCGGGCCGTTATCGGAGAGGAGGACCCGGGGTGGGGCCGGGAGCAACGCACAGAGTGCATCGAGGGCGTGGGTGGCATGGCGGCTGGAGGCGGTGGCGGTGGCCACAGCGAAGGCGAAGCGACTGCAGGGATCGATGAAGGTGAATAGGTAGCGGCGGAGTCCGGCGTGGAGCCGCACAACGGGATCGCCGGCCAAGACCGCCAGGGGCTGGGCGGGGCGGGGCCGGGGCGGGCGGGATTTCCGGCGCCGTGTCCGGGGTTTGGGCCGGCCCCGGGCATCCAGGCGGCTCGGCGTGTGCCGCATCCGGTCCGGGGCGCGGGCGATCAGGCGCCCGATGGTGGAGACCCTGGGGAGGGCTAGCCCGTGCTGCGCACACCACGGCCGGAGCAGGACGTGCAGCTTGACCTTGCCGAGGTTAGGATACGTGGTGCGCAGCCGCCGGATCTCCTGGCTTAGGGCAGGCGGCCACAGGGCCTGCCGGCGGCGGTGGGGGGCCCTGGAGCGGACGGCCAACGCCTGCGGGTCCCCGCCAGCTTGGGCGAGCGCCCGCTGCCAGCGAGAAAGCGTCCGGCGGCTGACGCCAAAGGCCTCATAGGTCGCCGGCCGGCCGTACCGGGCGCAAAAGTGCAGAATCTTGAGTCGGTGGTGGGCTTCGTGGGGTATCATGTCCCAACGATGCCCGACTTGCGTTAGTCGAGAAAACCCCCTGATGCGATAGCCGACATGGTGGATCTGCATGGCTCCTCCTCCTGTGTCGAGGAGTGCCAAATGTTTCTGAACTTATACAGGCCACAAAACCGAAGCGAAGACAGGTCTCGCGACGCCGGTTTGTACCCTTTTTTATTACTCCCCCTTGAGGGGGGCACGGGAGCCAAGCCATCAGGCACCGACTGGCGCGGTGGGGGGATGGAAGGAGAAAAATAATGAGAAAAACTTGCAGCCGTCACGGATAATGGTGAGCCGCCTCGGGCTCGAACCGAGGGCCCTCGCCTTAAAAGGGCGATGCTCTGCCAACTGAGCTAGCGGCTCACCGGAACGGTGATGCTAGCAACCGCCCCAAAGGTTGTCAAACGGCGCCCCCCCAACGGGAAGGGTCAGCCACTGACGTGGACGCGTTTGCCCCGATACCGCGTCTGCGTCATGGGGTTTTTCAGCATGATCGTATGTTCTCGATGAGAACCCGTCGAGATGATATCGATCGGACACGACGTGACGTCTTCGATTCGTCTCAAATATCGCCTGGCCTCGATGGGCAAGGCTTGATAGGACGTCGCCCCAGTGGTCGTCCCGGCCCACCCGGAGAGCACGTCATACACGGGTTCACCATGCGTGAGGACGCGCGGATCGGCGGGCATCTCGCGATACAGTTTTCCCTGATGACGATACCCTACTGCAATCCTGAGTTCCGGGACCCCATCCAGCACGTCCAGTTTCGTCACCGCCAAGGAGGTGCAGCCGTTCACCCGAACCGCATAGCGTAAAAGCACCTCATCCAGCCAGCCACACCGACGTGCCCTGCCCGTGGTGGCGCCAAATTCCTGCCCGCGCTCCTGCAACCCACTACCCACGGCATCGGATAACTCCGTGGGAAACGGCCCGCTTCCAACGCGCGTGGTATAGGCTTTGGTGACACCCAGGACCGCGTCGATTCTCGTCGGTCCCACGCCGCCGCCGGTACAGGCACCACCCGCACATGCATTGGATGACGTCACAAAGGGATATGTCCCCAGATCTACGTCGAGGTGTGTCCCCTGAGCCCCTTCAAAGAGCACGAGCCGTCCTTTTGCCACGGCCTTGTGAATGAGCAACGAATCATCGGTCATGTACGGCGACAAGCGTTGGGCATAAGCCAGGTATTCTTTGCAAATGCGATCGGCATGAAACACACGCACGCCGTAGACGTGGCGAAGGAAATTGTTGATTTCGACTAAATTTCTTTCCACTTTTTCCCGAAACCCCTCAGGATCGAGCAAGTCTCCCACCCGAATTCCGATGCGCGCCATTTTGTCTACGTAGGCCGGGCCGATCCCTTTACCAGTGGTTCCGATCCGACGTGCCCCCTTGGCTTTTTCCGCAGCTTTGTCGATGGCCTTATGATACGGCATGATCAGATGCGCGCGTTGGCTGATGGCAAAGTTGCGCCCGACCTTAATACCTTGATCAGCCAATTGGTCCAATTCCTCTATCAAGGCTCCGGGGTCGATGACGACCCCGTTACCCAACACA
The DNA here is from genome assembly GCA_965200435.1 of Nitrospirales bacterium. Lineage (GTDB taxonomy): Bacteria > Nitrospirota > Nitrospiria > Nitrospirales > UBA8639 > Bin75. The sequence goes on from OZ241337.1 coordinate 646,347, forward strand.
CACTGTTTCCCCCGGGACAGGATCCCGGACGGAATCAAGTGAAACACAAACGTGCCCTTTGGGGTGACGACCGTATGCCCGGCATTGGAGCCACCCTGGAATCGCACGATGACATCTGCCTCCCGGGCCAGAATATCAACGATCTTTCCTTTGCCCTCATCTCCCCACTGGGACCCGATGACCACCAGATTTCCCATGTCCATTCAACCTTGTCCGGAAAACAGTCATAAAAAAAGGGCCGGACAACACATGCCAGAGCCCCTCGGATGATCCTAGGGTGCCCTCTTATGATTTGTCAATAGCTCGCCCATCACGTCAGCCGGCGGCTGGACTGACGCAACGCCCCCGCATCCCGGCCCTCTCCCAAAAAGAGAGAGGAACCACTCACGGGGGGGTGATAAACCATAGGGGGCAGGCGTCAAGCCTTGAGGACGCGGCAGCCTTGGCAAGGGGCAAAAACGGACCGGACATCTTCCGCCGAAGACCGTTTACTGATAGCTTTCCTGGTCAGTGGGAAACTTCTGATGTTCCACGTCTTCCTTGAAACGCCGCAAGGCTTGAAGGGCATCGGCCTTGAGGTGGGCATAGGGTTTGACGAACTTGGGAATGAACTCGTCAAACAGGCCCAGCAGGTCATACAGGACCAACACCTGTCCGTCGCAATGGGGTCCCGCCCCAATCCCAATGGTGGGAACTGAAACGGATTGGGTAATGGATTGCGCCAGGGTCGCGGGTACGGCTTCCAGGACCAGGGCAAACGCCCCGGCCGTTTCCAACGCCTTAGCGTCGGCCATCAACGTTTCGGCTTGTGGTGCTTCTCTTCCTTGCACCTTGTAGCCGCCAAAGCGATGCACAAACTGCGGCGTCATGCCGAGATGACCCATCACCGGAATGCCGAGGGTGGTCAAGACGCGGACTCGATCCACCATGGCACCACCTCCTTCCAATTTCACGGCTGCGGCTCCCGCCTGGAGTAAGCGACCCGCATTGTGAATGGCTCGTTCCTCGCTGACCTGATAACTCATAAACGGCATATCGGCGATGACCAGGGCCTGCTGCCGACTTTGCGTCACAAGCCGGGTGTGATACTCCATCTCATCCATGGTGACCGACAACGTGTCCGCTTTGCCTTGGACCACGACGCCCAGCGAATCTCCGACCAGGATGACGTCGATACCGGCTTGTTCGATCATGCGCGTGAACAACGCATCATAGGCCGTCACGACCACCAGTTTCTTCTTCCCCTTTTGGTCTTGAAACTCCGGAATGGTCATCAGCTCAACTCGGCCTTTCGGATGATCTCGGGAAGCCGGTGCGACAACCGGCCGGCCATGACGTGCACGCCATCGCAGAATGGACGAATGGCACGAATGGTTCGCACTGCAATCTCCATTCCGGCTTCGGCTGCATGGGCGTCTCCGGCGTCACGCAGTTCCTGCAGGATCTCTTCGGGAACGTCGATGCCTGACACGTGCGCATTGACGTATTCCGCCATTTTGATGGAACGGAGCACCAGGACCCCGGGTAAGATTTTACGGGAATACGGACGCACCTCGTCCATGAAAGACCGGACCTCCTTCGCTGAGAATACGGGTTGCGTCTGAAAAAATTGAGCGCCGGCGTTGACCTTGGCCTCAAATTTTTCATGCAAGAGTTCAACCGATTCTGCGGTGGGGGCCGCCGCACCACCGATCAAGAACGCGGTCCGTCCCTCCAACGCGTGACCGGCTAAATCCCGTCCCTGATTGAGTTCGCTCACCACGTGCATGACTTGCACGGTATCCAAGTCGAAAACCGGCTTGGCATCCTTATGGTCGCCGGCGCTCGGGCTGTCGCCGGTCAGACACAGCACGTTACGGATTCCGAGCACGTGCGCGCCCAGGAGATCCGATTGAATGCCGATTCGGTTTCGATCCCGACACGTGAGTTGGAGCACGGGGGCATGCCCCTGTTCATACAGAAGGCGGGCCACAGCCACCGGACTCGTGCGCATCACCGCGGCGGCGTTATCGGGCACGTTGATCCCATGCACTCGTCCGATCAACGACTTGGCAATCTCGAGTAATCCCGACACGTCAGTCCCCTTGGGGGGATTCAATTCGACGGTCACGGCAAACTGGCCTTGGGTCAACGTCTGATGGAGCGTGGACGCGTTCATGGCATGGCTCAGTCCGTTCCCTTCTCCGTTGCCGCTCGCCTGGCTCCCTCCACCGTGTTCGCCAACAACATGGCAATGGTCATGGGTCCGACGCCTCCCGGGACAGGGGAAATCCATCCTGCGCGTTCATGCACCTGCTCAAAATTCACGTCGCCAACCAACCGACCGTCATCGAGTCGATTGATTCCCACGTCAATCACGATGGCCCCCTCTTTCACCATGTCGCCCGTGATGCACTGGGGTTTGCCAATTGCAGCCACCAGGATATCGGCTTCCCTGCAGACGGCGGGGAGATCCTGTGTCCGGGAATGACACATCGTCACGGTGGCGTGTCGATGCAACAGAAGCATGGCCACGGGCTTTCCCACGATGTTGCTGCGCCCCACCACGACGGCCTGTTTCCCTGCCAGGGATTCGCCGGTGGCTTCGATCATGCGGATCACCCCTTTGGGCGTACAGGGAACAAACACCGGATCGCCCGCGACCAACCGACCGATATTGCATGGATGAAAGCCATCGACATCCTTGCCGGGAGACAGGGCATTGAGAACGGCCTGCCCGTCAATATGTGCCGGCAAGGGAAGCTGCACCAGAATCCCATGTACCTTGGGATCAGCATTTAACTGGTCGACGAGAGTTAACAATTCGACTTGGCTTGTCTGCGCAGACAAATGATGATCGGCCACGTACAGGCCGGCGGCATCACAGGCTTTCTTTTTATTGCGAACGTAGACCGCCGAGGCCGGATCGTCGCCGACCAACACCACGGCCAAACCCGGGTGAACGCCAGTCCGGGCTTGAAGGGCTTGCACGTCCCGGCCAATGCCATCCCGAATGTCCTTTGCCAAGCTTTTTCCATCAATGATCCGAGCCGTCACATCGTCCTCCTTCATGTCGCAAGGTCCCATTTTACACGTTACGCTACGATAACAGGGGCGAAAAATTCCAGTCAATCAAGGGGAACGCAAGGTCAGGGGCTCCGTCTCCATCGTTCGGAAATCTATCCGTCGCAAGCATGATCCGACTGTCCAAGATCAGAGGTGCTCCACGCCAACCAAGCTCACCGCACCGATTCCACCACTGACTCCATGCTTTCTGACAACGGCTCACAGGGTGGTGGCCTTACACAGCAAATTGTATGACATCGTCATCCATACTCGACTCGAATAGGGAAAACGTGGGAGGGCGCCTGATGCGAATCAACGCCAGACTTGATGAAGTTAAGACTGAAAAGCTGAAGCAGCTTCAACCACTGACGCGGCTCGACGTGAGCGAAATTGTGAAACGCGCCATTGATCTTTTGCACCGGCAACAGGCCGGACAGACCCGGGAAAAACTCGATGCCTTGTTGTCGAGTGATTTCGTGGGCTGCGCCGAAGGCCCCGAGGACATAGCCAGCCGATACAAACAGTATCTGACACAAGATCTCGAGAACAAACATGGTGCTGGCTGATACCGGTTACTGGCTTGCGTTGGCTAACGTCCGGGACCGCTGGCATGAGGCAGTGGTGACGGCGAGCCGACGCTTAGACGACTCGCTTGTCGTCACGTGGCCGGTGGTGACCGAAACCTGCTCCCTCATGCTCACGCGGCTAGGTGTGCAGGCGGAGTTGTGCTTCGTCGAACAAGTGTCGACGTGAACATCTATGAGATCAAGCCGGAACATCTCGGCACCATCCGTGCGTTCATGGGACAAGACACGCATCGGCCAATGGATTTGGCAGACGCCTCGCTTGTCCTCGCGGCGACCCAACTCGGAGAAGGGCGCATGCTCTCCACCAACCGACGCGACGCCGGTCAGCCTCTCCGCCCTTGTAGCGGCCGCATCTCATGCGGCTCTTGGAGAGGCCGCGGTCCAAGAAGCGCCATGAGCCTGCCCTCGACATCTGTCATCGAGGGATGGCGCAGCGACAAAAGAGGGGGGAGCCTGGGCCGACACTCTCCGGTAGAATTCCTCCTTCACCAGCAACCCGAGTTCACAGGTGGCCCCATACACTGCCTGTATAAGTTCAGAAACCTTTGGCACTCCTCGAAACAGGAGGAGAGGCCATGCAAATCCACCATGTCGGCTATCGCATCAGGGGGTTTTATCGACTAACGCAATTCGGGCATCGTTGGGACATGATACCCCACGAAGCCCATCACCGACTCAAGATTCTGCACTTTTGCGCCCGGCATGGCCCAGCCGCGACGGGGGAGGCCTTTGGCGTCAGCCGCCGGACGCTTTATCGCTGGCAGCGGGCGCTCACTCAGGCTGGCGGGGACCCGCAGGCGTTGGCCGTCCGCTCTAGGGCCCCCCACCGGCGGCGGCAGGCCACGTGGCCACCCGCCCTGAGCCAAGCGATCCGGCGGCTACGCACCACGTATCCCAACCGTGGGAAGGCCAAGCTGCACGTCCTACTGCGGCCGTGGTGTGCGCAGCACGGGCTAGCCCTCCCCAGGGTCTCCACCATCGGGCGCCTGATCGCCCGCGCCCCGGACCGGATGCGGCACACGCCGAGCCGCCTGGATGCCCGGGGCCGGCCCAAACCCCGGACACGGCGCCGGAAATCCCGCCCGCCCCGGCCCCGCCCCGCCCAGCCCCTGGCGGTCTTGGCCGGCGATCCCGTTGTGCGGCTCCACGCCGGACTCCGCCGCTACCTATTCACCTTCATCGATCCCTGCAGTCGCTTCGCCTTCGCTGTGGCCACCGCCACCGCCTCCAGCCGCCATGCCACCCACGCCCTCGATGCACTCTGTGCGTTGCTCCCGGCCCCACCCCGGGTCCTCCTCTCCGATAACGGCCCGGAGTTCCAGGGGCATTTCCAGCACCGGCTCGATGAACGCGGCATCACCCACTGGTGGACGTATCCCCGATCCCCGAAAATGAACGCTCATGCGGAACGGTTCAATCGCACCCTGCAAGAGACCTTCGTGGACTACCACGAGGATCTGCTGTTCGACGATTTGGCGGCCTTTAACCGCAAACTGGCCGATTGGTTGCTGGCCTACAATACCGTGTTGCCCCACCATAGCCTTGGGCGGCAATCTCCGGTACAATCCCTGATTCACCACCAACCCGAGTGCCAAATGTGGTGGCCCCATACAACGCCTTGACACCCCCCCAAGGGTGCCGTAGCATGACCGCCGTGCGACATCCTTCCGCGCTCCAATCCGTTTCGTTGTATTTCCCATCCTGTTATTCGCGGCAACGGGGCGCGGTCCGGACGCCACTCTACACCGTCGCCGTGGTTCTGCTTCTGAGTACCTGGGGAGTCCCGGTTCTCGCCAATCCCATCAGCCACCTGAGCAGCCCCCAATCCTTTATCGCACATCCTTCAGGCGAAGGCTATTTCATCGCCAATGCCAATGGCGAACCCGGCACGTCTGACAACAACGGGTTCATCTCGAAACTTGACCGGGACGGCAATTTGCTGGATCTGCACTTCATTCAGGGCGGCCGGGGCGAGACGATCCTGCACTCACCCCATGGCATGGCCGTCACCGGCGAAACTCTCTACGTGGCCGACATCGACGTCATCCGGGGATTTGATGCGCAATCCGGCAAACCCACGATCACCGTTTCCCTGCATCCGTTTCACGTGGAGGAATTGACGGATCTGATTGCCGACGGCAGCGGGAAACTCTTTGTCCTGGACACGGCCGGAAACGCCGTGTACCGGATTGACCCCCAACGCGATCACGAGGTGTCCCTCTATCTGCAACACGAGGATTTGGCGTCGCCTCGAGGGCTGGTCGTTCACCCGAGATCGGGCCGGCTCTGGATCGCCAGCCTCGACAACGGAACCGTGATGGAAATTGCGGAAGACCGCACCCTGACCGAGGTCATTTCCAATTCGTTTTTTACCGGCAAGTTTCGGAATTTAAGCGGGATCGACTTCGATCGATTCGGCAGCCTGTACCTGTCCGACCTCACCGCGGGAAAAATCTGGCGGGTTCAGCCGGACCGTTCCATGCAGGTCATTGCCGAGTTTTTGATTTCGCCGTCTTCCGTCAAAATCGACCGCCGGAACCACATGATCCTGGTTCCCTATTTGTATGCCAACGGGGCTGAGATCAATGGTCTTGAACGCCCGACCAATACCGGCAAGCAACGGAAGCGCAAACGGACTCTTTCGGATTACGGGCTGGGCTGGCTGGAAGAGAACGAGAAGCCATGAGCAAGTGTATCTACTGCCACGAACGAAAAGGGAAACGCCCCTGCCCGGCGTTACGCGGTGCCATTTGCAGCCAATGCTGTGGGACCCACCGCGTCGTCAGGATTGCGTGCCATTCCGATTGCGTCTATCTGGACGCGAACGTGGACTATCAACAAAAACGTGTCGGGGATCAGTTCGAACAGGAACGGCGCGCCTTCTACAAGGAACTGCTCGAACAATCAGGAGACAAGGCCGCGGAGATATTTTATTTCCTCGAAGCCGTGACGTTTAAACATTTTCAGGCACGGAGCGACGCGCAGGATGGGGATGTCATCGCGGCCATCCAGTCGTTGCGTCGATCGTTCAGCCCAATCCACGTGCCTGAGGGCATGACCCATCCCTTTACCGAAGCCCTCAAGAAAGAATATCAAGCCTTCATGGAGGGAGAAAAACCCGACACCCAACTCGTGAGCGAGGTGCTGGAGCGTGGCCTGACGTTCATTACCGGTTTTTCGGGAGACGGGCTTCGTTCCAATCGCTTTCTCAACGGATTGATCGGATTTCTCAAAAGCCGTCACCCTGACGTCGCCGAAAAGCTGACGAGGCTCGGCACGAGCGGAGGACGCGTTATCCTTCCGAGCGGCACCCACATGGAAGACCAGCCGACCCGAAGCTTTCCCCGCTAGCAACCTGCCCCAGAACCTCGCCTGCCGTTTACCTTATTTCACTTCGACGGTCATTTCGATACGTTCAAGGGGATTATCTTTGGGGTCCCGGGCTTGACGCACGATTTCCTCAGCTACCTCCATGCCCTTCACCACTTCGCCAAACACCGTGTACTGCCCGTCCAGACTGGGGGCTTTGCCGACCATGATGAAAAACTGAGAACCGGCGCTATTGGGATCGGCCGCCCTGGCTGCCGACACGATGCCCCGTTCATGCGGAATCCGGTTAAACTCGGCCGGCAAGGTATACCCAGGGCCTCCCATGCCGTAGAGATGTCGCTTGCTCGGATCTTTGGTATTGGGATCACCACCTTGAATCATAAAACCGGGAATCACCCGGTGGAAAATCGTCCCGTTATAGAAACCCTTCTGGGCTAAATTCAAAAAGCTTTCCACGTGCTTGGGCGCCAGTTTCGGGAAGAATACCAGTTCCATTTGACCGAATTTGGTGGTGATGATCGCACGAGGAGCCTTGCCCTCTGCCGTCAAAAGGCCTTGAGGATTCCCGGCTCGAAGACTTTCTCCATTGATTCCCACAAAGAGCACCGCGACTCCAATGACCAACAGGATTTTTCTTGCCACACGTAATCCAAGCATTCCTTCATCCTCCTTACTGGTTTTTCTTAAGATCTATCCGTTGAGATCAGCCCGAGCCGGTTGCAGACCGGAGTTGTTCAAGCGCCTGTTTGGCCGCTTCCTGTTCAGCTATTTTCTTACTGTGCCCCTTCCCGCTTCCCTGACATTGTTGTTCAATTTCCACCGTCACTTCAAATGCTTTTTGATGATCCGGGCCTGATTCGTCGATCACTTTATAGACCGGCAGGACCTGCACGTGCCGTTGACACCATTCCTGCAATTGACTTTTGTAGTCCTGTCTGAACGTTGCAACGTCCTCCTGGTGTAATGTTTTGAGTTGGGTTTCCAGCGCCTGTAATGTAAACGTTCGTGCCGCCGCCATCCCGCCATCCACATAAACGGCTCCGATCACGGCCTCCAACGCGTTTGCCAGGAGAGACACTTTGTCCCTGCCCTTGGTGCGTTCTTCACCTCGGCCCAAGCGGAGCATTTGGCCAAGACCCAACCGCCGCGAGGCGTCTGCCAGCGTGACCCGCCCCACAAGCCGGGCTCGGATCTGTGATAATTCTCCTTCCGCCAACTCCGGAAAGGTTTCTGCCAAATATTCACTCACGATCAGACCCAACACTGCGTCACCTAAAAACTCGAGGCGTTCGTTATTTGCCGCGGGTTCGGGCCGCTCGTGGGAACGATGCGTCAAGGCCTCTTCCAATAAAGCTCGCTGGCGAAAATGATACGGCAGTTGTCGATGCGCCTCCTCACACACATTCATGCCCTTTCTCTGATGGTCTGGTGCGTCCGGGAAAAACCTACACGTCCCTGTCCCCTTGTACAGACTTGACGACCAGGCAGGCATTCACGCCACCAAATCCAAAGGCATTCGAAAGCGCAGCTTCGATGGGAACGTGACGGGCTTGTCCGGGAATATAATCAAGGTCACACTCAGGATCGGCATGCTCCAGATTCATCGTAGGCGGCAAGATGCCATGATACAGCGCCAGAGTGGTCAAGACCGCTTCGACGCCACCGGCCGCGCCCAACAGGTGGCCGATCATAGATTTCGTGGAACTCACCGGAAGTCGCGCGGCATGGCTCCCAAACACGGTTTTGATGGATTGCGTTTCAACTTTATCCGCAAAGGTGGAGGTGGCATGCGCGTTGATATACCCGATGGTCTCTTTTGGGATCCCCGCGTCGCGAATGGCTTTTTCCATGCAATCAACGGCCCCTCCGCCGTCGTCCGGAGGAGCGGTGATATGAAAGGCATCACTGGTCATCGCATAGCCGGCAAGTTCTCCATATATTCTGACGCCGCGACGTTGGGCGTGGGCCAATGCTTCCAACACCACCACGCCGGCTCCTTCTCCAATCACGAACCCGTCCCGGTGACGGTCAAACGGACGACTCGCCCGCTCCGGATCGTCATTGCGACGCGATAACGCTTTAGCCGCACCGAAACCTGCAATGGCCAACGGGCAAATCGCGGATTCGGTTCCGCCGGCCAACATCACGTCCGCTTCTCCGCGTTGAATAATCCGATAGGCGTCTCCGATGCAGTGATTCCCCGTGGCACAGGCCGTCACGGCACATGAATTGGGGCCCTTGGCCCCAAACCGGATCGCGACTTGGCCCGAGGCCAGATTCACGATGACCATCGGGATGAAGAATGGACTGACGCGCCCCGGCCCTTTGTCCTGGAGCACTTTGTGATACTGTTCAATGGCCGGAAGGCCGCCGATGCCCGCTCCGATGTAGACCCCGACCCGTTTGGCCGTTTCGGGTGTGATGGTTAACCTCGCGTCATCCACCGCCTCCTGGCTCGCGGCCATGGCATACTGGATGAACGTATCCATCTTTTTGATTTCTTTTTTTTCGAGGTGATCGGCCGGATCGAACCCCTTCACTTCAGCCGCAATTCGGCAGGCATAGTCGGATGCATCGAAGCGCGTGATAGGACCGATTCCCGATTTCCCGGCAAGCACCGCTTGCCAGGTGTTGTCGACACCGATTCCCACGGGAGTCACGGCTCCCAAGCCGGTGATCACCACGCGCCGACGGGGGGAGTGTTCGGTCATGAGGGCCGTAGATCAGGTTTTTTCTTTGATATACTCAATGGCTTGGGAAACTTTTTGAATCTTTTCCGCGTCTTCATCAGGGATTTCCACGTCAAATTCTTCCTCAAGCGCCATCACCAATTCTACGGTATCCAAGGAGTCGGCCCCCAAATCTTCGACAAAGGACGCGTCGGGCACGACATCCTCTTCTTCCACTCCCAACTGTTCTGCAATGATTTTTCGAATACGTTCTTCAACGGCCATCGACCTTCGCACCTCCTGTTAAGGAATCCATTTGGAATTCGTCATGCATGATGTTACGCCATGTGCATCCCGCCATTGACGTGGAACACTTGGCCGGTGATATACGCTGCCGCGTCCGATGCCAAAAACCGGACGGCTTCCGCCACTTCGGAGGGTTGCCCCAATCGACCGAGAGGAATCTGTTGCAACAAGGTGGCTTTGATCTCCCGGTTCAAGGCCCGGGTCATCGCCGTATCGATAAACCCCGGAGCGACCGCGTTCACCGTGATGTTTCGACTCGCATATTCTCGAGCGACTGATTTGGTGAACCCGATGACCGCCGCTTTCGACGCAGCATAATTCGCCTGCCCTGCATTCCCGATCGCCCCCACAATCGAAGCCATGTTAATAATCCGGCCATGCCGCTGTTTGGTCATGGGACCCAAAATCGCCTTGGTACAATAAAACGTCCCGGTGAGATTGACCTGGAGAACGGCGTTCCAATCCTCTTCTTTCATGCGCATAATCAACCCGTCACGGGTAATGCCGGCATTATTGACCAACACGTCCACATGTCCCCACTCCTTCACGACGTGATCCACCATTCCTTTGACGGCTTCCCACTGCGCCACGTTGGCTGACAACGCCAGCCCTCGACCCTGCTCGCGCTCCACTAATTGCAGCACGTCGGCACAGCGGGCGGCGTCCAGATCCACCACGGCCACGTCGGCCCCGGCTTTCGCGAAACATTCCGCAATGGCTTGTCCGATGCCTTGCGCCGCCCCCGTCACAATCGTCTTTTTTCCTTCCAACACGCCTGCCTCGCTTTTCATTTTTCGGGAACTGCGTCTTACCTTCAATCACGTATTGCCGTCAAGGTCCGTTCCAAAGACTCCGGATCCCGAATATGGAGTAATGCTGCCTCCGGCGCAATCCTTTTAGCGAGCCGGGTCAACACCGTCCCCGGCCCGATTTCAATAAACGTCCGAATGCCGCTTTCCCACATCGCGCGAACACTTTGCTCCCATAACACAGGGGACGGGAGTTGGCGAATCAAAGAACGCCGGATCTCCTCCGCGCGGACCAACGGGCGCGCGTCCGCGTTATTAAAGAGTGGCACGGTCAAATCGGAAAATGTTGCCGCACGAACGTGAGGCGCAAATCGATCCGCCGCCGGTTGCATCAAAGACGAATGAACAGGCACGCTGACGGGTAAGACAATGGCTCGTCGACACCCTTGAGCCTTAGCTAACTCAAGGGCCCGTTCCACCGCGGCTTTTTCGCCGGCGATCACCACCTGGCCCGGAGCATTGAAATTGGCTGCGGTCACCACGCCCACGGCTTGGGCCTCTTCACAGATTTTCTTGACCACTTCCTCGGCCAACCCGAGTATCGCCACGACCAGCCCGCTCCCCGACGGTACAGCTTCGGCCATGTATTGAGCCCGTTTGCCTACTAACTCAACGGCAGCCGGAAACGACAGGCCTTCGGCGGCGACAAGGGCAGAATATTCGCCCAAACTATGACCCGCCACGGCAGAGGGGCAGATGCGCGAATCCAAAGCCCGCCATGCAATCAGGCTCGTGACCAGCAACGCGGGTTGGGCATATTCCGTTCGATTGAGTTGGTCTGCCGGTCCTTCAAAACACAAAGTCCGAAGGTCATATCCCAAAATCGAATCGGCCTCGTCAAACAAGGCCATGAGTTGTGGATACGCCTCACGCCATGCTTGCCCCATCCCGACGGCTTGCGACCCCTGACCGGGAAACAGGAATGCGATTGGGTCAGACATAGGAAGTTCAGGTATGAGTGAAACCGCCGAGAAAGTCAACGGCTAAAAAGCCAGTGAGCAGGCACCCTGTCCGGACTAGTCAACGATAAACTCACCGCCGTCCACACAAATCACGTTTCCGGTCAACCAGTGCGACTTGGGGTGGCTGAGCAACCCGATGGTGTCCGCGACGTCCTGGGGCATGGTCAAACGGCCCGAGGGATTTTTTCGTTGAGCCCAAGCGATCATGTCATCGGACCCCGGAATTTTCCGTAAGGCCGGGGTATCAGTCACGCCCGCCATGACCGCGTTGACCGTAATCCCCATCGGAGCCAACTCGAGCGCAAGTTGACGAACGTGAGATTCCAAGGCCGCTTTCGCGGCCGATACCGCTCCATAGGTAGGCCACACTCGCGCACCTCCTGCACTGGTCATTGCAAAAATTCTTCCGTCGTGACCCATCAGTCCCGTTGCGAGTAACTCCTGCACCCAATACACCAAACTGTTGGCCATGACGTCGAGGGTCATCTCCACTTGCGCCTTACTCACGGCATCGGCCCGCGCTTCCATAATGAATCGTTTCAACGTTCCAAACGCCAGGGAATGGAGCAGGACGCGAATCATCGCCGATTTTTCCCCAGCCTGGAGTTTCGCTTGCAGTGCATCGACGACGTCCTGGCGCTTCTGCACATCCGCGGCATTGACGTTAAAAAAGAGTGCCTCACGGCCGTGAGCTTGAATGTCTTTGATGAGTCGTTCCACATTGGGGAGCGTGGATTTTCGGTCCAAATGGACCCCGGCGATATTCATTCCCAAGGCCGCCAACTCCAAGGCGACAGCCCTACCGAATCCGCTCGAGGCGCCCAAGATCAGCGCCCAGTCTACAGGTTTCTTATCCATAGCCATGCTTCATCCTTTCTACCACCGCATCACCCCCGAGGCCCACGTGAGACCTGCCCCGAACGCTGCCAGCACCACCACGTTCTTTTCTTGGATCGTTCCATTTTTGACGGCTTCATCTAATGCCAGCGGAATCGACGCCGCAGAGGTATTCCCGTACCTGTCGACGTTGATCACGATCCGGTCGTAAGGTAACCCGAGGCGTTGCCCCACGGCCCGCAAAATTCGAACGTTGGCTTGGTGGGGGACCAGGCAATCGATATCGTCAATGCCTAATCCATGCGCCGCGACGGCCTCTCGTATAGATTCTTCCATGGTTTTGACAGCAACCTTGAAGGTCTCATTGCCACGCATTTTGACAAAATGCAGACGTTGGGCCACCACGCTTTCCGAAGGCGGGAGACTCGATCCACCGCCCGGCACGCAGATCAAATCAGAGAAACGCCCGTCCGCGTGCAAATGGAGGGAGAGGATGCCTCGGTCTTCTTCCGTCCGGCCTAAGACCACGGCACCCGCGGCATCTCCAAATAGGACACAGGTGTTACGGTCCGTCCAATCTGTGATGGAAGACATCACTTCCGATCCGATAACCAGGACATAGCGATACCCCGTCCGAACAAAGGCGTCCGCCACTGACAGACCATACACAAACCCGCAGCACGCCGCCGAAATATCGCAGGCGGCGGCCTTCACGGCACCCAGACGATGTTGGATCAGAGACGCAGTGGACGGAAGAGGAGAATCCCCCGTGCAGGTGGCCACGAGAATCAGATCGAGTTGGGCAGCCTGTACATTTGCGTCTGCCAACGCCTGTTGTGCCGCAAGGACGCCGAGATCCGAACAGGCTTCGCCGGGGGCAACCAAACGACGCTCGCGAATGCCCGTACGCTCCACAATCCAGGCATCCGACGTCTCCACGATCTTTTCCAGATCGGCATTGGTCAACACCTGTTTGGGAGCAAACGATCCCGCCCCCAGTATCCGGCTTCTCATTCACAGGCCATTTGGGGGCTGGACGTCATCGGTGCGGTCAGGCTTTCAGCAATATCACGCTGGATCAATTCAATCAGCCGTCCTCGGGCTAAGGCGTCTGCTCGCCTGATGGCGTTTTTAATGGCCTTGGCCGAGGACCGGCCATGACAAATCATACAGATGCCGTTCACGCCCAAGAGCGGCGCTCCGCCAAATTCGGCATAATCCGTTCGTCTTTTCAATCGCATGAGCGGACCGGTCACGAAGACCAGCGACAAACGTCCCAGAATCGAATTCATCACCTCACTCATCAGTATTTTTTTCATGGCCTCGGCCAACCCTTCGGAGATTTTCAACGATACGTTGCCCAGAAACCCATCACACACGATCACGTCAGCCGCCCCGCTGTACACGTCACGGCCTTCCAGGTTCCCAATAAAGTTCAAGGAACTTTCGCTGATCAGACGAAAGGCTTCTTTTGTCACTTCATTGCCTTTGGTCGCCTCCTCTCCGATGCTGAGCAGCCCCACCCGAGGATGCGCGATGCCCATGAGGTGTTTGGCATACTCATGACCCATAATGGCGAACTGATGCAATTGCTGCGCGGAACAATCGACCGTGGCCCCGACGTCCAGCATGATGGCCGTCCCACGTATAGTCGGCAAGGATGCCGCAATGGCCGGTCGCTCAACGCCTTTGATCGTTCCGAGCAAAAAAAAGGCCGACACCATGGCGGCGCCCGTGTTGCCGGCACTCACCACCGCCTGGGCCTTCCCGGCCTTGACCAACTCAGTTGCCACCCAAATCGACGAGTCACGTTTTTTCCTGGCCACTTGCGCGGGGGATTCATGCATGTCAACCGTTTGGGAGGCAGGGTGGACCGTCAAACGGCGATCCATGCGCGGCACGCGATCCAACTCTGCCCGGAGTTGGTCTTCGCGACCCACGAGGATTAATTCGACGTCAAGTTCTTTGAGGGCTTGTACTGCGCCTTCGACGATGGGAGTCACACCGTGATCTCCGCCCATGGCATCGAGAGCAATTTTCATGGGTCGCGTGCGAGCCTCCAACCGGGAGGAGAGAGTCGAGAAGGGTTAGTTTTCTTGAATCGCGATGATCGCTACACGTTTGTAGTAACCGCACGACAGGCAGGTCCGATGAGGCAACATTCGTTCATGACATTGCGGACAAATGGAAAAACTCGGGATGCCGAGCTTTTTATGCGTGCGCCGTTTATCCCGTCTGGCCTTGGAATGTCGATGTTTGGGGTTTGCCATTGTGTTCTCCTCCCGTTACGGGAACGACTTACGCTCATCTGCCATACACGTGACTTACGCCAACGGTTTCTGTGAAAGTTTGAATGCTTCTTGCAGGACCGCAAAGGGCGATTCTGTTTTGATTTCCTTGCATCCGCACCTCCGCACATTCAAATTCTGCCCACACGCCTGACAGAGCCCATGGCACCCCTCTACACAGATCGGTTGCATGGGAATGGACAAAATGAGTTGTTCACGAAGCATCCCTTGTAATTCAATTCGCTGTTCAAGCACGGGATAGCAGTCTATCTCTTCACGATCCGAATCCTCGGGAACGGCGCCGGGCTCCTGTTTTTTTGATCGCCGCCGACTCGGGTCTTTGTACAATGCCCGAAACGAAAGGGTCGCAGGCGTTGCAAATTCTTCCAGACAACGAACGCATTCGTGGAGCAGCAGGCCGTTCAACTCCCCTTCCACCAGAAAGTTTGCCTCTTCGGCATGAATGGTCGCCGTCAACGCGAGCACGTCCTGGATTCCGGGATCTTGCTCTTCTAACTGCAATTCCTCCCTCCCGACGACACAGG
Source organism: Nitrospirales bacterium (assembly GCA_965200435.1). Taxonomy (GTDB): domain Bacteria; phylum Nitrospirota; class Nitrospiria; order Nitrospirales; family UBA8639; genus Bin75. The sequence goes on from OZ241337.1 coordinate 661,725, forward strand.
CAACCCGCGTGCCTTCCGGAGGAATGTCTTTGACGCTGAAGCTTAGCGAGGGCACGTTTCCTCGCCCCCCCCCCCCTTGACCCTGGGATTCAGGCTGGACCACACCGTAACGAGGACAATCCCGTCCTTATCGCTCTTCGGCAAAGGCTAACAGGGCAATACTGCGGGCACGTTTGATTGCAATCGTGAGCTTCCGTTGGCACCGCATACAGTTTCCCGATATCCGCCGCGGAATAATGCGCCCTCGTTCCGTCAAAAAATTACGCAACAGGTTCAGATCCTTAAAATCCAGGGGCACGTTTTCGTGACAAAACCGGCAAACGCGACGTCGCTGAAAAAGCCTCCCTCGTTCCATGCGTCCCTTCTCCTCGTACGCGAAATTACGCGTACTCTTCCGAATCGTATGAATGGTCGTGCGGGTAGTCTTCGTCTCCCCCTACGGGCTCACCAACATGGCTTTGTTTTTTCGGGAGGAACGTGACCGATTGCGCCACGACTTCATGTTTATTCCGGCGTTGTCCATCTTCCGTTTCCCACCGCCGCTGTTGGAGTCGTCCGTCGACAATGGCCCCATCCCCTTTGCTCAGATATTGGCCACAATGCTCGGCTTGCTTGCCGAAGACCACGATATCCACGTAACATACTTCCTCTTTTTGATCATCGGCCTGTCGAAACCGTCGATTCACCGCCAACCCGAAATTGGCCACAGGCGTGCCGCTCGGAGTGTACCGAAGTTCGGGGTTGCGCGTCAGGTTCCCGATCAGAATGATTTTATTGAACCCCACCACCTTCGGAATCTCCTTTTTCAGCCGCGGCTCCTTGGAACGCTTCTTCGTCCACACGCACGGTCAAGAACTTAATGACCGAGTCTTCCAATCGGTAGAGCCGTTCAAGTTCCCGCACCACATTCTCCTGTGCCGACTCAAACTGAAGCAGGATGTAGGTGCCACGCCGGTCGTGTTTGATTTCATAGGCGAGCTTCTTTTTCCCCCAATTGTCGGCTTTGACAATCGTCGCCCCGTGTTTGGTTAACGTGTTTTTCATCTTTTCGATCACCGCCTCGGCTTCTTCATCAGCCAACGATGATCGCAGGATAAAAATTGATTCATAACATGCCATGCCGCACCTATCTTCTTTCCGAAAATCCAGACTGGTCCCCCTTTACCTTGGCTTCGTGACAAGGGAAACGACGGTACCATAGGGTAAAATGGACTGTCAAACAAGCGGGGCCATCGAACGGCCTCACTACCTACAATTTATGAAAACACAAAAAGTTTTGAGACGACTCATCCGCCACAGCGTGCCAGATTCTTTTTGCCATCCCATGAGCGACAGACAAACAACGGCGACTTCAGTGGCCTCCAGGCTTTCGTAGCCTTGACGTTTTTTTGAAAAACTTTTGCCCCTTCACGATTCTCGTGGCTTACGTCGGCATGCGGCGATTAAAACGATTCATGGCTTCTTGTACGCCGTGCAACACAAAACAGGCCAGCCCTTCAACCGCTCTCGTCATAAGGGGGTGAAGGTCGTCCAACTCGGCTGGCGTAAACGAGGCCAACACAAAATCGGCAGGGTCCACGTCCGGTGCGGGACGGCCTATCCCTATTTTCAGGCGGGCGAATGCTTCGGTACCCAGAGCCATCACGATGGACCGCAAGCCCTTATGCCCGGCCGTGCCCCCTCCGGGTCTGATGCGAAGGCCGCCGATGGGCAGGCCCAAATCATCATGGACCACGATGACGTCCTGCGGCCTGACGTCAAGCGCCGTCACGAATTCTTCCACGGCCTCACCGGACACGTTCATGAACGTCAAAGGAAACCCCAGGGCAACGGGGCAACCGTGTACTCGACCGGTTCCCCGTTGCGTCAAGCCGTTGGGGTGTAACGGAATAGACCACTCGGACGCCGCTTGCGCCACGACACGTTGTCCGACATTATGACGCGTCGCAACGTACGCAACGCCCGGATTCCCAAGTCCGATAATAACGCGCAAGAGTTATTGAGGGGGGTCACTGGGGTTGGCAGGGGTCGTCGTCGCGGGTCCCGGCGCGCCTGCAGTTGGCGCGGCTTCCGCAGTCAGCATGGCGGTCAATTTCTCATCGGAAATAGGCACGGTCACGTTGACCACCATTCCATCGGGGGCATCAAGAATCTTGATGCCTTCGGCGACTTGAAGATCCCGGACGTGAATGCCCTGATTGATTTCCAAGGCCGACGTATCCACGTCGATTTGGTCGGGAATGACACGGGGCAGGCATTCGACGTGCAATTCTCTCATCGGTTGATTCATCACGCCCTTGTCACGCTTGACTCCGATGGGCACGCTCCCCGTGATGGAAACCGGTACTTTCACGCGAACCGGTTTATCCATCGACACTTCCAATAAATCGACGTGTAAAATCGATCCTTCAAGAGGATCGCGTTGCACGTCCTGAATGACGGCGATCCGTTGTTGCACGGCCTCGTCACCTTGAAGCGACAAGGAGATCAGCGCCGTACTCCCGGCTTGAGCCACCAAAATGTTCTGAATCGCCTTGGGGTCAAGTTGGATCAAATGTGAAGTCCCCTGCCCATAAAGCACGGCCGGGATCTGGCCTCCCCGCCGGATCGCACGGGCCACCCCTTTTCCTGATTGCGTTCGGCTTTTTGCTTCAGCGACAAACTCCATAATACTCCCCCATGTCTGCTCTCCCGATATTCAGCGCCGACGTTCCTCGCTTCGCCGATAACCCAGAACATCCGGGATCTTCCGGTGGATGCAGTCTGCTATTCTACCGGTCTTCTTATCAAATAAAAAGAGATCAGTCGAACAACGAGGTGACTGATCGCTCCTCGTGTATTCGCCTGATGGCTTCCCCGAGGAGGGGAGCCACCGACAGGATGCGAATTTTTGAACATACCTGATCTTTGCCTTGAAGGGCGATCGAATTTGTGGCCACCACCTGCGCCAGCGAGGATTGTTCAACCCGTTCGATCGCGGGACCGGAGAGCACGGGATGGGTGCATACGCCCCAGACCAAGGAGGCCCCATTTTCCACACAGGCCTTGGCAGTTTCCACAATGGTACCGGCCGTATCGATCATATCATCCAGCAAGACAACATGGCGATCACTCACGTCTCCGATAATATTCATCACCTGGGCCTGGTTGGGACCTTCCCGACGTTTGTCGACGATCGCCAGATTCGCTTCCAACCGTTTGGCAAAAGCCCGTGCGCGTTCGACCCCGCCGGCATCCGGCGAGACCACGACGACCTCTTTCAATTGACTTTTCTTGACGTACTCCAACAACACCGGCCTGGCATAGAGATGATCGACCGGAATATTAAAAAATCCCTGAATGGGGCCGGCGTGCAGATCCATGGTCAGAACCCGATGCGCCCCGGACGTGGTAATCAGGTCAGCCATCAGCTTGGCACTGATCGGAACACGCGGTTGATCTTTTCGATCCTGGCGCCCATAGCCGAAATACGGAATCACAGCCGTGATGCGATAGGCAGAGGACCGTTTGAGCGCATCCAACATAATCAACAGTTCCATGACGGAAGTATTGACCGGATGGCAACAGGACTGAATGACGAACACGTCCCCTCCCCGAACGTTTTCTTCGACTTTGACTCGGATTTCGCCATCGCTGAAGGTCGAGACCACCGCCTGAGACAACGGCACGCCCATGTAGGCGCTGATCTCGTTCGCGAGAAGCGGATTGGAGTTTCCGGCAAACAACTTTAGGGCATCGGTCATGAGCACGATTCCAAGGGCGGCGTGAAAAAAGGACGGAAGAAATTCTTGTACCCTTATTTAGGCCATCCACGGAGGGTTGTCAACAACGCTGCACGTCCGGAGACGACGTCCGGCCCTCCGGGGCCTCCTCCAGCACGCCACGGTGGAGAGACGGCCCGACGACAATCTGATATTTCGGGGTTCCGGCAAACGCCTCTTTGGCACGGATGGCCTCATCCTGCTTTCGAAACACCCCAAACACGGTCGACCCGCTCCCGGACAAGAGCGCGCCCTCGGCTCCCATGGCCAGTAACGTTTTCTTGACGTCGGCCAAGACGGGATAGTCGCCGAACAGAACGGCCTCGAAATCATTCTCCATCCTAGCCAGAATCCGGCTCCAGGAAACGGACGACGCGCGTTCGATCGATTTCAGGTCTTCAGGCACGGGAGGAACCGTCGGCCTCATTTCATCCATGCGCCGGAACGCCTGACCCGTGTTGATCGGGAACCCCGGATTCACCAGCACGAACCACCGGACGCCTTCAAGGGTTTTCGGAACAATCCGCTGACCCCATCCATGAATAACGGCAGTCGGTGCCTCGATGAAAAAGGGCACGTCACTTCCCAAAGTTTGGCCCAAGGCAGCCATCTCGGCGTTGGTCCAGCCGAGATCTAACAGACGATTGAGGCCCAGCATGGTCGTCGCGGCGTCACTGCTCCCACCGCCGAGACCTGCCTCAACCGGAATGCGTTTGATCAATTTCAAGTCCACCCCCAGAGCAACGCCCGCCCGCCGTAACACCAATTCGGCGGCCCGATACGCCAGGTTGTCGGCCGGCGCCGACAGGGCGTTCTCGGAACATTCGAGACGAACCCCTTGAAACGCGTCCGTGACCCGAACCGTCAATTCATCAGCCACCCCGACCGTTTGCATGAACGACCACAACGCATGATACCCATTGGGAAGTCGATCAAAAATCTTGAGAATGAGGTTGACCTTGGCCGGCGGATGCAGCAGCAGAGATCGATCCACGGTACCCATGAGGCACTCATAACAACCCGCCAGACCCGTTTGCAACCACGCGGCAGGGACCTCACCCTCAAGAGATCAGTCAAATACGGAAGGCATCGAGAAAATCGGCAGATACATGGCCACGACAATAAACCCGATGCCGATACCCCACACGACGATGATCAACGGCTCCAGCACGGCGGTGAACGCGGCGACGTCGCGGTCCACTTCACGCTCGTACAGGTCCGAGATTTTTCCCAGGGCCACATCGAGACTTCCCGTGACCTCACCGACCCCGACCATGTTCGAGACTAATCGAGGAAACATCCCGGACCGTTCCAGCGGTTCTGCCAGGGTCTGTCCTTCGCGAATACTCGATCCCGCTTTCTCCAACGCCCGTTCCATGCACCGCAATCCGGCCACCTTTTGGGCAATTTCCAGGCTGCGTAGAATCGGCACGCCACTTCCTAACAGCACGCTCATTGTCCGCGTGACGTGTACGACAGCCACGTTCCGCCACAGCTTCCCCACCAACGGGACGCGAAGAACGACATCCTCGATGATCCGTTGCCCGGCTATGGTCTTTGCCCACAGGCGTCCCCCCAGGCCCAAACCGGCGACTCCGAGGAAGACCGCCACCCAATGATCCTGGGACCAACGACTCACCGCCAACACCACGGCCGTCGGCCAAGGCAGCGCGTCACCCCAATCGGCGAACATGGTGGCAAACATGGGAATCACCCACATAAGCAATACCCCGAGCACGAGCGTGGCCACGCTCACGACGAGCAGGGGATAGGCCAACGCCAGATTCACCTGTTGTCTGAGCCGCACCACTTTGTCCAAATGCTCGGCCAGCCGGGCGAACGTCTCGTCCAAGGTCCCGCTTTCCTCCCCGGCCTCCACCATACTGACGTACCAAGGAGTGAACACCGCGGGGTGTGCCTGAAACGCACCGGCAAGGGACGATCCTGACTCCACCTTCTGCTTCACGGCACGGATCACCGCTTGAAAGGACGAAGACGGCGCTTGCGACGCCAGCATCTCGAGATTCTGCGAAAGGGGAACCCCAGCTTTGATCAGGGCCTCGAGTTGATAGGTAAACACCATCAAGTCTTTTGGGGAGACGCGGGTCGTTCCCAGAAAGGACCACCATTCGACCGGAGAGGGGGGTTTTTCCCGGATACGGGTGACAAACAGGTCTCGTTGGCGAAGAGCCCGCAGGACGGCGCTTTGGTCAACGGCCTCCATCTCTCCCCGCCGGACGACTCCCTGCCGGGTTTTCACACGATAGACGAACGTCGGCATGATCAGGCACCGTTCAAGAAACAGGGCGTCTTCTTACGGGATCAATCCTCAGTGGATACACTCACCACCCCTTCAACAGTGGTGAGCCCTTCCTTGATTTTGTCCAACCCGCTTCGTCGAATGGTTGTTAAGCCATCGGCCAGTGCTTGTTGCTTAAGTTGATCGGCGTTTTGCCGCTCAAGAATACGGGACCGAAAACTCTCGGAAAGCGGCAAGACCTCAAAAAGACCGATACGCCCTTTATAGCCGGTCCCATGGCACGCGACACAACCTTGCCCGCGCACCGGGGCTACGGTCGGCGTCTCTGCCTCGGTGAAGCCCAGATCGCAAAGCTGTTTTCTCGAAAAACGGTCATCAGGCTGTTGGCAACCCGGGCAGATGCGACGCACGAGCCGTTGTGCCACGATGACGCTGACCGATGAAGCCACCATGAAGGGATCGACGCCCATCTCAAGCAACCGCGTCACCGCCAGAACCGCATCATGCGTATGCAAGGTGGACAGCACCCGATGTCCGGTCAGGGCAGCCCGGATTGCAATTTGCGCGGTTTCTAAATCCCGGATTTCGCCGACCATCATAATATCCGGATCCTGCCTGAGAAAAGCCCGCAGGATCTGGGCAAAGCCCAGACCGATCTCTTCCTTGATCTGGACTTGCGTGATGCCGATGAAATGGTATTCTACCGGATCTTCGACCGTGACGATATTCACGTCAGGTGTATTCAACACTTGCAGTGCGGAATACAGCGTGGTGGTCTTTCCACTCCCCGTCGGACCGGTCACCAGAATCATCCCATGCGGACGCTCCAAGGCTGTCAGAAACATCTCGGTGCCAGTCGCATCCAACCCCAAGGCCGGCAGGTCGACCAGTTGCCCAGCCCGGTTCAGCAAGCGAAGCACGGCTTTCTCCCCGTGCAGGGAAGGTAACACCGAAAGACGAACATCGACGGTCCGCTTGGGTCCCAACTCCAACGTCATGCGTCCATCCTGTGGAAGGCGGCGTTCGGCAATATCCAAATGTGAAAGGATCTTGAGTCGAGAAATCACGGCATTCCGCAACCCCAGGGAATAGGTCATCGCCGTATGCAACACGCCATCCAGCCGAAACCGCACGCGCACCGCGCTCTCATAGGGTTCCAGGTGCACGTCGCTCACACCCGTGCCGGCGGCGCGCTCAAGAATCGTCTGGGCCAAGCGGGCGACGGGGGACTCCTCTTCAACCAACGCCTCGGAGCCCGCTTCCGACTGTGCGTACCGGAGACTCGACGACGCCGTGTCCAACAACGCCCTCATCTCTTCAGACTGCAAGATCGAATCGACTCTGTGGACGTTGCGCAAAGAATCTTCGGAAGACGGGGGACCGTGGAGGCGGAGAGGGGAATCCGCGGCATGCATGCTCGCGGGCGAAGAGGAGCCGCCGGGCCGACTATGATCCTGTCGCTGATATAACGACTGAATACATCGGCGAATATCAGACTCCAAAGCGATCACCGGCATCACTTGCAACTCGGTACGAAACCGGACTTCATCCAACACATGGAGATTAGCTGGATCAGCCACGGCGACCGTCAACCGCCGACCGACTTTGTTCAACGGTACGGCCACGTGTTGCTGCGCCCAGCTCTGAGGCACACAGTTCGCAAGGTCCGGGGCAATCTCGGCAGGGAAGGGGTACGCCGTGGCCAATCCATACTGCTGTCCTAGAAACTTCAGCAACGTTTCTTCGGAAATGATCTGCTGTTCAAAGAGGATTTGGCCAAGAGGTTGACGGGTTGCCTGCTGTCGAGCCAACGCCTCCTGTAATTGAGCAGAGGTCACACAGCCGGCATCAAGCAGTAACTGGCCCAGGCGGGTATGCAGCATAAAACCCCACCACGAAACGCGGAACTCCTTATGAATCCTCGGCGTTGTTCAACCGATTCACTCCGCGGAAAATATAATGCAGGCCGGACAGGACCGTCAGCAGACCCATCGTCAACGACAGGGGAAACAGGTTGACAGGGTCCACCTCTTGGGCGGTCAAGGCGAGCACCAGAATAATATAGGTCGCCTGAAACAGCGTCGTGGCTTTACCCAAAAACGTGGGTGAGGCATCGATGGTCGTATGGGTGAGATGCGCCAACAGCGTACCGGTGAGTAAAATGGCGTCACGACTCACGACCAGGATGACACTCCACACCGGGACCATGTCCAACAGGGAGAATGTCACGAACGTCGTCATCAGCAACAGCTTATCCGCCAACGGGTCGAGGTAGGCTCCAAATGGCGTTTTCTGATTGGCGATACGGGCGATCGTGCCATCCAGCGCATCGGTCAGAGCCGCTATAATTAACGTGATCAGGGCATACTCCATGTGTCCATAGACCAAAAACCCGACAATGAGCGGGATCAACAGGATCCGGAGAATCGTGAGGCTATTGGGGATATTTAATGGGACCACACCCCCAATGGGGAAGCGTGCCTCTATCACGTCTGTTCCCGAGGCTGGTTTGGAAATCACGAGTATTCCTCCCTAAAAAGTAAGACTAAGGATGAGAGGCGAGTAAGTCAACCGGAGAAAACCATTTTTCTCAAGTCCCTGGGCAACACCCGACTAAACGGCATGGTTGAAGGTTTCGACTCTCCTCCCTATAATTATCAGACTGGGACATGAAAAGGAAGGATCACCCTGCATGAGTACCTTGCCGCTGTCGTTTCGGTTACGCAATGCCGTGATCGAAAAACACCAATTGGAAGGCACCGATCCAAGCGATCGTTATTTTAACCGCATGGTGCCGGTCAAGCACGTGAACCGTGGCTATACGGCCAGCATGATGTATGAAGCATTGGTGACGGAAAGCAGGGCTCACCAGACTGTGAGCGGAGCCGTCACGGAAATTGTGAACAAACTTCGTCACTTGGGCTTTACACGCATGCGGACACGGTTGAATTTCAAGGGACAAAAATATCTGGCCGAAAAAGAATCGTGGGTCGAGTATCCCGACTGACCCGCCTCCTCCTCGAACGGGTTGTGCCCACGCTTCTCCGACCCGTCACCTCCCACCCCATTCCCGATAGATCGCATCATGAATCCGCGGACGGAACGCCTGAATGGCTGTATTCGCCCGGGTCGGATGCACCCGATTGGACAAAATAATGACCTCAAGCTCACTGGGCGGATCAATCCAGAGAGACGTACCCGTAAACCCCACGTGCCCAAACGCCCGTGAAGAAAACCGGGTGCCGGACAAGGAGTGGGCAGACGGGGTATCCCATCCCAATCCCCAAGAAGAAGTCTCGGATTGACGACGGGTGAACCGTTTCGCAAGAGCGGCATTCAACAAGCCGTCCCGGCCTTTTACCGCGTGAAGCCATGCGGCTGAAAGCTGGGCCACGGCGTGAGCCGTTCCGAACAGCCCGGCGTGCCCGGCGCTGCCTCCCAACGCATAGGCATTTTCATCATGCACTTCTCCGCACAGCAACCGATGTCTCCAACAATCCCATTCCGTGGGGACGATTTCCGCCGGATCCTGAAACGCCGATTCCACTCTATCCACACTGATAAACGACAAAGATGTAATGCCCAAAGGCTCATAGATTCTTTGGCGACAATAGGCAGCCAAGGGCATCCCCGCGCACCGTTCGATGATGACGCCGAGCAGCATAAAGCCCAGGTCGCTGTACAGGCTTTGACTGCCCGGCGAATATTCGACCGATTCGCACGCAATAGCTCTCAGCAACGTGTGTACGCGTTGTTGGCGTTTTTCTTCATTACAGGGCGGTAACGCCGACGGGGCCAACCGTTCATAATAGGGCCGACAGGCCGGCAACCCCGCACAATGCGAAAGCAGTTGTCGAAGCGCTACGTCGGCAAAGGGACTCCCCTCCAATTCGGTCACCCATAGAGATACGGATTGGTCCAAATCCAGGCGACCGTCCTGGACCAAACACAACGTCGCCGTGCTCGTGGCCAAGGGTTTGGTTAAGGATGCCAAATCATAGATCGACTCACGGCAGACTGGCCGGTCGTCGGGTGGCGCCCCGCGGGTGCCAACGGCTTCATGAAACACGACGGTTCCGCAAGATCGCACCAGAGCGACCGCACCCGGGAAGACGTTTTCGTAGACGGCCTGTTGAAAGGCATGAAGGATGGAATCCATGAAAGCACGAGTCAACGAGAAATCGAGCCGGGTGAGTGGAAGGGCCGCAAGGCCTCTCCCCCTGGAAGCATGACGCCACGTTCCTCGTCATAAGCGAACGTTCCGCATGATGACTGCGTCAATGCAACCTCAAGCCAATGTCCCGAATGGTTTGCACCACGGCATATTGCAAAAACATAATCAACAAAATGGCCAAAATGGGCGAGACGTCGATGTCTCCGAGCAAACCCACCCTGCGTCGGATGACGACTAGGACCGGGTCGGTTACCCTCGAGAGAAACTGGACGATCGGATTCCACGGATCGGGATTCACCCACGAAATCAGTGCCCGGACAATAATAAGCCACATATACAAAAACAGGACGGTATCGAGGACATAGGCCAGACCCTGCAAAATATTACCGGCAACAAACATGGCCCCCTCTCTTCATCGCGTTCGTCGTCCATGTCACGGTTTCATTTGCCACGACGGGCGAACGGCTATCGGTGATTATCTCAGACATGCCCGCTCGACGGAACAGATCGCAGGTCATCGTCGCGTTCCAAACAGCGCGGTGCCGACGCGAACCAATGTCGCCCCTTCCTCTACCGCGACTTCAAAATCATTGGACATACCCATCGAGAGCTCGCGCATGTGGACGCGCTGCAACGGCATCCTGTTGAGCCGGTCAGCCACGTGTCTGAGACGTCGAAAATGCGGGCGCATCATTTCGGGGTCCGGATGCCATGGAGGAAGCGTCATTAACCCTTGCACGGAGACGGCCGGGAAAGAATCGATTTGTGAGACGGCTGCCGGCAACGCATCAGGAGGAAACCCGCCCTTGGACTCTTCCCCTCCGACGTTGACTTCGAGCAGGATCGCTTGAGACAGACGTTGTTCCTGAGCCCGGCGTTGAATCTCATCGGCCTGTTCCACGGATTCAACGGAATGAATGAGGCCGAAGCGTCCTATCAACCACTTGAGTTTTCGTCGCTGGAGCCGGCCGATAAAGTGCCACTCCACGCCCTCGCGGGGTCCCACTTCCTGCATCTTGGCGTGTGCTTCCTGCCACCGGTTTTCTCCGCAGATCGTCAAGCCCGCCCTGATGGCTTCGAGGACCCGGGACGCTTCGACGTACTTGGTCGCCGCGACCAATCGCACGCGTTGCGGATCCCGTCCCACACGTTCGGCAGCACGACGGATTCGATCACGGATCGCGAAAATCTTCGTCGATAGATCATTCAACGGGACATCCCTGAAAGTCGGATTTCCGAAACCGTGTCTGGTTCAGAGAGCCTCCGGCAACATAATTCCGCTGACCATATTCCCATGCACCTTCCCTTCCCGGCGATAGGAGAAAAACAAATCCGGGCGACAGATGGTGCAGAGGTTCAAGGTATGGATATGATCCTCGTCGATACCGAGAGACAGCGCTTGCCACCGGATGAGCTGTTTCAAATCCAGCCTACCGGTCCTGGGACCGGTTCGTTTGAGGATGGTCGAGGCATTGAGCATGCCCGGCGCCAACTGATCAATCACCGGTTGATCGACCTCATAACAACATGGTCCGGCTGACGGCCCTATCGCCACATGAAGTGAGGCAAGAACAGCGTCGAACCGTTCCTGCATGTTCCGCACACTCTTTGCCACAATCCCATGCACTGCCCCACGCCAGCCCGCATGCACCGCCCCAATCACGCCGCGTGAAGAATCCATAAGCAGCACGGGGACACAATCGGCGGTTTGGATGGTCAATAACGTGCCGGCCTGATTGGTGAACACGGCGTCATGCCCACCGAAAAATCTTTGGCCTGCTCTCAGAGGATGATCGAGGTTCAAGACGTCCGTTCCGTGGACCTGACGGATGGAGACGACCAACGGATAGTCAGGGCCTCCGGCTGTTATCATCCCCCGTTCTCCATTCATTCCTCCATAATGTGGCCCGTGCCGGGTCCCGAAGAAATGCAAGGGGCATTGACTAGTCTGCTCGAATGACCAACTCGTGAGAGGACTCATCCTGTTTGTTGAATAGGCCACGCGTTCCGCGACAAGAACCATTTTCCTGCCCTCCTTTGTATGAGCCCATCAATTGCCTCTTCTGCGCAAAAAAGTGGGGACTTCCCAATCCGCGTCCACTAACATTTTCCTTTGTTCGTCTCGAGTATCCAATCCCTCGCGTCGTATAAACGCGGGGCGGTCCAGGTCGTTGTCCGAGCCATCCCCTGAAGCCGTCCGGGCCATACTCAAGACCGGCTGAAGGGCCGGAGACAGAGGAAGATGAAGATGTTCTTGTCTTGCCAGATTTATGGCTGACTGTGGTTGGGCCCTCGTGGAATTCTGTGATTGTTCAAACCCGGTTGCGATCACCGTGATAATGACCTCGTCTTCCAAGCCCGGATCGATCACATGCCCGACAATAATATTGGCTTGGGGGTCAGCGGCTTCTTTCGTAATGGTTGACGCTTCATCGACTTCATGCAGGGACAGATTCATGCTGCCGGTGATGTTCAACAACAACCCTTGGGCTCCCTCGATCCCGCTCTCTTCCAACAACGGACTGGTAATCGCTTGCTGGGCTGCCTCGATGGCACGATTCGACCCTTTGGCCACACCCATCCCCATGACCGCTCTCCCCCTGTAAGACATGACCGTTTGTACGTCGGCAAAATCCACGTTGACCAAGCCGGGAGTCGTGATGACGTCGGTAATGCCTTTAATGGCTTGGCGCAGGACGTCATCCGCCACTTTGAATGCCTCCAACACCGGCGTCCTCTTGTCCACCAGGGCCAACAGTTTCTGGTTGGGGATCACGAGCAAGGAATCCACGTGTCGCCGGAGTTCCTGCAAGCCCTCTTCAGCGTAACCCAGCCGACGCTGACCTTCATGCTGAAAGGGTTTCGTCACCACGCCCACGGTCAGAATACCCAGTTCCCTGGAAATTCTCGCCGCGACGGGTGCCCCACCCGTTCCAGTCCCACCGCCCATACCCGCTGTGACGAACACCATATTCGCGTCTTCCAACGCCGCACGGATTTCGCTTTCGCTTTCTAGAGCGGATTCCTTGCCGACTTCGGGATTCGCACCGGCCCCGAGACCTTGTGTTCGCTCTGGACCCAACTGAATCCTGTATTGGGTGGAAGATCGACTCAATGATTGAAGATCGGTATTCCCCACCACAAACTCCACTCGCGTCAGACCTGCGGCAATCATGGTATTGACCGCATTGCACCCTGCTCCGCCAATCCCGATGACCTTGATTCGAATCGGCGCAATTTCTTCTTCGTGAAAGGTAAACATGGAACGCCTCCTTGTTATGAAACCGCAAATCCACGACTGGAGGGCTTAACGTTCGTTATCCCCCAGTAAACGTGATGACTGAAAATATTCATTTGACGCACAAATTCCTCAGAAAAGGTTTAAGACCCAACTCTTCATACGACCCCAAACACCTCCTAATCCATTCCCGGTTTTCCCGCCCCCCCCGGCGAACTCGAATTCATGGTCCGTGTGATGCGCGTGTAAAATAAGCCCAACCCCCGTGGAAAACATGGGATTACTCACAATATCCCGCAAGCCACCTACGCCGGACGGGACACCGCGTCTTCCCGGCAAATACAGCACGAGTTCGGCCGCATCCGGCATCCCTTCCAACATCGACGTGCCTCCGGTGATCACCACTCCCGCGGCAAGTTTGCCCTCATAGCCTGATCGATAAATTTCTCGAAGAACCAATTCAAAGATTTCTTCCACCCGCGGTTGGATAATTTCGGCAATTTTTCGTCTGCTCATGGGATGCGGGGGACGACCACCGACACTCGGGACCTCCACGACCTCCGTATCTTTCACCATGTTGGCGAGAGCCGTGCCGTAACGCACCTTGATTTTTTCCGCGTCGGCGAGCGAGGTACGCAACCCGATCTGGAGGTCGGTCGTAATATGCTGTCCGCCTACCGGCAAGACCGCCGAGTGGCAAATTGTCCCTTCGGAGAAAATGGCCAAATCGGACGTCCCTCCCCCGAGATCGACCATGGCAATCCCCAATTCTTTTTCTTCGTCCGTGAGAACGGCTTCACTCGATGCCAGCGGCTGCAAGACAATGTCGACCACGTCAAGGCCGGCGCGATTCGCGCATTTCAGGAGATTCCTGGCCGACGTCATCGCACCGGTGACGATATGCACGTCGACCTCCAACCTCGTGCCGGAAATGCCAACTGGCTCTTGAATGCCTTCCTGGTTATCCACGATAAACTCTCGAGGCAATACGTGCAGCACCTGTCGGTCCGACGGCACCACAGCCGCTGCCTTGGCCGTCTCAATGGCTCGACACACGTCGGATCGAGAGACCTCATTCCGCTTGAGCGCCACCACTCCCTTTGCCGTCTGACTGGCAATATGACTGCCGGCGATACCAATGTAGACCGAGTTGATTTGAACGGCCGCCATCAACTCGGCTTCTTCCACCGCTTTTTTAATCGACTCCACGGTGCTGTCAATATTCACGACGACGCCTTTTCGAAGTCCCCGGGATGGACTCGAGCCCACACCAATGATGTTGATTCCCTCACTAGGCGTCACCTGGGCCACGACGGCGCACATTTTGGTAGTTCCAATATCCAGCCCGACAACGATATGTTCTTTTTTGGCCATGAGACTTGCTCACCCTTTCTTTCGAACGACCATCTTGCCGGCAAACCGTAAATCAATCTCATGCGGTTCCTGTCGGAAACGCTCGCGAAGAGACGGCTCCACATCGAGATAAAGCTGCCAAATGCCTTGGAATTCGTTCTTCGCCCAAAAAACCAGTGCTTCGGTTTTCCCGACCATGAACCGTGCATCACTCAAATTGACGGTCACGGCTTGGCCAACGTGACGCTGCAAGTGTTCGGCGAAGCTGAGCCCTCTCCGGACCCGATCCTGGAGCCCCCGATCTCCTCCCAGAAGCTTCACTGCTGAAAGCCCCTCCAGTTCAGGCAACGTTCCCGCCGGAACGTCTGGCGCCAGGGACAACACCACGCCATCTTTGTCCAAAAACAACCTTCCTCCCGCGTGTTGAAACAACGCGACTGGCTTTCGCTCTTCCACGATCACCGTCAGGGTGTGAGGAAGAACTCGCCCCACCGAAGCGGACGCCACCCAAGGATGAGCCTCCACTTTCCGTTCCAGGTTTAAAAGATCCACCGAAAGCAACGAACGGTCCTGGGGTAAATTCAACAGCGACAGCACGGCTCGACGATCGAGTCGATCGGTACCGGAAATGGAGACACGCTGAATGGCCAGCAAACCGGCCACGGCTGATGGAATCCACTGATAGCCCATCACGCAGAAGGTCGCCAGGACGACGAGCAGCCCTCCTTGCGCTATCAGGGTCCACCACCTTCGTGACTTCGGCGCCTGCCGAAGGAATCGGTTCCCGCGTTTCATCCCCGTCTTTTTCTCGTCCTCGTGGTCGTCCAACTCGATTGCCTGGCTAGCCCGGACTCTAAAATACGTTCCGTCAGAGAATCGTAATCGATACCGGCCTGGGCCGCCGACAGGGGCAACAAGCTTCTCCGTGTCATCCCGGGAATTGTGTTGATTTCCAAAAAAACAGGCCTGCCGTACCGGTTGAGCCGGAAATCGATTCTGGCTGCGCCGGCACATCCCAGCACCTGATAGGCCCGAAGCGCCAATGCTTTCACCCGTTGCTCCTGGATCTTGGTGACAGGGGCCGGGCAGAGGTAACGGGTCTCGGGCTTCTCATATTTGGCTGCATAATCATAGAACGCACCGGGCGCGACAATTTCAATCGGAGGCAAAGCTTCGCCGTCCAACACGGACACGGTCAGTTCGCGGCCATCGATAAACGGTTCCACGAGCACTTCATGATCGCGTTCAAATGCCTTCTTCAGCGCGTGTCTCCACTGCGAAGGCTTTCGCACGACCGACACTCCCACCGTGGAGCCCTGATTGGCAGGTTTGACGACCAAGGGCCATGGCAGTTGAGTCGGGATCGCCTGATTACCGGCCCACTGCATGACCACACCGGGCGCGACGGGAACGCCATGCATCCGCACGAAGGCCTTGGTCACCGGTTTATTCATGCCCATCGCGCTGGCTTGAACTCCTGAGCCGGTATACGGAATGCCCATGACTTCCAAGAGACCCTGCACCGTTCCATCTTCTCCACCACAACCGTGCAGGGCGAGAAAAGCCAGTTGCACGTTGCGCGCCCGTAGCTGGCGCGGCAAGGAGACATCCACGTTGATACGAGTGGCGGCATACCCTTTCCGAAGCAACGCGGCATACACCGCCTGTCCGGTCTTTAAGGAAATCTCCCGCTCCGCTGACCGGCCTCCCATGAGGACTCCTATCCGGGCTGAGGTTAATGGCATAGTCTCTTCAGCACGTCCGCGGACTAACTCTCGCCCACCACTTTCCATTCCAACTCCAACTGAATACCCGTCCGGCGCAAGATGGCGTGCCGGATCGTTTCGATGAGCTCCAGCACGTCGGCGGAGCGCGCGTGTCCGAGATTGACGATAAAATTGGCATGTCTGGTCGACACTTGCGCATCGCCCACCCGGTATCCCCTCAGCCCGGCTTCTTCAATAAGCCGGCCGGCTGTGGTCCCCGGGGGATTTTTAAAAACCGACCCGGCATTGGGCTGAGAGAGGGGTTGCGACCGTTTTCGATACTGCAGATAAGACTTGGTCCGTGATTCAATCGTTTCTCTGGGGGCCGGGGTGAGACGAAGCCACGCCCCCACCACGATGCCGTCAGGCAGGCTGACGGAACGATACGTGAAAGAGAGGTCCTCCGCCGGATAGGCTTTTAACCGGCCCTCGGGATCGACCATTTGAACGGCGTCCAAACAGTGTTGCATTTCTCCCAGTTTGGTCCCGGCGTTCATCACAACCGCACCGCCGACGGTCCCGGGGATGCCGGCCGCCCATTCGAGACCCGACAACGCATGATGCACGGCAAACCCCAGCAGCGTCGGCATCCGCACGCCAGCTTCGGCGAACACGAGCCAGTCATCTTCTTTTTCAATGGCTGCCAGTTTGGACAAACTCAAGACCATGCCTCGAATACCGCCGTCCTGCACCAACAGGTTCGTGCCGCCCAATACCATGATGGGAATCTGAGCCGCACACGCGTGACGAACGATCCGGCACACGTCATGGACATCTTCCGGATTGACGAACGCGTCGGCCGGCCCCCCAATGCGTAGCGAGGTCAACTCTGCCAACGGCGCGTCAAATACGACCTCTCCGCGAATCCCCAACAAGGCCGTTTCCAAATCACGATGGTTCGACACGGTCAGCACGTCTCCCGTCCCTGGCAGTCCACTCCATAAGCTCACAACGACTCCAACAAATCCACGCCCACCTTCCAAATGTCCCCCGCACCCAGCGTGAGCACCGTATCGCCGGATTGAAGTTCCGAAACCAGTCGACCGACCAACGCGTCTTGTTTCTCGGCCCAATGAACCGCCGGGTGCCCTATAGCCCGAATGCGTTCGGCCAGGATTCCCCCGGACACGCCTTCGACTGGCTCTTCGCCTGCTGCATAAATTGGCGTCACGTAGAGGACATCCGCTTGCTCGAAGGCTTTCGCAAATTCATCCAATAGATCGTGTGTTCGACTGTACCGGTGGGGCTGAAAGATCACCACCAATCGCCCGGACCATACGGCCTTGGCCGCCGCCAGGGTCACCCCGATTTCCGTCGGGTGATGGCCGTAATCGTCCACCACGACCATTCCCTTTTTTTCTCCACGGATATGAAATCGCCGTTCAACGCCGGAGAATGATGCAATGCCGGCACGAATCAAATCCAGCGGAACATCCAGTTCCAAACCGACCCCGATCGCGGCCAACGCATTGGATACGTTGTGGCCTCCCGGAATATTGAGTCGAAAAGGGCCTAATTTCTGTTCGCGAAATTGCACACGAAAATTCGTGGTTCGTCCCTTGATTTCTACGTCCGTGGCACACAAATCCGGCATGGAAGAGCCGGAGATTTCCCGGCCATAGGTCACGTATCGCTTTTGGACCCGAGGCAACATCGCGCGTAGATGCACGTCATCTGCGCACAGGATAGCCACCCCATAAAAAGGAACTTTATTGACGAATTCCAGAAAGACCGCTGTCAGCCGGTCCATGGATCCATAGTGGTCGATATGCTCTCGATCGATATTCGTCACCACCGCGATCGCAGGGGACAGTCGAAGAAACGACCCGTCACTTTCGTCGGCCTCGGTAATGAGCAAGTCACTTCGCCCCAACCTGGCATGGGTGCCCATGGCATTCACCTTCCCCCCAACCACAAATGTCGGATCAAGGCCGGCGTATGCCAACACCGACGCGACAATCGAAGTCGTCGTGGTTTTTCCATGAGCACCGGCAATCGCCACGCCGAATTTGAGTCGCATGAGTTCCGCGAGCATTTCGGCCCGCGGGATCACCGGCACGACGCTCTGTTGCGCAGCGACCACTTCCGGATTCGAGGACTGAACGGCTGAAGAGATCACCACCACTTGCGCCCCTGCCACGTGGGAAGCGTCATGCCCGATGGAAATTTTTCCCCCCAGGGTTTCCAAGCGACGTGTATTGTCGGACGGAGCCACGTCGGATCCTGTCACGTGATAACCCAGCGTCAACAACACCTCGGCGATGCCGCTCATCCCACTCCCACCGATCCCCACAAGATGAATATGCCGAATCTTTCTAAACACCGTCCGTCATCGCAGGTTCAGGAGGACTTTTCCCCAACAACCAGTAACACTCATGGACCATGGCCTCAGCCGAACCGGTCGTTCGCAAACGCAGGCTTTGTTCCGCCATGCGGCGAACGCGGTCCGGGTCACGAAGCAGCCCCTCGATCTCTTCGGCCAACTTGGCTCCGGTCAGCGCAGGCTGAAGCAGCATAATGCCGGCCCCCGCTCCTTCCACGACGCGGGCATTGGACTCCTGATGATTGTGCGTCGCCTGAGGAAATGGAATGAGAATGGAGGGCTTGGCACAGGCAGCGATTTCCGACAACGTCAGGGCTCCACATCGACAGATTACCAGATCGGTCCGGCGAAGCGTCCGGGGCATATCCTCGATAAACGCCACCACTTCCGCCTTCACGTTCATCATGCGATAGGATCGGGACACCCGATCGAAGTCGTTCAATCCCGACTGATGAATCACCGTGATCCGGCTCCGAATCAAGGAAGAAGACTGAATGGCTTCGAGTACAATGGAGTTCATCGCTTGAGCCCCTTGACTGCCGCCACAAACCAACAAGGTGTCGATCCGGCCCGATCCAAGGCAAGGCGTCGTGGCAACAAAAGCCCTTCGCAACGGGGTTCCCACCACCGAAACCTTGCCGGCGTGAAAATACGGCATGGCGTGTTTGAACGAGAGGAAAATTCGATTAGCCAAGGGCCCCAGTACTCGGTTGGCTATTCCCGGGATCGCGTTCAGTTCCACGACGACTCGCGGGATTCCCAACAACAACGCCGCGATGACCACGGGCGGACTCGTATAACCACCGGTGCCAACGACGAGATCCGCTTTGGCTGTGCGCAACAAGCGAAGACAACGCCAGACTGACCCGGGAATCAACAGAAGCGCTCTGATCGATGACCATATCCCTCGACCCACCACCCCCTGCACCCGCAAAGGTTCCATCTGCCACTGCGTGCCGGCTAGCATCGTTTGCTCAAGGGCCCGTCCCGTCCCCACCAACGTCACGGACGTGTCGGCTGCTTGACGACAAAACTCTTCAGCTAATGCGAGAGCCGGGTAAAAATGTCCTCCCGTGCCACCTGCTGCAATCACCACGTTCATCCCATCCCGAACGAAGAAACGGGCTGGTCCGTTGGCCCGGCCCGGGAAATACTGAGTAAAATGCCGATCTCCACCAGATTCATGATTAACGAAGAACCTCCATAGCTCACGAAAGGCAGCGTCAATCCTTTCGTCGGCAGCAGACCGGAGACCACGCTCATGTTGATCAGCACCTGTATCCCGACCAGCAGGGTCACTCCACCAGCCAAGTGGCGGCCAAAGGCATCGGGAGCCCGTCCCGCAACTTTGAATCCCTTGACAATCAGGACCGCGAATAATCCGATTAGTAACCCCGTCCCGAGAAACCCGAGTTCTTCCCCAACCAGAGCCAGCACGAAATCCCCATGCGCTTCAGGTAGAAAAAACAATTTTTGTCGCCCTTCGCCCAATCCCACGCCAAACAACCCGCCATTTCCCAACGCGACAAACGATTGCGTGAGTTGAAAGCCGTCATTGGTTGGATCTTGCCAGGGGTCCATGAAGTTCAACAGTCTGCGCCAGCGATAATCGGACTGCATGATCAACAAGCACGCCACGGCCAGCAGGAACGTGCCCATCACGAGAAGATGCGGGATTTTGGCACCGCCTAAAAACAACAAGCCGAACGAAAGCAACGTCAGAACCACGGCCGTGCCCATATCGGGTTCGAGCAAGAGCAACGCCCCAAACGTCCCGATGACCGCCATGGGAGCCAGCACCCCTCGACGGAAGGTGGCCAAATCCTGCTCTTTCCTGACGACAAATGAAGCCAGGTACAACACGATGGACAGTTTGGCGATCTCTCCGGGTTGTATGGACAACCCAGCCACGCGAAACCACCGACGCGCCCCATTCACTTGAGTGCCTAGGAAGGGGAGCAGGACCATGACCAGCAGCACGAAGGTCAGGGCCAAGCTATAGGGTGCGAGCGTCTTCCACATAGTGTAATCCCGTTGAGCCACCCAATGCAGGGCCATGAGCCCCAACAGCAGCCAAAGACTTTGCCGCTTCAAAAAAAACGTCGAATCTCCGTAACGTGTTTCCGCCATCACACCACTTGCACTAAACATGATAATCAGTCCGGTGAGGGTCAACATGTACGTCACCACCAGGACGGTCCGGTCCATAGGACGCGAAGCAGACTTGTCGATGTCGGTGTCCCATCCCAAAGAAAGCTGCATCTTGTTGACGCGAACGTCCTCCATGGTGGGTTCCCTGCATGCATCAATCAGTCAAGGCATTCACAAGGGCACGAAATTGTTGACCTCGATCACGATAATCCAGAAACATGTCAAAACTGGCGCAGGCCGGAGAAAACAACACGGCGTCACCCGGTGCGGCGATATCCGCAGCCAAGGTGACGCCTTCGGCCAAGGAGGACACGCGGCTGATCACGCCCACGCCTTCAAGGGCCCGGGCAATGGTGGCCGCCGACTCCCCCAACACGATACAGTGTTTGGCACGCGGCTCAAGCGCGGCTTTCAAGCGACCGAACTCGCTCATTCCCTTCTCTTTTCCGCCCAAAATGATCACGAACGGCTGCCGGAGACTGTCGATGGCTTTCAGTGTGGCCTCCACGTTCGTCCCCTTAGAATCATTGATAAACGTCACGCCTCGTCGTTCACGCACGACTTCACAGACGTGGGGCAGCCCTTGAAATGATCGGACGGCCCGTCTCATGCCGTCCCAGGAACAGCCCCTGACCATGCCGACGGCAAGAGCGGCGAGGACGTTGGAAACGTTGTGATTCCCCGGAAGCGGAATGTCGCGCACCAGCATCAGTTCGTCCCGTTGTCCATTCCATCGAGTCACGATCGTCTCACCGGCCACCCACACTCCATTGGGCACCTCTTTGAACGTACTGAACTCGACGAGTTGCCCTTGCAGCGAATTCCGAACCTGCACGACCGGCGACTCGTCGGCATTGAGAACGGCAAAGTCCGCTGTGGTTTGATTTCGAAAAATGTTGGCTTTGGCCCTTGCATAGTCAGCAAAAGACCGGTGGCGATCCAAGTGATCCGGGGTGATATTCAGCAGCACCGCGACGTGCGCATGAAACCGGTCGATCGTTTCCAATTGAAAGCTCGACAATTCCGCAACGATTTCATGAAAGGGAGCCGGCGCCTCCGGATCCACATCCGCGTGTTGGTGCACGGTCAAGGCGGCTTCCGTTAACGGGATCCCCAGGTTTCCACCGACAAACGGATCGGACCCGCATTCCCGAAGGAGCGCTCCAATAAGCGACACAACGGTGCTCTTTCCATTCGTTCCGGTGACGCCGATGATGGGGACGGGAAAAAACCACGAGGCCAATTCGACCTCGCCGACAATGGGAACGCCTCGCTGACGCACGACGTCGAACGCCTCCAGGGTCAGGGGAACGCCGGGACTCACGATCACCAGATCAACGGCTTCCAGTCCCTGATCGAATCGTTCTCCGCCAAACGGGTAAACCCCCAGCGTGCGAACGTCCGAGAGCCCCATTGCCCATTCCGTTTCGGGCTTGTGATCGACCAGCGCCACCGTGGCCCCGAGCGCAACAAGCAGCCGCGCCGCAGCCACGCCGCTTTTGCCTCCCCCAACCACGGCCACGGATTGCCCAGAGAGACTGCGTATCCTGGGGTGGAGATTCGTGCGACGAGTCTGTCCGGACATCTTCTCCAACGTCAAAAGCATAAGGTTAACGCAGCTTTAAGGTACTGAGACTCAAGAGACTCAGGAGAATCGCCACAATCCATAATCGAACCACGACCTTGGGCTCCTCCCATCCTTTCATTTCAAAGTGATGATGAATGGGCGCCATCAGAAAAATTCGTTTCCGGCGTGATTTATAGAACAGCACCTGAAAAATGACGGATCCCGCCTCCATGACGAACACGCCGCCGACCAGGATCAGCAACAACTCGTGTTTACTGACTACGGCGACCGTGCCCAAGGCTGCGCCAAGGGGCAAGGACCCCACGTCACCCATGAACACCGACGCCGGATATGTGTTGAACCACAGAAACCCGAGACTAGATCCGAAAACAGCCGCCATCAGCACGGCTAATTCCCCTGCACCCTCGATGTACGGGATCAGCAAATACTCCGACACCACTTTGTTTCCGGCGGCATAGGCCACCACGGCATACACCATCGACGCCACCATGACCGGGCCGATCGCCAACCCGTCCAACCCGTCCGTCAAGTTCACGGCGTTGGAACAGCCCACGATGACCAGGATGGCAAACGGGATGTAGAGCGTCCCCAGGTCAGGCGTAAACATCTTGAAAAACGGCACGCTGAGCTCCGTCGAATATCCGGGAGAAGTATAGAAAAACAGGCCGATGCCCAAGGCAATCCCTATTTGCGCCACGAATTTTTGGAGAACGGTCAACCCTTCCGACCGCCCCCGAGAAATTTTGACGTAGTCATCAACAAACCCAATAAGCCCAAACCCCACGAGGGACAGGACGACAAGCCACACGTAGAGATTGCGCACGTCCGCCCACAGCAGCGTGGACAGCAACACGGTAAAAATAATGAGAATCCCTCCCATGGTGGGAGTCCCTTGTTTGGCTTGGTGATGGCTCGGCCCCTCTTTCCGAATCCGTTGTCCCAATCCGAGTTCCTGCAATTTTTTAATCAGGGGCGGAGCCAGAACAAACGCGAGGATAAACGCGGTCAGGGCCGCGTAAATGATGCGAAAACTCAAATACCGGAACACGTTGAAAATTGCGATGTCCGTGTGCAGCGGGTAAAGCCACAAATACAACATACGCCTTATCCTGTCGCTATTCGTACGCCGGCTGAGACCGGAGCGCATCCACCAGGCACTCGAATCGCATGGACCTGGAGGCTTTGAACAACACGACGTCCCCGGGCTCAACCAGCTTTCTGAGGACCGGTGCCGCGTCGCCGACTCGCCGGACTTCGAAAATCCGCGACCCGGGCATGCCCTCTGCAGAGGCCCCGCGAGCTAGCTCCCTGCCGAATTCCCCACATGCCACCAAAAATGAAACGCGGCAGCCGGCCACAAACGCACCGACTTCCCTGTGCAGGGCCCGCGTTTCCGTTCCCAACTCCAACATGTCTCCCAGTACGGCAATGGTCCGGCGGCCGGCACCAAATTCCTGCAACAGGTCCACGGCCGCCCGCATGGAATCAGGGTTCGCGTTATAGTAGTCCTGAATCACGCGGATGCCATTCCAGGAGGAGACTTGGGACCGCATGGCCACCGGACGAAATCGACTCAAGCCAGTGACCATTTTGACGACCGACAGCCCCAGGACGTGACCCACTGCAATCGCGGCCAGGGCATTCAACACGTTATGGGTGCCGTGCACGCGGAGCGATAGCCGTTGCGACCGTTGACGTCCGGCTACGTGGAGACGAAATTCGGTTCGTGTGCCTTGTCGCCGGATCTGACTCCCCCGAACGTCCGCCTCTCCCTGGAGTCCGAAAGAGACCACGGCACAGCGGGCGCGACGTCGGAAAAAATCGAAATACGGGTCATCCGCATTCAACACGACGGCACCGTCACGAGGAAGATAGGCCAACAACTCGGCTTTCGCGCGAGCAGACCCGTCCACGCTTCCAAAGAATTCCAAATGGTCGTTCCCCACGTTCGTAATCAGGCCGACCGTCGGGCGGGCAATTTCCGCCAACCGCGTGGTTTGCCCTGCGGCATCCACGCCTAATTCCAAAACCGCCGCCTGGTGGACCGCGGTCAACCCCAGAACCGTTTGCGGCAACCCGATTCGGTTGTTCAAATTACCCGCGGTTTTCCTGAGACGCCAGCAGTGCGAAAGCGTCTTCGCGACCATTTCCTTCGTGGTGGTTTTACCATTGCTCCCCGTCACCGCCACGACCGGAATGTCAAAGCGGGTCCGGTGAAAGGTCGCCAGGTCTTGATAGGCTCTCAAGGAATCCTTGACTTTCACGACAAACGGGTCGGACCGGGTCCGTGCCGAGGCGGGTTTGCCAACCTTGGCAGGACGAGGGAAGACTTCAAGCACGACCCCTTTGGCTCCACGGGTGAAGACCTCATCGAGAAACTGATGCCCGTCAAACTGTGCACCTTTCAACGCGACAAACAAATCGCCTTTGCGCACCATCCGGGAATCGGTACACACCCGCTGAATCCGACAACCCGTCGTGCCTCTCAGTAACGTTCCGCCTGTTGCAGCAAGCACTTCGTCTCCCGTAAACGTCGCCATCGAGTCTATATCTGCCGACTGTCCCGCAAGCCCGCCAACAGATCACGCACCACTTCCCGATCGTCGAAACGATGCCGCGTCTTGCCGATGATCTGATAATCTTCATGCCCCTTGCCGGCGATCAACACCATGTCGCCCTGGCGGGCTTCAAGGATCGCCGCCCGTATGGCCGCACGACGATCAGGGATAACGTGCAACGCTCCCCGTTCCGAGGCCGGAAGATCCTGCATCCCTTGTTCAATATCGCGCAGAATCGCCTTGGGATCTTCGGTACGGGGATTGTCCGAGGTCAAAAACACCACGTCACTGTGTTGGGCAGCCATCCGTCCCATGTTCGGGCGCTTCCCCGGATCACGATCACCCCCACAACCAAAAACCGTAATGATGCGTTCCTGGCGCAGATGCCGGGCCACGGCCAGAAGCCTGGCCATGGCGTCTTCCGTATGGGCGTAGTCCACAATCACCGAAAAGTCCTGCCCGGCCTCCACGCGCTCGAACCGGCCCGGCACCGTTCGGAATTCCCGGATACCCTGCCGAACGTCATCCAGAGACAGACCCCGTGCGAGGCCCACGCCGATACTCGCCAGGAGGTTCAAGACATTGTGTTCACCGACCAGGGCACTTTGAATATCCAATACCCCATGCGGAGTATGGACGGTAAACCGGATGCCATCCATCGAGAGAGCCACGTTCGTCGCGTAAATATCCGCACGCCGGCGCAGGGAATACGTCCAGACCGGCACCGGAGTCTCGGCCTGCAATCGGGCACCCCATTCATCGTCAATATTGATGATCGCTCGTTTGAGTCCCGTCTTGGTTACAGGAAGGACGAACTCCTGAAAGAGACGTGATTTCGCGTGATAGTAAGATTCCATCGTCTCGTGGAAATCCAAATGGTCTTGCGTCAGATTTGTAAAGACCGCAATATCAAATTCACAGCCTTCGATCCGGTCCAGCGCGAGCGCATGCGAGGAGACTTCCAGGACCGCCGTATCCATCCCTGCATCCACCATCCGACGCAGGAACGTCTGCAGAGGAATCGCACCAGGCGTCGTGTGACTGGCCGCCTGGCACTCCCCACCAATGTGATACCCTACCGTGCCTATCAGGCCCGTCCGGTAGCCGCCGCGTTCCAGGATAGCCTGACTCACGTGTGCCACCGTGGTTTTCCCGTTCGTCCCCGTGACTCCCACCATGCGTAAGGATTGGGAAGGATTCTGAAAAAACCGCGAAGCCAAGCGACCAAGTGCCCTCCTCGAATCCGTGACTTCGATCCAGGCCGGACCGCCTTCTTTTCTGACGTGAGCTGGAGCTTGGAACGGAGCCTGAACCACAACGCCCCCTACCGGTTGCCGATACACCTGCGCGACAAAAGAATGACCATCGACCTGCTGCCCTTTAACGGCGACAAATAAACTGCCTTGTACGATTTCCCGTGAATCATCCGTGATGCCGGACAATTCCACGTCCAAGTTGCCCGTCGTGCTCACAACATCGAGAGGCAGCAGTAACGTTGCTAACGTCATTCCCAGTTTGGCTGATACCCGTCGAAGGACGACTCCCGATTCCCAACATCGGGGGCAAGCCCTGAACGAGACGCCACCGTCAGGGCTTCTTCGCCGGGAGCCACGCTTAAATATCGAAGCGCCTGTTCCGCCACCTCTCGAAATACTGGAGCCGCCACCACCCCTCCCCAAGCCGGGGCTTCCGGTTCATCAATCATCACCAATATGGCCAAACGAGGATCCTCTGCAGGAACGAATCCAACGAATGATCCCACGAATTTGGTGGACGAATACGTCTCTGTTTCAGGATCAACCTTCTGAGCCGTTCCGGTCTTGCCCGCGACCCGATAGCCCGGGATGGCCGCGCGTTTTCCCGTCCCTTGTTCCACCACATTGACCAAGAGGTCCGTCACGGTTTTTGCGGTCTCGGCGTTAATGGGACGGCGGCGAATATGGGGAACATGTTCCCAGACGCTTCGTCCCCGGGAGTCGGAAATCTCCCGTACCAGAAAGGGCCTCATGAGCCATCCCTCGTTGGCAATGGCCGACACGGCCGTCAGAAGTTGCAACGGCGTGACGGCAATCTCCTGTCCGATGGCCAAAGAAGGGAGCGTGCGTTGACTCCATTGATCCGGATGTTTCAAGATTCCGATGGATTCTCCGGGAAGATCGATTCCCGTTTTTTCACCAAAGCCGAACGTGCGCAAAAATCGATAGACCTGTTCGTGTCCCAGATCCCACGATAGTTTGACGAAGGCTACGTTACTGGATCGTCGAACGGCTTCACGAAACGTCACCCATCCGGCTTTTTCATGGTCATGGATCACGGTTCCACTAACCGAAACCTCTCCATGCCCCGCATACAGCAAGGTCTCGGGAGTGACGTGCTTCAATTCCAAGGCAGCGGCGGCCAGCACCGCTTTGAGCGTCGAGCCCGGTTCATAGGGATCGGTCACACCCCGGTTTCTCCACCGGTCGGGGGACGCCTGATGAATCTGATTCGGGTCAAACGTGGGACGAAGGGCCCAAGCCAACATCTGGCCGGTGTTGGGGGCCATGACCAGAACGGCCCCGCCTCGCGCCTTGGTGTCCCGGACGGCTCGTTCCAAGGCCTGTTCCGCAATATACTGAATCACTTCATCGATGGTAAGGGAGATGGCATGCCCGGAAAGAGGCTGAGGGGCTCGCTGGCTGTCGGGGATGATGCCGCGTCCCAGCGCGTCCCGCTGTAACACCACCCGACGCATGTGGCCCCGAAGGTGCTCATCATATCCATTTTCGAGTCCTTCAAGACCCTGGCTGTCGATTCCGGCAAATCCCAGAACGTGAGCCAATAACGTGCCCTTGGGATAAAATCGACGCGCTTCAACCACGACGCCGACGCCAGGGAGGTCAAGGTCGTTCAATCCTTCGACTTGAGTACCCTCAATTTTTCGTTGAATCCAAACAAAGTCCCGTTCGGCCCGCAACCGCTTTTCCAAAGGCTCTCGAGGAACGCCCAACACCCGTGCCAGTTGGTGAGCAACGCGGGTGGGGTCGTCGATAGAAGACGGCGTGGCATACACAGACGGCACGTCCAGGTTCAATGCCAGTGGTTTCCCCTGCCGGTCCCAAATAGCGCCGCGACTAGAATCGAGGGTGATAATCTTTTCATGCTGCTGGCGAGCCTTCTGCGTCATCGTTTCTGTTTGCAGCACCTGAAGATCGAAAAAACGAACCAGCAGAATGGCAAACCCAGCCAGAAAACACAGACCCAGGAAAGCCCGTCGTCCGGCTCCCTCCCCGACTAAATTGAATTCTTTTTTCATAAATGACCTGTCCATTGTCAGTCTCCTGTTTGCCGAGCTAAACGAAGTGGAGGCTCCGGACCGTCGCCCGGCGTTCTGCTCTCCGGACGACTTGGAACCAGGATGATTTGCCGCTCGCCAGGAGGCCGCATCCCCAGTTTCTTGCCGGCCTCCGACGCAATACGCTCGGGAGCCGTCAATTGAGAGAGTCGAGCCTGCAAGCGGTCACGCTCTTGCGTGAGTGCGGCCTTTTTCTTTAGCGAGACGTCCAGTTCATACCCCAGCCGAACGACGTCGACTTTTCCCCACACGTAAAAAAGGAGGACACTACTGAAGCTCACCATCAGTAACGTCCAGAGAAACCATTTCATGCGTGCCCCCTTCCGACTGAAGTCTCTCCCCGGCCTGGCGTTCGTTCGATGACCCGCAACTTCGCACTGCGCGCACGGGGATTGGCCCGACGCTCCTCCACGGAAGGGGAAACGGGTTTTTTGGTCAGGATGGCCCATTGGTCCGGTGCCTCGTGAGCCAACCGACGAAACGCCTGTTTCACCAAACGATCTTCCAGGGAGTGAAAAGAGATCACACACAAGCGACCTCCCGGGGCCAGGACGTCGATGCCCTCGTTGAGCCCGGTTTCCAGCGAGCCCAATTCGTCATTGACTGCCATCCGAAACGCCTGAAAGGTCCGCGTCGCGGGATGAAGGCGCCCGTAACGATACGCCCGCGGCACGGCTTGCTGAATCACCCGCGTCAAGGCCATCGTGGTCCGAAGGGAGGACTGGCGGCGAACACGGACGATGGCCCGCGCAATGCGCCGGGCATAGCGTTCTTCCCCCAAGGTATGGATGATATCGGCAAGTTGCGTTTCCGACAGCGTGTTGACGAGATCTTCAGCCGATTGCCCTTCAGTGGGATTCATTCGCATATCCAATGGCCCATCCTGCTGAAAGCTCAACCCGCGTTCGGGCTGATCCAATTGAGCCGAAGACACGCCCAAATCGAATAGAAGACCGTCTGCGCGTTTTCTGTTGGCCGAATGCATCACCGATTTCACACGTTGAAAATTTTCACAATACAGGGAGACCCTGTACCGGTAGGCTTGAAGTCTTGTTTGTACATGGGCAATCGCCATTGGGTCCCGGTCGATCCCGATGAGCACACCATCCGGCGCGCTGGCCTTCAGAATACGCTCGGCCGTTCCTCCCAAGCCTACGGTACAATCCACGTAACACCCTTGCGCGTAAGGTCGTAACGATGCCACGACCTCCTCTAATAAAACCGGAACATGAATTAGGCTATCCAACTATTTTTCTATTACCCCTATTTCTCCCACTATTTCCCACTTTTTTCCACTTAATCGTGAAACTATACTCGCATTCACAATTTTGTCAATAAAAATCAACCACTTACTGATATTTTCAGAAAAAGATGGAGGAAGCTCGTCATACGAGAGAGAGATGGGGACAGATCGTGGTGAGGTGTCGACCGAGGTCGGGAAACAGGCTTTACGGATACAAGCGAGACAGCATGCGCGGGAAGGGAATGGTTTCACGGACGTGCGCAAGGCCGCAAATCCAGGCCACGGCGCGCTCGATCCCCATGCCGAACCCGGCATGGGGCACGGACCCGTATCGCCGCAGGTCCAAATACCACTGGAAAGCCTCCGCCGTCAGTTGATGGTTCTGCAAGCGCGCAGCCAGCGTCCGGTAATCATGGATGCGTTGCCCGCCGCCGATGATTTCACCGTATCCTTCCGGAGCCAACACGTCCATGCACAGTGCCCGGCCGGGATTATCGGGATCGGGTTGCATATAAAAGGCCTTGATCTTCGCCGGATACCGATGCACCAGCACGGGTTTCTCAAATTGATTTGACAAAACGGTTTCATCGTCCGCGCCGAAATCATCTCCCGTTTGTATCGACGACCCGAAGCGTTGCAGGCGCAGAATCGCTTCGTCATAGGTGAGGCGCGGAAAGGGCGGAACGATCGCTTCCAATTTGGATACATCTCGTTCCAGTACCCGTAATTCGCTCCGACAGTTCTGCAGGACCCGTTTCACCACCATCGACACGAACGCCTCTGCCAGGTCCATCGCGTCGGGCAATTCGGCAAACGCCATTTCAGGTTCAACCATCCAGAACTCCATCAAATGCCGGCGAGTCTTGGATTGCTCGGCGCGAAACGTCGGACCAAAGCAGTACACTTTTTCAAAGACTGCGGCAGCCGCTTCTCCGTACAATTGCCCGCTCTGTGTCAGGTAGGCCGTTTCTTCAAAATATTGCGTCTGGAATAGGGTGGTCGTGCCTTCACAAGCGTTCGGTGTCAAAATGGGCGCATCAACCAGGACAAACTCTCGTTCGTCGAAAAAGTCCCGGCAGGCCTTAATAATCACATGCCGGATTTTCAGGATGGCCTGTTGCCGCGTTGAGCGAAGCCATAGATGGCGGTGGTCCATCAAAAACCCGACGCCATGCTCTTTGGGTTGAACGGGAAACGGTTCGGCGAGGTGAAGAATCTCAAGGGCCGTTACCTCTATTTCATACCCACCCGGAGCCCGCGCCTCCGCACGAGGCACACCGGAGAACGTCAAGGAGGATTCTTGGGTCAGGTGCTTCGCGAGGCCGAACTGTTCTTCCCCCAAAGTCCCTTTGCTCAAAACGGCCTGTATATCCCCGGATCCGTCGCGAAGCGTGAGAAATTGCAGTTTGCCGCTGGATCGATGATGTCGGACCCACCCTCGGAGACGCACCTCACGCCCAACCATTTCAGCAACATGAGAGATGGACACAATAGGGATGCTCATACCAGCGTCTGCGCCTTCATCAGGCCATGAAAACAACGCAACACATTCTCCAGGAACGCCGACCTCTCATGGGAGCGGGTTGCCTGGCGGCCTCCGTTATTGTAGACCGCAAACGTGAATTGACACCGACTCCCTGCCAAGACTATCATATTTTTCAAAGGAGGTCCGCAGATGAGTTATACCATTACCGTCCGGGAACTGAAGAATCGCTTGGATAAAGGGGACCAAGTGTTTTTATTGGACGTTCGTGAACCGCATGAATTTTCCATGGCCAAGATTGAAGGGTCCACCCTCATTCCTTTGGGCACGTTACCCAATTCGCTCAATCAACTCGACCCGGCCGATGAAATCGTGGCCTTGTGTCATAAAGGCATGCGCAGTGCCGATGCCGTGGGCTTTCTCCTCCAGCAAGGTTTTTCCAACGTGAAAAACCTGATCGGAGGCATTGACGCCTGGTCCGTTGAAATCGATCATTCGGTTCCGCGCTATTGATCATCAGTGAAGCGCCGGGGTCACGTGCCGGCGCTGTCACTGAAAAATTTCACCGTTTCATCCAAGCCTTCCGAGAGCAGCACCTTGTGTGTCCAGGCCGCCGCTTTTTTCAGTTTGCTCGAATCCAGCACACTGCGTGCTTGCTCGCCTTTTTTCGAGAGACCGTGGCGTTTCCGGCATTGAGAGTTCGTTAAGGCTTTCAGCTTGGTGAAGATCTCATTGACCGTCGTTTCGATCCCTGTTCCGACGTTGAAAACTCCTTCCACCGAAGGGATGCATACCGCCCGCACCGCTTCCACCACGTCCCCCACGTAGACATAATCACGGGTCTGAAATCCGTTCCCATTAATCTGAGGCTGCTCACCGGCAAGCATCTTTTTTGTGAAAATCGCCACGACGCCGGCCTCGCCGTCGGCCCGTTGTCTCGGGCCATACACGTTGGCTAACCGCAAGGCCACGTATTGCAGCCCGGCAACGCGGCGATAGCACTCGAGATAATATTCGCAGGTGAGTTTGCTGACTCCGTAGGGGGACAACGGGCGCGTGGGATGAGATTCCGAAGCCGGAAACGTTTCCTGTTCGCCATACACCGTGCCGCCGGAAGAGGCAAACAGAATTTTTCTGGCCCCGTACCGGACGGCCAACTCCAAGAGCCGAAGAGTTCCCAGAATGTTCACTTTGGCATCGAAGATGGGATCCTCCGTAGACTTCCGGACGTTCACTTGAGCGGCCATGTGTACGACCACCAGGGGATGTTCTTTTTCAAACACCTGTTCCACTTGTGTACTGCACACGTTCAATTTGTAGAATGCGGCGTCGCGGTGAACCTGCTTTCGTTTCCCCGTGGAGAGATCATCAATCACGGAGACGCGATGCCCCTCCCGGACAAACTGATCCACCAGATGAGATCCGATAAATCCCGCGCCACCCGTGACTAAAACATTCATGTCGGATCTTCAGGCCGTGGACACGCGTTCGCCGCAGCCGCCCATCGCAGACCCAAGAAAATTTCGCGATTTCCCTTTTTCCCCTGTACGGGGGAATCGAAAAGCCCGAGGCAATCAAATCCCAATTGCTGTGCTAGGGTTTGGATCCGTTGCGCCACTTCCCGCCGGATCTCGTCATTCCTGACCACACCGCCACGTCCCACCTGCTTCACGCCGGCTTCAAATTGCGGCTTGACGAGAGCCACGACCGTGGCCTCGGGTGCCAGAAATTTCACCACACACGGCAACACCAGGCGTAGCGAAATAAAGGAGACAGCAATCACGGCCAGTTGAACGGGCTCGGGAACAGCGGCAAGGTCGAGGTGCCGAATGTTGCAACGTTCGAGGACGACGACTCGCCGATCGCTTCTGAGGTTCCAATCCAATTGCCCATACCCCACGTCCACGGCATAGACCCGACGGGCCCCGTGCTGAAGGAGACAATCTGTAAACCCGCCCGTCGAAGCCCCGACGTCCAGAACAAGACGTTCCTCCACGCGGACGGAAAAGGCAGTTAACGCCGCGGAGAGTTTGTCGCCACCCCAGCTCACGAATGGACTCGCCGGCCCGTCCACTTCAATGATCGCTTGCCCTGTCACGAGTGCAGCCTGCTTCTCCACGCGCATCCCATCGACCCTGACTAGGCCCGCCAGGATCATCCGTTGTGCCTGCTCCCGGCTGCGGGCCAATTCATGCCTGACCAGCACTTCATCCAGGCGCTGTTTGAAGATTTTGGGGGACATCAATGTGGAGATGACGTCTCTGACGGTATCGGGACAGGCCCGTTGGCTTCCAACAGGCGACGGCGCTGGAGTTCAGTGTTGTTCTTCTTCCTCGATGGAATAGGCGGTGAGCCGCTTCTTCCCATCTTTGTCCTGCACCATGATTTCCACTTTCCGTTCGGCATCATCAAGCATCTTGAGACAGGTTTTGGAGAGCTTGATCCCCTCTTCAAACATCTTCAGGGAGTCATTCAACGGGAGATCCCCTTTTTCCATCTCGGTGACGATGGTCTCAAGCCTGGCCAAGGCATCTTCAAATTTTAAGGCTGCCATCCTTACCTGTGGGCGTCGATGTCAGGTGAATGCCTGCCGTCGCACGCCTCTTCCGGCGTCGACGATTTTTCGCTTTTGCATCCGGTCGGCGCCATGCGCACAACCGGCGACGCAACGAATCGCATTATACGCGGTGTTCTGGTGACGTCAAGATTGTGTATGGGTCCACCACATTTGGCACTCGGGTTGGTGGTGAATCAGGGATTGTACCGGAGATTGCCGCCCAAGGCTATGGTGGGGCAACACGGTATTGTAGGCCAGCAACCAATCGGCCAGTTTGCGGTTAAAGGCCGCCAAATCGTCGAACAGCAGATCCTCGTGGTAGTCCACGAAGGTCTCTTGCAGGGTGCGATTGAACCGTTCCGCATGAGCGTTCATTTTCGGGGATCGGGGATACGTCCACCAGTGGGTGATGCCGCGTTCATCGAGCCGGTGCTGGAAATGCCCCTGGAACTCCGGGCCGTTATCGGAGAGGAGGACCCGGGGTGGGGCCGGGAGCAACGCACAGAGTGCATCGAGGGCGTGGGTGGCATGGCGGCTGGAGGCGGTGGCGGTGGCCACAGCGAAGGCGAAGCGACTGCAGGGATCGATGAAGGTGAATAGGTAGCGGCGGAGTCCGGCGTGGAGCCGCACAACGGGATCGCCGGCCAAGACCGCCAGGGGCTGGGCGGGGCGGGGCCGGGGCGGGCGGGATTTCCGGCGCCGTGTCCGGGGTTTGGGCCGGCCCCGGGCATCCAGGCGGCTCGGCGTGTGCCGCATCCGGTCCGGGGCGCGGGCGATCAGGCGCCCGATGGTGGAGACCCTGGGGAGGGCTAGCCCGTGCTGCGCACACCACGGCCGCAGTAGGACGTGCAGCTTGGCCTTCCCACGGTTGGGATACGTGGTGCGTAGCCGCCGGATCGCTTGGCTCAGGGCGGGTGGCCACGTGGCCTGCCGCCGCCGGTGGGGGGCCCTAGAGCGGACGGCCAACGCCTGCGGGTCCCCGCCAGCCTGAGTGAGCGCCCGCTGCCAGCGATAAAGCGTCCGGCGGCTGACGCCAAAGGCCTCCCCCGTCGCGGCTGGGCCATGCCGGGCGCAAAAGTGCAGAATCTTGAGTCGGTGATGGGCTTCGTGGGGTATCATGCCCCAACGATGCCCGAATTGCGTTAGTCGATAAAACCCCCTGATGCGATAGCCGACATGGTGGATTTGCATGGCCTCTCCTCCTGTTTCGAGGAGTGCCAAAGGTTTCTGAACTTATACAGATTGCCGTTCCTCAACAAGACAAGAGAGTCTCCCTGCGGCCAATCGCGCCCGGATCCGGTCCCCCACTTGAACAGATTGTGCATCCTTCACGATCCGGCCTCCGGGGCTGGTCTCCAGGATGCTGTACCCGCGCGATAAAATCGCGAGAGGGCTCAGAGTCTCCAGGGTGCTGACCACGGTTCGAAGTTGATGTTTTTTCTCCGCAATCACCCACGGCATGGCACTGGAGAGTCGTCGAAGAAGCTGGGGCAGCATGAGGCTTCCCCGTTGCCACGATTGACCCGGGCCGACTCTTTCCAAAGCGGTGTCTAGCGCAACCAGTCTCGGCCGCACCGCGGCAAGCATGGCCCGTATGTTGCTCCCAAGACGGAAACCGAGTTCATCCACACGTTGCACTTGACGTTGCAGAATTTGCGAAGGAACGGGAAGGGTACGCAGAGTCGACTCAATCTGATTCCTGTGAAGCCTGAGTGTGCTACGCATGGCCAAGGCTGCTCTCGCGTGCTTCTCCCGTATGCCTTCGATCAAGTCAACAAGAACAGGAGAAATCGATTCCGCCGCGGATGAAGGAGTCGGGGCTCGATAGTCAGCGGCAAAATCCGACAGGGTGAAATCGATTTCATGACCCACCGCTGAAATCACCGGAATACGAGAACCGGCAATGGCCCGAACCACAACCTCTTCATTAAAGCTCCAGAGATCTTCCCAGGAACCTCCGCCTCTCCCGACGATGAGCACATCGAGATCGGCGTGTCGATTAGCCAATTGCACGGCATCCGCAATCTGCTGTGCAGCCGACGGTCCCTGCACGGCCACGGGAAACACGAGCAGATGGATCACCGGGCATCGCCGGTGAACGACCGTCACAATATCATGCAGCGCAGCTCCCGTGCCGGACGTGATCACCCCGACGCGACGAGGGAAAAAGGGCAGGGGTCGCTTGCGCGCCGGATCAAACAACCCTTCCTGCTCGAACTGTTTCTTGCGTTGTTCAAAGGCCACCTGCAGAGCCCCGATGCCCTTGGGCTCGAGATAGTCCAGGAGAAGCTGATAGTCGCCCCTCGGTTCATAGACGCTGATGCGGCCTCTTGCCAGCACCGTGAGGCCGTTTTCCACGCGAAACGGGAGCATCGAGGTCGTACGACGAAAGAGGACCGCCCGGATTTGGCTTTCCCGGTCGTTCAGAGAGAAATAGACGTGCCCGGAGGAGGGAATCCGAAGATTCGAAACCTCTCCTTCGACCCACACCTCCGGGAACGCGTGTTCCAGGAGCGCGCGAATGCTCGTCGTCAGTTGGGTAACGGTATAAACAATCGGATGGGCATCAGACACGAATCAGGATCACAGCGTTAGGGGACCTCTGATTGAGTGCACGATCGGGCGCATGGCGGCGTGGTGTCCTCGCTCAACCCTCACCTCTCTCTCTGATACGCTTCGGGTTTCGCTCCGGGACGCCTTGCCCTGCATCCCGCTCTCACACGAAATCAGATGTTGCCTAGGTAATTTCCCTCACTCGTTGAATGCCGGTGGCTTTTCCTGTTGCGGGATCCAATTCGATCACGGCGGCACCCAGAACCGCGGGGCCAGAGGCGACTTCAAAGCGTCTGGGCATCTGCGTGAGAAATTTGTCGATCACCAGTTCTTTTTTCATGCCAATGACGGAATTGACTGGGCCGGTCATCCCGATATCCGTCAAATAGGCCGTCCCCTTGGGCAGGATCTGTTCATCCGCGGTTTGCACGTGCGTATGCGTGCCCACGACAGCCGTCACCTGGCCGTCCAAAAAATATCCCATAGCCATCTTTTCCGCAGTCGTTTCCGCGTGCATATCCACGATAATGCAGGGAGTCTGAGGTTGCAGTTTTTCGACTTCGCGTTGGACCACCCGAAAGGGACAATCCAGTGCCGGCATAAACGCCCGACCCATGACCTGAATCAGACCGATCTTCTCACCATTCGGCCTGTCAATGATAAACGAGCCTTGCCCGGGCGTCCCGTCGGGATAATTGGCCGGGCGCAGGATCCTGGGCTCTTTGCGAATATAGGACACCATTTCCTTTTTATCCCAGACGTGGTTGCCCGTGGTGAGCGCCGAAAGCCCCAGGTCGAACAAATCATTGGCCAAGCCGGGCGTCAGGCCGAACCCACCGGCCACATTCTCGGCATTCGCAACGACAATATCGACACGATACTGTTCGCTCACCCTATGGATATTGGTGGTGAGGCTACGACGGCCCGGCTCGCCAACCACGTCACCGATAAACAACACGACCACAAAATCAACCGCTTCCCGTTACCCGTCCCGTCTATTTGGCAAATTCGACAAATCGACTTTCCCGAATCACCGTCACTTTAATCTGGCCAGGATACGTCATTTCCTGTTCAATTTTCTTGGACAGGTCACGAGACAGGGCAAGAGCGTCATTGTCGGACAGTTTTTCCTGCCGAACAATGACCCGTACTTCCCGGCCGGCCTGAATGGCATAGGCTTTGTCCACTCCCTCATAGCCCGTGGCTAACCCTTCCAATTTTTCCAATCGTTTCACGTAGGCTTCCAGGGTTTCGCGTCGTGCACCGGGCCTGGCAGCGGAAAGGGCTTCCGCCGCTGCGACCAATACGGATTCCGGGCAAATCGGATCCACCTGTTCATGGTGTGCGGCAATGGCATTCACGACTTTTTCGGACTCGCCGTACTTGTTCGCAATTTCGGCGCCTAACATCGCGTGCGTACCTTCTTCTTCATGGCTCACTACTTTCCCGATATCGTGCAACAACGCCCCACGTTTGGCCAACTTGATATCCAAGCCTAATTCCGCTGCCATGATGCCGCAAATATACGATGCCTCACGGGCATGATACAAATTATTCTGTCCGTAACTGGTCCGGTAGCGTAACCGGCCCAGGAGTTTCACGATTTCGGGATGAAAATCCGACAGTCCAACCTCGAAGATCACCTTTTCAGCTTCTTCCCGCATCACCTTCTCAAGATCGCCTTTGACTTTTTCCACGACTTCTTCAATCCGAGTGGGATGAATGCGACCATCCTGCATCAGCCGTTCCAGCGAGATTTTGGCAATCTCGCGTCGCAAGGGATCGAACCCGGAGACGATGACGGCTTCTGGAGTTTCATCGACGATTAAATCCACGCCCGTTGCCGCTTCCAAGGCTCGAATGTTTCGGCCTTCCCGTCCGATGATACGACCTTTCATCGCGTCACTGGCCAGGGACACGACCGAAATGGTGGCTTCATTGACGTAATCACGAGTGATCCGTTGAATTGCGTTGGTCACGATCTGCTGGGCTTCCCGGTCCGCATTTTCCCGAGCTTCATCGAGGATCCGCTTCGTCAGGCCAGTAGCCTCCAGACGCACCTCACCTTCAATTTCCGACAACAGTTGCCGCTTGCCTTCCTCCGCGGTCAGCCCAGCCACCTGCTCCAAGGCCTCCCGATGTTCCCTAATCGTTTGCTCACAGACGCGTTCCTGATTCGCCAACGAGACTTCCCGGTCCGAGACGGTACGCTCCCTCTTGCGAAATTCCTCCTCGCGACACTCGAAATTCCCGATTTTTCTTTCCAAGCCTTCTTCACGTTGCCCCATGCGTTTTTCCAGCCACTGCAACTCGCTTCGTTTTTCTTTTTCCGTCTTTTCTATTTGAGCCTTGGCTTGAAACATCAAATCCTTGGCCTCAATTCTCGCTTCCTTGACAATATGCTCGGCTTCGCGTTCCGCCGACTGTCTCAATTGGAGCAGTTGGTCTTCGGCTTTACGACGTTGTGTATCGAAGCGTTGACGTTGAATCACCCCGTCCAACACAAACCCCGTACCAAGGCCGATGACTCCGGCAACTGCGATCACGAGGATATCCATAAAATGGTCGTCACCCCCTTCTCTCACCACTCATTCAAATGGACTCTCATCAGCCTTTGAAATCATTGGCAATGTTCATCTTCCCATGGACCGAGGGGATCAAGAGCGTTGATCCTTTTTCTCACATGAATTCGTGCGACGGGAAACGAGGAGAACGAAGAAAAGGCAGAGAACGCAAAGACGCGAGAACGGGAAAACGATTCTACGCGATGGCAGGGTGTGTGAAAAATATCCCAAAGGGTAGATATTGGCTGACGCCCAGGTTTCTACGCCTGTTTAAAATTCTATCAACCATTGGCTGGATCCAGTATGCTGGGGCCTCTCTTCGAAGTATCTACCCGGATAACTCTTTCTGCCTCATACGATAACATGTCTTCAACTCGGCCGGATGAGCCATCCCCTAATTCAAACCTATACACACCCTGAGTTCACAAAATCCGATTCATTCCATGTCCTAGACTATTCGGTTTTCCTGATCGACGAATGCCTCTTTCTCTCAAAGGTTAAACTTTTGATGGCCTACGTTACCAGGGCGTTACGCTTCGTGCAAGAACAGAGACCGATCAGGGGAGGTCCGGCCCTATATTGGATTCAATGCACTCCAATAATCCCTCGGCTCGACGCTCCATTTCAGCCTCGCCAGCCTGCCGATGACGTTCCTGTCGAAACAGTTGATCCGCAATATTCATCGCGGCCAGAATGGCAATTTTGATGGGAGTGGATCGGGTCGTCCCTTGCGCAATGGTCTGCATCTGCCCTTCAACGTATCGGGCGAGCTCATGAACATAGCCTTCGTCTGCAATATGTCGCAAGGACAGCTTCTGCCCATATACGTCAACCTCGATGCGTTTGGTCATAGAACGGTCCCTGGCAGGCCGGCTTCCGAAGTTTCCAGGCCATCCAGTTGCTCCAAGACCTTTTCAACACGCAACTTGATATTCACGCGTTCCTCTTCCAACTCGCGTACCTGAGCCTCCTGCCTCGACAATTCCTCTTGAACCAAATTCAACTGTTCTTGAAGGGATCCATTGACCTGCCTTAATTCTTGGACCAACTCCACTAAGTCCCGGACTCGAATCTCCAATGTTTCCATTTTTTCAAGACTCATGGTTGGGAACTCCTTCGCTATAGAATCTGAGAGAATATTACAACTAAAATAAAATCTTTAGCAGGCCCTGTCAAGAGGAAGAGCGCTACATGTTGTGGAATAAAGGGCGTGATATATACGGTAACTTGTAATGACCCGTTTGACGTATCGTCGGGCTTCCCTATAGGAAATCATCTCGACAAATTCATCCGGATCCCGATTGCCGAACTTGGCAATCCAACGATTCAGCGCATCGGGACCAGCATTATACGCGGCGACGGCTCGAATAAGATTGCCATTAACGTCACGCAACAAATCACCAACGTAGTCAACCCCCAACCGGATGTTCACGTCTTCGTCCAACAAATCCTCCCGGTCCACGGGTCCGAAGCCTAAACCGCGGGCGACACGATTCGCCGTCTCCGGCATCAATTGCATCAGCCCCATGGCCCCAACGGGCGACAAGGCCTTGGGATTATACAAACTTTCCTCACGGATAATCGCCGCAACCAAAAATGGATCCACGTGCGGGTCGGCATAGCGCCGTATCACCGGGATAGATCCCGTTGGATACGCCATGCGCCACAACGGAGAATCAAGGGCAATCCGGCGACGTTCCAAAGACTTCCCAAAGTATTGCCTGGCTATCAGGATCGGTGATCCATAATCTCCGACGTCCAACATGTGCTGCGCCAAGACGTATAAGGTGTCCGACTGATCACGATATTGCTCCTTGACCAACAACAATTCTTCCGCCGCTTCCCGGCGGAATTCCATCGCCGACAGTTCCTGAGCTTTTTGGAAATGCACATTGGTTTGGAAGGCAGACGACGAGGGAATGCTCATCGCCTGGCTCGTCCCATTTGCCGGTTGATCGCCTCTTGGGTGAAATGGACGCCGCAGGCGAAACTCGGATAATTGCCCGTAATAGGTCATGGGCCACTCGGCGGACACTTGTCGGTACAACGTTTGTCCTTCAGCGTCCCGTCCCAGCCGGTCAAGCGCCCGCGCTTCCCAATAGCGAGCCCGATTTTGCCAACTCCGGCCGGGAGCGATGCTCGCCAGCGAGCGAAACACTGCAACCGCTTCTTCCCAAGCACCCTGTTGATAATGCAGCCATCCCAAACGCCATAAGGCGTCCAGTCTCATTGCAGGAAGATCCGCCATCCGATAGGCGTCCTCATAGGCCAGGATGGCTTGCTGCATCGTGTCTTGCCCTTCAGCCCATACCCCGCTCAACCACCGGATCCGGCTTCGCTCGTTCGCGCTTAATCCGGGAGGGATCGAATCGCGAAATTTCAGAAGCTGCCGGCCCTGATCCTGCCGCAAGTAGACCTTGGCCAGCCACACGGCGGCTTTGCCGGTGTACGTGGAAGGGGTTGTCAACAGCCGGCGGAAAGTCTGCGCGGCTTGAGGATACTGCTTCAACCGCACGTAGGCCATCCCCAACCGAAAGAGCCCTTGCTCATGACGCGAGTCTTGCGGGCGACCGGCCAAAAACTTCTGCAAATCATGAATGGCGGCTTCAAAGCGTGCCGATTGATACCACGTCTGACTTCGTCGATAATAATCGTCCAATGAAGGTTTCCAAGGCAGCGCATCGGGTCGACCGGACGACACGAGTTTCTCCACTGCTTGAGCCTCGGGAGATTCGGGATACTTCCGCCACAGTGTACCTAGCGCGCGTTGCGCCCGGGTCACGTCTTGCAATTGATCGGCGCAATCGGCAAGAACGGAGAAGGCCCGGGGCGCTGACGGGGAATCCGGATTGCCGGAAGTGGCCTGCTCCAGATGGGCGAGGGCGCGCCGGCATTGTCCGTTCTCGAACCGGGCGAATCCCGCTTCATACAACGTCGCGTTTCTCAGGGCGGAAGGAGCGGACAGATCCAGGGCCGCTTCAAGCGTCAGTGCGGATTCACGAAAGGCGCCCATACGCCCCATGGCCTGACCGAGTTTCAGCAAGACGAAATCTTCGATGAGCGGAAAATCCTTCCGGGCCGCACGCAAATACTCAATGGCCCGGCTAGGCCCACGTTCGAGAAGAGACCATCCTATCCGGAATCCTGCACGCCGGGCCCATATGGTTCCCGGATACGCCTCCTGTACGTGACGAAAATGTTCGATCTGCAGAAACACCTGATCCTGATGCTCGTGCGAAAAGGACGCAGCGAGTCGAAAACAGGCTTCCGCCGATTCACAGGCCACGTGCCGAACCTCGGGCTGGGACCATGAATAACCGCTCGTCAAGAGAATCAAGAGAACAATGACCAGAAAAGTCCCACGACGGACCCACAAACGAGACGGCCTCACTGCTGACCAACGTTTCTGTCCTTGATAGTGGCATGCAGAGAGGCTGGGACGGCAAACGTGAGACGTTTCATGGTCTTAGGAGGGACGCCGAACACGAGAGACGCCTCTCGCACCCATCCCCAATTGCCCCTATCGGGGACAGGGTCACGAGATTTGTCGGATGAGTCGTATTGCATGATGTACGATTTCACGAAAAACGTCGTCGCTTAATCAGGATGCAACGAAATTTTTTACCGCTGCTTTTTTCGCTTGGCTTTGGCCTGATTGGGCGTTAAGGGTGAAGGCGGTTCTTCGTGGACTTGGGTTCGACGATACAGTCCGTAAGCAAAGGTCAGCCAAAAAATTCCGGAAAATATCCCGAACAATATCGCCGTAAAGACCTTGCTCATCTCTTCGAGAGGCGGTTCGGGACCGAATTGCCGGAGTTCGCCCAACATGAGAAACGGCCACGCCAGACTTTCAAGTCCAAGCAGCAAGGTGGACCACATCCAGACCTGAGCCACGCCGGGACAGGTTTTCGCAAAGACCACCATCACCCCCACGACCACCACGATGGTCGTACCCAGGGAAAGACCCCCTTGAAGCAGCCAGAGACCTCCGGTGACGGCCATGGCTCCAAGTACCGCGTTGAGCAACAGCTTGGCATTGTCCGGCATAGACCTCACCTTAGCATATTTATTCAGACGCCCGCACGGCACCACGACCGTCATGGACGCAGGTGACAGGGCAGCCGTTGCGAAACACAGATGGCTTTTCTATCAACTCCCCACGCACTTCATGCGCGCGTCAATTACCTGATGAATGACACAACCGGCAACATGGGAGGAAGAAGGGGGACGCTTAAAAGGAATCGATGGGCAGAGATGAGTTGTCTTCCGTCTCGGAGGGAGAAGAAGAGGGACGCATGATCGAAGAAAATTCGTTTGGATGAATGAGGGTCAAGCAGTTTTCGACAGCCGGGTCTTTGTGAGACAACGCGTAGATGGAAAACACGTGAGGTGGCTCTTCGCCTTGCATCGATGGAAACACGACCGGCACTTCAAGCCATGGCCCTAACGTTCCCGGACCGGTCATTCTCAGACGAACAGCCAGCAACATATCGCGGACCCGGAGATCCCATTCATGCGGGTCGAGATCCAAGGACTTCGTGATGTTCTGCTCCCACAAAAATTTCGTGATGCCAACCGCCACGTGAAATCCGATGCGCTTGGCCTTCTTGGTGACATCGACCAACAACCCGGCCTCGACGGCTTTCTGGCGGGAAGACACGCGACAGGCCATCGCCAGATCACTTTCGCCTTGCCCCCCGGACACAAGCGCCAGCCCCATGGCCTCCGCAAACAAGGTTTCGGGGGATTCGCACTCCTGGGCGGCTTCCCGGTTCACGCGACCCGAGCCAAACGTATCCACTCCATACCCCCGGGCACTCAGAATGCCGTCATACACCGCCCGGGCAGCCTG
This sequence comes from Nitrospirales bacterium, assembly GCA_965200435.1. GTDB lineage: Bacteria > Nitrospirota > Nitrospiria > Nitrospirales > UBA8639 > Bin75. The sequence continues at coordinate 705,483 of OZ241337.1, forward strand.
CGACCACGAAGCATCAAAAGGCCGGCCGCGGTAGGCCGCTTCCGCGGCTTTTTTCTCATCATGGGTTAAGGGACGAGAAGACTTCATGCTAAAATTGATAACCCTCCACAGGGAACAAGTCAAGAGAGCCGAAATTTTCCACTTGACAGAACCTGTAACGATTTGTCATGGGCCAAATCCCAACGTGGACGCCGCAAGCTCCCGGGTGGTTTGCTGAATGAGCGCCGTCACGCCCAGGAACGGCGCGGGCACACACATGAGACGTGCCCGGCAGGCCGAAAGATGCCACGGAGAAAAAGGCGTCCGTTTTTTATTTTCCGCCGAGTGACAGGAAGAGCATCGAGCGGCCCCGTCTCAAGAGAACCAGCACCGAATCGTCATCATCCAACCGGCTCGTGACGCGATCGAAGTCGTCCACGTTCTGAATGTCGATCCGGTTAAGTTCCAGGATGACGTCGTCTTTTCGGATGCCGGCCCGTTCGGCCCGGCTGCCGGGCTGGACCTTGAGGACGCGCACGCCCTTATCGGTGGCGGACGGTCCGGCTGACACAGATTCGACCGTCAACCCGGACAGGGCATGTTGCTGGCCGACGGTGCCCATTTCGCCGAGCCCTGCCAAATCTTTGGGTATTTGGCCAATGACGACATCGAGGCGCCTCTTGTTGCCTTCACGCAGAATCTCCACACTCACCCTGGTCTCAGGAGGGGTTTCGGCCACATAGGTGCGTAATTTGGTCGAATTTTCAACCGGCCGCCCATCATATTCGAGAATGATGTCCCCACGCCGAAACCGGGCCGCGGCCGCAGGCGCTCCCTCGACGACGTCGGTAATCAGGGCACCGTTAGTGTCCGTGGTCTCGAACTGTTTCGCCAAATCGGGAGACAGGTCTTGAATGGAAACCCCGAGCCAGCCTCTGACCACTTTGCCGTACGCCTTCAAACTCTGGGCTACCCCTTTGGCCATATTGCTGGGAATGGCGAACCCGATGCCCATGTAGCCACCGCTTCGCGTGAAGATGGCCGTGTTGATCCCGATGAGTTCTCCTCGCAAATTCACGAGGGCCCCGCCGGAGTTCCCCGGGTTGATGGCCGCGTCGGTCTGGATAAAGTCTTCGTAGTCGACGATGCCGACGTTGGCCCGTCCAACGGCACTGATGATGCCCATGGTCACGGTCTGGCTCAGGCCGAAAGGATTCCCCACGGCCACGACCATCTCCCCGACCTCCAGCGTACTGGAATCCCCCCAGGTGAGATACGGCAACCCGGATGCTTCGATTTTCAGTATGGCCAAATCGGTTTTGTGATCGGTGCCGATCAATTCCGCCTCGAATTTCCGCTGATCGCCCAACAGCACGTGGATTTCGTCGCCTTCTTTCACCACGTGATTGTTGGTGACGATGAAGCCATCGGGATTGACAATAACCCCGGACCCCATGCCTTCTTGCCGGCGTTTCGGCGTCTGGCGACGTTCCTCCCTGAACCGCTCTCCGAAAAATTTCCGGAAAAAGGGATCGTCAAAGAATGGAGAATGCGGAAACGGAGAACTGGACGGGGCGGATGTCTTTACAATGGAGAGATTGACCACCGCGGGCTTGACCTTTTTGGCAATAGCGATGAAATGCTGGTTGAACCGGAGGAGATCTTCGCTCGTGGAGGGCAGCGCAAAGGCTGCCGGTTGAACCAAGGGTGTCTGAACAGCCTGCTCTTCCGACGCCCGGCTGACCGTGGACGGCTGGAAGAACGTCGCGCTTGCGCCTAACGCCAGACACACGCAGAGAAAACTCCCAATCCCCAACACGACGGGGTTTTTCAAGATCGCGATCGGTGACCATTGAACACGCATCATACCTTCCTTTTCTTATCGGCAAAGCCTGACCAACGACGAAATTATACCATACCTTCAGTGAGAGGAAATGCTCACGCTTCTGACGCCAGCACTTTCAGGGAATGTATATACGCACTCATTCGTCGACGGCAAGGTCGCGAATCTTGACAGCCTCGCCCATCTCCCCCCCTCGCGTGTGCCAAAACCGTAGGCATGACGGCCTCTCCGCCTTTGTAGCCGTCGCATCTCATGCGGCCTGGAGAGGCCGTCCCGTCGTTGTAGCGGCGCGATTGTATCGCGCCCTAACGCCCCCGTAGGTCGGGTTAGCCGAACGGCGTAACCCGACACCGTAGCCCCTTGTCGGATTACGCGACGCTAGGAACCCTCTGATTGAGTGTGCTAGCGGGATGCAGGGCAAGGCGTCCCGGAGCGAAACCCGAAGCGTATCATAGAGATAGGTGAGGGTTGAGCGAGGACACAACGCCGCCATGCGCCTGATAGTGCACTCAATCAGAGGTTCCCTAATCCGACATACGGGGATGACAAGGGAGAGAAAAGGAAGAGGGAGCGATGCCCTCTGTCTCCCGATTTGTTCCCACGTGGCATCGGGATGATAGCGATGAAACTCGAACGTGAATGGATCGAGGGCCACAAGATTGAGCCACTGGTTATGGAAAAGTTGCTGAAGGATCGCATGTTTTTGAATGAGGGCCGAGATCCGATCCGGCGGAGCTTCAATCACGCCAAGGAGTCGCATCGGTTCATGATAATGGACGTCGCCGTCGTTCTCCGTCTGCAAGGGAAATCCGCTCTGCGGATCACTTCCGCTGCCCAGCTTTACCCCTGAGCCTGATACGACGTTGCGGATCACTTTGTTCCCGCTCCCATAGTGCCACGGATCAACGGAGGAGAAGTAATACCCGATGTTGATCCACTCTCCGGCGATCAAGGGGACCGTCATGATTTTTTCCAGATTGGTGCCATTCGGGTCGGCGACCGGGTCATAGGAGTGCAGGAAGACGCGACCGCCTAAATTCAGGCTCTTGGTCAGACTGCGCCGCCCGATCAAAAAGGCTGCATTGCCGGCCAACCCCCATTCCGGCCGTGGATTGGTCCAATCTCGGCTGCGTGCTTCGACGTGAGCACACGCCTGTTGAGGAGAAATCCCGGTCGGCATACCCGGAATGCGACGACATCGTTCCAAGGCTTGACTCATGCCGGCCTGTTCCAAATCTTCGATCAGCACCCGGAGATCCTTCGTATGGGTTTCCGGCAAATCGTCCGGGTCATAAAACGTAATCCGATCTGTGGTGGTATTGTACAGGGCCGGCAGAAACCACGTATCTTCGGGAATGGGCAATTCGTGTTCGTTGAGGATACGCCGGACCTCAGATTCATTGGCCATTGCGGCAAACAGCCTGGCGTTGGCATCCCCGTGATTCCCACCGCAGGCTCCGCAATCCCATGCGGCGAAATACGGATTGTTGCCGGTCTGGCTCTCATGCCCGCACAGCACGATCAGCCGGCTAAAGTTCCTGGTCAACCCCATCACCCGGAGTCCGGTCTCGATGAACGTGGCCCGTTCGGCAAGCGAGAAATCCTGCGCAAGGCCTGCGGAGGTCCCTTCGGGCTTCGTCTCCGTCCCTTGCGAATTGCCGGGACCGGACGGTGCGGTCACGGCAATCCGCGTCGGGGCCGGAGCAGCAGACCAAGCTCGCAGTGTTGATTGAGTTGCATGGAACGCTTTGAGAATCAGCGTTTTGCCCATTAACCCCAGACTGAAGAAAAATCCCAACACGTCAATCAGTATCATTGATCCGACCGGATGACGTTTCAGGTCGTAAAAGACGTGAGGACCCCGTTGAGACCAGCGCGTCCCCGTCGCATAGTACTGCGAGGCGCCTTCTTTGCTGAGACGAGGAATTTCCGTCACCGCGTACTCGGGCGAAAGCGACACCGGGCACAAGGCAGCCCGCTTTTCACTGTCAAAGGCTTGATGGCTCAGAGGAATACCAAAAAACCCGGCAACTCCGAACGTTTCATACAGGCCTTGGGCTTCGACGCGTCGACGGAACGATTCCGATCTCACGTCAAGACACAACACGAGTTGCGCGCGCGGTCGAGTTTCAAGGAGGGGCACGGTTCCACGATGCGCTGAAAGTGTTTCGATGATCTCAACCCGAAAGGCATCTTCATAGGCTTCCAGCCACACCGGACCATGCCGGTCGGGGGGAAAGGCGTCCAGCCATCCCAACAAAGTTCGCGCATCATCCTGAGAAAGGTCCATCATCTCGATCTGCGACCACTCCAGAACCTGGGCGAGGTGAAACAGCCGCCAAGCGTCACGGCAGATGGCCTGTGTCGCGGGGGCAGCGGCATGAGCGCCGTACCCCATTCGTTTTTCGTATTCTTCAGGGTGTTCCTTCCAATAGACGGTCAACGCTGTAACCGTTCCGTCAATTCCCCATTCCCGCCGGCAGGCCACCTGCGTCAATTCGGCTTCATACAACACGCGCACCGCCAGATACTGGAGGACATCAATCGGATGTTTGCGTTGCGCGTGAGACTCGGGATTTGTCTCTAGCCAACGAACGAATCGCGTCCAACCCGGCAATTGGGACAACTGCCGGGCGTGGTAATCACTCCATTGCTCCTCGGGAACGCCCAGGCGGCGCAGACTCCACGCAAGCGCATCCTCGGGATCGGGCGGAAGATCGTCGACCGTCTGCGCGAACGCCCCACAAACGCGGGGCTCGATCCTGCCGCGCCAGATCCCGCCACGCTACATAGAATCCCCTCTGCCTACCCGGCATTTCCCACCCGGCCAATCCTTGACCGACAAACGCGTCCAACCATTTGATGAGTTGGTCGTTGATCTGTTCGGCGAGGGTCGTTCCTGCCAGGAGATCCACCCAATCGCTGATGGTCCCCTGGGCCGGCAAGTCCACGTCGATGGAGGCGCGTCGCTCGCCTGAACCGTCAAGGCTTGCCCACGCGGCGTGCTCGCCGGACACCCCCAATACCGCCAACGTGACGTTCCACAGGTTCGTCAGATACGCCTCATCGGGATGATCCCGGCATTGCTCGCACTCCCGGAGCGTCCGTTCGATAATGCGTTGCCGGGCTTCTTTCGGAAGGTCCTGCCGGAATCGCTTCGTGACTCCGTCAGGACCGAGTTCCCGGGCTAACCGAGCGGGGTCCAATTCCTCGAATCCGAACACCACGTGCAACCACCACACGTCATCGGCCGTGATCTCACGACTTCCGACCGTGATCACCCGAGGATGTTCTCCTCGAGGACCCACACGCGCCAACGCCCGCTTGAGACTGTCGCCGGTGATCCGTCCGGATCGATAGAACATACGATACTCTTCATTGGGCAGATACCCGTTGCCGCCGAGCAGGGGTTGACCTTTCCGGACGGCCTGATCAAAGGGCAGATGCTCCAACCCGTGCATGGGATTGTGGGCAACCATGATTGGCATGGGCCAATAGGGTGGAATGGGTTCGCTGGCCCGGGTTACCGTCTCCCGAAGGAGGTCACGTTCTTTTTGGGAAAGGGTGTGTAGCGAGGTGGGTCTCATCACACGGCCGTTTGTCACTCGGAGCTTCATGCCAACGTTGCGCATCCGGCGCAACGGCTATCTGCTCGACGGCAAGAAAATTACCTGAAGACCTCTTCTTTGGCAGACTCGGAAATCGCCAAAACGGCCGGATGCTTTAAACGACGTTCAACCGTAATGCCATAGAAACGTTCCCTGAGCCCCGTAATTCGTGCCACTTTGTGAACTTGATTCTGCCGGATGATTTCCGACTCAACGACTGACGAGCCGGGAAACAGCCCGTGCCCCTCCTGGGCGAACGCCTGCATCGTGGCCCCGTCTTCAAACTCGCCGACAATGAACGGCTCTATCTTGTATTTTCGAAACCACTCATCCAAGCCCCGTCTAAGCATGGAATTGGGCGTGGGCAACAGAAACGGTGCTCCATCCAATGATTGTGGAAACTTCCGTCGATAGTGAGCGGCCAAGTGTTTGGGGCCGAAGAGCGTTACGCCTGATTCCCCGAGCAAATGGGTATGAGCCTCGATACTGACGCTGGGCGGGACAGGCGTGTCCGTTAAGACAATGTCCAGGGTATGGAGAGCGAGTTCGCCCAACAACCGTTCCAAGCGACCTTCCCAGCACACAATTTTCATGTGCTCGAACCGTTTGCACGCAACTTTCAGCAGTTTATAAGTCACCATTTTGGGGACGACTTCCGCCACGCCGACCACCAAGCGAATGGGGTGTTGGGTTCCGTAGCCTTTCAACGTGTTCGTTAATTCTCTGCCGAGCGAAAAAATTTCATCCGCGTAACGGTAGACCATTTTTCCAACGTCCGTCAGAACCAGTTTACGGCCTACGCGAGAAAACAATTTTTCACCGATCGCGTCTTCCAGCGCGCGAAGCTGCGCGCTCAGCGTGGGCTGGGACAGCGATAGCACCTCACGGGCTTGCTTGATGGACCCTTCCCGGGCAATCACCCAGAAATAGAGCAAATGATGGTAGTTCAGCCAATCCATGACCCAAAACTGTACATTCGAAAAATAGATGAATCAACAAATTAAGTAATTAGGGCACTACTGTCCGGTTAACTGCGCTGCTGCTCTACATCACTGTATGAATCTCTTCTCTTTTTTAGCAAAGAGCCATGGTGACGACTTGCACGCGCCATGGCTTGGGGGGCTCGTTCGGGCAATCTTTCTTGGAGGCTTCCCCATGTCTACTGGCAAGACCCGGGTTACTCAATGGATGGACTTTCGGCCTGGGACGCCCTTCGCCCGCCGGGCCTGCTCCGCGACCAGCCGGTCGTATTGTCGGGGTCTTACCCCCACAAGCAGGAGCCGCTCCCTCGGCGACGCGCGCGCTTCAAAGCTCTCGACGCCCCGAAGACGCTGATCTTCTTGACCAACTTGTTTGGCCCTGCGCCGACCACGATCTGTGCGCTGACCAAAACCCGTTGGCAGCTCGAGTTGTTTTTCACATGGGTCCGACCTCTTGTATCTTAAGCGAAAGACCCTGGAGATTGCCGTCCACCCGGATACATCCGTTGTGGTGAAAGCTTCGCTGGGAAGCGATGTCGAAGAAGTGGTCCGCAGAGTCAGAATGCGCGCCTGATGGATTCATCTTCAGAGGCTTTACACGAGCTTTGCCACCTTTCACACCCTCATCACGATTCCGACTTTTACAAGCTGTTGTATCGCTACCCGCCGGACTGGGCTCACAGAAAACATCAACTGGAACTGGCGCTGGGTTAGCCGCCTGTGGCAAAACCCCGGGCTGCCGGCCCATATCTGCGCGTCACGGCCGACTCTCGGGGGTCGTTCCTTGATTCTCGCCTTGCCGGTACAGTAACGTGAATTTTTCAGTCTTTCTTTGAACACATTCGATTTCTTGAAGAAGGAGTAGCCGGAATGAGCGGTGTTCCCATTACGTATGCTGAACGCATCAAGACGTTACCCCCTTATCTCTTTGCAGCCATTGACGAGATGAAACAGCAGGCCGTCGCGCGCGGGGTGGATATCATCAACTTGGGAATCGGCGACCCAGACCTGCCTACACCCGGTCTTATTCTGGAACGCATGCACCAGGCGGTCACCGATCCTCAGCATCATCAATATCCTTCATCGAGTGGAATGTTGTCGTTCCGCACTGCGGTCGCCGGCTGGTACAAGCGACGATTCAACGTGACCGTGGACCCCAAGTCCGAGGTGGTCACCCTCATCGGGTCGAAGGAAGGCATCGGTCACGTCCCCATGGCGTTTATCGACCCGGGCGACGTGGTGCTCGTTCCAAGCCCCGGGTATCCCGTGTATCCGGTGGCCGCCAGTTTTGCCGGCGGCACGGCCCATGAGATGCCCCTGTTGAAACAGAACGGGTTCCTTCCCGACCTGGATGCTATTCCGCCGGACGTGGCCCGCAAAGCGAAGTTGATGTTTTTGAATTCACCGAACAATCCCACGTCGGTCATTGCGGACACGGCGTTTTTTACTCGTGTGATTGCGTTTGCAAAAGAGCACCACGTCATCGTGTGCCACGATGCGGCGTATTCGGAAATTTACTACGATGGCCACCGTCCGCCGAGCTTTTTGGAAGCAGAGGGCGCCATGGACGTGGGGAGCGAGTTTCACTCGCTGTCCAAGACGTTCAACATGACGGGATGGCGGATCGGGTTTGCCGTCGGTCGGGCCGAAGTGATTGCGGGGTTGAGCCAAGTCAAAAGCAACTTGGATTCGGGCCAATTTCAAGCCGTTCAAGACGCGGGAATCACGGCTCTGGAGTCCGACGATCGACTCGCCGCCGGGCTCCGGGCCATTTACCAAGAGCGCCGGGACGTGTTGGTCGCGGGATTGCGAGACCTCGGGATCGAGTTTGAGACGCCCGCGGCGACGTTCTACGTCTGGATCGAGGTGCCCCAAGGCTATACTTCGGCTTCCTTTACGGCACACCTTTTGGAAAAGGCCGGGATCGTGACCACACCGGGAAACGGGTTCGGGGCTCCGGGTGAAGGCTACATCCGTATGGCCCTCACCACGACCAAAGAGCGATTGGCCGAAGCCGTGGACCGGCTCAAACAAATCGGGTGGTGACCATTCTTCCATCAGCGTGCGCGCCGCCACGACGATGAAGCGCGAAGACGTGAATACGGTGGAGAGATGAGCGTCGAAACCATCTTTATCGCCTTCGGATCGAACCGGGGGGACCGGCAGGACTTTTGTGACAGGGCCGTGGCCTTGATGGGATTGCTCCCCCATTCCACACTGACGGGGGTCTCGTCGTATTACGAAACTGAACCCGTCAATATGACGGCCGGACACGACGACACGTGGTTTTATAACGGGGTCGTTCGTCTTGAGACGCAACTCCAACCGGAAAACCTGTTGGCCATTTGCCAGGAAACGGAACGGGGCCTCGGTCGCAATCCCGGACCTCGTCATGCCTCCCGCCTGATCGACCTGGACATCCTGTTCTATGGACAACGGATCTTCAAGACCTCGGCTCTCACCATTCCACATCCCCGTCTCCATCAGCGGCGATTCGTCCTGATGCCGATGACCGAACTCGCCCCGGACTGGATCCATCCGCAATACGACCAAACGATGCAAGCCTTGCTCGACCGGCTGACGGATACGCATCGCGTGCGAAAGCTTGACGTGGTTCCCGGTGCTCGTTTCTCCACCCGGCCTTCGTGTGCAGGGCCTTCCGCTGACTGAATGCGTATCATCCGAACGACTCAGGCCCTGCGAAACTGGCGACGGCTGCAGGATCCGCTCGGGACCTCAATCGGGCTGGTGCCGACTATGGGAGCATTACACGCAGGCCATCGGTCGTTGATGCAACGCGCGCGTCGCACGTCCCAAGCGGTCGTGGTCAGCCTTTTCGTGAACCCGCTCCAGTTCGGCCCGACCGAGGATTACCGGCGCTATCCGAGAGACTTGGCGCAGGATCTCGCACGCTGTCGTGAAGAGAACGTCAATCTCGTCTTCATGCCGAAAGTGGAAACTCTGTACCCGCAGGATTTTCAAACGACCGTTGCCGTCAAGACACTTGCGCAACGATGGGAGGGAGAACATCGGCCCACGCATTTTCAGGGCGTGACCACGGTCGTGACCAAACTGTTGAATCTCGTCCGTCCGGCTCGCGCGTTCTTCGGTCAAAAAGATTACCAGCAATTTTGCGTGATCCGGCAATTGGTGAAGGACCTCGACGTCGATACGCAGGTCACCTTGTGCCCGACCATTCGCGACTCCGACGGGTTCGCCCTGAGTTCACGAAATCGCTACGTCACGAGATCACAACGTCAACGGGCCCTGGCCCTCTATCAGGCCCTGTTGGCCGGGAAGGCAGCCATCGCAGAAGGAATGGACCGCGCAGATCTGGTCGAAAAGACAATGGGAAAGGTCCTCGATGCAGGGCACGGGCTCGCCGTTGACTACCTGGCGTGTTGTGACGCCAGCACGCTCGAACCCCTTTCCCGTCTTCGGGGCACGGTCGTCCTACTCGGAGCGATCAGGATCGGCGGGGTTCGGTTCCTCGATAATCTCATCGTTCGGATTCGACGATAAGGTCCGGGCACACCGGAACCCGATATTGGGCGAACGCGTGTCGGGCGTTGCTCCGTTGCGGGTGGCCGTTCGCAGGAGCTGCGGGCGGCTGCGCCACGACCCGCCTCGCACGCTCTTGTACCGCCCGGTCCTGGGACCCGAGGGATTCCTTTCAGGCATCAGGGGATACGAGTCCGGACCGAACCAATCGTGCACCCATTCCCGCACATTACCGGCCATATGATGAAGCCCGTACGGACTCCGGCCTTCCTCAAAACTGTCCACGGCCGCGACCAATGGGATCTGGTGAACGTGATACAACCCGAATACTGCCAAATCAGGGCCAGGCGGGTCCGCACCCCAAGGAAACACCCGGCCGTCGGTCCCCCGGGCGGCCTTTTCCCATTCGGCCTCGGTGGGCAACCGTTTGCCGTATGTTCGACAAAACCGTTCCGCTTCATCCCACGAAACGTACAGGGCCGGCCACCGCGCCATCACGTAATCCGGGAGAAAATGGACCTCGATTAAATGCCAAATCAGACGTCGCAATTTGACCGGAACCGGAAGCCCTTGCCCGTCCAGAAACGCCAGGTACTCGGCCATGCTCACTTCATCACGATCAAGTGCATAGGCATCCAGCCAGATCCGGCGTTGTGGAAACTCCGTATCGTCGTACTGCGTTTCCAACCCGAACGGATCATCATCTTTGCGCACGGTCCCCATGAGAAACCACCCCGCGGGAATCCGTGCCATCGGAGACGATTGGGATAACCCGGCGATCTCCGCCAGATGCTGCTCCAACTCCGGGGGTGTAGCCGGATCGCCGGTTTCCGAAGCCGTGCGTTCCGAACCCACGACCAAACAGACGAAGAACATCGTGCTGATCACGATCCCCAGGGATTGCGGAACGTTCCGTGAGGAAACCCCGGTCGAACGGGCGATCCGCTTGCTCACCGGCTGGCCCGTCCGGGAACCACGGCCACGCGGCTCCTGAGCAGGATGAGTTGGCCGCCCTCAACCAGCTTATGCTTTGCAATGATCCCGTCGCGTATTGTGTGCGCCTGAACCGTGGCCAGTAACACTCGTTCGCCGACGCGGGACTCGAAGAGATGCGTGACATCGAGAATCCCGGCCGACTCCCATTTTCCAATCACCTCGGGGTTTTCATCGATGCTGCCTTCCGGCAACACGACAGATCGATCGATCCGGGATATCCGTTCCACGGTACCGGCGAGAGGGGCCAGACGCCACAGCGAAGCCTCCTGTCCAGAATGACTCCCAAAAAACGGGGCTCGTCTTTTTGCATTGTCTTCCTGGATGTAGATCGATCCATCCCCTGCCCAAACTAGATTATCCGGGCTTCGAATGCCCGCGTCAGGGTGGGAAAACCTGGCGCCACCGGCATCGTCGCCGTCATACAAGATGGTGAGCGTAGCCGTCCCCTTCTCCAGATCGACATCGATTTGATAGATGGTCCCCCAGGCATCGTGATCAGGAAACACGGCATCCCGTCCGGTCGAGGCCAGGACCGCTCTGGTCCCGATGGAGGGATGCGTGCTCACGTCTTCCGGCCGGGAAAATTGAAAGGCGCCACCGGCTTTCGCCTCTCGCCGGAGCATCCATCCGGTTTTGTAGCCCAGTGAGTCGTACCCCTTTTGCCTGGCCTTCGCCCTGTCCAACACCTCAATCTTTTTCCACGCGCCGGTGAGAGTGGAGCCTGTCCCGTTAAACTGGGCCACCGTCCGTACGCCATTGTCCGCTACGAAGTAATACAATTGCCCCACGAGCAATCCGTTCCGGTTCAGAAAGGTCGCGTTTGCCGGCTCAAGGCCGGGAGGAAAAGCCTTTGTCGAGGCATCTTTTTGACCCACGTACAACCAGAGCGGCGCTGTAACAAGATGATCGGGAGACATGTGCAAGTCGGCCTTTTGTCCGAAGGATTCGGCTTCGTCGGTTTGCGGGATCGTATCGTCTCCGATCAGAAGGGCCACCGAATCGGAGGGGCCGGACAGCGGCGTGGTATTTTCTCCCGCCATTCGCCCCATGGCCGGCACCGCGTGAAAGGTCCGGCGTTCCACGTCCAAGGCCCAAACCGTTCCTCCATACGGATGGTCTAGAGGATCCGAGAGTTCCTCCTGGGTCATGTAGAGGGTATCGGCAAAATTGAACGTGCCCTTGCCGATCAATTGGCTCGAACACAGGCGCGATAGGCCTTGTTCGGTGCGGGAAACCTCATTGACCTGAAATCCCGTTTCGACGATCCGGCCTTGCCGGTCATGAATGGTCCGATAGGCAATTCCGCTGTTGAGAATCCGCAACATCCGGCGATCGATATCCAGAAAGCTGATGCGAGCCCCGGTCAGCGTTGTGCCGTTGTCCAGCCGGTACGGATAGCCCGCCTTGCCCTTCAGTTCATGATTCACCAGCACCCGAACGGTGCCTTCATCCAACTGATAGGCACCAAGGCCGTCCAACGCACCCACGGGTTGATACGCCTGGTCAGGGAACCGAGGATCCCGAGACGGCACGCGGTCTCCGATCGTCAACAGGGAAAGCACCTCCCATGTTCCCTGCCCCTTCATCATGGAAACCGGGGACGGGTGCTGGGACACGAATCCTGTCAACGCCACTCCAAGGAGGGCCAAGCCTGTCATCTTCAGCACCTGCCTTAACACGAGCGCATTGAGCGATACCATGTCTCTCCCTATTTGCGAAGACGTCCTCAAAACATCGACCGTTTCATATCCCTGCGATTTATACAACCAAAGCGGAGCATTTTTCGACACTTGACAGGACCATTTCTTTTACTGTATTGAATGTAATAATCATTATCGTAATAAAGCGAACAGCCTACAAGAGTCCTCTGTTCGAGAAAACCCATATCTTATCAGAAAAGAACAAAGGAGAACTCATCGATGAAAGGTTCCTATACTCTGACGCTTCGACAACCTGCCTCTCCCATTCCCAATAAAGAGAATCCATTTTGTCTGGTTCGAGGATTTCTGCAACTCATGGAAAGCCATGACCCGCTTATTGTCGGCCATTGCGAACGGACGGCCCAATTTGCCTTGGCCCTTGGACATGCCATGGACTTACCGGACCAGGAACTGCTCCAACTTCACTATGCCGCCCTGTTACACGATCTCGGTAAATTTTTACTTCCACCTCACGTGCGAACCGGCATCAATTTATCGCCGGAAGAAGAGATAAAAAATCAATGCCACCCTCGGGTCGGTGCCACCATCCTGCAACAATGGCCCTGTCTCAATACTGCGTCCGTCCTGATTGCTCACCACCATGAACGATGGGACGGCTATGGATATCCTTATGGACTCCGGAGAACGTTAATCCCGCTTGGGTCCCGAATTCTGAGTATTGCCGACGCATTTGATAAATTGATTTCACCCTGTCCTCATGGAGAAGGACACCCTTTTGAGAAAGCCATTCAGCTCCTCAAGGGGAGCTCCGGCTTGCGATTCGATCCGGAATTAACGGAACAGTTCCTGCTACTCATTCCCAATTTGTTCAACATGCATAATGAGATCCAATTTTCCTTGTCGTGCCATTCCCCGGTCGGCAATTTGGTGAGTTGATGCCCCTGTGCTACAATGTGATTCGTCTCAACGGCCGGTGAACATGCCTTTAGCCATCCCCCGTCAGAAAGCATCCCCTGCCAAAAATCGCGTTCGACGCGATGCCGTTTCCTATTGTGTCATGGAGAGCCCCGTTGGCAGGCTACTCCTGGCAGGGAACGCCCGTACCTTGACGCATCTCTCGTTTCAGGATGGCCGGCATCCGCTCACCCCGGATCGCCGGTGGACCTATTCCGAAACGCCGTTTCAACGACCTATACGGCAACTCCTCGAATATTTTTCCGGGAAACGGAAAACATTCACGATCAAACTTGCCCCGCAGGGAACCCCGTTTCAACAACGAGTCTGGCAAGCCCTTCAGTCCATCCCCTATGGACGAACGCTGTCATACGGGCAGATTGCGAAAGCCATCGGCAAGCCCAAGGCCGCCAGGGCCGTGGGAGCGGCCAATGGGCAGAATCCCGTTTCGATCATCGCCCCCTGTCATCGCGTCATCGGAAGTAACGGGAAACTCGTCGGCTATGGAGGCGGCCTCTCCATTAAAGAAGTCTTGCTGACCCTCGAGAGCCGTCACCAGCCCTAAGGAACCTCTGATTGAGTGCACGATCGGGCGCATGGCGGCGTGGTGTCCTCGCTCAACCCTCACCTCTCTCTCTGAGAAGCTTCGGGGTTCGCTCCGGGACGCCTTGCCCGGCATCCCGCTCTCACACGAAATCAGAGGTTCTCTAAGGCCCGGGCCTTGTCGTCATGATGGATGCTGGGCGACCTCTCACCGGCGCGATGATGACCGTCTCCGCTGCCGTTCAAGAATGGGCTCGATCCTGGCCGGTGAATAGGTCGGGGGCTTGACCCACTTGCCGTCATCTCGTTTATACCCGCCTACTTTGCTCATGTTCGAACGCTGAACTTCACGGAACACCGGAGCCATGTCGATCCCACAGGAGACGGCCGTGCCGTACACCACGTAGAGAAGATCGGCAAGTTCTTTCGCAATGCCGGGAAGAGTCCCTGCATTCATAGCTTCCTTCAATTCGTCAAACTCTTCCTGAATGAGCCGTTCGCGCAAGACCGTTGTCTTCGCGTCCGGCACACTGGGGCTCTCCGCGACGTGGATGTCGAACTCCCTATGGAACTCCCGCACCATTTTTTGCGCTTCGTACATTCCCCATCCTTTCATCAACGATTGCTTACAAGGCCAGAATCAGATAGACGTCATTCACGTTCGTGCCGGTCGGTCCGGTGACGATGTGTCCGCTCATTCGGTGAAAAAACCGATAGCTGTCGTTTGCTCGAAGCGCCGCTTCATGGCTTATCCCCTTTTCCCCGGCCCGAGTGACGGTTCCCCCATCCACGACGGCCCCCGCCGCCGCCGTCTGGCCATCGGTCCCATCGGTGCCGAACCCGGCCACGAACACCTGAGGCAGTCCTTCGAGAGAGGGAGCGGCAGCCAAGGCAAATTCCTGGGCACGCCCTCCTATTCCCTTCCCTTTCACGGTCACGGTGAGTTCACCGCCGGCCAGAAGGCACGCCGGAGGCCGGATGGGGTGTCCTGAAACATGCATTTCTTTGGCAAGATTCCCGAACAACTTTCCGATCTCACGCGCTTCCCCGGACAGGGTCGTGGTGAGGACCAGGGACCGAAGCCCCAAGGCCTTGGCTCGGTCAGCCATTCGTTCGACGGCAGCGCGGTTATTGCCGATCACGTGATGATGGATCCGGGGAAACAACGCCTCACCGGGTTTGGGCGTCTCAGGTATGCGGCCATGGACTCCGCGGTCCACGTGCCGTCGAACGGCCAAGGGAATCCGGTCCCTGATGGCGAACGCGTCGAGGACCCTTTTCGCATCTGAAAACGTCGAAGGATCCGGGGCCATGGGGCCCGAGCCGATGGTCGCCGGACCATCGCCCGGCACGTCCGAAAGGACCAGCGCAATGACGGTGGCCGTCGTGGCTCCCGCAAGGCGTCCGCCCTTGATCCCGGAAACGTGCTTACGTACCGTGTTGACTTCTTGAATCGATGCTCCGCTTTGGAGCAGCAACCGGGTGGTGAGTTGTTTCTCCTTCAAGGTCAGGCCGGCAGCCGGGACTGCCAACAGGCTCGACGCTCCGCCGGACAGCACCATCAAGACCAGATCGCGGTCCGTCAACGACTCAAGCAGGCGAACCATCCTTCGCGCAGCCTTTTCACTTCGATGATCAGGGACCGGGTGCCGCGCCGCGAGCAGTCGTATCCGTTTCGTGTGCTCTGCCTGGCCGTCGTTAACCACAACTAGGCCGCCTTCCAACTTCGACCCGAATTGTCGCTCCAACGCCGCCGCCATGGCTCCAGAAGCTTTCCCCGCCCCGATACACACGATGCGCGAAAATCGGGAGAGTTCATACTCCCGCGTGCCCACCCTGAGGATGCTGTTCCTGATCCGGACGGCACGCTGCATCGCCGATACGGAATCGGCGGCATCCAGCCCAGCCAGGAACAGTTGATTGAGAATCGTTCGGGCGTCTTTGTCCAGACAATCGATACGGATTGGCATGTGTTTCCCGACTCGTTCGTTATGGTACGATTGCCATGATGCGCAGCCTCAAGGTTTTACAACAGACCATCGCCGATTGCACACAATGCCCACGCCTGACCGCCTACCGGCGAGAGGTCGCCACCACGAAAGTGAAACGGTTTCAGGAGTGGGAGTATTGGGGACGGCCCGTTCCCGGATTTGGAGATCCCCGTGCGAGACTCTACGTCATTGGGTTGGCTCCGGCGGCGCATGGTGGGAATCGAACCGGACGCGTGTTCACCGGTGACCGAAGCGGAGACTGGCTCTATGAGGCCCTGTTTCGATTCGGATTCGCCAATCAGGCCGAGTCCACTCATCGGGACGACGGGCTGCGGTTGACGGACTGTTACGTGGGCGCGGCCGTACGCTGCGCGCCACCGGGCAACAAACCCTCGAGAGAAGAATTTGAAACATGCCGGCCGTACGTCCTCGAAGAACTCCGTTTATTGAAACGCATCGCCGTGGTTGTGGCCTTGGGAAAAATCGCCTTCGACGAATATCTGACGGCCGCCGGACCGCCGGGACGCGGCGCCGGCAAACCCAAGTTCGGGCACGGAAACAGTTATGCCACGACCTGGGGAGTCACCCTGTTAGGGTCCTATCACCCCAGCCAACAAAATACCTTTACCGGGACACTCACCCGCCCCATGTTTCATCGCGTGTTTCGGCACGCGAGGCAGTTGGTGGACGGGCTGCCCTGACGGGGTTACCCTTTCGGCGCGTTTCGGGCTTCCCAATCGGCCAGGAATTCTTTGAGTCCGATGTCCGTGAGGGGATGCTTGACCAATTGCTGAAAAACCCCATAGGGCATGGTGCAAATGTCGCCGCCCGCCAGCGCGGCTTCCACCACGTGCTGTGGATGTCTCACGCTTGCCACGAGCACCAGAGTGGGGAAATCGTAATTGTGAAAAATGGTCACGATCTGCCGGATGAGTTCCATACCATCACTGCTGACGTCGTCCAGCCGGCCGATAAACGGCGACACGCACCACGCGCCGGCTTTGGCGGCCAGCAGGGCTTGGGTCGGCGAAAAACACAACGTGACGTTCACCCGGATGCCTTCGCCGGCCAAGCGTTTGGTTGCAGCCAGTCCTTCTGGAATCAGGGGACATTTGACCACGACGTTGGGATGAAGGCGGGCCAGTTCCCGGCCTTCCTTGACCATGGCCTCGGCCTCAACGCTCACGACCTCCGCACTGACCGGGCCATCCACGAGTTGACAAATTTCCAGAATCAAATCCTTGAAGTCCCGTCCTTCTTTGGAGACCAATGACGGGTTGGTCGTAACCCCGTCCAGAATCCCCAGCCGAGCGGCTTCGGCAATTTCTTTGACGTTACCGGTATCTAAATAGATTTTCATCGGCTTCCTCCCTCATCACGTTGGCAGAGCTTTTTTCTCAGTCACATGGTCATGGCCTGATTCCATGATCTCTCTTCCAAACCGTCTGCAACGCGTGTATTGTAATGGAGCCCGTAGAAGGTTGACAATCGAAAACGACTCGTGCGTTTCCGCAGGGTCCTTCATTTGACTGGACGCCACGTCAGGGTTACGATTTTGACGGACGTTCAGGGAAACCCAACGAGTCAACACCTTTCCTCTTGCCTTTATGAAGAGTCGAGCGAAGAGGCCCCTCGAAACCCACCCCCTGAGGGCTCGAACGACGCTCCTTTGCTTTCTGCTTCTTGGAGCGTTGGCTGCCGGTGGCTGCAGCACGCCTCCTCCTCAGGAGATCCCGCCGGCCGCAGCCGAGATCACAGGGAAATCCCAAGCGTGGTTTCAGGAACATTGGGGTAAACCCGGTGCCAAAGCCAAGCGGTTCTTTGGAGGAGAGACCTGGATCTATTTCCGCCTGACCGGCAAATCATCCCTCCCATTTTCCAATCTGTCCTCCGCTGAATGTCAAATTCGTTTAGCCTTCGATAAAGATGGCAAACTCGAAGATTCAGGCTATTCCGGCTGCTGAACGCCGAGCCATGATTTCACCTTCCTGACCCGTCGCATGTCTTCTGCTCAACGGGATATACACGTCTACCCGACTCCCCAAGCTTTAGTGGAAGCCGCGGCACAACACCTTCTTCATCATGCGCGTCAGGCCATCGCGACACGGGGGTCATTTACCTTCGCCCTCGCCGGAGGCTCGACCCCGAAAGGTCTCTATGCCCGACTTGCCGCCCCATCGTTCCGGAGTCAACTCGATTGGACGAGAGTCCGGTTTTTTTGGGGAGATGAACGGCACGTCCCGCCGGATCATGCGGACAGCAATTATCGAATGGCCCATGAAACGCTCCTCAGCCATCTGCCCATCTCCAAGGCGCAGATTCATCGCGTGCCGAGTGAGATCCCTGATGCTCAAATCGTTGCGGACCGATATGAAGCCGTGCTGCGGAGGCAACTCGGCGTCTCCGGACCGGAAATACCTCGTTTCGATTTCATCCTGCTGGGCATGGGACCGGACGGTCACACCGCCTCCCTGTTCCCGGGCGCCCCGGCCCTTCATGAAACGAGCCGCCTCGTCGTCGCCCCCCGGGTGGAAACGTTGCAAACGTCCCGGATCACCTTCACCCCGGTTCTTCTCAATCACGCCCGACAGGTCACGTTTCTCATCTGTGGCCGCGCAAAAGCCGAAACACTCCACGCTGTGCTTGAGGGGCCTTATCAACCTGACGCGCTTCCTGCTCAAATCATCGGGCCGCGGGCCGGTACTCTGACGTGGTTCGTGGACCAAGAAACCGCCGGCGCCCTGACCTTCCTGCAACCATAGACGCATTCCGACACAGTCCTCCGGGAAAGGGCACGTTTCGGCCTTTCGAAAACCCTCCCCGTGGGACAATGGAGGAGGCTCCTTGTCCCTTGCTTCGTGAAATCCCTTGATCAATGGACCCCAGTCTTGTTAGAAAGGTGGTCTTATGCTGACTTCTTTCCATTTTTTCCTGCTCGGGTAACGATGACGCCGATTCCCATGCTTCCCAGTTTTTTCTCACAAACCCTGATGGAACATGGGGTACTCTCCCTCCGCTCAAAGACCATTCATACGTTACAGGTGAACGTCGGGAAACTCTGCAACCAAACCTGTCATCATTGTCACGTCGACGCCGGACCTTCACGGACCGAAATGATGAGCCGTGAGACGATGGAGATCATTCTTACGGTCCTTCGACGCCATCCTGAGATCACCACCGTAGACGTCACCGGTGGGGCACCGGAAATGAATCCGCACTTTGAATATCTTGTTTCGGAATCTCATGCCCTCGGAAAAACGGTGATCGACCGCTGCAATTTGACGGTCTTTTCCATCAAAGGAAAATCACATCTTCCCCGATTTCTGGCCGATCACCAAGTGGAGATCATTGCCTCCCTCCCCTGCTATCTTGAGGAGAACGTGGATCAGCAACGGGGGAAAGGGGTCTTTACACGAAGCTTGGCTGCCTTACGACAATTGAACGCCTTGGGCTATGGAAACGCGGGCACGGGCCTGGAGTTGAATCTCGTCTATAACCCGTTGGGACCACACCTGCCTCCCGATCAAGGGGAATTGGAGGAAGCCTACAAGGATCAACTGCTCTCGCGTTTCGGTATCAGGTTCAACCGGCTGTATACCATCACCAATATGCCCATTAACCGTTTTCTGAACGACCTGTACGCCCAAGGCCATTATGAAAAGTACATGAATCTTCTGATCGAGAGTTTCAATCCGCACTCGGTCGAAAACATCATGTGCCGAAGCCTGCTCAGTGTGGGATGGGACGGACGGTTGTACGATTGCGATTTCAATCAGATGCTCGATCTACCCGTGGGTCGTGACCTTCCACAAACCATAGCGGAGTTTGATTTCGAGACCTTGACCCGGCGCTCGATCATCATCGGCCAACATTGTTATGGATGCACGGCCGGTGCGGGATCTTCCTGCGGTGGGGCGCTTGCCTGATCCCTCTTTACCGTTCTCGACCGTTCCTTCCCCGGCTTATCCGGACATATAGCTTTTGAATTTATGGGCACATTCGTTGCTGCAAAAGTGGTACTGCTGGCCTCCGATTTTTTCAACCACCGCAGCGCCCGCCGTGATATACATTTTGCAGACGGGATCCTGAACCATCATATCTTTCGAGGGTAAGGAGGGATCGTTGGATTTGGGGCTTCGAAAATCGCGAATGGATTTTCGGATCATCAAGAACAAAATGATCAGAAGAATTAAAATAATGATGATGCGCCACATGTTCGGAGTCCATCGGCGGATACCGCTATGGGAAGGCTCTCGATCCAGTATACTGGTTTCTTTTCCTTTGGCCAATGCCCCTGAGAGGGCTGAGCCTGGCCGTCACGGCAGATTGCCGGCCGGATGTTCGCCCTGATAGGATGACACCTGAAATCAATCCTGCGTTGCCACCCTCAAGCGTTTCGGATGAACCCCGCATGACTCCATACGCAAAGGCTCTTTTCGTTCCGGCTGAACCTCCCGGTGAGGATTGTCGCCTCACCTAAAAGAGAAAGAGGTTGTTGATGGTCACCATAACCCTTATGGGCGATTTAGAAACATCTGACGGAGAACGAAGTTTGTCCTGTGAATTGGAAGACTCCTTGCCGGTCAAACAACTGATTAAACAGCAGGGACGCAAACTTCGACAGGTTACCAGACTTTTACGGGAAAATAAGGTGATGGTGACGATCAATCGACGAGTGGCGAGCGAAGATACACCGGTGCACGATGGAGACGAAATCAGCCTCGTGGCCCATGATGGGATGAGCACAAAAGGTTTGGGGCCTTCGTTTTACTAAGGAACCTCTGATTGAATCTGCTACGTCTCTTTACGTAAAACAGACGATTCCCCGAGTTGCTCATCAAAACCCCTCCACACCTGAAAATTTACTTCTTGCTGCCCAGGATGGAATCTTTCGCGACTTTGGCGATCCGGAACTTCACCACTTTCTTGGCCGGAATTTTGATCGGTTCACCGGTTTGGGGATTTCTGCCGGTTCGAGCTTTCCGATGAGACAGCACCAACTTTCCAAGTCCGGGCACGGCAAAAGAGTTTTTCGCTTCTTTGTATGCCAAGGCAGCCAAGTTCTCGAGAATTTGGCTTGCAATCTTTTTGGTCAATCCGGACTTTGTCGCCAAATGGTCAACAATTTGAGATTTTGTCATAGCCTTGGCCATGAGCAACCTCCTCTTGAGAAAAGAAACATACCAACAGAATACATGAGTTCTGCCATCAGCTTATATTTTGGAAGGGCTAGGCCAAATTTTAGCGAAACAAACTTCGCTGCTGAGGATGGGAGGGAGTTTACCGAAAGCGTCATACTCTGTCAACTAGAAAACCCCTAGCCCAATTCGGGACGTCGTTGAATGCTTCCCGGAACATTCGACCGGTTTCCTTGAAGCCCAAGCTCCGATCACGGTAAAGTGAGCGTCATCTGAGTGACTCAATGAGAGGGGTACAACCATGGCCAGAGAATTATCCGTTATTTCACTGACAAAATCCGATGACGCGGGAAATGAGTTTCTCTATTCCCGGGTGTTTTGCCAACGCAAGGACCCGCCGCCTCTCCGTTTGTTGTTGGATTTTCTGAAATCGAAAAACCAAGTACCCCTTATTCCTCAAATGGCTCCCGAAGTCCTCGATGAATATTCTTGGGTTCAAGTGGCTCTCGGGTATCACCGTGAGAAAAAACCGCTGCAACTGTTTTGTCTTCGCAATGAAGGCACCTATCAGGACGTTTTTGAACAAGAACAAAAGGGATTTTCCGCGCAACTGTCCGCCTTTGGTGACGTGGAGGCCGATCTGGCGAGGGAATTCGTCATGCGAGCCCACTTTATTCTGGCGACTCGAATCCTCAAAAACGACATCACCGAGGAAGGCTATGATTTCAACGGGTGGATCCTGGAATTCTTCCAGGACAACTGTAACGGGATTGTTCAAATCGACGGGCAGGGATTTTTTTCGCCGAGAGGGGAACTCGTCGTGGACCTGCAGGATGACCCTGCGCAGGACGACTTCTCCAAACCGGAAATCCAGCCGTCCTGATCTTCTTAATTATCAGGCTGTTTGCCCGCAAGCAAATCGTCCGCCACGGAACGAAAGGTTTTCTGAGGAACGCCCTTCAGATAGCCGCGATAGCCGATACCGTCTTTGACCACTTCCACCAACGCCCCGTGATCGAACAAGTGCGGTTCGGCAATGACGTCACCCCTGCTGAACAGGATGTCAGCCCGATATCCAGGTGCCAGTTTCCCCGCATCGTCCTGTCCGATCCGCTCGGCAGCGAGCCCCGTCCCGCTGTACCACGCCGCCAGGGGAGGCAAGCCGTCCTTAATCAGTGAAACGATTTCCATATAATTCCGGCCATGCATGTGGGGGAGGATTGGGTCGGTCCCAGCGATCATGTTGAGGCCACTGGCCTGCGCGATTCTGACCGCGTCGGCATGGGCCTGAGTCACTTGTCGCACTTTCTCGGCGACGAAAGGAGAGAGGTCGTCCGCCTTGGGCAATTCATAATTAATCCATGACGTGGGGGTCACCGTACACCCTTTGGCATAGGCTTTTTCCGCCAATGACTCATTCAAAAACGAGATGTGCTGAATATCGTGGACCCCGGAAGCAATGGCCAATTCGATCCCGTGCCGGCTGTGGGCATGGGCTGCGACCATCATGCCCCGACCGGCGGCTTCGTCACAAATCGCTTCGATTTCCGCCTGTGTGAAATCCCGATGCTCCAGCTTATCCGAGGGAGACACGACCCCGGGACTCGTACAAATTTTCACCAAGTCCCCGCCACACGCGGCGATTTCACGCACACGCTTTCGACATTCCCAGGGCCCGTCCACAATGCTGGAGGGACGACCAGGGCCCGGCGGCCATAACCGCGAAACCGTGTCATGGCACCGGTCCGTGCCTCGAAAATCCGCATGACCGCCAGTCGTGGACAACATGCAAATGGCAATTTTTAAACGAGGCCCAATCATGAGCCCTTCCTCCACCAATCGTTTCACCACGTGTGTGGCTCCTCCCACGTCACGAACGGTCGTCACCCCGCCGTGAATCAACGTGGCATAAAGAATCCGCTCGGTATAGAGCAAGCCGGCGGGTCCGCTCATGGCAACCAGATCTTCGTCACGGATGCCCAATACGGTGACGTGGCTATGGCAGTCGACGAGCCCCGGCGTCGCGGTGAGAGAAGAACAATCAATGAGGTGAACGTCGTGACCGGAAAAGGATTGGGACCGATGCGGGTTCACCGCTTCTATGTTGCTCCCTTCCACCCACACGTCGACCCCTCCCTGAACCGCCGCATCGGTGCCCGAGGTGCCGTCATACAATTTCTTGATGTTGGAGAAAATGATCATCGTGTCACCCTTATATGGAAGCCGGATGGTCTCTTGTGTACCGAAACCCTGAAAATTTCTCAAGCAACATTACGCGCACGGACACGGGTCTTGATTCGAAAGACGCTGCACCCGTATCCGGCATCTGGATAGGAGACGACCAAGAATCCCTGACGACGGCGGAGAACTTGGCAGGCTCCGCGAAACCATGATAGGCTTGTCATTGAGTCGAGAACGCGTGAGATCGGCCTCTAACGTAAGCTACCGCCGCATGACCCTCTTCGGATTCGTTGAACGCGATCGCATGTGGCGTCTGACGATGCCCTCCCCTGCTTCGCGTTGAACAACCGCCATGAACCGTTTTATCCATTCTGCGCATTGTTTTCTTTCAATTCATGACTGACCGCACCGCACAAAGTTGGTTGATGCCTGCAAAGACGTTTTCCGATCGACACATCGGCCCGACGGAGGACGATATCCGGGAGATGCTGCACGTCCTCGGGTTTTCGTCCCTGGAAACGTTGGTCCAGGCCACGGTCCCCGAGGACATTCGCCGTCATGAAGCGCTGGACTTACCGCGCCCACGGAGCGAGCAGGAGGTTGTCTCCGACCTGCGGGGCATGGCCCGGAAGAATCAGGTGTTCCGTTCATTCATCGGGATGGGATATTACGATTGTCACACGCCCCCGGTCATTCTCCGAAATATGTTGGAAAATCCGGCGTGGTATACCCAGTACACTCCCTACCAGGCGGAAATTGCCCAAGGACGCCTGGAAGCCCTGCTCAATTTTCAAACGATGGTGGCTGATCTCACCGGCCTGCCGTTGGCCAATGCGTCCCTTCTGGATGAAGGGACCGCGGCGGCGGAAGGCATGGCGATGTGCAAAGCCATCACCGGCCGGCAGGCGTTTTTCGCTTCGCAAGGATGTCACCCGCAAACGCTGGCCGTCGTGCAGACTCGTGCCGCGTCGTTCGGTCTTCATTTGGATATCGGCACGGTCGATGAGATCGACTGGAAACAGGCATCGTATGGTGGACTCCTTCTGCAATATCCCACCACGGCCGGCACGTTTCTCGATTACCACGATCTGATCCGGCGTGCCCATGACGCGGGAACGCAGATCGTCGTGGCCACGGATCTGCTCGCACTGACCCTATTCACGCCACCGGGAGAATTCGGTGCAGATATTGCCGTGGGGTCCAGCCAGCGCTTTGGCGTGCCCTTGGGCTTCGGCGGCCCGCATGCCGCGTTCCTGGCCACACGCGAAGACTACAAGCGCCAAATACCCGGGCGCATCGTCGGCGTCTCCAAAGACAGTCAGGGGCGAACGGCGTACCGGCTGGCCTTACAAACCCGGGAGCAACATATTCGTCGCGACCGGGCCACGAGTAACATCTGTACCGCTCAAGTGCTGTTGGCCAATATTGCCGGCATGTATGCCGTGTATCACGGACCCGACGGGCTGAAACGCATTGCCGAGCGCGTGCACGGCTTGACCCTCGTCCTCGCTGAGGGCTTGACTCGTCTCGGGTGTCGCGTTCAGGACGCACTCTTTTTCGATACGTTGCGGGTATTCACCGACGTGCTCCCGGCGGGGCAGATCCGCGACCGGGCGAAGCAGCATCGTCTCAACCTTCGAGAATTTACAGACGGCTCCTTCGGCATTGCCTTGGATGAAACCACGACCATGGATGACGTGGAGACCCTCTGGAAAACGTTTGCAAAAGACGGGCAGGTGTGGTTTACGGCAAACGCACTCTCGGCCACGTGCTCCATCGCACTCCCGGCCCCTTTTGCCCGCACGACGGCCTTTCTGACTCACGAAGTCTTTCACCGGTATCATTCCGAGCACGAATTGTTACGCTACATGCACCGTCTCCAGTCGCGGGACCTCTCGCTGGTCCATTCCATGATTCCCCTGGGCTCCTGCACCATGAAACTCAACGCGACAGTGGAGATGCTCCCCGTAACGTGGCCGGCATTCAGTCACCTTCATCCGTTTGCCCCTCCGGAACAAACGGAAGGATATACCCAACTGTTCCGGGAATTGGAAACGTGGCTCTCGGAAATCACAGGATATCCGGCAGTCTCGCTCCAACCCAATGCCGGCTCCCAAGGGGAATATGCCGGGCTGCTGGTCATTCGGGCGTATCACGAAAGCCGGGGGCAGGGACACCGGACGACATGTCTGATCCCGGCATCGGCTCACGGAACCAACCCCGCGAGCGCGACGATTGCCGGGCTGCAAGTCGTTCCCGTGGCCTGCGACGAACGCGGAAACATCGATCTCGCAGATTTGCGCGCCAAGGCCGGCCAATACCACGAAACGCTGGCCGCGCTTATGGTCACGTATCCTTCGACGCACGGGGTCTTTGAAGAAACGATTCAGGAAATCTGCCGGATCGTGCACGAGCACGACGGCCAGGTTTATATGGACGGCGCCAACATGAATGCGATGGTCGGGGTGTGCCGGCCGGCCGACATCGGCGCCGACGTTTGTCACCTCAACCTGCACAAAACTTTTTGCATCCCCCACGGCGGGGGAGGCCCAGGGATGGGGCCGATTGTGGCCGCCGCGCACTTGGCCCCGTTTTTGCCCGGCCATCCAATCCACGACACGGGTGGCGAACGCGGCATCGGACCGGTCTCCGCGGCACCCCGTGGGAGCCCGAGTATCCTGCCGATTTCCTGGGGCTTTATTGCGCTTATGGGAGCAAAGGGGTTAACCCGGTCCACCAGCGTTGCTATTTTGAATGCCAATTACATGGCCAAACGATTGGAGAAGGATTTTCCCATTCTGTATACCGGAAAGAGCGGCTTGTGCGCCCATGAATTTATTCTGGATCTGCGACCGTTCAAGAAGTCCGCAGGCGTAGAAGTGGAAGACGTCGCCAAACGCCTCATGGATTTTGGCTTCCACGCCCCGACCATTTCATGGCCCGTGGCCGGCACGATGATGATCGAACCCACGGAAAGCGAATCCAAGTCGGAACTCGATCAGTATTGCGACGCGCTGCTGGCGATTCGCAAAGAGATCAGAGACGTTGAAGAAGGACGACTTCCGCGAGACGACAATCCCTTGAAACATGCCCCGCATACAATTGAAGACGTCACGACCCCGGATTGGAATCGTCCCTACGGCCGTGATCAGGCGGCCTTTCCCCTGCCCTGGCTCCGGGACTTGAAATTCTGGCCGGCCGTTTCACGCATCGACAGTGCATATGGAGACCGCCACGTCGTCTGCACGTGCCCTCCGATCGAGCATTATCAATAATTTCCGAACGCCCTGATAACGGAGTCACCGAAGGACCATGAAAACAACATCGCCAAGCACCCTGCTGTGGGCCATCCTGACGGGCATTGTGTCCGGAACAATCCTCGGGGGGACGTGGCCGGAAGCAGGGCATTCCGTAGCGTTCCTGGGAGAATTGTTTCTCAAAGCCTTGTTCGTTCTTGTGGTCCCTCTGGTCATGTGTTCCATCATCGTCGGCGTCACCAGCCTCGGCGACGTGCGGAGACTGGGCCCCCTGGGCGGACGCGCGGTCCTGTATTTCATGACGACTACGGGCCTTGCAGTCGTCACCGGACTGATTCTGGTCCTGCTGATCCAGCCGGGGACCCCGGGAGCGGCTGAATCCGCTGCCAGCGACATGACGACGGTCTCCGAACGATTGGAAGATAAACCCACCAGCGTGCCCGAACTGCTCCGGACCATCCTGACCGGGCTAATCCCCAAGAATCTGTTTTCGGCCATGGCCAACGGCGACGTTCTGCCGCTGATCATTTTTTCGTTGGTGTTCGGCGGAATCCTGACGACGGTCGGAGAACGGGGCAGGCTGGTGATTCAAGTTATTGAAGGCGTGAATGAAGCCATCATGGCCATGGTCCATTTGCTGATGTGGGCCGCACCGGTGGGAATCGGCGCCTTGATTGCCGGCCGTTTGGGCGAGGCGGGAGGGTTCAGCGGCTTTTGGCCGCAATTGGTGCAATTAGGCGCCTATGCCGGCACCGTCATTCTGGGTTTGCTGATCCACGGCTTGATCGTGATTCCCCTGCTCCTCCACTTTATCGGGAAACAGAACGTCTTCGTGTACGCACGAAACATCGGGACCGCCCTGACCACGGCGTTCTCCACCAGTTCGAGTTCGGCCACGCTTCCGCTCACCATGGAAGCTGTCATCAAGAGAAACAACGTCTCGCCACGAACCGCGCGCTTTGTGCTCCCCCTGGGCGCCACGATCAACATGGACGGCACGGCCCTGTACGAAGCGGTGGCGGCCGTGTTCATTGCGCAGTCCTATGGCATCGAACTCGGGTTCGCCCAGACGGTGATTATCGTCCTGACTGCGACCCTGGCCGCGGTCGGCGCAGCCGGCATTCCCGAAGCCGGTCTCGTCACGATGGTGATCGTGCTGAAGTCCGTCAATCTACCCATCGAAGGCATAGCCCTGATTCTGGTGATCGACTGGTTCCTGGACCGCTGCCGCACCACGGTCAACGTCTGGGGCGACGCGGCTGGGTCGGCGGTGATCGATCGGTTGGAGGATAAAATCGGAGGCAGCAGAGGGTGAGTGCACTGCCCGGTGCACTCGAACAGCTTTAAGGAACCTCTGATTTATTGCACTATCTGGCGCATGGCGGCGTTGTGTCCTCGCTCAGGACTCGCCTATCTCTGTGATACGCCTCGGGCTTCGCTACGGGACACCTTATCCTGCATCCCGCTATCACAAGAAATTCAGAGGTTCCTCAAAACCCGTAAATGAGCCCGAGGCCAATGTCGTGTCCGCTGATTTCGGCATCGAAATCGCCGCCCCTCACGTCCCCTGCGAAGGTCGGGTCCTGGGTCCCGAAGTAGCGCCAGTCAAGGCTGACGGTGACCGAACGGCCCTCCGGCAAGGGAAACTCGTAGCCAAGGCCTGCCCCCACCTGATACGCGAAGACGGAATCGCTGTCGTCGACGAGCGACATGCCCTGTGCACTCTCCGCATCGAGCGAAATAATCGCGAGCCCGAGGCCGCCCCCGACATAGGGTACCCACTGGGACCCCGTATCGAAATCATAGTCCACATTGCCCATGAAGGCGAGCATCGAAAAATTGCCGTTGACGGGCTGTGTTGTTCCTGTAGCCTGGGCATTGATGCCCATTTGGGCTGTGGAAGGAAGGTCAGCATAATTTGGAACTTGAAGTAGCACAAGACTGCCGGGGCTTCTAACGTTCATTTGGTCTGTATTGTGCTTGCGGTAGTCGATCTCTCCCTCAAGGCGGAAGCCGCTGGGAAAGGCGTACCCGGCCATGCCTCTCACGGCAAACCCGTTGTCGGTGGTCGCATTGACGTTGAGCGGAGTATACGGCTCATCGCCGGGAGCCGTGACCCCGGAATCGTTGAGAATACTCAGGCCGCCCCCGATCCCGACGTAGGGCCCATCGCCGGCATGGGCACTCGCACCGAATGACATGAGCACCAAGGCGAGTGCCGCCAGGGCGCCTTCTCTCACCTTCGAGAAACGCTGCATGCCGGACATCCACGCCGGTTTGCGGGAAACGTCAGTCAATGAATAAACAGTAGGCATCGCTTTTCCTCCTTGCGTAACATAGACAAAGGACACTTCCGTCTCGGTGCCACCGAAAGTTCGGCATACTATACCCACCTGTCATGTTATAATCAATGAGAAACGGATCATGCAGACGTCTCCCACCATAGGATCCCTGGTTCTCGACCGCCTGCACCGGCTTGGGCTGAAGCATATGTTCGGCATTCCGGGAGACTACGTCCTCTCGCTCTTTCAACTGATCGAGGAATCACCCATCGAACGCGTCGGGACTACCCGAGAAGATTGCGCCGGGTTTGCGGCTGATGCCTATGCGCGACTCCATGGCATCGGCGGGGTCTGTGTCACCTACTGCGTCGGTGGGCTGAACATCGTCAACGCCATTGCATGCGCGTATGCGGAGCGGTCGCCGGTCGTGCTGCTCTCTGGTTCGCCGGGATTGGCGGAACGACTGACGACTCCCTTTCTTCATCACATGGTTCGGGATTTTTTTACCCAACGCGACGTGTTCGAAAAGATTACCGTGGCGTCCGTCATCCTCGACGATCCCCTCACAGCCGAACGGGAAATCGATCGCGCCCTGGCCGCCTTATTGCAATATAAACGGCCGATCTATTTGGAAATCCCCCGGGACATGGTCTTCGCCCCCGTCCGGATGTCTTCTCCCACGCCCCCCACGACGCCCGGTGAAAGCGATCCGCTCGCGTTAAAGGAAGCCGTCGACGAAGTGCGTGCCATTCTTTCGAGTTCGGAACGGCCGGTGGTTCTGGCCGGCGCGGAAATTTACCGATTCGGACTCCAGAACGAACTCACGGCGTTGGTCGAACGCATGGGCGTCCCCGTGGCAACGACGTTGCTCGGCAAATCGGTCATTCGGGAAGACCATCCCTTGTACATCGGCGTGTATGGCGGGCTCGTGGGTCGTGAAGAAATCCTGGAATTCGTGGACCAAGCCGATTGTCTGTTGACGTTGGGCACGCTCCTGACCGATGTAGAAGACGTCAAAATCCATTCCACACTCTTAGCCGCCGGACGGACGATCCATGCCACGGCCGATTCCATTGCCATCAAGCACCATCGCTATGAAGGCGTGGGATTCGAAGACTTCATCCTGGCGCTCTCGACGGCTCCGCTGCCCTCGTTTCTGCCGCGTCCCTTGCCTACCCGTGATCTTGGCACGTTTGAAGCGCCGGCACCGCACGTCCCGGTCACCCTTCAGAATATGGTTGGCTACCTGGACGAGTCGCTGAACGAACACACCGTGGTGATTGCCGACGTAGGTGAATCCCTCTTCGCCTCCGCTGACCTGCGCGTGCGGAAAAGCGCCGAGTTTCTTTCTCCGGCTTATTATACGTCCATGGGATTCAGCGTCCCCGCGGCGCTTGGCGCAGGCTTCGCCGACCCGTCCCTGAGACCTCTGGTCCTGGTCGGCGACGGCGCGTTTCAGATGACCGGAACCGAATTGGCGACCTGTCTCCAACACGGACAAACACCCATCATCATCGTTCTCAACAACCGCGGCTATTCCACGGAACGGGAAATTTTGGAGGGGCCGTTCAACGACGTGTCTGAATGGCGTTATGACGAAATCTGTACGTTGCTCGGGGGCGGCATCGGTCATCGGATCGACACGTTCGGGGCCTTTGTGCAGGCCTTGGATTCGGCCATGGCGGATTCCGAACACCTGCACGTCCTCAACGTGATACTCGACCCCAAGGACCGGTCCACCGCCATGACCCGGGTAGCACGCCGATTAGCCAAACGCCTGTCCCAGCCAAGCCCCGAACGTTCTTGACCCTCCCCCTCCCGTTCCCTTACCCTTCCGGCCAACACCCATTATTCCGGCTGGCGTCACGCCGGCGCGAGGTCCGTTCATGCACGTACCGTTTCATCGATTCAATCCCAGAAAATTCTCTTTTCGGAAGGATCCGGTGCTGGTGCTGGAAAATTTTTGGACCGAACAGGAAATGGAAACTTTTCGGGCGGCAATGACGCATTCGACATGGACGGGCCTGCGAGACCTGCCCGCGGTGGCTAGGGCCTTCCCCCTCTCGGGCAATTGGCTGAAAGCTGAAATCGGTCCTCGCGAGCGGCAACTCTTTCTCGAAAAATTGTCGCTGCCGTGCATCGCGGAATACGTTGATTCCTTTCCCCGAATCAGGCAACGGCACGTGAACTTCAATTACTATTCCTATCGCGCCGGAGACTGCCTGCCGACACATGACGACACGGATGAAGCCTACGCCGCGAATCCGCACCGCCCGCCGCCCCTGCGGCGATTGGCCCTGGCGACCTACGTCCATTCGGAATGGAACACCGATTGGGGCGGGGAACTCATTCTCTATCATGCCAGGAAGGACCAACTCGGGAACCGTGTCCTGGACGTGGCGCAATGTATCGCCCCGCAACCGGGATCGCTTGCCCTTTTTGCCGTGCCACGGTTCCATCGCGTGTGCCGGGTGGATGCGCTGGCGGGCGAACACAAACGGCTTTCGATTGCCGGTTGGTTCATGACGGAACACGACACTTGACGAGGGCTGGTTTTTCTTCCGGACCCGCTGATCGTTGCGGCCCACGTTTTTCTCAGCCTCACCCATGCACACCATTACCACACTTGATTGTCACGTTGCCGGCGAAGCGCTTCGCGTGGTGACGTCGGGATTTCCCGAGCCTGCAGGGTCCACAATTCTCGAAAAACGCCGATATTGCCGGACACACCTGGATCATCTGCGCACGGCACTCATGTGGGAACCTCGCGGCCATCACGAAATGTACGGATGCCTGTTGGTCGCCCCCACACACCCGCAAGCCGATACCGGGGTACTGTTCTTTCACAATGAAGGCTACAGCACGATGTGCGGACACGGGATCATCGGACTCACGACGGTGATGTTGGAACAGGGCTTGTTTCCGGCTTCCGCTCCAATCACCACAATT
This sequence comes from Nitrospirales bacterium, assembly GCA_965200435.1. GTDB lineage: Bacteria > Nitrospirota > Nitrospiria > Nitrospirales > UBA8639 > Bin75. Next base: position 737,346 of record OZ241337.1, read on the forward strand.
CGATTCGAGACCCCCAGCGGGTTGGTGACGGCAAAAGCGTCCGTCGATGCAGGCAAAGTTCGAAGCGTCTCGTTTCTCAACGTGCCGTCCTTTGTTCTTGCCGTAGAGCAGACGATCCATGTTCCGGGCATCGGCTCGGTCAACTATGATGTAGCCTTTGGCGGGGCCTTCTATGCCTTTTGCCGGGCAGAGGCGCTGGGTCTCACCCTCGAGCCCCAACACGCGCCACGACTCCAGAACCTAGGGCTTGCCATCAAACAGGCCATTATGGCTGACCGCACCATTTCGCACCCCACAGAGCCGGAACTTGGCTATCTCTATGGCACGATCTTCGTCAACCCTACTCACGCGTCCGAAAGCGACGTGCGACATGCCTGTATCTTTGCCAATGGCGCCTTGGATCGATCCCCAACCGGAACCGGGGTCAGCGCACACTTAGCACTCCTTCACGCCAAAGGGAATCTGCGGGTGGGACAATCCTTACGGTCTGAAAGCCTTTTGGGCACGCAGTTCGGAGGAACCATCACAGAAGCAACGCAACTGGGCTCCTGCCAGGCCATCATTCCACAAGTCGAAGGCCGTGCCTACTTCACCGGCCGTCACGAATTCACGATCGATCCGGACGACCCCTTAAAGGACGGATTTCTGTTAGGCTAGGTGGTTTCTAGAAAACCCAGGAGTGGACTTCGTCTGGTCTATCATAGGGACAGGTAGTGGCAACTTACTGATATTGTCTTACGATACCAGCCCAAGTTATCCCAGCTTCCGAGATAAGCTGATCAAAAGCTTCTTGCTCCGCCTCTAAGCGTTTCTTATCTATTGTGTCGCTTGAACTCCACACATTCGTAAGCCCCGATGCTCGAGCCGTAGCCTCTCCAAGACCATAAATGAACCCCGTACGCACATCCATGAACACAGCAGATGCGGTAGAGGTTACACGGGCATCTCGATCCGGTACCAGACCAAGCGAAAGTACGGCCAGTGGTCCGTAGCCGCGACCTTGAATTCTAAATGTCGTGTCAAGTGTGTAAACAAAAATAATATCGGCTTGTACTTTTGCCGCTACAAGCCGCAAATCATTCATGGACTCCAACCTCGAAGATAAGAGAAGACGGTTGATCAACGCCACGCCCGTCACCGATGGCCAAGTTTGCAATGTCTCCAAATGTTGCGCTGTAAACAGTTCTCGAGTGGTCATGACACTGAAGCGACCCGTGCCATAAGCCACGGCAGTATGAGATTTGTATTCCGCAGCTTGGATGCGAACAACTGCGAGTCTCGCCGGAAAATTCGGCGGGGGTACGCGCAGCCACTTCCGCGATGTCCGCACGATCAATGTCTTCGAGCTTTGCCGGACCACCCGGGGTTACGTAATGGGCTGCACAGCCACTGCATAGAATTGCGAAAACCAGCACGAGATTTTTTATTCTACTTGTCACACGACTCATCACTAGAAACAGAGAGATTGCCTGTCCTGCAGGCCACTTAGCTATGCTGTTTTCTCAAACACAATGGGACTTTTTCTGTAGAGCAGCTATATATTCTTCGAAACTAGAAACGCCTGACGGTAGCACAACCTTAATGTCAGGCGTTATTTCAAGCCTTTTAGTATGATACTCAAGACTTTGCGCATATGACTTACACTCATTTGTTTGATCTTCCAGAAAGTGGTAGGTGAATCCTAAATTTAAACACACATTTGGTAGAGCATCAAATTCCTTAGCCTTCAGATAGTAAGATATACCCCTTTCAAAATATTCCTTTGACTTTACTAAGTATTCCTTTGACTTTACTAAGCGATTATCGAAAGTCGCAGTCTCATCACGAAAACCAGATTCTCCTTTATAGTAATGTTCCCATTTTACTATTGACGGAGATCTGAAAAAGAATCCGTATGTTGCATATGCTTTACCAAGGCATACCATATTTTCATCGGCTTCGCATATTTCTATCGCCTCTCTAATCAAACGCTCAGCGGGCAGAGGCCTCTGTTGTCGGTCAAAAAGCTCCGTTGCCCATGCTAGTTTTTCAATTGGATCACTTGTATATGGAACTAACGCAGCGGCACATCCGCTAAGAAATAACATGGTCGGCACGAGCAAGCGATGAGATTTCATTTTTACCTTTCTATGTCTTAAGACAAACCGCTTGCAGGCCGATGATGGTCTTGGCGTCCCGGATCGCGCCGTCGTTGATACGATCGAGGGCTTGGGCGAGCGGCATTTCGATGATCTCCAGGACCTCATCCGTCCCCAGGTCTTGCATGCCCGGAGAGAGTTCTGTGCCCACGAAAATGTGAATGATTTCGTTGGTAAAGCCCGGCGTGGTCAAAAAACTCAGGAGCGGCTCCAACCGCCCGACCTTGTAACCGGTTTCTTCTTCAACTTCCCGAACCGCGCAATCCCTGGGATCTTCGCCGGGATGCAGCTTGCCCGCGGGGATTTCATAGATGAAGCCTCCGACGGCATGACGATATTGCCTAACCATGACCACCGTCCCGTCGTCTTTCACCGGCACGACGGCCGCGGCCCCCGGATGGGTAATGACTTCCAGGTCAACTGTGGCTCCATTCGGCAGGGTTACCGTATCCACGGACAGGCCGATAATTTTTCCCTTATAGATCGGGTTTTTCATCGTGAAGGACGCGTCCTGTGCAGGCAGGGCTACAGAGTCTGTCAGGCTTTCTCAGACTCGCGGCTTGGGCTTTTTATAAAAAGGAAGAGCGACCACCCACGCGGGTATTCGCCTGCCGCGAATCTCAACGTCGAAAGCCGCGCCGGCCTCCGTATAGGCGGGTTCCACGTACCCCAAGCCAATGCCTTTTTGCAGGATGGGTGACAGGTTTCCGCTGGTCACCGTCCCGATTTGTTTGTCCTGAGCAAACAATTTCATATCATGACGGGGCACGGCCTTTTCCAACAATTCGAATGCCACCAAGCGTCGTGACTGCCCCCCTTGCATTTGCTTTTTGAGAACGGGCTCCCCGATGAAAGCACCCTTGGCAAAACTCACGACCCATTTGGCGTTGGCCTCGATGGGAGTGGTCGCTTCGGTCAGATCATTGCCGTATAACAAATACCCCATGTCGAGCCGCAGCAGATCTCGTGCACCCAACCCGGCGGGTTTCAAGCCGAACGCCTCGCCGCTCTCCATCAGTCGATCCCACACGTGGCGAACCTGCGTCGCCGGCACATACAATTCATACCCGAGCTCTCCGGTATAGCCGGTCCGCGTAATCAGGCAATCGACGCCACCGACCGTCTCCCGCAGACATTGTCGCGGCTTCAGCCCATCGAGTGATGCTGCCACATGCTCCTGCAACACCGACTTCGAGGCAGGCCCTTGCAGGGCCAGTTGGGCCAGATCTTCCGATCGATCCTCGATGCGAAGACCTTCCCCTTCCTCACCCTGCTGTTGGAACAACCACTTTCTGATCTTGTCGAGATTCGAGGCATTCACACACAACAGAAATTCCTCCGCACTCAACCGATACAGGAAAATATCGTCCTTGACGCCTCCATCGGGGTTGCAGATCATCGAGTACTGAGAACCCATCGGCTCGACTCGTTGCACGTCGTTGGTCGTCACGCGCTGAAGGAATGGCAATGCCCCGAGACCCTCCACGTGAAGGCGCCCCATGTGACTCACGTCAAACAGACCTGCCGTGGTGCGGACCGTATGATACTCATCGAGGACGCCTGAATACTGGAGGGGCATGGCCCAGCCGGCAAAATCCACGATTTTGGCCTTTCCGGCCACGTGAGCTTCATGCAAGGCAGTCTGTTTCATACACGAGAGCAATCAGCAGTCGGATGGACCAATACACCATCCCATGAAAACGCGAGCGGAATGGTCAATGTTCACTTATTCGTTGACAGAATGAAAGGTGCGCTCCTCATCTGCTTTTGTCGCTACGCCATCCCCCGATAACAGACAACGTAGGTTGGATTGGCGTAGCGTAATCCGACAAGGGGCCACAGTGTCGGGTTACACCTGTTCGGCTAACCCGACCTACGGCTGCCGGTCATACTCCCTCGCCCTCTGGGAGAGGGTTTGGGGTGAGGGCTCTTTCCTCTCCCTTCTTCTGTAGCTGCGCCATCTCATGGCGCTTCTTTGCAAGTGGCCTCTCCAAGCCGCATAAGATGCGGCCGCTACAAATGCAAAAACAAAGACCATGGATTCTCGATGAAAACTGTCGGGAATGACGGAACACAGACAGACATGACGTCTTACCGGAGATCCAGAAGTTCCACTTCAAAAATCAGCGTGGCGTTCGGAGGAATGATGCGACCCATACCGCGACTGCCGTATCCGAGATGAGGCGGAATGATCAACTTGCGTTTCGTGCCGATTTTCATGCCCACGACCCCTTCATCCCAGCCTTTGATGACCCGACCGGCGCCCAGTCGAAAAGAAAACGGATCTCCGCGATCCACCGAACTATCGAATTTGGTGCCATCTTCCAGCCACCCCGTATAATGGACGATCGCAGTTTCTCCCACGTGAGCCTCCCGGCCGTCGCCCGTCACCAGATCCACGTACTGCAACCCTGAAGCCGTCTTGACGGGGCCCGGTTCCGCTCCGAGAACCGTTCCCGGTCCCTGGAGCAAGAACCATCCACTTATCATCACGGCCCATACCCACATTCTGATGTTTTTGAACGGCATGTGTTGGTGTTCCTTTCGTTTCGTTGCCGGATACGCGCCGTTGCAACCCGCCCCCGATATTGTCCCCCCGCAGGCTGTGACCACCACCGGAACTTGACCCGGAAGGCAGCTATCTATCGGGAAACAGCTCGGCAAATAACGCCACGCTTGCGGTATATCCGTGGATAAAATTTTTCCCGCCGACCGGCCCGATTTCTCCAGCGGCAAAAAACCCCGAGACCGGAATCCCTGCGGCCTGTCGTTGGAGGGCCGTAATATCATGATTCGGTTCGGCGAAAAATTGCCGGCCCCGGCCATTACAACTGAACAACAACGCGCCTTTGAGAGGCGAATGGGGATAATCCCGGCGATCCTGGGCCAACAGTAAATTGAAATCTTCACTGGCGGCCATCGGGTCCCGCACATGAAATTGAATCGTCTGCCCTTCCTTCACAATATCGGAAATCGCCACGCCCCCGGATTGCTGATCGGCACCCAGCAATCCGCGGATGAGAAAATCTCCCTGGTCAAACCGCTCGCGTTGTTCATCAAACGCCACGCCGACCTGCACCGACATGGCGGCATCTTTCCCCCGTTCCGGTCCCAGGTCGTGGAGCGTCCGCCGGAGACGTTCCAGGGTCGGCCTGCCGCCTAACTCATACATGATGTTTCTTTCGGCTTTGGTCACGACGTACCGCTCCCCAATGGGCTGACAGCCCTGAGACACGACCGTGCGAATCCACACCGACCCCCACAGGGCCACGCCAACGAGACCGCGTTCCACGATGCTGCCGTTGAACACCAACCGATTTTCGCCCAGGTCCGTCCCTCCGCTCGCAATGCCCCCGATCGCAGGAGCGCCGGGGCAGCGTTCCTCCATTTTTTCGAACACGTGCTCGATGGGCGTGGAAAAGGGATCAGCAAAGATCAGGAACGTCGGCCGGTCAGGCAGCGATTCCAATTCCCGCGGCCATCCCTCAAGGACGTAGGGGGATTGGGCGTCCTCTTCATGGAACGTCAGATGAAGCGGGACCATCCGTACCGCGGGCAAATGTGCTGCCCACAAGCTGACCACCGACGTGTTTTCGTATTCCTGAAACGGTCCGATCACGCCTTCGCCCATACAACCGACCATGACTCTCGGGGCCAGTTGACGGTGGAGAGTCCCGGCCAATTCACGTGAGACGTTCGCATAATGCGGTGAAAAAAACAGGCAGATCAGATCAGGGGAAGTCCGGCCAAACGCCTCTCGCACGGACGTGATTAAAGTCTCCGCCGCCTGATCGGCGTCCGAATCATGTGCTATGGCCACGTGGAATTGCATAGGCACGTTCACCGGATCAAAAGAAACCTCTCATCCCCGGCTTAACAACATCGGGGACAGGTTTATTGTGATGGCGGGATGCAGGGCAAGGCGTCCCACAGCGAAACCCCAGGCCCATCACAGAGATAGGCGAAGGGTGAGCGAGGACACCACGCCGCCATGCGCCCGATCATGCCATACATCAGAGGTTCCGAAAGTCTAACAGCGGGCCAACACGATTGTCTACTAGAAAGAGGATTACCTGGTATAGGTTTTGCGTCAGGGAACCTCTGATTGAGTGTGATAGCGGGATGCAGGGCAAGACGTCCCGGAGCGAAACCCGAAGCGTATCCTAGAGAGAGGTGAGGGGTGAGCGAGGACACCACGCCGCCATGCGCCCGATCGGGCACTCAATCAGAGGGTCCCTAACACAAGACTTAACGCCGCGGCCAATATGTTTTTACTCATATGAAAAAAGACAGCGCGATAAGATCGTGCAGCTACACGGCCATGGGATTCCCGATTAACCATGTCGGGAATGACCATTATCGCCGGGCCAAGACGGTTCAGGTTTGTTCATCTGATCTGGCAGGCAGGATGAAATCGGTTTCAAAGATGTGGTAGGGTGCCCTCGATAAGCCAAGGCGCGCGTACACCGCTTGGGCCACGGCGTTGTTCTGTTCCACGTATAAACGGATGCCGGCCACGTTGCCTTGGCGTTGACCTTCCCGCAAGACGTAGTCGTACAACATCTTGAATCCGCCGTGGCGTCTCCATTTCTTTTGGACGTACACGCTTTGCAGCCACCAAAAAACCGCATTCCGCCAATCGCTCCATTCAAAGGTAATCAACACCTGCCCGATTGTCTGCTCGGTGGGCCGATGCTCCATCACTACATAAAAACCCTTTGACGAGTCGGTCAGGATCGCTTCTACGCCGGCCTGGAGCCGGGCTTGTTCCAATTGCCTGCCTTCCGTTTCCTTGGCGAGCGCTAGGTTAAACGTGACTAACGCCTCAAGGTCTCGCGATTCGGCTAAACGGATATGGAACTCTGCATGGTTCATGGTCGGAGTGCGATACGGTGTTGGTGGGAATCCAGGAAGTTATCCGCGACTCCCTCAATCTCTACCTCCCCTTCGCCTCTCCAGACAGTTGCTTCCAAAGGCGGAGAATAGAAAAAGTAGATGCCTTTCCCGAAACAGGCCTATGGAAGCGGTCGGATGTGCGGGGCAGCTGCAAGCCAACCCCGAGGCGGTCGATATAACCCCGCGGAAAATTCCAATTTGATGGCCTCTTCGGGACGCAGCTTGACGCGATGGATCTTCGATGCTCCCACAAATGCCAAATACCCGGTAAAAGGGTGAATGGCCGTCGGGACAAACACCATGATGAGTGAATCGTCTTCAGAAATCTGGAGCATCCCAGGTGCGGTGCCCATCAAAAATCCAATCGCCCACAGACCGGTGCGGGGAAACGGAAACACGACCACCGTACTTTGGCCGAATCGTTCGCGGAATTGAAAGACGTCGGTCATCCCCTTGAGGGTGTAATAGATACTTCTCACCAATGGTATCCGTTCGAACAGTTCATCCACCCGTTTCATGAATCGTTGTCCGACGAGGCGAGTCCCCAACATCCCCGCCCCCAAAATGACCAGGAGCAACAACATAATCCCCGCTCCCGGAAATTCAAACGTCATCACAGGACCCAGCAAATCCACCCACAGGCCATCCAGCGTCACGAACAAGGTAGACAGAATCAGGAACGTTCCCCAAGCCGGGACCACGATAAACAATCCCGCGACGAAATATCGTTTGAAGTGATGAAGCCGACTGTGTTTATCCATGCATCCCATCCGACATGAAAGACGCCCGCTACCCACGACTCCCTTGAGTCACCTTGCAATCCAACGACACATTGACTAGTGTATGAAAGACCGACAAGGGAAAACAACTCCACACACGCGAAAGGGATCTCCGAAAAAATTCGTCGGAGACAGGTTGAGACACCATGAGTCCCGACAGCGATTCAGCCACGGCGATGCCTATCGACCCCACACTTCTGAAAATTTTATGTTGCCCGGAGACCAAGCAGACGATCACGCTTCTTGATGCCGCCTCCCTCGACATCCTGAACCGAAAGATTGCGAAGGGGGAATTGCAGAATAAGGGTGGGAACTTGGTGAAAGAGCCCCTGGATGGTGGGTTAATCCGAAGCGATAAAAAAATTACCTATCCGATCAGGGGGGCGATTCCGAGCTTGCTCATTGAGGAAGGAATCCCGACCGACGGCATCCTGTCAATCTGAGGCGGCGCCTGCATCTCACGTCAGTCTTCAAGCAAGAGGGTTTTCCCGCCGCGTCAGTCTTGTTCTTGCGAATCGGACACTCGCTCACCTCTCCACAACCATCGTACCGAGCGCAGCAATTGGACGCACACGTAGACGGAGAGCGCGAGTAATACACCATACGCCCACAGGGTTCTGGCAGGCCATTGCTCCGGAGCGTGCAGCAAGAGACCCAAGGCGATGTGTCCTCCCAGGCCCAGGCAGACGGCAAAAATAATCCACTCTCTTATCCATCGGGATTTGAATTTGTCAGCGGCAAACATTCCTGGGCAGGACGGCCCGGAGCCCTCTCCTACGCGGGGGTACGTACCGAAACACATCAGCGCAAGGATCCACGTCAGACCGGGCTTTTAGCCGATTCGATTTCTGTGGCCGTAATCAAACTCGTGAGGCAATCGGTCACGAAGATCAGCGCTTCTTCTCTTCCATCAGCCCTTCGGCCCTTTTCTCGCCGTTGGACTGATAATTCATGATCAAGATCCGACTTGACGTCGCCCAACAATTTGTGAAGGGAAGGCGTGGTGAGATTTTGGTCCACGTCTTCAAACTCCTGACACCGATCCAGCACCCAATTGAGACCTTCCACTCGTCCCAAATACCGCTCGTGATCAGCCGAATCGATCCGGGACATGGTTGTGGAAAATGCCTGGGCTTCATAGATCAGGTTATAAAAACTGGAAATCGCTCGATGTAAAGTTAAGTTCATTGTTCCTCCTAAAAAACGGGGCGCTGGACAAAGAGTCAGGTAAACAATAAAGGATGGAATTCTGCCATAAAGCCGTAATACAGAGGCGCAAACTCCTTTAAGCTGTGAGGACTCGTTTCTTTTAAGCGTTTAAAAAAGAAAATCTGTTGACTAGCGTCAATTTGCTCGAGAATGGCCGAAAGCTGGGGGATGGAAACGGATTTTGTGGGAACGCTTAATATATAATGCACCAACCGTTCGACAAATTGTTGAGCCACGTACTCCGTCTGGAGATATGCGTCTGGCACCTTTCCCGTTTCCAAGAGTTCCCAAAAGGGTATGGCCTGGGCTGAAACAGGAATGGGGTCGGGAGGAGAAAAATTCATCTTGTGTTGCGCCCTGTGCCGGTATTCCCCTATCCCGAGAATGCAGCGTTCCTGCTAGTCTCGGGATAAGAGCAAAATGTCCTTTTAGAATACACCATTTAGAGAAAGAATCTCAGTAAATTTTTTGAGAATTTCTTCCCGATACACGGGTTTTCAAAAAAAAAAGCCGGAGGTCCGAAAACCTCCGGCTTTTTTTGAAACCTCTACCGGCTCTTACAGCCAGGTAGCGCGTTCGGCTGGCCGAATGTAAATCGGCTCTTCCACTTGCTGCCGGACGGCTTCCTTCCCGGACTTATTGAACCCTAACACGGTGTCGTTGTACATCTCGAACTTCCGCCCGTGAATTTGGGTTTCAAACACTTTCGGTCCAGGAATGATGTCGTACCGGAAAACGATTTGTTGGCTCGCTCTCCAGAGTTGGAGGACGGCTAACAATTCCCGACTCGGCACCAAGTATTTCTCGATCGCATTGTCCACGCCCGGCCCGAACATCTGCCGGATGTAGCCACGGGGCGATTGCCGCGGGGGAATGTAATACCCGTTCGGCTCCGTGCCCCATTGCGGGTACAGCGGCAACGCCACCTGTTCCACCCGGATGGTGTAATACAGGGGGTTCCACCGATCTTCCGCCCACAGTCCATCCTCACCGATCTTGACGAGGTTCTGTAAGCGAATCTTACCCACGCAGGCTGCCATACACCGGGTTTCCATCGGCTCTCCACCGGTGAGAGGATCTTTCCCCTCGACCCGCGGATAGCAGGCGATGCATTTCTCGGTCACCCGAGTCGTCCCCCGATACATGGGCTTTTTGTATGGACATTGCTCCACGCACTTCTTGTACCCACGGCACCGGTTCTGGTCGATCAGCACGATCCCATCCTCAGGCCTCTTGTAGATGGCTTTCCGCGGACAGGCGGCCAAACAACCCGGATACGTGCAATGGTTACAAATGCGTTGAAGATAGAAGAAGTAGGTTTCATGTTCCGGCAAGCTGCTGCCGGTCATGCGCCATGGTTCTTCTTTGGTAAACCCGGTCTTATCAATGCCTTCCACAATGGCGCGCATTGACGTGGCCGTGTCCTCATAAATGTTGACAAAACGCCATTCCTGGTCCGTTGGGATATACCCGATTGCTGCCTGGCCGACTTTCGCCCCGGCATCGAAAATCGTCATCCCTTCGAACACTCCATACGGCGCATGGTGTTTGCGTCCGACCCGCACGTTCCACACCTGCCCGCCTGGATTCACTTGTTCAATCAACTGCGTGATTTTCACATCGTAGAACTGTGGATATCCGCCATACGGCTTCGTTTCCACATTGTTCCACCACATGTACTCCTGGCCCTTCGAAAACAGCCACGTGGACTTATCAGCCATGGAACAGGTTTGGCAGGCCAAGCAGCGATTGATGTTGAACACAAAGGCGAATTGCCACTTTGGATGCCGTTCCTCGTAGGGATACAGCATCTTCCGCCCTAAGTGCCAATTATAGACTTCTGGCATGATTTCCTCCGTTTTTCTTTGAACTACACAGACAGTTCAATTTCTAAAATTCCACATTTGTGACCTTGGTTCTGCTTACACCTTGATCTTAATGTGGTCGCCTTTGAGCCACTTGATCATGAACTCATTTTCCTGCCCAGGCGTAAACCCGGTCCGGACTGGCTCCCATGGACCCCTGCCGCCAATACCACCGTCTTCTGCTTTGGTAATCCGCATCAGACATTCCTTCGGAGTGGTGTTGACCGCATGGTTATCCACCTGATACCCGAATTTGAACTTCCAGCCCACTGCGTGTTTGCCCGGCAGTGAGTCGGTTTGGTGCATCGGCATCAACCAGTCACGGGTGAAGGATTGTTGCGCCCCATACCGGAAGTTGGATTGATACCCCGTATCCATCGCGATGGCCCGTCCATCCGGTCGGGTTTCATGGCCCTTCACGGACTTCGCGGTTGCCACGTACGGAGCGTGCTTCGCCATGGTCACGTGGTACGGGAACGCCGGGTTGTACTTCGCCCGAATCATCAACCGAGCCACTTTGTAGTACGGATCACTCGGCTTCCATCCACGGTATGGCCGATCAACCGGATTGCCGTCAACGTACACGTAGTCACCGTCGTTGATGCCCCGGTCTTTCGCCGATTGCGGGTTCATGTGTAATTGATGCTCACCCACACCCGGTGTCCGTTTATCCATCCGATACGCGTCACCGAAGTTCGATTCATACATCTGCACCCAGTCGTTCACCGACCATTGGCTGTGTACACGATGCCGCGTCTTCGGCGTCACGCAGTAGAACTGATACCCCTTCTCCCACAGTGGGTTGGAGTACCGCTTGATTTCCTGCCACGGCAACGCAATGTTGCGCACCGTCTTGTCGTCATGGTGCTGCGCCGTGATGGGAATACCATAGTCATCCGGCCGCACATAGGGGTTCGTCGTCATAATCGCATTCGGCAAGTACGGCGTTGCTTCCGTACCTTCCCGGTGCGAAATGAAGTTTTCCCCGTATTCAATGGCTTCCGGCTCCGTCCGGTAGTTTTCGTACCGGCCAGTCCGGGTCCATTGTGGTTTGCTTTCGTTCGTCTCTTCCCAGAACGGTTGCCGTGGATACGTCCGGCACAGCACCATCCAGCCCTTCTCGGACTTGAGCATGGTGTCAACGCTGTACCCATACCCCGTACAACTGGCGTCCAACAACCGTTGCACGTACACGTCCACCCGGTTGTCATAGACGAATTTGAAGTAATCCCGGAACCGCCCATCTCCCGTCATATTGGTCAATTTGGCGGCGACGCCGGCTGTCGTATCCAGATCGTTTCTGGTGTCATACAAGGGCCGGATGCCCCCTTTCCACACCTGGAACCACGGATTCGACACCGTCGCTGTATGCTCGGGATACGTGAACTCCATCCACGTATTCACACCCATCGCGATGTCGGCGTGGTTCACGTCCGAGGTCATCTCGATATCCTGGGTGACGATACATTCGATGTGCGGGTCCACGTTCTTGACCATGTCATAGTGGTGTTTGGCGTTGTTCAACACGTTCACGTTCGCCACCCACCGGAACTTGGTCGGGGTCGGCATGTGCGTCTTTCCGGTAAACACCCGGCGCCCATACTTCGGCGTGTTCACGATCAACGCCGTATCCCCATGGTTCCAGTAAGCCACCTCTTCACCATAGTAGTAGCCACGCACGTGCACTTCCTTACCGTGTGCGTTCGGATCCGTCGTAATCTTGAACGGATTCTCCGCGGTGTGCGTGCCCAATCCACCGCCGGACCACGGGGTGCTGTTCCAGATCCCCGCTTTGTAGTTCCCGGCCCAGGTATGTTGCCCGGTCCCGAACTTCCCGACGTTCCCAGCGATAATCAACACCATCGCCGCGCCACGCGCAATGATGGTTTGGTGGAAGTAGTGGTTCGTCCCTTCCCCGTTGTGAATGGTCGCCGGTTTGATGGTACCCGAATCTCTGGCCCAGCGGACGATCAGGTCTTTCGGGGACCGGTTGATCTGGTGGACCGTATCCAAGTCATAATCCTGCAAGTGGACTTGATACAATTGGAAGATCGGTGCCACGTCGACTTCCCGGCCGTTCAGCAACTTCACCCGGAAGGTCCCGTTCAACGCTGCTTCGATACCGCTGTTCCTGTAGTGCCATCCCACCAATTCACGGTGAATCGGCACGGCCTGGTTTTTATTGATATCCCACACCATGAAACCGCCGAGACGTGCAATCTTCGCCGGATTCAGGGTTTGCACTTTCCCCGAATAGGTCTTGGAGAAGTCCGGCAATGAATAGCCCTTGATCACGTCACGCGGGTCAAGATATTGCAGCGTGTCCGTACGGACCAGAATCGGCATGTCCGTATAGGCCGAGCAGAAATCATGGTCATGCATGTTCTCGTCGAACATGATCTTACAGGCACCCAAGAACAATGCCGCATCCGTCTCCGGCCGAACCGGAATCCAGTAGTCGGCACGATACGCCGTCGGGTTGTACTCCGGCGTGATCACGACCACCCGGGCTCCACGCTCGATACTTTCGAGTTTCCAGTGGGCTTCCGGCATCTTATTTTCGACGAAGTTCTTACCCCAGCTTGTGTTCAATTTCGCGAACCGCATGTCGTTCATGTCGATGTCGGAGGTTTGCACCCCAGACCAGAACGGATGCGCTGGGTTTTGGTCACCGTGCCAAGTGTAGTTCGACCAATACCGGCCGCCTTGGGCTTGGTTGGGCTTCACTTTCCGGATATAGTGGTCGAGCAACGCGCCGCAGCCACCGTTCATCCGGGTAACGGCCATTTTGCCGATCACGCCCAGAATGGGCATCCCCGCGCGGAACTTCATGGTCCGCACACCGGAACCCTTGGTCATCTCGATCATTTCAGGCGGATAGCCTTGCTCCCGCAGACGACGCGCACCGGCTTCCCCGCTGTACCGCTCTGCAATAATGACCATCGCTTTGGAGAGATACGTAAACGCCGTATCCCAACTAACCCGCAACATGTCATCCAGGTACCGGGAAGTGAATTTGTATTTATTCATGACGTCCGGAGTGAATTCCGGGCTTCCGGCATCCATCCAGGCTTTCCAACCACGGCGCATCAAGGGGCCTTTCAACCGATAGGGCCCGTACACCCGTCGATGCATCGTGTACCCCTTCAAGCACATCCGCGGATTGTGTGCAAACGTCCCGCGGTTGCCGTAGAGGTCTTCGTAGGTTTGGTGGTCGTAGTTCTGCTCAACACGCATCACCACACCGTTACGCACAAAGGAGCGCACGCGGCAGGCATGGGTATCGTTCGGGGAGCAAACCCACGTAAACGATGAATCATACCGATACTGATCGTGGTACACCCGCTCCCAGGCACGATCCGGATACTCGCCAAGCGGATTGCCCACTTCGACAACCGGTTGCAGCGCAGTCAAGGCCAAGGCTTTGTCCGCCAACGCCACTGCTGCCACCGTCCCGGTGGTCACTTTTAAAAATTGACGTCTAGAAAGAAACATTGCGAAACCTCCTCGTGTGAAGGCCGATTGGCCTAACGTGGAATGGATTAATTAAAAATTCCCCTATTGGGGAAAACATTTGTCTTACCACCCCCTTTCTTGACTGTTTTGATTCCTGTTTCATCATACGCTATGAATTCCAATGCAATCTACGCCTATTTCTAAGCAATTTTCGCGCCAACATGGAACTTATTGAATGTTACATGTAACTCATTGAAAAGAAATGAAAATTTTATTTCAAAACAATACAGGGCATTCCTTCATGTTTCCAATTGGTAGCATGAAAATGATCTGACGACAAATTCCCATGAAAAACACTCATGATAAACGATGACCTTCGTTCGATGTTTTTAAATTATTAAATTTATATCAATAAAAACAATTGTTTATGTCATTTCACGAAACATGGATCAGATTGGACGCCTCACAAAACGTTTAGTAATCGTAACGCAATGACCTATTTGGCCCATAGATCATTCCCCAGAAGACCTTACCAGAAGACCTTACCATTTGACATAACGTCAATTTGAGCAGTCCCGATTGAGCACTTTTCGTGGTCCGCAAGCCAATGAGCAGCAAAAGCCCTGAGAGGGTTCGCTACTTCACGAAGTGTGACGGCATAGTGTGGCCTCCCCTACAATTGTTACCTTTCGGTAGCAAATTCGGTCATATTGCCGGTACTCCTACGCCTTCGCTGCCAGTGGGATATGGGGCCAGGACTTGCCACTATCCTGACTCCGAAAGAGGCCGCTGCCGTTCGTGCCCACGTACAGAATCCGTGAATCACGGGGGTCCATGGCGATCGCTCGAATATTGAAGTTGTCCAACCCTTCATTCGTGGCGCTCCATGTTTGGCCGCCGTCCCGGCTTTGAAAGATACCCCGACTGGTCCCCATATAGAGGTGCTGCCCGTTTCCCGGCTCCAACACGAGACTGCTCACGTAGAGTTCTCCGAGATCAGCTGCCAGTTTCGCCCACATCTCACCTTTGTTGAACGTTTTGAACACGCCTTGGGTCGTACCCGCGTAAATGATGTCCGGGGCGAAGGGATCGATCACCAATCGATTCACGCCCAGAGCCATGGACGCCATTTTGGCGTCGTCGGGGACGAGCCCGTTATTGGCTTTTGTCCAATGGCCCGCTCCATCAAAACTGCGATAGCCCCCCCCACTCGTTCCCGCATAAAGGATATTGGGGCGGACCGGATCCACAGCCAACGCCACGATAAAATTGATCTCGTTCATGCCTCGCATGCGCTCGGTCCAGGACTGGCCGGCGTCTTGGGTTTGGAACACCCCGACGGTCGTCGCCGCGTACAGGACTTGCGAATCAACCGGATCGAAGACCAGTTGATTCACATTAGCCGAGATCGTCCCTTTCTGAATACCGGCATTGCGTGGCAACCAACGTCGTCCCCCGTCCGGACTTTTATACACCCCGTCGGCAAGCGTGCCGGCAAACACGTTGGCCGGAAGCTGCGGATCGATCTCCAGATTCATGACCCGAACGCGGCTCAACCCTTCTGCAAGCCGCTTCCAGGCCAATCCTCCATCCCGGGTCTTATACACGGCTTCTTCCGTGGCCACGTAAACCAATTTCGGCTTGGTGGGATGCACCACCACCGCCACGACCCGGTCGCTGCGCTGGGTGCATCCTGCCAGTATACTCACGATCATCAACAAGACGACGGCATGTCCCACGACGGTCTTCATCGGCTCAGGTGGGGCTTGCGTGAATCATAGTCCAAGTCCAGGGGGTTCGCATATCCGGTGAGTTCGACGTACCCGTTCCCGGTAACCGGAGCGTTCCGATAGTGGCCCAGCACGTCCACCGCTCCTTCCCAATACGTCACCCGGGTACTGTTCTCGGTCCGCAGTTCCTGATCGGCAAGCACCGGTGTCACGGTCACGCGCAACGGGACCGACGGAACCTCCACTATCCATTGCGCCGGATACTGCGCGTGACTGAGAGGGCTGATCCACTGATCCAGACTTTGCACCACGAAGTCCTCGCGCTTCAGGTGCCTGCTCGTGCCATCCGGAAATATCAACGTCCCGCTCGACATCGGATCATGGGAGCCGTCCCGTTTGCGCAGAAGATAGAGCATTAATTCGACGTTCGAGTCAAATTGCACACTGAACCAGTCCCACCCAACCTGCCCCTCACCCAATCCGCCGGATCCAAATTCATGATCCATCCAACTGGTGCCGGTGACCTGGAACGGTTCGTCGCGCACCCAGACGGTTCCCCTGGTCTCCAGACGAGTGAGTGAATAGTAATGCGACGCCTGGCCGGGGGCAGCGCCCTTGCGACTGATCCCTTCCTGTCCGTGAATCACAGGCGGTTTTTTCAGGGTGAGCGTCAAATCGACGCCGAATACGGAGTCCTGGGCCATGAGATGCAAGCGGTGATGATCCTCGGTCACGGGTTCCAGAATCCAGCGGTCGATCCAGACTTTCATCCGATCGGGGTCGGCTCCGGCTTTCCCAAAGGCCGCGCGACTCAATTTTTCTGAAAATCGAAAGGTGGCCCCCTCGACGTCGGTTAAGGCCACGTGCGCGAAATACAGGTGCCGCAACGCCCAGCGCGACGGGTGATTGAGAATGCGCGAATCATCGACGGCCTTGCGGAAAAACGTGACTTCATAGCCGAACCGTCGTGCCGACCGGTCAGAGATGTGACCGGTGAAGTACCACCACTCCAGGCCGTAGTTGTCATGGGAGCCATGATCGCGTGGGAAAGCATAGACATACCCGGGCCGTGCCGGAAGCAGGCCCGACGAAGAGACGGAGGCGGGGGCAACACCCGTGGGATCTCCGGATGGAGAAGGAAGAACGCCCTCACCCCGGCCCTCTCCAGTGGAGAGAGAGAGTAACATCGACAACATGCAAAAAAGGCCTATCAGGCCATGACGCAGTCCCGGCATGGCGTTTCACCCTCCTTCCGTAGAGGACGGCCTCCGTGCCGTCCCGCGACCGGGAAATACACGATCCGCCTTTTCATCAAGAGAGACGATTCCTTCGTTTATCAACTAGCCCTCCCGGAACCACCACGTTGACAGAAATTTTGAACGTCGGCTATCGTACCGTATGCCTGCCCTAAATGACACGCCTTCTTCAAAAGCCTTTCCCGTCCCGGAGATTATCCCGATCTTTCCGCTTCCGAACGTCGTGCTGTTTCCGGACACATACGTGCCTCTGCATATTTTCGAGCCTCGATACCGGGAAATGGTGGCCGATGCCAGCCGGGAAGGCGCCTATATAGGCATGGCGTTGTTCAAACAAGGATGGGAGAGCCAGTATTATGGCAATCCACCCGTCTTTTCTCTGGGATGTGTGGGACGAATGACACATATCGAGCCGCTACAGGATGGTCGTTCGAACCTGATCCTGCAAGGCTTGTACCGGTATACGATCGAAGAAGAATTCTTCGATGCGCGGTATCGCAAGGCCAAAATCACGTTGGGGCCGAGTGAACCGTTTCAAACGATTGACGAAGGATCCGTGCGCTTAACCCTCACGGCGTTGGCGACACGCTATCTGCAATCGCAAAAGGCCGACAAACTCTGCCGGCTTCTGACCGATGAGACCATGACGGATCGCGTCCTGGTGAATGGTCTATCCTCATACCTGGATTTCACAACGCTGGAAAAACAGTTCCTGCTCGAAGCCGAAAGCCTGCCTCAACAAACCCGCCGTTTGATCGACCTTCTGAAGTTCAAACTCGACGGTGCGCCACAACTGTCGGGGTGGGGATGATGAATCCCGCGGTTGTGATCGAAGTCGCCCGGTTGGAAAAAACCTTCGGCTCGGTGAAGGCCATCGAGAATCTGTCGTTCACGGTTCACGCCGGTGAAATCTTCGGACTCCTGGGCCCCAACGGCGCTGGGAAAAGCACGACCTTGCGGATTCTGATCACCGTGCTCCCCCCTTCCGCCGGAACGGCGACGGTGCTGGGGCACGACGTCGTGACGGAGGCGGATACCGTCAGAAGTCTGATCGGCTACGTGCCTCAGGAGCGCGCCATCGACCGGTTTCTGACTGGTCGCGAACACCTCGAGCTGTTGGGGGGCCTCTACCATCTGTCCCGGACGGAAACAAACGCACGGATCGCCGAACTGTTGAAGCTTGTCAACCTCGAAGCGCACGCGGACCGTGTGGTCAAAACCTATTCCGGGGGCATGAAACGCAAACTGGATATTGCCTGCGGGTTGCTTCCCCGTCCCCAAATCGTGTTTTTGGACGAACCCACCCTGGGGTTGGATGTCCAGAGCCGTCTCCGGATCTGGGAGTATATCCGGCAACTACGGGAGAACGGTGTCACCATCGTTATGACGACCAACTACCTGGAAGAAGCCGACCAACTGTGCGATCGACTCGCGATTATCGACGGCGGAACCATTCGGATCATCGGATCGCCGCTGGAGTTGAAGACCGGATTGGGGGGCGACAGCCTCTCGTTGACGATCAAGGAACACGAAGCAGAAAAACTCCCGCACCTGCGTGACGGATTTATGGCCTTGCCCCTCGTCCGTGACGCCCGCATCAAACCGGACGGCCTGGATATTCTCGTGGAATCTCCCGAGAAAGCCCTCCCCGCGGTGATCGAGGTCGCCCAACGCCTGGCTTGCGGCATTGAGGGAATCGAGTATCATCGGCCCCGGCTCGATGACGTGTTTGTGGCCCATACCGGGCACGGGTTACGGGGAGGCACGCCGGACGTGACGGAAGAGGAATAGCACGGGATCTCGGATCATGATCTTCCAGCACTACAGACAGGAAGTGCTCGCTCTGACGATGCGGTGGGTTCGCCGGCTCAGCCGGGAAAAATTCAGCATGCTGTTTACCCTGGTTCAACCCATGCTGTTCTGGCTGATCTTCTTCGGCAGCCTCTTTCAACACGCCGCCAACATCCAAATTCTCCAGGCCCCGAATTACATGAGCTTCCTGGCTGGCGGGGTGGTTATCATGACGGTCCTCAACAACGGGCTGGCCGGCGGCGTCGACCTGTTGTTCGACAAAGAGAACGGATTCCTGGAACGCATGATGGCCACGCCCATTCATCGGTCATCCGTGATCCTCAGTCGCTACCTGTTCGTGATGGCCATTACCGGCATGCAGATTCTGGTCATTCTGAGCATCGCGTTCGTCTTCGGCGTGCGCCTCGAAACGGGGCTGCCGGGCATCGCCGTGATTCTGGCGATCGGAATGCTGTTCGGCGTGGGACTGACCGCCATCTCCATGAGCATTGCGTTTTCCGTGAAAAGCCACGGCGACTTTTTTTCCTTACTGGGCTTTCTTTCCCTGCCCATGATTTTTCTCAGTTCGGCGCTCGTGCCTCTTTCAGCCATGCCGGGATGGATGCAGGCGGTGGCCTTGGTGAATCCGATGACCTGGGTCATCGACGCCGTGCGCCCGCTCATCATCACGGGATGGGACGCGGCCATTCCCCAGGTGGCCCTGGCCTTCGTGATCCTGGCGATCTTCGATGCCGTGTGCCTGTACGGCGGGGCCAAGGCTTTCCGCCGGGCAATCGGGTAAAGGTTGTGACCCCGGGCTTCTCCGTGATAAAGAACACGCCTTCATCCTCCACTAAACGAGCGACGAACATCGAAGCGCTGCTCCATTTACTCTCCGACCACGACCCGCGCATCGCCCGGCACATTCACCAACACCTCGTCGACGCGGGCCGCGAGGCCATGCCCTTTCTCAGGGCGGCCCTCAACGACTGCGACGATCCTGCCCTGGCTCTACGCATTCGCGGCGTCATCAGGGAGATTGCACAAGCGGACGTCGAACAAGAGTGGAGTGCGCTGCTGAAGACTTCGGAACCGGAACTCGACCTGGAAACGGGGGCATTTCTGATCGCCCGGACGGGGGACCCACACGTGGAGACAGCTCCCTACCGACAACGACTGGACGCCATAGCCGCCGAACTCAAACCGCTTTCGTCAGGCCCCCTCCTCCAAGTCGTGCGCCACATCAACGAGCACCTGTTTTACACGCTGCAATTTCGGGGGAACACCCGGCAGTATTACGATCCCAACAACAGTTTTCTGCACCGGGTCCTGGATGATCGCGTGGGGATCCCGATCACCCTATCAGTCGTGTATGTCCTCTTGGGACAACGGCTCCACGTACCGGTGGCGGGGGTCGGCCTGCCAGGCCATTTTCTCGTCGGGTTGCGGACGGAACCCGTGTTCATTGATTGTTTTCACCAAGGGACGCTGCTCACCGAAAAGGATTGTGCACGGCTGTTGCGGGAGTATGGCGTGGCGTTCGACCGTCGCTATCTCGAACCGTGCTCCCATGCGCACATCCTCGCGCGCATGCTCCGTAACCTCATCGCCGTGTACGAAACCCGTCAGGAACCGGCAGACGTCAGGCGATTTCGCCGGTTGCTGACCTCTCTTGAAAACCGGGAAAACCGTCCACACGTTCTTTAACCGCGTGCGGAACCGTTCGATTGGCGTCATGGCCACCATCGCGCCTTTATCTCATCTCGACAACCAACAGGGACAAGCCAACCTCACCATGGCGCTGGCCCTGGTCATCATTGTCGTCGGCGGGATCTGGATTTGGAACCATTTGGACTTCGACACGCAGGACTTTATCGTCGATGAAGTCGTCCCCATCCTGTTTCTGACCCTCGCGCTCACGCTCATCACGTGGGTGAACGTACGAAAGGTCAAGCGTGCGAAAAACAAAAAAACCCAGCGAGACATGCTCCTCCAAAAATTCGCCGGCGAAAAGGCCCCGCGAAAACGGTTTGATCTCGCCAGCCAACTCATTGAACTCAATGACTATCAACTGGAAGGGCTGGAAAGCGTCGCAGGGGACATGGCCGAAGTGTTCCTGTACACCTTCAAACGCTCCCTGGGTAATAAACAGCACCGTTTTCGGGGCATGGCCGCCAGTTACCTGGGCGTCGTGCAACACCGGGAAAGTATTCCCCTGTTGATCAAAGCATTGGAAGACGATCACGCGTACGTGCGGAGCTGTGCGGCACTGGCCCTGGGACGTATGCGCGCCACGGAAGCCAAGGCCAAGTTGGAATATACGATGAAGGAGGATTGGGATCAGACCGTACGGAGCCGGTCACGAGAAGCAGTTGAAAGAATGTCTTAAGGAACGCCAAGAGGGAGTCAGGGCGCTCCCGTCACACGACCCATCGCGGCCTGGTCCGCATCGGTGAACCGGTACCCTTTGCTGTACAGCGTCTGCATGCTATCGGTCAGGATCGTAAACTCGACCGCCTGACGAACGTCATCGAATTTCCCCTTCAGCTTCGCAAGTGGCTGAACGGGAAGGTCGCCCTCCGACAGCGCCATGTTCAGGGATGTCCATATATCCCGGAGTTCACTGGCGTTATAGCGCTCGTCGTCATCCCGATCGGCCACCAAGGCCAATTGATAGAAGGTCAGGCTCAACGAGAGGGTGGATTGGGTATACGCAAAAGCCTGACGCGCTTCGTTGATTCCAGGGTATCGATTGGCACAGGCGTGGGAGTCGGGGTCTGCTTCCGCAACGGAAAAAGAAAGGCGTTCCACGTCGGGGCGAACCACGGGAGACTGTTTCAATTGCTCATAAAACCACGAGGTACAGGATTCCGCGACCGCAAAATCGACTTTGTCCCTGTTGATCTGCTGGGCGATATGGTGAACGAATCCCTCGAACACGTCGCTGCCGATTGCCGCGACACTCGGCCCGCCTGCCACAAGAGCCATGAGCAGGCCGCCCATGCACCCAAGTGCCCGTTTCCATGATCCCGACCGGTCCATGAGGGCAGTATAACACCGGTCCGGAACCGTCGCCAGGGGGATTTCCTTTCCCGGGCGCCACGTGGGACTGCCGTCGGGATGTCCGGAAACCATGGCCATGCTCAAAGAGCGCGGCTACCTGCCCCACCCTCTCGCCCTGGATCCATTCCTCAAATCCGGTGGCTCTGTCAAATGCCTACCCTTGACCTTGAACCAGCAGTGCAGGCACACACGTGCAAATTTCCCAAAACTTCTTTACACTCACATCATCTGTCCCATCCCTGCCCCGTTTAAAACAGAGGACGTGCAAGCGGAAAAGCTCTTTGCGTCGGGGTCTTTGTATTTGTAGCGGCCGCATCGTATGCGGCTTGGAGGATCCGCTTGCAAAGAAGCGCCATCAGCCTGCCCTCGACATCTGTCATCGGGGGATGGCGTAGCGAAAAAAAGGCGAGGAGCGTTACCTTTCATTTTGTCAACGAATGAGTGAACATTGACAATTCCGAAATCAAAGAGAGTCTCTGCGATCTCATTCGACAACAACCGGGGTTTGCACATAGAAGGTAGAACGCATGCCCCCGAACTGTACTTCGACATCGACCCTGACCCCGAAACCGCCAAACGGATTCGCAAGGAGCGAGACAAAGCCCGTAGCCTCAAACGAACGTCCTGGTGGAAACAGCAATTCCACAAAGGCCTCTGCCACTACTGCGGCAACTCGTTTCAGCCGGACCAACTGTCCATGGACCACCTGGTGCCGCTGGCGCGAGGCGGGAAATCGACCAAGGGCAACACCGTCCCGGCGTGCATGGAGTGCAATCGAAAGAAAAACCTGGAAACACCGGCGGAAACGGTGCTGAGAAAGCTGGAGAAATAGCCAACTTGCAACGATTGAATAAACTGTAATTCCTTATCAGTTTCTTACCCACCGAACTTATACAGATACCAAGAAGCTACGCTACGACAGGGCTTCCACTTTTCAGCTATTTTCCTAGCTTCTTCTAAATTATTGCTATCGAATCCATATACCTTACACATAACTTTTCTGAGTGCTAGGTCATGAGCAGGAAACACATCAAGCCTTGCAAGGCCAAAAAGCAAGTACATATCAACTGTCCAGTCACCTATGCCTTTCACCTTCTTGAGGACCTGCCTCACCGTAGCATCATCCTCTTCTCCTAACTGAGACAATCTCAACTGCTTATTTTCTATCTTTTGGGCCAAGTCCCTAATGTAATCGTACTTCCGTTTTGATAGGCCAGCCTTGAGCACTTCTTCTCTTTGAAGACCTAGGAATTTACTTGCCGTAGCACGCCCAGAGGGAAATAACCTTCGGAAACGCCTAATAATTGTAGCTGCAGCATGTTTGGAAAGTTGCTGCCCGATAATGGCATCGACCAAAAAGTCGAACCCAGCATGGCCGTTCGTCAAAGTACATGGACCTACTGAATCAATTATCTTGGCGAGCTTCTTATCTCGTGTGCGTAATTGATAACATATGTTGGCAAAATTGGTAGGTTCCGAAACCACCTGCAGTTTTTTTCTTTTACGTGTGGCTAACAGATTATTTCTCTGCTTCCATGTTGTTACAATCGAATAGACTTCAGACGGAGTGTCCTTAGCTACAAATATAGAAAAATCCATAAGAGGCTTATGTTCTCTATTCTCAACTGAAACAGGCAATGTTGCACCTACATCAAACGCATCAAACAGCGCTGGCTGTTGAGGAATCCCTTCTGTATTCTCTTGGTGTTTCTGAACATAATCCCCCATTGGGAAAAGGCCACGCTCAAAGCGTTCCAATATGGTAGACAGAGATTCTAGGCTGTTATCCATGCCAACCCAACGTCGTTGCATTTCATCGGCGACGGCTAAAGTCGTTCCAGAGCCAACAAAGCAATCCAGCACCAAATCTCCGGGATTCGATGATGTCTCTATGATTCGACGAAGAAGATCTGGATTTTTCTCAGTTGGATACCCGGTTATCTTAATGTTCTGATTGTGGGCATCACGGAAATCCAACCAGATATCCTGAAGACCAACCCCAGAATGTTCATCTAAATAGACTTTTTTTCGAGGGTTTCCGTTGCCTGACCAGAAAATCTCTCCTCGCGCATCCATTTCATCAAGCGTCGTTGGAGTATACTGCCAATGCTTTCCTGGGGGAGGAAGCATTCCTCGCCATGCCCCCCCCGTTGCCCCGTTGCGTGTTCCCGGAGCATGGATAGGGACTTTCATATAACGCCGCCCTGTTTGGGATTCGATATAATGGTATTCCCTTTTGCTCTCTTCTGAAAGGGATTCGACTGGACGGTTCCAAACATAGTTGTCAGTTTTCGAATAGAAGAGAATGAAATCGGCAATATTGCCATAAGCCTTTCGGGTATAATTTTTGGGATTGCATTTTTTTCGTACGATTAGGTTTCGGTAGTTGGAAAAACCAAAAACCTCATCCATGATAAGCTTCATTTCAAAAACCATGTTCTCGTCGAGATGCAAATAAATGGATCCCTTGTCTGACAGTAGTTCCCGAAGAAGAATGAGACGTGCCCTCAAATGCTCTACATATCTTGCGCCGGATAGATGGTCGTCATATGCCTTTTGCTGTTTTCTGGAGAGAAACGTTCCCTGTGTGGAAAACGGTGGATCAATATAGACAAGAGTCACTTTGCCTGCGACGTCTGGATCTGAAAGGAGCGCTCTTAGTCCCAAAAGGTTCTCACCAAAATACAGGCGATTGCCCGAAGTGCCTGAGTAGATCTTCTGGAAAGGCACCCGTTCGCCATTAAGGATAACGGAAGGGTCTTCCTTGCCTTTGTATACAATACACACTCTCTCCGTTCGACTAAGATGAGATTTATTTGGTATCCCCGTTGCCATCGGTCAAAATCCCTTGGACCTAAGCCACTTAAGAGTAATACGCTCAGGAACCATTCTTAGAGTCACGACCTTAACAGATCTAGGCCAAGAGTCTTCTATGTATGCATAATCTCGCCACATCGAACCGAGAAGTAATCCTGGCCCATCATTTAGGAAAATGACCTTCAAGGGTAAGTTCCTGCTCTTTGCGTAACTGAGCACTTCACTTGCACAGTCTCGGTACTGTCCTGTTCTATCATCTTCTTGTGCTCCTCCACGATCAGAGTCGTATCTGGCTAGTCCAACAGCTAGGGGCTTGCCTTTATGAAGAAGAACGAAATCTACTGGACGGTCAGCTTTGGGATAGTCTTCGAAGAGTTCCCCTAAGATAACGTCTTTCCCGGCACGTTCTGGTCCAATGATATCCAGTGACTTGAAGTGTTCTCGTACGATCGTGAACAGTCGCTCGGTTAGATCATACCCTTTTTGTCCTCTGTCCTTATACTCCCATAGCACGGCACATAATGCCTCATCAGGCATTGGGCGTGATTGAAACTTGGCCTGCACCTCAGCAATCCTCCGAAATCTCTTGCCGAAACGGTCACAAATGTCTGCCGCTGCACTTTTTTTCTTCAGCATCTCAACGGGTGTTTCGGGGCTCACGTATTTTCGGAAGACGCGGCACAATTGTATTCGCATCCATTGTGGGGTGGTCTCTGCTATTGCAGTGAATAAATCAGTTGATGAATGTGCGCTCTTGAGAAGTTGGCCAAATGTCACAAGCACAGGCTTGTATAATTCGCAGGCAAGAGGAAGCACGTCGGGATAATGCTCGCCCGTCGAAAGGGTTATCCAGAGATGCCCTTCCTCTTCGAATTCACCAAACGATTTTTCATTTTGCTTTTTCATAGAGTTCTTATTTTTCTTGAGTCAAACTTGGCAATCTCAGGGTGTTTTACAACCAATATGTGCGAGAAATGTCGAATTTTTAGGGACGAACCTCGGTTTTGGTCTGTCAAGAGCTTTTTGAGTTGGTAGGCTTAATGAATGGTCGTGTGACAAGGAAGATTTAAACAAAAGCAGCTAAAAAATCTTTAAAACTTCCAATGTGTCCTGTTTGTTCCAATCTCATTTTGACCTCTCTGAAATACTTGTAATGTAAGAGATATTTGGGATTTCCTTTTTTATAAGTAAGACCACTGTATTTTTCATTCAACAGCCTTTTTAAGTAAAGAGACGCAAATTGTGAACGCGTCAGGCTATCTTCTGGATAATCAGGCAGGAGTTGGGGATCTTTCGTCTTTACGTCGAAATAGTCTTTATATTTTCGAAGCTTAGTGCCCTGTGGTCTTCTTGAAACGATAGCCCGATTGCCAAGCGCCCAGGTTTCAAGACAAAAATATTGGACAATTATTTTGTAATCGAGGCTTTTACCCTGTGCTTTCACAACTTCTTCAATTTCCCGCTGTTTTTCTTCATACGACATTTTTTCTGAATCGATAGCTATTACGAGTCTGTCTAACTGCTCATTCGTAGCAACGTCTTCAACCCCAGCTTTAATCATATTTAAATAGTTGGGGTAGCCTCCGCCAGAATAAATAACCAAGTTATTCAGTCGAACTTCATCAAGACTACTAACAATACTAAGACTCGGATTAAGCAGTGGAACCCAATGCGCATAGACTTTTTTCTCTCCATCACCTTCAACGATCAAATACACATTCATGTTAATTGATGCCGGAATAAAATGGATCGTTAATGAGTTTGACAAAAGCCTGTTGTTTTGATTTGCCATACTTCTCTTCAAGCTCCTCCCCACTTTTGATAGACACTCTTGACACATTTCTGTGAAAGACTCTCCACGTTTTCATAGGCATGTTATTAATCAGGTAGGGGTGGTGGGTCGTAATGAAAAATTGAACGTCCGTACCGTGACCATCCAAAAATTCAGGGAGAAAATCGATGGCATTTATTCCGAGTGAGTTTTCATATTCATCGATTATATAGATTGAACCTTTTGGTAAAGTAATGATATCGGCAAGAATCAATAAAACTTTTTGCATTCCCGATGAGAGTTCGGGCAATGGGATCTTTTTATCTACCTTCTCTTCTCTTATGAGAAAAACGGGAACCACTCCTTGAACCCGAATACTTATTGGAGGACTTTCGACTATGGCAACTTCACAGTCTTTAATGGAAGTAAAGACTTGTTTGAAGGCGTCTACGATCAAGTTATACTGTTCGGGAAATTTTTCCTTTAAAAGAAATAACTTGGCACTGAGGGCGATTTGGGATTTCCATAACGCCAACAGCCCATCGTTTGATTTGGAAAGATTGAGCAATTCCGGTGTCACATTCTGGTAGACAAGCGCATCCTTTAAACCCTCATCATTGAACTTTCTTATTTGCACTTTTGAGAAGGTTTCATAAAGGGGGCTGATCTTTTCTTCTTCTTTGAGAAGAGTGATTCCTGGTTTATCAAATTGGAGTTTTGGCAACTTTTTCCCACAGAAAAAAAAGGCATCCGATGTTCTATCAATCAGATTCTCAAATTGCTCTTGAGAATCTATGAGCTTACGTTTGACGAATTCCTTTTTGATTTGATTGTTACCATCAATTGTTACACCATCATATTCGTATATATATTCATATTCTTCGGTTCTTACAGTTACCCTCCAATATCCATGTCTAAATGGTTGACCATGGGCAATAGAGCTGGAAACGTTAAAAATTGTATTGAGATATCTGGTTTTACCAGATCCAGAAGCACCGACGATCAGGTTTACGTTATTCAACACAGTTTCTTCAAACTCCCATTCGTCTGATTGTTTACCCTTGTAATTATCTTTGTAATAATATGAAGAAATCATAATTAAGGAACCTCTGATTAAGTCCAGTTTTTCCACATTTTCATCGAGCGGGGCTTCTTCGTCTGCGCAGAGCAGAACAGGCAAGTAGTTCTTGGGGAGTTTGCGGCCCGCTTGTCGCCAGTGGAGCGGTCCGCACCGAGCGCCCTTTACGTGACGGCCAATGGTCGCCGGACCAGATACCAATTCGCCAAGGCAAATAACGTGAACAGGTGCGCGGCATTCTTCGCCAACCCTCAATGCCGCCCGCGCCGATAGTCCCACAAATGTTTGATGACCCCAAAGACATGCTCGACCCGGGCGCGCACTCGGTTACTCTTGCGATTAAACGCCCGCTCGGCACACGTCAGGCGCCGCCCGCGCTGCGCTTTGCGATATACCCGCCACGTCTACTACCCCCTAGGTCTCGGTTGCCTGCTGCCCGCCGCATTGGCATAGGCCTTATCGCCATAGAGCACCTGTTCCTCGCCTTGGCAACAGGCCGCCAGCATCTGCGAATCGTGGACCGCCGCGTGGGTTACCACCACGCTGTGGACCCCGCACCAGCAAGGCCCGCTCCGCTAAATACTGCGTCGTTAGCCGCAACAATGACGCCGTCAAGTCATGCGTCTCCAGAAAATGCCGAAACTTGCACAACGTGGTCTCATCTGGAATATGATCGAGGTCCACCTGCACAAAGCGCCGCATCGCCTCACTGTCACACAAACTGTCCTCCATCGCCGGATCGCTGAGGCCACCACTATTGCAGGAAATAAATCCATAACAACACCTCGGCTAGAATCGGGCGGCGCCCCTGTTCGGCAAAACTGGATTGGTGCATGGGGAGTCCCTCCGGTTCGGGGTGGGGAGGATGATACCGGGCCAGATTATAGCTTATTGGGGCAACTTAATCAGAGATTCCCTAAGGGAGTTGGCCCAAGGGGACATTTCAGCTTTGGGTTGACATACCCTATTATATCTCATTTACATCTCATTGATAAATTTTAAAAAATATAGTAACTTTTCCCCAAGGGGAGAAGCTTGAAGCACCTATACTATAGTCCATAGAGCCAAAAGCTCTGTGGGCTATTTTTGTTTCAAGGAGGTAGGTCTAAGCGAGAGAAGGAGGAGGGCTTATGCATTCGTCTATAGCCATAGCAAATTATTTTTTGAAAATTGCAAAAGACGAGGGCGAAGAGCTAACTCATATGAAGGTTCAAAAGCTAGTCTATATAGCATATGGGTGGCATTTTGCATTTTTTAACAAGCCCATGCTTTCTGAGACCGTTGAGGCTTGGAGATGGGGACCAGTCTTTCCTGTACTTTATGCAGAATTTAAGCATTACGCAAACAAACCAATTACAAAACCCGGCATAGTTCCAATTAATGATGTTGAAGAAGAAGAAAAAGTGACGGAACCAGACCTACAAGAATTTCTTCAAGCTGTATGGAACAGCTATAAGTCATATTCACCGATAGAGCTTTCTGCTCGCACACACCAAGAAGATACCCCTTGGAGAAAAACCATTGAGAAGCATTCAAACTACCAACACATGTTTCCAAGCAGTTTGGTGATTTCACAGGACCTCATAGAGACCTATTATAAAGATCTCTATGAGAAGTTGCCAGATGATGACGATTGAACGGAAACATGTCTGCTCGCAAATCCAAATCATTTTCTAAATTAGGCAAGGACCTAGCATCTCCATCATCTGAATCTAAGCTGTTACATGAAAAGGAATCTTATGACGCACGACGAATTGCCGCCGAAACGAGAAGTGTTGAACTCAAAACAGACCTTCAAGAGTGGATAACAAAGTTTGTTCCTGCTGCTGTGAAAGGATGGCTAATAGCACTTATGGCGTTAATACTTTTGGATTCTATCAATATAAATGCAAAGAAGGTAGAATGGTTTGATTTTGATATTGAAACCGCGGTCATGGCCGCCATTGTTGGATCGACAACTATTGCTGTCGTAGGGTTAGTCCATTCGGCAATTAAAGGGATATTTGGAAAGGATCACGAATAGTTACTCCACCAAATATCTAACCGCTGTTCTTCAAACACTCCAGTCTCATAGCCCCTTGGCTAGCGTCCCGTATAACTCTCTCCGTAGGCTTCCCAATCTGGCAGGGGGACGCTCTTCAGTGTCTACCGTGATCCCCTCGAGAAATTTCTCGCCCCGCCCGGAACGACGCGAACACGTAGGCATCCCGGACCTCCTGCCTGAAAGGGTGATGGAACCGGCATTTGGATTCAGCTGGCCCGGCGGGATGGAATGGTGTGGCCCGCCCGGGACTCGACCCCAGCGGGCAACACCGGGACCAGAGACTCGGGGCCGTTATCGACGCGGATTGCCTCCGGTTTGCCCCGCCCTGCCACCAGCTACTCCAGCGTGCGCCCCACGCGCGCGCCGAGGATCGAGGTATCGATTCAGCATGTGTCCCACAAGGGGAAGCTTACGATTATGTTTCTTTTTCATTGCGGAGCCACGGATTTCTCCAACTGCTCCAACCGCACGTTCGCTTTTTTCGCCCATTCCGAACCAGGATGCTCGGCAATGATCCGGTGATACAATTCCCTGGCATGAGCAACGTTCATCTGCCGTTCTTCAAACTGCGCCGTGTCAAAAAGGCTTTCCGGACTCTCGCCCCCACAACCAGCGATCAGAGAAAACAACAGTCCGAACGCAACCAGAACGCTTGTCACGCCACGAGTCATATACTTCCTCCCTCGGAACGAATCGGTTTTCAGCATTTCCCGCTTTTGGTCTGGCGAACGAAATGATCTTGCATTCGCTTCACCGTCGCATGAGCATGATCCAGCGCCAGATATTCAGCAAGCCGCCCAGGGACGCTGCAACGTAGGTCAAGGCAGCAGCCGTCAGGATGGTTCGCGCCCCGTCCATGTCCTTCGGCGGAAGATATTGCCCTTGTTCGAGGATCGGAAGGGCCCGGCGAAAGCTGGCATCCCATTCCACGGGCAAGGTCACGAGATGCACCAACGCCCCCAGCGACATGACGGCAAGCCCGGCCAGCAACATCAGCAAGCCGCCGGCCGGTGAACGGGTCAGCCCGGCGACGATGGGGATGCCAAGCATGACGAAGGATCCGGCTTTTTCCGCCCCTTGCGCCAACCGGATGAGCTTTGTGCGTTCGTGCAACGGCCCGTACCCGGTTCGATCCTGAATGGCGTGTCCCACCTCATGCGCCACAACCGTCACCGCGGTCAGCGACTTGCCGTGATAGTGATTCGGGAGCAACCGGACCACTTTGGCCTGCGGGTCATAGTGGTCGCCGAATTCCGTGGTCTCGACCTGCACGTGCGACATCTCAAAGCGATCGAGCAAATGCCGGGCCAGTTCACCGCCCGTCCCCGAGTAGTCCTCACGATGACCGCGATATTTGTTGAAGACCCATTTGGTCCACAACTGCGGCCCAATCAACACGGCCATGAGCAAAAGGAACAGGAGAACGCCGCGTATCATCGCAACTCACCGCCCATAGGTGACACTCATTTGTCGAAAGATTGTCCATGGGCCCTTATTCGTTGACGGATCCATCTTTTCCTTTTTTTGTCGCGGCGCCATCCCCCGATGAGAGATGTCGATGGCAGGCTCATGGCGCTTTCCGATGGCCGCATGAGATGCGGTCCCGCATCGATCCTGGATTCCCGATAAACACTGTCGGGAAGGACAGAGGGAGGCAGCGAAATGTGTCAACGAATTCCTGAACACAGACAAGAATAACGGAACAAGGGCAAATCCCACGGCTACGACGAGCAACTCACCACGATCTGCTTGCCCCAATCCGGCGACGGGGCGGCATATTCGTTCATCTCGGGTTGGTCGTCGAACGGACGGCACAGCAGTTCCCGCAGGCGGTCGATCTCGGAGTAATCCCGGTGCCGGGTCGCCTGTTCAATCGCCACCTGCACCAGATAATTCCTCAATACATATTTGGGATTGCAGGCATCCATGCATGCCTTACGGTCGGCGTCCACGCTGTGCTCGGCCTTGAGTCGCGCGCGATACCGGTCCGCCCACCAGTCGAACCCTTCCCGGTCGAGGAACTGGTCCCGCAGAGGCTCGTTCGCCGCGGGATCATCCTGGCTGAAGGACCCGAGCATTCGAAAGAAATTCGTGTAGTCCACGTGGTTGGCGTGCAGGAGCGCCAGCACATCGCGCCGGAGTTTGTCGTCGCCATCGCGGGCCTCTTGCAGCCCCAATTTGGCCTGCATCAAATCCGTATAGGTCTGCTGCACGGTGGCTTCATAATGTTCAGGCGCCTCACGGACGTCGTCGGCCCCGACCAGGGGGGACAGAGCCTGGGCAATCGCACGGACGTTCCAATAACCAATATCGGGCTGGTTCTGAAACGAATACCGGCCATGACGGTCGGAATGATTGGGAATAAATCCCGGATTAAAATCATCCATGAAGCCATACGGTCCATAGTCGAGGGTCAGCCCGAGGATCGACATGTTGTCGGTATTCATGACCCCGTGCGCCCAGCCCACGGCCTGCCATTGGGCAATTAGCCTGCCGGTACGTTCGGCCACCTCACGCAGGAGTCGTGCGTAGGCGTCAGGGTCGTCGACGAAATGAGGGAAATGCCCGGCCAACACGTAATCGGCCAGGGTCTTGATGTGCTCGTACTGACGGCGATAGAAGAAGACTTCAAACGTTCCGAACCGGACATGGCTCGGGGCCATGCGCACAAGCATCGCCCCGGTCTCCACCTGTTCTCGAATCACGGGGGCCTCGCTGCCGATGAGACACAGGGAGCGGGTCGTCGGAACGCCCAAGCCGTGCATGGCTTCCCCGCCCAGGTACTCCCGGATCGTCGAACGAAGCACCGCCCGGCCATCGCCGTCCCGTGAAAAGCGCGTCAACCCCGCCCCCTTCAGGTGCAGGTCCCATTTCTCACCACGGCCATTGCGCACTTCGCCCAACAGGATCGCCCGCCCGTCCCCAAGCGGCGAGACATAGTGCCCAAACTGATGACCCGCGTAGAGCATGGCAAGGGGTTCGCTACCAGGCAAGAGGAGTTTGCCGCCCATGGCCTCATGAAACTCCAGACGCTTGGCTTCATCCGGGTCCAGATCGATCAAGCCCGCGGCCAAAGGATTGAAACTGACTAGATGCGAGGAGTCAAAGCCCGTAGGCATCACCCGTTGATAAAAGACCTCGGGCAACCGGGCATAGGTGTTATCAAAATTCAGCGTTTCGAGTGTCCGCACGTGCGCAACTCCTGACAGGACAGATCTTCGGCAATCACAACCTTCGTTCGTTCCCGGACGTTCTTCCGACGTTCCCCGGACAGTTGTCCATTCTCTTCGTCAGGATCGTCAGCCTGCTCGTCGATGCTCTCTTATCATGTTCCGGGAAGCCGGGTCTGCGCAACTGTCAGTGTTTCCTTGCCTTAAGAAGAAGACCTGCCGAAACTACCATACAAAATGGACACGTCGATTTTGCTATCTGCAACGTGGTGTGGACCCCTTGCAAAACGGTTTTTCTTTCCCGTAGCTGACAATACGAATTCTGGATGCTTCGACTCCCAGATCAATCAAATACTTCTTCACGGCTTGAGCCCGGCGTTTCCCCAATTCCAGGTTATACTGCACGGTCCCGCGTTCGTCACAATGTCCTGCGAGCAGCACGCTGGAATGTTTAGAGGTATGCTTGAGGAGTTCGGCATTCTTTTCCAAGACGTGAACGGCTTCGGAACGAATCGTATATTTGTTAAAATCAAAAAAGACATCGGCCAAGGCGGACTCGTTGGCGCGCTTCACGCGCGCCGCCATCGGATCATCGTGCTGTTGCAGATGACGGGGCCTTGCAGATGACGGGGCCTTTTAGGAACGAGAACCTGCGGTTCAAGCCGGCGGGCGACCTCCGGCTCCGACGCAGGCTCCTCAGCTCGCGTGATTTCCTTCTCCGCAATCGCACCGGAGCGACCGCCACTTCGATCATCATCGGGATCAGCCGATTGTTGAGCCTGGGTACGTACATCCTCCACACTCATGGTTTCAGCATGTTTCGAATGCTCACATGCCGATAACGTCACCAGAAGCCACGCACCAACGGCAATAAGAGTCGTCACATCCTTGACTTGTATGATTGCCATACAAAAATCTCCTTTTTCATTGCACCTTTTCACCGGCATGAGTTGATAAACAGACTCGAAAGGCTTCTTCCTTCACGTCTTTCCGGTGAATGAAAAGGGGATTGCCAACAACTTGCAGAAGAGAAGCGGCGCCAACGATCGTTGGCAACTGGGGCTGAGAGAATGTGCACATGCGCGAAACCGGCGACGCACTGCGCGTCAACTATATAATTACTAAAACCTAGCAAGTTACCCTGATGCCGTCAAGATGCGGCCCTGATGGGTCATGACATATCAATCCCTCGCGCAATTATGGGATAGTATGGTCGATGAACTTTGTCTTCTTTTCCATCGCATTCATCAGCGGGCTCGTTGCGCTCGCGCTTCCCGTTGACGCGGCCGATCGTGACGCTCTGCCCGACCTTCCTCGCATGATGCGGGATGTTCGGATCTTGAGTCATCCGGATTTTGCCGGACGGCAAGCGGGCCCGGAGGGCGGACGTCGCTCGGCGGAATATGTCACCGGCCGCTTTGAGCGCTTAGGCCTGACGCCTGCCGGTCACCGGCACGTCAGTACGCAACGGAGGGCATGGCAACAGATGGGCCCCGTGACGGTGACGCGGATCAAGGCCCCTGCAACCCTGGCGTTTTCTTTTCTCGAGGAGCCGGCACCCGGCGCCATCGTCCCGCAAGTGGGGTCACAATTTCTTCCGGTCCTCGACTCTCCCTCCGTCAATCTCACGGCCCCTCTCGTGTTCGTGGGATACGGCATCGCAGACCCTGCGCGTGGGTGGGATGAATATGAAGGCGTGACGGTCCGGGATCGTGTAGTCATGTTCCTGC
The DNA here is from genome assembly GCA_965200435.1 of Nitrospirales bacterium. Taxonomy (GTDB): domain Bacteria; phylum Nitrospirota; class Nitrospiria; order Nitrospirales; family UBA8639; genus Bin75. Next base: position 772,139 of record OZ241337.1, read on the forward strand.
GAGGAAAACCGCCGCATTATCCTGTCCACGTGCAACACGCGGAAAAAGAACGAATCGCCCGGGAAAAAGGCGCGGTGGCATTTGTGACCTTCACCGGACCGGTGTTGAGTCAATACGCCGCGCGCCGCGGCATGGGACCGCAGCCGTTGGCGTTCTATACCAATGCCGGGGACGACCGGCCTTTACCTGGAGTCTGGATCAGTCGCGAGATCAGGGCCGCTATCTTCCGCGCCCAAGCCTTGTCCGTCAGGGACGTCCAAACCAGCATACACAACGATCGCGTGGTCCGGTCGAAAGCCATTAACGGCTTGGTTCACATGCAATGGCTCAGTCAGCGTCATGCGCGTTCACTGGTGAACGTGCTGGGCACGATTCCAGGCCATGATCCGGCCCTGAAAGACGAGGTGGTGGTGCTCGGAGCTCATCGCGATCATTTCGGCACCCAAGCGGGGCTGCTCTTTCCCGGCGCCGACGACAACGCGTCGGGGACAGCCGTGTTGTTAGAACTCGCGCGCATTGTGAAAAACGGTCCGTCGCCCAAGCGAACGATTCTGTTCGCATCGTTCAGCGGTGAAGAACAAAACCTGCTGGGATCAACCTGGTACGTTCGGCATCCCACGCATCCCTTGGCGAACACCGTCGCCATGATCAACGTGGATCACGTGGGCCTGGGCAACGGTAAACTCACCATTGGAGTTGCCAACACGTCGAAAAACATTGCCGTCCGCGCAGCCGAACAGGCCGGACTTTCCGAGGCCGTCACACTCTATGGGCTCTTTCCCGGAGGCGATCACGTGCCGTTTGCCACAGCCGGCATTCCCACGGTGGCGGTGGTCACGGCCGGACCCCATCCTCACTTTCATCAACCTTCCGACACCCCCGATACTCTCCAACCCGACAGTCTCGACACCGCCGCCCGCTTCGTCCTGGCCCTGACCCGACATCTCGCCAACGCGCCAAAATGATCGTGGTTCACGGATTCGGTGGCGACAAACGGAAAGGGACGGTGCTTCAGGGCACGTGAAAGCCCGAATCACGGACCATCGAAGATTCGTTCGTGCCTATCCGACGCCAGACGCTCGCCAACAGGGGCCCGGTCACGTTGTGCCAAAGGCTGAACACCGCGCCGGGCACGGCCGCCACCGGGCCGAAATGGGCGATGGCCAAGGCCACGGCCAGCCCGGAATTCTGCATCCCCACCTCGAGGGCCACGGTCCGGCACTGACGAAGCGGAACCTTATGCAGCCGAGCCCCCCAATATCCCAACATCAAGCCCACCGCGTTATGAACGATCACAGCCAGGACGACCGGAACGGCCACATAGTGTTGATCGTGATTCAAGCCGATGATCACCCCGACGATCCACGCGATGATGACCATCGACACAACCGGCAGCACGCCTTCGAAAAACCAGGGGCTCGGTTGCCACACGCGGCGCAGGAGCACGCCCGCCACCACCGGCAACAGCACAATCTTCGTGACCGTCCACAAGAGCGGGAGCGGGTCAATAACCAACCACGTGGAAGCGAGCATCCAAATCCACAGGGGCGTCAAAAGCGGGCTGAGCACCGTCGAGACCGTCGTCATACCGACGGACAATGCCACGTCGCCACGCGCGAGGTAGGCCACCACGTTCGACGCCGTTCCTCCGGGGCAGGTTCCGACCAGGATGACGCCGAGTGCCAGCAATTTCGGCAGACCCAGGGCCATCGCAATGCCCCACGCGCCAAGCGGCATCACCACGTACTGCAAGGTGACACCCAGCAGCAACGTCCGGCCGCCCTGGCGAAGGGCGAGGAGATCCCGATGCGTCAGCGTCAACCCCATCCCGAGCATCACGGCAGCCAACGCTTCGGGAATCCAGGCTTTCCCGGAAGCAGCGGGACCCGGCATAAACCAGCCCCATGCGGCGCCACACACGACCCACACGAGAAACCCGTCCTGCACCAGCCTCAACCAAGACGGAATACCACGCGGCGGCACGTCGTTCGCCGAATGCGAATCTCCGACACATGGTCTCTTGACGCCGAAATCACCCATCATCGCCGGATCATTAGGGAACCTCTGATTTCGCCCGATCTGGCGCATGGCGGCGTGGTGTCCTCGCTCACCCCTCACCTCTCGCTCTGAGAAGCGTCGGGGTTCGCTCCGGGACGCCTGGCCCTGCATCCCGCTATCACACGAAATCAGAGGTTCCTTAGAGGCGCATCGTGAAGGCGCTGGCCGCATGGCGGCGCCGGACGGACACCTCGCCGGAGTCCCGCTCCTCTTTCGCTCCCGCCGCAGTCCTTCGCGGCCCCTGCGCCGTCCTCGCCATCCTTGTCCTGACGCTGGTGCTCACCGGCAAGGAAGCCCTTGTCGACAATGAATGTGGCACCGTGCCCACCGGCGGCGGCACCATTGAATGCGACGAGAACAGCTACTCCGCCCCCTCCACCGGCCCCGGCATTGAGTACCAGCAGCTTGGCGACAACAACACAGACACCACCTACACCATAAACCTTTCCGGCAGCATCGCTATGAAAGGAGAATCAGCCCACGGCGTCGCCGGGCGGCATACTAGCACAAGCGGCGCCCTCAACATCAATATGTCCGGCGACGACATCACTACGAATGAGAAGAACTCCAGCGGCATCAAGGGTGAGCACTCCGGCAGCGGCGGCGATCTGAACATCCAGATGCGGGGCGGGCAGGTCCAGGACGGCTTCAGAGGGATATACGCCAACAGCTCCGGCTCCAGCGGCAATGTCCGTATGGATCTGGCAGACGACGTCATCGGGTCCGGCAACAGCCACGCCATCACTGCAAACGCCTTGACCCGCTCGAGCCGGGTGAATGTGAAGCTGTCAAACATGATCATCGGCTGGACTCAGCGTCAGTCCCTAGGTATCTCGTCGAACCATTTCGATTAACGACACGACGCCATATGACGCCATCGACGTCTCGATCCGCGACTCACGCATCAGGACGGACCGGGAAGCGGTCTCACTTGGCACCTCTGCCTTCAATACACGGAACCGGAGCCGGCTGACGTTCGCTAATCCCCGGATCGAAAGGACGGGACGCACGGGAGGCGACAGCGACGAAGTGGCGATCCAGCTTGACAGCGACAACAGGAGCGATGACACGCTGCTCATTAAGCCGGGTCACACCACCGGTAGCGGCGACAGCGCCCCCTACGCCTAGAACCGCGCCGACGTCCACGACCAGCTCATTTTCGACGCCAACACGGGCGGCACGTGGGGCTGGCCTGGCAGCCTATGCAGGCACAGGGGGCAACGAACGACAGCCTCATCGTGGGCCTGGGCTAGCGGTTCTAGGGGAAAGCCGTCAGGGCGTAAGGGCGGGGTCGCCGGATAGACGTCCCTCGACACCGTAGGAGCTTGTCGGATTACGCAGGGCTAATCCGACCTACATTATCTGGCGGCCTCTCCGTCGTTGTAGAGGCCGCATCTCATGCGGCTTGGAGAGGCCGCTTGCCAAGAAGCGCCATAAAATAGCACAGCGACAAAGGAAGGAAACGTCCGTCCTGTAGTTGTAGCAGCGCGATCTTATCGCGCCCGGCGGCGTTGGGCAGGAGGAAAAAAGCGCCATGAACCTGCCCTCGACATCTGTCATCGAGGGATGGCGCGGCTACACAAAAAGAGGGGGGGCGCCGGCCAGGAGAAGCGGCCGTCGGTCGGGTTAGCCGCACCGGTGCCCCCCCCCCGACACCATAGCCCCGCATGTCGGATGACGCTCCGCTCATCCGACATGCGGGGCTGTTGCTTTCTAGGAGAACGAAGCGTCATGAGCCTGCTCTCGACATCTTTAAAAGAACCACTGTGCGCGGAAAAACACGGAGCGCGGCATGTTGGCATGAGACACGCCGAGTCCGACGCTCTGTTCGCCGGTGTTTATGAATTCATGCTGATCGAAGAGATTGACCACGTCCACGCCCAGCAGCAGCTTCTGTTTCTTGGCAAAGGGGAACACCTGGTTCACGGAAAGATTATACGTGGTATTCGAATCTTCAGTCCCCGAATTGGTTTTTTGTCCCTCTCTCGCTCTTCGCAGACCTGACCCGTAGAGCATCTGTGCGGTGATCGTGGTGTTGGTAAAAGGACGATACGTGACCACCGCGGAACTGGTCATGGTTTGTGAATGGTCGGTAAATATGCCATCACGTGTAGCGAGGTCTCGCAACTCAGGCTCATGCAGCAAAAAATGTCCCGATTGGAGGTCCCACGCCTTGGATTGCCCCCATGCCACGTTGGCGCGGGCCGTGAGCGTGCGCGAGAGCTTTGTTTTCAGGGAGAAGTCGATCCCCCGTGCCCAGCCCCGGCCATACGCAAAGTAACCCAGCATCGGCGTCGTATTGAACTGATGGGCATCGGTCATGTTGCGGTTGATTTTGTAGTAGCCCGTCACCTGGACCACGGTCCTTCTCCCAAGTGCATGGGTCGAGCCGACTTCAACGTAATGCGACCGTTCCGGGTTGGTTTTGATATTGCGATCGTCATCGGGTGCCGCGGTGGTGCCTTCAAGATTAAGGGCTAGAAGAGGCAAGGCCTCCAGACTGGGCGGAGTAAACAGGCGACCGTAAAACGCGTGGAACGCATGCCGTTTGTTCGGCGCATAGTTCACCCCGATGCGAGGACTGGCCTGGAAGGCGTCCACGTACCCGTGGATGTTGTCCAGTCGCAGGCCGAGGTTGATGGTCCATTGGTCATTGGGCGTGTATTGATCCTGGATCCAGAATTCTTCCCGGTACCCGGTAACCCGCCGGTTGGCATTGCGGTTGATGACCCCGCCCATGGGCTCGCCATGGTCATGGTGGTCATGATCCATGTCCTCGTCATGATCGTGATCCATGTCCTCGTCATGATCGTGATCCATATCCTCGTCATGATCGTGATCCATGTCCTCGTCATGATCGTGATCCATATCCTCGTCATGATCGTGATCCATGTCCTCGTCATGGTCATGATCCATACCCTCGTCATGGTCATGATCCATATCCTCGTCATGGTCATGATCCATATCGAGCTCGTCTTCTTCTCCGCGAAGGAACGCGAACAACTGGTTCTTGTTCCTCGTCGTCGTCCCGTCGAACTGGAAGCCGGCTTTGATCATATGCTGGGAATTGAGCGCATGCGTGTAATCGAGCCGTATGCCCCCGGCATAGGCCCACCGATCCTGATTGGCCGCGGAAATCGCACCGGCATGGCCATGGTCGTCTTCGCCGCTCGTATAAGCCAGGACATTATAGGGATCGGTGGTGGACGTGGCCCGGCTGTGCCGGAAGTAACCGGCTACGCTCACGAACTGTTTGGCACTCATGTCGTGTCGCCACACCAGGTGCGAGTACTGGTTGTTCTCCACTTGGTTTTCATCGATCTGCTCCGAAGGCACCGGCGTAAAACCCATAGCGTTGTGCTCCCGGATCAGATCGACAACATGCTGATTTTGCATTTGCCCCGGTTGCGTGGGAATCTGCGAGTCCGCCACGCTGCTCAGGAGCAGCCAGGTGACGTTATTACGGTTGTCGATCTGGTAATCGCCACGCAGGAAGGTCTGGTTGGATTCGCCATCCCCGTGAAAGATCGACTGGCCCAACGTGGGTGGATCGATTGCCCGGTTGGTCGTCTTATAGTTGTTCATCACGTAATATCGGAACTTGTCCCCTGCCGTCCCTCCGTATTCAAACGACGGCAGCACGGTTTCATTCGAGCCGCCGAACACGCCGATTGAACCGAATCCCGGTTTGGTGCCGCTTTTGCTGGTGATGTCGATCACCGCGGTCGTCCTGACCCCGTATTGGGCCTCCAAGCCTCCCAGCAATATGTCCGCCCGCTCCCAGGCCCGGGGGGAAAGCAGGTCCGTGAACTGGCTCGTGACGGTTTCCGGAATCGGTACGCCGTCGATCCGGAATTGGAGATTCGCATGCTCCTGCCGGATATGCACTTGTTTGAGGCTGCTGGAGATTGCACTGGGGATTGTCGCCAGGACGTCGTGCAGGTCCACGTTGTTCCCCCGGGGCAGGGCTTCGATGTCTTTCCGGCTGACGGAATAGGTTTCACTGGACGAGTTGAGTTTGATGGGTACGAGGGGCGCCACGATTTCCAAGGCAATGTCCTTGGTCTCCGTGAGGGTCAACACGACCGGGACGGGCGCTTCCTGGCCGACCGTAATCACCACGTGCTCGCTCCGGTAGGTATCCTGCACGGCGTGGATGGAAAACACCCCGTCGCGCGGGGCAGACAGCGTAAACTCGCCGGCATCGTTCGTCGTTTCCGATGTCACCAACGTCCCCTCCTGACCCCGCAGTTCCACCGTGGCTTGTGCCACGCGCCGTAAATCCGCGTTCTGCACGTATCCGGCAATCGTCTGACCGGCCGTGGCCGCAGAACCGCTCTGCGGCATTCCGCAAAGCAGCGCCAAGGCGGCCACAAGGATGAGTTGTGTCCCCCTTGCGGACAAAGTCATTCCTGTTGTCATGGAACTTTCCTCCCCTCTTTCAGTGGCTGTTTCATCTTCCTCGTGAGAGGGGGCTTTATACACGACTGACTCGTACTTCGTGAATTTTTTCAATGAACGGGCGAAAATCATTTATGAACTGCCGCAATGAGAGGATCGAATGGAATGGGAGCAGAAAATCCCCGCTTAGCGCAGCACCGGATCGCGAGAGGACATCGATCGGGTTAGCGTCGCGTCAGGTCAGCCATCGGATATGCGAAATCCGGCCTGGGACTTGAGGGTGAGAATCTCTCCGGCGTGTTCACTGGCTTCTTTCACCAGGACCCCCATCCTGGCATGGGAGGGTTCGAAGTCAATGGGGAGATCATGGTGGCGGAGCCGCTGGCTGGTGACCGGCCCGATTGAGGCGACCATGATTTTCGCCAACGCGTCACGAAAGGCTGCGAGTTCATCGGTAGCATCGAGCAGTTTCACGATATGGTCGACTTGGACGGCGCTCGTGAACAACGCAACGGACGTTTTCCCGTCCACAATACTCCCAAGCGTCCGTTTGAGGGGCGCCACGTCATCGGGAAGGGCCCACCGGTACACCGACACGCTCCTGACCACGGCTCCCCGCTCGGTCAGTCCCTGTGCCAAGTCCGTATTGGACGTCCCGTATTCTTGAATGGCAATCCGGAGTCCGGTGAGCCCTTCGGGTTTACAATCATCCAGGGTGTGAAGGATATCCCGCCAGGTATTGGGTTCGGGTACGGTAATATGGGGTTTCAACCCCAACTCCTTTAAGGCTGCTATGGGTTTTGGCCCACGGCACACGAGGGTGGTCTTCGTCAGGGCTGGTTGGATCGTTTCGAGGGGAAACCGCGTTTTCCAGACGTCCACCAACGTCCGTGTGCCCACGCCCGTCAGGAAAATCAGCAGGTCCACGGCTCCGGCCATGAGGTGTCTTGCGAAGTCCAGGGCTTCCGTATTGTCTTCCAGGGGAATCTCTTGCAGGGAGGGGGCCACCATGGGATTGCCGCCATGCCGGACAATCAGCTTGGCCATGTGATCGGCCATCCGGCTTTCGAAGGCGGCGACGGTCATTCCGGCGAATCCGCTTGTCAGTTCAGTGTTCATAGGGCTGTTGCTAACACATGGCCTGCTCTTTTCGCAGGGAACAGCGATTGTGGGTCTTCCTGCTCATGGCAGGAGGCCCGCGGGCCGTCATTTGGAAATGGCAATGGGCAGCGAGGGGGTTTTGGAAACATCGGTCACGGTGAAATGATACAGTTGATACAGGATGTCAAAGGCTTCGTGATTCCATCGATCCGACGATGGTCCCGCTGCGGACTCCTGGTCGATGTAATACCACAACCCGCGCTTCTGAGCGGAAATGATGGCTTCCTCGGGTTGGGTGCGTGACTCCTGGATAGTCAAGGTCTTGGCCGGATTGACGGCCACCGGCCCTGTCTTGGGGTTCGGGTCCACGTGGAATTCCGGTTCCTCGACAATCCCCCGTCCGATGAATCCTAAAATCGCCTTAAAGCTGCGCAATGTGATTGCCCCGAACATGGGGAAATCACCGCCTGGATGGTCCGGTCGAATATCGACCAGAATCTGATGCCGGGTGAATCGTTCCGCCCGGTGGTGTAACGCCTTCCGTTCCTGGTTGGAAAGCGTACTGGGATCGTAGTTCGTTATCACGACCCGTCCGGCTTTGCCGTTGGCCTCCCCGGTGAGTCGCAGCGGGCCGACAAACAGACGGCGCTCGGAGTGGAGCCATGACAAATGCATCACCCGTTGCCGGAATTCCCGGTATTCCTCTTGCCGGTGCGGCTGGTTTGACAGGAACCGTTGCCGCCCGTCCTTGTCTTTGAGAATCATCCCTCGAGACACCAGACGAAAGAGGATGGCGGGATCGATATCCTGCCGCCCCAGGGACAGGATGGTTTTTTCGGTAATCGGCGTCAACAGGCGTTTGGTGAATTCCTCACCTTGAATCGGAATGATCGTCACGGTCGGGTTTTCCGCAGCGGAGCTTCCCAACGTCAACGACAAGGAGTCGGCGCTGATCGTGTCGGTCAGTAATCCCGTGATGCCGGCATTGACGCGGAAGTCGAAGGTCGCGGCGATGTTGGAGACGGCCGTGAAATGAATCGGCTCATGGTAACGGGTGCGCGCGATATTGAGCAGTAACAGCTCGGTCTCGATCCTGTTGACCGTCCAATCGTATTCCAGAACCGCACGATGCATGGCCACCTGCGAGACGCACCCATTCCCTATCAGGCTGATCCACCACAGGGTACACAACAGAATCACGGCGTGGCGCGTCTGCCGCGGCCATCCGTGCCTATGTCGGGAATCCCGGTGTACAGCGATTCCGCGCGTTGCGTCCTGTTCCGTGCTCATCGGTGCGATGGTACCATACGGTCGCTTCCCAGGAAACCACGATCGGGGTTGCCCCACTCAGTGCGCCCCGTTAAGATGACCCCCCTGAATCGGGAACGACGAGCAGCATGTCCGAACGAGGCCGACAAGAGATCCCGCACGGGAAAGGCTTACGCCACGTGGCCCTGAACGTGACCGATTTAGAAGTCTCAAAAACCTTTTATCAGACTTGGTTCGGGATGACGGTCGTCTGGGAGCCTGATGCCGGGAACGTGTATATGAGTTCGGGCGTCGATAATTTGGCGCTGCATCAAATTCCGCAAGAGAACGTGCCCGCTTACCGGCACGGTCATGGGCAATGCCTTGACCATTTGGGGTTTGTCATGGGTTCGCCGGAAAGCGTGGACCAACTCTATGAACGGGTCGTCGAAGCAGGCATCGAGATTGTCCACCACCCGAAACGACATCGGGACGGCAGTTATTCGTTTTATCTTGCGGATCCCGACCGCATCGTCATCCAGATTTTATACGAGCCCACGATCAGTGCGATTCGTTTTTCAACGGACACGTAAGGAGTCTCCCTGCCCGGCTGCCTTGATGGGGGACTTTTGACGATGAAAGATTGTTAGCGCCATGGCTCTCTGGGATCGCATCGGTCTCGATCAGTTTGTCGGATTGCAGCCCTGGGTGTGGGTGCAACTGGAAAGCGCCGAGCCCCCGGGCCCCTTCCCTTTTATGGGAGGCGTGAATCCGGCGGTCATGACGAGTCTCCACGAAGTCCATGGAATCCTCATGAGTGCGGTGGAAACGGCCATCAGCGACGTGTTTGCTCATCGGACGTCCGTCGATGATCCCGCAGCCGGTCGCCGGCTGGAGGATGCCTACGCGGAGGTGGTGCAGTCCCGACCCCGGCTCCGGCAATATATTCGGTGCGGACGGAATCCTGACGGGACCTTTGTCTGGGAATTCCCCCGGGATCATCAGAAGTCGGCGGTCATGAATTACGCCGGTCTGCGTATTTTCAACGCGGTGACCCGACAGGCCCTGCCGATGGGTTTGGATGGTCCGCTCTCACCCGGGGTCGGAAAGCTGTTGGGCTGTTTGAATGGCACCCGTACCGTCTCGGAAATTCGCACCATTGTCATGACCGCCGGTCGTGACGCGGCGCCACAGTTTCTGCACCTGCTTGAGCAACTCGACTCGCACGAGTGTTTAGCCATGACGGACCGCGCCTCGGTTCGCACGCAGTGGCTCGACGCGACCCGGGATCAGGATACGGTGCATCTTGGTCATGCGGCCTTGATGTATCGACAACGGGACCGGTTTTTCTGGTTTGATCCCTGGCTGATGCCCTGGTTTGCCGAATCGCCGGTGCCCTCACTGTGGCCGTCGTTGTTGCCGGAACCGGCCGCTGTGTTCCTGACGCACGACCATGACGACCACGTCGACCCCCGCACGTTACTGCACTTACCCAAGGACGTGCCTGTGATTGTGCCTAGCCGGAAAGACCGGAAAACGTGGTATTTTGATTATCTTTCCCTGATGCGAGAATTGGGTTTTACAAACGTCATCGAATTGGCGCATGGCGCGTCCTGGAAGTTTGAGGGCGGGGAGGTGGTGTCAGTTCCGTTTTTCGGCGAAGATCCGTGTGATCTGGTACTTCCGCGCAATTGTTATTTAATCAGTGATCGAGGGCACAATACCTTAGTCCATGCAGACAGCGGTCCGACAAACGACGGGCATTCGGCTATCGAGGACGGGGTGCTCACCCGCCTTGTGGAGCGCCATGGTCCGATTGCGACCGTCTATGCGTCGCAACAACAGTTGAAAGAAATTCGTTCCCACACGGCGCATGCGAGTCTGTCCCATCCCGGCAAGTGGTTGGAGGTGGGAGAAAACGGATTTCTCACTAACCAATACCTGTCGGAATTGATGGAACACGCCCAAGCTCAATTATTCGTCTCCTACGCCACCGGCGGCGCCGATTGGTATCCTGACCATTTGTCGTTCATGTTCAGCCATCGCAATCCGGCCCGGACGGCGTTACTGACTGCCCACTGGGCCCCCCCGGAATCCCTGCGGGAGGTGCTGGCGGTATCCGGCAGGCAATACCATTACGGCCAAGCCTTGGACATCGTTCGCGTGTCTGCGCCGGGACAGGTTCAGGTCATCCGGAAGAACGACGTTGTCGCGCCGCTTGCGTTGTATCAACTTGACCATGAAGTGCCGGCGTTCCTCAAACGCACTCAGCGGTAGAACGGCCATCCTTTTCGGGCACCTGATCAGAGCAACACATCATGGACAAGAGACTGCAACAAAATAGTGGTGGACTCATACAGACTGTATAAGTTCAGAAACCTTTGGCACTCCTCGAAACAGGAGGAGAGGCCATGCAAATCCACCATGTCGGCTATCGCATCAGGGGGTTTTATCGACTAACGCAATTCGGGCATCGTTGGGACATGATACCCCACGAAGCCCATCACCGACTCAAGATTCTGCACTTTTGCGCCCGGCATGGCCCAGCTGTGACGGGGGAGGCCTTTGGCGTCAGCCGCCGGACGCTTTATCGCTGGCAGCGGGCGCTCACTCAGGCTGGCGGGGACCCGCAGGCGTTGGCCGTCCGCTCTAGGCCCCCCCACCGGCGGCGGCAGGCCACGTGGCCACCCGCCCTGAGCCAAGCGATCCGGCGGCTACGCACCACGTATCCCAACCGTGGGAAGGCCAAGCTGCACGTCCTACTGCGGCCGTGGTGTGCGCAGCACGGGCTAGCCCTCCCCAGGGTCTCCACCATCGGGCGCCTGATCGCCCGCGCCCCGGACCGGATGCGGCACACGCCGAGCCGCCTGGATGCCCGGGGCCGGCCCAAACCCCGGACACGGCGCCGGAAATCCCGCCCGCCCCGGCCCCGCCCCGCCCCGCCCCTGGCGGTCTTGGCCGGCGATCCCGTTGTGCGGCTCCACGCCGGACTCCGCCGCTACCTATTCACCTTCATCGATCCCTGCAGTCGCTTCGCCTTCGCTGTGGCCACCGCCACCGCCTCCAGCCGCCATGCCACCCACGCCCTCGATGCACTCTGTGCGTTGCTCCCGGCCCCACCCCGGGTCCTCCTCTCCGATAACGGCCCGGAGTTCCAGGGGCATTTCCAGCACCGGCTCGATGAACGCGGCATCACCCACTGGTGGACGTATCCCCGATCCCCGAAAATGAACGCTCATGCGGAACGGTTCAATCGCACCCTGCAAGAGACCTTCGTGGACTACCACGAGGATCTGCTGTTCGACGATTTGGCGGCCTTTAACCGCAAACTGGCCGATTGGTTGCTGGCCTACAATACCGTGTTGCCCCACCATAGCCTTGGGCGGCAATCTCCGGTACAATCCCTGATTCACCACCAACCCGAATGCCAAATGTGGTGGACCCATACACAGACTTTTCAATCCACTGGAGATGTTCTATACTTTCCCATCATGGACCACGCACGCACACTGGAGAATGGCCCTCAGGCAAGCTCCTCAATCCCCGCCTACTACGAGGCACTGACCGATTTCTTGCTGAAATACGGCGGGGTTGAAGATCTGCTCGTGGTCCACGTCGGGCTCTGGGGTCCCGACACAAAATCCGGACCGGAAGCTCTGCGGCGTTCGAATCGCGCTCTGGTGGATGTGTAATGACCGATCAATCAACTCCCCTCCACGGAATTGACGAGGAAGAATCGTTTCCTGAATGGGTCACAGTCGTGGGGGTGAAAATCCGCGACTATGGTGAGGTCAAAATAGCCCGCACGACCGATTCCACTTTGAAGGTCGGAGATCACGTGCTCCTGGAATTGGAGAACGATACGACCTATGGCACCATCTTTTCCCCGCCGCATCCTCAACCGTTCCTCCCTCCCATGCGGATGATGCGAGGCATCCTTCGGAAAGCGACGCCGGAAGACGAAACCGCCATTGCCCATCAAAAAGAGTTATCCTCCTCCGGCATCGCGTTTTGCCGGGAGCGGGCCCTGGCGCTGGGTTTGCAGATGAAGTTGATCGAAGTGTACGGATCGCTTCGGCGGCGGGCCCTGACGTTCAGCTACACCGCGGAATCGCGCGTTGATTTCCGGCAACTCGTCAAGGATTTGGCACGGGAGTTCAATTGTTGGATTGAAATGCGGCAAATTTCCAGCCGGGATGAGGCTCGTCGCCTGAGCGGGGTCGATACCTGTGGACTTGTCCTCTGTTGTGCGAGGTTTCTCACGGATTTTAAACCGGTGAATCTCAAGTTGTCCCGTCGTGAATCGGCTTGGTCAAATGACGCGCATCGCATCGGAGTCTGTGGACGGTTGAAATGTTGCCTGATGTTTGAAAACGAGGAGTGGCCCACCCCCAAGGCGCCTGATCAACAACTCATTCAACCCACTCGATCCTAATTGCGGCCCTGCCCCGCAGGCAGATGGGTCGCAGTCTCAAAAGGTGTTTCAGATGAGTGCCCAGCCTCGGTTTATCATCTACGCTCATAACGCCACCTATGATAAATTGCACCAGGTGGCAACCATAGCCCTGACGGCGTCGGCGATGGGAAAAGACGTCGTGATCGTGTTGTTGTTTTGGACCATTAAAAAACTCGCCGAAGGGCGGCTTGACGAAATCGATTTTCCTCCGGAGTATCACCGCTATCATGATGAAGTGGCCAGGCTGCTGACCGAACGCAAGGTTCCTCTGATTTCAGAAATGCTCGAAGAGGCGAAGAAAGTGGGGAACCTGCGCCTGATCGCTTGCAGCGCAGGGTTGGAATACATGGGAGTCGACTCGGAAGCCGTAGCCGAACGGGTTGATGACGTGATGGGTCTTCCTGCAATCCTTACCCTGGCAGCCGGCGCCGAGACGACTCTGTTTGTGTAGCCGCCGCGTTCCCGTCACGGCCATCCCTAATTTGCAAAAAGGATAAGGTCCTTAGGGCGTTTCGTAACCAATGTGTGGGAGAAAACCCGCCTGGATACAGGACGCCATACGGGGTTTCGTGGTGCGACCAACTTTTGGCGCGGGTGCCAGTGTATGGCCTGCGGGTCCTGTCCGGGCCTCCACGCTCTCCGGAGCGCGGGGGCTCGCACGATCATGACCCGAGAGCTCGGTAAGCCGTTGCGGATCGCGTTCAGCCCCGCCGGGAGAATGAGGTCAACCCGTGTCTCAAGCTCTACTTGGATTACGTTTCGCCCTAATGACCAAAAATTAAGGATGTAATAATTGAGGGAAAAACAGGGGTAAAAGAAAAGTTGATCGGGATTCCCAGAAACTAACCAACTAGTTGGAAAAGGTTTTTTATCAATTACTCCGGGAAGGTGATGAGAAAAAATTAGGAAGAGAATCAAGGTGCTCCATCATAATGTCTGCCATTTTTGAGGCAACGTTTCTTGTTGAGATCTGACGTTTCATATTGTCAAAAAGATTTGCGTTGAATTTGTGTTTGATATGAACGCGCGTTGCATGGCTGTCGGAGTGAACTATACTAGAGAAGTCTTGTTATCTTAACGCAAGGCAGGATTGGTAAATAGGCTGATTGACAAGAAAACGGGCAAGGCGTATGTTTTTTCATTCAACAATAGCTAGGGGAGCCTAATGGCTGAGAGTCTTCTGACGAAGACAACCCTTAAACCTGATCTGGGTAATCCCAGCGTAGGGAAGCGGACAGTCAGTCTTTCGCCTCTTGTATGAACCGCTTCCAAGTCAATTGGAAAGCGGCTTTTTTATTTGGGAAAGGATTTCCGCATGAACAATACCGAATTCCCACGCCCCCCTTCCACGAACGGGAATGCGTCTCATGCTCAAGCACCCACTTCGGCCTTAACCACGACTCCGCTCCCCGCGTCCAAGAAAGTGTACGTCAATGGAGAGCAAGACGGCGTGGCCGTGCCCATGCGTGAAATCTTTCTTTCCTCCCCCAAGAAGGACAACGGCGCGTCCGCGGCATCTTCAATTTTCGTGTACGACACGTCCGGGCCCTATACCGACCCCTTAACGGGGATCGACATTCAACGCGGCCTTCCCCCGTTACGACGTGATTGGATTCTGGCGCGGCAGGACGTGGAAGCCTTACCCGACGTCTCTTCCGAGTACGGACGACTGCGAGCCAATGATCCGGCACTCGCCTCCCTGCGCTTTCTCCACGTCCGCAACCCGTTGAGAGCGAAGCAGGGAAAGAATGTCTCACAGATGCATTATGCCCGTCGGGGCATCATCACCCCTGAGATGGAATTTGTGGCGATCCGGGAAACGCAATTGCGCGAGAACGCACAGGCCTCCACGAATGGAGCCTCCCGGGGCGTTGAACAACATCCCGGACAAGCCTGGGGGGCGACGATTCCTCAAACCATCACCCCGGAATTCGTGCGCGACGAGGTGGCCCGTGGCCGCGCGATTATCCCGGCCAACATTAACCATCCGGAAATCGAGCCCATGATCATCGGCCGGAATTTTCTGGTGAAGATCAACGCCAACATCGGCAATTCCGCCGTGGTATCGTCGATCGAAGAGGAAGTCGAAAAAATGATCTGGGCCATCCGGTGGGGATCCGACACGGTCATGGACCTATCCACCGGGAAAAACATTCACGAGACCCGGGAATGGATCATTCGCAACGCCCCCGTCCCCATCGGAACCGTCCCTATTTATCAGGCCCTGGAAAAAGTCGGCGGGAAAGCTGAAGACCTGACGTGGGAACTCTATCGGGACACGTTGATCGAGCAGGCTGAACAGGGGGTTGATTATTTCACCATTCACGCCGGCGTCAGATTGGCGTACGTGCCCCTCACCGCGAACCGTATGACCGGCATTGTCTCACGTGGGGGGTCCATTCACGCCAAATGGTGTCTCGCTCATCACCAAGAAAACTTTGCGTATACCCATTTCGAAGAAATTTGCGAGATCATGAAGGCCTATGACGTCTCCTTCAGCCTCGGCGACGGGTTGCGGCCAGGCTCGATTGCCGATGCCAACGACAAGGCACAGTTTGCCGAACTCGAGACGTTGGGAGAATTGACCAAGCTGGCCTGGGCGCACGACGTGCAGGTCATGATCGAAGGGCCCGGCCACGTACCCATGCACATGATCCATGAAAACATGGAACGGCAATTGGAGGCCTGTCACGAGGCGCCCTTCTACACCCTGGGTCCCCTCACCACCGACATTGCACCGGGCTATGACCATATTACGTCGGGTATCGGGGCGGCCATGATCGGCTGGTACGGGTGCGCCATGCTGTGCTACGTCACACCCAAAGAACACCTCGGGCTGCCGACGAAGGAAGATGTCAAAGCCGGCGTCATCACGTACAAAATCGCCGCGCATGCCGCGGACTTGGCCAAGGGACACCCAGGGGCCCAACGCCGTGACAACACATTATCGCAAGCCCGGTTCGAATTCCGGTGGGAGGATCAATTCAATCTCTCGCTGGATCCCGACACGGCTCGAGAATATCACGACGCCACACTGCCCGACCAAGCCGCGAAAGGTGCCCATTTCTGCTCGATGTGCGGCCCCCAGTTCTGTTCGATGAAGATCACGCAGGACGTGCGCGATTACGCCGAGTTCCGACAAACCGGCGGGGAACTGTATGTACAACACGGAAAGCCGTAACCAACGGAGTTCTCTCACGCTGCCCCTGTCCCTCACCCTGACCTTCTCACGGAGGGAGAGGACAAAATAGGAATTTCTGCCATGGACAATCTCCGGCCAGCGCCGCTTCGTGAACGAGACGTGACTCGCCACATCGCGCGCGAATTCTATAAAGAGTTTGATCAACTCATTGAAAGTGACGTGATTATCGTGGGGGGCGGGCCTTCCGGTCTGATCTGCGCCCATGACCTGGCGACACAGGGATTTCGTACACTTTTAGTCGAACAGAGTCTCTCGCTCGGCGGAGGATTCTGGTCCGGCGGGTACCTCATGAATAAAGCCACCCTGTGCGAACCCGCCCACGCTGTCCTTGAGAACATGGGCGTTCCGTGTAAACCCGTGATGGGATGCGGTGGCATGCGGATCGTGGACCCTCCGCATGCCACCGCCCGCCTCATTGCCGCGGCGTATGAAGCCGGCGCGAAGGTGCTGAACCTGACCAAGGTGGTGGATCTGATCCTTCGCGGCGAGGGCACGCTCGAAGGCGTCGTGGTCAATAACACGACGGCGGAGATGGCGGGACACGATACCATCCACGTCGATCCCATTGCGCTTGAGTCGAAGGTTGTGGTTGATGCCACCGGACATGACGCGGTCGTTGTCGGATTACTCAACAAACGCGGGCTCTATGAAACGGTCCCGGGGAATGGTGCCATGTGGGTTGCACGCTCCGAGGCCATGGTTGTAGAAAATACCCGTGAGGTCTTCCCGAACTGTTTTGTTACCGGTTTGGCCGTGGCTGCCGTGGATGGCTCTCCCAGGATGGGGCCGGCTTTCGGAGCGATGCTGTTGTCAGGAAGACGTGCCGCTGACCTTGTTCGCCACAAATTGAAAGGCGATTAGGAATTCTCTCTCCTGGCATTCAGACGTCGATGAACCAGCAGGACTTTCTTCAACAGGGCGAAGGGCGGGAAGAGGACAAGCTGACCGCGTGGAATTTATTCCAGCAGGCCTACGAATGCCAAATGAAAGGCAAGCTGGATGACGCCGTCCAATTATACCAGAACTCCATTGATCTCTTCCCAACGGCTGAGGCCTATACCTTCCTCGGGTGGACCTACAGCTTTGTGGGCCAATTGGATGACGCCATTGAAGAATGTCATCGGGCCATCAGAACCGATCCGGACTTTGGGAATCCGTATAATGACATTGGGGCGTATCTCATCGAGATGAACCGGTTGGATGAAGCGATTCCGTGGCTCGAACGTGCCACCAAAGCCAAACGGTATGAAAGCCCGGCCTTTCCGCACATGAACCTGGGCCGTGTCTATGAACGAAAAAGCGACTGGGCGCGCGCGATCGAATCATACAAAACCGCGGTGACGCTTAATGCCAATTATACGCCTGCTAAGCGAGCGATGATGCGGCTGATTACCTTGATGAATTGAAATGCCTGAACGTTGTTCGCTGACCGGTTTTCAGATGAAAGGTTGGACTCGTGGAACACGAAAAAATTATTCTCGTGGGTGTGACCGATATTTTTTTCTATACGAAGATTCGTGATGCCTTCAAACCTGCCGGCTATGGGCTCAAGCGCGTCACGTCTCCCGATGAAATCCTCGAAAAGGCCAAAACCCATGACCCGACGGCTATTGTGCTGAACATGAACGACCCCGGGCTCGACGCCACCACGATGCTGAAAACCGCCAAACGCGAGACGGCCTTGAACCGCGTACCGGTTCTGGCGTTTGCCAATCATGAAGAAATCGACACCTGGCGCCAAGCCAAGGAACTCGGCATCGATAAAATTGTCTCACGCAATGAGTTTTCCGCCAGGACCCTGGCCCTCCTCCAGGAAGTGACCCAACCCCGTCCGGCATGAAACAGTCGTCTCTGCATACCACCCATCAACGACTGGGGGCTCTTTTCAGTCCGGCAGGCGACTGGGAGATGCCGGCTCATTACGGCGACCCCATTGCCGAACATCACGCGATCAGAACGGGCGTGGGTATGGCCGATCTCTCACATCGCGGAACGTTACACGTCACGGGAGAAGATCGCGTGACGTGGCTCCAAAGCATTATCAGCAACGATATTCTGCCGCTCCAGTCCGGAGACTGGTTGTATTCGAGTTTCATGTCGCACAAAGGCAAGATCCTGAGTTACTTTCGGGTCTATCGACTTGAGGACTATCTGTTGGTGGAAGATATGGGGGAAGCAGGGGCTATCACCTATGAAGCCTTTCGCAAGTTTCTTCTCTACGGCACCAAAGCCAAAATGAAGAACGGTGAGGACACCTGGGGTATTATTCTGGTCAGCGGCCCGAAGGCCCCGCTCCTTATGCAGCAATCGTTGGGTGTCGACGTCACCGGCTTGCAACCGGGGTCCTTCCTGACCCACAACCTGAACGGGCAAACGGCCCTGATTGCCGCGACCCAGGAAACCGGTGAACGGGACGTTGAAATTCTGATGCCAAACGACGCCATGGACCAAACCTGGAGCCGCTTGTGGGAGACCGGGAAAGCCGTTGACCTGCGAGCCGTCGGCACGGAAGCCCGAGAATCTCTGCGTATCGAAGCAGGTATTCCCAAACTGGGACCGGACTTGAACGAACGAATCGTTCCGCCCGAAGCCAACCTCGAAGGGAAGGCCTTCAGCCTGAGCAAGGGGTGCTATCCCGGACAGGAAGTCGTCGCGCGCATGGACACCTACGGCACGGTCAAGCGGCGGCTGGTGGGGCTGGTGATCGATTCGAAAACGGTTCCCCCTCCCGACGCCAAAGTGTTCAGCGAAGACCGTGAAGTCGGGTGGGTCAGCAGTGCGATGTATTCTCCCACCTTGAATAAACCCATCGCCTTTGCGTTTCCGTTGCGGGACTTCACCGCTCCAGGCACGGTCCTCGATGTGGCCGTCAACGACCAACGCCAACCCTGCATCGTGCAAGCCCTTCCGTTTTACGCTTCAACTGAATCGTCACGTTGAGTTCGGCATTCCCGGCTCGTGAGCCATGGATCAGTTACGTTCTCAACAAGAAAAAAGAGACCCGGAAAGTTCCTGAATCGAAATAGCGGGCTCTCGACTCTCAACAGAAGCGTTTGCCGATGGTTATTCCGGATGGCGGGCTAACGATAATTTTTCGCCGACAGCCAGAACGCTGGCGCGCTGGTCGTCATTCAATCCCAACAAAATATGGGCTTCGTCTCCATGCTGGAGTCGCAGACTCAAAAAAGAAATTTCTTCGCGTTTTTCCTCGTCTTTATAGATGCCATCGATGGCTTGAAACTTGGTGAGATCGGCAGCGGAAAAGAGATCATAGCGGAAATATTGATCGCCGATGACCATGTCATACACCGCGTTCCCTTCCGTCACGGCGATGGCATTGAAGTGGCCCTGGTCTTCATAGCCTTCCGGTAAATATTGGTTGATGTGCAAGAGGGCGACGGTCCGAGTTCCCAGGGTCGAGGTTATTTTTTTCTCCAAGGCGTCATAATCGATTTGCAAGGCACGTTCATCCGGTCCGGTAGCCGCCAAGGCCGCCGCTTTTACTTTGTCAAAGACTTCTTTCGCTGTTGCCACAAGTCACTCTCCTTTCTCAATCCGTTCAAAACGAGGCTTTCACCCGAATCGCCCTGACGGCTACAATAGCCAGACCGCCGGCGAGAATGCAAGTCAGGGACAACGATCGTTGTTCCTGACATCGGCGCATCGTTGCATGGCTGCGTGACGGTTGGGCATACTGGAGCGAAGACTATCACGAAGGAGTCAACGGCATGAATGCTCAACCTTGTATGATCGAAGGATGCACGAATCAAGGCTATGCCCCAGCCGGAACGGGCTTCTTGTGCAAAGACCATTTCTCCGACTTTGTGACTTGGCGCCGAAAAAAGGGGGGCAAGGGGATGTTCCGCAAATATAACGGCATGACGATGGTAGAACGGGATACGATCGTCAAAGAATGGGAGTCCACTCTCGCCCTGCCGCACTAACCCGGCGGGTAACCCCAGGGTTGTCCCGACATTGGATGAAAATAATCCGGCTCAGGAACAACGATCGTTGTTCCTGAGCTACTCCATTAATTGAGAGCCGTGATGGTGGATGATTTTCCATCCTTCATCCATGCGCTCATACAGATTGGTTGCCACGACTCGACTGGTTTGCGGGACATCCGCGTGTCGACTCGTCAGATTCTCGGTGCAAATCACCCAGGCCACGTCACCGGCGACTTGAATCTGTAATTCCGTGAGTGCAAACTTCACGGAAAAAACATTGTTAAAAATAACGACCCATGAATCTCGAACCATCGGCCAGCCAACCCTCGTACTCCAGCCAGGATGGATACACGTCACATATTCCTGGTGCGCCCACACCTTATCCATTGCCCCGATGTCCAGACTCTCAAAGGCCCGATAAAACGCCTCGTTGGCCAACGTCACTTCCTCGATTCGCTCTTCCAGCATCGGCCTCTACCTTTCTTCGCCGTTCAGGGGTCCTCCCTACGTCATTGTCATCGTAGGGGACAGCCCTCGTGCCGTCCCGAAAATATCATCTCATTCGGTCGACCTCTGAGCAACCCCCTCAGGTGTCCGAAGACCGGTTGACCAACCAGACGCCGCCCAAAACGAATCCGATACCGAGCACTTTGATCAAATCCAACGATTCCCCGAGGATGAGCAAAGACAAAACGAGCGCGGACACGGGAATCAAATTGGTAAACACCCCGGCCCGCGAAGGTCCGATCCCGGAGACCCCATAGAGCCAGGCTTGCTGGCCAAGTGCAGTGGCAAACACGATAACGTACACCAACGCCGCCCAACCGGAGGGGGGAATGCTCCCGATACCGGCCTCCAACACCAGGGGGTCTACCCACAACAACGGAACTTGAAAGATGATGGAAATGAAGAGCGTCGTCCAATTCACCGTCAGAGGCGACAACCCTTCCATCATCCATCGGCTCCCGATAGTGTATAAAACCCAGCTTATCAGAGCCAGAACCACCAACCCGCCACCCAGCACCGGCTTCGTTCCGCCGTCCGTCGTGGCATCACTGCCCGACGCCAACGCTACTCCGATGAAGGACACCGCACAGCCGACCCAAACTTGACGAAACGGGATATCTCGCAGCATCAATGAGGAAAGAAAGGCCGTAATGGTCGGGCTCGCCCCGATAATCACGCCGGCTGACCCGGCCCCGATGTACTGAAGTCCATACAACACCAGCAGGTGATTGCCGAGCACGGTGAGCCCCAAGGCCGTGAGCACCCCGAGATCTCGCACAGTCAACCGCGTCTTGGACTGCTCCTGCCACCACCACAACGGAACAAGAATGCCCAATGCGCCAATTCCTCGAAACACCGACACTTCCACCGCGGAAAAGGCGCCCAACGCCACTTTCTGGGCTACCACCGACCCGCCCCACACCACCGAGGCGGTCATTAATGCGGCGTACGCTGCTGATTGCGGGGGCCTACTCAACGCTCGCCTCATGAATGGGTTTCTCTGTACACTATTGCCCGACCCGCTCCGGGCGAACATGTACGGCAAGCCATGTTTCTGTGGTATTCCTATGAATCAGGCATGAATCACGATCGTTCCCTGACCCCATCGTTCTCCTCATCTTCTTTCTTTGGAAACGCTCCCGAAGGCGGGCACCTTCTTCCGGCAGGCCATATTCACGTATGGCGCGCGATTGTAGACCGACCCTTCACCCGTCTTCAAGTGCATCAGGAGGTCCTGAGTCCGGAGGAACGGGCACGCGTGCAACGTTTCAAACGTTCCCAGCACCGACGACGCCTTACGGCGGCAAGAGGAATCCTGCGGCAGATTCTCTCCTGTTACCTTCAAACACCTCCACGGGACATCCGTTTTCAATCGGGTCCCTTTGGAAAACCGTTTTTGCAAGCCCCCGTCGAGCAACCGCTTCATTTTAACGTGGCGCATTCCCAACAATTGGCTCTTTATGCCGTTTCCCGGGATTTTAACGTCGGTATCGACCTTGAGGGGGACAGGGATTCGTTTGATTATACGGGATTGGCCAAACGCATTTGCAGCGCAGATGAACTCCTAGCGCTCCAAAAGCTCCCGCCGGACGAACAACGGGCGGCATTCTTCCGTTGTTGGACCAGAAAAGAGGCTTTTGTCAAAGCCCTTGGAAAAGGTTTCTCCTTTCCCCTGAAAAATGTGACGGTTTCCTTTCTTCCCGACGAACCCTCACGTATCCTCAGCGTTGAGGGACAATCTTCTGAAGATTGGTCTCTTTTTGATCTCCCTTTGGGACAAGGATTCTGGGGCGCCTTGGCCGTGGCAGGGAGGCCTTCCCTTATCCAGGGCTGGGACTATCACCTCGACGATTGACCGACCGTTGAAAAAGCTTTGTTCTCAATGCCTGACCATTTTCCGTTCCGCGCAGGAAACGGAGGCCACGGCCACAATCAGATTGGGACGAGCAGTCCAAATGGCTTAGGGCTCTAGGCCTTCTGTCCCGTTGACTCGATATTCACAGGTGCCTAGAATGTAGAAACTGCGTCGCTGAGGAAGCCAGAGACTCTTGCAGGTTTGATAAAGGAGGAAGGTATGTCATTATTGATTACCGAAGAATGTATTAATTGCGGAGCCTGTTTGCCGGAATGCCCGAATGAGGCTATCTTCGAAACTCGGAGTGCCGCTGAAGAAAAAGGGTATGAGGTGGGCGAAGGACAAGGTGAGGGTGATACGGTGTACGTGATTACCCATGAACGCTGTACCGAATGCGTCGGGCATTTCGACGAACCGCAATGCGCGGCCGTCTGCCCGGTCGATGACTGTTGCGTGCCTGATCCGGAAATCCCCGAAACCACCGATGTCTTACTTGATAAAGCAAGAACCTTAAACCCTGATAAAGAAATCGACCCTGAAAAAGTGTGGAGCGGTGTACGAAACTGATTGCTAACGCCCCGTCCTCACCCGAAGACGGGGCGTTGGGTGTTTGACCTCGAAACCAATCTCCTCGCCCCTTGGCATTACACTTTCTCGAAATCCGCGATTCGTACAGACACGAACTTCGAGACGCCGGGATCTTCCATCGTCACCCCAAACAGGGAGTTGGCGACTTCCATCGTGCGTTTATTATGCGTGATCACAAGGAACTGCGAAAGCGGGGTTAACTGAGGCAGGAATCGAGCGAAGCGGACCACGTTCGGTTCATCCAATGGGGCATCGACCTCGTCCAAAATACAAAACGGCGACGGCTTTGTCAGGAAACTGGCAAACAGCAAAGCCAACACGGTCAAGGCTTTTTCTCCACCGGATAACATCGTCAGATTTTTGAGACGTTTGCCGGGCGGCTGCGCGATAATATCCACGCCGGGCTCCAGCCCTAACTTTTCCTCTTCTTCTTCCGGATCCGGCTGCACCAACACCAACTCCGCCCGTCCTCCGGCAAAAAAGGCCGAAAAGACTTCTCCGAATTTTTCCTGGAGCGCCTCGAACGTCTGCTGAAACATTTGATTCGTCGTCCGCTTGAGGCGTTCGATGATTTCTTGCAGTGAGCGTATCGATTCCGACAGATCCCCTTCCTGCTCGTGGAGAAACCGATAGCGCTCCTCCAATTCTTTATGTTCGTCAACCGCGGCCAAGTTCAACGCCCCCATGCGATCTATCCGGGTCTGAATGGTCTGCAAACGTTCCTTCCAGGCTTCAGGCCCTTCACCTTCTACCCCGGAGTCCGAAACGTCCGCCTGCGGCGTTGCGTCTCCACTTTCGTCCATGGATACCCCATAAGAGCCGGTTAGGGCTTCCTCAACCGCTTGCATTCTCGTCCGGATTTCAGCGAATTGAACGTCGGATTCTCGTCGTGTTTCCTTGATCAGGGAACCCTGCTTTCGATTCTCGTTGAGACCGCGTTCATATTCCCGTGTCCGTTCAACGGCATTCGCGTGTCGCTCTTCCACCTCACGAAGCTCACCTTCAAGGCTCGTTTTTTTGGCATCCAGTTCCCGAAAAACCGAATCCGCTCGCCGACGGTTCTCCTGGCTCTGCCCGGCTTGCGTTTGGAGAGATTCGATTTGCCCGGCAAGGTCCTGAAGTCGGTCCCGACGGCTTTGATCCTCTTTCTGTAACCGCTCCAAATCCGCCTGCGCCCGTTCATGACGTTCACGGTACGCAGTCAAGATCAGCCGCGTCTCCGTCAACCGGGCATAGAGCACTCGGATCGCTTCGTCTACTTCCTGGAGTTGCGTGGTCAACTCCTCCAGACGTTGGTCTTCCTGGCCGTGTTGCCGCGCAATCTCTTCGAGCCGGGTTCGTGTCAGGCTTTCCTGTTCCCGAACCCGAGTGAGTTCCTCCTGACACGAATCGAGTTCTGTCTGATTCGCATTCACCCGTTGCTCCATATCCTGCACGCGGTTCGCAAGAGTGGAGATTTCCTGTTCCACCATCAGTTGCCGCATTTCGGACTCTTTCAGGGAGGTTCCAAGGGCTTGGACTTGTTGCTTGTTCGTCTCGAACTGTTCCTGCGCCGTCTGGTGCTGACCGTCGAATCCGGCAATGCGATGGCCCATCGAGGACAGTTCCTGATCCAACGAATGCACTTCGCGCTGCCGTTGAAGCAGCCCGCTTGTCTCACCGGAGGAACCGCCGGTCACGATGCCGCGAGGATCAATGACTTCTCCGCTTCGCGTCACCAACAGCAAAGACCCAAGATCGGACGGAGAGACGTATTTCATCGCCGACAGCCCGGCTTCGAGTGTGTCCACCAGCACCACTCGTCCCAGAAGACAATGCAACACTCCCTGGAGATCTTCGGGCGCGGCAACCACGTCAACCGCCCTGCCCAACACCCCTTTCATCTTTTCCAGGGCAGACCAGGACTCAAGAAACGGCCCCGCTGAGGAAACAAGGGGGTGCACGATCACAAAGGTTCCACGACCCCAACCCTGTTCTGTGACAAAGGCAAGTGCTTGCCGAATGTCTTCCACTCCGTGCACGACCCATGCGCGAATGTGCTCTCCTAATATCGCCTCGATGGCGACTTCATACTCTTGCGGAACCTTTAACCGTTCAGCGAACACTTCCTTGACTCCCTGACACACCCGTCGCAAGGAGGGATCATTCCCTTCCTGGCCTTGCCGATATCCCAATTCTTCCTGAAGCACGGCTTGCAGAGCCCGCAGCCGGGATTCGGCTGCCGCAAAGCTGGTTTGCTCCTGAATCCGTTGTTGATCGACCTCTCGCAGCCGTTCTTCGAGTTCCACCGTCGCGGCTGACAGGGTCTCGTGCTTTTCACGATCGACTACCAGGTGTTGGGTGACTTGCTGCAAGAGAGTGGCCTGTTCGGCCAGGGCCGCCTCGGCATTTGAGCGTTCCTGCCGGCAATGGGCCTGATCGTCTTGCACTTCCTGGAGGTGACTCACCAGTTCCCGTTGCTTGGCACCGAGATTGGTCCATCGAGCCTCGGTTTGCGAACGATCAAGAGCAAGGTCGAACAGGCGTTGACGACTTTGCTCGGTCCCGGTCTGTAACGAAATCCGACGTTCAACTCGTTGCTGCTCCTCCATCTCCAATGTCGTCAATTGTCCGGTCACCTGAGCCATGTCTCCTTCAGTGCGCTGAACCTGTGCCTCAAGGCTCTCGATGCTCGTCGCGGCTTGCTCGGAAACCGTGACGAGACGAGTCTGTTCTTCCAGTGCGTGTGTTCGTTGCCGATCAAACAAGTCGGCACGATTCCGCTCCACTTCCATGGTCGTGAGCGCCTGCCCGATGCCGTGTTCCAATTGTCGAAACTGTTTCTGCATGTGCCCGACGAGTTCCCCGTCACGGAGAAGCGCCGACTTCGCTTCTTCATACGACGCCATCAGGCGGGCTTCCGCGGCCATGAGTTCCGCTTCGCGCAACTCCAACCGGTCGAGTTCAGATTCAACCTGCCTCCGCTGCTGACGCAATCCGTCAAAATCGTGTTGCAGGAGCCGGATTTCCAAAAGACGTGCTTCGTCCTTCAACTTCCGATAGTGCTCGGTCTGTTGCGCTTGGCGTTTTAAGGTCCGTAGCTGTTTTTGCACCTCGGCCATAATGTCACGAACGCGAGTCAGGTTCTGGTTCGTGGCTTTGAGTTTGTTCAGCGCTTCCGTTTTTTGTTTTTTGAAGCGACCGATGCCAGCCGTTTCCTCGATAAACGTCCGGCGGTCCTGGAGAGATCCGGAGAGGATTTGATCGATATTACCTT
Organism: Nitrospirales bacterium; assembly: GCA_965200435.1. Classification (GTDB taxonomy): domain Bacteria; phylum Nitrospirota; class Nitrospiria; order Nitrospirales; family UBA8639; genus Bin75. Next base: position 798,758 of record OZ241337.1, read on the forward strand.
GTTCGATCACCGTATGCCCCTTGGTGCCGGCCCTGGCTTCCCAAAAAAGACTGCGAACATCTTTCAGCCGGCAGGGGATTTTATTGATGGAATATTCGCTTTCCCCGTCACGATACAACCGCCGCGTGACCATTAACTCATTGTTTTCCGGCAAGGCTTCTATTACGCCGGCCACGGACTCGATCTCTTGACTCGTGACGTCGCTGACGACCAGCGAGACTTCCGCCATGCCCAATGGCTTACGGGATTCCGTCCCATTAAAGATGACATCTTCCATGCGTTCACTACGCAACGCCTTGGTGCTTTGCTCACCCAAGACCCATAAAATGGCATCCACGATGTTACTTTTCCCCGCCCCGTTAGGCCCCACCACCGCGGTAATACCTTGGGGAAAGTCGAGTCGAGCTTCAGGGAAGGATTTGAATCCGGAAACCAGGAGGGATTTCAACTTCATGAAAAACTCTCAGCGGGAAATAGGTGGTGGGGCAAACGGACTCATGGCGGCAGTGTACCACAGAATGCAAAAAAATCAAGGCTTTTACACTAAATAATGTGGTGCCGTTGGAAATTCTGTGTATATGTTGAGGGTTTCCTGTAGATACGGGAAACGGCTGGAATCCGGGCTAGACGAGAGCCCTTTGGTTTCGCCTTTCTCCGGGCATCATCAATTCCCGGGGAAGCAGAAACTCGATGTCTTCCTCAACGACCGTGAGTTCTTCGACCTCTTCCGCCCCGACTCCCTTGAGGTACGCCACCACTTCACTCACCAGAATCTCCGGGGCGGAGGCTCCGGCCGTGACACCAATAGCGTCGACGTCCTTAAGCCATTCAGTCTTGATGTCCTGATAGGAATCAATGAGATAGGCGGGGACTTCAAATCGTTCGGCCAATTCACGAAGTCTATTGGAATTTGAACTGTTGGGGGACCCGATGACCAGGATCAACTCGACTAACTTGGCCAGATCTTTCACGGCGTTCTGCCGATTTTGCGTCGCATAACAAATATCTTCCTGATGCGGACCCTTGATGCCCGGGAATCGCCGGTTGAGTGCTTCGACAATCTCACTGCATTCATCCACACTCAACGTCGTTTGTGTGACGTAGGACAGATGTTCTTTATTTTCAACATCGAGCTTTTCCACGTCTTCGACCGAAGACACCAGATGAAATTTATCCGGGATCTGTCCCAATGTTCCCACCACCTCAGGATGGTCAGCATGGCCGATGAGAATGAGCTCGTAATCATTGTTGTAATCGCGATTGACTTCATTGTGAACTTTGATCACCAAGGGGCACGTCGCATCAATAACTTTCAGCTTGCGCCGCCGTGCTTCTGCCCACACTTGTTGAGCCACCCCATGGGCACTGAAAATCACCAGTGCACCGTCCGGGACTTCATCCAGTTCTTCTACAAACACCGCTCCCCGTTTGCGAAGAGAATTGACAACGTGCCGGCTGTGCACGATTTCATGTCGCACGTAGATCGGAGCACCGTACCGTTTCAGCGATAATTCGACAATCTCAATGGCCCGATCAACGCCTGCACAAAACCCCCGTGGATTGGCTAAATAAATTTTTTTCACTCCGACCCCCTAAGATCCGTGGAAAACCGGTTTGATGGAGTGATACCTCTTCCCACCAAACGGTCTACCTATGAAAAACCTATTGACATTATGACATAAATTGAAGATACGTCAACTCCGTGTATGGGTCCACCACATTTGGCACTCGGGTTGGTGGTGAATCAGGAATTGTACCGGAGATTGCCGCCCAAGGCTATGGTGGGGCAACACGGTATTGTAGGCCAGCAACCAATCGGCCAGTTTGCGGTTAAAGGCCGCCAAATCGTCAACCAGCAAGTCCTCGTGGTAATCCACGAACTGTTCTTGGAGGGTGCGATTGAACCGTTCGACATGCGCATTCATTTTGGGGGAGCGTGGATAGGTCCACCAATGGGTGATGCCGTAGGCGTCGAGGCGCTGCTGGAAGTGGCCGTGGAACTCGGCGCCGTTGGCCGAGAGGAGGAATTGAGGCGGGGTAGGGAGCAGGGCACACAGGGCCTCGAGGCCGACCGCGGCGTGGCGGCTGGAGGCGGTGGCGGTGGCCCAGGCGAGGGCGAAGCGACTGTAGGGATCGAGGAAGGTGAACACGTAGCGCCGTAGGCCTGCGTGGAGCCGGACCACGGTATCACAGGCGAACAGGACCAGCGGTTGGGTGGGGCGCGGCCGGGGCGGCCGGGTCTTGCGGGGCCGGGCGGCGGGCTTGGGGCGGCCGCGGGCATCGAGGCGGAGCGGGGCTTGGCGCATGTGGTCGGGAGCCCGGGCGATCAGGCGCCCGATGGTGGAGACACTGGGGAGGGGCCGGCCCTGCTGCGTACACCAGGGCTGCAGCAGGACGTGCAGCTTGGCCTTCCCGAGGTTGGGGTACGTGGTCCGGAGCCGGCGGATCTCCTGGCTCAGGGCGGGCGGCCACCGGGCCTGCCGCCGCCGGTGCGGGGCCCGGGAGCGGGCGGCCAGGGCGTGCGGCTCGCCTCCGGCCTGGGTGAGCGTCCGCTGCCACCGGTAGAGGGTGCGGCGGCTCACCCCAAACGCCTCCCTCGTCGCGACCAGGCCGTGCCGAGCCCAAAACTGCAGAATAGTGAATCGGTGTTGAGCCTCGTGGGGTATCATGTCCCCACGAGGCCTGAATTGAGCTAGTCGGTAAAACCCCCGGATGCGGAAGCCGACATGGTGGATTTGCATGGCCTCTCCTCCTGTTTCGAGGAGTGCCAAATGTTTCTGAACTTATACACTCCGGAATGGCCCTGCTCGAAAAATTTGTTACCATCGAATCAAGGCGGTACCCCACGTTAATCCTCCACCAAACGCTCCAAGCAGAACCAGATCACCTTCCCGAAATTTTCCCTGCCGGTACGCCCAATCCAAGGCCATCGGCAAAGAAGCCGACGACGTGTTGCCGACCCGATCAACGATGGAAACCATTTGCTCCTGGCCCACGCCCAACCGCTTGGCCATGGTGTCCAGCATACGACCGTTGGCCTGGTGCGTAATCACTTGCTTCACCTCGGACAAGTCCGTGTGTGTTTCACGCAGGAGCATCTCGATCGCCTCGGTCAAGCGTTTGACGGCCACGCGATAGACCGCTCCCCCTTGCAACCGAATACTGTGTTGATGACCGCGAATCGTCTCCAGGCTCATGGGATGCCTTGATCCACCTGCCGGAATCGTGATCAGATCGTGGCAGGCTCCCTCAGAATAGAGTCGAATGGCCATGATTCCCGACACCGGATTCAGGCTCGACGCTTCTTCCCTGGTCACCACCGCCGCCCCGGCTCCATCGCCAAAGAGTATTCCACTCGCAGGCTGGGAGGCATCAAGATAGCGGGATTTGACCTCAGCCGCGACCACCAAACAGTTCCGAAACTGTCCTGACCGGATAAAGGCATCGGCCATGGATAAACCGTACAGAAATCCGCTGCACGATGCCGCAAGATCAAAGGCCGCAACGCGGCCCGCACCCAACCGTTCCTGAAGCGCACACGCCGTGGATGGAAACAGGGTATCGGGAGAAGTCGTCGAGACCAGAATGGCATCCACCGCTTCACTCGACAAGCCGGAGGACTCCAATGCGTGCCGAGCCGCACGCTCGGCCAAGTGCGAACAGGTTTCGTCGGCTTGACTCCAATGCCGGGCCCGTATGCCCGTGACCCGGAAGACATCCTGATGATGGAGGGCAAATTGCGTTGCCACCTCCTCATTGGTCACTCGCCGTTCCGGAATGGACGAACCAGTACCACGGATTCGACTGGTATAGGAATATGGCATTGACTGTGACCCGTTCGGGAACCCCCTGGCTTTCAGGCCATCACCCAAAGAACAGGCGCCCTTGGTTCTTAATCCGTCAATCTTGTCTTCATGGTCTGCATTCTGCTATGTTCTAAAGACAGATTGACTGTTTTCAGGACTTTACGCCAGATGCTTAGCCGCGTGTTTCGCCATCCGGTCACGGCATTGATCCTATCCGTGACCAGTTCCCTCACCTTGGGCTGTTCGCTCTTGCCGGGCAACGATTCGCCTACGCCCGCCGTCGGTGCCGAAAGAACCGATGCCCAGATTTTTGTCGGTGACTCCATCGAAATGAACTATGACCCCAACGTCATCCTGAAACGCGCGGAAGCATTTCATGAAAAAGAGGGGTACACGGAAGCGATCGTTGAATATCAACACTTTTTGGAACTGCATCGCAATCACATCCTGGCTCCATACGCGCAATACCGATTGGCCCTCAGCCATTTTAAAATGATTCAAACGATTGACCGGGACATGACTCCCGTCAAAAAGGCGCAGGAAGCATTTTGGGAACTCGTTCACAGCTTCCCGTCGAGCCAATACGAAGCGGAGGCACGGGTCAAAATTAGAGAATGCGACCGCTACTTGGCCCAACACCATCTGTTCGTAGGAATCTTCTACTATGAAAGAGAACAGTACTTGGCCGCGGCAAAACGGTTCGAGAAAATCATTGACGGCTATCCCTCCGCGGAGGAGGCTGTCGAGGCCAAGTTGCAGTTGGCACAATCATACCGGAAGTTAGGGGCACTGGAATGGGCACGCGATTGGGCGACGGCCATGGTTCAACAGCATCCCCAGCATAAATTACGTGATGATGGACTCAAGTTGCTGGCGGCGATTGAGAAAGAAAACCCCAAACTGATGATGGCGTCCCGGTCTCGTGGTTCCGTAAACCGGCCGGTGTCGAAACCGGCTTTCTTCCCCATGACGGCAGCAACGGCCATTGGCAATAGACCCCCTTCCCGGGTATCACGGGCTACTTCAACGGTGACCGATTGCCAAGTGGGATCCTGGTGTGGAGAAACCGGCACGTCCCTTTCCAGTGCCTTCGCGCCCACTCCCCGCGTTCCCCAAACCGTGACGTGTCGCCCCGGTACCTGGTGCCAGTAAAGGCCCCCACTCCCCCCTTAGGAACCTCTGATTTAGTGCACTATCGGGCGCATGGCGGCGTGGTGTCCTCGCTCAACCCTCACCTATCTTTATGATAAGCTTCGGGTTTCGCTCCGGGACGCCTTGCCCTGCATCCCGCTATCACACGAAATCAGAGGTTCCCTTACGCGCGGACTACTGTCCGATATACCATCCAATCCCATTGCGCTCGAGAAAACTGGTGAGACGAGCCAGGGAATCCACGTAAATCATCACCCCGACCAGAACCAGGCAGACGCCACTAGCCAGAGAAACCCCGTGGAGATAGACCCGGGCCTTTTGAAAATAGTTGAGGAACCGGTCGACGCTGAAGGCGGTTAAAAAAAACGGAATCCCCAACCCCAAGGAATAAGACGCCAGGAGCAGAATCCCCAACTGCATGGATTCCGTGGTACTGGCATAAGCCAGAATCGCACCCAAAACAGGCCCGACGCAGGGTGTCCACGCGGCGGCGAAGGCCGTCCCGATCAGGAACGACCCGACGTACCCCACGGGCCGACTGCCGAACGAAAAGAGCCGGCGCTCGGTCATCATCACGCTCCACTTTATCAACCCCAACAGATAGAGCCCGAAGATAATAATCAACACGGCTCCGATTTTCCGAACGATATCCTGATATTCATACAGCACTTGCCCCACGAAACTGGCAGAGGCCCCGAACGCAATGAACACAGAAGAAAATCCCGTTACGAAGAAGAGCGAATTCAGGATAATGGCTTTGCGAAACCGCTGCCGCTCCGATGCATCCACCAACTGTTCCAGGGAGAGTCCCGTAATATAGGAGACGTAGGAAGGCACCAACGGCAACACGCAAGGCGAGATGAAGGAAAGAAAGCCCGCACTGAAGGCCGCAAACAGGGAGACGTGACTCATGGCGTCGAGCATCGCGTCACGACTCCCGGAGAAGGCCTTGGATCAATGCACGCGCTTCCGGACTGTTCCAGTCCCGCGCCCCGAACACCCGGTGGGCCAACGTGCCGTTTCGATCGATTAAAAAACTCATGGGCAGCGTTCGGACACCGTAACTCCCGCTCACCCGGTAATCCGAATCATGTAAGACCGGAAAAGTTAACCCTTGGGATGCGACAAAAGGTCGAGTCACGATACTCCCCTGCGGATCGGAAGAGATCGCCAGGATGGCAAAACCTTCGTCCTTGAGATCCTGATACAGAATTTCCATGCTCGGCATTTCAACGCGACACGGGCCACACCACGTCGCCCAAAAATTCAGGAGCACGACTCTACCGTGGTACCCCGCAAGCGCTTGCCGGTTGCCCTGCAAGTCAATGAGTTGAAAATCAGGAGCCGGGGACCCCATGGCCGGTGGAGCCCGTCGAACGGTCACGGGCTGCGCCGAGGATTTCTCTTGAAGCCCATCCGAATACCCTGAATCACAGGCTGCTCCCAATAAAACAAGCAACGGGCCCAGGGAGCAAAGCATGAACTGTTTCCAGGAAAACTCGAGCCTTTCGTCCACCTCATTGACCCATGAATTCACCCTTCCACGAAAATTATACACGACCCGTTTCTTTCACGGGTGTATCTGTCACACCGGATTTCATCTTAGTCAGGAATTCCAGAGACCGTCAACCGGCCAGAGGCATCCTTCCAGCTTGTCGCTGCGGGCTCTTATCCCGCTGGTTGCCGGACCGCATATGATGTGGCCCGACAACTCCCGTGGAGTTTCCAGGAAGCACCGTCATTGTCAACAATTCCGGAGAAGTCCAGCATGACATCTGTGGACACAGGCGTGACCATCCAGTATAGTGTTCTGTTCAGACAACCCGATCAGACGACGGGTGTTCTACAGTGTAACCGGCCGCATCCTTTCCTTGATTTTCCCGTAACAGGCAGCACAAGCGCACTCCCTTTTCATGATTGCTCTTTCTTGTCACGGTATCGGCAAAGCCTATGGGCACTTCCAGGTATTGCACGATGTGAACCTAGCCATAGCGGAGGGTGAATGTTTTGCCCTGTTCGGACCAAACGGTTCGGGCAAAACCACGTTATTGAACATCCTGGCCACGCTTCAACGGCCCAGTACGGGGCACTATGAAATGCTCGGCCTGCATGGGCTCAGGGACAAAGACGCCATTCGCGCCCACCTCGTGTTTTTAGCCCACGGCACGCATTTGTACGATGAGTTGAATGCCAAGGAAAATTTGGCGTTTGCCCTTGCCCTGCGAGGACAGCACCCCACGGACCGCGACGTGAAGCGGGCGCTGGATCGTGTTGCTATCGGTGCCTTTGCCGACATGAAGATCCGATACTATTCCGCCGGCATGAAGAAACGCTTGGCGTTAGCCAAAGCCATGTTGGCGAAGCCCAAAGTCCTGTTGTTGGACGAGCCCTTTACCGCACTGGATACGGCCGGGACCGAGATCCTGCGAGCGTACATTCGTGAACGGCTCTCGGAAAACGGCATCGTACTCCTTTCCACGCACGATTACGACAAAACGCGTCCCATCGTCAGCCGGGCCGGCATCTTGCGGCACGGGGCATTACAGGAAGTTGCCGTCGAGGCTCTCAAGTCAGATGACCTCTTTTAACGTCATCCGCTGGATCGTGTGGAAGGATTTCGTCACCGAGCTGCGAAGCCGTGAGACGATCTCCTCCATGGTGTTTTTTGCCCTCATCGTCATCCTGACCTTCAGCTTCAGCTTTTCCATGGACCAGCAAGCCGCACGTGAAGTCATTGCAGGAATCATGTGGGTCGCCTTTGCCTTTACCGGTATCATCGGGTTGGGCAAGTCGTTTTCCACCGAGTTGCAGAATGATTGTCTGGAAGCCTTGCAAATGGTGCCGGAGGCCAAGGGAGCGATCTATCTCGGAAAGGTCGTGGCGAATTTCGCGTTCATGTTCGTTGTGGAAATCCTTTTATTTCCGATGTTTGTGATCCTTTTCAATTTGGCAGTCGTTGAAGAGATTTCGATCCTTCTGTTAATATTTTTATTGGCAACCGTGGGACTTTCTGCCATAGGGACGCTGTTTTCGGCTCTGACGGTGCAAATCCGAGCACGTGAAGTCATGCTCCCGATTCTCCTCCTTCCTCTGGTGGTTCCCGTCATGATCGCGGCAGTGGAAGCCACCAAGGGAGCTCTCCACGGGGATCCGCTAGCCATCTACGAACAGTGGCTGGAACTGTTGGCGGTGTACGACGTGGTCTTTACGGTCGTGTCGTTTTGGATGTTTGAATTGGTAATGGAGTCATAAGCCACGATGACCATTCATCGAGTTATCCGGAAAGTCCAACGGTTTCAGGGCTGGTTTGGCGGCGGAGCCGCCCTGTGTCTTATTGTCGGGCTCTACCTTGGGCTCATCGGGTCCCCGCCGGATTATTACCAGGGCGAAGTGGTCCGGATCATGTACATTCACGTGCCCCTCGCCCATACATCTTTGCTCGGGTATACCGTGCTGGCCGTAGGGAGCCTGTGGTACCTGTGGAAACGGGATCCGATCGTGGACAACATGTGCCAAGCCGTGGCCGCCCTCAGTGCCGTCTTCACCTCACTGGCGCTGGGGACCGGAATGATGTGGGGCAAACCCACGTGGGACACCTGGTGGACATGGGATGCCCGCCTGACCTCCTTTACGGTGCTATTGTTGATTTTGATCGGCTATCTCATGCTGCGCACGTTTGTGGATGATCCGGAAAAGGAGGCTCGCTACGGCGCCATCCTGGCCATTGTCGGGTTCGTCGATCTCCCGATCATTCATTTTTCAGTGGAATGGTGGCGAACCCTGCACCAGCCACAATCTATTTCCATGCGTGGGGTAAGCATTTCTTCCGGTCTCCTGGTGCCCCTGTTGTTTATGAGCGTCGGCATGTCCTTACTGTTCTCGTATATGTTGATGGTCCGCACGCAGTTACTCTATCTCGACCGATTGCTTCACGCGAAAAAAGGACGCCTCTTGAGCCAGTTTCACCTGTCGAAGTCCGATTCATGACAAATTTGTACATCCGATGGGGTGGCTTGCTCATTGTCGCGATCGTGTTAATCGTGCTCACCTATCACCACTATCGGGACAACTTGGCCAGTCTTGTTCCCCAACAGGTCAGGCAGGAAGCGCCCGCGGGCGAAATCCGGGTCCTGGGCATGGTTCAGGGCGGGACACTCGAGACCCGTGAAGCCGGAGAAGCCACGTTCACCCTGCTTGGAAAGAGCGCCGCTCTTCCCGTTCATTATCAAGGCCCGCCACCTGATAACCTCAGGGAATTGAAACGTCTGGTCCTGATCGGAACGTGGAACACGGCCACGCAGATCTTCGAGGCCCGTGATATCGGAATCGTCCCGAACTATGGATTTATCGCCAGCGCCTATCTCCTGGGTCTCCTGCCATTGGTTCTTTTTCTGTTTGCCATGAACCGGCGAGTCCACTTCCTGTATGAAGACATCAAAGCCTCCAAACGGTATGAGGAAGAGTGACGAATGCCACGGAGAAAGGAGGAGCGTCGCCTCTCCCTTGATGGGAGAGGAGTCAGCCTGCCCCCGCGGAAGCGGGGGGGGGGGGGGGGGAGGATAATGAGCAATCCAGCAAAAGCCCAAGAACTTCGGCAACACTCAACCGATGCCGAACAGTCACTATGGAAGCGTCTTCGAAACCGCCAACTGGCAGGATACAAGTTTCGCCGACAAGTGCCTATCGGCAAGTCTATTGTCGACTTTGTTTGCTTTGAAAGAAAAATAGCCATTGAGGTGGATGGCGGCCATCACTCAGAGCAAGCCCGATACGACGCTGATCGGACGACTTGGCTGGAGTCTCAAGGCTTCCGGGTGTTGCGGTTCTGGAATCACGAAGTCCAGACTGACGTGGAGGCTGTACAGGAGGCGCTTCTTATCGCCTTACTGGAGAGTTCACCGTCTCCTAACTCACCCTCACCCCAGCCCTCTCCCGTCAAGGGAGAGGGGGAGAAGAGTGGCTGCTCCTCGCAACGGTGAGGGAATAGCCTTGCCGCTCTCGTCAAGAGGGAAGGGCTTACAGTTTCCTCTTCCGAATTTCCTCTCCCTTGATGGGAGAGGATAGAGGTGAGGGTGGAAAATATAAGGGAACAAGATGGTTGCAAAGAAAAAAGTCGGCATGATGGTCAGCATTCTGTTGGTGGGGGGAGCCTTGGCCTACCTCGCCCTGGGGAATTTCGGGGGAAACGTGGTATACTTTTTTACTCCCTCTGAAGTGAAAGCCTTTTCCTCCGACTATTATCAAAAGAAGGTGCGCGTGGGTGGCATGGTCGTCGAGGGAAGCCTGCAAGCGTATCCAGACCGGCTGGGGTTGACCTTTCAGTTGACCGATGGGGAGGCCACGATTCCCGTGACCTTCGAAGGCATCCCCCCGGATCTGTTCAAAGAAGGCCAGGGTGCCGTGGTCGAAGGGTATTGGACCGGCAAACATCGATTCGAATCCAACCTGATCATGGCCAAACATTCCGAAGACTACATGCCCATTGAATTGAAACGCGCGGGCGTGGAACTGCCCCGCAAGGATTTCATGAAATCGTTGGTGGAATAAGACTCCCCGCGACCCTCGTCAAAAAATCCCATGATCATTGAAATCGGACATTTTTCCGTCGTTGTCGCGTTCGTGCTCTCCGTGTTTGGTATCGTGTCGTCCGGTCTGGCACTCCGGACGCGCAATGCGGACTGGGTCCGGGTCGGACGCATGGCCCTGACGTTCATTTTTGTGCTCCTCGCTGTGGGCATGGTCGCGTTGATCTATTCGTTTCTCGCTCGCGACTTTTCCGTCAACTACGTGGCGACCAATTCGAATTCACAACTTCCCTTGTTTTACACTATTGCGGCGGTCTGGGGCGGACATGAAGGCTCGTTGCTGTTGTGGGTCTTCATCCTGTCCGCGTTCAGCACGATTGCCGTGTGGCTCCATTGGCGAACCCAGCCGGCCATCATGCCGTACCTCATCGGCATGGAATGCCTGGTCATCCTGGGCTTCCTGCTTTTGATCCTCTTTCTCTCAAGTCCCTTCGACCGGCTGATCCCGGCCCCGCCGGACGGCAAGGACCTGAACCCGTTGCTCCAGGATCCAGCCATGGTCATGCACCCGCCGATGCTGTACATGGGCTACGTGGGGTTTTCGATTCCTTTTTCCTTTGCCATGGCGGCGTTGCTCTCCGGCCGACTGGGCGAGGAATGGATCAAAGTCACCCAACGGTGGACCATCTTCGCGTGGATCTGCCTGACCACGGGGATTCTCCTGGGCGGCTACTGGGCCTATTACGAATTGGGCTGGGGCGGCTACTGGGGATGGGACCCCGTAGAGAATGCCTCGTTTATGCCCTGGCTGGTCGGGACCGCCTTCCTGCATTCCGTGATGGTTCAGGAAAAGCGGAAGATGTTCAAGGTCTGGAACCTGTTCCTCATTATCGTCACGTTTTCGCTTTCGCTGATCGGCACGTTCCTGGTGCGAAGCGGCGTGCTCACGTCGGTCCATACGTTTGCCACCGATCCGGAACGGGGGCTCTACATCCTGATGTTCGTGACCACGATCATCGGCACTGCCTTCGGATCCCTGATGCTGAGAGCCAACAAGCTGAAAAGTCAGATCGAAATGGATTCCATGGTTTCACGAGAATCGGTGTTTCTTTTCAACAACCTGTTCTTCCTGGTGGCTGCTGCAACCGTCTTTCTGGGCACCCTGTACCCGCTCATGATCGAAACCTGGAAAGGAGCGAAGGTCACCGTGGGACCGCCGTATTACAACGCGGTGTTTATGCCGATCGCGCTCGGGCTCCTGTTTTTGATGGGGGTCGGCCCCTATATTCCGTGGCGCAAGGCGTCCCGCGCCAGTTTACAGAAAAACTTTCTGATTCCGGTCTGCGTTGGAGCCATCTCCGCCGTCGTCTTGTTCGCCCTGGGCATTCGCAGTCCCTTTGCCTTGACCGGCGCGTTCGTCGTGGGGTTTTCCGGCACGGCTATCTTGATCGACTTCGGAAAAATTTCCTCGTTGTATGCCCGCCGGAAGTCCATTAACCTGCTGAAGGGTTTTCTGTCGGCTTTTACCGCCAATCAACGCCGCTATTCGGGTCTCGTGACCCACGTCGGCGTGCTGGTCCTGGTCATCGGCATTATTGCGTCGACCGTGTATCAAACCGAAAAGGTGGTGTCACTCCGTGTAGGGGATGAATTCGCCATCGATGGCTATCGGGTGAAACTCGAACGCATTCATGACGTAAGAGGGAAAAACTGGAGTGCACAGGAAGGCGTGTTTGAAGTGTATGAAGGCGACACCCTGCTGACCAAATTACGTCCCCAGAAGCGTGTCTACGATGCTTCGCAAACTCCGACGACCGAATCCGCTATTTACGCAAAAAACATGGGACATATTTTTCTCACCATGCCGGACGTGTCCGCGGATGGCGTGGCCGTCGCCCGGGGCGTGATCAATCCTCTGATCCTGTGGGTATGGGGCGGCGGCGGCATCATGGGACTCGGGGTCTTGCTCAACATTTTCCGGCCACGAAAACGTGATGAGTGATGCGCCTTTATTGTTCCTCCCCTTTGTAAGGGGAAGGCAGGTGGGGGGAAAGGACATGACCAGAACTTCTCCCTCCCCTTCCCGCTTCTCACAAAGGAGGGGGAAGGTTGGGCCCGCCGAGAAGTGCAACGAGGTGATTCCCTCATGACTCGTACCACGCAGATTACCATGCTCGTCGTGCTTTTGGCCCTGCTTTCGTTGTTTTACCAAGGGCTGTGGGGCGATCCACGGCATATCCCGACAGTCCTGGTGGACACCCGCGCTCCTGTGTTCGAGGGCCCCGACGTGGAATCCAGCGAACCGTTGTCTTCCGAACAATACAAAGGCAAAGTCATCGTCGTAAACTTTTGGGCCTCCTGGTGTCAGGAATGTAAGGTGGAGCACGAAAACCTGCTGAAACTGCATGAGGAATTTCAAGATGACCCCGAATTTGTGATGCTAGGGATCAACTACCAGGACGAGAGACCCAAGGCGCGCGCGTATTTACAACGTTACGGGTCGAGTTTCCCTCACATGCAAGACGTCAACGGCGCGTTAGCCATCGATTTCGGCGTCTACGGAGTGCCGGAAACGTTCGTCATCGACAAGCAGGGCATTATCCGCCACAAATGGATCGGTCCGATTGTGGATGAGGTGTATGCCAATCTGACGCAAAATATTCTGATCCCATTATTGCACGATTCGACCCTTCGACAGGACTCCCTTCGACTCCGCTCAGGACAGGCAGGGCCGGCGACCTGAATGTTTCGTCTTGTTCCCATTCTGATCCTTCTGTGTTTCCTCGCCCCAACTGCGGGCTTGACCAAAGTCGTGGATGAAACGGAGAGCGATCAAAGGGTGCGCGAGATTGCCAAGACGCTACGATGCACCGTGTGCCAGACCGAAAATATCTGGGAGTCGGGCGCGCCCTTGGCCCATCAGATGCGGGAAGCCATTCGAGAACGCGTGATGCAAGGCCAGTCCGCCGAAGAAATCCGGGCATACTTTCACAGCCGCTACGGCAATTACATCATGATGGAACCACCGAAACAGGGAATCAATTGGCTGATCTGGTTGGCGCCGTTTCTGTTGCTGTTCGGCGGTGGAGCCCTGCTGTGGAGAGAAGTCAAAGGATGGGTCGCGAAAACCCCTGCGCCTCAGCCGCCTCCCACGCTCGATCAACCCTCCCGACGCCGAATCGAACGGGAATTGCACCGGAATCAATGAAGACCCCGAACGACGACTGTTTGAGAGACATGGCCGACGCTCCTGCGCTCCTTCCAGGAAATGTGAGGGTCGGCCTTTCACCACAATAATTTCCCGTTAGCTGTTCCACGAGCTAGACGGTCTTTCGAAAACACGACATGTCGACCATCTTCCTCATTGTCTGTCTCGCGATCCTGATCGTGGTGGTCGCCGGGATTGCGGCTCCCTTTTGGCGCAAGGACCCCACGACACCCGAGCTGATTAACCGGGACGCCGAAGAAGACCAGGAACGGGCCGACCTCTCAGTCGAGCGCGAGGTCCTCCTCCAGTCACTTCAGGAACTCGACGTCGAACTGGCGCAAGGCCGGTTGGAACCGGAGGATTATGAGCACTTGAAAGCTACCGACGAGCAGCGCCTGCTTGGCGTACTGGATCGACTGGAAGCTCTCGCCACAGCCGGACACCCACCGTCGTCCTCCGAGCAAGCCTGGAAACCGGGGAGTGCCTGGGGATCGGCGATCGCGGTCAGCCTGGTGGTGGTCATAGGTTCAATCGGGATCTACAGCTTTCTGCAATGGCGTACCATCAACCGGCTCGTGGGCATCCAAACCGACAGGGCCGCCCAATTGCCCGATCCGCGAGAAATGGTCGCACGCCTGGAAGCCAGGCTCAGAAAGAACCCTGATGACGTACAAGGCCAGATGATGGCCGGTCGCTCTTACATGGTCCTGGAACGTATGGATGACGCGAAGAACGCGTACGAGAAGGTCCTGAAACTGGACCCTCGCAATCATGAAGCGCATTACACCTTGGGCGTCATTATGATCGAAGAACGCAAATTCGACGACCCCAACGTCTTCGAAACGGCCCTCAAACATTTCGACCTCGTGTTGGTCGATCGTCCCAATGAACCCGGGGTGAATTGGTATAAAGGATTGGCCCTCTGGTATTTGAAACGGTATCGGGAAACCGAAGAATTTTGGGCTACCGCTTACAAGAACCTGGACCCCGGCAGCCAAGACGCCGAATTCGTCAAACAAGCCCTCGCTAAATTGCGTAACGGAGAGACACCGTTTTAAGCCTAATCGCGACATTGATGGATATTGAAAAGTCCTTTTTACGATAAAAAATAACCCCTCAATCCCCCTTATCAGGGGACGTTATGCAACTAAACGGAGAGTCAACATGATGATGAATATGATCCCCCACGCCCCTGAGAAGGGGGCCAGGGGAGGTATCCCTTACGACAAGCAAAAACCGAACTACATCTTCGATAGATACGAGGCAACAAGCAAGATCGCCAACAATAGAACCATGACGGCTTTTTGCAGGGTATCGGCGCGGACGGCGGAGGTGGGTGGCGTGGACGCCGACGGGACGTCCTGAGACGACGGGGCATACGGATCGAGGATGAAGTCGTGAATCAGGAGAAGCCCGAAGGCGATGACGAACAGGAACAGCTTCAGCATCAACACCACGCCCCAGGCGGTTTCGATCCGGACAGAACCGCTTTCATTCAACATCTGAGACGCGCCGGTCAGGATCAGGATAATGAGACTGACCCACGCGATGGTTCGAAAGCGGCGGCCTGCCCGGCGGACGACGTCCCGGGATTTTGAATCGGATGTCGTGTTCCGTGCCGTCGGTGTGAGCACGAATTGGAAAAACATCAACCCGCCGATGAGGGTGATGGCCGCGGCGAGATGAAGCCAGGTGATCAGGTAATCAGGCATGAGTGCTTCTAAAATTCCACCTTGGGCGCGGATCGGGCTTCCTCTCCGATTTCGAAGTATTCGGCCTGTTCCACACCGGCCAGTCCCGCGTAGAGTCGCCCCAGTAACTTCCGGATAAAGGCGTTCAGGACCTGCACGCTTTCGTTATACCGTTTGCGTTCGACCGCCAATCGATTTTCCGTCCCTTCCAGTTGGTCCTGGAGCTTTAAAAACGATTGATCGGATTTGAGTTGAGGATAGGTTTCCCGCAAAACCAACAGCCGCGACAACGCCGACTCGAACCCGCTCGCCGCGCGGGCTTTCTCATTGACCGATTGCGCCTGGAAATAGGCTTTGCGTGCTTCGGCGACGCCCAAATAAATCTTCTGTTCCTGGCTCGCCACGCCCTTGACGGTATTGACCAGATTGGGGATCAATTCAAACCGCCGCTGCAATTGATTTTCGACCTGCGCCCATTGGCTCTTCACCGCTTCATCCATTTCGATGACTTGGTTATATCCGGAATAGACACAGCCACCAAGCATCAGAATCAGGACGAGCAAGCCTCCGAAGACCATCAGTATGATGCGTCCAGCACTCATCATGTTCCCTCCGTTACGTATGCCGTATTCAACGCAGGCCACCGCCCTGCTACCAGCTCGCGCCGCCCCCACCGCCACCGAAGCCCCCGCCTCCGCCAAACGATCCGCCGAAGCCTCCCCCGAATCCGCCGCTAAAACCGCCGGTTGACGCGCCCCACGGGCTTCTCCCCGTGACGCCACCCAAAGCACTGCCCAGCAACATGCCGGTGGCGAATCCCCCGCCGCCCCACGTGGAATAATACCGGCGACGGCGACGCATGTTGGACAAAAACACAAAAAGAAAAAACAACGGGACGAGCAACGATCCCAGAACCGAACCGCCGCCACCCCGGCTCGGCCGATACCGGTGTTGGGGAATGCCGGTGAGCTTGACCCGTTGGGCGTCCGCAACCTGATTGGCCGTGACGACGGCCAATTGGAAAAGACCCTGGGAATATTGGGCTTTTTTAAAGAATTGGGAGGCGACCGCACGGGAAGCCGAGCCCGCCCATGAATCAGGCAGTGCCCCTTCCAATCCGTACCCCGTATGAATCCGAACTTTTCGCTCTTTGAGGGCCAACGCGATCAGGGCGCCGTTGTCTTGCCCTTTCCGACCAAGTTTCCATGCTTCGGCGTGCCGCTGGACAAAATTGAAAAACGGTTCGCCTTGGGTCGATTGCACGGTCAGCACTTTTACCTGCGCCGTGGTCTTCTGTTCGAGTTCGCGAAGCCAGCCCTCCAACTGTCGCTCAGTTCCGGGGGCGATGATGCCGGCGCGGTCCACGACGTAAGTGCCGGGGTCCGGCACAAATACCTCACCCCAACTCAAAGCGGGCAGGAACCACAAGACCGCGGCGATCAACCAGGATTTTCTACCCATGGCCGTTACCAGCGATCAGCCACGGTCTTTAAGCCGTCAATTTCATTATAGAGCCATGTAAAATCATTCCAGTCATGCTGGCGGGTTTCTTGCAGCGCCGCACGAATTCCGGGAAGGGATCGATCCGTCTCCTGCTCGATCCGGCCGACGATTTCAATCGCCGACAGATACTCGTATTGTCCGTGAAGCCACAGTAACCCGCGGAGCGTGCGGATCAACCGCTCGGCAATATCGCCTTCCATGACCCCAAACAGTTTTTCACGACCCGCGGCCGCAAGGAGGCCCTGACGCATGCCGATCAGGACGGTTTTCAGTTCGCGCTCACATTGCAGCCGAACGTGACGATCCTCAAACGAAAGATCCGCAAAATAGTCGGTGCCGACGAAACACACGTGGCATTGCTGAATCTCCAAAAATTCCAACGGAAAGGTGTCCAGGGATTCGGCAATGTAGAGGGGCGTCATGATCAGGGGAGCGGTGATTTTGGCTTTTCCGAGTTTCACCCCGTCTTTGGCCAGTTCCCGGAGCATGGCCAAATCAATAGTTTCCAGCACAAGGACGCTCCGAGCGATATGTCGTGCCGGATCAAAGCCGGACGTGGCAATAGCCCCGACACCAATAACCGCCAGACAATTGTCCCCGCCGAGCGTCTGAACCCGATCAAGAAACTTCCGCATCGGTTCCTGCATGCCACTGACGACTCGTTCGAGATTCATCACGGAGTGGGTCATGGGGTGTAACTCAACGTTTCCTTTGGGGGAACGGATAAAAAAAGCGGGCAAGCACGAGAGTATGTGTTCCCATACGCTGCCACCTATCAGGCTAACGCACAAGGTGAAACCTTGCAAGGAAGTGTATGGGGCCACCACCCCCCGATGACAGATGTCGAGGGCAAGCTGTGGCACTCGGGTCGTTGGTGAAGGAGGAATTCTACCGGAAAGTGGCGACCCTGGCTCCCCGATGACACATGTCGGGGATGACCACAGAAAATTGCAGGGCGGCTTAGCGGAGCGTCATCCGACAAAAGGCTGGGGCGTCACGGTACGCCGGTGCGGCGAACCCGACCTCTGGCAGCCTCTCCTCCGGCTTCGAGGAGTGCCAACGGGTTCTGAACTTATACAGCCTCTGGCTGGGCCACCCCCTTAATCCAGCCAGCAGTTCTCCCTCTTGAGTGAGGCTTTGATGTCGTTCGCCATTCGCTCCTTTTCCTCGTCGAACTGGACGTGAATCTGAAACGTTTGCATCGTTCCTTTCTTCCCCCTGTCGTAGAGCTTTCCCTCAATCAGGAACGGCGTCATCGAGGACTCAATGAACGCCCCGCTGGCGCGTCTCGATTCCTTGTCGTTGAATGGTCCCAAATTGATCCGCGTGATACCAGGCGCTGTAGCCCAGATGGTCTGGAACACGCGTCGCGCGTCCTTTGATGGGATGTCTTCGAGTTGATTGACCGTCTTTCCCCAAATGGTCGCATGGCTCCGGGAAGAGGCAACTTTCACGTTCATACCGAAATGGGATACCGCCGATGATTGGGGGCGGAGGACATGTCCCTTCTTCCTGATGCTGGCATCTTGCCATTCTGCCAGGACACCCCGGACGGTTTTCACATAGGCGGGATCCATTTCGAAAGATTGAAACGTTGTCACAACCGCGTTCCCGATGTCGGAAGTGGTCAACTTGTGTGCAATCTTCCGCGTCTCCTTCAGGCGTTCAATAATCTTGGGCAAGACGATCCGGGGCACGAAGATGTCATCGCATTGCACGTGCCTGCATGCCTCGCGGATCGAGGCAATCAGTTTCTGCCGTTTGAAGGGTTCCTGCGACGATCCGCGCTTGATGACATCCCACGTCGTTGCCCGCAACAGGTCCAATAACCTATTCGCGGCCTTAAGCGGGGTGTCCGTGACAGCGTCTGAGTAGAATGCCAAGATCGGGTTATCCAAGTGGTTAGGATTGGCAATGACAACAGGGTGACCTTCTCGATGTGCATGCACCATGCCGACAGCCGACCCGATCGACTCACGCCACATGTTGACGAGCAGACCATCCGCCTGCTTGATGGTCTGCAAGTCCGCTTCGATGATCTGGCGTGGCGTCATCAGTTTTGGCCAACGCAACTTCAACTCAATAGGATCGACGAAGGTGAAGTGCTTACTGTACTGCGACTTCTTGAGATTGTTACGCCACCGACACCGCTGATCGCTGTTGCACCCGCTCATAGGCCCAGCCAAGTAGACAAGGAATTTTTTTTGCTTCGACATGCCGTTCTCCCGCACCAACTCAATCCATTGTAGGTAGGTGGGCTTCCAAAAGCAAAAGGGGATATGTTTGCCACATCCCGGTGTCTCACAAAACAAGGCTATTCACCGCTGGTGATTTCATCAGGATGGCTTGGCTCAGTGGTCGTCAGAACATGCCGTTTTCTTGCATCTGTTCATGATTTTCCCTAGAATGACGGAACGCTGTTTTCCAGACCCATCATTTCTTAGTCCTGAATAGGGACGCCATGGCAACCGTTGGACAATTGATGAACACGGCTCTCAGTGTCGTAACCGAGGACATGACGGTCAAACAGGCCGCAGGTCGAATGCACGACCAGCGTATCGGGTCGCTGTTGGTAAAAAAGGGAGACGATTTTTCCGGAATCATTACAGAAACCGACGTCGTGCGGGCCGTGGCTGAACGGGACGACGTGACGACGACTTCAGTGGCTCACGTCATGTCCAGCCCCATTCTGACCATTGAGAAAAAGCTGTCGCCCCACTATGCAAGAGATCTCATGGCTAACAAACGTATTCGTCACCTGGCCGTGATCAATGAAGGAAAGATCGTCGGCGTTCTGTCCGCACGCGACCTCCTAGCCTACTTCAAAACCGTATCCAAAGAAGTTTCGTAATCGCCCGGCATCTTGCTTCTACACCACCCGGAGTTTCTCCAATACCGATCTCGTGGACACCAGGTTGCGATTGAGGCCGAGTGCCCGCGGCTCCAAGCCCATGGCCAATCCCAGCAACTGCGGTACATGCAAAATCGGCAGATCGATTTCCTTGCGATTGCGCTTGGCGGCCTTGGTTTGAAGCCCGTCGAGATTGAGATGGCACAAGGGGCAGGGGGTCACCATCACGTCGGCGCCGTGTTCTTTGGCATCCGACGTATGATGGGCAATCATCTTCAGGGAGCCGGGTGCGTTAATGGTGAGAAGCGGCATGCCGCAGCATCGGGTTTTGCCGGGGAAATCCACCACGTCGGCACCCAAGAGAGTCATCACCGTTTCCAATGATTGTGCTCGTGCCGGCTGCTCGTCAAACCCCAGCGCGGCACTGGGCCGTTGCAGGTAGCATCCATAAAACGGCGCCGCGCGCAACCCCGTCAACGGCCGCTTCACGCATTCCCGGATTTTTTGCTCCCCGACGTCTTCCAGGAGAATCCATACAAAATGTTTCACCGTCGTCGTCCCGTGATAGGTCACCCCCTCTTCAGCCAAGACCCGGTTGATGTCGTCCAGATAGCCGGGGTCTGTCGTCAGCCGATGATTCGCCTGACTCATCACCCCTTGACACGTGCTGCAAATCGTCATGATGGGAAGCCCCTGCTGTTCGGCCAAGGCCAGGGTATGGGCGTTCAGGAGATCTCCCAAGCGTACATCTTTTTCCTGCACCACCCCCGCGCCCGTACACGACGCCGTGGTCATTTCCTCCAGGTCAATGCCCAATCGGGGATAGACCTGTTTTACGGACTGATAGAGTTCGGGGCAACCTCCCTTTGAAACGCATCCGGGGAAAAACGCGTATTTCATCGTCCCTCCTTCGCTCGTCGAAACAACCGGCGGATTCGATCAATCCCTGGTATCGGCCGCTGCAAGGGCCCGGATTTCGGAAGTTTGCCCCGGATCAAGGCTCGCACCACCATCGGCAGAAAGGAGAACATTTGTCTGAGATTGGCGAGTCCAAACGTGCGAACGGCCAACATCGGTTCATCCAGGCGCCCTTTGCGTTCGATAATATCCGCAAAGGCTTCGGTATGCCGCGAGCCGGGCGTAGCCGGTACGCCCTGTTCGATCCCCTTGGCACGAAGCGTCATGATGCGATCCATGGCCCCGACCCCTTTGGGACACACTTCAATACATTCCATACATCGCGTGCAATCCCACATGCCACCCGGATGATTGAGTTCTCTCAACCGTGACAAACCGCTCCCGTCTCTCGGGTCCGCTACGAAACGGTAAGCCTTGGCCAACGCCGCCGGGCCGACAAAATCCGGATTCACCTCCAGGGCCGCACAATCCGACACGCACGCCCCGCACATGATGCAACTCATGACTCCCGTCAAATGATTCATGGAGTCCGGGGCCGCCAGATACTCGCTTTCGGGTTCCGGGCCCGTGGGCTGGAGCCAGGGCTGAACGTGACGGATTTTTTCCCAAAACCCGGCCATGTCCGTGACCAGGTCCTTAATCACCGGCATCATGTTCATGGGCTCCACATGGATCGTCCCGCCCGGCTCGGCCAGGGATGCGACTTTGGTTTTGCACGCCAACGAGGCATGCCCATTGATGCGCATCCCACAAGACCCGCAGATGGCCCCCCGACACGAACAGCGCAAGACCAGCGATTCATCCACGGTTTCCCGGATTCTGATTAATGCATCGAGGACCGTGTCCGACCGCTCCGTCGCCAACCGGTAGTCTTGGAAATAGGGTTGTGGCGATTCCGATTCCGGATTAAAGCGTCGAATGCGAAACGTGGTCAGCATGGCGTGAGGGAACCTCTGATTAATTGTGATAGCGGGATGCAGGGCAAGGCGTCCCGTAGCGAAACCCGAGACATATCAAGTGGAGAGTCGAGGGTTGAGCGAGGACACCACGCCGCCATGCGCCCGATCGTGCAATACATCAGAGGTTCCATAGACTATCAACGAACAAGTGACGATCAATACACGCGCACTTGCGGTTCCCATCGGGTCATCCGAACGGGTAGAAAATCGAGTTGAGGCGGTCCATCGGGACGATGATAAATCAGAATATGTTTCAACCACTGTTCGTCGTCACGGTCGAGATAATCCGTTCGAAAATGAGCACCGCGACTTTCTTTTCGCGTCAGGGCGCTCAACACGATGGTCTCGGCACAGTCCAGCATACAGTCGAGTTCCAACGCACGAACGAGACTCGTATTAAACACCTGTCCTTTATCTTGAATAGCCACGCGATTCCATCGTTCCCGGAGCCGACTGACTGTCCGTTGAGCAAGGGCCACCCCTTCCTGGTCGCGAAACACGCCCAATCCCTCCGTCATGGTGCGTCCCATTTCGTATCGGATACGGGCGACGGTATCGTCGGTCCCAGGCCGGGCGATGATCTTTTTGAGGCCGGCTTCTCCGTCGTTCACCGCGGCGTCGGTACAATGGGATTGCGGACGAGTGTTCGCATACTCTCCCGCACAACGGCCCGCACGGCGCCCGAACACTACGGTATCCAACAGGGAATTCGCTCCGAGTCGATTCCCGCCGTGGAGACTCAGACACGCGGCTTCTCCGGCAGCAAACAGACCGGGAACACCTTGCCATTCGCCTGCCGGATCCCAGCAACGGCCCTCCACGTCCGTCTTCAGCCCACCCATGATATAATGCATACCCGGGCACACGGGAATCGGCTCTTCGGCCAAATCGATATTCGCAAACGACTTCGCTTCCTCAAAAATTTGGCTGAGACGCTCTCGTATGACCCTTCTGCCCAAATGCCGGCAATCGAGCCATACGCAGCCGTTGATCCCCCGGCCTTCATTGATCTCGATTTGCTCGGCGCGGGACACCACGTCGCGTGAGGCCAACTCCATCATGTTCGGAGCATACTGCTCCATGAACCGTTCCCCCTCGGCATTTAGCAAATGGGCACCTTCCCCTCGAGCTGCTTCACTCAGGAGCAACCCTTTTCCCTGCAAAGTCGTGGGATGGTACTGCACCATCTCCATGTCCATCAGCGGAGCCCCGCCCCGATACGCAATCGCGATCCCGTCACCGGTGCAGATCAGCGCATTGGTACTCGGCTCGAATACGCGTCCTAGCCCACCGGCGGCAATGATCACGGCCTTAGCCTTGAATAACGCCACGCGCCCGCTTCGTATTTCAAAAGCCACGACCCCGCCGCAGTGTCCGTTGTCATCCCTGACCAACGACGTCACGAACCATTCCTCAAACACCGGGAGGCCCGCCTGCATCACCTGCTCATACAAGACGTGCAACAACGCCTGTCCGGTAAAGTCGGAGACAAAAAAGGTGCGGGCACGTTTCTGCCCGCCGAAGCGACGGGTCCCCAACCGGCCGTCTTCGGTTCGGTTAAAGATCACGCCCATGTGCTCCAAAGCCAGAATATCCTGCCCGGCTTCTTGCGCCAAAATTTCCACGGCATCCTGGTCGCTCAAATAATCGCCGCCTTTGACCGTCTCAAAAGCATGCTCTTCCCATTTGTCCCCGCGGTCGGTCAAGGCGGCATTAATGCCACCCTGAGCAGCATTGGAATGGCTCCGAACGGGATGCACCTTGGTGATGATCGCGACAGTAGCCCCGGTCTCACGTGCAGCCAATGCCGCTCGCATCCCTGCCAACCCGGCGCCCATCACAAGCACGTCACATTCGTAAGCCGTCACCATGGGTCAAAGAGATCGACGAACAAAAGACTTTCCATTCATTCTATCATAAGTGTTGCCCCACCCCTGCTGTCATCTTGAGCAACGCGCCTGTCCTGAGTTTGTCGAAGGAAAGGATTTACTGTTTGAAGAAAGGGCTCCGTTGCTGAGGGGCTCAAAGACTGAGAACATCGAGAAGTCTTCGCAACTCTTTATCGTAAAGGGCTGCCCGCCGCAGGTCGGATACGGTAAAACTCCGGTTCAATTGCTCCGCGACCAGCGATGATTTGCTGTACTCGGGCCAAACCTTGCGAAGCTCAGACATAGAGGCGACGGGCACGATGTTCCGACGCTCATGTCCTTGATACAGTCTGAGCAACAGGCCTTCCAGGTTCGGAGTCTGAAAGATGATCTTCAGCTTCGACTTGGACGCCACGGCTTGGGGGTCACGTCCTGCACGGACGTCTTGTGCATACCGGTCCCGGTCCAGCAATACCAGACTGTGATCGATATCTCTCCTGTCGAGATGTCTCGTCAAGTGGCGAACGGTTTCTTTGACCACGGCTACGGAGTCGCCTCCGCTTGCCGTCTTGACGTTCAAATGCAGGTGCCGACCCTCTCCGTCGCAACAGATTTGGAGGAACCGCGCGAAGGCTCGATCGCTCTTCCCTTCGACCCCGATAAAGATGCCTCGCCTGGCTTCGACCGTCCTGCGTCGGGGCATCGCCTCTCATCCGATGTTCGGGAGACCGCCGAGCACCCCTGCCCTGTACTTGGGATAGAGACGGGCGTCACGGCGAAGGCCGCGAACATCCTGGGCACCATATACCTTGGTCGCGCCGTTGCCGTCCTTTTCCACGATAAAGACTTCCTCTTTCTCCAGGTCGTCGAGCAAACCGACGTTGTGAGAGGTGACGAAGAGTTGCGCGTCGTGGGGATTGGTCTCCCGGGACCGGAACAAGTTAAGAACTTCACTGGCGATATCCACGTGAAGATCGCCGTCGACCTCATCCAGGGCAGCAGGAACGCCCTTGTTGAGTGCAAAACCGACTTGAGGCAACAGGTGAAACAGACGTTTTGTCCCGCTGGATTCGAAATGAAGAATGATCGGCACATCGAGTCCGTGATGATGGAAGAATACCGCCTTTTCTCCTTGTAAGCTGTTGCGAATATCAAAGCCTTGAATCCCCAGGTCGCTGGATTGGATATGCTTCCCGGCCCAGACTTTTAGCTCGGGATTCTCCTCAAACAGTTGGATGACCGTTTTTGTCGGAGGCTCCCATTTCGCGTGAAACACGATATTGCTCGACCACAGGACCAATCGCATGTCATTCACGATTCGCATGGCCAGGGGTACGTTGAGCAGGGCGAGCGTAGCGACCAGCGAGACATCGTTTCGAACTGCCTTGAGGCGATCGTCATTGGACTTGAGCCCGAACTCGCCGGAAACATATATGCGTTCTCCCGGCCCCACTCGCTCGAAAAGACGGCGGGGACGCCCCTTAGGGAAGTAAGACAGCGCTTCGTAATGGAAGTAGGGGCCTTGGAAGCCAGACGCATCACGTCCTATAGCCAATTCGTAGTGGAACAATTGCCGGGCCTCGCCAGGCGGCAACCACGCTGCCTCAAATTCCAGAACAAATCGTGTTGGTTCTCCTCTGGCTTCGGGCGAGAAGAAGGGCATAACAACATTGATGGGGTTGCTCTCCTCCATAGGCAACGTTGAAGCGATTCTGGCAGTATCGATCAATGCCCTGAGCAGGGTTGTCTTGCCCGATCCGTTGGGCCCGATGAGCACCACGACGGAAGGGAGCCTGACATCCGGCTTGGTTTCGCTACGCCGGAAGCGCGGCAGATCCGGAGCGGTTCCTGAAATGCGCAGATCGAGAACGACTTCTTCTCGTATGGAATGGTAGTTTTCTACAGAAAATGAGACTATCATTTCTAAATTATAACTATTTTTCGTCAAGAATGCAATTTAATGTATGGGTCAACCACATTTGGCACTCGGGTTGGTGGTGAATCAGGAATTGTACCGGAGATTGCCGCCCAAGGCTATGGTGGGGCAACACGGTATTGTAGGCCAGCAACCAATCGGCCAGTTTGCGGTTAAAGGCCGCCAAATCGTCGAACAGCAGATCCTCGTGGTAGTCCACGAAGGTCTCTTGCAGGGTGCGATTGAACCGTTCCGCATGAGCGTTCATTTTCGGGGATCGGGGATACGTCCACCAGTGGGTGATGCCGCGTTCATCGAGCCGGTGCTGGAAATGCCCCTGGAACTCCGGGCCGTTATCGGAGAGGAGGACCCGGGGTGGGGCCGGGAGCAACGCACAGAGTGCATCGAGGGCGTGGGTGGCATGGCGGCTGGAGGCGGTGGCGGTGGCCACAGCGAAGGCGAAGCGACTGCAGGGATCGATGAAGGTGAATAGGTAGCGGCGGAGTCCGGCGTGGAGCCGCACAACGGGATCGCCGGCCAAGACCGCCAGGGGCTGGGCGGGGCGGGGCCGGGGCGGGCGGGATTTCCGGCGCCGTGTCCGGGGTTTGGGCCGGCCCCGGGCATCCAGGCGGCTCGGCGTGTGCCGCATCCGGTCCGGGGCGCGGGCGATCAGGCGCCCGATGGTGGAGACCCTGGGGAGGGCTAGCCCGTGCTGCGCACACCACGGCCGCAGTAGGACGTGCAGCTTGGCCTTCCCACGGTTGGGATACGTGGTGCGTAGCCGCCGAATCGCTTGGCTCAGGGCGGGTGGCCACGTGGCCTGCCGCCGCCGGTGGGGGGCCCTAGAGCGGACGGCCAACGCCTGCGGGTCCCCGCCAGCCTGAGTGAGCGCCCGCTGCCAGCGATAAAGCGTCCGGCGGCTGACGCCAAAGGCCTCCCCCGTCGCGGCTGGGCCATGCCGGGCGCAAAAGTGCAGAATCTTGAGTCGGTGATGGGCTTCGTGGGGTATCATGTCCCAACGATGCCCGAATTGCGTTAGTCGATAAAACCCCCTGATGCGATAGCCGACATGGTGGATTTGCATGGCCTCTCCTCCTGTTTCGAGGAGTGCCAAAGGTTTCTGAACTTATACATTTAATGCATTTTTAACCAACATTTGGCATTCTGGTTGCTGGTGAATGAGGAATTGTGCCGGAGATTGGCGCCCAAGGCTATGGTGAGGCAACACGGTATTGTAAACCAGCAACCAGTCAACCAGTTTCGGTTAAAGGCGGCCAAATCATCAAACAGCAAATCCGTGTGGTAATCCACGAACTGTTCTTGGAGGGTGCGATTGAACCGTTCGACATGCGCGTTCATTTTCGGGGAGCGAGGATAGGTCCACCAATGGGTGATGATGTAGGTGTCGAGGCGCATACGCGGCGATGGCGGCTGACCCCGAAGGCCTCCGCCGTCGCGGCCAGGCCGTGTCGAGCAAAAAACTGCAGAATGTTGAATCGGTGTTGGGAATCTTTGGGTATCATGTCCCAACGATGCCCGGTTTGGGCGAGGTGGTAAAACCCCCGGATACGGAAGCCGATCTGGTGGATGCGCATGGCCCCTCCTCCTGGTTCGAGGGGTGCCAAAGGTTTCTGAACTTAAACAGAATACACGGCATCAGTCGGATCTCATACGAAGATCAAAAACGTCTATCAAGTTTCCAACGTGCAACTTAAGTGTGTCGTTGAAGAACCGCATTGGGAGGAAAATCAACAACCGCCATTCTTTTTCGTCAGCAAATTTCTCAGGCTTCGAGTAGTACATGCGATTCCAGCTTTCAGTGGGACTAAGGTTGGTCTCAAGTTGCATGACCTTATTGCCTTTATCCATGACCTTGTTGTATTGAATTTTTCGCCATTGAACTCGGCTTCCAGGACACAGACGGCACTCCACACGTCTCTTCAGTTCCAATGGGTTGCGTATCTCCAAACAGTATTCTCCATACTCCTCCAATGATTCGGCTTGTTCACTAAAGCTCAGAATAAAGGCAGTCGGGTTCTCGTCGTTAACATTTCGGCAAATCCTTCCATCGGGCAATGCGTAAGAGCCGATACCTTCTGACACATCTTTCCCTTTCCCCTCGATGTTGCGAAGATATGGGAGCGATCGGAACCAAAGTTTACCTTCCAAGTGATTCTCCATGGCTTGCTGTTCCTTAACGAAGCGAAAGAGAGTTGGTGGTTCGGGCTCAGCAGAACGCCTTTCCTTATTAAACCATCTGTGCCTATCGCGTTCCTTTTGCTGGTCAAGCAATTTTGCAAAATCTGGAGGGGGCATAGCTGCTATTCTTTTATTTTTTTGCAAGCAAATGTTCTTAAGTCGTGTGGAAATCTTCTCCAGGCTGGATCTTTCTTCATCGCACAAAATTCCGCGCTCTTCGTGAACCTTCATTGCTTCGCTTAGGTGTTGCGCGGTCTTACATGCTGCTTCTGCTCGCTCAAAGGTGTTAATGTCCACTAAGCAACTCCTTTCTTCTCTATCGCGAGGTAAAAGTCGCAACTAAATTATGCTGTCAATAAAGTCGGCAATCATGCAGCCACTAACCGAAGTACTTGCCCACGCTCGATCTCGTGCAGGTCAATTTGCCTCCTTTGAATCAACCCGCTTAACGAGTTGCAGGCGATGCCGAAAATCCGATTAATCTGTCCCTCGATAAAGGATAAACCGGCCCAGGAGGCTCCCAAGCCGGTTTATCAGGTTCATTACGGAAATCGTTCGGTGGCTCCGTAGAATGCCCCTGTAAAGAGGGACTCGCTTCCTCCAGCAGTGGTGACGTAGGCACCATTGGTTCCTGCGACGGCTCGCGGGTTGCCGAACCGATCATCAACATTTGAAAACCGGCCCGCCCATGAACCCGTAGAAGAAATAATCTGAAGGTCCGGATGGGTCAGTGTCACGCCCGGTCCATCAAAAGTTCCGGTCTGGTCGATCGGGATGGCTCCCAGGATGACGGCATAGTCGGTATTCACATCATAGGCTGTTCTCCTTCCGTCAGGTGTCACAGCTAGGACATTGTACAGCCCGATATTGTCAATCCGTCCCGAAACCTGATTGGCTCCAAAGTCAGCTGTCAGCCTGATGCGGCCTCTATACTGACCTTGCTCAAGGGTTCCTAGAGGAACCTGAGGGAAGTCTGTTCCGTACCTTGCCAAATAAAGCCCGTCTGCTCTGCCGTTATACGTGGCCGTACCTATTGGGGGCACCTGTATGGTCTCTTCAAAGGCCGGTCCGTCGATAAATGCGCCAATTTCGACAGTTGGTTGGGCGCCAGTATCGACATGCAACCAGTAACCACCAGAGAGATAGTCGGTATAATCGTTAGTCGTCCATTCCACCGCTACTGCTGCGGCAGTGTATTCAGATCCGTTGCCCTTAGCGATATAGCCTTCGACAAGAGGCCTGTTCGTCACTGGATTGTTAGAGGAGGATAATTCCACAACGTCGGACACGATATCCCGATCGGTATCCAGGGTCGTCGAACTTCCATCCTGTCTGGTGATGTTCAACGCGAACCTGTTTCCATTGAAACTGGCATTCAACCCCGTGACAGGTGCTGACCTCAACCGATAGCCTTGAGTGACGCTGCCAAAAAGTGGCTCATTTGGTTGAGAGGCAGCCCCCAACAGAATCCCCGATGATTGCGCAATTGCATCCGTGTCTCTTCCTTGTGTGCCACTAAACGCCGTCTGCGATGGTGGTGGAGCCACTATGGGATCGCCTCCTCCGATGGTACCGCCCCCTCCGCCTCCACAGGCGCTAAGCAAGAGTCCAACGCTGAGTGTGATCGCCCCAAGTTGTAAATATTTCATGATGCACTCCTTGTATTGAAGGTGATGAAATTTGTCGACTGCCCCAAGGACCGAGAGTCAATGGTCTTCGGAAGGGGGAGTCCGAAAACGCATAAGTCAGGCCAACTAACTCAGTGTGTTGGTATTGCTCACTTCGACGCTATCGAAGTCTATCTCCGGCAGCGGTACGAAATGTCCACTGTTGGGGCGTTGCAGGGCAAGCAGAAGTGTGATGAGGAGTCCTCGTTGGAGGGCCTGAACGCAATGAATCATAACCACCTCCTTATAAAATGGTAGAAGAGAGATGAATAAGCCGACCAGACCCAATATGGCCGGGCCGGCCTATCGCTCCAGGCGAGAGACTCCCTGCGTATTTACCGTTTGATCGAACAGTCCATCAGTCAAAGGTGGCCAAACCTCTTCTG
Source organism: Nitrospirales bacterium (assembly GCA_965200435.1). Taxonomy (GTDB): domain Bacteria; phylum Nitrospirota; class Nitrospiria; order Nitrospirales; family UBA8639; genus Bin75. The sequence goes on from OZ241337.1 coordinate 828,406, forward strand.
ATGGACCAGGCTGTTGTATTTCACAGGCGACCCGACAACGGATGGCCTGGAGCGATAGGTAGACAAATTATGACGGATGATATGAGCAGAGTCAAAAACATTAGTGAGCATTGTCCTCGACATTCTTAATCGGGGAAGGGATCTGTCAGGGATCGGAGATGACAAAAAAACTCGTGTCGGAAGATGACGTAGCTACTGAGACAGCAGGGGGGGCAAAACGCCGAAGCAAATCAACGAATCTTGTCAACGAATGACTGAACACATCCAAGGATGAGTTAATCTCAATCGGTTTGGGCAAGCATTTCGTCGAAGGTGGTCGAGATCCTCACCAGACCTTGCCCAGAACTGCTAAGACCAGCGCGACGATCAGCGCCAGTGTCCAGCGATGAAATCGCAGCGCCACCCGAAACTCAGCCATCTTCGCTAGAAGCTCGGTTTTGATCGCGAGCAAATCGGCTTTGGTTGCCACGTGCTCAGTCTGATGATCGTGGATGGCGCGGGCGACCCCTTGGCCTGCTGAGGATTGAGGCCAGATCCTTCCAGTTGTTTGGCCAACGTGATTGTGTCAGTCACCATAGAGGGATTATAGCAGACTCAACGATTGTTCAATTCGTTTTATCTGTCAGGATCGACGATGAATTGGCCCGAAAAGGTCCCCGCCGGTCGGATTAGCGTCGCGTAATCCGACGTGGGGCTACGGTGTCGGGTTACACCTTCGGCTAACCCGACCTACGGCTTCTACGAACGTTTTTTTGATGTTTGCTTCATCCGATGGTGTTTATTCACCAGATAAGCGGCAAACGACGCGCACGAGCCAAACATGAACACAGCCTCATCCAGTCCGACATCAGGAGAGTTTTTATCGAGAAGGGCATGCCGAATTCCTTGTTCATCGCTTGTGTAACCGTAGAGTTTTTCGAACCCTTGTTTGAGCGCAGAATGTTTCAGTAGACCAGCATGCTCAAGAGAATCAAGCGCCGGGGTGAGGGTTCTGTTTGCTTGTGAGCCGATTATACGTGCAACGGACTCGACTGCATGGATACTGTCTGCAATAGAATCTCCGTATTGCTGCGCGTTGATGTGTTCCGCAGCTTGACGCAGGTGCGTTGATGCACCTTCCATGCTGCTTTCGCGGATCGTCTCAATGGCTTGTCGTGTAGCTTCTCCTTGTTCTCTGTTGCTACGAGGATAAAACTGGAATGGACGGCTCGACACATCCAGCCAGTAGGCTGCGGCGTGTTGAGCAAACTGACCGCGAATAGCCCAAATAAGTTCTTGTTTCTGTATGATAAACTTAATCGTTAGGCTGTCGGAGTTTGCCACGATTTCGATGAGATCAAGTACTTTGTTGAATTTCCCTCCCTCTATTATTCCTTTGAATTGGGACATTGCGCTATCGTGGTCAGTTTTAATTTCGTCATGAGGCAATTTGAGCAACTTCCCAAGAGCATATTCTATGAATCTCGTGATTTCCCCATCTCTGAACATATATCCCGTGATGGAATATTGCTCTCGAAATAGGAAAAGAAATCTGCGCATATGGTTCCATATCTCGCGCCTCAAATCATCAGATAGTTCTTCCAACTGCATCGGTTGCGGCAACGGTTCGTAATCGTAGCGTTGTGAAAACGTGAGATCATTGGGGGACGCATGACGTTTCTCAGCCATCACTTCGTCTCCTCAAACATCATTTCCCGAAAAAGCGGCTCGATGGTCTTGGCGGTCCATGTTTCGTTTGGCTGTTTCAGGGCATTCAGGGTGTGGTCGCCGTTGGTGTCGTATTCGATCAGTTTCTCGTCTCGGATCAGGGCAGTACAGGAAAGATACAACGCGCGGGCGTATTCACTCTCATCACCGGCATCGAAGCTGGCCGGAATGTCGCGCAAACCTTTCAAGCATGGTGCGCATGTCATATTACCAGAATTCCCGGCAAATGAAGCGATGCAGGACAAGGCGGTTTTGGAGGGAAGGCATCTTCGCTACCCTCAAGCGAGATGGTTGTAGACGTCGGTTTCCGCCGCGAGATCGGCTTTGGCCTCGACCTTGCGGGCTTTGTGAAGCTGATAGCGGGCTTCTATCCCCAGCCAGATGCCGGCATCGAGGCCAAGCACTTTCTCAAATTGAAGCGCGGTCCTGGGTTCAACGGGAGCCTGACCGGCGATGATCTCGCTGATGAGCTTTGCGGAACGGCCACACCGCCTGGCGAACTCTGCATGGGAGAGGCGTTGACTCTGCAAGTGTTCCTCTACGACCCAGCCGGGCGGAACAGCGTAGTCGGGTTCGTAAGAATAGGTCGTGACGGCCACGTCGTTTCCTCCTTCAATGCTAATCCATAATTTCGATGATTTAGATGGATAGAAGCGAAAAAGCAAGCAGCGGCATGGGACTACAGGTGGTGCCCCATACACTGCCTTGCGACGGGTTGGGAACATCAGGTAATCTTGGTCGGCTATCGTGATGCTTGGCAGGTCGTTCCTGTATGTGTTCACCAATTCGTTGACAGAATGGTCAGCTCAAGCGGGAGCCACCGGATGCGTTCCCTCCTCCGAGTCTCCTCTCCCTTGATGGGAGAGGAGTAAGGTGAGGGTGAGGAATAAAAGGGGCTCTTGGCAAGTCCCTCGTCGCCGTTGTCTGTTTGGCAAACACAGGGGGCATCTGGCCGTACAGGAGCATTCACCTTCTGCTGCCTCACCCTCACCCCAGCCCTCTCCCGTCAAGGGAGAGAAGAGGGAAGGGGAAGGAGGAAGTGGGGAAGGAAAAAGCGGAAACTGTCAACGAATTACTGAACATTTACAGTCCCTGGTGCCATTCCTGACGTGAGTTGCATGAGCCCCGTTCAAGCTACCCCTTCCGACGTCGAATCGCTTGTCCTGGAACTCCGGGCGCATCCGGTCAATACCAACGAATTTTTCCGAACGTTCAGGTCTCGCAAACTTCGGCCTCGACAACTCCGGGATTTTGTCCGGCAATACCATTATTTTTGCCTCCATTTCGTCAAGGTCCTGGAAGGGCTGCTGTACCACACCCCAGTCCACGAGATAGAAATGCGTACCGAGTTGGTCAAGACCTTGTACTCGGAGTTAGGCAGCGGGTCGCCCGACCGCGTGCACATCCGGCAACTCGAGCGGTTTGCGCGTGCCATTGGGCTTCAGCCGAAGGATCTCCAAGGCACCGTCCCGATCCCCGAAGTGATGAGCTACCTCGACACATTGCGGCGGTTATTTCTTCACTCCGGACATTTGACCGCGTTGGGAGCGGCCTTGGCCGTCGAAACCACCGCGGCGTCCGAATTCCGATATTTCGTGCCGGGCCTCGAACAATATCAACAGTTTCATCCCGGGGAGTTGGAATTTTTCACGCTACACCTGGCAGAGGAACAACACCACAGCAGTTGGCTGGTTGAAGCCGTTCACAAGACGGCCCGGTCCGAGGATGACGTGCGTCGAGTGGCTGGAGGCGCACGGGAAGCCGCCGATGCCTGGTCGGAGTTCTGGTCGGGGATGTATCGGATGGTCTTTGACGCCAACCCCGCCGGCTCGCGCGATTAATTCTCCCTCACCTTCCCCTCTCCAGGGGGAGAGGGGAAAAACGAATGACCTCAGACCCTGTCCCATCCCTTCAACCCCTTGCCTTGGAGGGCGAGATTCTCCAACAGCGGGCTTGGCGCATGCCGGACCTCGTAGTGTACCAGCGCGCGGCCCATGAATGGTGGGTCACGCCCTTGGATGAAGATCTGCCCCTGATCCGGCTGAACCGGATGGGCGCCTCCCTCCTTGGGGCCATGGATGGCCGCCTGTCGATCGGCGTACTCCTGGAGCAATTCGGCAAATGGGTCTGTGGCGCCAATCAGGAAACCGGCCGGTGGTTCCTCGAACGGTGGTCCTTGCCCCGCTATTCGTTGTGTTATTTCGGGACGGACCCGCCAAGCGGGCACAGCGTCAACGCGAAGTGGGACCTTCTCCTCCAAAAGGTACGCGAACAATGGCATGAAAACGTGGCGGTCGAAAGCGAGGAACACCTCACGGAGTTTCATCATAAAGGTATTCAAAGCCATCATGGCCATTTCGAAATCGTGGAAACCACGGTTTCCCATCTCCTCCGTGAACCCTGCGACGCGCTGCATGGCTTCTCTTACGGCCAATTGCTCGCCAAAACCTTCCGGCAGTTGGGATGGTGGAGTCCGAAACCGCAACGAGTCGTGGAGGTGGGGGCGGGCCTGGGCTACCTGTCTCAGGAAATGGCGAAAGAATTTTCACCACTCGAACGACGTGGCGTGGAATACATCTTTCTGGACCTCACCCGGGCTTTTTTGCAATCCCAGTTCGCGTTAGCCGTGAAAGCCGGGTGGGACGCCAAAATTCTGAATGCGAACGCGGAACAGCTGCCCTTGGCCGAGGCTAGCGTGGACTTGGTCATCGACAATGAAAACCTGGCGGATATGACCCCCATCCACTTGTCCCGGGAAGAACTGGAGACGCGCAAGGGCGCGACACCCGAGCACCAGCAAAGCCTGGACCTCATCCAAAAGCTCCGCTTGAACCTCGATACCCCGTATCCCGACGAAGCGATCTTCAACTATGGCGCCATTCAATTCCTGCACGAACTCTGGCGCGTCCTCAAACCGGGTGGGCGGGCGTTGCTCATCGAATTCGGGATTGATTCAGGCTGGCCCGACCCCGTGCGGCTCCCCGGCCATACGGAATACGAAGTGCAATTTACCTATCTGCGTCACGCCGCCAGATGGCTCGGATTTCGGGAACAATACTGCGCGCTGCCCCAATTGCTTTCCATCCGACGGGAGACGCAAGTGTTGTGCACCGGCGCCGCCTATGCCATACGACGCTTTCAGGAAGCCGATGGCAAAACGTTCGCCGTACGGGCATACACCGAATCGGAATTAAAGGACTCGCTCGGTGAGACGCTGACCAAACTGACTGGCCTGCACTATCACAACGTCCTCGACCCAGCCTGGTTCGGGTTGTGGGACTTCAACGCCCTGATCCTGGAGAAACCCGGAGGGTTCCAGCGTCCCGCCTATAAAGAATCCCAAGGCTTTCGCTGGTACAGTCAGCGGTAAGTCAAGGCTGATGGGCGAGGTGCACCAGGACGCCTTCCCGCAGCCCGTACTCGCTCACGATGCACCGGTCGGCGTTCAGATCTTCCATCACGCAACGCAGAATGAGGACCCCCGCGGCAATGACTTCTTCTCGGCCCACTTCCAGGCCGGGTATCCCCACGCGGGCCGCGTGCGTTTTGCCGAACACGTCGCGCTCGATACGCTGAATCACGGGAAGCTCCAACACGTAATTCTGAATTCTCGCGGCGTCATAGGAGGAAAGTCCTTGGGCCATAGCCGCCAACGAGGTAATCGTCCCGGCAGTGCCCACAAGGGTCAGTTCCGTCACGTCTCCGATCTTCTGTCGAGCATCGTGGGTAAGGTCCCGGATCAAGGTTTCCGCCTGTTGAATTTCCTCGGCACGCGGCGGATCGCTCCGTAACACCCGCTCCGTCAATCGCACCACCCCCATGTCAATCGACGTCATCTTGAGGGGCTGCCCGTACCGGCTCGCGATGAATTCCGTACTCCCGCCTCCGATATCCAACCCCAGGATCTCCCGAACGTCCGGCAGACCGGAGCGAATTCCGAGAAAGGTACGTCGCGCCTCCTCCTCTCCATCGATGACCTCGATCTCGACGCCCGTTTCCCGCCTGACTCGATCCAGGAATTCTTCGCGATTCCCGGCTTCCCGCACGGCACTTGTGGCCACGGCCGTATACCGCTCGACGCCATGGCGTTCAATGATCGTTTTCCATCCCCGAATCGTCTCGATCACGCGCAACATGGCCTCCGGTTTGAGCGACCCGGTCAAGTCCACCCCTTCGCCCAACCGCAAAATTTTCCGTTCCGAACGGATCGTGTGAAGCGGGCCCTCAACCTCGGGAGACACCGCTGCCACCAACAACCGGCAGGTCAGGGTCCCGATATCAATTCCTGCGACGCGCACCGGCTTTATCCGATCGCTCCCATGTCCAGTTTGGTCTGCCATCTTCGCCACACGGCGGCTTTGAGTCGTTGATGGTCCGGGCGGGACAGATCCGGATCCTGCACTATCAGGGCAAACGCCTCTTGCCTGGCCTGCTCCAACACCAGGGCATCCCGCACCAGGTTCATGACTCGAAATTCAGGGATTCCCGATTGCCGGGTTCCCAACATTTCACCCGGTCCACGGATGCGGAGATCCTGTTCGGCGATCGCAAATCCATCCGAGCACTGTACCATCGCTTTCAGCCGCTGCTCAGCGGTGTGCGTCGGCCCGGTGTGCATGCGCGTGCGCTCCGTGGACGGCTTCTCATCGAACGGCAATGCCCCCCTCATCCCCACCCTCTCCCTGGGGGAGAGGGAGACAGCAGGAACGTCGGGGACAGGCATTTTGCCCGCAGGGCGGACACGCAGGTCCGCCCCTACAATCAGGAAACAGAAGGAACGTTGCGCACCACGCCCAACCCGCCCACGAAGCTGGTGGAGTTGGGCCAACCCGAACCGGTCGGCATGCTCGATCACCATCACCGTGGCATTGGGCACATCCAAGCCCACTTCGATCACGGTCGTGGATGCCAGAATTTGCACGTCTCCCGCCCGAAACGCCTTCATGATTCTGGCCCTTTCATCGGACTTCATACGTCCGTGAAGAATTCCTACGCTCATCCCGAGGAATTCTGTTTCCTGTAATCGTTCCGCCGCCTGCGTCACCGCTTCGAGGTCGAGTTTTTCGGATTCCTCCACCAACGGATACACAATGTAGGCTTGCCGCCCCGCGCTGACTTCCTTCCGCACCAACTCATAAGCCCTAGACCGCGCGTTGTGGCGAAAGACGCGCGTCCGGATGGGCTGGCGTCCCGCAGGCAACTCGTCGATGACGGACACGTCGAGATCTCCATAGATGGTCATGGACAGGGTCCGGGGTATCGGGGTGGCGGTCATCACCAGGACGTCGGGGTGCAGGGCTTTCTCTCGCAGTTTCCCTCGCTGCAGCACGCCGAATTTGTGTTGCTCATCCACACCCACGACTCCCAACTTCGCAAACCGGACGTCCTGTTCCAGAAGCGCGTGCGTCCCCACGATGAGTTGGACGTCTCCCGCGGCGATGCGCGCCAACACATCGGTCCGCTCTTTTTGCGACAGCCCTCCGGTCACAAAGGCAACGGAAATCTGAAGAGCGTCGAGATACGGCTGGATGGTCAACACGTGTTGTTCGGCCAGAATCTCGGTGGGAGCCATCAGGACGGCTTGATACCCATCCCCACAGGCCGCCAACATGGTATGCAGGGCCACGATGGTTTTTCCCGATCCCACGTCTCCCTGGAGCAACCGGTTCATAGGCCGGGGCTCGCGCATATCCGCTTCGATCTCGGTAATCACCCGTCGTTGGGCGTCAGTCAGTTGAAACGGCAATTGCTTCCGCAACGGTGCGGTGAATTTGCCGGTGAGCCGAAAGGCAATACCGGGCGCCGTTGATTGATTCATGCGTTGTCGAAGCGCCAGGGCCAATTGCAAGAGGAAGCCTTCTTCAAAAGCCAAGCGGTGATGCGCCAACGTCTTCCACTCGTTGAGCAAGGACAGATCTTCCCCGTTCTCCGGAAAATGCAGGGTCGCAATCGCTGCCTCCAATGAGGGCCAATGGTGCTGCTGCAGGAAACGCGGGGGCAGCGGGTCTTGCAAGTCGGAGCCGTACTCTTCCAGCAGGCCCCATATGATCCGGCGAAGATGCCGGGAACTCAGTCCGCGTGTTTCATGATAAACAGGCACAATGCGTCCGACGTGGAGCAGCAGATCCTCATCCTCATCCACCACCTCATACTGCGGAGTCCTCATTTGGAGCCCGACCTGCCGAGGGTGCGCCACCACCGGACCGCTGAGCACCACTCGCAACCCGTTCTGAAGCACGCCGTCCAGATAATTCTGGTTGAAAAACACGACTTCCACCACACCTGTTTTATCACGAACCGACAGCGTAAAGAGGGTCATATTCCGTCGTCGCGTCCGCCGGAGCCCGGCTTGATGGATGGTTCCGGCAATCGTGGCTTTCTCACCCGGCACCAGTTGCGAGATGGACACGATGCGGGAGCGGTCTTCATACCGCCAGGGCAAAAACCACAAGGCATCCTCTATCGTGCGAATCCCCAATTTTTCGAGTAACAGCGCACGCCTGGGACCTACCCCTTTGGCAAACCGGATGTCCGTCTGGTGTAACGTGCGGTTCGACGTCTCGTGGGGCTTCTTCGCGCCACGCGAGTCACCTTGATCGTCCCAACCCCTGCGGTCCGTCTCGGGTTCCGGGCTTGGCGGGGAATCTGAAGTCTGCTGAGGTACCATGGTGGATAAACGACTCAGGACCCGCCTGGCCGCCTCGAATCGGTCCGGGGTCCGCGCCGGATCTCCCTGCTCCTGAAACAAAAAGCGCAAGACCAATAATTCCGCTTCGATGCGTGCGGGAAACACCATGTTCCGCAACGCCTCGACAATAAGCGTGGAAACGAACGAATCGAGATGGATCGAGGCGGCACCCTGATCTTCACAGGCTGATTGAATCGGGCGATTCAACCGGTTCAAAAGCGTCTGTACCCTCTGTAGGGTCTGCGTGTCCTCCGGCGCGTTTCTCTCCATCTCAGGGTGAATAGTACAAAGTGTCTGCAAGGAATTCCAGAAGCCTTCAAGGAAAAATGACTCCCCCTTGCGGAGAAGCCAAGCGCACCGCCCGCCGGCGGGGAATTCTAAGCGAACAGCATTTGTGACAGACCCGGAACAACGGTTGTCAGAAGAATCCACCGTATGGTATCAGGAGGACTCTATTCTACGTTCTTTCTTGAAGGAAAGGAGGCCCCGAGATGGCTTTTGCCTGTGTCGTATGTGGAAAAAAACGCATGAGTGGAAATAACGTTAGTCATGCCAATAATAAAACGAAGCGGGTCTTTCGCCCCAACCTGCAAACCGTTCGTGCGTTACTCAACGGAGCGGTGCGACGCATTCGGATCTGCACCCGGTGCCTGCGATCCGGCCTGATTCAAAAAGCGTAAAGCTGCCTCTGACAGCTTGCGTTATCCCCCGAACTCTCTCCACCTCTCCAGGTGACGGCCACGGAACGCCGTCACCGAGTCAGCATTCTTACCGACACCGGCCTGCAGCGCGATTTATGCTACCCGAAACTGGAGCGCTGCGGAATTGATGCAATACCGAAGGCCGGTCGGTGGGGGGCCATCTTCGAAAATATGACCCAGGTGGCCGTCACAGCGGGCACAATGCACCTCAGTTCTGGGATAGATTAATTTCCAATCGGTTTTGGTCCCGATAACCCGGTCGGAGAGCGGCTGCCAGAAACTCGGCCAACCGGTTTTGCTGTCATACTTGACCTCCGAGGAGAACAGCGCCAAGTCACAGCCCGCACAATGGTACACCCCCTTGTCCTTGTTTGCATGATAGACATTGGCAAACGGCCGCTCCGTCCCTTCCTGACGAAGCACGTAATATTGTTGCGGGGTCAAGACGGTCTTCCACTCTTCGTCGGTTTTGACGATTTTGACGATGGCATCCGGTTCCTTTTTCGTCGTAGCCAGCACGGGCGAGAAGCCCATGGCTTTCACCATGAGGCCCAACCCCGCTAACGCCCCTATCTGCAAGATCGTTCGTCTTCCGATCTCCATACGTCCCCCTCCTTTCCGTTGCTTGCTGCTGTCGACTCTTCCGGCCACGGTGTCGTCGCCAGCGTACTTCTGATGATTCAGTCTACTCCGCAGCAAGCCGTTATGCCAGAGGCATGAAGCACGCTGACGAAGGATTGGTTGCAAGAATAACGGTTGAACCGGTTGGGGGGGATGGTGTCGTGTCAATCTGCTCTTTTCAACTAAACAGCCTGAGATACAGTACGTTCTCAGTTTGATGGTTGATAAAGATACCCTCTACCCGAACAGGAGCGAGAGCAGGTCGCTCGGTTGTTCACAATAGTAATCGGGGTTGAGGACCAGGACTTTGTCTCGATTGCCGTACCCATAGCCGACAGCGCAGGCAGACAGGCCGGCAGTTTGGGCGGCCCGCACGTCGTTCGTGCTGTCGCCCACGAGTACGGCTTCTTCGGGTCGAACCGCAAGGCGATCCAGGATTCGCCACAGCATGCCCGGATCGGGCTTCAGATCAGACTGGTCGAGGGGACTCTCGATTGCGGCAAACTGTTCTTTGACCTTCAAGCCTTCGGTGATGCGTAAGGTATATTCCAACGATTTATTCGTGGCCAGAGCCTTCATACGCGTATCCCTCCCGTCAAACAGCCGATCCAGGCCTGGATACAATTGTGTGGTATCCAGACAATGCGCCAAATACTGTCCGCGGAAGATCCGTAGCGCTTCTTCATAGCGCGCATCATTGTCCTCCCCGACGGACAGGCGTAACAGCCGTTTGACCCCGTCGCCCACAAAGGTAAAAATGCGTTCGGGGGGCAAGGTGGGTAAATCCAGGTCCGCGAGCGTGAGGTTCACCGAAGAGGCAATATCGTACTTGGAATCAATGAGGGTCCCGTCAAGATCGAAAATGACCAACCGAACGGAGTCCGCTATCGGTCCGTGGTTCATGAACGGCCAGCGTTGACGAGATCTTCCCTGAGCCTGCGCAACGTCTCGACCCGGCCGTCATGGGTTTCATGGAGCATGGCGTCTTTCACGAAATCTGCCAAGCGGCTCCCGCCAACGTGCGGGGGAAACACCGGTGACACCATTTTCCAGTGATTGTCCACGGCTCGTATGCGAATGAACAACACTTCCTCCTGTGGCTTCGACACAAACGTGGCGGTTTCCACGTTAACGACGCCAAGGACCTGAAAGGTGACGGGAATGCGGGCTTCCGTGCTGTTCACGATGTCCCATTGCGTGACGTCGTTGCTGACTGAATAGTCGCGGATCACCACGAACCGTTCCCAGACCGGCTCGTCCTGTTCCCACGCCACGTAGGGCTTGACCGCCTCGTACGAGTGCGCCGTCAACCGGGCCCCACGCTTATCCAATGACAGATATTTTTTGATCACCTTGGCCGGATCGTTGGTCAGGTCGCCCGTCAGACTCAGCACGGACACGGGGAAGCACCACATGCCCACGGCCAAGCCAACGAGACACAGCAAAATTCTCATAGGTCCATCCATTGAAGGGTTAGAAGGATGACGCAATCAGCGTTTCGGGAGAACATCTTCGACAATGACCACCTCTTCAGGTGGATTCAGGATCATGACCGCGTCATCCAATCCTTTGTTGATCTTGAAATTGGAAAACCGAAATGTGGAGACATTGCCGTTGTTCTCGTGCAAGGCGAGGGATTGAATGACATATGTGTCCGGCTGAATCTCCGCCATAATCTTGACGAGTGACGACGGCGGGGAACCGGGAAGGGACTTGGGGACCAGGGCCAACAACGGCAATCCGCCTGGCTCCTTCTTGGCATCTCCGGTGGGTTCCACGGAAAAATGTTCGGCCAATTTCCCAACGCCCTGGAGCAACCGGAGCGGAGCCTTGGTCGAGACCATCATCGTGAGACTACCCTTTAACACCTGATTATGATTGGGCACGTACATCGCCAACTGATCCTGATGCACGTAAATGTGTTCGACCGAAGGTTCCAGATAATCCCAGCGAAGTCGCCCGGGTTTTTTCAGATACACGTGTCCCGAGGACCGGAGCGTCGTATCGAATCCTTGAATCTGCGTTTCCTGGACAAAGTCCGCCTGGAAATCCTTGATCTGCGCATACCGTGCGTCAACGCGTTCGACCAACGCCTCGAGGGCATCGCTTCCCTGGCCGTGCGCGACCGCCAGGAGACCCACACCCTTCCCCACTTCCGGAAAGAGAGAGCACACCGCAAAAAAACAGCCGATCACGATCGTTCCACGAGCCTTCATCCCACCTCCTCTTCGAGCGCCATGCGACGACCCAACACTTCACGACGTCCATCGCGGCCTGGTGCGCTGACAATACCTTCTTCTTCCATCTGCTCAATCATGCGAGCCGCCCGTGGATATCCCAACCGCAATCGACGTTGAATGAGCGACGCGGAGGCCTGGCCGGAGGTCAACACCACTTCCCTGGCCTGCTCATAGACTTCATCACGTTCCTGATCCTCTTCGACGCCGGTCGGCTCCTGGAACGCCGGTTCGCTGCAAAAATCCGGACCGGCCTGGGCCTTCACGTACTCAACCACTCGATGGACTTCATCGTCGGAGACGTAGGAGCCGTGCAGCCGTGTCAGGCGGCCGGTGCCCGGGGGCAAATACAGCATGTCGCCCAGTCCAAGAAGTGCTTCAGCCCCGTTCGCATCGAGGATGGTCCGGGAGTCCGTTTTGGAAGAGACTTGGTAGGCGATCCTAGTCGGAAAATTTGCCTTGATGAGGCCGGTCACCACGTCTACCGACGGACGTTGGGTGGCCAGGATTAAATGGATGCCCGACGCCCGGGCCATTTGGGCCAGTCGGGCGATTTTTTCCTCTACCTCTTTGGGCGCCGTCATCATGAGATCGGCGAATTCATCGACCACCACCACGATGTACGGGAGTGGTTGCGGGATCTCTTTGTTTTGAAGGTCGTCACCTTCAGCCGGCTCGACCTCGGGCTCAAGCCGGCTTGACCGAGCGGGAGGCGTGTTCTGCGGGACGGCAGGGGAGCCGTCCCCTATTTTTTGATTATAGGCCTGGAGGTTGCGGACCTCGTATTCCGCCAGCAAGCGATAACGGCGCTCCATTTCCTGAAGCACCCAGGTCAACCCGCGAGCCGCGGCTTTTGGGGACGTCAGCACCGGATGCAACAGATGCGGGATGCCGTCATAGATCTGGAGCTCCAGGACTTTGGGATCAATGAGCAACAGCTTCACCTCATCGGGATGTGCGGAAAACAGGAGGCTCAACAACATGCTGTTCAACCCCACGCTTTTGCCGGACCCGGTGGCCCCGGCCACCAGCAGGTGCGGCATGGTTTTCAGGTCCGCGATGCACGGTCGTCCAAAAATATCTTTCCCCAAGGCCAGCGTCAATTTGGAGCGGGACCGGGCGTACCCCTCGCTGGTCAGGATTTCCCGTAAGGCTACCGTTTCTTTGACCGGGTTGGGGACTTCGATCCCCACCGTGGACTTGCCCGGTAATGGGACCACGATCCGTACGCTGGGGGCTTTCAGGGCCATGGCCAAATCGTGGGCGAGCGTCACGATTCGCGCGACTTTGATGCCAGGCCCCGGAGCGAATTCATACATGGTGATGACCGGCCCCGTGTGCACTTCCGTTACTTTTCCGGCAATGCCGAAGTTCTGCAACGTACTCGTGAGGATTTGAGATTGCGACTCCAAAATCTGATCCGTCTGCCGGGTCTTCGAAACAGGGGGCGCATCGAGCAGGGCCGCGGGATCAGGCAGATGATAGCCCTTCGCAACCTTACGGGCGGCTTCAGGCCGCGGGACGGCACGCAGGTCGTCCCCTACAGGCTGCGGCAGCGGGGATTCACCTTCTCTTGCAGCCGGAGTCGAATCTGTTTCAAGGGAGGGTTCCGGCAAAGAGGCGGCCTGTTTCAGAAACGAAAAGGTCTCCCTGGGCGCGCCTAACTCCCGGTTGATCTTGAGCGGTTTGTTGGCCTTGGGTTGCGAGATGTCCTTCCACCGGGAAAGCCACTGGAAAGCGGGACGTCGTATCCATTGCCCCATTTTCCCCATGCTCTTAGGGATGCGTTCGAATCCCGCCGAGAGGGAAAAGGAGGTGAGACGCAAAAGAGAGACGAACAGCAGGGAGCCCAGGAGGACCGTGGTGCCCCATTGACCGAACAGGGGTTTCAACTCGCCTGCCAGCCAGACTCCCGCCTGTCCGGCATACAATCCCGACGTGATTCCGTCCTGCAACGCCTGCGCAGAGAAAGGATGATGCAACCACACGAGCGTGCTCACACACAGGACCAGTAGCACGGAGACCAGAATACTTTTGATGGATTTGCGTTTTTTTTGAAAGACGCGAATGCCGTGGAAGAGGATTAAAAACGGGACCGCCATTGATGCTGACCCCACAACCCAGATCAGGCTCGCGGCAATATAGGCGCCCACCAGCCCGACCTGATTGTGCAGGCTGCCCGGTCCCTCGACCGTTTCGGTCTCGGGGAGCGCAAACCAGCCGACGTCCCGGAGTGAAAAGGACCACAGGCTGAGAAAGACCAGCACGGCCAGGGTGACGAGAAAAATGCCGACCATTTCCCTGTTCAGGGGAAAAGAGGGGCGTGGCGCTTCCGGCTTATTGGACTTCTTCACGGGCCTGGAAAAGAGGCGCATAGAGCCAGCCTATCACAGCGAGCCTCCGTTCATCAAGCAAAATACCTAGTGAAGATTCAGTAAATCTAGAGGACTGGTGACTTGAAAGGAGGATGGGCCATCGGTCTCTGGCTTCATGGTCGAAGAAGGAAGCGGTATAAACCATGGGAAACAGAAAGATGCCGGAGCCCCCATCAGAGCTTGGACTCGGCTCGATCAAGGCCGAAGGAAAGAAGGTGTACGGGTGGAGGAGTTATGGAACAACCCGGCTGACGGAATGCGCCAAGGCTATAAATTCCTGGACCGTGAGCGTTTCGGCGCGGCGGCGTGGGTCGATTCGGGTCTGCTCCAAGGCACGCCGGATCACAGGCTCTTCCCATCCTTCCTCCCGGCAGGAGTTGATCAGCGTTTTGCGCCGATGCGCAAACGCACTCCGGACCACTTTCATGAACACTTCGTCAAATCGGGCATCGGTGGGGTTCCGTCCGGCCTGACCCGTCAGACACACCACCGCCGAGTCCACTTGGGGGACCGGACGGAAACAACTCGCCGGCACGACGAACGCCTTGTGCGCCTTCACATGATATTGGGTGACCACGGACAGGAGACCGTAGTCCCGCGCGCCGGGGTTCGCAATCATCCGCTCGGCCACTTCGCGTTGCAGCATCAGCACCATCCGGTCGATCCGGTCGCGATCCTCCAGCAACCGGAACAACAGGGGTGTGGACACGTAGTACGGCAAATTGGCAATGACGATCGTTCCCGCGGGCAGAGTGTCATAGGGAAACGCCAAGGCGTCGCCGTGATGCAATTCCAGGGCGTCGCGTTGCGCGCAGGTTTGTGCAAGGTACTCGACCAAGTGCCGGTCGAGTTCCACGGCAATCACCCGAGCAACGCGTTCACACAACTCCTGCGTGAGAGCGCCACGTCCGGGTCCGATTTCAAAAACGACGTCGTCCGGACGCAACGCCGCAGCCTTCAGAATCTTTCGGACAATATTGGGATCGATGAGAAAATGTTGACCCAGGCGTTTTCGCGGGCGGGGCGGGACGGACATCGGTTCAGGTTCGAGGCGGCGCTGTCTCATCGGGGTCTTGAAGCCCACGGGTTTCAATTTCGTGGGAGAGTTGGTACAGGTGGCGGAGACACATTTCGATATCGTCACTCAATTCATCGTACATATCCGCTCCGGCATAGGCTGTTTCCAACCAATCCTTGGACAATCGTTTCCGGTAGCCGGCACCGAGTTGTTCTCCCGCCAGTGTCACCACCTGTTTTTTCCATTTGTAAAATTGCTCTTTGGCCAACACCGCGTTCACGGCCTGGATCACATGCGGTTGAATGATTTTGAGTTCGCGTATTTGCTTTGCGATGAAGTCCAATGCCTGTCTGGTCTGGTCACTCATGTCGTTCTCGACTCCTGCGTCAGGTTCTCACAAAATACCACGCCTTTCGCGCGCCGTTAAGAAACGCGACTCTCCGGCTGCGGGGCGAGTGTCTCTTGCACCCGGAGCGCATATCCCTGAAGAAACTGCTCCACGGACATGCGTTTTTTATTGGCGGGTTGGACTTCCAGCACTTCGATCTTACCCTCACCTGTCTGGACCCAAAAGGATGTCGGACCCACGGCCAGGATGGTCCCCGGTTGTTTTCCGTCGCTCCCACCCGGGTCACCTTGCAGGGCGACACGGCTTTTCCGGATGATCAGGCGATGCTCATGGTGGAAGGTGTAGGACCCGGGCCACGGAGAAAGTCCCCGGATCCTGTTGGCAATTTCCGTAGCCGATTGCGTCCAATCGATCACACCGTCTTCTTTTTTCAGCAACGGAGCCAACGTGGCCCGGGCGTTATCCTGTACGCAGGGAACGACCGAACGTTCGGCCAAGCGCGTCAGCGTCTCCACCAGAAGCGCACCGCCGACTTGCGCCAACCGAGCGCCCAGTTCCAAGGCCGTATCTTCGGGTTCGACCGGGACCGGTTGCTGAAGCAGCACGGCTCCCGTGTCCATGCCTTCATCCATCAACATCGTGGTAATCCCCGTTTCCGGATCCCCGTGAATGAGCGCCCATTGGATCGGGGCAGCTCCCCGGTAGGCGGGCAGCAGGGAACCATGGACGTTGACGCACCCCATGGGCGGGAGATCCAGGATCGCTTTGGGAAGGATTCGGCCAAACGCGGTTACGGTAATGACGTCCGGTTTCCAATCGGAGAGCTGCCTCAGGAAATCCGGGCTTTTCATCTTTTCGGGTTGACTCACGGGCAACCCCTTTGCCAACGCCAGTTCTTTCACCGGGCACGGCACCACGGCCTGCCCCCGGCCTTTGGGGCGATCTGGCTGGGTGACGACACCGACGACTTCATGGTCCGAATTGTTCAAGGCTTCCAGTGACGGCACCGCAAAGGCGGGCGTTCCCATGAACACGACGCGCATGGTGTTTCCTTACCATCCTCGCCGCCTTCACGCAACGCTTCTTCACGCCATGAAACGAAGTTCGAAGCGGTCAAGCGGTGCGTTTTGCTAATCTGGCGATGCCTCACCTCAAGGCACGACGAAAAGCGTGATGCTCTGTCGTAGTCATAGACGATAGCACGAGGCGTTGCAACTACTCGTTGCAACAATTGGATACCCTATGCTACAAGCCGAAGGACGTTCTCCCGGAACAATCAGAAGAAATCCCACGTGTTCACGCGGTATCGTGTAGAGAAGGAAGTGACGGCATGGGCGGTCATAGTCATTGGTCCACGATCAAACGTCATAAGGCCGGCGTCGATGCCAAACGTGGAAAAGTTTTCACCAAACTGATCCGCGAAATTACCGTGGCGGCCCGCACGGGCGGAGATCCCGATGCGAATCCGACCCTGCGTACCTGCATTGCCAAGGCCAAAGAAGCCAACATGCCGGCAGATACCATCAAACGCGCTATCCAGCGTGGCACAGGGGAACTGCCCGGCGCTCATTACGAAGAATTCACCCTCGAAGGCTACGGCCCCGGGGCATCGGGATACTCATCGAGGTCATGACGGATAACCGGAACCGCACGGTGTCGGAAATTCGCAGCATGCTGGGAAAAAATCACGGGACCATGGCTGAAGCCGGGGCGGTCGCGTGGCAGTTTCACAAGAAAGGGCTCTTCGTCACGGACGGGCCGTCGCTCGATGAAGACCAGTTGCTGAGCATCGTCTTGGAAGCCGGGGCTGAGGATGTCAAAAAGTCCGGTGCCGGCTTCGAAATCACCACGGAAATCTCTGAGTTCGAAGCGGTGAAGGAGGCCCTGCGACAGGCCGACATTGAAACGTCGGTGGCTGAACTCACCTATCTTTCCGTCAATCAAGTCCGTCTCGACGAAAAACCGGCTGAGCAAGTGTTGAAATTGATGGAAATCCTGGACGACCATGACGACGTCCAAAAAGTGCATGCCAACTTCGATATTCCGGATGAGGTCATGGAAAAAGTCGCGACATCCGGCTGAGGCTCGCCAACTTCTCTCGCGTGACACCGTTGCATGATTGCCAACCTGACGGGAATCCTGGCGGTCAAAGACCCCTCACGGCTCGTGCTCGACGTCAACGGAGTGGGCTATGAAGTCTTTATCCCGCTCAGCACCTATTTTGCCCTTCCCGCCCTGCGCGAGCCCTTGACGCTGCACGTCTTCACCCACCTGCGGGAAGATACCATTCAACTATTCGGGTTCCTGACGCCAGATGAAAAAATGGCCTTTACCCTGCTGACCAAAATTTCCGGCGTGGGCGGGAAACTGGCCTTGAGCGTGTTGTCCGCCTTGAAGGTTGTCGACCTCCGGGAGGCCGTGCTGTCCAACGACGTGGACAAACTCGCGTCGGTTCCGGGCATCGGGAAAAAATCTGCTGGCCGCATCGCTCTGGAACTCAAGGATACCATCTCCTGCCTCGGAGCTGAAACGCCGAAAGCCAGCGACGCACCGGCGTCGATTGACGCTCCGCGAGAGGATGCACTGTCGGCACTGGTCAATCTGGGGTACCGGCATCGCGACGTGAAACACGCCCTCGACCAAGTGAGCCGGATGAGCCCTCCCCCTAAGTCACTCGACGAACTGATTCGGGAAGGCCTGAAAATTCTGTCGCAAAACTAGGCCTCGATGGTCGCCGGCAAGGCCCACATGGGCTGGAATCGACGAAAGGGCAGGGATTCGGGAACCTCTGATTTCGTGCACGATCGGGCACATGGCGGCGTGGTGTCCGCGCTCACCCCTCACCTCTCTCTCTGAGAAGCGTCGGGTTTCGCTCCGGGACGCTTGGTCCTGCATCCCGCTCTCACACGAAATCAGAGGTTCCTTAGGAGGAAAAATGGATTTCGATGTACGCCTTATTTTTTAACGAGGACAGCCACACGTTATAGGATTCCTGAAATTTCTTTTGATACAATTGGCTCGCAATGACTTCTTTCACTTTCTCAAACGGTTGTGTGATTCCCGGCCGGCTCTCCTCAAGCCGGAGAATATGAATCCCAATTTCCGTTTCGATCAGCGGGCTGACTTCCCCGGGGCTGAGCTTGTTCAGTGCTTCGCCCAAAGGCGCCAATAATTCTTTTTTCGTCACGAATCCCAGGTCGCCTCCCATGACGCTTCCGGACCCATCAGAAAAGAGTTCAGCCAACTTCTCGAAGTCCCTGCCTTCGTTGAGTTCACCCAAAAGGACCGCAGCTCGGGTTTTCAGCGTCTCTATCGTTTCATCCAGCTTCGGCAGCAGGAGAATCTGCCGGATGTGGTGTGTGTCGGGAGACGTAAATTGCTGTTTCTGCTCTTTATAGTAGGCACGAAGTTCTTGGGGCGAGACGAAGAGGCCCCGGCGAACTTCCATATCCCTGACGCGGCGTACCATCAGTTCCTCACGAAGGCCGGCCTTTGATTGAGCGGCCGGTGGCGAGAAGCCGGTGGGATTCTTGCGTACCTGTTCCCACGTTTTATCCACTTCTTCATCACTGATCGAAATTTTCTTGGCCTTGGCTTCCTGAAGTTGGAGCTTGTGTTCGATCATGCGAGTCAGGATTTCATATCGTTTCTGAGAGAGATGTTCCGCGAGTTCGCCCCCTTCATACCGGGCTTTCAAGCGGAAGGTCTCATCCGCCATTTCCGTTTGCAGTTCGGAAACCGTAATAATCTCTGTGTTGACGATGGCAGCAATCCCATCGGCCAAAGGCTTCTCTCCACCGTCGTTGACCGGGGACTGGGCAACCACAATAGGGACAAAAAACGCGACCGCGCACAGTACGATTGGCAGCATGACCGTCGTCCTGAACACTCGCCGGTCAGGCAGGTACCGGGATGAAGAACGGGGATGGCGAAGCACGTGCATCATGAGAGGGAGGGAGCCACGATTTCCGGTGAACAATCCAACAGGCCATTCAACATCGTCGTCAAGACGGACACCATGGCCGGCCAATCATCCAGGTCCATGGTGAGGGCAAAGGAGAGCGGCGAGAGGCATTGGAGCCGGCCCTCCGAATACTGCATTAACCAATACAGGCTCTCTTGAGCAAGCGTGGCGTTGGGAGCAAAGGTCACGGTCACGGTTCCATTCGCGACCTCCAGCGACTCCACCTTCAGCTTCTTGGCGAGCAGGCGAATTTGCATGACTTGAAACAAGTGCTCTACTGGTTCGGGCGGCGTCCCGTACCGGTCCTGTGTCTCCTCGTGAAGAAGCGCGAAATCGCCGACCTTCTGACTGGCCGAGAGCCGTTTATACAAGGACAAGCGTTGGTGCCCGTCCTCGACGTAGTCGTCGGGAATGAAGGCCGACACAGGCACGTGCAACGTCGGCTCGATTTCTTCTTCAACGGGTTCACCTTTCCGCTGCTGCACGGCGTGTTCCACCATCTGCATATACAGACCGAATCCGACCGCCGCAATGTTGCCGGATTGTTGTTTGCCCAAGAGGTTGCCGGCGCCTCGAATTTCCAGGTCGGCCGCGGCAATGCGAAACCCCGAACCCAAGTCCGCGAATTCCTGGATGGCCAGGAGGCGTCGTTGGGCATCGCTGCTCAGGCTCTCTTCGTTGGGGAAAAAGAAATATGCATAGGCCTGATCGCCGGCCCGTCCCACGCGTCCGCGCAGTTGATAGAGTTGTGCCAGACCGAACAGATCGGCCCGGTCCACCAGGATGGTATTGGCACGCGGCACGTCCAACCCCGATTGAATAATCGAAGTCGCGACCAGGATATCCGCCTCGCCGTGAAAGAACTTGAGCATGACGCCTTCAAGCACGTGTTCGTTCATCTGCCCATGGGCCATGACCAGACGGGCTTCGGGGACGAGTTCCTGAAGCCAGCCGGCCGTCCGTTCGATGGTTTCAACCCGGTTATGCACGTAAAACACCTGTCCTTGTCTCGCCAGTTCACGACGGACCGCGTCGCGAACCAGGTTGGGATTGAACCGGACAACCTGGGTGCGGATGGCCAGGCGACCGGGTGGAGGCGTGTCGATGATTGACAGATCGCGGACTCCGGAAAAGGCCATTTGCAGCGTGCGAGGGATGGGGGTGGCCGTAAGCGTCAATACGTCCACCTGCGTGCGAAGTTGTTTGAGTCGTTCTTTATGACGAACGCCGAACCATTGCTCTTCATCAACAATGACCAGTCCCAGATTTTTGAACCGCACGTTCTTGTGAAGAAGCCGGTGGGTGCCGATAACGATATCCACGACGCCCGAGGCAAGGTCGGATAACAACGCTTTAACCTCTTTGGGACTTTGAAACCGCGAGAGCATCCCCACGTGGATGGGAAACGGCGCGAAACGGCGCGTAAACGTTTCCGCATGTTGTTGCGCCAGGAGGGTGGTGGGGACCAGGACCGCAACCTGCCGGTTATCCTGGACGGCCTGGAACGCCGTTCGCATCGCCACTTCGGTTTTGCCATACCCGACGTCCCCACAGACCAGCCGGTCCATGGGTTTAGGCAGCCGGAGGTCCCGTTGAATGTCGTCGATGGCGCTGAGTTGGTCTGGGGTTTCCTCATAATCGAACGCCGCATCGAATTCATGGGACAAGGTGTTGTCCTCCTGGTACGGGTGCCGAGTGACGACTTCCCGGTCAGCATACAAATCAACGAGTTCCTCGGTCATGTCTTCAATCGCTTTTTTGACGCGCGCTTTGGTCTTGGCCCAAGCGGTTCCTCCCAATTTGTCGAGGGTCGGAGTCAGGTGATCGCTTCCCCGGTATTTTTGGACCTGGTTCAACCGGTCCAGAGGAACATAGAGGGTATCTCGTCCCGAAAATTCCAGAATGAGATAGTCGCTTTCAAAACCTTGCACGGACAAGCGTCGAAGCCCCTTGTACCGGCTGATCCCATGTTGCACGTGGACGACGTAATCCCCGACGTTCAAATCGTCCAACGAAGACAGAAAGGTCGCGATCTTGCTTTGGGGTGAGGGGCGATGACGGGCAATCTTGGCGAACAGATTTTCTTCGGTGACGACCGTGAAAGGAAACGACGGCACCATAAACCCTGCTGAAAGAAACCCTTGCAAGATATAAAACGGCGTTCGTTTTGAAGGATCGAGCGATTGAGAAAAGGGGTTCCGTTCAGTCACGGGAGCGTGGTGTTCGGCAAACAACCCGGATAAACGCCCGACTTGTCCAAAGGATCGAACCACAACCACGACCGGCCCCTCACGGCGAAGCCGTTCCAGGATTGCAAGGGTATCGGTAAAAGATGTTCCACGGAGCCCCAACCCCACGCTTCCGGCGGACTGGATCGGAAGATCGATGATCGGGTTCCAGGAGCCGTCAGCGGGCGAGACGACATCAAACGCCAGAGAGGGCCCATCGGACAGGAGCAACCGCAACTCATCCCACCCAGCGGATTGTTGCGAGGGACCGGGATACGGAACCCCGGCACTCGTCGTCTCGCGTTCTTCCCATGTCGCCCGCAGCCGTTCCTCCCACTCTTGGGCTTGCTGGGCCAGGACGAGGGGGCGATCCATGACCACAAACGGCGATGCGGGAAAATAATCCAGAAGGGTGGCCATGGACGGATAGATGTCCGGCAATCGCCACTCAGCATCCGGCGGGATCTCGGAAAGCGAACGATCGGATTCGCCGGGCGGAAGCAGGTATTCCCGGGCAGGAAGAAGCACCGCGGAAAGGACGGATTCGATGGATTCCTGCGTGTTCGGATCGAACCGGCGGGTGGACTCAACGGTATCGCCCAAAAACTCGATCCGGTAGGGTTCGGTCGCACCAGTGGAAAAGATATCAACAATGCCGCCGCGAACACTGAATTCTCCGGGAATTTCCACCACGGACACGCGTCGATAGCCGGTCCGCAGCAAATGGCGAAGTAATGACTCCCGATCGATGACGCTGCCCACCTTGACGGTTAAACACGATTGCGCGAAAACGGACTGGGGGATCAGGTACGGTAAGGCGGCCTGTGGCGTCGCGACGACAACCGTCGGACGATGGGTTTGAAGGTAAAACAAGGTCCGCATCCGTTGCGTCACGAGATCGATGGACGGAGACCCGGCTTCATACGGAGCCTGGCCCCGGTCCGGGAAAAACGCCAGGGATTCGACGGGAAGGTTGAAGAAATCAAAGAAAAACGCCAAGTCCTGACACAACGATTCCGCTTCTTCCTGGGTCGGCGTCAGAATCAGCCAGTTGGGGGGAATCACGCCTTGAAACGGGTGCTCGGCGGCTGAGGCCTCGTCACGTTGCCCCGTCGTCCTCAACAGACTGAGGATGAATGCAAGACCGGAGTCGTGTGGCCCCAGGACCAGAGGTTGAGCCCCGGGAGAGGTCAACGCCTCAAACAGGGGAGCCAGGATTTGGTCGCAGGATGCTTGGAACGGCTTGTTCATACTTGTGATAAATTATCTTGTACCACATATCATTGAGAAGTGGGAACCTTAGACAGCGCATTGTCCAAGGCGAATGCAACAGATAACATCGCGCAGTTATGAATAAGAAACGTCTGAGCGAGCGCGACATTTGTACCAAGTTCATTACCCCAGCCCTGCGCAAAGCAGGCTGGGACGAGATGACACAAATCCGCGAGGAAGTCAGCTTCACCAAGGGCCGCATCATCGTGCGCGGCAAGCTGGTCAGCAGGGGCAAGGCCAAGCGGGCCGACTACCTACTCTCTCATAAGCCCAACATCCCTATTGCGATCATCGAGGCCAAGGATAATAAGCATGGCATCAGCGACGGCATGCAGCAGGCCCTTCACTATGCCGAAATATTGGACGTCCCGTTCGTATTCTCATCCAACGGGGACGGCTTTGTGTTCCATGACCGAAGCGGGATCGGTATTGAAAAAGAAACCATTCTCGACAACGATTCGTTTCCTTCGCCGGAAGACCTGTGGGCACGCTATTGCGCATGGAAGGACCTGACCCACGAGGAAGAGAGAATCGTCCTGCAAGAGTATTTTGACGATGGTCGCGGCAAAACGCCGCGCTACTATCAGATCAATGCCATCAACGCCGCCATCGAAGCCATCGCCAAGGACCGTAACCGCATTCTGCTCGTCATGGCCACGGGAACCGGCAAAACCTACACCGCCTTTCAAATCATCTGGCGTTTGTGGAAGGCCGGGCGCAAGAAACGCATCCTGTTCCTGGCTGACCGCAACGTGCTGGTGGACCAAACGATGGTCAACGACTTCCGCCCCTTTGGTCCGGCCATGGCCAAGCTCTCGATCAACGCCAAAACCATCGAACGCGCGGATGGCTCCACGGAAGACTTGTCCGTCGCCATCAACAAGACACGTCGCATCGATACGGCTTACGAGATCTACCTCGGTCTCTATCAGGCGATCACCGGACCGGAGGAACACCAGAAAATATTCCGCGAATTTTCACCCACCTTCTTTGACCTCATCGTGGTCGATGAGTGCCATCGCGGCAGTGCCGCCGAAGACTCGGCCTGGCGGGAAATTCTGGAATATTTCACCACGGCCACGCAGATCGGCCTCACCGCCACACCCAAAGAAACGCGCGAGGCGTCCAACATCCATTACTTCGGTGAGCCTCTCTACTCCTACTCTTTGAAACAGGGCATCAGCGACGGATTCCTGGCCCCCTACAAAGTTATCAAAGTCCATATCGACCGGGACGTACAAGGCTACCGGCCTGAAAAAGGCCAACTGGACCGGAGCGGCAACGAAGTTGAAGACCGTATCTACAACATCAAAGACTTCGACCGTCACTTGGTGCTGGACGGCCGAACGAAGGTCGTCGCCCGAAAGGTGACGGAATTTCTGAAGGAAAGCGGCGATCGCTTCCAGAAGACGATCATCTTCTGCGTGGATCAGGAACATGCCTCACGCATGCGCCAGGCACTCATCAACGAGAACGCCGACCTGGTTGACCACAACCACCGCTACGTGATGCGTATCACCGGCGAAGATGCCCAAGGGCAGGCGGAGTTAGGCAACTTCATCGACCCGGAATCCAGATACCCCGTGCTGATCACCACCTCGCGGCTGCTCTCCACCGGTGTCGATGCCCAAACGTGCCGCCTGATTGTGCTCGACCGCGAGGTCGGCTCCATGACCGAGTTCAAGCAGATACTCGGTCGCGGCACCCGTATCCACGACGACACGCACAAGTTTTACTTCACCCTGATGGATTTTCGGGGTGCAACCAACCACTTTGCCGACCCGCAGTTCGACGGCGAGCCTGTACAGATTTATGAACCGGGTGAAGGTGACTCCATCATGCCACCAGACGATGTACCGCCCCGGGTTGATGGCGACGACCCCATCACGCCGGAACCTGGGGAGGATGAGACCATCGTCTCTATCCCACCTCCGCCATATATCATCGAAAGCACGCGCAAAGTGTACGTGGACGGCATCGACGCGACAGTCATCGCCGAGCGAGAGGAATACCTCGATGAGCACGGGAAATTGGGTACGGAATCCTTGCGCGATTTCACCAGAAAAGCGTTGAAGAAACGCTTCACCAGCCTCGATGATTTTCTCAGGCGCTGGGAGGCAGCAGAGCGCAAGCAGGCAATTGTCGAAGAACTGGAGACCGAGGGCCTACCGCTCGACACCATCGCTCAGGAGCTTGGCAGAGACCTCGACCCTTTCGATCTCATCTGCCACGTCGCCTTTGACGCCAAGCCGCTGACCCGCCGTGAGCGTGCCGAAAATGTCAGGAAGCGGGACGTGTTCAACAAATATGGGGAACAGGCCCGCGCCGTGCTGGACGCCCTGCTGGTCAAATACGCGGACGAAGGGATGTTCAACTTGGATGACGTCAGCGTACTCCGCATCTCACCGTTGACCGGACTCGGTACCCCGGTGCAGTTGATCAATGCCTTCGGCGGGAAGGACAAATTCGTGGCCGCCGTTCACGACCTGCAAGCAGCACTCTACCAGGAGAGCGCCTAGCCTATGTCCGTTCGTACCCTCGTCAAATCCATTCAGACTATCATGCGTCAGGACTCCGGTGTGGATGGCGACGCTCAGCGCATCAGTCAGTTGTGCTGGATGTTCTTCCTCAAGATCATCGACGATCAGGACCAGGAACTGGAGTTGATGAAGTCGAACTACACCTCGCCGATCCCGGAGCAATTCCGATGGCGGGCCTGGGCAGCCGACCCCGAGGGTATCACCGGCGACGCATTGCTCGCCTTTATCAACAACGATCTGTTTCCGGCTCTGAAGAATTTGCAGTCGACCGGTCAACATGGAAGCCGTGGTCGAGTGGTCCGTGAGGTGTTCGAAGATGCCTCCAATTACATGAAGTCCGGCCAATTGATGCGTCAGGTCGTCAACAGGATCAACGGTATCGACTTCAACAACCTGACCGAGCGCCAGCACTTCGGCGATATCTACGAACAAATCCTCAACGATTTGCAATCCGCGGGAAATGCAGGCGAGTACTACACGCCACGAGCCGTCACCGCCTTTATGGCAGACCGTATCGATCCCAAGCCGGGCGAAACCCTGTTCGATCCTGCCTGTGGCACAGGCGGGTTCCTGACCTGTTCGATCCGTCACATGCGTGACCGCTACGTCAAGCGACCCTCGGACGAACGGAAGATGCAAACCGCGTTGCGCGCCGTCGAGAAGAAGCAACTGCCGCACATGCTGTGTATCACCAACATGCTGCTGCACGGTATCGAAGACCCTAGCTTCGTGCGACACGACAACACCCTGGCAAGGCCGTACATTAGTTGGGAGCGAAAAGACCGGGTGGACGTCGTGTTGACCAATCCGCCCTTTGGCGGCAAAGAAGAAGACGGCATTGAGAGCAACTTCCCCCAACATTTTCGAACCAGGGAAACCGCAGACCTGTTCCTGGCACTGATCGTGCGGCTGTTAAAGCCGGGCGGACGCGCAGCGGTCGTCCTGCCCGACGGCTCCCTGTTCGGCGAAGGCGTCAAAACGCGGCTCAAGGAACATCTCATGGAAGCGTGCAACCTGCACACCATTGTCCGCCTGCCCAATTCCGTGTTCAAGCCCTATGCCTCCATCGGCACCAACCTGCTCTTCTTCGAGAAAGGCGAGCCAACTAAAGAGATCTGGTTCTACGAACATCGCGTCCCCGAAGGCCAGAAAGCCTATTCCATGACCAAACCCATCAAACTCGAACGCCTGCACCCCTGCATCGACTGGTGGGGCGGTACGACGCGTAAAGGCCGCAAGGAAACGGATCGCGCTTGGAAAGTGACGGCTGAAGAGATCAAGGCGCGCGGCTACAACCTCGACATCAAAAACCCGCACACCACAGAAGACGACCACGGCGACCCCGAAGAACTGCTAGCCAAGTTGAACGCCGCCGAAGCCGAAGCTGCGAGCTTGCGCGACCAGTTGAATTGGCGGAGGCGCTGCTGCGATAGATGTGAAGGTGACGTTCAGCCAGCCGGAGCTTGCAAGACGCCACTGTTGATTTTTCCTCCATTCCTCTCTATCTTAATCCATGGAGGATTTATTGATGCCACTGAATATCAAAGATGCCGACACGCACGCCTTGGCAAAACGGCTCGCAAGCCTGACCGGAGAATCGCTGACCAGAGCTGTCAAACTGGCCATCCAGGAAAGATTGGCGCAGGTGGAAAACCCCCAACGTACTATCCGGCTTGCCGATGAACTGGATCGCATTGCCCTGCATTGCGCCAGTTTGCCTCGCCGAGACTGGCGGAGTGCCGAACAGATTATCGGTTATGACGAACGTGGTCTTCCGGTCTGATGGTGGTCGACACCTCGGCGCTCATCGCCATCATGGACAACGAACCGGAGCGTCGCGGGTTCAATGAATTGATCGAAGCGGCAACTGTCACCTATGTCAGTGCCGCCAGCCTGCTCGAGACCCGAATGGTTCTGTTTGCTCGATCCGGCGACAGCGCAGTCCTGGCGTTGGATGCCTTCCTTCTCAAGAGCCGCATGATCGTCATGGAGATCTCGCCCCGTGTCGCCGACATCGCCTTCGATGCCTACCGGAGGTACGGCAAGAGCAGCGGTCATGGAGCGGCCCTGAACTATGGGGACTGCTTTTCTTACGCCCTAGCTAAGCATTTGGCCGTTCCACTTCTGTTCAAGGGTGATGATTTTTCGAAAACGGACATCCGGTCGGCCGCGGACGAGAGCCTGGAACTTCATTGAGGCTGCCCACCCATGGCAGGGAGGCGACGGCGACTCCTGCAGCTTGCACAGTGAGGGGGAATGCGAACTCAGACGCTGCCAAATGGAGCGGAAGACATGGCGACCTCGATTCCACTGCCCCCCAACACCCGAGCATCGGCTCGACTTTGACGCAGGAATGAACCCCGAACACCTGCTCACCCACTTCGACCGTATTGTCAACACGCCGGAAGCCATTCCGCGTTTGCGCCGGTTTATTCTTGACTTGGCCGTGCGCGGCAAGCTGGTGGAGCAAGACCCGGAGGATGAACCGGCTTTTGGGCTTCTGGAGAAAATTGAAATTGAGCAAAAATCCCACACCAAAATCAGCAAAACCGGGAAGTTGAAACTTTTCCCTCCTATAGATTCAGAGAAAGCTCCATTCGATTTGCCAGATAGTTGGGTTTGGCTTCCCCTCGGGAAAACAGGAAAAATCTTCACGGGTAACAGCATTAATAATACGATTCGTGAACGGTTAGAAAAGACAACCTCTGGCTATCCTTTCATCGCGACAAAGGATATTGGATACGGATTTGAACCGATAGATTATAATAACGGTCTTCGCGTCCCCATAGAGGATAAAACTTTCAAGTTGGCTCGTGCTCAATCGGTTCTGATTTGTGCTGAGGGAGGCAGCGCAGGGCGCAAGATTGCCCTTACTGATAGAGAGATTTGTTTCGGCAACAAACTACTGGTGAACGAAACATGGAGTACTGTTTCTCCCCAGTATGTCATGCTTGTTTATCTGAGTAGCTTTTTCTACGAACGGTTTGCAGATCAAATGACGGGGATCATCGGAGGGATTTCGGTCGGCAAATTCCTTCAACTGCCATTACCTCTCCCGCCCCTCGCCGAACAACACCGCATCGTCGCCAAGGTCGACGAACTGATGGGGCTGTGTGACCAGATAGAAACAGCGCGGAAGAAGCGGGAAGATATACGCGACCGCCTGAGAGCGGCGAGCCTCGCCCGTCTCAACGTACCCGACCCTGACCCGGCGGTATTTCAGAGCCATGCCGCCTTCGCCCTCAACAACCTCACCCCGCTCACCACCCGCCCCGACCATATCAAGGCGCTCCGTCAAACCATCCTCAACCTGGCGGTGCAGGGGAAGCTGGTGGGTCAGGAATCAAGTGAAGGCGGTGTCGATGACCTACTGGAAGAGTTCAATATCCAGCAGAATCGTTTAATCGCCGAGAAAAAGCTCAAACATTCCGTCGTCACTTGCAAGTTGGAATTTCGAAAGAACTTAGCTTCAATTCCAAATTCGTGGCGTTGGGTTCCACTTGGAAAACTCATTTCGTTTGGGCCACAAAATGGTATTTCGCCAAAAGCTACAAACTCAACCGGCGCCCCGAGGGCCATTACCCTTACAGCAACCACAAGCGGCTCGTTCGATGCTTCATATTTCAAACATGTTGAAGCCGACATTCCAGCGGATTCAGAGTACTGGCTGCGCGATGGTGATCTGCTTTTTCAGAGAGGTAACACGAGAGAGCATGTCGGGATTGCGGCTTATTTTTCAGGCGCAAGTGGAGCCGCCTTCCTGTATCCAGACTTGATTATGAAGGTCCGTTTACTCGATGGGCTTTACCTGCCATACGTTCACTTGGCCTTGATTTCTCAAAGCGCACGAGCCTACTTCTCAACCCATGCAACCGGTGCTCAAGCGACTATGCCCAAGATCAATCAGCAGACGCTACTTAATGCCCCCGTTCCCCTTCCACCCCTCGCCGAACAACACCACATCGTTGCCAAAATTGATAAACTGATGGCTCTGTGCGACCGGTTGGAAGCGAGCGTTGTCACGGATGATGAAACGCGAGGGCGGTTGGTGGAGGCAGTGTTGCACAATGCTCTGAAGCCAGACGGGGGAATTCGCCGAGAATTGGCACACTGACGAGAAGTTATCCCAAAACTTTATAGAAGCATTGCATTTTACGCATCACTCTTTCCTGCTTTCGTTCAATACCCCAGCCTCTTTCTGATTTCCTCTTCTATGTCTTCTCCCTTTGCCTCTCGGTCATAGTCGGCTGCAATACTTTCGAGGACACTGCTGACATAAGGATAGTCGAAGGCGCGTAGCCTGGCCCAGCCCCGGTATTGCGTGGCAAGCTCGCGTTCCTGTGTGCCACCCTCGCCTCGGTAGAATGCACCGCGTCCGATGTGCACACCAATATTGAAGCCTCTGCCGATCTGCAGAGAAGCAATCCTCTCCATCGCCTCACAGACCGGAAGGCATGGCCGGGCACCGTCCTCTTCGGCAGGAGCTTTTGACAGAAGCTGACCGATCATCTCATCACCGACCTCGACACGGGCATGTTCAGCGCAGAGCCGCCGTACGTCCGTCATCCAGATCAGCAGGGCTTCAGCATTGATCTTGCCGTCCGGTTCAGTTCCCGGGATGCGCCCAATTCGGCGAAGAAGATCATCGGCTGCGTAGGCCAGAGCGTCGCGACGTCCGGGGTCTTCGATTCGCCATTCGGGGGGGTCCTGGCCGTCGTCGTTACGCTTGAATGCAAGAGTCAGTGCTCGAACGAAGAAGGCAGGGGACTGGGCAATTTGCCGCTCAAGATTGGGAATGCCATGCTCGCTATGGGCAAGGGCTCTGATATACAGAAATTCAAGTTGCGCCATTTCGTCAGGACTGACGCCGGTTCGACCATCAAGAGAATTTAGCGCTTCCGAAATAGAGTCGGGATTAAGTCTATACCAATCCGCAGGCTCGGTCCCCACTGTGGCAACGTCAAAAAGGAGGCGCTTTAACCGTGATGTCTCGACTTGGCTCCAAGCTAGATGGACGGTGTAAAAAGCGGCGCGCGGG
Source organism: Nitrospirales bacterium (assembly GCA_965200435.1). Classification (GTDB taxonomy): domain Bacteria; phylum Nitrospirota; class Nitrospiria; order Nitrospirales; family UBA8639; genus Bin75. The sequence continues at coordinate 859,144 of OZ241337.1, forward strand.
CGCCGTGCTTCAATCAGGCAGTCGATAATCTCGATCCATTCGGCTTCGCTGTGGCGGTTCCAGTCTGGTCTCACTTCTTGCCAATAGCGATCGCGGATTTCTTCGCCATATTGGTCGAGCAGGCGCCACGTGTCTTGCCTAAACGGTGCGCAACAGAACAATCGCACGATCCGGTCAGTGTCCATGCCCTCGGCCACAGTAGAGAGAATCGCGCTCTGCGCTTCGTCTTCTAGAGAAGACAGAAAACCCTTCATACAGACGTCAATCTTCTGATCCAGATCTCCAGTCACGCAAAGGCATTGCCGCAAAAAATCAACCTGCACGTTCGCGTCTGTAATGATCAGCCCAAGAGATGTCCCAACGGTATTGGGGGCTTCGCTACGGGACAGGATCTCTGTCACGCCGTCAAACCCATGTTCAGCCCATATCTCTTTCATCGCACTGGTGCGAAGCTTCTGGACGCTTTCAGGATATTTAGAATAGTCGAAGTTCTCATCTTCAATGTCGTCGGCGGACGGTTCGATCCAGTGTTGGACAAAAAGCCATGCATGTCGGGTAATGAGGTCGCATGGTTGCAACTTTTCTGCTGCTAGGTGCGCTTGACCTCTTGTTACGTCATCCAGTCGGCTGCGCCGAGTGAGCGCGAGCTTGCGAATCCGCTCACGGAGTTCCGCTTTGGCCTTTTCGTCGACTTCTGAGCCTGCCCAGGTATCAATTAAGTCCCAAATTTTGGCCTGATCTTGCTCAGGCATTTCCTTGACTCGTTCGACGAGATCGCCGAGCGTCTTCGAATCGTGCTTTGACCACGTGAGCACAAGATCGAGTGCCTTTCGGGTAAACTCGACCATTTCTTGCTGCGTCACAGGTTGGCCAGCCCCTGAAGCGTCATTACGCCAATGTGGTCGGTAACTGTAATTTCCAAACTGGCGGACACCCAGTTGCTCGATGCAAATTTGCCAGGCGATATCTGGAAACCGCTTCACCAACATTTCAAGGGCCTGCATCCGTTCTTCGAGCGAAGCGGCCGTCTGTGGCATCCACGACTGGTAAGCCGCTTGAAGGCTGTTTGTCGGCTTATTGGCCCAGTTGTAGTCGATAACGGTTCTCGACAACTGCGCGAGCACCAAACTTACGCGCCCGAGATGTTGCCATGTGAGGCATTCCAACGCCCACAAAAGTCCCGATCGTGTCGGTGAAGCGAATGGGACATTGTCAGTGGGTTTTAACAGACCAAGCACGACTGGCTGGGGTTGTCGTAAATCCTCCTCAAGCAGATTTAGAAACACATCTGGTGCCGCCTCTGCGTATTTTGGTAGATCATTACTCTGCGAGCGTAGTTTGTCGAGGGATAGTGGGGTAAGAAGCCCCCGGATAAGCGAAGAGACCCGATCCTCGACGTTGATGCCAAGCCGATTCTGAAACAGATTGTTGCCATGAACGGAGAGGATAACGAGCGTTTCACAGATTCCCATGCGTAGCGCGACAGAATGTTTGCGCACCTTGCCATATAGTCCTGCGACCCATCTCTGACCTTCTGGAAGATCGAGCGCCGGATCGCTCTCGGAAAGCACATATTGAGCGAGTTTAAAGAATTCGGTGAGTTCCTCATCGGTTATCTGTCCGTTGATTGCGAACAAGGCGTCAATTTTTGAGGCGACGCCGCGATGATGTCCAACTGACCAAACCGGACTATCATCGACTGGTAGCAAGCGCGCGATGCTTTCTTCGGTGTTCTGATAGGGTTTATCCGCAAGAGTGGATATAATCTCGCGATCGGCATTGGATTTTGCGTGCCACGCGCCAACCAATGTCATCGGGATCAGGCTCCTTGCAATCTCCGAATTACTGGCCCAGTGGGGTGTCTTGATGGCAGGGATCGTTGAAAGTTGCCGACGGAGAATAGTTGGCGAACATCCCGACTCTCTCGCAAGCCGTTTGGTGCTATCGCCTTGGATGCCCATTTCAGCGAGAGCCTTCTCAAAAGCATCGTATTTCAGAAGGTCAATGGCAATATCCGGCTTCGGGTCAATCACATTGCGGGGACAAACAATGATGCAATGAAGTTGACGATAGACGGTCGCCAGTTCACGTGCGGCTTCTTCCGTGTAGACGATTGGAATAAATGGTGAAAATGAATTTGTCAGGGTCCGCAATGTTTCGGCCGATTTGAACACTATGGCAAGGTCTCCTGAGCGCGGTGCGATGGCGCCATACTGGAACAGGCATGCGAGAAACGCGAGCGCTTCATCTATGGAATCGGCCGCGATTACGAAGGGCTTTTCGCTGGATTTTTCGAGCCATTCTTTGAAGGGCTTGTGGTACGCGATGATTGAAGGCTCGAACATTTTGGGCGTCATCTTCGGCTCGCTCGCATCTTCCCAGCGCTGCCAGCAGTGATCGAGTGTCTCGAACCCACTGACCGGCATAGCAAGTTGCTCGGCGAGCCACATCTGCGCAGGAATCGACTCTTCCAGCCACTGCTCAAGGTCGCTCGCGTCAAACGCCCTCACCGCTTTCCAATCGCCTTCTGCGTTCTTGTTCTTCACCCACTTGGCCTTATCCGGCCAGTTGCGTGGCGTAACAAAGACAAAGGTACATTCAGCCCGCTCGGACTGAGAGACGGAAGCGAGGCGCTTCGCATAGTCGCTCTCGGCCTTGCTTTTCGGATTCTTATTGGTGCCGAACTCCCAGCCGGATTTGCCTTCGGGAATCCACGGCGTTGCCGCGTCAGCCTTGATCCAGCCATCCCAACCCTTGCGCTCTGCGTTGTCGTACCCAGGAAAATCAACTTGACGCAGTTCGTGCCCTGTTGAATGAATCAGCTTGCGCAGAAACACTGGCAATAGGTGACGGGCACCAATGTTCCTCTCCGGCCAATCATGGATTTGCTGATCTGTGATGGTCAGGAAACTCGGCACGTAGGGGCGAGCCACGATGGTCTTCTCCTTCCCGCGCAGGTCATGGTGATCGAACGCCGCCTGAAGATCAAACAGTTTCTGTCGGTCGGCACCAAACGTCTTTTCCAATCTGACTGCCATGTTAGGGGACAGCGACGAATTGCCGTTCAACATATTAGACAAAGCGGATCTACCGATGCCTAATTTTTTTGCCGCGTCTGTCACCGACATGCCTGCCGGGATTACACGTTCCCTGATGAAAGTGCCGGGATGTATGGGTTTTTCTATCTTTTTTGGCATAAAACTGAACCCCGCCTCCTTATATATCATAATGATTTGTGTAGCGCAACACAATACACTATGGTTTTATTAGAATATCTAGGTCCATTAACAATATGGACCTACCGGACTGTACCGTTCTAATCCGACTTGCTACTGATCTACTCAATTTTATGAAACATTATTTTGTAAACCTAAATCAAAAAGGGAAGAGACATGATAGGACAAAGACTTAAGATCTCACGTTCTGCTTCCGGTCTGTCTCTTCTGGTTTTATCGGTAAGACTTGGAAATCTCGTTACGGCGCAGGCAACTGGGAAATATGAGTGCAACGAGTCCATACACAACTCTGGCGTGCTGATCGCGCTTGCTGACGCGCTTGATGTCTCGGTGGACTATCTGGCGGGCGACCAGGACATGGTCCTTGAAGCCGTGGAGTTCAGGAAAAAAAAGATTACGAGCAAGCGAGAGGAATCCCAGGTCGAGGCCAAGGTCCTGCACTTTCTGGAACGCTACCTCATGGTCGAGGAATTGCTCCATCTTACGAGTGTCGAATGGCACAGTCCGCGTGGGGCTCCCTACCCCGTGCGTGCCGTTTCGGAGGCTGATCGTGCTGCCCGAAGTCTTCGGGATCATTGGGGTCTAGGCAATGACCCAATCCCGAACCTCGTCGAGTTGCTGGAAGAGCAGGGGATCAAAGTTCTTGCCATCGATCTCACGACTATCGACGGCCTGACGGCACGTGTCCGCCGTGCAGGGAAGAACGCCGTACCCGTCATTGTGGTAAATCGTCAGGAATGGGGAGAGCGTCAACGCTTTACACTGGCCCATGAGCTTGGACATATGGTCATGGACGTGGCGGCCAAGTTGGACGAGGAGAAAGCTGCGCATCGCTTCGCCGGTGCCTTCCTGATGCCTGCCGATACCTTGTGGGCAGAGATCGGGAAACACCGCACGGCGATCGGGTGGGCAGAGCTGTTCGAGTTGAAGCAACTCTTTGGCGCAAGCGTTCAGGCAATCACGTATCGCTGCAAAGATCTTGGCATTTTCAGTCAAGCCACGTTTCGGCACCTGTTCAACGAGTTCGGACGGTTTGGGTGGCGCAGCCCGCCATACGAGGAACCGCTTGCCAGAAAAGAAGGTGAGAAGCCGAAGCGTTTCGAGCGCCTCACATTCCGTGCTCTTGCCGAGGGTGCCATTTCCGAGGCCAAGGCAGCGGAGTTGCTCGGTCTCTCGGTTCAGGATCTGACCCAGCGGATGAAGGAGCCGCCGGCTGATGAACCTAATGCAGCTAAGGCCTGAATCCCATGCAGCAGATACTGGTCTCCGATCCCTCCGTTTTGATTGATCTCAAACGTGGGTCCTTGCTGGAGGCCAGCTTTCGCTTGGCGTTCCGGTTCGGGAAGTCACAAGCAGATGATGACGGAAGCGGCTTTGCTTATCAGACCTATGGGTTTGGGCGCCAGGGAAACGGTCCCATCGAATCATCCAACAGAATGCGCCATACGTTCATAGGCAACCATTCTTCATACATCCACCAGTCTTTATATTGAGGCAGCTTCACGGCATTCGGGATCATCATCCAATGCGTCCCTTTTTTGAATTCCGCATAAATAGCGCCACGGATATCCTGAAGAAATTGGATGTAGTCTGTCACATCCTGCTTCGTTCCCCCTAAGAGCGGTTGCGCTTTCCCGCTGTGCGCATAGACGGCCGTGTCGAACTCCATTTGCGCGATTTCTTTTAAGGATCGCTCCCATTCTTTGATGTTGAAATCCGGCACAATCGTAAACAAGATCGCCTGCGGATCGACCAAGTCGGCAATATAGGCGATTTTCTCTTTAGGCAGGAGAAACACAGTCATGCCCAGCCCGTGATTCATGCCCAGGTAATGCAATTCCAGGACGGTCCCGCCCAAGGTGAGATCTTTTCGATTGCCCGACCAACTTTCGTCCGGAACCATCATGTCCGGACCGGGGTTCGCCTTCATCCATCGATAGGCTTCTTCATGAGCCATCACGATCGCGCCGGCGTCATGAAACACTTGTCCGCCACTTGCATGATCCCAGTGATTGTGGCTGTGCAAGAGATACCGAATAGGCTTGTCCGTGACAGCCCTGATGGCCTTGACCATGTCCTGTGCATGGTTCGTATTCACCGATTCAATGGCGATGACACCCTCGTTCGTCACCACAAACATCGAAAAATAGGCATTCGCCGGGTTCCCGAAGCTATACACTCCCTCACCGATCTTGGCGGTATGCGGAGGTAATGTCTCAGCAAGAGCAACTCCGGAGAACAGGATGGTTCCCAGAACAATATTCAAAACACGTTTCATGCTTCTGCCTCCTTCCGGGAAAGTGTGGTTGTCGGGATCGTCATTGTTCCGTGTGTAAACCTGTGTGACGCGAGACCTCTTGCATCATTCATGTCCACGTGGAGCGTGCGGTATTGGTGAAATTATACCCGCTTGCAGTGGCGGTGGGAAAGGGGATGACTTTGGATCACGATCCTAACGAGGGGTCGAAATGGTTTTTCCTTAATTCGCTATGGTACAGTGTCCTTCCGTCATTTCCGTCAGGGAAGGCTTGTATTCACGAGAACTCTTTGAACCAATCGCAACAACCCCGTCCGGGCTTGTTTTAAAACAGGGTCCGGGAGTCGTACGAGCAGTCGTATCGGCATGAACACTGCAAACCGGCATGCATGGGGAATGAGGCAACGAGTCGGCCTGTATGCGGCGCCCGTACTGGCGCTCCTGGTCTATCTCAACCCGTTTTCCAGCCTGCCGCCGTCGGCTCATATCCTCTCGGCTATTCTGGTGTGGGTGGTGGTCAGTTGGGCCACGGAAGCCATTCCCTTGGCCGTGACCTCATTGGTCGGCGCCGGGTTGTGTATCGCCATGGGGTTAGGGTCGGCCAAGGACGTGTTGGCCTCGTTTGCCCATCCGATTATCTTTCTCTTTATCGGCAGTTTCTTTTTGGCCGAAGCCTTTGTGGTGCATGGGCTGGACCGGCGGTTTGCCGTCTGGCTGTTGTCCAAACCATGGATCATGGCCAGGCCTGCGGGGATGTTTGGAGCCATGGGCGTCGCCACCGCCGCCCTGTCCATGTGGATCAGTAATACGGCGGCGGTGGCGATCATGGTGCCGATGGCGTTGGGTGTGCTTTCAACGATTCGGGGGTCTTGGAAAGAAGTCGCACCTCATGAACCCGGAGTGCTTCTGCTGTTAGCCTATGGCTCCGCGGCCGGAGGGGTGGCGACGATGATCGGCACGCCGCCGAATATCGTTGGCGTGGGGCTGCTTTCCCAACAGGCAGGTATTTCCATCTCGTTTTTCGATTGGATGACCATCGGGCTTCCGCTCGCCGGTGCGCTTGGGTTAGGCATTGTCACGGTACTCTGGTGGTTTCACCCGCCGCCTCCAACGCTCCCTGACCCGGGTGATCTTCTTCAGAGCCTTCGCGACCAGCAGAAAGGCTGGACACGCGGCCAACGAAATAGCTGTCTCGCGTTAATCCTGGCCATCGGGTGTTGGGTCGGACCCGGGGTGTTGGGGATTGTGTTGGGGCGGGATTCGGATCTGGTGGCGTTCATCAATGCCCGCCTTCCCAAGGAAATAGTCCCGATTTTTGCGGCAGGGCTGCTTTTTGTCCTGCCCGTCGATTTCAAAGCCGGTGAATTTACGTTGAAGTGGAGCCAAGCCGCGAACATTAATTGGAATACGATCTTATTATTCGGCGGAGGCTTGATGTTTGGGCATTTGATGGTACAAACCCATCTGGCCAGAATCATCGGAGAAAACTTGGTGGTGTTCTTTGGGAGCAATACGTTGTGGACCTTGACGGCCGTCGCCATTGGCGTGGCGTTGGTGATTACGGAGATTGCCTCGAATACCGCATCGACGAGTATGCTCGTTCCCGTGGTGATCTCCATTGCCGCCACGGCCGGGGTTTCTCCTATTCCTCCAACCCTGGGGGTTTGTTTCGGGGCAAGCCTCGCGTTTATGATGCCGGTCTCGACTCCACCGAATGCGATTGTCTACGGTACGGGATTCGTTCCGCTTCCGAACATGCTGAGAGTCGGGGTATTCTTGAATGTCATTGGAGCCGGGCTCGTCTGGCTGACTCTCCGACTCCTGTGTCCACTGATGGGATTCTCATGAACGATCAACCGGCATGCCGCACCGACAAGGGGTATGAGCCATGTCACATGTGAGGTACATCGTCGTAGTGGGCGATCCGGCGGAGGAGGCGTTACACCTTTTGCCGGATGAGGCCGACATTCGCGTGGTGGTGGTAGACAATCTTCAGCAGGTCAAGCAAGAGGCGCAAAAGGCACAGATCGACGGGTTGGTGCTTCCTGACAAAATCTCGGGAGCACAACTCAGGGACCTATCCCACGTCGTTGACGAATCAAAGACGTTGATGATTGCGGGAGCGCCTTCCGTGCAGGCGGCTGTGGACAGCATGCAATGGCTGTTCAGCCAGGGTGATGGGAAAGAAACCCATCGCGGATTGCAGGAATTCCGGGAATTGACGCTCAAAGATTGCATCAAGTTCAAGTTTCGTGAATTTGTTCGGAACATGAAGGCAAGTTCGGCCACGAGTTTGCATGGAACCCTTATTCAGGCGTTGGAACAGCCATTGATCCAACATGCGCTTCGTGAAACGAATGGGAACCAGGTCCAAGCCGCGCAACTTCTGGGCATGAATCGAAACACCCTGCGCAAGAAAATCACGGAATACGGCATCACCGTGACCCGTCGCTCGCCCTCTCGCCAATCAACTGAATCCTGAGAACACCCTTGCCCAGGCTCTCCGGTCAAATGCCAGAGCGCCCTCTATCTGTATACTAAAGTTTGGATTGATTGAGAGGGCTTTCAGGTGGATATAAGGCTGGCATCACCATCACGAGATCTATGGGGATGATGTCGCTAGCTTGGCAGGCCTGTCTGTGAGCAGTGTCGGGTGACGCCTGCGGCGAACCCGATCGACAACACAGCCCGGCCACGTCCCCCTGACAATGGGGATTGAGGGGGTTGGGGGCGCTCCGGTCAGTCGGGTAGGTCGGATGAGCGTCGCGTCATCCGACAGGAAGGGGACACGTGGTCGGAGGCCAGTCAGGCCATGAAGACCTTGGTCAAGTTACAAACATCATCCCCAGATCTATCCACTTGACAATCCTTTCCCCCATGCTAAAGTTCTTCTTATATGGAAATATAAGGAAGTTAAGAGATGATAAAGGAAGCTGCAGGAGATCATGAGATTCTTACTCGCGCCGAGGCTGCGGCTTTTATTCGCGTTAGTGAGAAGACGCTTGGGGAGATGGCGCGGACCCGACGGATTCCATCACAGAAGATAGGGAGGGAATGGCGCTTTTTGCGTAGCGCACTTGAAACCTGGCTGATTGGAAAAGGCGTTCGTGATGACAAGAGACTGATGGAGGCTGTCGTCCTCGAGCAACCGTTCGTCGCCGAAGCGGTGGTGCAATACGAATTACCGCTCTCGAACTTTGGCGATACGGCTTTTTCCGAGAATCACGACCGGACTCTGCATCGCTGGACCCCCTGGATCGCTGGATTTTCCGGATCATTTGTCGCCGGGGTGCTCGAAGGTGTGAGACGTGATCGACGACGATTGCGGGTTTTGGATCCGTTTGCCGGCGTCGGCACCACGTTGATCGAAGCCCTCAAATATGAATGCGATGCAACCGGATTTGAGATCAATCCGTATGCAGCGTTGGCCTGTCAGTCAAAGGCCCAAGCTGCTCACTACGATACGGACATCCTAGCCGCGACGCTTGATCGCTTTGAAGAATACGGGGAGGAAAAACTGTCGTTTGACGAAAAGGCTGTGTCTCTTCCTCCCAAGGGTTTTTCAAGCCGTGTCCCGTTTTTTAGCCCGGAGGTGGAGCGACAAGTTCTGGTGTATCAGGATTTTATTGCGCAAGAAACGACGGATTGGGTCACAGACTTGTTTCAGGTGGCTTTCGGATCTGTCATGGTGAGTGTCTCGAACTATTCGTACGAACCGAGTCTTGGAACGCGGGCTGGGGCTGGAAAGCCCAACATCGACCATGCCGATGTATTCAGCATTGTGAAGCGCAAGCTGCGCGAGATGTACGAGGATATCGTCACATTCCAAAAGTGGATGAGCACACACAAGCGGATGCCGCAAGCAACGGTGCATCCCCTGTCGTATTTGGACCATGCCTCTCGGGTCAGACCGAACAGCGTCGACGTGCTCATTACCTCACCCCCGTATCTCAACAACTATCATTATGTTCGCAACACGAGGCCACATCTGTTCTGGCTCGGGATGGTGCAGACCTCATCGGATCTGAAGACCATTGAACGCAAGAGCTTCGGTCAATTTTGGCAGACGGTTCGATCCGGACCGGAGGTTGCGTTACGACCATGCCTGCCCCGTTTAGCCGAACAACTCGAAGCCCTCAGGGCGCGCCACGCGGAGAGAGGTGCCTATGGCGGTCACGGGTGGGCGAACTACGCCGCGACCTACTTTAACGATTGTCAACTCTTTTGCGCTCTTACGCGAACCCGCATGCGGCCTGGAGGGAAGGTCGTCGTTGTCATCGGCAACAACATTCTGCAAGGCATAGAGTTTCAGACGGATAAGTTGTTTGCCGAGATTGCGGAACAAGAGGGATTTGAGATCGTCGCTCTGCATGAGGTACGCAAGAAGCGCACGGGTAACAGCATCGTGAACTCGTCGGTCAGGAACGGGAGGGTGACACAGCGGACGCGACTCTATGAAACCGCGGTTGAGCTTCGAGCGCCTTGAGTGATCGTTATCGCGCCTGTGTACCAATAAGTCGAACGACTTCCTCTGCCGTTTCCGCGGTCTTGAGTTTCGCCGCCCAAGGACGTCCCGGATGGACGATATCCCAGCGGGGACATCGCATAGCACGGCGGCCGCTCCCGGGAGGGTGATTGCCGAAGCCATCAATCACGGTGTTCCACACCGGTCGGAAATGATCGATGAGAAACCGTTCCGCTAATGTGATCCATACCGGCACCACCACCAGATAGCGAGTCTGAAACTCGACTAAGTCGAGATTTTCGGCTTGTTCGATCGATTTGGCGTGATCGTGCAAGCGTCGATAGAGCTCGGCACTTGATTCGGAATCTCTTGGGCGACTGCCTTTTCTGGCGCCGGTTGGGCTGGCTTTGCCGACATAGATTAGTTCATGCAAATCCGATGAAGAAATGTGCGAATAGAAAGGCAGAGAGCCCGTATAATAGAGTGCATACACCCCGGAACCAGAGAATTTCTCTGTCGGTGGAAGAGCGAAAGAAGCTGATTCCAAAAGAGCGGTTACGACACTGCGGGCTAGGCTTCCATAATCGAGCGGGTCGTATGCTTTGGACATTGTCGTTCTGATAAGCAGGAGTTGGAATCGCGTGAAAGAGAAGGTGAACTTGACAAAAACGGCATCCAGGGTTCGCAAGAATGTCAAACAATGCCTCGGCACACAGAATGACCATCTTGCCTCATGACCGGCGCGCAAATCTCTCTCTCGGCTACAAATCCGGAATTTCTTGACAGGACGTAAACGGCTCCTCTAGCATATTTCGCTTGTGATAGGCGCGTAGCTCAGGGGGAGAGCGCTACCTTGACACGGTAGAGGTCGGCGGTTCAATACCGCCCGCGCCTACCACTCTCTTCGCCAGGGAGAGAGGCCGTTGTTGTAGATGATGGGAGCGTGCAGAAGCATGTCAATTTCTCTTGAAACCGAGAGCGTCCGGGGCGAACGCATCGAAATCTCGTTGCCGGGGACAGGGACAAAGACCTTTCGGTCCGGGGTTGCGGCTCGCGAGGCGTTGACGGAGATGACGGGGCCTCTTCCACCGGAGGTGTTCGCCGTGAAGATTGACGGGGAACCCGGTGACTTGAGTGCGCCCCTGACCAAAAGCGCCACGCTGGAACCCGTGACCTTTGCGTCGGATGACGGGAAGGAAATCTATCGGCACAGCAGTACCCATATCATGGCCCAGGCCGTCAAAGACGTGTTTCCTTCGGCCAATCTGACGATCGGGCCGGCCATCCACGAAGGCTTTTATTACGACTTTTCCTTTGAACGGCCGTTTACGCCGGAGGATCTCGAGAAAATAGAGGCACGGGCACATGAGATTATTCAAGAAAATCATCCCGTGCAACGCCTTGAAATGTCGAAGACAGACGCGATCGCGTTGTTTCGGGAAAAAGGGGAAGCCTTCAAGGTCGAGATTATTGAACAGATTGAGGATAACGCCGTCTCCCTCTACCAGCAAGGGAATTTCATCGACCTGTGTCGAGGCCCGCACGTGGGCGCCACCGGTCAGGTGAAAGCCTTCAAGGTGTTGAACGCCGCCGGAGCGTATTGGCGCGGAGATGAACGCAATCCCATGCTCCAGCGCATTTACGGGACCTCGTTTCCCACCCAGGCGGAACTGGATGCCCATCTCCAGAAGCTCGAAGAAATTAAACGCCGCGATCATCGGAAACTCGGGAAGGAACTGGATCTCTTCAGCAGTCCGGACGACACGGGACCGGGTTTGATCCTGTGGCATCCCAAGGGAGCGCTGGTTCGGTTGTTGATCGAAAATTTCTGGCGCGACAGCCACATGAAGCACGGCTATGAACTGATCTATTCTCCACACGTGGCCCGATTGGAGTTGTGGAAAACCAGTGGGCACGTGGACTATTACAAAGAGAACATGTTCGCGCCCATGGCCGTCGAGTCGGGTGAGTACCAATTGAAGCCCATGAATTGTCCGTTCCACATCATGGTGTACAAGTCTCACTTGCGCAGCTACCGTGACCTTCCCATTCGCTATGGCGAATTGGGCACGGTTTATCGGTACGAGCGGTCCGGGGTGTTGCACGGCCTCATGCGGGTTCGAGGATTCACCCAGGATGACGCGCATATCTTCTGCCGCCCGGACCAGATCGAATCCGAAGTCAGCAAGGTCCTCGATTTCACGATGTTTGTCCTGCGATGCTTCGGCTTTACGGAGTTTGCGTTGTACCTGTCCACGCGACCGGAAAAAGCCGTCGGCGCCCTAGAAAAATGGGACCAGGCGACCGCGGCCCTCGAAGCCGCGCTGAAAGGGAGCGGGTTCCCCTATGAGATTGACCCCGGGGAAGGGGTGTTTTACGGACCGAAAATCGACCTGAAAATCCATGACGCGTTGGGGCGGGCCTGGCAATGCTCGACGGTGCAAATCGACTTCAATAATCCGGAACGGTTCGGGTTGTCCTACATCGGGGAGGATGGCGCGGCGCACCAACCGATCATGATTCATCGGGCGCTGATGGGATCCATCGAACGGTTTTTCGGCATTCTGATTGAACATTATGCCGGGGCGTTTCCCACGTGGCTCGCCCCCATCCAGGCCATCGTGCTTCCCATTACAGATAAACAGGCAGAGTATGCCTCACACGTCCGTGATCGTTTGGCGGACGCAGGACTGCGCGCCTCGACAGACTTGCGAAAAGAAAAGGTTGGGCTCAAAATTCGCGAAGCCGAAAAAGCCAAGATTCCCTATATGCTCGTCGTGGGGGAGCGGGAACGGGAGGCGCAATCGGTCTCAGTGCGAAAACGCAGTGGGACCAATGTCGGCACGTTGTCCATCACCGAGGTCCTTGATCTGATTCGACAAGATATGCCAGCAGAACCACAGACCAGTTCATCTGTTCACTGATGGGTAGAACGGTCACTGCCAAACATCGTGTGAATCACCTGATTCGGGTGCCCGAAGTCCGGGTTATTGGATCAGAAGGTGAACAACTGGGTATCCTCAAGACGTCCGAGGCCCTCAAACAGGCCTATGAGGGTGGGTATGATCTCGTGGAAGTCGCACCCACCAGCACGCCGCCGGTGTGCCGGATCATGGATTATGGAAAATTCAAGTACGAACAGAGCAAGAAAGAACATCGAACGCGCCAACATCAAAAGTCGACACAGGTAAAAGAAATCAAGCTTCGTCCGCGGACGGACAAACATGACATCGAAACCAAAGTTCGCCAGATCACGGAGTTTTTGGCGGAAGGGATCAAAACCAAAGTGACGGTCATGTTTCGAGGCCGGGAAATGGCAAACCAGACCCTGGGTCGGACGGCCATGGGGAAGATTCGGGAAGAGATCAAGGACGCGGGAATGATTGAAATGGAGCCCAAGATGGAAGGGCGCAACCTGTACATGATCGTGGCGCCCAAGAATTAAGGGGATGAGGACATGGCACGCATGAAGCTAAAAAGTCATTCGGGAGCCGCCAAACGGTTTAAGCGGACGGGGAGTGGAAAATTCCTGAGGCGGAAGGCGGGATTGCGCCACATTCTGACCACGAAAAACGCCAAACGAAAAAGTCGTCTGGGCGATACGGTGGTGGTGGCAAAACCGGATCAGGCCTCACTGTCCCGGCTTTTACCTTATTCGTGATTGTTCGGACACGCGAACCCCGGTGTTTCGTCGGACGAACGCCATGACTCCGGGCCAGGGCAAGCCAACGCGACCCAACAAGTTCTGAAAGATCGACACCATTCACTATCCTGAAAACGAAGGAGTTGGAAGTCATGCCACGTGTCAAAGGAGGCCCGCAAACTCGCTGCCGAAGAAAGAAACGGCTGAAATTAGCCAAAGGGCAGTATGGGGCCAAAAGCAAACTGTTTCGGACAGCGACGGAATCAGTCGATAAAGGCCTTGTCTACGCGTACATTGGCCGGCGACATCGAAAGAGAGATTTTCGGCGACTGTGGATCACCAGGATCTCGGCCGCGGTCAAAGCGCACGGATTATCGTACAGCCGGTTTATCCACGAATTGACCAAAGCCAACGTGGCCTTGAATCGGAAGATGTTGTCGGAGATGGCCATTCATGACCCGGAAGGGTTTAAATCCCTGACGGACTTGGCCAAAGCCTCGGGCTAGCCCCCTCTCATCGTGGTGGCGAGGGTTCCCTCGTCACCCGTCTCGATTAGCCAGCGCCCGCAGCACCTCGCGGTCGTCATGCATAATCTCTTCGGCGAGTGCTTCCTGTGCTTTTCGATTCCGTTCGATGACAATGCAATACGATTCGGGATACAAGTCGTCTTCACCGGATTCGTCTACGACTCTGAGACACCCCTCTCGCGCCGCTTCCTCGTCAGGCAGAATTTGGTAGGTTTTTCGTTTCTCCAGATCTTCACAATCCCTGTTTCAATGCAACGCGCGAATCGAGATTCTGCGGTTTCTTTTTGTAGCGGTTTCGCGAGAGACCATTCTTCTTCAGATATTCGCGCGGGAAGACATGGTGAACCCTCAAGAAGGTTTTGCACAATATGATCGCGTGAAAGGAACCCCTTGTCGTTTGCCTTTACTTGACTTGCCAGCATAACCGAATAACGTTGGATTGGCATAAATTTCTCCTGAAAGGCTACGGCCTTTGCGCTTAGTGGTTATGGGGTATCAGCGCACAGCCAGTCCACGTCAAGTTCGAACGCCGAGATGGGGACGGAGATGCCCCAGTTCTCCAGGAGTTCGGGATGGAGTTCTCCGATCGACCCGACGGGTTGTCCCTGGCAGAGAATAGTGCCCGCTCGTCCGTCCAGGAAGGATTCATGACTCAAGGGCTCGAGGTCATAGTCCTTCACCAGATAGAACATCAGCATGTCCAGGCAGGTATGCACTTCGGAAAAGTTCGCATGGGGATGGGCAATGATGACGCCGAGTCGCATCACGGTTCGTGATCCGAGTTCATGGTTCGTATCGGGAAGCGCGACTTCACCGATTTCGAAAAGCCGGTGAGGGTAAAACACGCGAGACGAGGCCGTCTCCACACGCAACAGGGAAGGCAGGATCCAGGATCGGAGACATGAGAAGCTTTGGGACATGACGTTGTCCACTTCCACGACCTGCTCTGCGGCGGGCAGTCTCATCCGTTCAACAAGCTCTTCATGAGACAGCAGAATATTGGAAAAGATTTCCTGAAACCCCTGCCCGATCATGTGATCGCGGATATAATCGGACATCATGTCCAGAGACGATAACGAGCCTACGGTGAATTGTGTCGGCATCACCGGGACAAACGAGTCGTACCCGCGACTGATGGCCACGTCTTCGGCCACGTCCACCGGATGCATGAGATCGCTTCGATAGTGCGGCAACCGCACCGAGAGCGTGCGGCGACTTGCTTTGACTTCATACCCATAGGCCCGCAACGTGTGTTGAACGAGTTCGGCGTCCAGGGGCAACCCGAGGGCGGATTCAATGGCTTTTAGCGGAATGTTGTGCACGTCGCTGATGTCGCAGGGGGTTCTGAGCGACTTGCCCCATTCCGTGTTATACGGATACCGAATGTCGATCGGGTCAATGGTGGCTCCCCGGTCGGCCAGATTCGTGGCAAAAATGTTGAGGGTCAGGAGGACCATTCTCATGTCCGTACCCGTGACTTCCACCAACAAGGCTGAATCGTCGGCGTGCACCTGCCCGATGTCCTGGCTGTTGATGATGGGAGGAAGGGATAAAATTTGACCGTCCGCATCCCACAGTAAGGGCAGCAGCGACTGATCAGCGAGAATGGACCCGTACTCGATGCCTTTGGGATGAACCGTCAGGATATCCTGAAGGGTCAGTTTTTCGGAAAATCCAAGGGGGGCAAATCGGGCCTCAGCGGGTTTCACCAAGCCATAGGTCACGGGAAACCGGATCAGAGAAAGACGATACAACCCCACCGACACGGTTTTGCGTTTATGCCCGTATAGATCGGCAAGCTTCTCCTGCACCTGAATGAGTTGCGTCAGGCCTTCTTCCGTGACGGTATGCCCCGTTGCCGTACAGGCCGCCACGTACGGTCGAACCCGTTCGAGTCCCTCAGCCACCAGGATGCGCCGTTTGGGGCGGGTCTTGGTGTGGAGAAACGGATAGGCCAGCGGCGATCCCTGTAACTTGACCCGAATCTGCCGGGCAATCCCTTCCACACTCCACAGGTCCGGCCGGTTGCTGTCCTGGAGCTCAAGCCGAATCTCGCCGGTGGCCTGGGTAAAATCTTTCAATTCCCCTTTGACCAACGGCAACCACGACTCCAGTTGCTCAAGCGGAGCGGATTGACCGAGCAGCCGTTCAAAATCTTTTTGAAAAAAGGAAATCGTGGGCATTTATGCAAACCGCCCGCGCAAGGTGCGAATTTTTTCAAGATCAACGGAAAAGAGTTCGCGAATATCATGAATGTCCAGAGCCACCATGGCCATGCGATCCAGCCCCAATCCCCACGCGATGACCGGCACCGTGACCCCCAGGGGCTGAGTCACCTCCGGCCGAAACAACCCCGCGCCGCCCAATTCCATCCATCCCAGTTTCGGATGACGGACGTGCAACTCCACGGACGGTTCCGTAAAAGGAAAATAGGCCGGGAAAAACTTGCTCTCCTCAGCCTGCGCCATTTCTTTGGCAAAGATGGTGAGCAGACCCAGCAGCGTTCGAAAATTGATGTCGTCACCCAGCACAATCCCTTCGATTTGAAAGAAATCCGTGGCGTGCGTGGCATCCACCTGGTCATAGCGAAAACACCGAGCCATGGAAAAATATTTGCCGGGCATCAGGGGATTCGACGCCAGGGTTCTGGCCGAAACGGCCGTGCCCTGGCTTCGCAGGATCAGGCGACGGGCCCGCTCTGTGTCATAGCGATAGCCCCACCCGCTTGACCCGGTCGATCCGCCGTGCTCGTGGGTCGCAGCCACTTGAGAGAGAAACGGTTCGGCGATCATCTCCGCATGGGTCGGAGTTTTGACAAAGTATACGTCGTGAATGGCCCGCGCCGGATGGAATTGCGGCATATACAAGGCATCCATGTCCCAAAATTCCGTTTCGACCAGGGAGCCCCGCATTTCCTGAAATCCCATGGCCACTAATTTGTGTTTGACCAAGTCAAGAAATTCTCTGTACGGGTGCCGCCGTCCGGGAGCAACCCGCGGGGGTCTCAGGGTAATGGTGTATTTCCGGAAACGCTTGTTGCGCCATGAACTGTCCTTGAGCATATCGGGTGTCAGTTGGGAGACTTCTTCCACGTCCCCGGCATGACAGCGTTCCGCGACTGCCTTTCCGGTTTGGGTCGGGATGAATTCACGCTGAACCCGTTCCTCGATACGAAACGGCTCCTGGGCGCTTCCCCGTTTCACCGAGTACTGGCGTAGAAGGGCTTGCTGGTCCGGTGAAAAGGAAAGGAGCTTCTGCCGGTTTTCCTTCAATTGCCGGAGGAGAGTCTGGAGTTTCTCAACGGTGGGACTCGGCGTCTCGGTGGCTTCAATGCGGCCGCCGGCTCCCAAGGCGATGGCTCCCTCTTTTTTGAGCAGACCAATGGCTCGACTGAGGTCCATGGGAGGGAACGTGTTCAGGCTCTGTAAATCTTTCACGGTGAACGATCTCCCTTCCTGAGCCCCTTGCCGGCACGTCTTGACGATCCACTCAGGGGGAGAGCCGACTTCCAGGTATCGATGCCCGACCTCCGTCAACCCCACCCAGGCCGTGACGACTTCGACATGGATCCTGACCAGTTCTTTTGCCTGAAGCCACCCCAGGGCCATGCTGACTTGGGACGGCTCTAACCCGGAGCGTTCCTGTAAGGACAAATCAGAGACCGGCTTGTCCGCGGATTGACTGAACGCCTCCAGCAGGTTGATTTCGAGAGGATGCAAACTGTCATACACAGCCGGGGGTTGCATGGACTTAGTGCGGTTGGAGTTCACGGGCAACGGCGCGGAACGCGGACATCGTGTCGGCATAATTCGGGCTGTGAAACATCGCCGACCCGACGACCAGGACGTCGGCCCCAGCGTTGAGCACGGCCCCAGCGTTCTCGACTTTGATGCCACCGTCCACTTCAAGCAGAGCGTGGCTGCCGGTACGATCGAGGAGTTGTCTGGCTCGACGGATTTTATCCAAACAGGCGGTGATAAAGGTTTGTCCGCCGAATCCGGGATTCACCGACATGATCAACACCAGGTCGACATCTGCGACGACTTCTTCGATGGCACTCAAGGAAGTCGAAGGGTTCAGCGTGACCCCGATCTTGACCCCATGTTCTTTGACGCATTGAATGGTGCGGTGCAAATGGGGACAGGTTTCCGTATGCACCGCGAGATAATTGGCTCCGGCCTTGGCAAAATCGGCGATGACGGAATCCGGATTCGTCACCATGAGATGGACGTCGAGGGGCAAAGCGGTCACTTTCCGCAGCGATTCGACAATGGGAGGTCCGATCGTCAGGTTCGGCACGAAATGCCCGTCCATCACGTCCACGTGCAGCAAGTCGGCTCCCGCAGCTTCCACCGCGGCGATTTCGTCAGCCAGGTGCGCAAAGTCGGCGGAGAGAATCGAAGGGGCAATGTGTACGGTCACGGAATTCGTCCTCTACGTTCGTCGAAGTCGTGCGGCAAAAAATCCATCCATATTGTAACGGAAACTGGACGTGAGGAAATCGCCGTCCGGGTTCGTCAGAGAGCATGCATGGGGAGGAAGCCAACCTGCCGATGATTCATGGCAAAATTCCGGGTGGTCCTGACAAAAACGAGAAACAACCTCTGTGGTTTCCTCGGGCTCCGTTGAGCACGCACTATAGACCAAGACTCCGCCCGGTCTCAAGTAAGGAGCCACCCGTTCCAGGATGCCCGACTGGCGTTCACGGTGCCAATCGAGTTGGGAGGCCGTCTTCTGCCATTTCGCTTCGGGATGCCGACGGAGCACCCCTAAGCCCGAGCAGGGCGCATCCACCAAAATCCGGTCAAATCCCGTCCGGCCCCAGGTATCGTGAAACGCTGACGCGGCAAAGGTTCCCTCAGCAGAGATCTCAACCGGTTCCACGCACGTGATCCCTAGGGTGCGCAGATTCGATGCCAGGCGTTTCAGGCGTCGGGGTTCCGGATCGGTGGCCACGATCTCCCCCTGGTTCTGCATCAACGCCGCAAGATGTGAGCATTTCCCGCCAGGGGCCGCACACGCGTCCAGGACCCGCTGTCCGGGCTTGACGCCCAACAGCAGAGGAATCAACTGGGCGGCCTCATCCTCGACGTAACACCAGCCCTCCTGTAAAACGGGCAAGGCCTGTAACGGTCCGCATTTCTCCAAAATGAGTCCCTGAGGGCTGACGAACGTCAGGGACGCCGTATGCCCTTCTGCACAAAGCCTGGCTTCGAGTTGCTCACGAGAACCGCGAAGCGTATTGGTTCGCAGGGTCAGGGGCGGAATGGTGACGGTATGCCGACACATCACTTCCGCCATTTCCAGCCCCCAGTGGTCGATCCAGCGTCGAGTCAACCAGGTCGGGCACGCGTACCTGACGGACAATCCGTTCACAGGGTCGCGAGCCATATCCGGCCATTCGACTTCCGTCCTGTCCAAATTCCGAAGCATGCCGTTCACCATTCCACGCCAGTCCCGGCCTTTGACCTCTTTGGCAAGTTTGACCGATTCGTTCACCGCGGCGGAGACCGGGATGCGATCCAGATATCGCATTTGATAGAGGCCGAGACGGAGGATGGCGGCCACGACTGCCGGCAACCGGTGAAGGGGACGACTCGCGACGGCGTTCAACTCCCAATCCAGCGTGGCCCGACGGCGAAGGACCCCATACACGAGTTCAAAGGCGAGGGCCTGGTCCTCGGGTGGCAGCTTCGCGCGCGTGGCGAACCTGGCGAACGCCTCATCCGCAAAGCAATTTTGCCGTTCGACGGCCAGGAGCGTTTGGAGAGCCAACCGCCGGCCGGGTACCGGGCGTCCAGCAGGAGAGGGTTGCGGAGAAGGCATGAATACGCTTGAGATCAAGAAATGTTCCGCAACCGTCCCCTGCTGGTGGCGGAGAGTTGGCCCGCCAGCTTGATGGCTTCTATGAGGCTTTGAGGATCGGCCGTGCCTTTTCCCACGATGTCATAGGCCGTGCCGTGATCGACCGAGGTGCGAATGATCGGCAGCCCGACCGTGAGGTTCACGCAACGACCGAACGCCACGGTTTTGAGAGGGATCAGCCCTTGATCATGATACATGGCCACCACCACGTGATACATTCCGCGAACCGCAGCGCCGAACAGGGTATCGGCCGGAAGAGGGACAGACGCGTGAATGCGGGCGCGTCTGGCAAGACGAACGGCCGGCGCAATGCAGTCCTGCTCTTCGTTGCCGAACAACCCGTGCTCGCCCGCGTGGGGATTGAGGGCGGCTACGCCGATCTGCGGTGTCGGGATCCTGAAATAGTCTTTCATGGCGCGAGAGGCGAGTCGAATGGCCTGAAACACGCGTTGGGTCGTCAAGGCGTCGGGAACCTCCCTGAGCGCGAGGTGCGTCGTCACGAACAGGATTTTCAATGGCCCGCCCATTAACATCATCCCGACCTGTTTTGTGCCCGTCAGGTCGGCCAGAAGTTCCGTATGCCCGGGGTACGGATACCCGGCAAGGTGAAGCGCTTCTTTATTGATGGGCGCCGTGACCATTCCCGAGACGCGGCCGGTCACGGCCAACTGCACGGCCGTTTTAATGAACTCCACCGAAGCCGCTCCGGGCCTCCTGGCGGGTTGACCTGCGCGAACGCGGCCCAATGGGATTTTCAAAGGATCAACAACCGGAATACGGCCTCTGCGAATGCCCGGTTCCCATCCATGGTCACCCTGCAAGGGAGTAACCGTGAGGGCTGAAGACAGACGCCGGGTTTCCCGTTGGAGCACCGGCACCGACCCGATCACGATGGGACGACACGCGCGCCACACCACGGGAGAAGCCAGGGCTTTGATAATCACCTCGGGTCCGATTCCGGCCGCGTCACCCATGGTCACGGCGAGCAAGGGTCTTTGTTGTGTCGGGGAATTCGGCATGAGTTACGAACGGCGTCCCTTATTCCGGACCGATTGCATCACCTGTTCAATGACCTCTTGAACCGGGATGTCGGTTTTTTTGGCGATGGCCTGGCAGTCTTGAAATTCGGGCCGGTATTTGACGGTATTCCCCACACGAACGGTTTTCACCCGGACGCGGCCTTGTGACAGACGGATCGTTTGCATTGAACGGGACAGCGTGGTCCGGCTGACCAGTCGACTCCGGACTCCGAGCGTGGTCGTTTCACGAAAAAGCACTTGCGTCAGTCGCCCGGTCTGCTCGGGATGGGCCAGGATCGTGATGATGATCCCCGGCCGATTCCGCTTCATGATGGTCGGGGTCAAGCTGACGTCAAGCGCGCCGTTTTGGAGCAAGCGTTCCATGACTGTTTCGTACAGTTGAGGGTTCATGTCGTCGATGTTGGTCTCCAACTGAATGACCTGATCCGCCTCAAACCCCTCTCCCTCCGGGAGAGGGGAAGGGGTGAGGGTCGGAGTCGCAAGAAACACGCGCAACACGTTCGGCCAGTCTGGCGGATTGGCCGTGCCTGCCCCGTACCCGACGGAGCCGGGCACCACAAACGGAAGCCGTCCAAAAGTTTGGGTCAGGGTGGTCAGCAGGGCCATCCCGGTCGGAGTGGTCAATTCCATGGCAGGGCCCTGAGCATAAATGGGATGTCCCTTTGCCAATTCGGCCACCGCGGGTCCGGGAACCGGCAGAAGGCCATGGGCACCGTCGATCGTTCCCGAACCGACGTTGACCGGCGCGGCACTGAAGGTCTTCACTCCCAATTCATGACAGCCGAGCAGCCCTCCCACGATATCGACCAGGGCATCAATCGCCCCCACTTCATGAAACGAGACGGTGGCGGTCTCCTGACCATGCACGGTTCCTTCTGCCGTGGCCAGGCGTTCAAAGACCGTAAGAGCCTGCTTTTTGACGTTGGGGGGCAAACGACTTGCAGTCAGGAGCCGCCGGATTTGCGGCCAGGAACGATGCTTCTCCGCGACCCGGGGGATGACGACGTCCACTTTCGTCGCGTGGATCGCCCCGCGATAAACTTTTGACACCTTGAGCCGGTATCCGGAAAGAGGAAGGGCCTTGAGACCTTGCCGAAGGGCTCTGGGCGAAAGCCCGAGGTCTACGAGGGCCCCTAGCGTCATGTCTCCGCTGATGCCGGAAAAACAATCAAAGTGAAGATGCATGGCGACCCTTTACGCCTCGTGTAGGGTCCGGCCTGCGTGCCGAACCAGGGAAAAAGACTCTTGACGCGATACCCGCCTCACGGTATGTAAGCACATGGTGGATTGTCAATCCAGACTCCATCATTCAGGATCTTAAAAATCCGCACTCCCCATGATTCGCTCTCGTCTGACCATTATCAGCCTGATGACGCTGCTGGCATTTGTGCTGGCACCGGCGGCGCTTGATGCCAAACGGAAAAAGCGGACCCATCAGCCTCCACTCAAAATCGTGGACGTCACGGCTTCACCCGTGCCCTTTGCCCCGGGACAGGGCCCCATGGTCATTACAGTGACCGTAGCGTTGCCCAAGGAGAATCTGGATCGGTTTGATTTACTCGAAGTCTCTTCTCTCATCAGTGTGCCTTCCAAGCGCTCCATTCGATTCCTGGCGAACCGGCGACCCTTGAACGCAGTGATTCTCGAGGACGGCAAGCCGCACGTGAAAACGACTCTGCTCTGGGATGGGAAAGATCAGACCGGACAGCACGTGAGTCAAGGAACGTATTTCTATCGAGCCAGAGCCAAGTTGATGATCCATGAAAAAGGATTCACCAAAACGAGATTCACCTCGCCGTTTGCAAGAGGAACGCTCGACGTGTCTTCTCCGCAAACTCCCGCCCCGCATCTCCCGCATTGGGAACGCGAGCCGTCCGTTTCGGATGACACCGGTTCCGACCTCTTGAAGGAAGCAGGCGAAGATCAGCGCGTCGCGGAGCAACCGGACAAGGCCGGGGCCGCTGAACACGTTGAGCAACCTGATCGTGAATAACCCCCGACGGCGATTATGGCCGATCTACCAGGGTGTTGATTCGATGCGCCAAATGCCCGGCGCCGAACCCGTTGTCGATGTTCACCACACCGATTCCACCGGAGCACGCATTCAACATCGTGAGTAAAGGGGCCAGTCCCCCGAAGTTCGCGCCGTAGCCCCGGCTGGTGGGGACGGCAATGAGCGGGGTCTGCACCAGACCGGCCACCACGCTGGGCAGGACGCCATCCATGCCCGCAACGACAATCACCGCGCGCGCGCGTTGGAGACGATCAACCTGATCGAACAACCGGTGGACCCCGGCCACTCCCACGTCAACAATCACGTGCACAGCGCTCCCCATGGTCATCGCGGTCACTTTGGCTTCTTCCGCAACCGGGATATCCGCGGTACCGGCGGTCACAATCACGATATCGCCCTGAAGCGGATTGGGCGGAGACGGGTGAATCACCACGACTCGCGCCATTTGATGATACACGGCTTTCCGGCTCACGCGTGTGAGCGCGCGCGCGACCGCGGCATCGGCGCGGGTCGCGAGCACGGGATTCTTGTGCTTGAGCAAGCAGCGGGCCAGCGTGACGACCTGCTTCGTCGTTTTTCCTTCGCAGAGAATCACCTCCGGTGAGCCGTGGCGTAACGTACGATGGTGATCCAGCTTGGCGAATCCCAAGTCCTCATAGGGAAGGGTGCGCAGTTGTTCCAGTGCCTTCGCAATGGACGTCGATCCGGTTTGAACCGACCGCAGGAGAGACTCAAGAGCCGAAGGGTGCATGGTGGTGAAGGGATCAGCGGGGACGGCCTGAACTCGTGAAAAGGATTTCTTCTTTGGCTGATCGTGACATCAGATCAGCAACGATTTGCTTGGGTGGTTTGTCTTCGAGCAACATCGCATGGACGCCTTGGACAATCGGCATTTCCACCTCACACTGTCGAGCCAACTCGGCAGCGGCTTTGGTCGTCCGAACGCCTTCGGCCACCGTGACCGTTTCCTTCAGAATGTCTTCCAGCCGCCGGCCCCTGCCCAATTGCAGCCCTACGGCATGATTCCGGCTTAACGCGCCCGTACAGGTCAACACCAAATCCCCTAAGCCTGAAAGTCCGTAGAACGTATGCACGTCGGCCCCGAGTGCGACGCCCAGTCGAATCACTTCGGCCAATCCTCGGGTGATCAGCGCAGCGCGGGCATTCAACCCCAAGTCCAAGCCATCCACCACGCCGGCCGCAATCGCCATGACGTTTTTAAGCGCCCCTCCCAACTGGGCCCCGATCACGTCCGTTCCGGTGTACACCCGGAAGGATGCGGACATGAAAACCGTTTGCAGGTGCGCCGTGAGCGCGGCATCCTGACCGGCTAATAAAAGAGTCGTGGGTTTGTCCCGACTGACCTCCGCGGCAAAGCTGGGACCTGTGAGGATGGTGATTCCTTGATTCCAGTCCGGCGGCAGCAGCTCATCGAGCATCTGGGACATCAATTGATGCGACCCTTCTTCAATCCCTTTTGCCGCCACGACAATCGGACGAGGGTCTGAAAGGGACGGGGACAATTGTCGGACCACCGGTCGCATGGCGTGAGAAGGCACAGCCAACACGACCAAGCCGGCGCCGGCGACTGCGTCCTGAAGAGCATGTGTGGCGGAGAGCGCCTCGGGCAGGATGACACCCGGCAAAAACAAGGCATTTTCCCGTTTGCGATTAATACTTTCGACAACCTCGTTCTCGTAAGCCCAGAGCCTAACCGCAAGCCCCTGGTTCACCAAATGGCGAGCCAGCGTCGTGCCCCACGCGCCTGCTCCAATAACCGAAGCCGTGTGAATGGGTGAGTGAACAATCGTCATCGCGTCCGGTATGGCAAGGTGAGAACGGGTGCGGGATTATAGGAACGGTTTTTCAGGAGTGTCAATTCGTGAAAGAGCGAATCAAGAACCATCCACAGTTTGCGTCATACCCGCTTACGTCACCCATGTCTTTTACGAAGGATTTTCGTTTTACGAGTTTTATTGAGTCAAATGACTCGATATGGTGAGTAACAAAGAATTCATCCGCCCTCATGCGACCGAACTGTTGCGTCGCCTTGATGAATCCCGCCGCTTCCTCCAGGTTATCGCTGGAGCACGACGGGAGATTTCGATGGGCGTGCCGGGTTCCTTCGATCCGGAAGAGCGTTTCGCGAAGCTTGACGGTCCAGGCGATCCGCTGGCCAGGTTGGCCGGTGTGGTGGACTGGGAGGGGTTTCGCCCGGTTCCGGACGCGGCGGCACCGGGCACGTTTTGCGTTCGAAGCGATGGTCTCAAGCCTTCGCCGTGGATAGGACCCGGTGTAAAGCCTCGACACAGGTCACGGTGTCATAGGCCCGGGAACAGAAAACCAGGGTCCGGATCGGCATGGGCGGCCGAGGTCCGTAGGAGCCCGGCGATTCCGGCCACCCGCCGTCGGCTTCCTGCTGCGAAACAAGGAGATCGAGCGTCTGCCCGAGTTCCGCTGGCGAGGGCAGCGCATCGAGTTTCGCCAACGCGGTGAGCGCCTGGGCGGTGCGCAGTTGATCTCCGTAGGTTCCCTCCGCCGTACGCAAACATCCGATCATGCCGCCGAGTTTCGGGCGTAAATCGGCGAATGCGGGGGTTCCATACTCGCTGGCCCGAACCAGCGCGCTATAGAGATCCATGTCCTCCTTGTAGTAGACCATGGTCTCGCTCAAGCTGCCGCTACCTTCCACCAGCGAGGTCAACCACTCCTGGACGGGGCGCGTGTCCCCAGTATCCCCAAGGTAAGCGACCACATTTGCATTGACGACGGAGTCCACGTCATTGTCAGGCGTATGCCCCTCGAACCAAGTCAGAAACAAGCCGCTCTCGTTTCGATGGCGGAGTAACAAGTCGACATTGCGTCCGGTCAACAACATGGGATGAGGCCCGGCGACCAGTGAGCCGATTGCTGTGTCGTCGGCATCTGGAGGGAGGGAATCCCAGTATTTCCATATGCCGGGATAGCGCATGGTTTCGAGGAGGTGCCGGCGGGTCCTTTTGATGATGCTTCGCGCGCGCGGGTCGTCAATCTCCGACAACGCCAATATGCCCAGCATTGCGAAAAAGGGGCTCCCTTCCCGCTGCAAAACCTGTCCGTTCGCCATCTGCGCCACATAGGACGGCCACTGGCCGTCGTCGCCGATGTGCGATTCGAGAAATGTCAGCCCCTTGTCGATCTCACCACGGATATGGCGCAGTGTGCGAGAAGAGCATGGCATCGTGAGTGACGTCCCTCAGAGCAGAAGTTTCGCACCGGCATACGCCTTGACCGAAATTTCCCGGTTGTGAACGACAAGCTTGAAATGGTTCAGGCCCGACAGCAAGGGGACAAACTCACGATCGTGGATGAGATATTGCATGCGAGGCCAGTTCCTGAGACGCCTCGCCTTTGCGGCCACGCACCATCCCTCGGCCTCACAAAGGCTGATGAAATCGTCGCAATCTTCAGATGCCAACTCTTGCCACGGACGGTCGAAATGCAATTCGAAACCGATGCGCGGAGAAAAGGTTCCTCCTGTGACATCCAGACCTAACGTCAGTCTGCTGAAGCCCGGCGCGGCCAGCGACAGCGCGCGCGCAACCTCGGCGCACGGCCCTTGCCATTCAATACGGTCCAGAAACTCCATGACCTGCTCGGCCGGCATACGGAGCAAAAATCGAATGGCCCTGGCCTTCCGAACGGGGAGTACCCCGATATGGGCGACCCGGGCGCCGGCGGGCAATACGTCCACCATGCGGAAAACGGTGCGGAGTTCCTCCTTTTCTTCCGGCCAGTTCACAGTGGCGCACATCGCCGCCACGAGCACGCCGGGATTGGCAAGCTGGTATGGTGGCACGCCGTCCGGCAAAGTTTCCGTTTCGGGTTCTGCTGGTGGCAAGAACACACCCGGAACGAGTGAAGCACGATTCCCGCCGTCGACAAGATCGTACTCCAGAATCACGCGCTCGAACCAGCGAGACAAAAAACTGTCGCGACGCTCCAGTTCTTGCAACAGACGGCTCAGGCCTCGGGCCACTGCGCCGGCCTGACGGGAGCGGCCTTGCGCGATCAGGTAGGTGCTAACCGGCACATCGCGCGGCACATCCAGAAAAAAGTCGCAAAGAGGCGCCGTATCGTCCAGGCGCATCTCGAAGCCGAACATCGATTGTGCGGCGCTTACCGGCAGGGTCGACCCGCAAAGAGCGAGCCTCTCGGTGGCCTCCACGCCAATCAGGTCGTCGGGGAGGCAAGCCGCCACACAACGAAGCAAGGCATCGAACGACCGCGAATCGTCACAATTACAGGTCTCCCCTGTTCCTGCCATGAGATACCATTTCAAGTAAGGATGAAAGCGTCAGATAATCGAAATTGACGATGCGTCTCTGCCCGGACGCGCATACCGCTACGTGGGGGGGGGGGGGGGATCGGGGATTGGCAGCATCTGTCGCCTGAAGTCGTGCAGCCAGACGAGCAGGAATCGGCAGAGGCAACTCACACCGCAGTGTGCGGCGAGGCTCTGCAGCACCATCCCCACCGACCGGTCCCTGCTCAGGCCCTTTCAGCATCCATCGTATCGACTAAGGAACCTCTGATTGAGTGCACGATCGGGCGCATGGCTGCGTGGTGTCCTCGCTCAACCCTCGACTATCCACTTGATAGGTCTCGGGGTTCGCTCCGGGACGCCTTGCCCTGCATCCCGCTATCACAATTAATCAGAGGTTCCCTCATCCTGCATGGCCCCCAAAGCCCTGTCAAGCGCACCCCGACTCAGGAATATAGTCGATCCGTTCTCCGCGGGCGTCGTTCTCGGCGAAGAACTTCGGCTTGCGGCGGGCAACGAAAAGCGCGAGCACTCTCGCACGAGGCCCCGGAGTTGTTCCACTTTTGCTCGAAAATCATCGGGCCTGATTGCCCGAACGCCGAGACACACCACAGCGCCACATGCTCCTGATTGACCCCCCCCCCCCCCCCAGTGTATATTTGGTTCTGATTCCGAGATCTCTCTGTGAGAGATCTGTTGGGTCCATTGCTCACACAAAGGAGGTGCAACATGACTCGCACAATTGAGGAGTTGAGACAGAGCATTCTCGACAAGGCGGATACGGATGAAGCGTTTCGCGCCCGGTTGCTCCAGGGGCCGAAGGAGGTCATCGCGAAAGAGTTCGACGTCAATTTTCCGGAGGGGTTCAACATGCACGTCCATGAGGACAGTATGGAGACGGCCCATCTGGTGTTGCCTCCCCCCTCGCGGCTGACCTCGGAGCAGATGGCAAGCATTTCAGGGGGCGGCCACGGAGGCACCTATCCTTGAGCCGTTGTTGAGGATCGGCCTGCCGCCTCGCAGGATAGGCGTCAGGCTCTAGCCCGTTCCTGGCCCCGCCTATTCCCATGTGCTAGACTTGGACCCCCAGAAGTCCTTATCTTTGAAGGAGTTTTCTCTGTTGCTGAAGGAGAAAACTCCTTCAAAACAAGTGCAACTGATCAACTTTTCCGTCATTTTTAATTTGGTTCCTCGCATAAAATCGTTTCATATTAGCGAATTGTTTGTCGGTGATCGTCAGAATATCGACTTTCCCTCCAGGCGGTAAATAGCGTGGAATGCGGTTGCCGATAGGTTCCGCCTTCTCACCAGACGCGCAATATTTCAAATACACTGAGAATTGTGACATTTCAAAGCCGAAGTTGAGCAGGTTGTTGCGAAAATCTGTCGCCTGTTTCCTTTCCTGTTTGGTGCCCACGGGTAAATCAAACATCACAACGACCCACATAATCCGATAGGGGCTGAGATGTTTTCTGCGCCTCATGGAAGTGAAGCACCCAGATGTGCAGGCAAAGCGGGCAACACGAAATCGTCCTCTTCGCCAAGACAGTAACCGGCGAATGAATGGCAGACCTTTACCGCTGCCAGCGACAAGGGTGACGTTTCATTTTTTACAGGAATTGTCAGTGTTGTAATCGCCGACAGGTTTGCCTTCATTGCCGGTGAGAGATCATACCGGCGGCGGGTATGACTCTGCCAGACACGATAGTCGGCAATCGGACGGAAAGGTTCTACCAGATCATCCACAAGGTTCAGCGGATTTTGCGGGTTTTTGTGACAGAGGCTGAAACTGGGATGCAGGCCCGCCGCGCTGACCCCACGAGCCACACAAGCACGCAGGACGGCATAAATGTAATTCAGTGCCGCATTCAGGCCGATGGTTTCGTGGTCGCGCCGGAAATCATTGCCGAAAAGTTGCTGCCAGTAAATGCGGGCGGCCTGCGCTTCGCAATTTTCCGGGTCGCCGGATTTTACCCGATCTGCCAGACGGAGAAGCCGGCTGTTGTGTCTCCCCGCGTGGGTGAGCACGTCGGCTTGGTTGCGGATTTTGGCACGGACGATCTTCTGCCAAGCTCGTTTGCGACGCGGTTCCGACAATTTCGTCTGTGCCCGCATGACCTGGAATTGCCGCCCATGGCCGGCGACCGGCAGGATGAACGAGCTGGGCAGGAAATTTTTTCCGCATACGACCAGCATAATGTTGCGCTGGCTGAGTTGATCCATAAGCGCGGTGGGGATTGAGCAGCCCTGGATACCGACAATCACAGCGAGGATGTCATCCAGCGATACTTGCCCCACGAGGCTGTCTTTGTCCTTGGCCTGCAAGAATCCTCGGTGCTTGGCCAGATGCAGGCCAGGCGTGGTGATTTCGACAATCTGCCCAGGCATCATTCATTCTTCCGTCGGGGTTTGCGCCGTTGTTCATAACTCACCAGCCCAGCAGGGCTGACATGCACCTTACGAGCATGGCATTTCTGGAGTCCGCTGGCTGTTAAGTTGAGATATTTAAACCGATCCTTGCTGTCACGGTGTCTGGCATCCACGTTCGCTTCGTGATGCGGTGCAAGATCTAGACGCCCAGCCTGGGACAGCTTCTGCAACCGCATGACTTGCCGAGACCCGTTTTGCTCAATTCCAATGCACTCGTTAATTTGCAGACGCATGACCAACCGAGCAGCAGGATGTGGTCTTTTTGTCTGACCAGGTTTGAACTCTTTTTGGTTGGCCTCATGGCGCGAGATAACTTTCCCATCCCATTCGCCGGCTTTTTTGTGGACACTGGGATATTCATAAATTTCTATGCCCCAGTTACTATCGCCCTTATACGCTTTATAGGCCTTACCGAATTTATCCTTGATGGGAATGACCTTCAGTCTTTCGGTTTGTCTTAATCGCCTTATGTTCATACTCTTGGCAAGATCGGCGATGCCTTGTACTCTGTGCTTATCTCTGTGCTTATCGAGCGCTTGCAAAAATTCGGCCCTCAGAAGTTCGTCACGAATCCTTTCCACATCCTTACGGGGTTCAAAGTCTTTGACCGGTTTGCGCACCACCACCTCAAACATCCCTTTCTGATCCGGACCAGAAATGATGCCGTATGCCGTATCATTGTGCAGCTGGCCGTCTGTTGAGCCGTTGCCAAGGGCTTTCCGTTTTGGCTTATGTGAGACGGTCATGTTGTCCACGACATGTTTGACATGATCGCGGAAGTCGGGCCATGGCTCAATCGAGCTTTTGCCATTTGCACCTTTTTCAAACAGGCGGTTAGAATTGAGTTCTTCGGCACGGTTGGCGGCGGTGGGAACCCTATGCAGCATGGAACGCGAGGTCATGCCGATCACAATCGCATCCACCGCATGATGACGGTGATCGTCTCGGTTTTTTGTTTTGTCCTCTCCCTGGTTGTGGCCATGAAGGACTTTGTTGAGTCCCCAATGATTCCGCAATAAAGCGGTAAGTCGGCCCGCCAGCACGTCAATCCTGTTAGATGGACAGATATTCTCCAGGTATTCCTTTGTGAGTCGGCCAATATAGCGTGTATCGTTCAAATGGCGTTCGGTAAAGTCGGCATGGTCGCGATACCATATGTTCATGGCATTTTCCTCAAACCGCCATTGCTTGGGTTTGGGCAATCGTTTGGCGCGTTCAACAATCTCAGGCCAGTTGTATCCGGTCGGGCTGTGTCCAAAAGCCTGATGAGGTATTTGATTGCCCTTATCGCGGTTGGCCTGGCGGGAGCAAATCACCTTGTTGGCGCGGCTGTCGTCAAGTGAAACGCTGAATGGGATCAGATGTTCGATCTCGGCTTGGCCGTTGAACAGGTCAGCAATGCCTATTTTCTGTCCGGAAAAAGGACAGCAGCGACCATTTGGATCGCCGTCCAATTCTTCCCAGAGTCGCAAACGCAGGCGATTGTCTGAAGTGATGTCTTGACGATTGTCACGTAGGATGTCGTCCAAGTGTTGGTTATTGTCCTGATTGCTTTTCTGCTCTTTGGTAATCTCGGCGCGACCTTTTGGGCCAGCAGGCAGGTCACGTCCCAATTCAATGGCGATGGAAGTCGGATGGCCATACCGGGCAATCAATTCATTCACCACGTGGCGGATCTGGTTCAGTGCGATATGGACAGTCGGGTTGGTGACCATGCCAATCTTCGCCTGTTCATCGGTTTCATCACCATTGCCAGGAATGATGTGGCCTTGCACGGCTTCGCCGTAGTACGGCAAGCGATCCAGCAATGTGCTTGCACTGGCTCGTTTAAAGGGGTTGACGAAATCTGCGTTCTCGTTTGCAACAGCCTGGACGGCCTCTGACTGGATAAACCTGTCATCACGCATTTTTGCCATGAGCAAGTGTGCGGCTTTGCTTGACAATAATGCCGTTCCCTCCTTTAACGGAGCCTCGGTGCATTCCCTTGCCGTCATGTCGCTAAGCCCATAATCCCGCATCAAGATCTTATGGACCTTTTCGTCATCCAGTTTGTCATTCAGAATGACGCTGATAAATTGGTCCTGTTTCTCAAGCGGCCAATCGTGCCATTCTGGTCCGACACGGTGTTCATCCTGCATCAGGTTGGACGTGAGATTTCCGTCAAAGCCATTGCGTTTCGGCGTTTCAAAATTAAACTGAACAGTGCCATTGACCAGTCCCATTTCTTTGAGCACGTTCTTCATCTTACCGAAGGTGACGTTGCCTTTCTGAGTCGTGGGACGTTCCAGCATCGCGACGATCTTGTCCCGTGCATCGGGATGATGGATTAACTTTTGTTTCCCCAGGCTTGTCGTCCATTCCAGATTGTTCACTTCCTGATAAATCCGATAGCGCTGAAAACTCGGCATGGCTTGGAACGTCCGATCTTCGGCCGGCAGGTACGTACATTTTCCAACTTTTGAGGGTTTGAGTGGGCGCTGGGTGAAAATCACCGTCCTGAACCGCTCGCGTTTTTGCTTCGACAGTAATTCAGGGTGATGTTTGGCCTGTGCCGTCCATATCACATCAAACTCATGCTCCAGTATCTCGCGGGTCGGATAGACGTCATAGAGTTTGGTGTCGCTGTTCGGACGTGCACGAGTGGGTTCGCCTTTCTCTCGCCGTTGCCAGAGAAACAATCCGAACGTGAGAGCAGGCTGTTGCCTTAACTTTTCAAGTGCCTCTTTTTTCTGTTGCTGTTCTTGCACTCGACCGACGCTGGAGCCTTCTTCCATCAACCCCATTGCCCGCAACAACGCGATGACGGACTTGTTGACCATGCCGCTTGTGGCTTTCTTACTTCTGTCTTTTCGGTTGCTCTTGAATCCCCGACGTTGGTTGAGATGAAATAAGGCGCGGCCAATCTCGTACGGTTCCAATTTTTCCGTCAGTGCCTGGGCGCGTAATTTCAGAGGGTCGCGTGTTTGCAGTTTGAAGCGTGCCTCAGGATCTTCGGGAAACAACCCGCCCTTGGTAAGTTCGTCCAGCAAAAGGGTCCGTCGTTGTTTGTAGCGATCGTGGCGGCGGCGGGCTGAACGAGCCGCTCGACGGTCGGCTTTCAAAGTGGCCTTGGATGTGTCAACGCGCCCGTCATTGAAAATCCTGACGCCGGCATCTGTCACTGCACATGGCTCGCCATTCTCGTTGAGTTGTAACACGCTCCACCCAAGAGAGTTCGTGCCGACATCTAATCCCATTCTGTAAGCAAACATCAAAACAATCTCCTTTGTTGATTTTAGAGAAATTTTTGTACTACTATAGTGATCCTTAACATATGGGAATAGGCGGATCTTGCTACGATTAACAAGTGAGAATTCGCAACATTCAGGGGGCGACCTACGGGTCGCCCTCCTTGTATGGCTTCTTTATCTCCAACACAGAGGGCCATGGGACGGGACATCTCATGGCTATGACCAACAGATATTGTCTTTTTGATTCTCATCTAACCTGATGAGCAGTCAACAAACGTGTCAGGCTTGCGGGGTATGAATCGCCTTCAGATGCCCGCTTTTGTGCCGGTTGCGGCGAGGAGTATTGGGCATTGCGTCAGATCACCTTGAAATCAGGCATTTGATCCCATGTTGTGTTGTCAAGCACGCGGCCTGTCTGTTTCTTGAACACGCCGCCCCACTGCTTGAAGAAAAACGGGACGCCGCTGCCCAGGCACTGGTCCCGGATATCCCGCACCCACTCCGCCTTCATGGGCCGGGCGCCGGGTCCTGATTCTCCTCCTACGATCACCCAGTCGATTTCTGCCAAGTTCAGATCGGGCAACGGCCCCAGTAGCGGTTCGAGTGACAGGAATTTCGTGTGGGCATTGGCTTCTTTAAGCTTCACCAATCGGTCGAGCCACGCTTTGGATTCGATGCTTGTGCCCAGCCAGAT
The DNA here is from genome assembly GCA_965200435.1 of Nitrospirales bacterium. Classification (GTDB taxonomy): domain Bacteria; phylum Nitrospirota; class Nitrospiria; order Nitrospirales; family UBA8639; genus Bin75. Next base: position 892,848 of record OZ241337.1, read on the forward strand.
ATTGGACGTCCAATTCAGAGTGCGGTCGATCTGCAGGACACGGTCCGGGCGCTTCGTGAGCACCTGAAATGTATGTTGGGACGCCTGATTCATGATGCGGAACACCGACTCGATGAACGCAGCGGGGACGGATTCGTGGAACAAGTCACTCATCGAGTTCACGAACACGAGCCGTGGTTTCTTCCATTTGAGCGGTTCTTCCAGTGCGGACTCGTGAACGGTGATCTCAAACCCCTTCCGGTATTTTTCAACGCCCATTGCCTGCAGCCGTGTCGCCATTCGCTCGGCGTAGCAATGTTTGCAGCCGTCACTGATCTTCGTGCATCCCGTCACTGGGTTCCAGGTGGTCTCGGTCCATTCGATGCTCGACGACGTTGCCATGGCTATATGTGCTTCAGGATATGGCTTGCGATTCTGGTGGCTAGCCTGATTCCCTTCGGGTTTCCCACGCAGAACATAAACTCGAACAATGGGGAATTCCTGGAGTTCTTTAAAGGTCGAGATTGTTCGAGAAATCTATTGCCAAATAGGCGTTCAAGGTTTTTCTTATACATTGTAATAAGCCCGTCAATACCGGGCTGTCTCGTGATGCCATCCTCTCCAAACAAAGTCGCATAGGACTGATAAAGGTCGCGCCAACTCTCATCTCCGAAAATCCGGGTGAGCCGCTTGGCCCATTCCGGCGAAATATCTTCAGGTTGCTGTGATATTGGCAACATCCGGGCAATCGCAGACGTCGGGAAAAGAATCCAGATATCCAGCGCCTTAAAACTCTCTATCATTTCGATAGCTGCCCATTCGACCTCCGTGGCAAATGGATCGAGAAAGAGAACACCGCGCCATTGATTCCAATCTTGTTGAAGATTCCTCAAAAACTCGTTTGCATCCGAATTCTCAATCTGAATGTCTCTGCCAGGATGTTCTTTTTTAAGGTTCTCCAATTCATCACATCGTTTTTGTTCCTTTTCAACAAAAATCAGTTTGTCAAACGGTTTGCGGTCAATTCTGATGGCACGTTCGGCGGAGCCACTTACGAAGCCTCGAAGGTCATCGTCCGAGCCCCACAACGCGAGTGGATTACCGCCATCGCCGGGAAGTGTTACCTGGCCCGTGCCGGCAAACGCATCGATGTACATCAGCTTGAACGGCGTATTTTTTAGCGCGGGTGTATAGGCATCCAGATAGCTTTCCAGTATTTCCAGCTTTTCAATGGTCCATTGTCCACCGTAGCTTGCTTCAGGTTCAGCTATTTGGTTCATCATTCCATTTTCCCTCACACCGACAGAAGATCTCTTATGCGCTCACTTCTTCCAGCACCGAATGCGCCTGCCGACAATAAGGTTAATGCGGTCCAAGTTATTCATTTCTAATTCGTTGAATATGCGATAATTACTTATGTTTAGGCTCATTAACATTGTGTCACTCCTCGCTCATCTGTTGTTGACTAGAGTGCCATGGATATTTGCCTGACCGCCATTCCCCATCGTCTCGTAATCTTACCTTGCCGGACGCCTCGTTTGAAACCGTTTCCTGGCAGACCCTGACTGCGTTTGGCATTGGTTCTCGCTTTTCCCCGCTGGCATTTTCTCTCTGCTTGATTATAATCTGATCCCATGAACGGTCAAAAGACGTGTCAGGCTTGCGGGCGTGAATCGGTATCGGAGGCCCGTTTTTGCACCAGTTGCGGGAAGCAGGTTGTTCAGGAACCGCAGGATAACTCCCGGTCCAAGGAGATCCTCAATCTTCAGATCCTGTACGTTATGGCAGGCCTGCTGGCGTTGGCCGTGCTGTTTCCACCGTGGGAGTCACCGCCCGGTTCACCCCCGGCTTACCTGGGCATGCATTTTATCCTGTCGCCCCCAGAGCCCGAGGCCGTGGTGAGCCGTCTCTTGCAGACCGTGGAACTGGTAACGATAGCCATTGGCGGCATGTATCTGGCCTGGTTGTTTCGGGACAAGCCATGAGACCCCGCCGCTTGATGGCCGGAAGAAATACCCCCCCCCCCTCTCAGGAGGGCAAGAGTCTCTGTAGTCCCCCTGAGAAGGGGGAGTGAGGGGGTTGTCTTTACAAAGGCGGGAAACCAGGGCACAGAAAGAAGCAGGGGAAACTGTCAACGAATGACGGAACACATACGGGGATGACAGGAGGAATGGGTTACTGAAACATCGACTGCAATTGCGGTGGTCTCTTGATGACTTTTCCCTTGGCGTCGACTGTGACGAGGGTGGCTGATCCCTCGACGATCAGACGTTGGCCGGTTTGTTCTCGAATCGTGTGGGAGAAGGTGACGGCGGTTTTTCGTGACGCTGAGGCGACCGTCTCAACGTGGAGAGTCTCTCCGTAATGCGCCGCCGACCGGTAAAAGACTTCCGCATGGGTGACCAGGAAGTAGATGCCTTGCTGCTGAAGCTCCGCGACCGAGATCCCGTGTGCGCGTAAGTATTCAGTGCGCGCCCGTTCAAAATATTTGAGATAGTTGGCGTAATACACCACACCGCCACAGTCGGTATCCTCATAATAGATTTTGACATCCACTGGAGTTACAGCGTCATCTTCGGAAAGACTGGCAGGTTGGGTTCGGTAACGTTGGTCAGCTTGAGGGCCACGGCATAGAACTGATGGAAGCGGTCGACTTTCGTGGTTTGAAATCCATGCCCCAGGACGCTCTGATGGGCTGCATCCCACAAGGTCTTGATCTTGGCCCACTCGTTCACGAAGGCTTGTCCCATGGGATGCCCCAGCCCGGCCAGGGCGCGAAATTGAGCCTGAAGCGGAAGACGAAACTTGCCGTCCACATCGTTGACATAGCAGGTACGACAGGGTTCCTGCAGATCCTGCGGTAATTGTTCAACCTGCACGTCCCAGCTTTTGATTCGATACTGCTTCCACAAGTGATACTGGGTATAGGCTTCCAGGGCACGAAGTAACAGTTGGAGGGCTGAGTCGATTTGCTGATCCCGTTCCCCGCGTCGTTTAGCATGGGCAAGTAAATCATGAGCCACGGGGAGTTTGACGTCGTCGGGGTTCATGACGATGCTTTCCAAAAACTTCAGGTTTTGTTTGACCGCGGCCAGCAAGGAGGACATGCTTGGCGGTCTGCCCCAGATCGAGGCCAATTCCAAGGCTTTGTTCGCGGTTTTGAGTTTGTCCCAGGCTTCCCGGTACTTGAAGCCTTCCCAGGCGGCATAGCCATCGGCCAAATCCACCAGGGCATGATACAGCGGTTTGAGGCTGCCGCCGACCAGCGATTCAATGCGTCGAAACCGTTTGGCCGCTGGGGGAAACGCCCCTTGGTTAAATAACATGGCTGCCTCCTGCCGCGCCGGCACGGCTTCTTCGTTCCAGGGATTCCCTTCCTGCCAGGCAAAGATCCGGTCTCCAACCGCCACCACGTCACGCTTCCCTGTCTCGCTCTCCGGCGAGGTCAAACCAACGACTTGCGAGGTCCACGGCCGGCTGGCGAGCGCCATGGCGGCGGCGATGGCCGGCGTGGCCCCACTGAAGTCCACGACAAGTTCGCCGGGTTGCAGGCCCCAGGTTTTCAAGATGTCGGGCAGGCTTTTGGTTAACGTTTGATGGACTGCGGCAAAACTCTCGGTCTCTTTCACGAGAATCCAATCCCAGCGCTGCGGCATTTTGACGATGGCCGGTTGAATGTCGGCTTCGATGGAGGTTTTCCGGGATTCGGAGACCACGAAACAGAGAAACTCCGGGACGAGCCGGTTGAGGCATGCCTGCACGGGGACAGGATCCCCGGAAACCGCGATGAGTAAGGACTTGGTCCGAAAATCCCCGATCATAACGGCGAGACTATAGCACCGCCTCCGGCAAACTCCAAGCTGTCCCCCATTTAGGGAACCTCTGATTTCGTGCACGATCTGGCGCATGGCGGCGTGGTGTCCTCGCTCAACCCTCACCTCTCTCTCTGATACGCTTCGGGTTTCGCTCCGGGACGCCTGGCCCTGCATCCCGCTCTCACACGCAATCAGCGGTTCCTTAGCGGAGCGAAGGGCAAAGGAGAGGAAAAGAGGTGAGAAGACATTGCCAGGAAGGACATGTCCCTGCCTCTGAACGGGGATCGTGTCGTGGCAACCACGATAACCCCTGTTGAGATTTCTTGAGGGTGAACCTAGAATCGCTCCCATGACGACGGACCGGATTGTCCGGCGATTTCAAGAAAGTGGGGAAGTGAAACTCCACTTCGTTCGCACCCATGCCGGCCGGATTGCGCACGTGGCAGACCTCATGTTCAAGGCCATGTGGTCCGGGGCACGGGCCGTGTTTCTTCATAGGGATGCTTGTCAAAACCAACGATCGTTGGGTTGCTCATGCAGAAAAAAGTCCTCGTGGTTGATGATGATCCCGACATCATTTTGATGTTAACGGATCGCTTGGAGGCATTGGGCTATGCCACGCTGCAAGCCGGTGACGGACAGCGCGCGCTCGAACTGCTCGAATCCGAGGAACCCGAGATCATGGTGCTCGATTTGCAAATGCCTCGGATGACGGGACTGGAAGTCCTGAAACAATTGGCCAAACAGGAGCAGGCGGCCCCCGCTTGCGCGGGGGCAAGCCTGGCGCAGCGGCCTCATGGTGCAGCCGGGCCTACGATCCTGGCGAATCGTCCCCCGATTATCGTGATGACGGCCCATGGGACGATTCAACTGGCCGTGGAAGCCATGAAGTATGGAGCCGCCGATTTTCTCACGAAACCCCTGGCCATGGATCACCTGGCCCTGAGGATACAACAGGTCCTGGAACGCGAGGGCCTGAAACGGCATATCGCCGTGTTGCGCCAGGAAGTCGAATCCCGGTACGCCACCATTGTGGCAGATACGCCGGCCATGGCGTCACTCATCGGGGAGACCAAACGGGTGGCTGATTCGGATGCCACCGTGCTGCTGCTGGGAGAGAGCGGCACGGGCAAGGAACTCTTCGCCAGGTCCATCCATCAGTGGAGCAGACGGGTTGATAAGCCCTTTGTCGTGATCAATTGTGTGGCCTTGACCGAAACCCTGCTCGAAAACGAATTGTTCGATCATGAAAAAGGTGCATTCACGGGAGCGACGACGCAACAAAAAGGAAAAGTCGAAATGGCCGATGAAGGCACCCTTTTCCTGGACGAGATAGGGGACATGGCCCCGGACCTGCAAGCCAAATTGCTGCGCCTTCTGCAGGATCGGGAATTTCATCGGGTAGGTGGGACGCGCGTCGTCAGGGTCAACATCCGGGTGCTTGCCGCGACGAATCGCGATCTCTCAACGGCCGTGAAACACGGCACGTTCCGTGAAGATTTGTTTCATCGGTTAAACGTAATCCGTGTATCCATCCCGCCGTTACGCGAACGACCTGATGAAATTCCGCATTTGGCCGAGCTCTTTCTGCAACGCTATACGAAGGAGATGGGGAAATCTGGCATGCGCCTCACGGCAGCAGCCCTCCGGACTATGCGCGCGTATCCATGGCCGGGCAATGTACGGGAATTGGAGAATGCCGTGGCCCGGGCCGTGGTCCTGGCTGCCGGCCATGAGATTGGTCCCGAGCATTTACGCCTCCCACACGATGACGAAGAAGAGGCCCAAGTTCATGAAGAAGAGCCTCAAATCCGGGAGGCGAGCGCGCTGCCCTATCATGAGGCCATGGAACGCTATCGGCACTATCTGATTGAGCAGGCACTCAAACGCACTCACGGCAATCAAACCAAAGCCGCGGAAGCGCTGGGGCTCCAGCGCTCCTACCTCGCGCGTGTTCTCAAACAGAAACAGGCCGAAGAACGGAAGGACGCGAAGTAGGACGACTTCCCGGGTCAACCGGTAGGGAGTGTAAAATAAAATCGGCTCCCGCTCCCCACGGTGCTTTCCACCCAAATCCGTCCGTGATGCAGGTCCACCAGACTCTTCGTGATCGCCAAACCCAACCCCGCTCCCCGCGTGTCCGTCATCACGCTGTCGCTCCGATAAAAGCGGTCAAACACGAGGGGCACCTCTTCTGCAGCGATACCGCATCCCGTGTCGGCGATGCACACCTGGATTGCGGAATCTTCCATCGACGTGAGCACGATCGAAATGCGTCCGGATGAAGGTGTAAATTTAATGGCGTTGTGAATGAGATTCGCCAAAATCTGAAGAATCTTGTCCCGGTCTCCTCGTACGGAAGCAAGCTGCGAAGAGGCCGTGGTTTCCAGCACGATGGATTTCGCCTCTGCTTGAGGGCGTAAATTGTCAAGAGCTTCTGCTGTCACTTCGGCCAACGACATATCCGTCAATCGTATTTCCATGTGGCCGGCTTCAATACGTGACAGGTCGAGCAGGTCGTTCAGCGTTCGTGTCAATCGCTCGATATTATATTTGACTCGCGTAAGATACAGGGGCTGTCGCTCTCGCAAGTCTCCGGTCACGCCAGCCAGCATATTTTCCACGAACCCTTTCATGGAGGTCAGAAGCGTGCGTATTTCGTGCGACGCGATGGAGACAAAGGCGGATTTGCGTTGATCCATCTCGCGTAACTTCTGATTGGCGGCATCAAGTGATTGGGTTCGCTCTTGTACCCGGTTCTCCAGGTCCACGTTCAGCGTACGGAGTTCCACGACCGTCCGTTCCTGTTCAAGATAGGCTTCTCGAAGCTCTTCATGGCGGGTATCGACAGAAGCCACTTGTTCCTTGAGCAAGGTCTCTTGCTCGTCCACCTTCTTCTTGAGACGAGACTTCTGCACGGCGAACCAGGAAGCCAAGCCCGGAATGGCCGTCCAGATAAGGGTCTCTATCCAGGGAAACTCAGGATGCCACCATCTGACGTAGACAAAGACCAGAATGCTCACACATGCCGAGGCCCCGATCACGGCCCACCCATGGTTTTCAGCGAGCGGCTGGGCGGGCCAATGAAATTCCCATTCACAGGCGTCGTCTCCGTCCGCCATGCATTGGAGGTCCCGGACGTTGGCAAATCCCAAATGATGAACGTGTTGCGGCACGGCCAGGAGGCCGCCCTTCGCGGCTTGGCAGATGATGTGGGCACACCGGTTGCGGTAGGGACCGAATTGTCGAGCCACGTGTTCGGTCAGGGTCATGCCCAGAACGGCTGAGTCATTGGTCACGTTGCGTACGTTGAACCGTAGGGAGCCTTTGGCAAATTTCTCTCCGAAGCGCGGGAACAGTTCGAAGATTTGCGAAACGGAAAACGGGCGTCCCAGGGTTTGAATGACGGGAGAAATAAATTTGTGTTTGCCCATTTCGAATTGAAAGTTCGAATCCCCGGCAATCAGGATGCAAAATTCCCCGAGGTACACAGCGAATTCATAGGAATAACTGTGCCAGATATTTTGTAAGAATTCTGGAGTGACGTGATAAGAGAGATCCCTGATCCGGGCGTTCAGTGACTCACAGAGGAGGTCAATGGCTTGACGACCGGCGGCGTCTCCGTTTTTCTTGCCGACGACTTCTTCCAGGTATTCGACGTTCGCTTTGATCGTAATCCCGCTCACGTCACGAATTTTTTCACCGTTCGGGGAGACCCCGAAGGGGCGAAACAGCATGAAGGGTCTTTCAAGGATGGAATGGTCTTTCGGAAGCAACTCCATTGAGCCACTTGCCTGGTCCCCCGATGGGGGTTCTCCGCTTGCTGGAAACTCAGGAGCAGCCATGGGACGCCTAGTGACAAGTGATCGTATACAGTTTTCTGTCTTCCAGTCGAAGACAGGCTAATTCGTTTCCCCAGACGCACCCTCCGTCCAACGCGATGATGCCGTTATCAATGTGTACCCCCAAGGCCGACCAATGTCCGCAAATCACCGTTTCGGTTCGTCGGGTGCGGGGCGGCAGGCGAAACCATGGGGAAAGCCCGGCGGGGGCTTGCTTCGGCGGGCCTTTGAAGGAAAGGTCGATGAGACCGTCCCGGGAACACATTCGCATTCTGGTCAGGACGTTGGTGATCGCACCGAGACGGGCCGGGGAGGTCATGGTATCCCGCCAACGGGTCTCCTCGCTCCGGTACATAAACGGTAAGAGCTTTTGATACCGTTCGGATCTGAGTGCGTCCTCCACTTCTCCGGCCAATTTCACGGCCTGTTCGACCGACCATTGGGGCAGGAGGCCGGCATGGACAAGCAGATATTCGCCTTCACGATGGAGCATGGCTTGGTGGCGAAGCCAGTCCAACAACTCCTCTGCATCAGGCGCCTCCAAGACCGGTTGAAGCGTATCCTGTTTCCGGAGCCGTGCGACCCCGCAATGGACCGCCAACAAATGCAGATCATGGTTGCCGAGCACGACCACGCAACGATCTTCAAGACCTTTAACGAAGCGTAGCACTTCCAATGAATGCGGGCCGCGATTGACTAAATCGCCGACCAGCCACAGCCGGTCCGAGGCGGGATCGAATCGAATCCGGTCCAACAATTTCCGGAGGGGAGTCAGGCACCCCTGAATATCACCGATTGCATACGTGGCCATGGGGGTTCTCTACGAAAGGGGCATTCATCAGACCTTAGCCAGAACCCGGGAACAGCGCAAGAGGAATTTGTCCTCGCCACTGCTCCCTTGAATCCTGCTGATAGGGACCGGTACGATTCACCGAGCGGAGTGGGTCTGGAAGCACGGGAAGGGAGGCGCAGACGTGGAACGGATTCTTGAACCGGAAGTCATGGATGGGGAAGAGCAGGCCAGAGTGTATGCGAACGCCGATTTCGCGGAAGAAAATCAGGAGTTCGTCGATCAATTTTTGAAATTGTATCCCGACTTTCGGGAAGGCACCGTGTTGGATTTAGGATGTGGCCCGGCGGATATTCCGATCCGGCTTCTCCGCAGTCGTCCTGCCCTTCGCGTCACCGCCGTGGATGCGTCCGGTCCCATGCTGCGCTGGGCGGAAGAAGCCGTTCGCCATGCAGGGCTTGAGGACCGGATCCAACTCATCTGCAAGCGGTTTCAGGATCTCCGGTTGGACAGCCCGGTCGATGCCGTAATCTCCAATAGCCTGGCGCATCACGTGCCCAACGCGTTTCAGTTCTGGTATGCGATGAAAACTTTTGCCAAGCCTGGGGCTCCGGTGCTCGTCATGGATTTGTTGCGACCGGAGACAGCAGACGATGCCCGGACTTTGGTCGACCGATACGCGGCTGACGAGCCGGAACAACTGCGCCACGATTTTTATCATTCCCTGTTGAGCGCCTTCACCGAAGACGAAATCGCAGCCCAATTGGCGGAAATGAATCTGAGCCGTCTGCTGATCGACGTGCCCGACGACCGGCATTGGCTCGTATCCGGCCGCGTGTATTAGGAAACCTCTGATTTATTGCACGATCTGGCGCATGGCGGCGGCGTGTCCTCGCTCACCCCTCGCCTATCTCTGTGATAAGCCTCGGGCTTCGTTGCGAGACGCCTTGCCCTGCATCCCGCTATCACAAAAATCAGAAATTCCTTAGCGGGACACCCATTCGATTCAAAGAAGAGAACGAAGCTGTTCCTGCTTGTAGCAGGATGTGTTTCTAATTTTCTGTAACTACGAAAAAGTTGAGTCCGTCTCAAATAGCAGTTACAATAAAGAATAAATGACCGTGCGTTACGAATGGGAGGAGGCCAAGCGAAAATCCAACATCGCCAGACATGGTGTGGATTTCACCGTGATGGAAGCCTTCAGGTGGGATACCGCCATCATCAATCCGGATGACCGCACCAGCGAGCCGAGATGGGTCGCTTACGGCTTCATCGGTGTCCGGTTGTATGTCGTTGTGTTCACGGAACGCGGCGACAACATCCGAATCATCAGCCTCCGCAAGGCCAATCAGCGAGAGGAGAGACGCTATGTCCAAGAACACGAAAGACCATGATTTCAGCAAGATGACATTCGCCGAGATTGCCGCCAAGTATGGTGAAGAGGCTGCAATCAATGCCGGAATCGCCGCTGACTCCGACACGTTCGAGTTGGACGAGGAGTGGTTCAAGCGAGCGCGGCCTGCCAGTGAAACGGCACCGCACATCGTTGAAGCGTATCGCCGAACGCGAGGCAAGCAGAAGGCACCAACAAAAGAGCAGATAACCATTCGGCTTGACGCAGACATCACAGCGCACCTGCGCAAGGAAGGTCCAGGCTGGCAGACGCGCCTGAACGACACGTTGCGCCAAGCCATTTTCGGTTCCACCGAAACCAAGTAGACCGTTCCCGCCCTCACTTCATCGAGGAAAAGCCGCGCGAGAATTGGATCGTTGAGTGTTAGAGCGCCGCATCCATCCGTCAAGAACCTTGACTGCAAGAAGACGGGCTGGGTAAGGTGAGACTCCCCGGCTGGGGGATCGTCTAGGGGCAAGACAACAGATTTTGGATCTGTGAACCCAGGTTCGATTCCTGGTCCCCCAGCCATTTTTTCGTCCGCAGTTCATCCTCACATCCACGATCGCTCTCCGCGTCCTGTGGACCCCATCCCAGGACTGGTCAGTCCGTCCAATCGATAAACCACTGGATCAAGAAAATATGATTCATGACATCGGCCACGCGGGGACCGGGCGTGTTGATGCTTTGATTCTGATAGCCGATATCCATGTTCACGTAACGGTTCATCTTCCGGTTGAGTCCGACGAAGAGCCGGTTTTGATCGAATCCCGCCCGGGGGCCGTTTCGGGTGGCATTGAGCGACACAAAGATTCCGTCATATAACACAAACGACCATTGCTTGCGGTCGTCCAATGAAAAATTCATGCGGAAGAATTCGCGCGCCCGCAAGGAGACGCCTCGCTCATCGCGAATGAACCGCTGTTCCGTTCGCGTTCGGCTGAAGATGTTCCACCCCTCGAATTTCTTTCGATAGCTCAACTGTTGATACAGGCGATGTTCATCGGTAAACCGTGGCTCGTAATTCGTGATCCACGCATATCCCTGCCAAAGCGACACGCCCGGCGTGATCTGATAGCCAAGGGCGGGCCGGATGAGCAGTTGGTGAATCTCCGACATGTCGTTCCCGAACCTTGGGTTCACCTCGAACCATCCTCTCACCTTGTCCGAGGGAGAAAACCGGCTGCACACTGGGACCCAGACCTGCCCATCATGCATGGTGTCGGCTCGAGCAATCTCAGCCCCCATTCCGCCCATGACGAAGAGGAGCAGGACGCCCCCAACCAGGCGAACAATTGCAACACGCCGGACCACGTTGAGATCTATTTTCCCAGCCATGAAAATCCCTTTTTCAGTCTCCCGCGAGACATAAGCAGTGAAGTTCTTCCGCTGTCAACAGCGGTCCCTATTCGGACACCATGAATTTACACACGGTTTTATTTTTCTTTATGTTGCAGTATACGACAATCGTCTTCCCGCCACCATGGTTGGCCCTTACGGAGACGGAGCACCGCCAAGAGTCTTCGGTTTGCCACACCACTCTCATCTGCTGAACGGAGCTGGGGGGCATCAAAAACGCGTGAAGACCGGTTCGAAAACGTAGGGATCGCTGAGCGGAGGGTTCAGGAGTAAAGGCAGGTTCAAAGGCTCACACTGCGTAGCCAGGTTCGATTCCTGGTCCCCCAGCCACTTTTCCTCACGGAGATTGACAGAGATGATGAAAATGGAGGATTATAAATTCTAGGGCGTAATATTTCATCTTTTCTCAAAAACTGAAGCCTTTATCCCCCACCTCAAAAATTTCAAATGTAATGGGTGAGCAAAAAGGGATTCTTCCTGAATACGGCTCTCCACCCGTTATTGAGACCGTCTTGGGTGTTCAATTTAGCCCTCTGAGTTCATTTCAGGTTCCTCATTTCGGTCTGTTCTGGAATCGCGTCCGTCAGGCGTATCCCCACGTTGAAGTCCAGCCACCGTTAAGTCCGGTGTTTGAGCAGTTTGTTCCTAAGGACACTCGGGAAGAGTTGCAGATTCGTTTTGGGGCAGGCCCGCCGGATTTCCGGTGTTGGTTTAAAAATCAGGAACAAACCCACCTCATTCAGGTTCAACGGGACCGGTTTGTCGTCAACTGGCGGAAGGTAACAGGACAAGAAGTGTACCCTCGTTACGTTCAGTTTCGCCCTCGTTTCGAAAAGGAATGGACTCAATTTTGCAAGTTTTTAGAAGAAGAGCACATAGAAACACCTCAGGTGAACCAATGTGAAGTCACTTACGTGAATCATTTTGAAAGTGAGAAAGAATTTGAATCGTTTGGAGAAGCCCACAAAATCTTTGAAGTGTTGTCTGAATTGCCTGCGGAAGGGTTTCTTCCTTCCCCGGAGTCGGTAAAATTTAACATGCGTTTTGTCTTGCCCGATCAAAAAGGACGAATGCACGTGGCCGCGGAACCCAAGTTACGCACCAGAGATGGTAAGGAAGTATTGCAAGTCACCCTTACGTGCCGGGGAAAACCTGACTTGCCCATGACAGAGAGTACAGAGAGTATTTTGAATTGGTTCGATCTTGGGCATAAATGGGTTGTGCAAGGATTTACACAGTTAACCACTCATGAAATGCACCGGATATGGGAGCGTAGATTATGAGTCACGCCAGCGCAATAATCTCGGATTTGGATCTCGTCCATGCCGATGAAGAAGACCGCAAGGCGGCAAGAGAGACTGTTCAATGGAGTGGAGCGGTTTCAATTTTCAACTTGAACCGCAAAAAAATTGAAGCGCTCCAGACCGTTCTTGAACTGGCAAACTTGCCGGAAAATTGGGATTCTTATGGAAGTCCGCCACCAACGAAACATGCCGTGGATGTGGGTTGTATTTTTGTTGTGGATTATTTGAGCGATGAAGATCCTATGCCTTTAATCATTCCGGTTTCCGGGGGAGGCATTCAGTTGACCTGGAAGAACCAAGCAAATGAATTAAATCTGGATATTCTGCCTGATGGAGGCATGGAGTATCTCAAAAGTTCCGGCAGTCATCTTATCGAGGATGGCACGAAATTGTCACTTGATTGGTTGAAAGTCCAAAGCCTGCTCGATTGGGTCCGGTAAGCATGGGACCACCCCATATCTATTTATGACATGTCCTACGATGAGATTCAGGATGACACGACCATACCCGATGACGAACGACTGTGGCGACGAGTCTTTCCTTCGGCAATTCATGATGATGAAGAAACAAATGAACGGCGTGCTCAGTCAGGAGCTTTTCGGGACCACAGAGGACCCCTCTCTGTTGACATTGCTTCTCTGACAACTCTCGAAGCATCCTTGATGCAGGGTCGTCCGGGTATGCAAATGGGCGAATTTAATGCAAAAACGGCAAGAAATGCCGGGTGCAAAATTCGACGGGACCCACTTCCTGACGGTCCCGCCCATGCGCTCATCTACGGCAACCGCCCCAATGGCAGTTTAAGTACGGGGCAAGCCAAAACTATAGCTCACCATTCTCGAATCATCCCGATAAACTAAACATCTATTCCAGATGGATGGATGTAGGGACACGAGATATCGCCTACCTGAGGCCTACTTGGGTCGCAAACAGTGATGCAGCAACTACGTCGAGGGGATTGAGGTTTTAGGGTTTTACTGGTCGGTTGCACCTGCCCCGGTGCCGATAATCGTGCTTCGCTTCGCCGCGTCTTTCGAATCCCCGGGGCAGTTCGTGAAACTCGTCATGCCCACCGGTGCGGTGGTGCAGATGGTGCCGTCACTGTAACTGTCCACTTGCACGTTGCCGAAATTCTGGTGGACTCCGGTCACGCCGTCGTTCCATTGGGAAATCCCCGTATCCTCGTTGATGGATACGCTGATCCCACCCAGACTTGGCTGGGTGCTGCTGGAAACACTGGTAGTGCCGAACGAGTTCGTCACGCTGGCACTTCCATCATTAAAGTTGTGGACGGTGTTCCCGCTAAACGTCGAACTGACCCCCGAACGACCATCGCTACAATTGGTGAATACATTATTTCCAAACTTTGTGGTCGTGCAGGCTGCGTCAATCTCCGGTATGGTCAAAGCAATCGAAAAGAGGATGATCGGGATAGCCAATAGTCTCATCAGGGCGTTTCTCCTTTCGCGTAGGCTGACGAAAACAAAACTGCCCTCCGAGTGTCACAGCCCACTCGACGGGCAATGCCTCATGTCGCCACGTTTGCCCGGAAACAAGATGGCTGTTTCCGCGTTGACTCCATTGCTTCCCTCGCTTGTAGAAAATATACGTCTGTGGACCTCACCATTTCAACCCGCATAATCCTTGATGACTTCCATTGTGTGAGGCTTTATCATATAAGGCAAGGGCATCGTCACATTGGATGAAGGAGTTGGAAATTGAGTGATTCACCGGGCATGACGTATCAGGGATCCGGGGTCGATACCGACCGGATCGAGCGATCCCTGACTGATCTTACCGAACAGTTCAGGCGGACGTGGAACGTCCCCAAGGGGCAACCCGGCAATGTCCGGCTGGACTTCGGGTTGTTCGCCAACGTCATCGAGGTCGGCAATAACAAGGGCATTGCCATAACCACGGACGGCGTCGGGTCCAAGGTCCTGGTTGCCCAGCGCATGGGGAAATACGACACCATCGGCATCGATTGCATCGCCATGAACGTGAACGACCTGCTCTGCGTCGGGGCAACCCCGTTGGCCATGGTGGACTACATCGCGGTGCAAACGCTTGATCCGGGCTGCCTGGGGGAACTGGCAAAAGGGTTGACCGAGGGAGCTCGGCGCGCCGGCATTTCCATTCCCGGCGGGGAAATCGCGCAGGTCAAGGACGTTATCCAAAGCGAAGCGGGCAAAGACGGCGAAGGGTTCGATCTGGCGGGGTCGGCTATCGGGATCGTGGATTTAGACAGGATCATCGTGGGAGAACGTGTTCGCGCGGGCGACGCGATCATCGGCCTTGAAAGCAACGGGGTGCACAGCAATGGGCTGACCCTGGCACGAAAGGCGATTGGTTCCGACGTGTCCTTATATGACAAGCCATTTCCCGAACTCGGCCGGACTCTGGGTGAAGAGTTGCTCCGGCCGACGCATATCTACACGCAGGAAGTCCTGCCGCTCCTCGACCCGGCACAGGGCATCGACGTCAAGGCCCTGGCGCATATTACCGGTGACGGGCTCCTGAACCTGAGCCGCGTCCCTTCCAAAGTCACATTCGTGATCGATACATTTCCCTCGCAGCCTCCAATCTTCTCCGTCATTCAACAACTTGGCGGAATCGCCGACCCCGACATGTTCGAGGTGTTCAACATGGGGATCGGCTTCTGTCTGGTGGTCCCGGAAAACCAAGCCGACCGGACGCTTCAATTGGGCACCGGGTTCGGGAAACAAGCCTGGCGTCTCGGGCACGTGACCGACCGGGACCCTGAGGATTGGGAAGTCGTAATCCACACCCCCGATGTGCGTCTCCGCGGAAAAAGGAAAACCTTCTTTTCATTTTAAAGACAGGCGCAAAACCCTCCATCCGCCGCTTTGTTGTCCAGCACGTTGTCCTTCTCCGGTTAGGGAACCTCTGATTTCGTGTGAGAGCGGGATGCCGGGCAAGGCGTCCCGAAGCGAAACCCGACGCGTATCAGAGAGAGAGGTGAGGGTTGAGCGAGGACACCACGCCGTCATGCACCCGATCGTGCACTCAATCAGAGGTTCCTTAGTTGGTACGTGCATACATGATCTCCATCATGCGAAATTCTTTGTCGTTCTTATCCGCAACGTACAGTTCGTAGCTGTGGTGGTCATCGTCGATAAACGTGACAACCCCGCGATAGCTCCGTTGTCCGATCATGGGATCCGTGAAATGCCCGTGATCCGTTAACGTCTTCGTGCCCGGGTCATAGGTCCCTTCACCAATCATCATTCCCGTCCCCATGTTGTCCATCCAGAGTGTCTGATAGGTTTGTTTGGCGTTGTCGAACCCTGTCAAACCCATCCCCTCAAATGGCTGGCCCATGGCCATGCCGTTTACCGCAGACCGGAGATAACGGCCTCCCATCACCCATTGCGTCTCAGTCGTCCCCTTCGATATTTCAGGTTGACTGTCCGGCGTCATCCACGACTTCACGACGTGACTCCATGTCCCGACCAACGGGTTCAATACCCTATGGTTGTCGTTGGGAGACGCGTACGCCTGCCACGCAGACATCATGGCTTGAGACGCGGTATCCATCGACGGATCTTTTGATCCCGCCCGGTCATCATTGCCCGTCGCATACCCGGCACTCGCGAGAAAGAGATGCACAACGCCAACCAACATCACGATCCCTCTGCAAGAACTCCATCGATTCATGGTCGTACCCTCCTTTTTTTAGGGAATTATATTGAATAGTTGACAATGATTGTTTTCTTTGCAACACGCCTTGCTTGGGAGAGGTCTTTCCCGGGTCCTGCGGCCTCTCCGCACTTGTAGCGGCGGCATCTCATGCCGCTTGGAGAGGCCGAAGGACAGAAAGCGCGATAAGATCGCGCGGCTACAAATAAGAAGAGACCGTCAACTATTGTGGATAGTTCCCCTTTTTTAATGAAGAATGAACGGCAACAGGATTCCCACATTCCCAATCCTTTCCCGACTTGGTCAAGCCAAAATCAACTTTTCCGGTCATTGGACATGTTTTTCCGGCGAATGAACATGTGAGAATCTAACAATCAAGCCTATAATGCAATTGATTATTAATTTCCAATTCATATAAATACGGCGTCAGTGTCCTCTATCGTGGTGACGAAAAGGGACACCAGGGAGGACACATGAACGTGCACGCCAAATCGGTATTCCGTTGTATCCTCGTCTGTCTTGTCTTGGTGGGTTTGGAGATCTCCGCGTTTGGGCAAACGTCAACAGACGGTCAACCAGCTCAAGGTAAAGACACGAGCTCGGGCGGACACATTGCCGATTCCCCGACCTCGCAGTCTGCCCAGGAGACATCCTCCGGAACCAAGGTGAAACTCAAGCTGAAGCCTGTGACCATCACGGCCACCCGCATCGAAAAACCGATCACCGCCATTCCCAATACCGTCACGGTCGTAGAGTTGGAGGCTATCACTCAGCAGACCACGATTCGCGATGATATACAGAGCATCCTGGAAAATACAGTTCCAGGATTTGGTCCCAGTCTGAGAAGATTAACCGGGCGGGCAGAGAGTCTTCGTGGACGGAATCCGCTGTATTTGATTGATGGCGTGCCTCAGTTCAATGCCTTACGGGACGGCCAACGGGACGGTAAAACCATAGACCCGTTTTCCCTCGAGCGTATCGAGGTGATTCACGGCTCCAACGCGATTCAGGGGGTTGGCGCAACCGGTGGGGTGGTCAGCATGGCAACCAGGTCGCCTCGACCTGACGGCGAATGGACGAATCTCGTCCGGACGGGCGTCACCACCCACGACAGTTTCAATGAAGATTCTTTGACTTACAAACTCGCCGGGCTGACCGGCAAGAAATTCGACCGTTTTGACGTGATGGGCGGGGCAACGTTTCATCACAGAGGTCTGTTTTTTGATGGAAACAATGATCCCGTGGGGCTGTATCAGACACAAGGCGACCTCATGGATTCGAAATCCTGGGACGTATTTTTCAAGGGAGGGTTCGAACCGGATGCACACCAGCGCCTGCAGGTGATGGTCAACCACTTTACCCTCAAACGGGATGGGGATTTTCGTCCCTTGATCGGGGATCGGGCAACGGGAAGGCTAACCACAACGGTACCGGGTGACCCGAGGGCGGACGTGGGAGATCCGGCACAAAACACCGTGACCACGCTCTCGCTGGATTACCGGAATAAAGACCTCTTTAAGGGAGAATTGGCTTCACAGTTCTTCTATCAGGATTTTTCGGCCCTTTACGAGGGCGGAACGTTTGGAAATTTCTTTCGCCTGACTCCCGACGGTCCCCCGTTCCTTGATCAGTCGGAAATCCAATCGACGAAGTTGGGCGCCAAGTTTATCTACGCGTGGCACGGGTTCGACCTCGACAATTTCACCCCGAGTATCGGGTTTGATTTTCTCCAGGATCAGTCAGCTTAGGTACTCGCCAAGAGTGACCGGGAATGGGTACCGGAAACCGCGTTCAGGAGTTACGCCCCGTTCACACAAGTCGACTATACGGTATTTGATCGCGTGCACCTCACGGCCGGTGTTCGATACGTCATGGCTGAGTTGGGGGTTAATGATTTCACCACGATCGCCGCTGCCAACAATACGTTCGTCTCCGGGGGTAAACCGAGTTTCCAGGAAGCCATGCCGAATGGCGGAGTGACGATCGAACTGATCCCCCAGTTATCGATCTATGGATCGTATGCGGAAGGGTTTACCATGCCGGACGCGGGTCGGATCTTGAGAGGCGTGAACACCCCGGGCCAGGACGTGGATACGCTATTGGATCTGGAGCCAGTGGTGACACAAAACCTCGAGTTCGGGTTCGATTTCGATTCGGGTCCCGCCAGACTCCACGTCGCCTGGTACCAGTCCGATGCAAAGTTGGGTTCACGTCTGGCAGCCACGGCTGCTGGAATCTTTAACGTACAACGAGAAAAGACGCGGATCCATGGTGTGGATATCACCGGGTCCGTTGACGTGACCGACGCTATGACCGCCGGGTTCACGTATGCCTATATTCAAGGGCAGTTTGACTCTGATGGGGACGGTGAGGTTGATACGGACCTCGATGGGTTGAACATCGCTCCCAACCGTCTCAACGTGTTCTCGGAAGTGAGCGTCGGCTGGGGGGTTGGGGGACGAGTGCAACTTTCTTATTTCTTCGAACGTGATTTCGACGGACCGGCAAGCCGTGAAGCCGACTTCGGCGGTTACACCCTTGTCGACCTGTTTGTCAGCAAAGACACCGGCTACGGGCAGATCAACTTGGGGATTGAGAACCTTCTGGACAAGCAATATGTCCCATACTTTTCTCAAATCGAACCATTTCAGGGAGCGACTACGTTCTTTGCGGGGCCCGGACGCACGATAACGGTGTTCTATCAACACGAATTCTGAGGAACGTCAGAAGTTCTTGGGGAACTGCCTCTGCGGGCCTTCGTAACACGATTCCGTTCGGATGAAAACCCTGCGTCTCCTGCATCGATGGCTGGGCTTGCTCGTCAGCCTTGTCGTCATAGCCGTAGCCCTGTCCGGCGGAATCCTCATTTTTCACGACTCGCTCCTGCGGATGACGTGGCCGGGGTTGGCCCATCCGCTCCCGCCAGGGCAGGAAGATACGTACCCGGCCGTTCTTACCCACGTCGAACAGCGTTTCCGTGATCCCGGCATTCAATTGATCAAATTTCCCGACCAGGGAATGAACGCGTTTCACCTGTGGTTGAAGGATGGCTCCGAAGCCATGGTGCATCCGCCTTCCGGTGACCTGATCAGCCGATGGTCTTGGCAGGAAACGTGGACAGGCGTACTCTTTGAATTGCATGCGAATTTGATGGCCGGAGAGCCGGGAGAGGAGGTCAACGGCTATCTCGGGCTGCTGGTCTTGGGGTTTGTCCTGTCCGGCCTGATCCTCTGGTGCCCACAACGCAGGACTTTTCGGCTACGATTTGCCGTGCCTCGGGCGATGTCGTCGGCGCATTTCGTTCGGGCACACTCCGCCATCGGCGTCATCTTCGCAGCCGGAATTCTCCTGTTTGTATTAACCGGCGTGGCCATGTTGTTTTATCGGCCCTTTATGACCGCCATCACGGCAGTGTTCGATTCGGCTCCGCCCATGGTGCCCGTCGCGAGGGTCGACCCAACGGACCGGCCTGTCCAGCCATGGGTCACGATCCTCAACACAGTGACGAAGACGTTCCCGGACGGCAAACTCGTCTATTATATTCCGCCTCGTCCGGATAATGCGGTCATGACCTTTCGAAAACGGATGCCCGGCGAATGGCACCCGAACGGCCGCTCATTCGTCCTGGTTCATCCCTATGCGGGGGAAGTGCTCCAAACCATCGATGCCAGGCAACAACAGTTCGGCATGCGTCTCATGGAAAAAGCCTACCCCATACATGCCTCCAAAGTCGGCGGGATCCCCTATACCTTCCTGGCGCTCTGCACCTCCGGTGCGCTGGTTGCGCTCGGAGTACTCGGATGCCTGAGTTACGGCTTCAAGTTACTGCCTCGTAGAAGAAAACATTGAGCGCTTGGCGTTCGTCCAAAATAGCAACAAAACCTGATGACCCTCGTGACCGTGGCGGTCACGATCCGTCTTTCAGACGCCGGTAGGCTTCGGTGCCCATAAGCGCCTTATTTTGCTCGGCGTAATCCCCTGGGGAGTTGCCGTCTTGGGTCCGCGCATAGGGGTAGGCCCCGGCGTCCAGCAACGCGTCAACCACGGCGGTGACGGCAGGTTGTTGGTTGAATCGGGCTGCAAAATGCAATGGGGAGCCGCCGTCTCGGGTGCGCGTGTTCGGATCGCTGCCGGCGTTGATCAAGGCGGCGATAACAGCGGGATTCTGGGTGCCCGCAGCCGACCAATGCAGGGGTGTGGCCCCGTCCTTGTTTCGTGCGTTCAGGTCAGCACCGGCATTCAGCAGGACGGCCACGACGGCTGGATTCGGATTGACCGCGGCCGCCCGATGCAGCGGGGTGAGCCACCACTTGTCGCGCGCGCTCGGGTTGGCCCCGGCGTCCAGCAGCACCGAGAGAACTTCGGGATTTGGGTTTCGCTCTGCTGCGCCATGCAGGGGTGTGGCGCTGTCTTGGGCCCGGGCGTTCGGGTCGGCCCCGGCATCCAGCAAAGCCGTGAGAATGGTGGGATCTCTACTGCCGGTGGCTGCCCAATGCAGGGGGGTGATGCCGTTTTCGGCCGCTGCATTCGCGTCGCCCCCCGCCTCAAGGAGTGCCATGATCGCTGCAGGCTTTTCCCTACCCATGGCCGCCCAATGCAGGGGCGTGTAGCCGGCGTTGGAGGTGACATTCGGGTCGGCCCCGGCGTCCAGGAGTGCGGCGATGACGGTCGGGTTATAGGCCGCCGCATGCAGGGGAGTCGAACCGTATTCATCCTCCCGCGCGTTCAGGTCGGCGCCGGCGTGGAGGCAATCGGTGACGACTTCGGCAGTGGCGGTCTCGAAAAATTCCTTGGTGTTCCAGTGCTCACAGTCCGCGCCGTTGGCTGGCACCGGCCCGGCCACAAACAGGAAGCAAAGGCTGCATATTCCGATAGGTTTCACGGACCCTCTTCCTCATAGGCAGTTCCCCCTTTGCTCTCAAGCGCAGCCATAGTACTTCACGATAAATCCGTCTATCAAGAGTGTGTATGGGTCCACCACCTTTGGCACTCGGGTTGACGTTGAAGGAGGAATGGTCCCGGAGATTGACGTCCCAGGCTATGGTGAGGCAACACGGCATGGTCAGCCAGCAGCCAGTCAGCGAATTTCCGGTTAACGGCGCCGAGATCGTCAAACAGCAAATCCTCGTGGTCGTCCACGAACTGTTCTTGGATGGTCCGATTGAACCATTCAGCATGGGCGTTCATGTCTGGGGACCGCGGATAGGTCCACCAATGCGTGATGCCACAGGCATCAAGGCACTGCTGGAAGTGCCCTTGGAACTCGGCGCCGTTGTCGGAGAGGATGAACCGGGGGGGGGGGGGGGGGCACTGGAGCGGGCAGCCAACGCCTGCGGATCGCCGCCGGCCTGGGTGAGCACCCGCTGCCAGCGGGAGAGTGTGCCGCGGCTGACCCCAAAGGCCTCCCCGTGGCCGTGGGGCCGTACCGGGCGAAGAATTGGAAAATCTTGAATCGGTGTTGGGCATCGTTGGGTGTCATGTCCCAACAATGCCCGATTTCCGCTAAGGAACCTCTGATTTCGTGTGATAGCGGGATGCAGGGCAAGGCGACCCCGAAGCTTATCAGAGAGAGGTGAAGGTTGAGCGAGGACACCACGCAGCCATGCGCCAGATCGTGCACGAAATCAGAGGTTCCCTACGCAATAAAATCCCCGGATGCGGAAGCCGACATGGCGGATTTGCATGGTCCCTCCTCCTGTTTCGAGGAATGCCAAAGGTTTCTGAACTTATACAGAGTGCGGTTTGCCACGGGTTTGATCGCAAGCGTTTCATCAGACGTTGAGAAGTGTTCGGCTCTTTCTTTACGGTGTTGTCTCAAGAAAATGGACATCACTGTGTTTAGACAGCGGCCTGCTCAAGTGACTTGCCCGCAATGACATCGCCTTCAACGATCCACCCCATCAGTAGCGCGCAGAATGCCCACGTGAAGCGATGGGTGGCGTTGCAGGAAGCTCGCGGGATTGAACGGTTCCGGCAATGCCTCGTCTCGGGGAGAGCAGTCGTTCGGGAAACCCTGGTTCAGCACCCCGCGCACTGTCTCGAACTCATCCACCGCGCCCGGACACCCGTGTCTTTTCCGATTCCGGCCTACGTTCAGACCTATGCCCTATCCGCGCCGCTCTTCGAAAGGATCGATCTCTTCGGCACGGGGGCTCCGATCCTGGTCTGCCAAGTCCCTCCGTTTGCCTCCGCAGACCTTGAGGCTCAACCGCAGGGCCTCGAAGTTCTGTGCCCTCTGGGAGATCCGGCGAACGTGGGAGCCTTAATCCGGACCGCAGTGTCCATGGGGATCGAACGAGTCATCCTGCTCAAAGAATCAGCCCATCCCTACCACCCCAAAGCGATCCGGGCAGCCAGCGGGACGACGTTCGCGGTGTCCCTGGTTCAGGGACCTTCGATCATGGATTTGCCCGAAGTGGTTACATGGGTTACCCTGGATGCGCGGGGTGAGAATTTGCCCGCATTTCGCTGGCCGAAAGACATTCGACTATTGGTTGGAGAAGAAGGGCTTGGCGCGCCGTTTTTCCCCTCCGGCAAACGACTCGCCGTTCCCATGACGGACTCGGTCGAATCCCTCAATGCCGTCGTCGCCGCGGGCATGGCGCTCTATGCCTATCGTGTACAGCATCCCTTGACAAACCAAGGCTTTCGCAGCTAGGCCTATGACTTGCCGCAGGCACAAGTGTTGCACACATGGCGTCAGAACCATGTAGGATAACCAGGAGGAACCAGATGCCAGTCAACGTGCTTCGCAAAGATATTCCCAAAGGACAAAAACCGCCGGGCTGGGTCTCCACTCAGGAACAGGAGAATGCGTCCGGTGCAGAAGACAAACTCAAGGAAGCCGACCTGGCCGTGAAAGAACAGGAAGCCTTGTGGGAATCGGAAGAAATCGGCATCGTGCGCTGGTCCGGTGAGGAAGGCCAGCGTTTCAGCGATCCCGAGTAGAGGTGTTATCGGTCATTCCTGTATGTGTTCAGTTATGCATTGACACCGTTCACGGCCTCCTGCTGTCCTTCCCGACAGTTCTCACCGGGAGTCCGTAATGAACAGCGCACGTTAGCGATAGTGAATAAGGGTGTCATGAAACGAATCCGGGAGAGAGAATCACCATGAAGAAAGCCACGTCGAAAACATTATTTGCCCGTGCACAAAAATATATTCCCGGAGGGGTGAACAGCCCGGTCCGCGCGTTTCGGTCGGTCGGAGGGCATCCGTTATTCATCAAACGCGCGCAAGGCGCCACGGTGACCGACGTGGACGGCAACACGTACCTGGATTACGTAGCCTCGTGGGGACCCATGATCCTGGGACATGCCTATCCGTCGGTGATCCGGGCGATTCAGCAGGCTGCCAGGGCGGGAACCAGTTACGGCGCGCCGACCCTCCAGGAACTGACGTTGGCCCAAATGATTTGCGAGGCCTTCCCCTCCATTGACAAGGTTCGACTCGTGAATTCCGGCACGGAAGCCGTGATGAGCGCCATTCGCGTGGCGCGTGGCTTCACCAAACGCGAGGCCATCCTCAAATTCGAAGGCTGTTACCACGGCCATGCCGATCATCTGTTGGTCAAGGCGGGGTCCGGGGCTGCGACGCTGGGGCTTCCCGATAGTCCAGGCGTGCCCAAGGCCGCAGCGAGTCAGACGCTCACCGCGGCCTATAACGATTTCACAGCCGTGAAGCGCCTCGTGCGGCAACATTGGCGGAAACTGGCCTGTATCATTGTCGAACCGGTCGCAGGCAACATGGGCGTCGTGCTGCCGCAGCGGGACTTCCTTCAGCACCTGCGGGAACTCACCACCCAATACGGCATCCTCTTGATCTTCGACGAGGTGATTTCCGGCTTTCGCGTGGCCTATGGCGGAGCCCAGACTCTATACGGCGTCGCCCCAGATCTCACGTGCCTGGGAAAAATCATCGGCGGCGGATTGCCGGTGGGCGCCTACGGTGGATCACACGCGATCATGGATCTGGTGGCGCCGGCAGGTCCGGTCTATCAAGCCGGGACGCTTTCGGGCAATCCCCTGGCCGTGACCGCCGGCATCGAGACCTTGAAAAAACTCAAGACCGCCGGGGTGTATGAAAAATTGGAGCGGCGTGGAAGCCAGCTAGCCCAAGGCCTAGCGCAAGCCGCGCGGCGGGCCAACGTCCCGTTTTATCAAACGCGGGTCGGTTCCCTGCTGGGTGGATTTTTCACGGAAGGCCCTGTGGTGGATTACCAGTCGGCCAAACAATCCGATACGGCCCGATACGCCAAGTTCTTCCACCACACGTTGAAACGCGGTCCCTACTTCGCCCCGTCCCAATTCGAAGCCGCCTTCGTCTCGACGGCGCACACCTCGGCAGATATCGAACACACCATCAAGGCTGTTTCCGAGGCCTTGAAGCGGTTGTAATCCCCAGGGG
The DNA here is from genome assembly GCA_965200435.1 of Nitrospirales bacterium. GTDB lineage: Bacteria > Nitrospirota > Nitrospiria > Nitrospirales > UBA8639 > Bin75. The sequence goes on from OZ241337.1 coordinate 917,396, forward strand.
GAGGGTGAGTAGAACGCATGGCCTGTGACACATGCCTCTCCGGTCGTTTGGATGTTCCTGCGGCGGTCGCGCCCAAACAGTTCAGGTTGCGTCCCAAAGCGAGCGCAACGGCACGGCATACAGTTTGTCGTCCATTTTTCCACTTGTTTCGCCGTTGTAAACCAGCACACCGCAGGTAAAATGTTTTCCCGCTGCGGCTTTCAGCCTCCGCAAACCATGAAAATCGGATGTGTTTAAGGTAGCGGATGCCTTGACTTCCACGCCCGCCAGGGTAAACGCCCCTCTCTGTATCACAATATCCACTTCCGTTTCCTTGTCCACTTTCTCCCGATAGTGAAAAAACTTGTGCGGCTCCTTATGTCCACTTGCCTGCCGTTGCAGTTCCTGCAAGACGAACGTTTCAAGAACGTGGCCCAAAAGGGAACGGTCGCTCATAAGCGTCCGTTGATCCAAATCCATTAACGCGCAGGCAATTCCGGTGTCGCTGAGATGGAGTTTCGGGGTTTTTATCAGCCGCTTGACACGGTTGTTGTGCCACGCCGGCAGTGTCTCCACCAGAAACATCTTCTTAAGGAGTGACAGATACTCATGAACCGTCGGTCTGCTCAGTTGAAACGATGACGACAGCCCGTTGACGCTCAGGAGTTGGGCCGTCTGCGCCGCGGCCACAGCCAGCAGGTCCGACAGGATTTCCGGTGACCTGATATTGGAAATATCCGGGACGTCCCTTTGAACAAGGGCTTCAATGTAACTCTTATACCAGCCAACCCGACGCCGTTCACTGGAAAGTCGCAACGCGGCGGGGTAGCCACCCGCCACAATGCGATGGACCATGTTCTCCCCCGGAGTTTTATTTTGGCGATGCTTGAAACCGGAGGAAAACAGAGAGTCAAGAAACGTGGGAGGGGTTTGTGAAATCTCGCTTTGTGACAAAGGATGCAATCTGATAATTTGCATACGGCCCGCAAGGGAATCCGTTATCTCCCGCACTTGCAGGACGTTCACCGAGCCGGTCAGGATAAAACGTCCGGGGGTACGGTTGCGATCAACCGACAATTTAATTGAGGAAAACAGACGGGGAACCTTCTGAACCTCATCCAGGATGACCCGCTCCGGCAAATCGTTCACAAAACCGATAGGATCGGTTTCGGCAAAACGGCGTATATCCTCATCGTCAAAACTTCTGTAAGCGTATCCCGCGGGATGGCCCACCATTTGAGCAAGCGTCGTCTTCCCGCACTGACGCGGACCCTGAATCAGCACAACCGGAGAATCCTCCATCGCTTCCTTCAGGTGCGACCCGATATGACGGACATAAACGGCTTTTTTCATCGATGACCAATTGTAACGTTAGAGCATGACTAATTGAAAGTTTATAGCATGATTGATTGTAATTTTAATGCATGACCAATTGTAATATTATATGATGACTAATTGAAAGTATTAGTCATGACCGATTGCAAGGTTGAGGCAGGCAAGTGAAGAGGACGGATGCCGACGTCGAACCTCACAGAGCGTCCGACGCTACGGCACATTGTCGGGCCACCGGCATCCGAAACGCCACAGTCGTTCGGATGCTACGCGGCGGTTCCGTGAGCATGTCGCGCCAGGAGATCCGGGACGTCACCGGGAGTCGTGGATACGGCCCATGACCAAGGACCGAAGCCGCCATGGGCATTGACGGCTTTGACCCATTCATCGAGAAACCGGCGTTTGGTTTGGTCTTGCTCGCTGTCCTGACCTTTGGTTTCCAATACCAACATGTCACCGGATGCGAATCTGATGAGAAAGTCGGGCCGATACTTCCGCACCACGCCGTGATAGATGTAGAGTACCTCGAACCCGAGGTGATCGTTCTTCACCCACGCCGCGACCGCGGGGTGGCGATCAAGGGCAAAGGCCTCGGACGCCTCCCACGTGCTGTCATAGACGCAGAAATTGAGTGAGGGAAGTTGGGGTGAAAGAATGGAGAGAATGATACAACTGCTCCGGTACGGCGTCGGTCTGTTCTGTGCGGAGTTTGCGTGCGAGGGTGAGGAGATGAGGGGCGAGGGGCGTGTTCCCCTCACCCGGCCTTTGGCCTCCCTCTCCCAGAGGGAGAGGGAGTTGGGTCTCTTCACCTTCTCCCGGAAGAAAAGGGAGTGTTTGTTTATTCGTCGTCATCATCGTCGTCATCCTCATCTTCGGCTTCCAGCGCGGCTTGGCGCATCTGCTCTTCCATAGCGTTGTGAATCAGCATCCGAATGAACATCGAAATCACGGACCCTTTTTCCAAGGTCCCGCCTGGTGGGACCGCGATCCGGCCTTCTTCCACCATTTTGTCCAACCATTTTTTTTGGTCGGGGGTCACGTGGAGCGGAATTTCAATGAGTGGAATTTTTCCGAACATATCCATAATCCAACCCTCCTTATTCCTGTAGTTTGCGTTATTGGGATAACCCCAGCACGTCGGCCATGCCGTACCAGCCTGGGGGCTGATGTACGACCCATTCTGCGGCGCGTAAGGCACCGTGCGCAAACGGGTCCCGATTGTGGGCACAGTGCGTGATCTCGATGCGCTCTCCGGGTCCGGCATAGAGCACGGTATGGTCGCCCACGATGTCACCGGCTCTCACGCTCTGGATGCCGATTTCGTGTTTCGGGCGTTCTCCGATGAGGCCGTGACGCGCGTAGATTCCCGCTTCTTCCAGGTCCCAGCCTTTGGCCGCAGCCAGGACTTCGGCCAGCTTCAGTGCGGTGCCGCTCGGGGCGTCTTTTTTCTTGTTATGATGCGCATCGATGATTTCCAGGTCATAGTCATCGCCGAGCGCCTGGGCTACCTTTCCGATCATCTGCAGCAACACCGTAATTCCCACGCTCATATTGGGTGCTTGAACGCAGGGGATCGATTCCGCACGTTGCCGGAGTTGGTTCATGTCATCGGGAGACAATCCCGTAGTGCCGATGACCATGGCGCACCCATACTGGGCTGCTTGATTCACGTGACGCAACGTGGCCGCCGGTGCGGTGAAATCAATGACCACCTGGCTTTGGGGCAGGGCCTGCGCGAGATCGTCCGTCAACGAGACCCCCAGCGGTCCGCAGCCGGCCACGTCCCCGGCGTCTTTGCCAAGGGCCGGGTGGCCTTCCACTTCCGTGGCCCCGGCCAGTCGCAGGCGGGATGATTCGTTAACGAGGGAAACCAAGCGTTTCCCCATTCGTCCTGCGGCGCCGGTGACGGTGACGGTGGTTAGGGAAGCCATGAGCATTCAACGACGACTATAGTGTCTCATGCCGGATTCCCGCTAAAAACTGCGGGAATGACGGAGCACACAGTAGGCAACGATGCAGCATTATGTCTTAAAGACGCGACGTTCAGATCAACCCGGTATCCTTCATGACCTGTCGGAGTCGTTCACGATTGTCCGACGACAGCGGCGTGAGCGGCAGCCGGAGGTCCGGTTCGATTTTGTGCATCATGACCAGGGCTTCTTTGACCGGAATGGGGTTGGTTTCATAGAACAGGGCATTGAACAGCGACGCGAGTTTGAAATGAGTGGCGCGCGCCTCGGCAACGTTCCCGGCCAGGGCGGCGTTCACCAAATCGGCCATGTCTTTCGGCGCCACGTTGGCCGTCACCGTAATCACCCCCTTGGCCCCCAGTGCCATCATCGGCAGGGTCAGGGAATCGTCCCCGGAGAGCACGGTGAAATGCTCATCGCATTGGTGAATGATGTCGGAGACCTGCCCCAACGACCCGCTGCCTTCCTTGATCCCTGCCACGGTGTCGAGTTTGGCGAGCCGTGCAATAGTGGCCGGGGTCATGTTCACGCTGGTGCGGCCCGGAATGTTGTAGAGGATCAAGGGCAGATCCACGGCCTTGGCCACCGCCGCATAGTGCTGATACAGGCCTTCTTGAGTCGGCTTGTTGTAGTAGGGCGTAATGAGGAGCGCGCCGTCCGCGCCGGCCCGTTTGGCGTGAGCGGTGAAGGCAATCGCCTCGTCCGTGGCATTCGAGCCGGTGCCGGCAATCACCGGGACCCGCCGGTTCACGGTTTCGACGGTGAACGCCACGACGTGCTCGTGTTCTTCGTGCGAGAGCGTGGCGGATTCCCCCGTGGTCCCGCAGGGAACGATGCCGTGCGTGCCGTTGGCGATTTGAAATTCGATCAACTCGCGATACGCGGTTTCGTCAAATGCGCCGTTCTTGAACGGCGTGACGATTGCGACAAGGGATCCTGAAAACATCGTGCGACCTTTGGTGAAAAATCCGTGTGCCTCAGTGTGACGAACGGATGGCCGTCCGCCGATCCATCCTTACGCCTTTGCCTCCAGAAACGCGGGGATCCGTTCCCCACGTACGAGATCGTCGAACGTCTCGCGTTCCCGGATCACGAAATGTTCCCCGCCCTTGACTAAGATTTCCGGAACACGGGGCCTTGAATTATAATTGGACGCCATGGTGAATCCATAGGCTCCCGCGGACATGACGGCCAAAAGATCACCGGCCTTCACCGTGGGCAGGGTCCGGTTTTGGGCAAGAAAATCTCCGGATTCGCAAACGGGCCCCACTACGTCGAAGACCGCGTCCGATGCGTTCGGCACCTGACGAACCGGCAGGATGTCGTGATGGGCCTGGTACAGACTGGGCCGCAGCAGATCGTTCATGGCCGCGTCCACGATGGCGAAGTTCTTCGCGCCGGTCTCCTTGATGTAGATGACGTGCGTCAACATCACACCGGCGTTTCCCGCGATCACGCGGCCGGGTTCCATGATGATTTCGCACTGCGACGCTTGCAGGAGCGGCATGATGGCTTCGGCGTACTCCTGCGGAAGCGGCGGCGTTTCATCCGAATAGGTAATGCCGAGCCCCCCCCCGATGTTGAGATACCGGATCGGAATGCCCCGGCTTTTCAAAGTCTCGATCAGCCCCACCACCCTTTTCAGAGAATCGACGAAGGGACTGACCTGCGTCAGTTGAGAGCCGATGTGCGCGTGTACGCCGATGACCTCGATGTTGGGGAGCGACGCCGCGGTCGTGAATTCGTCCAAGGCCCGGTCTGCGCCGATCCCGAATTTGCTCTTTTTCAACCCCGTGGTGATATAGGGATGGGTCTTGGGGTCGATATCCGGGTTGACCCGGAGCGCCACGCGGGCGCGCCGGCCCTTTCCCCTGGCCACGTCGTTGATGGCCTGGAGTTCCGCGGGCGATTCCACGTTGAACAACAGGATGTCGGCGTCCAGGGCATAGGCGATTTCTTCGGGACTCTTGCCGACCCCGGCGAACACGATCTTGCTTGGGGGGATGCCGGCTTGCAACGAGCGAAACAATTCGCCGCCCGACACGATGTCGGCCCCGCTGCCGAGCGACGCCATCAGCCGGAGAATGGCCAGGTTCGAATTGGCCTTCATGGCGAACGCGATGAGATGGGGAACCGAAGCGAAGGCCTGGTCAAAAGCCTGGAAATGGCGGGTCAGCGTCGCGTGACTGTAGATGTAGCAGGGCGTGCCCTGTTCCTTCGCCAGACGTTCGAGCGGGACGTCTTCACAGAAGAGCGCATCGTTGTGATAGTGAAAATCATGCATCTTGCGGCAACTCGTCGAACAATTCAGGGTCGAATAGCGTCAACCCTTCCAGGGCCGAATCAAACGCGTCCTTCAATTTCCGATAACGCAGCTTCGCATAGGGCGCCACTGCCTTGAGCACGTCCTGATCCAGGAGCATCTGGATGGCCCCGGGGGTGGCCTGACGGAGATGTTCGAAGTTGACGACGATGTCCATCCTGGCTTGTTGCGCGGCGTCCTTGATGCGGTTCAGAAGTTCCCGGGCATTCAAATGATCCAGCGTGCCCTCCAGGTCGATAAACAGCGCCACGGACGCATCGTGGCGCCGGCCCTTGATGTTCAGAAACAACTCATGCGGCTTCGCGGGCACCTTGATCTTGTGCAGGGCGTTGGGGATGAGTTGCCCGGTATCCAGCGAGGGCAGCTTCGCCTGGAGATTTTTGAGCACGGCCGCAATGGGAGAAAGTTTCCCCTGGGGACAGGATCGCTTGACCAGCTTCCGGAATTCGTAATTCATTTCGATGCGGGGGATCAGGCGTTGGCTGGTATGCCGGAGTCGATGCCAAATGGATCTCAATGAATAGAATTCATGGTTGACCCAGAAGAATCCTTCCTGCAGTTGTTCCGGCGTCATCCGTTTGGGACGGAAGACCACGTGCTTGCCGTCGTACTTCGCCCAGTCCCGATCGAAGATCCGGCCTTCGCGGGTGTACCGGTCATACAGGGCCGTGCCGGGGAGGGGCGTCAGGACGTTGAAATACGCCAGCTCCACCCGATTCCGGATGAGAAAATTCAACGTCGATTCGAACACGGATTCATCATCGTTATCGAACCCGAACACCATGCCCGGATTCACCATGATGCCGTGGTCGTGAAACATCTTGATCTGGTCTTCGAATTTTCTGACCTGGTTGAAACCCTTGTTGGTTTCGGCCAGGGAATTATCGGAGATGGATTCCATGCCCACGAACACCGAGATACAACCGCTGTCCGCGGCCAACTTGACCATCTCCGGATCGTCTCCCAAAAACAGGGTGGATTGGCACCCCCATTTGATGTTCAGGGATTTCATGGCCTGCCATAACTCTCGGCAATACGCCCGGTGACTGTTGTGCAGGTCGTCCACGAAGGCCACGATCGATCCTTCTTCGAGCCCCACCCAGACTTTCGCGGCGGTGGTCATGGCTTCCCGCAACGTTCCCGTCGCCATGCGCTCGACCAACTCGGCTCGTATCCATTCTTTGACGTTCTTGATTTCTTCGATGACTTCAGGCACCGGCCGCCGTCTGGTGGTTTTCCCGTTGAAGGGCGACACGCTGCAAAACTCGCAATCGAAATGGCAGCCGCGCGTCGTGAACGTGCAATGCCGTGTCATGTAGGAATCAGGGCTGAGAAGCTGGATCCTTGCGGCACGGTAATTGTCCAGCGCGGGAAAGTGCTCCATCCGGTAGATACGTTTCATCTGCCCGGCTTCGAAGTCCGCGATGGCTTGCGGCCACAGGTCTTCGGCTTCCCCGCACACGATGGTGTCGCAATATTGCAGGGCTTCCTCGGGACAATAGGTGGGATGGACGCCGCCGAGCACCACGGTTTTCCCGCGTTTGCGAAATTCCGTGGCGAGTTCATACGCCCGCGGGGCGTAGCAGGTCATCACGGAGATACCCACCAAGTCGCAGGGGTGGTCGAAGTCGATCTCCTGGACCGCCTCATCCACGAGTTGGACGTCCCAGGTAGGCGGCGTGTACGCAGCGATCACCGGCAAACTGAGTTTGGGAAACCAGATGGAGCGCCGCTCGCTTGCAGTCATGCGATACGGATTATTTCTGGGGTAGGGATCGAGGAGAAGTAACGTCCGGGGTTTCTCGCGTGCTGCGTTGGCTTCCATGCAGCAATCTCCCTTGCGTCATCAATGTGAACGATGAGCGCAACTTATCCGAATCACGTGGCTCCGCTCAAGGCCGGTTATTGGGTCCCGACGGGCTGAAGCGGGGGCAACAGCACTTCCGGCTCCTCCGGGGTCGAGCGTTTCTCTTCGGCTTGTCGTTGGGCCCGGACCTTGGCTTCGATGCCAATGTCTTCCGGCGCGATGGGAGCACCCGGCATCCCGCAGCCCGCGACAAACGAAAACAGAACCGTCAACACGAGAATCCGTCGAAGAGGGAGGCGTCTGGAATCCTGCAACATCTTTTTCAGCCTTTCGTTTTTTTTGCAAGACGCGCTTCCCATGCGTTCATCTGCCGGGTCACCTGTTTTCGGGACGTGCCCCCGATTTGAGCTTTCCGGTCAACGGCTCCTTCAATGGTCAGGTACCGCAACGCATCCTTGGAAAAATGCGGGGACGCGGCCTTGAGATCGGTCAACGAAAGATTAGGCCATTCCCTCCCCTGCTCCAAGCAAGACCGGACCAATTGGCCGACGATGCCATGGGCTTCCCGAAAGGGGACACCCTTGTTCACCAGGTAGTCGGCCAACTCGGTGGCCAGAAGAAACCCCGATCCCACGGCACCCGAGAGTACGTCCCGACGGATGCGAAGACGCCGGACCAACTCGGCATAAATTGTGAGGCACTCTACCACAGTTTTCATGGCGTCAAAAAGGGGCTCCTTATCCTCTTGCAGGTCTCTATTGTAACTCAGAGGGAGTCCCTTGAGAGTCGTCAGAATCGAAAGAACATGGCCGTAGACCCGCCCGGTTTTGCCGCGAATCAGTTCGGGCACGTCGGGATTTTTTTTCTGGGGCATCATGCTGCTGCCTGTACAAAAACCGTCCGGAAGCTCCACAAAGGAAAATTCTTGCGACGCCCACAAGACGAGTTCTTCGCTCAACCGGGACAGGTGCATCATGATGATGGCCAGCACCCCGAGGGTTTCCGCCACGTAATCCCGATCCGAGACTGCGTCCAGACTGTTGCGGGTCAGATCGGGAAACTCCAGCAATTTCGCAATGAAGGCCCGGTCGATCGGATAATTGTTGCCGGCCAGGGCGCCCGAACCCAGAGGCATCACGTTCACGCGTTTCCAGGCGTCCCGCACGCGCGCGTTGTCGCGCTCCAGCATTTCCACGTACGCCAGAAAGTGATGGGCCAGCGAGACGGGTTGGGCCCGCTGAAGGTGGGTATACCCGGGAATGATGACGTCGACGTGCTCCCGGGCCTGTTCGAGAAACGCCCGTTGCAGATCTTGCAGGCGACCCTCCAACATCCGGAGGTGCTCTCTCAGGTACAGCCGGAGATCCAGCGTGACCTGATCGTTCCGGCTCCGGCCGGTATGGAGCTTCCCCCCCACCGGGCCCACCAGCTCCGTCAACCGGCGCTCCACCGCCATATGAATGTCCTCATCCGAATCCGAAAACGGAAACCGGCTGTCACGAAGCTCGTCCCGGACCTGTTCGAGCCCGCGTATCAGGGCGCGACGTTCCGTACGGGTCAGGATGTTGGCTTTTTCCAGGGCTTGGCAATGGGCGAGACTGCCCAGGATGTCGTATTCGAACAATTGCCGGTCAAAGGGCAAGGAAGACGTCAAGCGTTCGACCAATTCATTCGTGGGTTCGGTGAATCGACCTGTCCAGGCTTTTGCAGGAACACCCTGTTGAGCCCGGAGCGTTCTCCGGTCTGGGGTGGCCGCGGTCGGACGAACGCCACGCTGTCCACGTTTGCCGGAGTTCATTTCGACCGAGGCGCCTTTCGACGGGAGGTCCCCCGGGATTGCGAAGATCCCCGGGACTTGATGATCGCCAGGCGCAAGGCATTGAGCCGGATAAACCCTTCGGCATCCTGCTGGCGATACCCCTGGTCTTGTTCGAAAGTCGCCAGATCTTCACGGTAAAGAGACGCATCGGACCGCCGGCCCGTGACCGTGCAGTTCCCCTTGTACAATGTGAGCCGAACCGTGCCGCTCACCCCGCGTTGGGCTTCATCCATCAGCCGTTGCAGCATCACGCGTTCGGGAGCGAACCAATAGCCGTAATACACGAGTTCCGCATACCGTGAAATCAGGCTATCGCGCAGGTGCAGGACCTCCCGGTCCATGGTCAACGATTCGATGCCGCGGTGCGCCGCGTGCAGGATGGTGCCTCCTGGCGTTTCATAGATCCCGCGCGACTTGATGCCCACGTACCGGTTTTCCACCAAATCCACCCGTCCGATGCCGTGTTGTCCCCCGAGCCGGTTGAGGGAACCGAGGAGGTTGGCCGGGGACAGACGCCGGCCGTTCACCGCGACCGGGTCGCCGTGCTCAAAAGCGATGTCAACCTGTTGCGGTTTGTCCGGTGCGCGTTCCGGTGAGACCGTCATCTGAAAGATGGATTCGGGTGGGGCTTTCCAGGGGTCTTCGAGGATCCCGCCCTCGTAACTGACGTGAAACAGGTTCAAGTCCATGCTGTAAGGCTTGGCCTTGGTGGCGGTCACCGGGATACCGTGTTTTCGGGCGTACCGGATCAACTCGCCGCGGGATTGAAACGACCATTCCCGCCACGGGGCGATGATGGCAATATCGGGGTTGATGGCCGTATACGTGAGTTCGAACCGGACTTGGTCATTTCCTTTGCCGGTGGCACCATGACTCACGGCCTGGGCCTTTTCTTTTTGCGCGATCTCGATCTGGCGCCGGGCGATCAGCGGGCGCGCGATCGAGGTGCCCAACAAATAACAGCCCTCGTACACGGCATTGGCCCGGAGCATGGGAAAGACGTAATCCTTGACGAACGTTTCCCGAAGATCCTCCATGTAGACTTTCACCGCCCCCACGTCCAGGGCCTTCTGCTTGATCGCGCGGAGATCCTCGCCCTGCCCAAGGTCCGCGCAGAAGGCGATGACCTCGGCCTGATGTTCCGTCCGGAGCCATTGCAGAATCACCGAGGTATCCAGGCCGCCGGAATAGGCCAGCACGACTTTCTTGGTCGTATGCGGTGAGCGTGTCGACATCGTGGTATGAAGGTCTCAGAGCCAGGGCCGGCCGAGCCACTCCGTTAAGATCGCTTTTTGAACGTGAAGACGATTTTCCGCCTGCTCCAAGACCACGGATTGCGGTCCGTCCAGCACGGCCGCGGTAATTTCCTCGCCGCGGTGGGCCGGCAGGCAATGCAGCACGATCGCTGACGGCTTAGCCCGGTGGAGCAGTCGTTCGTTCAACTGGTAGGGCGCCATGGCCTTCAGGCGTTCGGCCTGTTCGTGCTCCTGTCCCATGCTCGTCCAGACGTCCGTATAAAGGGCATCGGCGTTCTCCGCAGCCACGGACGGGTCATGGACGATCTCGATGGTCGCACCAGTACGGCTAGCTTCCTCGCGGCTCCGTTCGACGATGCCGGGATCGGGTTGGTAGTGCGGTGGGCATCCGACCGCGACGTGCATCCCGACTTTCGCTCCGGCTTCGATCAACGAATTGGCGACATTGTTCCCATCGCCCACGTACGCGAGTTTGAAGCCTTCGAACGCGTCCGTGGCAAACGACCCTTTGACTTCCATGATGGTGAACAGATCGGCCATGATCTGGCAGGGATGACAGAGGTCCGTCAATCCGTTGATGACCGGAACAGTCGCATGGCGGGCCCATTCCTCCAGCGTGGACTGCTCGAACGTGCGAACGACGAGCCCGTCGAGATACCGGGAAAGCACCAGGGCGGTATCAGCGAGACTTTCCCCACGGCTGAGTTGGATGGTATCGGACGGCAGGAACACGGCCTGTCCTCCCAATTGGTGCATGCCCACTTCAAAAGAAACCCGCGTGCGGGTCGACGGTTTCTCGAACAGCAGGCCCAGCGTCAATCCCGAAAGCCATTGGGAAGCCGGACCGGGTCGCGGAGCAGCCTTGAGTTCGCGGGCAACGCGGAACAGGCGCAAGAGTTGGTTGCCGGACACGTCGGCAACGGCCAGCAGGTCTTTCATCCCGCTCGCCGGCGCTGCAGGTGCGTCAGCCGAAACACCGGAGTCGGGGATGGAACGTCCCAACAGAGTCATGTAGGGGACGCCCCCCGTGCCGTCCATGATCCGAATTGCATTGCGTACAACATCGGTCCTGCCCCTCTTCATGAATGCGGAAGCGACTCGAGTCGTTTCTGCAGCACACCCGATAACACGTCCAATAAGCGATCTATCTCGCCATTCGTCACAATCAACGGCGGCACGAAGCGGAGCACGTTTCCCATCGTGCAGTTGATCAATATGCGCCGGGCCAGACAGTCCCGGACGACCGGTTGCCCGTCTATGGAAAGCTCCATGCCTTGCAGGAGCCCAAGGCCGCGAACTGCCGTGACCACGAAAAACCGGTTCCGCAAGGATACGAGTCCCTCATGCAGGTAGGCCCCCGCGGCCTGGCTGCGTTCGAGCACATGGTCGTCCAGCAAGGCGTTGAGCGTGGCAAGGGCACCGGCGCAGGACAGAGGATTCCCGCCGAACGTGGATGCATGAGAACCCGGTCCGAACGCCTGGGCCACGTCGTCGGTGGCAAGACAGGCGCCGATGGGCAGCCCGCCGCCCAGCCCCTTGGCCAGGGTCATGATATCCGGCCGGACGTTGTACTGTTCATAGGCAAAGAGCGTGCCGGTTCTTCCGATGCCGGTCTGCACCTCGTCGACAATCAACAGCACGTCGCGGTCTCGACAGAGCGCGTGGAGTTGCTCCAGGAACGCCCGCTCGGCCACCACCACGCCCCCTTCGCCCTGTATGGGTTCGAGCATCACCGCGGCGGTGCGTTGATCCATCTGGCGTTCGACCGAGGAGACATCGTTGAAGTCGGCATACTTGAATCCTTGCGGGAGCGGCGCGAATCCCTGCTGCACCTTGGCCTGCCCCGTTGCGGTGAGGGTGGCCAGGGTCCGGCCATGAAACGAATTGTTCATGGTGATGATCTCGTGACGGTCCGGACCGTACTTTTCAACGGAATATTTGCGTGCGAGCTTGATGGCGGCCTCATTGGCCTCTGCCCCGCTGTTGCAGAAGAACACCTTGTCGGCAAAGGAATGCGCGACCAATCGCTCGGCGAGCAGCACTTGCGGTTCGGAATAATACAGGTTCGACGTATGCAGGAGGTGTCGCACTTGTCGCTCGATGGCCGTGAGCAGATCAGGATGCCCGTGTCCAAGCGCATTCACGGCAATGCCGGCGACAAAATCCAGATAATCCCGGTCCTCGGCGTCATAGACGGCACACCCCTTGCCCCGCACCAGGCTGATGGGGAACCGGGCATAGGTATTCATGATCGTCCGAGCGGCACGTTGTTGCAAATCTTCAGTCAGCATACCGGCGAAATCTCGCGTGGAAAGAGGCGAATCTAGCACAGGGCTTCTCGGGGACGCAACGGAATGGAGGCCGCCTTCCTCTCTAAAGGCTCCCTCTCCCCAACGCGGGAGTGGGTTGAGGTGAGGGGGCCATTCACGAGGCCACACCGAAAACAGGTCCCCCCGAGCTTCTGCCAGCAGGCGTTCGTGGGGGAATTTTGGGGAACAGGAATGATCAACGAACAAAGGAACGCCTACACGAATACTGGTTGCCTCCCAAGAAGCCAGGGCAGGATAGGCGGACCGGACTGAAAAAATGGAATTTGAAAACCGTGCAGTTTACAATTGGCATAGCGTCATCCAATCATTGCGTGAAACGTCTCCCAGACACGTTCGACGACAACCGTGAAGTCGTCGAGTTGTGCTGGGCCAACTAGATCGAGGGGCTTTATGTTATCTTCTTTTTTTTCATCTTGTCCTTTTCACAAAGAAAAGATCGAGACGTGGAAAGATCCGCGGAAGTGGGAAGAGAAATGGGAAATCGAGACGTGGAAAGATCCGCGGAAGTGGGAAGAGAAATGGGAAAAACAGCGAGAAGACGGTCAGGAGTGGCTATTCAGGGGCATGCAGTGCGCTAAATGGGAATTACAAACCTCCTTGGAACGCGCTTGTAGAAAGCGCTACGAAAAAGATCTCAGCGATGCCCCGCACCTCGAATACATTCTTTACCGCGAATTTCGGCGCCGGTATCAGAACTACAGGGTTGGAAGTCCCGATCCGGTCGGAATCGAATGGCTTTCCCTTATGCAGCATTACGGTGCCCCGACACGCCTGCTCGATTTTACCTATTCCTTTTTCATTGCAGCCTATTTTGCAATGGAAAACCCATGTGAGAACTCATGTTGCCATGCCATATGGGCCGTCAGGAGCGAATGGGTTAAGGAGAAAGGAGTGAAATTGCTTGAACATCGTGGCAAAGATGTTCGTTATCTCAAAAATGCACAGAACGAACAGGAGTGGGAATTGCAGCAATCCTTTTTTGAGTCGCTTCTGAATCTTCAGGAGGACGACCGTCAAAAACGTATCAAGCGCAGCGAAAAGAACCCCTCTTGCGTCTTTCCCGTCAACGCGATGAGGCTGAATGAACGATCAACAATCCAACAGGGAGTCTTTCTCTGTACAGGTAATGTCACAAGATCCTTTGAAGAGAATCTGGAAAGCCTAAAAGGACTTCACGAACGAGAAAATCTTGTCAAACTTGTCATCCCTGACCAACTGCGATTGAAGGTGCTCCAAAACCTGCATTCGATGAACATCAACAGGGCCTCCCTCTTTCCAGGACTTGAAGGTTTTGCCCGATCCTTGGAAATCTATCATCCGTTAGGGAGCCTCTGATTTAGTGTGATAGCGGGATGCGGGGCGGGGCCGCCGGCTTGCTGCGCCGGGGGGCGCCGGCTGACAGCGGTGGAGGAACGAAGGAGACGGCGCGGTGACAAAGAGGGCAACATTGATTACAGGACTCTCTTGATGGTGTGCCCGGGCGTGAGGGTTTGGAATTGACCGTTGATGGAAACCTGAATCGGCGCCGCGCGACCCGGGCGTGAGGTGAGTTGCAGCGCGTCCTGGGTCACGGTCACATCCAGGGAATGCCCGCGATACCTCACCCGGAGATGGAGGGCTTCCACGGCCGCCGGAAGACAGGGCTTAAAACAGAGCGTGCCGTCCCGGGTTTCCCATCCCGTATAGGCGCGTTGCATCAGATCCACCGTCCCGGACATGGCGCCCACGTGAATGCCTTCCGCGGTGGTGCCGGCTTGCAGGTCCAAAACGTCCACACCCAAGGCGTCCTTGAACAGTTCCCAGGCCAGTGCCGGGTCGGATCTCGTCATGGCCCAGGCGTGCACCACCCGGCTGAGGGAAGACCCATGGGCCGTCCGCTTCGAGTAATACTCGACGTTCCGCGAAATGGTGTCCGTCCGGAATGGGTAGTCCAGCCGGTCGAACAGGTCATGCAGTTCATCCGGCGCAAACAGGTAAAAGAGCATCAGCACGTCGGCTTGTTTGGAGAGTTTGTAGCGGTTCGTGGAATCCCCTTCGGCCTCGAGAATCCGGTCCAGCCGATGAATGTCCCCATATTGTTGCCGGTAGCGCTCCCACTCGAATTCCTTTAACGCGTCGTAGCCTTCGAATTGACTTATGATCCCCTGCCCGTGAAAGGGAACGAACATCTTCCGGCTCACGTCTTCCCAGAGGGCGATCTCGGTGGGGCTGACGTGCAGGAGGTCCGGGACCTCCGTCTGGCTTGACTCCGCAAGCCGGTCCAGGAGTTCCAGTGCCCGGCACAGGATCCACACCACCATGAGATTGGTATAGGCGTTGTTGTTCAAGCCTGGGGTCTCGGTATCCGGATACTGATCATGGTATTCATCGGGTCCCATCACCCGCAGGATCTCATAGCGTTCTTTGTCGGGATTGTAGGAGGTGGCGCTGACCCAAAATCGGGCAATCTCCAGGAACATTTTCGCGCCGGAGGTTGCCAGAAACTCCCAGTCACCTGTGGCTTCGACATACTGCCAGATGTTGTAGGCAATGGCCGCGTTCACGTGCCGTTGGAGTGTACTGTGGTCCGGGATCCATCGCCCGGACTTGGGGTTCAGGTGCAGGACTTGGCTTTCTTCACGGCCGTTGCTGCCGCTTTGCCAAGGATACAGCGCCCCACTGAACCCGGCCGTCCTGGCATTTCGCCTGGCCTGTTCAAGTCGCCGATGCCGGTACAACAGCAGCGCCTTGGTCAGGGAAGGAAATCGCAGGTTCAATACGGGAAAAATATACAGTTCGTCCCAGAAAATATGTCCCCGATACGCCTCGCCGTGCCACCCCCGAGCGGGGACGCCCGCATCCAACTCGATCGTATGCGACGAAACCGTTTGCAACAGGTGAAAGAGGTGTAACCGGAGCGTGAGTTGGGAGTCTTCTCCGCCTTGGAGTCCCAGGTCGCATTGTTGCCAGACCTGATCCCAGTGTTGGGCATGCGACCGGAGCAGATCCTCGAACCTGCCGGCGTGCGTCAGCGCATCGCGGGCCTCTTCTCCGCATTCCGAAATGCCGTGATCCCGGGAAGTATACAGCGACACGATTTTTTCAATGGTCAGGGGCCGGCCTTCCGTCATGAAAATCGTGCATTCCTGGCCGATATAATCCCGGTCCTGCACCGGGGTCCTGGGCAAATCGGCCCAAGCCGCATCGGGAAAGAAGCCCGTGCGCGCGGCTTGGGCGATGCGGATTTTCGATTGAGTCGTTTCCGTGCAGAGGAAGATCCTGTCGTGGCTGAACGCGGAGGCTTCCAGGGGGGACAAATGGAGGTTGTTCAGGGCCGCGTAGCGTGGCACGCCGGTGTTGCGAACCCGGCCGTCGAGGCCGGTATGAATCTCCAACGGATCGGACCAATTGTCAGGAGTAATCACCACCTCCAACCCGGCCAGGTGCGGAACGCCCAGGTGGACGAACCGGCGGCTGTTCACCGTAGTCTTTCGCCCCTGGCGGTCCTGAAATTGATACGAACGATGCAGGATTCCGGCCTTCAGATCCAGGGTCTGCCGGTACGAGAGCAGGTCAACGGCCTGGATATTGAACCACTCTTCGCCGGGATGGCGAAAGGTCAGGACCAACCAATTCGGCAGGTTCACGAGATCTTCATTCTCGATCGTCCGTCCTTCGATTTCCGTCTGCAACCGGTTGTATCCGCCTGCCAGGTAGGTCCCCGGGTAATGGGTGGAATCGGCGTTGGCCTCGGGCGCCGCTCCTCGGGTGGCAAAGTACCCGTTGCCCAGTGTACAGAGGGCTTCACGCTGGCGCTCACGCGCGGGATCGAATCCTTCGTAGATTAAGGACCAGTCGCTCATGGCGTGCGACTTTCCAGATGACGACTCAATCGCATGAGAAATTCTTTCATCTCGTGGGGGTTTTGTAATGAATAGGAGGCTGAGGAAAAACGGGAGTCGTGTTCCACCACGATCCCCACGCCATACTCCACCAACTCACGAAACGCGTGTTCGTCCGTGAGATCGTCGCCGATATACACGGGCTGGTATTGGGACGCTTTCCATTTCAGGCCTTCCAGCAACCACAGCAGGGCTTTCCCTTTATCCCAGTCGAGTTGCGGTTGCATTTCAAAAACCTTCTTGCCTGCCGAGCGCCGGAGATCGGGAGACTCGGCCATGACCCGGGTGACGGCCTCTTCGACCTTGGAGACTTCACCGGGATCGACCAGGCGATAGTGCACCGCAATGGAAAATTTTTTCCGCTCGATCAGGGCGCCGGCAATGGATTGGAGGAGAGGCCGGAGTACGTTCTCCGCGTGATCGAGGGCCTCGGAAAATTGGGTTCCGACTTCATGGGACAGGGCGAAGTGTTCCGGTCCGGCGATATCGAATCCATGGCTGCCGGCATAGATCAGCGAATTCAGGTTGACGAGGTTCGTGACGTCCTTTCGGTCCCGACCGCTGATGATCCCGACCGGGCACTGACGACTCAAGGCGTTCAGAACGTCCCGCACGTCCTGAGCCAACACGGCCAACTCAGGCCGGTCCACAATCGGAGTCAGGGTGCCGTCGTAATCGAGAAACACCACCACCGGTTGTTGCCCCAACCGCCCCAGCACAGCGTCGAATCGATCGAGCGCGGACGGCAAGGTCGCGGCGCTACGCCACGTGACCCCGGCTTCATCCAAGACGCCGAGGTCTTTCAGATCCGGGACGACCACGTCTCCGCCATGAGCGTGCAGGGCTTCGGCCTGGCCGACGCGGTCGAGGCCCACGACCAGCCCGAAGCCGCCGGCTCGACCCGCTTCCACCCCGGCCAGGGCGTCTTCGCACACGATGGCCCGTCTCGGGAGGACGTCCAGGCACTCGGCGGCTCTCACAAAGGTATCGGGGTGCGGTTTCCCTCGCAGGCCAAGGGCGCGGGCGTCCCGGCCATCCACCATGATCTCGAACAGGTCCGTCACTCCCGCGGCTTGCACGATGGCCCGGCCGTTTTCGCTGGCGGTGACCACGGCGGTTTTTTTGCCCAGTGACTTGAGCAGTCGCATGAGCGCGATGGTCGAGGGAAAGACCTCCACTCCGTTTTCGTGAAGGGCCTTCAGGAACTGGACGTTCTTGCGATTCCCCAGCCCGCAAATGGTCTCATACTCCGGTGGATCCGAGGGGTCTCCATGAGGCAGCGTGATGCCCCGGGAGGCCAAAAAACTGGTCACGCCATCGTACCTGGGCTTGCCGTCGACGTACGTGCAATAGTCTCCAATGGGGTCGAAGGGTTGAAACGACTCTTCGGTTTGCTCGGCGTGCGTCCGGAGATAATCATCGAACAGGTGTTTCCACGCGGCCGCGTGAACGGCCGCGGTCTTGGTGATAACCCCGTCGAGGTCAAAAATCGCGGCATCGAACCCGCTCAACTCCAGTATCGATTGATTCATGTCGTCTTCGTCCCGACAAAGGGTTGGGGTGTCGGGTTCCGCTGTTCTCCTTCGTCCTCCGTAATCCGACAAGCTCCTACGGCTATATTCTATCAACGAATGACGGAACACCTACAAGGATGACAACTCCGGTGGGGGGTCGCCACTCATTCTGTAAACTGAATGAACAAACACCCTCAATGCAGGAACACGCCATGCACGACGCCCGGCATGCACCGGGTGGCACGTCAGTCTATCCTATTTCACCGGCCATTTCCAGACAATGTCTAGGTCCACCACCTTGGGCACTCGGGTCGTTGGTGAAGGAGGAATGCTCCCGGAAAGTGGCGGCCCAGGATCCCCCTCTTCTGTAGCAGCGCCATCTCATGGCGCTTCTTGGACAGCAGCCGCTCCAGGAGCCGCATAAGATGCGGCAGCGACAAAGACGGAGCGGCTGACCCTGTGCCCCCCTCTTTTGTAGCGGCGCCATCTCATGGCGCCTTTTGAACAGCGGCCCCTCCAGGAGCCGCATAAGATGCGAAAGTGACAAAGGCGGAGGGGCCGACCCGGGATCCCCGATGACCAATGTCGGGGATTGTCTAGATCCACCCCCTGTGGCACTTGGGTTGATGGTGAAGGAGAAATGGTCACGGAGAGGCGCCCCAGGATCCCCCCTCTTCTGTCGCGGCGCCATCTCATGGCGCCTCTTGGCCAGCGGCCCCTCCAAGAGCCGCATAAGATGCGAAAGCGACAAAGGCGGAGGGGCCGACCCGGGATCCCCGATGACCAATGTCGGGGATTGTCTAGATCCACCCCCTGTGGCACTTGGGTTGATGGTGAAGGAGAAATGGTCACGGAGAGGCGCCCCAGGATCCCCCCTCTTCTGTCGCGGCGCCATCTCATGGCGCCTCTTGGCCAGCGGCCCCTCCAAGAGCCGCATAAGATGCGAAAGCGACAAAGGCGGAGGGGCCGACCCGGGATCCCCGATGACCAATGTCGGTCCAGCGGCATAAGATGCCGCTGCGACAAATGCAAAAACAAGACCCTGGATTCCCGATATTCCTGAACACCGGCGCATGTCCGTTGCGGGGCGTTGGTAAAGGAGGAATGCTCCCGGAAAGCGGCCACCCCAGTCTCCCCCTCTTTTGTAGCGGCGCCATCTCATGGCGCTGCTTGGAGTTCGCCGCAGGCGTCACCCGCCCCTGCTCACAGACAGGCCTGCCTTAGGGACCCTCTGATTTCGTGTGATCGCGGGATGCAGGGCAAGGCGTCCCGCAGCGAAACCCGAGACATATCAAGTGGATAGTCGAGGGGTGAGCGAGGACACCACGCCGCCATGCGCCCGATCGTGCACGACATCAGCGGGTCCCTAGAACGTCGTGTCCACTTGCAGCAACACCCCTGCGGTTGCCGGGGCCGTCGGGCGGCGCAGGTGCTCCACCGTCAGGTTCAGTTGCACCGGC
Organism: Nitrospirales bacterium; assembly: GCA_965200435.1. Classification (GTDB taxonomy): domain Bacteria; phylum Nitrospirota; class Nitrospiria; order Nitrospirales; family UBA8639; genus Bin75. Next base: position 937,067 of record OZ241337.1, read on the forward strand.
CCCTCCAGTTGGATCCTCGCCCGAATCTGCTGCCCCGCCGCGGCCACGCCCACGTTCGCAAACGGTCGCACCAGCAGGCCCTGCTCGTCACCCAGCCGCAGCCCCCAGGCCACTTGCCCATCGACCCGCAGCGTCGGCGCGCCCGCGACTCCGCCCAGCGCGCCCCCCCGTGCCGACCGCCGCCAGCAACGGTGTCCCTGCGCCCGGTCCTGCGCCCGGCCCCGCGGCGGTCCCCCAGCCCGGCGCCAGCCGCCCCGTCCAGCCCGTGCCGTCCGTCGCCGCCCGCCGCTCAAGGACTAGCTGCAGCCCTTGTGTCGCTACTCCCGCCAGCGCCTGCGTTGCCCCGTACCAGTGCCCCGTGACCCCACCGGTCCACCGGCCCAGCCCGTAGTGCAGGCTCCCGGTCATTTCCGCCCCCTGGGCCCGCTCGCCCGCGCCGCCATCCAGGCGCCCGCTCAGCCGGAGCGTCCCCCGGAGTGCCCCGTCACTAGACGCATAGTCACTCGTGACGCCCAATCGACTCCGGTGGACCACCGCGCCCAGGGTCCCCCCGGCGAGGCCGCTGACCGCCAACTGTGACCACCCGTAGTCGCCTACCACCGCCACGCTCAGCCCGTCACCCGCATACACCGTCTGCTCCACCCCCGCCAGCCCCAGGTTCAGCCCCAAGGCCCCATCCAGGGTCACAGTCTGGTCCGGCCGGTACGGATCCTGTCACCGACTGGGCAGGTCCCCCCAGCCCCACCCTGCCAGGCTCCACACGGCCAGCGTGTCGCTGCGTTGCCCCCGCAGGTAGGGATACACGGTCGTCAGGGCGCTGCCCAGCTCGCCCCCCGTGGCGCCCCCCACCGGCTGGAAGGCGGTCCCGCCTTGGGCCACCGCCACCCCCGTCAGCCATTGCGTCCCCAGTCGCGCGTCCAGGCCGACAAAGCGCTGGCCCTGGCTCCCTTGGAACGCGGTGCCCCCGCTGCCCCAGAGCGCCAGTTGCACGGGCTGCGGGGCGTCGTCGGTTTCGCCTAAGAGCGTGCGGTTCAGCGACAGGCTGAAGTTCTGGGTCTGCAGCCGCTGCAGCAGGGTGCCCAGGCCTTGCCCCTCGGTGGTCATCGGGGGCTGATAGCCCCGTTCCGGGTCCCACGGCTCGCCCGCTTGCCCGATGCCCGGTTGCCCGACACCCGGCTGTGGCAGGCAGTCGCCCAGGGGCATTTGGCGCGGACAGGCGTTGCCCCCCGCGCCGCCGAACACGGAGGCCAGGGCCGTCAGTGCATCCCCGCCGCCCCCACCGCCCCCGCTGCCCGCGGGGAACCGCTGCCCGATGACGGTGGAGGCGTCTTCCAGCAGGGCCCGCGCGTGCCGGGCGAGCTCCTTCTGTAACTGCTGCCGCGCCAGGCTCTCCGCACTGGCCGGCGTCGTCGCGGCGGGCGACGCTGTGACGGTCGCCGACCAGGGGCCGGCTTCTCCGTCCGTCAGCGCCCGCACTCTGAACTGGTAGGCGGTGCCGTTCTCCAGACCCGGGATCTCCGCCGCCATGTCGGTCACGGTCTCGCTGCCGCCCTCGCTCCAGTCCAAACCCTCGACGGCATAGGCGACCTCGTAGCTCATTTCCGCGGAAGGCTCCTGGCCGTCCGACTGGGCGCTACCGCCCGCGCCGTCCCCGTCCGGCATCTCCCAGGACAGGTCCACGGTGCCATCCCCCGCTTCCGCGCGCAGGTTCGTCGGCCCCCCGAAGCCGAGCACGGTGCCCGGCGCAACGGTGATCTTGAACGTGACTTGATTGCCGTTTTGCGCTTCCAGGTTCAGCCCCTTGTTGCCCTGTACCCAAAAATCGTTCCCGAGGGCGGATTGCGGGGTAAAGTCCGATCCCTTGTAGGTCTTGTCGTGCAAATCGAAGTTCAATTCGTCCAGATGTGTCTCCGAGATAAGCGGAGTCGTGTCAAATGCGATATTGCCGGCTTCAACCATTAAATCGATGCGATAACTTTGACCCCCATGAGTGAAGGTGTCGCCGCCGGAGAGAGAACCGACACCCTCCGCCCGATCAAAGCCATATTCGGAGAATGAATTCGCACCCACCGTCAGGGTGCCGTCCCACAGCGGTGTATGCGAGGTCGTGGTGTCGATGAAATCGACCGTGACGTTCTCGTTCTCGCTCGGGCTCAGGCCCTTGTCGTTCCCGTGCCAATAGGAGGTTGCGCGGGTCAGATCCGTGCCCAGCGTATAGGTCTTGTCTTTCCAGACGATCTTCAGATCGGTGGTATCGGAAGGCAGATCCGGATCGGTCCTGAACCACATTTCGTCGCCGGCAGGCTTCTGGTACAGGGGCGTCACCCGGTAACTCGTGCCGTTGTGCGTGAAGGTGTCGGAATCAAGCTCGCCGTATGTATCGGCCCCGAAATTGTCATACCCGAGAAATACATCACCGGTCGTTCCCGTGTGTTTGCCCACCCTCATGTTCCCGTCGAACACGGTGCCTGGCGTGGCGCACACAGCGGTGTTGTAGGGCGAGTCGGCGCCGTCATCGAACGCTGCCTTCACGTGCACGCAGTACTCGGCGCCGTTGTCCAGGCCACCAAGGGTTGTCGGGCTGGCGGCGGTGAGTCCACCCGACGGCGCCCAATCCTCCCCGGAGACGTTCTTCTTCCACCTGAGCTTGTAGGAATCCGCGCCGATCACCGGCGACCAGCTCGCCGTCACCTCGCCATCGCCCCCAGTCACCTTCAGGTTGTGCGGCCGGTTGTCGTCGTCCGGGGTGGCGCACACGACCGGGTCTCGCAACGGATTGCCACGCCCTTCGATGCGCGTGTACACCGCCACGCAGACCTCGGTGTCGTTGGCCAGGCCGGTCAGGTCCGTGGGGCTGGTGGCGAGGTCCACTTGCGTCCAGTCCCCGCTGCCGCCAGCGCGCCAGTCCACGTAGTAGCTCAGGGCGTCCAGCACCGGCGTCCAGGTCACCCGCAGCCGCTTGTTGCCCTTCGCCACCGTCACATTCTTCGCCACGCCGTTGTTCGGCGTACCGAACACCGCGTCCGCCCAACTGATCAAGGCGCCGGACACCGCGCCGACCTGCAACTCGTATTCCGTGAAGTCGACGAGGCCCTCAATCTTGTGCGGATTGTTGACGTTCTCCACCGTGGTCCAGTCCCCAGGGCCCTTCTCCCGGTAACGCACCGTGTGCGAGTCCGCCCCGGCGCCGTTTGACCATGACAGTTGCAGCTTGTCGTTGCCCGACAGCACGCGGACGCTGGCCGGCGTGCCGTCGTTCGGCGTGGCCATCACCTCGTCGGACCACTTGACCTCCGTGGTGCCGTCGTCCTTATTGAAGACGGCGCCGACCTGCAGCACCAACTCGACGCCATTGGTGCGGTTGGTGAATACGTAAGGGCTTTCGATTTCTTCACGCGTGATGAAGTTGGCGGTTTCGGTCCGGCGCGCGCGCAGGTTGTACTGGTCCGCGCCCGCAATGCCTGCCCAGCTAATCGTGATCTGCCTATTACCAGGCGCCGCCATCACATTGTACGGCTTGCCTCTCGGGATACCGATGACCCTCTCGGCATAGACTCGGGCATTGAGGGGATAGGGATAGTACGATCGGACTGACACCTCGTACTCAGTGCCGTTGCCCAGCCAGTTGATCGTGTAGCTGCCACTCGGCGTGTTTGGCGATGTTTGCCAATCACCATCCGTTGTTCCGTTATGGCGATGCAATACTTCGTTGGTTTGGGCATTCGGTGGTGGCGTAAAGCTCACGTGCAGCTTCCCGTCCCCGGGTTCCACGACCAGGTCGGTCGCGGCGGCCGGGCCTTCCAGCGTTCTGACGGTGACCGCGTCTGCCCAGACGGTCTCACCGCCGTACACCGCGCCCAACAGAACCTCGTACTCGGTGTCGTTGGCCAGCAAGCCAATCGTCGACGTGCTGGTGACGTTCTCCAGCGTGATCCAAGGACCTTGGGAGACTTTTTACGATGGCGCCTCGTATAAGAGTCCGCTCCTCCCGCCGGGTTGGCCCAGGTGATCTTCAACTGCGCCCGATTTTCCGCCTTCCCCGCAACATTGCGGGGAGCCCCGCTCGGAATGGCGCGAACGATGCCTGCCCAGTGGGTCTCCGTGCCGTGCACCGCGCCGACCTGCACCTCATACTCGGCGCCGTCGGAGAGGCTGCTGATGGTGACCGGACTGCTCTGGCTGGCGAGTGTGGTCCAGGTTGCGTTGTTCTTCCTGCGATGGCGCACCGAGTGCGAGTTCGCATCCGCCGCATCGGTCCAGGAGACCTGCAGCTGCTCCTTGCCCGGCAGCACCGCCACATCGTCGGGCGCCTGGTCTGACACCGGCGTCGCGGTGACGGTGGAGGACCAATCGGTCTCGCCGCCATGCACCGCGCCAACCTGCACCTGGTACTCGGTGCCGTTGTCGAGGCCGGTGATCGTGACCGGGCTGTTCTGGCTCGCAAGCGTGGTCCAGGTCGGGTCGCCCGTGGCGCGATGCCGCACACTGTGCGAGCGCGCTCCCTCCACGTCGGTCCAGGAGATCTGGATCTGCTCACTGCTCGGCGTCACGACCACATCGCCAGGCGGCTGGACGGCTTGCACCGGCGTGGAACTGATAACGGCATCGGCATCGGCGAGTTGGTCGCCCTGGTCGAACCGGGACCGCACCAGCACCTCGTACTCGGTGCCGTTGGTCATGTCCGCCTTCTCGCTGGCGCCCGTGTGCAGCGCCTGGGTCACGGTGGCGCTGCTGGCGTCGTCACAGCCGCTGCCGCCGCAGTCGTGCTCGGCGGCCGAGGGCCAGCCGCTCACGCCGACCTGGCGCACATAGACTTCCTGGAACAGGAGGCTCGGCGCTTGCGTCCAACTGAGCGCAAGCTGCCTGTTCCCCGGCGTGGCCATCAGGTTCGTAGCCGCCTGCGCCGCCGGATAGACGTCCCGGTTCTCGACAATCTCGCTCCATTCGGTCTCGCTGCCATGGACCGCGCCCACCCGGAAGTCGTAGGCGTGGAAGGGCTCGTCGGCCGGCACCGTGAGCGCTTGCGTGTGTGGGCTGACGACGTTATCGACCGAAGTCCAGGTTGCGGGCTCTTCGGCGCGGTACTCAAGGGTATAGGAATCGGCGCCCGCCACCGCGTCCCAGGTGACGGTGCTCATCAGGATGCCGCTGGAAGCGGCAATGTTGGCAGGGCTCCCGCCCGGAGTGGCGACAATGATGTCGGCCCACTTGGTCTCCGTGCCGTGCACGGCGCCGACCTGCATTTCATATTCGTTGCCGTCGGTGAGACCGGTGACGGTGACCGGGCTGCTCTGACTGGTAAGCGTGGTCCAGGTCGTGTCGCCCTTGGCGCGATGGCGCACACTGTGCGAGTCCGCCCCCGACGCATCGGTCCAGGAAACCTGCAAGCGCTGCTTGCCGGGCAGCACCGCGACGTTGCCAGGCGGCTGGGCCGTCCCGTCCGGCCTGGCCTTGACCATCGCATCGGCATTGGCGATTTCGCTGCCTTGATCGAACTGGGACCGCACCAACACTACATAGTCGGTGCCGTTGACCAGGTCCGCCGGCTCGCTGGCGCCAATGTGCAGCGCCTGGGTCACGGTCGTGCTGCTGACGTCGTCACAGCCGCTGCCGCCGCAGTCGTGCCGGGCGGCCTCGGGCCAGCCGCTCACGCCGGCTTCTACCACATAGACTTTCTGAAACAGGAGGCTGGGCGCTCGCGTCCAACTGACCGCAAGCTGCTTGTTTTCCGGCGTGGTCTCCAGGTTGGTGGCGGGCTGCGCCTGCGGGTAGATTTCCAGGTTCTCGACCATCTCGCTCCATTCAGTCTCGCTGCCATAGAGCGCGCCCACCCGGAAATCGTAGCGGTGAAACGGCTCGTCGGCCGGGATGGTGAGCGTCATTGTGTGCGGGCTGCTGACGTCATCGACCCAGGTCCAGGTCGCAGGCTCCTCGCCGCGGTATTGCAGGACGTAGGAATCGGCGCCCGCCACCGCGTCCCAGGTGACGGTGCTTGTCTGGATGCCGCCGGTCGCGGCAAAGTTGGCGGGGATCCCGCTCGGAGTGGCGTCAATGCTGCCGGCCCACTTGGTCTCCGTGTCGAACACCGCGCCGACCTGCACCTGGTATTCGTTGCCGTCGGTCAGGCCCGTAATGGTGGCCGGGCTGCTCTGGCTCGCGAGCGTGGTCCAGGCGTTCGTCCCCTTCATGCGATGGCGCACACTGTGCGAGTCCGCCCCCAGCGCATTGGTCCAGGAAACCTGCAGGCGCTGCTTGCCGGGCAGCACCGCGACGTTGCCGGGCGGCGCGGGCGCCGCCAGCGGCGTGGCGGTGGCCGAATCGGACCAGTCGCCATCGCTTTCGTTATTGCTCGCGCGCACCTGCACCTGGTACTCCGTGCCGTTTTCGAGACCCGTCACGGTCAGCGACGTGGCGGTCACCGGGTCCGGGGACGCCTCGACCCAGCTCGTGCCGTCGGTACCGTAGCGCACCTTGTAGGCATTGATGGCCGGACGGCCGTCGTTGTCCGGGTCGTCCCAGGAAACGGCGATTTGCGCAATGCCGGCGGTTGCCGTCGGGGACGCCATCTTGACCGGCGGCTCATCCGCATCGGTCACGTTGATCGTATAGGTGCGCTCGGCGGTTTTCGCCCGGAGGCCGGCGCCGCTGGTCGCGACGATGTCAACCAAGTAGGTGTTATTGCCGTCGCCGTCCTGCGTCGGCACGTTGCCGCTGGTCTTGATCGCGAGGGTGACCGCGTCCTGGCTGTCTGCGTCGGTGGCAATGACGGTGAGCGCCTTGCCGGTGTTGTTTTCGGCAACGTCGGCGCTGGCCGCACCGCTGAACTGCGGCGGGTTGTTGGACGCATCGCCCTCGGAGACGGTCACCGTGACATCGTCATCCGTATTGTCGTAACCGCCGCCGGAGGCGTCGTGCGTCAAGGTGACCGAACGCTGGCCGTTCGGGTTGTCGACGCCGTCGTCAATGCCGGTCACCGTCACCGTCTGCGTGGTATCCCAGTTGGCCGTCGTGAACGACAGATTGGTGGGAGAGACGGTTGCCGCCATCGCGTCGCTTGAGCCGATGGCAACGCCGACGGCGCCGCTGGGCTGCGTGGCGAGACGCACGGTATAGGTGGCTGTCCCGCCCTCGGCCACGGTCACCGATGCCGGGTCGAAGATGAGTTCCGGCGCCCGCGGCAGGGACGAGAGCGGAGTCACTGCCACCCACTCGGTATCGACCGCCTCGGAGCCATACCAGCTCCGCAACCGCAACTCGTAGGTCGTCCCATTGGTCAAGCCAGTCACAGCGACCGGGCTCGCGCCCTTGCACCCGGCCGTCGCCGCCCCGCACGTCCACGTCATTTCCGCCGTCGTGCCCTGCTCGCGGTAGATGAGCGCCGAGCTTTGCGCGTTCGCGTCTTCCCACCACGACGCCGTCGCACGCCCGTTGCCCGGAGCGAGTTCGAACCGCAATGCGCCATAGCCGTCGGGCGGCACCGACACCACCTGCCAGGCACTCCACGCGGTCTCGCTCGGGTCGAAGGACTCTTGACCCAGGCGCACAGCCACATCGATCCAGCCGGAAGTCTGATTCACGACCTGTTCATGCCCGGGGAGAATATCGGACACCGTCTGGGGGGTGGACGGCACGCTCTCGCCAGCGGCCACTTCGCCATACTGCAGGTGATAGAGCGTGGCCAAGGCGCCCGACGGGGGCCAGTTCACCACGATCTTCGTGCGTTTGGTCTCCAGCTCCAGCGTCGGCGCATCGGCGGCGAACGCGCCCACCGAAATCCCGAACAGCAGCAGCCCCCCCCCCCCCCCCGAGCAGCACCCCACTGGCCCAACGAAGGGACGCGCGCCAAGGAATCGTGGCGCGCATTAGAGCAGGAAGTGGGTTATAGGCAGGCGGAGGGGAATGAGGGGGTAAATGAGCATTGCTGAACATGGTGTACAAGGTGCCTCCATGAGTGTTGAACCAAAGTGTTGAACCAGAATGCTTTCGCGTTGAGCCTTCAACCGCTCTTTTTTGGGTAATGAGGGCGAACCGTCACAAAAAGAGATCTTGAGAAACTATTTGAAGACATTCTTCGGGCGGTGATGAAAGCGAGACGCAACGTCTTTCACATACATCGGAAAAGGCTAGTTTGAGCCCCTGCGATACGGAGACCGCTAGGCTTCGATAAACGGCGGCAACATACCACATAGGTCGGTATTTTTCAATATGTTGTGTGAGATTATGGTGGTGGTGGTTATATTTTGTGCATCTGTCAAATTTTTGTCTGTGTCCCCTACCCCCCGATGACAATGTCGAGGGCAGGCTCATGGCGATGCTTGGACCGCGGCCGCTCCCAGAGCCGCATAAGAGGCGGCAGCGACAACTGCGGAGGGCCGACCCTGGATCCCTGATGGCAAATAGCCTGTCCCCGACATTTTTCATCGGGGATCGGGGATGACCGCAGAAAATTGCAGGTCGGCTTAGCAGAGCGTCATCCGACAAGTTCCTGCCCCTCTCTTTTGTCAATGAATGACTGAACACAGACACGCCACGTCGAACGGCATGCGCGACGGATCGCCGTCCGGAGCTATAGCTCTGTCGAAAGGATTCCGGGCATGCTCGATGTGCCGTCACGGCTGGTTTCTGTATAAGTTCAGAAACCTTTGGCACTCCTCGAAACAGGAGGAGAGGCCATGCAAGTCCACCATGTCGGCTATCGCATCAGGGGGTTTTATCGACTAACGCAATTCGGGCATCGTTGGGACATGATACCCCACGAAGCCCATCACCGACTCAAGATTCTGCACTTTTGCGCCCGGCATGGCCCAGCCGCGACGGGGGAGGCCTTTGGCGTCAGCCGCCGGACGCTTTATCGCTGGCAGCGGGCGCTCACTCAGGCTGGCGGGGACCCGCAGGCGTTGGCCGTCCGCTCTAGGGCCCCCCACCGGCGGCGGCAGGCCACGTGGCCACCCGCCCTGAGCCAAGCGATCCGGCGGCTACGCACCACGTATCCCAACCGTGGGAAGGCCAAGCTGCACGTCCTACTGCGGCCGTGGTGTGCGCAGCACGGGCTAGCCCTCCCCAGGGTCTCCACCATCGGGCGCCTGATCGCCCGCGCCCCGGACCGGATGCGGCACACGCCGAGCCGCCTGGATGCCCGGGGCCGGCCCAAACCCCGGACACGGCGCCGGAAATCCCGCCCGCCCCGGCCCCGCCCCGCCCAGCCCCTGGCGGTCTTGGCCGGCGATCCCGTTGTGCGGCTCCACGCCGGACTCCGCCGCTACCTATTCACCTTCATCGATCCCTGCAGTCGCTTCGCCTTCGCTGTGGCCACCGCCACCGCCTCCAGCCGCCATGCCACCCACGCCCTCGATGCACTCTGTGCGTTGCTCCCGGCCCCACCCCGGGTCCTCCTCTCCGATAACGGCCCGGAGTTCCAGGGGCATTTCCAGCACCGGCTCGATGAACGCGGCATCACCCACTGGTGGACGTATCCCCGATCCCCGAAAATGAACGCTCATGCGGAACGGTTCAATCGCACCCTGCAAGAGACCTTCGTGGACTACCACGAGGATCTGCTGTTCGACGATTTGGCGGCCTTTAACCGCAAACTGGCCGATTGGTTGCTAGCCTACAATACCGTGTTGCCCCACCATAGCCTTGGGCGGCAATCTCCGGTACAATTCCTGATTCACCACCAACCCGAGTGCCAAATGTGGTGGCCCCATACATTTTCTTGCAAAGATGGGTGCGGCTGCGTATGCTCCGTCGTATGTCACAATTCTCAGATCACGGCATGTCGAAACACCAACACATCGAAGCGTCCCGCAAGGAAATAGATCGGTTGGACGATGAAATTCTGCGGCTGCTCAATGAGCGCTCTCATCGCGTCATCACGATCGGCAAGGCGAAGCGGAAAGCGGACCCCAGCGCCCTGCTGCACACCGCCGGACGGGAGGCCTTTGTGGTGGAACGTCTGGTGCGTCAGAATACCGGCCCTTTTCCCAACGAGGCGATTCGCCCGGTCTATCGGGAAATCATGTCCGCTTCGTTGTCGTTGGAAGGCACGCAGACCGTGGCGTATCTGGGGCCCCAGGCCACGTTTACACATTTAGCGGCCTTGGTGAAATTCGGCGAGTCCGCCCAATATGTGCCGGCCAGCGGGATTCAGGAAGTGTTTGATGAAGTGGAACGCGAGCGCGCGATCTATGGAGTCGTGCCGATCGAAAACTCGACCGAAGGCGTGGTGAATCATACCCTCGACATGTTTATCGACTCCAACCTGATGATCTACGGGGAAATCATGCAGGAGGTTTCCCATCATCTCATGTCGAAGAGTGAGCAAATCGAGCAAGTCGAGAAGATTTATTCGCATTCTCACGCCTTGGCGCAGTGCCGGAATTGGTTGAAAACCAATATGGCCGGGGTGCCGGTTGTGGAAACACCGAGTACCTCGCGGGCGGCCGAACGGTGCAAGGAGGAGCCTCGTGCAGCGGCCATTGCCTCCGAACTGGCGGCACACATGTATGGCCTGCACGTGTTGAAATCACGAATCGAGGATAACATCAACAACTGCACGAGATTCCTGGTGTTGTGCCGGCATAGTTCCGAGCCGACGGGAAAGGATAAGACGTCCGTCATGCTATCGGTGAAGGATAAGGCCGGGGCGCTCTATGATCTGTTGCGGCCCTTTGCCTCCAACGGCATCAGCATGACCAAAATCGAGTCAAGACCCTCGCGTCGCAAGGCCTGGGAATATATCTTTTTTGTCGATTTTGAGGGGCATCAGCGAGAAGATCGGATCCGCCGGACCATCGAAGAACTGAAAAGCCGGTGTTTGTTTATGAAAGTTCTCGGTTCGTATCCCGCCCATACCTGAGCCCCGGTGCGACACTGTTCGTCTCGCGGGAAGAAAAGACGCGACGCGCATGAACGCGTAAGGCGCACATGACTATCCGAGTTCATCCCGACATCGCCAAGCTCGTTCCGTATTCACCAGGGAAACCCCTGGATGCATTGGAGCGGGAATTGGGCATTGACGGAGCCGTGAAGCTGGCGTCCAATGAAAGCCCGCTTGGCCCTTCTCCCAAGGCGCTTGCGGCATTGGATGAAGGAAAAGCGAGCCTGCATCTCTATCCGGACGGCGGGGCGCATGACCTCACCCGCGCGCTGGCCGACCGGTGGAAGGTGTCCGGCGATCACGTCATCGTAGGCAATGGGTCCGATGAAATCATCAGCCTGTTGGTGAAGACGTTCGTGCCCCCGGGCGAGGAAGCCGTGATGGCGGACCACACCTTCGTCATGTATAAGCTTGCCGTGACCGGTGGGCATGGGGTCTGCGTCGAAGTGCCCTTGAACGACTGGCGTCACGATCTCCCGGCCATGGCGCGGGCCGTCACCGGTCGCACGCGGTTGGTGTTCGTGTGTAATCCCAACAATCCCACGGGCACCATGGTGACCCGCGATGAAGTCCGGGAGTTCATGGCGGCCGTTCCGGACGACGTGATCGTGGTGTTCGATGAAGCCTATTATGAATACGTCCGGGACCCGCACTATCCCGACACCTTCGACTACGTGCGACAAAACCGGCCGGTGATGGTGCTACGGACGTTTTCCAAAATTTACGGATTGGCGGGATTGCGTATCGGATACGGGATCACGACTCCGGAAATCGCCGGGTATTTGCATCGTGTGCGAAACCCGTTCAACGCCAATACCCTGGCGCAATTCGCAGCCCGTGCGGCCTTGGATGACGAACGGCATGTTTCCGCTAGTCGAGCGCTCAATGAAGCGGAAATGACGTCAGTGGACAACGGGCTTCGGGCCTTGGGATTGGCACCACTTCCCAGCCAGGCCAATTTTCTCTATTTCGATACGCACCGGGACGGCGGCGCCGTCTTTGACCGGCTTCTTCGGGAAGGGGTCATCGTTCGGCACATCGGTGGGTCGATGCTTCGCGTGACGATCGGGCGGCCAGAGGAAAACCGTCGATTTCTCGAGGCCTTGAGCCGCGTGCTGGAGATCCTGCCGAGGGATAAGGAGTCCTCATGATTATCGTCTTCAAGCCGACTGCCACGGAAGAGGACATCGATCACGTCACGGATCGACTCCGGGAACTTGGCCTGAAATCGCAGATGTCCCGTGGTGAGGAGCGCACCATCATCGGGGTGATCGGCGACGAACGTCTGTTGGATAACCAACCGCTCAGCGTGTTCTCCGGCGTGGAAAGCGTGACGCCCATTTTGGCACCGTGGAGGCTGGTGAGCCGGGAATTTCAACCCCAGGACTCGACGATCGCGGTAGAGCAGGTGACGGTGGGCGGCAACCGATTGGTGGTGATGGCCGGACCCTGTGCCGTCGAGAAATTGGAAGTGACGGTCGGAATTGCGCATGAAGTCAAAACCGCCGGGGGCGCAATCCTGCGAGGAGGGGCATACAAACCGCGCACCTCGCCCTATTCGTTTCAAGGCTTGGGTCGGGAAGGACTGGATTTTCTTGTTGAAGCCAAGCAGCAGACGGGGATGCCCGTGGTCAGCGAAATTCTGGATCCCCGTGATACTGACGTATTCCTGGAAAAAGCCGATGTGATTCAGATCGGGGCCCGGAACATGCAGAACTTCGAATTGCTCAAGGAAGTCGGGGCCTATGATAAGCCGGTCCTCCTGAAACGGGGCCTGTCCGCCACGATTAAGGAATTTTTATTGTCGGCCGAATACATCGTCTCTCGCGGCAATCGAAACGTGATGTTGTGTGAACGTGGCATTCGCACTTTTGAAACCCACTATCGCAATACGCTGGATCTGGCTGCGATTCCCACGTTGAAGGATCTGTCTCACTTGCCGGTGATCGTCGATCCCAGTCATGCGACGGGTAAATGGAACCTGGTGGCTCCCATGGCCAAGGCGGCCGTTGCGGCAGGTGCCGACGGGCTCCTGATCGAGGTCCATTCGAATCCGGAATGCGCCCTCTGCGACGGAGAGGAATCCCTTAAGCCCCATCGGTTCAAGGAATTGATGGGAGAACTGAAGATCCTCGCGCACGCCGTAGGGAGAGACTTGTAACCCACCGTTTCCTTTCCTTTGTCCGGAGGAGTGAAGGGTGGGCGGTGGCCCAAATCCCTTGACGCAAGGGCAGCGTCTCTCCCCTGCCCGCATTTCCTCTTCGGAAATGCGTCCCAACAAAGGGGAGGGAATGAGATAACCATGACCGTCCATTTCAAACAAGTCACGATAGTCGGGGTCGGGTTGATCGGGGGATCCATGGGGATGATCCTAAAGGGGCAAGGTCTGGCCGATCTGGTCGTCGGCGTGGGTCGGAGTCTGAGCAATCTGGATTTGGCCGTGCAACTCGGGGCCATCGATGCCTATGAACGTGATCCCAAAGCGGCAATGCCGGGCGCGGAATTGGTCATTCTCGCCACACCCGTGGAAAGTTTTGCCGGGCAGATCGAGGCGTGGGGATCCGTCCTGGCGCCCGGCACGATCGTGAGCGACGTGGGAAGCGTCAAGGGCTCCCTGGTGGAAGAGGTGGAATCCCTGATTCCGGCCGGCGTGCATTTTGTGGGCGCGCATCCCATTGCCGGGAAGGAAACGTCGGGGGCCGGGGACGCGTCCGTCGATTTGTTCACCGGCGCCCTCTGTCTGATCACGCCGACGGCCAACACCGATCCCCAGGCCCTCCTCACGGTGCAGCACGTCTGGGAAGCCATGGGCACGGTTGTCCGGTCAATCGATCCCTTTGTGCATGATTGGATATTGGGCGCGGTCAGCCACCTGCCTCACGTCGCCGTGTTCGCCCTCATGAATGCCTTGATGGATCTTGAACAACAAGGCGGGACGGCAGGGAACAACGATCCTTGTTCCTTACTGGATTATTCCGGCGGCGGCTTGCGGGATACCACGCGCATCGCGGCAAGCTCTCCGGAGATCTGGCGCACGATTTTTCTGTCGAACCGGGAGAACCTGTTGGTCATGATCGAAGCCCTGGAAAAACACGTGCAGCGCTTCAAGGCGTTGATCCAAGCGAAGGATGGCCCGGGCCTGGAGCGTGAAATCGGCAAAGCGCGCGAAGCGCGGCAGCGGCTGACATGAGTACGCTCACCATCACCCCGCAGGGTCCCTTGCGTGGGACGATTCACGTGCCCGGGGATAAATCCATTACCCATCGGGCGTTGCTGGCCGGTGCCTTGGCCGAAGGCTCCACCACGATTACGGGATATTGTCGCGGAGAAGATTGCCTCAATACGCTCCGGGCCTTGCAATCGTTGGGCGTGGCTATCGAAGTCGAGCCGGACAGGGTCCGGGTCCAGGGCAAAGGGTTGGGTGGATTGGCCGAGCCCGTTCTGCCGTTGGATTGCGGCAATTCCGGGACAGGCCTTCGCCTGCTGGCCGGGGTGCTGGCCGGTCAACCGTTTTTTTCGATCCTGACGGGTGACGACTCGCTTCGACGCCGCCCTATGGGGCGGGTCGTCACCCCCCTGCGCATGATGGGCGCGGCCATTCAGGGCAGAAAAGAGGGCGAGTTAGCACCGTTGGCCATTCAGGGAGGGACCTTACGGGGCATCGACTATCAATCGCCGGTGTCGAGCGCTCAGATCAAATCCGCGGTCCTCTTTGCAGGGCTCTTTGCGAAAGGGGAGACGCGGTTTTCCGAACCCATGCAATCTCGGGATCACACCGAGCGGATGTTCCGGTATCTGGGAATTCCGGTCGAAACCGACCGGTGTCGCGTCGTCCTGCAGGGCCGCCCCACTTATGCCGCCAAAGACGTGTCGGTGCCCGGCGACCTGTCCGCCGCCGCCTTCTTTATCGTCGGCGCTTCCCTGGTTCCCGACTCCGAAGTGCGGATCGTCAATATCGGCCTCAATCCGGCCAGGACGGGGATACTGGACATTCTCGGCGAAATGGGAGCGGATATCCAGACCGTCAACCAACGGGAACAGGCCGGGGAGCCCGTGGGTGACCTGATGGTCCGCACGGCCAGGCTTCGCGGCGTGCCCATCGAAGCCGCACGCGTTCCCAAGATGATTGACGAATTTCCCATTTTTTGCGTAGCAGCGGCCCTGGCCGAAGGCCGGACCATCGTGACGGGGGCCGAAGAGCTGCGAGTCAAGGAAACCGACCGAATCCATGCCATGGCTACGGAACTGACCAAACTTAACGTCCCCATTCAGGAAACCCCGGATGGATTTATTCTGCACGGGGACGCCACGGTCAAAGGCGGAACCTGCATGAGCCACGGGGACCATCGCGTGGCCATGGCCTTGGCGATCGCCGCCCTGACCGGCGATGCGCCGACGACCATTCTCGACACCGACTGCATTGCCACCTCCTTCCCGCATTTTCATGACAACCTCTTGGAATTATTGACAATTTCACGCTGAATTCTATAATAATGCTCTTTTCCGGTGACTGTGGAGACGTTTGCCCAAAGGCGAGGCTTACTCATCACGATTGACGGCCCTGCCGGGGCGGGGAAAAGTACGACGGCACGAGCCTTGGCGTCGCGGTTGGGCTACGCCTATCTTGATACGGGCGCTCTGTACCGGGCAGTCGCCTGGGTGGTCAGACGAGCGGGAATCGATTGTGCCGATGCCGTGGCCATGGAGGCGCTTTTGTCCTCGATCGACTTAGGCGTGTCTCTCGAAGAGGGGGTCACGAGAACCTTTATCGACAACGAGGAAATCACCGCAGAGTTGCGCTCTCCTGACATCAGTCGGTTGGCCTCGACCGTGGCGGCGCTGCCGCACGTGCGCGAGCGGCTGTTGCCGATTCAGGCACGGTACAGCCGTAAGGGCGGGATCGTAGCGGAAGGCCGTGACATGGGGACTAAGGTGTTTCCCGAAGCGGACGTGAAATTTTTTCTCGAGGCGGACCTCGATGCGCGCGCAACTCGCCGGTATCGGGAAACGGTGCGGACCGGTCATCCCGATACCCAGGGTGACATCCGACGGGCCATTCAGGAACGGGATGCCCACGATCGCGCGCGGCAGACCGCGCCATTGAAGCCGGCCGCCGACGCGGTGGTGATCGATTCCTCGTCCTTGACGGTTGACCAGGTAGTAGAAAACATGATGGAGTGGATTCCAGGGCACTCGTGAGCGGCTTGGTGTATGGAATCCTGTGGGTCCTCACTCGCGTGATCAGTCGCGTGTTCCTCCGCTATCGCACACGGGGCGCTGAACACGTCCCGGGGGGAGGAGGGGTCTTGTTGGCGGCGAATCACGCGAGCTATGCGGATATTCCGTTATTGGGAT
This sequence comes from Nitrospirales bacterium, assembly GCA_965200435.1. Classification (GTDB taxonomy): domain Bacteria; phylum Nitrospirota; class Nitrospiria; order Nitrospirales; family UBA8639; genus Bin75. Next base: position 953,301 of record OZ241337.1, read on the forward strand.
GCGGGGTGCGGCGGCGGCTCTTTTATCTCGGGCGGGCCAATTTATTTCCCTATCCAGTGGTTGGTCGTATCCTTCGCTCATTGGGGTGGATTCCGTTGAAGACCGGTCGATGGGATCGACAGGCGTTCCGTACCGCGGCGGAATTGCTCAAGGCGGGCAAGGCCGTGGTCATTTTCCCGGAAGGGACGCGAACGACGGATGGAATGCTGCAACCCGGGAAACCGGGAATCGGGATGCTGGTCGCCGAAGTCCAATGTCCCGTCGTGCCGGTCTACCTCAGGGGGACGTATCAGGTGCTCCCGATGGGGGCGTCCTGGCTGAGGCGGCATCCGGTGGAAGTGTCGTTCGGCGAGTCCATGGACTTTCGTGAGGCATGCCGGCAATACCAGGGAAAAGCATTGTACCACCATATCACTCATACGGTAATGGCGCGGATTGCCGAATTGCGCGGCGTGGATCATTCGGCAACACCGACAACATGAACCGGAGAGATTGAGCTTCCACGTCGGTCACGGCTCGATCCCCATTATCAGGTTGCCTGGCGGCGACCGCAAGTTAGGAATCAGGAATGAACACGGTATCACACGTTGTCGAAGAAATGGACCGGGGGGCCTTGGAGTCCTTGTATGAGGAAACCTTTAAAAATTTTGAAGAAGGGACGATCACGGAAGGCCGGGTCGTGGTCATTCAAAAAGAACGGGTGATTGTGGACATCGGTTACAAATCCGAAGGCATCATCTCGGCGAACCAGTTTATGCCGGACGAACTGAACACCTTGGCGGTGGGCGACCGCATCCAGGTGTACATCGAGCAACGTGAAGACGCGGAAGGGAACTTGGTCCTCTCCAAGGAAAAAGCGGACAAGATGAAAATTTGGGATGAGCTCGAGGTGGCGCATCAGGAGGAACGGGAAGTCCACGGGAAAGTGGTCTCGCGCATTAAAGGCGGGATGATGGTGGATATCGGAGTCAAGGCCTTTTTACCCGGTTCGCAAATCGATCTCACGCCCGTCCGCGATCTTGATGCCCTGGTCGGAAAAACCTTCCCGTTCAAAATCATCAAAATCAATCATCGGCGCGGCAACGTGGTGATTTCCCGTCGGGCCTTGTTGGAAGAAACGCGCGACAAGCGGCGGCAAAGCACCTTATCGACCCTCGCCGAAGGGCAACTCCTCGAAGGGACCGTGAAAAATATCACCGACTACGGCGCATTTTTGGATTTGGGCGGCATTGACGGCCTCCTGCACATCACCGACATTTCCTGGGGGCGGGTCGGCCATCCCTCCGATATGTTCGCCGTGGGGAACCGGCTGGAGGTGCTGGTGCTCAAGTACGACCGCGAGTCCGGAAGAATTTCCTTGGGACTCAAACAGAAGACGGCCGACCCGTGGATGAACATTGCCACCAAATACCCCGAAGGGTCGCGCGTGAACGGCAAGGTCGTCAGCCTGACCGACTACGGCGCGTTCGTGGAACTGGAGCCGGGCGTGGAAGGGCTCGTCCACATCTCGGAGATGTCCTGGACCCATGAAGTGCGTCATCCTTCCCGGTTGGTCGCGGTGGGAGACATCATCGACGCACAAGTCCTGCACGTGGACCAGCAAGGTCGCAAGATTTCGCTCGGCATGAAACAGACCGCACCCAATCCGTGGGACGTCATTCAGGCCCGCTATCCAGTGGGTACGCACATCGAGGGGAAAGTCAAGAGCGTCACGGACTTCGGGGCTTTCGTGGGACTGGATGAAGGAATCGACGGGCTGATTCATATTTCGGACATGTCATGGACCAGACACATTAAGCATCCCTCGGAATTGTTCAAGAAAGGCCAACGGGTGGCTGCGGTCATTTTACGCATCGACAAAGAAAAAGAGCGGTTGTCGCTGGGTTACAAGCAACTCACGGCGGACCCGTGGGAATCGGACATTCCTTCGCGGTACCAGGTGGGAAACGTGGCGACCGGGACGGTTTCCAAGATTGCGGACTTTGGAGTCTTCGTCGAACTGGATGGGGACGTGGAGGGGTTGATCCACGTCAGTGAAGTCGGACCTGCGGGGGCGAATAAGCTGGAAGAGAGTTTTGCGATAGGCCGAAACGTGACCGCGAAAATCGTCAAAGTCGATTGTGAAGAACGAAAAATTGCATTGAGCGTGAAAGATTGTTCGCAGAAACCGGAGAGCTCGGCACCCGAAACATTGAGCGATCAGGGCAACGTCGACCAGGAGCAGGAAGCTTCGAACTCGGCGGACACCGCGTAGAAGATCGTCGCCGGGCAGGCGCGTATGGTGAACGACACACCTTCGAGAAACACCTCGTTCAGGTGGCGACGGGTCATCTGGATTGTGGTCGTCGTGGCGGCGTTGGCCGTGGTGGGGAGCGTGCTGTCGCCGGAAATCGCCACGGTGGGCAAGGAGCGCATTGCGCTCGTCAGGATCGAAGGCCCTATTCTGGATTCCCGGTCGGCCGTGGATGAACTGGATTCGTATGCCCAGGACCCACTCGTCAAAGCCATTGTCCTTCGGATCGATTCTCCGGGCGGTGGGGTGGCGGCCTCTCAGGAGATTTACAATGCGGTTAAACGGGTGCGGGAAGAAAAGCAGAAAACGGTCGTGGCCTCGATGGGGACGGTCGCGGCTTCCGGCGGGTACTATGTCGCAGTGGCCTCAGATCGAATCCTGGCCAACCCCGGTACGCTCACGGGCAGTATCGGCGTGATCATGCAGTTGGCCAATTTCGAAGAACTCATGGACAAAATCGGCGTCAAGAACTTCGTGATAAAAAGCGGACGGTATAAGGACGTGGGGTCTCCCTTTCGCATGATGGGTAAAGAAGAACGGAGCCTGTTGCAATCGGTTATGGATGATGCCCATCGTCAGTTTATCGAAGCCGTGGCCGAAGGGCGTGCACTGGACGTGGCCGACGTGGAAACCCTGGCCGATGGAAGGGTGTTGACCGGGCAACAAGCCAAAAACGTGCTTCTGATCGATGACTTGGGAGACCTCACAGACGCCATCAGGGTGGCGGCGGAAATGACCGGGTTAAAAGGATCTCCGTTGGTCGTCGAGAAGCCCCGACAATTTTCAATACGGGGTTGGTTGTTGGGGGCTCTGTTCACCGACGCGCCCGCGCTGCCCCTGCAAACGGGAATGAACCTCATGTATTTCTTGGCGTTGTAGGCAAACGGCGTAGACTCCCTCTTCCCGTGTGAGAGAGGGGACGGCGGGAGACGGCAGGCGTGAGCACCAGGGGCGCCGATCAAGGAGAGGAGCCATGACCAAGGCACACCTGATTGAGAAAGTGGCGGAGCAAGCCAAGACCCTCAGCCGCCGTGACGCGGAAAGAGTGGTGAATGGCATTTTCGATTCCATCCGTGACGCCCTGAAGCGGGGTGAAAAGACGGAAATCCGCGGCTTTGGGAGTTTCCGGCTGCGCATCCGTCGCACGAAGGACGGAAGGAATCCGAAAACCGGAGAGACCGTGTCCGTACCTGAAAAGCGCATGCCGTTTTTTAAGGCGGGAAAAGAAATTAAAGAACTGTTGAATGCAGAAGGGCCGGCACATGAGCAGTCCTGACCCCGCATTGACGGTACCGGCCTGGACCCCTGAAGCTCTCGCACGGCTTGAGCGCGCGCCCATTTTTTTACGCGGCATGGTCAAACGCCTGGCGGAAAAGAAAGCCCGCGAACTGGGAGAACAGGAGATTACCGCGGACTTGTTGGACCGGTTCAAACGGCAAATGATGGGGAGCATGGGCGGAGAAGCGGGGATGGCCGAAGCGGCCGATCAAATGGCCCAGGGAAAATTACCTTGGACAGCGGAAGCGAGCAAACGGTTGGACAGTGTGCCGGAGTTCATGCGAGCCATGATCAAGCAAATTACCGAAGAGGTGGCGCGGGAGCGAGGACATTTGGAAGTCAACGTAGAATTGTTCGAAAAAGTCGAAGCCATGGGAGAACAGGCCGAAGCCCGGGTCGCCCCGGTGGAATGGACCGAAGGAGCCCAAGCGATGCTCCGGGAAAAAGTTAAGGATTCGCCCCCCATTGCCCTGGAATTTGTCACGGATATGCTGAAGCGGGACGCGGAAGACCTGGCGCGGGAATCAGGAGTGGCCACGATTGATGAAGGGACGCTGTTGAAGTTGTGGGAAGCCCCGCAGGAACACGTGGCGTGGAAGGACGAAGCCTGGAAACGGTTGCTCACGTCCCCGGATTTCGTGCGTAGCGGGATTCGCAAAGCCGCGGAGCGGCGAGCCAGAAAACTCGGGTTACGGGAAATCGATTCCGAACACCTGACCAAATTCCGGAATGAAGCCATGATGAAAGCCGTCAAACGAATCAGAAGTTTCGGGTATCAGGAATTGACCTTTGATGCCTTTGACGACGCGTTGATGAAAGTCAAGCGTTTGAAAGGGAACAGCCAAGCCGAGCAGCGCCTGGAAGAAATCCGGGACTTCATGACAAAAGAAAAACCGGAAGTGGGTGTGCTCGGTGAAGAACTTATGGATCGCTTCCGCAAGTATCTCAAAGGCGAAGGCAAGCTCTAGGGAACCTCTGATTGAGTGCACGATCGGGCGCATGGCGGCGTGGTGTCCTCGCTCACCCCTCCCCTCTCTCTCGGATATGCTTCGGGTTTCGCTCCGGGACGCTTGGCCCTGCATCCCGCTCTCACAATTAATCAGAGGTTCCTGAGCCCCCGGATTACCCATACCCCACGTCGCAATTTCTCCATAGGTAGAGGGCTCCATCCGGGAAGGCCCGGCTGTCGAGCCAACGGAGCACGATCCCTGATGAACACGGACGCGTACACGTCAACCGGCCAGTGGTCGCTGGTCATTCAACGTGTCAGCCAGCACTCCGTAGAGGTGTGGGTGGGCACGCTGTTTCCCACCTTGAAAATGCCCGAACGTGCCCGCGTCAGGCTCATCACGAACAATGACGCGGTCCGGACGCGAGTTATCACCAAACACAAGTGGCAGCGTCCGTTTACGGGGATGAAGCGGCGATTCTTCGCCGTGGTGACGTTTCGAGGACTCGAGGCCGGGAACGAATATCGCCTTGAATTCGAGCGCCGCATCGAGGCGGAACTCCGGTCCGGGATCAGTCGTCGCTGGCAACGGCTTCGCTCCGGCACGTTTCGCACGTTGCCGGCACGCCTGCCAGAAAAGGGTCAGAACGCCTTCACGATCGCGTTCGGGAGCTGCTTCTACAACCATCGGGACGGCGGTCGGGCGGCGGCCTCCTACAAGGCGCTCTACGAGCGCGGGAGCAAAACCATTCGCCCGGACGTGACCGTGCTGGCGGGGGATCAGGTTTACCTGGATACCGGCTTCGATTCCCTGTCGTTGCTCGCACAAGAGATCCGTGAACGCATTGCAGATGACTATGCCCTGAACTGGCAGGCACTCGGCAGCATGTTGAGCAGGGGCGGCACGTGGATGTTGCCCGGCGATCACGAATACTGGAACGACTACCCGTTCACCGATTCCCTGCTCCCGACCCTGCTGGCCCTCAAACTGCCGCACGTGCGCAAACACTGGACCAACGCGGCGTCCGACGGCATCAGGAACGTCCAGCGCTCCCCCGTGGTTGAATCGTTTACGCTCGGACGTGACCTGTCCATATGTCTGGCCGATTTGCGTTCATACCGTTCCCGGCATAAATTTCTTCCGGAGGCACCATTCAACGCGTTGCTCGATTGGGCGGGCCACCGTGCTTGCCCGGGCGTCTTGGTCATCCCACAGCCGTTGATCGTGGAGCAGAACGCGTTCGAGAGGAATCTCCGCAGTTATGAGGCCCAGTATGCCAGGTTGCTGGAAGCGTTGGGCTCCGTGTCGCACGACGTCGTGGTCCTCAGCGGCGACGCCCACTTCGGGCGCATTGCCAGCGTCCCCATCGGAACGAAGGGTGCACGCCTCGTGGAGATCATCTCCTCACCGATGTCCAATTTAACCGGTCTCAATGGACTGGCCACCAGCGTGGCCACGGCCCGGCCGGTCCGGTTCCCGCACGATGCGGCCGCCGAAGCCCTGGGGTGGCAGCCCCGAAAGGTGAACTATTACAACAATGGAGGCGCAGGGGGACGTTTCTTTGTCCAATCCGCGAAAGGCCGCTGGCTATCGGCGTACCCCAGGGACCGGACACGAGAACACGTCATGACGGTGAGTTTTTGCCGTCAGGCCAAAGACATCGAAGTGACGGCCCATGCATGGCTGCTACGTCAGAGAATAAAGGCGGGAAATCTGCCAGTCAGGAGTTTCGCGAGGCCCTTCCGGACCATCCTGACGTAGGGAACAACGATGGGTGTTCTACGCAAAGTATTTTTTGGCCATTCGTCCATTCAGAACAGTCGTTGAAACGGTTACCCTTCTCGATCATTTCCCGAAGCTGAGCGGGCGGCTTCCCGCGCCAGTCGATCCACCAGCTCATTATACGCCGTGCCGGAATGGGCCTGCACCTTGTGCCACGTGAGGCTCATGCCCAGGGCCCGGACCCGTTCCACGTAGACCCGGGTAAAGGACGTCCTGGTCTTCCACGTGCCTTGCACCCAACTGGCCAAGCCCTCGTAGTCGAAATGGATCGTGGCCGCTGCAATGCCGTGTTCCCGGCACCACTCCAGCGCCCGCAGGACCGCCTGAATCTCTCCGGCTACGTTACGATGCCGGCGCGCCTCGACCGGTACGTCATGCCCACTCGCCCGGTGGAGTTCCCGTTCGCCGTCAAGGATCACGTAGGCCCAGCCGAAGTGCAGGCGGTCATTGCCGTTCTGGAGACAGGACCCATCGACCCAAACGTGTATGGCATCAGTTGCCGGCAGAACGCCGGCCGGAGGGGGCCCCTCCTCACGGGGAAGGTCACGCAAACCGGGAAGGCCTTCTCCCACAAACGCCACGGCTTGGGCTTGCGTGGGAAAGGCTTTGTAGACGGCTCCGGGAAACCTCTTGATTTGCGCCTCACACGCGGGCCAGGTTCGATAGATCCCAGGCCGGCGCCCCTTGCGCACGGCGTAGAATTTCACTGCGCTTATTCGTCCTTCAGCCGTTTCACGCGCTCTTGGACAAGTTTGATTCGTTCGGCTTCCCTGGGGATTCCTTCAACGAGGGCGATATAGGTCTCGTATTCTTCAATCGCCCGTCGGGGGTCGGTCTGTTCCAGCATTTCCGCCAAATTGAACCGCGCTTCGGCAAAGTTGGGGCGCAGGATGAGTGCTCGTTTGAAGAGTTCAATGGCGCGAGGCTGCTGTCGTTGTTCGGCCAGGACACGACCGAGATTGGTGATGATCGCCGGAGCGTTGGGACGAAGCGAGAGAGCCTGCTCCAATTCCCATTGCGCTTCGTCCAGTTGGCCTTGATCCCGAAGCGCCAGGCCCAGTCGATGATGGGCTTCGGCTAAACGCGACTCGTCCTTGAACCCATGTTGAATGGATCGCCGGTAGGCTTCGACGGCAATCACCGGATGAGCGATCCCGCAAGACCCGAATAACGCGGTTTCGCCTCGTGCGAACTGTTGAAGACCCAGGAAATCGTCGCTTGCGTCCGCCCCGGGTGCAAGCCCTCCCGGCGTCGTGGACTGGCTTCGGTTCAGACCCGGCAGAAACGTTTCATGATAACTCGACAAAAGCTGCTCGTAGGGGTCGATCGCAAGAGAGGCCACGAGTAACGTTGGATCCCCCTTATTCTCCAGCACCAGATATTGGGTGGTACTCGTACGATCCCCGGTCCGGTATAGCACGGCGGATTGTGCGCCTTCCTGTGAGAGCAGTTGAGTGGGATCGATATAAAAAGTGGACGACGGGATAAGTTGGGATAACGTTTGCCGCAGTACCGGATAGGGCTTTAAGGAAAGCCCCTGATTGTACCGGAATACGGCACCAACCAGGCGCGCTTCATCATCGAAGAAGTAAAACCGGTCGTCGTCGGGTTGCCCGCTTTGCGCCAGGCGTTGGAGTTGTTCTCCCGAGCCCCAGGGCGTGTGTTGATAGCGTATGCCCTGCCAGCGTTTGACGATGGTCTCTTGGGCGTCGCAGAGGCGCGTCGCTCCCAACAGTTCAAGGTCACTCGCCGACGGGGGGAGCATAGGGTCGAGAGGCGGCGATGAAGCGGTGCCGCACGCCGTGAGTATGCCAGCCAGACACAGGACCAATCCCCACCGCCCCCCGCGTTGGGCCGCTGTGATGACCATAAGAAGTCGACGCCACAATTCCGGTGGGTTCACGGCTGAATAGGGGGGAAAGGACTTCAAGCTCGACCTGTTTTATCAGGTTAACGATGGCGAAGTGGTGGGCGATACTGGTATCGAACCAGTGGCCTCTTCCGTGTGAGGGAAGCGCTCTCCCACTGAGCTAATCGCCCACACGGCGAGTCTATCATAGCTCGTCGATTCCTGACAATGAACTGTATAGGTCCACCACCTTTGGCACTCGGGTTGATGGCGAAGGAGAAATTGTACCGGAGTTTGGTGCCCCAGGCTATAGTGGGGCAACACGGTATTGTAAGCCAGCAACCAGTCAGCCAGTTTCCGGTGAAAGGCCGCCAAGTCGTCGAACAGCAGATCCTCGTGGTAGTCCACGAACATCTCTTGCAGGGTGCGATTGAACCGTGCCGCATGCGCATTCATTTTCGGGGATCGGGGATACGTCCACCAGTGGGTGAGGCCGCGTTCATCGAGCCGGTACTGGAACTGGCCCTGGAACTCCGGGCCGTTATCGGAGAGGAGGAACCGGGGTGGAGCCGGGAGCAGCGCACAGAGGGCGTCGAGGGCGTGGGTGGCATGGCGGCTGGAGGCGGTGGCGGTGGCCACGGCGAAGGCGAAGCGACTGCAGGGATCGATGAAGGTGAACACGTAGCGGCGGAGCCCGGCGTGGAGCCGCACGACGGGATCCCCGGCCAAGACCGCCAGGGGCGGGGCGGGGCGGGGCCGGGGCGGGCGGGGTTTGCGGGACCGCGCCCGGGGCTTGGGGCGGCCCCGGGCATCCAGGCGGACCGGCGTGTGCCGCATCTGATCGGGGGCGCGAGCGATCAGACGCCCGATGGTGGAGACACTGGGGAGCGCCAGCCCCTGCTGCGCACACCACGGCCGGAGCAGGACGTGCAGCTTGACCTTGCCGAGGTTAGGATACGTGGTGCGCAGCCGCCGGATCTCCTGGCTTAGGGCAGGCAGCCACAGGGCCTGCCGGCGGCGGTGGGGGGCCCTGGAGCGGACGGCCAACGCCTGCGGGTCCCCGCCAGCTTGGGCGAGCGCCCGCTGCCAGCGAGAAAGCGTCCGGCGGCTGACGCCAAAGGCCTCATAGGTCGCCGGCCGGCCGTACCGGGCGCAAAAGTGCAGAATCTTGAGTCGGTGGTGGGCTTCGTGGGGTATCATGTCCCAACGATGCCCGACTTGCGTTAGTCGAGAAAACCCCCTGATGCGATAGCCGACATGGTGGATCTGCATGGCTCCTCCTCCTGTGTCGAGGAGTGCCAAATGTTTCTGAACTTATACAGCCAGTGTATGGGTCCACCCCCTGTGGCCCTCGGGTCGTTGGTGAAGGAGAAATGCTCCCGGAAAGTGGCACCCCAAGCCCCCCTCTTCTGTAGCAGCGCCATCTCATGGCGCTTCTTGAACAGCGCCGCTCCAAGAGCCGCCTAAGAGGCGACAACGACACAAGCGGAGCAGCCGACCCAAGCTCCCCCCTCTTTTGTAGCCGCGCCATCTCATGGCGCCTCTTGCACAGCAGCCGCTCCAAGAGCCGCCTAAGATGCGGCAGCTACAAAGGCGGAGCGGCCAACCCTGGACCCCCGATGACACATGTTGGTCCAGCGGCATAAGATGCCGCTGCTACAAAGGCAAAAACAAGACCCTGGATTCCCGATATTCCTGAACACCGGGGCCTGTCCGTTGCGGGTTGCTGAGGCAGGAGAAATGCTCCCGGAAAATGGTGCCCCAGGCTCCCCCTCTTTTGTAGCAGCGCCATCTCATGGCGCCTCTTGGACCGCGACCTCGTCCAGCGGCATAAGATGCCGCCGCTACACAGGCAAAGACCATAACCCGGGCTCCCCGATATTCCTGAACACCGGGGCCTGTCCGTTGCGGGTTGCTGGGGCAGGAGGCCTGCTCCCGGAAAGTGGCGCCCAGGCTCCCCCTCTTCTGTAGCAGCGCCATCTCATGGCGCCTCTTGGACCGCGACCTCGTCCAGCGGCATAAGATGCCGCCGCTACACAGGCAAAGACCATAACCCGGGCTCCCCGATATTCCTGAACACCGGGGCCTGTCCGTTGCGGGTTGCTGAGGCAGGAGGCCTGCTCCCGGAAAGTGGCGGCCCAGGCTCCCCCTCTTCTGTAGCAGCGCCATCTCATGGCGCTTCTTGAACAGCAGCCCGCTCCAAGAGCCGCATAAGATGCGGCAGCTACACATGCGGAGCGGCCGACCCTGTATTCCGCTATCCCACTACATCAGCGGTTCCCTAGAACGTCATATCGACCTGCAGCAGCACCCCCGCGGTTGCCGGGGCCGTCGGGCGGCGTAGGTGCTCCACCGTCAGGTTCAGCCGCACCGGCCCCTCCAGTTGCACCCCCGCTCGCACTTGCTGCCCCGCCGCCGCCATGCCCACGTTCGCAAACGGTCGCACCAGCAGGCCCCGCTCTTCGCCCAGCCGCAGCCCCCAGGCCACTTGCCCGTCGACCCGCAGCGTCGGGGCTCCCGCGACACTCCCGACCCCGCCGCCCGCCGCCAGCAACGGCGTCCCTGCCCAGGTCCCGCGCCCAGCCCCGCGGCGGTCCCCCAGCCCGGCGCCAGCCGCCCCGTCCACCCCGTGCCGTCCGCCGCCGCCTGCCGCTCGAGGACGAGCTGCAGCGCCTGCGTCGCCCCGTACCAGTGCCCCGTGACCCCACCGGTCCACCGGCCCAGCCCGTAGTGCACACTCCCGGTCATTTCCGCGCCCTGGGCCCGCTCGCCCGCGCGGCCATCCAGTCGCCCGCTCAGCCGGAGCGTCCCCCGGAGCGCCCCGTCACTAGACGCATAGTCACTCGTGACGCCCAATCGACTCCGGTGGACCACCGCGCCCAGGGATCCCCCGGCGAGGCCGCTCACCGCCAACTGTGACCACCCGTAGTCGCCTACCACCGCCACGCTCAGCCCCTCACCCGCATACACCGGCTGCTCGACTCCCGCCAACCCCAGGTTCAGCCCCAAGGCCCCATCCAGGGTCACGGTCTGGCCCGGCCGGTACGGATCCTGCCACCGACTGGTCAGGTCCCCCCAGCCCCACCCCGCCAGGCTCCACACGGCTAGCGTGTCGCTGAGTTGCCCCCGCAGGTAGGGATACACGGTCGTCAGGGCGCTGCCCAGCTCGCCCCCCGTGGCGCCCCCCACCGGCTGGAAGGCGGTCCCGCCTTGGGCCACCGCCACCCCCGTCAGCCATTGCGTCCCCAGTCGCGCGTCCAGGCCGACAAAGCGCTGGCCCTGGCTCCCTTGGAACGCGGTGCCCCCGCTGCCCCAGAGCGCCAGTTGCACGGGCTGCGGGGCGTCGTCGGTTTCGCCTAAGAGCGTGCGGTTCAGCGACAGGCTGAAGTTCTGGGTCTGCAGCCGCTGCAGCAGGGTGCCCAGGCCTTGCCCCTCGGTGGTCATCGGGGGCTGATAGCCCCGTTCCGGGTCCCACGGCTCGCCGGCCTGCCCGAGGCCCAGTTGCCCGACACCCGGCTGTGGCAGGCAGTCGCCCAGGGGCACCTGGCGCGGACAGGCACTGCCCCCGGCGCCGCCGAATACGGACGCCAGGGCCGTCAGCGCATCCCCGCCGCCCCCGCCGCCCGCGGTGAACCGCTGCCCGATGACGGTGGAGGCGTCTTCCAGCAGGGCCCGCGCGTGTTTGGCTAATTCTCCCTGTAATTGCTGCCGTGCCAGGCTTTCGGCCCCCGCCGGGGTCGTCGCGGTGGCGGACGCCCAGTCTAAGGCGAAGTGCCGTGTGCCTTGCCAGTCGATCACACTGCGCACGTACAGCCGGTAGGCGGTCCCCGATTCGAGCCCATCGATTTCGGCTTCTTTCGTGCCGAACGCCGGGACGTCGGCCAGCAGCGTCTCGGGGGCCTCAGCATCGGTATTCGTGCTGTAGCCGATCTCGTAGGCGGCTTGCAGGTTCTTCTTCCCCCCGATGGGACTGATGCTCCACTGCAGCAAGAGGGCGGTCTCTGACACCGGCTCCGTGACCGACGTCCCCGCGTCCGTCGGGACTGAGGCCGGGCTGGCGCCGTAGACCATGTCCGAGGCCTCGCTGCAGGTGCGGCCGTTCGCCTCGCACCAGCGTACTTCCACTTCGTAGACCCGGCCGATGGCCATCCAGGATGCAGTCGACGCCTGCGCGCGCCCGTCTTCGACCGTCACCGTCTTGAACGACCGCCAGCCGGTGCGCTTGGCTCCCGGTTTCATGCCCAAGACCCGGATCTGGCTCTTGGCTGCCACCCAGGCGGACCCCGCGGGTGGGGCATCGAAGGCCACGTCCAGCGCCTTCCAGGCGGTTTGGGCTGAGGTGACGACCTCCAGATTCTCCGGGCGCGTGGCCGGCGGCGGGGCCACGGCGATGGTGAAGGTGAGTTCGGCGGTGTCGTTGTCCGCGTCCGTCGCCGCGAGTGTCCAGGTGGCACTGTCTGCTTCGGTTTCCGGGGTGCCGCTGACCGTGCGCGAGGCCGCGTCGAAGGCCAGCCCGGCGGCGAGGGTCGGACTCACGGTGTAGGTGAGCGCGCCGTCGCCGCCGGTGGCGGCCGGCAGCGTCACCGGGTCGATGGCTTCGCCTTCGGTGAATGCCAGTGCCGGGCTATCCACCCCGGCGTAGGTTGGCTGCAGGTCTGCCTTGACGACGAGGGTGAAGGCGAGGGTGGCGGTGTCGCCGTCGGCATCGGTGGCGGTGAGCGTATGGGTCGTCGTCGCCGCCGGGGCCGCGGGCGTGCCGCTGATGACGCGGGTGGCCGCCTCGAAGGCGAGGCCGTTGCCGAGGTCAGCCGCCAGCGCATAGGTCAGGGCGCCGTTCCCGCCGGTGGCGGCCGGCAGGGTCACCGGATCGATGGCGCTGCCTTCGAGGAATTCCAGCGCCGGGCTGTCGATGCCGGCGTAGCTCGGAGGGGTGCCGGGTGCCGTGACCGTGAGGGTGACGGCAAGCGTGGCGCTCGCCTCGGCTTCGTCGGTCGCGGTCAGCGTCCACGTGCCTTCGTCAGCCGCCGCGGCTGGCGTCCCCGAAAGAACCCGCGTCGTGGCCGCGAAGGCCAAGCCGTCGGGCAGTGCCGGACTGAGCGCATAGCTGAGCGTGCCGCTCCCGCCATTTGCCGCCGGTAACGTCACCGGGTCCATGGCCTCGCCCGCGGGCACACTCACCGCCGGGGTGTCCCCCTCCTCGAACGCCGGCGGGCCGGCTACGGGAATGGCGTAGGCGGTCCGCGACCAGCTCCCTTCGCCGAGCGCGTTCACGCCGCGAACCCGGAAGGCGTAATGCACGCCGTTGGTTAGCTCGTCCACCACCTCGGCGGTTTCGGTCAGCCCGGGTCGCATGGCCGGGCCGGATTTCCAGCCCTTGCCCTTGAGCGCAATGTCAAGATCATAGGTGTCGATGCTGGGAGCGTCCTCTCCGGGCGCAGTCCAGGAGACCGTAAGCTGCTCATCGCCAATCTCGATGCTCGGGCGCGCCAGGCGCTCGGGAGGATCAGTCGGCTCGAGCGCCGCTTCAGTGGCCGTCGTCCCCTCGATGGTCTCTGTCCAGCCACTCGCGCCCCCATCGTCGCCGAGGGTCCGCACCCGGAACCGATAGGTGGTCGAGGGTTCAAGATCTCCGATCGTGGCCTGAAGCGCGCTCACCGTGACGCTCTCGGCGTCGTCCCAGGTCTCGCCCTGTACCTTGTACTGCACCTCGTATTCAACGGACGGCTCTTCGGGCGGGTCCTCCGACGCGAGCAGACGCCGGGATCGGATCGTGGGCTCGCTCGTGCGCCACGACCTGCTGCCCATTGTCATCATGTTCGCCATCCCGATGGGGTTGCCTTCGTCGTCCGTGCGCCACGAGAGCGTAATCCCGTACAACGTACTGCCCTGAACGGCGAATTTCTGCGGAGGCTCCAGAAGGCCCGCCGTGCCATGCGGCATGCCAGTCGCCAGCACCGACCACTCCTTGCTCGACTCGTGGAGCGCCGCCACCTGCAGCTCGTAGACGGTGTTTGCCGTCAGCCCCGTGATCGTGTAGGGCGAAGCAATGTCGTCCACGTCCATCCATGCATCGCTGCTGTCCTTCTCCCGGTACCGGATCGAGTAGGACTAGCTCCCGGATACGGCGGGCCAGGAGACCACGAGCTTCTCCTTCCCGGCACTCACCGAGACCGGGTCGGGAAAGACTGCCTTGAGCCTGACCTTGGAGACGTCGGACCAGGGGCCATACCCCTCGGGGTTCCAGCCCCGCACCCGGACCTGATATCGCTTGCCGTTCGTCAGACCACGAACCATGTACGCCTTGCCGCTGACCTCGTCGTAATTGGGCGGGTCGCTGTCCCACGGCTGGTCGACCTCGGCGATCTGGATCTGCCAGTGCCGCGAGACATCCGCGTCCGTGAACGAGACGAACATCTTCGTGGCCGACGGCTGAAGCCTCAGCGCCCACGGCTTGTTGGGCTTGCTCGACGGCAGCGTGATCGAGGACGGGAGGGCCTCCGCCGACCACGGACCCACGCCGTGGGTGTTCCTGGCGCGTACCTCGAAGCGGTAGGAGGTATTGAGGGAGAGCCCATCCTGCGTGGCGCTGTAACCGGTGAGCCCGGTCACCTCCGTCCAGGAGCCGCCCGCAGGTCGATACCGGTAGTCGAAGGTCTCCGCGGCCCGACCGGAGGTGGGCTCCCACCACGAGAGCTCGACTTCACCCGACAGCCTTCCGAGCCCGAGCTTCGGCGGCGACAGCCTGCCCGGCGCCTTATTGGCTTCGGGAATGCGGATCCACGCGAAGTCCGACCAGTCGCTCCGGGCGGTACCGTGCATCGCGGCGAGGCGGAAGCCGAACGTGCGGCTCTGCGTCAACGATCTCAAGGACGCAATCGGACTGGCCACTTCATAAGTCGTCGTCGTCTTGCCTGACACGTCAGCGGAGCCGTTGCCAGTTTTGCGGGGAGCAGGATCACCCGGGACATCAGGATCGTCAGGGTCTTCAGCAGGAGTAGTTTTATCGCCACCGTAGTCCTCACGATTGGACCACTGGAGCTTGTAGCCGGTCACGGTGGATTCGGACGATGCATCCCAAGTGACGTCCACCGCCTTGCCGGTGGTGGAGGACAGGCTGAGCGAGAGCCCCGACGGCGCGGGGTGAGTCACCGCCGACTGCCAGTCCGATGCCCAGATGACGTCGTTGCCGTCCACGTCCTCGCGCAGGAAGCTGCGAACGAACAGATTGTACCGGTCGCTCTTGGGAACGCCGGTGAAGGCGTACTCGATCAGGCTGCGGTGGTCGCTGACCCGCTTGCGCACCGTGGTGCTGGCAATGGGCTTGTCCGCGGTGATGTCGGTCGAGTAACCGAACTCGTACCAGCTATGACTGAAGCCCTCAGCCGGATTCGACGGATCCGGCCAACGGTCAAACGCCAGCTCGATGCGATAGCGTGACACCTTGACCGCGCTGACGTTCTCGGGGATCGGCGGCCTCGTGCCGGTGCGAACCTCGGCAGGCACGCTGCAAGCCACACCATCGGAAGCACAGTGTCTTATCTGGTAGTCGAATACGATTCCACGGTCATAGGTCGCCGGAAGAGTAATACTCCATGAGGCCTTGTTTCCCGATACCGATGCATTACTGGCACTTATCCAAGAGCCCCAAGTCACGTTGTTATGCCATTTCCTTCTGTATTGAGTTTTGGACAGATCAATCTTGGTGGGGTCGCTCACGTCCCACGCGAACTCAAGCACGTCAAACCAATCGCGATATTGTGTGTTCGGCTCCCCTACGAGATTTTCCAGCGATGGAAGTGCATACGAACCGGTTAGCACTGCCTGCCAAGGCGATGTCCAGATAACGTCATTGCCATCTACATCCTCTCGCAGGAAGGTGCGAACGAACAGCTTGTAACCGTCACTCACGGGCATGCCGGTGAAGGCATGCTCCGTGAGGCTGCGGTGGGCACTGACACGCTTCTGCACCTTGGTGTTGGCGGTAGGGACCGCAGCATTGGCGTCGGTGGAGTAACCGAACTCGTACCAGCTATGAGTGAAGCCCGAAGTGGGATCCGGCGAGCGAGAGAATGTGACCTTCCACGATGTGCTCGACAGCCCGACCGCATCGACAGTGTTGATCTTCGGCGGCGCATTGCCGGTGCGGACCTCGGCGGCCGTGCTGCAGGTCGTGCCATCGGTCTTGCAGTGTCTGACTTGTACGTCAAATACCAATCCTCTCTGACTGGGGTAGTTGACAATGGACGCAATCCTGACTTGGCCCGAGCCGGCATCCAAAGCTGGAAGCGGAAACCACGCCCCCACCCCAAGTCTTGATGTTGCTTGAAGCGGATGCTCGTCTTGGTCAGATCAATCTCGGGACTCGTGGGCTTGTCCCACTTCACTTGCACCGCTTCGGAGTCGCCGGGAATCGGGGCACCGACAAGATTCTGTGGTGCAGGAGGCGTAGTCTGCGCGTGAGCGGCGCCCACGCACGACAGACCCGCCAGCAGATCGATCAGGACCGCTACCGCCTGGAGCGAGCGCGGTTTTCGTTCAGTGTGTCGGGCGTATGAGAAGCGGTGCAGCCAGCGGGCTGCGCGGCGGGTCAGGCGATGGTCAGAATTGCGGGGGGGGGGGGTAATAGTGAACACCGGACAGCACTCCCTTCGAATGAATGGCGGCGCCAGTCCTGCGGGCATCCGGCTGCAGAAGCCAGATCCCCTCGGGCCTAAGCCTGATACGGTCCTTTTATCGAGAACCGTCATCCTATCCAGAATCTTTCCGGAATACAACCCCGTGTCTAGGTCCACCCCCTGTGGCACTCAGGTTGATGGTGAAGGAGGAATATAGTCCCGAAGCCGGCGGCTCAGGCTCCCCCCTCTTTTGTCGCGGCGCCCTCTCATGGCGCTTCTTGGACCGCGCCGCTCCAAGAGCCGCATAAGATGCAGTAGCGACACATGCGGAGCGGCCGGCCCGGGCTCCCCGATGACAGATGGCGAGGAGCGGCACCTTTCATTCTGTCAACGAATGAGTGAACTTTTACCATTCTTCCGGATGTTCCGGTGAGGCCACCGCGCCGGCAGGGACCGGCCGGCCCCTGCGGAGCAGGTCTTCCACCATCAGATACACGCAAGGCACAATCGTTAAAATAATCGCGGTCCCGAACAGGATCCCAAAGCCCAGCGAGATGGCCATGGGGATCAGAAACCGGGCCTGGATCGACGTTTCAAAAATCATCGGAGCCAACCCGAAAAACGTGGTCAACGAAGTCAGAATAATGGGACGGAATCGTTGCAGCGAGCCCCGGACGACCGCATCGTACAGGGAAATCCGTTCTTCCTCGTAAATACGATTCGCCGTCACGATCAAGACCAACGAATCATTCACCACTACGCCGGCCAAGGCCACGATGCCGAGCAGACTGATCATACTGAGTCCATATCCCAACAGCAGGTGCCCGACCACGGCCCCGATGATGCTGAAGGGAATCCCCAGCATCACAATCAGCGGCTGCACGTAACTTCTGAACGGAATCGCCAAGAGCCCGTAGATCAGTAACAGGGCCAAGGTAAACCCGACGCCTAAGGACGACAGCGCTTCATCTTGCGCCGTTTGCTCACCTTCCAGGGAATACGTGAGCCCAGGATATTTTTTTATCAACGTGGCTAACTCGGTGTCGACCAGGGTTCGGATCACGGCGTTGGCATTGGCAATTTGGGTATCCACCTCAGCCGTCACCCTCACGACCCGGCGCCCTTTATGGCGTACGATTTCCGTATAGGCGCGTCCCGGTTCCAGCGTCGCCGCTTCCGCCAGGGGAATTTCTCCACCTTCCTTGCTTAACAGGATCAATTGTTCCACTGCGAACGCGGAACGGCGTTCGGCTTCAGGCCGCCGCACCATCACCTTCACTTCATCGCGGCCGCGTTGTTGGCGGAGCGCTTCTACGCCATAAAAGGCGCCGCGCACCTGTTGGGCTAACTCCGTGGCCGTGATCCCCAGGCTACGTGCCGCCGGTTTGAGGCGAAAGCTCCACTGCGGTTTACCAAATGCCACGCCGTCATCAATATCCGTGACCCCGGCATAGTGTGACAGGGCCTCCGCCAACTCCTGGGCCGCGGTTTCCAGCACCGCGCCGGAACGATGAGAGAGTTCAATGTCGACCGGGAGCCCGCCTGTCAACCCGGTTTTGGCATCAAAGGTCAGCGACTCCACTGTCGTGACTGGCCCGAGTGTGGCCCGCCACGCGTTGGCAAACTCCGTTCCGCTGAAATCCCGTTGATCCGTCGGCACAAAAAAAAGCTGCACCCCTACCTGGTGGCTGCCGCTCGCACTCGCCGTCGTGCGCCCCAAGGGCGAACCGATTTGGGCATAGATGCCACGCACTACCGCCTCGCCGCCGCGTTCGTTCAGCGTGGCCTTTCCCGACGTGACCAGGCGGTTCAGGATTGTCCGGGACTGTTCGATGGGCACGCCATACGGAAGGGTCGCCTGCACCGTAATCACTTCGGAGTCAATATCCGGAATAAACCGAAAGGGGATACGCCCACTGACCACCAGCCCCGCCACCAGGATCAACAGGGCCACCCCCACCGCCATTGTCAGATAGCGATGGGCGATAGCCGTTTGGAGAAACGGCTGATAGCGTTCTTGGATAAAGGCGTGCAACAACTGGCTGAACCACTGGCGCGGACGATCCAAGGCCTGCCAGAACTCCGAGGACGCTCGCGTATGCGCCAAGTGCGCCGGCAGCACGAACAAAGACTCGATCAGTGACACCACCAACACCGCCACGACCACCGTGGGAACATTCAGCATAAAATTCCCGATCGAGCCGGGAACGAAAAACAAGGGCAGAAACGCGGCGATATTGGTCAGGACGGCAAACGTGATGGGCCCGGCTATTTCCTGTGCCCCCGCAATCGCCGCCTCGAGCACCGATAGCCCCTGTTCCCGTTTCTGATACACGATCTCCCCCGCCACCACCGCGTCGTCCACGATGATCCCCAGCGTGATAATAAACGCAAACAGGGAAATCATGTTGATGGAGACTCCGCTCAGCGATAGAAACAGGAACGAGCCGATGATCGAGGTCGGCAGGCCCACGGTGACCCAAAACGCCAGCTTGAGGTCCAAAAACAAGCCCAGCAGCAACAAGATCAGGATCAGGCCCAAAAACGCATTTTTCAACAACAGGTACATCCGGCCCTGATACACCTCCGATTGGTCAGACCAGATGGCCAGGCGAATACCGGCCGGCAACTCCGGGCGTACCTCCTCCAAGTACGCCCGGACATTCTCCGAGACGGATTGCGGCGTTTCTTTCCCGACTCGAAACACCTTGACCTGAATTGCCCGTTGCCCATTGTAGTAGGCTTCGGCGTCGGTGTCCGCAAACCCGTCCGTGATCGTGGCGATGTCGGCTACGGTCAGGATGGCACCATCCGGCGTCGCAGTCACGGGCAGGTTCGCATAGTCCCGGCCAACATCGCGCCGCTCCTGCGTCCGCAAGAGCACTTCGCCACTGCTGGTTTTGACCCCGCCGCCCGGCAGATCCAAGGCCGCCTGCCCGATCTCCTGAGCAATCCCCTGGACCGTCAACCCGTAGGCCCGCAGATGCCGCTGCGGCACTTCAATCGCAATCTCCCGCGGACGGGCCAGTCCCAATTCCACCAGCGTAATGCCCGGGCGTTGCGTCAAGTCATCGCGCACCCGGGCCGCCACGTCCCGTAGCACCGACTCCTCCATGTTCCCGTACACCATGACGGTCAGCACCTCATGCCGGAGTTCCGCCACACTGATCACGGGTTTCTCCGCCAATTCCGGAAAGGACTGAATGCGGTCAATCTGGTTCGTGACGTCTTGCAGCACGGTCTCGGCGTTGACGCCGGTCACCAATTCGATCTCTACCGTGGCCTGCCCCTCAGCAGCCGTGGCGCTCACGTCTTTCACCCCGTCCAGGCCCCGCACCACGTCTTCAATGGAGAGCAGAAGCCCTTGTTCGACTTCTTCGGGACTGGCGCCGGGATAGGCCACGGAGACGTTAATGAGATCGGCTTTGAACTCGGGGAAGACTTCCTGTTTGATGGTGGTGACGGCGATCAACCCGCCGAACAGAAACGTCAGCATGACGAGGTTGGCCGCCACCGTATGGCGGGTCATCCAGGCAATCGGCCCTGAGCGGGAGGAAGGATGGTCAGGCGCTGCCATGGCCAGGGTTACTCAGTGGAATCTGTCGCTGCATGCCCGAACTCTCCGGAGTCTGGAGAAACTTCATCATCGGCTTCCGGGGAAGAAGCCGCAGGAAGCGGAGATTCCTCGATAATTTGCAACGGGAGCCCGGGAATGGCCGCGGGGAGTTGACTGGTGATGATCTGCTCTCCGTCCCGGAGTCCTTGGCTGATGAGGACCGTTTCCTTCCGGGAAAGGACGATTTCCACCGGACGCACCTCCAATTGGTGCTCCGCATTTTTGACCCAGACGCGAGCGCCCTCCCTGATCGCCGCCCGGGGCAGGACGATCACGTCGCGTAGCTCGGGGCCTTGGATTTCGACGCGGACGTATTCGCCCAATAAGAGGGGGCGACGAGCCCGGGCGGGCTTTTTCAATTCCAGAGGATCGGCAATCGAAACCAGGACCTGGGCCATCCGGCCTTTTTCCGTCACGTCGCCCAGCAATTCCACGACTGTCCCCTGCCGCACCACCTGGTCGCCGTCGCCCCGTTCGCGGCTCACCCGAGCGGGCGAGCCGTAAGCCTGTCCGTCGGGGAAGGAAATCCAATCCAACTGTTTGATCGGCACACTGACCTGGACGCGGAACTCGTTCGTACCGACCAGCTTCGCCACGGAACTTTGCGAATTGATGAGTTGGCCGATTTCGACGGATTCCTCACGCACCAACGCATTAAACGGGGCTCGCAACATCGTTCGTTGCAAGTCCAGCTTCGCCTTACGCAACCGGCTCTTCGCCGCGGCCAGCGCAATGTGTTTTTCCTTAAGGTGCGGCCGGCGAAGCGCCAGTTGCCGGCTCAACGCATTGACTTCCCCTGCAGATGGGTTCAGCAGGCGCCACTCGCGCTTCGCCACCGCCTGATTGCCAAGTTCCACCCGCCATTCAAATTCCGCTTTCGCCAAGGAGGCTCGTTGCTCATCCACCGCGGCCAGATAATCGCGTGGGTCGATCTGCAATAAAGGCGCGTTTTTCTTCAAGGTTTCCCCGATCACGACGCGAGGATTGAGTCTCACCACCCGGCCACTGATTTCCGGTTGAACGACCAGTTGCTGATGCGCTTGCACGGTCCCATACGCGACGATGACCGCCCGTTCATCCCGGACCTGCGCCGTGAGGACTTCGACAAAGGTCGGTTGGACACTTTTCTCGGCTTTGGGCACAGCGGGACGAAACACAATCAACATCTGCGCCGCCAGGAGGGCCAATCCGATGACGAGAAGGGGAAGGACTACCTTCAGAATCTTCGATTTTTTATCCGCTGGGCCAAACGAGGCAGTCACTTGGACACCTCCAGCATGGCGAGGTCCTCCGACTCGGGTTCCGGAGTCCATCCCCCCCCCAGCGATTTGTACAATTGCACCACGGCGAGGGATTGATCGCGATGCGTTTGCACCAGGGCCGTTTCCGCGTTCAACGCCTCTCGCTGAGCCGTCAGGACCTCCGAGTACGAGGCTTTCCCATTCAGGCATTCGAGTTTCGACAGATCCAAGGCCTCCCGCGAGAGGGCCACCAGCCGTTCTCGTTCTATCCGGATTTCTCGAATTTTTTGATGCGCAATGAGGGCGTCTTCCACTTCCCGAAAGGCCTGTTGAATGGTTTGTTCGTAGGCAATGCGCGCCTGTTCCTGTTGGGCGTGGCTCACCTCCAGATTGGCGAAATTCCGCCCCCCTTGAAAAAGGGGCACGCTGAGTGAAGGCCCAAACGACCAGAGACGCGAGGGTCCGACAAAGAGATCGGAAAACACCAGACTCTGGGCGCCGAAACTGCCCGTTAAACTAATCTGCGGGAAAAACGCCGCTTTGGCCACGCCGATTTTGGCATTGGCCGCAATCAAATTCTGTTCGGCTTCCACAATATCCGGACGCCGCTCAAGAAGCGCAGACGGCAACCCCGCGGGCACGTCAGGCGGCAGCGGACGATCTCGCAACGATGTCCTCCGAACAATAGGGATCGGGTTTCGTCCCATGAGCAGGCTGAGAAGATGTTCCTTTTGTCCGATTTGCCGTTCGAAGTCGGGAATCACGGCCTGGGCACGGACCACCTCCTGTTCCGCGCGGCGAAGATCCAACGTCGAACGCTGTCCCATGAGTTTTTGCACTCGGGTCAGCTCGAGGGCCTCCTGCCGCGTCTTAAGAACGCGCCTGGCAAACTCCATCTCGCGGTCCAATTCCTGCAGCTCGAAATATGCCTTGGCAAGATCGCTGACCAACGTCAGCATGACCGTCCGACGCGCTGATTCTTGGGCCAGCAGCTTAGCCTGAGCCGCTTCCGTCTCCCGGCGAAGTTTGCCCCAGAGGTCGATTTCAAAAGACAGGTCCGCCGAGGCCCTGTATTGATCCCTCTGGGCGGCAAATGATGGGAAAGAATCCAGGCCGAAATTTTCCAGCAATTCATCGGAAAATTGCCCCTGAACCACGGCTCCGGGAGTTCGATTACGCTGAACACTCGCAGTGCCGTTGAACTGCGGAAGTTGACTGGCGCCGGTAACGGCAAGTTGCGCTCGAGCTTCTCGAACTCGTGAGACCGCCATTCTCAAGTCCTTATTCTCCAGCAAGGCTTTTCGGATGAGAAACTGAAGGTTCTCATCCTGAAAAAGCTCCCACCAGCCCAAATCGGCTACGGAGACCTCTTCAAGGGTCGCCTCTTGCTGCGTCCGAAAATGATCGGGTTCCATGACCGGCGGCCGCTCATAATCCGGCCCCAGCGCGCACCCGGCCAATAGGAACGTCCACAGGCTTATGATAAGAAACCGAATCATCGTGATCGATACCACTCAATACGTTTTTCGCGCACACGTGTTCCCATAGGTATTAGAGCGTATCCCATTTGCATGTACGTTTCAAATGTGTGTATGGGTCCACCACATTTGGCACTCGGGTTGGTGGTGAATCAGGAATTGTACCGGAGATTGCCGCCCAAGGCTATGGTGGGGCAACACGGTATTGTAGGCCAGCAACCAATCGGCCAGTTTGCGGTTAAAGGCCGCCAAATCGTCAACCAGCAAGTCCTCGTGGTAATCCACGAATTGTTCTTGGAGGGTGCGATTGAACCGTTCGACATGCGCATTCATTTTGGGGGAGCGTGGATAGGTCCACCAATGGGTGATGCCGTAGGCGTCGAGGCGCTGCTGGAAGTGGCCGTGGAACTCGGCGCCGTTGGCCGAGAGGAGGAATTGAGGCGGGGTAGGGAGCAGGGTACACAGGGCCTCGAGGCCGACCGCGGCGTGGCGGCTGGAGGCGGTGGCGGTGGCCCAGGCGAGGGCGAAGCGACTGTAGGGATCGAGGAAGGCGAACACGTAGCGCCGTAGGCCTGCGTGGAGCCGGACCACGGTATCACAGGCGAACAGGACCAGCGGTTGGGTGGGGCGCGGCCGGGGCGGCCGGGTCTTGCGGGGCCGGGCGGCGGGCTTGGGGCGGCCGCGGGCATCGAGGCGGAGCGGGGCTTGGCGCATGTGGTCGGGAGCCCGGGCGATCAGGCGCCCGATGGTGGAGACACTGGGGAGGGGCCGGCCCTGCTGCGTACACCAGGGCTGCAGCAGGACGTGCAGCTTGGCCTTCCCGAGGTTGGGGTACGTGGTCCGGAGCCGGCGGATCTCCTGGCTCAGGGCGGGCGGCCACCGGGCCTGCCGCCGCCGGTGCGGGGCCCGGGAGCGGGCGGCCAGGGCGTGCGGCTCGCCTCCGGCCTGGGTGAGCGTCCGCTGCCACCGGTAGAGGGTGCGGCGGCTCACCCCAAACGCCTCCCTCGTCGCGACCAGGCCGTGCCGAGCCCAAAACTGCAGAATAGTGAATCGGTGTTGAGCCTCGTGGGGTATCATGTCCCCACGAGGCCTGAATTGAGCTAGTCGGTAAAACCCCCGGATGCGGAAGCCGACATGGTGGATTTGCATGGCCTCTCCTCCTGTTTCGAGGAGTGCCAAATGTTTCTGAACTTATACAATGTGTTCCGAGCAAAAACTGCCCCTCGACCCGCTTTCAATGATTGCGGAGCACGCCTGCTTCCGAACGGACGACGACTGAGACCCGTGTTTGAGAGGCCTGACTTCACAGAGCTTAGGGAACCTCTGATTTCGTGTGATAGCAGGATGCAGGGCAAGACGTCCCGGAGCGAAACCCGAAGCGTATCAGAGAGAGAGGTGAGGGTTGAGCGAGGACACCACGCCGCCATGCGCCCGATCGTGCACTCAATCAGAGGTTCCCTAAGCCCGTCCGGCCTTCAGGATCCAGTGATTCGGATGCTACTATGAGGAAGAGAATGAAAACGGCAAGGAAATCTGTCGCACGAACACGGACGCAGCAAAAGCCTCAGCGAAAGAGGTCGAGAAACGCACGCAGCGACACACGCCGGATCTCATGGGAAACAGCAAAAGATCTTTCTTGTTCCCGGACTTAGGTCCCGGTCCCCTGAAAGCCGGTGCTCGGCACCCGTTTCACCTCCCGTTGAAGGGCGGGTGAAATCCTGATCGCCACGATACCTGTTCGAGCCAAGGCAAACGGCTGATTCCCGTCACGCGGCGCCGCGAGCTTCGTCCACGCTCCAAACCCCCGACCCTTGCGCCGAGATGAACAGGAAGGCAAAGCAATACATGATGGCCAAGTCTCCATGATTGACGATCGGGAAAAATGCCTGTGTCCCATGAGCCATCCAATACCCCGCAGCCATGAGCCCGCTGCACAAGAACGCAGACCATCTGGTAAACAACCCGACCGCGACCAGCAGGCCGCCGATCAATTCAATGGGACCGGCGATAGGGACCACAAAGGGCGGCATTTGCTCTGCGATAGGTGGGGGGATGGGAATGGGAAAGGCAAAGAGTTTTTGTGTGCCATGAAATACAAACGTCAGTCCCGTGAAGATTCTTAACAAGGCATACGTCTGGTTCGCGTACGCTTGCATAAACATTCTGACACCTCCTTTGAACGTTCAAGGCCCGATTGGGGCGGAAAGATCTCCTGGCCTTGAGAGGAAGTGAGTTGCTTCATCCGATGCATGGATTCATCCAAGCTTACTGTACATCGGCGTCAGGGACAACGAGTGAGCATTCAAACTTCCGCGACACGTGGCGGCCGTGTCACGGAGCGCATCCTTCATCATCATACCGCATCCTGCCGTTCAATGCATCTCTCTTTCATGGAGCCTCGGGCGGCATCAGATCTATTCTATCATACCTGTCCTACGCTTTTTTGAGCCACGGATCCGGCGTTAAACCCCTCCCGGCTCACGCCCACCCGCTCATGGCCCCCAAACACGTGACGGAACACGTCCACAATTTCATGAAATTTTTTCAACGTCGTCCATTCCGCATACCCCGCCTCCCGTAACAGCCGTGGGAACGCCGTCTGTTTCGTTCGTTGCCCCTCTTTGCTCCCATCGCCGAGCAGGTAATGATCCAGAATAACCCGCGTGCACGCCTGTTCCAACTCGCCGGCAAATCGCCGGGGATCGTCCAACGGCAACAAGGGGCTCACCGTGGCCACCGAGTCCAAACCCGCGGCTCGCAGAGCGTACAGGGCCTGAATCCGGGAACCGGGCGAATAGGCCTGATTCGGAAACGGAGCCGGGAGCCTCGGTTTATCCGTTTCCACGGTAATATGAACGCACACGTCGCACTGTTGCCGAAGTTGCTGCAAAAGAGAAAGATCCTCGACCACCAGCGGCGTATGCGATTGAACGAC
Source organism: Nitrospirales bacterium (assembly GCA_965200435.1). Taxonomy (GTDB): domain Bacteria; phylum Nitrospirota; class Nitrospiria; order Nitrospirales; family UBA8639; genus Bin75. The sequence continues at coordinate 979,338 of OZ241337.1, forward strand.
CAACAGATCCGGCGGGCGCTCGACCATGGCTTCAAGCAACGCCCGTGTGCCCCGCAGGGTCCGTTCCTGCGGCGGATACGGCTCGGTGACGCTGGACATGAAAATTCTGATGGGCTTGGGGTTGCCTGGGGTTTTCAGCCGGTCATATTGCGCGCAATAGGCTTGCACCGCTCCTTCCTTGACCTCCAGGAACCGACCCCACGTCCGCCCCCGCACGTGATAGGGATTCCATTGCACATAGCAGTACAAGCCGCATAACGTGTTGCCGAGCGCACAGCCCCGATACAGATTAATGGTATGGGTGAACCCTTGACCTAAAAATCCACCCGTGGGGTTGAGAATCGTTTTGCACGGAATTTCTCTGGGTTGCATGGGAGGCGCTCACAGGAATTGATGAAAAACCAGAATCCGTATACTCTGGTAGAGTGAAGCAGCGCGAAGGTTGGATGAACCATCAGTGAAACGACTATCCTTGATGACGATGCTGTTGGGAGTCCTGGCCCTGTCTTCGCCGGCGGTCCAGGCCGCGGACAAGTGCCCGGATACTCTATCTCATCTCGGCAAAGAAATGAATGAGTTGCTCAAAGGCGTGCACGTCAAGGAATTCAAACGCACGATGCGCTCCGCCCTGCAGGCGTCCATCCCCCAAGCCATCCGGCTGGCCGACGGGATCAACGCACAAATTGCCTTTCTCCGGAAAGAAATTCAACACCAAGTCCGCGTGGAAAAAAGTGCCGACTTCATTGCCCGCGATGTCTCCAACAATCCGGACGGGCCCTTGAAACCGTGCAAACGACGCGAGGAGAACGGATACTGCCACACCGTGGAGCGGTACTATATGGCGAAAGCCGCCAACCTGGCGAATCGGGCGTTTCTCGACGCCCTGGAATGTTACCAGCGCCAGGGCTACCACTAAGGAACCGGCGTCCTGCGGCACGCCGGCTCGACCATATTGAAAACGTTAACGCTTCTGTCAATACTGCCAAGGACATCGTCTATTCGCTTCACCTGATTCTTGAACGAGGGATTTGCCGTCGGCACAGGCTCATAGACAAGCCACACATCCCGTCCTGGCGAGTCTCATGCTCCCGAGGGCACCTGCTTGGGTTGGGCCTTGCCGGGAAGCGGGAACGTCTCGGGTTTCCCAAAGGGAAGCGTCTCGACGTAGAGCGAGGTCGAGGGGAAGGCAAACGCCGCGCCGTGACCTTCGACAATGTCCTTGACCTTGTAGGCGAGGCGCTCCTTACAGGCCAGCCATTCTCCCCACTGAGTGGTTTTGGTAAAACAGTAGACCATGATATTGATACTGGACGCGTCGAAGGCATCCATAAAAACAAACGTCTTGGTTCGCGCCGGATCCGTTTCAAAGTCCTGGTGGGATTTCAGGTATTCCAGAATATCGTGAACGATCAGACGCAGTTGGTCTTGGGTCGTGCGATATTCGACCCCGATCGTCCAATAGATTCGTCGATTGGTCATACGGGAAAAATTCACCAGAGCCTCTCCCGCCAACTTCGAGTTGGGAATGGTCACCAACGCTTTGTCGAATTGTCGAACTTTCGTGGCGCGAAAGCCGATGTCCTCGACGATCCCGTCCACGTCCGTGGTGCGAATCCAATTGCCCTTTTCGAACATCCGATCCAGGAAAATGGTCAGGCCTGCAAACAAATTCGCGATGAACTCTCGTGCGCCCAAGGCCACGGCCATGCCGACCAAACCCAAGCTGCCCAGCAGCGCCGCCACGTTGAATCCCCACTCCTGAAATACGGTCGCGATTCCCAAACAGATCACGACGAACTTGGCGAGTCTCACGAAGAAGTTCTTCATGGTATCGTGCATGCTCGCACTGCCCAGCATGGCGATCCCGTGATCCATGAGCAAAGACAGGGGATCGATTGCCCGGAACATCACCCAGAACAACGTCAGCACGATCAGGGATCGAATGAATGTGTCGAACGCACCGCTGACGGCCTCGGACATGGGAAGGAATTGACCGGCCACGTAGAGCCCCACGACCACAAACCCGAATTCCAAGGGTTTTTCCACGGCGTGGAGCACCAGGTCATCCAGTTCCGATTTGGTCTTCCTGGTCACGGTCCGGAGCGAGGACACCACGAGCCGGAAAAAGACGCGGCGCAGCCCCAGAAAGGCCAACAGGACTAACATCGCCGTGACGACGTTGCCCAAACTGACCCCGAACACGCCCGTTTGCCACACCTCAACGACGCGTTTGCCCAATTCCGTCATCGTGTGCCTTTTATGACGGAGGAGATGAAAAGGCTTCTCGACCGTGCGTTATTTTTTTGTCCATTTTCCGGATGGAAGTTGGATGTAGTGCCCTGACCGGGTTTTTTTGATGGCGGTTTTTCCTGCCAGGACTTCTACGGTTTGAAGGCTGGTGCCATTACGTGCGGCAATGCTTTGATATTTCTGCTTGCGTTTCCGGTTGACGTCCTTCATCAAGGCTTGGACTTCCCGTGACTCTTTTCCCGATACAATTCCCAGGTAGCCCGTGGGGGTTTCTCCAACCCACCCCTTGGCTTTGGCTTCCCCCAAGGTTAACGCCCAGAGACTCGTCGGTCCTACGAGCAGGATCACCAGCAGGATCATGAAAGCGAGACATCGCGTGAGTGGCCTGTTTATCCGCATAACCGGGACTCCCTCATGTTCAAAACAATTCACTGTTTTCACCAAAGACTTCCTTCAGATCCTTCTCCACCTTCACCTGTATTTCATGGTCGATCTTGACGTTTAAATTGATGGTAATGGGTTTATCCGGGGCTTCCACCTGAACGGTATGCGTCGTACAACCGGACAGCAGGCACCCAAGGCCCAGGAGCAGCCCCGTTCCAACGATCTGATAACGGCTCATCTGTGTCTTATCCTTTTCTTCTTTCCGGGATTCATGGACTTGGAGCGCGGGTCGTTGAAAGGTCCCGGTTCAAGTGACGCGAACGCGCCAACTTTTTGGTCAGAATGATGAGGGCCGGAACGCGTTTTCCAATTGCTGTTCAATGTGTTTCACCACCTGGACGCTTTGAAGCAGCGCGGGGATATTTTCTTCTACGTTTAGATTGAAATGAATGGGCGGAGATTCTTTCATGTCCGGATTTTTGCCTTCCAGCCGGGTTGCCAGCGAAAGCGTCCCATCCTCCTGATAGTTCACTATGGCCCGTAACGCATCATAACGAAAATTCTCCAGGGCTCGCAAAACCAGCTCCATCTCGGGTTTCGCTGCAACCAGCATCCGCCGGGTTTCATCGAGCGGGGCAAAACGAATCACGCCTCCCGGAGGCCGGACCATCACCCGACCGTCTCGAATCGTGATGGCCTGGCTATTCAACGTGATCGGGACGCTGCCGTCAAGCACGCCGGTCCCGTCCAACCCTTGTTGCTGCTCCAACTGCAACAGTCGAGCGAGATGAAGACCCTCGATCGTCAACGTAAACCGGCTCGGCAGTCGAGACGGATCAACGTGAATCCGTGGACTCGAAATGCGTCCGCCCAACGTGTGAGCCGAGACGTCCTTTAGCTCCATGACAGGGGGTCCCGCACCGGACCCGAGGCGCTCGAGTCGAAGGGCAAACGCGATATTGTCGAGTTCGATCCCGAAATCGATTCGACCTATACGCACGTGAGCCGGACCCACCATGGTCACATCGTCGAGGCTCGTGGCGCGCACGTGCATCGTGGTCGTGACGTCTTCCACCAACACGTCCTCGTAGTATCCGTCCAGATCCTGGGCCATGATGGCGACCTCACTCCCTTTGACGGCAACACATCCCGAATTCCGCTCATAGCCAATCTCCGATGACGGGCGCCGGGGACAGGCTCCCCAGTTCACCCTCACGGATAGACCCAGCCGGCCTGCGACGACATCAAACGGGTACGCCCAGGCGTGATCCACCGGCTCAAGGTCGTTCCTGACTGAGAAAACGGTCGGGACTCCAGCGTCGCTCGAAAAGCCCCTTGATTCGTCGTTAAATCGTGTGTGATCCGGCCGGTGACCTTCACAAACTGATCCACGGTTTCTGCCACGATGCCGGCCCTCACCATGGCGGACGTGGCATCGAATCCGATAGCGAGATTCGTCTGCGGAGGGACGAACTTGCCCGGCACGGAAGAGAGCCCCAACCCTTTCGCCATGCCTTTGGCTTGCCACTTCTTTCCTTCCCCTCTTGCTTCGTCAAAGCGCAATCCCACTCTCTCGATGGTAACCGTGTGGCCTCCCCAGTGAATTCGGGGACGCGTGACGTGCACCGAGCCTTTGGTTTGCCATTTCTTTCTCTCACCTCCCGCTTCTTTAAGGCGTAATTCCACTGACTCCATGCTGACGGTTTGATCGCCCCAGTGAAGCCGGGGATCTGTGACGTGTGCCGTGGTCGCCCCGACTTTCCACTTTTTTGAGGGCAATGCCAAGAAAACCGGGAGGATCCGGCCGACGTGCAACTCCGCAGCATTCGCCGTGCCTTGCTCAAATTGCAGAGACCCGGTCTTGATCCAGGAGCCTTTTGCCACCTCTGCGTGGATGGCTTGCCGTTGGAACGCCAGCTTACCCGTCACGTTCCAACGGAGATCTTTTGTTTGGACCGATTGTGATTCAAGAACGGGCAGTCTCCCCCAAAGGCGACCATGCACATCGGCTTTCGTCGATAACGGATCACGGAGCAGTCCAGAGGCGTTAGTCACGACGGCATCGAGCCCGACGGGTGAACGCTCCACGCCGTATTGAATTCGAATGGGGCCATCGATGGTCCATCGCGGATCGTTATCCCAGGACACCCGGGCTTTGACTGCATCCTGCACTTGAAGGCGAACCGGTTCTTTTTTCTGAATCGGGAAAGGCGTCCCTCGCAAAAGAGACTCCGGGAGATGAACTAGGCCTTTCACGGAAGAGTAAGGGAAGAGTGTCACGGCGACACGGGTCGAATCGGCATTCATTTCACCGGAGAGCGTCATGGCGATTTCTTGACTGCTCTCTCCCCAAGCCGGGAGTTCCACGGAGGCGTGAAAGACACCTTGAAGGTGGGTTGAGGCATCCCGGAGCATACGGTGAAACGAGCCGGTCTGCTTCGTGGCGCCCTCCCCCCGAAATTCCACGACCCCATCGACTCGTTCCAGATCAGGCCCAAGTGGCAACAGCAAGGCTAAGAAGGGCGTCGATCGCTTCAGATTCGCACGCAGGGATCCGTGCCAGTGAAAACCCGTCCGATTTGAGACCCGGACGGTAGACGTCACGTCGAGCAGAGATTCGGCAGGGCCTTGACCGGAGTGCAGCAACACCTTCATCTCGCTACGGGGATTTATCGTCAGTTGCAGGGCATAGGGCTCTCCTTTCATACCCTGAAACATGCCCGCCCCATGCAACGTCCCGTCTTCGTGGCGAAGCGATCCGGAGACCTTCAAGCGCCGGAACGGACCGGTCGCCTGCTCTCGAAAGATGCTCGCGTCGGTCAAAGCGAGTCGCCCAACCCGGGGATCGAGCAGAAATTCCGATAATGAGTCCAAAGCCCCGGCAGCTGCGACGATTGAAAATTCGTCAGGGAACTGCGGAGCCCGGGCGGGTGGGCCTCCTGTAAGGTCCATGTGGAGTTCTTCGATACGCACGTCACTGACAAACCCTTCGATTAATTGAGGAAGCTGATATTCGAGGGTCAACCCTTTGATGGTCAGACGAGCCGTTTCCGCTCCCACGTCTTTTTGAAACGCAACCAGCGGAACGACGGTTTGTCGTAAACCGGGGAATTCGAGCACCACGTTGACATGCTTGCAGCCGAAGGCTTCCAATTGACGCTCCACCAAAAAGGAGGCGACCTTGGGAAGGAGCATGAAGAGCCCGAGGACGAACGACGCCAGGATCCCTAACCACCAGATTGCCTTGCCCCAGAGGGGCATTGAACGTTTGACCGCCATGGTCCGAAAATTCTCGTCAGGCCTCCCGGATCTTCACGCCTTGGCCTGGAATGCCGTCGAAGACTCGATCCTCACGAGTGGGTATGCCCATTTACCGCAGATTGTGAAATCCTCCGCCTGTCGATCCCTGCGAACACTCTACGACCACGACCGCTATTTTCGATCCCGGATCGTCATGGCACGCTACAATTTCGGACAAGGAGAATACTCGTATTTTGCGTATCCATTGCCGGCCCTGGTTTCTCATGTACGGACCCACTTGTATACGCATCTGGCACCCCTTGCCAACCGCATGATGGACAGGTTGAACCGCCCCCAGCGTTACCCTTCGACCCTTGCGGCCTTTCAAAAAGAGTGTCACCGCCAGGGGCAAACCCAACCAACCCCCTTGCTGCTTCGGTATCACAGCGGAGATTTCAATTGTTTGCACCGGGATATCTATGGCCCGACGTACTTTCTCCTGCAAGCCATGGTCATGCTCAGCCGGAAAGGACAGGAGTTTGAAGGCGGCGAATTCGTGCTTGTCGAAAACCGGCCGCACCAGCAATCACGCGTCACCGTCTTGAATCCCGGCCTTGGCGATCTGATCATCTTTCCGGTCTTTGAACGACCCGTTGCAGGAATCCGTGGAATCCTGCGCACGAATATGCGTCGCGGCGTAAGCCGGATTACCGCCGGACGCCGGTGCGTGCTTGGAATTATTTTTCATGATGCGTCGTGATGAATACGGTCATTGACCAGGATCAACCCATGGTGCTTGGAGCCGTCTTACTGGCCGCGGCTTTCGCAGGCTATTCTCGTCGCCTCTAAGGAACCTCTGATGCCAACATGGGTGGTCCGACAACCGCCGACTCGATGGCTGCGGCTCTCCAGTGGGAGTCGTTGGGGACCCTCTGATTTCGTGCACGATCGGGCACATGGCGGCGTGGTGTCCTCGCTCACCCCTCACCGATCTCTCTGAGAAGCTGCGGGTTTCGCTCCGGGACGCCTGGCCCTGCATCCCGCTCGTGCACGAAATCAGAGGGTCCTTAGTCGTCCCCGCGACCTTATGTGGAACGGTCGGGTACGCCGTTGCGACGTTTCTGGGCGTACTGGTTGGGAACGTGTTAAAAACGTCATTGATGGATTCGTGCTTTCGCGCGACGACCGGTCTATGTTCATGATGCACCTCTTTGCCTATGGAACGCTGGAAATCCCGGACGTGATGGAAGCCATCACCGGTAAAACGTGGACTTCTGCCGAAGCCCGGGCAAACGGATTCGCCAAATTTTTGCTCAAAGGTCGAATCTATCCGGGCATGACGGCCGTCAAGGGAGCCACCTGTTCGGGCAGGATCTATTATCATATAGACCGCCGGACCCTCGAAATCCTGGATGCCTTTGAAGACGAGGTGTATACCCGGGCATGTATTGACGTGGCGGTTTCGGACGGTCGATCCTTGCCGGCCCATGCCTACCTTATTCCTCCACTCCACCGGAATTGCCTCGCGTCCACTCCATGGCGACCGGACGAATTCATGACCAGACACCTTGTCGCCTACCTGGAAGCCTGCAACGTCTTTCGCCGGGAAATAGAGGGTGGTCCCAGCGCTATCCCGAAGTTGGAAAAACCCTGAAAAATCGTTTTGACTAAATGCTGCGCACAAAGGAAAATGTTGGATAATCCGAGATGAATATCCGGCTGAGAGGAACACACCGTTCGAAGGCACGAATTCCTTGTACACCGCAAAGAGCGCATACCCGGAAAGATGATTGACAAAACAGGAGGCACGAAATGACAGACAACAAAGGACTGAACGGTTTCCCGGACGTCATCAAAGACTCTCGACCTCGATGGGCTCTCATCGTGGGATTCCTGCTGCTCTTCGTCACTATTCAAGCCGGTCTGACCCAAGCAGACCAATCGCCGGGCTCCGGAGAGGCTCCTTTTCAACTGACTCTGCCGTTGGGATTGGAACAAGACGGTCTTGTCAGCCCCAAGGATAATCCCTTAACCAAAGAAAAGGTGGAACTTGGGAAGCTGTTGTTCTTTGATACACGACTGTCAGCGAATGAGACGATCTCCTGTGCAAGCTGCCACGTGCCGTCCCTGGCCTTTACGGATGGGCAGCCGACCTCCACGGGCATTCATGGGCAAAAAGGCGGGAGAAATGCTCCGACGGCCATCAATCGGGTCTTCAGCGCGGCCCAATTTTGGGATGGGCGGGCAGCCACGCTCGAGGAGCAATCCGTGGGCCCGTTCGCCAACCCCATCGAGCATGGATTTAAGGATCACGACGAACTGATGGCCAAAGTGAAGGCCATTGCCGGCTATGGCCCCTTATTTGAACGGGCCTTCGGGTCGCCTGACGTGACGACTGACCTGATTGGCAAAGCCATTGCCAGTTTTCAACGCACCCTGCTCTCCGGGAACAGCAACTACGATCGCTTCACCATCGGGAACGAGGAGCAGGCGTTATCGGCCAATGCTCAAAACGGGCTTCGCGTGTTCCTGGGTAAGGGACAATGTCTCCGCTGTCATTTCGGATTCAACTTTACCGACGAACAATTTCATAACCTCGGCACGGGGTGGGATCAGCAGTCGAAATTGTTTGCCGACGTCGGCCGCCTAGCCGTGACGAAACAGTCCGAGGACTTGGGCGCATTCAAAACGCCGACACTTCGTGAAGTCGCCAAAACGGCACCCTACATGCACGACGGCCACCTGGCGACCTTGCGCGAAGTCGTTGATTTCTACGATCGGGGCGGCATACCGAATCCCTGGCTTGATCCCGCGATCAAGCCCTTGAATTTAACGGATCAGGAAAAGACCGATCTGGTCGAGTTTATGGAATCACTGAACGGGGAGGGTTGGACCGTCACGCCGCCAACCCAATTCCCCTAGGGAACCTCTGATTAATTGTGATAGCGGGATGCAGGGCAAGGCGTCCCGCAGCGAAACCCGAGACATATCAAGTGGATAGTCGAGGGTTGAGCGAGGACACCACGCCGCCATGCGCCCGATCGTGCAATAAATCAGAGGTTCCCTAGGAAAAGGCGAGTTCTGACGACGGGGCTTACCGCGCGCCGGGTAAAAAGGCGCCGCTGAACCGTCCTTGATACACTTCGGTGACCGGACCTTTCATAGTCAGGCCGTACTGGGCATCCACCGTGATGTCCAGTCTGCCGCCGGGAGCCAGCACCTTGACCGGGCTTTTCACCAACCCCAAGCGAACCCCGGCACTGGCCACCGCACAGGCGGAGGAGCCGGACGCCTGTGTCTCTCCGGCACCCCGCTCCCAGATCAAAATGGACACGGCGTGCGGGCCTGTGGGAAACGCCAGTTGCACGTTCGTGCGCTTGGGAAAGGTGGGATGAGTTTCCAATTCCGGCCCCATACGAAGTAAATCCTCACGGGTCCATGGCTCGCCACGGTCCCTGAACACCACACAATGCGGGTTGCCGACGCTCACCCCTGTAAAGCGCAGAGACTGCCCAACGGCTTTGATCGGCTGCATGATCAACTCCGGAGCCTTAATGGTGCAGGGTAAGTCCCTCGGCCTGAACGAGGCTCGCCCCATATCCACGGTCGCGCCGTTGACCTGCCCCTTCCCGTCCAACGTCAACTCCACGCGGACCAGCCCGCCCTTGGTTTCAACTGAAAAAGACCGGCGCTTCGTCTTTTTCGTGGCATATAAGAAACAGCCGAAAATGCGCAACCCATTTCCGGATTTTTCCGCCTCGCTCCCGTCAGGGTTGAAAATCCGCAACCCGAAGTCGGCTTTTTTCGAGGGCACCAGCGCCAGGATCCCATCACTCCCCACGCCCCAATGCCGATCACAAATCGCGCGAATGGTCTTGGCCGTCAGTTTAAACGTCAACTGCCTGGGATCAAGGGCAATATAATCATTGCCCAATCCGTGGCCTTTAAAAAAGGAATTGGTCATCGTCCGCGACGGAATGGTTATTGACAAAAATGTACACGGAATTCCGTCTCGGGGTCAAAGGAAACGGATCGCTCTTGCGTACGACTCGAGGGGTCGTCGACTGAGTGGGGGTAATAATCTTTACCGGAAGGGCGTGGCGCCTGAAATCGAGACCTCGCTGCGTGTAGCCTGCATCAAAAGTTTTTGAAGACGTCCTGTCTTCAAACGACGATGAGCCCGCTTTCTTGGGAAAGCGGGCTCACGTGCGTCGTGCGCGTGATGCGCTCTCATGGTTCTGCTGGTATTGACCCGCCAGTGGCGAAGCCAGTCTTTTTCCGGATAAGCCTGTTGCCAGTGGGAGAATTCACTTGGGAATTCTGCATGTTCCGGCTCTTATCAGGTCGTTCCGACTTTGTGCCTCTAAGCACGGTCCGGAAGCATTGCCTCTTGGCAACGAAGCCCGCATCCCGAAGACGGTCTATCCCTTCGCTCGCTGCGGGCCTTACGTTTTTGGTGGGCTGAGGTCATTCATGGTTGACCCCTTTTGTGAGAAAGAAAACGTATCGATGATATTGTTGTCCTTTTCGTTTTTGATGTCAAGGCTTTGTATGGGTCCACCACATTTGGCACTCGGGTTGGTGGTGAATCAGGAATTGTACCGGAGATTGCCGCCCAAGGCTATGGTGGGGCAACACGGTATTGTAGGCCAGCAACCAATCGGCCAGTTTGCGGTTAAAGGCCGCCAAATCGTCGAACAGCAGATCCTCGTGGTAGTCCACGAAGGTCTCTTGCAGGGTGCGATTGAACCGTTCCGCATGAGCGTTCATTTTCGGGGATCGGGGATACGTCCACCAGTGGGTGATGCCGCGTTCATCGAGCCGGTGCTGGAAATGCCCCTGGAACTCCGGGCCGTTATCGGAGAGGAGGACCCGGGGTGGGGCCGGGAGCAACGCACAGAGTGCATCGAGGGCGTGGGTGGCATGGCGGCTGGAGGCGGTGGCGGTGGCCACAGCGAAGGCGAAGCGACTGCAGGGATCGATGAAGGTAAATAGGTAGCGGCGGAGTCCGGCGTGGAGCCGCACAACGGGATCGCCGGCCAAGACCGCCAGGGGCTGGGCGGGGCGGGGCCGGGGCGGGCGGGATTTCCGGCGCCGTGTCCGGGGTTTGGGCCGGCCCCGGGCATCCAGGCGGCTCGGCGTGTGCCGCATCCGGTCCGGGGCGCGGGCGATCAGGCGCCCGATGGTGGAGACCCTGGGGAGGGCTAGCCCGTGCTGCGCACACCACGGCCGCAGTAGGACGTGCAGCTTGGCCTTCCCACGGTTGGGATACGTGGTGCGTAGCCGCCGGATCGCTTGGCTCAGGGCGGGTGGCCACGTGGCCTGCCGCCGCCGGTGGGGGGCCCTAGAGCGGACGGCCAACGCCTGCGGGTCCCCGCCAGCCTGAGTGAGCGCCCGCTGCCAGCGATAAAGCGTCCGGCGGCTGACGCCAAAGGCCTCCCCCGTCGCGGCTGGGCCATGCCGGGCGCAAAAGTGCAGAATCTTGAGTCGGTGATGGGCTTCGTGGGGTATCATGTCCCAACGATGCCCGAATTGCGTTAGTCGATAAAACCCCCTGATGCGATAGCCGACATGGTGGATTTGCATGGCCTCCCCTCCTGTTTCGAGGAGAGCCAAAGGTTTCTGAACTTATACAGGACTGTTTTCGAGGGATGATGTATGTAACTTGACCAAGGTCTTCATGGCCTGACTGACCCCCGACCACGGGTCCCCTTCAGGTCGGATGACGCGACGCTCATCCGGCCTACCCGACTGACCGGAGCGCCCCCAACCCCCTCAATCCCCCTTATCAGGGGGACGGGGCCGGGCTTGGGTTAGCCGCAGGCGTAATCCGACAAGGCTCACAGACAGGCCTGCCAAGTGAGGGAACCTCTGATTGAGTGCACTATCGGGCGCATGGCTGCGTGGTGTCCTCGCTCAACCCTCACCTCTCTCTCTGATACGCTTCGGGTTTCGCTCCGGGACGCTTGGCCCGGCATCCCGCTCTCACACGAAATCAGAGGTTCCTTAGCCGCAAGCCCATGACTTTGGATGAAACACGAAATATGGAATGACGACGTCCAGATTTCGTGATATATTGGTTCCGTGATTCGCCGGGACACACATCTGAAGGCGGTGCATCGGCTGTTGCAGCGCAATCCCGTTGTGGCGTTGCTCGGCGCCAGACAGGCCGGCAAGACGACACTGGCGCGGCAAATCGCACAACCTCGTTCGGGGCCAACGCACGTGTTCGATCTCGAGTCATCTGCGGACTTGGCGCGCCTTGCTGATCCCCTGCTCGCGCTGTCACCGCTCAAGGGGCTGGTGGTGCTCGACGAAGTGCAACGCCGCCCGGATCTGTTTCCGACCTTGCGCGTACTGGCCGATCGCCGTCCCCGGCCTGCGCGATTCCTGGTCCTCGGCAGCGCCTCGCCCGACTTGCTGCGTCAGAGTTCCGAGTCGCTGGCGGGACGGATTGCCTACTACGAATTGCCCTGTCTGTGGTTGGGGGAGACAGGTGTGGGAAGGATCGATCAACTCTGGCTACGAGGTGGCTTTCCCCGGTCGTTCACAGCCCCGAGCCACGACGCGAGCGATCGCTGGCGGCGCGACTTCGTGCGGACTTTTCTCGAGCGGGACATTCCGCAGCTCGGCATCCGCGTCCCCAGCGCCACGTTGGAGCGCTTCTGGTCGATGCTGGCCCACTACCATGCCCAGGTGTGGAACGGTTCCGAATTGGCACGGGCGTTCGGCGTTTCGCACCATGCAGTGCGCCGTTACCTCGACGCGCTGGCGGGAACGTTCATGGTGCGGGTGTTGAAACCCTGGAACGTCAACCTCGGCAAGCGCCAAGTCAAGGCCCCCAAGGTCTACATTCGGGATTCCGGGCTCTTGCACCGGTTGCTCCAGGTAGGAACCCACACCGAACTAGAACGCCATCCCAAGGTCGGCGCGTCCTGGGAGGGCTTCATGATCGAGAACATCGTCCATGCGCTTGATGCCGACGAGCGCCAGTGCCATTTTTGGGCGGTCCACTCGGGGGCCGAGATCGATTTGATTGTGCAGCACGGCGGACGCCTGCACGGCTTCGAGATCAAGCGCACGACCGCACCCGCCGTGACCCGCACGATGCGCACGGCGATGGCCGACCTCGGGCTGCGATCGCTGGACGTGATTCATGCCGGTGACCATACCTTCCCGCTGGCGAAGAATATCCGCGCGGTCGCGGCTGGGAGGCTGCTGGATGATCTGTGAGATGGCGGGTGGCCGAGACGCGGGAGTTGGATCGCGAGATCCGCGGTCGCGGCAAGGGGCGCCCGTTGTATGGGGCCACCACATTTGGCACTCGGGTTGGTGGTGAATCAGGGATTGTACCGGAGATTGCCGCCCAAGGCTATGGTGGGGCAACACGGTATTGTAGGCAGCAACCAATCGGCCAGTTTGCGGTTAAAGGCCGCCAAATCGTCGAACAGCAGATCCTCGTGGTAGTCCACGAAGGTCTCTTGCAGGGTGCGATTGAACCGTTCCGCATGAGCGTTCATTTTCGGGGATCGGGGATACGTCCACCAGTGGGTGATGCCGCGTTCATCGAGCCGGTGCTGGAAATGCCCCTGGAACTCCGGGCCGTTATCGGAGAGGAGGACCCGGGGTGGGGCCGGGAGCAACGCACAGAGTGCATCGAGGGCGTGGGTGGCATGGCGGCTGGAGGCGGTGGCGGTGGCCACAGCGAAGGCGAAGCGCCTGCAGGGATCGATGAAGGTGAATAGGTAGCGGCGGAGTCCGGCGTGGAGCCGCACAACGGGATCGCCGGCCAAGACCGCCAGGGGCTGGGCGGGGCGGGGCCGGGGCGGGCGGGATTTCCGGCGCCGTGTCCGGGGTTTGGGCCGGCCCCGGGCATCCAGGCGGCTCGGCGTGTGCCGCATCCGGTCCGGGGCGCGGGCGATCAGGCGCCCGATGGTGGAGACCCTGGGGAGGGCTAGCCCGTGCTGCGCACACCACGGCCGCAGTAGGACGTGCAGCTTGGCCTTCCCACGGTTGGGATACGTGGTGCGTAGCCGCCGGATCGCTTGGCTCAGGGCGGGTGGCCACGTGGCCTGCCGCCGCCGGTGGGGGGCCCTAGAGCGGACGGCCAACGCCTGCGGGTCCCCGCCAGCCTGAGTGAGCGCCCGCTGCCAGCGATAAAGCGTCCGGCGGCTGACGCCAAAGGCCTCCCCCGTCGCGGCTGGGCCATGCCGGGCGCAAAAGTGCAGAATCTTGAGTCGGTGATGGGCTTCGTGGGGTATCATGTCCCAACGATGCCCGAATTGCGTTAGTCGATAAAACCCCCTGATGCGATAGCCGACATGGTGGATTTGCATGGCCTCTCCTCCTGTTTCGAGGAGTGCCAAAGGTTTCTGAACTTATACACCCGTGGCAAAGTCCCGCCACGAGGCACGAAATCCATGGAAGGCTGGCGTGCCCGGCATTGCCTCCGACCGAGGCGCAAGCCGCTTGGCCAGTGGTTGGTGGAGAACCTGCCCCGCGGGATCGAACTCGAACTCCCTGAGCGCAGGTCCGACCGCAAGATACCGTTCCTCGACGGCGACAGTGACGCATGAGTGGTTATTTGCTGGACACCAACGTTATTTCGGAGCTCCTGAAGAGCACGCCACACCCTCGCGTTACGGGTTTCCTCTCGGCGCACCAAGACCTGTGGTTGTGTTCGATCGTCATTCACGAGTTGCAATATGGATTGCAGCGCATGCCGCAGAGTACCCGGAGCGCTGCGCTGCGAGAGGCGCTCCTGGACATCGCTACGACCTACGGGGACCGGGTTCTTCCACTGGAGCGCGAAGGAGCGGAATCGGCAGCCAGATTCCGGGCGCAGGTGACACGGTCGGGGTGCGTGCTGGATCTGGGCGATGCGCTGATCGCCGGCACAGCCAAGGCGAATCGTCTCGCCCTCGTGACAAAAAACACGCGAAATTTTGACCACCTGCCCCTCACAGTCGTCAACCCATGGGAATAGCACTCGTGTTGCTCCAGAACCATTGTTCGGGGTGTGCGTGATCATTGCGCCCGGTTGGTGAAATATCCAGATCACTCTAACTTGAAGAAGGAGTGAAGACATGCCTAACGAGACCGTGAAGCATGGCCGTGTCGTGCACTTGCTGAAGAAGATTGCCGAACTATGGCGACATCCGAAAGAGGACATGAGTTGGCGAGCGTTTTTGTCGGGTGCTGTCGTGGCCTCGATGCTGATCTTCATTCCGCCTATCGCCTGCGCTCAAGATAGCGAGAACGGGGAAGCTACCCTCAAGGGTCTATTTCTCGTGGAGCTTGGAATCCTTTGGGTGGTCATTTTGGTCGTTTGGCCGTGCATTGCGCGCTACCGGGCAACGAATGGCAACTCGGACGCGAGTGAACTTCGGGGGTTGGGGTTGCCGCGCGGTTCGTTGCGGGGAATGCTGGCCGCATTGGTTGTTGGCTCATCCCTGCTGGCGCTGGTATATGCGCTCTTCTCCAACGGTGACACGCTACAGAAGGCGGCATCCGTGTTCGGACCGCTGGCGGCTACCGTGCTTGCATTCTACTTCGGCAGTCGAGGATCGGCGTCGAAACCGGAGAGCAAGGAAGATGTAGAACTCTCCATCAAGCGGACAGAGGCCGAAACAAAGTTGGCGGAAGCTGAAACCGCGCTTGAGGCAGAGCGGCGAAAGTCTTCGACACCGAAAAGCGAGTCGTAGGGAACAAAGGACAGCGAACAAGAATAACGATGATCGAGGTAGTATTCTGCGCAAGACCAGTGAACTTTGCGTGAAGTCAGCTAGAAACATCCACGACCCTGAACACGACGGCCAGTACACGGTGAAGGTCTACCAGAGCGACAAGAAGATCTGCGAGGACGGCGGCTGGCGGCACACCTGTGTCGTGCTCAAGCCCGACTCCACCGATCCGGCCTTCACACCCATCGTGCTGGAGGGTCTGCAAGAGGGGGAGTTGAGGATTATCGCGGAGTTGGTCGAAGTGCGACGATGAAGACCCGACGCTCGAGTGCGACCGAAGCACCGCTGGCGATGACGGTCAGGCGGACGACACAAGAGATTGCGATGACAGTCCAGAAGAAAGCCAACTCTTTTTCCGGTTATTGGGATACATGATGCGGGCTGACGATCAAATGCCAAGCGGCGGCGATATCCAGAACTCAGCCGTCGGCTCGGCGATTGGCACAATCATCGTACGTCTGCTCGGGAAGGATACACGGTATGAAAGCGATGATTCTTGATCATGCTGGCGACGTCAGCACGGATCCCTTGCAACTCCGTGAGGTGCCTGTTCCGGAGCCCGGGCCAGGTCACGTGCGAGTGAACGTACACGTATGCGGCGTGTGTCGGACGGACTTGCACGTGGTGGAAGCCGAGCTACCTCCTGCCACGAGACCGATTATTCCCGGCCATCAAGCGGTCGGGGTCGTTGATCAACTTGGAGCCGGCGTGACCACCCTCAACCGTGGTGACCGAGTGGGTATCGCCTGGTTACAGGATACGTGCCGGACCTGTGAGTTTTGCATCGCGGGTCGTGAAAACCTGTGCGAACGCGCCACGTTTTCCGGCTATCACGTACCTGGCGGTTTTGCGGAATATGCGCTGGTGCCTGCACGCTTTGCGTACCCTATTCCTGCGACGTTTTCTGACGCGGAAGCCGCGCCGCTCTTGTGTGCAGGGATTATCGGGTATCGAGCATTACGCCGGAGTCAACTCAAACCCGGGCAACGATTGGGCCTGTACGGGTTTGGTGCCTCCGCTCATATTACGATTCAGATCGCGAGGCATTGGGGCTGCCCGGTGTACGTCTTTTCACACCGGGACGCCCATCAACGTCTCGCCAAACAATTAGGCGCAACGTGGGTCGGGCATTCCACCGAATCACCACCGGAAAGGCTCCATGCCTCGATCGTCTTTGCACCGGTCGGGCACCTCGTGCCTCAGGCGCTTCAAGCCCTTGAACGGGGTGGGACTGTTGCCATGGCAGGCATTTATTCGTCTGACGTTCCGCCGTTAGTGTATGACCGCGATTTGTTTCAGGAACGGTCTCTCCAAAGTGTCACGGCCAATACGAGGCAGGACGGGCTGGACTTGTTCCGGGTCGCGGCGGAAATTCCCGTTCGCACCCATACCCAGGCCTTCAGGCTGGAGCAAGCCAACCAAGCCCTTCAAGCCCTCAAATCCGGAAAGATCAATGGAGCAGGGATCCTCACCATCGGGTGATGGTGCGGGAAGCCAGCACGCCATTATCATGACACCCGACTCAACGATTCTGGATCATTCCCTTCCGAAGACTGGCGAGTCCCACTTTGGCGCCGGTTTCATCCAAGTTTGGAGAGCATGGGACATACACCTCATGACTCCTTCTTCCTTGGACGACCTCTCCACGCGGCATAAAAGGCCGCCGCTACAAAGGAACCTCTGATTGAGTGCACGATCGGGCGCATGGCTGCGTTGTGTCCTCGCTCAACCCTCACCTATCTCTCTAATAAGCTTCGGGTTTCGCTCCGGGACGCCTTGCCCTGCATCCCGCTATCACACGAAATCAGAGGTTCCCTAATGGGAGAGACCGCGTGAACCAGCGCTGCGTTCCGACAACCCTACCGGCTTAACGGGCGCGTCTGTGCTTCTCCCGTCATCGGGACGAACGCGACCGGCAACAATTCTTTGCGCTGGATCCCCGCCGGCGTGTTCGTGAGGAGGATCAGGCGTTGCAGCGTTTTCCCCAGAGGTAGAATCATGCGCCCCTCGGGCGCAAGCTGATCCAGCAATAGTTGGGGAATATGTTCCGGGGCCGCCGTGAGAATGATCGCATCAAAGGGGGCTTCCTCCGGCCAACCCTGATACCCGTCACCTGCCCGGCTGGTGATATGAGCGATACCCAACCGGTCAAACCTTTGACGCGCGCGTTCGGCCAATTCCTCGACGATCTCTATCGTGAACACACGTACCCCCACCCTTGCCAAGACGGCGGCTTGATACCCCGAACCCGTTCCAATTTCCAACACGCGTTCATGGTCGCTGAGGCGTAGCGCTTCGGTCATATAGGCCACGATGTAGGGTTGCGAAATGGTTTGCCCGTACCCGATGGGCAGCGGATGGTCATCATACGCTTCGGCTGCATCCTCGGCCGGCATAAATTCATGACGGGGCACTTCTCGCATGACCCGGATGATGGCTTGGTCGCTGATCCCACGGGAGAGGAGTTGTGCCTTCACCATATGATCCCGTTCACCTTGTCGAGGATGGGGATGCACGAGGGGATCGAATTCCATACTCATTCCGGTCCTCGGAAGTACGAACGACAGACCAAGCAGCGTAATGAGAAATAACGCCACGCTTGCCATAAGAAATCCTCCATTGTCACCCAGGCTATCGAACACGAGTTGTTTCGTTTCCCGAATCGGCTTCGTCTTCTTTGAAAATCCGCACGCCCTGAAGTCCACTGGGAGCTTATTTCAACGATTTTCTCGAAAACAAGGAACGACCCGTCAAGCCTTGATAGGCCTTTTCCAGCGTCCCCACGTGGGAAACATGCATGAGGAAAGGAGTTCGCCAGTCACTATCGTGGGGATCCTGTTCTTCGGGAATCAGGACCCGGTCCAAGCGTTCGGCATAGGCGGCATAAATTTTATACGGAATCCCGGCGACTTTCCCAATGTGGCCATCCTCCGTAATCCTTCCGGTGAGCGTTCGCCCATACACGATCGCCTCGTTTTTAGCCAAGGCCAGAACACTTAACGCCACCATCGCCGACAGGCTGTCGCCATACAAGGTCAACCCCGAGTAGGGAAACGTCAAAACCACGGTCCATGAGTCATCCTGAAGATTCGCGGATCTTGCCGCGCGGTCAATCGCGGTCGCGACGGCCTTTCGCGCAATGGGGCCGAACCGGCCTGGGATTTTTCGAAAGTGGACCTTGAGCCCATCATGGTCCGAGCGTTGATGAAAATGCAGCATCACGTACGTCACGATTCCAACGGGTTGGCGGGTCTTATCCAAGGTCATCCCAAGCACGGGAATCGATTGGTGAAGAAACTGGCCCGGAGGCGCCATTTCCGAAGCCGCGGCGTGCGACACGATCGACAGGGCCGATAGCACACCCAGTATCCACATTGTCAGACGCGGAATCATAACTCTCACCTTGACCTCTCCCGTCAAGAGAGAGGGAGTCTGATGTCTTTTGTGTTCTCCACCCCAATATACTGCATTTGCGCGGAAATTTCCTTGCCCGTTCCGTACAAACCACAGCCGCCACTTTCCGGCCAACTGGTTGCGCCAAGACAACGGATCGGGATTTTGGGAGATCCGGATCAACTTACCGGAATTTCCGCTGCCGGCGCTGAAATTGACCGCCACGTGATCCGCACTAACCCTCTTTCTTTCTCATTAAACACAGATAGCGCAGATAGTTGTCGAAGGGGACTTTTTCCAGCTTGTCAAAGGTGAAATACGGTTCAAATGTACTCACGAGTTCTTCTTTTGACAACAGGGAGGTGATGGTGCCGGTGACTGGATTCATAAACTCGTTGGTCTTACCGAACCGCTCTTCATCGTCACTGAATACGCACACCATTAATTTTCCACCGGAGTTGAGACGGCCTGCGAGTTGACAAGCGTAATCATTTCTTTGGTGAGGTTTCAGATGATGGAGTAACGAAATGTCATAGATGAAATCAAATGTTTCACCGAGGGAAGCCAGGTTTTCCGTGCTTTCAATCATGAATCGTAAAGACGGATGGCTGTTTTTTTCTTTTGCGAGAGCGATGGCCGTCTCGGAATGATCCAGACACAAGATCTCGTATCCTTGTTCCGCAAGGTGGAAAGCATAATTGCCGACTCCACACCCCACGTCCAACGCTTTGCATGGTTTCATCCAGCCTGAATGCACGACTTCTGTAAACCAGGACGGCATTTTCTCCACGCACCAAGGAAGATGATAGCCCTGCGTTCGGTACAACCTGTTCCAGTTATCAACGTTCTGCATGACGCCCTCGTTCGAGGCATAACACCGTGAAGCGACTTCCGGAGAATGGAGACACCGCCGTCGGTTGGAGATAAGACACGACCGGCAAAATATCAAAGCAGTTTTGGCGGGTCAAACAACTCAAGTCACGTTCTTCCCTTACCTGAGACCATGAGGGCGAAACGCGCGGGCTGGAGTGGAAGCGTCCAACCACAAGATGGGGATGATGTCGCTAACGGTGAGCAGTGTCGGGTGACGCCTGCGGCTAACCCGACCCCGTCCCCCTGATAAGGGGGATTGAGGGGGTTAGGGACGCGCCGGTCAGCCGACCCGCAAGTTTCTGTGGTTAGCCCCGATATGGGTCATCGGGGAGCCAGGGTCGGCCGCTCCGCCTGTGTTGCAGCCGCCTCTTATGCGGCTTTTGGAGCGGTCGCTGTCCACGCCATGAGATGGCGCGGCTACAAAAGAAGGGGGAGCCACCAGAGGTCAGGTTCGCCGCACCGGCGTCCCGTGACGCCCCAACCCCGTCCCCCTGATAAGGGGGATTGAGGGGGTTGGGGGCGCTCCGGTCAGTCGGGTAGGTCGGATGAGCGTCGCGTCATCCGACCTGAAGGGGACCCGTGGTCTGGGGCCAATCAGGCAATGAAGACCTTGGTCAAGTGACAGACATCATCCCCCACAAGATTGACTTGAAGGAGTTCTTTGCGTATATCACCCATGCACAGGCCTATCCCGGTTACAGGGGAGCTTTGACGAGATGCCCAACAGGATGCTTGCGACCCGAAGGGAAGATTTCAAGGCAGGTCAGCTTTCATGGCGTACCAGAGAGACGAAGTCGCAGGCCGTTCCGGCCTGGCAATGACGTTCAGCCGGTCAGCGTGATGGTTGCGATTCATCCGAGCGGGTCGACTCTCTACTTCATTGATGTCCGGGCAAAAGCGCCGTTTCGATTCGGGAAGGAAACGCTCGAGCGGGTCACGTGTGCCCGCGTGCTATTTGAAGTGGAGGAGGCCTCTCGCGGTCCTTTTCGAGGTTGGGGAGAGGTGCCTCTCTCCGCGCAATGGGCGTGGCCCAGCGACGTTCCGTTATCGGAACGCGAAGCGGCCTTGCGGCAATTCTGTTGTGAAGTGCTTGATGCGTGGTCGGCCTGTGAGACCAGCGGACACCCGCTCACGCTCGGACAGGCATTCCTTCGTCAAACGTTGCCGGAGTTGCTGCGTTCATTTAACGCGCGGCGAAGGGTTGAAAGCCGGTTGCCCTATCTGGCGGCCTTGATGTGCTGTGCGCCCTTCGATCTTGCGCTCCACGATGCGTATGGCCACGCCGCGGGTCGGTCGATCTACGACTGCTACTCCGCTCGCGACCTGCCGGACGATCTGACCGCCTACATCGACAATGGAGACACCGGCTTCAGAGGCTTGTACCCGAGCGATTTTCTTTCATATGGGACAAGCAGGATTGCCGCATGGCATGCTGTCGGGGGGATGGATACGTTGTCCGGAAACACGCGGGTTTCCGAGGAGCCGGGAAATTGGTTTCCCACGACCTTGGAAGAGTGGATAGGCAAGGACCAACTGAGCCGGCTGAAAATCAAGTTGAGCGGAACGGATTTCGACTGGGACTGCGAGCGGGTTCTGAACGTGGCCGACGTGGCCATGCCGCGCGGGGTCACAATGTTAGGCTTGGATTTTAACGGGATGGTAACGGACCCCACCTACGTGGAACATCTGTTCGAGCGTGTCTCCAAGACCAGGCCCCACGTCCTGGACGCGCTTTGCTACATAGAAGAACCCTTTGCCCCGGAATTACTGGATCGCGGCACGGACGTGTCTTCCGTCGCGAAGTGGGCCCCTTGCGTGCTCGATGAAAGCGCCCATGATTGGCGCGTGCTCGGGAAGGCAAGCGAACTCGGATACTCGGGAGTGGTGCTGAAAACGTGTAAAACCCAGACGGAAGCACTGTTGACGATGAGTTGGGCCAAGCGCCACGGCATGGTGGTGTTAACCCAGGACCTGACCAATCCCATGCTGGCACAAATCGCGCACGTCCAACTCGGGGCTCATGCTTCTCCTGACGTTGGCCTGGAGACCAATTCCATGCAGTTTTATCCTGACGCTTCCGCGGACGAAGCCAGGGTCCATCCGAGGTTGTATCAACGGGTGGGCGGGTTTCTCGACCTCAGGACGATCAGCGGTCACGGATTCGGGTACAGGATCGAAGAGATCGATCGTCAACTCCCGGACCCTGCCAGAGCGTCATGAGCACGCTGCCGGTGCCGGATGCACCCGGTTGGGTGTCCGTACGTTCTGAAATGTTTCGACAGGTGAGACTGGGTTGAACAAGGACTTCGAACTCATCGGAATCGTCGGGTGCGGCAAGATGGGTCGCATCTATCGTAAGGTCTTCGACCCGTTATGTGACCGTTTCGTGATTGTTGACCCTCGAGCGACTGATGACAGGGAAACCCGGTCCTACGCGACGTTGGATGACGTCCCCGGAGCCCTCTTCAATCGTGTGCAAGTCTGGTGCATCTGTACGCCTACGCAAAACCACTTCGAAAGCCTGGGAACGGTTCTGTCGAGGAATCCTTGCGCGCGGGTCATCGTTGAGAAGCCGGCTTGTCTGAGTGCTGAGGTCGCCCCCTTCCAGGCTCTTCTCAAGCAATACCGCGAGTCGCGTGTCCTGATAAACCGGCAGTACGCCGATTCCCGCGCCGTCCGGGAAATGGTGAATGCCTTCAAGCGATACGACGTTGAGCACGCGGATCTGATTCGCATCGAGTTCAGTAAGGATCGCCGGCCCGATATCGAGGCGGGCAGATTCGTTGACTCGCACTTCGGCGTCCTTGGATACGAATGGTCGCACATCCTGACGATCACGCAACAACTCCTCGGCAAAGACCAGTGGACGACATACAGGGATACGCCATCGGATCTGCAGGCGACCTTCGATCCCGTCCAATTCGTCTCCGAACTCGAAGAACGGACGGTGTTACCTTCAGGAACGAAGCTCGTGCTCAGGTCTTCGATGCTGGGCCATTACGAATTTGCCTCATTCGTTCCTTATGACCAACTGATATGCCATCGTTACATTGAGGTCAACGCCGGAACGCTCCGGTTCAGGCTGCAATTGGAACCTCATGACGAGACACGGTTCACCGGCCGGCTTTTCGAAAATCACTTCCGGATCGAGGATGGCAGTGAACCGTTGCACGACTCGATCATCCTAGACCCTTTTTTGCCGAGATTTCTGCAATTGACCTTGAACCAGCTTTTCCGAACCGACTGTCCGCCGATCGACTGGACACCGCTTGAAACCATCATCTCAACAAGAAATGCGTTGCGAAGTCACGACGCCCGGAACAACCTAGTGTCCCCGGCAAAAACAAGATTGGGGACCGGCCCTGACTGATGCGCAGTGTTTTCGGGGACGGTCCGTTATCACGACGGCTTTTTCTTCTCCGCCCGGGATTTTTTGTTGACGGCACGTTCTGTCCGAACGGCAGGAGTATCCGTCCGGCTCTTTCGAAGCCACCTCAAACGCTTCATCAACAGGGCAAAACCGCCCCCTGCGCCAAGACCGACCACCATCCAATCCACCCAAGACCAGTCCTGCTCAGGCAAAGCAGGATCAGGGGCGGTCAGTGCTGCCACCAGCAACGTGCCCCCTGAAATGCCGCCATAGAATGCGACGGCCTTCCATCGACTTTTGAAGCGCGACAGGGTAGGGTACAGCGCGACAATGCACGTCAACGAAAAACTGAAAACCGAGACGATGGTGGCCAGTATGGAGAGTCCCTTCATGCTCGCGACGTGATTCCTTCAAAAACAGCCCGGCTGCCCGAGAGAGGCGGCAGGCGCTGACATTTCTGCGGCGGTCTCGCTCATTTGTCGACAGCCTTTGTGGATAAACCTCATGCTTTGGGTCAGCCTGCGCGCGTCATGTGAAAAAGCCTCCGTCACATCAGTGATATTTTCATGACATATTGAAATATAGATACAAATACACGTGTATATTTCAAGGCTACTATATATAGTGGGAAAATATTTTTTGACGAAATGCGCAAAAAAACGTGCTGTTGGATCGCTATGCCATCATGCGGATATGAAATGAGTATTCTAAAAAAGTTTTCACTATTTTATCCCCATATTCTTGGGAAAGATCTATTCGGCTTCAATTTTGCGAGGGAATGGGTTTGAATCATGAAACCCAATGATTCGCTCACGCTTCTCCGAGCCCTGCAACAGCCTCATCTTTATCCTCATCCTGTCACGCATTTCGACTTGCGGGAAACTCATATTTCCTGGGTCCTTCTGACCGAACCCTTTGCCTACAAGATCAAAAAACCTGTCAATTTCGGGTTTGTGAACTTTTCTTCTCTCGCCCAACGCCATTCTTTTTGTCATGAGGAGATTCGCTTGAACCGGCGGTCGGCCCCGGACCTCTACGTGGACGTGCTTCCGATTTCCGGAACGCCTGAGCACCCGCTGCTGGACGGACACGGCGAGCCCTTCGAGTTCGCCGTGAAAATGCGGCAGTTCACAGCCGAGGCCACCTTGGACCACGTGCTGTCTCAGGTTCGACTCGAACAGGTCGATCAATTAGCCCGGGATATCGCAACGTTTCATCGCAACAGTGCTGAGGCAGGCCCGGACACGCCCTTTGGAACCACCGGGTTGATTGCCCGGGTCATCGCAGAAGTCTTTGAACAGATCCCCGCTCATAGCCCCTTTTCCGAACATCAGCGATCGCTGGAGCAACTTCGGCACTGGCTCACGCACTTCCACACTGTCCGTGACGGTGATTTTGAGAAACGAAAAGCGACGGGGTTCGTCCGAGAGTGCCACGGCGATCTTCACCTGGCCAATCTTGTGCTCCTTCGGGACCGGATTGTCGTATTCGACGGCATCGAGTTCAGCGAACGTCTGCGATGGATCGACGTCATCAACGACGTGGCGTTTACGGTGATGGATTTCCAGGCCAGAGGAAAGCCGGCGATGGCAAGGCGATTCCTGAATCGATATCTCGAATTCACGGGGGACTATGAAGGTCTGGATCTGCTGCCGTTTTACGAAGTCTACCGGGCTCTTGTCCGGGTGAAAGTCGCGGGCCTTACGTTCGGCCAAGCCCGTGGCCAGGCCCCCGGGCCTTCGTCCCACGCGGACGACTTCGTTCGCTATCTCGCGACTGCCCGAACCTTGACCGAATCCAACGCGCCCTGGCTCGTGATCATGCATGGGGTATCCGGCACCGGGAAATCGACCGTCTCGGAAACGCTGTTGGAACACGCCGGGGCCATCCGTCTCCGGTCGGACGTCGAACGCAAACGCTTGTTCGGTTTATCGCCTTTGGATCAGAGTTCCGCAGAATTAAAGCCCGCCGTCTATGGGATGGAGACGACGCGAAAGACGTACGACCGCCTGCACGCCCTTGCCGGGCAACTCCTGCTGTCCGGATATCCGGTCATCGTGGATGCGACTTTTTTGAAACGGCGGCATCGGGATGCGTTCAGAAAACTGGCTGCCTCACTGAACGTCCCGTTCCTGATCCTGGATATGCAGGCAACCCCGGCCACCCTGCGCCAACGAGTCACCGCAAGAGCCGGGGAGCCGGATAACGTCTCAGAGGCCGACCTGCCAGTCCTCAAACAACAGGAGCAGGCCCAAGAACCGCTCGGGCCGGACGAACGAGCCGTGAGCCGTGACCGTCCTGCTTCACGCAGGAATCCCTTTTGACCCTACTGAGGTGGTAGAACGGCTCGAGGCGAAACGGGGGAACACCCCAGGGTGTTATGACTGAGTTACGTCACCCCTGAATAATAGCGCAGAATATCCGACACGGAAATCAGGCCGATGATTTTCCCACTTTCGGTCACACACACGTGACGAGTCGCTTTTTCTTTCATTAATCGCACGACTGTGACGATTGACTCACTGGTTTCTATCGTCAGCAGAGGTTCGCGCATGCAGGTTTTGACCGTCGTTGTCGCGGGATCGATCCCGTGGGCCACCACCTCCCGACTCAATTCGGTTTCCGTGATGCTTCCGATGAATTCATCTCCACTATCGACCAACAACGAGCCGATTTTCCACGTCTGTAATAATTCTCCGGCTTCCCGAAGCGTGGCATCATGCGGCACGGATCGAATCACCTTGGACATAAAGTCACTCACGGTGGGGCCGCTCATGGTCTGAGCGCGCCGGACTGAACCGGTCTGCGCCCGGCGAGCCTCCAAATCCGCGATGCAACTTTCCAGCACCCGCTGTCGTTGTCGGAGGGCTTCCCGTTCATTATCCAGACCTGCCCCTTCCGGAGCTTCATCCGAGAGATTGACCAGCCCCCCGGCTTCTCCCAACTGAGCATATTCATAGGCTTCCAACATACTCGAGGAACTTCCCAACACCTCGGCAATGAGTTCTTCGGCAGTCAAATCAAACTCGGCTAGAGATGAATGCGCGGACGAGCCGCCGACAATAAACGTCTTCAAGTTCGCGAGTTGTTGACGAAACCGTTCGATATGCTGATCGAGCGCACCGCTTTTTTCTTTAACGGACCCTTGTGTTTTATCCATGACGCCCCCTCTGAAGTCTGGAATGGTACCTCATACGGCTGTGGGTACACAAGATTGAAATGCAAAGATTCCTCACGTGGTGGTGGGTTTTTGTCTTACCGGCGCACAATCGTTCATGACAATAGACGGTCGTTCATGAGATAATTGAGGGAGGTGATGTCGTTAAACCCTCATGATCGCGAATTAACGTAAGCGGAGGAGGAAGACGATGGATTTGAAAATTGACAGCCGAAACGTCGGAATGACGCCGAGATGGAAACAGGAGATCCAAGACCGGATTACCACGCTCCAAACAGAGTACGACAACATCACCCATGCCCGTATTACCCTTACCAAAAATCCACATCACAAAAAAGGGGACGATAACGCCGAAGCGCTGATCGTTCTGAATCTGCCGCCACGCCATACGGTGACCGCACGGAAAGAGGCCAAGAGTTTCGAGGAAGCCATTCGCTCCGTGTTCAAGGCCGTGACGACGGAAATCAAGAAATTTCGCGAACGACCCAATTTATCCAAACCCGTCAAAATCCAAGAACCCGAGTAACCGCAGAGCACCTCTTCACAGCATCTTCGGAAAATAACCGGGAGACTTGGGCCAAAAATCGCCATGAGCCTGCCCTCGACTGTATGGGTCCACCACATTTGGCACTCGGGTTGGTGGTGAATCAGGAATTGTACCGGAGATTGCCGCCCAAGGCTATGGTGGGGCAACACGGTATTGTAGGCCAGCAACCAATCGGCCAGTTTGCGGTTAAAGGCCGCCAAATCGTCAACCAGCAAGTCCTCGTGGTAATCCACGAACTGTTCTTGGAGGGTGCGATTGAACCGTTCGACATGCGCATTCATTTTGGGGGAGCGTGGATAGGTCCACCAATGGGTGATGCCGTAGGCGTCGAGGCGCTGCTGGAAGTGGCCGTGGAACTCGGCGCCGTTGGCCGAGAGGAGGAATTGAGGCGGGGTAGGGAGCAGGGTACACAGGGCCTCGAGGCCGACCGCGGCGTGGCGGCTGGAGGCGGTGGCGGTGGCCCAGGCGAGGGCGAAGCGACTGTAGGGATCGAGGAAGGCGAACACGTAGCGCCGTAGGCCTGCGTGGAGCCGGACCACGGTATCACAGGCGAACAGGACCAGCGGTTGGGTGGGGCGCGGCCGGGGCGGCCGGGTCTTGCGGGGCCGGGCGGCGGGCTTGGGGCGGCCGCGGGCATCGAGGCGGAGCGGGGCTTGGCGCATGTGGTCGGGAGCCCGGGCGATCAGGCGCCCGATGGTGGAGACACTGGGGAGGGGCCGGCCCTGCTGCGTACACCAGGGCTGCAGCAGGACGTGCAGCTTGGCCTTCCCGAGGTTGGGGTACGTGGTCCGGAGCCGGCGGATCTCCTGGCTCAGGGCGGGCGGCCACCGGGCCTGCCGCCGCCGGTGCGGGGCCCGGGAGCGGGCGGCCAGGGCGTGCGGCTCGCCTCCGGCCTGGGTGAGCGTCCGCTGCCACCGGTAGAGGGTGCGGCGGCTCACCCCAAACGCCTCCCTCGTCGCGACCAGGCCGTGCCGAGCCCAAAACTGCAGAATAGTGAATCGGTGTTGAGCCTCGTGGGGTATCATGTCCCCACGAGGCCTGAATTGAGCTAGTCGGTAAAACCCCCGGATGCGGAAGCCGACATGGTGGATTTGCATGGCCTCTCCTCCTGTTTCGAGGAGTGCCAAATGTTTCTGAACTTATACATCGACATCTCTCATCGAGGGATAGCGCAGCGACAAAAGAGGAGGGAGCCTGGGCCGTCACTCTCCGCGACCATTCCTCCTTCACCAACGACCCGAGTGCCAAAGGTGGTGGTCCCATACATGTTGTTGACACGATCATACACGGGGTGCGAAGGAACCTCTGATTTCGTGTGATAGCGGGATGCAGGGCAAGGCGTCCCGAGGCGAAACCCGAAGCTTCTCAGAGAGAGAGGTGAGGGGTGAGCGAGGACACCACGCCGCCATGCGCCCGATCGTGCACGAAATCAAAGGTTCCCTAAGAGGCTCACCGAAGACGACCGGTCGCCAAGGCAGGTTGGCGGAGGAGAATCGCACACCATATCCTGCAAAGGGAAGCCCCTGACATCAATGGACTCCTGAGCCGGCATTCTCCGGATCGCGCGCCGTTGTGTTCGATTCCTTGTTACACTTTTACTTCTACACGATGGAGGGATGAGTGAATCAAAAGCTATACGTTGGGAACCTGTCCTATGCGACGACGGACCAGGAATTACAGGAGTTGTTTGCCCAACACGGAACTGTCCAATCCGCCAACGTGGTCACTGATCGATATGCCGGACGGTCCAGAGGGTTCGGATTTGTGGAAATGGGAAGCGGGGAAGAAGCGCAGCGAGCCATTGAGGCGCTCAATGGAACAGACTTTAAAGGCAGAAATCTCGTGGTGAATGAGGCGCGGCCCAAGGAAAAATCTTTTCCCCCACGACGGTAACGCCTGAACGCAAGCTCCCGGCAATCCTTTACCAAAAGCGGGGATCACCTCAAGACCACGAAAAGAGGCATTCCGGCTTTCCTCTGCACGATTCCTGGCGTTTGATTCGAATGCTCCGGCAAGGTTAAGCCTGTATAAGTTCAGAAACCTTTGGCACTCCTCGAAACAGGAGGAGAGGCCATGCAAATCCACCATGTCGGCTATCGCATCAGGGGGTTTTATCGACTAACGCAATTCGGGCATCGTTGGGACATGATACCCCACGAAGCCCATCACCGACTCAAGATTCTGCACTTTTGCGCCCGGCATGGCCCAGCCGCGACGGGGGAGGCCTTTGGCGTCAGCCGCCGGACGCTTTATCGCTGGCAGCGGGCGCTCACTCAGGCTGGCGGGGACCCGCAGGCGTTGGCCGTCCGCTCTAGGGCCCCCCACCGGCGGCGGCAGGCCACGTGGCCACCCGCCCTGAGCCAAGCGATCCGGCGGCTACGCACCACGTATCCCAACCGTGGGAAGGCCAAGCTGCACGTCCTACTGCGGCCGTGGTGTGCGCAGCACGGGCTAGCCCTCCCCAGGGTCTCCACCATCGGGCGCCTGATCGCCCGCGCCCCGGACCGGATGCGGCACACGCCGAGCCGCCTGGATGCCCGGGGCCGGCCCAAACCCCGGACACGGCGCCGGAAATCCCGCCCGCCCCGGCCCCGCCCCGCCCCGCCCCTGGCGGTCTTGGCCGGCGATCCCGTTGTGCGGCTCCACGCCGGACTCCGCCGCTACCTATTCACCTTCATCGATCCCTGCAGTCGCTTCGCCTTCGCTGTGGCCACCGCCACCGCCTCCAGCCGCCATGCCACCCACGCCCTCGATGCACTCTGTGCGTTGCTCCCGGCCCCACCCCGGGTCCTCCTCTCCGATAACGGCCCGGAGTTCCAGGGGCATTTCCAGCACCGGCTCGATGAGCGCGGCATCACCCACTGGTGGACGTATCCCCGATCCCCGAAAATGAACGCTCATGCGGAACGGTTCAATCGCACCCTGCAAGAGACCTTCGTGGACTACCACGAGGATCTGCTGTTCGACGATTTGGCGGCCTTTAACCGCAAACTGGCCGATTGGTTGCTGGCCTACAATACCGTGTTGCCCCACCATAGCCTTGGGCGGCAATCTCCGGTACAATCCCTGATTCACCACCAACCCGAGTGCCAAATGTGGTGGACCCATACAAAGCCTTTACAATCCGTCCGGGGAAGGGTATTCTTAGAGGGCTTGCCTTGTGAAGTGCTGCGTCATCAAAAGGATGGATACGCTATCGACAAGAAGAGGTTCGCACGAGTTTCGGTGAAAAGCAGCACCTTCCGTTGACCAGCCATTCAAAGTATTGAATACGTGTTGAAGACGATTCCACTGATCGCACAATGACCCATAACGCCATGACGACTCTGGCCGATTCGAAAACAGCCGTTCCCTTGCCTCGCCCCCCCGATCACCTGACCTTGATATTGTTTTGCAGTGTGACGGCAAGCGCAATCGTCGGCTTGCCGGCCTACGCGTACCTGTATGATTATTCGTGGCTCGCATGGACGATGTTTGTCCTGTTCTATATCATCACAGGGCTGGGCATCACAGTGGGGTACCATCGTTTACTGGCCCATCGAAGTTTTACGTGTCCCGATTGGGTGAAAGGGGCGTTTTTGGTCGCGGGAGGATGGGCTCTCCAGAATTCAGGCCTCAAATGGGCGTCAGATCATATTCGCCATCACGCTCGGTGCGATCAGGAAGAGGACCCTTACAATGCGCAACTGGGATTCTGGTACAGTCATTGCGGATGGCTGTTCTGGAAGGATCCCTATAAAGACGACAAATATGCCACCAAGCTGAAACAGGACCCCGTGGTGATGTGGCAACATCGCTATTATATCCCCATTGTCCTTTCCGGCTTGGTGTTTCCCTTCGTGGTGGGATTTGTGTACGGCGGTTGGATTGAGGGACTGGGGTGCTTCTTGCTCGCCGGGGTCGGGCGGACCTTTTTCGTCTTAAACTCCACGTTTTGCATCAATTCCATTTGCCACCTGTGGGGCGCCCAACCGCATGGATCATCCGATTCCAGTCGTGACAGTTGGTGGGTCTCGCTCATTACCTTCGGAGAGGGATACCACAACTATCACCACATGTATCAAAGCGATTATCGGAACGGGGCCAAGTGGTACAACTTCGATCCGTCAAAATGGCTCATCTATAGTCTTTCTCTGGTGGGGCTCACCAGTGCTCTGCGCCGACTATCCTGATCTCTACAACTTCAAAAGTTGCGAGATCACGAGATAGGCCCAGGACGCCGCAAAGATGTACGTGATTTCTTTCTCGCCGATGTCTTTGTAGATCAGACGATACCCGACAACCGGTACGACGGCCACCAGGGCAGCCGAAAAAAAGTGCCCCACCACATCGCCCAGCACCCCGTCAATCGTCGAATGACCGGGCAAGGCCAGAAACACGCTCGCCCCGACCATGGGCACCCACAACCATCGGACGTTGACCACGCTTTCCTCCCCGTCGTTTCTCAAAAGACATGCCGCACCGCTTGGGGTATTGTATAAGAAACAGCTCCAGGTGCGACCTCGTTGACATACCGCAGGCCTGCGATTCGTTCTCTCCGCCTTTGTAGCTGCCGCATCTCATTGCGGCTCTTGGAGAGGCCGCCCCGTCGTTGCAGCGGCGCGATCTCATCGCGCCCTGGCCCCCAATTAACAATGTCAGGGATGACAGATAAAGACAGGCCGGTCGGATGAGGGAACCTCTGATTTATTGCACTATCGGGCGCATGGCGGCGTTGTGTCCTCGCTCAACCCTCGACTATCCACTTGATAGGTCTCGGGTTTCGCTGCGGGACGCCTTGCCCTGCATCCCGCTAGCACAATAAATCAGAGGTTCCTGCGCGCAGCGTAATCCGACAAGGGGTTGGGTGGTTGCGGGGGAGGGATTTGAACCCTCGACCTTTGGGTTATGCGTACCACTACAGCTTTCGCTGCCTGGTGATTCAGTTTGTGGTCTGGACTTTCTCTTCATCCTCGGACCGGCATAGCCGCCGTTAGGATGCCTGCCGTCAAGTCTCTACACCTTCTTGCAAAGCGTACCGGCTCTGTAAGCTTGGCTCGGGGTTACCCCGCTACCGGCTTCCCCGAATTTGACAGGTGATCGTACAGAAGTTTCCCTCTGCATCGCCCAGTGTAGGAGGGCTTGCTGCGCAATCAGCGGGTCACTTTCTTCCCCCCTACGGAATTGAGCCCAACGAGCTACCAGACTGCTCCACCCCGCAGAAGCATGGTAGCGAAGCGTTAAGAACAAAGTCAAATCACTGTATGGGTCCACCACCTCAAGCCGCATGAGATACGGCGGCTACAAAGGCGGAGAGGCCGACTACGAAGGCCTCCTCCGTCGCGGCCAGGCCGTGCCGTACCGCGCAAAAAACTGCAGAATGGTGAATCGGCGTTGAGCCTCGTTGGGTGTCATGTCCCAACGAGGCTCGATTGGGGCGAGGCGAGCCCCCACGGATGCGGAAACCGACTTGGTGGATGCACATGGCTGCTCCTGTGTCGAGGAATGCCAAAGGTTTCTGACCTTATACCATCACCCACTCCGCACACGGACGGCTTCACCGGAGCGGGGCCGTTGTGCTATGGTGCGAGCCCATGCTCCTGGCTGGAATTTTCGGAGGCATCCTGTTTTTGCTGCTGATCATCGGGGACTGGTATCAGTTTACCAACCTCCGTCCCTTTTCCGCCCAATACGGGTTCGGCATCGCCCACCGGCAGGACCACCTCCACAACCTCACCCATCGCTCCCTTCTCCGGCAATTCGGCAAACATGATACCATTGCCCTGCCCCACGGCGTGGCTCGCTGGTTCGGTGCGCAAGCGGTGATTTCGCTTCGCCCTTCGTACCAGTTATTCTCCATGCGATTCCGCACGGCGTGGC
The DNA here is from genome assembly GCA_965200435.1 of Nitrospirales bacterium. GTDB lineage: Bacteria > Nitrospirota > Nitrospiria > Nitrospirales > UBA8639 > Bin75. Next base: position 1,012,175 of record OZ241337.1, read on the forward strand.
CGCTGAGAGGCACGGTCACGCTCCATTCCACCGAGACCGGTGTGGAATTGCACCTGACCAAACGCGTGCCCTGGTCGTCTGGCCTGCTGACTCTGATCTGGTTGGGATTCGTGTCGGTCGGTACGTTAGTGTTTTTGGTCACATTCGGAATCGACGGGGGATTCGATTCGGCCAGCGGCTGGGCCTTGGCCCTGGGCGTAGGAGGACTCGGCGTGCTGGTTCTGTTCTTCGGGCTGATTCTGGTGTCCCTGGCCTATCGGCTTGAAGATTCCCGATTAATGCAGGTCTACCAAGAACTCCAGGACGTATGGCTCAATTCGCAGCAGCCTTCTGCCGGCTCTTCGCAAGTCGCGTCATCGCCAAAATAGGGGGCATGCCGTGGTCAGCAGGTGTATGTGTTCCGTAATTCGTTGACAGGATGGAGATGGGTGGACGTTAGCTGTCGGAAGTTTTGAGGATGTCTTGGGGTTTTTTGAGGAGGGTGTCGGCGCGGAATTTGGGGATGATATAGACCCAGTCCCCGACCCGTTTGTTCAGGGCTTCGATTTCGGCTTTGACTTCGGCTTCGGCTTTGATCTTGGGTTGCTCGGGGTTGGTGCCGGCGTCCTTGTTTTGCGTGTCTACGTCGGATTGCTCGTCAGCTTGGGGTTCTGATTCTTTTTCCGGTTCCGCCTCTTTTTCCGGTTCAGGGTTCCAGACCAGGCCGGCGTTGAAGACTGCGGAGATCGTTACATAGTTCTTTTCGTCTTTCGGGAGGAGTTGCACGGTTCCTTGGAGGCCGTCGAAGGTTTCGAACACGGCGGTCACGACCGGTTGGTCGTCAAACGGGACTTCGTTCTGCGGTTTGACGTCGTCCAATGACAGGGACGTGACCGTGGACACGACGTTGTTCACGGTAAATTGCGACTCTATTTCCAAGCCTTCCGGCAGGTTGGCCACTTGATAGTTGAGGTCCGTGGGCTTGGCTTTCTCCACGACTAGTCGGGTCTTATCCGGGTGGGTCACGATCAGGCGTCTCACTCGTTCTGTTTCAATCTGCGTGAGCTCCTTGTCCAACCACTCGCCGGGATTCTTCTCGACCGAGAGTTTCCCCACCGCCAGCCAGGTCTGCGGATTGCCGGGTTTGCGAACGAACATTTCCTTTTGATCCCGGTTCCCTTGGGCCAGCCGGTCATTGCCGAGAATGACCTCCGCCAGTATGTTTCCTTCCGCATCCTTGAGGGTGACTCCCGTGGACAACGATCCTTCCGCGTCCACGTCCTGCAACCCCAGCTTCTCATAGAGATCAGGTTTCCGAGTTTTCAGTTCGAGTATTTTTAATTCCGCGAGGCCGATGAGGGCTCCACGAACCTTTCCCAGATCGGCAGGGTAGTCGTGTTTCTCCTTGATGCGCCAAGCTGCTTTATCCTTGTGGATGGTGATGGTCCCGCTCTGCGTCGATAGGCTCACTTCAGACACGTCGTTGATGGTCGCTTTCAATCCCGGGAAGACGGGTTGTCCTGTTTGCGGGGGCGCGGGTTCTTCCCGTTGAGCCAGGAATACCGTCACAAGCATCAGGAGGGCGGCGATGACAGCCAGGATGCCAAGGGTTTTGAGCCTCATGGTCGTGTGCTTGCTCTCTGGTTCGGTCAACTGCCGCGGAGGCGGCGACGCATGGTGCAGGCGCTGAACATCACGCCGCCGATGGCGATCATCAAGGGCATCAGCCCGATGTTGAGAAACTTCACGACGTTTTCGAGTGTTTCGATGTTTTTCTGCAATTCGTGTTGGACGTTGCGCAGTTCTTTTCTGGTCGCCACCAGCTCTTGCCGGAAGCCATCGAGCGCGGCTTCCTGTTCGGCACTCAAAATAACCGTGGTTTGGTCTTCTTTCCTGCTCTCCAGTTCCTGGATCTTGCGTTCGGTCTCTTTGAGGCGTTGTTGCAGGGCCTGTTCGTTTTGACGGAAACGGGCTTCCGCTTCCTGCTGAATCGCCCTGACCAATGTGAAGGGGCGGGAGAAACTCCCCCGATTCCTGACGCTGATCAGATCGGAACTGCCAGTCAAGTTGTCCAAGGCATTGGTGACGAAATCGTTGTTCGCGGAGGTGGGAATCCCGATCCGCTGTCCCAGAAAGTTTTGGACCTGCACCCAAAACCGGTCTTGCAGCATGTCGGTATCCGCCACCACGATGACGTTGATGGGGGCTGTGGATTCGGCCAGGCGTTGGGGTTGTTTCGACTCCTTGTCGTCCCTGGGTGCCTCTGATTCCTCCGAATCCGCGGCTTCCGGCCTGCCATCGGGGAAGGCTGTTTTCACCTTACCGGTCAGGCGGGCGGCCAACACGAGGGATTCGCCTTCCGGATGATAGTCCCGCAGGATGCCTTCGACGTCGGGCATGAACTGCAGACGGGCCGCATCGATTTGCATGGCTTGGTCATCGGTTTCCACCAAGGGTGTAAACTCGATCGGACTGTCTTTTTCTTTGCGCAGGAAGCCTGCCGAAGCCATGGTGAGGTTCGGGAGCTTGGCGGTCACGACGTCTTCGGCATTCAGTTGCCGGGGCGTCAGGTCGATCCATACAGGGTAGTCCGCCACCGCTATCCTGGACTGTTTTGGGAAGTTCACACGTTTGGCCAAGGGGAGATCGGCCACGACCCTTCCCTCGACCAACTCAATGCCCCAGGCGTCGAAAACCCGGCCCAGATCGGAATTGCGCGGCCCTTGCATGCCCATGGGGTTTTGAGTGTTGGGCGGCACGCGGTCGGCTTCACTGTGGGGGTCTACAAAGACCACGGCGTGGCCGCCTCGCAGCACAAATTGGTCGATGGCATACAAGGTCTGGTCGCTCAACTGCTTGGGATGGACCACCATGAGCACGTCCACGTCCTCGGGGATGTCGTTGACGGCCTTGTCCAAGACCTTGACTTCCATCGCGTCCCTGATGCTATCCATGATCATCCAAGGGGGGCTTCCGCCTTGAGTTTGCGGAAACGCCATCTGCGGGACACCGTCCAAGGGGAGGGTGCTCAACAGACCCATAACTTTCCGTTTGGGATTGGCCAACCGGTACACCAGCTTGGTGAGATCATATTCGAGAAATTCCTCCCGGCTCTGCTGAAAAAAGGGTATCAGTTCCCGGTCATCCGTGGCATTGGTGCCCACCAGCCCGAAATAGAACTGCCTGTTTCCCTGGCCCAGCGGCACGCCCCGGAGTCCATACCCAACGGCCCGGTCCTCTTCCTCTGAAAAGGGGTCGGGGTCGATGACATGCAGGACCAAATTCTTACCGGCGGCCTGCTCGTATTCCTGCAACAGTTCCAGCACCCGGTTGGTGTAGCCCTGAATGCCCGGCAATTCCACGGCCAGCTTCTTGGACACATAGAACCGCAGAGTTACCAGCTCTTCGAGACTCTGCAGAATGTTTCGGCTGCCCTCGGAGAGGGTATAGAGCCGTTGTTCGGTAAGGTCGACACGGGCCGACCGCAACGCCACGTGACTCAGGACGTTCACCGTGAAAAACAACACCACCGCGATGGCCAATCCGCTTCCGGTCAGGAGTCGGATGTTCATGGAATTCAATCCTTTATTCGGCTTTTTTCCATTCCAGCATGAGCGCCGTGGCAAACAGCCAGAACCCGATGAGCGAAAGGAAATACACCAGGTCACGTGCGTCGATGACCCCGCGACTCAGGGCGTTGAAATGTGTCAGGAAACTGAACGAGCTGACCAGTTCCAACAGAAACTGCGGCGCCCACCCGCTGAACACATCCAGCACCATGGGGTCGCCGCTAAGGACGAACCCCAGCCCGACCACCACACTGATCACAAAAGCAATGACCTGGTTTTTGGTGAGGGCCGACACACATGAGCCGATCGCCATAAAGCCGCCTGCCATTAAAAAGCTGCCGAGGTAGCTTGCCAGAATGACGCCGTTGTCCGGCTCCCCCAGGACATTCACGGTCACCCACGTGGGAAAGGTGAGCGCCAGGGTAATGCCTGTAAAACACCACGCCGCTAAAAACTTGCCGATCACGGCCTCCCACAAGGTCACGGGCAGCGTGAACAGCAATTCGATGGTCCCTCCTCGCCGTTCCTCAGCCCAGAGCCGCATGGCCAGGGCCGGGACCAGGACCAGATAGAGCCACGGGTGAAAATCGAAAAAGGGGATGAGGTCCGCTTGGCCACGGGCAAAAAAGTCGCCCAGGTAGAAGGTAAAGGCTCCGGCCAGCATCAGGAAGATGATGATGAATACCGCGGCAATCGGCGTGGCAAAGTACCCGATCAGTTCTCGTTTGAAAATGACGGCGATTCGGCTCACCGCTTGACGATCCTTTCCACGATCCTTGTTCGCCGGAGGTTTGCTACGTGAGGGCCTGAGTGGGCATGGTCAACGTCCGAAACACTTCATCCAAGTGCCCACGGTCTACGGACAACTCCACCACGTCCCAGTCTTGCCGGTGTACGCACTGGCTGACCGCACTGATGACCGATTGCCCGTCTTTCGACAGGATCCGATAGGCCTGCTCTGCCTTATCCCCGTCGAGGACTTCGGCCCTCTTCACGCCGGGCACCCCTTCCAGAACCGCCTGCACACCATCGGGGGCCGGCCCTCGCAATCGGAGAATCACCGCATGATGATAGCGGGATCGAGCTTCCAACTCCGCCGGCGTACCATCCGTGATCACCTTGCCCTTGGCAATAATCATGGCGCGCGTACATACCGCGTGCACTTCTTCCAAAATGTGCGTCGACAGAATAATGGCCTTTTCTCGTGCCATGACTTTGATGAGCCCCCGCACTTCATGTTTTTGATTGGGATCAAGCCCATCGGTTGGTTCGTCAAGAATCAACACGGAAGGATCATGCATGATGGCCTGGGCCAGGCCCACCCGGCGCTTGAATCCCTTGGACAGGGTGTCAATGGGCTGATGCGCCACACTCTCGAGATTCACTTTTTCCATGGTCTCCGACACCCTGTGCTGCAAATCCGTTCTGCGAAGCCCGCGCATTTCGCCAACGAACGACAGAAAACTCAGCGGGGTCATCTCCCCATAGGCCGGGGCACCTTCCGGGAGATACCCCAATCCTGCCTTCGCCTCCAGCGGCTGCGTCTGCATGTCGAAGCCGTTGACTGTCACGGCGCCCCGGGTTGGGGTCAGAAACCCGGCAATCATTTTCATGGTTGTGGATTTACCCGCGCCGTTCGGCCCCAAAAACCCCAGGACTTCGCCCCGGTCGACCGTAAACGACACCTCGTCCACCGCGACGATCTGCCCGAATGCTTTCCGAAGCCGTCGCAGTTCAACCAATGATTTCACGATTCACTCCATTTCTCTTCGATTGCTGCACTCTATAATAAATAGAGAGACACGTGACGGAGTCAATGGGGGATTCAACGTATTTTTCTCGCATCCGCTGGTCTCGCGCCGGATTGCCGGGGCTCGAAGACCTCGCGGATTTTGGAGAAGGTGAAGATCGTTAAATGTCAGAGGGTCGCCCAGCAGCATCCACGACGGCCACGGTCCCACGCATGATAGGATGCAGCGTGCAATGGTACGGATACAACCGGGAGCAAGCCCAGAGATTTCAAACACGCCATCGGGGCCGATGGAACCGGAATCGAAGGCGCACGCGCCGGTTCCCCGGCATCCATCATGGGTGATGGTGTGATGCGTGCTTGTGGGATTCTCCCAACGAATCGTACTGCCGGCCGTCACGGTAGCTGCGACCGGGGCGAAATACGGAGACCAGGATTCCATTTGGATCCTGAACGGTGTAGCAGCGGCAGATGCCAAGGAGGCGATCAGGATCAACCCCAAAAGCACACTCCTGGCGAATCGCGTCATGACGGGTTTTTGCATTCCACGGATTCCGGTTTTTTCAACGCCACGTTGCAACGAAGGTCGGCTGCCCATAGTGACAGTATACACCCCGGCTCAACCGGCGCGCCACATGGCACAATTTTTTGCGTTACGACACCGGCTGTTGGGCGGTATGCCCTTTTGGGTGGATTGTATAGAATAGTTGACGCCTTCTCCTTATTGTAGCTGCGGCATCTTATGCCGCGATTTTCCTGGACGCATGAGAGGCGGCGGCTACAAATTAAGGGAGCATTCTCAGAAAACGGCCCACTGTCAACCCTAGTATATAATTCCCTTTTTTTTCAATTGACGTAATTCATAGAAGGTACCCCTCCAGACGATCCCGCCCCGCCACAGAGCCAGGGCTGCCGAACGGCACAGGATATAGACCAGCAGGCTAATCGTGAACGGAAGCAACAGGCCATGCCGGAATTTCACTCCGAACGGAGCCAAGGCGAAACCAAAGCTGCCGACCATCATACCTACGGTCACAGCATACCAGACTTGGGGCCATCCATCGGCAACCCACACCCCGATCCACGGCCAGACGTGCACGAGCAAGGCAGTGAGCGCCGCCGCGATCACCAACGAGGCGCGATACTCCACGCCCGCAAACATATTTTTCATTAAGCCGTCTATAAGTTCCCCAACCGACCGGTACCATTCCACCATGACCATCCCTTTTCCATTCAGCACGTCCTGCCTGTAGTCGTGGTCCTTCACCAGCTTCCCGAATTTGAGATCGTCATCAGGTCGCAAGGCTATCGTTTGATGACCGTCCATGGCCCGATAGGCCGACGCGCGGATCAAATTAAATGCGCCAACGCCCATGTAGCACCGGCTCTTGGGATTTCGGGCTGCCCATGGTCTATAGAACATAAACAGGAAAAATCCAAAGGTGGCGGAAAGCGTTTTCAGGAACACCCCGGGCATGCTTCCTTCCGGGATGACGGTCACGTGATCGAATCGGTTGGCCTGAACGTAAGCCATGGCTTTTTTGAGTGCGAACGGCTGGAACACGATATCCGCGTCGGGGAACAGGATGAATTCACCCTGTGCCTGCTGCGCTCCCCGGTGTAAAGCGTGTGGCTTACCGAGCCAGCCTGACGGCAAACGTTCAATCGGCAGCACGGTGAGGCGCGGATCCTGCTTCGCCAGTTTTTCAAGAATCGCTCCCGTGCGATCGGTCGACCGATCATTCACGACGATAATCTCAAGATCCGGATAGTCCAATGCCAGGACGGATTCCAGGGCCTGCTTCAGGTTGCGTTCTTCGTTTCGAGCCGGGATCACGACCGAGACCGTCGGAAGCCGTTGATCGTCTTCGACCGGGACGGACTCCAACACCGTAAACGCACGTCTCTTGCTCATCATCCAGATGCCGACCGGCACCCAAAACCCCACGGCCAAGATCGCGAGACTGAAATGTAGAGTATGCTCGTCCATGTCTCCCGTTACTGAAAGACTTGCTCAGAATGGGGTTGCGTCCTAGATATCAATTTTTCCTATCAACCCCATAATGGCATATTTTCTCTGCCGTATTGATTTTGACTGCGACGAACGGAAAAGTCGGATTAATCCCGGATTGATTTCTGTCAAGCCCAAGCTCTGTGGAATGATCCCCGTGTCGTTGAAATCCAAGCAAAACAGAGGACGGCCTAAGGTTCTGGAGTCATGGGCCGCATCAAGGGCAAGCACTGGTCAGCCTTATCACACCGAGAGGCAGCCGTATCCGAATGATTGCCGTCTACCGGTCTTGCGTGGAGGAGGCATTGATCGATGAAAGCCAAGAAATTTGATTCGGACTTTGATGCAGGCAAAGATGTCTCTCATGTGTTGGATTTATCAGAAGCCCGCCGACCCCTGCAAGAACAAAAAAGAGTCAACGTCGATTTTCCCGTTTGGATGATCGAATCACTGGATAAGAAAGCCAATCGACTCGGCGTGACGCGGCAATACATTATACAATCTGGCTGGCTGAGTGTCTTAAAGCAATCACTCTTCAACAAACTGCACGCGCTTCAAGAGGCCCCCCAAACATCGACATGGTTGTGACTTCGACAGGCTTCAATGAGGCCGAGGCCGTATGGCCTCGGAATGTTGGATCAAGAAACAGACGAGGCGGCGGCGGTGGTCGCTTCAATGAGGCCGAGGCCGTATGGCCTCGGAATGACTGTTGAAAGTCCATGTTTTGCTGATGGAATACCAGGCTTCAATGAGGCCGAGGCCGTATGGCCTCGGAATGAGTTTCCTTTGATCGCCTTGGCTGGATTAGCTTATTTCCATGCGTTGCGAGCGCTGGCCATTGTTGGCTCAAAGAGTACCTGAACTCCTCTTGAAAATCCACATTGGGTTTGGGTATCTCCTGATTAGACAAGGGAAAAACCCGATGCGAGGGCTGCCCATCATTTCTGGGGAACCATAGCACTCGCAAGAGGTTCGGCACATCGAAACCTACACAATGGTTGCCTGCCTGCTTGGCAGTTCATACCCCTTACCCAGGCTCTCCACATGAGGATCAACTCGGTCGGCGAGGCCTAAGTCAAGGATCAGAACATGATCCTCCGCCAATTTAATCAAGCCTTCCAAGCGTGCGAGCATTTCGGCATGCCGCCTGGCCGTCAACCGACATTGAAAAACGGACAATTGCAGCCAGTAGCCATAGCCCTTCATGGCTTTGAAGACACGTCGCCAGCGCTTCGGTTCGGCTATGTCGTACGTCACGATATAGAGACGTTCGTCAGCCATGCCGTTTACCTGGGCAAATAGTGCGGATACGTCGGGATTTCACCCTGCACGTATCGGGCGAACAGCCGCGCCTGAACATCGATCATCCGGCGCATGGAAACCCGATAGCCAAAGAGCGGATGGGTGGTCTCCTGTTCCATGCGGCGTTCAAACGCTCCCATGAACGATTTACGGCCTCCTGGTTTCAGCGCACAGGCGGGGCCGTTGAACACAAAATCTCCGGGCTTGACCTCACCGTTGTTGACAACCTGGATCACACAGGAATCGGCAACAATGGGACGAAACGGCTCCATCAGATCGAGGGCCAGCGCCGGACGGCCATGGCGAGGTCTGTGGTACAGGCCCATGTACGGGTCCAGCCCAGTCGCCGAGATGGCCGTAGCGAAGGTCTTCGTCAACAGGGCATACGCCAACGACAGCATCGCATTCACGGGGTCCGTGGGCGGCCGCCGGTTGCGCGTCGAGAAGGAAAACGCGGTCCAGCCTTCTTTGACCTCCGTTGTGAGCATGTTCTCGAAGCACGCAAAGTAGACGGCTGCAGCCTCACCCTCAATCCCCAAGAGCTGTTGGACATCCTCAGCATAGGGCGCCTGCTGCGCGATGCGTTTCAGGCGTGTCAGGGCTGCTTCCCTGGTGTCGATATCCCGTTCAGCGCGCCAGTTGCGGCGAAGCAGGGTGCGCGAATTACGTACTTTGGCCTCCACCAGATCACGTGAAAAAGCGAGGCAACGCAGTTCATCGAAGGCAAAACGGTATTGGGCTTCGCGCACGGCCACGTTGCCGTTGCCGGTTCCAACCGTATGGCCGAGGAACCAGCCTCCCATGGAAAACCACGAGACCGGAACTTCTGCCTGCATCAGGGCGTGCAGTGCCGGCGTCGTGACCGAGACCGGACCAACCAGAGCCACCTGTGACACGTGGATCATCGGCACTTCGACCTTCTCCTCTTCGGTCTCAACAATCAATTGTTCCCCACTCTTGCGCAACCGTGCGCCAGGTGTCTGCACGTAGAGCGGCAACGCGGGATCATCGGATGGGTTCAGCGGCCGAGGAGGATATCCCTTTCTGAACAGGTTGGTCTCATCCGGCAGACAGATGCCGGCCAGCGAGCAGCGAGGGCACTTGGGGCTGTTTTCGAGTGGCGGCGGACGATGCCCGGAGGCAGCGGCCGAGCGAAGCCCGAAGATGGCCTCCAGCCTCAGGGCGCGAAGTTCGTCGTCCAGGACGACCGGCACCTTCTCACGCGAACCCGCGTACCACAGCGCGCCCCGGTCGACCTTGTATCCGTTGTCTTCGAGAATCATAGCCTGAGCACAAACCTGGACCCGCTCCGGTTCGTAGGCGCCGGCCGCAACGTGAGGCCGCTTCCCTTTCTTGAAATCCACGGGCATCGCCATCCCCCCGTCGGTCTCTACCACGTCCATTTTTGCAATAATACCCAAGCGCTCCGAAGAGAGGGTGACCGCCTTGGCCCGAATCATTTCTTCGTCAAGGTCGTCAGGCGCGGGCAAATGCCCCCCCACCCTCATCCACCCGGGCATGAACGCGCCTCCCTTCCGCGGTATCCCCGCTCTCGGCCCATTCACCTTCGATCCACTCCAGATAGGCGAGACGTGGACAATAGACCCACTCGTTCACCATGCGCACCGGAATGAGTGGCGCGTCTCCATCATCCGGCGGGGGCAAGGCAAGGGAGAGTTGACGTTCGTGGATCATGCGATAAGACCTGAAACCCGTTCTCTAAAAGACGTGCTTCAGTTAAAATTTAGGTCAACGTGGGATATCAGAGTTATGGAATCACTTCAAAGCCCATTTGCCGGAAGTGATGATCCAACGTCAAGACCCGGCGAATGCGTAGTTCTCGCATGAGAACAACGCTACAGCAGTCGGTAAAGGAAAAATTCTTGTCCCGATAGCGGAAAAAGAGCGCCCGTGCCCGTTCTCTTCGCGCTTCGTCAACAGACTCAATCCGCAATCGAGTCGAGCCGTCGATTCGCAACCACCACGCTTCAGCGGCATTCAGACCAAGGCGAAACCTGGTGGTGGTCAGAGTCTCGTCGATGACATAGTCTGTCGTCGCGAGCGTGCCACCCTCGGACAGCCACTGATCCCGAGCTTCGTGCACGGCCAAGTTCGCGGCAGCGGCGTTATCGGCGGCCACAACCCACCCGGCCGCATCGACGAACATCAACTTCACCGATACAGCACCTCATCATGGCGCGTGGCAGCGTCTCCTGCTTCCGATGAGCCAACGGATGGGGCTCGGTAGAGCGGATCCGATTCCAGCGGCGCACTTTCCATCGGGGTACTGCTAACAGGGACGATGTCAAAAGCCGGGCGACTTCGGTACAAAACCGTAAATCGTGCCCCGTGTCTCACTTTTTCCACGACGTCCTGGAGACGCGCTCGAAGTTGTTTGGCACTGATCATTACCGGCATAGGATTATTCTCACTTTTTAAGTTTAACTTAAGACAACCTTTTGTCGATATTGAGGCAATTACAAGGCATCTGTATAAGTTCAGAAACCTTTGGCACTCCTCGAAACAGGAGGAGAGGCCATGCAAATCCACCATGTCGGCTATCGCATCAGGGGGTTTTATCGACTAACGCAATTCGGGCATCGTTGGGACATGATACCCCACGAAGCCCATCACCGACTCAAGATTCTGCACTTTTGCGCCCGGCATGGCCCAGCCGCGACGGGGGAGGCCTTTGGCGTCAGCCGCCGGACGCTTTATCGCTGGCAGCGGGCGCTCACTCAGGCTGGCGGGGACCCGCAGGCGTTGGCCGTCCGCTCTAGGGCCCCCCACCGGCGGCGGCAGGCCACGTGGCCACCCGCCCTGAGCCAAGCGATCCGGCGGCTACGCACCACGTATCCCAACCGTGGGAAGGCCAAGCTGCACGTCCTACTGCGGCCGTGGTGTGCGCAGCACGGGCTAGCCCTCCCCAGGGTCTCCACCATCGGGCGCCTGATCGCCCGCGCCCCGGACCGGATGCGGCACACGCCGAGCCGCCTGGATGCCCGGGGCCGGCCCAAACCCCGGACACGGCGCCGGAAATCCCGCCCGCCCCGGCCCCGCCCCGCCCAGCCCCTGGCGGTCTTGGCCGGCGATCCCGTTGTGCGGCTCCACGCCGGACTCCGCCGCTACCTATTCACCTTCATCGATCCCTGCAGTCGCTTCGCCTTCGCTGTGGCCACCGCCACCGCCTCCAGCCGCCATGCCACCCACGCCCTCGATGCACTCTGTGCGTTGCTCCCGGCCCCACCCCGGGTCCTCCTCTCCGATAACGGCCCGGAGTTCCAGGGGCATTTCCAGCACCGGCTCGATGAACGCGGCATCACCCACTGGTGGACATATCCCCGATCCCCGAAAATGAACGCTCATGCGGAACGGTTCAATCGCACCCTGCAAGAGACCTTCGTGGACTACCACGAGGATCTGCTGTTCGACGATTTGGCGGCCTTTAACCGCAAACTGGCCGATTGGTTGCTGGCCTACAATACCGTGTTGCCCCACCATAGCCTTGGGCGGCAATCTCCGGTACAATTCCTGATTCACCACCAACCCGAGTGCCAAATGTGGTTGACCCATACAGCATCTTGACATCAATAATTTAACGCACTATGATGATTTCATGAGAACAACCCTGACACTGGACGACGACATTGCGGACTTTTTGAAAGAACAAAGTCAGCTTCACAACAAGCCGTTCAAGCAAGTTGTCAACGAAGTGCTTCGTCGCGGAATGGCACCCGGCTCAAAAGTTACCAAATCACCAATATTTCGGATTGTTCCGAATCGTAGCGGACTTTTTCCGGGTGTGGACCCAAGGAAACTCAATCAGCTCAACGACCAGCTCGAGGCTGAGGACTTTGCCCACGAAAGCGCCACATGATCATACCGGATATCAACCTTCTGGTTTATGCCTACAACGATGGCATACCCTACCATAATGCGGCCAGACAATGGTGGGAAGGATTGATCAACGGCAGAGAAAAAGTTGGAGTGCCATGGGTCGTATCGACTGGATTCGTGAGGTTGATGACCCATTCCCGTGCGCTGACATTTCCCATGTTCCCTTCGCAAGCCGTTGATTGTGTGATGGAGTGGTTTCGTTACGCCCACGTGACCTCGGTCAACCCCGGCACCGAACACCTGATCCACCTGCGGCGGAATCTTGACGCAGCCGGTGCCGCCGCGAACCTCGTGACCGACGCGCATATTGCTGCCCTGGCGATAGAACACCAGGCAGAGGTGCATTCCAACGACACGGACTTCAGCAGATTTCCCGGTCTCCGATGGCGCAACCCGCTCTAACCAGGAACATCATCCGACTTTTCCTGCATCGGGTCACGCGGTTACAGGAGTTGAGAGTCCCGCCCGGCAACTGCCTCAAATCACTGAAAGGAGACCGACAGGGTCAGCACAGTATTCGAATCAACGACCAATGGCGCATCTGTTTCCAGTGGAAGAACAGTGATGCGTGGAACGCTGAAATCACCGATTATCACTGAGAGATACCGTCATGACGAAAACGCTCGAACCGATTCATCCTGGAGAAATTCTTCGCGAGGAGTTTCTGCTGAAGCCCATGGGGATCAGCATCAATCGCCTGGCACGGGAGATGGTGGTGCCGCCAGGGCGCATCAGCGAGATTGTCAATGGGAAGCGGAGCTTCTCTACGGATACCGCTCTGCGTCTTGGTCGCTTTTTTGGCGTTTCGGCCGAGTTATGGCTGGGACTCCAGGCCGACTATGACCTGCGGGCCACCCGCCGTGCCACCGGGCCAGAAATCGAAAAATGCGTCCATCCCTACGTTGCAGCCTGAGGCCAAGCTTGGCTCGGTTTCGACGGATGACAAAATTCACGACATCTCGACAAGTCGTTCAAGCAGGGCGTCAACGAGGTGCTTCGTTGCGGTATGGCGTCCAGATTAGAAGCGACCGAACCGCCAAGATTCCGGATTGTACCAAATCGAAGCAGATTGTTCGCCGGCATGGACCCCAGGACGCTCAATCAACTCAACGACCAGCTCGAGGCCGAGGACTTTGTGCGCGAAGGCTCAACATGATCTGCCCCAATTGAGCGCATCATCTGCATGGCGCCAAACGACTTTCTAGGTATTCCTGTCAGCTACTTTTCGAATAGTATCTGCTGGTATCTGCTCAAATAACCCCAAGCCGAAATGCGAACCATAGCCAAGCGCTATGGGACCGGGAATCGGGTATTCGAAATCCAATCTGATGGCGAATCCGAAAGCGAGCGGAGGCTCTGACCCGCGGTGGCGCACAATCTTGAAATGACGAAACCGACTCCAAATCGGCTCTCCTCCACCAGCGGCTTGCTTCGTTGGCAAAGTATCTCTCCGGCCTCGGGGTACTGGTGTGAGTTGATAAACCGCAGTTGGCTCGGGAAGCCCCCGTGAATGCAGTTCAGCCCGTATCTGTCCTTCAAGTGTACTCTTGCCACGTGCCTTGACATATCTGGGAGGAACAAAAGGGGTCACCGATTGCCAGCTTGATGCGTGGCCTGTGATGCTGGCGATACTTCGCCCGTACTTCTCCTGAAGATGGGTCAGGTCATTCAGATCACCTGTTGCGGCCACGGCCAGATGTAAAGGTTCGAGACCGCCCTTCATATACGTCTTTCGTGTTGATCGGACAGCGGTTTGCGATTCAGCACCTAAACCCATCGGCGCCCAGATGAGAATGTGGTCTAGATGGCCATCGCCGTCGAGGTCGAGTGGATTGATATGCGCGTGCTGGTGAGGCCCGCCAAGCGGTCGCCTGTGCTCATCGCGTCCGGTAAGCTCGGGTGGAGGCGTACCATGCCGGCCCGCATTGCTGACGATCGCACGATGCAACAGCTCGGCTTCTGGCAGGATTCTTGTCACCAACGGTAGCGCATGTTCGTTGCGACTGGCATTGGTGAGGGACAAAAGCACTGCTTTGACACGTCGCCCATGTTGAGCAGCTCGTTTCGCCCTCGGCGCGCCCACCGAGATGGCATCGGACGGCCGCCAGTAGAAGATGCGCTGGCTGCCTGGGGGTTGACTCCACCCGTGGCGGAAACGCCACCATGTCGTATCCTTCTGCAGACAGTCTAGCAGGTCATCAGGATAGGGGGCTATGGCCTTTTCTCGCTTTGAGAGTAGCGTCTTGGGTGGCTTCCGTCCGTCTGGAATCTGCAGGTCGGCAAGTGCTTTGGAAAGCTGTTCTTCTCGCCACGCCAAGAAATCAGAAGAACTTAAGGCCGCCAGAAGAGGTATCTGCTCCCAGCCGGGACCCGGCATTTTCCCAAGCTGCTCGGGAAAACAATTGGATTCCAGAATCGGCTCGTCTTCCTGCATCACCCGACCTTCGACCCAACTTTCCGACCGTCCAAGGTAATTCAGACGCTCCACGAGGGTGCTGAGGGTGGACAACTCGTTCTCATCCAAACTCGTGTTGGCCCAGATAATTAACAATTCCTGAGCTTCAACCCTAGCCCAAGTGTCGAACACCAACGTTGTTTTTTCGATTTTTGTTTTACTGTCAAGCACTCCAACAGGCATGTAATGACGACTGTGGGCACCGACAGTTGGTGGAATGCGATAGTGGGGTAGTTCGGCGGACAACTTTTCAATCAAGCTACGGGCAACTGTAGGCAGAGTGCTGTTCCAGCAGCCAGACGTGTAGCCAACTGAAATCAGCGCACGAAGGATCCGCCACGGCGAAGGGGGCCATTCGATCAAGCCTTCATTGACGTGATGGCCGTAGGGTGTCGCGTGATAGCGCCCGGCTGGGAAGCGAAATGCTAGAGAGACAGGCACGGCGCTACTCGTCATCATTCTCGATGTCGCCTGATTCGTCATCGGCCTCTGGAGCATCTCGGGATTTGCCCTTCTTGAGTTCGTCCTCGAAGGTCACGCAGGTCACGACCATCTGATCCTTGCACTTGGAAATGGCCGCACATAGGTCCTTCTTTAAATCCACCAGCACAGGAAGGCGCCACTCCTCTGGCATCGTCGCGCGGATATCGCCATCTTTCACCTGGAAATCACACGCCGTGCGCAGCCGCATGTCTTCATCGGTCAGTATGCGCAATTTGTACAACGACAAGAGCATTAGAAGTCGCTCGGCAGCATCTCCCAACCCATAACCACGGACCTGCGTCAAATCAAGATTCACATACAGGATGATCGACTGGGCGGTGTATTCATCTCGCGCAAACGGAACGTTGCCGAATCCGGCTTTGGTATCGCCCGACGGATTGACATGATCGTCCTTCACGCCCCCAGAAGCCGCGACTCGCACGTCGTCTGCTTCGATGAAGGCCGATAAGGCGCGGGCAACTCTCAGTCGTCCTCCTGCAAGCTCCTTCTTCGCCAAGAATACTCCGTGCAACAACGAATTGATGTCGTATTTCAAGATCACTTTGGCGAGTCTCCGTCGGTCGACAGGACCGGTTTCCAGTACGCCAAGTTCACCCTTGAGTTTATCGAGGAACGTCTTATCTGTGCCTTCAAGGAGATAAGGACTGTTCAACCGATGGGATTCCAGAATCGTATCCGTCAGAAATTCGCCTTTGCGCATGACGCGCACATGCGAGAGTCCATCCAGTTCAACTTTGACGTCCTTCTTGGCAGCATCCCAGATAGTCATCTCAAGATGGTTCGCCATGCTCTGCGCCGACTCCACAAGCAAACTCTCGCCGTTGACAGTCTGAAATCTCGCGGCCCCCAGAGAAGGGAACCCGGTAGGTTGGAACCGACTGCCTTGGACCGGTTCCAAGGAAATCTTGAACAGCAGCCGGTTGGTGTGTTTCAAAGACTCCAAATCGATAGTCATGATTTACTCCTTGCTCGGGTCGAGGCGACGTAAAAATCGCCCTGCAGTTTTTTTGCTGATCGGAAAAGCCAGAGCCGCAGCCCACAGTTTGGCAATCTCAGGAGACACGGTGCCGGTATGGACGGGACAACGGACGCCAGCCGCACCCAGACGGCGCAAAGCGATGGCGACTGCCGTGTTGTCGTCACCGATGGAAAGGCGGCGGACCATCGCGGGGTCGGTCCCAATGTCGAGTTCAAATCCAGACCAAGTCTTGAGTGACCACGAAAGCGCACACAGACGAATGGTCAGCCACGCATCATCAGGCCAATCCAACATGCGTGGCGATTCGATTAGAATGCGTTGCTGAGTCCACGCTCGGCGGTCCAATGCCATGAGTGCATATGCCAGGATCATGATGCGGTCCAAGTCAACACGCCCAACTAGCAAGTCCGACAAATCGGCGACACTGGCGGTTGCTCGGGGCGCGGGCTCTAACGGCAGATGGCGATCACCACGCTGCGAAGCTTCCACCAAGCGGCGCTGAATCAGCGCCACTGCATCATCCAGGCCGAGACGTCCGTGCATGACGACTTCCGGCGAGATAACAAGTCTTGTGTCCGAACCTGTGCCGTCTGTAGCGAAGCGCCAAGGGCGTTCTTGATCCAAGGGAAGCCAATGCCGCCGAATCGTATCGACTGGCTTGCCTTGTTCTTGATGAAATTGTAATGCGAACGCGAGAGCCAATCTGAATTCGGGTGTGTCGTCGTTGCTCGCAGCAACCCACTCCGGACGCAGGCGAGGAACCGGCCCGGCGCGAAAGCCGCTGCCGTGGGTCAGAGTTTCTTCGGTTTTCGCCAAGCAAACCAAAACACGCTGCCAGCTATCAGGTCTCCTAGAATGCTCGGTGACAGCAATAAGCGAATCAGCAAGGAGCTTTTCCATGACAATCAGACGAGCCGGTGCATTCCGGTCACGCGCCTCTCGGCGTAAACGACGAAGCCAAACATTGAGATCGTCAGTGCAAGCCAAGTGTGGGGAGTGCTTGTCTGTCACATCAAACTGACCCAGTGGCACGGCGAGATTCGACTGACCATTGCGCTCGATGTAGCCATATCGCTGGAATGCCTGAATACCTCTGGCAGTACCCAAGCGCTTCACAGCTCTAGCCAGATCTAATGGTTCTCGCGCAGTGTTGGCCCCAATTTGAGCGCGACCTTCGGCCAATAGTCGTTGCAGTTCCGCATAAGATGATGGGCGGGACCATAAAGGCATCCACTGTTCACCGCGCGCACTCTCGTCCTCTGCGGACGCGGTGACATATGCCGCTGCCGAGGCATTGATGGAGAACGGTGACGCAGCCCGAGAGGATTCGGAGAGTCCAAATCGACGAGTCGCATGTGACTTAAACGCAATCGTGCCCTCTAACATCAAGATGAAGTCCATAGGATTCAAGATACTCTTGGAATTCGGGCCGTTGGCATTGCTCGCACCGCCCGCCGTACCCGGCAGGAACTGACCGACAGGTTGCCCCGTTAAATTACCTAGAACAGGGATCCCCCAAAGTGCTCCGGCAACCCAAGCCGGTGTTGTGCCTTGTGGCCTGCCGTCCTTACTATCGCAGTCGAATGTCTCGCTGATCCGCTGCATGAAATTGTTTGTGAAATCAAGTCTGCCGCCATTGCCACCGGCGCCAAGTAGAGCGGGGTATTTCGGGGTACCGTCGTTCTCCAGCACCATTGCCGCATCCATCCACTCCCGATGGGCACCCCGCCAATTTGATCGTAAGTCGGGAATCAGGCTGGCCTTGCGTTGCTTGAATCGCTTCTCGGCTTCCCGAAGCCGGATCTTGTAGTCTTCAGATCCTCTTAAACGTTCCCTTTCAGCGCGGCTCATGCCTGAATTCTTGGCTTCTTCCTTGATGCGACGAATTTCCTCGTCCGCCATCAAGATGACTTCGATTAATTTTCGACTGGCTTCGATACCGTTGCGAAATACGGAAAATCGGAGACCGTTAGACCTCTCCAGCGGGGATACCACCGGGTCATTCTCTGAGAAGAAACCTGACCCCTTGTTCCACGGTGAAACAAGCGGCGTGGGTTTGTAATCGTGCAAGAAAAATGCCTCAAGCTCCTCCCACGACAACTTCGTCGCAAACCAAAAGCGTTCTCCTTTCCACCATCCGCGCGCATCCCTGTCGGCCTGCTCGGAGACCAACCTCAGGATGCCAAGCGCTTTGAGGTAATGGGCCAGCGGCGTAGGAGCGCAGCCGCCAAGATGGTGGATATGGATCATTCTGGGGCTTCCTGCGCAAAACGCCGACGCCATACCAACACAAGGGGGCGTGGGTCGTGTTGGTCAAAAGCGCGTAGCGCCAAAAAGTAGCGTTGGGTCTCATCGGGCGAAGAGGCTGCAGGTTTGACCCTGGGAAGATTCAATCGGTATAGCAGTTCAATCAAAAACAGTCGGCAAACTCGCCCGTTGAAGTCCTCAAATGGATGGATATTCAAAAAACGGCCCTCGGCATGCGCCAAGACATCAACCAATTCTTCGCTTGATGTGTCGAAAGATTTTTTCAGTCTAATTTCTAAATCTGCAGCGTATTCGCGCATCAAAATGGGCACCTGCCAGTATTGTGGGGGTTGATGGTTGCCAACGCCAACATTCTTGATCCGCCAGCGACCCGCGATATTCGGCGTCAGGTCCCCACAGACGCTTTGATGCAGGCACAGGAGAAGATTTTCGATGGAGTGCTGTCGGAATTCCCCTCTAGCAATTCTGATCTCCACGTTGCCCACTCGCTCTGCCAGTAACGGAGCGAGCTGCTGACAACTCAGGACCCCAGAGGTGGTTTCGATGTAGCGAGTTGACGAATACGGGCGGCGAGTCGTTCCCGAATCCACTCCTCGCTCACCGGTTCTCCCTCCATCGCCATGGAATCCGCCACGTGTCGAGGAATTGCTTCCGCATGACGCCGGATCTGTTCTTCCGGTGGCAGACGGCGCCAACGATCTATCATCTCTTTCCAGCGATTGTCCGACATGTTCATCCTCCTGGTTCTGCAATAGTTTATCCATTGCGACCTGCAACGAGGCGCGCTGGTCCGCAGCACGCAGCAATGCCTCCAACCATGCGAGCGTGAAAGGGCCAAAACGCTCGACGAGATTCAGCACCCGTTCGGTCCAACTCCTGCCGGTTCGGGGACTCAAACCCGTTTCTGACGGAGAGAGGTCCAACACTGTCCCTGGAAGCTGACGATATGCACCGTCAGCGGAAGCCAGCATTACCGGCGGCAGAATGTCACCCTTGCGAACGCCCCGAATCCGCAACACGGTGTCGTTTGCTTCCTGATCGGCAGGACTTGCGTGCCAGGCCATTCGCACTTTACCGTGATGGGCACACACAAGGTAGGCCAGCATGTCGAACTCCTCAGCACCAAGGTCGAGGATTTCCCGTTCGATGGCTGTCGGTTCAGCAAAAGCCGTGCGAGCCGTGTAGCCGTTAGCCTCATCAGCTTCGCCCATGGCGGGGAGCCAGGCACGCCAAGGCCCAAGCAGCGCCTGATGATTCGGGGCGTGCCGTTGGAGAACAGAGAACAGCCCTAGCGCGCTCGCCAATTCATGTCGAAAGCCTCTCCGTTGATCGTTGGCGTCGATGCGGTACATATTTTGGGGGCTGCATGGCCATGCCTTATAAGGGGCCTTAGCAATATCGTCTCGTTCGGGACGACCGTCAGCCTGAATGGACTTCTGGAACGCGAGGTGGGCCTTGCCCAGATCATGCCATCGCCCCGCAAGATGCAGTAACTCGGCCTCCTGAGGTGCAACCTGAACAGCGATTTGCCTTGCCAATTGACCAACCTGCCATCCGTGCGCGGCAATGGTCTGCCATTCTTCCGTAACGCTCAGCGATTCGTCATCTTCAGCGTTGTCCGCATCATCTTCGGGGAGGGTTACGCGAACCTCTCTTTCGCCCGTAATCCACTCATCCCCGTCTGGTTTCCAGCAGGGACGCATCTCAAATCTTTCCCTCTCAACAGGTTCAATCGGTTTTACCCTGGCATTGGCTTCTGGATTCCACCCATGCCCTGGATCATATCCGCCGCTTCCGCAGTCGACCAGAATCGTTTGTCCCGGAAAAATGTCGCTGCGCTTAGCCTTGCGCCACTTGCGCTCCAGCCAGTTCCATACCCATGCTCGAAGGTTTTTCTTCAGTTGTTCCGAATGTCCTGTCCCGCAAAGCCATTCGCGAGCCTTGAGAAACGGAACTCTACACAGTTCCTCACGCATTGGTTTCCGGTTGGACGACGGAGATACGATGCTGCCCACTTCTGCCCAAAATATTTGCACATCGCGTTCGTCTCCCGACCGTATAAAACGACTGATGTCGATGTCAGCTCCGGAAAGGTCAGGAGACGTGTCGAACAGTTCGTCTATCTCGTGGCGCAACAAAAAGTGCTTTGGCTCATATGGATAGAGACTAGAAAGCAAATCTCTGTTGGCTTCCTCAATTTCCTCAAAATTCTCAAGATGCAATGGCCCGACATCCTCAAGCTGTTCGCACGCATTAAGCGCGGATTTCAGTTCGCCAAGTGAATAAGGAGCTGCTTTCCTTTCGTTGTCGTGCTGAAAATCCGCTACAACGACATGACCTTCGCCACCCCATCGTGCGCAGCGTCCGAACCGCTGCACGAGGCTGGTCCATGGTGCAAGCTCGGTGACGAGCAAGGAAGCGGAGATGTCAACACCGGCCTCGATCACTTGGGTGGAAACAATGATGCGATCCATTCCCAGAGCACAAGCTACGCGGTTAAGGAAATCATTGAGCCAGGCAGTACGCTCGTTCGGGCGAAATCTACTGTGTACCAAGCGAATGTTTGTGTCTCTATGTGCAGGGTCTTCCTGGGGTGCCTTCCAAATTTCAATAGCTCTCTCAACCGTATTGAGAACGACCAGCGTTGGCCCTTTTTTCCCACAACCCAAATCCCCATGGCGGCGAAAAATCTCTTTTGCCAGCGTCTTGACATTTTCGAATTTGACGATTTCTACAGGCTTTTGTATGTCGTCCCACAGATGGCCAACCCTGTCCTTAGCTTCGACTTTGTGGGATCTTTGTTCCAAATTGATGATCAAATCTGCGGTATCTGGACTCTTTTTTAGCCAGTCAGACCGTAACGTGGCGCTCATCCACCACGTGAAACAGGGCCGCAAAGACTTCCCTGCGCCTTGGTCGTCGTCACGAAACGCTTGGAGTTGCCTCGAGGTTGCAAGGCCAACATCCATCAACTGCACTTCGTCCATTACCCACAGGGCATCCTGATTCAGCAACCCGAACTCCATGGGCCATCGTGCCCTAGGACTGGCATAGCCTCGATTCATGGCTCGAGAGAGCAACATGTCCTGCGTACCGATAAGCACCGCTTCGCATTCGGGATAAAGATACCACTGGCTGGCATCTGCTCCGCCCATGAGCATATGGACCCCCACCTTGCTATCATGTGTGTCCCTTTCGTCCCATAGCACTTCAAGGCTTCTCAGTGCATCTTTGACCTCGCTTTCCGTTTGTTCGACGAGTACCCGCATAGGCAGGCACCAAATCAAGCGACGCGGCCAGTCGTCGTTTCGCTTGTGGACCCTGTGCCAAATCCAGGTGGCAAGCACTCCCAGCGTTTTTCCGAATCCGGTGGGAATACGGATCAACCGATTACCACAGTCTTGTGGACTCGCAAGTTCCACTTGCCATTGATGCACCTTATCATACCCTGTAACTTTGGCGAAAAAGTGAGCAAAGTCACTCATAGCGGCACTTTATTCTTCTATCCTCGCTTTTCACGGCCAGATACCAGATTGGCATCACCGAGGTCTTGCCGAGGCCGGTCGGGAGGTCGAGTGCGGAAGGAACATGACCCTTGACGAAATAGTCGTGGTACAGACGTTTCTGCCACTTGAAGGGGGGAACCCCCGTCAATGTTTCAAATTTTTCTTCAAAATTGTCATTCACGATCAAGACGCTCTCATACTTCCGGCTATTCTATCATCATAGACTGCTGTTCACCTACGATTGACCTTTGGCAAAACGGTCTTTCAATCGCGCTTTCATTTCCTTATCTTTGTCGGCGAGAACTTCGCCTGTTACCCAATCTACTTCCGCCTTGCTTTGCCTCAGCAAGGCGATTTCTGATGGTGTCAACATCCGGGGAACAGGAGAGGGGCCGATCATCCGTTTGAGTTTGGCGACGGAAGGAGTGAGCAAATTGTTCCCGCTATCATTTTTCATGGTCTCGTCCGTGTCGTTGTCGGAGTTCAGGGAGGCAGGTAAAGGCGCCAGTGTTCTGCCATGTCCGGGAGGCAGGACGCACAGATGTGCCGGTGTAACTCCAGCAAGAGTTCGTGGATGGTCAATTCCGCAAACATCCTGTTGGAAATAGCAAGTTCAGTATCGTCGAGTCATTCCGCCAGCAGCGGAGTAAGTTCCAAGTAGCTCAGGATACCGACTGAGTTTTCGATGTAACGAGTCGCTGAATACGACGGGCCAGTCGTTCCCGAATCCATTCCTCGCTTACCGGTTCTCCCTCCATCGCCATGGAATTGGCCACGTGACGTGGAATGGCTTCCACGTGACGCCGTAGCTGTTCTTCCGGCGGAAGATTGCGCCAATGCATGATCGCTTCTTTCCAATGATTGTCCGACATCGTTGTTCTCTTCCTCCTATAACACAATGCCCCTCCACAACCTAGGCTATGGGTCTTCTTGTCTGGCGAGGCACGGCATCTTATCCTATTTACGTTGGGCGCTGGCGGATTTCAAGCCATCTCGTCCCCTCTTACAAACCGATTTTGGGAGAGCTTTTGCTGCTTGCACTCAACGCGGGATCAGGTATCTCACGAGTTTCTCCATGGTCAGGCCTTGGACCACGATGGAAAATACGACCACGACGTAGGTCATGGCCAGGATCACGTCGCGGGCCGGGCCGGGTGGTAATGACAGAGCCAGGGCCACACTGATGCCACCTCGCAACCCGCCCCACGTCATCAGCCACACGGCCCCGGGCGTAAATGAGCGGATACGACTCAGCAGCGCGATCGGCACCCCGATTGCCAGCAGGCGGGACAGGAGAATCAGCGGAACCATCAACGCGCTCGCGAGGAGATACTGTTGGGTAAACGTGAGCACGAGCACTTCCAACCCGATCAACACGAACAGGACTGCATTCAGGATCTCGTCGATCAGCTCCCAAAACGTGTCCAGGTGTTCCCGGGTTTTTTTCGACATGGCCAGCACACGCCCTTGGTTGCCCACCATTAACCCTGCCACTACGACGGCGATGGGACCGGAGAGATGCAACGCGCCCGCCAGGGCATAGCCGCCGGTGACGAGGGCAAGGGTGATCAGCACTTCGATCTGGTACTGGTCAATGCTTTTCAGAAGCCAATAGGCCAAGGAGCCCAGCCCCAGTCCGAAGAGGACTCCGCCCACGGCTTCTTGCGCGAACAACCCGGCGACGTGGCCCACGGTGGGCTCATGCGTCCCGGCTGCGACTTCGGCCAAGACTAAAAACACCACGACTCCCACGCCATCGTTAAAGAGGGATTCCCCCGTAATTTTCACTTCCAAACTTTTCGGAGCATTGGCGTTTTTCAAGATGCTCAGGACCGCGATGGGATCGGTCGGTGAGATCAGGGCTCCGAACACCAGACAGGTGAGATAGGCAAGCGGAATGCCGATCAGGGCCAACACCCAATAGGTGAAGGTCCCTACCAACACGGTGGAGAGCAGGATACCAATGGTGGCTAACGACCCGATAGCCCATTTCTGGTTGAACAGGTCGTTGAGATTCACGTGTAAGGCCCCGGCAAAGAGCAAAAAACTCAACATGCCGTGGAGCAGGGTTCGATTGAAGTCGATGGATTCCAGCCACCCGGCCGCATGGGCCTCCAGGTGAAATCCCAGGAGATCGATCCCGTGCAGCAGGAGGGACCCGGTGAGGGCAATCACCATCACACCGATGGTGACGGGTAATCGAATGAACCGGTAGTTGAGATACGAGAATCCCGCCGTCAGGGTCAGGACGATGGCAAGAATGTCGAACAGGTCCATATGAGGCAGGAGAAACGGGTCAGGACGAATTGGCTCAATGGGCCGGCACCTGGGGACAGGTGAGGCGCCGGTCAGGGACCCTGAAAGAGTTCATCAAAAAAGAGTTGCATGTGTTGCCAGGACCGCTCGTCGGCTTGCCGATCGTATTGCAAGGCGTCTATGCCATGGGCATCCGCACCCGGGTTGGTGAAACTGTGCTTCGCCCCGGCGTAGATCACCCTGTGCCAATCGAGGTTCGCGGCCTCCAGCGCCCGCCGAAATGTGCGAACGTGTTCTTCACTGAGAAAGGGATCGGCATTGCCATGGGCAATGAGGATTTTTGCTTTGGCGCTTTGGGCCTGCGGAGGCAACGGCAGTGCGCCGTGAAAGCTCACTACCCCGTCTATGTCGGCTCCGCTATAGGCTAA
The DNA here is from genome assembly GCA_965200435.1 of Nitrospirales bacterium. Lineage (GTDB taxonomy): Bacteria > Nitrospirota > Nitrospiria > Nitrospirales > UBA8639 > Bin75. The sequence continues at coordinate 1,037,079 of OZ241337.1, forward strand.
TTGAAGCACCGTGGCGCCACCGAAGCAGTAGCCGATCGCTGCCATGCGCTCGGGATCGACCACATCTTGGCCTCGTAGCACGGCCAAGCCTTTGAGAGCCCGATCCTGCCATTGCTTCACGTCAGCCTGGACCTGCTTCATCCAGGTGGCTGCCTGGTCCGGGTGGGTGTTGACTTGGCCTTTTCCATACATGTCCACGGCAAAGGCCACGTATCCAAGCCCTGCGAGTTGCCGGGCCCGGTCGCGGGCATAGCCATTCAAGCCCCACCATTCATGCACCACCAGGATACCCGGTCGTTTTCCCGTTCGGGCGTCATCCCATGCCAAAAATCCTTCGAGTGGCACGTCGCCGTGTTGATAGGGAATCGTCTCGGATTGAATCTCGGCCAGACAAAGTGAGGGGAGAAGCAGAACCAACATAAACATGCCGAGTCGGTGTATCATTATTGCTCCTTTCACCATGGGCGTCACACGTGCAACGAGCCCGAAGTCACGCTTCAAGAACGGCCTCTCGGACGTTGTTATACCGAAAAACTGTTTTTCTCACAATGGACGAGTCAGACATCTGGGGCTGTTGATTAACGCAGCGGTGAGATTTCTAGGGAACCTCTGATTTCGTGCACTATCGGGCGCATGGCGGCGTGGTGTCCTCGCTCAACCCTCACCTATCTCTTTTGATAAGCTTCGGGTTTCGCTCCGGGACGCCTGGCCCTGCATCCCGCTATCACACGAAATCAGAGGTTCCCTAAAGGGGCCTTCCGGGCCGAGAGGATTTTTTTGCTGAGAGGAGAGGAGGGGTTCTGATTGATCTTTGGTTATCTTTATCTGAATGGAGCACGCCTTCTCTCATTTCTCCCAGAGAGGCTTCTCTTTCTTTGACTTGAGTTCATTGACGTCGTCGGCATCGGGAATCACCAGAAATTCTGGATACGCCTCGATCCCCAGTTCCGCCACGTCCTGACCGAGTTCCTCCACCTGCGACGAGACCCGCGCCCCCAAGGTCATGTCGATGATCAGCCACAGGACCCAGGAGATGACAAACACAAATGCGCCGATCGCCATGACTCCAAGGAGTTGGATGCCCACATTGCCGCCGGCCGCAATACACACGGCCAGTGTGCCCCATATCCCGGCCACAAGATGAGCCGGGACCGCCCCGACGACGTCGTCAATCTTCACGACTTCCAGCAGTTTGATCCCCGTCGTACAGAGGACTCCGCCGGCCGCACCGATGAAAATCGCCCAGTGATGCTCGATAATATCAGGCCCAGCGGTAATCGACACCAGCCCGGCAATCGCCCCGTTGAGGCCGGCAAACAGATCATAGCGACCCAATATGGGTTTCGACACGGTGATCGCCGCCATCACCCCGGCCGCCGCCGCCAGATTCGTGTTTGTCAGGATGATGCTGATGGCCAGGGCATCGCTCACCCCAGCCAGGGCCAGTTGCGAGCCGCCGTTGAATCCGAACCAGCCCATCCAGAGGATGAACACCCCCAGCGTCACCACAGGGACGTTCGACGGAGGCGTGGACTTGACGGTACCGTCGGGCCGGAACTTCCTGAGTCTCGGTCCCACGACAATCGCTCCGGCCAGAGCCGCCCACCCGCCGGTGGAATGCACGATGGTCGAACCGGCAAAGTCCTTGAATCCCATCTGATCAAGCCAGCCACCGCCCCATGTCCAAGCCCCGACAACGGGGTAGATGAACGCAGTGAGAAGCAGCGTGAACAGGAAGAACGACCAGAGTTTCACCCGTTCGGCCAAGGTTCCCGACACAATGGAGGCCGTAGTCGCCACAAACACCATCTGGAAAAACCAGTCCGACATGATGGCGTAGCCGTTCTCAGCGACTGCTTGTGCCGCTGACGCGTCACCCTTGAGCAAGGCAATTTCTTCAGCGGACGGTCCGTAGAGGAGCTGGAAGGAGCCTATCCACGATCCGACGTCCACATACATCAGGTTGTAGCCGATCGCGTAATAGGCGAGGCCCGCAATCGCGTACAGGCCGATGTTTTTCAGACAAATGACGGAAGCGTTCTTGGTACGGACGGACCCGGACTCCAGCATGGTGAAGCCCGCGCACATCCACATCACCAATACGCCCCATATCAAGAACGAAAAGGTGTTGAGAACGAAACTCACGACTTTCCCCTTTGCCCGCGATTGCCGTCATGATAGCATAAGCGCTTGCCTTGTCAATAAGCAGGATTCTTGAAAATCCGAGTATTCTTTCCCCGGGGTCTGTGCAAAAAGGAAGTACGAAACTCGCAATGGAAATTTTGCCTGTTCAGCAAGTTGCTCGGCGGTCTTATAGTTCTTCGGATAATGTTGCCCTCCACCACCCACGTCGATGACGCTGGTCAATCCGAAACGGGCTAATTGGTAAAAGAGGTGTACTGTGGAATTGACTTGCTCCTCGGGTGAGAGCGCCGGCAGACTCGCAATGGACTGATACAGCAAGGCCGGATGGGGATCGGCAATCAACAGTCCGGTAGGCTTGCCATCCGGACCCAATTCCAAGCGCGACCCTTGGTTTGTGCTTATCCGCACAACTTCCTGAGACCGGGGTATCAGAGAGTCGAGTGCGTGCCGTCACAAAACGGTGGGGTGCCCGTGCGCTTGCATCCGCAGAAGGCGACCTGTTTTTTTTTAGTCACGTCCACCTCCATGGGTGTGAACTCGGTCCCGTCGTGCGAGCCATCACAGAACGGTTGATTCTTGGACCGGCCACACCGACACCAAAAGTATTTCCCGGGTTCGACTTCCATCACATAGGGTGAACGTTGCGCAATGATTGGATCGGCCATCGATTTGCTCCTTTCGTTGAAAAACTGGTTTCAATGCTTCGGAAAAAACGGCAAGAACACCCGTTCGACGTTCTTTTCATTCATCATCGTTTCATCCACTGCCACATCGAACGCTGCCCTGACGTTGTTGCCCGCGACATCCTCAAGATCGGTCGAAATGGCTAGACGATGCGGCCCTGATTGCCATGGCGAGGAAGGGATAAATTCCCAGCGCGTTTCATGCTCAACAACCGTCATGTTTCCTTTCACCGCTTGGCCGTCCGCATCAAGCACCGCGAGAGAGCGAAGGAGCAGCGACCTATCCATGATGCGCGAAAATTCCAGTACCAGCGGCTCTTGGCTCTTGACCTTTGGCAAATCCGTGATCCATTTTTCAGGCGACAGTGCCAAGCGAATCGGTGCTTGCATGAAAAATGATTTCGTAAAGGTTCGGTCGAGTGTCTTGCCCCGGTAATCTTTCATGTCTTGACGAATCACCAGCGTATAGCGTTTGCCGCGTTGAAGCGGCACCCCAACCCGCACATTCGGGCCGACACCACGTTTGATCCGCCCCGGGTCAAGCAACAGGGTCAGGCGTCTCTCATCACGATCCCAAAGCTCTATGGCCAGATTAAGAAACGGATTGATGATCTTTTCCCCATTCTCTCCTGTCAGCTTGATGGACTCGCGAACCTGTCCCCGACGCATCGGCGTTGAAAAATGCACGTACAGGCGCAAGAGGTTCTCAGGCAGCACGTCGGATGTCGGATAAACGGCGGTGACTTCGTGACGACCCTCTGCCTCTCCGCCATGGACCGGCGCGGCAAGACACATCAGAACCGCTATGAACGAACAGGCTATTTTAGAGAAGCGATTCATGATCCATCTCGCCGCATCTTCGACAACGAAGACTGCTTCCTGGGTCCCAATCGATCAGGTGGGGCCCGGCCAATTCATTTCAACGATGTGATCAGCCCGGTCAAAGGACAAGGGTACCGGCAACGTGTGCAAATCAAGGCGACCCGGAGTTTTGGGGTTTGGCCGAATCACAGCCGACCAACCGGCATCCAGCAAATCAAGATGCAGCGCACCCGAAAGCGGAATGGGATATTGCGCGACCCCGGCAGGGCCATAATTGTTTGTCACGTTCACCGGCATGGCTTGGGCCGAACCAATAGCAGAAAGGGCCACTTGTTTCGCGCTACGGCTGGTATTCGTCACCAGTACATAATCTTGGCCGTCCATCGGATTGTTGTAACTGATCATGTCGATCGGTGTGTTGCCAAAACCCAGTTCACCAATCATTTCACCGCGAACCTTTGTCCCGTCCTGCAGGATGTCCAACGGAATCCGTACCAACGGTGTGCAGGCATACACGGCAATCAGGGTTGGCGTGCCGTCAATCTTACGAATGTCCTTCGCGATAATCGGCGCGCGGGTTTCAAATTGCGCATGAACCGCATGCCAGATTTCTATGAACGTGGTGGAAACCCTGGAATCAAACGGATAGGCCATGCGGCGCAGCTTCGAGGCAAACTCTTCATTGGATACGCCGGAGACAAAAATCTCACCTTCCCAATAATCAATATCCGTGATCGCCAGCATGTTTTGAGGCTGGCCGAATTCCAACGTTTCATGCACGGGAACCGGCCCGACACTGGCCGAAGAGTTGCTTGATCTTCTCAAGGTTCAACCGCTCGAGCCGTCCGTTATTCACTTTTAAGATGACCGGGATGGTATCAGGACCATGCCCACGATGAACGGAAAGGAACACTTGCTTGGATGGTTTGTGAACCACCATGTCATTGATGTGAATGTCATCACCATTCACGTTCAGCAGTCGTGCGGCTTTTGCTCCGATATCGGATAGTAAATCGACCCCCTCAAACGTCTGGGCGTTGCCCAGAGCGACGCCTGCCTGGGAATCGATATCACGGGCACCCAATTCAAACGCATGCACTAATCCGCCTTTTGAATCGCCGACGAATAATACGTTGTTTGGGCCAAAGCTGAGCGCACCTGCTGATTGAAGTTGCGGGTTAACCGGCGCAGGCGCCGCCTCTGTTTCCAAAGCTGTTTGAGCCACCCCGTAAGAAACCGGAAAGGCATGTAAGGTAAGGGCTAGTGTCACTACCAGAAAAACAGGGTTTCGTTTTCTTATTCTCACTTTTGATCCCTCCTTTTTGAGTCGATCCAGCATCAATCACCGGCATTTGGTGAAAAGTGAACGCGCTTTTCTGTTTCCGAACCCATGTTTTCTGTCTTATTAAAGGTCAGGTCTCTTCCCAATTGCGTTACTTCTGATATAACGGGTACTCCACCTCAGCCGGAACCTCGATCGCAGCGAGACGAAGCGGACCGGTTTGCTCCGAGTGGATCGCGATCGAGCCGTTCGTTCCGGCGTGGACGACCGCAAAATATCTTGGTGCAAGTCCATGTTGTTCCGAATCGGCCTCATCGCTCAGCGTACCTTCTCCGTTAATCACGACCATGGCCAAGGTTCGGTTCGTGGAAAGTCCGCGCCGGTACGCATGGCCGGACGGAATGAGAATATCCTGCATGGTCGCTTCCGCCAGAATCGAGATCGGCGCACCGTTTCCAATGACGTGTTTCACGGTCACCCCACCACGAACCTCGACGGGAAAATCTTCATGGCGAAACTCGGCATACGTCGGTGTGTGGTGGACGGTTTCTCTCAGGTTCGGCTCGAACCAGATTTGAAATAATTCATTGTGCTCGCCGATAGTTTCCTCTTCATGAGAGACTCCGGAACCCGTTTGCATCACCTGCGCGCCGCCGGCTTTGACCCGGCTTCGATTACCCATAGTATCGTAATGGCCGATTTCTCCTTCGAGAGCGTAACTCATGATTTCAAAGGCCCGATGAGGATGGAGCCCGATTTTCCCGTAGCCCTTGGCCGTGCCCCAGGCCCAGTAAAACAGGGGGCCCGTATGGAGAACACCGGGACCTTCTCCGGGAAACCCTAGAGGCTTGACTTCAGTGATCCTCCCGCCATCGAACGCGCCGGTCCCTTGGACTTCAGGTGGATAGATTGTGATAACCATGGGTTTCGCGATGAGATCCATTTTGGCTTTCCTTTCATTTTTTTTTGACTCTCTTGTTGCATTAATGCACGGACCGTGCCAACACAGATACAGAATCATAACACATTAATAATACACGATTTTTTTATGCTATCTTCATTTCCTGAGTTTCTACGCAAATGAGTACATTACTTATATGAGTAGATAATCTACTCAAATTCGTATAAAGTGGTGAGTGTGCTCGTCGGGCGGTGGCTTTTAAACAGCCGAGAGAGTCCGGATGGGAAAAAGATTCGACAAAGATCAAACGTTAGCGTTGGCTGAGTTCACCATTGAACATTGCGGTGATGCCATCATTTTTCACGACTGCCAAGGGGTGATCCTCAATGCCAATAGGGCAGCCTGCCGGCATCTCGATTATTCGGAACAGGAATTAATCGGCCTGACCATTCAGGATATCAATCCTGATTCCACTCAAGAGACTTGGCAAACGTTCTGGCGGGAACTCAAACAAGCCCAAACGCTCTCTTTCGAAGACCGCCATCGTTCCAGGGGTGGGACTGTTATTCCCATAGACGTCACCGTCAATTATTTGGAATTTGATCAGCGTGAGTACGGTGTGGCGTTTATCCGAGACATCACGAGCCGAAAAAAAATCGAAGCAGAAAAAGCCGCCGCGTTTGAAGAAATCAGTCGATTACGCAAACAGTTGGAGCTTGAGAACGAATATCTTCACGAAGAAGTCTGGGCACTCCAACCGTTCGGCAACATCATTGGGAAAAGCTTGCCGCTCCAACATATCTTGAAACAGATCGAAATGGTGTCTCCCACCGATGCCAATGTCCTAATTGCCGGTGAATCCGGAACCGGCAAGGAACTCATTGTCCATGAGATTCACAAACGGAGCCCCAGGGCGTCCCGGCCGTTCATTCGCGTCAACTGCGCGTCGATTCCCAGGGAATTATATGAAAGTGAGTTCTTTGGTCATGTGAAAGGCGCCTTTACGGGGGCGTTCAAGGATCGCGTCGGCCGGTTTGAATTGGCCAACGGCGGCACACTTTTCCTGGATGAAGTCGGAGAAATCCCCTTGGACCTGCAAAGTAAATTGCTGCGAGTCCTTCAGGAGGGCACCTTCGAACGGGTGGGTGATGAAAAAACCATACAGTCGGACGTTCGCGTGATCGGGGCCACCAATCGTCACTTGAAAAAAGAGGTGGACAGCGGAAAGTTTCGAGAAGATCTCTATTATCGTCTCAATGTTTTTCCCATCGTCATGCCACCTTTACGAGAACGAAAAGAAGATATTCCTGCCTTGGCCGGTCATTTCTTGAAACGTGCGCAAAAGAAATTTAATCGCTCGGGGATTGAGTTAACCAAGGCCAACATCATCGCACTCGAAAATTACGCTTGGCCCGGCAACATCAGGGAACTCCAAAATGTGATTGAGCGCGCCGTGATTATTGCCCCGGCCAACAGGCTGGTTTTTGATCTGCCCAAAAATCCGAAAAGTCGAAACGTCGTGCCTCAAAATTCAACCCTCCGTGCCTCGGGGCCGGTGCTGACGTTTGATGACATCAAACAATTCGAACGCCAAAACATGCTCAACGCGTTAAACAGCACGAATTGGAAAATTTTCGGGAAAAATGGCGCCGCCGAGTTGCTCGGTATCCCCCCAACAACGCTGACGACCAGAATACAACGAATGGGCCTAAAAAACCGGCGAGTCGAATGGGCCGTCCAACTCCCTGCTCCAAGGGTCCGGCTTCCAGAAACAGACGGTCTGTTTCTCCTTCAGCAGACAGGAAGGTCTTCTCGCAAGAAGAAGTCGGAAGCTAGTGGCGTTCGCGGGGATTTCTCTTAGGGAACCTCTGATTTCGTGCACGATCGGGCGCATGGCAGCGTTGGGTCCTCGCTCAACCCTCACCTCTCTCTCTGAGAAGCTTCGGGTTTCGCGTCGGGACGCCTGGCCCTGCATCCCACTAGCACACGAAAGCAGAGGTTCCTTAGAGTATGCCAATGAAGCCTCTCAAACAGAAATATGACCCCACGTTATCAATTTCATGGCCATTCTGGTTCCACCGCTTCATCAGTAGACACGTACCCTGTTCTCCTCGGAACCGAAATGGGCGGCCAAGTTCTCGGGTGTGAAAGAACACCCTCATGCGCCTAAAGAGACCATGACCCTGAGTAGGCGTTGGACCGTACGCGACGGGACCGGAGGGAGTCGAACCCCCGACCCTCAGATCCGAAGTCTTAACTCCACAGATAATAAATGTTTGATGATTGATTATGCTGTTCGGACAGGACGGTGATATTGGGATCAGTCAACACATATTTGTCTCAAGACGTCGCGCTGTTTTCACTCCAGTTTCAAGAGTTCGCTCGCTTCGGACTCGGGCAAGGCTTCGACGTCACGGAGTTTTCTCTCCATGGCCCTGGTGCGGACGCCGGTTTCGTCAATGGTGCCGGACGCCGTTTCCAATTGTCTCTTGACCTTGTCCAAGACGTCGCCGAATTTGCCGAATTCCGTCTTGACCGCCGCAAGAATCTGCCAAACTTCGCTGGATCGTTTTTCTATGGCCAAGGTCCGGAAGCCCATGCGCAAACTGTTCAGGATAGCAGATAAGGTTGTCGGACCGGCGACGACGACCCGATAAGTGTCTTGCAGTTTTTCCAGCAAACCCGGCTGCCTGAGCACTTCCGCATACAGACCTTCAGTGGGTAAAAACAGAATGGCAAAGTCAGTCGTTGCCGGTGGCTCGATGTATTTTTCCGATATGTCTCGGGCTGAATATTCGATCGCACGGATCAAGGATTTCAGCGATTGCCCGACGGCTTCCGGATCCGCGATTTCAGTTGCACTGACAAGACGTTGATAATCTTCTTGCGGAAATTTTGCATCGATGGGCAACCAGACGTTCGAGCTTCCTTCACTGCCCGTCCCGGGAAGACGGATGGCAAATTCGACGAGTTCACCGGATGAGGGGCGGACCTTGACGTTCTTTTCATACTGGTCGGGGGTCAGCAGTTGTTCCAAAATCGCGCCGAGTTGGACTTCCCCCCACGTTCCCCGCGTCTTGACGTTCGTCAAGACACGTTTGAGGTCGCCCACGCCGGTCGCAAGGGTTTGCATTTCCCCGAGACCGCGTTGGACGGCTTCCAACCGCTCGCTGACGATTTGAAATGATTCACCCAGGCGTTTCTCCAGTGTACTCTGTAATTTCTCATCCACCGTTTGCCGCATCTGGTCCAGTTTCCGGTCATTGCTTTCCTGCAGCGATTTCATTTTCGAGTCCAGCGTGTCACGAAGTCCTCCGAGTCTGGCTTCATTCGTGTCGCTGAGCCCCATGATCCTGTGCTCGACTGCGGCAAGGCTGTCCTTTTGAGACTGGGCCATCTCGCCAATAACCTTCATGACGGTGTCGTTTGCGTTTTTCTGCGCGGCGGCAACTTCTTCGCGAAGACTGCGCGCACTTTGCATGGCCTCGTCCCGGCTTGCGCGGCTTTCTCTTCGGATGATTTCCTCCGTTTTTTCTCCGCCACGGGCCGATATTTTCCAGAGAATGAGACTGAGCAGAATAACGATGACCATCGACAATACGAACGGCAACCATATCAGCATGGCATTCAAGTTCTCTTCCTCTACAGACCGGCAACCGGAGGTTCCATCTCACTTCTAAACATGGCGCGTTCCGCTTGATACATTGCGAACGTAAGCTTCCCCCATCTCTTCCGGTTTATATCTGCTGGCCCGAGAGTGATGAGAGTGATTTATAGAGAAGGCTTAACAATAAGCCTCGATGCTTGCGCCAACAACAAGGCTTTCACTTTTCGATATTCGCTGCTCTCTTCATTCGGCCAATTGACAATATTGGCGTGACGAGGATGGGGAAAAGGATGCGGGACTATGCGCAAATCCTGGCTGGTTACCGCTTGTGCCAAGAGGTCGCCTCTTGCAAGGACAAAACGATTTTTCCCAAGATTTTCGACATGTTGAGCACCGATTGACCAAATTTCAGTCTCTTCACAATTTATCGTTCGGTAAACGGAGGTTTGCCGTTCCGGCAGTTCGGCTTGAGGTTTGGTCGGCAGAAAGGCATCCGCTTTTATTTCCCCCTTTTCATGCTTGATGTGCCTTCTATTGAGAATATACCGGGTTATGCGTTCCTCGGGACTGACCTCAGCAGTAGAAAGCTCTTTCATTTCAAAAATACTCAGACAACCATTCAGCTATTTGAGGTGGGAGTTTTTCTCGATTTTCTTCAAAAGGTACTCTCCCATAATGCACGTTTTGGGGACCCAGCACTGCAGCATAAATCACGACTCCGTTTTCCGGAGTAACGGAAAGAATTCTAGTCGAGAACGAACGCCACTCAAAAGAGATCCACCCATCCGGAGAGGGGACAAGATCGGGGCGTGGTGTCCGGACCGGAATCAGATTGATAAAGTGCTCGGCATTTAAAAAGGCTTCTTGGGAAAGCGCCAATGCCTCATATCCATCCCAACCAGACTCTGAACATTCGCTATAAATTTCAAAAGCTTCGTTCACGAGTAGCCGTTTCCAACCACCTGATATGATCGGTTGGGTGGCATGATCAAACACTTCTTTCTCAGTTTCCCGCAACTGCCTTGAATCCTCACTGACACCTTTTTCTAGGGTGTTGGAAGCAGGTTCAATTTCTAACAGTGTTGCAAAATTCATTAAATGTTTCCCCCCGGTCCAAAAAGTGTTTTGGCTTTTTGACGCAGACTCGCCTCAAAAACCTTATTCTTCAACTCACGGAAGCTATCAAGGGTGCGCCATAAATCAAAACTGCCTAGTGTCATACGTTTTTCTTTTATGACATCAATGTCGAGGGTAAAAGTTGGTTGACTTTGGTGTCGATTAGGTGCCTGGGCTTGGGTAATAATAACCAGGGCGTCCGGGTCAGGATTGCTAACCTCTATACGACTAAAAAAACGATTGAAACGTTGGGGAAGCCCATCTGGAATTCTCGGTGGTTCAGTAAAATAATCACGGAGGTCTATTTCACCTTCAGGAATTACAATCTGATTGATGTATCGAACTGCAAGACGTTTGATTTCTACCGTACTCGTTGCTATTACGTATTTATCCCATAGCTTTTGAGCTTCCTCCCGTAGCTCCCGCCAACCAGGCCATGCTGCCATAGGGTCTGGCTTTAGGAGATTGAACGTAAAACCATCGCGTCTCAATTGAACACATCTCTTTTCATCTGAGGACTTGAAGATATAGCCACGGATTTGTTTGTTTTGTTCCGATGTCATGTCGGCATCGGAAAACTTCATGGAGATCATACCTCGATACTGCGTTTCTGTCTTAGGGTAGCGGGATTCGAACGCAGTACCGCATTCTTTCAGTTTTGGAAGGAACTCTTCGGGAAGCTCATCTATTTGAATATCAATGAGGGCTTCTCGAACTGGGGGGCGTGAATAGGAAAGGATTGTGGACTGTGATGCCATTATCAGGCTTCAGGTTCGCATGAGATTGCTTGCCTCAATCAGGGAAAATTTACCAAATACTTGGCAGCCTGTTCAATGAACACCGAATTCATTCTGGAGCGCGGCTGTCCGCCGTCCTGCCAAGGTCGTGAATGCGGCTCGAGTCGACATTGAACAGCGCGTCGAGGTTCGTGTGGAAGGCCGTAAAATTGTGCTTGATCCTACTATCGAAGAGGATAATCTTGACGCATTACTAGCGCAAATCACGCCGGAAAACGTCCACCACGAAATAGACTTTGGTTCGCCTGTAGGCAAAGAATTACTTTAATGTCATTCCCTTATGTGCCAGACATCGGCGATATTATCTGGTTGGATTTTGATCCATCAGCAGGACACGAACAAGCAGGGCATCGACCGGCCTTAGTGTTGTCACCAAAGCTCTATAATATAAACTGGCGCGCCCGGAGGGAGTCGAACCCCCAACCCTCAGATCCGAAGTCTGATGCTCTATCCATTGAGCTACGGGCGCATCCCACCGTCTTTTTCACTTATTTCCAATGGTCTGTCAACCCGTAACACCACCAACGACGTTTGCCGATCACGAACCCGGTTTCCTTCGACTCTCCCCCCTCACCCTGCCCTTTCCTACGATCGGAGAGGGTTCTATTGGGAGCGGGTCAGTAGGTCTCCGGAGAGGGAAGGTCCACTTCCGGCTTGTTGGCTTCCGGGAGAATTTTTTCCAAGCGCTGTTGGAACTCGCGAATGCGATTCTGTTCCGCGAGACTAAACCGGACTTTTTCTTCTTTGTGCAGATCCACCAACCGCTCAATCCCCTGGAGCAGAGGCGGGACGGCGTCAAAGATTCGCCCGGCTTCAAAGGCCTCGAGCGAATCCATGAAAAAGCTGTAGAGGAACCGGTACGCGGGTCCCGCTTGCTCTCGAAACCGGCAGACGACCGTTTCATAGTTGTCGATGGCTTCTTCGGTGGGTCGGATTCCCCCGGGAATCGCCATGAACGACTTTGCCGGCACCTTTACGGCCAACGCAGCCAACGCAGCGATGACTTCGCCGAAGGCATCCAGCACTTGTGCGGTGTCCATTTCTTTTTTTGGAGTCATCGCCTGTGCCCTTCTTCCATGTCCGCTGTCTCACGCTCTCGCATAGCCCGTAACTGGTTCACAACCGCTGACATATCGGCCGGCAAGGGGGAGACAAAATTCATGGCTCGTTGCGAGACCGGATGGAGAAAGCCCAGGACCTTCGCGTGAAGCATAACGCGAGGGATGGCCACGTCACGGACCGCAGCCACCTTCTTGCCGCCGTACGTCGGATCTCCCAGGATCGGATTCCCGATCGCGGACAAATGCACCCGCAGTTGATGGGTCCGGCCGGTTTGAGGAAAAAGTTCCACGTGGGCCACCAGTTTGTTAAACTGTTCCGCCACGCGGTATTCCGTTGCGGACGCTTTGGGGCGTGCCGTGCGCGCGGAGAATTTTTTCCGGTCCTTGGTATCCCGACCGATGGCGACCTCTATGATTCCCCGGAGCTTTTTGGGGACTCCCCAGATCAACGCTTCGTAGACCCTGTTGATGGTGTGTCGCTTGAACTGGTTGACCAGCGACGCATGAGCCCGATCCTGTTTGGCCACGACCATGACGCCCGTGGTGTTTTTGTCCAACCGATGCACCAGCCCCGGCCGCTCTTTTCCCCCAATACTGGAAAACGATCCCGTCCCGGTTTTGAAATGGTGCAACAGGGCATTGACCAAGGTTCCCGACCAATTGCCGGGTGCCGGATGAACCACCAAACCGGCTTGTTTGTTCAAAACCAACAGTGCGTCATCCTCATACAGAATTTCAAGGGGAATGGGTTGGGGCTCGATGGTGAGCGGCTCGGCCCTGGGGACCGTCAGCACGATCACGTCGCCGGGTTTGATTTTGTGACTGGGCTTGGTGACCTGCCCGTCGATGGTAATGTGGCCGTCGGTGATTAATCGCTGGAGGGTCGCTCGAGAGAAATCAGGATCACGGTTGGCCAGAAAATGGTCCAGGCGCTTGGGGCTTTCTCCCGATGAAACGATAATCTCCGTCCGTGTTTCAACGTACGGCATGACCGCAGAGGGAGGGGTGGGTTACGCGTGCCCCTGTTTCCGGAGCCGCTCGGCCACTTTCTGTCGAATGCGCGCTTTTTCCAGACTCACCCGGGCCTCTTCGACTTCCGACGGGAGCCCGCCGCGCTCAAGCCGTTCTTCGGCCCGGGCCACGGTGGCTTGAGCTCGTTCGACATCGATATCTTCCGCCTGTTCGGCGATCTCTGCAAGGATGGTGACCTTGTGGGGCGTCACGTCGGCAAATCCCCACAACACCGACATGTAATGCTCTGCTTCCCCGATACGATAGCGCAGTTCGCCGATCCGAAGCGTCGTCAGAAAATGACAATGGCCCGGCAACACGCCGAAGTCGCCTTCGGTACCGGGCGCGGAGATCTGGTCCACGTATTCACTCACCAGGAGTTTCTCCGGTGTCACCACTTCCAACAGGAGTTTCCCCGAAGGGACGGTGTTGCCTGTATCCGCCATTACCGTGTGTGTCCCAATTTCTCGGCCTTCTCGATGGCTTCTTCAATCGCCCCGACCATGTAAAACGCCTGCTCCGGCAAATCGTCATGCTTACCGTCGACGATTTCCTTAAAGCTGCGGACGGTGTCCTTGAGTTTCACGTATTTCCCCGGCGTGCCCGTGAAGGCTTCGGCCACATGGAACGGCTGGGAGAGGAAGCGTTGCAGCTTGCGCGCGCGTGTGACGATCTGCTTGTCCTCTTCGGACAATTCGTCCATCCCGAGAATGGCAATGATGTCCTGCAGGTCTTTATATCGCTGCAAGGTCCCTTGAACCTGCTGCACGACGTTGTAGTGCTCTTCCCCAAGCACATGGGGATCCAGAATCCTCGATGTGGAATCGAGCGGATCCACCGCTGGGTAAATACCCAACTCCGCCAATTGTCGGGACAACACGGTCGTAGCATCCAGGTGGGCGAACGTGGTAGCGGGTGCCGGGTCCGTGAGATCGTCGGCCGGCACGTAGATCGCCTGAACCGAGGTGATCGAACCTTTTTTTGTTGAGGTAATCCGCTCCTGCAGCGTCCCCATTTCCGTCCCCAGGGTCGGCTGATACCCCACGGCCGACGGCATGCGGCCCAACAAGGCCGATACCTCCGAGCCGGCTTGCGTGAACCGGAAAATGTTGTCGATAAACAGGAGCACGTCCTGGTTTTCTTCATCCCGAAAATATTCGGCAATGGTCAACCCGGTGAGCCCTACCCGAAGCCGTGCGCCCGGCGGTTCATTCATCTGTCCGTACACCAACGCCGCTTTGGACTTGGTGTAGTCGGAAGGATCGATGACTTTGGACTCCTGCATTTCATGCCACAGGTCGTTCCCTTCACGCGTTCGCTCGCCGACGCCCGCAAACACGGAAAAACCGCCGTGGTGCAGGGCGATGTTGTTAATCAGCTCCATGATAATCACGGTTTTGCCCACGCCGGCGCCACCGAACAGGCCCACTTTTCCGCCTTTGGCATAAGGCTCCAGCAGATCAACCACCTTAATGCCGGTTTCCAGCACCTCCGTCTTGGTTTCCTGCTCTTCGAGGGGTGGAGCCGAGCGATGAATGGAATACGTTTTCTTGGCGGAAACCGGACCGAAGCCATCGACCGGATCGCCCAACACGTTGACAACCCGACCGAGCGTCTCACGGCCCACGGGCACCGAGATGGGCTGACCCGTATCCCGGACTTCCAGGCCGCGCACCAATCCGTCCGTGGAGGACATCGCCACGGCACGCGCCCGGTTCTCTCCCAAGTGCTGGGCGACCTCCATGGTCAATTCCGCGCCACCGGCCTGATCCTCACCGTTACGTGTAATCTTGAGCGCGTTGTAAATGTTGGGCAGATGCCCAGGGGGAAATTCCACGTCCACCACGGGCCCGATGACCTGAATGACTTTTCCTGTTTCGGCACTCACCTGATGACTCCCTTTCTGCCTGACGCCGCCTACTTCAACGCCTCCGCCCCGCCCACGATGTCCATCAATTCTTTCGTAATCGCGGCCTGCCGGGTTTTATTGTAAAACAACGTGACTTTCTGAATCAGTTCTCCCGCGTTCCGGGTCGCCCCGTCCATCGCGGTCATGCGCGCGGCCTGTTCGGCAGCCGCGGATTCCAATAACACGCGAAACGCCTGAACTTGAAAATGCTTCGGAAGCAGGGTTTCGAGCAATTCATGCTCATCCGGCTCGAACAAATAGGCGCCCACGGCCATGGCCGGCTCCTGAGGAGTTTCTTCATTCAATGATTCGATCGGCAGCAGTTTCTCAACCACCACGCGTTGCTGCATCACGGATTTGAATTCGTTGTAGACCACGTACAGTTGATCGAACGTACCGTCGTTATAGTGTTGGATGATATCCTGCCCCATGTCCAGGGAATGTTCGAAACTCAAGCGATCGAAAATGCCCGGCCATTCCTGCCGAATCGTCCACGCGCGCCGTCGGAAAAAATCACAGCCTTTGCGACCGGCCACGGATACGCTCACCTGTTCGCCCTGTTCCGCGTGTGTCTGCAGGAATTCCATGGCCTGCCTGAGAATATTGGCGTTAAAGGCTCCGCACAGGCCCCGGTCACTCGTGATCACGAGCAATTCGGTTTTGTGCCCCTCGCGTTTGCGCAACAGAGGATGCGAAATGAGGCTTGCCCGTTCCGCAAGATTCCGCACCACGTCCCGAAGCTGATGCGCGTACGGGCGGGATGAGAGAATACGGTCCTGGGCCCGCTTGAGCTTGGCCGCGGCAACCATTTTCATGGCTTTCGTGATTTTCTGGGTATTTTTCACGGAAGCAATCTTCCGTCTCAGGCTTTGTAGACTTGGCATGGCGCGCCGGTACGATCAGAATTGTTTCGTCTGTTTATAGTCGGCAATGACCTGCTTGAGTTGTCCGCCGAATTCCTCGTCGATTTTCTTTTTGGCAACGATGTCTTCCCGCAATTGAGGATGCCGTTCCTTGATGTACGCCAGCAGGCCTTCTTCAAATTCACGTACCTTACTCACGGGTACGTCATCGACAAATCCATTGACCCCGGCAAAAATCGACAACACCTGGTCCGCTACTGGCATGGGTTTGTACTGTTCCTGCTTGAGCAGCTCCACCATTCGCGCCCCTCGAGCCAACTGCGCCTGCGTGGCTTTATCCAGTTCACTGCCGAATTGAGCGAACGCGGCCATTTCCCGATATTGGGCCAAATCGAGTCGAAGGGTGCCGGCGACCTGTTTCATGGTCTTAATCTGGGCCGCTCCACCCACGCGGGACACCGACAACCCCACGTTGATGGCTGGGCGAATCCCCGAATAAAACAAATCACTGGCCAAATAAATTTGTCCGTCCGTAATGGAAATCACATTGGTAGGAATATAGGCCGACACATCGCCAGCCTGCGTTTCGATAATGGGCAGGGCGGTCAGACTCCCCGATCCTTTTTCTTCGCTCAACTTGGCGGCACGCTCCAACAACCGGGAGTGCAAGAAGAACACGTCGCCGGGAAACGCCTCACGACCCGGCGGCCGGCGCAACAACAGGGACAATTGTCGATAGGCCACGGCGTGTTTGGACAAGTCGTCATAGATAATGAGGGCATGTTTCCCATTGTCACGGAAATATTCACCCATGGACACCCCGGCATAGGGCGAAAAGAACTGGAGCGGCGCCGCGTCACTGGCCGTAGCCGACACTACGGTGGTGTAGTCCATGGCCCCATGGTCTTCGAGCGTCTTCACGACACGCGCGACCGTTGACCGCTTCTGACCGATCGCGACGTAGATGCAATAAACGTCGAGCCCCTTTTGGTTGATGATGGTATCCACCGCAATCGCCGTTTTGCCGGTCTGCCGGTCGCCGATGATCAACTCGCGTTGCCCGCGGCCAATGGGAATCATGGCGTCGATCGCCTTCAATCCCGTCTGCAACGGCTCGTTGACGGATTGGCGTTCCACCACGCCTGGGGCACGGACTTCAATCAACCGGGTCTCCGACGTTTGCACCGGGCCTTTTCCGTCAATGGGTTGTCCCATCGCATCCACCACGCGCCCGACGAGCGCCTCTCCCACGGGCACTTCAGCAATCCGGCCCGTCCGTTTGACCTGGTCGCCTTCTTTGATGCCGGGGTCCGATCCCATCAGTACGGCCCCGACGCTGTCTTCTTCCAGATTCAGCGCCACTCCGAACACCTCCCCGGGAAACTCCAGCAATTCCCCGGCCATGGCGCCTTCGAGTCCGTAGACCTTGGCAATGCCGTCCCCTACTTGAATGACGTAACCGGTCTCCGTCACATCGACACGCTGATCGAAGCCCTTGATTTTATCCTGAATAATGGAACTGATTTCTTCCGCCTTGATCTGCATGCCTTACCCCTTTACCAATTGAGCCCGCATCTTGTGGAGCCGGCCCCTGACCGTACTGTCATAGACTTTACTCCCGATTTTTATTCGCACACCGGACAGCAAGGACGGATCGGATTGAAAGTCGACCTCCACCTCCCGCTTCGCTGTGGCGCCTAACTGAGCAAGAATGTCCTGTTTCATGGTGTCGTCAACCGGTTGCGCTGAGACGACGACGATCTGTTGCTTGCCGCTTTGCCGGATCATCAACTCTCTGAAGGCCTCGGCAATTTCCGGCAGGAACCCGATCCGGTTTTTTTTCAACAACTGTTCGCAGAATCGTCCCATCAACAGCGGGCAACCCGTCCGTTCGCACAACGCGGTGAGGACTTGCTGTTTTTCGTCCAGAGTAAACACCGGCGAGGCCAGAACGTGCTTGAACGCCGAAGAGTCCTTCAACCCGTGAGACAGGGCCTGCAACCCGTCCTGCGCAGCCGCCATGTCTTCATCGCGCATCAGGCGAAAAAACGCCTGAGCATACCGCCGTGCTATGGCACTTTTCATCATGACTCAGTTGTGAAGAAAAAGACAAAACCCCAGTGCTTGCGCTGATCGCGCAAAAAAACGAGGAACGGTATCACGTGGAAATACAGGTGTCAACCGAGGAAGATTGGGGATGATGTCTGTCACTTGACCAAGGTCTTCATGGCCTGACTGGCCCCCGACCACGGGTCCCCTTCCTGTCGGATGACGCAACGCTCATCCGACCTACCCGACTGACCGGAGCGCCCCCAACCCCCTCAACCCCCCTTCTCAGGGGGATGTGGCCGGGCTGTGTTGTCGGTCGGGTTCGTCACAGGCGTCACCCGACACTGCTCACAGACAGGCCTGCCAAATTAGCGACATCATTCCCGGAAGATTCAGGTCTGTGAAGCGCACTGGCGGTGCAAGCGCGTTGATGAAAACAAAAATTTCTGTATAAGTTCA
This sequence comes from Nitrospirales bacterium, assembly GCA_965200435.1. Taxonomy (GTDB): domain Bacteria; phylum Nitrospirota; class Nitrospiria; order Nitrospirales; family UBA8639; genus Bin75. Next base: position 1,055,784 of record OZ241337.1, read on the forward strand.
GAAACATTTGGCATTCCTCGAAACAGGAGGAGAGGCCATGCAAATCCACCATGTCGGCTTCCGCATCCGGGGGTTTTACCGACTAGCTCAATTCAGGCCTCGTGGGGACATGATACCCCACGAGGCTCAACACCGATTCACTATTCTGCAGTTTTGGGCTCGGCACGGCCTGGTCGCGACGAGGGAGGCGTTTGGGGTGAGCCGCCGCACCCTCTACCGGTGGCAGCGGACGCTCACCCAGGCCGGAGGCGAGCCGCACGCCCTGGCCGCCCGCTCCCGGGCTCCGCACCGGCGGCGGCAGGCCCGGTGGCCGCCCGCCCTGAGCCAGGAGATCCGCCGGCTCCGGACCACGTACCCCAACCTCGGGAAGGCCAAGCTGCACGTCCTGCTGCAGCCCTGGTGTGCGCAGCAGGGCCGGCCCCTCCCCAGTGTCTCCACCATCGGGCGCCTGATCGCCCGGGCTCCCGACCACATGCGCCAAGCCCCGCTCCGCCTCGATGCCCGCGGCCGCCCCAAGCCCGCCGCCCGGCCCCGCAAGACCCGGCCGCCCCGGCCGCGCCCCACCCAACCGCTGGTCCTGTTCGCCTGTGATACCGTGGTCCGGCTCCACGCAGGCCTACGGCGCTACGTGCTCACCTTCCTCGATCCCTACAGTCGCTTCGCCCTCGCCTGGGGCACCGCCACCGCCTCCAGCCGCCACGCCGCGGTCGGCCTCGAGGCCTTGTGTACCCTGCTCCCTACCCCGCCTCAATTCCTCCTCTCGGCCAACGGCGCCGAGTTCCACGGCCACTTCCAGCAGCGCCTCGACGCCTACGGCATCACCCATTGGTGGACCTATCCACGCTCCCCCAAAATGAATGCGCATGTCGAACGGTTCAATCGCACCCTCCAAGAACAGTTCGTGGATTACCACGAGGACTTGCTGGTTGACGATTTGGCGGCCTTTAACCGCAAACTGGCCGATTGGTTGCTGGCCTACAATACCGTGTTGCCCCACCATAGCCTTGGGCGGCAATCTCCGGTACAATTCCTGATTCACCACCAACCCGAGTGCTAAATGTGGTGGACCCATACAGTTGCTTGACACCTTCCTGTCACCACTATATTTTCCCTTTGTCTTTATTTTCCAAGTTGCCCTTGTCGGGTTATTGGCGGAATACAACAATCTGCCCCCTGTGATCTTGAGGTCGTTCCTCGACATCTGGGGTTCTTACATTTTTCACCAAACCGACATGCCGAGACGAGACGAATATCGAGCCAGAAGATACCGCGGCCTCTGCCGCCAGTGCTCCACGCCGAGCACATCCACCCGATGCAAGAGATGTAAAAAGGTCGAGCGGTGCAGAGAGAAAGAAAGCCGACGGATCCAGGGTAGCAACCTAGATAGCGCGCCGCTTTGGGAGCAGAAGGCTTCCAATTCAAGCCCTCTCCCCGACCTCATTTAGGCTGAGGGCTCACAGCGATGACGTGAAAAGCATTTTCAGAAGGGCAAAACCTCGGCGGCGATAACCAATCCAGCCATCCATTTCAAAACCAGGAGATCAGTCTCGAGTTTGGCGAAGCGAGTATCAAATCAGCAACCGCTTTGGCAGCCTCGGTGGATTTTGCTCACTCACGCCAGCTTCTCTGAAGGCATCGTATCCTTCTTTGACAATGTCACGGTTTCAGGCTTGCGGTTCGTGTACTTCAGCCTGGAGCCGTTCTACTTTGGCACCGGCCCGTTGGTTCGACCGGCGACGACGAACTCTGGCACCGCTCGAATGATTCGATGATCCCGCCGCCCAGTACGCGGTCGCCTTGATAGAGGACCAGCGACTGGCCGGGGCTCAGGGCTTGTTGCGGTTCTTGGAATTCGATGGAGAGAGTGCCCGCTGTGTGCTGCCGAACCCGGCCGGCGACGGCCGGCGAGGCGTACCGATATTTGATGGCCACGTGCTCCAGCGGTTCCGGCATGGCGTGGCCCAACCAATTCACGTCATGAACCGTGCATGTTTGTCGGGACAGGTCTTCTGCCCGTCCCAGGACGACCGCGTTGGTTTCAGAGTGGACTTCTTTGACGTAGAGGCGTTCGCCGCATGCAATCCCTAATCCCTTGCGTTGCCCTGGCGTATAAAAAGCAATGCCGCGATGTTCTCCGATGATCCGGCCTTCCAGGTCCAGGAAGGGGCCTGGTCGTCGTGCCTGTGGGGCTTCTGCGGTTAAAAACGTGCGGTAGTCGCCCTGGGTGACGAAACAGATTTCCTGGCTTTCTTTCATTTCCTCGGCCGGCAGGTCCAACGCCTCAGCCCGCGCCCATACCTCTGTTTTTTGAAGATGACCCACGGGAAACAGGATATGGGGCAGCCAGTCAGCGGGGAGTCTGTACAAAAAATAGGATTGGTCTTTTTTGGTGTCGGCGCCACGAAACAGGCCAACGCCGGACTCCTTTCCCCGACTCCTACTGTCGAGGGCTCGCTTGCGCAGCAATAACGACGTGGGAGCTTTTTCCCCTTCATCGACCGGCAACACCCGGGCATAATGGCCGGTGGCCACGAAGTCGATACCCCGCATTTTCGCCAGTTGGTATAACATTCCAAACTTCACCCGTTCGTTGCATCGCACGCACGGGTTGGGAGTGGTCCCACCTAAATAGCCGGCAATAAAATCATCCACCACGTGTTTGCGAAAAGTCTCCCGGGTATCCACCACTTCATGCGGAATGCTTAACCGCTGAGCCACGTGCCGGGCCAAACCGACTTTGCAACAACCGCGCTCTTCCCATTTTTTTGTCACAGCGGTGTTCTCATCTTCATGTTCCCAGACCTGTAGCGTCACCCCTTTCACGTCATAGCCCTGCTCCGTCAGCAATAACGCTGCGACCGAACTATCGACGCCTCCGCTCATCCCGAGAAGGACCGCTGGGTTGGACATGGTGCGGCCGGCCTCTTGGGAGTTGACCTCAGTCGGCTGAGACACCATGCTGGACCCTTTCGAACTCGCCAGATTGCGAGGAGACGCTCTCAAGTCCGCTGACGCCCATATCGCACGTGCCGTGGAACACGACTCCCTCCTCCACGGAAAAAGAAGGCGTGCGAATACCGCCGAGCAGCACGGCCGGTTTCAGCAATTGGATCTTTTGGGAGGCAATGATATTTCCGTCGATCTTGCCGCTGCAGATAAGGCTTTCACAGGTGATCTCGCCTTTCACGGTCCCTTGCTCACCAATCACGAGGACATCCTTGGAAACAATTTGGCCGTCGAACTGGCCGTCGATTCGGACACTGCCCTCGAATTTGGCTTTTCCTTTGAATCCCACACCTTTTCCAAGAAACGTGTAGGCCCCTTCCTCGATAATCGATTCCCATTTTTTGCCACTTTGCTCGGATGTCCCCCACATAAGAGTGCCCTCTCTTTCCAGGATGCCGACTCAGGGGCGACATGGGGGGATACAGGCCTTCTCCCACCGCATCTCGCCGATCCTGACGCCCCGTTGGATTGTTATGATAAAATCACATCGACAATTCTCGTCAAATCCTCCTGGGAATAATAACTGAGAATCACTTCACCCTTCTGCTGTTTCGAGCGAATCACGACTTTCGTTCCTAAATGTTTTCGCAGGCGATCTTCCACCTCGGCATGGGAGGATTTTCCAGCCGTTTGCCGCGACGTTGCCTTTCCGGACCGTTTCTTGACCAATTGCTCGACCTGTCTGACGGAAAGCTGGTCGCGAAGAATTCGTTTCGCCAAGGTCAAGCGGTCCCCCGAATCCTTTATGCCCAGAATGACCTTTGCATGACCCAATGTCAATTGACCGGAGGCCACCATTTCCTGCACCTCAGTGGGTAAAGAGAGAATTCTGCAGATATTGGCGACCGAAGCTCGATCTCGCCCGACCCGTTCGGCCACGGCTTCTTGGGTCACCTCCAATTCATCAATCAGTTGACGATAGGCCTTGGCTTCTTCAACCGGATTCAAATTGCTTCTTTGGATATTTTCAATTAGTGATAATATCGTAGAGTCCTGGTCGTTGGATTTTCTGATTATCGCGGGGATAATCGGCAGTTTGGCCATGGTGGCTGCCCGGAACCTTCGCTCCCCTGCAATAAGTTCATAGGTGTTTTCACTTTTTCGCCGCACAAGGACCGGTTGAAGAATTCCGTGCTGTTTGACGGATTCGACCAGTTCCCGGAGATCTTCTTCCACAAACGTTTTTCTGGGCTGATACCTGTTCGGCAGGATCTGCGTCACGGGAATCATGTGAATCGCTTGTCCGGGTTCCTTCGCGTCACTCTCCGGCAAAAGAGCCGCCAGGCCTTTACCTAGTGCTTTCTTTTCCATTCGCCAAAAACTCCTTTGCGAAATCCATATAAGCCTTGGCTCCTATGGACGCCGAATTGTAGAGCAAACCGGGACGTCCATAACTCGGGGCCTCGGCCAAGGCCACGTTTCTCGGGATGATCGAGTGATACACTTTATCAGGGAAAAATTTTTTGACTTCCTCCGAGACCTGCCGGGACAAGGTTAGCCTGGCATCACACATTGTCAAGAGAATCCCCTCGATCGATAAAGCCTGGTTGAAGCTGCCGCGCACTCTCTCGATCGTCAACATCAGCCGTCCCAAACCTTCCATGGCATAATACTCACATTGAACCGGGATCAGGACCGACTGTGCCGCCGTCAGCGCATTCACGGTCAGGAGCCCCAGGGCCGGCGGACAATCCAGAATGATGAAATGGTACTGATTGGCAATGGTCGAGAGAACGCGCTTCAATCGATCTTCCCGACCGGCGACCTCAGCCAATTCGACTTCCGCACCGGCCAAGCCCGGCCCTGACGGTAAAAGGTCCAAGTGCGAAACGGCAGTGGTCACAATGGAATCAGCGGCCGGAACGGCCTTGAACAGACAGTCGTACAGCGTTTGTGCCGGATGTTCGATGCCCACACCGCTCGTGGCATTGGCCTGCGGGTCAATGTCAACCAGCAGGACCTTCTGGTCACACAGCGCCAGCGCGGCCGCCAGGTTTACGGAGGTCGTTGTTTTTCCGACCCCGCCCTTTTGATTCGCGACGGCGACGATTTTATCCATTGAGGGGGCTTCTCTCGCTATAGACCGGAATGTTCCACGTGGAACAATTTCTTTGACAGAGCATATTCAGGGCCTACGCACAACACTGAGGATCCTTTTTCCCAACCCGAATGGCAATTCGTAAGGGATTTCATTGACCACGGAAAACCCTTTCGGCACCCGGTCCCGCGGCATAGGTCCGGCCCGACAAAACACACAACTCCCCGACCCTGACAGCACAGGGGTAACATAAGCCAAACCAACGTTGAATCTCAATGCCTTCATGAACACCCAATCAAATTTTCCATGATATTCCGGTTTCGTTGAAAACTGTTCGATCCGGCACGATTCGACACGAACGTTTTTCAACCCGAGTGAACCGATCATATGATGAAGAAACGCCACTTTTTTCAAATTCGGTTCAAGCAGGGTGACGTCCTGTTCCGGAGAGACGACTCCCATGGGAATCCCGGGAAATCCTGCCCCAGTCCCAATATCCAGAATCGAACAGGCCGCGTCCGGCGAAAACACCATGGTGCAGGCCAGGGAGTCGATAAAAAGGTTTCCGACGATCTCCTCTTCCCTCTTATGGCCGGTGAGGTTCATTTTTTTATTCCATTTCATAACCTCTTGTAAATAAAACACAAATCTGTCTATCGTAGCTTGGGCATAGGCCATCTCCATGGCCGAAAACGCTTTCTGAAAAAGTTCTTCAAGCTGTTCCGTTTGCATCATTGTTCCACGTGGAACATTCGGGGAAATGGAATAGCTAGGCAACGTTCGCCGATCGCTGGGATCGTTCCAATGCCACAAGCAATAACGAAATGGCTGCGGGAGTAATGCCGGAAATTCTCGAAGCCTGTCCTACGGTGGCGGGTCTGACTTTGGACAGCTTTTCGACAACCTCGTTGGAAAACCCGGTTGCCCGGTCATACCGGAAATTGACGGGAATGATCTTCCCTTCCAGTTTCTGAAATTTTTCAATCTGTTCGAGTTGCCGTTTGATATACCCATCGTATTTTATGGCAATTTCAACAGCTTCGCCGATTTCCCGCGTTTCAGGGTTCGCTTCTCCGGCGATGTCCATCAACCGGGCGTAGGTCAGTTCCGGGCGCTTGAGCAATTGCGCCAGCGGGGCACCGGGGTCGGGCAATTTGGGCTCTACCCGGCTCCACCGTTCAATCTGTTCCGGCGTCCAAGGGAGCCGGGTCTGCGACAGTCGATGCATTTCTTTTTCCACAACCATTTGTTTTTCATGAAATTTTTCATGCAGATCGTCAGACACCAAGCCCAGACGGTGCCCTGTTTCCATCAGGCGCTGACCGGCATTGTCTTCGCGCAACAGAAGCCGGTATTCCGCACGGGAAGTAAACATCCTGTACGGCTCCCGGGCGTCTTTTGTAATGAGATCGTCGATCAACACGCCGATATAGGCCTGAGAGCGATCCAGAATCAGCGGTGGTTCCCCCTTGACCTGCAGGGCCGCATTAATTCCAGCCATGAGGCCTTGGGCCGCCGCCTCTTCATATCCTGAGGTCCCGTTGATCTGACCCGCATGGTATAACCCCGTCACGTTTTTGGTTTCGAGTGTCCGGTGAAGTTGGTATGGCGGAAAATAGTCGTATTCGATTGCATAGCCCGGCTTCAGCATGGTCGCGCGTTCGAGTCCGGGGATGGTCTTCAGGACGGCGGCCTGCACGTCCACCGGCAGACTGGTTGAGATGCCATTGGGGTAAAAAGACGGGGAATCCAGCTCCTCGGGTTCCACGAAGATCTGATGTTGGGGTTTATCCTGAAACCGGACAACCTTATCCTCAATCGACGGACAATACCTGGGCCCCGTGGAATCGATCACCCCCATGTACATCGGGGATCGATCCAGGTTGTTCCTGATGATCTCATGTGTCCGTTCATTGGTATAGGTGAGATGGCAAGAAATTTGCGTGTTGGTGATGTGCGACGTCCGGAATGAAAACGGGCGGGGCGGCACATCGCCGGGCTGTTTGCCCATGACGACAAAATCAATCGTGTCCCGATGCAATCGCGGAGGCGTCCCCGTTTTCAGGCGCCCGACTTCAAAGCCGAAATCTCTCATACAATCCGAAAGGTTTTCCGCCGGGGACTCTCCGGCTCGTCCGCCGGGCATATGGCTCATGCCGATATGAATCAACCCTTTCAAAAACGTGCCTGACGTAATAATAACCGCCTTCGCGTGAACGGTCTCCCCGGAATCAGTCACCACCCCGCGGATCGCACCGCCCTTCGTCAAAAGGCGATTGGCCGTACCCGAAACGATGTCAAGGTTGGGCTGACGCGCCAGCGTGGCCCGCATGGCCTTTCGATACAACGCCTTATCGCATTGGACGCGCGTGGCCCTAACCGCCGGACCTTTTCTCGTATTCAACATGCGAAACTGAATGCCCGCCTTGTCTGTGTTGCGGCCAATCTCTCCGCCCAACGCGTCGATTTCCTTGACCAGATGCCCTTTGCCGATTCCGCCCACCGCGGGATTACAGGGCATGTGCGCGATTGTGTCCCGGTCGATGGTCAACAAGAGAACCCGGCACCCCATCCTGGCCGCAGCCAGCGAGGCCTCGCATCCGGCGTGGCCCCCGCCAATGACGATGATGTCCCGTTGAATTTTCATGAGTATAATTACCTAAAGCGTCTTCCTGCAAACCCTTCTTATTATAGATCTGGATCCTATTTGCACACCAGAAAAAGTTTCCCTGGGATGCGGAAAGGGACGCCGTTTTCAGCCGGGCTTGTCCCACGATTCATAACGCGCTCTCAAAGCGTTCCATAGTCCCTGCCGGCCTTCGTTCGTCTTTGAGGAATATCCCACCACCTCTTCATGGTTTTCCAACCCCAGGGTTTGACACACGCGCAACAGGCCAGGCCGGCGCCGGCCGCGAGATAGTTTGTCGATCTTCGTCACCACGACGACGGGGCGATGTCCGAGATAAGTCAGCCATTCAAGCGTGGTCACGTCATGATCTTCAACGACCCGCGCATCGACCAATTGGACCACAGCACATAATTGAGTCCGTTGCATCAAATAACGCTCGATCATCGGGCCCCATTGTTCGCGAACCGACTTGGCGGCTTTGGCATAGCCGTAGCCGGGCAAGTCGACAAAAAAGATCGACGGCAGCACCTTGTCGCTCGTGCGCACACGAAAGAAATTGAGCGTCTGCGTCTTCCCCGGAGTCGTACTGACCTTGGCGATGCCCTTGCGATTCAACAAGGAATTAATCGCCGACGATTTGCCCACGTTGGAGCGACCCACGAAGGCCACCTCGGGAAGGTGCTCGCGAGGATAGTGCGCCGGCTTCTGGCAACTCTTCACAAAGTCCGCTGATAGAATCTTCATATTCGGAACACAGACGGCCGCGCAGGTATCACGGTTTCCCGGATCTCCGTTTCATGGCCCGTTCCATTTCACGGCCAGCTTCACGTTGTTTCACCGCCTCCCGGCGGTCATACTGCTTTTTCCCACGCGCGAGACCCAACTCGACCTTGGCAATCCCGCGTTGATTAAAATACATGCGGAGCGGTATCAACGTCAGACCTTTCTGCTGAACTTTCCCGGTCAACTTTTGGATTTCTTTTTTGTGCAACAACAGCCCGCGGGGCCGCAAGGGGTCATGATTCGTGATATTCCCATGACTGTATTCGCCGATGTGACAGTTATGCAGAATCGCTTTCCCGTCAGCCACCGTGGCATAGGCTTCGCGCAAGTTGACCCGGCCTTCACGGAGCGACTTCACTTCGGTGCCTTTCAGGATCAGGCCGACCTCGATCTTTTCTTCAATCGCGTAGTCATGAAACGCTTTGCGATTGCTTCCGATCAGTTTTATCGACGGCTCTTGAGACATGACAGGATGCCAGTTCTTTGATAAAAAGGATAACCCAACCTGAATCGTTATACCATCCCGGCCGGTCACCAATGTATAAGTTCAGAAACCTTTGGCACTCCTCGAAACAGGAGGAGAGGCCATGCAAATCCACCATGTCGGCTATCGCATCAGGGGGTTTTATCGACTAACGCAATTCGGGCATCGTTGGGACATGATACCCCACGAAGCCCATCACCGACTCAAGATTCTGCACTTTTGCGCCCGGCATGGCCCAGCCGCGACGGGGGAGGCCTTTGGCGTCAGCCGCCGGACGCTTTATCGCTGGCAGCGGGCGCTCACTCAGGCTGGCGGGGACCCGCAGGCGTTGGCCGTCCGCTCTAGGGCCCCCCACCGGCGGCGGCAGGCCACGTGGCCACCCGCCCTGAGCCAAGCGATCCGGCGGCTACGCACCACGTATCCCAACCGTGGGAAGGCCAAGCTGCACGTCCTACTGCGGCCGTGGTGTGCGCAGCACGGGCTAGCCCTCCCCAGGGTCTCCACCATCGGGCGCCTGATCGCCCGCGCCCCGGACCGGATGCGGCACACGCCGAGCCGCCTGGATGCCCGGGGCCGGCCCAAACCCCGGACACGGCGCCGGAAATCCCGCCCGCCCCGGCCCCACCCCGGGTCCTCCTCTCCGATAACGGCCCGGAGTTCCAGGGGCATTTCCAGCACCGGCTCGATGAACGCGGCATCACCCACTGGTGGACGTATCCCCGATCCCCGAAAATGAACGCTCATGCGGAACGGTTCAATCGCACCCTGCAAGAGACAAGAGACCTTCGTGGACCACCACGAGGATCTGCTGTTCGACGACTTGGCGGCCTTTAACCGCAAACTGGCCGATTGGTTGCTGGCCTACAATACCGTGTTGCCCCACCATAGCCTTGGGCGGCAATCTCCGGTACAATTCCTGATTCACCACCAACCCGAGTGCCAAATGTGGTGGACCCATACAACCAATTGACCTTCTTCTTCTGCAAGCCTAGAATACCATTCCATGCACGCCTTTTCCTCTTCCCGGTCACTCATCAGTGAAATTTCTCAAAGCCACGGGCTTGCGGTACGCCTGTGCGAGTATCGTCTCCAAAAACTGTGGGGATCGCTCGTGGGCGAGGTCGTGGCTGCCCATACCTGGCCTGCCAGGATCAAGTTTCGAAAGCTGCACGTGGCCGTGGACAATTCCGTATGGCTTCACCAACTCCGCTATCTCAAAGCCACGTTACTGGAGAACATTCAGGCACAGATGGAAGAACTCCAGATAGAAGATATTATTTTCCGGATCGGTGAATTACCGGAACTCCGCGAAGATGACGTCGACGGACCCGCTAAGCCGGTCCCCGTCTCCCCCGACGCACGGAAGACGGCCCATGAATACGCGCGACCCGTCAATGACGATGAACTACGGAATTCGCTCACCAGAGTCATGGCCAAGGCGCTGTCGTCTGCGCACCATTCCAAATAACTTCCGTTTCTGCGATCATCCCCGACAGCTTTCATCGGGGGAGGGCCCAACGACAAAAGACAGAACCAGCCGCCCCGTCGTTGTAGCGGTGCAATCTTATTGCGCCCGGCGGCGTCGGGCAGCAGGAGAAAAACGCCATGCGCCTGCCCCCGATATCTGTTATCGGGGGAGGGCGCAGCTACGAAAGAGTGGGGAGTCATGGGATGCCGACGGCATCCATGGAAACATGAATGGTTCCAGATCTGGCAAGGTCGTCATCAATTTGTCTGGCGGCAACATTTCTGCCAATGGATACCAAGCCAAGGAACCTCTGATTTCGCGTGATAGCGGGATGCAGGGCCAGGCATCCCGGAGCGAAACCCGAAGCGTATCAGAGAGAGAGGTGAGGGTTGAGCGAGGACACCACGCAGCCATGTGCCCAATCGTGCACGAAATCAGAGATTCCCTAAGAGGGGACGCGGTCGTCGAATAGGACTTGAATGTTCTGACGTTGCTCGGGAATTGCGGGTTCGGGAATAGGGCCGAGCCAGCCCTTGATGTGGCCTTGGCTATAGATAAATCCTCCTCTGGACGATCGTTCGAACTCCCGACGAAACGCCTCTTCTTGAACGTCTAACCGGTTCCCGGCTTCCGCTAGGCCACGCGTTGCCAGATACCGATGAAGCGTTTCCGGCTCGGTCCAATGAGGATCGGAAAACACGTAGAGGACGACTTCGCGATAGAGCGTAGCCGGATCGTCCGGTGTGGTGGGGCGCACTTTCAAGGATCTGAAATCATGATGGGTTTCACCGATCGTTCGGAATCGACGGAGGAGGGTTTCAATGTCCGGATCGCTCGTCCACGCCGGTACGTGGACGGCCACTACCGTGCCTTCCTGCCCCCCGATACTGAAGGGCGGAATCGTGCGATCGGGCCTGGACAGGAACATGCCCCCCGCAATCAGCGTGAAGCCTCCCAGCAAAACGGTCAGCCCTATTCTGACGACGGGATCGAATGGCTTTTTGGGCATAGACTGGTTCCCCGCTTCCACGGGGACAAGGTGGAAACGCCTTCGTTTGTGGCAGATAACGCGCGGTTCCTTGCTTTGCTCGGAATGACCATTCTGGTGCGGTCAGTCCTCATTCCGGCAATGAATGAGTGAGCCACATTACAAGCCGGGTCTTGCAGATTCCGTTATTGCAGAGCCGCTTGCCTCCGTCGCATTGCCGGCGTTGTTGCTCCCTTCGTCATCGGCACTCTCGGCGAGTTTGGCCACGTCCACGACCCGGTCAGCGTCTTCCATGTCGATGAGACGCACGCCTTGAGCATTGCGCCCGATATCCCGGAGATCCTCGACTTTGGTCCTGAGGATTTTTCCTTCGGATGTCATAATCATGATCTCATCGGATTCTTTCACTTGGTGAAAAGAAACGGCCGACCCGTTTCTCTCGTTGACTTTGATACTGATCACCCCATGCCCCGCCCGCCCTTTCGTCCGGTACTCGGTGGCCAACGTTCGTTTCCCGAACCCCCGTTCGGTCACGGTCAGAATCGAGGCTTCGACCTGGGGCTGGATAATGACCATCCCGATGACGTAATTGGTTTCGTTCAGGCGAATGCCCCTCACCCCTCGAGCGGTCCGGCCCATGGGCCGGACGGCCCGTTCCTGAAACCGGATGACCAGCCCTTCCCTGGTGCCCAGCATGATGTCGCTTCGGCCGTCCGTGAGTTCAACGCCGATGAGTTTGTCGCCTTCCTCCAACGTCAAGGCGATGATCCCGCCCTGCCGGGGATTTCCGTACGCGGATAATTTGGTCTTTTTGATATAGCCCCTGCGCGTTGCCATCACAACGTATAAGTCATCGGGGAAGTCGCGAACCGGAAGTGTGGTGGTCACTCGTTCTTCCGGGCCCAAGGCCAACAGGTTGACCATGGCCTTACCCTTGCTGGTTCGGCCGGCTTCGGGCAGTTCATGCAGTTTGAGCCAATACACTTTTCCCGCATTGGTAAAGAACAGAATGAAATCATGCGTCGAGGCCGTAAAAATCTTTTCAACAAAATCCTCTTCCTTGACCCCCATGCCGATCTTGCCTTTTCCTCCGCGACGCTGCGCCCGGTATTCGGAGACGGGATGGCGTTTGATATAGCCTTCATGGGAAATGCTGACCGCCATTGTTTCATCCGCGATCAGATCTTCCACGTTAATCTCCGCCTCCTGCGGAACGATCTGGGTACGACGTTCATCCTGATACGCGGCTTTGAGTTCAATCAGCTCGTCCTTGATGACCTGTTTGACCAGGTCCTCAGAACCCAGGATGGCCTGAAGCGACGCGATCCTCGCTTTGAGTTCTTCATACTCTTCAGAAAGTTTCCGTTGTTCGAGTTGCGTCAACCGTTGAAGTCGCAAGTCCAGGATGGCCTGGGCCTGGATCTCCGACAATGGAAATTGTTGCGTGAGGCCGGCCCTGGCTTCGTCGGGCGACGCGGCCCCGCGGATCAACACGATCACGTCATCCAGGTGCGCCAGCGCGACGTTCAGGCCTTCGACAATGTGCGCGCGTTCTTCGGCCTTCCGTAACTCGTAGGCGGTTCGCCGGATGACCACTTCGCGTCGATGCTCGAGAAAGGCAACCAGGATTCGTTTGAGGTTCAAAATTTCAGGCCGGTTATTCACGAGCGCGAGCATGATGACCCCGAACGTCGTTTGGAGTTGGGAGTGCTTGTACAACTGGTTCAGGATGACGAGTGGGATCTCGCCTTTTTTGAGTTCGATCACGACGCGGATGCCGTCGCGATCCGATTCATCCCGAATGTCGGCAATGCCTTCCAGGCGTTTCTCCTGTACCAGCTCGGCAATTTTCTCCAGCAGTTTGGCTTTGTTGACCTGGTACGGAATCTCGGTGACGATGATGCTCGCCCTGTCCCGCTTTTCATCCGTTTCGACGTGCGTTTTGGCGCGGAGGGTCAAGAGCCCGCGGCCGTGTTCATAGGCGTCTTTGATGCCCTGAGTCCCATAAATGAATCCGGCAGTGGGAAAATCCGGACCCGGGATCAGGTTCATCAATTCCGCAATCGACGTCTGGGGATTCTCGAGGATGTGGAGTAACGCGGCGACGACTTCGCCGAAATTGTGCGTGGGAATGTTGGTGGCGTAGCCGACGGCGATCCCGCCGGCGCCATTGACCAGCAGGTTAGGAACCTTGGCCGGCAACACCAGCGGTTCGACGTCGGATTCGTCGTACGTAGGCCCGAAATCGACCGTTTCCTGATCGATGTCCGCCAGCATTTCGCCGGCCAACCTCGTCAGCCGCGCTTCGGTATAGCGCATGGCTGCCGGCGGATCGCCGTCAACCGACCCGTAATTCCCCTGGCCGTCCACCAAGGCATAGCGCATGTTGAAATCCTGCGCCATCCGCACCAGCGTATCGTAAATGGCGGAATCGCCATGGGGATGATAATTCCCCATGATCTCACCCACGATCTTGGCCGACTTGCGGTAAGCCCGGTTATGAGCCAAACCCATTTGGTTCATGCCGTACAAGATGCGGCGATGCACAGGCTTCAGCCCATCGCGGACATCCGGCAGGGCGCGGGCCACGATCACGCTCATGGCGTAATCCAGGTACGACAAGCGCATCTCGTCTTCGATGGCGACTTGTGTGAAGCGTTCTTCTGTGAGCATAGTGAGGCAGGAGGGTCGGAGTTATGCGTGCCTACACGTCCAATCGACGGACTTCCAGCGCGTGTTGCTGAATAAAATTCCGTCGCGGCTCGACTGCGTCACCCATGAGAATGGTGAAAATCTCGTCCACCCCCGTCATATCTTCGAGTTTCACCTGAAGCAAGGACCGGGTCTCCGGGTTCATGGTAGTTTCCCACAGTTGGAGGGGATTCATTTCACCCAGACCTTTATAGCGCTGAAGATTCAATCCCTTTTTTCCTACCTCCAGGATCGCTCGGAGGAGCTCATCCGTGGAGGCGAAGGTGGTTTCCGCGTCATTCACTTTCATGCGATACCTGGGACGGCCCAACCCGATGGCATTGGGAGCCAATTTCTGCAGTTCCCGAAAATCGGCGGATCCCACCAATTCATGGTTCACTTCAAGGGTAGAGATCATTCTATTCATTGGCATCCGGCAGACGATTTTATTAGATTGATGTTCTTCATCATCCACCTGGTCGACCTGGATTTGGGCTTGCGGATAGGCCATGGCCAGCCGGTCCTTCACCTGCTCGATCAGCTCACGGACGGCCTGCTGGTTTTTCAGCAGTTCGCGCCCTAAGGCCGGCTCATCCACGAAGGCACGCAACAGACCGGATCCCTGTTTTTGATGGCTCAGTCTTCCCAGCAGACCTTCGAACTCGATCATTTTCTTCAAGACGGGGTTGAGCGTCTGCCCACTGATAAACGCGTGATGGCCGTCCACGTAGACTTCAACGGCTTGTCCCGCCAGCTCGGCGAGGTAATCATTCAGGGCCTGTTCGTCTTTGAGATAGTGTTCGGATTTGCCTTTTTTCACCTTAAAGAGCGGGGGCTGCGCGATGTACACGTAGCCCCGGTTAATCAGTTCATGCATTTGGCGAAAAAAGAACGTGAGGAGGAGCGTGCGAATGTGGCTGCCATCGACGTCTGCATCCGTCATCAAGATGATTTTGTGATACCGGGCGCGGTTCAGATCAAACGCTTCTTTGTCATCCTTGCTTTTTTCCTGGTCATCCCGCTTGGGGCCGATCCCCGTTCCCAAGGCCATAATGAGCGTGCGAATCTCTTCGCTCGACAGCATCCTGTCAAACCGCGCCTTTTCGACGTTGAGAATCTTCCCCTTCAGCGGAAGAATGGCTTGAAATTTTCGATCGCGTCCTTGCTTCGCCGACCCGCCGGCTGAATCCCCTTCAACGATAAACAGCTCACTCAGGGCCGGATCCTTTTCCGAGCAATCAGCGAGTTTCCCCGGCAACGATCCGCCATCCAGGGCGCTTTTCCGGCGGATCAGGTCCTTGGCCTTCCGAGCGGCTTCTCGTGCCCGGGCTGCGTCCGCCGCTTTGCCGATGATGCGTTTGGCCACGGCCGGATTTTCTTCGAAGTATGTCCCGAGCCCGTCATTCACGGCGGCTTCCACGATCCCCTTGACTTCGCTGTTGCCCAACTTGGCTTTGGTTTGTCCCTCGAATTGCGGAGCCCGCACTTTGACGCTAATCACCGACGTGAGACCCTCCCGCACGTCATCTCCCGTGAGCGAGTCCATGTCCTTTTTCAGGAGATCGTTTGCGCTCGCATAGGAATTGACCGTCCTGGTAAGGGCCGCCTTGAACCCCACCAGATGTGTGCCGCCTTCTCGCGTGTTGATGTTATTGGCAAAGGAGAAAAGGTTTTCGGCGTAGCCGTCGTTGTACTGGAGCGCGACTTCCAATATGACGTCCGGTTTTTCGACGGAAATGAAAATCGGTTTGTGGAGCGGGGTTTTGGCTTCATTCAAATGTTCGACGAACGAAACGATGCCACCCTTGTAACAAAAAACCTGTTCTTTTTGACTTCGTTTATCGGCCAGCGAAATCGAAAGCCCTTTGTTGAGGAAGGCCAGTTCCCGAAGGCGTTGGGCCAGTACGTCGAAACTGCAATCGACGGTCTCGAAAATGGTCCCGTCGGGTTTAAACGTAATCTTCGTCCCCCGCTTTTTGGTCACGCCCGTCACCTGAAGCGGAGCCGCCGGGGCGCCCCGGTGGTAGACCTGTTCAAAGACCTGCCCGTTCTGCCAGATCTCCAATTCCAGCCATTCCGATAACGCGTTGACCACGGAGATGCCCACGCCATGGAGCCCCCCGGACACGGTGTAGGCGCCCTGCTCAAACTTTCCTCCCGCGTGGAGAACGGTCAAGGCGACTTCGGCCGCGGACTTATGCTGGGTGGGATGGAACCCTGTGGGAATACCCCGGCCATTGTCCGTGACCGTGATGCTCCCATCGATTTCCAAAGAAACCTCGATCGTCTCCCCGTAGCCCGCCATGTGTTCATCGACGCTGTTATCCACGACCTCATAGACGAGATGGTGAAGACCGTCGGCGCCCGTACTGCCGATGTACATGGCCGGTCGTTTCCGAACGGCCTCCAGGCCTTCAAGCACACGGATCTGCTCCGCACCATACCCGTCCTGTTCGACTGGTTCTTCAGGAAAACTTAAGGGATCAAAACGTCCGGCAGATGGGGAATCGTTTGGCAAACGCTGAGGGTTCGTCTCCTCGTGAAGCATTTTCTCCAAGATACTTTAAATTTCCAGGTGCTTTAAACTTTGACGGGCATGACGACGGCCTGAAACAAGAGATTGTTCGTCTCTCGAATCAGGCAGGGGCTGAGGGGAGCCTCCATATTGAGAGCCACCTCGTCGCTTTCCATGACGCCTAACACTTCAAGAAGATAGCGCGCATTGAATCCGGCGGAAAATTCGTCGCCGTCAAAACGGCTCGGAATCTCTTCTTGCGCTTCCCCCATGTCCGGATGACTGGAAAAGAGCGTGATGGCATTTTGTGAAAAGGTCAGTTTCACGGCATAGGATTTGTTCTGGGACAGGACCGAGACCCGTCGCAGAGCGCCTTCGAGATCATTCCGACTCACTGTGATCGTTTTGTTGCTCGCTTTGGGAATGACCCGTTGATAGTTGGGGTAATTGCCTTCCATGAGCCGGGATGTCAGGACCAGCCTGCTTTTTCTGAAGATCAACATGTTTTTGGTAAAGCCGATCATCGGCTCATCTCCCCCCTCTTCCAACAACCGGCGAATTTCATTCGCGGCTTTTTTGGGGACGATGACCTTTTGTTCTGGCTCAGGGGATGCCTTCCCATCGGTTTCCAGTTTCTGTTCCGCCATTGCCAACCGATGCCCGTCGGTGCCGACCAACCGGATAATCGGCATCTCACCTATATTCGTCACGACAATCAATAAGCCGTTGAGTACGTAACGCGTGTCGTTGTCTCCCACGGCAAACAGGGTCTTTCGAATGAGTTGCAGCAACCCCGACCCAGGCAACGGAAGGAGGCTTTCCCGCTCGATGGCGGGCAGCGGCGGAAAATCCTTGCTGGGCAGGCCCACGACTTTGAATTCACCACGATTGGTTTTAATGGTGACCAGGTCATCGTCCGTCACCGTTATGGAGATTTCCGAATCGTTGATTTCTTTGAGAATTTCATAAAGTTTTCTTGCAGAGAACGTGATCGATCCGGATTCCTGGACCGTGGCATTGTAGAGACCACGCATTCCTAGTTCCAAATCCGTCGCTGAAATATCCAGCCCTTCTGGTTTCGCCTCCAATAAGACATTCGCCAAGCTTGGCATGGTGTTCCGTTTTTCCACGATTCCCTGGACTCGATGGAGGGCTGTCAATAATTCGTCTCGTTCCACCGTCACTCGCATGAAAGGCTCCCTTCTGTTATGCCTTACAGATTTCGTCTTTCAGGCTGTCCACTGTCGTCTGCAATACATCGTCTCTCTTGATAGCTTTTTCTATTTGGCGACAGGCATGGATGATCGTGGTATGGTCTTTTCCTCCGAACTCGCGTCCGATTTCCGGGAATGAGGAGTCCGTTAGTTCTCGGGACAGGTACATGGCAATTTGCCTGGGATGGACCACGGTTTTGGTTTTTCGTCTCGACTTCAGCTCCGAGATTTTGACTTGAAACCGACGGGCAACCACATCTTGAATATCTTCCATGGTGATTATCTTTTTTTTCGTTCCCAACAGATCACGAAGAATCATCTTTGCCATATCCGGGGTAATGACTTGGCCGGTCAGCGTGCTGTAGGCTCCAAGACGGATCAACGCGCCTTCCAATTCGCGGATATTGCTTTTTAGCCCCTCGGCCAGCAGGGACATCACGTCGTCTCCGATGGCAATACCTTCTTCCTCGGACTTCTTTCTCAGGATCGCAATGCGTGTTTCGATGTCGGGCGGTTGAAGATCGGCGATCAGACCCCACTCGAATCGTGACCGTAACCGTTCCTCCATTGACGGCATTTCTTTGGGAAACCGGTCACTGGACAGCACGATCTGTTTTCTGGCCTCGTACAGCGCATTGAAGGTATGGAAAAATTCTTCCTGTGTCCGCTCTTTTCCCGCGAGGAATTGAATATCATCGATCAGAAGCATATCGACGTTTCGATAACGCTTCCGGAGTTCCATCATCTTGTCGTAGCGTATCGAGTTAATCACTTCATTGGTGAATTGCTCCGTGGTTACGTACGCAAGGCAAAGGTCCCCTTCTTTTATGATAAAATTTCCAATGGAATTCAGGAGGTGCGTTTTGCCTAAGCCCACGCCGCCGTATATAAAGAAAGGGTTGTAGGTTTGTGCAGGCGATTCGGCAACAGCCATGCTCGCCGCATGCGCAAACTGGTTGCTTGCCCCGACCACAAAATTCTTGAACGTATATTTTGGATTCGGCAGTTGCCGATGAACTCGCGTTTGCTGGCGAGCAGTCTGTATTTTTTCCTGTCTTTCACCATCAGCGGCTGAAGACGCCTGGGTTACAATAAATTCTATATCAACGTTTCCTTCACCAGGCCGAACCGCTTGCAGGGCTTCGTCAATAACCTCACGATAATTTCTCTCCAGCCAATCCCCAAAAAATTTATTCGGAACGACAATTGTCGCTTTCGTTCCATTAATTGCACCCAATTTTACCGGGTGGAACCATGTTTCTATGACTTCATCGCCTATTCGCGACTGAATGAACCCCAAGACATCTTTCCATATACCAAGTGTGTTCGATTCACTTTTTTTCATTTAATTATCCACAGCCCTATCAACATCTGTTGATAAACTAGATCATCTCAAAGAGACTCTCTCTTTTTCCCTAGTCTTCATCAGGACAACCAACCATTTACTCCCATATTCTTCACAGATCTTCGGCTCTTTATCACTTCATTTTTCCATACACAAGACGATGTTATTCGTCAATAAAATCAATGAGATAGAGGAAAATATTCTTATTCACACCTATTACTACTCCTGCGACGGTTACTACTATTTCTTTAAAATTACGAAATAATAGTATCAGCCTCAAAAATCATTTTGAGCATATCGACATAATCAATGAACGAATATGAAGAAGAGACGATTTCTTTATCAGAAACAACCATAAAATAGGGAAAAGAAAATTTCCGGTCAGAACCAGGAGTATCTTGCAAAAGCACACCCTGCACCGAACAGTCGGAAAAATCGGATGCCGCGACCAATTCCTCAAAAGAGGATTCTGCTTCAGAAGACAACAGAAAGAGAACTTTTCTCATGACTCAAAACACCATCACACGATCTGCTTGGCAAAGTAACGACGATATTCCCGATTGTGGAACTTCTCGAACGGCAAATTCCGGATCCAAAGCAAAAGTCGCAATACTTCCTTGTGGAACAACGATAGGAAGTTGAAGTTCCTGGATAACAGGAAGATGCCTTTCCAGAATCTCCATCTCTACAACGTCACTTAGATCCTCGGACAACAACATTCTCGCTTGTCCAAGAAGAACAACCGTCAACGATGAGGTTCCCGTTGACAAACCGAGCGCTATGCGAAGGCCTTCGGCCGGACGATGAGTTTCCAGAGGGTTGCTTTGAATCAACACAAGTATGGACAAAGCCATGATCGAAAAGATAAAAGGATTGTTCGACTCTGCCGAACGAAACCTCTTGGTTTGTTAGACTAGAACAGCTAAAGATCGCCTCAATGAGGCCGGATGATCACAATGGAAAAGCTTCAACAGATAAGAATGATATACATATCATTACTTATTGAAGATGAAAAAGAAAATCGTATTCTTGATATGACGGAAAGTCAATTAATGTTTCTACGTGTTTACCGGAACCCGATGTATGACGTGAGGGTTGAAGACGCGGTATCCAGGGGATAATTTTCCTGTTCTTTTGTCACCATATTTCTCAGAATGATCCGATTATTCGTCACTTCGTCGTCCCCAAGGATCACGACATAGGACGCCCCTAGCCGGTCGGCAGATCGAAGGAGGGTCTTCAAGGTAGAAGCATTATAATCGGTATCAGCTTTCACGTGCTGTAAACGAAGTGAATCCAAAAGGGATAAGCCGGCCGGTTTCCCTTTTTCCCCAAACGCTGCGATAAAAATCCATGGTTCCGGTGTTGGCACGGCTGATTCGGGAAGGGCGATGACAACCCGGTCAAGGCCAATGGCGAACCCCACGGCCGGATAGGGATCTCCCCCCAGCGTTTCAAAGAGACCATCGTATCGTCCTCCGGCGCCGAGGGCATTTTGAGCTCCCAGCGCGGAGGATGAGACCTCGAAAGTCGTCATCGAATAATAGTCTAAGCCCCTGACGAGCCGGGGATTAATGGAATACGGAATCGTCAATGTCTGTAACCCCTGCAACACCCGGTCGAAGTGGTCCTTTGCAGACGGAGAAAGAAAGTCCGTTAAGCAGGGAGCTTCTTTCGTGGCCTCACGACAGCCGGGGACTTTACAATCTAAGGACCGAAGAGGATTGGCATCCAGTCGTCTCCGGCAATTTTCGCATAGGAGGTCTTTTTTTCTATTCAGAAAGGAAACCAACTCTTTTTTGTAGGTTTGGCGGTCCGTAAGGACGCCAAGAGAATTGAGTTCCAACGAAAGGCCGGGCAACCGGAGTGCTGAAAAATATCTCCAGAGCAGGGTAATAACCTCAATGTCGGCGGAAGGTTCGGAACTGCCGACAAATTCCACGCCGAATTGGTGAAATTGCCGTAAACGACCGGCCTGAGGTCGTTCATGCCGAAACATCGGCCCAATGTAATAGAGTTTTCTCGATGGGAGATAAGTCTTCAACCCGTGTTCGATAAATGCGCGAACGACCCCGGCGGTTCCTTCGGGACGAAGCGTCAATGAGGTTCCATCCTTGTCCGGGAAAGTATACATTTCCTTTTCGACGATGTCGGTCGTGCCCCCGATGCTGTGAACATAGAGATCCGTTTTTTCGAAAACTGGAATCCGGATTTCGTGGAAGCCGAAGGAATGGGCCAAGGCATGCGCGGTTCGCTCTGCCACGCTCCACTTCGGCATTTCGTCCGGGGTAATATCCTTGATGCCTTTGATGCCTCGAATCACCGTGACGGTCCTTTGCGAAAGAGAGATAAGGGACTGTCGACCTTCCGACTATAAAAGGGGGGCCTCAGGGAGTCAACGAGACGAACGGCTGCTGAGAATATGGGCCAAAACACGATTTGACAGTTAACACGCGGGAAATTAGAATCACTTTTTTAATACCGTTGATCGGAAAGAGGGTCTTTACCATGTCCATGACATATCGACAACCGTCGAATCTCAAAAGAAAACGTGACCATGGGTTTCGCAAGCGAATGAGCACCAAAAACGGGAGAAAAATACTTGCCCGCCGTCGCCGAAAAGGTCGACATCGCCTTACCGTATCCGATGAGTGACGTCCCCTCACGGCGCACTCCGCTATTCTTGAAAAAAAAAGAGGACTTCGAGCGAGTCAAACGGGAAGGTAGACGCATTACGACGCAATTCTTCAACGTGGTGTCCTGCCGGTCCCATCTTGAGGGTACCCGGGTCGGCATCGTGGTGGGGCGCCGGTTGGGCAAAGCGGTTGTACGGAACAGAGGGAAACGGATTTTTCGGGAACTGGTGAGGCACACGTACCAGTATATTTTGACCGGCAATAATATTGTCATCTTTCCCAAACGGCCGGCGCTGACGCTCAGCCATCAACACCTCTACGAAGCCTGGAAAACGACTCTTATCAGCCAGGGGCTCATGTTTTCCCCTGATCCACTCTCATGCGCAAAGTAGCGTTGTGGCTCATCGTCGTCTACCAAAAAATTGTGTCTCCGTATTTGGGACCTCAGTGCCGCTTTGAACCAACCTGTTCACGCTATACCAGTGAAGCGATAACCCGTCATGGTCTGCTTCGAGGAGTGTGGTTAGGGGGGTGTCGGCTTCTGAAGTGCCATCCCTTTCATCCGGGCGGGATAGACCCCGTTCCCTGATCGGCTGCCGAGAAGGGTTTTAGGGAAAAAGCCGGACCTTATCCGGGGATGAGGGCATCGCCGGACTACGTAAACGACGTAAACGACTCTATGGAAAAACGCATCCTCCTCTTCCTTCTTCTTTCGTTCGCCATCATTTTCAGCTTCGACTTTGTTCTGAAAGAACTGGGGCTGATACCGGAATCCCCACCCGTTGAGGAAGAACAAGATACCTCTCCCGGAGGGAACGACCCTCTCACGGCCACCGACGGGATGCAGGACACCTCATCCGAGATCCACCCTCAGGGCGACAAGCCTGAAACGGCAACCCTCGAAACCCGCGTGGAAGAAGTTGAGACTCCCCTGTACCGGGTCGCGTTCACGAACCGGGGTGCGCAGATTCAGAGCTGGAAACTGAACCAGTATTTGACCCAAGACGAAGACATCCCCCAACCCATCGAGCTTGTGTACCCGGAAGGACATTTTGCCGGCCCGCTGTCCCTGCAAGTTGAAGATCCGGCTATCAACGCGATCCTCAATAATAGCGTGTTTGAAGTCAGCCGGGACTTTGAAAGACTCGACGATGTCCAGCCTACGGGTCATTTGATCTTTTCCTACCGGAATGAGGAACAAGGTCTCCTGGTGGAAAAGGAATTCACCTTTACCCGTGACTCCTATTTGGTCGACGTCGCCATTCGCCTCGAGGGGCTGGACAATGCCGTGGGGGTGTTGTTGGGCACCAATTTCGGGGTGATGGAATGGGGACAGGGGTTCATCGGCGCCTTGGGGCCGGCGTGGATGATTGACGGTGCGTTGGAAAAGGAAACCCCGGATCCTGAGATCCGGCAGTCCGGTGATGTTCGCTGGATGGCCCTCCAAGATAAATATTTTATCAGCGTCATGATCCCCCAGGGAGCCCAAGGGATCTTTGCGAAAACCGAGGCCGAACACGTGGTGACTTCAGGCGTGGAGTTCCTGATTGACGAGGGGGGGGGTCGGCTGCGGTTTCAACTCTATGCCGGCCCCAAACAATTTGATCTCATGCGATCCCTGGGCCACAGCTTGGAAGACACGATCGATTTCGGCTGGTTTATTTACGGGAGTTGGGGTGTTGTGAAAGCGGTGGCCAAGCCGCTGTTCTATGTCCTTCGCTTTCTGTATGAGTACACCCAGAATTACGGCGTAGCGATTATTCTCTTAACGTGCGGGATCAAGCTGTTGTTCGTTCCCCTGCAATACAAGAGCTACAAGTCCATGCAGGGCATGCAGAAAATTCAACCCAAGATCCAAGCCGTGCAGGCCAAGTTCAAGGACGATCGCGAACGGCTCAACCGGGAACTCATCAAGTTGTACAAAGAGCACAAAGTCAATCCGGTCGGCGGATGTTTGCCGATGCTGTTACAGATGCCCGTTTTTATCTCACTGTTCAATATTTTGTACATGACCGTGGATCTCCGGCAGGCTCCTTTTCTGCTGTGGATCACGGATTTGTCGGTCCCGGATCCGTATTACGTGTTTCCGATCTTGATGGGCGCGTCGATGGTGCTCCAGCAAAAAATCATGCCCACCACCATGGATCCCACACAAGCCAAAATGATGTTGTTGCTGCCGGTCTTTCTGACGTTTCTCTTTTTGAATTTTCCCGCCGGGCTGGTGATCTATTGGCTGACTAATAACGTGTTGACGATCCTCCAACAGGTGGTGACGGATCGATTTGTTTTAAAACCCCAGCCCGCGGGTCACCCGGTTCCGGCCAATGACGACTCCTCGACCATGCCCGATAATGAAGAGTCGTCCAAAAAGAAAAAGGGGAAAACCAGACAGCCTCCGAAAGAAGCGAGTGAATAAGCCTACAACCCTTCGATTACGCTCAGGGCAAGGTTTTCTGCGATGGAACACTCGATTGACGATACCATTTGTGCGATCGCCACTCCCGTGGGGGAAGGGGGGATCGGGATCGTTCGGGTCAGCGGTGCGCACGCCGTTGACGTGGCTTCTCACGTGGTTCGTCCCCGTACCCGGCAACCCTTCCCACAACTGGAAAGTCACCGCCTGTATCTGAGCGACGTGCTGTATTCGGAATCCTTCTCCCCTTGGGAAAAATCCCCGCTCCCCCCGGGAGAGGGTCAGCGGAAGGGGCCAGCCTCGGCCATAGACGAAGCCCTGGTCGTCATCATGCGTAAGCCACGTTCGTATACGGGCGAAGACGTGGTGGAAATCCAGACCCACGGCGGGTCCTGGATTCTACAGGCCACCTGTGACGGCCTGATCCGGCACGGAGCCAGGTTGGCGCAACCCGGAGAATTTACCAAGCGGGCGTTTTTGAACGGCCGGTTGGATCTCACCCAGGCCGAGGCGGTGCTCGATACGATTCAAGCGACGACCTCTCGGAGCCTCGAAGCCGCGCAATCCTTGTTGCGCGGGTCCCTCTCAAAAGAAATCGAAACGCTCAGAGAAAGGCTCATTGGAATCCTGGCACACGTGGAAGCCGGAATGGATTTTGCCGAAGAGGATATTACCTTTATCCAGGCGGCTGAAGTACAACAGGCGTTGACGGACATGCAACGGGCGATGGAGCGGTTGATCGCGTCCTATGAGGAAGGACGCATGGTTCGGGAAGGCATCAAAGTCGCCATCATCGGACGGCCCAACGTGGGTAAATCCAGCCTGCTTAACGCGCTGCTGAAACTGGATCGCGCGATCGTGTCGGATCGCCCCGGAACAACCCGCGACGTGATCGACGAGTCGTTAAACGTCCGGGGGGTCCCCCTGCGCTTACTGGATACGGCAGGACTTCGACGGACGCAGGATCAGATCGAAGAAGAAGGCATTCGTCGAACCGAAGACGCGATTGCCGCTGCCGACGTGTTGCTCCTCGTGGTGGATGGCGCCACGGGGATAACCGGCGAAGACCGCGCCGTGTTCGAAACGTATGGCTCCCGGAACCATCTGCTTGTAATAAACAAAATGGATCTCCCCGAATCTCGCTCGTTTTCTTTTTCTCTTCCTCTGAAATTCTCTCTCCCTTTGGGGAAGGTTCAAGGTGAGGGGCCGAGTCCTGGTGAGGGACAAGAACCGGGGCTTGTAAAAGTCTCGGCCAGAACCGGCGAAGGCCTGGATCATTTGACGGCAGCCATTCGAAGTGTCTGCCTCAAAGAAAGGCTGGAAGCGACCCCTTCCGTGCTCGTAACGCGGCTACGCCACAAGGCCGGTCTGGAGCAGGCGCATCGCTCTATTGCAGAAGCCATGCGTTCGCTCGAACGAAAAGAATCCGGAGAATGTGTGGCCTTGGACATCCGAGCCGCTCTCGATGCCCTGGGAGAAATCACCGGCTCAGTCAGCACCGAGGATATTCTGGACCGAATATTTAAGGATTTTTGCATTGGGAAGTAATGATGAGGCCATTAATACTTTTTTCGAGAAAATTCTTCTAGGGACCCTCTGATTGAGTGCACGATCGGGCGCATGGCGGCGTGGTGTCCTCGCTCAACCCTCACCTCTCGCTCTGATACGCTTCAGGTTTCGCTCCGGGACGCCTGGCCCTGCATCCCGCGATCACACGAAATCAGAGGTTCCTTAAGGGTGAAGCGATGAAACAAGTCCGGATCGCGTTACCCCCCTGCTCGAAGCATGGCATCAACCCGTTGCTCAAGAGCCCTTTCGGTTACGGTTTGCCCTCGTGACCTGTAAAAAATGTGACGAATTTTGCAAAAATCAACGAAGGGCAAGAAGTCGCCACGCCATCCTCTCGATCAGGCCGGGGACAGGCTCATGGCGCTGTCCGTGATCTCCTCGTCTTTGGAGGAAGAAGATGGGGCAGGGGGACAGAAACACTTACAGTATTTCCCGGATTTTTGCTCCGCGATAGCCGTTTTGCACGATGCGATAAAAGAACCTGAGCACGTCCACCAAGTCGAACCAGAATCCGCAATTAAGGCACTTGGCGTAGAGGTGACGGGTCATCGTGGTGTAATGCCGTTCCACCATCATCAGCCCTTGACACCTAAAACATTCCATGATCCGTTTTTCCGTCTGGTGTTCCTGGTGGCTCACCGTTCAGGTGGTGGCCGGTTCCTTGACCCCCGCTTTCGCGGAGGCAAGCCTAGCTCTGCTGCCTGAATTTTAACCCATGATGCAGGAAGATGGATACACTATTTCCCGCGTTGTTGACAACCGCCAGGCCGGGTTCTTCATCCCTGCCCCGGGCGACGGTCAGCGAGGTCAGGGCAAACGGTCCACGGGGCGTGCGATAGTGGCGAGGGGGGTAATGAAAGGTGCCGTCACCTTTCCCGAACAGGACGGAAAGGCTGCCCGATTGAATGTTCACGACCGCGACGTCCGAAATGTCGTCCCCGTCAAAATCCTGAGCCAGGCCGTGATTGGGACCGGCGTCGCCGCCCGAATCGATGCCATCCTGAAAGGTGCCGTCACCATTTCCCAAAAAGACGGTGATGGTGTTCATTTGCCCGTTCACGACCAGGAGGTCCCACGCGCCGTCATTGTTGAAGTCAGCACAGGAGACGGATAAGGGCCGCTTGCCCGTCCGGTAATCGGTGGGCAGGAGAAAGGTGCCGTCTCCCTGACCCAACCAGATCGAGACGGCGTTGCTCATCGGCCCGCCGTTCGTGACCGCCAGATCCAAGTGCCCGTCCTGGTTGAAGTCCGCGGTGGTCACCGAGGTGGGAGTATCCCCATATTCGTATAACGGCCCGATTCGAAATTTCCCCTTCCCGTTTCCGAACAAGAGTTGCAACTTGTCGTTTCGCAGGGCCACCACCAAATCCAGGTGCCGGTCACTGTTGAAATTCCCACTGGTGATGGAGACCGGCGTCCGGTGGACGGGATACAGCGCGTCTTTCTCGAAGGTCGCGGCGCCCTGTCCCCTGAAAAAGGCGACTTCATTGCTCCCGGAACACGCGACAGCCAAGTCCTCATGCCCGTCGCCGTTGAAATCTTGCACGGTCAAGTTCCGAGGCTCCCTGCATGCCCGAATGGAGACTTGCGCCTGAAAGCTCCCGTCACCGCTCCCGAGCAGGAGAGACAACGTATTGGCAGAGATGTTGCTCGTGATCAGGTCAGAAAAGCCGTCTTGGTTGAAGTCTCCGGCTCGCACCGCGGTCGGGTTTTTCCCGACTTCATAGCTGGCAAAGAGGTAGAGCAGGTCCGGTGGTACGTAGGGATCCTTCGGCGAGCACCCGGGCAGGAACAGGATTCCGCACAGCGTCAGGAAACGGAGGATATTGTCTGCCACACGGCGGTCACAAGACATGTCGGCACCCCTATGGGAAAGCTTTGTTTCCCCGCCTCACGGCCCTAAGTACATCAGCAGGTCCGCATAAAAGAGACTAGTATACGAGCTTTTGATTAAGCGATACAACGAATTATTCTGGGATCACCAGGATCTTCGGGACAGTTTGCCGGGCTTCCCGCCCGTTGCACGCGCGATTTCAACGGGATTTAAGGTAAATCCTGCAATTCCCCGATGAAACGACTGGAAGAGTTTCAGGAAAATGTGCTATAGGTTTTTCTTTGGAAGGAGGAAGTGCTAATGTCGGAAACAAATTCGGATAAAGTGAAAATCGAAATCACCATGTATGGGGTCGCTGAGATTCTGAAATGGTGCGTGGACAAAAATAACGGACGGATTCCGAACGTGGATACCGAAGGCTTTAAACAGATGCAGGCCGCGCTGGCTGGAAAACCGGATAAAGGCGATTATTTTACCTTTGATAAATTCTGGAAGATGTCGAAAGTGTTCGAGTTTACAAAAGATGAGGTCGCCACCATCGACCGGTGCCTGTACGACATTCCAAACTTCGAGGGCAAACAGTTGCCTCAAATCCGCTATAAGTTCTGGCCCGCCCAAGCCGACTGAGTCCCATCACCCTTTCGATTGGCGCGAAGACCGACAGTCACGATTGACCGAATCAGCGGAGATGACGGTTGACAGGTAGGCGTCTCTCTCATTTTGGTCCTCACTCTGCGAGAAGCACGGTCTGATTCTCGATGGCGTGCGGGGTGTCTTCTGCAACTGCAGGGACCAGCAGGTGCGGATCCTTGACACCGTTCTTTCGCCATTTTAGACTTAGTCGGACTTAGCTTTTAGGAGATCCAATGCAAGTAAACATGCACGAGGCCAAATCGCAGCTTTCGAAGCTGGGCAAACTGGCGTGGGAAGGCGAAGAAATCGTGATTGCCAAGGCCGGCGAACCTTATCTGCGGCTGGAGCCGTATCGTAAGCCAAAGACCAAGCGCAAATCAGGTGTGTTGAAGGGGCAGATCTGGATCGCTCCGGACTTTGACGAGACGCCCCAGGAAGTCATCGATTCGTTCTGGAACTCAAAGATCTTCCCGGATGAAGACGAGTAGTGGCACGCTTCCTACTCGACACCCACGCTCTCCTGTGGTGGTTGGCAGAACCACAGAGGTTAGATGGACGTGCGTATGAAGCCATAGCCGATACGTCCAATGAAATCTTTGTGAGCTCTATCAGCGGCTGGGAGATCGCTGTCAAGCACGCGTTGGGGAAGCTACAAGCCCCGGACAACCTGGAAGCAAGCATCAAAAAACAGGGGTTCACACCACTCTCTCTCACGTTTCGTCACGCGGAACAGGCAGGCACCCTTCCGCCGCACCACGGCGACCCGTTCGACCGGATGCTGGTCGCTCAAGCCCAAATCGAGGGCCTCATCGTCGTCACCAGAGATCGCCAGCTCTCGCGCTACGACGTACGCACGATGGCGGCCTAAACCACGCGGACGACACGGATCCCTCCACGAATGAGTACGCCTTCGATCGCAATAAGCCGATTGAGGCCTTGACACAAGCCTGGACACTCGGGTGTTGTCAGAGTGCGGGGCGGATAAAGGCTCAGCCACTCCCTTGCAAAATATCGAATGGTGAAAAATCGTCGGCCATTCTGCGAAGGCCAAGACACAAAGCTTTAACCTGGCGACCGGATCGGAGTTTCGTCACTCTTGTCCCAACTCGAACACATCGAAGCCATTGAGCGGCGTCTCTGGAGCGCAGCCGACACTCTGCGCGCCAACTCCAACTATGCCAGCAACGAGTACTTCCTGCCGGTGATGGGGCTGGTCTTCTTGCGCTACGCCTACAGCCGCTACCTGGCAGTAAAAGACAAAATTGAAGCGAAGCTGCCCTTCCGCGGCGGCAAGAGGCGAACCATCACCAAAGAAGATTTCTCCCGGCAGAGTGCCATCTTCCTCAAACCCGAGGCACGGTTCGACCACCTGGTGGCCCTGCCCGACGCTACGGATCGAGCCAAGGCCATCATCGCGGCGATGGAGTCCATCGAGGCGGACTACGAGGGCCTGCGCGGCGTCCTGCCCAAGAGCGAATACCAGGAACTCAACAACGACGTCCTCGGCCAACTGCTGCGGACCCTCAACCCCGACGAGTTGAAGCGGGTCTCCGGCGACGTCTTCGGCCGCATCTATGAATACTTCCTTACCCAGTTCGCGGACCAGAAAGCCCACGACGGCGGCGAGTTCTTCACTCCCGTCTCGTTGGTCTCATTGATTGCCCACGTGCTCGATCCCGAACGCGGTACGGTACTCGACCCGGCCTGTGGATCCGGCGGCATGTTTGTCCAAAGTGCCCGAACTGTAGAGGAACACGGCCAGAACCCAACCGAGCAACTCACGTTCCGTGGCCTGGAGAAAAAACGCGACAACCATTCGCCTCGCCAAGATGAACTTGGCTGTACACGGTCTCGAGGGCGACATCCGGCAAGCGATCACCTACTACGAAGACCCACACGAACTGCTCGGCAAGGCCGACTACGTAATGGCCAATCCGCCTTTCAACGTGGACGAGATCGACGCCGACAAGGTCAAAACGGACCCGCGTCTACCCTTCGGCCTGCCGGGTGTCAACAAAAAAGACAAAGTCAGCAACGGCAATTACGTCTGGATCAGCTATTTCTACAGTTACCTGAACAGAACGGGATGTGCCGGCTTCGTCATGTCGTCGCAGGCATCCAGCGCCGGTGGGGCCGAGGCCAAGGTACGGCAGAAGCTGGTGGAGGCAGGTGACGTGGACGTGATGATCGCCATCCGATCCAACTTCTTCTACACCCGCACCGTGCCTTGCGAGTTGTGGTTCCTCAACCGCAACAAGCCCGAGGAACACCGTGACAGAGTGCTGATGATCGACGCGCGCAACGTCTACCGTAAGGTCACGCGCAAGATCTATGACTTCAGCCCTGAGCAACAGCAAAACCTGCTGGCCATCGTGTGGCTCTACCGGGGCGACACCAAGCGTTTTCTTGGCTTGGTGTCCGACTACTGTACACGTACGCTCGAAGAAGGCAACGCCTGCTTCAACGCGAAAGATGAACAGGGCAAGAAGGTGAAACCGCTACCTGCTTTCCTCGGCTCACTTAACAGCCTTCGGGAAGGACTGGCCCCTTTTCTCGGCACACTCGACTCGGATGAAGCTCACGCTGAAACTCAGAAGGAATTGGATGCTGTCCTGCTCGCTTTCAGTTCCGGCGTTGATGCCTTCAAGAAAACGTTGCGAAGTAAATCGTCGGCATCCATTCACGAATATCTGCAAGTTGCCGAACCCACGGCCAACTATGGAGTCGATTCGGTTACAGAGCTACGGCAGACGGTTGACAGCTTCGCACCATTGGCCGAGACCAGCCACAACCTCGTCAAGCAGATCGACCGGCTCCATAAGCTCACCACGCGCCTGATCGAGACCTGCGAGAAGGAATGCGACGCCAAGTCCAGCGACGCCTGGAACGCTCGTGACGTCACCCGCACTCGCAAGTCCATGGACGAGACCCGCAGTCAGGTCACAGATCAACTCAAACAGGTACACTACTGCTGGCAGCAGGCTCACTGGCTCACCGAACGATTCCCCGAGGCGAAACTGCGCGACGTGGAGGGACTGGTCAAACTGGTAGATCGTGCCGAGATCTCAGCCAACGACTGGAGCCTGACCCCTGGCCGCTACGTGGGCGTGGCACCCGAGGAAGAAGACGAAGACTTCGACTTCGAAGAAGCCCTGCGCGAGATCCACGTCGAACTGGAAGATCTGAACGCCGAGTCGGTGAAATTAGCCGCAACGATCAAGAAAAATTTCGAGGAATTGGAGATATAATCACGGCACTCGGAACACCAGGAGAAATGAGATGACGGAAGAGGTGCGCTGGCACTACAGATTCAGAAATTTTCCCCGTGCTTACAACCTATTGCGTGAAGCACTGGAAGAAGAAGCCGGCACACTGAACCAACTGGAGCGTGAGGGGGTTATACAGCGCTTTGAATAGACCTTCGAACTGGCGTGGAATCTCCTCAAGGATCGCCTGGAACACGACAGCGTTTCCCTCCCGACAGTGACACCTTGGCAGGTTATACGCCAGGCCTTTCAGTCCAACCTCATTCAGGACGGCGATACGTGGGGCGATATGCTGACCGACCGTAATCGTATGTCACACACCTACGACCTTGCCATATTCGACGTGGTTATTGACGGAATCCAGCGACGCTACCTCACAATTCTCGGAGAACTCCATGACGTCTGAGCCTGGAGGCGATGGACCCATGAGAACGCCAGACCTTTCTCCGACCGTTATAGCAAAGCTCACCCGCATCTTCTCCACCTATCCCGAACTGATAGAGGTGAGGCTTTTCGGTTCACGCGCGACCGGCAAGGCAAAGGCGTATTCCGACATTGACCTGGCTACACGCGGTATTGTGGACGACCGCCTTGGGCGACTGGCCCTTGATCTGGAAGACCTCAACATTCCACAGATCTGCGACCTCAAAACCTACGAAAGCATCAAGTCCGCCCTGCTTAACCAACATATAGACACTTTTGGGATGGTGATTTACTCCAAGCCGCGTTGAATCAGGAAAGAAATTGATTGGGCACAAAACGCCTCGAACGCGATGAATGCCGGATGAAAAAGTCATTATCATCGCCGGACCCAACGGCACCGGAAAGACGACGTTCGCTGTTGACAGAACCATGGACAGCTTGCAAGTTTTTGCCTGACGAGAACGTCCCCATTCGATCAGGATTGAACACGTTTCGAGGGTGTACAATGGATCCGCCCTGCGCGTCATACGTCAGATCGTTTGGCAGAATTTCTGCCCTGAGGAGAAATCATGTGCTCGATCTTTACTGAAATCGAGCCACTTGCTTTTCCGGGGTTGACTTCATCAGAGGAAGCCTTGATTCGTTCTGCGCTCGCCAAAGTAGCTGTCTACGGAATTGATTAGGACATAAAGGAGGAAGCGATTCGCCTGCGACGGGATACAAGACTGGGCATGCTGTCGCTAAGGAACCTCTGATTTCGTGTGATAGCGGGATGCAGGGCCAGGCGTCCCGGAGCGAAATCCGAAGCTTATCAGAGAGAGAGGTGAGGGTTGAGCGAGGACACCACGCCGCCATGCGCCCGATCGTGCACGAAATTAGAGGGTCCCTAACTTGGCAGGCCTGTCTGTGAGCATGGTCGGGTTACGCCTGCGGCTAACCCAAGCCCGTCCCCCTGACAAGGGGGATTGAGGGGGTTGGGGGCGCTCAGGTCAGTCGGGTAGGTCGGATTCGCGTCGCGTCATCCGACAGGAAGGAGACCCGCGGTCGGGGGCCAGTCAGGCCATGAAGACTTTGGTCAAGTTAAAGACATCATCCGCACAAGACTCAAGTTGCCGGACGCGATTATCGTCTCAACCGCGCTATGCCGTCATGCCATTCTGGTAACAAATGATGCCGAGTTACGAAAGATTCCTGGGCCCCAGAGCCGTCTGTTGGCACTGAGACAGTAGATGATTTGACGTAAACAGGGGCAAAATCTATATGTCTGCCTATTTGGATTTGATCAACTGGCGCGGCTATGCACGCTCCCACACACTTTCACACCGAAACGCAACGGGAAAGGCAGGAGAAATAGGGCAGCAGCCTGCTGAACAAACAGAGCAAAGCCAGAGGATAAACTGGAAGACCTCAACCCCGAGTCGGTGAAATTAGCCGCAACGATCAAGAAAAACTTCGAGGAGTTGGGATATGAAGGCCGTCAAGCTAGGACAAGTTTGCCAGTTGCACTATGGGAAAGCGCTCCAAGGTTATCAAGACAATGCCCCTAATGAGTCGCCCGTCAGAGTATATGGGACCAATGGCCCAATTGGTTGGACAAAAACCCCGCTAGTCGAACAACCCACAATCATCGTCGGTCGCAAAGGTGCTTACCGGGGCGTTCACTTCAGTAATAGACCTTCGTGGACAATTGACACGGCGTATTTCCTAACTACTACCAGTAGCGACATTGACATAGAGTGGCTCTACTACCGACTTTTGCTATTAGATATCAATCGAATGGATAGCGGTGCAGCTATTCCATCCACAAAGCGCGAAGACTTCTACGCCGCGAAAGTGCACATTCCGTCAAGGGACGCGCAAACCCGCATTGCCTCCATCCTCTCCGCCTACGATGACCTGATCGAAAACAACCGACGGCGAATTCAATTACTGGAACAAGCGGCCCGGCTGCTTTACAAGGAGTGGTTCGTCCGCCTCCGTTTCCCCGGCCACGAGCACGTCACCATCACCGACGGCCTCCCGGAGGGGTGGGAGAGGAAACCGCTTTCCGAATTCTGCACAGATATCCGGGAGTCAATTAACCCAAAGAATGTGTCACCTGACGCTACATATATAGGACTTGAGCACATTCCAAAGCGTTCGATCACGCTGAATGGGTGGGGAACGGCCAGTGAAGTCGATAGCAGCAAATTAAAGTTCGCTGAAGGGGACATTCTGTTTGGCAAAATCCGGCCCTACTTCCACAAAGTTGGATTCGCTCTCATGGGCGGCATTGTGTCATCTGATGCGATTGTCATTCGCCCTTCAAAAGATTACCTTTACTATTACGTACTGTTTCTTCTCTCAAGCGATGAATTTGTAGCTTTGGCATCAAAGACCGTCCGCGAAGGCTCAAAGATGCCACGAATGGACTGGAAATACCTTTTTAGGTCTCAGTTCAAAAGGCCCTCACCAATGCAGTTGAGACTGTTCAGCGAGGTTGCGGCACCCGCATGCAACCAGTTGCGAATTTTAGCACTACACAATCAGCAACTAGCCCAAGCCCGCGATTTGCTTCTGCCACGTTTGATGAACGGGCAGGTGGCGGTGTGAATCGAATACTAAAGCACTGTTTTTGCGAACCTTAATTCCCTTGAATGGCCGATGAAATAGGGAGGAACAAAAAATGAGTAAGAGTTTCGCATTTTCGATAAGATTGTTTTACGGCTATTCTCATAGAGATTCGAATTTCCGGGAAAAGATGGAAAGAATCTTGAGGCTTTTAGAGGAAAATGACGGCCTTAAGCAATGGAGCGATAGAAGCATATGTCCGGGGGAGCACATATCAGATACGATAAAGCAAAATATGGAAAAATCCGACATCTTGGCATTCTTAATTAGCAACGACTTCCTTACCTCGGACGCATGTAAAGAAGAATGGAACAATGCAAAAACATTGGCTAAAAATAGAAACCTATCAAGAATTCCCATAATTCTCAAAGAATGTCCTTGGCAGGACTTTGATGATATGCAATCAATGATGGCTTTGCCACAAGATGGAAAGCCTGTAACAAAGTTTGGTGATAGAGAAGAGGCTTGGCAACAGGTCTATGAGGGCATAAAAAATGCAATCAAAAGACTCAGAAGCTGCTTCAGCGTGAAAGAAGAATTTCTTGACGAAATAACGAAGATAGATTTCATCTCTCAACAGAGACAAGATATTAGATTGAAGGATCTGTTTGTCTTTCCCTCGTTATCCTTCAACACAGACCAAAATGTTCCTTTTGTCGTGAAGAACTCAAACGAAATAATAAAGAAAAAATATGCTTTGATTGACGGAGATGATCTGGGTGGGAAAACGGCGCTCTGTTTTCATTTGTTTCTTACATTGGTTCAGGGAAAAACCCCGTACTGTTTATTGACTTAAAGGATATGGCAAACAAAAAGCCTTCCATGAATATTTATCAGGAAATTTACGCAAAGCAATTTCACGGCGACTTCTCGTTGTGGAGGAATCAAGACGACATAACCCTCATACTTGATAACCCTTCGCATTCTCCAAAGTCGATGGAACATGTAATTTTCGCAAAAACAAATTTCCACAATGTTGATGTCACGGTATCTTCTGATATCTACAGTGCTTACTGGCATAATGACTCGCGTCTGGCTAATTTCGTAAATATTAAGATTGACCGCCTATCTCATGCAAAACAGGAAAAGCTGATAAGAAAATGGACCAGATTATCGAATCAGAATGTTTCCATAACTGACGGATGGATAGACCAAGTAGAGGATAAAATAAATTCCGTAATCATCAATAACAGAATTGTTCCCAGATATCCCTTCTATGTTCTTTCTATATTGCAGTTGGGCGAAGGGTTCATGCCAAATGACCTTAAGATAACAGCCTACGGTCATTGCTATTATGTCATGATTTTGGCCCATCTGTTGAAGTCTGGCATTAATAAAGAAGATAGCGACATTAACTCTTGTATCAATTTCGCCAGCCATTTAGCTTTTTACATCTACAAAGAGGGCCATAATGTGCCCACTATTGGTGAAGAAGAATTTAAAAAATTTACGGAAGCTTATAAGAAAGAGTTTGTTATTAAAGATTCAATCATAAGGCGGTTACAGTCTCAGGATTATGGAATTATCATGAACAGAAAATTTAGAAATCTTTATATGTACTACTATTTTCTTGGGAAATATTTGTCGGACCACAGCGTAGCAAATAGAGAGATTATAGAGAGTATGGCCGCCAAGAGTTATGTAGAAGCAAATTGTTTAGCGCTCATTTTTATCATTCACCATAGTCAAGATAACGATCTCATAGATGACTTGGTGCTAAGAACGATGTGTTCTTTGGACAATGTGCAGCCTTCCACCTTAAGCCATGAGGAAACTAAAATTTTTCAGAGTCTAGTGAAAGGCATACCTGAAGATATAACTTCTGCAAATAATGTGTCGGAAGAAAGACAAAGGGAAAGAGAGGCGAGAGATTTAACGGATCAGGAAAACCTTCTTGCTGATGAAGAAGGTGAGAGCGGACAAAAGAGCATGAACGAGATTTATCGAATTCTCAAGAACAATGAAATATTGGGACAGATATTGAGGAACAAATATGGCACCTTAACAAAAGCTAAGATAATGGAGATTATTCAAACCGTTGCGGATGGAGGGTTGCGCACAATCAGGTTCTGTCTTATGGACCAAAAACAAGTCAATGAAGTCGCAACTTTCATATCTCGAAAGCACCCCGAGCATGATTTTGAAGAAGTCAAGAGCACCGTTCAATTTTTTATGTTTTTTGGGACGGTAGTCAATATTGAGAAAATTGCCCATGACATCAATAAACCGGAAATTAGAAGCGTGATAGAAGAAATAGTTCATGAGAAAGCAACGCCTGCCTATAAGTTGATCGGTTATTTTGCCCTTTTGGCTTCCGTCGAGAAATTTGGCGATAACGAAAATAGGCATCTTGGTGAACTGCTTGCAACTCACAAAGAAGACTCAGCCATAAAAACGATTTTATCGCTAAAAACCCAAATTTATATGAATACGCATGAGATGAGGGACCAAATCGCTCAATCCGTGTCTTCAAAATTGGGAATTAAGTATCGAAGAAGGTCGCCACGTTAGAATACCACCATGATTGACACCTACACACGAATACAACCTCCTCCCGTAGACATGCCCAAGTACATGGAGAAACTACTCGGCTGGGAATCTGCCTATACCTGCAAACGTGAGGCCTTTGGCACCAAGATCCTAGAGGGCCATATTTTAGAACTCGGTGATAGAAGCATGAATGGTGGAACTGGAGATAGCAATGGCTAGAACCGACCTCTTGACAGACCTCGTTCGCTTCGGGATGGCTAGCGACAAAGGCAAGTTTCAGAAGGTTGTTGAGGCCATCATTGCTGAGGAACGAGCAAAGAAACACACTGTGCTTGCTAAAAAGCTGGAAGAACTGCTGCACTCATCGCACACAGACCAGCCAAACTCAAACAGCGGTGCGTGGCTTGAGCAGAAGGTCTCGAATCTGCTCCAAGAAATCATACCGGAGCGTACATTTGATGGTTTGATCCTTCCCAAAGAAGTTCGTGAGATATCGCAACAAGTTGTAGAAGAACATCACCGGCTGGACCTTCTTCGGTCCTACAATCTTGAACCACGTAATCGTTTGCTTTTGATTGGGCCGCCAGGCAACGGAAAGACATCGCTTGCTGAAGCATTCGCTCAGGCCCTGCTCGTTCCGCTTTTCCTGGTTCGCTGCGAAGGTGTCGTTGGCGCGTATCTTGGAGAAACGGCTGGCCGTATGCATCGGCTTATGGAATACGCACGCGCACGCCGGTGCGTGCTGTTCTTCGACGAATTTGAAACGCTCGGGAAGGAACGTGGCGACCGGCACGAAACAGGTGAGATCAAACGCATGGTCAGTTCCCTGTTGACGCAAATTGATTCCCTGCCAAGCCATGTCGTGATTATTGGTGCAACCAATCACGCAGAACTGCTTGACCGTGCCGTTTGGCGTCGCTTCCAAGTCCGCATGACCTTACCAGAACCGACTCACGCTCGACTTGCGGAATGGTTCGCCAAGTTTGAGAAGCGAATCAACGCTCCACTCGGCTACACTCCTGAAACTATAGCCAAGAAACTCCACGGTCTGAATTTTGCCGAGGCGGAAGAGTTTGGCACGAGCATTTTTCGGCAGTACATCCTTGATCTGCCAAACCCGAACATGAAAAAGATCGTTGATTGCACATTAAAAAGCTGGAGCGCACGAACAGTGAGGATTAAGCAACAGAACGGAGACAATGAATAATGCCTGATCGTCCGCTCTTACTGTTTCCGACACCGAAGATCGCGGATCGATCAAGAAGATCCAGCTTTCCCGGCCATGTGCATAGACCAGATTATGCTCGACAGACGCAAAGGCTCTCTCCGATTTTCACCAGACTCCAAACTGCGTTTAACGAACGCCGAGCAGAGATTCAGCAGACTGCAGCCGGAGCCGACCCTGAGCAGATGTTGGTTATAGAGACCATCGGCAATGTGGAAAACTTTGCCAATGCCGTGAAGCGGATAGAGGGCCTTGAATGGATGGGCGAGATTGCAGCGGATGAAATATCGCCCGACGAAGACTTTTATGACGAAAGCAACCAGGATAGACAGCTCAGTGGTCGCCTCTATCTGTTCATGTCCGATCAGCAGGCACTTGATGAAATGCTTTCGCTTTGGCGGCGATACCAGCAAGACCAGAACATGAAATTTTAGAGGGGTCTTACCAAATTCAGAGACGTTTTTCTCTGCCTTAAAGATATCCGTCGCTGGAGTGTTCAAGATCGAATTGCCGAAACAGGCGTTCTTGAGGCTTGGCGAGAAGACCTGGGGCTCAATGGTAACCGCCCATTGCGATGTGAAGTCGAGTTATGGTTCCGAGGCACAGAGACAAAAAGACGACATGCCCGAGAGCAAATCAAAACTTTGATCGACGATCTTGCAGGAACAGTTCTCAGTGACTGCATCATCAACGATATTGCCTATCACGCCTTACTCGCAGAAATACCAGCAAATGCGGCTCAACGAATCATCGAGCATCCAGATGTAGATCTTATTAAATGTGATAGCGTGATGTTTTTTCACCCCGTTGGCCAGATGGCGACAGGGAAAAGACACGTTGAAAGAGAACTCTCAGACCACGAGCCGGAAAAGGCACCTCTGCCATCGGGAGAACCTATTGTCGCGATTCTTGACGGTCTTCCGCTAGCAAATCACGAATTGCTCCAAGATCGATTGATAATTGACGACCCCGACGATTATGCCTTGGCGTACACCGTTCCGGACAGAACGCACGGAACCGCAATGGCATCACTGATTGTTTACGGTGACCTTAGCGACAAGGCGCCGCCACTCCCTCGCCCTGTTTACACGCGACCAATCATGAAACCCATTCCATGGATCCAGGCGCCCAAGCCCGAGCAGATACCAAGCGATGTATTGGTGGTCGATCACATTCACCGTGCCGTTCGTCGCATGTTCGAGGGAGAAGGCTCAACCAGTGCCGTAGCCCCGACAGTCCGAATTATCAATTTTTCTATTGGTGACCCGAGTCGGCAGTTTACTCAAGTATTGAGTCCATTGGCCCGTCTGCTGGATTGGCTAAGCGTCAAGTATCAGGTTCTATTTGTCATCAGCGCAGGCAATTATACAAAAAACATTGAAACTGACATGCCGAAGAGCGACTTTCATGCTCTGTCCAATACGGAAAAAGAAGCTCATGTCGTCAAGACTTTATATGCTGATGCACGACACAGGAAGCTTCTTTCGCCTGGCGAAAGTATTAACGGCCTCACGGTAGGTGCACTGCATCATGACACCTCGCCAGGAGTCCAGGCGGGCCATGCGATAAACTTATTTGAAAATCTGTTGCCGAGCCCTGTTTCTGCATTCGGAAGCGGGTACAGAAGGGCTGTCAAACCAGATCTTTTGTTCAATGGAGGTCGGGTTCTGTATACGGAGCTATTTGGAACAGGACCCGGTACAACATTTGAAAGGCAAAAAATGCGAAGTGCGCCGGGCAATAAAGTTGCGTTCCCTAGCAACACAGCAGGCGAATTAAACAAGGTTGTTTATTGTTGTGGAACTAGCAACGCTGCTGCCCTGACTTCCAGAATGGCGGCAACCTGCCACGATACCTTGCTGGAAATATTCGATGAGCAGGCGCCAGAGATCGGACTGCTTCCATATTTGGCCCCGCTTCTCAAGGCCATGATCGTCCATGGCTGCTTTTGGGGCGCAATAGAGAAACGTCTTAGAGAGATTCTCCAGACACCGGACAATGGTCAACAAATACGAAGCTTGATCAGCCAGTGGCTAGGGTACGGGGTGCCGAACTACAACAGAGTTTTGGCATGTACTGAGCAACGGGCAACGTTACTAGGATTTGGACAGCTCTCTGATGGAAAAGCACACCTCTTTAGTTTGCCTTTGCCAGCATCTTTAGGCGCACGTCAGGAATGGCGACGACTTACAGTCACACTGGCATGGATGTCTCCTATTGCGGCAAGTACCCAGCGTTATCGCTCTGCTGGATTGTGGTTTGAGTTGGAGGGCAAGGCTCTCGCCCTGAAACGTGTGGAAGTTGATAACTTCGCATCCCAGCGAGGGACAGTACAGCATGAAGTTTTCGAAGGGGATAGATCTGTCGCAATCACAGATGATGCTAAACTCATGATCAAAGTCAACTACCGGGAAGATGCATCGAAGATTAACGAGCCCGTAGCATACGGACTCGCCGTAACCCTGGAGGTCGCTGAAGAGATCGATATCGCTATTTACGAAGAAATCCGCGCGCGTATAGCCACCGCCCTTGAAATCCGCACAACGGAAAGCCTTTAAAATTATCCTCTCTGCACTGAAGAATCCTTGAGGGACAGGCTCTTGGTACAAATTCGGTTATCGTTTTAGGATTAGTCCGACTTAGCCAAACTGAGGATAAAATGAAAGTGAATATGTACGAGGCAAAGTCATAACTCTCTCGTCCGGTAGACTACGGTCGAATGCGCATAAGATCGACGCCGCGTTGCATTCTCATCCGGTCTTCCGTACAACCGGCATTTCAAGGCTTCATTCCGAACCAAGTGGCACAAGTTGCGGGCCTGATACGCCCTCGCCCTGTCTACACGGTTACGCTTACCTGCTGAAAGAGGTGTTTGTATGTGTACAGTCCGGTGTGATTGAAAACTGTCATATCCGCCTGATGAACTATCGCAAACTGGCTCGGAAGCTAACGGCCCTTGGCTGTAAAGAACAAACGAAAAACTCCCGATAATACGTGGCTCCAACCCCCTACACCGAAGACACTTTCGTCCAGCAAACCACGGCCGAGTATCTGGAACGGCAACTCGGTTGGGAATCGGTCTACGCCTACAATAATGAGGACTTCGGGCCGGAGAGCCTGCTTGGGCGCACGCCCGAGCGCGAGGTCGTGCTGACACGCACGCTACGCGGGAAATTGGCGGAATTGAATCCCTGCCTACCGGACGATGCTTACGACGACGCGGTGCGGCGCATTACCGCTACCGTTGCCTCGCAGACCATCGTTACCGCCAACCGCGAGAAGTACAACCTGATCCGCGACGGCGTGCAGGTCACTTTCCGAAACGAAAAAGGTGAACAGGTGCGGGAGCGTTTGCGAGTCTTCGACTTTGAGACACCCAAGAATAACCACTTTCTTTGCGTGCGCGAGTTGTGGATTAAAGGTGCCCTTTATCGCCGACGGGCAGACGTCATCGGTTTCGTCAACGGCCTGCCGCTACTTTTCGTCGAGTGCAAGAACGTCCACCGGGACATCAGGGCCGCCTTTGAGGAAAACTACTCGGACTACCGCGAGACCATTCCGCACGTCTTCCACCACAACGCGGTGGTGATGTTCGGCAACGGCGAGAAGGCGAAGATCGGCAGGATTACCAGCAAGTGGGAACACTTTCACGAATGGAAACGGCTGGCCGAAGAAGAGCCGGGTGTCGTGGACATGGAGACGTTACTCAAGGGAGTCTGCGACAAGCGTAACTTGATGGACCTGGTCGAGAACTTCATTCTCTTCGACGAGTCGTCGGGCGAGCTGAAGAAAATCATCGCCCGCAATCACCAGTTCTTGGGCGTGAGCCGAGCTATCGAGGCGGTACGAGACCGTAAGGCCCGGCAGGGCAAGCTGGGCGTCTTCTGGCACACCCAGGGAGCCGGTAAGAGTTACTCGATGGTGACGTTCACCCGCAAGGTGCATCGGAAGCTGGGCGGCAACTTTACGTTCCTCATCCTGACCGACCGAGACGACCTCGACACCCAGATTTACAAGACGTTTGCCGGCTGCGGGGTCGTGGGCCATGACCGCGCCCCATGTCGGGCTTCGAGTGGTGAGCATCTGAGCCGGTTACTGGCCGAGCACAAATCTCACGTCTTCTCGCTGATCCAGAAGTTCAATAAGCAAGTAGCCGAAGGCGAAAGTTACACACAACGCGACGACGTCATCGTCATCACCGACGAAGCCCATCGCACCCAGTACGGCACGTTGGCGCTCAATATGCGGAATGCCCTGCCCAACGCGAGCTATATCGGCTTCACCGGCACGCCACTGTTCTCGGAAGACGAGATCACACGACGGGTGTTCGGCAAGTACGTTTCGACCTACGATTTCCAGCGTGCGGTGGAGGATAAGGCCACCGTGCCGCTTTTCTATGACGCCCGCGGCGACAAGCTGGGGGTGGCCGTCGGCGATCTGAACGACCGTATCGCCGAGAAGCTGGAGGCGTTGGAGACCGAGGATATCGACGTGGAGCAGCGACTGGAGCGAGAGTTGAAACGCGACTGCCACGTCGTGACCGCAGGCAGGCGTCTCGATCAGATCGCGCAGGACTTCGTGCGTCACTATTCGACGGTCTGGGAGACCGGCAAGGCGATGCTGGTCTGTATCGACAAGGTAACCTGCGTGCGGATGCACAAGCTGGTCGAGTTCTATTGGAACGAACGTATCAAGGATTTGGAAGCGGCAACGTCACAGACAATCGACGAACAGGTGTCGATTGACCTGAAGCGGCTCAACTGGATGCGCGAGACCCGCTTGGCGGTGGTGGTGAGCGAGGAGCAGGGTGAGGTAGACAAGTTCCGCAAATGGGATCTGGAGATTACCCCGCACCGAAAGCTCATCAAGGAAGGCATGGACCTGCCTGAGTCGATGCGCAACAACCCGCGATTCTGCAACATGCAGCGGATGGAGTTGGATGAGGCTTTCAAGGAGGAGGCGCACCCCTTCCGCATCGCTATTGTGTGTGCCATGTGGTTAACCGGTTTCGACGTACCCAGCCTTTCCATCCTCTATCTCGACAAGCCGCTCAAGGCCCACACTTTGATGCAGGCCATCGCCCGCGCGAACCGGGTAAACGAGGGCAAGAACAATGGTCTGATCGTGGATTATTGCGGTGCTCTCAAACACCTGCGCAGGGCACTGGCGACCTTTGCAGGGGCGCATCCCGGCCGGGGCGACGAGACCGACCCGGCCAAGCCGGATGAAGAACTGCTGGCCGACTTGGCCGAGGCTATTGCCTTTGTGCGAACCTCCCTCGATGAGCGAGGAGCGTCGCTGGACGACGTGATCCGAAAGACCGGCTTCGAGCGCAATGCCGCCATCGCGGCGTGTAAGGAAGTTGCCAATGAGAATGATGAAACCCGCAAGCGTTTCGAGGTGACGTGCCGTGAAGTGTTCAAGAAATTCAGAGCCTGTATCAACGTGAAGAACGTCAACGCTCATCGGGCGGATCGGAACGCCATCGACATTGTGTACAAAAGCCTGCAGCAGGATCGCGAGCAAGCCGACATCAGAGACATTATCCGCAAACTGCACGAGGTGGTGGACGAGGCAATAGAGGTGCAACCTGAACTCACATGCAACGATCCAATGCCCGTACCTTATGACATCAGCCATATCGACTTCGATCTCCTCAAGCGGGAGTTTGAGCGAAGCTCTGCTCAGTA
Organism: Nitrospirales bacterium; assembly: GCA_965200435.1. Classification (GTDB taxonomy): domain Bacteria; phylum Nitrospirota; class Nitrospiria; order Nitrospirales; family UBA8639; genus Bin75. The sequence continues at coordinate 1,099,734 of OZ241337.1, forward strand.
CACCACCGTTCAGGCACTTAAGGACTGCGTCGAGAAGAAGCTGCGGCGTCTGCTTGAGCAGAACCCTCTACGCGCCGATTTTCAGAAGCACTACGAAGAGATCGTCGTAAAGTACAACCGCGAAAAGGATCGGTTGACCATCGAACAAACGTTCGAGGCGCTGCTCACCCTGGTGCAGGAATTGGACAATGAGGAACGGCGTGCGGTCCGGGAGGGTTTGGACGAGGAGTCACTGGCGATTTTCGATTTACTGAAGAAACCGGACCTGAACGCTGCCGAGATCACGCGGATCAAAGAAGTCGCCGTCGAACTGCTACAGACGTTGAAAACGGAGAAACTGCGCGTGGACCAGTGGCGCGAAAAAGAAACGACTCGCGATGCGGTTGTGGTCACTATCCGTGACTTTCTGTATAGCGAAACGACCGGCCTACCTGCCAGCGTTTACTCTGACGACGAAGTTGTGACCAAGTCCGATGACGTCTTCCGGCACGTGTTTCGTGTGTACCCGACGTTGCCGTCACCATACTATCACAGCGGGGTCGTAGCCTGACGGGGTTGTACGGGGGATGACGTCTTTCACTTGACCAAGGTCTTTATTGCCTGACTGGCCCCCGACCACGGGTCCCCTTCCTGTCGAATGACGCGACGCTCATCCGACCTGCCCGATTTACCTCACGCCCCAACCCCCTCAATCCCCCTTATCAGGGGGACGTGGCTGGGCAAAAAGGCGAGAGCCCACTCGGCATCCTGACCCTCAATCCCCCTTATCAGGAGGCTGGGCTTTGTTGTTGGTCGGGTTAGCCGCAGGCGTCACCTGACAATGCTCACAGACAGGCCTGCCAAGTTAGGGAACCTCTGATTTCGTGCACTATCGGGCGCATGGCGGCGTGGTGTCCTCGCTCAATCCTCCCCTCTCTCTCTGATAAGCTTCGGGTTTCGCTCCGGGACGCCTTGCCCTGCATCCCGCTATCACACGAAATCAGAGGTTCCCTAGCGACCTCATTCCCGTTGTACGAGGGAGAGGGCGTCAGCCGCTCCCCTGCAGGATATCGAACGGGGAGAAATCATCGGTCAGGATGAGACCGGGGTTCCATTCCGGGGCTTTGGCGGAATTCAGAAAGGGCAGGACTTCCGGCGGCATTTTGCCCTGGTTCAGCAGGGTCATGGTCGCCAGGGCAAACTCGTCGGAGTCCATGTGTAACGGTCGGGGACCGGCAAAGAAGATCAGATTCACCGAGCCCGGTTTGGTGCGGAGCCAGGACGGCGCGGGAATGCTGTACGTCTCCACGTGCGGGAACGAGGTTTTCATCGTGGACACCACGGCTTCGGTTCTGATCCGGTCCACTTCCGAATCCGAGGCGGCCAAGTTTACCGCCACCACCCCATCCTCACTCAGGTGTGCCCGTAATTCGGCGAAAAATTCCGTGGTGGTTAGATGAAACGGGATCTGGTGCCGGGCAAAGACGTCCACCCAGATGACGTCATACTGCGTGGCCTGTCTCGCCAAAAACACTCGCGCGTCCCGGACGTACACGTGATGGTTGGGGGGCGCATCGTATTCAAAAAATCGCTCGGCCGCCTTCACGACCGAGGGATCCATCTCGACCACGTCCAGTTCCAGTTCCGGCCAGTGCCGCTCCAGCCATTTTGCGATCGATCCTCCTCCCTGCCCCAGGATCAGCCCACGTTGCGGCTGGGGATGCAACGCCAGGGCGGCCATCATCATTTGACTATACGGAAGCGCCAGCCGTACCGGATCGGGCTGCCACATGATCGCATGAAAGGTATTGTCGAGCACCAGGAAGCGCAGGCCTTTCTCGTCACGCACCCGCACCTGCTGATACGGACTATCTTCCTGATGGATCGCCGGAGGATATATGAGAATCGGGTGAAACCCCAGCCAGATCAGCCCGCCCAACACTCCGACGAGCGAGACCACCACCAACCCCTTGACCCGGCTGCTCCACCACAACCACCCTAATCCCAAGAGTACCAGCACGACTCCCAGGACTGCGACCAAGGTCAAGCTTCCCAACCACGTCAACAGGAAAAACGAAGTGCCCCAGGTCCCAACCAGGCTGCCGATAGTGGAGACGGCGATCATCGCCCCGGTGTGCCGGCCCAGATGTCCCATATCGGCGATAGCCAATCGCAAGAGCACGGGGAGTACGCCGCTTAGCCCAAAGGCCGGAACAGCCAGTAGCACGCTGGCCGCGAGACAGGGCCCCCATCGCGGGTCCGCGGTCCATTGCGAGACCGCAAACACGATGGGTTGTCCCACGCCAGCCAACAGGAGGGTCCAGGCGCCAGATCCCAGCAGCAAACAGGGCAACACCACGCCGGGGGCACTCCGGTCGGCCAGCCAGCCGCCGGTGGAATAGCCGCTGCTCATGGCCGCAAGGACGACCCCGATCAACGCGCCCCAGACGAACAATGAGGTCCCGAATACCGGCGCGAGCAGGCGACTGCCCAGAATTTCCAAGGCCATGACCACGGCCCCCGTGGTAAAGGCCGTTCCGAAAAACCACAGCCGGCCCCAGGGGTAGGGTGATGTGGGCGTTACGTGCGAGTCCATGTCTGGTTCTTGAGGCCATCAGGATTTCTTGTTTGCAGAACCATTCATCCGTCCTCGTTGATGTGGTCTTTTCCGAAGACAAAAATTCCCAAAGATGCTATAGAAAGGTTCGTTTGAGTGTCAAAGAATCAAACAGGCACACGGGCAAGGGAGGGCACATGGCCACCAGGGATTTTATTCTGGATCTGGGGAAATTGATGATCGGCATCGCCTGGATCGACGGGCAGCTCGAGCCGGAAGAACTCCATACCTTGAAGGAACTCCTGTTCCTGCTTCCGGACATTTCCGGTGAAGACTGGACGCACCTGGAACTCTACATGACCCATGCGGTGACCGACGCCGAACGCCAGGACTTGCTGGACCGTGTTCTCTCCGGCATTCGATCGTCCCGGGACAAACAACTCGTCCTTGAGACCCTGGAGAAATTGGTCGCCGGCGACGGGGCCGACCGGGCGAATGAATCGGCGTTTCTTGAGCGCATTCGCCAGGATATCGAAGGACGGAGTACCGGCCTGTTGGGCCATCTTGCCACCCCCTTTCGCCAAGCCCTGAAACGCAAGGCCGGTCAAGGGTCACGCGAGGATCGGATCGAGGATTTCATCAAGAACACGATTTACTTCCAGTTGACTTTGGTGATGCAGCAGCAAGGGCACACTCTGTCGATCCCCGAGACGGAGGCCAGGAAAATCTGTCTGGCTGCGGGCCTGATGGCCCACGTGGCCTGGGTGGACAACGAGGTGTGTCACCGTGAACACGAGGCCATGAGCCTGGGGCTCCGGCAACTCTGGAACGTGCCGGAAGACGAAGCCCGGTTGATCACCGAGATGAGTCGCGCCCGGATCATGCACGGGTTGGACCTCGTTCGACTCACCATGGGGTTCTGCCACTACACCACCATCGAAGAGCGAAAAGCGTTTCTGCGGTGCCTGTTCTCCATTGCCAATGCCGCAGAAGACACTTCCCCTGCCGAAATCGAAGCGATCCGGCACGTCGCCAAAGCGTTCGAGTTGCCTCATCAGGAATTCATCGAGGCGAAATTAACCATCCCGCGCCAGGATCGGGGCGGCTTATAAGGTCTGTTTCCGGTTTGGTTCGGAGCCAGGATGGGGCCGGGATATTGTCAATCTCCACGTGAAGAAACGCGGTTTTCATCGTGACAGCCACGGCCTCGGCTGGTGTATCCTGAGTCTCCAAGAGGAAATACATGGCGATTCCTGACTACCAATCCATTATGTTACCGTTGCTGGAGTTGGCTGGTGACGGTGAACTCTACCAAATCCGCAAAGCGACTGAACGTCTTGCGCAACGATTTACGCTCACCGACAATGAGAGACGGGAGATCTTACCAAGTGGACAGCAACCGAGATTCTCCAATCGGGTCGTGTGGGCAAGAACTTATATGGTAAAGGCCGGTCTCCTGGAATCCCCGAAAAGAGGGTTCTTTCGCATAACCGAACGTGGGCGACAAGTCCTCGCGCAGAAACCTTCTACAATCAATGCCAAATTCCTTAGGCAATTTGAGGGGTTCAGAGTTTTCCAGCAGCACAAGGTGACCCCGAAGGGTGAGGCCACGAAGTCAGGAAACGAGGCTCTGGAAGATACTCCGGAGGAAAACTTGGAGGCAGCCTACCAGACGATTCGTAAAAGCCTTGCCAATGATATTCTGACGACGATTAGAGAATGTTCTCCGGAATTCTTTGAGCGACTTGTCGTGGACTTGCTTGTCCGTATGGGGTGTGGGGGGTCACGCCAAGAAGCGGCTCGGGCTGTTGGACGCTCAGGGGATGAGGGGATCGACGGAATCATCAAGGAAGATCTTTTAGGCTTGGACATCATCTATATTCAGGCCAAGCGATGGGAAAATACTGTTAGCCGTCCCGAGGTTCAGAAGTTTGCTGGTGCTTTACAGGGGAAACGAGCACGCAAGGGAGTCTTCATCACGACCTCTGAGTTTTCTCTTGAGGCGAAGAAGTTCGCAGAGACGATTGAGACGAAGATCGTTCTCATTGAGGGCACTCAACTCGCTGATTTCATGATCGACCATGGAGTCGGTGTGACGACCGTGAACACCTACGAGTTGAAAAGAATTGAATCAGATTACTTTTCTGATAAATGAAGACCAACGAACCCATCTACGGCGATTGCGTTATAACCAAACTGCAAAATAATAAGAGGGACACCCGTGCTTTCAGAAGTTGAACGGTCAAGGTTGACTTTGGGAAAGATCGACGCTCCAAAGAGGAAGTCACGCTATGGTCAGTTTTTCACACCTGCGGATATCGCTCGATTTATGGCGGGGTTGCTTACTCAAAGTTCTCTGATGTCGTTCGTCTAGAATTTTCGACATGGCTCTGGAATCCCAATCGCCGAACGCCGACGAGCATCGCTCCATCGTCGGGGCCGCGGGGCTCATCGGCGCAGCCACCTTTTCCAGCCGCATCCTGGGGTTGATGCGCGATATTCTGCTCGCGCGACTGTTAGGGGCAACCATTGCGGCCGATGCGTTTTTCGTCGCCTATCGTATTCCCAATCTGTTGCGTGAACTCCTGGCCGAAGGATCCATGTCCTCCGCCTTTATCCCCGTCTTCACCGAATACCACACCCTTCGCAGCAAAAAGGAAACGTGGGAACTGGCCAGCGCCGCGTTTACCACACTTCTGTCAATCGTCACGGTGATCACCTTGATTGGGTTGATCGCCGCCCCAGCCATTGTGTGGGTCCTGGCGCCCGGGTTTCACGATGACGCCGAACGATTGAGCCTCACGACCATCCTGACCCGGATCATGTTCCCGTATCTGATCTTCATGAGCTTGGCAGCTTTAACCATGGGCATCCTCAATTCCCTGCGAGCTTTTGCCGCCCCAGCCCTTGGTCCGGTGTTTTTCAACGTCTGCATTATTGTGTCGGCGCTGTTGCTTGCCCCGTCACTAGAAGAGCCGGTTCTCGGCGTCGCCCTTGGGGTCGTGGCCGGCGGGCTGATGCAGTTTCTCATTCAACTGCCCGGCATTCAGAAGCGCGGCCTGCTCTTTCAATGGCGTTTCAACCCCGGGCATCCCGGCGTACGGAAGATCGGGACATTGATTGTCCCGTCATTACTGGGGCTGTCCGTGGTGCAGATCAACATGACCGTGAGCACGATCCTGGCGTCGTATTTCCCCGGCGGACCGACGTACCTGTTTTACGGCATGCGATTGATCCAATTTCCATTGGGCGTTTTCGGCGTGGCTCTGGCCACGGCGATTCTGCCCACCCTGTCGGACCAGTCGTCCCGCGGAGCCATGGATGAACTGCGGGACACGCTGGGATTCGGCCTTCGCATGATTGGCTTCATTATCCTGCCCGCCATGATTGGGCTCATCTTTCTTCGACACTCCATCGTGCACCTGTTGTTTGAACACGGGGTTTTTTCCGCCGCAGACACGCAAGCCACCGCGGCCGCGGTGTTGGCCTATGCCGTCGGGTTGTGGGCCTTCGCGGGCCTTCGCATCATCGTGGCGGCCTTTTATTCACTCCAGGATACGAAGACCCCGGCTTTCGCGGCCGTGGTTGCCATGCTCATCAATATCGTGCTGGCGGGTCTCCTGATGCAACCCTTGGAACATGCCGGCCTGGCTTTGGCCACGGCGCTGTCGGCCATGGTGAACATCGGTGTATTGATCGGTATTCTCACGCATCGACTCGGCGGCATTGATTGGCGAGGGGTGGGTCGCTCACTTGGCCAAGCCGGGCTCGCGACCATCCCTGTGCTTCTGAGTTGCATGTGGATTGCGGATTTGGCGGTCTGGCAGCGCACGGATGCATGGATCACCAAGAGCATCATGCTGACGGTCGGCATCGGATTGAGCGTGACCGGATACGTCGGCATGCAGGCCTTGTTTCACTCCCCTGAACTGGAGGTCCTGTGGAAGCTCGTTCAACGCCACGTGACGTTCCTGCGCCCCCAGGCCTGACGGCCGAATCGCAGAGTGGTGTAGGCACGTGATGGCCGTGCTCCAACGGGTCCGGTCGGCATCCGTCACGGTCGACGGCCAGACTCTCGCGTCTATTGCACAAGGGCTCGTGGTCCTGCTGGGTGTGGCGAAAGGCGATTCCGACGCGGACGTCGCCTACATGGCCGCTAAGATTCCGCACCTCCGCATCTTTCCCGATGCAGCCGGGAAGATGAACCGGTCGATCATGGAGACGAAGAGGGCCCTGCTAATCGTGTCGCAATTCACATTGTTGGGCGATACCCATCGTGGTCGGCGGCCGGGATTCGATGCGGCCGCTCCGCCCGACACCGCGCGGCAACTCTATGAATCCGTGTCGCACGCCATTCGAGAGCGTGGCGTTCCCGTGCAAACAGGCAAGTTCGGTGCCAACATGGTCGTGACATTGGAAAACGACGGCCCGGTCACATTTATTCTTGACAGCCACCGGAGGGAATCAGGGAAAATAGAGTAAGTAACGAAAGGACCCGGGCGCGAACGGGTCAAAGGAGGGGAAGATGGCCGTCGCTGTTTCTCAACATCATCCACTCAGGCAATTATTCGGGACGCTGACGGAGCGCAGCTTTACCGAGTCACTCGGGTGGCCCGATTTCAACGTCACCGCCTATCTCTCCAATCTTCTCGTCAAATTTTCCCACGTCGACCAACTTCGACACATTAAGAACCAGCACGGTCAAGCCGTCGAAACAGTGGCCGAACTGTTATACGAATCCGAACTCGCGACGGATTCCCCCGATCCGGACCGGGGACGGAACATTCACCGGCACATCGGAGATTTGACGCTGTTCATTGCCGGGCTGTTTCCGGAATATCTGCGCTATCTCAAAACCGGCGGGTTGGTGTACCACAAGGATCATCTCGTGAATTACGTAAAAGCCGGGAAACGCTCATACCGGATTGTCTCCGGCTTTCAACACAGTGCGCGGAACGAGCCACCGGCGCTGTTTCAAAAACTCTCGTCGAACTTCGAACTGTGCGTGACCGGGCTGGGATTCGTACGCCAGGACCTGGACCGCATGCAGAATCCTCCGCACCAACGGACCAAAGACATCCTGCTGCATTAAGCAACGGCAGAATCGAGTGAGGATGGGATCAGTCTTCTTTCATTTGGCCTTTCCTGTACACGATTTGGAAGCCGCCAAGGGCTTTTACGTGGATGGGCTGGGCTGCACACTTGGGCGCCGGTCGTCACACGCCATGCTGTTGGAATTCAAGAATCATCAGATTGTGGCTCAATTAACCACAGAGCCGCTGCCCCGGCAGAAAGGCATCTATCCTCGACATTTTGGATTGATTTTTACAAACGAAGAGGAGTGGCAAGCCGTGGCTGAACGGGCCAGAACCCACGAGCTGAAATTTTACCAACGGCCTCGTCGTCGCTTTCCAGGAACCCGGCTGGAACACCAGACGTTTTTTCTCGAAGATCCGTCACACAACTTGTTGGAATTCAAACACTACACGCATGATACCGCGATTTTTGGTGAACCCGGTGCTTCCATGATCGGCGATGAAAACGAACCACGGTAACAAAGCCGCGCGCGAAGGCAAAGGGGCAAAAAGGTCCCGTCGTTTAGAAAAATGTGACTCGTCTGCTTCGTTGTCCGGTACCAATGTTTCGATCTGACAGTCGGCGGTGAATCGATGCCGGGTTCGCAGCCCGTGGCAAAAGCTCACATCGCACCGAGACAGGCGAGGCTTTCGCTACGGGCCGCTAAGGCATGACGTCGAGTTCCGCCAGGACTTCCTCTAAGTGACCGTCCACTTTGACCTTCGGAAAAATATCGTCGAGTTTGCCTTGTTCGTCGATAATGAACGTCATCCGCTCGATCCCCGTGAATTTTCGGCCGCACAGCGATTTTTCTTTCCACACGCCGTAGGCCTGCAACACGGTTTTCTTTTCATCGCTAAGCAACGGGAAATTCAGATTAAATTTCTTCACAAATTTTTTGTGCGAATCCACGGAATCTCCACTGATCCCCAACACCACTGCACCACTGGCGTGAATTTCATCCAAGCCGTCGCGAAAGGCGCATGATTCTTTGGTGCAACCCGGCGTATCGTCTTTGGGATAAAAATACAGCACGACCTTTTTCCCCTTGAAATCAGCGAGCTTCACGAGTTTGCCGTCCTGATTCGGCAAGGCGAAGGCCGGGGCTTTTTGTCCGACTTTCAACTGTACGGTCGAAGGTCTGGGAATCGCGGCCTTCGTGGTTTTCGCGCTGGCTGGCGTGACTGATTTTTTTCTGACGGTCTTTTTCGTTCCCCCGGTCGCCGTTGGTTTTTTCGTTGCTTTGGTTTTCTGGACCATTACTTCCCCCCCTCCTCGTTGCTTCATGTCTTTGTAACAATCATGCAGGTACGCGGGTGTTCCACCGGCCACCTTTTTCACCAACCAACAATGAAATTTTATGATATACAAAGGCTAAAAGAAAAGGGCCAATTCCATCACGGTGAGGGAGACGTGCAATTCGTGGTCGATGAAGAAATTCCGTTTGCCCGGGAAGCGTTTTCGTCTCTCGGCTCCGTGGCCCTGCTTCCGGGACGCGCCATGACCCGCGAGGCGCTTCGGGAGGTCGACGCGCTCATCGTCCGGTCCGTCACCAAAGTCGATGCAAAGCTGTTGACGGACACCAACGTGCAATTCGTGGGAACGGCGACCACGGGCGTCGAGCACGTTGACAGGGCGTATTTAGCTGCTCGGGGCATCGGATTTGCCGCAGCCCTCGGGTGCAATGCGAATGCCGTGGCAGAGTACGTGCTGACGGCCCTGCTCGTGACGGCCCACGCCAAGCATCTCGTGCTCGACGGAAAAACCCTGGGGATCATCGGGGTCGGCCGGATCGGCAGCCTCGTGGCGGCCAAGGCGCCCGCGTTGGGCCTGCGTACGCTCCTGCATGATCCGCCATTGGCGCGGACAACCGGTGAACGACGATACCTGCCACTCGCCGAGATCCTCCAAGCCGACTTTGTCACGCTGCATGTTCCCTTGACGCTCGACGGACCCGACGCGACGTTTCATGTGATCGGAAAAGACGAACTGGCTCACATGGCGTCTTCTGCCATTCTGATCAATACCGCCCGCGGAGAAGTCGTGGACAATGCTGCCTTACTCGCAGCCCTGACCGGAGGGACGATAGGGGGGGCGGTGCTGGACGTATGGGAAGGGGAACCTTCCATCGACTGGAATCTTCTGAACCACGTGACAATCGGCACGCCACATATTGCAGGCTATTCATCCGACGGAAAGATCAAGGCAACGAAGATGGTGTGCCGCGCTTGCTGTGGCTTTTGGGGAATCGAGCCGGTCTGGACGCCTCCTCCCGATCCGCCCACGAACGCCGCACGCGGAACTGCTCCCCGCGCCCCGTTCAACGCTGCCGGCAAGGATTTCCAGGCCCTGGCCCATGACATTGCCACAACCCTCTACGACCTCCCGGGAGACCATGCGCGGATGTGTGACGTGCTCGCCGTTCCCGAGCCACTGCGTCCCCGGATCTTTGACCAACTCCGGAGAGACTATCCGCATCGTCGGGAATTCGCCGGCTTACCAATAGCCATCACGGGCGGCGACCGCAACTTCGTTGTCCGGCTGCAGATATTGGACATCCGCGCCAACGAATCCTGCCAGAAGACCTGACGGCAGAGCAAAAGAAAGCTCTGAAATCGATAGTCGAGAGGTGGTCAGATGAAAAATGAACTGTTCAACGAGTTGCTGGCCAGCGTGCAGGAAATGGACGACATTGTCCAAGGCAAGAAAGCCGCTGTCAGAGTCACGAAGTTCCCGGATCCGGAAGTCAAGTTGATCCGTGAAAAGGTTGGCCTCAGCCAGAACCACTTTGCCATGTTGATCGGCGTCAGCAAGCGGACACTGGAAAACTGGGAGCAGGGACGCCGACACCCAACCGGCCCTGCCAAGACCTTGTTGAAAATCCTGGACGCCGACCCGGAGCACGCCGTTCGCGCGTTGCACAAGTAAGCAGGAAAGTTCGCGGCAGAGAGTGGAGCCGTACCATTACGACACAACCGTGATGAAGACATTCCTGTTATCCGTACTGATCCTCTCATGTTGTCTGGCAACAGCCCTTCCGGCTGCCGGGCTTGAGACCATCGAGAACGCCACGCTGATCGAGGCCGGCCTGAACGACGGCGACAGTTTCAAGGTCAGGGCCGCGGGCAAGGAACTGCACCTGTGACTCTACTACGTGGATTGCCTGGAAACCGCCGCCGGCACCGATGCCGAATTGGAGAGAATCCGCGAGCAACAATACCATTTCGGCCTCGAAGACCCCGCTGCTGTGGTGCGCTTCGGCAAACAGGCCGCCGAATACGTCAAACGGGTCCTGGCCCGGCCGTTCATACGAGTTACGCCTTCGCGCTGGGCCGTTCGGTCACGAGCCGCTACTACGCCTTTATCGAAACCCGCGACGGCCGTGACCTCGGACATCTCCTGGTCGAACAGGGTTTGGCGAGGATACACAGCAAAACCCGCCCGGACCCTGACGGCACGCCAAGCGAAACCGTGATCAAGGAACTCCAGGACATGCGTTCGGTCGCCATGTTGAACCGCGCCGGGATATGGGGGGGAACCCGACCCGCGTCTCCTCTCCGCGATGCACAAACGCCAGCGGGAAAAAGACCGGAAGCGGAAGGCTTTCAGTGAGAAGTTGAAAGCAAAACGAACCTCCTGCGACAATTCCATCGACCTGAACACCGCATCGACCGACCAACTCCAACAACTTCACGGTATCGGCCCGGTTAAAGCTGCCAAGATCACCGCCGGCAGGCCCTACCGGTCCGTCGAAGACCTGCTGAAGATTCCGGGCATCGGGAAGAAAACGCTGGCGAAAATCAGGCCTTGCGTGACCGTTGGGGGATTGAACAGGCCGGCCAGCACAAAGCAGGCGCCATGAGATGGCGCGGCTACAAAAGCAAAGAAAAAGACGCTGGATCCCATAGATCGCCTGGATCCCCGATCAAGTCGGGGACAAGCGTCGAGGAGGGACAGAAGGAGGAGCCCCGCTCACACTGCCCCAGGATCAAGTCCGGGGCAGGCTCTCTCCCAGGGGGAGAGGGTTCTATATGGTATTGACACGGCATTGACGAATTTTTATAATTCTATAATTCCTATCGGAAATATATGAATTAGGATGATTAAGATTCCGCTGAAAGTGACGTATGCGATTTTTACGACGTTGGACCTGGCCTTGCGATATGGAGAGGGTCCGGTCCAAGCCAGGACGATTGCTCGCCGGCAAACCATCCCTCCGCGTTTTATCGAGCAGGTGTTGCACGCCTTGAAGCAAGGCGGCATCGTTGACAGCATCAGGGGTCCGCAAGGAGGATACGTGCTGCGGGAGCCCCCATCGGAAGTGTCGTTAGCCGCTATCGTCGAGACGATGAACGGCCAGCCCGATCCGGACACGCGAGAGGTCGGGACGAACGGGAAGGTCTTGCGGCTGCCCCATCGCGAGGCGTTATTATCGAAGCTCTGGGATCGCGTGTACCAGGCTGAACGAGAGATTTTGAGTTCGGTCACGCTTCAATCTCTGATCGAACAATATACAGAGTTGGAACAACAGCAAGCACCAATGTATCACATTTGAACGTTGCGGGTATTGAGAGCGCATTCCCCCTTGCATTCGGAGGCACATCATGAACACGGGCCGTTCCACCACGTTTCCTGAAATTCACACCATGCCTATTCCTCAAGAGATTCAAGAGGAAATCGAAACGTTTGAAGATGAGGTCAAACGGTTGCAGGCCGGCGACGTCACCGGAGACCTGTTCAAGCCGTTCCGGTTGCAATACGGCATCTATGGGCAACGGCAGCCGGACGTGCAAATGGTGCGCATTAAAATTCCCTTTGGCGGCCTCACGTCCAATCAGGTGCGCCGTATCGCCGAACTGGCCGAAACGTACGCCACCGGGGTTGGCCACGTCACGACCCGGCAGGACATTCAATTGCATTTCGTGCCCTTGCCGCAGGTCAGCACGGTCATGCGCAAACTCGAAGAAGTGGGGCTCACGACTCGGGAAGCCTGCGCCAACACGGTCCGCAACGTCACTGCCTGTCACTTGGCCGGCGTCTGCCAGGGTGAAGTCTTTGACGTGACCCCGTACGCGAACACCGTGGCGCGACATCTGTTGCGAAACCCGCTCAACCAAAGCCTGCCGCGAAAATTTAAAATTGCGTTTTCCGGCTGTCATCACGATTGCGCCATGACGCCCATCCACGACGTCGGCTTGTTGGCGAAGAAGGCCGAGGACGGCACAATCGGCTTTCGCATGGTGGTCGGGGGCGGATTAGGGGCGGCCCCGCGCATCGCGCACCTGCTCCGGGAGTTTGTGCCCATGGATGACCTGATTCCGTCCATCGAAGCCGTCATTAAAGTCTTCGATAATCTGGGCAATCGCAAGAATCGCAGCAAAGCCCGCATGAAGTTCGTGATCGAGAAATTGGGGTTTGACGAATTTCGACGCCGGTGGGAGGCGGCGTATGAAGAGATGTTCGGCACCAAGCCGGCCCATCCGTCGTTGAAACTCCTCCCACACGCTGACCAAGCCCCCTTGATTGTGCCGGCGAAGCAGGGGACCAACGGCAACGGCGGCCACCCTGACGGGACGACGGCCTCTTCGTTCGCAACTTGGCGGCGCACCAACGTGGTGAAACAACGGCAGGAAGGGTTTTCTGCGGCCGTCCTGAGACTGCCGACGGGCGATATTACCGCCGAGCAAATGCTGGTCGTCGCTGATCTGGCCCAACGCTTTTCCAATGGCAACGTTCGCACCACAATCGGACAGAATCTGATTATTCGCTGGGTACCCGACGGACAGATGGAAGCCCTCTACCGGGAATTGGTCGCCCACGGGTTAGGACAGCCCGGCGCGAATAAAACCGAAGACATCGTAGCCTGCCCGGGGACCGATACCTGCGGTCTGGGGATCACCTCTTCCAAGGGCGTAGCCCGGGCCCTGGCCGAAGTCTTTCCGCCCGGTCAGGTTCCCGACGATTTGAAAGGAACCACGATCCATATCAGCGGTTGTCATAATTCGTGTGCCCAACATCATGTCTCGACCATCGGGCTGCACGGGGTGGGTAAACGCGTCGGAGACCACATCGCCCCGGTGTACGAGCTTCATCTCGGAGGGCGCGTCAACGGGACAGCGGAAGTCGGACACATGACGATCAAGCTCCCGGCCAGGAACGTCCCGTCTGCGGTCTCACACCTGCTCGACGTGTATCGACGAGACCGACAGGAAGGCGAAAGCCTGCACGCCTTTATCAAACGAGCGGGAAAGGCCGCGCTCAAGGAAGAACTGATCGGGCATTCCATTCTTCCGTCCTATGCTGAGGACCCTTCATACTACTTCGACTGGGAAGCGGAAGAGGAATTCTCGCTCGAAGACCTCGGTCCGGGTGAATGCGCCGGCGGTGCCATCGAGATGATCGACAATCGCATCCTGGAGGCCGAGCAGGAACTGTACCAGGCCCGCATTCTGGCCGAGAAGCATCAATTCGCCATGGCCATCAACAAGGCGTATCGGGCCGTGGTGGCCGGAGCCAAGGCCTTGCTCGTGACTGAAGGCATCGATCCGAACACCGACGCCGACACGCTGGCGGAATTCGACCAGTTCGCCGACCGACAAAACGGGCTCATTCCTCAAATGTATCGCGGTATGGCCCGGACCATCAGCGACCTGGGTACCAAGGACAATTCCGCTGAATTCACGACCCGGAAAATGGCCTTTGCCAAAGGATTCGTGGAACACTGCCGGCAACTGACCGAAGCCATGGGCCAGGATCTCAAGCTCGGCCTTGCCGAAGAGAGCCAAGCTGCGACGGAACCGGCTCCGGACGCGACGGCAGAGCAAAGCGAACCCGTTCAGGACGTGACCGTGCTGGATCTTCGGGGGGTCATGTGCCCGCTCAATTACGTCAAAACTAAATTGAAACTCGAAATGATGGACGATGGAGAACGCCTGGAAGTCTGGCTGGATGCCGGAGATCCCATCAAGAACGTGCCTATGAGTCTTCGCAACGATGGACACAACGTGCTCGCCGAGGACCCCCTGGAAGTCGACGAGCAACATTTCAAGGTGCTGGTGGAAAAAGTCGAACGGTAAACAGGAGCCACTCGTGACGAAGCAAGAACGTATTTCAGCCAAAACCCTGCAAGAACTGAACCGGCGGTTTACGGATCGCTCACCTCAAGAGATCCTGACGTATGCCTTTGAACGGTTTTTCCCCCGGATGGTGTTAGCGTGCAGTTTCGGCGCCGAGGACGTGGCGCTCTGGGACATGATGCATCGCATCAATCCGCAGGCCTCACTCTTTTATTTGGACACGGATTTCCTGTTTCCGGAAACCTATGACGTGCGAGACCGGCTGGTCGCCAGATATGAGATCCCGGCCGGCCGGATGATTCGGGTGACGCCGGA
Organism: Nitrospirales bacterium; assembly: GCA_965200435.1. Taxonomy (GTDB): domain Bacteria; phylum Nitrospirota; class Nitrospiria; order Nitrospirales; family UBA8639; genus Bin75. Next base: position 1,114,737 of record OZ241337.1, read on the forward strand.
CCTGACACCCAGCCAACAGGCGAGTCAGTTTGGGGATCTGTTATGGGTCCGGCAACCGGATCAATGCTGCCAAATTCGAAAAGTGGACCCATTGACCAAAATTTTGAAAAACTATTCGGCATGGGTGACCGGCATCCGTCGCGACCAAGCCCCGACGCGTGCCACCACGGACCTGACTGAATGGGACGCCAAGTTCGGCTTGGTCAAAGTGAATCCTCTTGCGGCTTGGACCAGCGATGAGGTCTGGGAATACATCAAAGCGCATGACGTGCCCTACAACGCGCTGCATGAACAGCACTATCCCAGCATCGGATGCACCCACTGCACGTGGCCCGTTCAGCCCGGTGAGAATCCCCGGTCCGGGCGATGGCGGGATTTTGAAAAAACCGAATGCGGGCTGCATCAGTAACCCTTTCTCCGAAGAAACACTTGGACCACCACGACGCCGCAACCGTCAATTTCACCGACCGCAGCCGACGCTGATGCACCACCTCATCACCAAAATCGGAAAAGGGCAACGAGGGGTCAAGGATCTCTCGTGGGAAGAAGCCAAGCAGGCCGCGGAGGATCTGCTGGAAGGCAACGCGACCCCTTACCAGGTCGGGGCTTTTTTGATGGCCATGCGGATTAAACTGGAAGGGGTCACGGAATTAGCCGCGTTCGCCTCGGCGACGCGAAGCTACGTGTCTCCACTCGCCGCTCCGGCCGGTCTCAACGTCGTTGACGTCCCGGTCTATGCCGAAAAACACAATACGTATCACGTGTGTCTGCCGGCAGCCATCGTCGCCGCCTCGACCGGGGCGGCCATCCTGTTGCACGGTCTCGACAATCCCGCGGCGCCCGCTGACCTGCCCCGGGTGCTGACGCAACTGGGCATTCCTGCCGCGTTGCAGGACCAGGACCTTCTTGCCATGCTGCAACGAAACGGATTCGCCTACCTGGACCTCGCGTTGTACCATCCCCCTTTGGCAAAGTTACTGGTTTTGCGCGAACAACTGGGTGCCCAAAACCTGTTTCATCAAGTCGCCCGGCTGCTCAATCCCACACGAGCGCAATCGCAAGTGGTGGGCGTGGCCCATCCGCCGTATCTCGACAAGATCCCGGAAGCCGTGTCCTTGCTGAGGGGGCATCGACTCCTGGTCTTTCAAGGAGTGGAAGGATTTCCCGAACTGTCGATTGCCACCCCGACGGTCATGCGGGAGCTGCGTAACAACCGGGTGACTCCCTTGACCCTCGCTCCCCCGGACGTTCGGCTTCCCTTGGGCTCATTCCAACACATGGCCATTCTTTCCCAGTCCCTTCGAAGTTCAGAGCGCGTGTCCCCAACGGGAATCCCAGCCCAGGAGGCGGACATGATTCATCGCGTCCTGCACGGCCACGTCCGGGACCGGTTCCGGGATTGGGTTATCTATAACGCCGCCATGTTGCTCTATGCCGCGGGACAAGCCCATTCCATCGCCGAGGGCGTGCCCCTGGCGAAAAGAGCACTGGAATCTGGCGCGGCTGCGCAAAAGCTGGCGGACCTTGCTTCTTCCCCGGCCCTCCTGCAAGACGTATGGCAAACTTCAAGACCACCTGAGCCACAAAAGGTCGTCCACACATGAGACATCTGCGACAACTGGAAGGTCAGAGCGTCTATATTTTTCGTGAGGCCTATAAACATTTCGATAACCTGGGCATGCTTTGGTCCATGGGGAAGGATTCCACGGTCCTCTTATGGCTGGCCCGCAAGGCCTTCTTCGGGCACGTCCCGTTTCCGCTTCTGCACGTGGATACCAGTTACAAGATTCCCTCCATGATCGAGTACCGGGATCGACTGGCCCGCGAATGGCGTCTGAATCTCGTGGTCGGACAAAACAAAAAAGCCCTGGCCGAAGGGATGAACCATGAACGGGGCCGGGTCGAATGTTGCACCGCGCTCAAAACCAACGGGCTTAAACTCTTGCTGGAGGAGAAAGGATACACGGGCATCATCCTGGGTGTCCGCGCGGACGAAGAAAGCACACGCGCCAAGGAACGCTATTTCTCCCCGCGCGACAAAAACAACGATTGGGATTTCCGGGACCAGCCTCCGGAACTGTGGGATCAATTCAAAACCTCGTTTCCGCCGAATACCCACATCCGGATTCATCCCCTGCTGGACTGGACGGAAATCAACATCTGGGAATACATCAAGCTCGAAAATATTCCCTTTATGGATTTGTACCTCAACAGGGGCGACGGCACGCGGTACCGGAGCCTGGGGTGCGCGCCCTGTACCTTCCCTATCAAATCCACCGCGTCCACGGTCGATGAAATCATCGAAGAGCTGCGCGCCACGAAGGTGGCCGAACGCGCGGGGCGCGCGCAGGACGAAGGCCGGGGCATGGAGTTACTCAGAAAAGATGGCTACATGTAAGACCGACGCAACCGGCGATATCCGGGACCGTATGAACATCGTCATCGTCGGTAGCGTGGACCACGGCAAGTCGACGTTGCTTGGGCGTCTGTATGCGGATACGGGCACTCTGCCGGAAGGCAAGGTCGAAAAAATTCAGGCGATCTGCAAACAGCAGGGCAAGGAGTTTGAATACGCCTTCCTGTTCGACGCATTCCTGGAAGAGCAGCAGCAGGGCGTGACCATCGATACGGCCCGCACCTTTTTCCACTGGGCGGGACGTCAATACATTATCATCGACGCGCCCGGACACAAGGAATTTCTGAAAAACATGGTATCCGGCGCGGCGCGCGCCGAAGCCGCCTTACTGTTGATCGATGCATTGGAAGGGGTCAGGGATCAATCCAAGCGGCACGGCCTGTTGCTCTCGATGCTGGGCGTGAAACAGGTCACCGTGGTCGTGAACAAAATGGACCTCGTGGAGTACCGGCAGGAGACGTTTGCGCTCCTTGAAAAGGAGTATCGCGCGTTCCTGTCACAACTCGACGTCACCCCGCAGTTCGTGATTCCCGCCAGCGCCAAATGCGGGGATAACATCGCGACGTCCAGCCCGCACATGCCGTGGCACACCGGCCCCACGGTCCTGGAATCGCTGGCGCAATTTTCCTCGCAATCCGAAAAAACCGAGCAACCCCTGCGGTTTCCCCTTCAAGACGTCTACAAATTCGATGCCCGCCGGATCCTGACGGGACGCATCACGTCCGGGCGTCTCACCGTGGGCGACCAGTTGATTTTTTCACCGTCGAATAAAAGCGCGGTTGTGCAAACGCTCGAAGCGTTCAGCGTCGATCCACCGACCACGCAAGCCCAGGCCGGGCAATCCGTGGGGATTACCCTGGACGAACAGATTTTTGTCGAGCGCGGGGAGATTATCAGTCACGAGCATTCCCTGCCGCTCGTCTCCACCACCTTTCGCGCCAACCTGTTCTGGCTCGGGCGCCGTCCCCTGGAAATGGAAAAACCCTATCTGGTCAGGTTGGCCACGCGCGAAGTCGAATGCCGCGTGGCGGCAATTCATCGCATCGTGGACGCTAACCACCTCTCGTTGGATCAGCAACAGATCAACGTGGCCGTGAAGCGCAACGAGGTGGCGGACGTCACCATCCAGGCCAAAGCCCCGCTCGCCTTCGATCTGTACACGGACTTCGAGACCACGGGCCGCTTTGTCCTGGTCGATGAGTACGACGTGTCGGGAGGCGGCATCATCACCGAGATGGTACCGGATCGTGAAGAGACCCTGCGGATCGAAGCCCGGCAACGGGACTTTGCCTGGGTTCAAGGCGACGTGACCCTGGCGGACCGCGCCAAGCACTACGGCCACCGTGCAGCCCTGGTCCTCCTCATCGGTCCCGATACCACAGGCAAAACCTTCCTGGCCAAAAAAGTGGAGTCCATGCTCGTGGCCGAAGGCCGGCACGTCTATATGCTGGATCCGGAAAACCTGCGCCGCGGACTCGATGCCGATTTGCAGAACGAAGACGCCCGTGAAACGATCCGTCGCTACGGCGAGGTGGCTCGGCTGCTCATCGATACCGGGGTCCTGCTGATTTCAACCACGAACTCCTTCAACCTACCGGCGGATCAGACCGTCGAAGCGATCCGTACGCTGGTGCATCCCGCGCCGGTGCTCACGGTCTACATGAGCCAGGAGACGACGCCCTCTCCCATCGAAGCGGATCTCTCCTTTACCGGACCCGAAGACTTTATACGCACGACCCATGACGTGCTGGCCGCCTTGAAACAAAAAGGCATCCTGGCCGAAACAATCGGCAGCCAACCCGTGTTTCAATTCTCGATCTAACGCCTCCGCCAAGATACGGAGCACATGCGACCGCGATACAGAGGCGACCGGTTTTGGCTCGTTGTCACGGTTCGATCTTCTGACGGGGTCGCATCTCCCTTTCGCTTTTGTCGCTACGCTTCCTCCGATGACAGATGTTGAGGACAGGCTGATGGCGCTTCTTTGAGAGCGGCCCCTCTAGCCGCATGAGATGCCGACGCGACCAACAATCGTCGATCCCTGCCAGAGATGAAAAGCCCGGCTAGGCAGGCGCAGACAGTTTCAACCCCACAACGCCCGACACAATCAACGCGATAAAAACCAAACGTGCCACGTCGCGCGACTCATTGAACAGGATCATGCCCATGATCGCCGCACCCGCCGCGCCAATTCCGGTCCAGACGGCATACGCCGTCCCGATCTGGATGGCACGCACGGCCAACGACAGACACACCATACTCACGCTCATCGCCACCACCGTCCCCACACTCGGCCACAACCGCGTAAACCCATCCGCATATTTGATCCCCGTGATCCAGACCACCTCAAAAAACCCAGCCACAAACACATACCCCCACGCCATACACCCCTCCTTATCGTGACAGGAATTCCCGAAAGCCTCCTTGTAACACGCTCCAGTCTTGAATGACCACCCCTGCCTCTCTCTTTTGTCAACGAATGAGTGAACACATACACGAATGACGGAACCCCGACGAGAATCACCCGTGCTGCATTCTCCCGCATTGGATTGGTAGAATGGTGAATCAAGGACGGACACCCAGCGTCCGCGAACGCTGCCGAGCCCGTATTCCATCCTTTGCGCCCAAATGGTGACTTGAACGGAGAAACGGTCTATGACGACACAACACCAAGACGCTCCCGATCGACACTTGTGCCTGGTGGACGGGTCCGGTTTCCTGTTCCGGGCGTTCCACGCACTCCCGGTGCTGACCCGGTCGGACGGGACACCCGTAAACGCCGTTCTCGGGTTTACCAACATGTTGCTCAAACTGTTGGACGACCTTCAAGCCACGCATGTAGCCGTGATTTTCGATTCGGCCCGGGAGTCCTTTCGAAACGAGATTTTTCCCGATTACAAAGCCAACCGACCGGACCCGCCCGACGAACTGATCCCCCAGTTTCCGTTGGTGCGCGACGCCACGCGAGCCTTCAAGGTGCCCTGTCTCGAAAAGCCCGGGTTCGAAGCTGACGACCTGATCGCCACCTATGCGCGACGTGCCCAAGCAGACGGGTTCGGCGTCATGATCGTGTCATCGGACAAGGATCTGATGCAATTGGTGTCCGATCGGGTGAGCATGTTCGATGCCCTCAAAAACCGGAGGATCGGCCCGGCCGAAGTGAAGGAAAAATTCGGCGTCGGGCCGGAACAGGTCGTGGACGTTCAAGCCTTGGCCGGCGATTCCACGGACAATGTCCCCGGAGTCCCCGGCATCGGCGTGAAAACCGCGGCCCAACTCATTCAGGCCTACGGCGACCTGGATTCCTTGCTGGCGCGGATGTCCGAAATCAAACAACCGAAGCGTCGTCAAAGCCTCATCGATTTTGCCGAGCAAGCCAGGCTTTCCCGGGAACTGGTTCGTTTACGCGACGACGTGCCGACGGAGGTGCCGGTGTCCCAGTTGCTCCGCCAAGCTCTGGACCCTGCACAGTTACTCGCGTTTCTCGATGAACAGGGCTTCGCGTCAGTCATCGCCAAAGTGCAAAGCCGACTGGCAGTCGGGGAAACACCTCCCAAGGAGGCTCAGACCGGCACTCACTATGAACTGGTCCAATCCGTTGAAGTCCTCCAGGACTGGGTGATCCGGGCGCGTTACGCCGGTATCGTAGCGATCGATACGGAAACCACGTCGCTGGATGAAAGTCTTGCGGACTTGGTCGGCATCTCCCTGTGCGTACAACCCGGTCATGCGTGCTACATCCCGCTCGCCCACCGACTTCCGGAACCCATGGCCGAACTGGAGGGTTCCCCCTCCGCCGGTGAGGAGTCTCCCTCTCGACAACGGGAACCGCTCAAACAAATTTCGCTCCCTGCGGCGCTTGATCTCCTGCGACCACTCTTGGGCGATTCATCGGTGCTGAAAATTGGGCATAACCTGAAATACGACATGGTGGTGCTTCGACGATACGGCGTCACCGTCTCGCCGATCGACGACACCATGCTGATGTCCTACGTCCTGGACGGAGGCAGCCACGGCCACGGCATGGATGAATTGGCTGCGCGGCATTTAGATCATCGGATGATCTCGTTCAAGGACGTCACCGGCAGGGGAAAATCGCAACTCACCTTTGACTTGGTCCCGCTGGACCGTGCCATGGCCTATGCCGCGGAAGACGCGGACGTGACCCTGCGGCTTCATCGATTCCTCAAGCCACGCCTCCTGGCCGAACGCATTGTGACGCCCTACGAGACCCTGGAACGGCCTCTGGTGTCGGTCTTGGTCGACATGGAAACCGAAGGCGTCAACGTGGATCGGACAAAACTGGAACGACTCAGCCGGGAATTTGCAGAACGACAACGCGCATTGGAGCAAGACATTTACCGACTCGCCGGACGCGAATTCAACGTGGGCTCCCCGAAACAACTGGGTGAGATCTTGTTCGACGAAATGCACTTGGCGGAAGGGCACAAAGGAAAATCCGGTGCTTATGCCACGGGTGCCGACGTGCTGGAATCCCTGGCCACCGAAGGACACGAGCTGCCAGCAACCGTGTTGGAATGGCGACAGCTCGACAAATTAAAAAGCACGTATGCCGACGCCCTGGTCGAACGGATCAACCCGAGAACGGGTCGCGTGCATACGTCCTTTGCCATGGCCGCCGCGTCGACCGGCCGTCTGTCTTCCACAAACCCCAATCTGCAAAACATTCCCATTCGCACCGAAGACGGCCGAAAAATTCGCCACGCCTTCGTGGCCAAACCCGGACGAATCCTGCTGTCACTGGACTATTCTCAGATCGAATTGCGGCTTCTCGCCCATATCGCCGAGATTGGCACATTGAAACACGCGTTCCATGAAGGCCAGGACATTCATGCCCTCACTGCAGGTCAGATTTTCCAAGTCGACGCCGACAAGGTGGGGCCGGCGATGCGGCGTCAGGCCAAGGCCATCAATTTCGGCATTATTTACGGGATCAGCGCATTCGGACTCAGCCGCCAACTGGGTATTTCCAACGAAGAAGCCGCTGTCTACATGAAGACCTATTTTGAACGATACCCAGGCATCCAGGACTATATGAACCGGACCAAGCAATTCTGTCGCGAGCACGGATACGTGGAAACGCTCTTTGGACGCCGGTGCCACATTCCGGGCATCCACGATAAGCAGGCCACACGGCGCAATTTTGCCGAACGTGCAGCGGTCAATGCCCCGATCCAAGGTACTGCCGCTGATGTGCTGAAACGCGCCATGATTCGCATGCCTGCGGCATTGGCGCGAGAGCGGCTCAACACACATGCCGCCATGCTGTTAACGGTCCACGATGAATTACTCTTTGAAGTCGACGAGGCGGTCGTCACGCAAACGGCTGAGGTGGCGAAGACCGTTATGGAATCGGCGTGCCTTCCCGCGCTCCAGCTATCGGTGCCGCTCACGGTGGACGTCGGCCAGGGTCATTCATGGGACGAGGCACACTGAAAAAGGACGATCGAGGGCCATGCCATGAACATCGCCACGTGGAACGTGAATTCCATCAACGCCAGACTGGCGCACGTCACGGCTTACCTGAAAGAGGTGGGGCCGGACGTCCTGTTGCTCCAGGAATTGAAATCGACGGAAGAGCGTTTCCCCCGGTCCGAGATCGAAGACCTCGGCTATCACGTCGCGCTCGTCGGACAGAAAACCTTCAATGGCGTGGGGATTCTCGCGAAACAGCCCATTGAAGTGGAACAACGGGTGCTGCCGGACGATTCATCCGACTTACAGGCCCGGTACCTCGAAGCCACCGTCGGATCTGCGCAGGGGGTTGTCCGCGTCGCGTCGCTGTATCTGCCGAACGGGAATCCGATCGACACAGAAAAATTTTCCTACAAGTTGGCGTGGATGGATCGCCTGATTGCCCACGTGCGCACGTTGCTGACCTATGAGGAGCCGTTGGTATTGGGAGGCGATTACAACGTCTGTCCCACGGATGATGACGTGTACGATCCCGAGGGATTCGCCCATGACGCGCTCTGTCATCCCGAGGCCCGCGCCCGATTTCAAACCTTGTGTTACCTGGGCCTCACCGATGCGATTCGCGCCCGGCATCCTCATCCGGTCCTGTATACCTTTTGGGATTACCAGGCCGGGTGCTGGAATAAGGATCATGGGTTACGAATCGACCACTTGCTCCTCTCCGCGCAGGCTGCCGACCGGCTCACCGACGCCGGAGTGGACAAAGGCCCACGCGGAAAAGAGAAACCCTCCGACCATACGCCCGTCTGGTGTGAACTGACCTGTAAGCCTTCAGACTCGATGTGACAGACCGCGTGTTGGCTTCTCGTCGTCGAGTCGGACGGAACCGTTCGTTGTCTTCAGTGCACCAGCACCAGCGCTCTTGCCGGAGCCACACGGTGTTGCCACACGCCAAGGTTAGTGACCGCTGAACATGAGTTCGCTTTTCTGCTGCCGCAACGTTTTTCAGGTAGAACGTGCCGGGTTTCAGGAGGAATCAGACCTGCGTCAATTTTTCGATTTTTCCAGATCTTCTTCGTACACAACGGAGTCTGGTTCATATCCTTTGGGCAGGTGGTGGGCAACACCTTTGTGGCAATCGATGCAGGTTTTCCCTGCCTTCATGGCTTTTTGCATGTCCCGTTGTGCAATGAGGCCTTGAGCATGAAAATCCGTAGCCTCGTAGGAATGGCAATTGCGGCATTCCTGGGAATCATTGGCTTTCATGTCCACCCAGACCTTGAGTGCAAGTTGCTCTCGCATGGCCTCAAATTTAGGACGCGTGCTGATAGACTGGGTAACCCAACCCCATAGTTCACCGGTGGCCTTGATTTTGCGAATAATCTTAGGTCCCCATTCTTTGGGGACGTGACAGTCTGAGCAGGTCGCTCTGGCCCCCGCTGCATTCCGATAATGAACAGATTGTCGATATTCCGGAAAAACGAAATTTTTCATCGAATGGCACGAGGTACAGAACTCCAGCCGGTTCGACTGTTCTATGGCCGTGTTAAACCCACCCCAAAAAATGATTCCTGCAAGACAGCCAACGACGAAAATCCCACCACGTGAAGCCTTGCAGAATGGGCGCCAAACCCACTTCCATAATTTCGCTATCACTCGATCACTCGAACCAAGAAACGCCAGACTCAACGCGTGTCTATTTCAACGAACCTTTTCCGTAGCGAGATTCAAATCCTTTTCGAACGGCATCCAGTTGGTCGGGCCGCATACCTTCAAAATACCAGGCATGGCCTGCGATAGGTTGAAAGTGCTTGATCAGAAGCTCTTGGGCTTTTTGCTCTCCTGCCACCCGCTTAAGCTCCGGAATGAAATCGAAATAGGTGTGGTTGGCGACCTCATAGATTCCATGCCACCACGTATAATCCGGTCCGCTCATGGAAGCCCCATGCCGCGCCCGACGACCTTCATGATGCCAGATTTCCCACCAGATCCATTCGATCTTTTCGTCGAACGGGCTTTGTGTAATCGTTCCTGACGCCTTCAAATCAGTCATGATGGCGGCTATCGGTTTGGCGAATTTCTCATTATACAAATCAACGACCTTATCAAATTGATTGTAATGACCCAAAATGACGGAATCCGTATGACACGCGGTACACACGTTCTGCATTTTCAGCCGGCGTTGTTTCCAGGTTAACACTTCAACCACTTTTGAACCGTTTACCTTTGATCCGATATTCGGTAGTGGTTGACCTTCGGGTACATCGAATTCATCACCGTTCGCCAATTTCACAAGATTGTTCTTCACAGAAATAGGAGGACGCAATGTCCAGGAAATGCGCTCCCCGACGTTGTGGGTGGGAGATTCCCCACCACCGGCACTCATATGACAGGTTGCACAGGTTGGTGCGGCCGAATAATCAACGCCAGCTTCCCATTTATCCGACTCGAGATTCATCTCCTGCGTCTTGGCATGATACAGGATGCCATGTTTCGACTCGTTGTATACCTCTATTTGCGGATGATCCGGACCCACATGACACTTTCCACAGGTATCCGGTGTCCGGGCCTGCGCTTTGGAGAAACGATGACGACCATGACAGGCGGTGCAAGAACCCAGCGATCCATCAGGATTGATCCGGCCAATGCCGGTATTGGGCCAAGTGGTCGGAAGGGGCCTCCCGTCTTCACCAATTTCAATAACCGAGCCGTGACACTGTTGGCATCCGGCATTCACGGCAGCCGGACCACCCACGACTTCTCCCAGCAGATTATCCAATGAGGCCAGTATCTGGCCTCCTTTGGAATGGTGTGAGCCGTCCATTTCCTGGAATTCCGTGGCATGACAGCGGGCACAGTCCTTAGGGGTGACAATGACGGAGATCAATTGTCCTTTGTGTCTGAACCCACCCTTATCCGCTCCGCCTGCTTTGTGACAATCCAGACAATTCACGCCCCTTTGACCATGCATACTCTTATTCCATTCCTGATAAAGCCCAGGAGTATGCTTTCGATGGCACACCACGCATTCCTCGCCTTGGGGATCCCCCCAATCCTTACCGTAGGCGCCAGAAGGACGGGCGGCTTCTGCATCATTGACCTCGAGCATCAACAACGTCCCGCCATCTCGCAACACGATCGCGCCAATTCCTATCAGCACGATTACCGCTGCAAGTCTTGATAAGCCTAGCACTGTTCTCTTCCATGCCCGATCATTGACATTTCTCATCCGTACATCTCCGTCCACCTCTCGCAAAAGCGTGGCAGCCCTTCCTTGAGGCAACCCTCAAGACGTGAGCCGTCTCACATGGATGGCATGTTTGCGTCTTTCTTTTTGGTAATTAGGGCGAAACGTCGCCAAAATAGATCTTGAGAAACTGTTTGAACACATTCTTCTGGCGATGATTAAAGCGATACGTCACTTCTTTCAGATCCATCGGGAAATGCTAGTTCGAGACCCCGCGATACTGATACAAAATATGTTTGGCATAACTCCAAAACCTTTCAATGCCATTCATGTGATGCTGCGTCCGCCGGGACACCAAGGCATTCGCCTGATTCACCGTGTGATGGGGGTCAGAGCGTTTTCGTGATTGAGAGCCCCGAAAGGCATCGGTGCAAGAGCCCGAGCCTTTCCGCGTCTGGGCTTGAATATGGCGCATCAATGCTTCCGCCCTGACCGATTCAACGACTTTCGGGTCGACACGCCCCTCCCGCTCCAGGAGCCCGACAACGACGCTTTGGCCGGCGGCGGTCCACCCGCGGCGCCTTTCTGCCGGCCGTCGAACTAGGCTTCATCCCGTTCGATCTCGCCCTTCAGGGTCCCGGCTTCCAGTTCGGTGCCAGGATCCAAGGCTTCCCGCATCCGGTGCGAGAGGCGGGTTGCCAGTGAGAGAAGCCCTGCAGGCTCCGGCTCGCGCGGCGCGAGCCCTCGAAAAAAACGCGTTGCTGGTGAGAACCTCGGCCTTTGTCACCTCGATCACGAACAGATTCCGCGTCCGTCGGTCGTCCAGCCACGCCAGGACTTCCCGACGAGACTCACCCTGCATCAGTTCGGAGAGGATGTTGGTGTCTGCCACGATCATCGCTGGCGTCTCAATCGAAGGACGGTGTCTCACGCATCGACCCGCACGGTGGCAGTTCCCGTTACACGCCGCCGAGTGGCTTGAATCGTTTGTGAAGCGCCGTTCTCAACCCTTTCGCCGGGACCAACTCCCGGTCGACCGCCTCGCCCAGGATCGGCCACGTTTCTTCTTCCATGGAGCGGCCATTGCCCGCCGCCTGCACACGCAATCGGATCTTCATGTCGTCGAGATTGTGGATCGTGATGCTCGCCAGGGTCGTGTCTTCCGTTCACCCGGGAGTCCAATCTAACTGTGTACCAGGGAATGGCCTGTGCATAAACTTATCTTGCGGGGTGAACGGGTCTTGATGCCCTTGCCTGACCGGGTCAGGCGCGTGTTTCTTCGAGTCCGAGAACTGCGGAGTCGGCGACGATGGCGCCAGCGTCCTGCATGGCTGCTAGCGCTCGATCGGAATCTCCGGGGTTAGAGTCGAACCCACGCACTCCGTCACTGACGACCACGACTCGAAAGCCAAATTTGCAGGCATCCAGGACCGTGTGTTTCACGCAATAGTCTGTGGCAAGCCCGATCACATATAGGGTCTGCGCCCCCAGATCTTCAAGGCGCTCGTCCAGCGTCGTCCCATCGAACCCGGAAGAAGCCTCTTGTTTCGGGTTGGTGGCTACGGACACAATCAACGTTCCGGGCGGCAGCTTCAGATCAGGATGGAATTGGGCACCGAATGACCCTTGCACGCAATGCGGCGGACACGGTCCGGCCTGTTCCTGAAATGAACAATGGTTGGGCGGATGCCAAGCCCGGGTGGCGACAATGCCGTAGCCCTGCGCGGCAAACACCCTGATCCATTCATTGGCGATGGGGATGATGCGATCCCCTTCCCGAACCGGCAAGGCGCCCCCCGGACAGAAGTCATTCTGTAGATGAACCAACAGCAGCACGGTCTTGCGATCCGGTGGCGGCACCGCGGCGCGACGCTTCCGCTCCGCGCCTGTTTGCGATTTCGTCAATTTCATCCGGTCAGCCGTCCGGTCATGCGTTACGCGACAATCTCCGTGCCGATTCCTTTGTCCGTGAAAATTTCCAGGAGAACGGCATGTTCGACCCGGCCATCAATAATATGGGCCTTTTGCACGCCTGCTTCGATTCCGATCAAACACGCCCGCACTTTGGGGAGCATGCCTTCACTGATCGTACCCTTCTTCACCATTCGTTCGACGTCTTTTCTGGTGACCGTGGGGACGTGCCGGTTGTTGGCACCCCGAATGCCTCGCACGTCAGTGAGCATCAACAATTTTTCCGCTTTCAACGCGCCGGCCACAGCACCGGCCACAAGGTCCGCATTGATGTTATGTGGGTTTCCTTTACGATCAACGCCGATGGGCGCGATGACCGGAATCAAGTTTTCCTGCTGCAATTTCGTGATAATCTGCGGTTCGACTCGATCAACTTCCCCGACAAAGCCATACTCTTCCTCTGCTTGGCCCTGAGGCTCATGATTCAACCCTTGCGCCCAGGCTTTCGCGGAAAACGGTTTGCACACAATGAACTGCGCGTCCTTGCCGGTGATCCCAATGGCTTTCCCCCCATGTTGATTGAGCAACGTCACGATTTCCTTGTTGATCTTCCCCCCCAGGACCATTTCGACCACGTCCATGGTGGCTCGATCCGTCACCCGAACGCCTCGTTTAAAGGTGGGCTTCATGCCCAACCGGGAAAGCATGTGGTCGATTTGCGGTCCGCCTCCGTGCACGATCACGGGATTGAGTCCCACGTATTTCATCAGCACCACGTCTTCGGCAAAGCCGTCTTTCAGTTCATCCTGAACCATGGCTTTCCCGCCGTATTTGATGACGATGGTCTTTCCCGCAAACGCCTGAATATAGGGCAACGCTTCGACGAGGACATCGGCTTTTTTGATCAGTCTGTTCATGGTTCGTTGTTCGGGTTCACGACTTCGTTGACCATTCCCGCTCACGGACGGCGGAAACGATACGCGTTGACCGGCGTTTCTACAGGATGTACCGGCTCAGGTCCTGGTCCTTGACGATGTTCTTCAAATGTTCGTTGACGTAGGATGCGTCGATCACCACTTTTTTCTCTTTCAGTTCCTGCGCCTCAAAAGAGACTTCTTCGAGCAATCGCTCAACAATCGTAAAGAGCCGGCGTGCGCCGATGTTTTCCGTTCGATCGTTGACCTCCACGGCAATGGCCGCAATGGCTTCAATACCTTCCCGGGTAAAGTCGAGCGAGATGCCTTCGGTTTTCAGCAAGGCCTGATATTGTTTCACCAAGGCGTTACGGGGTTCCGTCAGGATGCGCACCAAGTCTCCCTTGGTCAAGGCCCCCAACTCCACCCGAATGGGGAACCGGCCCTGCAACTCGGGAATCAAGTCGGCCGGTTTGGCTACGTGGAACGCCCCGGCAGCAATAAACAGAATATGGTCGGTCTTCACCGGGCCGTACTTGGTGTTGATGGTCGATCCTTCGACAATCGGCAGCAAATCCCGCTGCACGCCTTCCCTGGACACGTCGGGTCCCATGTTCTTTTCCCGTCCGGCGATTTTGTCTATTTCATCCAAAAACACGATGCCGGATTGCTCGACCCGTTCCACGGCGTCGCGCGTTACCTCGTCCATGTCAATCAGTTTTTGGGCTTCTTCCTGCGCAAGATACTTCAGGGCCTCGGGAATTTTCATGATCCGGTTTTTCTTCTTCCCGGGCATCAATCCCCCCAGCATGTCGCGCAGGTGATTTTCGAGGTCTTCCATGCCTCCGACGTTGGAGATAATTCCGACCGGCAGCCCGCGTTCCTTGATTTCGATTTCCACTGTCCGGTTGTCGAGACGGCCTTCCCGTAATTGCTTGCGGAGTTTTTGTCGCGTGTTGTCGGCCGACGCCGGTTGCCCGGGCTCCTCCTCCTGCACGCCCTGGGGTGGGCCCGGTGGCAGCAACAGATCAAGCACGCGATCTTCAGCCAAGTCTTCGGCCTTCCGTTCGACCTGCTTCAGCGAGGAACTTTTCACCAGGTTGACCGACTGTTCGGTGAGATCGCGGATGATCGATTCCACGTCGCGTCCGACGTACCCCACTTCGGTAAATTTCGACGCCTCGACTTTAATGAACGGGGCGTCGGCCAGTTTCGCCAGTCGCCGGGAAATTTCCGTCTTGCCCACACCAGTCGGTCCGATCATGACGATATTTTTCGGAAAAATTTCTTCGCGCAATTCCGGGCTGAGTTGCTGGCGACGCCAGCGATTCCGCAACGCGATGGCCACCATCCGCTTGGCGTCACGTTGGCCGATCACGTATCGGTCGAGCACCTCGACGATTTCGCGCGGGGATAAATTGTCGAGTGTCTCCGCCGGCAGGTCGTGATTCATGAGGATCCCTTCAGTTCTTCTATTACGATTTCGTGATTCGTATAGATGTCGATGCCGGCGGCAATGCGCATGGCCTTATCAACGATTTCTCTGGACGTCAAGGAGGAATGGTCTATCAGCGCCCGAGCCGCGGCCAGCGCATACGGCCCGCCCGACCCGATGGCGAGGATCCCATCTTCCGGTTCCACGACGTCCCCCGTGCCGGAAATGAGAAAGGACCGGTCCGCATCCGCGACGGCCAGCAGCGCTTCGAGGCGACGCAGCACACGATCCGTCCGCCATTCTTTGGTCAACTCGACCGCGGCCCTGGTCAGGTTGCCTCGGTATTTTTCCAATTTCTCCTCGAATTTTTCAAATAAGGTAAAGGCATCCGCCGTGGCTCCGGCAAAGCCTGCGATTACGCGATCGTGATGGAGACGTCGGACTTTTCGGGCGTTGGCTTTCATCACCGTGGTCCCCACCGTCACCTGCCCGTCGCAGCCCATAGCCACGGTTCCATCCCGACGCACGGAAAGGATCGTGGTGGAGTGAACCTTCATGACGGTTTCCTCGGAGTGGCAGTCCTGGTCGCCCTGCCGTCGCCCGAGCGAGGATGGGCCTGATCGTACACTTCCATCAACCGGTCCGTAGCCAAGTGCGTGTATTTCTGGGTGGTGGCCAAAGACGCGTGCCCGAGCATCTCCTGAATGACCCGGAGGTCGGCCCCCTCGTCCAATAAGTGTGTGGCATAGGAATGCCGAAAGGTATGCGGGGTCACGGTTCCCACCTGCACCCGGTTGGCGTACTGCTGGACGATCCGCTCGACGCTCCGTACCGACAACCGGCCGCCTCGATTGTTTCGAAACACCGGGCTATCCGCCGGGGGCACCGTGAGGGTCGAGGCCGAAGCCGCGTCTTGGGTCATCGCCAGGATCGCACGCACCGGCGCCTTCGCGAGATAGTCCTGGATCGCCTCGACTGCCACGTGCCCGATCGGCACGAGCCGCTCTTTTTTGCCTTTGCCTCTCAACCGTACCATCCCGTCATCGAAACTGAGATCGCTCCAATTGATGCCCACCAGCTCGCTCACCCGCGCACCCGTGGAATAGAGGGTTTCCAGAATAGCCTGATCCCTTACGGCGCAGGGTCCTCCCTCACTGGAATCAGGAAACTCGATCACCCGTTCCGCCTCGTCTTTCGTGAGGACGCGGGGTAAGCGTTGCCCCAACCGGGGAGTCCGCACGTGCGCGACGGGATTGCTCGGCACCTGTCCGCACCGGTGCAAAAATTTGAAGAGGCTGCGCAACGTCGCGAGTTTCCGCGCCTGCGACGATTTTTTGTCATTCCGCCCGGCCAACCACACCAGAAACCGACGAACGAGGGCCGCGTCGACCCGTGTCGCATCCGGCACCGCGCCCGTGACGGTTTTGAGAAAGGTCACAAACTGTCGCAGATCGGATTGATAACTGCGAATCGTTTCACGGGACGCTCCGCGCTCCACGTCGAGATACGTCAGGAAAGTGCGGATTGCCGTTTCCATGCTTGCCACTCTTCAATGGCCCGTTCGCGGATCATTCGACGCCTGTGTTCTTTGTCCCGCACGTTCACGGGCAGGGGCGGGAACAGGCCGAAGTTCGTATTCATGGGCTGGAAATGCCGGGCGTCGCTTGTCGTAATATAATGCACCAACGCCCCATGGGCTGTGGCCAAGGGAGGCGTCACCAACGGCCGGTCGGCCAGGGCCAGACCGGCGTTGATCCCAGCCAAACCGCCGGTCGCCGCGGATTCGACGTAGCCTTCCACGCCGACGAGGCAGCCCGCCACCCACGTGGTCTCTTGGGCCTTCAGTTGCAACGTCTTCCGCAGCACGGCAGGGGAGTTCACAAAGGTGTTCCGATGCACGCTTCCATAACGGAGAAACTCCGCACGTTCGAGACCAGGAATCATCCGAAACACGCGCTTTTGTTCCGGGTAGGTCAGCTTGGTTTGAAACCCCACCATGTTATAACACGAACCATGACGATTTTCCGCACGTAACTGGAGCACCGCGTGCGGGTGAACGCCGGTGCGCGGGTCCACCAACCCCACAGGTTTCATCGGACCAAAGGCCAACGTCTGCTTTCCGCGTTCCGCCATAGCCTCGATGGGGAGACACCCTTCAAAGTAGGGAACCTTTTCAAAGTCCTTTGCCTGCACCTTGTCTGCCGCCACCAATGCCTCGTAAAAAGCCGAATACGTTTCTTCGTCCATCGGACAATTCAGGTAATCCGCGCCGCCCTTGTCATAGCGGGACGCCCGGAACACTTTGTCCATGTCGATGGACTCGGCATCGACGATCGGCGAAATCGCATCGAAAAACGCCAGGTTCATCTTGTGGGTCAGTGCGGTCAGCGCCCGCGCCAGGCTCTCGGACGTCAAGGGACCCGTGGCCACGATGCACAGGGCGTCCGTGGGCATCTCACGGATCTCTTCCCGAATGATGCGGATATTCGGATGGGATTCCAGCGTACGGGTGATTTCGCGTGCAAAGATCTCGCGATCCACCGCCAGCGCCGTCCCCGCAGGCACGCGCGCCGATTCCGCCGCCCGCATGACCAACGAATTCAGGAACCGCATCTCTTCTTTCAAAATGCCCGGCGCGCTGAGGGGCTCCGCGGATCCCAACGAATTCGAGCACACGATTTCCGCCAACTGATCCGTCTTGTGTGCCTCGGTCCCCCGCTTGGGTCGCATCTCGTACAATGTGACCCGTGCTCCACGCTCCGCAGCCTGCCAGGCTGCTTCCGACCCCGCCAGTCCGCCACCTATGACCACCACGTCATCCCGCATCATGCGTTTATTCTCCTTCTAAAACCGAAGAAATATTCTAGAGGCGGCATGACGGATCAAACGTCTGGAAAATCTGACAGGCGAAAGAAAATGGATGCCGCCTTTCCCTTCGGTGGAGACAAACAATCCGGGTGGGGACGGCATATGGGCTATGAAGCCATTATTTTTACACAGAAGAGGAAGCCGTCTACGCTCAACCCTGAGGACAACCCTTGGTCCAAGAGCTCGCCATTTCTCGCGGCAGTTGCTTTCTTTTTACACAGTCTAATGGAGTCGATGCAAATCATGAAGGGATCTTGACCTGATGTCCTTGGTCGATCTTACGAAGCATCCGATCGACGTCGCCAGTCGGAAATGCATGACGGCCCGAAGTACGAATCCGGTTAACGAACACGGGCGTCGCGCTTACGTTTCCCGTGGTTTCAGCCCCAGTTCCGCCACGACCGGCCGCAACGCGTGAACCACTCGCTCATGACAGAATCCATTGCTCGCCAGGAGGCCGTGCGTGTTTGCGAGTTGCTCCCCGACGTCAGCCCTTGGGGACGGGCTTTTGCCATAGATCAGGGATTGGCCCAGAATCGTGGTAAAGGCACCACCCGCCGCGCGCAGGATCGCTTCCGGGGCACAGGAATCCCAGAGTTTGGTATAGGGACCGGGCTCCAGGTACACGTCGGCTTCCTCTCTCGCAATGAGGCCGATTTTTAAACCGACGCTCCCCGATGGAATTTCGTTGCCGACACCAAGCACCCGCCCGACCTTTTCGACCAGCGGATGCCGATGCGACCGGGAGACCGTCAAGGTGAGCGGCCTCCCTGCCTTCTGTTCCTTGATCGCCAAGGGCGACCGGATGCCCCGTCGTTCCATCCACGCCTCCCTGCCCACGACACCGGCGTACAGCACGTCTCCCTCCGGACGATAGACTACCCCGAGTTGCGCTTGCCCGTCTACGGCCAGTCCGATCATCACGGAAAATTCTCCATTCCTGGCGATAAAATCTTTTGTGCCGTCCAGCGGATCCACGTACCAGACACGACCGGAGTCCTGAACGCTGCCAGGGGGAGGACTTTCCTCAGCCACCAAGGTATCCACGGGGAACGCCTCGTTCAGACCTTTCACAATCAGGTCGTTGGCTTGCCGGTCAGCCGCGGTGACGGGATCGTCTTTCCCTTTAGACGCCACGGCAAAATCCGTGGCATACACGTCCATCACGACTTGGCCCGCTCGTCGCGCCAATTGCACGGCCACCGACAACTCCCGGTTCATGTTTTCTCTCCTTCCCTTCGTTGCTCTTCCATTGCCCTTCCCCTCGATTCAGGCCGCGGTCGAGAGTGAGGGAGTGGGGGCATTAGAACGACCGTGGTGGTTGTGGGGTAGTGGGCTTTGAGGCTTTGCCAGGTGCCGGCGGACCCTGCAGATCCCCGTCTGTGAACTGCCACCCGGAGAACATCCGCGGCATCGTTTCCGTTTCATGATGAGTCCACCTTGGTGTTGGTCCCGGAAAACTCTCCTTCGAGAGTGGACTGTTTTAGGAGGGGAAGAAAGTCACCGGTTCCCGGCTTGTCAAGGGCCAACGATCGTCGATCTTTTCGGATCTGCGCCTCACGGCATCGAGACGTCGGCGAGGGGATCGCCAAACCACCGAGCGACATGGGTATCACAGGTAAATACGAGCCCGTGGCGCGCGGCCGCCATGAAGTCGGCTGGTACGACGTGTGTGCGCCAGAGAAGGCTCACGTTCAGCGCAAGCCGGGATGGCGCGTCAACCGCCCTTTTGAGGGTTGCGATACAGGAGTTGTTGCCCGGCGTCCATCAGCTCCTCCAATTCCTGAGGCGTCGATGCCTCCGCATAACAACGAACCAGTGGTTCCGTTCCGGAACGACGAAACAGAAACCAGTTTCCGTCTTCCAACACGAACTTGCATCCGTCGAGGGTGTTGACCTGTTGAATCGATTTCCCTGCAAGATCGGAAGGCGGCGACTCCTGGATTTTGAGCAAATTTTCCTGCATCGTTTCGTTGACGGGCAGGTCTTGGCGGGATGAAAAGACCGCGCCTACTCGAGCAAACAGCGCTTCCGTGAGTTCGCGGAGCGTCTGCCCAGTGCGAGCAATCATTTCCGTTACCAGCAGGCAGGCGAGAATCCCGTCCTTTTCCGGCACGTGGTCCTGGATCGACATGCCCGCACTTTCTTCTCCTCCCATCAGGATCTCCTTCTTGGCCAAGAGTTCCGCCAGATATTTGAAGCCTACGGGAGTTTCCCTGACGCCCAAGCCGTGCTTGTGTGCCACACGATCGATGAGGTGTGTGGTGGCAACGGATCGTCCGACGGCTCCGGTCCAACGTCTGGTCGTCACCAGATAATCCACCAGTAACGCCAAAACGATATTCGCGTCGATAAAGCTGCCGTCCCGATCCACGACTCCGAATCGATCGGCGTCTCCATCGGTGGCCAACCCAATGTGGGCTTTTCCTTGTTTTACCGTTTCCTGCAACTCCGCCGTCGTCTTTCGCGTCGGTTCAGGAGAGACTCCTCCGAAATAAGGGTCGCGCCAATAATGCAGGACCGCCATTTTCGCACCAGCATTCCTGAGGAACGCATCAAGATAGCCGCGCGACGTTCCGTACAGAGGATCCATGACCACTCGCAGGTTGGTCCGGCTGATCGCATCCACGTCAATATGCTCCTTCAGTGCAGCCAAATAATCAGGACACGGATCAAATTTTTCACCCATTCGCGTTCGCTCTGCCTTCTCCCACGGGAGCCATTTGACATGCTCCCCGTGCCGCAGGGGGATAAGCCGCTGTTCGATCGCTCGAGTGGCTTCAGGAAGCGCAGCCCCCCCCCCTTCCGAGATAAACTTGATGCCGTTATATTGGGGAAGGTTGTGGCTGGAAGAAATATTCAGGCCGCCCGCCAGGTTTTGCCGGAGGACGTGATAGGAAATAGCCGGAGTGGGTGTTTCCCGACCGCACAGCAACACCGATATCCCCTGGCCTGCAAAAACTTCTGCCGCGGTCATCGCAAACCGTTCATTAAGAAACCTGGAGTCATAACCGATAATCAGGCCCTGGTGCCCGATCTTTTCCTGTTTCAGGAAGTTGACGATGGCTTGACAGACGATTCGAACATTCTGATACGTAAAGTCTTCCCCCAGAACGGCTCGCCATCCGGAGGTCCCAAAGGTAACGTTTCTCATGCAGCCTTATGTGCTTGCTTGAGGCGGACGATCGACGAATTGTTCTCCAAGAGTAGCAAACTTGGTTTCCGAAGACCACCTTTTTTCATCAGGCCGATGCCCGACGTGTCCCCGACAAAGTATCCCGGTCCACACTGCCGAGACAAGCATCTTGGGCAAGCTCGGGGAACATGGTCCTCCCAAAAAAGCCCACGGATTCGGACACCCGTGGGCTTTAGAAGAACCCGGCAACGCCCTACTTTCCCACAGCCTCGCAGCTGCAGTATCATCGGCCCTGGAGGGCTTAACTTCCGTGTTCGGGATGGGAACGGGTGTGGCCCCTCCGGCATGGTCACCGGGGATATGGCAACCGTTTTCTTTTCAGGAACCCATAACGGGACGTGACACGCTGGGCTTCTCTGCGTCACGCCTCTGTCCCGTCGGTGACTTCCCGGTATCAGAAGGTCATGTCTATCAGAAGTAAAATGATGTTAAGTCTCACGGCCGATTAGTACTGGTTAGCTTCAAGCCTTACAGCTCTTCCACATCCAGCCTATCAAACTCGTCGTCTACGAGTAGCCTTTAGGGAGGTTACCCTCCGGGAGATCTTGTCTTGAGGCTGGCTTCCCACTTAGATGCTTTCAGCGGTTATCCAAACCGGACATAGCTACCCGGCGCTGCCGCTGGCGCGACAACCGGCACACTAGAGGTCCGTCCATCTCAATCCTCTCGTACTAGAGACAGACCCTCTCAAATCTCCTACGCCCACAACAGATAGGGACCGAACTGTCTCACGACGTTCTGAACCCAACTCTCGTACCGCTTTAACGGGCGAACAGCCCGACCCTTGGGACCCGCTTCAGCCCCAGGATGCGATGAGTCGACATCGAGGTGCCAAACCTCCCCGTCGATGTGAACTCTTGGGGGAGATCAGCCTGTTATCCCCGGCGTACCTTTTATCCGTTGAGCGATGGCCCTTCCACCCAGGACCACCGGATCACTAAGCCCGACTTTCGTCCCTGCTCGACGCGTCCGTCTCGCAGTCAAGCTCCCTTTTGTCTTTACACTCGACGGCTGATTGCCGACCAGCCTGAGGGAACCTTTGGGCGCCTCCGTTACTCTTTGGGAGGCGACCGCCCCAGTCAAACTACCCACCAGACACTGTCCCTGCCCAGGATGACAGAGCCAGGTTAGAATGTCGGAAAAATAAGGGTGGTATTTCAAGGATGACTCCACGGGAACTAGCGCCCCCGCTTCACCGTCTCCCACCTATCCTACACATAGTCGCCCAACACCCAATGTCAAGTTGTAGTAAAGGTGCACAGGGTCTTTCCGTCTAGTTGCGGGTACCCGGCGTCTTCACCGGAACCACAAGTTCGCTGAGTCACTCCCCGAGACAGCGCTCCAATCGTTATGCCATTCATGCAGGTCGGAACTTACCCGACAAGGAATTTCGCTACCTTA
>OZ241337.1:1142500-2613253 GCA_965200435.1 Nitrospirales bacterium
CGGCTCCAATTTCGCCCTGCCGCTCACAACCGCCGCACAGGCCTATGAAGGCCTATGAGGAGGATTGAAAAACTTCACGTGCGGGTGTTTGAATACCCCGATTAACAAGACGCCGGCCAGGAATCCTCCGATATGCGCAAAAAACGCCACACCTCCTCCTCCGGTGCCAAGACTCATGCCGCCGCTCAAGACTTGCATCGCAAACCACAGGCCCAACACGATCAAGGCCGGGACATGGAGCATCTGGCTGAAGAACCCCAGCGGAATGAGCACTAACACCTGGGCTCGAGGGTAGAGCAACAAATAGGCGCCCAGGATCCCCGAGATAGCGCCACTCGCTCCCACCATGGGAATCGTCGAAACCGGGTCGATGACGGCATGACTCAACGCCGCAATAATCCCGCACAGGAGATAGAAAACGATGAACTTTCCATGTCCCATGACGTCTTCAATGTTGTTCCCGAAAATCCACAGATACAGCATATTCCCGATCAGATGCATCCAGCCACCGTGCAGAAACATGCTGGTCACCAAACTGCCATAGGGCGACACGGCCACGAGTTCACTCGGGAGCTCGGCATACCCAAACACGACTGCGGGGATGGCTCCGTACTGATACACAAAAGCTTGCCCGTTCTGCTGCCCCATCATCACTTGGTTCAGGAAGACCGCCACGCAGACAACCAGAAACCCGACCGTCATGACAGGCTTGATTTCTGTCGGATTATCGTCACGCAAGGGAATCATGGAACTGCACTCTCCCCATGAACGGGGCGGGGTTGGCCTTCGGGGGACAGGACCGCTATTCCCGTATGGGATTAAGGGTATCCGCTACTTGAAGAGGAACCGAAAAGCCCGCGGCATTGACGTGCCCACCGCCTCCGTGTCGGGCGGCAATGGCTGACACATCAACGGTACCTGGTTTCGAACGCAGACTGAAAAATCGACGGCCGTCCCGTTGGTGCCAGATAATGCAAAACGGAAAGCCCGCGCACAGGCGTTCTCCGATTTGACTGGTCATCACCGGACTGTAGACCGCCGGGACGGTTTCCCCCTCGAACTCGACCAGCACCGATTCCCTGACGATCTTGGAGATCAAAACGTCTTCCTGTCGAAGAATGGCCCGGCCTTCTACTTCCAACGTCTCTTGTGTCAGACCATCCCAGACCTGAAAATCGAACGGATACGAGGTCAACGCGGCGTTGATCTCCCGGCTCTTGGGCAACCGCCATTCCCACAGATCCTTGTCCTGAATGTACAGCAGCAACCAGGGGGCCGGCTCCGGGTGCGCCCATTCCCAAGCCAGCACCGCGCCACTTTTCTTCATGTCGAAATACGCATACGGGAGACCGGCCAACGCAGTCTGTGCCGTGACGTGGTGATCCAGGACCCGGAAGCTGGCTGTGGACTCGGCCAAGCGTTCGATGACCGCACGAGGATAACTGAAATCCACCATCACCACGTGCGCCTCATCCAATCCCGAAGGCGGCGGGTGCCCGTGTTCGACCGGCAGATACTGCGCATCAGGATACTTTTTCCACAAGGCCCACGCCGCGCCGAATCCATCAGCGCAATCGGCATGATAGAGCACGACCGTAGGCTCCTGCTGCAAACAGGGTTTGTCCATGGATGCATTCCTTCCTCAAAAATCCATTGTAGGTGTTCACGCGTTCGTTGACAAGAATCGCCCGGTTGGGTGCAAGGGAACAGAGTTGCCGGTCAACCCTGGGAACAAAGGAAATGAATCAAAATAGTCAACCACCTTTATCCCGAAGCCAAACCCCGGCGAGGCCAATCGCGGACGAGAAAAACCAACAGAACAACAACGGCAGGGGAGAGAAGGAAGGGTTAATCAATCGGAGAACACGGACACGTCATTTCAGATAAGTCAGCGGCAGCCCACGCCCGTCATTGTTGCTGCCCACTGGTCTCCACGAAACAGCAACCAGTGACAAGATCACCATGTATGAATCCACCACTCACTGATGACCAATAGCCTGTTTCTGACGAGTGCAGCCCATGGCTATGCGTTGCGTAGGCTCACAGCATGGCGTAGGGTAGAAGACACGCATTACCCTTTTACTCGGAGAAAGGCACTGAGCCTCACCATCAACAACGACGAAATCTGTCTGCTGGTCGCCGAACCGGCCCGGCTTGACTGGCGAGACCATGACCGGCGCGAGACGCGAACGCCTGGAGGCTGAATGACCTGAGAGCTTACTAAGCACCCCCAGCCAAAATGTGAAAAGTGTGAAAAGATTGTACGTGCCTAAAGCAGATGAAAAGACCCAATCCCTGTTCGGCATAAGCAGGAGATGGGACGAGGAGACTCGATATTGGCAGTTTATTCGACAACCCAGGCGTAGGCTGCCGCATCCCTTGATTAAGAATCCCCGATTACTCATTGTCGGGGGCAGGTCCTTCGGCTTCTGCTGGCGCCACGCTCAGGACAGGCTTGCGCAGGGATGACGGTCCCTGGCCTTTGGCCCATTTGTAAGTGAAAGCAACATACACATGACGGAACTTCGGCATCGAATGCAACGGGCTGCTGGAGAGAGACAACTTTCTCCGGAGAGGACATGAGCTTTTGGCATCACCTGCCGGAACCCATCATCGGGTTGGCTCCCATGGACGGGGTCACCGATATTGCGTTCCGCCATGTCATTGCCACCTATGGCCGGCCGGACGTGCTCTTTACCGAATTCACCAACGTCCATGATATTTGTTCTGGCCGGGCCATGGGCTGGGAGCCGTTACGATATACCGACGGACAACGCCCGATCGTGGCACAGCTTTACGGCAAAGACCCTCTATTGTTCTACCAGGCCGCCCATGTGGTGAGTGAACTTGGATTCGACGGCCTGGATATCAACATGGGGTGTCCGTCAAAAAACGTGGCGTCGTCAGGGTGCGGGGCCGGACTCATCAAAACGCCGGAACTGGCGCTGGACATCATGGCGGCGACCGAACGTGGGCTGCGCGATTGGGTCCAGGGGCAAACCTTGGCCGAAGCCGGACTCAAACCCAGCATCGTGGAAAAAGTGCGCATGGCACGTGCCGCGCAGGATCATCCTGCCTCACTTCGGACCGCCCTTCCGCTTTCAGTGAAAACGCGCCTAGGATACGATTCCGTCATTATCAAGGAATGGAGCGCGTGTCTGGCCCAGGGCCGACCGGAGGTCATTTCCATTCATGGTCGGACCTTGAAACAACTGTATCGGGGCGATGCGGATTGGGACGCGATTGCCGAGGCCACGACTCAAATCCGTCAACAGGGGATCCTCGTGTTAGGCAACGGCGATATCGGCTCTGTGAACGAGGCCATTACTCGCATCTACGCCAGCGGGGTGGACGGCGTGCTGATCGGCCGAGCGGCCCTGGGCAACCCCTGGATCTTTCACGGCAACGCATTGATACGGGAAGCCACGCGGGCGCGCTCCCGGCATCCGGTTCCTGAACCAACGGTCTCTCGAGACGCCCGGTTCGACATGATGCTCAAGCATGCCCATACGTTTGAACGGTTTCACGACGGTTCCCGTTTCCCACGCATGCGCAAACACCTGGGCTGGTATTGCAGCGGGTTTCCGCACGCGGCCGCCCTGCGTGCCCACATGGTCAAAACCAACAATGCCCAGGACGTTGAGCAATTACTCCGGGAATACGTCTCCCGACACGTCGCCCCTGAAATGGAAGTCTTTGCTGTAGCACCGACGTAACCCGCCCCGGAACCCCGTGTCCGTCATCCTGGCTTCCACTTCCCCACGCCGCCGTGAACTGTTGGCCCTGCTCGGCATTCCGTTTGAGGTCGTGTCGCCCACGACTGAGGAAATCCGCTCCCCTGACCTGTCCCCTCGCGATCAAGTCAAACAATTTGCGCTCGACAAGGCGCTCTCCATTGCACGCCGGTATCCGGATGACCTGGTATTAGGCAGTGATACGGTGATTGACGTTGACGGAGCACTGGTAGGCAAACCGCAAGACCTCCACGACGCCGACACCATGCTGCGGCAACTCCGCGGACGCAGTCACCACGTGCACACCGGCATCGCGCTCATTCACCAAGCCAAACCCGTGACCCTCGTTCGGGTCGAAACCGCCAGGGTCCGGATGGCACCATTCACGGACCATGAACTCAGGTGCTATTTGGAGACCGAAGAAAGTTTAGGAAAAGCCGGGGCCTATTCCATTCAAGGAGAAGGGGCCCGGTTCATTGAAAAGATCGAGGGCGATTATCCCACCATTGTCGGGCTGCCCTTACGGCAGACCGCCGACCTGCTGGAGCAACAGGGCGTCGTGCTCCCGACATCCGTTGAAGAAATCTACCGGCTGAAGCCGTATGCGAATTGGAAGGCGTTTGCGTAACGGGTGCGTCGCTCTATGCAACTTCACGCCATCATGCCCTCAGGAGTGAGCGAACATCCAGGTTTTCTTCTGTGACGAGCATCCTCTTAAGAACTTCTTGGTTCCAATCTGTCGTCCTTCTTTGGCAACAAGGGTAACACTCCCATTTGCTTCCCCTAGCCTAAATGAAACCCGCAGACAAGTACGGCAAGAAGCCGGATGGGCGCGAGGGCCGTCTCTGAAACACCGATTCCCGCGTCACATGAATTTCATGAACTTTTCCTTGGCTTCGTCCATGAGCTCGGCGGAGACCGTGGTCGCGCCGCGCTCTTTGGCCAATCGTTCGATTTCCTTACGGGCCATGGGTTGAATGAAGTCAGGGATGTTGCTCAAACGCTGTTCGGCCTCCGGTAACCAAGTCATGCCGTTTGAGGAATTCTTCGAATCATCCATGACTTGCAGCGTGACAGTCGTATACCCATTTTTCCGCGCGTACGTTTCCACACTCCCTTTGACCATCGGCTGCACAAACGACGGCAACTTGCCCAACCGCTCCTGCGCATCGGGGCTCCATTGAAGCGCGGCCGGTTGCGTGCCGGTGGAGGCCTCGCCGGAAGTTAATCCCATTTGCGCGACCATCGCGGAGAAAGGACAGCCGCCGGATTCGCCCTCTTTTTCGGTTGGAGTGGCTCCGGCTGCGGGGCTCGCGTTCTGTCCGGCGTGGATTTTTTCGTTCAGATAGGCCGCCATGGACCCTGGCATCGCTGGAACGCCGACTTCTTCTTTCAAGGTGCCGCGTGTCATTTCCAATGGGGACGCGGCCTCTGTCCGGCCGCCAAGCTGGACGCCCAGAGAACTGACCATTTGCGTTTCACCCGGATTCGTCACCATGGAAAACTTCGCGTCACAGGAGGGACAGGCAAAAAACACGCCGAGCGATCCTTCGGCGGGTTTCTCCACCTTTTCAAAACTCATATAGGTTTCACAGTTCAAGCAGACAAATTTCATAACGGCCTCACGCGGGAGAGTTAAAGGTAAAAGGGGGAAACCTCATCGTTCGCTTACAGCTTTTCAGCCAGAACTTTCTGGTAATCCAAGATCGACCGAATGCGGCCGGCAATATCCGTAAAGCGCCGGTTCGTGGGATACTCCCCATCCAGCAACGGGGTTCCTTTATCGAACGTTTTGGCAAAGTTCCGGTCAAACGGAATACGGCCGAGCAACGGGAGTTTGAGGGCCTCACACATGCCTTCGGTGTTGCCTTCGAACAGTTCGTTTTCGGCGCCACAGGATGGGCACCGGTATTGGCTCATGTTCTCCACGACTCCCAACACGGTGATCCCCAGTTCCGTGGCATAGCTGATCGACTTCTGCACGACGTTCGAGGCCACCTCCGACGGCGTCGTGACCACCACCGCGCCGGCAAGATCCGGAAGGAACCCAGCGATAACCGGCGGTTTGTCCGCCGCGGCGCCCGGTGGCAGATCGGCCAACAAATAATCCAAGTCATCCCAGAGAATATCGGCGAGGAATTCGCGGATTACGTTCATTTCCATGAGCCCCAACCAGACGGGACTTAAATCCATCGGGCCTTTCCACCGTAAAGGAGCGGCGTCATTGAGCAGAAAATCCATGGAGGCCACTTTGATGCCATAAGGACCTTCCGGAGGCCGAGCCCCAGCCGGCGTCACCTCCAGCCCCTTGTCCAGAATCCCCATCATGCGGGGAACGCAGGGCCCGTTGAGATCCACGTCGATGATCCCGACCTTGTAGCCTTGTCGTCCCAAAGCCAAAGCCAAATTGACCGTGGTCATGCTCTTCCCGACTCCACCTTTGCCGCTCATCACCACGATCTTGTGCCTGATCCCGGACATGCGGTCCTGGACCTGTCGGGTCTGGTGGGTAATCTGCTGCACGACCTTGGCGTCGTCGGTGTATTGCAATTTGCCCAGAATACTTTTCAGGTCTTTTTCCATAAACACTCACCTATCAGCGTATCAGGCGTAAGCAAGAAAGTAGCATAGGGCTTTTGACCCGTCAATCAAAGGGCAAGGGACGGGTGAGGGGGAAATGTGTGAACAGTGCCCCCCCTTGGTCAGGCCGCAGGGGCCTCAATCAAGTCGGGATTGTGCACGGACTTGAACGTGAAGACAGGGGCCGTGTCCAAATCAACCGTGATCTCTACGGCGTGCATGTGTTCCGACCCGTACACTTCCAGGGCAGTGAGGTTGCTGGCCCTGCGGGGAAAGGGTTGGAAAATTCGGAACTCGTGGCTATCTCCAAACAGCAGCAAAACCGGTTTTACAAAGGATTGCGCCCTCATGACGAGGACTTCACCGAATTGCTTGAACCCGGAGGTGGGGGCAAAGGTTTCCCGATCCGGATCGAACCCGTCCCTGAACATATCCGCGTGAATGGCGACCACTATGGCCTTGGCGTTTGTGGCGGTGGCTTTGTCGAAGGAGTCTGCCAGCCAGACCCGGTTCGCCCTGTCACGGGTGAAGAATTCCTGATCTGTGCCGGAATCCTCAACGGGAGAGCCTTGAAGATTGTTGTTGGAGCCGACCACGTGCGCGGTCACAAACCACACGTTCTCGTGACGGAACCGGCTGTTCTCGACGAATAGCCCAAAGCCGCGCATGACGTCAGCCTGCGCTCGAGGCGAATCGGCTGACGGCCAAGACTCCTAACCGTTGGGAAGTGATGCGCGCGGATAAAGCGCAGCCGGTCGAGCGGATCGTACGCGCCGGCCAGCAGGCGGTGACAATCGGTCCACTCGTTGTCTCCCGGGGTATAGATAAGAGCCGACGCGAAGCGGTTCATGAAATCCCGCTGTTCGAGCAACTTGTTGTCGGAACACGGGGTCGAGCCCGATTTGGTATCACCGACGTGGATGGTCAAGACCGGAGACCGCCGGTTGATCTCCGCGATCAACGTTCTGAACACGGAGTAGGCCGGCTCACGAGGGCCATAGGGCATATCGCCCAAGGCCACGAACGTGAATTCCACTGCCCCCGCCCCCGTTGACAGGGCAACCCACGCACCAATGAACGCCGCTACGAGCTGGAGTTTCATGACGTTACCGGCGACCTGCTTCCAGCAGCAACGTGCCCAACTGCTTGACCCGCTCGAAATAGTCCAAAGACTCGTCGCTCAATTCCGGAAGCACGGCATTCAAATCGGAGAGGCAATCTTCAAGGATGGCCACGCGTTGCGAGTCGAGGCCGTGCTCTTCGAAGAAGTGCGTCACACACCCGCCGATCACCGTATCCAGAGTCATCAGTTCGCCTTCGCGGGAGCCCACCTCAACCGGCCATTCCGCCGTCTGATGGATCTCCCACAACCGGAGCAGGTCCTGGTTGTTCCTTTGAATCATGGCGTCCGTCTCAGCCATGGAGAATGAGGTCCGCGGACAGGCACACCGCGAGAGCCAGGTCAACTGTCCCGCCGACCCGGCACACCCACGGCGGCCAAGTCCCGATCCATTGCAGCACCCATTCACGCCACGACGCCGGGGCCCCAAGCAACAGGCAGGCCTTGGTCGCAGCCAGTCCGCCGCACACCGCCCAGACCCAAAACCCTTTGAGCTCCGTCGTGCCGATCATCAACAGCAACCCCATCAGCAGGATCACTTGCCCAAACCAGAATCGCCACCAGGGATCCAGGAAAACCCGCCTGGCCCAGACGAACCCCATCGCAGGCACAAGGGCCACCGTCAATCCCGCCAACCCCCAGGCCAAGCTCGTCAATCCCATGAAGACGTTTGCGATCAATCCTGGAGTCCCTTTCCTCGTCTATGGCTCAAAGCCACCCGCACGCATGGAGCAACAACACCGAGAGCGTACACAAGCGTAGCCCCCAAAACCGATAATCCACCGCCTCCCGGCTCAAACACCATTGCAACACGGAATGGCGCGTGTCGTCGTCAGACAAAAGAAAAAACGCACCCTTCGCGACCATGGCGCCCCCCGTGATCATCCACAATCCCCGAAAGGTCAGCTCGGACGCCTGCACGAGCAGGCCCAAACCTGCTGCCAGGGTGACACCCGACCATTTCACGAGTGACGGGGAGATCAAGAGTGCCGGCCTGACTTGTCCGATGGTCCACAGGGGGGCCACCAATAAAACTAAACCATCGGCCATCCATAAACCGGCAATAGCCATCAGCAGATAGGACATTGCCTTGACCGCCTGTCTTTGCTGTTTCAGGATGGAATGAAAGATAAAGCTACAGCAAGCGTGGCATTCACCGTGTTTCAGTGTCAAGCGAGGCACTTGCCTCAACAACGCCCGACTGCGTATTCTGCGCCAGCGATTATCAGGTGCCTGTCATTACTCCTACCGCTCCCGAGCACGCCATGACCGAACACGCCCTACAAACCGCGAAGGCCCTTGTGCAACTCATCCCGCCGTCCGTCGCACCCGATTTCCTCGAAGAATACGGACTGACCCTGACCGCACAACAGGCACAAGCCGTCACCAAGGAGCTGCTGGCGTTGAGTCTGTATTGGACGACCTGCGCAGTGCGCGTGAGTATCCCGGAACCCGTCTGCAGCCAGATGCACCAAGCCATCCGCGAGCACATCCGGGAAAAATGGGGCAGCCGATTCGGGCTGGTCCACGTGTCCATCGACGAGTTCTATGCCACGATGGAATTTAAGCACCGGACATGGGAGTCCATCACCCAACAAGGTGGGGAACCCATTGCAGTATTGAGTGACGCGGCACGAGGACTCGAAGACGACAACGTGATAGCCTCCCGCGACCGGCAACAAATCCTGGCGGTCCTGCTCGACCTAGTGCCGATCGACGAGATCGGAGAACTCGTCGCCGAACTGGAGCAAACCCTGAGATAGGGATAGACACGCCAGAACAGACAACCGGGAGGGCGATGTCGAAACTGACAAAAAGTTTAAAGATAACGGTCATGAGGACGTTTCGTAACCAATGTGTGATAGAAACGGCGCATGGCTACAGGACGAACCTCGATTTTTAGTTGGGCAGTCAACTTGATGCGGATTTGCAAGTGTATTTCCCGCAGTTCCTTTCAGGGGCGTCACACCCCATGCGGCTGTGTGAAATGGGGCACCGTGGGAACGGGAAGGGCCTCCGGCGGTTCCATCGCGAAGTCCATATCCTGCAAGGCTTCTACCTGTAAAGTTTGAAACTTTTATCAAGATCGACGGGGGCACCAGGCGCAAGCACTGGCAACGGGGACGGAAAGACGCATTACGGTCAGTCGGCTGGCCGACCCTGCGTTTGTGTGGAATCCTGCCCTGAAGGAGCAGGACCATCTTGGGCGGGGGCCGGCTCGGGTGGTGGGGAGACCAACCCCGTGCCAGCGGCGGCACCGGATGGCGTCATCGGAGGAGGAGTTGAGATCTGGGTCGATGCAGTTTGGGGTCTAGCCGCTTCCGGCTTGGGAGCCGCCGGTTTGGGCGGAGGTTTGGGTTTTTCGGGTTTGATCCCTCCTTCCCAGTGGGGTCCGGAGTACATCTCCACGGCTAACTCACCTTTTTTCCATTTGGCATCAAAATCCGCTGCCGCCTTGTTCGCGGTTTCGCCCACGCCCACAAACCTGTTCCACGGATAAATGGTCGGCGAGATGGAGCAAGCGTCGCCCTCTTTTCGAAGATACAACCCAATGGGGTTGCCCCGATAGGGCCCGAAAAAAATGTGGATCGTACCGACAAATTCAGGAGGTGCGCTCATGGTTATTCTTTGACGGCTTGTTCCAGCGTCGTTTCCGCCAGAACCCGCAGGCGCCGCTTTTTCAATTCCTCAATCTTTTTCCACAAGGCATCCTCGATCTTGGCCTTTACCGACCTTCGCTCCTCTGCTGGGAACGAATAGTCATTTTTAAATTCATACTTCTCAATCGTGAGGTTCGCGATGTCGTCTACATTATCCCCCACGATCGTGTAATCGACTGCGGTCCTGATCGAGCCTCTTCTTGGTTCATCATTCATGCTCATCTTCCGTTCTCCTTTCGATAAAACTTTGTTAATAAACAGACACCCGTCAATGGTGCAACTTGTTGCGCGCTATCAGGCCGTCCCCTCCGGGACAGACAGGGCTCCAGCCTTGCTCAGGGGGCAGGAGTGAAAGCTCCCGTACGGGCAGCGCTCGGCACGCCCAGCCAGGACGAGTTTTCAGCGGATCTCAAACGTGCCCGCTGCCTGTTTCTCCACCCTGCCGAACATGTTGCACGAATTTGAATCCCTCCCTTCTGCTTTGTCAGAGCATTTTTACAATATCACAGACTAATTGTACGGGCACAAGTAAAAAACCTCATGTATGGGTCCACCACATTTGGCACTCGGGTTGGTGGTGAATCAGGAATTGTACCGGAGATTGCCGCCCAAGGCTATGGTGGGGCAACACGGTATTGTAGG
Source organism: Nitrospirales bacterium (assembly GCA_965200435.1). Taxonomy (GTDB): domain Bacteria; phylum Nitrospirota; class Nitrospiria; order Nitrospirales; family UBA8639; genus Bin75. Next base: position 1,153,237 of record OZ241337.1, read on the forward strand.
CCAGCAACCAATCGGCCAGTTTGCGGTTAAAGGCCGCCAAATCGTCAACCAGCAAGTCCTCGTGGTAATCCACGAACTGTTCTTGGAGGGTGCGATTGAACCGTTCGACATGCGCATTCATTTTGGGGGAGCGTGGATAGGTCCACCAATGGGTGATGCCGTAGGCGTCGAGGCGCTGCTGGAAGTGGCCGTGGAACTCGGCGCCGTTGGCCGAGAGGAGGAATTGAGGCGGGGTAGGGAGCAGGGCACACAGGGCCTCGAGGCCGACCGCGGCGTGGCGGCTGGAGGCGGTGGCGGTGGCCCAGGCGAGGGCGAAGCGACTGTAGGGATCGAGGAAGGTGAACACGTAGCGCCGTAGGCCTGCGTGGAGCCGGACCACGGTATCACAGGCGAACAGGACCAGCGGTTGGGTGGGGCGCGGCCGGGGCGGCCGGGTCTTGCGGGGCCGGGCGGCGGGCTTGGGGCGGCCGCGGGCATCGAGGCGGAGCGGGGCTTGGCGCATGTGGTCGGGAGCTCGGGCGATCAGGCGCCCGATGGTGGAGACACTGGGGAGGGGCCGGCCCTGCTGCGTACACCAGGGCTGCAGCAGGACGTGCAGCTTGGCCTTCCCGAGGTTGGGGTACGTGGTCCGGAGCCGGCGGATCTCCTGGCTCAGGGCGGGCGGCCACCGGGCCTGCCGCCGCCGGTGCGGGGCCCGGGAGCGGGCGGCCAGGGCGTGCGGCTCGCCTCCGGCCTGGGTGAGCGTCCGCTGCCACCGGTAGAGGGTGCGGCGGCTCACCCCAAACGCCTCCCTCGTCGCGACCAGGCCGTGCCGAGCCCAAAACTGCAGAATAGTGAATCGGTGTTGAGCCTCGTGGGGTATCATGTCCCCACGAGGCCTGAATTGAGCTAGTCGGTAAAACCCCCGGATGCGGAAGCCGACATGGTGGATTTGCATGGCCTCTCCTCCTGTTTCGAGGAGTGCCAAATGCTTCTGAACTTATACACCTCAACTCAGAGACTTCCCTTTCTCCCATCGTTCGTACCACGTCTATAGCAGAAGGGAGGGGTTTAGATAAAGGAAAAGAGGGTAGACGGTAAGCGGAGTCAACCGGAGCAAGCCTCATGCCCCAAGTCTTTGGACATATCATACCCTTCAGGCGTGACCCGTCGGCCCTGTTTCGGGTAAGGCTCCTCGCTGTTCTTCGCCGTATTTGAATTCTTTCATCGAATTGAGCCTGAGCGAATGGCCGCAACACCTGATTTCCTGAAATCCTTCTCCCCCGTCCATAATCATGACGCGGAGACCACAGGAATCCGGGTACAGTTTTTTCTCATCCAGCAGAATAGCCGGTGGGAGTTTCCCGCGCTTTCGCCCTCTACCGCGTGAAAATGACGGAGTCACGTCTTGTTCCGTCAACTCATGCCCGCAGCACACGACTTTTTCAAAACCTTCGCCCCCAGCCATGACTTTGATCATCAAACCACAACTCTCCGGGTGGCGTTTATGTTCATCAATAATATCGCCTTTTTTTAACCCCATACGTTCCTCCGTCAACATACTCTGTCGTTACCGGCGAGAGTTTGGGGGCCGCATGAGATGCAGCCCTACACATCCAGACCGTTCCTCTTGAGAAGAGGGGACGCTACACGCGCGTCGGACCGTTTTGAACCTTCGCTAACAAGGCTTTGTGCCGCGGATGACCGATGGTTTGCGTGTCCCGCGACGGATCGACAGGTTGAACCTCCGCGAGACGTTCTTCTTTCAAGGCTCGAATGCGTGCCACACTGGCCGTAAGCCTCTCCCACGAAAGCTCACCACGTTCAAGCGCCTGCTCAATGGCTGCCACGGCCTCTTGTTGCCGCTCCTGCTGATGGCAGATGACGATCATATCGGCCCCGGCCCGTAACGCTTGAACCGAGGCTTCCCCGACGGATTGATGATCGAGAATGGCGTGCATTTCCATGTCATCGGTGAGCGTGACGCCTTGAAAACCCAACCGGTTCCGCAACAGATCGGTGAGGATGGGTTGGGACAACGTCGCAGGAGCTTCCCCATCGAGCGCCGGGTAACGCACGTGCGCGGTCATGATCGCCGGCAGTCCCTGCCGAATTGCCAGTCGAAAGGGCTCAAGCTCAACGGTGTCGAGTCGAGTCCGGTCCGCCTCCACCACGGGCAAGACGTGATGTGAATCCGTCAGGGTGTCGCCATGTCCGGGGAAATGTTTGCCGCACGGGATGATCCCGTTGTCCGCAAGTCCCTGCATAGTCGCCATGCCATACGTGCAGACCTGGTCAGGATGGGCTCCATAGGCGCGATCGCCGATAATGGGATTGGCCGGATTGCTGTTCACGTCCAACACCGGCGCCAAGTTCATGTTGATTCCAACGGCTCGCAGTTCCTGGGCCGTCACCACAGCCACGTCATAGGCCACGTCACGAGATCGATACGCCGCAATCCTCGAGGCGGCAGGGAACGTCGTAAAGCCTTGAGGCAGCCGAGACACGCGACCACCTTCTTCATCGATCGCAATCAACAGAGGCGCGGTGGGCACGTGGGCGTGAAGCGCATTCGTCAATCGCGCCACTTGTTCGGGAGCCACCATGTTACGCGAGAAGAGAATGACGCCACCCGGCCGGCATTCCTCAAGCCAATCGAGCCACGCGGGAGACAGTTCCGTCCCCTGAAATCCCACCATCAAGAGTTGCCCGATGGTGTCTCGACTCATCATGGGGACTCACTGGCCATCTTGACCCGAGCGATTGAGTAACCACTGCACCAGCAATCGCGTTCCAATGGCCGTCGGCCCTTTCCCGATGTACGGACGCTCGGACGTGCTCCAATCGGTGCTGGCAATGTCGAGATGCACCCAAGGACAATCTCCGACAAACTTACTCAAAAACATGCCCGCCGTAATCATGCCCCCGCCACGGCCACCGATATTGCGCATGTCTGCCACGTCACTTTTGAGTTGTTCAAAATATTCTTCCCAGAGCGGCATCTCCCACACGCGTTCACCGGCTCGCTCACCGGCTTTTTTCAAGTCGGCCTTGAGTTCGTCATTATTCCCCAGCATCCCAATTGCAAACTGTCCCAGGGCCACGATACACGCGCCCGTTAACGTGGCAACGTCCACGATACACTGCGGGTTGAACCGCCCGGCATAGGCCAACCCATCAGCCAGGATCAGCCGGCCTTCGGCGTCGGTATTTTGCACCTCTACGGTTTTGCCGTTGAGCATCCGCAAGATATCCCCCGGTTTCGTGGCTCGACCACCCGGCATGTTTTCCGTGGCCGGCAGGATCCCTATAACGTTGATGGGCAGACGCAACTGGGCCACTGCCCGTATTACCCCCAACACTTCCGCTCCGCCCGTCATATCCGCCTTCATCTGCTCCATATTTTCCGACGGCTTCAGCGAAATGCCTCCGGAATCGAAAGTGACCGTTTTCCCGACGAGCACCACAGGCCGGTCTTTCTTTTTGGCCCCGGCATATTCCAACACGATGAATTTCGGCGGCTCCTGGCTTCCCTGTGAGACGCCCAGCATGCCGCCCATTCCTAATTTTTGCTGATCTTTCCGCTCGAGCACGGTTAATTTGACGCTAAAGCTTTTGGCAATGTTTTGCGCTTCTTGCGCCACGCGAGACGGCGTCATGACGTTGGACGGGTGATTGCACAGATCACGGGCGAACCACGTGGCGTTGGCGCTCGCTTCTCCCCACCGGACTCCCGTTTTCATTGCACTCACCTGATTCGCGCGGTTCGCCAACAGAGTCATGGTTCGAACGTCTTTCGACGGTTCCTCATCCCCAGACCGATAATGCGTGAAACGGTACCCTCCCAGCATGGCGCCTTCCACCATCGCCTGGGCAATACCGGAAACAGGCACCTTCAGCGTATCCGTTCCGAACACCGGCGCGGCAAACGCGTGCGCCCCAGTCTGCCGGACTTTTTTGACTGCCGTGCCCATGGCTTGTCGAATCCGGTCCAAGGTCACCTCGTCCTTCTTCCCCAGCCCCAACAACAGAATTCGCTTGGCAGGCAGGATCCGTCTCGTATGAATCAACACCGACTGCTGATTCTTGCCTGAAAACTCTCCATTGTTTCTTAACTCCCGGAGTTGTCCGTCCAACGCCTGATCCAACGCCTGATGGGTCTTGGGCAACGTGTTCTCGTCTTCATAGACACCGACCATGAGCACGTCCGTGGCTTCCTGGACAAGCTGACCTTCCTTGACCTGACACTTCATACGACTCTCCTCTCCCTCATGAAGAAAACAACGATTCCTTCAGATCCCTCGCGTATCGGGATCCCATATGAATTTATGCAACTGAATCTGTAAGCGCACGGGCAAGCGGTCCTGGAGAAGCCATTCCGCCAATGGTCGCAGAAGGGAACAGCGATCGTTGCCTTCTCCTCTTCCGAATACCGGACTGAACAACACGGGACATGTCTCCGTAAGTCGATACCGCTTGACCACGTCGACGGCCCACTCGTAGTCGCGGCGATCGGCGATGACGAATTTTACCTGATCTTTCTGACGGATATGGTGAAGATTGTCCCAGCACATGCGATCCTGCATCTCACTGCCGGGACACTTGACGTCCAAAATGATGCTCGCTCGTGCATCAACCGGAGCGATGTCGATGGCTCCGCTGGTTTCGATCAACACGTCAAAGTGTTCCTCGCACAGACGTGTAATCAATGCAAACGCCGCCGGTTGAGCCAGCGGCTCCCCACCCGTGACCTCGACCAACGAACACCCGTACCCCTTGACCTGATCCACTGCGGCATCCAGACTTATTTCGGTGCCTCCGTAGAACGCATAGGCCGTATCACACCAAGTGCATCGGAGGGGACAACCCGTTAAACGCACAAAGACACACGGTTCGCCCGCCCGGGTGGATTCTCCTTGGATACTATGAAAAATTTCCGTGACGCGCAGGGCAGACGGCTGGCCGTTCGAGCATCTTCGCTCTTTCTCCGGGAGAGGGTCTGCCTCGGACTGGCTCAAGGGGCCAGGGATCACCGGTGAAGCCTTCATACGCTGAGGTCACGCTCCATCACCGTGGCATGAGACTACGGGGGAAAAGAAATGGGAAAGCCGCATCGTCATGGTTTCAACGCGTCCTTCATGACTTCGCGTCAGTCGTTACGCCCAGACGGTCGTGGGCCACCGGTGCCGCCGTGCAATCCTCGCCATCCCGCGAATGGGATTGACCACGAGTGGATGCCCCACGGACTCCAAGGCCTGAATGTCGCCGGGGCTGTCGCCGTACGCGTAGCTTTGTGCAAGGTCCACCCCATGACTGGCCGCGAACGTCTGGAGCAGGCGCAGCTTGCCCTCACCGTACGGATAGGGCGAAAGGACCCGACACGTGTAGCCGTCTTCATTGGTTTCCAATTGTGCCGCGAGCACATTCGGCACGTCCAAAAAATGAGCCAGAGGTTTGATCAGGAACTCTGGCGTGCCGCTGACCAAGGCCACCTGATGCCCGGCCTGCTGATGCTGAGCCAAGGCCGCGGTTCCTTGCATCGACAGTCGAGGACAGATTTCCGAGCGCACAAACCATTTCGCCAGGGGCTCGATCCCTTCCGGTCGTTTGTTGGTCAGGTAAATCTTTCGTTCCCGCAGGGGTCTCAGGGAAATCTCGAGAATATTGAAGAGCAAATAGAGTGCACTGTCGATCAACACGCGATTGGATAACAGGCCAGTTTTCCAGAGGTATCGCACAAAATGAATCTCGATGGATTGACCGGGAATCAGGGTATTATCGACGTCAAAAAACGCCGCAATCTTGCCGGAAGGAGAATTCAGCGTGTGGGAAGAAGAGTCAGACATAAAAAATCGTTCAACGAAAACCCGTATAATCCATCAATTTTACCGAAGGTTCCGTTGATTGACAACCATTTGAACCCCTTCCTATAATCTTGCATTGCCGAAGTGGTGGAACTGGTAGACACGCACGTTTGAGGGGCGTGTGGGGCAACCCATCCGGGTTCGAGTCCCGGCTTCGGCACCATTTCGCGTAATAATCAATACATCGTGTTTCCTGTCGGAGGCGAACCTATCGACAATAGGCGTGAAAGCGGGACTCGAACGAAAAGAGAAAATGATCATGCCCATTCGCACATTGCTGCTCATCCTCAGCGTCGTCATGACCCTGGGCGCCTGTATGGAATCCCCGAAACCATTAACCGAGCGCAATTCCCAACTCACGCAGGGCAACGTCCAGATGAACCTGATCGTCGGTCAAACGACGAAAGCCCAGGTCCTGGAACATTTCGGGGCGCCAAACATCACCACCCGTGACGGCTCGGGACGCGAAGTCTGGACGTATCAGCGAGCGGCGCAGATCTCTCAATCCTCAAGCAAATCCGGCTATTGGACCATTATTCTCGCCGGCCAAAGCGCACGTTCATCAGGACTCGAAACCAGTTCAAGCATGATTACCTTGATCATCAAATTCGACCAACACGATGTCGTGAATGATTTCCGGAGCCGAACGTCCAAGTTCTAAGGGACAGCATTTCCAATCCATCTTTATCGACCACGCTGATACATCACACAGGAGGACCCCGTGAACGTGCGTTGGATAAACGGATGGCTCATGCTGGCCGTCGTTGCCGTGCCCCTCACCTTGACCGGATGCGTTGCGGGACAACAACAGAAGCCTTCCAGGACTCCGTTGGACATCCAGAGCATCCAGACACGAGAATATGAAGCTGCCAAAAAGATCGTATTCGGCAGCGTCGTGTCGGTCTTTCAAGATCTGGGATACACGATCAAAGGCGCAGACCTGGAAACGGGATTCATCAATGCGGAAAGCGCGGCGCAGAACAACACCTTCGACTCAGCAGGAGGACTCTTCATCGAAGTCTTAGTCGGTGCAGCAGGAGGAGGGGGGAGCCCATCCACCTCCACCCAGAATACCGAACAGACGATCGCCACTGCGTTCTTAGAAGAAATCGGGGACATGACACGGGTGCGATTAAATTTTGTGACGACGCGACAGTCATCCTCAGCGCAGGGCCAAAATAGCCGACGTGATACCCCGATTCTGGACGTCCAGATTTACACCAACGCATTCGAACGAATCGAAAACGCCGTCTTCATCCGGTTGGGGGAGTAGTGCGGGAAAGAGGTTGGCTGGCGAAGGGGTCAATGGACGAGCGCAGCCCATTCGCCCCTTCCTCTACCTCTATAAGTAGAGATCCGGCGTGCTAAAATGGGGGAACGAGCAGATACGCACATCTGTCAAAAAGTTGATCGATTGCTACTTTTTTAATTGGATAGGAATTGAAGCAGGGCTTTATCGCTGAAAAGCTTCCGGAGAACTTCCGAAATAGCCCCATTTATCAATTTTTCATTTTCTTCCGCAGATGGAACGACAAACACACGATCCTCGTTTCCTGCAAGATAAAATTGGGTAATTAGGGCGAAACGTAACCAAAATAGATCTTGAGAAACTGTTTGAACACATTCTCCTGGCGATGATTAAAGCGATCCGCAACTTCTTTCAGGTACATTGGGGAATGATATTTTGAGACCCCGCGATACTGAGACCAAATATGTTTAGCATAACTCCAAAACCCTTCAATGCCATTCATGTGATTCTTCGTCCGCCGGGACACCAAGGCATTCGCCTGATTCACCGTGTGATGGTGGCCATAACGTTTCAGCGACTGATAGCCCCGAAAGGCATCGGTGCAAGAGACTGAGTCTTTCCGCGTCTGGGCTTGAAGATGGCGCATCAATTCTTCCGCCCTGACCGATTCAACGACTTGCGTGGAGACGCGCCCCTCCCGCTCCAGGAGCCCGACAACGACGCTTTTGCCAGCGGCGGCCCGCCCGCGTTGCCCTTTCCGTCGGCCGCCGAAATAGGCTTCATCCCGTTCGATCTCGCCCTTCAGTTTCCCAGCTTCCAATTCGGTGACATGATACAAGGCTTCCCGCATCCGGTGATAGATGCTGGTGACGACCTTGACATCCAGCCCCAGGTCCTGGCTCAAGCGAGAGACGGGTTGCAATTGAGAGAAGCCCTGCAGGCTCCGGCTCTCGCGGCGCAAGCGCCGGAGGCGTTTGCTTTTGCCGCAGCGCCCACATTTCATATAACCCCGGCGAGTGCGGAGGACCTGAAAGGATCTGCAGAAAATGCCCTGGCGTCCGCGCAAAAAGTTGGCCGCACAACGAAAAACCGTCTGTCGTCCTGTAACCATGCGGGTTTTCTCCCACACATTGGTTACGAAACGCCCTAATTACCTAGATTTAATTGCCTGTAAGCTATCTGTTCCCAACTTGGTGCTCTTGGGATGCAAGTTTTCGGTTCAGAGTCAAGGATGAAACGAGTTGCTTCTAAACCGGTCTGTCCTGATGGCAGCTTTTTAAGGATTTCCGTTTGGTCACCAGACCGGCGAGGTGAGCACGTTCGAAAGAATCAAGAGCCTCAAGGAAGGTGGGTTGGTACAGCCCAGTGGCGTCACAGAAAGATTCAAAATTTTCTTTCGTGATCTCGATCTGCACTTTTGATTTGGGTTTTTTGTGATTTTGACTCCAAGCGTCTGTGGCATGAATAAACTCTCTCTCTGAATTCTCAGGCCTCAACGACTTGATCATTCATTGTTTTCGATGACTTGGAACGATTGCCAGACCAGAAAAATACTTCCGATAGAAGCCTCGATCCCGCGTAAGCAACGCGTTGGCTTCATGAAGGGCATGCGCGCCGATGAAAAAGTCGGCCAGAATACGTTCGCGTTTCCCTCCAGCCTTTCGATAGACTGCTTGAGCGATGCCTGCGGTGTACGCATGCTTTGTTGTGAAAGGAACGACGTCGATTCCGCCAAGGCTAAGCCAACGATCAAGTTCATCCTGGCTTTGCGTCTGAGGCACGAGTTCGGCATAGACCGCAGGAGAAATGATAAGGCTTCCTTGTTCGTAGGCTTGGATGAGCAGGGCTTCTGATTGATCTGCGTCATCAGCATCAACAAAGATATCGAGGAGGATGTTGGTATCCACCGCCGTAATCATCGCCCTCGAATTGCTTCGATATACCGATCAACCGCCAGTCGTTTCTTCACCACCCCCCTCAGCGCACGAAAAGGATTCTGGACTCCAGTTCCCCGTTTCTTTATTCGAATACCTTCAGCCTCAGCGAGAAATTCCACTTCGACATTTGGTTGAAGTCCATATCGTTTTCGCAGTGCAATGGGTATGGTAATCTGTCCTTTTTCGGTGACACGCATTTTCTTACTCCTGAATTCTTACTTTCTTATATATTTTGTTGGAATTTCTCGTTTCTGTCAATTACCGCTTGGGCTCTGGCTCGTTGCCTAAATAACCTATTCCTGCCTTAACACGGCCAGGGGTGGTTCGCCGAGAACTCTGAAGGTGCTCAGCAACCCCACGGCCACGGCAAGGGCTACGGTTGCCAGCAATCCCCAGCCCAGCACCAGGGGTTGAAAGGTCCATGAGAGATCCAGGAAAAAATGGAGAATGGCCCAGGAGAGCGCACTGGCCAACCCCACACCGATCAAGCCCGCGAGCCCCCCAATCAAGGCAAATTCTACGGCAAATGATTCCAGGACCATCCGTCTCGTCCCGCCAATCGCCTTGAGAATGGCCGATTCATACAGGCGACGGTACCGCGTCGAAGATAAGGCCGCGGTCATGACGACGGCTCCACTCACCATGCTCAACAGCGCAATCCCTTGAATCGCCCAGGCCAACTGTTCCAACAACCTCGCCACGTTGGCCAGCACGTCACCCACCTTGATCGCCGTCACGTTGGGAAGGGCTCGAACGAGCGCACGCTGGAGCGGGACTTCTTCTTCCGCTTCGACCTTCGCCGTAGCAATATAGGTCATCGGGGCTCCGTCCAGGGCGCTCGGCGAGAGAATCATGAAAAAGTTCATGGAGAAATTGTCCCAGTCAACCTTTCTCATACTTTGGACGACCGCGGACACGGGAGCCCCTTGAACGGTGAACTCGATGGTGGAGCCCAGATCCACGCCAAGGTTGACGGCAGCCTCCTCCTCCAGCGACACGCGAACGGCCTGATTCTCGTCATCCTCTGTCCTCATCTCTTCCGAATCCGCTGTCCACCATTTCCCTTTTACCACGACATTGTCCTGGGGAAGCGCCGAGAGAGCCGTGAGCGCGTATTCCCGGGTAAAGTACCATCCATTCCGTTTGCCTTTGTGCTCTTCCGGATCGATCACGTGCCCGTCAAGCGCCCTCAACCGTGCCCGAACGACAGGAGTGAGCCGGTGCGGAGCATGATGAGATTCCCGTTGCACGATTTCTTCAAACGACTCCCGTTGATCCGGTTGAATGTCGATGAAGAAAAACGTCGGGGCATCCTTTGGAATGCGTTCTTCAAGGGCGACGAGCAACGATGATTTCACGAGCGCGACCGTCACGATAACCATGACGCCGACGCCGATCGCCACGGCCATGCCCAGCGTGTAGTTGCCCGGACGTTGCACGTTGCCCAGCGCGTGCCTAGCCACGAATGCACGGGGACGGGTGAGTGTGCGCAAGCCGTACAGCACCCCCCACGCACCAACCTGAAGCAGGACCACGGCGGCTCCGAATGCAAGAAGAAAGAGGGCTCCCAAGGTGAGGGAACGTGCCTGCCACGTGGCCAGGGCGACGAGACCGCATCCCATCATCAAGGCTGTGCCGAGCCGATGGCGGTCTCGCACGATTTCCAGCAACGCGTTCCACGTCCACCTGAATCGTGAACCTGCAATCGGAACGTGATGCTGCTCGACTTCACGCCGAAAGACCAATGCGGGCGGAATCTCCCTGATCGTGAGTAACGGCCAAATCGTAAAACAGAACGTCGTCAACACCCCCACGAGCAGTCCTTTGGCAAGGGGCAACACGGCAACCTGACTGGTAACGGCAAGGGGGAGGAATGCACTCAAGAGCGGGGGCAACAGCCGTTGCAGCCCGGCCCCCAACACCACGCCACCCAGACTGCCAAGGCACCCCATGAACACGCTCTGCAACAGATAGACCCTTATTAGCAGGCCGGCGTCGGCTCCCAGGGTCTTCAGAATCGCCACGGTCGTGAGTTTGTGTCTCATGAATCCGTGAATGGTGCAGGCAATACCGATCCCACCCACAAACAGCGAAGTCAGGCCGATGAGTCCCAAATAGATGGCAAGCTGATCCAAAAATCTCCGAATCCGCGGTTGGGCGTCACGATACGATGAGACGCCGGCACCTTCCGGGGCCAGTCGTCCTTGCAGCTCACCTCTGAGCGGGCCGAGGGCAAGCGATTCCGGAACGCGCAGCAAGTAACGCTCACGAATGCGGCTTCCCTCTTTCACCAGCTCCGTCGCGTTTAGCGCCTGCCGGGAGATCAGGACGCGCGGCCCCAAGCTGAAGGCCGTGGTCACACGATCCGGCTCTTTGAGGAGTATCCCCGTCACGGCAAACCAGGCCTGTCCGATCTTGACGTGATCGTGAAGCTGAATCTCAAGACTGATCAGTAGGGATTCCTGCACCACGGCACCGAAGCAGGGCCGTGCCGGACAGTCGAGAGGCGCAAGTGAGGAATGGAGGGGTTGGTTGGGAGTTAGCTCCACGTGCCCATACAATGGGTACAGGGCCTCAACGGCTTTGAGTTCAACCAACTGCGTGGCTTGGGGCCCGGATGTTCGAGACGGCTCCACGGAAGGGACGGCCGCCATGGCCACGAGTTCCTTGACGTGCGTGACATCAACGTTGCGGTCCCGGAGCGCAGCCACGGTCTCTCTCCCGGATTCACTCAATTGATGGGCCGCACGAATTTCCAAATCTCCGCCCAGCAGACTTCTCGCGTCTCGGAGGATGAGGGTTTCCACGTTCGTCGCAAACAATTCAATGCCCACCACGGCTCCCACTCCAACGACCAGACACGCCAAGAAGAAGACAAACTGGCGCCAGCTCCCGCGGATTTCTCTCCACGCCATTAGAAACGAAAGAGGTAATCGTGTGTGCGTCATGGGCTAAGAACGCACCAGCTTGTCGGACACAATCGCGCCGTCGTGAAGCGTGATGATTCTATCCGTTTGTTCAGCGAGCGTGGGATCGTGGGTCACGAGGATCAACGTGCTCCCCTGGTCTCGACGGAGTCTGAGCAACAAATCCACCACGAGTTGCCCGGTCGCACTGTCCAAATTCCCTGTAGGTTCGTCCGCCAGCAAAATGGGAGGGTGGCAGGAAAAGGCTCGCGCCACCGCCACGCGCTGCTGCTCGCCTCCGGAGAGTTGGGTGGGGTAGTGGTCCTGACGGTCTTGCAGCCCTACGGCTTCCAACAGGTCCCGGGCGCGAGCCTTCGCAACCCCATCGCTGCTCAATTCCAAGGGAAGCATGACGTTTTCCATGGCCGTCAGGGTGTGGATCAAATGAAACGACTGGAAAAGATACCCGATGTTTTGACGTCGAAAATGAGCCAGTTGATACTCAGTCCAGGACGTGATTTCCTGGCCGTTCAACTGGATGGAGCCGTCGGTGGGTTTATCCAATCCGGCCAACAGGCCCAGCAAGGTGGATTTCCCGCTCCCCGATGGGCCGACAATGGAGACCATCTGCTTGCGCGGCACCTCAAAGTTCAACCCCTTGAGGATGGACACCACGTGCCCTCCGCCTCGGAGTTGCATGGTCAGATTTTCAACTCGGATCATGGCCTGAACCGTCTCCCCCTATTGGAAAACTTTCCTCAAAGCAGTCTATTATACACTATGGCTCCTGCCACCCCTGACGCGAACGGTTTCTGCCATTTCACAACTCTACGCTTTCGTCGATCGGCGCGATGGCTCCAGATCGCCGTATGCGTTCTCCTGCTCATCTCAGGAATCGGAGGATGCGAACCCGAAAAGCCTGCGTTTCCGTCAGATGAAACGCAACCTGCTCAACGCGTTTCGTCTTCTCATGTGTCGAGTGCTTCAGATCGCGTCATCGAAGCTTCCCCACGAATCGTCGCGTTTGGAAACAGCCTCACCGCTGGGCTTGGGGTTTCTCCCGACCAGTCGTATCCTGCGCAACTGCAACGTCGCCTGCTCGAGGCAGGGCATCACTATGAAGTCATTAATGCAGGCGTCAGCGGTGAAACCACGGCGGGCGGGTTGAGACGCCTCTCCTGGATTCTCAAGAGCCGGCCCTCGATCGTGATTCTCGAATTGGGCGCGAACGACGGCCTGCGGGGAAAGTCCTTGGCCCTCATGGCTTCGAATTTAACGGAAATCATTGCCGGGTTACAGCATGCCGGCGTCGAGGTCGTCCTGGCAGGGATGAAGATTCCTCCGAATTATGGTCCCGCCTATACCACAGGCTTTGCCTCCGTGTTTGAGCGTTTAGCCCAAGACCATTCGGTGACCCTCATTCCCTTTTTTCTTGAAGGTGTGGCGGCCCGGAAAGAATTGAATCAAGCCGACGGCATCCATCCCACTGCGGAGGGGTACCGGATTGTCGCCCAAACGGTTTTTGACGTGATCGAACCGTTACTCAAGAAGGGGAAAGCCCCCTTTCACACCCCAAGGTAAGGCCTGAAAGGAGGCCACATTTGGAGACGTGTCAGTCCTTTTTGAAGAAAATATCCCACGCGCCGTAGGCAAGGACAATGCCGATCGTCGCATAGTAGAAGCCCGTGATCCCTTCATAGCCACCACCAGGCTCATTGGCAAAAACCGGCGAGGCACCCACAATCAATAAAGCCGACCCGAACATGCCTTGCAAAGTCTTCTTCATCGTCTCATCCTCCTTAGCAGACAGCGATTTCATGCAAGCCTATGAAGGCGGAATTATATAAAAACTCTCATGAAAGAGGCAAGCGGGGAATATCCCCATGCTATTCATCGAGCTTGGAGTGGGTGCCATCACAAAACGGTTGTTTGTTCGTATGCTTACATCCACACCAGGCCACTCGGTTTTTCTCCGTCAGTTCGACTTCCACCGGGGAATGTTCCGTGCCCGTGTGCGAACCGTCGCAAAAGGGTTGCGTCTTGGACCGGCCACACCGACACCAATAATACTTGCCGGGCTCCATCTCCAGTACGTAGGGCATCCGTTGTGCAATCATCACCGGGTCTCCCATGCTTTTCCTCCTTGTGTTTGTTTCGGGAAGATCGTTCTCGTTTCTCAATCGTCTTTTCGCCAATCGAGAGACAGATCTTATGCCCCGCAACGGGGTTGTCTCCCTTGAGGGCCTAATGCCGTGAGCCACACGTAATCCGCAATGCGTTCGTCGATCAAATGGTCCACGTCTTCCGGGTGTTCGGGGTCCAGTGCGTGTAGATACACCGTGACGTCTTTGACCGGAACCCCTAATTGTCGTTTGACCCGTTTGGGAACGGGAAGCCCATATTGGATATGCCCGGCGCCGGTGTAACTGACGAAGGTCGTCGGTTCAGGCGCATCCAGCTTGACCGTCGCCGTAATGACGGACGCCATCCCTTCATCCCGAAAGAGGGACGCTTCATAGATTTTCTGATAGACCTCCTGGGACAAGCCTTCATGACATTGTTCAATTTGTTCATAAATGACTCGTCGATACTCAGGATCGTCGACAGGGAACGGCACGGGAAGGGTCCATCGTTGCCCCTCCGGGTCACTGCCAATGGCCGAGATCCCCTGTTTTGCCACGTTCCTGACAAGCGGCCGTGGCGGATTGAGGCCCAGCAACGTGAGTTCATGGGTTTTTGCAAAATCGACAAGTGGTGAGTAATCCGCGTATTTTCCGCCCCAATTGTTCTTCCATTGAGATTCGGCTAAAAAATCCTCCGTCGACGTCACCGTTCCCTCGAGGTAACGATCAAGCCCGTCTTGCCCATCCCAACTGAACATTTCCATGCCCACGATCGGTTTTCGGCCTCCGCTGAGCACACGTTGGAGCACTTGCAATGCGGCCGCGACGTGAGAAGGCGTGTAATGCGCTTCACCGAGATAAATGATATCAACCGATTGGAGAATCTTGCGGAATTCCAAGTCTAAAAGGGTGGTCTTGTTTTTTGGCTCAATGATTTGGCCAACTCGATAGTCGCCAAGGGAAGGCTCGGTAGCCCCGGCAGGCGTTGCCGCCAGAACCCCACAGGCAAGACCCACGAACGCCAACAGGAGACCGGGACGGCAAGTGACGGATTGCGGCATAAATATGGTGTAACACAGGGATTGTCTGATCGCAACTCGTCACTTCCGCAAATCTTGACGCACCATCAAACTGACGGCTACGCTTCCTTCGTGTCGAGCTCACCTGCCATGCCAACGGCGTCAGCCGTTCCGGCAACGCCACAAACCCCCGCTCAACTTCGCCGGCTCCTCAAGGAAAGCAAAGATGCGAATCCCGTCGCGTGGGCGTCTGCCAGGAAACTGGTCCATCGGTCCCAACTGGCGCACACCCTGGACCGACTCGTGGAACGCATCCAACACGGCCCTTTACCCGGCACGCTTCGGGAACAGTTGGTGCGCAGTCTTGGGGCGAACCTCGCCTCAGTGAGCCAGATTGACCATGCCCGGCTCAAAGAATTAACGGGCTTGCCTCCCACGAAGGCGATTCGGTCGTTGTGTGTGTACTTTGCACTCGCTCAGGAAGACGCACCCTCGTCGTGCGCGCCTGCTCCGCATGACGTTGAAGCCTTCGTGCAACAAAATCCCTCGCCCTATGATTTCTTTCTTCAGGTGGAGAAGCCGTCTTTACTGGATTTGGGCGCAGGAGATTTATCCTTTGAGGAAGAATTACTGGAACACTATCTTCCTTCATTTCAACAACGTGGGAACGCACTCACGCTGCATGCGGTGGATCGCCTGCAGGCCGGGTCCCAATTGGGTGGCGCGTACCACGCCAACCCGGAGCGCCTTCGCCGATTGGCCCAATATCCTCCTGACCATCTGCAATTCCGGTTTTGGGGCGGCGTCGATATGCTGGAACTCCCGAGGCGTCCCCACCTTCTAACCCATTACACCATAGTGACCTGCCACGCGCCGGCCACGCCTACGTTTGCCTATGAGCCCACGAGGTTGTCGCCGGCCACTATTCACGCACGTCTCACCACGACCAAAGGAGAATACCGAACGGTTCGCGTTCGCGGAGAGGAGGCGTTGGAAGTCATGCATCGGGGGGCGCGCTTGACCTTCCCCCCCTGGAAATTCGTGATTCACGGTCCGCTGGCGCTGTTGAACCTTGCGGCGCGGCACGGCGCCCTCTGTGTCTTCGCCGCGGTCGACGACGAAGTCTTTTGGGAAATACTGGCTCAACTGGTTGAAGATCCCGGCATGCGACCCACGGATGTCGTCTTCACCCCGGATGTTCTTCCGGAGGTCTTCGGACAGGTTCATCAAGCCCTCACGGCACTTGACATTGGGGCACGTTGTTCCCTCGCGGATGTGACCACGCTTCGACGGACGATTCCACCTCCAGCCGGGGGAGGGAAGTCCCCAATCTGCCGTTTCCGTTTTGTGGAAATCCGCCGTGGCGCCGTCTTTCCGGGCATGCCTGCCGGGAGCACAGCCCGACACTTTCGTCACATGAGCGAAGAGGTCCCGCCCTGGCATCTCGTGCTCGTCCCAGAACGGGTGCCGGAGGGATGAAACAACGAAATTGGTTCACTGAATTGCGGAGTCAGACAAAGGCTCCTATGGACAAGAAAGCGAAATGATAGGTCGGGGGTTCTGCTTCATAAATTCTGAACAGACCCTAGTTGGCTTTGTGGTTTTTCTACCGGGGAAAAGTATGGTATCATAACCTTGATATACGTAGTATTTGCAGGTATATTTTACTGAAGTAAAATCACGTGCAGTCATGTTCAAAAATTCTTATAGTTCGTGAAAGGACAAATTAAATGACACAGGAAGAGAGCATTGCACCGCAAATAAGTATTGGGCCTTACGTTTCTGCTGCGTGTTTTGCGGAAAAGGTTTTAGAGGAAAAAGACGGTGTTCATTCCCTGATCAGGATTGTTGATCGTCTCCAAGTTGTCGTTACAACTCAAGATACGATTCAGGAGCCTCCCAAAATTCAGCACTCTCTCATTTTGTACGTCAGTCTAAAGTGCGGAGGAGAAAGAGGTTCACATGAATTAGAAATTATTCCAAGAAAACCGAGCGGTGAAAGGTTAGCTCCAAGTAGCAATCCAATACATTTCGAGGGACCGGAATATAAAGGAGTGAATATTATTGTTCAGATATCAATAGACATTGATGGAGAAGGGACTTGGTGGTTTGAAATTTTTCACCGGAAACAATTATTAACCAAAGTGCCGCTTAACGTCATTTTTCACGTCCAAACTAAGCAAATGGCAGATCCCATTTAACGGTTTTAGGCTGAGCAAGGAGCTTCCATATTCCAAATATTCTTCTCGCTTCCGGATGTAGCGCCAGACCAAATGATCAGTTGGCTGAATTTTGCTGAAGAGAGGAGTGCTTTTAATTCTTGGCGCAATGCCTCTGTGGTCAATAGACCAGCTTGAAGCTCTATCGCCCCCCCTTCTATGAGTTTAGCCAAGGCGATTGAGTCGGCATCCCCAGCATCAAGGATGGTTTCCAAATTCGGCAACAGCCATGTTTCCAGTTCTTGAAGCTCTATCGTTCCATCAACGTATTCAACGGCTTTTTGGAAAAGGTGCTGCTCGACCAAAGGTGTAAACATCATGCCCTCATCCTTTCCAGACCAAGAAGCAGTCAATTGGGTAACTTCATCTAAAATACGCGCCCTTTTTAACAACAGTCAATATCCTGAAAACATTGAACGTGGATTATTAGAAAAAACTACCATAAGGAAAACCCTTCTTCAAAACCCAGATGAAAGGGGGGAGCCAGAGGGAACTTATTCAGAAGTCATACGCTATATGAAGCAGGGAACAGACGCGTTTGCTATTGTTCACCAATATTTACGACCGGATGGCAGTATCGGAGCCAGCGGAAAACCAGATCCCAAGCGTTTAAAAATAGAAGGGAGAATCTATGCAGTCAGGGAATGAATCCTTCCTTGCGTCATCGGGGAAAATCCTGTTCTTCTGTCTATACGGATAGAATGCAACAGGCATGCGTTACGAAATGAAAGCAATACTGTAATGATACCATAATGAGACAAGATGAATACTCTTTTCGTCTGAGCATATATGAACTGTCTCCTGTGTAATCACCTTCAGCCTTTTGATCTTTTCGCAGTCAAACAGCAGTGGCACCCACCCAAGCTTTGTTGTCTCATCGTCGGAGAGAACCCTGGCAAGCCTGGGTCAGATTACTTCTATGACCCTCTGGGGAGCTATGAAAATGATCCTGTGGACGTCCGATCTGCTCTCTTGCAAAATCTTTGCAGAGAAAAATTACTATCTTCTGCGGCCCTTGAAGGGTTTCGAGAAGCGGGCTTTTGTTCGGCCATGCCATCCGCTGTCCTATATCCAGAAAAGAGTTTCGAGCAGATCTGGTAAAAGATCCTAAACATCTTCGGGAAACACTTGCCCATGCACCCATCGTCTGGGTAATGGGACACTGGGCATGTAAGGCTGTGGTCACGTATTCCCAAAGAAAAATACTCTCTTACCGAGAGTCCTTATTCTTGGAAAATAGATAAGTTCTTTATCTCAGCGTATCTGACAAAAAGAAAATACAAGTGGAATAATCCGGAGGAGATTTGGCCAAAAACTTTTCGACTTTTTCACGATTCGTTGCATGGGAAATTGGAGCGGGAAAGGGGATTTGAACCCCCGACCCTCGCCTTGGCAAGGCGATGCTCTACCACTGAGCTATTCCCGCTCTTGGGAAGAACCTTCGATTTTGATTCTAGTTCGCCCATGCTACCCTGTCAAGAAAACCCGTGCAGGCGCATCTGTCAGGACAGTCTTCTGTGAGTGTCCGACGGAGATGACACGCGGGTCGGGCGGGATGACATGCAGGCCGTCTCCGACAACGACATGGTGTCATTCAATTTTTCTCGAGTTGTGCTACCCTGTCCCGAACAAGTGACGGATGGCCGTTTTTCCAAGGCCATTCGACGTGTGTCTTCTTTCTGATCCAAGAGGTTGCAATGCATATTAGTGTTCTCGGAACGGGATACGTGGGACTCGTCACCGGCGCGTGCTTTGCGGAATTCGGACTCAACGTCACGTGCATGGACGTAGATGCCGCGCGCATTCACCAATTAACTTGTAGTGAGATGCCATTCTATGAACCCGGGCTCGCCGCACTGGTGACCAAAGGCCTTCAATCCGGACGGCTCATCTTCACCACCGACTTAAACCAAGCCGTGGATACGGCGTTGGTGATCTTTATCGCGGTCGGTACGCCTTCAAACCTCGATGGTTCGGCGGATCTGTCCTACGTAGATGAAGTAGCCCGGAGCATCGGCAGCCGCATGACAGGATACAAGGTGGTGGCCACCAAATCGACGGTGCCCGTAGGGACTGCAACACGGGTGCGCGATATGATCAAGGCCCATCAAGCGAGACCAATCAACTTTGACGTGGCGTCCAACCCGGAGTTTTTACGCGAGGGATCGGCGATTGAAGACTTCATGCGTCCGGATCGCGTCGTCATCGGCGTCGAGAGCGAACAAGCCGCGGCCATCTTGAAGGACTTATATCGGCCGTTGTATCTGATTGAAACGCCATTTGTGGTCACCACGGTTCCAACAGCCGAAATGATTAAATACGCGTCGAACGTGTTCCTGGCCACCAAGATTTCCTTTATCAACGAAGTCGCCAACCTGTGTGAATTGGTGAATGCCAACGTGCAAACCGTGGCCAAAGCCATGGGACTCGATAAACGGATCAGTCCCAAGTTCCTGCACGCCGGCCCCGGCTATGGCGGCTCCTGTTTTGGGAAGGACACGGCCGCACTGGTGCATATTGGAGAAGAAGCCGGCTATGAGATGAAATTGGCAGCCACGACCAAGTTGGTGAATGAGCAACAGCGGGCGCGGATGGTTGACAAAATCCGTGACGCCGTGAACGGCGTTCGAGGGAAAACCCTTGCCCTTTTGGGATTGTCCTTTAAGCCCAATACCGACGACCTGCGGGATTCGCCCGCGTTGATGATTGCCGAACACTTGATGAAGGAAGGCTGTACCCTCCGGGCCTTTGACCCGGAGGGCTTGACAGGAGCACGCAACACGTTACCCGGTCTGATCGGTTGCCAGGATGCGTATGACGCGGTGACGGGAGCGGATGCCGTGGTGTTGGCCACCGAATGGAATCAATTCCGAAACCTGGATTTGGAGCACGTGAAATCACTGCTGCGCGCCCCGGTGTTTATCGACCTCCGCAACGTCTACGACCCCGACCGGGTCGCCAAATGCGGCTTTCATTACGTTTCGGTCGGCCGCCCGCCCGTCGGCGTAAACCCCTACGCAACGCCTTGACCATTGTGCCGCCGGGCTTCGTGGGGGAAAGACTTACGCCTCTTTCGGTTTGTACCCCATACGATCTAATACCTTGGTAATCCGCTTTTTCAGCGGACCGTCAGCATCGGTCAAGGCCGTTGCCAGAGGTTCCACGGCAGGCTTGCCGATTTTCCGAAGAATCTCGGTGGCAGACTGACGCAAGTCATCTTCTTCCGACACCAGCAGCGGAATGACTTTGGAAACGGAGGGCGCCCCGATCTTAATCAAGGCGTCATAGGCGCGATGCCGGATATCACCCACCTCGTCTTCCAAACATTCCACGAGGTCATCCACGGCATTAGCGGCTTTGAGTTCCCCCAATATCTCAACGGCATATTTGCGATTGAGCCAGTGTGTATCTTTCAAATCCATCAACGCGGCATCGACCTTGACGACGTTGGGATCTTTCGCGCGAATCCGAAACTGCTTGACCAGCCGTTTGCCGTCTTCCTCGACGATACGGATGGTTGCCCCATCACCCGGCTTGATCTTTTGCAGATCCTCCACGGCGCCCTCGGCCACGTCCAACAACACAGTTTTTCCATCATAGGCCAACAACTCGACTTCGAGTTGCCTGGCCTCCAGGTTGACGGCAATGACGTTTTCGGTCACCAGATTGAAGCCGTCTTTCTTGGCACTCTTGGGACTAATTTGAACAAGAGGGGTTGGAGCTGGATCTGCCATATCTACATCTCCTTCTTTATCATGACTCGGGTTTCCATCCTAAACTCGCCAACACGCCTTCGGCCGTATCGCGTACCATTTCGTTTTCATCTTCCAACAACGCAACCACCGGCTGAATGGCGCGGGGATCGCCCAACCGGGCCAATGATTCGGCCGCATTCCGACGAACCAGCCAGTCCTCGTCCGTCAAGGCCTCCACCAAAGGCGAGAACCCCTTGGGATCCCCGATTTTCCCAAGGGCTTCGGCCGCATGCCGGCGGACAATCCAATTAGACCCTTTCAGCCCGTCGATCAAGGCATCCGTAGCTCTGGTGTCCCCGATCTTCTTCAAGACCCGGGCAACGTCTTCCCGTAACATCGCATCCATTAAGCAGTCCACCAGGGCTGGCACGGCTTCGGGGTCGCCGATCCGTTCCAAGGCCCAGACAGCGGCAGTTCGGACGCCCCCGTCTTTGTCTTTCAACGCCTTCACCAAGGGTGGCACCGCCCGGGCGCTTTTCAGTTTTCCCAGCGCGGACGCCGCCTGTTCCCGCACGGTCCATTCATCATCTCCCAACGCTTCAATCAAGGGATCTATCGTTGATTCGCCTATTTGCACGATGGCATTGACTGCGGCCTCACGAATCACGAGGTCATCGTCCTCAAACATCTCCATCAAACGAGGAATGGCCGAGTCACCCATTTGCCCGAGTCCGGCTGCCGCATAATTTTGCAGGCCTTCGTTTTCATCGCGAAGGGCGGACAACAATTGTTCAATGCGCTGACTCTCAGCCATTACACCTGCTCCTTCTCCGCCCACTGCGCTTCATCCATCTGCGCGGCCGCGGCTTCCAATTTGTCGATGATGACCCCGGAGTTATACGAGACCAACCCGTCACGGTCATTTTTCATTTTCTTGAACACCTCCGCATAGGGGCGCAAGGCTTCCACATCCTTGATCTTTTCCAAAGCTTCCACTGCCAAGACCCGTAACGGTTTGATGGGAATCATGTCAATCAGGAGATCAACGGGCCTGGCGTCTCCGATCAAGCCCAGCCCCTTGGTCGCCAGTTCTTTGACGCCCGTATCCTTGTCGCGCTTGAGCCGATCGATCAACGGTTCCACCGCCCGGACGTCACCGATTTTTCCCAACACGTCCGCCGCAGCTTCACGTACCACCCAATCATCGTCTTCCAAGTACTCGATTAAAATCTCGACGCTCGGACGGCCGATCGGATGCAGTTTTTGCACCGCTTCTTGCCGAGCCCCTTCCCGGAGTTCGGACGCCTCCACGTCCCGCAATTCATCCATGATTTCGTCGATACGTTCTCGAACGGCGCCGAGTTTTTTCAGGGTCTGAATCGACAGATCACACAGCGCGGGATCTCCCATCGAATCGACCAGCGCATCGGCGGAGCGCGGGTCCAAGAGATGATCCAGAATGTGGGCCGCATTCACCCGCGCAGTCTCATCCGGGTCTTTGAGCATGGCGGTCAGGGGGCCTATCGACGTGGGGATGACCCCCAACAGTTTGGTGACGGAGGGTCGAAGGGTTTCATTTTTCAACAGCTCGACCAGTGCCGCTGCGGTCTCTTCATTCACAACCCCCGCCATTTGCTCCAAGGACGTGACCACGGCCTCCCGGACGCTTTTCTCCTCGCCCTGCATCAACTGGACCAGCGGCACCCCTGCCTGAGGATCCCGAATCCGTGCCAACATACGGGCCGCTTCGATCTTATAAGCCGGCGCCCCGGTTTTCATGGCTTCGATGATCAGGACCACGACGTTGGGTCCTCCCTTCAGACACGTGGCCGTGGCGCGCATACGGCGCCAATCTTCTTCATGGTCAAGCTCGGTCACGATGACGTCAATGGTTTCTTTCGGCATGGCGGTGTCTCAAGCCTTCCTGAGCCGTTGGTGCTACAACCGCACTCGTTTGGGATTCCATCCCAATTGGGTCAGGGTTTCCTTAATGTGGTAACGAATGTTTTCATCAGGTTCGCGTTGCAACCGGGACACCAGGGGGGGGACAGCTTTCTGTCCAAACTGGACTAGGGCTTCACTGGCTTCGTTCCGGATCAAGGTGCTTTCCAGAGCCGTCACCAACAGAGGAATGGCCTCCTCGTCATGGATGCGCGCAAGAGCCCGAATGGCCTCTTCCACGCTGGCCAGATCCTGTTCGTACCGATTATCCTCACAGGCCGGGGTTCGGTCTTCATAGTCGCTCGTCTTCAACTCGCTGATCAGTCGAAACAACAACGGGAGGACCCGTCGATCGCCGATTCTTCCGAGCGCTTCGATGACGCGAACCTGAAGACGGGGCTCCTCAGCGACCCCTAAAAGGGCGTCAACTACGCTCTTGTCGCCGATCTGTCCGAGTGCCCTGGCAGCCTCCTGGCGCACGACCGTATCGGGATCGTGTTGCAAAAGCTCCACCAGCGGTTCGATGGCTGTCCAGGATTTCAAGACACACAAGGCTTCCGTGGCGCGAAGGCGTACCCGCCAATCCTGATCGTCCAGCGACGTCACCAACGGTTCGACCGCGGACTCGCCAAGGGACGCCAAGGCCGCAATGGCTTCATCGCGCACCGCCGGCACCTTATCTTGGAGAAGTAGCACCAAGGTCTCAACCGATCTGGGGTTCCCGAGACGGCCCACGGCACGAGCGGCATGCATGCGGACGACCCAATCCTGGCTCAGGAGAGCGGACTGCAGAGGTTCGAGCGCCCGCTCATCGGCAATCTCAGATAGAATGGACGCTGCGGCCTCCTGCACGGACAGATCCGGGTCCTGCAGGCAGTAACTCAAGTCCACGACGGCCGGAGTTCCAATAGCCGTCAACGCACTGGTGGCGGCAGTTTTCACGGCTCGATCAGCGTCTCGTAAGGCTTCAATCAACGGATTCACCCCTCGAGGGTCTCGGGCTTCGCCAAGGGCCATGGCCGCATCTTCCCGAATCCCCCAATCCTCATCCTTTAACGCGGCAATGTGTTCCGCCACACGATCGGCCATGGTCATCCTATTTTCGTGAGGACCCCCATCGAGAACATTGGTGCCCCATATCCCTTTGTCTATACGGATAAAAGAGAGCAAACCCTCATGCGGGCAACTTATCACAGCGATTTTTCGAGGGTCAATAAAATCGCGTACATAGAGGCTATCCCGGAGGGAAACCCGCAGGTCGGGTTAGCATAGCGCAACCCAACGCCTCCATGGCCTCAGGTGGAAGGGTCATGTGGAGGGGCAAGTGCCTGCCCCCGCACCTCTTCCCTGAACGATCGGAAGAGGGACAACATCAAGAGCAGCATGATCACGGCAAAGGGAAACGCGGCAAGGATCGAGCCCATTTGAAGGCCTTTCAACCCTCCGGACCATAGTAACACGGCTGCCACGACAGATTGGACAATCCCCCACGTAAACTTGATGGTATTCGGAGGGTTCAGATTTCCATTCGACGTTAGCGTGCCGAGAACAAAAGTGGCAGAATCCGCGGACGTAATGAAAAACGTGGCAATCAACAAAATCGCAATGAGCGACATGATCCCTCCCAAGGGAAAATGTTCCAATAGTGTAAACAAGGCGACTTCTTTCCCTTGTGATTCAATGACCTGTTTCATCTCCGCACCCTCAAACATGTCCAAGGAAATAGCCGTCCCCCCAAAAACCGAAAACCAGAACGCACAAAAAAGCGTCGGGACACACAACACGCCCAGGACAAACTCCCTGACAGTCCGGCCTCGAGAAATTCTGGCAATAAAGGTCCCGACGAACGGAGCCCAGGCTATCCACCATGCCCAGTAAAACAGAGTCCAATCCTGTATCCAACGGGAGTCGTCGAACGGCGCTAGGTACAGACTCATGGTGGGCAAATTCTGAAGATACGCCCCGAGCGCCGAGGTAAAGACCTCCATAATGAATTTCGTTGGGCCCAAGAACAACAGAAAGCCTATCAGCGAGACAGCCAGTACCATGTTCAGGTTACTCAGGTATTTGATCCCCCGTTGAAGGCCGGTCTGCGCGGACAGCATGTACAACACCGTGACCACGGCAATCATCACCAATTGAAGCATGATGGTGTTAGACAGGGTAAACAGATAGGAGAGCCCCCCGCTGATTTGGATGGCCCCAAAGCCCAATGAAGTCGCCACTCCGAATACCGTGGCAAAAACAGCAATAATATCAATGGCTTGTCCAATCTTCCCCTTCACGAGTTCGCCGAAAATCGGCTCACAACTCGCACTGAACAGCCCTGGTTTGTCTTTCCGAAATTGAAAATAGGCCAGACACATCGCCACCATGGTGTAAATCCCCCATGGGTGCAGCCCCCAATGAAAAAAAGTATACTGAAGCGCCAAGCTGGCGGCTTCAGGTGTCTCACCCATGCCTGTAGGCGGGTCATAATAATGGGCGGTGGGCTCCGCCACGCCCCAAAACACCAGCCCAATACCCATCCCTGCACAAAATAACATGGCGAACCACGTCACCGACGGAAATTCCGGCTTTTCCCCATCTTTTCCCAAGGGAATATCTCCGTACCGCGAAAAAATCAGCGTGGCCGCCGTGACCAAAAGGCCTACCACGCATAAGAGATAGAACCACCCGAAAGTATCCAGCAGCCAGCGCTGGATAGCGGCGGTGACCGTGGCCAACTGGGTGGGCACCACGGCCCCCCATACCAAAAACGCCACAGCAAGGGAAAACGAGATCTTAAAGACCGGAGTGGCGGTTTTCATGGGAAAGGCGTGATCCTTTCGTTGCCGTCAAAGAGAGAGGCATCGGGATGATTCACAAAAACCATTTCAAATTAAATGGTTATGGAAATCTCAGTCACCCCATGATGAGAAGGGGTTGTCATGATAGTTTGCCGTGAACGCCTGCAGAACTCAAGACCAATAATTGATGGAGGGTTGCCCCTAGAGAACCAAATCGTTAAAGTGTAAGTTTCGTAATGGCCTTTTCTTGTTGTTTCATCCAGCCGAAATGTACACCTGTGTGACAGGGAAGGGCTTGTGAATCTCATCATTGAGGAGGTGGACCATGGGTAAAGGACAGTTGTACGGTGATAACCCCATCGCCCAACGAAAAACCGACCAATACAAACGAGAATACGTCCATGGATTTGTCCGAAAATGGGATGAACTCATAGACTGGGAGGCCCGAGCCAAAAGTGAAGGGGATTTTTTCATTAATATCCTGAAAGAACGGGGGGTTAAACGGATCCTGGATGTGGCAACGGGAACCGGATTTCACTCTATCCGGCTCCTGAAGGCCGGATTCGACGTGACCAGCGGAGACGGCAGCCCCGAAATGTTGGCACAAGCCTTTGAAAATGCCAAACGCGCGGGATTTATCATGAAGACCCTTCATGCCGACTGGAGATGGCTGAGTCGGGACGTTCACACCCAATATGATGCGGTCATTTGTCTGGGAAACTCCCTAACCCATCTATTTTCAGAACAGGATCGCCGGAAAGCCCTGGCCGAATTCTATTCGGTCCTGAGCCACGACGGCGTCCTGGTCCTGGATCAACGGAATTACGACGGCATACTCGATAACGGGTTCACCTCCAAACACGTCTATTATTATTGTGGGGACAACGTGAGCGCCGAACCCGAATACGTTGATGAAGGCTTGGCCCGATTCCGGTATCGGTTCCCGGACGACTCGGAGTATCATCTCAACATGTTCCCCCTCCGCAAGGATTACGTACGAAAACTTATGGCAGAGGTCGGGTTTCAACAGGTCAAAACCTTTGCGGACTTTCAGGAGACGCACCGCGTCGAGGACCCTGATTTCTTTATCCACGTGGCTGAAAAACTGTATAAGAACGAGGAACGATCTTTTAAAGTTTCAGTGGGGTATTCCCAACCCGTCGAAACCGCGAGAAGCTACTACAACAGTCACGATGCCGACCGGTTTTATGCCACCGTGTGGGGGGGCGAAGACATTCACGTCGGTCTCTATGAACACGACACGGATACCATTTTCGACGCGAGTCGCAAGACGGTCCTGAAAATGGCCTCTATGATCAAGGATCTCGGGCCGGCAACCCGGGTACTGGATATTGGCTCCGGGTACGGTGGGTCGGCCAGGTACCTGGTCAAACACTATGGATGCCACGTCGGTTGTCTGAATTTGAGCGAAACACAAAATGCCAGAAACCGCGAACTCAACGCCCTTGAGAAATCCTCCTTGGCCATTAACGTGATTGACGGAAGTTTTGAAGATATTCCCTTGCCGGATAACAGTACAGACGTGGTTTGGTCGCAGGATGCCATTTTGCACAGCGGGAATCGCGAGAGGGTCTTTGAAGAAGTCAAGCGGGTGCTGGCCCCGGGAGGACAGTTTATTTTTACCGACCCGATGCAGAGTGAAGATTGCCCTCAAGAAATCCTGCAACCCATTCTCGACCGCATTCACCTCGACTCTCTGGGGTCAATTCCGGGCTACAAGAAGATGCTGTTGGGACTCGAGTTCAAAGAGCTTGAAATTATCGATCTTTCCGAACATCTGGCTGCGCATTACAGGAGGGTCCTCGAAGAGGTTCTGGCCAATCAGTGGAATTTAGTGAGGGTCTGCAGTGAGGACTACATCGCACGGATGAAAACCGGACTGCAACATTGGATTGACGGCGGCACGAGCGGCCATCTCGCCTGGGGGATTCTCCACTTCGAACTTCCGTAACGGCATCTCCGGCTTTTTTCCTGAGCTCCCTCTCCCACCGGGAAAGGGTTGCACGCACTTTTTGCGGGCAATAGGCTCAGCGTTCAATGCGGTAAGGTTTGGCCGGTTTGGCAAAATCTCCTGAGGGTCCGAACCGACCCTCTTCGCCAAGCACCTTGTCCGGGTCGGTATATTCGATATCCTTCACGTCCGTGTGCGGGTCGTCTCTGGGCGGCTCCCAGCCAAGTTTCTCCAGGGTTTCCAATACGGTTTTCTTTAACGCGCTGGATGCCGTCAGCCGGGTCGACGCAAACGCCAGCACCCGTTCGCTTTCTTTTTCCACCTTGGAAGCATCCGGGTCATGAAGAAAGGCCACCAACGGTTCGATAGCCGCATCCCCGATCAGCACCAACGAAGAGGCGGCATACTCCCGTAACACAATATCCTTTAACAGCAGGATGAGATCCGGAATCACCTTGGGGTCCCGAAAATGGCCCAGCGCCGTTGCTGCAGCTTCTTTGATGAGTTGCTCTTCGCTGATAATGCATCCGGGAGTCGGTCTCCCCTGTTGAGCAATGCCCTTGCCTTTCAGGGCATCCAAGACGGGTGGCAAGGCCCGGGCGTCCCCGATCATGCCAAGAGAGGCAATAGCGTGACGTTTCACGGCTCCGTCCCTCATGGCTTCAATGAGCCCGTCAACGGCCCGGGGATCCCCGATAATCCCCAAGGCAATCGTGGCATCTTCGCGAACCGCCCGGTCTTCATCCTTTAACGCTTGGATCAATGCCTCAACCACACGCTCGTCCCGGGTCCAAGCCCGCCCCATTTGATAGTCGGTCGTCATGCCGCCCAACGCCCGCACGCCGTGACATCGAACCACAAAGTGCGGATCCTTCAGCGTTTCCAAGAGGGCGGAGATGGCGGCTTCGCCAATATAGACGAGGGCGGTTCCGGCGGTCTCCCGGACAATTTTCGAGGTATCCTTAAACAGCCTGATTAAGGCGGGAACAGCACGAGGATCACCGATTCGCCCCAGCGATTCAGCCGCCGCACTTTTCACGGCACCATCGCGGTCTCGGCAGGCGATCATCAATGGTTGGACCGCGTCGGGCTCTTTGAGCAACCCCAAGGTCTTCCCCGCTTGCTGACGGACGCGCCATCGGTCATCCTTCAAGCAGACAATGAGTTTCGGGACGGGGTCTTTCCCCATGGAGGCCATAGCGGACACGGCCTCATCCTGCACTTCCATCATGTTGTCGTTAAGCAACGTGATGAGAGCCTCGACAGCTACGTCCCCGCCGATTTTTGCAAATGCCCACCCCACGTGGGCCCGAACGGCCCAATAATCATCCTCCAAAGCCATGGAGAGGGCCTCGATGGTGTTCGGATCGCCCAACTCCGCGAGCGCCATGGAGGCTTCTTCCCGCGTCGCGTCGTCAACGTCCTCTAACGCTTCGACCCAGTGTTCGACACTCTGTGACATGTGAGTTCGGAGATGGAATGATTGGTCTATTGGTCTTACTGAACGGAAGGATAATCGTAATCGCGTTCTTGTTTATACGGTTGCGTGTGGCTGCACCGAATCACGAGCTTGGCTGTTCCGAGTCCTTCCACGCATTGCGCCAAAGATTCGTGAAATTCCAACTTACCATCCAACATCACCCGAAACGCGAAGTCGAACGTGAAAGTCCCGAAACGATACTCTCCAGGTTTCAATTTAAGTTCCCGCACGTCGGTCGTCTTATAGGATTCATACGTAATCGGGTCGTTGGTCCAGATCAACGGGGTGACGCCCGGGACGTGCCACCACGTCGGAGGATCGAGTGCCGTGGGATCAATGGTAATCGCATGCTCCCGCGTTAACGGATTGACGGTTTCCCGCGCCGAACCGACGTCGACCAGCAGCACACTGCCGACGAGGTTACATGCCAAAATAAGGAGACTACTTTTGAAAAAACGTGGAAGGTCGAAGCTCGAACGTCTCATTCCCCGTTGCCCTTCGTTCCGGTCGCTTTTGAAAAATTTTCGTCAGGGCCCGACTGTCCCATTCCGTATGGGTTTCCAGTCCCAGCGCTTCAAGCACCGTGGCTCCGATGTCCATTATACTCACGTGACCGGGAATAGCATACCCCGGCTTCACGTTCGCACCCCAGGCCAGCCACGGTACCGGAGAGTGCCGGGGAGCCCCCACTTTCGCGTTTGAGGCTTGAGGGGTATCTGGTCCCTTCAAGCCTGCCACCATTACCATGGTTTTGTTCAGGACGCCGTATTCCTGATAGATCGCCATCACGTCCGCGATGGCCGTATCGACATTTTGGAGAGCCTGTTTATATTGCTTCGAGTCCCACCCGCGTTTGCGGGCGACATCCGCGGCTTCAGGAAGATGGGCTACCAAGAGCCCGGGGATCTTGAAGATACGGAAATTATAGCCGCCTGCGCTGGTCACTTTCTTCAAGTAATCTTTAATATATTCCACCAGGGTAGCGGGATTGCATTGGGGTTTGGCTTTCCCGCACGTTTGCGTATCCACGTAAATTTCCGGCCTGGCCAATTGATAAAACCGCTCATCCATGATGAAAAGCGACGTATCAATCCCGCCGGCGAGATCCAGATAATCGAACAAAGTGGGAGAACGAAGAAACGACCTAGAAAAATCGTAGTTCTCCCATTCCTGATTCACGTGGTGCTTCTTGACTGGCAGCCCGGTCAGGAGGGTGGCCATGGCCGGCACTGTCAACGGTGGAGATACCGATTGCGCGTTCCAGGTGACCGCACCTTCCTGGGCTAGGTTGTGAAGCACCGGCATGGTCCCGTTCCGAATCACGTCATTGTCCACGCCCTCCAGGACAAACAGCAGGACATGATCGGCCTGGGTTGGGGTGGAAGCAGCAAAAAGCGGGCTCCTTCCGGGAAAACCGAGAACCCAAATCGCAAGCAGAGAAATAGTGACTCTTAGCAACATGTTTCGAGGGTTATTGGGGGCCGTGGTGTATGTGCAATAAGGAATCAAGCACGCCCCGTCGCTGTGCTTGTCTTCCTCAAAAGGATGAAAAAGCCTCATCGTTACGAATCATGAAGGCAACCTACCATGCGGGATTTTCCATAGTCAACTCACCGAAACGAGGGGGTCGTGGGGAAGAAATGCGAGCGTCAAGTTAAATGGATAATTCCCGAGACAACCCGCAAATTCAGGTAGCGACCGGCTAGTGCCTGACGTATTCGTAATAACGAGAAGGGGCTCGTTGAGATGAAAACAACAAAGGTTAGGATCGTGGAAGCATTTGATTGTAAAAACAAATCTTTTTCGTTCTGCATGTTAAGCCCCATAAAGCGTTTTCACGATATGGCTGGTTTGGAACCGCAACGCGTGAAGCCGCGTATAGCAGGCATAGCCAAAGAGATGTTCATCAGGGGATGTCCCCATCGCATCCTTGTAATCGATGAGCAAACATTCCCCGTCGTTGGGGCAACGGGTCACGCGTCGGGCGCATTCCAACCAACGTTCAAATCCGTCGTAGGGCTCCAAATTTTCGCGTAAAGCCTGGTCCAGTTCCACTTCCCATGGTGAAGCGGGGACGGCGTCGGTTCCGGCTACGGCGAGCTGATGCACATAGTCGCCGCCGGCAGCCATGGGCATTTCCATCACGATTTGGGGAAGCTCCATTTTGGCCAGCCACCGCTTTCCATCCTGCCGGATAGGCCGGTGATTCACGATATGGAGAAGTTTCCCCAGGCTATCCATGTCCCATCCGTACCGGATGGGTGTGCCGAGCGTCACCACGTCCAGGGAGGGCCAATCTGCAAACTGGTTCTCAGCCAACAACCGGTCCAGTTCCTGTAAATGTTGAATCGCTTCGGATGGGGTCTCGAGTTGCTCATAAAAATAAGCCAGGATCTCAAACACGGTTTCCCGAACTGATGATTCTCCCGGAGCCATCAGATTGGAAAGCAGCGCCGGCAATTGACCGGCGTGGCCATGGGCCAAGATCAGGATTCGATCATCGACGCGTAAGTCTTTGTGCGTTTTGAGGCGGTTGAGTTCATGGAGGAGCGCCAACGCCCCTTCCATGCGACCAGGGTGATGGTGCTTGGAAGACCACAGGTACCGTTGGACCGTGAAAGGCATCGCGTGGGTTTGAGAGAGCCCCGCTTGAAGGCCTTTGAAATACTCTTCGGAAAAGTTTCCTTTGTCGCTGAGAAGGTTGTCCAGCTTCGTTTTGCTGGCGTCGTCATTGGCATAAGGCGGTTGGCAGGAAGGATCCTGCGGCGCGCGTTGATAGTCACTGGGGCGAAGGGTCGCCAGAAGCGACTCCAGTCCCGGAATGCCACGGGAGTACCCCCGTTTGAGGCCACCGGCTTCATCAAGGCGTCCCGACCCAAAGAGGTCGGCTCCCAAATAGGAGCCATACACCAGAACGACCGCACGGACCCCCGCGTCCCACAGGCTCTTGCCCAGGGGTCTCAGGGCTTCGTGCCAGGCAGGGGACAAAGGCGGAGCCCCATCCTCAAACGACAGGTACTGAGCCCGATCCCCTGGATCCGAACGGGAATACTTGGAATGCAGAAAGTTATTGCCCTGTGGCATGATTCGGAATCCTTGTTGAGAAGATGACGGGACGTTCCACCCTCTCCCATGGTTTCGTTTTCCCTTGCGTTAACTCACGATATAGAGGTAGTCGGGGCGGATTAGGTAGATGATTCGATAGTTTTGGAAGATGAGTTCCCGGATGTGGTCTTGCTCTGCCTCAGAGACCTTACGACCGAGCTTGGAATGGTCGATCAGTCTCGGTAGCGGTGATAATCTTTTCGGCAACCTGTCTGGCATGGGGAGGAGAATCTTTGGCGATATAATCTTGGGTATCCCGCAGATCAGTCCTGGCACGGTGTGACCATCTAATCCGCATTGCCTAAAATCTCAGCCTGCAGCGCTTCGTGCGAAATTGTGCGACCTGCCTCAATATCCGCCAATCCTTTCTCCATCTTTTGTTTGGCATACAACTCATGCATGATGTCATTCCACGTTGCCTGGCCCGGGAGATGTTAATAATTTGCCGTGCGGCCTCTTTCGTTGTTGTAGCCATGTGGTTACCTCTATAATGATTCATTTCTTCAACGAAACGCCCATCTCTGAACTTCAGGGATGATTCGTCAACTCGAATTGAAAGGGAATGATCCATTTAACTTGACGCTCGCATTTCCGGGCGATTTATGGATGTCCCTGCCATTCAGAGTTATACGGTAGAAGGCGGTTCTACCGGTCGAAAGACCATCATGCCACGTGCGGCCCAACCTGCAAAGTCAACTATAGAATTCCCGAATAATTTTGTTGATTCTGATAAAACTTTATGCTATCCCTTTAGAGTTTGTCAAAAACTGTCATATGCTAATATGCTATTATCTATGCTATCGATCTCTACCTTAACTCGTTAAGTCATTCATGATTATCGGTGTCCCCCAAGAGACCTATCCCGGTGAAAAGCGGGTCGCTCTGATTCCCGCCGCCCTCCCTTCTTTGAAAAAGGAAGGGATGGAGGTGCAGATTGAAGCGGGGGCCGGGGTCGCGTCAGGATACCCTGATGACGCCTATACGGAGAAAGGGGGCACCATCGTCTCCTCACGCCCTCAACTCTTTGAAGCCGCGCACATCATTGCCCAAGTCCGGATGTTGGGGGCGAATCCCGAATACGGCAAAACAGACCTGCCCTTGATGCAACCCGATCAGATCATTGTCGGCATGGCCGATGCCCTGTCCAATCCCCACGGCATCCGCGAATTGACGACACGACGAGTCCGGGCCTTTGCCATGGAATTGATGCCGCGCATCACCCGTGCTCAAAGCATGGACGTCCTTTCCTCCATGGGAACCGTGACCGGGTACAAGGCCGTGCTGATGGCTGCTGACGCGCTTCCGAAAATGGTTCCGATGTTGATGACGGCAGCCGGCACTGTGGCCCCTGCCAAAGTTTTTGTCATCGGGGCCGGCGTGCCCGGGCTGCAGGCGGTTTCCATGGCTCGCCGGCTTGGCGCCGCCGTGGAGGCGTACGACGTGCGACCAGCCGTCAAAGAGCAAGTGCTGAGCCTTGGAGCCAAATT
Organism: Nitrospirales bacterium; assembly: GCA_965200435.1. GTDB lineage: Bacteria > Nitrospirota > Nitrospiria > Nitrospirales > UBA8639 > Bin75. Next base: position 1,187,002 of record OZ241337.1, read on the forward strand.
TGTGGATCTCCAGCTGGACACGCAAGACGCAGAAGACACGGGGGGATATGCCAAAGCACAAGATGAAGCGTTTTATCGCCGGCAGCGGGCCCTGCTGACCAAAGTGGTCGCCGCGAGCGACGTGGTGATCACCACCGCTACGGTGCCGGGGGCAAAAGCGCCACTCCTGATTACGGCCGACATGGTGGCCGGCATGGCTCCCGGATCGGTCATTATTGACTTGGCGGTCGAACGAGGCGGAAATTGTGAATTAACTCAAGCCAACCAGACGGTGAAGGCCCATGGGGTCACCATCATCGGAACGGAAAACCTTCCTTCCCTGGTTCCTTATCACGCCAGCCAAATGTACAGCAAAAACATTGCGACCTTCCTGCTGCATCTGGTGAAAAAAGGTGAAATCACGATCGACCGGGAAGACGAAATCACCAGGGGAACGCTCTTGACGTGTGACGGAGACGTTGTGCATCACCAAATCCGAGCAATCTTGGACCGTCACACGGGCGAAGGAGAGGAGAGGTAAGCCATGGAGATGTTGATGGCCGGCATTACGATTTTCGTCCTGGCAATATTCGTGGGCTTCGAAATTATCACTAAAATTCCTCCAACTCTGCATACCCCACTGATGTCGGGCGCAAACGCGATTTCAGGCATCACGCTGGTAGGAGCCATTCTGTCGGCAGGCGCCCAACGGACGGTTTTGACGACCGTGATCGGGGGGCTGGCCGTGGTCTTTGCCACCTTGAACGTCGTCGGCGGCTTTATGGTGACCAATCGCATGTTGGAAATGTTTAAAAAGAAATCCTAGGCCATGACCGCTTTTCTCATCAACACAGGGTACCTCGTCTCCGCCATTCTCTTCATTTTCGGACTGAAAGGGCTGACTCATCCCCGCACTGCCGTCCGGGGCAATCTGCTAGGTGCGTGCGGCATGCTGCTCGCCATCATCATTACGCTCACGGACCGGAACATCGTCAGTTTTGAAGTCATCCTCATCGGGCTCGTCATCGGTGCGGCGATAGGAGCCCTCTTAGCCGTGAAAATCGAAATGACGGCGATGCCGGAACTCGTGGCGTTGTTCAACGGGTTTGGCGGTATTGCTTCGGTCTTGGTGGCCGGTTCCGCCCTAATAGAAGGCACCCTCGACGGCGGAGTCCTTTTTATGCAGGTCTCCGTGGCGATTGCAGCCTCCGGGCTGATCGGAGCCGTCACGTTTTGGGGAAGCCTGGTGGCCTTTGGAAAACTCAAGGGCCTCATCAATGAAAATGCCGTCCTGTTTTCGGGACAACAAGTCATTAATGCGGTGTTGGCGATTATTGCCCTCGCGTTAAGCGCAGGGGTGATCATGGATCCCACCGCTATCCTCTTCTACGGGCTGCTGGTGGTCGTGGCTTCCATCCTTGGAATCCTGCTCGTGATTCCGATCGGTGGGGCCGACATGCCGGTCGTGGTCGCGCTCTTGAATTCTTACTCGGGATTGGCAGCGGCGGCCACGGGGTTTGTCTTGTCCAATAACGTCCTGATCATCACCGGATCACTGGTGGGTGCGTCGGGATTGATCCTGACGCAAATCATGTGTAAAGCCATGAATCGGTCCTTGACCAACGTCCTCTTCGGCGTGCTGGCTCCCACGGGTGGCGGGGCAACTGCAGACGAAGTCTATGCCGGCCGGGTCAAGGCCGCCTCGCCGGAAGAAGTCGCGCTCCTCTTCGACGCGGCTCGACGGGTAGCCATCGTTCCGGGATACGGGATGGCAGTCTCCCAAGCCCAACACCCCGTGGCCAACCTCGCCTCACTCCTCAACGAACGCGGCATTGAGGTGGAATACGCCGTGCATCCCGTCGCAGGTCGAATGCCGGGCCACATGAACGTCCTGTTGGCCGAAGCCGACGTTCCGTATGAGGTCCTCAAGGATATGGATGACATCAATCCCTACATCGACCAAATCGACGTGGCCCTGATCATCGGCGCGAATGACGTGGTCAACCCTCTAGCGAGAACCGACCCCACGAGTGCCATTGCCGGGATGCCGATTATAGACGTGGATAAGGCGAAAACCGTGGTGATTATCAAACGGAGTTTAAGCCCAGGTTTTGCCGGGATCCCGAATCCCCTGTTTGCGTTAGACAATTCCCTGATGCTGTTTGGCGATGGAAAAAAAATGGTGTTGGATATCATCGCCGCCCTCAAAGAAACCTGAGGACACGTGGCCATTAGGAATTCCCTGTTGCCATCTGTGCATGGATATTGAAAAAAGCCACTCATTGACCGTCTGAAAATAATTTTTCAAAAAACTTTTCCTGTAACTTATTGAATTTCTTGACTTAATTTTCTTACGCTTGCCTCTCTCTCCCTGGCGAACTTGTCTCTCGCGGAAGAAGTATGATATTGCTGGTTCAGCGTGTGAGAGAGGAGAAGGAACGTCTATCCGTCACGAGGTACAATGGAAATCAAAGTTGTGAACAACAATGTAGAGAAAGCGCTTCGTGTCGCGAAGAAAAAACTCGCAGCCGATGGTTTGTTCCGTGAATTGAAACGCCGACGTTTTTACGAAAAGCCGAGCGTGAAGCGAAAAGCAAAAGAACGAGAAGCGGCCCGGCGACGACAAAAATGGTTGGCAAAGCGTACAATTCGTTAGTTCACACTGTTCAATCACCTCCTCATTTCTTCTCGTTCAACCCTTCCACGCCCTCAATGCGTGATTCCCACATTCACGCGGTCGTCTCCGAAGTCAAGCAAACCATTTGCCGCTGGAAAGAACCCGTGCTGGGCGTCGTCGCTCGAGAAACTCGTGACCCCTTCCGCATTTTAATTGCCTGTCTTCTGAGTCTTCGGACCAAAGATCAAACCACGGCCGAGGCCAGTGAACGGTTATTCAAGCTAGCTGACACGCCGGAGTCCATGGGTGCGCTCTCCGTCAAAACGATCGAGAAAGCGATCTATCCGGTAGGATTCTACAAAAACAAAGCCCGACAGATTCAGGCGATTTGCCAAAGCCTTCTCCGGGACTTTGGGGGACGGGTTCCGGATACCATCGAAGCACTCCTGACGCTGAAGGGCGTCGGGCGCAAGACGGCCAATTTGGTGGTAACCGTCGGATACCGCAAGCCCGGGATTTGCGTGGATATTCACGTTCACCGCATCAGTAACCGGTGGGGCTACGTTCAAACCAGGACTCCGGAGGAAACTGAACGCGCTCTTCGACAAAAACTTCCCGCACAATACTGGATCACGTTTAATGACTGGTTAGTGCCCTTTGGGCAACACCTCTGTCGCCCCATTTCTCCGTTTTGTAGCCAGTGCCCGGTTAGCCATTACTGCAAAAAAGTCGGCGTGCGAACTTCTCGGTAGGCATCATGCGTCATTCCTGTCTGTGTTCAGTCATTCGTTGACACCTTTGTCTTTCTCTGTCATCCCCGACATTTGTCATCGCGGATCCAGAGTCGTCCCCGTCACCGTCGAGGACGGCGTACTCGTAGGTGGCGCTGTCGAGTTCCTCTGTCGGGGTGCTGGAAATCCGCCGGTCGGCAGCATAGAATTTGACGCTAGAGCGCATCTCCTTGCCGACTTCCGTCATGCCGTTTGCGCGCACCCGACGCAGTGCATACGTCAGTGTGCCGTTGCCGCCGGCAGGACCAAGTTCACATCCTCGTCTACGCGCCAAGTCTGATCGGGAATCTTGGCATCGCCGAAGCCCAGTGCGTCACCGTTGGCGGTCGAGGTCGTCACGGCGATTGGGGACCAGGGGCTCCAGGTGTCACCCTGGCGGGTGCGGACGTGGAACAGGTATTCGACGTCGTTTTCGAGATCGGACACTTCGGCGGACAGTCCGGCCACGCGCAACGAGCCGCCGGCGCGCCAGTCGGGTTCGCCGCTGGAGTCGCCATTGGCGCGGGTCCAGGCGAGTTCGTATTCGCCGGCGAGGCTCGCAACTCCGCCGATCGCCGCGGGGCCTGCGGCGGCAAGCGCGTTGGCATCTGTGGGCTGCACGAAGCGGCGGTGCGGCAGTCGGTCGCCTGGGCAAGCGTGGTGACGGCCGCGGTCCGGACCGAAGCGGCCGAGCCGCCGGTGCCGGAGGCCGGATTGCCGCCGGAGATCGCCGGTGTCAGGCTGAAGCCTGCCGTGCCGTTGGCGCCGGAGGGGCCTTTGAGCGCGCCGCCCACAGCGAGGCCGGTCGTCGCGTGGGCTGCATCGCTGCTGTTTCTTGCGCCGGTCGGCTGCCAGGTGACGGTGGTCTTCTGTTGAATTTCCTCTTTCAGGTAGGTCTCGACGTAGGCATCCAGAAATTCGATTTTCTCCTCGCTGCAAGACGACGTGACGCTCAAGGGCAACTGCCCGAAGCGCAAAACGTCCTCTAAGGAACCTCTGATTGAGTGTGATAGCGGGATGCAGGGCAAGGCGTCCCGGAGCGAACCCCGAAGCGTATCAGAGAGAGAGGTGAGGGTTGAGCGAGGACACAACGCCGCCATGCGCCCGATCGTGCACTCAATCAGAGGTTCCCTAACCTGAAGTCCTCGCCGATCTCGAGCATGCTCAGCGGGAACGTCCTTTTTGACAAGACCCGGTCCGCCAGCATATTGGCCTGGGACCGCTTGAGTTTCCGGGCGCTCGAACCGGATAAGGCAAAACGGCAGTCGTGCCGGCTTTCGAACAACAGGGCATGAACCTCATCCAGCAATTCCGGAAGCTTCTGTCCCTCGTCGATAATGATCCAGGCCTTCCTGTTTCGCAGTGCCGCCACTTCTCGGGCGAGCAGGGACGGGTCCCGTTTATATTGAAGATATTCGCCTGATTTCAGCAAGTTGAGCCTCAAGGCTGCCTGGCCGAGACGCTGGTCCAGCCACACGGATTTTCCCGTCCCTCGCGGGTCAAACAGAAAAAAACTCTTTTGGGGCAGTGTGAGTATTCGAGAGTACATGTCGATGGTTCCGTTATATTTACCGTAAAAATAATTGCTCATACACGTCTCCCCTTCGTTTTCATCTCACCCCACCGCCCCGCTGCCTCTTTTTTGACTCCATACCGGAACTCGGCCGATGATGACGGGATGCAGGGCGAAGCCCGCCCGGTGGCCTTCTGCAACAGTCGCATGGTATAACCTCAACAATGAGAGCATGTGATTCCTGCCAACAACAGAACCCTGATGATGCCCAATTTTGCCTGCGGTGCGGCAAGGAGTTTCCCCCGGCAGCGGAGGCGGCGGCTTCCGAGATGGATCAGGAGGAGCAGTATTGGCGCACGTTGATCGGGCCCGGCCATTGTCTCCAATTCACGTTGAGGGGGGCTTGGTCGTGGAGACCCGCGTGGGAGTATTACCAGAGCGCGTTTGCACGATTTCACTCTGCACAAGGCCCCCGCTTTGCGCTTACGTGGAACTGGGCCCCGTTTTTGGTCGAGCCCTTTCTCTGGTTTCTGTATCGCAAAATGTATCTGTTTGCGTTCGTGTATTTTATCGGTCCCATCGTGTCCGTTTTTATCACCAGCGACATCACGGTGCCGATCGTGTGGTCGATTATTGCCAGCGCGAGCGCCAATTACGTGTATTACTGGCATCTAAGGGACCTGTTGCAGAAGGTGAAAGCCAGGATCGGTCTGGACCACGCGGCCCGCATGCGGCAACTTATGGACGAAGGGGGCGTTCAACCTTACGTGTTCTGGTTGGTGGCGGCATCGCTCCTGTTGAAGATCGGAGTCTTTTTTGCCGTGCTGGGCGAACCGCCGCTCGAAGACGAATTGCCGTCTGACGGGGAGGACTTGAATTTCGGCGAGGAAGAGCTAGAGGGCCGCCGGATGCTCCTGTGAGGCACGGTCCCTTGAACGGACCGGGGTTCAGCGACCGGGACCGCCCGTTTGCGATAGCTCCCACATAAACCATGACTGAAACCATTCATAGTCGCTTTGGTAGGCTGTATGCACGATGGGAAGCCCGTCGTCGCTTTTTTCCTTCAGCAGGGTGTAGGTCCGTGGCCAGTTCTTGGTCCACCAGGATTTGAGTTCACCCGGGGCAAACGGAGAGTCATTGGGTTGACGAATGCCGGCAGCGGTCACCACGTCCGTGAGCAGCGGCCAATAGCGGTCTTTTCCCAGGTTCAGGGTGCGGAAATGCTCGCGGAGCAGAAACACGACCCACAACTCGGCGCTGTGTTTTTTGTTGTGTTTAAAGGGTTGCGTTTGTCGCAGGGGAATGGGGTCGAAGTTTTTGATAGTCGAGGTATAGTCAGCCCCGCCGTAACTGCCCGCAACCTTGGCGATGTCCTGCAACATGCTGGCCAACTCGACCTCAACGACCGGCGAAGCGGACGCCGCCGGCTTGGGAGCTAGGGGATTGGGTGTGGTCAGGAGGTCGATCAGGGGTTTTAATTCTCGCAGGCGCGTGACCGCGGCATCGAGGATTTGCGCCGATTCCAACCAGTAATCGGGATCGTGTTTGGCAACGCGTTCACGTCCCGGCGGGGGCAAGACGACGGGGATCCAATGGCGCACCAAGACAAACAGGATGTACGGCAGGTCTCCATCGGCGTCGGCCACGCGGTCCAGCACGTTGTGAGGCGTAGTCGCATCGTGAAAGAACTGCTCGACCTTTTCCTTGATGTTGAGTCGTTGCGCCAGCGCAATCCACCACTGGGCATTGAGTTGCGGTCGGTCGGGTTGAGTCATACGCGCCATGATGGTTGTCAACGGAGAGTTGTCCCCGCAGGCTTCAGCCACGTCCCGTGGCCTTGACCTGGGAGGGGATCCATCGAGGGAAAGGAACGTGCTTGGCATGGTACGGAGTGCGGGTGAGCAAAGCAAGGGGAGAGCCTTGGACGCCCCTTGATCGACGCGAACAGTTGGACACAGAGGGCGGACGCATGAAGCAATTGGTCTTGATTCGCCACGGTGAATCACAATGGAATCTTGAAAACCGGTTTACCGGCTGGGTGGACGTCCCCCTTAGCCCCAGAGGTGAACAGGAAGCTCGGGAAGCGGGAGAGAAACTCCGTGCCTATCGGTTTGACTATGCCTTGACATCCGTGTTGACGCGGGCCATCAGGACCCTGGAGATCGTGTTGGACGTGATTGGTCAACCCGGGTTGCCGGTTGAACAAAACCAAGCGTTGAACGAACGTATGTATGGCGAATTGCAAGGTCTCAACAAAGTCGAAACCGCAGAAAAATACGGAGAAGCCCAGGTGAAATTATGGAGGCGAAGTTACGATGTGCGGCCTCCGGGCGGAGAAAGTCTCCATGACACGGCCGAACGCGTACTACCCTATTACCGGGAACGGATATGGCCGCGCCTAGCGAAAGACGAGACACTGTTGGTGGTGGCGCATGGCAACAGCCTGCGATCTCTTGTCATGCACCTCGACCGCCTCTCCCGCGAAGACGTGCTCGAATTGAACATCCCCACTGGCGCCCCGTTGCTGTATGAACTGGACGATCAAGGCCAAGCCATCGCCCACCGGTATTTGTAACTTTCCGTTTCCCTATTCTGTCAACGAATTAGGGAACATTGACAATCCCCCGATCAGGTCGGGGGCTGGCTTTGGGCGCTGTTTGCTGACTGCAGAAGATGCGATAGTTCCCATGACCTTTACGATGTCACTCTACCGGCTCGCCCTTCGGCAAACGTCCTGGCAGCCCGAATCAATGCGGAAAAGAGACGCCGTTGGATGGGATCTCGGTCATAGAGGAATTCCGGATGCCATTGAACCCCCAAGAAAAATGAGCGGGCCGGGGCTTCAATGGCTTCGATGACCCCGTCAGGAGCGACGGCGGTCAGGAGCAGGTTCGGGGCCACCTTCTTGACCGATTGATGGTGGGAGCTGTTCACTTCCACACGTGCTTTTCCGGCAATGCGGCGCAACAGGCAGCCGCGAACAATCTGCACAGCATGCGTCGTCTGTGTTGCCGAACGGGTGGGCAGGTGGTCAAGAGGGGTATCGAGTTGCGCTGCAATGTCCTGATATAACGTGCCGCCCAAGGCCACGTTGATGGATTGCATGCCGCCGCAAATGCCCAACATGGGAACGTCGGCCCGGTACGCCACTTTGACGATTCCCAATTCCATAGTCGCCCGCTCACGACTCATGCGGGCAAACTTGTGCCGTTGTCGTTCCCCATAGAATTCGGGTGCCAAGTCGGAACCGCTTCCTGTGACGAGGAGTCCGTGCACGTGGGCCACCATCTGACGCCAAGCGACCCTGTTTGACAGCAGGGGCAACACAACGGGAAGGCCCCCGGCATCTTCGACGGCCCTTATATAACGGGCTCGCAAAAAGTAGGTTGGCTCTTTCCCGCCCATGTCCTTCCGGTTGCCGGCATTGAAATCCGGCGTGACTCCAATGATCGGTTTTTTCATCAGGTATCCAGGGACTCATTCCTGCGAAAGCAAGAATCCAGTGTCTTTGTCGCCGCGTTGAGAAGCCATTTGTCGCTCGGCGCGCGAGTCCTTAGCCGGCGACTGGCCTCTTGGCTTCCATGATTCTCTCTCTCAAGGATCGGGTCATAAAAAGACAGGGCTATCATACGATCTCTGTATTTCATTACGCTGCCATCTGCGTCTTGTGCTTTATTCTGCCACGGGTGGAACGTCTAATTCGGCGAACAGGGTTTCTTTCAGCTCAGGCCCGTTTCGCCGTATGGCCTGCTCCAATTCCCGGGAAAACACGTCCTGCGAGAGCAGGGTCGTTTCCTGGCGCAGCCCCCCCTCGATGGCGAGATACAATTTTTCCTGGCACAGGTATTGGAGAAACAGGTCCTGGCCTCGTTGAAAATATTCGTCGTACTCCTCTTGCGGAAGGTGGCGAAGGCCGTTCCGCAACCACGTCTCCAGTTCCAGGATTCGTTTGAGATGGGAAGCATGGGGGTGCGCCATCTCCACGACGAGTTGAATGCCGCCTTTCCAGCTTCGCTTTTTGACGTTGAACACGCAGTAGAAAACATCGGGATTCGTTTCGTGCGCCTCAGGCCCGAAAAACAACGTGATTCGATACGAAGGAATTTGGGGCGAGGATGAGGCGGCCATTGATGACGATTTTACCACTTGTGGCACACAACACAAGAGACGGCTCTTGTCCTCCGTGTGGAAGGAGACGTTTCCCGACGTCCGAGCGGGTTGACACGTTCCATCGCCGTCTTTACAGTAAACTCAAGGAGGCGTCAGGGGTTGATCCCCTGAAGAAATTGCGATGTTCGGAACCCTCGGCTTTTCAGAACTGATTATTATTCTGGTCATTGTTCTGATTATTTTCGGAGCGGGACGGCTCCCTCAAATTGGGGAGGGCGTTGGGAAAGCCCTGAAAGGATTTAAAAAGGAAGTCAATGATATTCCACCGCCCGTGGAAGAACAGAATCCCCAAGCAGCTTTGCCTGAACCTGCCTCTGATGCGGCGGCTCAACCCGGAGCGGCTCCGGCAGCACAAGTCGCGGACCCTGCTCCGCAGCCCGTGACGCAGCAACCCCACCAGCCGGGTCCCGAAAGGACCCCGGGGACGTTAGCGGCACAGGTATATGGCGGATTCGGTCCGGAAACGGTTCAATCGGCTCCCCAACCCTCTGCCGACGCGACGCCGGCCCCTCTTTATCAAGAGCAGTTTGAACCGGTGGCCATGGAACAGCGTGCCGCGGGTTCAGTGCCTCGACCGATGGCGCAGTATCCGCCTGTGCCTGCTTCGGCCATGACCGCGCCGGCAGGAAAACGACCGGCGGCCATCGTGAATAAAAAGGCTGTGGCGCGTGTGCAAGCGCAACGTGCCGCGATGCAGGCCAAAGCCGCCAAGCCCCCGCCGCCGGCTCCGGCAAGTGACGACTTGCAATCGCTTGGAGAGGGACTGGGGAGTACCCTCCGAACCTTCCGCGAAGCAACCGCGGACGTGCGGAATGCAATCGATCCCGAAATGAGTACCATCCAAGCGGAGTTGGAATCAGCGCAAAAAGAAGTCGAACAGTCCATTGAAGCGGCGAAACAACCCCCTGTTCCCAAAGATCCACCTCCAACCACGTAACGGGACGTTGAGCAAGTACGTCCCGATCTTGGTCGAAAGACCTCTTCTGCGCAAAGACCGTGGCTTTGCCACGTTGGCGTTCCTTTTCATTAGCGTGTTCCTTGGTGCAGGATGTCAGGTGGAAGCCCCTGTTGGGGACCCGCAAAACATCACCGCTCGTCTCGTCACCCTTCTCAAGGATCCTTCCCGGGACGTTCGACGAACCGCTGCACAATCGCTCGGGAAAATCGGGCACGCCGCTGCCACCACGGCCTTGGCTGAGGCGTTATCCGATCCCGATTCCCAAGTTCGTGAATACAGTGCCTGGGCCTTGGGACAAATAGGAGAAGACGTGAATGATGAGGCAGCCGTCCGCCTGGCGGGAGCCTTGGGCGATGGGCACCCTTCCGTCAAACGGGCTGCCGCCCAGGCGTTGGGAAAAATCGGCCCCCGTCAGCAAGTCATTGCAGTCCTCATTCAAATATTGACCGTCGGAGAGAGCAATAGCCGACGTGCCGCAGTTGCAGCACTCGCCCAACTCGAAGCCAAGAGTGCCTATCCGGCGTTGCGGGAAGCCCTGACCGATCCTGAACCGACTGTGCGACAGGGAGCCCTGGCGGCGTTGGGTGAGTTGGGCGATCGTCGGGCTCTTGCTGACTTTCGGGAACGGCTTCTGTTCGATGGCGACCATGGAGTGCGAACCGAGGCTGCCTATCGATTGGGAAAATTGGGAGATCCCGCTGATCACGCGGAGTTGCAAACGCTGGATGAAGCCACCCATAACGATGCGTTCCCCGGTGTCCGGTTGTGGGCCGGCTGGGCAAAGGCTCATATTGGTTCTGCGACGACGGGGGAGGAGGAACCGTAACGACGATTCTCCCCGCACGGTCGGCTATTCGACCTTCGTATCCACGAGGAGTTCAGTGGCCCGGCGAATGGCATCTCGGGCACCCATCAATACGACAATGTCTCCGGCTTCGAGCACGGTTTTGTCTGAAGGATTGGAGTCCGTGATCCCGTTGCGCATCAAGGCGATCACGGATGCGCCGGTTCGTGGTCTAACAGCCAACCCATGCAGTGATTGGTCCAGTGCGGGTGAATCCTCATCGATGCGGAAGGTTTCCACTTCCACGTCCTCGAGCGTGCCGGACCGGAGATGGTGGACCAGTTCGGGCAGTTCTCCCCGGCGGAGCAGCGCATAGCCTTCCCGCCGGATCTGTTCGGCTTTCCCGAGGATGACCTGGTCGGGAATTTGGAACGACTGGAGCACAAGGGTGGAGATTTCAATCGAGGTTTCAAATTCCTCGGGAATAATTTCGCTGGCTCCGAGTTTGTGCAATTCTTCGAGTTCTTTGAGATACCGGGTCCGGACAATGACGTGAATCGACGGGTTCAGACTCTTGGCCAGTTGGACGATACGTCGTGCTCCAAAGGGGTCGGAAATCGCGACCACGAGGACTCTGGCGTTTTCAACTTGGACTTGGCGCAAAATCGTCGGATTGGTGGCGTCGCCATACTGAATGGGGACACCCGTCCCGATTTCCAATTGCACCACTTCCCCCCGGATATCTAGAACGACGTAGGGAATTTCGAACTCTCGAAGCACTCGCGACAGATTGCGACCGTTCAAGCCGTATCCCACGATGATGACGTGATCGCTGAGTTTGAATTGAACCGTTTCCGCGCGCAGGGACACACGCCCGGGCAACCATTGGCGCAGCCGCTGCATGGCTTCCGTCCGTCTCGCGATTTTCGGAGACCACTGGATCAAAAACGGTGTAATGATCATGGTCAGGACCGAGACGGCCAGAAAAAGATTATAGGTTTCATGGTGCAGAATATCTGCCTTGAGGCCTTCTCCGGCCAGGATAAAGGCAAATTCGCCTACTTGAGCCAGGGCCACGCCAGCCAGGATCGCCGAACGAAGCGGCGCGCCGACCGCTAACACCGCCGCGGCTCCCGTCACAAATTTGCCGATGACGACGGCGCCGACCATCGTCATGATGAACAGGGGGTATTCCAGGATCACGCGCGTATCCATGAGCATGCCGATCGAGACAAAAAACAGGCTGTTAAAGCTGTCCCGAAACGGGAGAATCTCGGCCAGCGCCTGATGGCTGTATTCCGATTCAGAGATCAGGAGTCCGGCTATAAAGGCGCCGAGGGCGATGGATAACCCAAACAGTGAGGTCAACCACGCCGTTCCCATGCAGAGGACCACAATAGTCAGAAGAAAAAGTTCCCGGTTTTTCGTCCAAACGATATGCTGAAGGAGTTTGGGAACGAAGACTCTGGCGGCCAGCACAATCAGGAAAACCAGGGCGAGAGATTGTCCGAGGGTCAACAGAATGCGACCCATGCCTTCCGATCCCTGGTTTCCCAAAAATGGCGTCATGAGCATCATGGGCACGATGGCCAAGTCCTGAAAAATCAGGATGCCGATCGTGGATCGTCCGTGCAGAGTATCGCTTTCTCCGCGCTCAGCCAGCGCCTTCAGGACGATGGCGGTACTGCTTAGAGTGACCAGGAATCCCCAGAAAATGGCGGAGTTCATGTCGAAGTCCAAGAGGAACCCGCCAACGGCGAAAAAAAGCAGGACGCTGAAAATCTGGGCCGGTCCTCCCACGAAAAACAAGATCTTCGAGGACTTCAATTTCGCCAACGAAAATTCCAGGCCGATGGTGAACAGCAGCAGCATCACCCCAATCTCGGCCAGCACGTGCACGTGTTCCCGGTCGGAAATGAGATTGAGTCCATAGGGACCCACCAGAGCCCCCACGACGAGGAACCCCGCAATCGAAGGGAGGTGGAGTTTTTGAAACAGGAAGACCACCGCGATGGACACGGAGAAAATAAGGATGACGTCCCTGAGTGCGCTGAATTCATCCATCGTGACGACTCCTGAGAACGAAAGAACGGAACAGGGGAATGAGAGAGCCTTGCCTTCGTTCAGAACTTGGTTCGTCCAGCGACGTTGGTGACATCGGGAAACGCGGATTTACGAGCACACATCTTGGAAAAGCCAGGGAACTTCCTGCTTTCTTCTTGCTTCGTAGTCCGCAATTTCCCGTTCTCGTTGGAGGGTCAAGCCAATGGCGTCCAACCCTTGCAGAAGGCACTGTTTTCGAAATGGATCAATGGAAAATCGAAACATGGATTTCTGTGGCGTGGTAATTGCTTGCGAGGCCAAGTCGATCGTCAGTTCAAACCGCTCATCCGCGCAAACGTGGTCAAAGAGCCGTTGAATGTCCCCGGCGTCAAGCACAATTGGCAGGATGCTGTTTTGAAAGCAGTTGTTATAAAAAATTTCGGCAAAGCTTGGGGCGAGGATGGCACGAATACCATAATCCAACAGAGCCCAGGGCGCATGTTCCCTGGAAGAACCACAGCCGAAATTGTCGCGAGTCAGCAGAATAGTCGCATCAGCGTACCGCGGTTGATTCATGAAAAAATCCGGGTCCGGGGTCCCATCGGGAAAATTGCGCCAATCGGCAAAAAGCCCCTCTTTCAATCCCGTTCGATGAATCGTCTTGAGATACTGCTTGGGAATGATCTGATCGGTATCGACGTCCACGCGATCCAGTGGAGCGACGCGTCCGATATGGATGGTAAACGGTTCCATGGCCATACTCCTGGGTCAGGCCCAATGACGAATATCGACGAAGAGGCCGGTGACGGCTGCCGCCGCGGCCATGGCCGGGGAGACCAGGTGTGTTCGCCCGCCCTTGCCCTGGCGCCCTTCGAAGTTTCGGTTGCTGGTTGACGCGCAACGCTCACCCGGTTGGAGCACGTCGGCATTCATGGCCAAGCACATACTGCAGCCGGATTCCCGCCATTCGGCCCCGGCTGCTCGAAAGATGGCGTCCAAGCCCTCGTCTTCCGCTTGTTTTTTGACTAGGCCCGAACCCGGCACGACCATCGCCTGCACACCGGGCACGACTTTTCGCCCTTTGAAGTAGGAGGCAGCCAAGCGCAAATCTTCAATCCGCGAATTGGTACACGATCCGATAAACACCCGGTCGATGGGGATATCCACGATAGGGGTTCCGGGTGAAAGGGCCATGTAATCGAGCGCTCGTGCCGTGGCATCCCGCGTTTCCGCGTCGGAAAAGGACCGCGGGTCCGGGACCACGCCGTCCACCCCGGTCACCATGCCCGGATTTGTGCCCCAAGTGACTTGAGGGGCAACGTCTTCCGCCTGAAGCGTGACGACTCGATCATAGGCGGCTCCGGGATCCGTGCGCAGTCCTTCCCAATGCCGGACGGCCTGGGTCCAGAGAGGATCGGGGGGAACCATGGGACGGCCTTGGATATAGGAGAAGGTGGTCTCGTCAGGGGCAATCATGCCGGCACGGGCTCCACCTTCAATAGACATGTTGCAAAGGGTCATGCGGCCTTCCATCGACAAGGAACGAATCGCCTCGCCCGTGTATTCCACCACGTACCCGTTGCCTCCGGCGGTGCCGATGTTCCCGATGATGGCGAGAATCAGATCTTTTGCCGAACAGTGGGGAGAGACGTGGCCGTCAACTCGGATTTCCATGGTTCGGGGCCGTTTTTGAATCAGGCATTGGGTGGCCAGCACGTGTTCGACTTCACTGGTTCCGATGCCGAAAGCCAACGCCCCGAATGCGCCATGGGTCGAGGTATGGGAATCCCCGCAGACAATCGTCATCCCGGGTAAGGTGAGTCCCTGTTCCGGGCCGATGACGTGCACGATCCCCTGACGCACGTCGTGCATGGAGAACATTGTAATGCCGAAGTCCGCGCAGTGCCGTTCGAGCGTTTGAATTTGCAGGAGACTCAAGGGGTCGGCAATGCCCAAACGTCGGTCGGTAGTTGGCACGTTGTGGTCCGGGACCGCGAGGGTCGCCTCCGGGCGACGAGGGCGACGTCCGGCCAGCTTGAGCCCTTCAAAGGCTTGCGGGGAAGTCACTTCATGGACCAAGTGGCGATCGATATACAACAGGGTCGTGCCGTCCGACTCCTCACGAACCACGTGGGGGGCCCATATTTTTTCAAAAAGCGTTTGCGCTGCCATCACCCAGACCTCTCTTCGTGAGCAGTCAATATGGCGCATTGAGCACGTGGCGTGCAACCCCTCGGCCTTGTCCCCGAGGCGGAGTGGCGGTTCACCTCTTCCGTTGTCCGACCTTGCCATAGACTTGGTCGTCCATCTTCGCTACAATTCCAACTCCCATTCCAACCCGAGTGCCAAAAGCTGCGAATTCATAACCGTGCGGAGCAAGGCATCGTACACGAGACTTAGTAGGCATGATCGAAGAAGCCCTGCTGTCCATCGGTCTGGTTATCATCGTCGCCAAACTGGTCGAGGGTGTTCTTCGACCGTTCCGGCTGAACTCCATCGTGGCCTATATGGCGACCGGGATCCTGCTGGGACCGATCGCCGGACTCGTCGATCCCACCGGCGATCTCCAGATTTTGCTGGGCATCGGCATCTTCCTCTTCTTCTTCCTCATCGGCCTGGACGAACTCGATATTTCCGGCTTCATCGCCGCCCTTAGCGGCCGCTTCTTCGTCGCCGCAATCATATCTGTCCTGGTATCCCTGGCCGTTGCGCTGACCGTGACCTCCGATGTTCTCTACGACTTTGGGTTTGGACTTGATTTCACAGGGTCGCTGGCCCTCGCCGGGGTCTTTTCTTTAACCAGCCTCGGCCTTGTAGCCAAAGTGCTGGTCGACGAAGGGCGCCTCCGGGAACCCATCGGGATTCAACTCTTCACGACCGCGCTGATTGCCGAATTGTTGTGCCTCTTGCTCGTGGGATTCACCATCGGTGAGCACATGTACCATGTGAGCTGGGAGAGCCTGCTCATCCTGCCGGGAAAGATCGCCGCTTTTACGGTGGTCACCTGGGTGTTGGCCAGCCGGGTGCTTCCGCCCGTGATCATTCTGCTGAAACGCTTTCTGAAGGTGTCTCAACTTTCCTTCGGACTGATTTTAGGCGGGTTGTTCCTGACCGTTGTCGGCGCCGAGCAGATGGGGCTGCACGGCTCCCTGGGGGCGCTGCTGTTTGGCGCTGCCTTGTCGAATCTCCCCTATTACGTGCGGCGGGACGTCGTTCCTGGCATGAGAGGCGTCGCCGACGGACTGTTCGTGCCCCTCTTCTTCTCCTCGGCCGGGTTACACCTGAGCCTGTCGTTTACCGAGTTGCCGGTGTGGACGATTGCGGCATTGGTCGTCATTCCCCTGGCCGGAAAGTTTGCCGGGGTCCTTATCGGCGCCGTTGTGGTGAGACTGGACAATCCCTTAGCTCTGGCCACGGGATTGATGGCCAAAGGCATTGCGGAAATGGCGCTCCTGCTTGTGCTTCTCCAGATCGGCGTCATCCGACACGATATCTTTTCCTTGCTCGTGCTGATTATGCTCGCCTATATCCTGTTTGCTCCGCTGGCGATCCGCGTCGTTCTCCATCGGGTGAAGCCGCCGGAACAGGCAACGCTCCCCGAATCGCTCCCCCCCTCTCTGGCCAAGTTTGTGCTGGACCACATCACCGTTGGCGATATACTCGAACGAACCCGGGCTTATCCCAACCCTTCGATGTCGGTACGAAGCTTTGCCGATCACTGGATCGTCCCCTACCAGCAAGACTACGCCGTTGTGGATCACGGCGAACTGTGCGGGATTGTGGCTGTGAGCATGCTGCGCTATCTGCCCAAAGAGGCATGGGCCCACACGCGTCTGGCGAAACTTGTTCGCCGCAGTACGCTGTATACTTGGCCAGGGGAGCTGGTTGAAGACGTGCTGCAGCGAATGACGGAAAACTCGCAGACGGTCATGCCCGTGCGGGACCGGGAATCCATGAAGTTCTTGGGCGTGATCACCAGTCGGGAGATTCTGGAGCTTATCACCCGAGAAGCCATCGGCGAATATTAAACGTTCATCGGGGACGATGAGGCGTGCTGACTCGCATTCGTGAATGAGCCTTGGATAGACTTGTGGCCGAAACGTTGCCCCTCAATGCCGTGGGCTTCCGCATCCTTGTCTCCATGACAGAAGCGTTCCCAAAAGAGACGGTGGAGTATCTCAGATCGTCAACCCGTCTCGGGGCAACCAACTCCGTGACAACAGCCCGGATGCGGCTTGCTTGAGACATCCTGATTTGGTATAAAAAGCAAGGCTTTTCAGAAAATGGGCTTCTCGCCTCTGCGGATTTCTTTCTACTTGAGCTTTTTGAGGTAAGGGAGTGGGGGTGAAAAATTTTTCAACCATAATTCAACCACCCTTGGTGTATTCCGGGGAGCATGCGAAAGCCCGCCTCTTCGACCAAGCAGGGGCCGACAACTCTATCCGGCATACCACCATAGGCGATCCTGTGCGGGGAGGGCTGTCCTCGTTACCTCCGGCCGATCTGCAACGGTTCATCGAGTCGGGGATAGAGGAGAAGAAAGATCTCCGTCACGCGCCGCAGGCCCTGCGTGATTTCTTCAACAATTTTGAAGAGACTGCCTGGTTTGACCAGCCAAGTCCTTCGGCCAGGTATTTTGATCTGGTGGCCTATAACACAACGACTACCTGACACCCTTGTCAACTCCCGAGGGTAGAATCCAGTTCCACGTTTTTGCGGTTGGCGAACAGGCCCGGGAACTTTTCCCATTGACCGATGAGGAAATCGGCCACAAGGACTGGGAAAAGAAATACGTCAATCTATCCCATGCATGCCGCAAAAACAGATTTTTGTCAGGGTAGACCGATGGGAAGAGGCAGTATGTCTAGCCCCGCCCAGTATGCTGAAAGCGATAGATGAAATGCGACGGCAAGACACCCAGGTCGTCTTCTGCCTGTTTCTCGCCGATGATTCTATACAGATGCCCTGCACCACCGACGCCATACGTAGCGGCATCCAAGTCGCTGAGGACGCGGCGCGCGCCTTGTACTCCATGAAAAGGACAGTATAAAAAATGAAAAAAGGCCGGAAAGGTTGTTTTTGCTGCCATCACTCAACTCATACTGTGGGTGTCAGCCATTAACAGTGGAAGGAAATGATGAACCATGTTTATTTATCACGCTCGATCGACTCTCTTGTTTCTCGCTGTTTGTCTGTCCATTTTGTCCCATCTCCCCGGTCCGCCTTACGCGAATGGCGAAACGCCTGAAGAAAAAGGACTCAAAATTGCACGTGATGCCCGAGAGAGATCAAAAGGGTTTGATAATTTCACGGCTCGCCAAACCATGGTGCTACGCAACAAGCAGGGGCAGGAGAGCCGGCGCCAGCTCCACATAAAAGTTCTTGAGGTTCCCGAAGACGGTGATAAGAGCTTGTTTGTATTCGACCAGCCGCGTGACGTGAAAGGGACGGCGTTCCTGACCCATGGCCATCGGAAGGCTGCGGACGACCAATGGCTCTATCTGCCCGCGCTCAAACGGGTCAAGCGGATCAGTTCGTCGAACCGGGCAGGCTCCTTCATGGGCAGTGAATTCTCCTATGAAGACATGAGCGAACAAGCGGTGGAAAAATACACCTACCGCTATCTGCGGGACGAGCCGTGTGGGGAGTTGACGTGCACGGTCTCCGAGCTGATGCCGGTGGACAAGGAGGCTTCAGGCTACCGGCGGCAACTGGTGTGGCGGGACACGGCCGAGTTACGGCTGTGGAAAGTGGAGTACTATGATCGCAAGGACGCGCATCTGAAGACGCTGACCATCGGGCAGTACCAGCAATACCTGGACCGGTACTGGCGAGCGGGGGAAATGATCATGGTGAATCATCTCACGGGCAAGAGCACCGTGTTGAACTGGGATGACTATCAGTTCGGAACCTCTCTCACCGAGCGCGATTTCAGCAAAACCGGGTTGAAACGGGTGCGGTGATGCGCTGTAGGATCGTGCGATCCCTCGGCGTATTGGGCGTGCTTTGGCTGGGAGTGGCGAGCACCCTCCCAGCCATGGGCGAGATCGTGGCCACGGAGTGGTCCGGGCGCTTGAGTCTGGAAAGTCGCTGGTTTCCCGAAACCGGCTTGCATCCCGACCAGCGCTCGCAGGCGAGCGGCTTTGTGCTCGAGCCCACCTTTTACCTTGAAGACGACGTGGGGCGGAGTGTGACCCTGACCCCGTTCTTTCGTTACGACGGCACTGACGACCGGCGTACCCATGCGGACCTTCGGGAAGCTTATCTGTTGCTGTTTGGCGCCTTCGAATCGAGTGACTGGGAGGTGCGCATAGGCGTGGACCGGGTGTTCTGGGGCGTCACCGAATCGCAACACCTGGTCGATATCATTAACCAGATCGACTTCGTGGAACATCCCAACGGCGAGGTCAAGCTGGGACAACCCATGGTACACGTCACGTGGGCCGGGGAATTGGGCACGCTGGAGGTGTTCGGATTGCCGTATCACCGCGCGCGCACCGCCCCTGGCGTATCCGGTCGACTTCGGTTTTCAGGGCTCATCGACGAAGAAGTCGTCTATGAAAGTGGAGCCGAGGAGTGGCATCCGGATGTTGCGGCCCGCTACAGTCACAGCGTGGGGCCCTTGGATTTTGGCTTGAGTGTGTTCGAGGGTACCTCCCGGGAAGCGGGAGTGTGCCGCGTAGTGATACCGGGATTGCCCGAGCTTGACGGGTGTATGACCACCTCCCAGAAACTGGAGCTGGGAGGGTCGCCACGACCCGGGATCACTCCAAGTATAGTGCCGTACTACCCGCACATCCGGCAGGTGGGCTTGGATGCGCAACTGACCCTTGACGCCTGGCTGCTCAAGCTGGAGGCGATCCATCGTACAGGCGAGGACAATACGCTCTTCCAGGACGAGGCTTATCTGGCCGCGGTAATGGGGGGGGAATACACGTTCTCGGCCGTTGGAGGGTCTGTGACCGACTTGGTGGTGCTGGCCGAATGGAATTACGATGAACGGGGCCGCCGAGCCGTACCACGGCGCTCACCCATGACGCTCGACAACGATTACTTCGTCGGGGCTCAACTGTTGTTCAACGACATCCAGAGCACAGAACTCAGCGCGGGCTTTTTGTGGGACGCGAGTCGCAGGACCCAGAGTTTGGGCGTCGAACTCGACCGGCGGCTCTCGGACCGGTGGTCCGGGCACGTGGAGTCCAATACGATTCTGTCTATCGATCCTGCGGATCTCCAATATTCGGGGCGCCGCGACAGCTTCATCGAATTTCATTTGGAATATCATTTTTAGCCGTCTGTGGCATAGCGCTGCTGTCCATCTTTGCCTCCACGCATCATCTCCCTTTCTCTCCTGCGTTCTCTGTCCAAGCCCGCAGTTCCGTGCGCTACGGGGACGAGCGGGGGACTGGCGCCCACGGGTCTCTGCGGCTGAGGCCTGGCCTGGAGCCGCCGGATGAATGAAGAAGGGCGTCGGGGGGTCAGGCGGATTCAGGGTCGGAGGGCTGCAGGGCGTTCTGGACGTCAGCAGGGGGGGTCAAGGGTATGCACACCCGCATTTCGGTGTACTGACCGACCTCGGTGTCCAGGGTGATGGAGCCGCCGTGGCGCCGCAGGATGTCGGTAGTCAGGGACAGCCCCAGGCCCGTACCTTCTCCCGGGGGCTTGGTGGTCACAAACGGCTCAAAAATCTTGTCGCGCACCGCATCGGGGATCCCCGTGCCATTATCCCGTATCCACACCTCTATAGAGCTCCCTCTCTGCTGACTCCCAATCGTCAACTCCGGCTCGTAGGTCGGGGGGGCGGTCTGCTGCTTCTCTGCCAGCGCATGAAAGGCATTGGTGGCTAGATTCAGAAACACTCGAGAGATATCCTGGGGCACCACCGTCACCTCGGGCAGATTGGGGTCGAGGGCCCTGGTGATCTGCGCGTTAAAGGCCTCATTCTCGGCGCGTAGCGAGTGATAAGACAATTCCACGTACTGTTTCACGAGCGCGTTGAGATTGGTGGGGCGCCATTCTCCTTCTTTGCTGCGGGAATGTTCCAGCATGCTGCGCACAATATTATCGGCGCGTTTGCCATGTTCTTTGATCTTGCCGAGGCTGGTCCGCAGTTCATCCAGAATCGATCTGATTTCCGCAAGGGGGAGGTTTTCCTCCTGTTTCATCAACTCCTCGATCTCGTCCGCGAATTCGATCGAGACGTTGGCGAAGTTACCGACGAAGTTGAGCGGATTTTTAATTTCGTGTGCCACCCCTGCGGTGAGTTGACCCAAGGACGCCAGTTTCTGCTCGGCGATGACCTGTTCCTGGGCTTCCTTGAGATCATTCATGGCCTGCTCGAGGCTGACATTTTTGGCATTGAGTTCCTCGGCCATCTGTTCCACGAGGTTGAGCCGCTGGACTTCATGGGCATACCGCCGAAATACCTCCAAGGCTCTGGCCATATCCGTCACTTCGTCATTCCAGATGAGATACAAGAGGTGGTCTCGATGATACAGGGGCAGCTCCGGCGCAGGTGGGGTGCTTGCCGTGCCCTCAACGCGGACCGGCACGTCCAAATCCCCCTTGGCCATCTGGCGCATGGCCTTCGCTAAGCCCACCAGACGACGCACCAAGTAGCGGCGCACGAACAGGGAGCCCCAGACAAACGCTCCGCCTGTCCCGATGAGGTTCAGGAGGATCAACAACACAATCCCGGTACTGGCGGCGGTGCGGGAGGCTTGGCTGGACTGGTTGGCCTGGGCATGAATCTGGTTGACGAGTTGATTGACCTCGCTCACAAGGGATTCGGACTCGATTCGGACATGGGTCATGGTCTCCTGCTCCGTTTCCATCTGACTGAACGCTTCCCGGCGCAAGGCAATGATTCCGGTCCGGCCCTGCCCCAAGGCCGCCAACTGCGTCAGGCCTGCAGCCAACATCGGCGACTGCAGGGACGGAGGCAGTTTCCCATATGCCTGCTGCCAATTCTGCATGGCTCTGTGAAAGCGGTCCTCCAAGGGAGTCAGCAACTGGCGATCCGCCGATACCAGCACCTCATCCAGCAGCAGGCTCGCCAAGTTTATGGCTTGATGTACGTTCAACAGATTGCGATAAGCCGTCATTTCCGACTCCGAGGCCCGGACAGTGAGGGGATCGGCCTGGGCGTCGAGCGTGCGAAAGCCGGTGATGAGATAAAAGGCCTGGTCGTCCAAGGCCTGCTCCAACATCCGACCCACGTGCCGGTTGGTGGTATCCAGTTCCGTCTTGAGGGTCTCCAGAGTCGCAGCAATCTCCAACCGCCGCGCCGAGGAGTGCTCAAGCATGGCCACCTTCTGGGTTAAGGCCTCCAGGTGCTTGCGGATCTGGTCAGTGGACTGGTCAAAGCCCCCCCGGGATTCCACTTCCAGGATGGCCTGCTCCAAGGCCGAGCGCTCCTGCACCATGGCGGCCGACACCTGGGCATGGTCCGCTTGGTTGGTCGCGGCCAACAGTTGCCCGGCCCCATTGACCACGATGGCGCTTTTGCGTGCAATGTTCACCGCGCTGAGCAAGTTGGGTATGCTAGATTCCGCTAACTGGTGTTCGTGCCGGAGGGTCTCGTCGAAGGAAAAATAGGCCAGCAGCGTGGCCATTACCATGAGGACCACCGCACCCCCGAGGAGGAAGTATAACCGGAAGCCCAGCCCGATCCGCCATTTCCGGTTGGACGCCGAGCCCTCGGGGGTGGGGATGACCCGGGTCTCCACGGGCGGGGTGACTGCAGTCATGGCGCCTCCATCGTCTCCACCGCCTCAAAGCGACCTTGGGTGTTGATGCGCGTCAGGTAGACACGATCAGACCCCTGATTGTCCCGGGGTCCGTAGCGTAGATGAAACCCGCCCAGATCAATGTCTCCCGCCAGTATCAGCGCCTCCAAGAAATCTTCTCTGGTAGGTGCCGGTCCGGCCACCAGTTTCAGCCCTTCTATGGCGACGCGGCCCGCGAGGTAGCCTTCCAGCGAGACAAAGCTCGGTGTGCTGTGGGCGTCGATGGCTTTCAGAGCCTTCTGGTATTGGGCGACGATCGGCAGGGTGGCATCCCACGGAAACGGGACAATCTGGGTCACGTACACCCCGGTCCCGTCTGGGCCCAACGTTTTCGCCAAGGCGGCGCTGCCGATGAATGAAATGTTAATGAAGTAAGGATTGAAGTTGAGACGTCTCGCCCACCGGATGAAGGTTGCCACAGGCTTATAGGCACCCACGATGACGATGGCCTCGGCCTTGACGCGACGTAAATCCAGCAGGGCAACTTTGACGGCCTCGGTGTTGCGGGTATAGTACACTTCTTCGATCAGGCTCAGGCCATGGCGTTTGACCGCGCGGCGTAGCCCGTTCAGCCCGGCCTGCCCGAAGGCGTCGTTCTGGTAAAAAATGCTGACCCGGTTGATGCCTAGATCCTCATTCAGTCGGACGACCATTGCCTCGGTTTCCTGGTAGTAGGAGGCCCGCATATTCACCACGTTGGGCCGCTTCTTTGCGTCCCGTAGAAATTCTGCGCCCGTGAACGGCGCAATATACGGAACGCCTGCCGCCCTGGCAATGGGTTCAGCGGATTTGGACGTTGGAGTTCCAACGGCGCCGATCAGGGCAAAGACCTTGTACTGTTCGATCAGGGCACGGGTATTGGCAAGCGCAGCTTCCGGTTCGTATCTGTCATCCAGCGATTCGAGGCGTAGCCGGTAATCGTGAATGCCACCCTTGCGATTGACCTCGGAAAACGCCGCGCGGAGTCCAAGGCGCATGCCGATACCCAATTCACGGGCCGGGCCGGTGAGTGCCGCAGACTGACCAAAAAGAATCGTTTGTTGATCGGACTCCGCCCGCGCCTGTCCCCACGGTGTTACCGCGACCACTAACAAAAGTAGTGTCATGCGTATCGTCATGGGTAGAGTAGGGTTATGAGGGAACCGGAAGGGGGGACAGAAAACGTGCCGCCACGCAGGTGATGTCGTCCGATTGCACGGCATCTCCGACAAATTCCTGCACAACGTCCAAGATTTCCGTGACCATCCGTTCGGCACTCATACCGGCAAGCTCGGCCAGATTCTCGTCGAGTCGCGACTCCGTGAACTCCGCGGAGTTGCTGTCTTCAGCTTCCGTAACGCCATCGGTGTACAGGAACAGGCTATCACCAGGCATAAGCTGAATCTGGTTATTGCGATACATATGCGCAGCTTGGACCCCCAGTACGATATTCCCGGTTTTCGGCACCACCTCGACCCGGGAATCAGATCGCAGCACTCTGGGCGGATTGTGTCCGGCGTTGGAATAGCTTAACTCGCCGGTCCGCAGATCAAGCACCCCAAAAAACAGCGTGACGAAGATGCAGGACGGGTTGCTCTCGCAGAGCAGTTCATTGATCATCGTCAGGCAACCACCCGGTGTGGTGTAGGCTATTGATGTGGACGCTCGCAGGAGTGCACGGGTCACGGTTGTGAACAGAGCCGCAGGCACCCCTTTGCCGGACACATCCGCAATCACCAGCCCGATGTGGAATTCGTCAATAAAAAATAAATCGTACAAGTCGCCGCCGACTTCCCGTGCCGGGAGGATGAACCCCTTCACGTCATGGTGCTCGTTGGCTATCAACGGCTCTGGCTGAAACGACATTTGGACGTCTCTGGCCATCTCAAGTTCTTGCTTGACGGCAACCAGCCGATCACGGGTTTCCAGGGCCATTTGCATGGAGCGAATGTGTTTGAGGCCTTTTTCGATGGTTGCTTCAAGATCGCTGAAATCAATCGGTTTGGTCAGAAAGTCAAACGCCCCACGGTTCATGGCGGTGCGAATGTTTTTCATGTCCCCATAGGCGGAGACGATCACCGCCTGCACGTCCTGGCCGGCGTCAGCAAGTTGACTCAGCAGGGTGAGACCATCCATCACCGGCATGTTGATATCGGAGAGGACCAAGTAGATCTTAGGGTTTTCCTTCAGCACCTCAAGGGCCTCTTTGCCATTGTGGGCAAACAGGAACTGGATCTCCCCCTCGCGGATCCGACGTCGGAATTTCTGACGCACCAGTAACTCGAGATCTTCTTCGTCGTCAACGATCAACACTTGAGTTGGCGATTTATCCATGCCCTACACACCTTACCTGTGTTTTGAGACTATGCGTTGATCGACCACTCATGGCCAAACGGTCGATCATAGGGCCGCGAGCGCATCGGCCCGTGTGGCGCGAATTTCCAGAATTTCATTGAACCCGCTGATCTCGAAAATTTCAGCGATGTGCTCGGCAAGGTCGCAGAATAAGGCCTTACCGCCTTCTTTCTGTGTCAGACGAGCAGCGATCAGCAGCGCACGCAAGCCGGCACTGCTCATATAACTCAGATCCTTAAAATCGAAGATCAAGGTTTTATGCCCCGTATCGACCTGTTCCTGTACAGCACTCTCCAGAGTTCCCACACTGGAACCGTCCACTCGACCGGCCACAATAAGGATCGCAGCTTTGTCGTTATGCTCGACCTCTACAGATAGCTTCGATCTTTCCTCCATAACCCTTTCCTCCAATTCGGCGTCATTTAAAAAAAGTAGCCCCAAAACTTTTGATTTTTATTTAGAGTCACTATCGTTCTAGCTAACCAAAACAAGAATAGCATTCCCTCTTTTTTGCTTCAATAGACACTTTCGCGCCCCACCCTGGACGGGGTTATTCGCACGCATCGACTCAGTCGGAATGGCCAATGTTACTACATTGGAATCGATATGCCAATACTATCACCATTTTGCTATGGTTTGGCCGGCTGTCAATGATCTTTTCCCGTTTGAAATCGGCACATGTCGATCCAGATCAGCAAAAAAACACGCTGTATAAGTTCAGAAACCTTTGGCACTCCTCGAAACAGGAGGAGAGGCCATGCAAATCCACCATGTCGGCTATCGCATCAGGGGGTTTTATCGACTAACGCAATTCGGGCATCGTTGGGACATGATACCCCACGAAGCCCATCACCGACTCAAGATTCTGCACTTTTGCGCCCGGCATGGCCCAGCCGCGACGGGGGAGGCCTTTGGCGTCAGCCGCCGGACGCTTTATCGCTGGCAGCGGGCGCTCACTCAGGCTGGCGGGGACCCGCAGGCGTTGGCCGTCCGCTCTAGGGCCCCCCACCGGCGGCGGCAGGCCACGTGGCCACCCGCCCTGAGCCAAGCGATCCGGCGGCTACGCACCACGTATCCCAACCGTGGGAAGGCCAAGCTGCACGTCCTACTGCGGCCGTGGTGTGCGCAGCACGGGCTAGCCCTCCCCAGGGTCTCCACCATCGGGCGCCTGATCGCCCGCGCCCCGGACCGGATGCGGCACACGCCGAGCCGCCTGGATGCCCGGGGCCGGCCCAAACCCCGGACACGGCGCCGGAAATCCCGCCCGCCCCGGCCCCGCCCCGCCCAGCCCCTGGCGGTCTTGGCCGGCGACCCCGTTGTGCGGCTCCACGCCGGACTCCGCCGCTACCTATTCACCTTCATCGATCCCTGCAGTCGCTTCGCCTTCGCTGTGGCCACCGCCACCGCCTCCAGCCGCCATGCCACCCACGCCCTCGATGCACTCTGTGCGTTGCTCCCGGCCCCACCCCGGATCCTCCTCTCCGATAACGGCCCGGAGTTCCAGGGGCATTTCCAGCACCGGCTCGATGAACGCGGCATCACCCACTGGTGGACGTATCCCCGATCCCCGAAAATGAACGCTCATGCGGAACGGTTCAATCGCACCCTGCAAGAGACCTTCGTGGACTACCACGAGGATCTGCTGTTCGACGATTTGGCGGCCTTTAACCGCAAACTGGCCGATTGGTTGCTGGCCTACAATACCGTGTTGCCCCACCATAGCCTTGGGCGGCAATCTCCGGTACAATCCCTGATTCACCACCAACCCGAGTGCCAAATGTGGTGGACCCATACACACGCTGTTTCCTGCCGTACTTTCGTGCTATACTGAGGACGCTTGGTCTGTGTATTCCAGATGAAGGTCGCTATGAAACAGATTTCTCTTTCCACCGACTTGTCCTCGATCACGGAACTGGAGCAGTCTCTTGAAGAATTTGCCAGTGCCCACGAACTGGATATGAAATTGCAGAATCGGCTGAATCTGATGCTTGAAGAACTGATCACCAATAGTGTGAATTACTCCCTCAAAACGATATCCGGACCTGAACTGGAATTGAGTCTGTCTTTGGAAGAACAGGTTGTCGTGGCTCGGATTGAAGATAACGGACCTATGTTCAATCCCTTCAGCGATGCACCCGAGGCGGATACTACCTCGTCCTTGGAAGATCGGCCCGTTGGAGGGCTGGGCGTCTATCTCACGAAAAAGTTTGCGGATAAATACACATACGAGCGGATCGGCGAGCGCAACCGCGTGACCTTGTGGTGGAAAACAGGGAAAACCCCTTAGGGAACCTCTGATTTCGTGCACGATCTGGCGCATGGCTGTGTGGCGTCCTCGCTCAACCCTCACCTCTCGCTCTGATACGCTTCGGGTTTCGCTCCGGGACGCCTGGCCCTGCATCCCGCTATCACACGAAATCAGAGGTTCCTTAGGCCTGACAGACCTATCGAGTCGCGTCTGGCGCACCGACAGTTGCAAGGCCATCATACTCCGGGCCGGAGTCTTTCTTGCCAACAAGTCGCCCGAGCCTCGTTCACGTTTGGTTCGCCTCGCCGTTGTGAACCGGTCAGGGGGCTTCCACCCGGATGGTTACGATATCCGTGCCATGGTATTGCTGATGGCGAACCGAAGAGGCCAAGTGCCGCAACAACCGAAGTGACACTTCCTGTTCGGCAAAGGCTTCTTCGATCCTTGTGCCAAGCAGTGCAATCCGGTCCTGAAGATTTTCCTTGCCAGTCGAGGCAATAAACTCAAGGACCGCCTCGTCGTCTTCCTGGTAGGCACCCAGGAACAATCGCCGGTTGCGTCCCTCTCCGGCCTTGTTCCCTTGCAGGAGCGTCAGGAGCGTCTCCTCGCTGGCGGCGTCGAGCCGGGTCGCCATCTCCGCATCCCAACCGCTCTGGGACGCGAATCCGAGGAGAAATTCCCGGATCTTTGGCAGGGCCGAGACGTTGAACTCCACCTCCAGCCGGTGACGGGGTTTTGTCAGATCCGTGAAAAGGGTCATGAGGATGGCCACGAACCCGCCGGATGTCATCCCGTTCTGAAGCAGACCCCCGGCGAATTCCGAAACAAACTCGGGAAAGATCATGCTGTTTTGGAAGCCGACCCCTACCCAGAAGGCGACGCCACAAACCAGTCCTTTGCGATAGTCAAGCCCATCCTGGACAACCAAGTTCATGCCAATGACAAAAAGCATCGCCAGAAAGACGGCGAGATAGGCTGCAACGACCGGGCCAGGGATAGCCAGGACAACGGCAAGTACCTTTGGAAGGAAGGCCAACACGATGAGCGCGACTCCCAGGACGATGCCGACGCTACGGGCCCCAACCCCAGTGAGTTCGGTCACCGAGACGGTTGTGGAATAGGTGGTATTCGGCACCGTTCCCGAGAGGCCGGCCAGAAACTTAGCAACTCCCGCGGCGGCTACCGCGCCCTGCACCGCCCGGAAATCCACCGCGCGAGGCTGGCGCCAAGAGACTTGCTGAATGGCGACCGACGCACTGATCGTTTGCATCGTGTCGATCAGGGCCACGAACATGAATGCTGGAAGAAGCGTCCAGAAAGCCGGTCCGAAGTCGAGAGCAAAGCCCGGCCATCCCCCCTGCGGAAGCCCGATCCACGACGCTTCGGCGACACGGCCCATGTCGTAGAGGCCGAACAACCCGGCGACTGCGGAACCGGCGACGACGCCGATGACCGGAGCCCAGAGGCGTAGCGCCTCCTTCCCCTTCAGGGCGATGCCGGCGATGACGAGCACGGTCGCAAAAGCGCTCAGCGGTGCGGCCACGTCCGGGACGCGGTCAGGTACGTCCTTCAGCATATCGAAGACGTATGACATCACCGTGACCGGGATCAGCATGATAACCGTTCCCGTGACAGTGGGCGTCAGGAGTCGCCGGAGCAACGAAAGTCTGGCGGAAAGCGCGAGCGGGACGAGCGAGGAGACGACGACCAGGGTGGCGAGCATGGCCGCTCCCCCTGTGGCCAGCGCTGAGATACTGACCGCAATGGAGGCTCCGGAGATGCTCATCAAGAGGACGTAGCCCGATCCAATCTGGCCGAGCCTGACCACCTGCAGGATCGTGGCTGCGCCGCAGACCGCGACTGCGGCAAACACCGCCCATGACAGGTAGGATTCGCTCTCCCCTGCGGCCCTGATGATGATAGCCGGTACTAACACGGTGGCGGCGACACTGAGAATGGCGAGTTGCAGGCCAAGCCCGAAGGTGAGCGTGATCGACGGTTGTTCGTCGGGCTGGTAGCGGACGCCCATGCGACGGACGGAATGGTTGGAATTCATGCCGTAACCTGGATGTTCCTGAGGAAAAGTCCTGAACTTGGCCAAAAGACATATGCGACCATTTCATGGAGTGAAGACGAACCATTTTTACCTCTCTTCAAAGGCGTGTCAATGACGAAACCGTCCCCGCCTTCGCCCACCAACGGATGGACGCACTCCCATCGAGTATCTGAGCAGGAACGGATCTCGATCCTCCTATGGAAACCCGACATTTTGAGGTTAGCCGGGAGGTCTGCTATACTAGCCTTTCTTGCAACGTGGGCGCCGTGTATGGGTTGCTCGGAGAACGAACAAGCATTGTCCGTTCAGTCCTCCGAAAAGCAGTGTTCCCTGTGTTGCCGGATGTCAGGTGTCGTTTTGTAGAGGCTTCGGTCTGAGGTGTCGTCTCCGTTGGTGATAAAATCATGGGTTTGTTCGGTCGACTATTGAGCCTTTTCTCGAATGACATGGCCATCGACCTGGGGACGGCCCATACCTTGGTCTATGTCCAGGGGAAAGGTATTGTGCTGAATGAGCCGTCCGTCGTGGCTATTGAACAGCAAACGAATAAAATTTTGGCCGTGGGGAGTGAAGCCAAGCGAATGGTCGGTCGGACGCCCGGCAACATTTCCGCCATTCGTCCCATGAAAGAGGGGGTCATCGCTGACTTTGAAATGGCCGAGCGTATGCTCCGCTATTTTATTACCAGAGTTCACAATCGTACGGCGTTTGTCCGGCCTCGGATCATCATTGGCGTGCCTTCACGCATTACGCAAGTTGAACAGCGAGCCGTGAAAGAATCGGCAGAGTTAGCCGGTGGGCGTGAAGTCTATTTGATTGAAGAGCCTCTCGCGGCGGCCATTGGAGCAGGACTGCCCATCACTGAGCCGTCAGGGAACATGGTCGTCGACGTAGGAGGCGGGACAACCGATATTGCCGTCATTTCCTTGGGGGGTATTGTCTACAGTGAATCCGTGAAAGTGGCCGGCGATCAAATCGATGCGGCGATCATGAACCACGTGAAGCGCGAACATAATTTGTTGATCGGCGAACATATGGCTGAACGCGTGAAGATGGGCATTGGCTCTGCCTATCCGTTGGAAGAAAAAGCCCAAATGATTGTGAGAGGACGTGATTTGGTCTCCGGTATTCCCCGAACCATTGGGCTGGAAGACACGGAAGTCCGGGAAGCCTTGCAAGAATGCATTACGACAATTGTCTCGGCAATCAAGTTGGCTCTCGAACATACTCCTCCTGAATTGTCGGGGGATATCGTTGATCGCGGCATTGTGTTGACAGGGGGCGGGGCGCTGTTACGCGGGCTGGATGTTCGGTTGAGAGAAGAAACCGGCCTCCCTATTGTCAACGCCGATGAGCCACTGACTTCGGTCGTCTTGGGAGTCGGGAAAACGCTCGAAGAACTCGCCCTTCTCCGGAGTGTCTCCTCAGGGCCGGCGATCCGTCCGTAAAGGAACAACGTCTTATGAGTGGCCGGTTTCGGCCCGGGGTGTTTTGGGGTTTCGGCGTAAAGCGGGTCAGCGTGGCTTTACTCGCTGTCGCCGTTGTCGTATTCGCCCTCTTGCCTCGGCAGTCTCAATTCTTCCTCCATAAGCTAGGACAACCCTTTGCCGACCTTGTTGCCATTCCTCTTGAGGGTATGGCAACCCTTGATCGGGACATACGGGAATGGTGGAGGCAGTATATTGCCCTCCAAGGCCTTTCCGAACAAAACCGTGAGCTTCGAAAAAAAGTCGAGCAACTCACAGGTGAAATGAATCAAATGCGCGCACAAGCCTTGATGGCCAAACGATTAGCCGCGTTATTGGAATTTCAAAAGACCGAACCGTTCCAGTCGGTAGCCGCGAAGGTCATTGGTCGCAGTCCATCGAATTGGTATCAAGGCATCATTCTGAATAAAGGCAAAGATGCCGGCATTCGAGAACAAATGGGGGTTCTCACGCCGGGCGGGGTGGTGGGGCGAATCGTCAGAACCTCAGGTTCTACGAGCATTGCCTTGTTGTCGATCGATCCGAACGTCGCCATCGCAGGAATGGTTCAACGAACGCGAGAGGAAGGGATTGTTCAGGGAACATCGGAAGGGCTGGTACGTATGAAATATATTCCCCCGCTTTCCTCGGTCAAAAAAGGTGATGCCGTGGTCGCGTCGGGGTTGACAGGAAGTTTTCCGCGCGAGGTGTTGATTGGGGAAGTCTCCCGTGTTGAAGAAAGTGAAGACGGTTTGTTCCAAACCGCCGAAATCGTACCCTCGGTACAGTTTCAACAATTGGACGAAGTGCTGATCGTCGTGTCTCCCCGATCACCGGATGCCATGGTTCCCCTTGATCAAGCTCTGGTTGCTCCAGAGTCCCAGAATCCGACTCCATGAAGATCAGTGCGTATACGGTTTTCATTCCGTTCCTTTTTCCCTTTCAAGCCACGTTGCTCTATTCTCTGAATCCTTTGGGGATTCAACCGGACCTCTGCCTGATCATTGCTTGTTTGGTGGGATTTTGGACAGGACAAGTTCCAGGAGTCATCGTAGGATTCTGTTTAGGATTTCTCCAAGATTTATATTCTGCCGGTCCGTATGGGCTGAATACGTTCACGAAATCCGGCGCGGGACTCCTGGCTGGCGTCTTCGCCCAAAATTTTGCCAGTAATAAGACGTCCTATGCAGCTTTTGTGCCGATTATGACGTGTTCCGTTCTGGCGGCAATCGTGTTTTTACTGTGGTCACGTATGGGAATGGGCTTGGAAGAGATGGTCTATGGGTTTTCCTCTATCTTGCTTCCTCAGGCGCTCCTGGATGGACTTGTCACGATCGTGGTCAATTGGGTCATTGTGCGGTGGGTGGCCGAAATGTCAACGGCGTAACGGACGTCCTGTGATGGATTGAGGCAAGGGTTGTGGTGAAGCAGGCAATGACAGTTCCCGGTTTCCAGGCAAACGGATTAGCGGACATTCAAGGACGATTGCTGCTCATCAGAATAGTCGTGTTGATCATTGTGGGGCTGTTGGTCGTGCGGTTATGGCAACTTCAGGTTCGTGACGGGGCATACTATCGAAGTCTTTCTCAAGATAATCGGACCCGATCAGTTTTGCTGCATCCGGTTCGTGGATTTATTTATGATCGGAACGGGATCTTGCTGGCCAATAGCGCCCCGAGTTTCAACCTGTACGTGCAACTCGACGATGTGCCGGACCG
Organism: Nitrospirales bacterium; assembly: GCA_965200435.1. Lineage (GTDB taxonomy): Bacteria > Nitrospirota > Nitrospiria > Nitrospirales > UBA8639 > Bin75. The sequence goes on from OZ241337.1 coordinate 1,219,446, forward strand.
TGGCGCACTGATTGAGAAACTCGTCGAGTTGTTGTCGTTGGACAAGAGTGAACTGAACAAAACGATTCAGGCCCAAGAAGGGAGAACATCGATCCGCCTTAAGAGAGGCCTCAGTCTCAGAGAAGCGGCCATTGTCGAATCGCGGCAGTTGGATCTGCCCGGCGTGGAGATTCGTCCGGAATTTCAGCGGAACAATCCTCAAGGGGCCTATGCCGCCCACGTGCTCGGATACGTAGGAGGCGCTTCGGAAAAACAACTCGCACAAGAAGCTTTTCAAGGGCTTCCTCCGGGCAGTCTCATAGGCCAATATGGGGTGGAACGGGTCTATGAACGGACATTGCGAGGGCAGATCGGGCGAAAACTCATCGAGGTCGATGCCTTAGGTCATGAGAAGCGCCTGCTCTCCGTTGACAAACCACAGGTGGGCAACGATGTCCATCTGACGATTGATTTTCATTTACAGAAATTGGCGGAAGATTTGTTGGGAGAAGAAGCGGGAGCGATTGTGGCCTTGGACCCGCAAACCGGGGACCTGCTCGCCTTGGCCAGTCGACCAAGCTTTGATCCCAATGCCTTATCTCGCGGATTACGTTCCAACGCATGGAACGCCATTCTTCAGGACACACGCCATCCTCTGACGAATCGAGCCATTCAGGGCCAGTATCCTCCAGGGTCTATATTTAAAATCATTATGGCGACGGCTGCCCTTGAGACCAATGAGATTGATCTCACCGATACGCTTCATTGTGGTGGACGGTTTCGATTGGGCGACCGGACTTTTCGTGATTGGAAGAAATATGGTCATGGCACGATCGATTTGCATAAGGCGATCGTCGGCTCGTGTGACGTGTATTTTTATCGAATAGGGTATCGTATGGGCATCAAGACCATTGCGGCTTATGCAAAACAATTCGGGTTAGGGGCAAGAACGGGCATCGACCTCCCTGCCGAAAAAACGGGGCTCATCCCATCTTCGGAATGGAAACGACAAACACGAGGGGAACCATGGTATGCTGGTGAAACCATTTCCGTGTCGATCGGACAAGGTTATGTCACCGTCACCCCACTGCAAATGGCGAAAATGATCGCCATGATCGCCAATAATGGGATTCCGGTTCAGCCGCACGTCGTTCGTGGAGTGCGGGAACGAGAAGGCGGATGGATTGAGAAATGGACTCCGCCACAAGCCTCTTCCCTTGCGTTGCCGTCGCATCAACTGGAAGCTATTCAGTCGGCTCTCGCAGCGGTGGTCACCGAAGGGACGGCGCAACAGGCTCGATCTTCGATGGTCAGGATCGCGGGAAAAACTGGGACTGCGCAAGTGGTCTCATTACGGCAGGAAGCCGAAGAAGAGACGCCCAAACAATTTCGAGACCATGCCTGGTTTGTCGCCTATGCGCCTTTCGAAAATCCCAGTATCGCCGTGACCGTGTTGCTTGAGCACATGGGGCACGGCGGGTCGGCGGCAGCTCCCCTGGCGAAAGAACTGATTGAGGCCTATGTGTCATATGGGGTCGATGGGGAAGACGGCACACCGGGGAGCCCCACACGATGATGAAACGAGGACGCGGTGCCATGGATAACCAGTGGAGTTGCGGGCAAGGGTTGGACTCGTTTGATTGGTGCCTGTGCGGGATCATCTTGGCGTTGACATCCATTGGGATTCTGACTATTTACAGCGTGACTGCCGAGGGGACCGGAAATCCGTTTCCCATTTATTGGAAACAGGCGATATGGGTCGGGGTGGGAGCAGTGGCCTTTCTGATGGTGTCCCGGATTGATTACCATAAACTTGCTCGATGGTCGTATCTCCTGTACGGATTCGCGTTGCTTCTTCTCATGATCGTGCTCTTCAGCGGGAAGAGCAGTCACGGCGCCCAACGATGGATCGCCTTGGGGCCCCTGGCGTTTCAACCGTCAGAATTTGTGAAGATTCCGATTCTCCTAGTGTTGGCCGTCTATTATTCCACCCAAACTCGGCGTGGATGGTGGCATCGGGTTATCGTGCCGGCGTTGATCACCTTGCCGGGATTTCTCCTCATTCTCAAACAACCGGATTTGGGGAGCAGCCTCAGCTTTCTGTCGATCTACGTCACCTTGCTTTTTGCCGTAGGAGTTAAGTCGAAAACTTTGGGGGTGGTATTATTGTCGGCATTGATGCTTTTCCCCTTTGTCTGGAGTGAAGTCTGGGGTTCCCTGCATGACTATCAAAAGGAACGGATCTTAAGTTTTGTGGATCCCCACTATGATCCGGCAGGAAAAGGGTACCAAGGGTTACAATCTCGTATCGCGGTGGGCTCAGGGGAATTAATAGGAAAAGGGTTCCATAGCGGGACGCAGACGCGATTCAAATTTCTTCCGGAAGGCCACACGGATTTTATCTTTGCGGTATTGGCCGAAGAATGGGGGTTTTTGGGTGGGGCGCTGCTCATCAGTCTTTTTCTCGCCTTATTGTTGTTGGGGCTGGACATTGCGAGGAAAGCCAAAGATCCGCTGGGTGCTCTGTTGGCCGTTGGGCTCGTCGGCATGTTGACGTTTAATCTGGCGGTCAACGTGGGGATGACCATTGGGTTGGCCCCCATTGTCGGCATTCCTCTGCCGTTACTCAGTTATGGGGGAAGTGCGACCATTATGACGATGGCAGGGTTGGGACTGCTGTTGAGTGTCAAGAGGGAACGACTGACGTTAATGATGTGAGCCGTCCACCCGAGGCCTTCCCTGCCGTGGCTCGAGATTGACCATTTGGCGAAACGCAGAATCCATGTCACGCTTTTGAGGAGTGATGGTCGGGGGTGCCTTACTGAGTGGCAAGGGCGTCTCGAGTGAGGGAATAAAGGAGTAGAGGGATGGGTGTTGAAATTGCCATCAATATCACCCCGCAGGAAACGCGCGTGGCGGTGTTGGAGAATAAAGTAGTCACGGAATTATACGTAGACCGGGCCAAGAAAAAGGATTTTGTCGGCAATGTCTATAAAGGCAAAGTCGTGAAAGTGCTGCCCGGCATGCAAGCGGCTTTTGTTGATATTGGATTGGAACGTGCCGCGTTTATGCACGTGTCGGATCTGTCGGTAGGCACGGAACCCGGCGACATCTTGGTGGAAAGCGATGAAGATGAGAAGGGGCCGGAATTCCCGCGTCCTCGGCGGCAAATGGTGTTACCCATTCAAGGGTTGCTGGAAGAAGATCAGGAACTCGTCGTCCAGATTTCCAAAGGCCCGATCGGCACCAAAGGCCCCCGGGTGACGTCTTATTGCTCATTGCCGGGACGGTTCCTGGTGTTGATGCCGAACGTCGATCATATCGGAATCTCGCGACGCATTCGTGACGAGGATGAGCGCAGTCGTCTCAAAGACATCATGAAGCGCATTCGCGAGCCGGGCTATGGATACATTGTTCGGACGGTGAGCGAGGGGGTCAGCGAGGAGGATCTCAAATCCGATGTCGGGTTTTTAACCGCATTGTGGCAAGATCTTGTCAAGAAGCAGGATCTCCTGTCTGCTCCTGCCGCGTTGCATACCGATTTGGACCTCACGCTTCGAGTGGTGCGCGATTTATTCACCAAAAATGTCAAAAGGCTGCTCATCGATTCGAAAGAGGAATGTGAAGCCGTCAAAGAGTTTGTCCGGCGGTATCTTCCTGACCAAACGTCTCGCATTTCTCATTATGACAAAGACAAGAGTTTATTCGACCATTTGGGGATTGAGATGGAAATCTCTCGAGCCTTGAGCCGAAAAGTCTGGCTCAAGTCCGGCGGCCATATTGTCATCGATCATACGGAAGCCATGACGGTCATCGACGTGAACACGGGGCGTTACGTGGGCAAGCGCGATCAGGAAGAAACGATTTTGAGAAACAACCTGGAAGCGGCTCGCGAGATCGCCTACCAGATTAAGCTTCGGGGAATAGGGGGGATTATCATTGTCGACTTTATCGATATGGAACGAGGACGAAATCGTGACAAAGTCTATCAAGCCCTCGTGGACGCGATGGCCAATGATAAAGCGCGCACGCGTATTTCCCGAATCAGCGACCTGGGGTTGGTCGAGATTTCCCGCGAACGCGTCCGGGAAGACTTGCTCAGGACCCTCTCGGACGTATGCCCAGATTGCGACGGCCGTGGCTATACCCGGTCCGCGCTCACGGTGGTGTACGATATTTTTCGCGATATCCGACGAATCGGACGAGCCGCCGGACAGCAAACCGTGGTGCTCGGCACTCATCCCCAGATCGTGAACATGCTGCAAGATACCGAGCCCGAAGCACTTGAACGACTCCAACGGGAGTTGAATTGCCGGATTCTTGTCAATGCCGACCCCCTGCTCCCTCTCGAGCAGTATGATGTTGTGGTGTTGGGAGAAGGGGACGGCTAGCCGACCGGTGTCATCCAACCCGCGGCTTGGGTGCGGACCTTCTGAATCATGGAATTGCTGGAAGCGTGGCTGATCTTGCGGTCAGTGAAAGGATTGAGTGACGGGACCCTCTGCGCACTCGTTCGGCATTTTGGTGGACCCCAGGAGGTCCTGGCGGCTTCTTCGTCCGAGTTGCGGCACGTGGCAGGACTTCACTCTTCCCTTGTGACCTCCATACGAAAAGCCCCCGATCCGAACGTTGTGGCGCAGGTTCGCAAAGAAATGCAATTGATTGAAAAGGGCGCGAGTTCGATCGTCACGATTTCGGATGCTACTTATCCTCGTCGGCTGGCGATGATCCCTGATCCACCGCCTGTTTTGTACATTCGTGGCACCCTGCCTCCATGTGACGATCATGCCGTCGCGATTGTGGGATCGAGAAAAGCCACGCCGTCAGGGGCGCTCATGACCCAGGAACTCAGTCGATGTTTGGCCGAAATGGGGTTTACGATTGTGAGTGGACTGGCCAGGGGAATCGACGCGGCAGCTCATCGAGGCGCGCTGGCGGCCAAGGCCAGGACGATTGCAGTCGTCGGGTGCGGGGTCGATCGAACCTATCCGCCCGAACATCAACGATTGCGCGAGGAGATTGAAGGCCATGGTGCAGTGGTGTCGGAATTGCCACTCGGGTCCCCACCGTTGCCGTACCATTTCCCGCGCCGAAATCGGATTGTCAGTGGATTGTCGTTAGGCGTAATCATCTCGGAAGCTGGTCTGAAAAGCGGCGCGTTGATCACGGCACGATTTGCGCTCGAGCAGAACCGTGAAATTTTTGCCATTCCCGGTGCCGTCAAGAATGGGAAACATCGAGGGGCGCATGGGCTCATCAAACAAGGAGCAAAGCTCGTTGAGGAGGCGCAGGACATCGTTGAAGAATTGCTCCCACAGCTTGACGAGCCTTTTCGCGATCGAGTAAAGAATGCCGGTTTTCAGGAAACGGCCCCTCCGGCCTTAACCGGCAACGAGCAGCGAGTGCTGTCTCTGTTTCATGATGATCCCGTCTCGATTGACGAGATATTGGCCGAAGCGCCCTTTGACCGTGCCAAGATGATGAGTCTCCTGTTAAACTTGGAATTGCGAGGGTGTATTCAACAGGCCCCGGGTTCCTGTTATATCAGAAGTTCGGGGCGGGGGTAGACGGGCGTCTTACAGAACGGCGCGCCCCGTACATTCTTGTCGTGGCACCCCCTTCGGGAGAGCGTGATCGCTCGCTGAGCGTTGCCCCAGGAGGCATCGTCCTCGATCGTGTGCGTGAAGGGAGAACGTTGATGGCCAGCGAATGGTGCAGGATTTCCGTTTCAGAAACCTGATGGTACGATGATGCCTCTCCAGACGTCCACAGCACCCAAGAAAAAGGCTCGCGCCCGCCTGACCCCAGGAAACGGCAAGGCGTTGGTCATTGCCGAGAAGCCCTCAGTGGCCCGGGACATTGCCAAGGCGCTCGGCGGGTTTCAGAATAAGAAAACCTTCTTTGAAGGACCACATCACATCGTCGCGTCGGCGGTCGGCCATATGCTGGAGTTGGTTCCACCCGAAGGAGTCGAAGTGGCGCGCGGCAAGTGGGCCCTCGCCAACCTCCCGGTGATTCCCGATCACTTCGACCTCAAACCGATCCAGCAGAGTGAGTCGCAACTCAAACTGCTCGGGAAACTCTACGTGCGGAAGGATATTGACAGAGTCATCAACGCCTGCGACGCCGGTCGCGAAGGCGAGTTGATCTTTCATTACCTCATCCGCCATTTCAAGGGCTCAAAGCCGGTGCAGCGCCTGTGGCTGCAATCCATGACCCCACAGGCGATTCGCGACGGCTTTGAAAGTCTTCACGAAGGCGAGAAATTGTTACCGCTCCAACGTGCCGCCGTGTGTCGCTCGGAGTCAGACTGGCTCATCGGCATCAATGCCACCCGCGCAATGACCGCGCTGAATTCAAGCGGTGGCGGGTTTTCGCTGACAACGGTCGGTCGGGTGCAAACTCCGACGCTCGCGCTGCTCGTCGATCGCGAAAAAGAGATCCAGACCTTCGAGCCGCGCGATTATTGGGAGGTCAAGGCTACCTTTGCGATTGCCTCCGGCCGGTATGAAGGGCACTGGGTCGATCCGCAGTTGCAAACCCTGGCCAAGCAGGGTGCCGCACAAGGCGCGGCCAAGGATCAGCACGGGACCACGAAGCCGGAGCGCATCTGGGACAGGACCCGAGCCGAAGCCATCGTGGCGCAATGCACCAATCGGGAGGGCGGGGTTTCCGAAACCACGAAGCCGTCGAACCAGCCGCCGCCGATGCTGTTTGACCTGACCTCGCTCCAGCGTGAAGCCAATCGGCGGTTTGGTTTTTCGGCAAAGTCCACGCTCGGCATCGCCCAGGTGCTGTACGAACGCCACAAGATCCTGACTTACCCGCGCACTGATTCCCGGACGCTACCGGAAGATTACCCGGAAACGGTCAGAAAAATCTTGCAGTCGCTGGTCTCGGCCAGTCCCGGTCCGGACACCGCGTCGCCTGATGAGGCGAAAGGCGACCGGCCGGTCAGCCACTGGGCCGAACTGGCACTCCAAAAAAACTACGTCAACGGCAAGAACAAGCGCATCTTCAACAACGCCCAGGTATCCGACCACTTTGCCATCATTCCGACCGGAGAGATGCCCGGCAAACTGAAAGAACAGGAACGTCGCATCTACGAACTGGTCACTCGCTGTTTCATCGCAGCGTTCTACCCTCCGGCCCGCTTTGAAAACACGTTGCGCCACACCGTCGTCGAAAGCCAAACTTTTGAGACCCGTGGACGGGTGCTGGTCGAGAGCGGCTGGCTGCAGGTGATGGGACGCAAGGAACGCAACGAGACATTGCCTCCGCTTTCGATGGCCGCCAAGGACGTCGCTGAAAAGGCCCAAACCGTCGAAATCGAAATGGAAGGCAAGCAAACCAAGTCTCCACCGCGATACAACGAGGCGACCCTGTTGTCCGCGATGGAAGGTGCGGGCAAATGGATGGAGGACGATGAATTGCGTGAAGCTATGCAAGGGCGTGGTCTCGGTACGCCTGCAACGCGTGCGGCGATCATTGAGGAATTAATACGCAACCGGTACATCCTGCGCGACGCCCGTGAATTAATCCCAACGTCCAAGGCTACGACGCTGCTCAGGTTGTTACGCGCCCTCAAGATCGACGAATTGACGACGGCCGAATTGACCGGCGAATGGGAAAAGAAATTGAAACAAATCGAAAGCAACCAGTTTTCCTCCGAGGAGTTTATGCGGCACATTCGCAAGATGACCGTGGATATTGTCGAGGCCGCCAGGCAGTGTGATGTTGACCGAATCGACGACGAATACGCCGTGCTCGACATTCCTTGTCCCAAGTGCGGGGAGGGCCAGGTGCGAGAGAATTATCGCAAGTTTGTTTGCGAAACGTGTGACTTCTCGATTTGGAAATCCATCGCCGAGCGAGAGTTGTCAGCCAACGAGGCAACCAGCCTGTTGCGTGACCGGCGTCTTGGCCCGTTGAACGGGTTTCGCAGCCGTCTCGGCCGCGAATTCGCCGCGGAGTTGACGATCAAGGACGATTTCACCGCGGCCTTTGATTTTGGTGAGACCACCACGGACGACGACCTTGATCCGCAGAATTGTGACCAAGTCGGTTCTTGTCCCAAATGTGGCGTGCCGGTGCTTGATACGCCAAGGCGCTACGTCTGTCGCAACGGGCTGAAAGATACAGAGTCCTGTGATTTCAAAATAGGTCGGCACATCCTGAATCGCCCGATCGAGGCCGGGGAGGTGCGACAATTGCTCGGCAAGGGCAAGACCGAGCTTCTGCAAGGGTTCGTGTCGAAAAAAAACAGACGCAAGTTTGCGGCCTATCTGACGATGGACCACGGTTCCGGGACTGTCGGCTTCGAGTTCGCGCCACGTAAGAGCGACGTGGACGGTAGTGCCAAGAGCAAGCGGTTTGCGGCCAAGAAACCCTCTTGACGCTTGGGCGTCTGAAGCTTGACGTGGCTATGGGGGATGTCGCGCCGGTGAGGAGCAGCGGTGGCTTCGATCGAGGCGTTACGAGCCGACCGCGGGTTTCATGCTTGTGGATGGTTCGAAAAATTTAAACGGTTCACCCTTCTTCAGAACGACGTCTTCGGTAATCACCACTTCCTTGATTTCGGTTTGAGATGGGACTTCGTACATAATGTCAAGCATCACCTCTTCCATGATCGCGCGAAGACCCCGTGCCCCGGTTTTTTGAGCATGGGCTTTTCCGGCAATCGCATTGAGGGCTCCATCTGTAAACTTCAGTTTTACTTTGTCGAAGGACAACAATTTTTGATACTGCTTGGTCAAGGCGTTTTTGGGTTCGGTCAAAATCCGCACCAACGCTTTTTCATCCAACTCATCGAGCGTGGTCACCACCGGCAATCGTCCGATAAATTCGGGAATCAACCCGTATTGGAGCAAGTCCTCCGGTTGAATATGGGCCAACAGGGCAAGGGGGTGTTCCTGCAGTGAGACGGGCCTGTCCGATTTGAAGCCCATACGGTTTCGATTCAGGCGCCGTTCGATAATGGGTTCGATCCCGACAAAAGCCCCACCACAAATGACCAGGATATTTTTGGTATCGACTTGGATGAATTCCTGGTGCGGATGTTTCCGCCCGCCTTGCGGCGGCACGTTGGTCACGGTGCCTTCTATCAATTTAAGCAAGGCTTGTTGCACGCCTTCCCCCGACACGTCCCGGGTAATGGACGGGCTGTCAGCCTTCCGCGTGATCTTGTCGATCTCGTCAATGTAAATAATGCCGCGCTCCGCGCGTTCCACGTCATAGTCCGCGGCTTGCAGCAGTTTCAAAATAATGTTTTCGACATCTTCCCCGACGTACCCCGCCTCGGTCAACGTGGTGGCATCGGTCAAGGTAAACGGCACGTCGAGATAATCGGCGAGGGTTTGAGCCAATAAGGTTTTGCCGGTCCCCGTCGGTCCGATTATCAGAATGTTGCCTTTCTGGAGTTCGACGTCTCCGGTTTCATTGGCGGCAATGCGTTTATAGTGATTGTGAACGGCAACCGAAAGAATTTTTTTAGCGCGGGTCTGGTCGATGATGTATTGATCCAAGTGGCGATTGATCTCGGCGGGTTTGCGAAGTTTTGAGGAGAGCTCTTCTTTGGTCTCTTGCCATTCCTCTGCCATGATTTCATTGCAGAGGCCCACGCATTCGTCACAAATGTACACGGTGGGACCCGCGATCAGTTTACGCACTTGATCGCGGTTTTTCCCGCAAAACGAACACCGAAGGTTCTCGTCTGATTTGAGCGGCTTGGACATGGGGTGGCGAGGACGTTCAGCGGCTAGGCGCCGTTCGAGCCGGCATGGTTCTTTTCCGACGCCCTGATAATGACCTCATCGATGAGACCGTAATCTTTGGCCTCCGCTCCCGACATGAAATAATCGCGCTCGGTATCCTGGCCGATTTTCTCCAGCGTCTGCCCCGTGTGTTCCGAAAGGATCTGGTTGAGTCGTTCGCGAATTTTCAGAATTTCACGCGCGTGGATATCGATCTCTGTGGCCTGTCCCTGAAATCCTCCCATCGGTTGATGAATCATCACCCGGGCGTTGGGAAGGGCGTAGCGCTTGCCTTTGGAGCCGGCGGCCAGGAGAAGGGCGCCCATGCTGGCTGCTTGTCCCAAACAAATCGTCGCAATCGGGGGTTTGACGTATTGCATGGTGTCGTAGATCCCGAGGCCCGCGGTGACGCTCCCACCCGGAGAATTGATATAGAGATTGATGTCTTTTTCCGGATCTTCGGCCTCCAGGAACAGGAGTTGCGCAATGATGAGGTTGGAGAAGACGTCGTCGATGGGCGCGCCAAGAAAAATAATGCGATCTTTTAACAGGCGGGAGTAGATATCATAGGCTCGTTCGCCCCGGTTTGTACTCTCAATAACCATTGGAATTAACATACGGTTTGACCCTTTCTCTGCGAAGGAGCGCCTTAGGGAACCTCTGAGTTCGTGCACGATCGGGCGCGTGGCGGCGTGGTGTCCTCGCTCACCCCTCACCTCTCGCTCTGCGAAGCTTCGGGTTTCGCTCCGGGACGCCCGGCCCTGCATCCCGCTCTCACACGAAATCAGAGGTTCCTTAGCCTTGAATCACCGCGTATCGGTAGACCAATTGAAGCGCTTTTTCGGCCCGGATGCGATCCTCGAATTCCTGACGTGAACTTTGTCCTCCCGATTCCACCATTTTCTGAATGTCTGCCAGCGGAACTTGCAGGCCGCGGGCCAGTTTGCCGATTTCCTCCTGAATGTCCTGCTCACTCACGGACACCCCTTCTTTATCCGCAATGGCTTCCAGCACCAACCCGAGCTTGACTCGTTTCTGTGCTCCCGGAGCCACCTCTTGTTGGATGCGTTTCGCTTCCTGTTCCATCTGGATTGTATCATTGATCGAAAGCGTTCCGTCCTTTTTCCGTTGCTCTTCCATGAGACGCTGCTGCACCGTCGTGCGCACTTCCCGTTCGACCAGGGATTCAGGAAGATCAAAATGATGCAAGGCCAACAGGCGGTCGATGATTTGATCCTTATAGCCTTCTTCTTTGTCACGCTCGAGCACCGATTCCAATTCGGAGCGAATCTTGTCTTTGAGCGCCTCAAGGGTGTCATAGGCTCCGCAATCTTTGGCAAATTCATCATCCAGCGCCGGGAGAATTTTTTGCTTCACTCCGAGGACGGAAATGCGAAACGTAACGACTTTACCTGCCAGACGGGCGTCCGGATGCGTGGCGGGATATTCCTGCAGAATCTCTGCGTGGCCCCCTTCCGTTTTCCCCTCCAGCACCTCGTCGATGGTCAGACCCAATACGGGTTCCTGCGTCCCGATTTTGCGGAGAAGGCCTTCCTTTTTCGATCCCTCCACCGGCTCGCCATCCAAAAATCCTTCCATCGTCACCACCGCATACAGACCTTCCTCCAGATGGGTGCCGGGAGGGGCGGCATCGAGCCGGGACTGTTGTTCGCGAAACCGGTCCAAGGCTTTATCCACGTCCTGATCGGTAATGATCCGGGAGTCGGGCTTCAAGGAAATGGGGTTGGGCGGCCGATAGTCATGTAATTCAATGGACGGCTTGATTTCAACGGTGGCCGTGAAGGTGAGTGAGGCGTTACGGTTGGCTTTCAATCGCTCCAAAGGCGGCATTTCAACCAGAACAGGGGACATGCCCGCTTCTTGAATGGCCTTCTGATAATGCGTCGGGACCAGACGTTGGACCACGTCCTGGGCCACGGCCTTCGCGTAGCGTTTTTCCAGCATGGCGACCGGGGCCTTGCCGGGCCGGAAGCCCGGGATGCGCACCTGGCGTTTCAGATCGGTATAAACCCGGTCAAATTCCTGGTTGACGACGTCTTCCGGCACTTCAATTTTAATCGCCCGTTTAACCGGACCTAATTCTGTGACTTCCAATTTCATGTTGAATCCGTTTTTCGATAAAAGACGGCTGCGGAATGGTGCGAGAGGGGGGATTTGAACCCCCACGGTCTCCCACGAGATCCTAAGTCTCGCGCGTCTGCCAGTTCCGCCACTCTCGCTTCTCCGGATCGCTTGCTTTTCTCAGGATCACCCGAAACGATACGGCTGACGCCCACAAGGCAACGGGCTGAGCCGTTCTTGCTATTTACCCATACGGTGCGTAGGCGTGTCAACGTCCGGCCCCGCTTCCTGAAAGCCGAAGAGACGGCCCAGGGACTCCATTCCAACGGGGTTGTATAAGTTCAGAAACCTTTGGCACTCCCCAGCACCCGTAGGTCGGGTTAGCCGCCCCGGCGCAACCCGACATCCCAACCCTTTGTCGGATTACGCTACGCTAATCCGACCTGCAGGTTCTTGCCAGAATCCGATGGAGTAGGCTATGGTGGCCGGTATGGATCTAAAAAAACTGTACCTGAATATTTACGAGCAGTTTATCCAGACGCGCGATACGCACAAAGGGTTTCATTTTCAGGAAGAGACGCTCAAAAGTGTGGCGCCCCAAACGATTTCGTTCAAGTATCGTGTAAAATGGTGGACCCTTGACCGGCCCAGCCGGTTAAAGAAGATCGAACAGGAACGGGACCGGCAACAACAGGAAATTCTTGCCCTCAAACAGAAATCGTCAGACTAATCCTCTTCCGTTTGCTACGACGACGCATGTCGGAGTTCGTCTCAGCGACTCTTCAACTCTATCGTCAAGCCTTGCTCGCGACGTGGCGCTCGTTGACCAGAAACTGGTTGCTCGTGCCGGCGGTCATGATCCTGGCCGTTCTTATGTACGTGCTCACCGGAGTGGCCATGGCCCTCGGCATGCTCGGTGGGTTGTTACTCGGCCTGGCCAATGCCTTTGTGGTTGGAGCGTTTCTGGGGTTACTCGAACAAGCCGTGCTGGGTGCCCGGCCAATGCGTTGGCGGGACCTGTGGGACGTGGCCGGCAGCTATTTCTGGGACGTGATCACCGTCGGCTTTATCGTGTGGGTGCCTTTGCAAATTCTCGAACTCGGGATGCAAGCCAATCCCTATGGGGCGGCGATTGTCTCGGCCGTCTTTCTGTTGTTGTTTATTTTGCTCAACCCGGTTCCTGAACTGATTTACCAAGGGCGGTCGGGCGCCTCGCTCGAGATCCTCAAAGACAGTTACGAATTTATCCTGGAAAATTGGATTGAATGGTTTGTGCCTCTTGCCGTGGTCTTCGCCCCTCTGGGATTGTCCTTTTTCTTTTCGATTTCGAGCCGGAGCGGCAGGCTGATCGGATTGGATTTTTTTCAATTGTTGGGATTGCCCTTTGCCGTGTTGAGTCAGTGGTTCCAATACCTCGGGCTTTCCTCCTCGACGGCCGGGGTCCTGGTCCTTGGTCTCACGCCCGTCGGGGCGGTCCTGATGATGCTGTTTCGCGGCCATCTCTATCAGGCGCTGACGGGGTCGTCCCGGCGACAACGATTGTTTCAACAACGCCAGTCATTGTAGGTCGGATTAGCGAAGAGGTCGGGTTACGCCTTCGGCTAACCCGACCTACTGGGGATGAACGGGCGTGTGCTTCCCCACTGCGTTGTCTTGTTGCTCTGAAGGACCCATGCTAAGATGACGAACTTCTATCGTAACCCCCTGCAATGCGGAGAGGTGCGAGAGTGGCCGAATCGGCGTGCCTGGAGAGCACGTGTGCTGGCAACGGCACCGTGGGTTCGAATCCCACCCTCTCCGCCATAAGATTTTCAGTGTGAAATTTGCTTGGTGACAAGGAACTCTGACAAATTTCCACACGACACAGTCTTCACCGGCACGATGATTTCTCTGGCCGTCATCTCGGACACGGTCGGTGGGCTGTCTACAATCATCCAATCGAATGTTTGTCCGAATCTGCCAGCCGAAGAGAAAGTCCTAAGGAACCTCTGATTTCGTGTGATAGCGGGATGCAGGGCCAGGCGTCCCGGAGCGAAACCCGAAGCGTATCAGAGAGAGAGGTGAGGGGTGAGCGAGGACACCACGCCGCCATGCGCCCGATCGTGTACTCAATCAGAGGTTCCCTAAGACTGTTTCAGGCCCGACTATCCCAAACTCTTGCAGCACCCGCTACAGCAAGCACCACAGGCGCATGACGCATCACAGCGACACACTTCAGTGCCACAACAGCAGCCACACGTCGTTGTCTTGCATGCACACTTGCCATTTTTGCAACACCCACAGGAATCTTGCATTGCCTGCCCCTCCTCATTTTTCGCAGCACTCCCAATTGTTTTCAAAGCAATCCAGGAGCCTGCATTCATAATCATTCGACGCTTCACTTCCACAGATTAGGGCAAACTCATGGAGCATGCCCACCATCCTATTCAAGTCGGCTATCTTCTGTTCAATTTGCTTAATCTTCTCGTTACAGGTTTTTGCAATCAAGGGTCGGGTTTCTCGGGAACAAAGAGCAAGGGCCAGGAGATCTTGAGCGTCTTGGAGAGAGAATCCGAGTCCCTGCACTCTTTTGACAAACTTGATTATCTGCACATCCGATTCCGGGTACTTTCGAAAACCTGACGTTCGAATTGGTTTTGCTAGAAGACCCTTCCGGTGATAAAAACGGACCGTCTCTACCCCAACCCCAGCGGCCTTGGCTAAGGTTCCAATCGTCATCAGTTCTTTATCGGACTTTTTCATAGCTGAAGCATACACTCCGTACCATAGTACAGAGTCAAGTTTTTTTTACCCGTTACCGCTGGCCGCGAGCACGGGAAGCGGGGAGTGGTCCTAGACGGCGAACCACAACGGCGGCGAATCGTCGAGTGGGTCCAGCGGTTCGATTGATCTGAGAGGAGAATCTTCTTGTCGGCTTCCTGACATGGCATTAGAACGTCATACTGGAGGCCTGAGCCTGGGAATAGGAATTATAAAAGGCCTTTTGGGTTTGGACCGGAAAGTAGCCAAGACGGTACGAATGGGTCAATCAGGGATCGGAAATGGGGTCAGGTCTTGCCATAACCCATCCCTCTTGAGGTAATCCTCGTAGCCTGATTCCCAAGGAGAGTAGCGAGCGGGCGTCGAGTCGAAATTGTAAAAAGACTCCTGGGAGATGTGGTATGGCAAGCCTTGCAGTGGCCCCATATCCTGCTTTGGCAATTGAATAGAATATGACGTGTCACGTTTTCGCCCACACATCGGAAACCTCAGTGCTTGCGAGGTAAAGGCACCCCATGCGACCGGCAATCATGTCCACAGCCTTGTATGCCCAACCCGCCACCGTAAATGTTTTTGAGCGTGGGAGGAGGGGCGGTTGAGCCCGGCGGAGGATCCGATGCCGCCTGGCTGTGGGCCATCACATCAGTCCCTGCCGAAAACACCGAGGGGATCTTCTCCAACGGTACCCCGCATTCGCGACAAGCCGTCACCGGGGCCTCATGCATGTTCTGCCAAAAGGCAAACCGCTTGGGACAAAACAATGACTTCAAACAATATTTGGCTTGATATTCATAAATGGGCATACGCTTCCTTTTCTTCGAGGGTACACCTTGCTTGAGCCGATCGAACAAGGCACATCCAACCAGTAGATGATTCTAGCCATCCATCTGGTCGAAACTTATGAACGAACATCGCATGCATGATGACCATCCGCATATCCACGGTCCAGCTTATGGCCACAAGACCATTCAACATGAGGACCATCAAGATTATCTGCACGATGGGCATGTGGATGAACATGTCATGAATAATAGGCTGAAACTGCCATCGTCCACCGCTCCCCCCAACACAGGCCCTTTCGTTCGCTGTCCATTGCAAATCGACGTTCATCAGAAGCACACGTGCTCTATTTATCGCTACTGCAATAACTGGCTCCAAGGTCAACATGGTTTTGCCGGTCCTGCCCTTGGGAGGCATGCCTAATCGTGCGGATCGCTCGTTTTAGCCCCCATAGGCCTGAGCCACTCTCACACGGATTCCCACAAGCCCTCGCTACGTCGGCAGTCCAGGAAACATGACGGACACACAAGACCCTCCTGGACTCTCGCCAAACCACTCACGGCTTAGCCCGTCCTTTGACAAATCAGTAACCGTTCCTCGGGTTTCTTCGGCCCGAAAGCCACCCATTTCCCGTCTCTGACCGAATAACAGAACGCGCAAGTTCGATCCTCAAAGGGAGAGAGGCCCATCAACCAATCAGCGGAAAATCCAGCTTGATATTCCGAAGGTAAAAAGGCGGCAAAGGCTGACACCACGCCCGCTTGACGTGCCGGGGGGGTGTCTTCCGGGCGTTGTTCGGTCATCTGACGCCACCTTCCGCTTCTGCCCCCCCCGCTCGATGCAGGTTCCGCACGGTCTCGGCCAACCGGTCAATGGTGTGGGCCGTAATATCCTGGAACGACAACATGGCGTCTTCAGGGCCGGTCTGAGCACAGAGAGCCATCGTATAGCAAGCGGTCCCGCCGCGGACGATTTTCAGGGTGAGATTCGCTTGGCGACAATGAACTCCGACAAACAAGCCGACATGAATCTGATTAGGCCAGAGGGTTAAGTGGGGATGATTGGGGGTAAGCTCCACCGCCGGGTTAATCTTGGGATAGTGGGGCCGGCACTCAGGCATCGGGATCAACAGCGCCCGTTGGGGGGCCTTACGCAGGCCTTCATTGTCTCATAGATCTGGCGTATCGCCCGGGCTTTTTGCGCGGCCGTCTCATTCCATGCCCAGAGCACCAAGGGGCCGGGAACGATCGTTGGCACCTTGGCCCGCAGGAACTGTCGCGCGGCCTTTTCAAAGGCCGCCTCCTGGGCTACCAACTGCCCATGAAGAATGGCCTGCCCGGGGTCCGGCAGCCGGACTCCCATGCTCGCGGCCGCCGGAGGCAGGAAAGGCTCGGGGCCTGGACGTACTTCATAGGCTGCGTTCATCACTCCACTCCTTTTCTGGTCAGGTCTACGATTTACATGGCTCGGTGATAACATCAATCACATCTCCCACCTGGGCCATACTGCGACATTCGAGCACGACAACTTCAACCTGGCAGCCGACGACGAACTCCTTGAGCTCCCAAGCAATCTCATCCCGCGTATCACAACAGACGCATCCGCCACAGGATTTCCTCAACCAGGTTCGCCGCAAGAGGTCCGTCGACGCTGACGCCACCTGCTTCGTTCATCATGACACCGGCTCGCACCCCACGCTATTGCCAGTACCTCAACAATTGAATGAGCAACGTGTCTTGCCCCCCCCCAGGAACCCGGACAGGACGGTGACGGGAGCCTTCGTATCATTTTCGATCCTCAGTCATTTCCGCGACCGCACGACGGAACCAAGCGATCGTTCGCTGAAGATGATCGCCTCCATAGAGCCTTGCAAATTCTCTGGTCCTCGCATGTTTGTCATCTTGCAATTCAGCCAAGCGTTCGCGGATATACGTCGGCGTCAACCGGATTTTGCAACGGCCCTCGATGCAATTTCGCCATTGCTTGTGCGAAAGAGGAATGACGTCATCGCTCATGGTTGACTCGCTCCTAGGAACGCGTTGAAATTGGATGCAACTCGAAACGACAACTCGCGCCAGGCCGACGCAAAATTCTCGGCTGGCACGACTGGTCGCGTGCCGTTGTCCCACTCAAGCAGGGTTGATCGTCGGTACTCGATCCCCAATTGCTCGACGATGCTTACCTCGTAACGCCGTATCCAATCGATCAAATCCAGGGTCAAGGTGGCGCACGCCTTTTTCTGGGATTCAGTCGGCGTGTTCAACATCGGAAGATCGGCATCGGACCAGGGCGGACAATCCAGCGTCGCCTGTGTTGTATATCGAGGTTGAAATTCGTAGCGAGGCAGGAAGACGCCACCCCACTGACCATCTCCGTAGAACACACCAAACCCACGCAGGACAACACATCGTCTCCTCGGCATCGCCAAGGCATACACGCTAGCACAGTCTGTGCGATCTGCAGGCGGCTCGATGCGGTCAAAGCCGATCTTGAGCAGCCAATTGCCTTCCGGTCGCAAAATGTCGCGACCCCAGCACCACGTCTGTTGGCTTAGCAAGCTTACCGCTTGTGCAAGGAGTTCACCTTCAGCGCGTTCGTGATCATTCACTCGAAGTGCTACCAACATCTCAGTCAGCCTCGGCAGTCGCAATCGTTACGATGTTTGCCAACAGCCATGCGGAGGCAGCAAACAACTGCAACCAATCTCCACTGGAGCTCATCCCATAAGTCAACATGCTGGCAATCCAGCAAAGGCTGGCAGCTGTTTGCCCGAGCCATTCGACGCGCAACGCCCGTGCTAGGCGGCTTCGTCCCGCGCCAGCCGCGATCCCCTTTCTCGCGGCCTCGCGCGTCGCGTTTGGTTCGCTCGAAGGGGCGGCAAGCGCCCATCCGGTGGCCCCTTCGGCGCTCCCCGTCAACATACGCACTCTGCGCCGCAGCAGGACAGGTCGTCTAGATACATGCCCCACTTGCGGTACATTTCCAACTCTGCCGCCGGTAGCCCTAACGAGGTCGCAATTGCTTTGGCGACGACAGCGAAACGTTGTCGATACTTGTAGATAAAGCAAAAGACGTGATGGTCATGACGAACAGCGGGGCCGCAGAGAAACACTCCCGGTACGATGGTCGACTCATCGTGCTTACTCAGCAACGGATAGCCATCGTCACGTCGCCCGAACAATTCTGCGACCAGCTGGTGACTCCCTTCAAATCCGCCTGCCAGCAGTGGCGGCAAGTGGGATTGAAAGCGCCGCCCGTCCCGCGTTGTGACTTCATACATGTCGTCCACGCGAGCAACGGAGTTGATTGGCGTTTGCGGAAACAACTCCACGTGCTCCTCAAACCAATCTTTTCGCATCCGTTCGAGCGAATACGCAGACAGCGCGACACTGGGGTCGGAACTTTCGTCTTCCCATGGACAACCCTTATCAAACAACCGTACTCGTTTGTCGCGATATGCCAGGTGGTAGGCCGCGTCGACACCGCTTTCGTAACCACCGACAATGATGAAATCGTCTCCGTCAAGTTCTTCATAGCTGGCAATCGTTGCCGTGTGCCGACAAAGTTCACTACCGACGAACCCATTCAAACGTGGGTATTGGAATTCACCAGCCGCCCAAGTCACATGCTTGGCTCGCAAAGTGTCGTTGGTCGTATCGATACGAAAATCGTCGCCAACTTTTGTTATCCGCGTCACGCTGGTCTTCTCGCGTATCGGCAACTCGAAAAACTTCGCGACTCCCCGCAAGTGCGACGCGTATTCCGCGCCCGTCGGATGCTCAACCCTTAAGCTGAACGCGGGCGAAACACCAATCGCGATGGAGTTCAAATCGAGCATACCAATCGAATTGGTCGGAAATGAGGGGGTGATGAATCGAGTTTCGGCTGGCCATGAGGCAAACGATGCTCCGACCGTGTGGCGCTCGAGCACGATAAAATTCTCAATACCCGCATGTTTTAGGGCTATCGCAACCCCCATGCCCGCAGCACCACCACCACCGACGACGGCATCGTAAGGCTTAACTAACGTTCGTTGCAATCGTCATCGAGCGCTCCTCTCTGTAACTGCACGGCTGCAACAACCACATAGACAATCGCAACGACGGCGATGAACATCACTCGAATCAACCGGGCCTGCATCCCTTCTCCCACTCCGCTACACTAATCCGTAGCGCGCCTCGTATTCGAGCGCGCGCTCGCCGAACCCTTGTGAGCCTAATCCACTCTACTCGACTATTTTCCCAGTGCGACCGATCCTGCTTAAACCCGCCTCCCGAATAGGCGGTCCGACGGCCTAACCGCCATTCATGGCCAGCCTTTTACCAACTCGACTTTGTCACTCCAGGAATCTCTCCCTGTAATGCCAACAACCGAAAATCGATGCGGGACATGCCAAATCGTCTCAGGAAGCCACGGGTCCGGCCTGAAATCAGACATCGGTTTCTCACTCGGCTTGGGCTGGCATTGCGGGGCAGCGCCTGCAGCCCTCGCTGCGCCTCCATCCGCTCTTCCAAAGAAGCCCCAGGATTTCGGATAACTTCCTTTAGATTGGCCCGTTGGTGGGCGTACTGCTTCACCACCTCTTTTCGTTTTTCATTTTTAATGATGCAACTCTTTTTGGCCATAGGCCCTTCCTTTCCTCAAGGTGGGAAGCTTTCTCCATATCCTCTTTTTGGATAAACCATTGTTTTGGGTAATTCGTTCACCAATCTCGTCCAACCAATGGCTCCCTGAATACGATGGCTGGCTGGCAATCAAAGACAACTGCGCAACAACTGCGCAGTGAGAGGAACCAACTTATGGGTTGACAATGATTTGAAACGCCAACTGAAAGCGAGCTCATCAGCGCCTGTTTCTACTGCCTATACTTATACAAAGGCCCTTCACTTTTATGAATAACTTTTCAATGAACGCCAAAAACTATTCAATGAGATGTGCGTTTTCTGGAGACGAGTGTGCGACGAAGCGGAAAGGTCGAACAAAGAAATGAGGGAATGTCGCCGTTACAAACGGCGCAAATGATGACGGAGCGCGTGCGATTACCTGCGACCGACGCGTACCTGTTGGGTATTGGCTAAGGTCACCAGATACGACCTGCCAGGCATTGAGGTGAGCTTGCTGGCACTCCGGCATTTCGCACAGCGAAGTTTGGAGATTGCCCCTCACCGAGGCCTGTGATACTTTTCTGTCCAGACAAAAAGGCCTTTTAAAAATCCCATTCATTTCATATTCATAGTCTTTGAATTCTCTCTTCAGCATAAGCCTGAAGTTGATTGAAAAGAATGATGCTGCAGAATGACACACGTTGTGAATAGATAATGCGAGTTTTTAAGTAGAGACAAGATGGTCAATTCAGGCGACTGAGATTTTTGCCCCTTACGTTGGGGGCACACTGAAGACTGATGAGTCTCGAAAGAAATGGGACGACTGGACGGCCATGATCCTTTTTTGCATCTGCTGCATTTGAAAAACTAAAATAGCTTAAGAGTAAGACCGCTGATGAGAAAAATCTCCAAATACGCTGAAAAAGACGCGGCAGGATCAACTGACTCAGAGACGCCCATCGTATTGTACGACGGCGTATGCAATCTGTGCACACGAAGCGTACAGTTTGTCATTCAACGAGACTCCCGCAAACAATTTCGGTTTGCCTCGCTGCAATCACTCTTTGCGAATACATACCTTGGAAAGAATCGGCAGGACGATGAACGTTTAAAATCGATGGTTCTTGTAGTTGGCGATCACGTCTACCGTGAATCCACTGCGGTACTACTCACAGCAAAACGATTAGATGGACTCTGGCCCATGCTAGCAATTTTTTTATTGATTCCCCGCCCAATTCGAGATGTCGTCTATAGACTCGTCGCCAAACACCGCTATCGAGTCTTAGGAAAAGGCGATCAATGTTGGATCCCTACACCTGATTTGACTGATCGCTTTATAGATACCGCGTCCATATGAAAGTCGCGGCAACCCTGCCCCCCACCCACGAGTCACAGCCCGTCTCGGCGACTTCCTTCAAACCGCCTAATCGCCTTCCCGGATTCCGGTTCGGCACCCGAACCAACAGGCTCCCTGTGCCCATCTCCTGCTCTCACACGCCACCATGGAGTGACCGGCTGTCCCGATCCGGGGAACATGGGACGATCAGCCCCTACTTGCAGGATGCACTCCGGCATTTCGCACAGCGAAGGCTGGAGATTGCTTCCTCACCGAGGCCTTTGATACTTTTCTGATCAGGCAAAAAGGCCTTTTAAAAATCCTTGGGGCTGTCCTATCTAAGCAAAACGGTTAGGATGGCCAGATGTATATCCGGCGCACTCGGTTAAGTCCGCATAAACAAGGCGCCCGCCTAAGGTTGTTCGTTGCCGGGGCCACAGCACGGGCGGCCGCGGCGATCATTGGGGGCCATCGCAACACGGTGGCCGGGGTTTATCGCCGGCTACGCCAGCTCAGCGCGGGCAAATTGCCGAGTTAGCGCCTGGCCGGGGAAGGCGAGGCCGACGAGAGGTATGTTGGGGGAAGCCGCCAGGGCCATCGCGGGCGGGGTGCCGCGGGCAAAGTCGTGGTTTGCGGGCGGTTGAAGCGGGACGGGAAGGTCTCCACCGCGCTTGTCCCCACCGCGCACACGGACCGCCGCTTGGCCGACCACGATAAGCCTAGCAACGGCCTTGAGAACTTCTGGACCCAGGCGAAGCGACCCTTACGGAAGTTCCACGAGATCAACCCTGCAAATTTTTACTGGGTTTTGAAGGAGGGCGAATGGCGCTTCAAGGGAGCCAACCACCAAGCCCTGCTGAAGCAGCTTCAGGCCTGGTATAAACACGCACATCATTAATTCTTAGCTAGGACAGCCCCTTACTTTTTTTATCTTAGCTCCTTGTCGTGTTTGCTACGTGGTGGGCTTCGATCCTCTCATTTGCTTTTTCCAATAACATTAAAGAAAGTTTGCGGGCTGAAAACGCGGCGGGATTATTCTTCCCAACTCCGCATGCCGCAAGACATCTTCAATTAAATGTCGATTCCTCCATTGGAACAGTCGGATTTTACAATGCACGGTCATCCTTGAATGCCGTCACCTCACAGATCACGCCCATCGCATTGCCTTGGCTCCCCTTTTTCGAAAGACTTCCTCATGCTCCGCTCCTTTCCGCAACGGCGCGTAGTTCATCGCCCGCGTCTTTCGGGAGTTGACCGCCGGCATGAGCGTTCCCCAAGCGGCATCCCAAAAAATGTGACGGGGCCAGACACAACACTTCCAATCCTTTATCTGATCCACCATGGCCTCGGTCGGCGGTTGCACGACTTGGTTCCACACGACACAAGCCCCACCGGCCTTTCCTTCTGTTTGCAGACGGGCATGCAAAGCAAACAGATGTTCAAGTGCCCAGATATCCGGCCATGAAGGACGCACCGGCACGATGATTTCCCCGGCCGCCCGGATGATACTGGCCGTCATCTCGGACACAGTCGGTGGGCTGTCTACAATCATCCAATCGAATGTTCGTCCGAATCTGACAGCCTGGTCATGAATGATCGGCAAAACCTGCGACCGGACCACCACGCCCCATCGCTCACCCCATCGTGCGCCCCATTCGCTCGCCGTCCCTTGCATGTCGGTATCCATCAGGAGCACCCGCGCACCAGTTTCCGCCAGGGCCATGGCTGTCCCGATGGCCAGTGTGGTTTTCCCGGTTCCGCCTTTTTGGTGGATGAATCCGATGGTCCGCATTGCTCGTCTTATTCGTCATTCGTTTTTTGAAACCACGTCATCGCTCATGCTTGACTTGGCCTCAGAAACGCATTGAATTTGGATGCCACTCGAAACGACAGTTGCCTTAACGCCGACGCAACCTTCTCGGCTGGCACGAATGGTCGCGTGCCGTTGTCCCACCCAAGAAGGGTTGATCGTCGATACTCGATTCCCAATTGTTCGACGCTGTTTACCTCGTAACTTCGTATCCATTCGATCAAATCTGAGCGAGAGTTTGTTGTGGATGGCCCGCAACGGTTGCGCTTCGGTGGCGTATGCCGGGTCGTTGAAGGTGTGCGCAAGGACCTGAATGATCCAGCGGGCGTCGTTGGCGCTGATCCGGGGCATGGCGGTTCACCGGGAGTGCAGGGTTTGGTTGAGGCAGTGCAGGGCCTCTAGGCCGCCCCCTCGGCCACTTTCCGCGTCGCTGACCAATCCCGCGTCAAACTTCGCTTCTACTTGCTCGCGGTTCATCTCAAAGCCGATGAACACGATCTCCTGCCGGCAATCGCCGACCTCGTCATCCCAGAGTTTTTTCATCCGTCCCCCTGTCCCCGGGTCTTCCGTCAATTTTCTTTTTCGATTGCCTCGAACCTGGAGTCTGCCCCTTCGATCTGATGTGAAGTTCCGGCTTGCGACCACACGCCGCAGGAGTGCGGTCGTGTCACCGGCCAGGGATGTACCTTGGAACGGACCGAGCCGATTCCAAGGCATCCATCAATCGTTTGGCATGAAACGGTTGGGGTCAGCAATAGACAAAGCTTTGGATGAGGGTTTCTTCCGTTTCGGGGACATGCTCCAGTTAAGTTCCTTAATCCAACCGGGTATCATCAGCGGTCACCATCGGTTCAGCTCAGCCGGTTTCGACTGGGAAGAGAAAAATGAAAAGGTCTTTCGGCCAATTCACCAATTTCGACCAAACCAATCGTTCCCTAAATACGTCGGCCTGGTTGGCAAGCACATACAACTGGGTAATGAGAAAGACGAACTTATGAATGGAAAATGATTTGAAACCCCACCTGATGGCGAGCACGCCAGCTATTGCCCCTGCTGCGTCTGCTTATACCAAGACACTTCGCCATCATAAATGCCTTTTCAATGAACCTCCGAAACAATTAAATGAAGGGTGTGTTTTCTGGATACGAGTGCATGACCAAGAGGAAAGGTCCAACGAAGAAATGTGGAAATGTGGACGTGACAAACGGAGCAAGGGATGACGGAGCGCGCACGATTGACTTCGACTGACGCGTATCTGTTTAGTATTGGTTAGGGTGGCAAGATACGAACCGCCAGGCATTTGGGTGAGCCTACTGAGGGCATCCCCATTTCGACAGCGTCGTCGATGCGATGCGAAAGGCTCTTGTGATCCGATGAAAGGTACGCTCAGCAGCAGGAGCAGTCCTTGCCATGGGAATGAGAGCCTCTCGTCCCAGTGAGCATCACATTGCCGCTTCCGAAAAGTCGACGGACGGGCGTTTCTGGCGGGGTGTCACCAGGATTTTGGTCTGCCAGCGCGCACAGTTCTCCCCAAGTAGCCAGCGTTTCTTTGATGCTGTGACGAACCGTCAGGGTAGTTTCATTAGCGTCGCAATGATAGTCGTATGTAATCATATGTGAACCTCTATGGTCTGAATGGTGTGATTATAGCAAAAACTGAGTTTCATTCTGATGTGATGTTGAGGCCATTACCTTGCAGGCATGGGACCGACTAAGGTCTGCGGATCTATTCGCTGGGTGAAGAGGTTCATTCGCCAGTCCAAATGAGGACCCGTCGCACGGCCCGATTTACCCAATTCAGCGATCACATCTCCTTGCGAAATACGATCTCCCTTTTTTACCAAAATTTTCTTCAGGTGGAGAAACGTGGAGGAAAGACCATGACCGTGATCAAGAATCAAGGTAGCCCCTGAAAAAAACATATTTGGGTGGACTAGGGTAACCACTCCGCCCGCCGGGGCCTTGACTGGAGTTCCAATGGCCCCGGCAATGTCTACACCAAAATGTGGCCGGCGGGGTTCACCATTCAGAATGCGTTGGCTACCATAGATCCCTGTTATTTTTCCGATGACAGGCCAAATGAAACCACCCTCAAAATCCGTACGAGGGGCATCCAGCTTTCTGGCAGCTTTAGCTAACCGGGCGTCTTCTTGAATTCTCGCAACATCCCCTTTTTGAGGATTAACCTTTCGAGGGGGTAACCCGTTAATGCGCTGTATCTTATATTTCCTTTTCTGAATAGACAGAACGCGATGTTGTTTCTTTCCGTTGGGGTAGGAAATTTCCAGCTTCACCGTCGGGGATGCATCTCTCCCAAAACCCACCAAAAAAATTCCTTGAGAAGATACCCGGACTTTCTGTCCATCTACCCAGACTTTGGCCCCTGGAACAGTCTTGCCTTGAACCAGACCACCCTGAACCATCGGGCCCTCCAAAGAAAGACTCTCCTGCCCTACCCCTGCGGCCTGAGCATAAACCGCCCCCATCCACCCCAAAACCAATAAAGTGAGAACCCTCCCCATCTTTTCCAATGACCGGAATTTCACCTTGCCCCAGATTTCTTTATTACCCAACCGTTATGTCACCATATGCTGGTTGGATGTCGTCACAATCCATCAATTAAGATACGAAAATTACCAATATAATTTTATCATATTTCGGATTTTACCTATTGCACATGTACGCGGCTCCAAATCGCCAAACTAAGGACCCTCTGATTTCGTGCACGATCGGGCGCATGGCGGCGTGGTGTCCTCGCTCACCCCTCACCTCTCTCTCTGAGAAGCTTCGGGTTTTGCTCCGGGACGCCTGGCCCTGCATCCCGCTCTCACACGAAATCAGAGGTTCCCTAATGGTTCCCTGAATATACTAGCTGTTGGGCGACAGAATCATCAATTGCGATTTCGTCCATCCCGATGCCGATGAACACCAGATCCAGGCGGAAATGGCCCATATCGGGATGCCATCTCTGGTCTATCTCACGGCAAACGGCTTAGCCCGTCCTTTGACAAATCAATAACCGTTCCTCGGCTTTCTTCGACCCGAAAGCCACCCATTTCCCGTCTCTGACTGAATAACAGAACGCGCAAGTTCGATCCTCAAAGGGAGAGAGGTCCATCAACCAATCAGCGGAAAATCCAGCTTGATATTCCGAAGGCAAAAAGGCGGCAAAGGCTGACACCACGCCCGCTTGACGTGCCGGGGGGTGTCTTCCGGGCGTTGTTCGGTCATCTGACGCCACCTTCCGCTTCTGCGCCCCCCCGCTCGATGCAGGTTCCGCACGGTCTCGGCCAACCGGTCAATGGTGTGGGCCGTAATATCCTGGAACGACAACATGGCGTCTTCAGGGCCGGTCTGAGCACAGAGAGCCATCGTATAGCAAGCGGTCCCGCCGCGGACGATTTTCAGGGTGAGATTCGCTTGGCGACAATGAACTCCGACAAACAAGCCGACATAAATCTGATTAGGCCAGATGGTTAAGTGGGGATAGTGGGGCCGGCACTCAGGCATCGGGATCAACCGCGCCCGTTGGGGGGGCCTTACGCAGGCCTTCATTGTCTCATAGATCTGGCGTATCGCCCGGGCTTTTTGCGCGGCCGCCTCATTACTCCTCTTCTGGTCATGCCTACCATCCTATTGTGATTCCTGGGCGCGGGTCCACCCACTGCTTTCAGGGCCATGCCAGAAGCACGAAAATGGGGGCCGTCCGCCTCCGTCGCAACCAGACGGGAGTGGAGGGCATCACCACACCGCTTCCAATGATGACCTTGCCCGCTCAGCACCAAGACATGATCCGGTTCTGTCCGGAGTGGCAGGGGGCCGTCCCACCGCCAGGCGGGTCGTGAAAATTGCAGCTCATGTAAAGCAGTGGAGTCAGCAAAGCGACAAACCCCTTTCACTCGTTCGATCTTCTGGGGCAGGCGTTCAAGCCATTCACGAAAACATGCACGATTCCGGGGACGCGGCAACGGAATCGTCGCCACCATCGGATGAGAAGACGGATGAGAAAAAACCGCCCTCTGCCGTGCTTCATGCTTCATACTCGCCAAGCAGGGTTTACGGAACGGGCTGTCGGACTGTAGCATCGCCTGTCTTATTCGTCTTTCGTTCTTTGAAACACCGTCACCCCGCCGACCATTGTCCGGACCACAGCACCGCGAAGTTGCCACCCAGCAAACGGGCTGTTCCGCCCCTTCGACCGAAACTGTTCCGGATCAACCGTCCATTCCATCCTTGGATCGATCAACACCACATCAGCCTGCGCACCGGCGGCCAACATTCCACACGATAGGCCCAGCAAACGGGCTGGGGCTGACGTCAGTTTTTCTATCATGGATTCCAGGGACAACAGGCCCTCTTCTACCAGCCGAAGAGAAAGCCCTAAGGCCGTCTCAAGCCCGACTATTCCAAAGGGAGCCTTGGGCAATCCCCACTGCTTCTCATAGGCAGCATGTGGAGCATGATCGGTGGCTATGGCATCAATGGTGCCATCCTGCAACCCGTCGCGGACCGCCTGGACATCCGCATTTCGACGGAGGGGGGGATTCATTTTCGCCAATGCGCCCTGCTCTCGCACGGCCTCTTCGGTCAACATGAAATGATGGGGGCACGCTTCCGCAGTCACCCGAATTCCGGCGGCCTTGGCCGTCCGGACGGCCTCCACGGCATTCGCCGTACTGATATGCGCAATATGCAGATGACATTCCGTTGCCTTGGACAACGCGATATCCCGTTCCACCATCTTGGATTCCGCCTCAGAGGGGATGCCTCGGACTCCCAAGAGACGGGAAAGGGGCCCCTCAGCCATACATCCGCACCCGGCCAATGACAGATCTTCGCAATGATCGATCACCGGCAGATCCAAGGCCCGAGCTTCTAACATGGCCTGTCGCATGACGGCGTACTCCATCACGGGATTGCCATCATCCGAGACAGCCACACATCCGGCCTCACGTAAACCCCGAAGGTCTGCCGGCTCTTTCCCCAGTAATCCCTTGGTGATAGCCCCGATTGGATGCACACGAACCAGCCCGGTAGCATGCACAAGGTCGTGGATGGTCTCGGTTACAGCGGGGGAATCATTAACGGGGTTGGTATTGGGCATGCAACAGATAGTCGTAAACCCACCGGCAGCGGCTGCAGCAGTGCCCGTCTCGATGGTTTCTTTGTACTCATAACCCGGTTCCCGTAGATGGACGTGCAGATCCACCAAACCTGGCGCCACAATCAACCCGTCGGCCCTGAAGTGGCCGGCATGTGAGGGAAGAGCCGTCTGTGGAGGCGTCACCTCGGCAATACGCCCTTGGCTGATCCAGACGTCCCCCATACCATTCCACCGCCCAGGGTCGATGACCCAACCGCCCGAGATAACGAATAAGTCGGCAGGATGGTTCACAGGGACCTCCCTAGTGCGGGAGCATGGTCAGCATGCCGATGGTCACCATGCCGGTCAGCATCATGGCAAACGGCCCAGCCCCACTGGCCGCTCCATGCCGGCCATGTAAGCCGGGAACCAGATCGGCAAGACCGATATACAAAAAACTGGCGGCGGCCAACATCAGGGCATAGGGTACGACCGGCTCCGCATAGGCCAAGCCCCCAAACGCCAACACCACCCCTGCGAGGGTCGCCATACCAGACAGGGTGTTGGCCCAAAACGCCTGCCACCGGGAAAATCCGCTCGACAGCAGAATGGTGAAGTCACTCAACTCCTGCGGAATTTCATGACCCAGAACCGCCAACGTCGTGACCAGACCTAGGGCAGGGGATACGACGCAAGCCACGCCGATGGCAATGCCGTCGGCAAAGTTATGAACAGCATCGCCGACCAGGATCAATGTTCCGGCTTCTCGGCGAACCATCGAGCCCTTCGCATGCCCGGAAGGCTTGAGCTCAACAGCCTCCCCGTGCGCATGACGCCAGATCACCATCCATTCCAGAATAAAGAACAAGACCAGCCCCGCCAACAAAGCGACGCCCGCCTCATTAATTGAAAGGTCTTCGAGTGCCTCAGGAAGCAGCCCGATGGTCGCCGTCGCCAGCATCGTGCCGGTCGCAAACCCCAGCAGATTCGGCATCATCCATTGCCGCCACCCATCCGGAATAAACAGAACCAGACCGGCAGGTAATAAGGCACCCAGGCTGCCCAGTAACCCCATCAAGATGACAAACATCCATGTGGATTCTTGGGGCAGGCTCATACGTTTGGCTCGATCTGGTCAGGGGCATAGACCTGACCATGATACATCGAACCCCACTGGGGGCTAGCCATGCCCATGGACCGGGGGCCGTTCATGTTTGACACGTGGCAATAATTCGGTGAGGTTGCAAGGGCGATGATCTCTGTCGAGCTGGGGAAGGATGATCTGTTCCATGCCCAAGCGGCAGGCTCCGGTCGACCCCGGCAGCAGAAACACAATGGTGTCGCCGCACACCCCGGCATCCGCCCGGGATTGAATGGTAGAGGTCTGGATTTCACGGTAACTCAGCCAGCGAAATAATTCACCGAAGCCTGGAATCGACTTGGAAAACAGCGAGCGGACGGCCTCCGGCGTCACATCCCGTTGGGTCACGCCGGTCCCGCCCGTCACGATCACGAATTCCACCGCCGGGTCCGCCACCCAAGCGGCGATCGTTTCTCGAATGGTCTCATATTCATCCGGACACAGTTTGCGGTCGGCCACGCGATGCCCCGCCCGCGTCAATCGATCAACAATGGTGGATCCGCTCGTATCCGTTTCGATCGTTCTGGAATCTGAGACCGTCAAGACCGCCACCGCCACGCTGAGGCCGGCTTTTTTAAGGTCTGCGGTTTCCGGGGTTGCACCGTCTGCCTGACTCATTCCATCACCTCGTGGTTCGATAAGATAATCATCCGCGTGCCGACTCCGCCGTTCTCTCCGAATGACACGCGCCGAACGGCCGGGAGCCAGATATCAGCCACCTCCACAAATTCGTTGACATAACTTTCCATCCCGATGACCGTCTGACCATCCAACGAAAAGTAGGTCATCACGTAATGACTGGACACTTGCCGGCCATCCGGGGCAGTGTCGTACCGTTCTATGGTATTCACCCGACGTTCGGTCATGGGGGTGATGCGCCCGATTTGCGTATATTGTCGGTTCTTGATGCGATACCAGGACTCGAGTCGTCCTCCCGTCAACAGCACACGACGCCCCCGGGGATGAGCACAACCGGCATCCTCTTCGGAATCGAAGGATAAGATGTAGCGGCCGTCACCATCCTCAAACGGCGAATAGGCCAAATGCATTCCCTGCGTCCACAACCGTTCGCGCACCCATTCCTGTAACGCCGGCTCAGCACCCGGCAAGTCCACGGTGGTTTCTTTTCGAGGCACCAGTTGAACCGCCCCCCGGATCATCGTTCCGTTGTGGTTGAGGGTGACTTTGGCTCGATACCCGCCAAACTCTTTGGGCCACTTGTACATCCGAGCATGGGCCTCTCTGATCAGACGTCGCGCCTCGGGGTCGTCGGTCAGCTTCAGGCCATTGGCCATTGGTGTGTCAGTCATGCCAGATCCTTGGTTAACGGATACCCCCTGTCATGCACCTTCATGATGATGTTCCCCATCCTGCGCCAGGGCTTCCACATCCTGCTGCGTCACGTCATCCGCCGTTTTATGAATCTTGAACTGTGTTGTCTTCCCCGGCCCTGCCAGCAGCGCAATGACCGTTTCAATGGGTGGACAGCCGGGCTCCCGGCATTCCAATTCGGTCACCATGACCGTGGTCTCTTCCGGCAAGGACCATGTCGAACGAGCCCAGGATTTGATGCGGTCCGCCTGATCCGGATCGATGCGGGGGCGCCCTCCAAATAAATTCATCATTTCTCTCCCACGCCTTCCACGACAAAAAGTGCCACCGTTCCGTCATCGGCGCCCGCCGCCAGACGGACATCGGTCGGACTCCAGGCCACACAGGACAATCCTCCCGACACACGCAGTTCCTGACTCACCATCGGCTTCGCTTTCCCTGGCTCCCACAGGCAGAGCAACCCGTCTTCTCCTACCGTAGCCACCACCCGCTGACGAGGGTGACAGGCAATTGCTTGAATCCACCCTAGATGGCTGCTCAAAAGCCGGCCACTGGATCCTTCGAATTTTTGGGCCGACCATGTCACCAAATCAGGACCGGCTGCTGTCCATAAAGATTCTCCATAGGGATCGAAGACCACATGCCCGACTTTGCAGGGATAACCGGCCATATGCCAGTTCCGCTCGGTCGAGAGACTCCATAAATGGACCGACCCGTCCAAATTTCCCGCGGCCAGATACTGCCCGTTCGAACTGATGGATAACGACAGAAGTGCCCCCTCATAGGGAAACGTACTCACGGGGGAGTCCATCCCAACCTGCCACAGCATAGCTCCTCCGAAACAGGAGGCAAAAATTTGACCCGGATACCCCTTTCGCCAACAAAGATCGGACACAGAAGTCTTATGATCAGAGGTCTCCCATTCCACAGAGTACCCGCCCGACTCCGACCACTTCAGGATCTGCAGGGTTTTTCCCGAGACCATCGCCAATCGTTCGCCGCCGGACTCCCACGCCAGATGTTCCACCCAGCCCTTTCCATCTCCAACCGGAACCACGGCACGCTCTTCTCCGGAGCCGACGTCCCACACACGTCCCACTCCGTCTTCCCCGGCGGTTGCGAGAATTTTTCCTCCGGGATGCCATCCTTCCGCCAGTACCGCGCCTTGATGTTTCGGGTTACGGAAGACACACTGCTGGGACCCCACATGCCACACCGCAACTTGGCCGCTCGCATCCGCAGCCGCCAATCGGCTGCCGTCCGGCGAAAACACGACGGCATGGATGTATTCATCCAATAGAAACGTCCCGATCGGCCGCAATCGAACTCCTGCCCAAGGCTGCACTAAACGAGACATAATCGAAACCCCTCGACCAGCCGGTTGCGATCGAGGTTGCGGCCGATGAACACCAATTGGTTCCCCCTCGGCTCCGTGGCCCGCCATGGTCTATCAGGGCGACCGTCGAACAACATATGCACGCCTTGAAAGACAAACCGTTCATCCCGTCCTTTCACATCCAAGATACCTTTCATGCGAAAAATGTCGGTGCCCATGCCCGACAGCACGTCCCGAAGCCAATCATTCGTCCGAGCCTCATCCACCTGCCCTGGTTCGGCAATCGACACGGAGTAGACCGACGGATCATGCTCGTGGGCTTCCTCGCCTAAAAAGTTCGGGTCGATTTCCAATTTCCGGCTCAGATCAAACGCCCCCACATTCAACAGGCGTTCGATTTTCAACCGGGCATCCCGGGTCCGTTGGATTTTGGTCATGGGATTGATGGCCCGCACGCGGGCCTCCAGTCGCTCCACCTCCCCTTCGTCCACCAGATCGATTTTATTCAGGAGAATCACGTCCGCAAATGCGATCTGCTCCTTGGCTTCGGGACTGGTGTCTAGATGCTCCCAGATGTGCTTGGCATCCACCACCGTCACAATGGCATCCAGCATCAACCGGCGCTTCATGTCATCGTCCACAAAAAAGGTTTGCGCGACGGGTGCCGGATCGGCCAGCCCCGTGGTCTCAATAACCATAGAGTCGAACCGCTCCTTCCGCTTGAGCAAATTGGAAATTATTCGGATCAGGTCTCCGCGAACGGTACAACAGATGCACCCATTGTTCATTTCAAAGATTTCTTCGTCCGCCCCTACCACCAGCTGATTATCAATTCCGACTTCACCGAATTCATTCACAATCACCGCCACCCGTTTCCCATGTTCGGCGGTCAGAATACGATTCAACAAGGTTGTTTTGCCCGCACCAAGAAATCCCGTCAACACAGTGACCGGGATTTGAGCTTGCTCTTCGACTTTCATGCTTGACCTCTTTCTGTTCGAACATTTTCCCGGCGCGACCGTCCTGCGTATCCCCACATCTGGACCGGCACGGTCAGGGCCCCGGCTCCGGCCACGTCCCACCCGCCGTCCGCCAGCAGCGCGCACACTAACCCGAAGGCCGAGACCAGCCCGCTGAACTCATGCCGTCCCCACGATGTCGATCTCCAGGGGCTCGTGCCGCTTCCGCCACCACAGATCCTGGGACTCCCACAGGTAATGGCGAATCTTCCCCGGACGGCGAAGCGAACATGCATCGCTTCGGAACTGAAGCAAACTGGTGAGTTCAGCTTAGCCGAATGCACGAAAACGGCAACGAAATTTTCATGAATGGTCCAATTGTTTCCTCGAGCCTCCCCAATATGGTTATGAAGCAGTCCAATACGGGGTGACCTGTTCAAACGTCATGGGTTCGATGGCATGCACGACAAAAGTTTGCGAGCGAAAGACGGGTTTACTGTAGCCCTTTCGATAGGAATGCTGTTACTATGGTTGGCGACTATGGGTCTAGAGTCGCAAAGATCCAGTATTCGTTTGACCGACGAGAACTCACGGCCTACGACGCTCTTATCAACATGATCGGCGAAACGCTCCTGTTTATAGAGGCTTTGCGCATCATTAAAAGAACACCCTCTCCGCCATAACGTCGAAAGCTGTGATAGCCAGAGTGGAGCTATGACTTCATGTGCTGGCCCGAGAAGAGGGTGGGGTTCGAACCGGAGGATCTGAAGGGGGTGGGAAATGCCGAATTTCATGCTGGCCTATTACGGAGGAAACAAGCCGGGTTCCCAAGAAGAAGGAATGGCTCAGATGGAAAAATGGAAGGCTTGGGTCAAAGAGCTTGGTGAAAGGATCGTGAATCCGGGAACACCGTTACCCGTTTCAAAAATCGTCACGTCGAGTCACGTTGAAGATGATACGGATCCAAATTCGATGAAAGGATTTGCCGTCGTGAAGGCGGAAAGCATGGCGGCTGCAGTTGACATCGCTCAATCAGATCCGTTTTTGGAAAGTGGGGCGATGATACGTGTTTCTCAGATGATGGAGATGAATGAGCAAGGCTCATGCTGAACGTCAACGTTCAAGCGCATGAGAAAGCAGGAAAGGCCGCCGCGCATGGTTCATCTTCTATCGTTCTCATCACTGACAACGGAAAGGGGCTGGGCCCTGTGCAGCAGAATCTTGTGAACCCCGCCAGGTCCGGAAGGAAGCAACGGTAAGCAGGCGAGTCTGTGTGCTACAGGATCACCCGGCCCCGGTTTTGACACCCGGCCTCTGTGCAAAGTGACCACGTGACGGCGAAGCAAGAAATGAGGCTCGTGACGCAGAACGAGTAATGGAATACCAGGTTTCCGCCAGAAAATTTCGTCCCGGTACCTTTGAAGGGTTGATCGGGCAGCCGCACGTGGTCCAGACGCTGCGGAACGCCATCTTGCGGCAACAGGTGGCCCATGCCTATCTCTTTTCCGGCATGCGTGGAGTGGGAAAAACCACGGCCGCGCGTATTCTGGCCAAGGCGCTGAATTGTGACAAGAGTCCGACGTCGGAGCCTTGCGGGCAGTGCGAGAGCTGTTCGGAAATCGCTCGTGGCAGCTCGGTTGACGTCATTGAGATCGATGGAGCCTCGAATACCGGGGTGGACGACGTCCGGGAGCTTCGTGAAAACGTCAAATTTTCTCCATTCCGGGGCACCTATCGAATCTATATCATCGATGAAGTGCATATGCTCTCCAATTCGGCGTTTAACGCCCTCTTGAAGACGCTGGAAGAACCCCCGCCGCATGCGGTGTTCATCTTTGCGACGACGGAAGTCCATAAAATTCCGTCCACTATTACGTCACGCTGCCAACATTTCAATTTTCGACGGATTTCCAGGAGAGAGGTCATCGCTCGTCTCCAGGAAGTCGTACAACACGTTGGCGTCGAGATCGGCGAACGCAGCCTGGGAGCGATGGCCAGGGCGAGCGAAGGCAGTATGCGCGACGCCCTCAGTTTGTTGGATCAGGCCGTGGCCTTCGGTAGTAAAACGATTACCGAGCATGACGTGGACGAGATGCTGGGAGCCGTTCCCGATGAACTGGTCGGTCGCATCGTACAGACGGTTGTGACCCAGGATCCGGCCGCGGCCGTCGCCCTTGTCGGGGAGGTAGTTGATCACGGGTACGACCTGCGGGCCTATTGCGGAGCGGCGGTGGAACGCATGCGCCACCTGATGATTGCGGCCGTGGTACCCGGATTCGAGCAAGCTCAAGGTCTTATGGATTTGCCCGATGAAGACGTGAAACAACTGTTGGTAGAAGCCAAATCGTTTTCGGTGGAGCAGTTACAGGAGATCTTTCATCTCTTTGCTCAAGCTGAAGATCGACTCCGGACAACGGCGCATCCCCGTTTTGTCTTTGAAGTGGCCGCCGTGCGTGCGGCGGGGTTGCTGCAACCCGGGGCACAGGTTCCCCGTCCGGCCGAAACGGCAAGGGGTCCGCAATCACCTGTTTCACGAACGCCGGCTGAAAAAGGCGGGCCGGTGTCCAGGGCGTCATCGGCACCGGTAAGATCGCCGGGCGCCAGAGCGTCAGGGCGGCCCCCGGCGGCCGTGTCCGGTCAGGAAGCCAGTTCCTCTCCTCCGGTCAGAAGAGAAACTTTTTCACCCAAAAACGTGGCGAGTGCTCCGCGCCCCGTACGGCCGGAGGTCAAGCCGAAACAGGTCTCTGTCCCGCAATCGAGCCCTGCAGCCACGGGGAGTCCGCCGGCTTTTCGGCAGGAAGACTGGCAGCGGGTTGTCGACTCCGTGATGCAAAATCACCCAAACGTCGGAAGCTTTTTGGAAATGGGGATGTTGGTGAAAACCGAAGACAACCAGGTCATCGTGGGGTTTCCCAAGACCGCATCGGTGGCTTGTTCAAGAATCCAGAAAGAAGAGAATCGCGCATTGATCTCAAAGGTCTGTCGGGATGTCGTGGGCGTGAACATTCGCCTGCGCGTGGTCGAATTGACCGGAGAACCGGACGAGGGACTCACCATCAAGCAGATGCGAATCAAGCGGCAGGAACAGGATGACGAGGCCTTACTCGAACAGGCACGAGCGAATCCCATGGTGAAACATGCCATGGAATTGTTTGGAGGCGAAGTGGTAAAGGCGAGTCGGGCGAAGGAAAAGAAGGAGGCCTAAGCATGTCCAAGAATCCGTTTGGCAACATGGGAAATTTGTTCAAACAAGCCCAGGCCATGCAGGAGAAACTGGGAAAAATTCAGGAAGAAGCCGCTGCGAAAACCGTCCAGGCGTCGGCCGGAGGCGGTATGGTCACGGTTACGGCCAACGGAGGGATGCAAATCACCAAAGTGGTGATCGAGCCAGAAGTCCTGAAGTCGGAGGATCCCGACATGTTGCAGGATCTGCTTGTGGCTGCCACCAACGAAGCGTTACGCAAAGCCAAGGAATTAATGGCGGAAGAAGTGAAGGGATTGACCGGAGGACTCGGCACCCCCGGGTTGTAATCGGGACGTGGAAGCGCGGCAACGGGACTGAGCCTTCCGCATGTGTGAATCCGGGTCCAAGACAGCATGAGCGTACAACAGCGTCAAGGATTATTGGCCAAGCTGGCCAAAGAGTTTGTGCGGTTGCCCGGCATCGGGCAAAAGACCGCGCAACGACTCGCCTTTCATCTCATGAAGCTCAACAAAGAAGACGCCCTGCGCCTGGCCGATGCGATTCGGGACGTCAAAGAATACGTGGTGTTTTGCGAGCAATGCCGCAATATTGCCGAAAGCGAGTTGTGCGATATCTGCCAGGACCCGGAACGGGACCGGACCAAAATCCTGGTCGTGGAAGAACCGAGCACCTTACATGCGATCGATCACAGTCGCGGGTACAAAGGCCTGTATCACGTCCTGATGGGTTCGATCTCACCGCTGGACGGGGTGGGACCGTCCGACATTCGTGCAAAGGAGTTGGAACAGCGCGTCCGTGACGGTGACGTACAGGAGGTCATTGTGGCGACGAATCCCACCATCGAAGGCGAAGCCACGGCGATTTACCTCACGAAACTTCTGAAGCCCTACGGAGTCACGGTCTCACGTATTGCGTATGGGATTCCCGTCGGCATGGATATCGAATACGCCGACGACGTGACGCTGACCAAATCCATCGAAGGCCGGCGTGAATTGTAGCGGACGGAGCAACACGTCTCCTTCGGTTTCATTACGAATTTCCCGGTGACATCGTGAGTCGGAAAGGCTCGGCTCCTATGAAAGTGTTTCTGAGGCTCCTTGTGCTCATCGGGGTACTGGGGATCATCGCCGTGGTGGTGGTCGGCCTGTCGTTGAACGCCTTGGTCAAAGTTGGCGTCGAGACCATGGGCCCCCGGATATTGGGTGTGCCGGTGACTGTGGAGGACGTGGATATTGCGCTGCTGTCCGGTACGAGCGTGCAGGCCGGCTTGACGCAACTCGTCGTCAAAAACCCCGAAGAGTATGAGACGGCTTATGCCCTGTCCCTGCCGGAGATTCGCGTGCAAGTCGACAGGAATTCGCTGTTGACCGATACCGTGATCGTTGAAGAGGTCCTGATCGTCGCACCGGCCATTACCCTTGAATGGTCGTTACGAGGCAGTAATCTGGGGACGATCCAAGAGAACGTGAAGCGCCATACTCGAACCGGTTCCGATGGCAAGAGCAGAGAAAAGGAAGAGCAGGAAGAACCCGATAAAACCGTTTACGTCAAGAAAGTGCTGGTCAAGGACGCGACCCTCAACGTGAGCTTCATCGGAGGACAAAACGAACTCATCCGGTTGCCGCTACCCGACCTCGTATTGCGTGAGATCGGCAAACCATCCCGAGGCGTCACGTTCCCACAAGCTTCCGCCGTCATTTTCGAAAAAATGTACGACGCCATTCTCAAGGCCGTCATGAAATCGGGGATGCTCCTGCCTCATAGTGTTGAGCAACTCGGCAAATCCGCGGAGAAGATGGGGAAGGAGTTCTTGCGGGGATTGTTTGGCAAGTAATCGTCACGATGTGGTCACAAAACAGACATTTATTTGATGAGTTGCCATCCAAAGAGACCGCCACGAGCCTCCGCCACAAATAAACTCCAATGTTTTCAATGAGTGGTATGAGCATTGTGTATTTGACGGGTATTTGATGGGAGGATCAACACAATTTTGAAATGTCCCCTTTGTGCAAGATTGTGATGTCACCTTGGGACAACTTTCTTAGGGGCAGTAGCGGGACCCGGGGGGCGAAGGGAAAGAAGAAAGCTTAAGGAACCTCTGATTTCGTGTGATAGCGGGACGCAGGGCAAGGCGTCCCGGAGTGAAACCCGAAGCGTATCAGAGAGAGAGGTGAGGGTCGAGCGAGGACACCACGCCGCCATGCGCCCGATCGTGCACGAAATCAGAGGTTCCCTAAGCATGTCCCGGGCCTCGTGATGTTGCCGCGACAGAGATGGGATCACTGAGAAAACGTGATCCCCGTATCCTGCACTTCGCGGTAGGGCAGCAACCACACCAGTGGCTCATCGCTGATGTCAACGACCTGGATGCGGTTGCCCCAGGGGTCGCGGAAGTCGCACCGGAATGGCGGCTTCAAGGTCAGGCCGTATTTATTGACGAGTTTGTCCCGCACTTCGTTGAGCTGTTCTTCATCCCGGACCATAAGGCCGAAGTGTTTCGTGCGATCGGGCTGGAGGGTTTCGACTTCGAAGATGGCCAGGAACTGATGCTCCCCCAGTTTGCGCCAAGCGGCGCCCTCTCCTCCCCGCAGCATTTCCAGGTTGAACACGTCTGAATAAAATTCCACGGCTTTTTGCGCATCGTCCACTTCGATGGCGATGTGGTTGCATCCATAGACTTGAACGGCCATTTTCTCTCTCCTTTTTCATGAGTCAGTGATAGCGTCTTCGATGTCTTCATCATAACCCGGTTATCCCATCTCCAGCAGGTCGTGGTCGGGGTTGCGTTCTTTGGCGAAGGTTTTGGACCAGGGAGAGCGGAAGAGCGCAATGGGGCGGTCCCGGTGATCTTTGACGATCATGGCGTCACTCGGGGCGTGAAAGGTGTCAAGATCTCCGACCACCCAGGCACTGCACGCATAGCTCAACGGTTCGAGTCGAGTCTCCACCCGGTATTCCTTGCGCAAGCGAAAGTCCAGGACGTCGAACTGCAGGCGACCCACGGCGGCGACGAGGAAGTCCAGGTCATCGAGGCTCCGGAGAATCTGGACCGTGCCTTCGGCGGCCATTTGCTCCATGCCTTTGTCAAAGGCCTTGCGTTTGCCTATATCGGTGGGATGAACCCTGGCAAAGACTTCCGGTTGAAACTGGGGAAGCGGTTGATAGTTGAACTCATCATTCAGTGAGATGGTATCGCCGATGGCAAACTGTCCAGGATTGATCACGCCGATGATGTCCCCGGGGTAGGCCACGTCCACGGTATGGCGGCCCTTGGCGACGAGGCTATGCGGCCGGGACAGGCGCACGTCATGACCCAAGCGGTGATGTTTGACCACCATGTCACGCTCGAATCGGCCGGAGCAGACCCGCAGGAAGGCCGTGCTGTCACGATGCCGGGGATTCATATTCGCCTGGATTTTAAAGATAAAGGCACTGAACGGTCGCTCGACCGGGTCCACGACGATTTCGGTGCCGTCGGGCCGGCCGGCCATTCGCGGCATGGCGGCGGGCGCCATCTCTACAAAGGCGTCAAAGAAGTTTTCAATGCCGAAGTTCGTGAGCGCGGAGGCAAAAAAGACAGGGGTTACCTCACCATTGAGGAAAGCCTCCTGCGAATACGGGTTCCCGGCCACGTCCAACAGTTCCAGATCGTGGTTGACCGCCTGCAAGACCTCATCTTCGATCAGAGCCTCGGCTTCAGGACTATCCAAAGAAATTTCCGTGCGGTCGGCTTTCGTGGACCCATGCACTGCCATCTTTTTGAACAGCGAGATTCGGCGGGTGGCACGGTCTACGACTCCCACGAATTGTTGTCCTGACCCCACAGGCCAATTGATCGGATTGGCATGAATGCGGAGGACGTTTTCCACCTCGGCCATCAGGTCGAGTGGCAAGCGTCCCGGCAGGTCCATCTTGTTGATCAACGTCAGCACCGGGATGTGGCGCAACCGGCAGACCTCGAATAATTTCCGGGTTTGGGTTTCGACGCCCTTCGCTGCGTCGATGACCATCACGGCACTGTCCGCGGCGGTCAGCGTCCGGTACGTGTCTTCACAAAAATCCTGGTGGCCTGGTGTGTCGAGGACGTTGATGACAGCCTGTTTATACTGGAACTGCATGGCCGAGGCGGTGATTGAGATCCCACGCTCCTGTTCCATTTCCATCCAGTCGGAGGTCGCCGTTTTGGAGCTTTTCCGGCTTCCCACCATGCCCGCCGTGCGGACCATCCCCGAATAGAGCAGGAGTTTTTCCGTGACGGTGGTTTTCCCAGCGTCGGGATGACTGATAATGGCAAAGGTCCGGCGCTTTTTTGCCTGGCCCCGAATGTCGTTTTGCATGTGCGGGTCGGGTGTGACCATGGGTAACGGCGACCTGCTAGAGTTCTTCGAGTCGACCCTGGGCTCTGGCGAGGTCCACCCGTGACGCGTTGAAATTGAACAGTGCCTCAATGAGGTTGTCCCGGGCTTGAGCCACTCGTGTTTGGGCGTCCGTGACTTCGATATTGGTCGCCAAGCCGACCGCGAAGCGGCGCCGGGCGAGATGAAGTTCCTGGAACGCCAACCGGAGCCCCTCCTTGGCCACGGCGACCTGTTGTTGGGTCGATGCCAGGGTCAACAGGGCATCCCGGACTTCCAAGCCGACTTGCTTTTCGATGTCCCGCGTTCTGATGGACTCCAGGCGAACCAGACTGCGCTGTTCGGAAATGCGGCCTTCACGCTGGCCGCCGTCGAACAGGGGAATGGAGAGCAGGACTTGGACGTTGTCGGTGGTTAACGCATCGCCGGGTTGATTGCCGATCAGTCCCACGTCTCCGCTGCCCGTGAGCGAGGGCACGCGTTCCATCACCACCGAACTCAACGTGAGTTCAGCCAAGCGCTCCCGCTTCTTTTGGGCTTTGAGTTCGACCCGGTGCGCCCGGGCGACCTGCAAGGCTTCGTCCACGGTCTGATGGGTGACCGGAACGAGTTTCAGTTCGTCCGTGAGGATCAGCTTCACGTCGAAGGAGAGACCAATGCCGCGGCTCAGGTTGAGTTTGGCTCTGCCGAAGTCGTTTTGCGCAACGAGCAGGCGTTGTTTTTCATTTTCGAGTTGCACCTTCGCGCGG
Source organism: Nitrospirales bacterium (assembly GCA_965200435.1). Taxonomy (GTDB): domain Bacteria; phylum Nitrospirota; class Nitrospiria; order Nitrospirales; family UBA8639; genus Bin75. The sequence continues at coordinate 1,260,709 of OZ241337.1, forward strand.
GTGACGTCCAACTGGGTGGCCATGCCGACGGATTTGCGCTCCATGGCCAAGCGCAACAGTGCGTTATTGAGCTTGACGTCGGCCAAGCGGGCCATGACGGATTTTTGTACTCGTAAGGCTTCCAGATACGCCAATGCAACCAAGGCCATGGTGTCCATTTCCTGGGTTTCGGAGTCCAGGCCGGCTACTTCAATGTTCGTTCGGGCCGCGCGCCATCTCTGGATCAGACTGAGACTGAAGAGATTCTGGGTCACGGCAAGACGGCCGTCGTAAAAATCCAAGGGAGGGCTTACGCTGGCCGCTCCGCCAAATGAACCCAGAAAGAATCGCCGTCTCGCGCCACTGACCCGGGCGGACAGGTTCGGCAACAGGGCTCCGCGTTGCGTAAAGGCCTGCTCTTCGGCCTGGGCCACGCGCTCTTTAAAGATCTGCACCGTGGGGTTATTATCGACGGCCGCTTGCATGGCGTCATTCATGCTCAACCGGAGTTGGAGCGGGTACTCACGGCGCACGGGCTCATCCTGAGCCCAGGAGAGATTCGCCGTTCCTGCGAAACAGATAATGCCCGCGATGATGACGATCATGACGGCCGCTTGAAACTGGGTTGATGGTCTTATCATGCTGTGAAACATAATCCTCCCTGTCACATCTCGCGAATTTCCGGACCCAGGACCGTCTTTGACGACCTGCTCCGTCTTTTGAGTTTCCAGCCCATCATGAGGCTGAAGATCGCCGGGACCAGGAGCAGCGTAAACATGGTCGAGAGCATGAGCCCGCCGAGCACCACGCTGCCAATGCCCCGGTACAATTCCGATCCGGCGCCCGAGGCCAGGACCAGCGGCAGGAGGCCGAAGGTCGTCGTCAGCATGCTCATCATGATGGGCCTGACGCGGGACCGTACGGATTCGGCAATGGCCTGACGGGCCGGCATGCCGCTGGTCGCCTGGTCTTCATCGGATGCCCATAGATTAAGCCGTTGCGGATCCATAAAGTTCAAGGCCTGGTGCACGACCAGAATGGCATTGTTCACGACGACGCCGATCAGGATGATAAACCCCAACATGGTCAGGACGTCCATGGGTTGATAGGCAATCACACGATTGACGATAAACAGGCCGAGAATGCCGCCGGCTGCAGCCAACGGCACGCTGAAGATAATGACAAACGGATACAGGAAACTCTCAAACAGGGCCGCCATGAGCAAATAGGTAATGAGCAAAGCCAAGAGGAGATTGTATTTCAGGGCGTCATAGGTTTTCGTGAGGTCATCCGCCGTGCCTGCCAGGTGAATATTATAGAGGCGCCCCAGGTTCCCTCCCTCCATGATGGGAAGGACGATCTCCTGTTGGATCAAGTCCATGGCCGTCTCCAGCGGCATTTGACTTGGCGGAATGACCTGGACGGTGATGGCCCGTTCCCGTTCAATATGGTTGATTTGCTCGGGGCCCGCGACGAGTTTGATTTCGGCAAGATCGCCCACCGTGGCAATGCGACCGCCGCGGGTAAAGATGGGCAGGGTTCCGAGGTCTTGCGTTCGGTTCGCATAGTCATCGATGCCCCGGATGGTGAGATCGATTTCGTCCCCTTCAAATTGGTAATCGCTCGCCTTGGCCCCATCCACTAGGGCGTCAATGGTAAACCCGAGTTCCTGATTCGTCATTTGCACGTCAGCCGCTCGGTCTCGCTTCAGATGGACCCGGACTTCGGGGCTGCCCAGGTCGAGGCTGGGGATCGGGCGAAGCTGTGCGCCCGGCAGGATTTCTCGAACCTGTCCGAAGATCCGTCCGGCCAGAGCGATGAGCCTGTCGAGATCCGGGCCGGTAATTTCGATATCAATACTCCGCCCATCGCCCAACCCCTGGTCAAACAGACTACCTTGGGTCACAATCGGAATAACTCCGGGGATATCGCCTAAGGCTCTGTGAAACACCGGGATCAAGTCACGAATTTGGGCGTCGTCGTTTGTGCGACCGCCCATGAACACGGAACGTCCGCGTGCCACGTAAAAGAAATTGCGGATGCTGGGACCATCCAGCGCGGCTTCCTCCGGGGAACCCGGTTCGGCGTCCCAATGGGGAGTGAGGACACGCTCAATGGACTCTCCCAGATGGACGTACTTCTCCGTGTTATATCCGGGCGGAGGCAGGACGATGCCGAAAATCAGATTGCGATTCCCACTGGGCAGGTATTCGGCTTTTGGCAACAACTGCGTGATGATGCCGATGGCCAACGTCGTCAGTCCGAGGACAATCACCATGCGCCAACCGATACTGCCGCACATCCGGTAAACGAAGTCGCCGATCCGATCGGCGGGTTTCTTCTTTCGGACGACCCGCCGGGACTCACGGGCGACCGCGTCATTCGGGCGTTTCGCATGGGAGACGGGGCGACGCCGGCCCGGTTCACGGGTTGCGGTCGTCAACATGCGTGCGGACAAACACGGAATCACGGTAATGGAGACCAGGAGGCTCAGCCCGACGCCGGCACTGATGGCAATGGCAATGTCCCGAAATAATTGTCCGGCCTGTTCCTCAATGAACACGATGGGCACGAAAACGGCAATGGTCGTCAGCGTGCTGGCCAACACCGCGCCCCAGACTTCAACGGTGCCGTCATAGGCGGCCTGCCACAGCGATTTGCCCGACTCCCGGTGACGATAGATGTTTTCCAGGACGACGATGGAATTGTCGACCAGCATGCCTCCGGCAAGCGTCATCCCGGCGAGACTGATCACGTTCACGTTTCGGTCCAACGCCCACAGGGCAATAAAGGTTCCCATGATGCTGACGGGAATGGCCACCCCGACGACGAAGGTCGTGCTCGCCGTGCGCAGGAACAAGAAAAGGACCGTCACGGCGAGGATGCCGCCGATGACCAGATTTTTTTGCACCAGGTTGATGGAACTGTAAATGTAGTCCGTTTCGTCGTAGACTTGAAACAGTGTGAGCCCGCGCCTCTCGAGGATCCCGTCGTTCAATTCCTGAACGGCTTCCCGCAGGTGCTGCATCGTGTCCAGGGTATTGGCTCCGGTTTCCCGGACGGCATTGACGGCAATGGAATGACGCCCCATTTCCCGAACGACGTGTCGAGGCTCTTTGTACGCGATACTGACCGTCGCCACGTCCCGCACGTACACCGGCGCCCCGTCCCGTCTTGCAAGGATGACATTGCTCACGTCTTCGGGGCTCTGATATTCGCCGGCAGTTCTGACGACGTACGATCGTTTGCCTTCATCGAAATCTCCCGCGCTGTAGTCGCGATTTTCCTGATCCAGCGCCTGCGCCAGATCCAGAATCGTGAGGGAACGGATGGCCAGTTTCAAGGGATCCACGAGCACTCGCAGTTCCCGTTCTCGACCACCATAGACGTTTGACGCGGCCACGCCGGCAATACGCTCGAACCGCGCCTTGATCACGTCCTCCGCAAAATCCCGCATGGTATCGATGGCGATGGGGCTGCCGTCCAGTGGTTCGAAAATAAACCATGCCATGGCCCTGCCATTCGCATTGGCACTGCTGATGACGGGTTCATCGGCTTCGTCGGGATATTCCTTGACCTGATTGAGTCGATTCGAGACGCGAAGAAGAGCCGTGTCGGTATTGGTCCCGGCGGGAAAACGGAGGATGATTTCACCGGAGTCGTAAGAACTTTCGCCGAACATCTTCTCCAGCCCTTCGACCCCTTTAATTTGTTCTTCCTGTTTATCCACGATTTCGCGTTCCACTTCCTTGGGACTGGCCCCCTGCCATCGGGTCGCAATCGTGATCTCGGGCTTGGAGACGTCGGGCGTGAGTTGGACGGGAAGCTTCGTGAGAGACACGAGCCCGAAGAGGACCACGAGAATCACGACCACGGTTGTGGTGACCGGGTACCGGATGGCGAATTGAATGACGTTCATCGGTGGTTGCCGGGAATGTCTATAATGCGTACGGGTTGGCCGGGGAACAAACGTTCGTTGCCTTCCACCACGACGTCCATCCCCACTTGGACCGGTCCTTCGATTTCCACGAGGTCTTCGACGTGCAGGATGGCGGTTACCGGAATTTGGTCGACCGTCCCCTCGTTGACGCGAAACACGAACTCCTTGCCGCCCCGGAGGACCAGGGCGTCCTTCGGGACCACGAGCCCCTGGTGGGGCCGGTCGACCTGAAACGTAACGCGCGACACCATGCCGCTTTTGATCGCCAGAGCAGGATTCGGAATTTCCACTTTGACCGGGAAGGTTCTCGCCGTTCGGTCGGCCTGGGCTACAAGCGAGAAGACGTTGCCCTGCGCCTCGAACTCCGGCAAGCCGTCGAAGGTGGCGGTAACGGGATCCCGGGTTTGGATTGTACTCACGTAGCGTTCCGGAAGAGGAATATCGACTTGCACGTGCGACAGATCCACGATCTCGACAATCGCTCCGCCTTCTTCGACCCACTGCCCGATTTCCGTAAATTCCTGCGTAATCCATCCATCAAAAGGCGCGACGATGGTAGACTGAGTGAGGGAGTCTCTGACCTGCCGGATTTCGGCCCCTAATTGAGACAGGTGTTCTTTCAGCGCAGTTGCCTCGGCCAGGGCGTCATCGAAGTCTTTCTGGGTCACGAGTTCTCTTTTAAAGAGGACGCGAATCCGCTTCAGGTTTCGTTTGGCTTGCTTATAGCGGGCGCCGGACTCTCGATAGATGGCCAAGGCTGAATCGAGTTGAATCTGCAACGTCTCCGTGCGCAATCGTGCCAGCAATTGCCTGCGTTTGACCTTCATGCCTTCTTCGGCCGGAAAGGCCTGGACCAACCCTTCGACCTCGCTGGCGACGACGCTGCGTTTCCACGGTTCGACGGTCCCGACCAACGTGACGGTTCGCTTCACTTCCTGTTGCAGAATCGGGGTGACGCGAACGGGGGCCGGCGGGCGACCCGGTGGCGGCTGCGCGGCCTGTTGTTCGTTACATGCCGGGAGGGTGGCCAAGGACAGGGCGAGAGAGAGAAGCCAGACGGTTTTGCGACGCAATGGCTGAAGCGGATGCGGGACCGTCATGACGGCACCCATCGGCTAAGCCGATGCGCATGAGAGACAAGCCATCCTCGCCGGCCGGTTTCATCTCTGCGTTGGTTTCGTGGGGGGGCGAGGTGACATAGAGTTATCATATCAGTCATGGATAAGGATTTTGAACGGATGAATATATTCTAATATACGTGAATCTGTTTACACAAATTACGGAGTGTCCTCTAGGGAACCTCTGATTTCGTGCACGATCGGGCGCATGGCGGCGTGGTGTCCTCGCTCACCCCTCACCTCTCTCTCTGAGAAGCTTCGGGTTTCGCTCCGGGACGCCTTGCCCTGCCTCCCGCTATCACACGAAATCAGAGGCTCCCTAGTCTTTGAGTCGTGACGTGAGTGGGTCCCGGCTCGGAGCGACGAGTTCTTGCCTTCTCCCATCTCCAGAGAACGAATCCGGAAACGAAGAGAAGGGGCAGAGACATCCCACCCCCAAAAACAAGCCCCTGCCCGATGATTCCCAGGTTTAAGTCTGCGTGGAGGGGGATGAGCGTCGATTTCACCCATTCTGCAAAATTGAGCTGCTCTCCCGGACGTTCCATCATGATTTCCGCAGTATGCGTATTCACCCAGACTTCGGTATGTTGGGCTCGGGGATCGGCGCCCGGCGGCATTAATCCGATGAAATGTACGTCTTTCTGAAAGTCATTGGCCGGGAAAATGGTTCGGACGACGAGTCCGGGGTTTGCCTGCAACGCGACCGCGACGGCTTGACTGACGGATATTTCACGAGGGTCTTTTTCACCTGAAGGCGCCTCGCCCTCTTGTCGATCGCTTTCCATACCCGAATTTTGCGAAGCCGGCACCGGCGTATATTCTCGTATCGGGAAGACGGTTTTCCATACAGGATCAACCCAGTTTGGTTTGACGACGGCCAACCCCGTATACAGCAGGACGATCATCGGGACGAGAAGAGAGAGCGCCACCGAGTTGCGCCAGGACAGCCAATCTCGTCGGCTTTTCAGCGAGCGGGAAACCGTGAACGCCTTTTTCCAGTTCTTCCTTGGCCACCAAAGAATGACTCCGCTGAGCAAAGAGAAAAACCCCAAAAGCGTCGCCCAACTCACCATCTCACCGCCAAAGGGAAGGAGTAAAGATACGTGGAAAAACACGAGCTTGATCCAGAAGGACTTTTCGACGACAAAACGGCCCAGGATTTCATCCGTCACCGGATGAATGGCCGTAACGACGTGAATCTCTCCGCCCGTCTCATTCTTATCATGGGCAAAGAGAATCGGAACGGTACCCGGGATATGCCCGGCATTGGGATATTCGATTCCTTCGACTTCCACGTGGCTGAAATTGGGATCGTCAGCCACGGTTTTCAACCAGATATCAACTTTTTGTGGAGTAATCTCAAAAGGGGGAATGTTCTCCGGAAACAGAATATCTCCGTTTTCCCACTTGGCCAAAGGTTCAACGAAAATCAGCAATGCTCCGGTCAGGCCCACCAGGGCAAGGACCAAGCCGACACTCAGGCCCAACGCCCAGTGCAGCCAGAGCCAGACTTGACGGAGCTTTATTGAAGAAGCCACTCAGGACGTCCTTCTTGCCGGCATCAGAAAGGATACGTGATCGTGATGCCGATTTCTCTGGGCGGCAACACGTATCCGCTGCCATCGGGTTCGGTCTGTTGAAAGTACTGCAGGTCATCGAAGACGTTGCGAACCCAACCCCGAACCGTGAAGTCGTTGATTTGTCCTGTGACGCCGGCATCGAGGTTGACGTAGTTGCCTGAGTCAGTGCCCTCAAGGTATTGGAAATCAGAACGGTACCCGTCAACATAGGTCGCAGCCACGTCAACCGACGCACGAGGTGTAACCTGCCACACGAAACCTCCGTTGAGCGTGACTTCAGGATCCAGACCGAACCGGTTGCCGTCAATCGCTTGGCCGGTGGCATCAATCTCGGTCTTGAGAAGGCCAATGCCTCCGATCAGTTCGAGGGTATCGGTCACCTGAGCACGGGCTTCGAACTCTGCACCGTACGTGTCTCCGTCAAAATTGAGAATCCTGGATATGTTGGGCTCAGGTGAATAGAAAAATTGATAGTTATTCTATTGGTTGTAAAACGCCGTCGCATTGAAAGAGACTCTGTTGTCCATTAAGTTACTGCGGTACACGAGTTCATACGTCCAGACATATTCCGGATCATACTCATAGGACGAAAAGCTGCCGAAGTCGATCCCACCGCCGCCCGGATTGAAGCCGCGGCGTGCAGTCGCGTACATGGTTTGCCGCTCATCCAGATCATAGGCCAAACCGGCCTTCGGCAGGAATACCGTGACGTCCTGATCGACGTATATGGGTACGAAGATCGTGGCGTCGAAAAGCACGGTATTTCTCATGATCCGCCCGCCTCCGAGGAGTCTGAAATTCTCCGTGACGTGATACGTCAGGTCGGTAAACGCGGATAACGCTTCCCGCTCATCTTGTGAAGTGATGGGGAATAATCCCGTTTGCGTGTCCCCTGTTTCACGCCGATAGCTCGTGCCGACGACGCCGTCGAGCGATCCCCTGTTCTCGAAAGTATAGAGCAGATACTGGGTCAGGAGGTCTCTGTTCACGGTATCAAACGTGACTCCCGACGTGCCTGAGTTGGAGTCTGGAGTGTCTTGAAAGGTATTTTTCATGTAAGCGGTAATGGAGCGAAATTCTCCTGTCTCTCCAACCTCGTAACGCAGATCGGAGGTGAAGCCGTAATCCTCTGTGTCAAAGATGCGTTGTCCGCCAGACCATCCGTACATGCGGTCTTCGGGGTCACGGGCAATGCCGTCCGGAGCCCACATTTCCGAGTTGGTCCCCCAAATCCACGAATCAAAGGCGGAATCACGGCCATTCTGGTATTCCAGGGTAAATAGGCCTGAGAAATCAGGGAGTGCCTCAGGCACCCAGAGAAATTTATTACGCAGGGTGAGCGTATTGTATTCCGACAAAGCATCGAAATCCGTTCCCGGGGGGATGCCGGGGGTTCCATCGTCATAAACCTGGACGGGGTTGCGGTCCTGCTCGTATTGCAGCACAAAGCGCATCGCCATTTCCTTCCCAACCGGCACGTTATGCATGTAGTTGACCCGTTTGCCGAATCCGGAGACCTCATTCCAGTCGAAACGCGTTTGAACGGCTTTCTCCGAGAAAAATACCGAATTTTTCGTGTTCACGTTAAAGACCCCCGCAATTGCATTGGGGCCGCGCGTCGTGGCCTGGGGCCCACGCAGCACTTCGACCTGCTCAACATCAAACATGGGTTGATAGACGTTATTCGCGTAGTTAGCGAGCCGTTCCACGCCCCCCACAATCAGTTTGGCCCGAGGTTGCGACGCAGCCAGCAACCCCCCGCCCAAGCCCAGAGGACCGCCGCCTTGAAGCCCACGAATAGCAGGCATGAAGTCAGGTGGGGCTGGCGTCACGTTGGGGATATGGCGCACGGTATCATAGATCCGATAGGCATCGTTTCGTTGCAGAGACTCTTCGGTTAACACCTTGACGCTGCTGGTTGTCTCGCTGAGCGGGCGTTCCACCAACTCGCCCGTGACCGCAATCTCGGCAAGCCGGAGCTTGACGGCTGGGTCTTCTTTATCTTTTTCATCTTCGGCGTCTTGTTCATTCTGATCGTTCTGCGCTACCGCTGCTGCTGTCCCCCCCCCCCCCCCCCCCCCGCTTTGTCTTCGACTTCCTGCGCCAGCACTGCATGGACGGGCAACACCGACAGTATACTGGCCATGAATAGAATGATGATGGACATGTGAGAGTCCCCCTTGTATGAATGTCTGTAAACAATGCAAGAAAAACGATAATCACTCCTCCAGGACGGGTCGCCGGCCAGCGGAGAACTTGCCGATGAGCCACAGGGCCATCCGCCCCGGTACCGCCAGGAGCAGACCCGGTCACCAACAGATATGCCCAATCGCGCCACAAATGATTCAGCATGACGAGACGCGGGCGTGGGCCAACCCGCCAGCCAAGGCCCGCCGAACCGGCGAAATATAAGGCAGCAGCTTGAAGAGCCGGGTGCGTTTCGGATAGGGGTCGGCGTAGGTCTGTACCAAGGCCGGTTCGAGATTGGGGATCGACCGAAGAAAGTCCGGTATGTCGTCATACGTGATGCCCCACGGCATGGGAGGTGCCGTATAGACCTTGGTGACTTTCCACCCCTTGAGCGTCTTCCTGGATAAGAAAGGCGGGATGGTATCGAAGTAGATTTCGGCGCCGTGGAAGCGTTCGCTGATGCGGGTCAGCAGCGAGCGGACCTCCTGCTCGGTGAAATACATCAGCAATCCGGCCGCCGTAACAAACGGCGGCGCGTTCGCAGGAACAGCCTCCATCCACGCAGGATCCAGCGCGGAAAAGGCCACATGCGAGGCGCGTGGATGGGATGGGAGAAGCTGCTCTCGAACGCGGACCGCCTCGGGCACGTCCACGCTCACCCAGCGCACCCGTTCGTCGTCAATGCGCCAGAGCTGGCTGTCCAATCCTTCGCCGAGCGAGACGACGACCGGCTCGTCCACCCGGGACAGATAGTTGCGAATGAGATCATCGCGGACCCGGGCGCGAACAGGATGGAACACCGAGGGTCTGCCGAAGTGCCCCCTGAAGTCGTAGTCGAGCCGCTCCACCAGATCGGCGGCCATCGGGTCGGCGAGCACTCTGTCGGAGCGCGGCGTCTCCATGGCTCGATTCCACAGCGTCCACAACATCGTCTCCGGGATCCCGGAAAGGTCTATCTTCGTCGGGTTTGCCGAATTGTCCGTATTGCCTGCACTCAAGAGCTTCCCTCCCCTGATGCGCTCATGCAGCTAACTGCGATCTTCTTTCTTGTCCATAGACGAGTCATGAAAAATGGCGATCACTCCTCAGATGCCGGGCTGTGGCCGAGAGCGAATTTCCCGACGAGCCACAGCGCGATCACGCCCGGCACGGCCAGGGCCCCGGCTGCGTCCCACGCCCCGTCCGCCAGCAGCGCGCAGACCAAGCCAAATGCCGAAGCGATGCCGATCAGCACCGGCCACCGCCAGATAGGCCGCCACCCCGACCCCGGGGGCCTCATGTCGCCCCCACTAGGTCGATCTCGAGCGGCTCGTGCCGCTTCCGCCACCACAGGAACAGGCCGCTGGAGAGCAGCATGATCATGGCGAAATCCAGCAGGAACCAGGCGATCTTCAGCCTCAGGCCGCCGTAGTCCCCGAAATGCAGCGGCTGGGACAGCAGTAGCGTTTTCAAATACCAGGGCATGTCGGGCGTGGCGATCAACTCGCCCGAATGCGCGTTCACCACCGCGGGCTTGATCAAGCGCGAGGTGACGGGGGTTTTGCCGTTGAAGAACACCAGGTAATGCCGGTCGTTGGACAATTCAGATCCCGGAAAGGTCACGAACGACGGCTCGCCATCGGGAATCTGCTGAGACGCCAGGTCGATGGCCGCCTGGACGGACGCCAACTCGCCCTTGGGGTTGCCCGCGCCCACGGTATCATGGGCGACCATTCGCTGAAGATCGTTCGGCAGCCAGAACTGGATCATGGGGCTCCCCCACGTATTGATCATGCCGGTGGCCGACACCACGAACGTCCACACCCCCAGCACGATGCCGAGCGCGTTGTGCAGATCCAGCCAGCGCGCCCGGCCCTTCTCGACCCGGATCACCGCAAAGGCCCGATGGCGCATGAACGGCGCATACAGCACCACGCCCGAGACAATCGCAATCATGAACAGCGCGGCCATCACGCCCAGGAACAGCGTCCCGGTCAGGCCCGCGTAGAGCTCGGTATGGAGGAGGAACAGCACGCCCATGAGGGTGTCGTCCACGCGTTCCGCGCTCCGGGACTTGCCGGTTTTCTCGTCAATCCGCAGGAATTCGGACTCCACGAGCGGCCCTTCCAGCGTGTCCCCCATGGCGAAGTTCACGATGCCGGGGTCGGACGGTTCGCGCCAGAGTATTTGCACATACGCATCCGGGCGCTCCTGTTTGGCGGCTGCGACGAGCGCGTCCATGGACAATGTCGGGATGGCATCGGGGGCCGGCGGGCTGGCTTCACCCGCGAGCCAGCGCTCGAAGTGGGCGATTTCCTCGGAAAACACCATCGGCAAGCCCGTGAAGCAGGCCATCAGCACGAACACGGTGCAGATCAGACTGCTCCACTTATGGACGGCATGCCAGCGGGTCACCCCGCGGATCGCACTCGCTGCTTTGGCCTTGTCTGTCGTGTCGGTTTTCATCGCCAATCCTCCCTAGAACCTTCAGGTGCTGCTGAACCCGAAGGTGCGCGGCCGGCCTTTGCCCTCAAAGGCATTGGCTCCACCACCGCGGAAGTTGAAGTATGCCTGATCCATCAGATTCTCGATGAAAAAGTCGACCCGGAGGCCGCCGTCCTGAAAGTCGTGGCCCATGGCCAGATCCAATATCGTGTAGCTGGGAATTTCAGGCGCGTTCAGGATTGATGTCGTCCTTCCGACGAAGCGTCCGCTGAGGGCGCCCGTGAAGCCATCGCCGGAATCGTAGTTCAGGGCCAGGTTGGCCGTGGTACTCGGAGCCCGCGGGAGTGCATCGCCTTCATTGCTCTGCAGGTACGGCCCGGCGTCCGTGATTTCGGTCTTGAGAAGCCCGAGGGCGCCGTTCACGGAAAATCCTGACGTGAGATCGGTCGTCGCTTCGAGATCGATCCCATAACTCACCGCTTCCGGCAAGTTGGTTGTGAGCGGGAAGCCTAAAGGATTGAGCAGGGTCGAGGTGACCTGAACCTGCGCGTCGTCGAGCGTGTAGTAAAAGGCGCTTGCGCCGAAAGACACGCGCCTGTTCAACAGCGACGATTTCGCATAGACTTCATGCTGGCGCAGGGTCTCCGGGTCGAACTTTGAGGTGGGTATAAAAGGAAGCCCGAAGAAAGCCGCAAAAATATCCACGTCTGTGCCTCCGGCACGGAATCCCTCGCTATACGTGTAGCCCAACGTCAGATCATCGCTGGGGGCATAGCGGAGTCCCACTTTCGGCTGAAACCGGCGCGCACTGAGGCTGCGATCTGCTATCGTCATGCCGCTGATGCTCAGGGAACGGTGGCGGTCGTCTCTCTCATACCGGCCGCCGGCGGTCAGGGTCAGGCCGTCGGCAAGCCCGAACTCCGCCTCTGCGTACCAACCCGTGTTGTGAATTTCGCCGTCGCTCTTATAGCCTAAGTTGGCACCGAAGACATTCGGAAAGAACATCCCCGACGTCGGGTCGAAGATGTAATGCGGAGCATCAGTCGAACCGTCCTCTGTCGCCGTGTTATGTATGACCCCGATGAGGCCTCGCTTGAGCACCCCGAGGTCGCTGACGCGAAGGTAGGCCTCGCCTTCCCCCTGATTTTGCGCAAAGTCAGCCTGGCCGACGCCGCTTCCGCTATCCAGAAGTGCCAGATCATTGTCGATAAAAGAGCCGCGGAGTTCCATGTCAGCATATTCGCTCAACGCATAGTTCAGCCGTCCGATGTAGGTGGTTTGGTCATTCACCTCGAATGCGTTCTGTAATGCGAAATTCGAGACATTCAAATTCTTGGGATCGCCGTCAGCGTCGCCGAGCCCCGGGTTCGGCCCCTCGGTCCTCATGTGATCGACGGTCAGCTTGATTCCCAGCCCGGAAACGGCCTCGGGCGTCACGAGCAACTTGCCCCGATACCGCTTGAAAATTTCGGTTTCGGGATCGAACCCTCCACGGAGACCCGCCGTCCCACCGGTCACATTGATGTACGCGTCCCCGCGGCTCTCCTCGACGGTCGCCCGAAACGCCATCTGGTTGTCGATCAGCGGCAGGTTGACCATGGCGGCGCCATCCGCAGTCCCGTCCGCGGTGTAGCCTCGCAGCCGCGCCGCCGCCTCGTATTCGAATGTGGGATTATTGGTATAGACGCGGATCGCGCCGCCCAGTGCGTTCCGGCCGGTACTGGAGGGTTGAGGCCCACGCGCGATTTCCATGGTGGACACGTCCCAGGTCGAACTCCGAGAAATGGCGAACGCATCCATCAGTGGCCTTGGGACGTCGTCGATCAGAAGCGGAATGCGCGGCTGGGTGCCAGCCGAAAGCGCCTGGCCATAGCCCGCTGAGCCATCGACCCCGCGAAGCGCGGTAAGCTGCGGCCCCTCTTCGGCAAGGACATTGGCCGTCTTGCGGATCACGATCTTGATGTGCCGGTTGATCGGTTGTTCCGCTTCTTCCCCCTCGATAATCGTGATGCTGGGCGGCGCTTCGCCCGCGAGCCGGCCGATCTTGTCACCCACAATCACGACTTCCTTGATCTTGAGCCTGACTTTGTCTGTCTTTTTTCCTTCGGTTTCCTGTTCATTCTGAACGTCCGGCGCTGCCGTTGAATCGTCCGTCTGTGCCTTCGCTTTATCGTCGGCTTCCTGGGCCAACGTTGCCTGCACGGGCAGCACCGTCGTCAGCGCGATGGCCAGGAGTAGAATAAATAAGGACACCTCGCCCTCCTTTGTCTTGAGCGCAACCAGCGGTTGCCAGAGTTTCCGTCGAGCGGGACGGATTTTCCGGAAGTCTCTTAAGGCCCCGAGCAAACGACAATTTTGAACGGCCATTACATCATAAGAATATAATAATTACAATGGGTATCAATTTCAATAGTAGTGAAATTCAAAACCGATAGCATAATAATCTTGGGCCCTTGGATCAGGGCCTCTGGATCATCAGCAACAGCAGTAACCGGCTCTAAGAATGATTCGAGTTCTTCCCCGACAGGGTTCCACGCGGATCAAGGCAGCGCCGTCCGCTTTTTGTGAGGTGAAAAACAAAGTGCTGCGGGCTCCCGTTCCATTTGGGAACCTCTGATTTTTGTGATAGCGGGATGCCGGGCAAGGCGTCCCGCAGCGAAACCCGAGGCGTATCACAGAGATAGGCGAGTGGTGAGCGAGGATACAACGCCGCCATGCGCCCGATAGGGCAATAAATCAGGGGTTCCTTTGCGCAAATGGAGCGTCGTTTGGTGGTCCATCCGGGTCTCCCTTATGGATGTTCACTGGCTCTCCGTGGTCGATAGGGTGTCCATTTCTCACTAATGGTTTTCGAGAGCATACAACCATACGGGGTTTTTGCGTAAGATTGAATTTCTTAAAGAATCCTTCAACGCCGAGAAAGGTCTCAGCGTAAATTGCAGTGTGCATGGTTCTATTTAAGAATTCCCTCATGAGTTCTCGCCCAATACCCTTACCTCGATGATCAGGATCTACAAGGATTTCTGCAAGCCAAGTCACCGATACATCATCAGAAAACACACGTGCATACCCAACTAACGAGCCCTCTTGGTTGTAGGCAGCGAGAAACAAAAAACATCCCTTGATCATTTTTTGAATTTTTTCATCATTGTACGCATCTTCGGTTCCCCAACTACTTCTAGTAAGTAAGGTAATCAGTTTGCTGGAAGCAAAACTTTCTGGATTAACCTCTACTCGTATGTCCATGGTTTTCTCCATATAGTATGTACAGGCCTAATCTATTGTGCCTTTCGGGACGATGAATCCTTAAAGCGATATGGCCATCATCATGCCGTAAATCATGCGAAACCGTTCGTGCCCTGACGGACGAAGAATCACATGAATGATATTGAAGGCAAAAGAGGGGATGATGTCTGTCACTTGACCAAGGTCTTCATGGCCTGACTGGCCCCCGACAACGGGTCCCCTTCCTGTCGGATGACGCGACGCTCATCCGACCTACCTGGCTGACCGGAGCGCCCCAACCCCCTCAATCCCCTTTGTCAGGGGGACGGGGCCGGGCTGTGTTGTCGGTCGGGTTCGCCGCAGGTGTCACCCGACACTGCTCACAGACAGGTCTGCCAAGTGAGCGACTTCATTCCCACAAAAGATATCTTGTATCAGTATCGCGAGGTTTCCACGTATTATTTCCCGATGTCCAATTTAACATTTGCATAACCCTTAGTTCCTCAACTTGCTGAAAAGCAGAAAGGTCCCCACCAAGAGCCTTCGTTGTTCACCCTGCCGTTGGACCGTGGGGCTGCGGTGAAACCGCTGTGTCGGCCAGAGCCGGTTGGTCTTTGTATAACAGGGGTGCCACGATGAGGTAGACACAGGGCACAATGACCAAAATGACCATCGTCCCGAACAGGATACCGAAGCCCAGCGAGATGGCCATGGGAATCAAAAACCGCGCTTGCATCGCCGTCTCAAACATCATTGGGGCTAACCCGAAGAAGGTCGTCAACGACGTCAGCACAATGGGTCGAAACCGGTTCATCGCCCCTTGAACGACGGCTTCGGAGAGGGGTAGGCCTTGCTCCCCGTGGAGGCGATTCGTCGCCACAATCAAGACCAGGGAATCATTCACCATCACCCCTGCCAGGGCCACCATGCCGAACAGACTAATGAGGCTGAGCCCATAGCCCAAGAGCAGGTGCCCGGCCAACGCGCCGATGAAACTGAACGGAATCCCCAACATCACAATCAGCGGTTGCACGTAACTTTTGAAGGGAATGGCCAGCAACCCGTAAATCAGCAACAGGGCCAAAGGAAGCCCGACGGCCATGGCAGCGAGCGTTTCGCGTTGCGACGCTTGCTCGCCTTCCAAGGAATACGTGAGGCCCGGATATTGCTTCGTCAAGGCTTTCAACTCATTGGCGGTCACTGCCCCGATGATCCTGTTGGCATTGGCCACTTGGTCGTCGACGTCAGCCGTGACCGCGACGATGCGACGGCCCTCGTGGCGTTTGATTTCCGTATAGGCCCGTCCCGGTTCGATGGCGGCCGCCTCCATCAGGGGAATTTCCCCGTCTTGCCCGGCAAGCAGGATCAATTGTTCGACCGTGAACGCGGACTGGCGTTCGGCGGCCGGCAACCGCACCATGACCTTGATTTCATCACGGCCACGCTGTTGACGCAGGGCTTCCACGCCATAAAAGGCTCCGCGCACCTGCCGGGCCAAATCCGTGGCATTGAGGCCCAGACTGCGCGCGTCGGGTTTGAGGCGAAAATTCAGTTGCGGCTTACCCACTGCCACCCCGTCGTCGATGTCCAGGACACCTTCATACTCGGCCAGGGCGCCGGCCAAATCCCGGGCAGCGGCTTCCAGAACGGCGCTGGAACGATGAGAGAGTTGAATGTCGATCGCAGCCCCTGCGCTGGGGCCGGTATCGGCCTGAAAGGTGAGTGCCTCTACCCCTGGAATCGTCCCGATGGCGGCCCGCCAGTCATTGGTAAATTTCACGCTGCTGAAATCCCGGTGATCCGCGGACTCTAAAAAAACCATTGTCCCGACGATGTGGCTGCCTAACGACCCCATGAACACCTCGCCCGGCTCCATCGGGAACGAACCGATATGTCCATAGACGCCTCGCAATACGGACTCGCCGCCCAGTTGTTCGACCGCGCCATTGACTCCTTGCAGCAGAGAGTCCAGGACCGTCCGGGAATAGTCCAGCGCGACGCCATAGGGGAGCGTGGCTTCAACCCTGACCACGTCCGAGTCAATCGCCGGGAAAAACGTAAAGGGGATATGCCCGCCGGCCACGATGCCGGCCGTCAGAATCAACAGGGCCACTCCCACCGCCACGGTCAACCAGCGACGGGCGAGCGCGGTGCGCAGAAACGGTTGATACCGGTCCCGGATGAACGTGTGCATCACCTCGCTGAACCAACGCCGTGGGCGATCCAGGGCCTGCCAGAACGCCGAGGGTTTGCGCGTATGGGCCAAATGCGCCGGCAACACGAACAGCGATTCAATCAGCGACACCACAAACACCGCCACCACCACCGCGGGGACCTGTCTGATAAAATTCCCCATGTCGCCAGGCAGGAAAAAGAAGGGCAGGAACACGGCGATATTGGTCAGCACCGCAAACGTGATGGGCCCGGCGATCTCCCGGGCCCCGGCAATTGCCGCTCCGACAAACGGCAGCCCCTGCTCCCGTTTCTGATAGATGATCTCCCCCGCGACCACGGCGTCGTCTACGATGATGCCCAGCGTGAGGATGAACGCAAACAGCGAAATCATGTTGATGGAGGCGCCAGTCACGGGGAGGAACAGGAATGACCCGAGAATGGACACGGGGAGGCCAATAGTGACCCAGAACGCGAGCTTGAGATCCAAAAACAAACCCAGGAGCAACAGGACCAGGAACAAGCCCAGAAAGGCATTCTTCAACATGAGAGACATCCGGTCCCGATAGATCTCGGCCCAATCTTCCCAGATTGCCAGGCCGATGCCGTCCGGCAATTCCGGGCGCAATTCCTCCAAATACGCGCGCACACTCCTGGAGACGGACTGGGGCGTTTCCGCGCCAGTTCGAAATACTTTGACCTGGAGCGTCCGTTGACCATTGTAGAAGGCTTCTTCATCCGTTTCTGCAAACCCGTCGGTGATCGTCGCCAGATCCCCGACCGTGAGGGTCGTGCCATCCGGGGTCGCCACCAGGGGAATGTCCGCGTATTCCCGTCCGAAATGCCGCCGCTCCTGGGTCCGCAACAGCACTTCGCCACCAGAGGTCTTGACCCCGCCGCCGGGCAGTTCGATGGCGGCCTCCCCGATCTCCTGGGCAATCCGGTCGAGGGTCAAGCCGTAGGCGCGCAGATGCCGTTGGGGCACTTCAATGGCGATTTCCCGGGGCCGGGCCGCGCCCAGTTCCACGAGTGTGACCCCCGGCCGTTGTAACAGGTCATCCCGAATGCGTTCGGCCACGTCCCGCAGGACCTGTTCTTCCAGGTCGCCATGCACCATCACGCTCAACACTTGATAGCGCACTTCAACGAAGCTGATGACCGGCCTTTCCGCCAATTCGGGGAACGATTGAATGCGGTCGATCTCGTTTGTGATGTCCTGCAGGACGTTATTGGCGTTGATGCCGGGCACCAACTCAATTTTCAGCAAGGCTTGACCCTCGGCAGCTGTGGAGGTGATTTCTTTCACCCCGTCCAGCCCTCGCACGACGTCTTCAATGGACAGGATAATCCCTTGCTCGACCTCTTCCGGGCTGGCCCCGGGATAGGCCACGGTGCAGAGAATACTCTCGCTCTTAAATTCCGGAAAGACTTCCTGCTTGACGTTGAAGCTGACCAGCAACCCGCCGAGAATAAAGATCGCCATGACCATGTTGGCCGCCACCGTGTGGTGGGTCATCCATGCAATCGGACTGGAACGTGGGGAGGGTTGGTCGGGAGACGCCATAAACCTGATTACTCATTGGGTGCGAAGCTGAAACCTGTCCGGCATGAACGGGTTCCTTTCATCGACGGGTCACACCGTCACCGTCAGCACCATGCCGAATTTTTCTGATAATATAAATGATTGTCATTTGTATCAACCTTGAACGTGACGAGTTTTTTTATTCTTGCAAAAGAGTGGTTTCACTCATTCTTTGAGAACATATTGATACGTTGCAATAAATAATCAAAGAGCCTAGGAATCTTGAGCAAGAAAGGTGAGGTGGTCCGGCAAGCTTTCAGCGATGAATGGTGGGATTCTATGAGATTTTGGCCTATTCCGCCCGCAAGTAATACGCAACGACACCGGCTATTGAAGGGAATCAGGAGGTTTTTGCGACCCGGCCGGTGATGGCAACGCCGGAGTGTCGCCGGATGGGGGGGCAGTTTTTCTTTTGGTGCCACCTGAGACCCCGCCCGAGACGATGAAGGTCATGATATCCGCGCTGTCGGTGTGGAGCGGGCGGATCTGACTGCGAGGCACAATCAACAGGTTGCCGGCAAAGTTGTAGGATTGCGGAAGGTACACAGCGACCCGGTCTTCGAGCCCCAACAGGTCCAGGTTCTGACGCGTGACGAATCCGATCGCTTCCGCATGGCCACCCGGGGTCAGCGTGACGAGGACAGGCTGATCGAAACGCTTTTTTTCACCCATAAATGCTTCGATGAGATCTTTGAGCGACGTGTAGACCAATTTGACAAAAGGCGTGCGGGTCAGGATTTTTTCAAGAGAACCCAGCGCTCCGCGGAAAAACACGTTCGAGGCAAGACGGCCGGCAAGAACGAGCATGACGATGGTGAGGAGAACCCCGATACCCGGAACGGGAATATTCAGCCAGCCGTCAACAAAACTGAACGCCAGAAAGACGACATAGATGGTGACGGCCACCGGCACCACAAGAAACAGGCCTTCAAAGAAATTTTGTGCGAATTCCTTCATGTCCCAGCGTTTGGGAATGGCTTCATCTTTGAGGGATTTCAGAATTTCTTTCCAGTCGAGATTCATTGGCCGGTCTCTACGACAGTCTGTTTTTCAAAAACCTCGCTCCATGCCTTGACTCTAACCGGAGAGAAGGGCTTGAGACAAGGCTTTCCCGTGGGTTTTGAAGAAATTGTCGGATCCTCACGAGAGTTTGACACCCGGCACAAAAACCCGGCACAGTAATCGTCATTGGTCGCACGAGAGTTATCCACGACAGGCAGAAAGGCACCCATTGTGGCAGGCGAAACCTCACCGCGGAAACCATCCTCCGGCTCAGAAGACCCTCTTGAAACCGAAATCCTGACGGTCCACATTGAGCGTGAAGGCCAACAAGTCAGTGCCAAATGGGGGCTTAATCCGAGATTGAAAGAAGAATTGACTCCTGAGGAATGGAAAGAGGTGACGGACATTATGGGGAAAGTCACCGACATCGTGGGGAAACGGTTCTCGGAAATCTTGGCGCAAGGGCCGACGGAAGCCGGCGGAAACGCGTAAGGGAACCTCTGCTTTCGTGTGATAGCGGGAGGCAGGGCAAGGCGTCCCGGAGCGAACCCCGAAGCGTATCAGAGAGAGGGGAGGGTTGAGCGAGGACACCACGCCGCCATGCGCCCGATCGTGCACGAAATCAGAGGTTCCTAAGCACGCAGGTTGCTCTCGGGCCAAGCGTTTGCGTCAACACCCTTCACTGTATCTACAGATGCGGATTGACCGGCAGGGCCAGGGTAAAGTAGCGGCCCTTGTCTTCCACGATAATGCGTTTGGCCGTGAGCGCGGCGACTGCGTCTTCCATGGAAGTCGCCGGGGGGAATGCCCCCGGATCGTTGTCTGAAGCCCGCCGGATCTGCTCCAGCGTTTTCGGAGCCTCATTACAATACTCGATGAGAAACGAGAGCGGCCAATCAAACCGTTCGCTCGTGGGTTGATCGGTCCGGCCGTCATAGACGGTCACGTAACTCATGGCCTTGGCATAAAACAGAAACGGGCGGTCCTGCGAGAAATACCGGGCCCGCCATTCCTGCACGAGGCTGCACAACTGTTCGTAGAGGGCCGGGTCCACCTTCCAATCGATCTCATATTCGAAATCGTACGCAATCCGGTTCAGGTCTACTTTCCTCGCGTCGTACACGTATTCGTATGCCGCGCCCGGTCCGGTCACGCGCACGCCGTATTCGTCGGGACGCATGAAATACGGGCTGAACCGTTCTAGCCACAGTTTGCCGGTACTTTCCGGTGGCTGGAGGTGAAACAGGGAGGGGATGAGCGCAATCTGGCACCGGTAGTCCTCGTTGGTCTCCTGCGGAAAACCCAGCAGGATGTTCCAGTTGATATCCAGGTTGTAATAACGGCTCCATTTCAAGCACTGGATGTTCTGGAGTGGGCTGACACCTTTATCCATCTCCTTGAGTTGCGCGGCGCTCAGGCTTTCAATGCCCGGCTGCATGCACTTCACTCCGCCCTGGGCAAGGGCTTGAATCTGTTGTTTGGTCAGGTTGGCCTTGGTCTCCATGAACACGTCCAGGTCATAGTGGCCGGCGGCGAACCGGCCGAACAACGCATTGATGTATTTC
The DNA here is from genome assembly GCA_965200435.1 of Nitrospirales bacterium. Classification (GTDB taxonomy): domain Bacteria; phylum Nitrospirota; class Nitrospiria; order Nitrospirales; family UBA8639; genus Bin75. Next base: position 1,281,486 of record OZ241337.1, read on the forward strand.
AGATCGATGATGTTGTCCACCAGCCGGAAGCGCGTGGTGTTATAACGGCTGGAGAGCCCGTCCATTTCCCGCGCCACCTGGTCGGAAGACTTGGCGCGAAACTTCATGGCCTGCGCGTTCAACCCGCAAAACGTGCAATGATGTTTTTCCCCCCACCAGCATCCGCGAGACCCTTCGTAGAGTAAAATCCTGTTGAGCCCGGTCGATTCCTGTCCCTCCAGTTCTCGAACCATCTCAAAATAATCATCGTAATCCGGGGGCCCGACTTGGGAAAAATTGGAAAAGAGCGTCGTGTTGGGCTGGAAGCGAATCTCCCCGGCTTTGCGAAAGGCCACCCCGGCGGGGAACGCGTCTTCCTGTCCGCGAAGAACGTTCTTCACCAGACCGGAAAACACGTCTTCGCCTTCCCCGACCACCACGTAATCGATCCAGGGAAACGCCCGGAAATGTTCCAAGCCCATCTCACCGTCAAAGTTGGCCCCGCCGAAGACGATGCGAACCGTGGGATACAGTTCCTTAATCAATTTGGCCAGGGTCAGGCTCGCCACGTTCTGGTCGAAGGTGGAGGTGAACCCCACGACCCTGAATTGTTCCCAGTCGTACAAAGTCAAAAGCTCAGTCAGAAATTGCGGCGCGATGGTGTGGGCGATCTCTTCCAGATACCCCGTGGAACATCCGGCTTCCCGGGCTGTGCTCTCGAACACCGGCTTGAAGACGTCGGGATACTGGGCGTGCTTGGGGTTGTCCCGGAAGAGAATCGACGAGAACAACCACTCGCCGATCATGCCGCGTTTTTCGCACAACACGTCGTAGAGCGGGACACCGATGCGATGGGCAAAGAGCAGATTGAAGTGATAGGTCCTGGAGCCGATTCCGTGGTTCTTCAACACCCGGGACAGCGTGCCGAGTTGAATGGACGGGAATTTGGAATACCCGAAGGGCATGGTGACCAGGGCCACCCGCGGAACGTCGTCCGGATCGACCCAAGGTTCTTCCGCGACCGCAGCGCCGGCTTGAGAAGACGGATCAATCGTGACGAGGAAGTCAGCCATGGTCCGTGAAGACCCGGTCGGCCTTGGCCGCCAAATAAAAATCGCTTTCCGTGAGCCCGTGAATTTTATGCGTCCAAATCTCCACTTTGCACCGGCCCCATGCCAAATACAGGTCGGGATGGTGGCCCTCCTGCTCGGCAATCGTGCCCACGTTATTCACAAAGTCCAGGGCCTCCGCAAAGTCTTTAAATTCGTACAGCCGCTCGATATGCCCGGCGGCATTCAACGACCATCCCTGGTCCAATTGGCTCAACAACTCCTGCACCCTGGCCGGTTCCAACGGCGGCACGCCCCCACGACACGGCACACATTGCTTATCAGCCAAACTCATAAACGTCCTCCTGTTGTTGTGTTACTCAATCCTCCCACTTCCTCCTTCACGTGATAGTCCTCTGCTCCCCAGTGTCCTCTCCCTTGACGGGAGAGGATTAAGGTGAGGGTGGCCATCAACCAGAATTAGCCGGTTCGGCTGGATCTGCGACTGTGACCAGTGTTGTCCGATGGATTGGATAAAGGCCGGGCGAACCAGTTTGGCCCGTTGCACGAGTCGTTCGCCTTGATCGAATCTGAAACAAAGACCTTCCGCCTGCTCAGAGCCAAATTTTGACTGCGATAACAGATGGGGAATATCCCGAAGCGTGAAGTGACCGCGTGCGATGATCGGAACTTGGGCAATGGACATTTTCTGAAGAAATTCATCTCGTCTGCTACATGACAGAAATCGGGACGCTCGCTTGTCGTACAGATCAAACCCCAGGAACCAATCCGGTAGCCGGTCGTAGGGCACCGAGTGTCGGGCATAGCACCACTCCCCAAAAAGGATGTAGCGATCCGCGAGCTGGTCGAATAGGGCGTTTGTTCGGGGGATCAGCCATTCTCCGAGTTTTTTCCATTGGCCCGACCCGGGGAACGTCAGGTATGAGCCCCTATTTTGCGCACGCATATTTCCCTCAACGTCGAATGAAATGCCAAGATTGGCCCCATCTATCTTTTCTTCCACCACAAGCTCATGTCGCAGGAATACCTCCCGCTCGGATTCTGATAGGAGCTTCTCGCTCCGTATGTCAAGGCCATCTGACCGTATCAGATGGGGCATCGATGGAAATTTGAAAAAATCGTCTTTCATGAGCGTGTCACTACGGTTTCCTTTCCCCTACCGGGATGCCCCCTGGTCTGAAATGAGGTGCCCTCCGACCCTGTTCATCAGTGGATAAGGTGAAGGAAATTGTCGAAAAGAATTATAGACTCCCAAATGACAAGGCACAAATGGCTGTATGGGTCCACCACCCCCCGATTACAAATGTCGGGGACAGGCTCTTTGTAATCGAGGGTCCAGGGTTTTTCTTTTTTCGTTCATGAAGACAACCGATCCTGGATTCCCGATAAAAACTGTCGGGAATGACCGAAGAAGGCCGTGCAATGTGTCAACGAATGACTGAACACATACAGGGATGACAGGTTAAGGCAAAGGAAACCGTAGGTCGGATTAGCGCAGCGTAATCCGACATTTTCCGTGTCATCTGCCACGGACGTTGAATAGCAAAGCTGTCGGGTTACGCCTTCGGCTAACCCGACCTACAAGGACTGCGAAGATGAAAGGTAGAGTGCCAAAGGTTTCTGAACTTATACAGTCTGACATATACACGAAAATAGTGTACACTGGATCAGTGTAATTCTGTAAGTATGCGTCGAGGAGGGAATCATGAAAAACATTACCCTAAGCGCCGACGAGAACCTGATCAAGGCGGCGCGGCGCCGTGCGATGGAAGAGCACACGACCTTGAACGAACAATTCCGGTTGTGGCTCAAGCACTACGTTGGGCGTGAACAGCAGGTGGCCCGGGCCATGCGAACCATCCGTGAGTTGCAAGGCAAGTTGCGCGTCGGACGCAAGTTGACGCGTGAAGAGATGAATGAGCGCTGAAAGTTTCATCGACACAAACATCTTTGTGTGCCAGCTTGAGCGCCTCGATGTTCGCAAGGCCGGGATTGCAGATGAATTGATTAAACACGGGCTTGCCACTCAAACGGCGTGTATCAGCTTTCAGGTCGTCCAAGAGTGCCTCAATACAGCAATTCGCAAGGCTGAAATACCATTGACCGAAGATGAAATGCGAAAATACATGGAGGACGTGCTTGTGCCACTGTACAGCGTTCAATCCAGTATTCGCCTCTATCAAGCGTCACTGGACATCCGGTCCCGCTACTGTTTCAACTTCTACGATTCTCTCATCGTCGCCGCCGCACTCGAAGCGGGCTGTCATATCCTTTACAGTGAAGACCTGAAGCATGGTCAACAGATCGAAGGCCTAACCGTCACGAACCCGTTCAGGACATAGATCCGTGGATACGCAGGGACAGCCCCCCGTGGTTGTCCGTGCTGCGGCAACGCCCCCGTCGTGTTTCAGTCCGGCGGTCTGTCCACGCGGATGGTCACGATATCCGTGTCATAGTATTGCTGGTGGCGGACTGAGGATGAGAGGTGACGCAGCAGCCGGAGCGAGACTTCCTGTTCGATCTCGACGAAATCCCCCGTGATCCGTGCGCCGAGCAACGCGATCCGGTCCTGAATGTTGTCCTCGCCGGTGGAGGCAATGAATTCGAGGTGCGCCCCGCCGTCTTCCTCATAGACGACTAGCAGCAGGCGCCGTTGTCCACGTTCGGCTTCGCTCTTATCCTGGAGGAGCGTCAACAACCCCTCCTCGCCCACGGCGTCGAGGCGGTCGGCCATCGCCGCGTCCCATCCTGTGCGGGAGGAGAAAGCCCGCAGAAACTCGCTGATCTGCGGCAGGGCCGAAAGGTCGAACGGGACCTGGAGCCGGCTGCGCCGGTGTCCTGTCAGTTCCACGAACAGCGTCATCAGGATAGCCACGAGCCCGCCCGCGGTCATGCCGTTCTGGAGCAGCCCGCCGGCGAGCTCCGAGAAATGCTCGGGGAAGATCACGCCGTTCTGAAAGCCGACGCCGACCCAGAATGCGATGCCGCAGATCAACCCTTTGCGATAGTCAATGCCGTCCTGGAAGACCACCCGCATGCCGACGACAAAAAGCATCGCCAGCAACACCGTGAGATACGCCGCGGCCACCGGACCGGGTATCGCCAAAATCACGGCCAACACCTTGGGGAGGAACGCCAGGGCGAGGAACAGGACCCCCACAGCCACACCGACGCGACGGGCGCCGACGCCGGTGAGTTCGGCCACGGCCACGCTCGTGGAATAAGTCGTATTCGGCACGGTCCCCGCCAGCCCGGACAGCAGGTTGCCTAAGCCGTCCGCGGCCACGGCGCCCTGCACCGCCCGGAAATCCACGGCCCTAGGACGGCGCCAGGCCACGCGCTGAATGGCGACGGAATCGCCGATTGTTTCGATGGCGCCCACCAGCGTCACGAACACAAACGCCGGCAGAAGCCCCCAGAACACTGGTCCGAAGTTCAGATCAAAGCCCGGCCATGCGCCATCCGGGAGTCCGATCCATGATGCCTCGACCACGCGGTCCACGTCGTACAGACCGAAGACCCCGGCTACCACCGAACCGGCGGCCACGCCGATCACCGGCGCCCAGAGCCTCAACGTGCCGGTCGCCTTCAGCGCGATCGCGACAATGACGAGGATTGTGGCGAGGGCACTGACCGTAGCCGTGTAGGCAGGGACACCGTCCGGGACATCCGTCAGCATGCCGAAGATAATCGGCATCACCGTGACCGCCACCAGCATAATGACCGTCCCGGCGACGGCCGGGGTTAGAATACGCCTGAACAACGACAGCCACGTGGAAAAGACGAACTGGAAGAGCGAGGAGATCACGACCAGGGTGGCGAGCATCGCCGGTCCGCCCTGGGCCAGCGCCGCGACACAGACTGCAATGAAGGCACCCGAGGTGCCCATCAGGAGGACATACCCCGCGCCGATCCGGCCCAACCGCACTGCTTGGATCAGCGTGGTCACCCCGCTGACCAGGATCGCGGCAAACACGGCCCATGACAGGAAATCTTCGCTCCCGCCACCTGCCCGGATCACGATCGCCGGAGTCAGGACAATGCCCGCGACGCAGAGGACCACCAGTTGCAACCCAAGCCCGAAGGCGAGCGGCACCGGCGGCGTTTCATCGGGCTGGTAACGGATGCCTTTGCGCAGGCCGGATTCGTTGGCCGTCATGCCGTTTCCCCTCGTTCCCTGCTGTGAGTCCCGACGCTTCTCCCCGACTCGATCGGGGCTCCAGGCACTTTACGGGAATCCAGTGTCCTTGCCTTTGGTCTTTTTCGTCGCACGACTCAGGCCGCCAACGAATGAGTCCACACATCAACTTTGAATAAAAAAGGCCTCTGGATCACAGAGTCCAGAGGCCCGTATGGTGGAGGTGGCGGGAATTGAACCCGCGTCCGAAGATATTCAGCACAACGGTCCTACGTGCGTAGTCAATGCTTTAGGATTCGCACCCGCCCACGCCCACTGACCGGCTTAGAGCGTTCGCTAGCCCAGAAAAGTCTCATCCGCCGTTGCTGAGCACCAACATTGGACCAGCCTGCTGAAGTAGCGCCTCATCCATGCCCGCAGACAAAGCCTGGGGAGACGTCGCAGTCGCGATTACGCTGCGAGAGCCAATTCTTCGTTGGCAATTATACGGTTCCCGAAGGTTTAACGAGACTCCGAGAGCTCGACACGCACCGTTGACCTCCTGATCCCCGTCGAAGCCAGTCACCCCCTTTGTTTCGAGTTGGCCTATGATTGACGTGTGTCCTTTACTATAGCGCAACCGGGTTTTGATTACCAAGTGAAGAAGTTGGCGAGGAGAATGATAAAGTTTCCTTCATTTATTGGTAATCGCTGGAAGCAGCAACCCTATTTTGGGAATGATGTCGCTCACTTGGCAGGCCTGTCTGTGAGCATTATCGGGTGACGCCTGCGGCTAACCCGACCGACAACAAAGCCCAACTCCGTCCCCCTGATAAGGGGGATTGAGGGGGTCGGGGGCGCTCCAGTCAGTCGGGCAGGTCGGATGAGCGTCGCGTCATCCGACAGGAAGGGGACCCGTGGTCGGGGGACAGTCAGGCCATGAAGACCTTGGTCAAGTTAAATACATCATTCCCCCCTATTTTTGGCTTTTAGCGAGACTTTTATCACGCTATAATTATCTTTACGGTTTTTCTCAGTCTACCTTCTGACCAATCCGTGGTGCTCGAGAGACCATGCATCGAAATTTCGTTGCTCACGGTCTGCTGGATGTCTACTCAATATCCTCACAATAGGGATTCTCCAAAATCGGGGAAGGCTTATCGGATCTCAGGCCACGAGTCGTTTCCGTGTCGCTATGCATGGCTACCCAAAGCCGTGCGTGGGTTGCGAGAAGATCCGGACCTTTTTGGGGATGAAACAAACGCAATGGTCAAATTAGGCGTCGGGAAAAATATGGTTCGTTCGATTCGCTTTTGGTCGCAAGTGATGGGTATGGCGAAAGCAGAGGCAAAGCGGCAAAGCCTTTCGGTTACCGATTTCGGAAGAACCTTGCTTGCCGAAAGAGGGCTCGATCCATTTTTGGAAGACATTCGAACGCTCTGGCTTCTCCACTGGAACCTGGCCACCAATATAGAGAGTCCCCTATTGGCGTGGGATTTTCTGTTGAACCGCTGGCAGGAACCTGAACTCGTGCCAAGTGTTGTCCTCAAAGCATTTCAAAAGGAGGTAGAGAAGCAGGAGAATCGGCTCTCGATGGTCACGTTGCAACAACACTTCAACACGTTTCTTCACACCTACTATCCGACTCGAGGCCGGAAAGGAGAGGTTCAGGAAGACAGCCTGGATTGTCCATTGGTCGAACTAGAACTCATCATCAAAATAGGGGAGCGTGAACTTGATCGCCATTCCGGCGCCCATGAAACGATTTATGGATTCAATCGTGACGAAAAACCCGACATCAGCCCGGAACTCTTTGTGTACTGCTTGAGTGACTTCTGGCAAAAACGTCATGGGGTGGAATCAACCCTGACATTACGGGAGATTGCTCATGGTCATGGCAGCCCGGGTCAGATATTCAAGCTTCCGGAGGAAGATGTCCGCGCACGAGTTGAGGCTTTGGCACAGCAGACTAACCAAGCCTTAAAATACATGGAATCGGCGAACCTGCAACAAGTCCAAAAAAACCGAAACCGGAACGGTATGGATTTACTCAAGGAAATCTATTCGGGCGTGGTGCCTGATGGTTAGCAAAAGAATCGGCGATCTGCTCCAAGTCAGAAGCCGTTTCCTTCGTTCTGCGCATCTTGAAAGGGATTTCGACGATCCGACCTGTTTGTCAGGGTACGTCGTGACGGATTTTGCCCGTTCCTGTTTGGGGTCCGTGGCAAATGGTCTTAAGCCACGTTCCGGGCAAAGAGCATGGCGAATGACGGGCGACTATGGCAGCGGAAAGTCGAGTTTCGCATTATTGCTCGCACATTGGTTCGCTGGCCGTGAAAAGACTTTTCCGACGGAACTGCGCGAAGCTGTTGGCTTTCATCAGTTCGGTGTATCGCGACGGCCACATTTCGTTCCTGTCTTGGTGACCTGCTTGCGGCAGGCTTTGGGAACTTCAATCCTAAGCTCGCTGCACCACACTCTGACTCAGATTTATGGACGTGGGACCAAGAGAAGTCTTGTGCGCGAAGTTGATCGCCTGCTCAATGCAGGACAGGAACCCACTGACGACCAGATCTTCCGACTCGTTCTTGAAGTGAATTCCCGACTCATTGCAAACTCGAAGGGCAATGAGCTGATCTTGATTCTGGATGAACTCGGAAAATTCTTAGAGTTTGCCGCCCTGCATCCACAACGGCAGGATATTTTCCTCTTACAACGTTTGGCCGAAGCCGCGTCACGTAGCGGCGATCAACCATTGTTTGTCGTCTGTCTCCTGCATCAAGGATTCAATGCCTACTCGGACCTGCTGAGCCAGTCGGCCCAACGCGAATGGGAAAAAATCGCCGGGCGATTTGAAGAAATCGTTTTCAATCAGCCAATCGATCAAATCGCTAATGTCATCGCTTTAGCTATAAACGTCCGCACAAAGGGAATCCCCAGAACAGAGTCTCTGGAATTGAGACAAGCCATGGCGCAAGTCATGGCGCAAGGGTGGTTCGGCTCTAGCTCAACGAAGTCTCTGCTGACCGTTGCAACCCGGCTTTACCCGCTTCACCCAACGGTGCTTCCGATTCTTATTCGCACGTTCCGGCGTTTCGGGCAGAACGAGCGTTCGCTCTTCAGTTTCCTGATGTCGAATGAACCGTTTGGGTTGCAAGCATTTTCAGAGAAGAACCTACAAGAAGGAGAACTCTATCGCTTGCATAACTTCTATGATTATGTGCGAACAAACTTCGGTCATCGTCTTGCGGTTCAAAGCTACCGTAGCCACTGGAATCTTATCGATTCCGTAGTCGAAAGTTTTGCCACGGAAGATGAACTCCAAGTTAAAATTCTAAAAACAGTGGGAATCCTCAACCTGATCAACGAAGGAGATCTCCTACCGACCGAGGAATCGGTTGTGTTGGCTTTTCACCTCATCCAACAAAAACAAGCTCAAAACACGCTAACAGAACTCCGCAAAGAGAGGCGGGTTCTCTACGACCGCGGTCGGGCTCGTGGTCTTTGCCTGTGGCCACATACGTCTGTTGATCTGGAAAAGGCTTACGAGGATGCCTGTCGGATCGTTGATGCTCCTCAGCGCGTGGGCAGCGTTATCAAGGATTCTCTGGAATCCCGGCCCATGGTCGCTCGGCGGCATTACATCGAGACGGGCAACCTCCGTCACTTTGATATCCGTTATTGCTCAGTGAATGAATTGTCCGGTTTGTTTGAACGTCGCCTAACTGTCGGGGATGGACTCATCATCATACCGTTGTGCGAAACGCCAATTGAACGTGAGACAGCCTTGGAGTTCATAAAGGATCCAGGGCTCAAACAACGCTCGAACTGGCTTGTCGCAATCCCTTCTCCTCTGAATCACCTGACGAACTTGGTTCAAGAGGTTCAACGATGGGAATGGATTTCCACGAATACACCCGAACTGAATGCGGACAAGTTCGCCCGCGAAGAAGTCTCACGTCAAAAAGCCGCAGCACGCTTACAGTTGGAAAAGAGAATTCAAAGCTACGTTGGTTTCAAACATTTCACCGGCCAAATGATGCTCGAATGGTTCCACAAAGGATGTCCTCTTAATATCAAAAACGGACGGGAGCTTTTGTCTGCACTGTCTGAAATATTCGACCGAGTGTACAACCGTGCTCCGCGCATTCATAGTGAACTCGTTAATCGTCGCAGTCTGAGTTCGGCAGCGGCGGCGGCACGGATGCGGCTGATCGAACGCATGTTCACGGATGCGGGGACCGAATTTTTAGGCATGATTTCCGAGAAAAAGCCGCCGGAGATGAGCATGTATCTCTCGGTGCTCAAAGATACAGGGCTGCACCATGTGCAAGAAAACCGTTGGCGCATTGGCGAACCTAATAAGAAGACTGACGAGAAATGTAACGTCCTTCCGACATTACGACGGATTCGTGATATTGTGCTGGAAAAGCCGGACAGCCGTGTCAACGTCGCATTGTTGTCTGCTGAATTGAGGAAGCCACCATACGGCGTTCGAGACGGACTCATTCCCCTTTTCTTGGCGGTTTTTGCCATTGCACATGAAAAAGACGTGGCCTTTTATAAAGACGGCACCTTTCTCCGTGAACTCAATGGCGAAGCGATGCTTTTGCTTACCAAAACTCCGGAACGATTTGATATTCAATATTGCAAGATCGAGGGTGTTCGAGCTGAACTCTTTCAGCGACTACTGACGGTATTGGACATCAAAGGGACGACACAGCGAAAATTCGAACTCCTCGACGTGGTAAAGCAGCTCTGTGTTTTTGTGGCTCGACTTCCGACCTATGTGTTGAACACAAAAAAGCTCTCCGGTACGACGTTGGCTGTTAGAGACGCCATCCTGAACGCTCACGAACCTGTAAAGCTATTATTCACGACATTGCCGAAGGCGTGTGGCTTTGAGCCGATCCGTGTTGAACCCTCAGTCAGCAAAACCGTGCCGATTTTCGTGAAAATGTTAAAAGTCGCATTGGACGATTTAAAGATGGCCTTTCCTGAATTACAAGAACGGCTGCGGAAAGAAGTTCGTGCCGCGTTTGACTTGCCCGGCACTTTTCAACAATTTAGGACAGCACTCGCAGCTAGATCTGAACAAATTCTGCTCACGATAACCGAACCGAAACTTCGAGCCTTTTGTCTACGGTTGATGGATGACAGCTTGCCGGAATCAGACTGGCTTGAATCTGTCGCGAGCCACCTTGCACTCAAACCACCATCTAAATGGCATGACGCGGAAGAAGGAGTCTTCGGCTACGAGCTCAGCCAATATGCTGCAAAATTTCATCGCGTGGAGAGTGTTGCGTTCGCCGGAGGCAAATTGTCCAAGAATTCCGTTGGCGTTCGGTTGGCCATCACTCAAGCCGATGGGGTTGAGCATGAGCAAGTGGTTCACTACGCACCAAATGAAGAAGATCAAGTGCAAAATCTGCAAAAGCAATTTGACCGTTTATTGACCAAAGACAAACGTCTTGGTCTCGTAGCAGCATCACGGGCAATTAGGGCAAATTTGGAAGAAGGGAAAAAAAGAAAGGCATGAGTCAGTCAACACGGCATATCCTCTGTATGTCGGGAGGGAAGGATAGTACCGCGCTTGCGCTTTATATGCGTGACCGTGTGAAGAACATGGAATATGTCTTCTGCGATACCGATAAGGAATTGACCGAAACATATGAGTACTTGAATCGCGTTGAAGCCTTCCCGGGCAAAAAAATTGTGCGCCTGAATGCCAGGGCAGGATTCGACCACTGGCTTGAGGTTTTCGGCGGGTATCTTCCCTCGCCGAATATGCGATGGTGTACGAAGTTGCTTAAATTGAAGCCGTTTGAGGAATACGTGGGAGAAGATTCCGTGATCAGCTACGTTGGCCTTCGTGCCGACGAAGACCGCGTTGGCTACATCAGCACGAAACCGAATATAAAAGCCGTGTTTCCCTTTAAAGAAGATGGGATTGACTACGCAGGCGTCATGAAGATCCTGCGGGATAGTGGTATCGGAATGCCCCCCTACCTCACATGGGGCAGGACCCATTCAGGATGCTACTTCTGCTTTTTTCAGCGCCCGATCGAATGGGTGCGCCTGCTCGAAACCCATCCCGACCAATTCGATGAGGCCCAGAAATACGAGAAGATCACGGATGATCCCGGTAAAACCTTCACCTGGATTCAAGGAATGCCCTTGAGTGAGCTTCGAAAACCTGAAAATGTTGCCAGAATCAAGGCGCGCTACGCTGAATCCGAAGAACGGAAAAAAGCGAACCGAGGGAACAAGAAACTCATCGAAGTCTTAGGGGGAATGGAAGAAGACGACGATGAACAAAGAGCGTGTTTGATTTGTCAGTTATAACAACAGGCCTGACATATCCAAGAGTTTTTCTTTGAACGAAAGTGCATTGCCGAAGTGAATGTTACGGCTGAGAGCGCTGCAGAACTCTTCGCAGGTTTCGTTTCCCAATCACATCTTTGGTTTGATAGCAACTGTGGTGTTGTGTCCGTTAATACTCAGTCGAGGCGTCTGGGCGGCATCATCTACATTCTTGGGCAAGTTGCATCTGGCAGAAAAATAGAATCCCTACTTCTTTCGCCTTCACCTGCGAAATTGGATGAACTCAAACAGAATGTCAGCAGCACAGGGCTGGATTCTGGACATCTTACGTCGAAGGCATCTAGCATCAAGCACTATCTTGATGCGGCTATTGCACTTCGTTTTTTAGTTCGCCAAGGATCGGTTTTCAATCTTACGGGACGAGGGCTATTTCTGCTTCAGGCTGTTCGTCCGGTCATTGAACAGCCCTACCCATTGACTGGTCCGTCCAAAACGTTTTTTTTCATTCTCTCCTAGCTGCCGATTACTTTGGTCTAGCCGCGATAGCTCGCTTGTTGTTAGATGGAAATAGGTCACCAGTCTCGATACAGCGTGGGCACCAAACTCAACTCTTACGGGTACTTGGTGATGCTTCGTCAAGTTCGACAAGCACACCGTTAACGAGACTGGCTAAGGATAGAAGGCTTTCTATTTGGAGTTGGAAAAAACCAGAGTCTTACTCGGAGCATTTGGTGTCGGCGAAACTAAATTGGCTGGCTGATTTGGGCATTCTGGACATGAATCTTGCTGCCAAGAAAGAACACAAGGATTGGTTGGCAGATCTTGCGAACACAGCAACCCCCACAGACTCACACCTTTTGGCGTTTACGCTTAACTATTGTTCGAAAATCCAAAAGGAAGAAATGTTTTCCACAGCAGAAGATATTTGTTTGGTCCTCAATAAAGCTTTTGAACGGCTTGTTCGAGAATCAACGTTGGCCAAAATCAGATGCAATGACTTTCTCCTTTTTTTATTGTGCTTTCACCCTTCGCTGCTCTTATGCCTGGCAAAGAAAAAGCAAAAGCTGCTTCCGGCAACGACTGTGGAATGCAGTCATCACCGTTATCAGGTTCATTTTGCTTCCCGTTCCACACAATCCTTCATCATTCGCCATGATAAGAAATCCGCTTAATCAATGAATTTATGAGACATTTTACAAAAGCCGCTTGCGTCCTTGATACGTGTAGTATCATAAACCTTGATGCTATCAAACTGGCTCAGAAGGATATTCTCTATTACATGCGGCGTTTTTTTGATGTCCACGTTTGCCAAACAATTGGAGAAGAATTGCAGAAACATGTTGGTCTTGTATCAAGCCAAGAAATTAAATATTGGAAGCCTTTTCTGAATAAGCAAACGTATTCCCCAACTATTCTCACCGATGACCAAAACGTTATTGGACCATTCTACAGTACGCCCCCCACAACTTTCGGAGTTAAAGATGGGGGCGAGCATGGTAACGCGCGAGTAGCCCTTGAGCTTCTACTTACGAAAAGAATTGGCCATGCCGTCTTTATAACTGACGACCAGAAGGCTTCCAAGGCATTTTTGAAGTCCATGCAACATTCTTTTCCGGGGATTAACTTATGGACATCTGTGGACGTTATTTTGTACGTTGGGTCAATTCTTCTCCAAGGGCGCAAGGCGGATTTTGATCAAATTAAAGGATCTCTCCGTGATGTCCACGCGGCGGGAGCAAGAAAATGGAACCACCGAACCGAGAGGGAAAAGGATCAATTTATCAGTAAGGTTTCCAAAGCCGTGGCTCGTCTCGAGTTAATCAAAAAGGTTGTTGGTCACTGGAGAAACTGAACGTGTTTGAGAAATTTAAACTAAAAGATAGTGCATTTCCGGTAACGCCCAATGATCGGGACGAAATATCCTGGTTTGGGTTCGAGAGGCTAAAACGTGAATTCCAAAACATTTTTGAACGTTCCAGCACTGAGCGATTGCGTCTGTGCGTGTTGAATCGAGGCCGTCTTGGTGCAGGGAAGACCCATGCAGCAAAATATTTCTTTGCACAACATGCTCAACAGAAAGAAGTGGGCGATTACTTTCGGTTCATTCCAATCGTCGTTGAGTCTCCCAAACAACCGCCGAAGGCATTTGTTGATTTTTCTAATAGGTTATTTAACGCCATCACGTTCAACCGGATCGTCCAAGCGTCTCACAATCTTCGTAAAGATGGGGATGTGGAGAGTCTGTTCTCAAGACTTCTTAATGCAACCGGTTCTGAGGATATAGCGACTGCACTTTCAAAGATCGATAATGACAATCGTCTTCTCATAAGGAAATATTTGCTTGGGGAAGGAACGGCCAAAGAACTACGAGACATCGGTGTTGCAAAACGTTTAGTAAAAGATCACGAATTTGCATTGGCAATTGTCGGGGGCCTGTATCTACTCATTCACGGCCAGTCGAAAGAGCGGGAAACCTTGAGTCGAATCGTCATCTGGATCGATGAAATGGAAGACCTCATCTATTTCGCAACACGTTACTATTTGCCCTTTACGCAGGCGCTTCGAGAGGTCATTGACCGAACGAACTATCACTTGACTCTCATGCTGAATTTCACTTTTAGTGAACCTGAAGAACTCCCGGCTATTGAGCACATACTTGGGCAAGCCATCATGCAGCGAGTAAACCAACATGTCATTTTCCAACAGCCCGATGCAGATGAAATGAAACCGTACTTGCTGGATTTGCTTAGTCATAACTGTATTAAGGACACGGAGTATCATCCAACCTTTCCCTTTACCAATGATGCGTTCGGCTTATTGATTGAATCAGCGACACTAAAAACACCGCGTTTTCTCAACAAATTGTGCGACACTTTACTCAGAGATTTGCAGAATGATCCTGCATTCGACATCGAGAAGGACGGTGAGATCAGACGAGAAGTTTTGGAAGAAAAACTTCCTCCATTGCTGTCAATCTTGGAAGGAGAAGCCGTTTGATTCCCAAGCTCTCTTTTGACGCCAGAACGTTATTTGAAAAGCTTTTCTCTGCTCCGACTGAAGATGAGGTTCGGGAGATTATTGACCGACATTCCGAGATTTTCCGTGATGAACATTGGCGCCCTTTAGGCGATAACGAAAATTTCTTTGGTATCGTTAGAGCGCAGCAGTCGGACCCGATTGCGGCCATTGTAGAGAAAGTGACGAATTCTATCGACGCTCTTTTGATGAAAAAATGCCATGAATCTGGAATAGACCCCAAAGCGCCTGATGCGCCACGTAATATGGAAGAAGCTCTACAAAAGTTTTTTGTCGATCACAAGAAATGGGATCTTCAGTCCGCAAGACGAAAGCAGGCCGAAGAAATTCAGATTATCGCTGACGGCCCACCGAGAAATACCTCAGTCATTATATATGACAACGGTGAAGGACAGCGTCCTGAAGATTTTGCAAATACTTTTCTCTCCCTCGTTCACGGCAACAAGATTGCCATCCATTTTGTGCAAGGCAAGTACAACATGGGTGGTAGTGGTGCCCTGTTGTTTTGTGGCAAGGAACGCTACCAACTCATCGGATCGAAACGGTTTGATAACTTGGGTCAGTTTGGCTTTACGCTTGTGCGGCAGAGAAAAATAGGGAGTTCGCAAGATGCCAGGAGACACAGTCATTTCGAGTATTTGAAAATTAATAGAGTCGTTCCCTCGTTTGAGTCTACTGATATGGATTTAAAGCTGTTGGGACGGAAGTTCAAAACTGGCACGATTATAAAGATGTATTCTTATCAATTTCCTCCTGGCTATGCGGGTTTTGCTCAAGACCTGAATCAAAGCTTAAACGAGTTCTTGTTTGAGCCGGTTCTGCCTATTCTGACGGTTGATAAGAAGGAGCGTTATCCAAACAACAAGGTTTTGGAACTCGATTTGTTTGGTCTCAAGAGACGTTTGGAGGAAGACAAAAATGACTACGTCGATTCATTTTTTTCTGAAGAATATGAGGACGAACTCTTTGGC
Source organism: Nitrospirales bacterium (assembly GCA_965200435.1). Classification (GTDB taxonomy): domain Bacteria; phylum Nitrospirota; class Nitrospiria; order Nitrospirales; family UBA8639; genus Bin75. The sequence continues at coordinate 1,296,983 of OZ241337.1, forward strand.
GAGGCAAAAATTAGCTGTTATGTGTTCAAGCCAAAGCTGTCAGGGAAAGATGCTAGGAAGACCAAAGAAATAATTCGGAAAAGATTTTTCAAGAACGACATGTCTGTGATGTTTTCTGTTAATGGACAAGTTCATGGACATTTCACTTCGGAATTCATTACACGCACCCTGAAATTTAACCTGCTCAAAGATTCTCTGCTGATTCACGTAGATTGTACCGGTCTGAAACCCGATTTCCGTGAAGAGTTATTTATGTCCGACCGGGAACGCCTTAAGAAAGGCAATGAGGCAATACAATTGCGAAAATTTTTAGGAGAAAAGCTTCGCAAGAGTCGTCTTGAGGAAATAAACCGTAGACGCAAAGAGTCAATTGGACTGGAAAGCGAAGATACTTCTGAACTGATCAAATCGCTTGCCAAGAATTTGCCTAAAGACAGCGAATTGTTCAGGCTTTTGGAGCAGACTCTTAGATTGGAAGAACACAAAGACAAAAAGAAAGGGCCAGAGAAGAATAAGCCAAAAGAAAGAAAAGAAGAAAAACCTTTCCGACCCCAACGTTTTCCGTCTATGTTTAAATTCCAAAAAAAGAAAGACGGTGTAAATGTGGTTTCTGTTCCTTTGAACGGAGAGAAAACTTTGTTGTTCGATACTGATGTCGAAAACGACTATTTTGATCGGGTTGAAACCCCGGGGAGTTTGCGACTCGGGTTACTGCAGATCAAGTATTCCGAGTCAGGAGGCGGCGACCTGTCAGGCGACAAGAAAGAGATTTCAAAGTTGCTGAACATTGTTAAAAGCAGTCCTCAAAACGGTACCATTAAGGTCAGCATCAACCCAACGAAGGAGGTTCAGGTTGGAGATGAACTTGAAGTTAAAGCTTCTTTAGATGGCTGTGGAGAGACGATTGAAGAAATCGTTTGGGTTAAGATATCTGAGAAAAAAGAGTCAAAAGAGCCTATTCCCAAGGAAGAAGACAATGACTCTATAGGGCTTCCGGAACTCAAGCTCGTCCAGAAAACTGATTGGGACAATCTTGAGCAACAGGGTATTTCAATGAGTTACGAGACTGTGATGTACCCTGTAGGAGAAGGTGATAAGCTGGAAACGATCTATATCAATTTGGACAGCAGCATGTTTTTAAATCACCGCTCAAAACTCAAGAATGAAGAGCAAATAGTGATGGCTCAAAAAAAGTATCTAGCCTCTGTGTATTTTCACACACTATTCCTTTACGTTATCACAAAAAGGAAGAATTATAGTTTACATATCGACGAAAACGGAAAACAGGAAGAAGTTTCAGTAGAGGAATATATCCGCGATGTCTTTGACAGCTACTACAGTGACTTTCTTTTAAACTTTGGCACGGAATCGTTGATGAATGTCTTGGAAGACTAATGAGCAATCATGCTTGCAATTAAGAATTTCTACAGCGGAGTGCTTCGAGAGCAGAGATGGGAACGGCGGTGACGGCGATCGTTTCACCTAAAGCGTTGAAAACTTCGATGGAGAAACCCTCTGTATCATCAGGGGCAATGTGGCAGTCTACTGGTTTTACAACATCACCCTTCCGGAGACCATGCTCCGGCAGGTCACACGCCAGCTTCATTTCTCTGAAAAGTTCAAGTGCCATCGAAAATCAAACCATGGGGAGCGGGTGGTGGATTTCCTGTTCAGCCAGTTCTTCGGCATAGTTGATAGCGACCCTGATGCTTTCAACCATCACACCATATTCCCCGCATATCTCGTCGAAGGTCATTCTGCCCGCCAGCCCAGCGAGGATACGGGGCACCGGGACGTGCGTGTCACGGATCACCGGTTTGCCGTGTTGAATCTCTAGAGCAATGATGATTTGTTCATTTATGGTTGCTCTCATCGTTTTGGAAGGAAGCAGGGGTTTTTGCGCGATTATCCGTTTTCGCGCTGGCCTTTGCGCACTATATCCTAACCAGCTCCGTAGGAGCTAGCTGGGATTTCTTGCCTGCCTGCAGCATTGGTAGGGCGGCATCTTATGGCACCAACAGACAGCGCCATGAGATGGCGCGGCTACGACTGCCAAAGACAAAAAGGCTGGATCCCCGATCAGAGCCTGGCTCTGACGTTCTTAATCAGGGATCGGGTTGTATGTGTTCAGTAATGCGAAATACCCCATGCAGGCTTGTCGCCTGTATTGATTCTTAGAAAGGATGAAAATAATGACAACGATTCTGGGCTCCCGCCTGCGCGCAAGAATGACCGCTTTGGGTGTTGCCGTCCGGCAAAGGTTTTTCGGATCAGGCAGTCAAGTGAGCGATAAGACGGTCGGCGAGTCGATGGCATTCGGGAAGCACGTGCTCCGCCGATGCCAGTAAGGCCTCTGTCGTGGTTTGGGCCTGCTGCACGTCAATGGAGCATTCGCGGCAGAGGGCTTCGATGCCGTCGGATTCCAATTCCACATGAAACAGAAGCCCGTAGGCGTGGTCCCCGTACCGAAAGGCTTGAACCGGATAGAACTCGGACGAGGCGAGCACACAGGCCCCCGGGGGCAGGGTCAGCCCTTCGCCGTGCCATTGAAAGACTGTGAAGTGGCGGGGAAGCGTTCCGAAGACAGCGTCAGCGTCTTCTTCGACCGTGCGCGTGACCGGAGTCGGCCCGATTTCCAGGCGAGGGCCAGGACGCACCTGTCCGCCAAGGGCCTTTGCCATGAATTGAGAACCTAGGCATACGCCCAACACCGGAATGCCCGTCTCGATCGCGTGCCGAATGAACTGCAGTTCTTGTTCAATCCAGGGATCGGGGTCATTCACGGACATGGGGCCGCCCATGACTAACAGGAAATCCGGAGGCATGGCGGGAAGGTCCTCTTGAGGGACCAGCAGCATTTCGATCCGATAGTGGCGTTCAGCCAAGGCCTGCCGAAACACGCCCGGGCCTTCAAAGGGAACATGTTGAAGGCACAGTGCCTGCTTCATGGGAACGGCGCCCTGAGGAAGGAAGGGATCAGGTCGTTGCGATTACGAACGGGAATAGCCGTTTTTGGCATTCACGCATTCCACCAGATACCAATACTGGAAGGGATCCATCTTTTCCTTTTTCGTGACTTCGAGGGGTGTGCCATCGAGGACGCGATCCAAGGACAAATCCGAGCGGAACCCTATCCGCTGGCATATGGGGGAAATCAGTTTCTCCACGGCGGCGATGAACCTGTTGCCGTTGCTGAAGTGGTTCAGCATGACGATGCGACCGCCTGGATGGCACACGCGGATCATCTCCGACACCACCTGCCGGTAATCCGGGACAGCGGTCACGACGTAGGCCGCCATGACCAGGTCGAAGGTATCGTCAGGGAATGCCATGTGGCCCGCGTCCATGCGCTGGAGCGTCACATGGTCGAGGCCATGTTTGGTCATGCACTCCGCGGCTTTTTTCAGCATGCCTTCCGAGAGGTCGATGCCCACGATTTTGCAGTGGGATGGATACAAGGGCAATGCGATGCCCGTCCCGACGCCGACTTCCAGTATGTGGTCATTGGGAGAGACGTGCAGGCTTTTGACCACCGATTCTCGTGATTGATTAAAGGCCTTGCCGAAGGTTTGGTCATAGACTGAAGAGTAATTCGTATAGACCCGCTCGAGGCTTTCGAGGTTCATCGTCTGTTCTTGTTGGTTCATTCCATTTCCCATGCAAGACCCGTCGCGTAGTTGATGATCAGTTCAATCCGGCTGTAATAACTCTACTTTAGGAGGCGTGATACAGGGTGACCCCGTTGTGCTCAATGGCCATCGGAAAGCCAACTTGGAACAGGCACAACGAGGACGGGAATGTAACACTACACCCCACGGTGAGTCAACCATTTGTATGGGGCCACCACATTTGGCACTCGGGTTGGTGGTGAATCAGGGATTGTACCGGAGATTGCCGCCCAAGGCTATGGTGGGGCAACACGGTATTGTAGGCTAGCAACCAATCGGCCAGTTTGCGGTTAAAGGCCGCCAAATCGTCGAACAGCAGATCCTCGTGGTAGTCCACGAAGGTCTCTTGCAGGGTGCGATTGAACCGTTCCGCATGAGCGTTCATTTTCGGGGATCGGGGATACGTCCACCAGTGGGTGATGCCGCGTTCATCGAGCCGGTGCTGGAAATGCCCCTGGAACTCCGGGCCGTTATCGGAGAGGAGGACCCGGGGTGGGGCCGGGAGCAACGCACAGAGTGCATCGAGGGCGTGGGTGGCATGGCGGCTGGAGGCGGTGGCGGTGGCCACAGCGAAGGCGAAGCGACTGCAGGGATCGATGAAGGTGAATAGGTAGCGGCGGAGTCCGGCGTGGAGCCGCACAACGGGATCGCCGGCCAAGACCGCCAGGGGCGGGGCGGGGCGGGGCCGGGGCGGGCGGGATTTCCGGCGCCGTGTCCGGGGTTTGGGCCGGCCCCGGGCATCCAGGCGGCTCGGCGTGTGCCGCATCCGGTCCGGGGCGCGGGCGATCAGGCGCCCGATGGTGGAGACCCTGGGGAGGGCTAGCCCGTGCTGCGCACACCACGGCCGCAGTAGGACGTGCAGCTTGGCCTTCCCACGGTTGGGATACGTGGTGCGTAGCCGCCGGATCGCTTGGCTCAGGGCGGGTGGCCACGTGGCCTGCCGCCGCCGGTGGGGGGCCCTAGAGCGGACGGCCAACGCCTGCGGGTCCCCGCCAGCCTGAGTGAGCGCCCGCTGCCAGCGATAAAGCGTCCGGCGGCTGACGCCAAAGGCCTCCCCCGTCGCGGCTGGGCCATGCCGGGCGCAAAAGTGCAGAATCTTGAGTCGGTGATGGGCTTCGTGGGGTATCATGTCCCAACGATGCCCGAATTGCGTTAGTCGATAAAACCCCCTGATGCGATAGCCGACATGGTGGATTTGCATGGCCTCTCCTCCTGTTTCGAGGAGTGCCAAAGGTTTCTGAACTTATACACCATTCGCTTCCCGTTATGGCTCAGCCCGGTGTGACAGCCGGGGGTCCGACAGGCAGGTCTAAGTTCAGAACCCGTTGGCCCTCCTCGAACCAGGAGGAGGAGCCGCCAGAGGTCGAGTTCGCCGCACCGGTGTGCCGCGGCGCTCCAGCCCTCGCCATTTGTTATCGGGGGATGGCGCAGCGACAAATGCGAGGGAGCCTGGGCCGCCACTTTCCGGTAGAATTTCTCCTTCACCAACGACCCGAGTGCCAAAGGTGGGGGACCCATACAAGGCATTGAAAACAGGCAAAGAGGTTGCGTACAATCCCGCTTGGCAGTCTATTCCGTCTTGATCCCTTTGGCATCGAGCCAACCTAACCGAAAAAGGAGAGACCGCATGAGTTCCTCTGGACGAGACAACCGACAGAAAACCGGACTCGGTCTCTTGCTGCTGTTCGTGTTAGGAGGAATGGGCTCACCGGCGTTGGCCATCGACGTCGACTTAACCTTGGAGCAAGCCAAGCAGATCATGGCCGCAGCCCGAGGCCCCATGGAGCAGGCGGCCTCCAACGAAGAAATGTTCGGCATCATCAAAGCCGCGGACAAAAATTCCCGCATTGGAGACGATCCGGCAACCACACCTTGTGGAAGCAGCGCAATTTTGCGAACGAAAACCTATTGGTTCGAATATTTCGGGCGCGAAGAAGGTCGGCGGTCCAAAGTCGCGCAACAGGAAGTCCGGATGCCGGAAGCCAAGATCCAGGAAATTCTGAACATGCCCAATCTTGAAATGGAGATCGGGTTGTGCGGGCAAGAAGAGTTTTTTGCCGAAGGGGCTGACGTGGCCCTGCAACAAGGGGCGATGAACATCATGGCCGTGGATAAAGGCAAGCCCAGCCGTGGCAGGAAAATCCCCGGATCCGAGATGGACTACGTGTCCCGGTTTTCCGCCCGATTCGCCTATCAGGATTTCGACCCGCAGGCCGTGACGAATATTGTCGTATTTTTCCCCGATGGCAAATTGGTCACGATTGAGGCTGACTTTTCCAAGATCAAATAAGAGGCGGCGAGCAAGAAAGATCGGCCCTGTCTGACAGACCCCCGATCCCCGAAGAAAGAAGGGTGCCCCGTTCGCTGCTCTGAAGAGCGTTGGCATCCTAAGGAACCTCTGATTTCGTGTGAGAGCGGGATGCAGGGCAAGGCGTCCCGGAGCGATCCCCGAAGCTTCTCAGAGAGATAGGTGAGGGTTGAGCGAGGACACCACGCAGCCATGCGCCCGATCGTGCACGAAATCAGAGGTTCCCTAAGTCCCCTCACTTCCCTCACTGTCGAATGTTATCTATAGCTTCAGAAACATATTGCGCTATGAAGAGGAGGAAACGTAGTGCAATATCAGCCTGTCGGTTATGGCATAAAAGGATTTTCTCGGGTCTGTTCAAACCGTGATACACGCGCGCTTGGCCTTGGAACTGGAAACGGCGGACTGTGTCTGGCTGTGAGTGCTGAAGATTTTCCGGCCCAGCCGAGTACTGTTCCGTGGCAACAAGGAAGTCGACATCCCCAAGAATCTTATTCGGCGTGGCTTCATCAAGGGTATCATCGGCCTGCCAGCCAATCTGTTTTACGGCACCGGCATACCTGCTTGTATCCTGGTCATCGACAAGGAGAACGCTCACGCCCGGACCGGCATCTTCATGATTGATGCGAGCAAGGGCTTCCTCAAGGATTGAGACCGAGGCCGAGGCAGCCAAGGTCGTCAAGGAGGCCACGCCCGCTTGGATGAGCAGGTGCTGGCCCGCTATGGCGCACTTGCCGAAACCGAGATCAAGACGCTGGCGGTCGAAGACAAGTGGTTTGCGAGTATCCGGGTTGCTATTGAAGGTGAGGTGCAGCGGCTGACCCAGAAACTCGCCTAGCGCGTACAGGAACTGGAAGAGCGCTATGCCCGTCCGTTGCCGGAATTGGAACGGGAGGTGGAGGCGTTCGGCGCGAAGGTCGAGGGACACTTGAAGCGGATGGGGATTTCATCGTGAGGGAGGCATTCGTACCGCTGAGTTCCGTATCTTTAGGAACCTCTGATTTATTGTGATAGCGGGATGCAGGGCAAGGCGTCCCGGAGCGAAACACGAAGCTTATCAGAGAGATAGGTGAGGGTTGAGCGAGGACACAACGCAGCCATGCGCCCGATAGTGCAGTAAATCAGAGGTTCCTTTAGAAGAAGTGTGATATGATAACTGGTCGTTGGTCGGCGATCTGCAGGCGTTCACTTTGGAGGAACAGTAATGGCAGAGCAAATAACTGTGTCAGTTGATTCCGATGTAGCCAAACTCTACCGTTCGGCTTCTGATAATGAACGTCGCAAACTGGATTTGCTTGTCAATTTGCGTTTGCGTGATGCGACAGAATCAGGCAAATCACTTAGTGACACGATGCTGGAAATCAGCCGCAACGCGCAACGGCGTGGTCTGACTCCAGAAATTTTGCAGTCCATCTTGACCGACGAATGACCGGCTTCGTCTTCGATACAAACGTCATTATCAGTGCTTTACTCTTCAATGATTCCATACCAGGGAGGGCCTTCATCCGAGCGTTGAAGCATGGAAGGATTCTGGTTTCCGGGCCATTAGTGGGAGGGTTGAACCGTGTACTCGGTCGGGACAGGTTCGACCTGTATGTCACCCGTGAAGAACGCGACGAGTTTCTTGGATCCCTGATACAGGAATCGGACTTGATAGAAATCACCGAGACGGTCCAGGTGTGCCGCGACCCCAAAGACGATCAAGTCTTGGAGTTGGCCGTCAACGGCAATGCGACATACATCGTTACCGGTGATACCGACTTGCTTGTGCTAAACCCATTTCGCGACGTAGAGATTGTAACGCCTGCCGAATTCCTGAAAGTGACCGCCTGACCCGAGCAACACGCCATCGCCGAGGGGCACTTGAAGCGGATGGGGATTTCGCTATGCTGGTCCCACTACGTCACCCTTCTGACCATCGATAACGCCGAAGAACGCCGTTTTTTACGAGCTTGAAGCAGTGGATAACGGGTGGATCGACCTTAAACGCGGTGAATTGACCCATCAGGACTTGGGCCACATGCAGATATACGTCAACTACTTCGACCGCTACGTAAAGACGGACGACGAACTGCCGACCGTCGGCATCGTACTCTGTGGCCGCAAGAACGACGCCGTGGTCGAGTTGACCTTGCCGGAAGAAGCCAACATCTACGCATCGAAATGCCAACTCTATCTGCCCTCGAAACAGGAGCTTGCAGCCCAACTGGAGAGCATCCAGAGAGAACTCGGAACCCAGGAAGGCGAAGACGATGAATAGAAAGGGAATGATGTCGCTAACTGGGCAGGCCTGTCTGTGAGCAGTGTAGGGTGACGCCTGCGGCTAACCCGACCGACAACACAGCCCGGCCCAGTCCCCCTGATAAGGGGGATTGAGGGGGTTGGGGGCGCTCCGGTCAGTCGGGGAGGTCGGATGAACGTCGCGTCATCCGACAGGAAGGGGACCCGTGGTCGGGGGCCAGTCCGGCCATGAAGACCTTGGTCAAGTTCCAGACCTTATCCCCAATAGAGAGCAAGGGACAATGAGCAAGGCTCTTGGAGCCGGACGCCGTGCATCTGTGGCCCGTATTCCCGATGGATACAAGCGGACAGATGTGGGGGTGATTCCGGAGGATTGAGACATTGAGACGATCTCCTCAGTTGCGGACGTAAAAACTGGACCTTTCGGGTCCGCATTGCATGAACGTGATTACGTTGACGATGGAACACCGATCATCACGGTTGAGCATCTAGATGAGCAGGGCATCAGTCACCATGAGTTGCCTTTGGTCTCTGACGATGATCGAACCCGCCTGAAGAGCGACGGACTTCGTTCTGGTGACATCGTTTTCAGTCGTGTAGGTTCGATAGATCGCAACACTCTCGTAAGTGAAAAAGAAGATGGGTGGCTATTTTCGTGTCGATTACTTCGGGTGAGGGCGTCAGACAACGCTACGTTTTCCCCCTATCTTAGCTGCCACTTCCCGCGCGGGAGGCTGTCCTTCATCAATGGTATCGCCGTCAACTTCGCGACCAGTTGCCGCCACTCCTTGCCAAATGGGAGCAGAAGGTCGGCGTCACAGTTGAGGACGTGCGGATCAGGAAGATGAAAACCCGTTGGGGCTCCTGCAACGCCAGAGCCAAACGTATCTGGATAAACCCGGAACTGACCAAGAAGCCAACTTCGTGTTTGGAGTACATCCTTGTACATGAGATGGTCCATCTTCTGGAGCGGGATCACAACGATCGGTTCCACGAGTTAATGGACCGGCTCATGCCCCAATGGCGATTGTAGAGGGATGGCCTCAACCGCATGCCACTTGTTCACGAAGATTGGCGCTCCTAAATGGCAAACATGATCCTGGAGCGTAGGGGAAAGACTCTATCTGTTAGTCTTCGGGGCGTCGGTTTCCAATTCCACCATCCGAAGCGTATACAGGTGGCGATACAGGCCGTCGCGTTGCATGAGTGCCGTGTGCGTGCCTTCCTCGACGATTCTGCCCTTGTTGAGAACCACAATCCGGTCGGCTCCCTGAATAGTCGTGAGGCGATGGGCGATCATGACGGTCGTCCGTCCCGTCATGAGTCGTTGTAACGCTTGTTGAACCAGCATCTCGGATTCGGAATCCAGCGCCGAGGTCGCTTCGTCCAGAATCAGCAGTCGGGGATTCTTGAGGATGGCTCGAGCAATCGCAATGCGTTGCCGTTGACCACCCGACAGATTGACGCCTTTTTCCCCGACCAGCGTGGCATACCCATCAGGCAGCGCCGCAATGAAGTCATGGGCATGAGCCGCCCGGCTCGCGGTCAGAACGTCCTGTTCCGAGGCGTCTTCCCGTCCGTATCGAATGTTTTCCAGAATCGTGTCTCCGAACAGGACGGTTTCTTGAGGGACGATGGCCAGTTGTTGATACAATCCGGCCAATTGCACGTCCCGCAGATCCTGGTTGTCGATCATCACCGTCCCTTCCGTCGGATCATAAAACCGGTGCAGGAGATTCGCGATCGTACTTTTTCCCGAACCGGTCGGCCCGACCAACGCCACGATTTCGCCCGGACGCACTTCGAAGGAAAGATCGGTGAGAACCGGGTGACGCGGGTCATACGCAAAGTGCACGTGTGAGAATTTGACGTGGCCTTGAACGTGGCGCAACGGTTGGGCTTGGGGAGCGTCCGTCACCTCCGGCGTGGTGTCGAGCAACTCGAAGACGCGTTCCAGGGCACCTTGTCCCTCCTTTATTTGTGAAAAGATTCGTGCCGCTGCTCCAAACGGACCGATTAAAATCCCCGCAAACAACACGAAGGCCAGAAGGTCCCCGGGTGTCATGGTCCCGTCGATCACTTGTTTGCCGCCGTACCACAGGACCACCCCCGCCATCATAAACGTCAGGAGGGTGATGACGGGGACAAACACAGAAAGGATTTTGGCGCGGCTGAGGGTCTTGGCCACCAACGAGTCAACGACGACGCCGAATCGTCCTTCCTCCCGGTTCATCCGGACAAAGGATTTCACGACGCGAATGCCCGAAATCACTTCTTCGATGAGCGTGGAAAGTGCAGCGGTTTGATCCTGTATCTGCGTGGAAAGTGATTTCAACCGTTTGCCGAACAGCCGGGCCACGAGGACCAGGAAGGGGAGTAACAGGACGATCAGCAGGCAGAGTTTCCAATTCATGAACAACAGGAACGCGATGCCGCCCACCAGCGTCACCAGTTGTTTGGCCGAATCAATAGGGGTTTCGGTCACCAGGTTCTGAATCACCCCCACGTCGTTCATGAGCCGTGAGAGAATTTCTCCCGTGCGCCGTTTGGCAAAAAAGCTGAGCGACAGGGTTTGCAGGTGACGAAACAGGTGCGTGCGGAAATCCGCGATGATCCGTTGAGACAAGCGGGTGGTCAGATAGCTCTGCCCCATGGTCAAGCCGTTTTGGATGATGGCGATGACCAGGAACAACAGAATCACCTGCGTCATGCGTTCGACGTTGCGTTGAACTGTGATGAGGTCCCACAGCGTCCCGCCGAGTTTCAGCAACGTCAGGTTGAGGCCCGCCACGCCCATAATCAGGACGCCGGCCAAGGCCATTTGAGAAAAATAAGGACGGACAAACGGGAGCAGGCGGGAGAATTGACTCATGGCAGAGGCTCTTCGTCAGATGCGGCAGGAAACGAATGCGGAAAAACAGGAGGCGACGGACCGTCTCCGGGTTGAGGTCCGAAAGGGAGGACTTCCCCGCTGAATGCGCCGGTTCAACGCCCGTGGCCTTGGGCGCCACGGGCCCTGTCTGGTCGTTGTCTCGATGGGACAATAGTGAAGCCGGCCCACCTGGTGCTGGAATGGCAAATTTCAGTTCCGCCGACGGGCGAATTTCGTGCGTCGGCGAAGTTTTTTATGCTTATGCTTCCGCATTTTTTTTCGTCGTTTTTTAACTACACTCGCCATTCACACTCCTTCATTGCTTTCATGGGCGGAAATGAGAAACGGTTCGCCGCTCCGGCGGTCTCACTGGCCAAGCAACACGTGCTCCAAACAGACACGGCAAGGTGCAGAGGTAACACAGCGTCCCAAGAGGTGTCAAGAAACTGTATGGGGCCACCACATTTGGCACTCGGGTTGGTGGTGAATCAGGGATTGTACCGGAGATTGCCGCCCAAGGCTATGGTGGGGCAACACGGTATTGTAGGCCAGCAACCAATCGGCCAGTTTGCGGTTAAAGGCCGCCAAATCGTCGAACAGCAGATCCTCGTGGTAGTCCACGAAGGTCTCTTGCAGGGTGCGATTGAACCGTTCCGCATGAGCGTTCATTTTCGGGGATCGGGGATACGTCCACCAGTGGATGATGCCGCGTTCATCGAGCCGGTGCTGGAAATGCCCCTGGAACTCCGGGCCGTTATCGGAGAGGAGGACCCGGGGTGGGGCCGGGAGCAACGCACAGAGTGCATCGAGGGCGTGGGTGGCATGGCGGCTGGAGGCGGTGGCGGTGGCCACAGCGAAGGCGAAGCGACTGCAGGGATCGATGAAGGTGAATAGGTAGCGGCGGAGTCCAGCGTGGAGCCGCACAACGGGATCGCCGGCCAAGACCGCCAGGGGCGGGGCGGGGCGGGGCCGGGGCGGGCGGGATTTCCGGCGCCGTGTCCGGGGTTTGGGCCGGCCCCGGGCATCCAGGCGGCTCGGCGTGTGCCGCATCCGATCCGGGGCGCGGGCGATCAGGCGCCCGATGGTGGAGACCCTGGGGAGGGCTAGCCCGTGCTGCGCACACCACGGCCGCAGTAGGACGTGCAGCTTGGCCTTCCCACGGTTGGGATACGTGGTGCGTAGCCGCCGGATCGCTTGGCTCAGGGCGGGTGGCCACGTGGCCTGCCGCCGCCGGTGGGGGGCCCTAGAGCGGACGGCCAACGCCTGCGGGTCCCCGCCAGCCTGAGTGAGCGCCCGCTGCCAGCGATAAAGCGTCCGGCGGCTGACGCCAAAGGCCTCCCCCGTCGCGGCTGGGCCATGCCGGGCGCAAAAGTGCAGAATCTTGAGTCGGTGATGGGCTTCGTGGGGTATCATGTCCCAACGATGCCCGAATTGCGTTAGTCGATAAAACCCCCTGATGCGATAGCCGACATGGTGGATTTGCATGGCCTCCCCTCCTATTTCGAGGAGTGCCAAAGGTTTCTGAACTTATACAGAAAATGCGGGGGGGGGGGGGGGGGGGGGGAGGGATTTTTGAGGTTTTGTCGCGTTCTCGCTATAATGCCCCCATGTTTCGGCCTCACCTCTCTTTGTTCGGACTGCTCCTGCTCGTCGTGGTAGCGACGGGGTGCCAGTTCTTCTCCAAAGAACAAAAAGTTTCCGCAGATCATGCACGATTTGAGCGAATCGTGAATGCGGTGGAAAGTCTGCGTTCGGCGTATGAAAAACGCAATTTCGAGGCGATTCGAAAATTAATGCTGCCGTTACAAGGGTTTCAGGAGATCGAGGGTCAGATACAACGCGACTTTGACACGTATCCGACGATTTCCTTGAACGTCACGATTGAGCGAATCCACATTCGACGGGAACGGTTCAGGGTCAACGTGCGATGGGAGGGAACCTGGCAACGCTCCCCTCAGGAAACGCCGGTGACGGACCGTGGCCACGGGGTTTGGATTTGGAGTGGTGACACCAAGGATATTCTGTTGGCGGGCATGGAAGGAGCGATGCCGTTCGGAAAAGCGGACCGTTAAGGAACCTCTGATTTACTGTGATAGCGGGATGCAGGGCAAGGCGTCCCGGAGCGAAACCCGAAGCGTATCAGAGAGAGCGGTGAGGGTTGAGCGAGGACACCACGCCGCCATGCGCCCGATAGTGCACTCAATCAGAGGTTCCTTAAGCCGCATCGCGGGTTCTTCCTGATGCTGCCATGAGGTTATCGAGCCCTCCCCGTTTTTGATGTCCCCGATTGTGTCGACCGGCTTCAACACCAATTCATCTCAATTTCCATGAAAAACAGCGCCAAACAATATCGTTGGGGTCCGGAAGCTGACTTCCTGGTGATCGGGAGCGGGATCGCAGGGCTGCGCGCCGCGATCGAGTTGTGTCAATACGGACGAGTGCTGATCGTGACAAAAGGCAGCCGTTTGGAAAGCAATTCGATGTATGCCCAGGGCGGAGTGGCCGTGGCCCTGAATGCCGAAGACGACGTGAACTTGCATTTCTCCGATACGATTCGGGCCGGGCATCAGCTTGGCCGGGAAGATGCGGCTCGAGCCCTGGTGGAGGAAGGGCCAACCCGTATCCAGGAATTAATCACCTGGGGCACGCAGTTCGACAAAGTCGGCGGAAAATTTGCCTTTACCAAGGAAGGGGCTCACAGCCGGAACCGGGTTCTACGGGCCCGGGGCGATGCGACGGGCAATGAAATGATTCGGGTCTTGCTGGAGCGGGGCCGGCAGCATCCGGACATTCAATGGTTTGATCGTCATTTTACCAAGGACCTGTTGGTTGTGGATGGCCGGTGCTGCGGTGCGGTTGCCGTGAATGAAGCCACGGGAGACGTCAAGCTCCTTTCCGCGTCGGCCGTGATTCTGACCACCGGAGGCGCAGGCCAAATGTACGCGAGGACCACCAATACGGGAAATGCCACGGGCGACGGTATGGCGATGGCCTATCGGGCGGGTGTCGTGTTGGAAGACATGGAATTTGTCCAATTTCATCCCACGGCGTTGTACCTTCCCTCCAGCCCGCCGTTTCTGTTGTCCGAAACCATGCGTGGTGAAGGCGGGGTCCTCCGAAATCGAAAAGGAGAGGTGTTCCTGTCGCGGTATCATCCGGCTGCGGAACTGGCCTCCCGCGATATCGTGGCCCGGGCGATCTGGTCGGAAATGGCTGCTTCCCGGTCACGTCATGTCTATCTGGACGTCACCCATTTGGGACAACGCTTCATCAAAAAACGGTTCCCGACGATTTATCAGACCTGTCTGCGGTTCGACATCGATATCACGGAGGAATGGATTCCGGTTTCTCCAAGCGCTCATTATTTCATGGGCGGTCTGAAAGCAGGGATCGACGGAGAAACCACCTTGCCCGGTCTGTTTGCCGCTGGGGAAGTGGCTTGCAATGGGGTCCATGGAGCGAATCGTTTGGCGAGCAATTCCTTATTGGAAGGGCTGGTGTTCGGATACCGTGCTGCCAAATCCGCGGCGTCCCTCCCTACGGGTCCCAAGCGAGCGCACTTGAAAAGTCTGGCTGCACGGTTGACCGCGGAGCCGGTCGGGGCGTTGGAAGACAGCGAGAAACTGCGGAACTCCTTGCGCCGGATGATGTGGACCAAGGTCGGATTAGTCAGGACCGGCGATTCCTTGATCCAGGCACTGACGCATCTCTCCCGGTGGGACCGGCAAATCCAGGCGTCGTTGCGAACACGATCCGACCTCGAAGTCAAAAACATGATCCAGGTGGCGCGGTGTGTGACTGAAGCCGCCTTGTGGAGAGAGAACAGTCTGGGGGCTCATTACCGGGAAGATTGCCCGAATGGCCCGAGTTGGGTGTGGAAAACGCACAGTCAGGTAAGGTTGGAGTCTCTCCGCTCATCTCCGAAAACCCGGCAGCGAGCAGGGTAACTCCTGTTGGGCCTGCTTCCTCCGATGACGGCCTTTGCCCATTTGCCAGTAACCGTCACAGACAAATGACGACTTGCTCCCGGTCCTTGATGACTGCTTGTCGTGGACAGGCCTTATCGACTCTGTGTTCTTAACAGGTGTTCGTACCGGGTTTGAAGGGTGGCTACCCAGGAACGGGTCGTTTGCTTCGGAAAAGGATGCCCGTCGGTGGTTGCGACCGGCAAAATGCCGACCCCGCTGCTGGTCACGAAACATTCATCCGCTTCATACAGGAATTCAGGGCGGTAGCGGCCTTCTTGAATTCGGAGCCCCAAGGTCGGGGCCACTTCCAGCACGATCCCCCGGGTGATGCCAGGCAAGATACCACAGGCCAGTGAAGGGGTATACAGGGTCTTCTCTTTGATAAAAAAAATGTTGCTCATTGAGCATTCGGCCAAGTGCCCGCCGGCGGTTAACAGCAGCCCCTCAAAGGCACCCTTTTCCGCAGCCTCCTGTTTGGCCAACAGGTTGTTCAGATAGTTTAGGGTTTTGGCGTGCACCGGCCCCGAATGCGGTGACGGCCTGCGCACCGTGGTGAGGACGAGTTTCACACCCTTGCGCCGTTGGGAGGGTGCCAGATGGGGGAGGGGTCGCGGAAACAGCACGATCGTGAGACCGGCGCCGGCGTCCGGGGTTGCGGGCTTCAGGGCTCGGGGAGCGTCAGGGACCCGGAGGCCCCGGGAAAGCGTCAGACGAATCAACGCGTGGTCCAACTGATTTTTGTCGATGACCCGCTGAATGAGTGCCGGCCAGGGTTTTTCCGGTACCGGCAACCGGATTTGCACACAGGAGCGGGCGAGCCGTGCAAGATGACGATCCAGCCAGACCGCATGCCCGTTATAGACCCTGATGGTTTCGAAGACGCCGTCGCCATACAGAAACCCGTGATCGAAGACGGACACGCGCGCCCGTTCAGCCTGCACGATCCGGTCATTCAGAGAGACCCACATGGAAAAGACACGGCGTCTTATTGCAACGCTTCGAACAGGGCTTGGGCTTTGTAAAGGGTTTCCTGGTACTCGCGCCGGGGGTCGGAGTCCGCGACGATGCCTGCACCCACCTGGAGATAGGCTCGTTGTCCCGTCAACACCATGGTACGAATCAGAATATTGAAGTCCACGTCGCCGGTCCAACTCACGTACCCCAGGGATCCGGTATAGGGTCCGCGACGCACGGGTTCCAGTTCTTCGATGATTTCCATGCAGCGGATCTTGGGGGCACCGGTGATCGTGCCGCCCGGAAACACGGACCGGATGAGGTCCAGGGTGGAACACGCGGACCTCAGTGTGCCCTCGACCTCGGACACCAAATGGGCCACGTGCGAATACTGCTCGATGGTCATGAATTCCTGAACGCGGACCGATCCGTATTCACAGACCCGGCCCAGGTCATTACGAGCCAGATCCACCAGCATGACGTGTTCCGCCCGTTCTTTGGCGTCGAGCCGGAGGTTATCCATCAGGGCATGATCTTCCGCTGAGGTGCGACCTCGCGGCCGGGTGCCGGCAATGGGACGGGCCGTCACCCGGTTGCCGGTGACCTGAATGAGTCGTTCGGGCGAGGACGAGACCAACGCGAGTGTTCCGGTCACGAACAACCCGGAAAACGGTGACGGGTTCACCGTGCGCAGGCGGTGGTACAAGTTATGGCTCACCGTGTACAGCGAATGATCCTCCGCCGGATTAAAGGCGACGGAAAAGCGTTGGGCCAGATTGGTTTGATAGACGTCACCGGCGCCAATGAATGCCTGGCACCGTTGCACACGCTCGACGTAATCTCGTTCGGAATGGGTGCTCTCCATGGTTGACGCCATGATCGGGGACCCCGATGCGCCAGTTTGCACGGATGGGGAGCATAAGCGGCTCTCCAGTTCAGCAATCCTGGCGGCTCCTTCACGATACAAGGCCTCATGGGATTCGGAAAGCAGCCGGTCGGGGGCCGGGGTAAAAACAAGATGAAGCAACCGGGCGTGGTGATCGATCACGACCACCAGATCGAAAAACAGAAATTCCAGATCGGGCAAGAGGAGATCCCGGCGGGCCAGCGAAGGGAGCGCCTCGTAATGCCGAACGGCGTCATAACTGATGGACCCGACGGCACCACCGATAAAAGGCGGCAGGGCAGCGGAACGAGGAACGAGGCAAGGCCCCAGGAGCTTGAATAATTCGGTAAGCGGTTCTCCTCGATGCTGCGTCTTCCCCTGCGGTGTTTCCAGGGTATAGTGTCCCAGACCTCCGGAAAAGATCAGGTAGGGATTGCCGGCTACAAATGAATAGCGGGATTGGCCGGATAGCGGTTCCCCGCTTTCCAGCAGGACGGAAGGCCGGTCAGGTGTGGCGATCCGCCGGTACACTGCCCAGGGACTTTCTTCAAAAAACGGCCTTGTCCGGACCAGCGGAAATCGTCCCGTGCCGGGATGAGTCGGAGAACCTGAAGAAAGAACGGGTTGGTTCATGGTTTCAGAATTGAGTTAGACCTGCATCATAACGGGAGAGGGCAGGGGAGAGAAAGCCCCTCCGTAAGAAACAGGCAGAAAACCGTCCGGTTTGTCCTCGACTGCATGCCTGCGAAATGTTCAGTCATTCGCCGGAGGAATTCAGGGTGGGGATTTTCAACGAATGAATGCTCGATTCATGATATTGAACTGGTGTTGAATGGCTCCCGCAATGGCTTGCTGCGATTCTGGGCGACCCGAATGCCAAAGGTGGTGGACCTATACATCAGCTGTATAAGTTCAGAAACCTTTGGCACTCCTCGAAACAGGAGGAGAGGCCATGCAAATCCACCATGTCGGCTATCGCATCAGGGGGTTTTATCGACTAACGCAATTCGGGCATCGTTGGGACATGATACCCCACGAAGCCCATCACCGACTCAAGATTCTGCACTTTTGCGCCCGGCATGGCCCAGCTGTGACGGGGGAGGCCTTTGGCGTCAGCCGCCGGACGCTTTATCGCTGGCAGCGGGCGCTCACTCAGGCTGGCGGGGACCCGCAGGCGTTGGCCGTCCGCTCTAGGCCCCCCCACCGGCGGCGGCAGGCCACGTGGCCACCCGCCCTGAGCCAAGCGATCCGGCGGCTACGCACCACGTATCCCAACCGTGGGAAGGCCAAGCTGCACGTCCTACTGCGGCCGTGGTGTGCGCAGCACGGGCTAGCCCTCCCCAGGGTCTCCACCATCGGGCGCCTGATCGCCCGCGCCCCGGACCGGATGCGGCACACGCCGAGCCGCCTGGATGCCCGGGGCCGGCCCAAACCCCGGACACGGCGCCGGAAATCCCGCCCGCCCCGGCCCCGCCCCGCCCCGCCCCTGGCGGTCTTGGCCGGCGATCCCGTTGTGCGGCTCCACGCCGGACTCCGCCGCTACCTATTCACCTTCATCGATCCCTGCAGTCGCTTCGCCTTCGCTGTGGCCACCGCCACCGCCTCCAGCCGCCATGCCACCCACGCCCTCGATGCACTCTGTGCGTTGCTCCCGGCCCCACCCCGGGTCCTCCTCTCCGATAACGGCCCGGAGTTCCAGGGGCATTTCCAGCACTGGCTCGATGAACGCGGCATCACCCACTGGTGGACGTATCCCCGATCCCCGAAAATGAACGCTCATGCGGAACGGTTCAATCGCACCCTGCAAGAGACCTTCGTGGACTACCACGAGGATCTGCTGTTCGACGATTTGGCGGCCTTTAACCGCAAACTGGCCGATTGGTTGCTAGCCTACAATACCGTGTTGCCCCACCATAGCCTTGGGCGGCAATCTCCGGTACAATCCCTGATTCACCACCAACCCGAGTGCCAAATGTGGTGGACCCATACATCAGCTTGACAGTCGATTCGGGATTTTGTTTGAATAACCTCCCCGGATTCGAGAGGGGGAGGTCTATGCCTTCGTCACCAGATCCAGTGTTTGCAGGGTTGGGGCAAGCCGTGCGGATCGGTACGAATCTGCTTGCGACCCTGATGGTGGGCGGAGGATTGGGGTGGAGTATCGACTCCTACGTGTTGCCCACTGAACCGTGGGGTTTGGTGGGCGGTCTGGTTCTTGGGCTGATTGCCGGTATTCGAAACGCCTACCGTACTGCCCAACACTGGGATCAATCGTAGCGTTTCCCCAGAGCGTTTCCGATAATACGAAGACGAGGTTCTGTTGGAAGATCCCCTGCATCCTTTTGAGCTTCATACGATTGTGCCGTTGTCCCTCTTCGGCTTGGATGTGTCCATCAACAAGGCCGTGATCATGATGTTTGTGGTGGTGGGGGTGGTCACCGTGTTGTTGACGCGTGCGCGTTCATCGGGCTCCCTTGTCCCCACGAAAGTGCAGAGCGTGGCTGAACTGCTGGTGGAGTTTATCCGCGGAATGATCCACGAGACCATGGGACCCGAGGGGATGCGGTTTTTCCCTCTGATCGCCACCCTGTTTTTGTTCATTTTATTCTGTAATCTGCTGGGGCTTATGCCCGGTGCGTATACGGTCACCAGCCAGCTTGTGGTCACGGGCGTGTTTGCCGTGGGCGTCTATACGCTGAGTCTCCTGGTCGGCCTCAAATTACACGGGATGAAATTTCTGGGGATCCTCGTGCCGTCGGGGACGCCGGGGTGGCTGTTGCCCCTCATGGTCCCCATTGAACTCATCAGTCAACTGGCCCGTCCGGTGTCCTTGGCCGTTCGATTGTTCGCCAACATGACCGCCGGACACGTCATCCTGGGGGTCCTCTTCGGGTTGACGATCAGCGGTGGGTTGCTGATCGGCTGGCTCCCGTTTTCCTTTACGGTGGCGCTCTACGGATTGGAAGTCGGGATCGCCTTCATTCAGGCCTACATCTTTACGATTTTGACGTGTGTCTACATGGGAGACGCCTTTCATCTCCATTGAACCATCTGTTCGATGTTTTCTTATTAACGATTTCACGAGGGAGAACAACAGACCATGGATTCTGCAGCGTCAGCGTTAGTGGGAATGGGACTCGCGGCCGCGGGGTTTGCCGGCGCCGGGGTCGGTATCGGGTATATTTTCGGAAAAATGATCGAGGCCGTGGCCCGTCAACCGGAGGCGGAGGGACGAGTCGGCAAGTACATGTGGATCGGCTTCGCGCTGGTCGAAGCGATCGCCCTTTATGGCTTGGTCATCGCCTTCATCATCATGGGTTTGCGGAAATAGGACGCCACCGCCATGCCTCAATTTGACGTCCATTCCTTTTCGTCCTTGATTTTTTGGGAAGTCATCTCGTTCGGGATTCTGCTGTGGGTCCTGTATAAGTTTGCGTTCCCGCCGATTCTGGAGGCGCTGGAAACGCGTGAGCGCAAGATCCGCGACAGCATCGAGCAGGCGGAGCAGAACCGGGTCACGGCCGAACAACGCCTGGCGGAATACGAAGCAAAACTGAGCGGCGCAGCGCAGGAAGCCGAGGTGATCTTGGCGGAGGCAAAAGCTAAAGCGCAACGGTTGCTGGAGGAGAACGAGCAGCGACTGCGCGCCGAGTCGGAGCGGATCCAGGTCGAGACGACACGGGAAATCGAACGAGAACGACGCAAAGCCCTGCAAGACATTCGCGACGAAGCGGCAGAGTTGGCGTTGACCGTAGCGGAAAAGGTCCTGGAGCGAAGCCTGTCGGATGACGACCATCGTCGCCTCGCCCAGCAAGCCGTGCAAGCCGTGACCGCCGGCGAATCCCAGACGTAATCCCCAAGAGATGTTTCAACAGTCCCGCATGTCGGGTGCTCCGGTCTCTCTGCCTGCTGATGGATCATGAGAACTGAGTGCCGAGTCGTACCTGTATCATCCTTCCGTTCCTGCAAAGGCTTGCCGGTTGTGCAAAACCCGCACAACAACGTAAATTTTAATTCCCACTGCCTTTACAACTCGGCCAAAGAGGAATAGGAGGATAGAGGCTAACTTTGTCTGGCAATGACGAAAAATACTTGCAGATTGTGCTCGACCCTATTCGAGTCTCTGCTGAGTACAAACCGAAGTTTGGTCGAGGGAGCAAAGGCGCTGGTTTGTTGCTGGAGCAATTCCAAAGCCTTTATCAGAACGACCCCTTCTATGGTTGGTTTGGTCTTGATAACCCACTAATGTACGCTGCCCACAAGGCATCTGGCGGCATAACGAGTGTGTATAGACAGATTGGAAGCGGCTGCGAGAAGCTCTTTCGTACCATCTTACAGGACTGTCTTGGCCTTTCCGCGGAGGACTCGATCTGGTCTTACGAAGTACACACGGCTGATGGGAGAGCCAGAAAACTGCATCTTGATGGGAGAGTGCCTTTGAACAAAATCAAAAACAAAGTTGCTCGCAGGCGCTTCCGGCATTGGATGAAGGATTCGGCAAATCTCATCCATGTTGATCCCGCAGTATTCTCAACGTTGAAAGGTGCGGTTTTTGAAGTTCGCCAAGGCTACAAGAGCAAGGATTCCAAGCGGCAGAATGCCGATATTGCCAATGCTGCAACGGCCTACACAAAAGCTTACCTGCCTTGCGCGGTCATCCTCTCTACACAGATCGACTCTGATATTTTGCTACGCTACCGAGCAGAGAAATGGGCCGTCATCACCGGAATGGTCGGAACATCGGATCCATTGTTCTCGACCTATGATTTCCTAAAAGATGTCGTCGGTTATGACTTGGCGGCGTTTTTCAACCGTAATCAGGAGGCGCTGAAGAACGAAGTCGATTTCGTCTTGAGAAGGCTTTTGGAGCCATAGTCATGATCGAGTCACTTCGACGTTCACTGGCTCAACGAGCTGACTACACTCAGGTGCATAACGCCAGATTCGGGCGTTACGGGTGGCTTCGTCTAACCCCTGCCTATTCGCTCAAGATCGTGAACGAAATTCTTGCGGCTTACGATGATCCATCCGAAATCAACGTGCTCGATCCTTTCTGCGGAACCGGGACAACGTCTCTCTGTGCGGCTTACCGCGGTCACACTGCGGTCACGACAGACATCAATCCGTTTTTGGTTTGGTTCAGTCGCGCCAAGATCGACGTGTATTCATCACGGTTGATTGCTGATCTGAGACAGGTCGGCCATGCGATATGCGACGACATTCGTGATGAAAGAGTGCTCAAAGTTCCACCCCCGCATATTCATAACATCGATCGGTGGTGGAACCCTGTCGTCCGGGATTTTCTTTGCGCATTAAAGGGATCCATAGATGCCAGATTCGGCAACAACAATAAGCGACGTTCTTTACTCTTAATTGCGTTTTGTCGGACGTTGCTTGACCTTTCCAATGCTGCGTTTAATCACCAGTCAATGTCTTTCAAGCCAAATTTTCAAACCACTTTTCATTTCGATACGGACTTAAAAAGAGTGTTTCTCAGATATTTGGATCTTGTTCTTGATGGGGCGGAACAGAACCCGATGGGGCAGGTAAAGGTCGCACTCGCTGATGCCCGTCGGCTTTTAAAGAAAGAGACCGGGTTGGTTGATTGCGTGATTACCTCTCCGCCGTATGTGAACCGAATGTCATACATTCGAGAACTTCGCCCGTACATGTACTGGCTTGGATATATCACGAACGGCCGCGATGCAGGCGAAATGGACTGGGAAGCCATTGGCGGAACATGGGGCGTTGCTACCAGCAGGTTGAGCGAATGGCGGCTTCCGTCAGATGGCTTCAAATCAAAGCTTCTACAAAAAATAGCAGAGGGTATCAGAGGCAACGAGAATAAGAATGGTCAGCTTCTGGCAAACTATGTATTGAAATATTTCGATGATATGTGGAGTCATTTTCAATCCCTAACCGGTGTGCTCAACGATAGAGCAACGTTGCATTATGTCGTCGGCAACTCAACGTTCTATCATGTTCTTGTCCCCGTCGAGCAGGTGTATGCGGAGATGTTGTCCCAGCTCGGATTTTCCAACGTGGAATGTGTCCCCCTTAGGAAACGGAACTCCAAGAAAGAGTTGATCGAGTTTGATGTAAGGGCGTGTTGGCGGTAGCCTGAGGGATAACGGATCATCTCAGGAACCTCTGATTTCGTGTGAGAGCGGGATGCAGGGCAAGGCGTCCCGGAGCGAAACCCGAAGCGTATCAGAGAGAGAGGTGAGGGGTGAGCGAGGACACCACGCCGCCATGCGCCCGATCGTGCACTCAATCAGAGGTTCCCTAACTCCTTTTCGGTGATGCCGCGCACGCATTGATCAGTGCTTTGCCGAGTGCAGTGATGACGACTCTTCTGATTCCTGCCGAACTATCCCAAGTGCCGGCGGATTCAATACATCCCAGTCGCCTCAAATTCCATAAGCCGATCTGAACTGGTTCTGGCGGTAAGCCTGGATCCTTTTCTCCAGAGTCGGTATATGAGCTTGGCAACCCTTTGGTCGGAACCCCACCCTTCATTGGCGGCGCATCATGTATTGCCTGCAATAGATGCGCTTCCATTTGACTAAAATCTTGAAGAACGCTTGCCAAGCTTCGCTTCACCTCAAGACCACTCTCGGCGTCTGCTGCGTTTACCAACAGCCTGGCCCAGAGGTCCTGAAGATCATCGTCCTTTTCTAATGATGCCGCTTCAAAAATCGGAATCGCGACGTTCAAGGGAACTGGTCTGAACCGCATTCGAGAATCACGCTCGGCCATGAAATGATTGGCACGATCCATAAACCTAACCTGTCTTTCCCATCGCAGGTATTTCAATTTGTCTTCTATTATCCCGCATCCTTGCTCCAAGGAACCGTCTATGAACTGGCCTATAAACGTGCCGAATTTTTGCACAATAACCAATCCCTGCCCTGTACTTTTGGCAATCTCTTGGACAGCCTTCGAAGCCTCAATTCCTAAAGAGATGCATTGATTGTCGTTCTGATCCATAGATATTGTCCTGCTGCCTTACATAGGCAAATGATAGGTAAATGATGTGCCAAGTTGCGTTTCCTCGCTATGGCTACGACCAAACCTCAAAAAGCTGGATTACCTCACGCTTCCACCCCGGCGGTAGCCTTCCAGGTCCAATGTGACGAATTGAAACCCGAGGGCTTTCAAGCCTCGGGTGAGGCGGTCGCGTTGAACAGGATCGAGAATCTTGGGGATCTCTCCCGGATCCACTTCGATGCGCGCGATGTCTTCGTGATTGCGGACGCGCACCTGCCTGAACCCTTCTTCCTTCAACAACCGTTCGGCTTGGTCCACGCGCTGTAATTTCTGTTCGGTAATCCTCGTGCCTCGCGGAATCCGGGAGGACAGGCACGCGGCCGCGGGTTTGTCCCAGTTGGAAAGGCCCAGGGCTTTCGCCAGGGTGCGCACGTCGGTCTTCCGAAACCCGGCTTCCACCAATGGGCTGCGAACGCCGAACTCGCGGGCCGCTTGCATGCCCGGCCGGTCATCGCCCAGGTCGTCCACGTGGGTGCCATCGACGACTGTGGCAATGCCCGTGTCCCGTTGGATGGGAGCCAGGAGCCGGTACAGATCGGTTTTGCAATGGTAGCATCGCATTGAGTCGTTGCGAACGAATTCCTCGACGTCCAATTGATTCGTGGAGGCCACGATCAACCGTGTCCCGATTTCCCGACTGAGTTGCCGGACGGCTTCCAACTCTTCATGCGGCAGGGTGGGCGATGCCGCGGTGACGGCGGTCGCCTGATCGCCTAACACCTCCGAGGCAATTTTGAGCACGAGGGTGCTGTCCACGCCTCCGGAAAACGCGACCAGCGCGCCGTCCAGTTCTTGAAAGCAGGCACAGAGTCTCGATGTTTTGCGCTGAAGGTCCCGGGGAACGGGAAGAAGGTGAGAGGCTTGCATCAGGTCCCTGTTGAAAGCGGGGCCGGCGCCGTTTGTGCGGGCAGGTTGCCGAGTTGCCCGCAGGCTCCCCACACGTCACGCCCGCGATTGTGTCGGATGAACACGTCATACCCCTTTTGCCGAAGGATCGTCTGGAACGTCGCAATGACGGGATCCGCCGGCCGGCGGTACGGGCTGTTCGGAAATTCATTGAACGGAATGAGATTGATTTTGCACCGGATGCCGCGAAGCAGACGGCTCAGGCGAACGGCGTCGTCCGCGGAATCGTTTTCCCCGCTCAGCAACACGTACTCGAACGTCAGGTGACGGTTCGCCGGGACAGGATACGCCCGGCACGCCGCGAGGAGGTCGGGCAGGGGATGTAAGCGGTTCATCATCGGCATGAGCCGGGCGCGCTGCTCGGCTGTCGAGGCGTTCAACGACACGGCCAGGTTGACCCCCAGCTTGGCGACGTCGTGGAGTCGTTGCGAGAACCCCGCCGTTGAAATCGTGATGCGTCGTTTGGGAAAGCCCACGCCCCAATCGGTATCGGTCAGCCGGGTGAGGGCATCCGACAGTTCATCGAAATTGGCCAAGGGTTCGCCCATGCCCATGAACACCAGGGACGAGATCCTGTGTCCGGGGGGGAGTCGATCCTGGGCCGTCAACATCTGATCCACGATTTCATGCGCCTTCAGGTTCCGCTTAAGTCCCATTTGTCCCGTGACGCAAAACCCGCAGTCCAAGGTGCACCCGACCTGGGTTGACACGCATTGGGTCAATCGCTCTCCATCCGGGATAAGCACACTTTCGACCGCCAGCCCATCTTTCAAGGAAAACAGAAATTTCCGGGTCCCATCCACGCTTTGGAGAAGCGTGGGAGACGCCAATCGTTCAATGACGGCTTTGTGCCCGAGCGTGTCCCGGTCTTTCAGGGAAAGGTTGCTCATCCCGTCGATGTCTCGAACCCGGTGCCGGTAAATCCACCGGAGGATTTGCCGGGTTCGATAGGATGGCCACCCCAACCGTGCCACCAGGGACGCCATGTTTACAAAATCGAGTGCAACGAGATTAGTCGGAGGAAGCGGGGTCATGGCAGAAATGGGTTGGGGATTGAAAAACCCTATCACAGGGAGAAAAGGCACGACAACAGGGGATGAGGTCTGTCACTTGACCAAGGTCTTCATTGCCTGACTGGCCCTCGACCACGGGTTCCCTTCCTGTCAGATGACGCGACCTACCCGACTGACCGGAGCTCCCCTAACCCCCGCAAGCCCCCTTATCAGTGGGACGGGGCCGGGCTTTGTTGTCGGTCGGGTTCGCCGAATAGGCGTAACCCGACACCGCAGCCCTACACATACAAAAGAAAGAGGGCAAAAAAGAAGCGTCATAAGAGGACGCAGCTACAAAAACGAAAGAAAAAAGGAAAGAAGTGCCATGAGAGGGCGTGGTGACGAAGACAAAAGACAAAGCAAAGACCCTGGAGACAGGATGACAAACATCTGTGATGACAGATAAGAGATAATGCGGCTGAATATACAATGGCCATGAATTGTGCGTCATTATGTAAAATATGCCCATATATAGGCTTATAAATATTGCATTACAGCAAAAAAATAAAATGTTGTGAAAATTTGAAATATTTTATATATGCAAATATTTATTATTGACTTGATTTTAAATTTTTGATAAAAGCAAGCAAGTATAAAGATTGATTATGAAAATAGAAGAATTCAAAGACGGCATGAAAGATATTATTGTCGGCTTAGAACAACGCATTACTGCATATGAGACCAAGCTCAAAGACTTCAAGAAAAAAAGGGAGAGGCTCAATGAAGAAATTGCGACCATTGAGAAATACTTGGAGTTGGCAAAGACGTTATATCGAGTCGAAGCCGACAAAGCGAAATTGGCCAGTCTCTCCAACCAAATCATTTCAGATGAAACAGGCTCCCCACCATTACCGGTCACGGATGTCACGGATCAATCCAAGGAAATTCTTCTGGGCCGCAGCAAGTATGTTGGAATGAGCGTCCCGGATGCCGCGTCTATGGTGTTCCGGGAAGCGCGCGGGCCTATCCATGCTAAAGAATTGTTCCAGCGTCTCGTTGAGGGGGGCATACAGATCAGAGGCAAAACGCCGGTGACGTCGATTGCTACTTCTCTCAAGCGAGACCCCCGTTTTCGAAAAGTGGGACCGAATACCTTTGAGCACGTTGAGTCAACGGATAAGGCCGTGAATCTATCCGGATAACGTTGAACTCTCCGGGCAAGGGTGAGTCGATGCATGAAAGCGTAGTCAATATTCATTGCCGCAACGCTGGAAGGAGGTGAGACTTTTGGCAACAGCAAAGAAGAAGGCCCCGGCCAAGAAGGCTGCGAAGAAGAAGGCTCCAGCCAAGAAAGCGCCTGCCAAGAAGGCGCCGGCCAAGAAGGCTGCGAAGAAGAAAGCGCCGGCCAAGAAAGCTCCAGCCAAGAAAGCGCCTGCCAAGAAGAAGTAACTCCTCTCCCCGTTTCACGATCCTGCTGGGAGTAGACAAGTCTACTCCCAGCCAGCCTTCCCGTTCATGGGCTCAAGACGAAAACCTCTGACGTTCTTTCCGGTGACGGGTGACGGACGTGTGTCATCCATAGAAAAAGGATTGAAAAAAAATGTTGAGGGGCGTAAGAAGCATTCAGGGTTTACGCTTCGCCGTAAGAAGGAAGAACGACGCGGTGTCGGAGAAGACCTGAAAGGAGGTGAGGCTATTGGCAACAGCAAAGAAAAAGGCCCCAGCCAAGAAGGCCGCCAAGAAGGAGGCGCCAGCCAAGAAAGCCCCGGCTAAGAAGGCCGCCAAGAAGAAGGCGCCGGCCAAGAAAAAGTAATAGATTTTCTCTCATGTTGAACACGCGGCGGAAGAAGAGTCCCTTCTTCCGCCGTTGTTTTTTATCAAGACAGGTCTGATCCGTGTCTGCGGCGACAACGATGAGAGACCTCGCGCGGGTCTTCTCATCGTTTCTTTGTTTCGCGCAGGGCAAACAGGACAAGCTTGACATGATCATTTTGTCTCGCGAATCGGAGCGAGCGTAAGATCGCCAATCAATGGATCCTTTCTCGTCCCTCTCGATGCCGCACCGTCAGGGTTCTCGCCCCGGGCGCCCGGGAGTGGTGCTCTCGATGCCGCTGTTGGATTATGAAACGGCCCATCGACTCCAATGGCGTCTTCACGATGAACGACTTGCGGACCGTCGCCCCGATACGTTGATGCTGTTGGAACATGAGCCGGTGATGACGCTGGGCCGGACCACGAAGGACGTGCATTGGCACGGGCTGCGGGCGGGGCTCGGTGGCCGGAAACTTCGAGTGATTGAAAACGAGCGCGGCGGGTCCGTGACCTATCACGGCCCCGGACAGATCGTGGGATATCCGATTGTACGGCTCCGGCAGTTTTGTGCGGGTCCGAAGGCCTACGTGCGCATGTTGGAAGAGGTTCTCATTCGCGTGTTGGCGGATTGGGGGATCGATGGTTCCCGCGTGGACAGGTTCGTGGGCGTGTGGGTGAACGATCCCGATGACCCCGACGGGCCACCGGCCAAAATCGCGGCGATCGGCGTGAAGATCGCCCGCGGCGTCACCTTGCATGGCTTCGCGTTGAATGCGACGGTGGATCTTGCGCCCTTTGCCGGTATCGTGCCCTGTGGCATTGACGGCTGCCGTGTCACGTCGATGGCAAACGTGTTGCGCCGGGAGGTCGAGTTGCACCACGTCCGCCGGCAAATCGCGAAACGTTTTGGGGACGTGTTTGGTCTGGCCTGGCACGACTCTCCGTTAGGGAACCTCTGATGTCGTGCACGATCGGGCGCATGGCGGCGTGGTGTCCTCGCTCACCCCTCGCCTCTCGCTGTGATACGCTTCGGGTTTCGCTGCGGGACGTCTTGTCCGGCATCCCGCTATCACACGAACCCTCTCCCCGGCGTTGGGAATCGGGGCGCAGAGGTTCCTTAGATGCCCCACCCACCGCTGACGTGGATATTGGTACCCGTCACGTACCGGGCCTCGCCGGATAGCAGATACTGCACGGCCGAGACGGTATCGCTCACGTCACCGATATACCCGGCCGGCACTTTCTTGGCCATGCCCTCGAGTTCCTCCGGCGGCGCGCTTCCCGAATCGATAAAACCCGGTGAAATCGCATTGACCGTAATGCCGTGTGGGGCCAACACTTTGGCCAGGGTTCGCGTCAGGATCAGGATACCCGCCTTGGCGATGTAATGCGCCGTGATCATGGGCTGAGCCTCCATCTTGTCCGCATTGGCCATGCTGAATGAAATGATGCGACCGTCCTTCCGCGCGGTCATGCCTGGTGCGACCGCCTGGGCCAAATACAAAACCGGGTCCAGGTTGTTGGTGAGCATGTCCGTCCAACCTTTCGGTGTTTCAGCGAGCACGTTCACCCGGTGATACGGGCCTGCCCCGTTCACCAGGGCGTCGATCTTTCCCCATTGCCCCTCGATCTGGCTGACCAAGTCCCGGCAGGCCGCGGGATCGGACACGTCGCAACGAACGGCGAGTCCCCTGCCGCCCCGCTCAACGATGGCTTGGATGGTCGTTTCCGCCTCCCGTTCGCTCGTTCGATAGCAAATGGCGACGGACCAGCCCCGTGTGGCCAGATCAAGGGCGACTCCTTTGCCGATGCCGCGCGCGCCACCGGTGATCAGTGCGACTTTCGGGTTCATGACGTTCCTCCTTCTGTCGAATTGAATGCGTAGCGGCCTCTCTGCCGTTGTGGCGGCGGCATCTCATGCCGGCAAGAGAGACCGTCAACAACACGCGCGAGACAATCGTGCGGCGATAACGAATACCACAGAGTCCTTGGGCTTCGCTCAAGACGGGCAAGACAACCACTTCGCTCGGCTTGACAGCGGATTGAAGAACTCGTGAAGGGTTGAGCAGGGAGACGGCCAGTCACCGGTTACGCGAGCGACACGTTCCCATGCCGTTGCATCAACGTGTGCAACACGCTGGTCGTTCGAGAGGACAACGTCTTGTACCCGGATCCGGTTTCTTCTCGCAGCAAGGCCCGCACGTCGTCGAAGGTATCGAGATCGCGTTCGGAATCCAGCAGCCCGGCACTCAGTCCCGCCTGTTCGGCACGGGTCAGGCTTTGGATCAGCACGCTACCGGTCGACCAGGAGATGTTGGAAAAGAGTGCGGGCACGGGGCGTTTCGCTCCCACCAGATAATAGCCGCCGTCTTTCGTGGGACCCAGCACCACGTCCGTGTCCTGTAAAAGCACCTTCGCCTGCTGATAGTGGCGGGCGGCAAGATTCGGAATATCCGTGCCGACCAGTAAGGCATAGGCATATCCGCGCGCGAATGCGGCGGTGAGAGATTGATCCATGCGCTGTCCGAGATCCTCACCCACTTGGTCGCACAGGAGGATGTGATGCCTGGCTGCCAGCGTTTGAAAAAACGGATGGTCCAGACTGGGCGTACAGGCCAGGACAATATCGAACCCCCGAAGTGACTTGGTGCGCTCCACGGCATCCATGACCAGACTCCCGTGCAGGCTCGCCGCCTCATCGGGGGTCAGGGGCGGACACATGCGCGTTTTCACTCCTCCGGGTACCGGCGCCTTGGCAAAAATAATGATCGCGCCTTCGGCGGGTCCGGGACGGCGGAGTCCAGAAGACGGATCGCCTCTCCGTTTTCGTCGGTCTTGAGGAGACGAGGCAGCGTTACCTGATCGCGACATACCATTGATGCAGGATTTTGGGAGGGATCCCGAGCCCGTACAAGAAGCGGAGAAGCCACATTTGCAGAATAGTCCGAAGGGTGCCCTGTTGCTCCCATCGCCGAAACGACGTGGTGACCTTAGTGCGCAAAGCGGCCATGGATCCCATGTCTTTAAGGCGTTGCGCCAACTCGATGTCTTCCATCAGGGGCACGTCGGCAAACCCACCCAGATCGTCGAACGCGGAACGACGAACGAAAATCGCCTGGTCGCCCGTGGCGATGCCCGACCAGCGGGAGCGCCAATTCATCAACCGGCTGATAAGCCATGCCCACCCGCGATCGTCTTCGAAGCGGACGTCAAACCGGCCCCCCACGTACTTGGGATGTGCCAGAACCCGCTCGATCTCGGTGCGCGTCTCCGGCGGAAGAAGCGTGTCGGCATGAAGGAACAACAGGACGTCGGATCGTGTGGCTTGGGCGCCGGCGTTCATTTGTTGAGCACGCCCCTGTGCTGCGGCCAGCACCTTGGCGGGTTGCAGGCTGAGCCCCGGCAACTGGCCCTGCGCGATGGAAACCGTCTGGTCCCGACTGCCGCCGTCCACAAGCACGACTTCATCGAAACGAAGCTGTCTGAGCGTAAGGAGCGTCCGAGACAGGGTGCGTTCCTCGTTCAAGGTTGGAATCACGACGGCGATGGAAAAGCTCACCTTGGCGCTTTCTTGGTCATGGTCGAAGGACCGTCATCGGGTGCAAGTGGTCTGCCTTATGGGATTGTTCGGCCACGACCGTGACGCAAGGCCTGATCTTTTCGAGTGTTTTGGGGCCGATGCCCGGAATCTTCAACAGGTCTTCGACAGATTGATACGGTCTGCCGGTGACGATTTTGGCAGCGTTCACCGGACCAATGCCGTGGACCTGCTCTAGCTGTTCGGGTGAGGCGGTGTTCAGGTCTATGGGGTTCTTGCGGGTGGTTCGTTTTTCCCTGTCCCGACGAAATTTTTCCTCCTCTTCCCGCAAAAGTTTTCGTCCCTTGCGGAGGAGCTCGGGTTTGGTTGACTGCCAGATGCCCACGTGTTTCCAAATCGCGATGTCGCGGAGAGCTTCAAGCTCTTCTTTCACAATCTTTTGGGGTTTGCCGCCAGGGTCCGTGTGCCCTACACCGTGTATCCTGGCCAAACCCTGCTCCACGAGGAGATGCCCCAGGTCATGGCCGTCATGGGTTTCGATGAAGGCGTAGTAGCGAGGTGTGGCCGAACGTCCCAGGGCGCTGGCGTTGGCCGTATGAATGGTGAAGGGCCGGGACAGAACCCGTTCGACGTATGCGGCCGCCTGATTGCCGAATCGCACGACGGCATCGAGGGCTTCGAGGCCGAAATGGTATTGTTGTGTGATAGCTCTCTCCCAGTCGGTTTTGTTGCGGTAGGCGGTTCCCGGACAATCCACGTAGTACAGCCGCAGGTGCAGGTCCTTGCCACCGGCCTTGACCTTGAAACTGTCGCCGTCGTTCAGGTCCGCCTCGATCAGTGTGGCATTCTCAATGGTCTCAAGCTCGGCAGCGGGAAGAACCGTCACCAGACACCATGAGAAGACCAGGATAAAAAACAGACATGGCTTCATCGCAACGTGAGCTTGCGTCGTAACCGGATTGGTCATGTGTGCTTTGCCCCAACCGCTACGATGGTTTGGGGGGGTCCTTGGGGTTCTGGAACATGAAGTAGACCACCATGGCAATCGTGCCCCAGTAAATGACGTATTTATGCCAGAAGAGCACTTCGCCGATGTTGATGAAGGCCATGATGCAGAAGAGGGAGAAGGCGATCACCGCGTACCGGATAACGGGAATCCGGACGGACGAATACGCCCACAAGGCCAGGCCCGAAAAGTACAGGATCATGGGAAAAATGGAAATCTCCGCGCCGGTGCTGGCGGACATGAAGACCTGAATGAACCCGATGAAGACCATGGCGGAGCCCACCATCTTCATGGCCACCTTCATTTGCAGGGCTTCGTGCGTTTCCTGGTCCACGTCCGAATCCGGACGCGGCGGTCCCACGGGAACCCCGGGCACCTGCCGCCCGGGCGGGTCGGGTTGATCGGGAATACGGGAAGAGTCAGGTTGTTCCGTCGCCATGTGCTACCACTTGAAATGTTTGCTGAGCGTGAGTCCCTGTTGATGATAGCTGGACCCGATGGAGGCACCGTACAGGCGTTCCGGCAGGTCCAGCATGTGCTCGTAGACGACCTTGAAAAACGTCTGGCCGTCGTGAATCAAAAACGGCACGTCATGCGGTCTGACTTCGAGCACGACCTGTGTGCCTTTTCGCGGCCCGTCTCTGGTGCCGAACCCCGGGTCGAAGAACCCGGCGTAGTGGGTGCGCAATTCACCGAACGCCGCCTCATAGGCCACCATTTCGGCTGCGTACCCGGCAGGCACTTTGATGCGCTCATGCGATGCCAGGATATAAAACTCTTCGGGTTCGAGCAACAACGTATGGTTGGGTTGGCGGTAGATAGGCTCCCAGAAATCCAGCGCCGAATAGTGACCGGTCCTGGACAGATCGACCACGTGACTGTTCTTTTTCGCCCGGTACCCTACGATTTCGCGGCTCGCGCCGGAACCCCGCAAGTCGATCCGCAGGAACAGGCCGTGATCCACGCGGATGTCCTGTGCGGCGAGCGGACGGGCTTCCACAGAATCATCGTCATTGTGGTACAGCAATTTGGCCGACCGATGCAGGGCTCGCAGTCGCGAATCGGAGACCGTGGGCCGGCCGGTCAGGAGACGGAGCTGATTTAACGCCAACCCGGTCTGCACGCGAATGGTAAACGACCGGGGGACGATCTCCAGGTAGAGCGGCCCCCGGTACCCGGAAGGGATCTCGTCGAACCCCGCATTCAGGTCCGTGATGAGCCGCGTGAAAATATCCAGACGACCCGTGGAGCTTTTGGGATTGGCCTGGCCGCGCACGTGCGGGGGCAACGCGACATGCTCCAACAACGGCACCAGATAGACGTGCCCCTTTTCCAGGATGGCCCCCTTGGTGAGGTCGATGTCATACATGACCAGTTCGGACTGGTACAGATCCAGCACGTTCAAGTGAGCGCTGATCTCCGAGCGTTCCGGGAGGAAGCTGCTGATCAGCCGGTAGGCTGTTTTGCCGAGCCGAAGGTCCACGCTGGCCGGTTGAATCTGGCTGTCGGTGAGGGCGGGAGAAGCGTCGATCCGGCGGTCCCGAATCAATGTTTTCAGGTGAGTGTCAGACAGAATCCCGTGCTTGCGCGCAGCGCCCATTGTCACTCATCCATAGCGCCCAGGCTACAGAGCCCCCCGGATGCGGAAGTGCCGACCATGGGCAGTTCCCGCAGGCGACCCGCGTCGGGCTGAGGATAATGGTAGGTCTTGTTTTCGTAATTTTTCAGGACCGCACCGTTTTCGTCCAGGTTCAGCAGATAGTCAGCAGGCAGGAGCGGGATTTTCCCGCCTCCGCCCGGGGCATCAATCACGAAATGAGGAACGGCCATGCCGCTGGTATGCCCTTGCAGCGCCTGGATGATCTGCAGCCCCGTCTCCACGGTCGTACGGAAGTGGTTGGTGCCTTTGGTCAGGTCGGCCTGATAGAGATAATACGGCTTCACGCGGGCCAGCAGGAGTTGCTGCATGAGCTGCTTCATCACGTCCGGATCATCGTTCACCCCCTTCAGCAACACCGTTTGCGCGCCCAGTGGCACACCGGCGTCGGCCAGGCGCCCGCAGGCGGCTTTGACTTCCGGGGTCAGTTCGTCGGGATGATTGAAATGCAAATTCATATAGAGAGGATGATGCTGTTTGACGATCTCGCACAGTTCCGGGGTGATGCGCTGGGGCAGCGTGCCGGGCACGCGGGATCCGAACCGGATGAGTTCGAGATGCGGGATGGTCCGAAGCGCCTTCAAAATGCGTTCGATCAGGTGATCGGGTAACAACAGGGGATCGCCACCCGAAAGGATCACGTCCCGGACTTCCGTATGCTCGCGGAGATAAGCGATAGCCTGATCCAGTTCCCCCTTCTTCAAAAACCCGGGTTTCCCGACCAGCCGTTTGCGCGTACAGAACCGGCAATAGATCGGGCATTGATTCGTGACCATCAACAGCACGCGGTCCGGATAGCGATGGACCAGGTGAGGCACGGGACTGTCGGTGTCTTCTTCCAGGGGATCATCGGGCGCATCAAAGTCCTCCATCTCGATGGGGTCCGGAACCACCTGTTTCCAGATCGCGTCGCCCTTCTCTTTGATCGTGGAGAGCACCGTGGGCGTGATCCGCATGGGATATGGGCCGACCACCTGCTCCACTTCCTTGGGGTCCACGCCGAGTTGCTTCGCCAAAGCCTTGGGTTTGGTGATGCTCTCGGCCAGGACACGTTTCCAATCATCCATCGGTATGCCTCGTGACTAGGGATATAATCGTGGGTGTGATTTGGCAGGGAACAACCATGGTTGATCCCTACATGGACGCCAGGGCGTCAAGGTGGTCCAGAATGTCCGGTGTTTCCGTCAGGACGGTGTCTCCATCAACCAGGACGGGGACGTAATACTGTCCCGAGACCTCGAACACTTGTTTTCTGAACGGACGGACTGTTGGAACAATAACACTTTTATACTCGATCTCCAACTCATCCAGCCGGCTGCGCACCACGGCACAGTCCGGGCACCATTCAATATGATACAACGTGATTGAGTGCATGACGTTCTCTTTTCGGCAACGAATCTGTCATTCCTGTCTACTTGTAGCCGCGCCCTCTCATGGCGCGGGGTGCCTCTGGTCTTCGTAGCCGCGCCATCTTATGGCGCGGGGGTTCCCCCGCCCTGGCTTGTCTCGTTGTGGCCGCGCCATTGGCTGACCGGCTCTCCCTCTTTTCTTCGTCTTTGTCGCCGCGTCATCTTCTGCCGCGGGGTTCCTCTGGTCTTCGTAGCTGCGCCCTCTCATGGCGCAGGGTTTTCTTTCTTTTGTCTCTGTCGCCGCGCCATCTTATGGTGCGGGGGTTCCTTGCTGTTGTCTGTGTGCCTTCCCGGGCGGCATGAGATGCCGCCCCTACAACTGCGAGGAGGTTGGTTTGTCTTTGTCGCCGTGCCCTCTCATGGCGCGAGGTTCCTCTGGTCTTCGTAGCTGCGCCCTCTCATGGTGCTGCTTGTTTGCCGGCTTCCTTTTGCATTTGTAGCTGCGCCCTCTCATGGCGCAGGGTTTTCTTTCTTTTGTCTCTGTCGCCGCGTCCTCTCATGGTGCGGGGGTTCCTTGCTGTTGTCTGTGTTGCCTTCCCGGGCGGCATGAGAGGCCGCCCCTACAACTACGGGGAGGTCGGTTGCTCTTCGTCGCCGCGTCCTCTCATGGTGCGGGGGTTCCTTGCTGTTGTCTGTGTTGCCTTCCCGGGCGGCATGAGAGGCCGCCCCTACAACTACGGGGAGGTCGGTTGCTCTTTGTCGCCGCGCCATCTCATGGCGCGGGATCCCCTACCGAGCCGGTAATGCGCACGGTGCCAGAATAGCATCGCGCATGCCGTGCAGCACTTTTTTATCCTTGGGGCACACCGTCGCCAGAATCCCGCCAAGGGTCACCTCGTCTCCGGACACGAAATAATACGGGGACAGCCGGGCCCGTCCCTCCATGGATTCCAGTTGTCCCGTGTGCTCGTCCCAATACGTCATCTCGTACTGCCGTCCCTTATGAAACGCTTGAAAAACGTACGGCGTCGAGGTAAAGGCCTCCAGCGCGTGTTCCAATTGTGCCGCCCAGGCGGACTGCGGAATATCGTGCCCCACGACGACCCCGCGGCTGCCCCAAGCCAGTTCCGAAAACCCCGACGGCTTCAACACACATTGTCGCTGCTTCTGCGTGACCCGGGTCAACTGTCGCCAGTCGGACACGGCCTGCCCGTCAAGCGTGAGGTCCGGGATGATCGCGGACGGCGGCAGGGGCCGAGGGTCCACGACCCAAGTCCTGGGGATGACCTGTCCCAGATGCGCAAGCACGTCCGGCCCCAGCGCATCGACCCAGAACCGCTCCAGCATGGGGTGATGCAGGAGCGCGAAGGCCAGCTTCTCTTCCATCCAGGGCTTATACGGCGGCGTCACGCTCACCCGGCCTTTTTTGGCGCTGTACATCAGCAATTCGGACTTCGGAACGTTTTCCAGATCGAACAGTTCGAAGAAGCGGTAGACGTGCGAAACGGGCCGTTCCCCGGACGGTGTGACCATCATGACCTGGATCCCCGCTGACGACGGTGGCGACAGGCTTGTTTCGGCAAACCGTAGATCTCGAGGATGTACGCAATAAGCGTCCAGCCCCGCGGCCCGGAGCCGGCACGCCACCCATTCCATTTCCGGCCGGTAATCCTCGGCCTCCTCGGATACCACGATGGCGAGACACCCAACCGTCTCGCCGGCGGCGTCCCCGGAGCGAAACAGCCCGGCCAACCCGTCGATCATACCGTCGGCTCCGCCGACGAGGGTCTCCCCCAACGCGCCGTAAGCGGCGGATAAACAGCCCGTGATCCCGATCCCGCCGGGCACGGAATCCAACTCTGTGATCGTCATGCCTGTCTCGGTCGGAATCACGTCGGGCCGGATTACCTGCGGGATCGCCTCACGAAACCGCTTCATGCGGGCAAACTCCAGCAGGGGTTGCGGTTTGCCCTGATCCAGATACTGGTGCACCCAAAATGGTTGCCGGCCCTTGACACTGTCCAGATACAGCCGGTTGAGCGCCTTGGAGAACGACCAGAGGTGGGGCCCCAAATCCTCGAAGAACGTCAGGTCGCGGTCGGTCAACGGAAACGGAACGGGCGAGACGCGCCATGCGGGTGTCGATTCGAACAGCCTCGCCGCGTGCAGGGCATGGTGCACGGACAGACACCGCCGGCTTTCTTCACAAAGGGACGCCATGGAGTCGGGGAAGCAAACCGAAGGGGCCGTAGTGTGCGAACACCGTTGAATCATGGGACCTGCGGCTGAGACGTGGGCCATGAAACGTGAGACCTCAATGAAGCGTAATGAATGGAATGATGACGAATGGATTTCGCGGGGGTTCGCAGGTTAAAAAATATAGCGAGGAAACGGTTGTCGTATCGTGAGGTGATTGCGTGATTATGAATGAATGTTTTTACGATGTTCTTTTATAAATGCGGCTATCTCTTTGTCCGTCATTTTGCATTTATTTTTTAGAATATCTCGAACGTGTGCCTCATGCAACTTCCGTTTCCCTTTGGGGAGAAAGATAAACTTTTCCCCATTCCAAAAGGTTAGCTGAGATTTCTTTTCTCGCTCGTATTTAAAGCCATACCCTTGGATATGCTGAATCAACCAGGTTGGCTTGCCCATCGAGTCACGTTCCCACTGATGAGAGAGCAGGCTCTTGACTGAAGTGTATCGGTAAGGGGAGGACGACGGGAAGAGCAGCCTTTCCGGACGATTGGATTTCTGTCAAAGCAATTCCATGTTTCTTGAAATAGTCAAAGAGAATCCCTTTTTCACTAAGACTCTCTAGCACCATTTGTGTAACTTCAACAATTTCCTTTATTTGCTCTTCCGAAGAAGCCGAAGCTAGCTGGACCGTTAAATCAAGCGTCTCACAACTTGCCAGCCACGTTCCATCTGACTGCTTCCTTCCCTTCCAATCAAGCGACCGCCTCATTTTATGGACGGACTGCCGTGTCATGGCTTTGCCTCTTCTTCTATTTTGTTAAAAAAAGCGCAAGAGAATACAACAAGAAAACTAAAATATTTATATTTTAATAGTCAAGGTTCTTTTGCTCATAACGAATTTCAAACTGAGACATGACCAACCGGATCGCTTGTTCTTCGCATTGCGAAAGCTGACCAAGCAGAAGAGACCAGCGCAGGCGGGAGGTCTCCGCCTTTGGAGTTGACGATGGCATGGAAGTGGGCTACCTTGAATGGGTAGAATCTGTGCGGCAAGGCAGCGCAGGGTGGGATGGCGACATCTGGAGTAGCGGTATCTCATGCCGCCTGGAGCGGCCGTAGGCCAGAAGCGCCATAAAGAAGGCGCGGCGACAGATTGCGGGCTCTCTCCCAACCGTATTCCCTCTTCGGAACGGCATCCCTGACAAAGGGGAGAGAACAAATGGTCATGCCGGGTCATCGTGGGCTCTGGATCGAAGGAAGAAGACCGCGTGAAAGGACACGAAATCGACATTGAGCAATACCGGATCACCCAAGAGCCGTTCTATGAGGAGATCAACGGCGAGATCGGGCTGGTCAACATTGCTGCGCAGCAGCATTTGCCGGTGATGCTCAAAGGCCCGACGGGCTGCGGGAAGACGCGGTTCGTGCAACACCTGGCCTACCGGTTGCAGCGACCGTTGATTACGGTGGCCTGTCATGAGGATCTGACCGCGTCGGACCTCGTGGGCCGGTATCTCCTCAAGGGCGACGAAACCGTATGGGTAGACGGCCCCCTGACCCTCGGGGTGAAACACGGAGCCATCGTCTATCTGGATGAAATCGTCGAAGCCAGAAAAGACACCACGGTGGTCGTGCATCCGCTCAGCGACGACCGCCGCTTTCTGCCGATTGACAAACGCGGGCAGGTGATCGAAGCGGTCGATGACTTCATGCTCGTGATTTCCTACAACCCCGGATACCAGAGCGTGCTGAAGGAACTCAAGCAAAGCACCAAGCAGCGGTTCATGGCCATCGAATTCACGCATCCTCCCGCCGAGACCGAAACGAGAATTATCGAACATGAAGCCGGCCTCTCCCAGGACGTGGCCCAACGGCTCGTCAAACTGGGTGGCAAGGTGAGGAAGTTACGCAACCACGGGCTCGAGGAAGGCGTCAGCACGCGACTGCTCATTTACGCCGGCACCCTCATGCAGCAGGGCGTCGCCCCGAATCGGGCATGTGACGCGGCGGTGATCCAGCCCATCACGGACGACGTGGATATGTCTCGCAGCATCCAGGAATTGGTAAAAGCGATCTTTTGAACAACGTCGCCGGCGACTCGTTCCCGCCCGGCCCCGGTGCACTCCGCATGTCCGGACCCCATAACATCATCGCTGTTGTCTACGACTTCGATCACACCCTGAGCCCGCATTACATGCAGGATCAGACGATCCTGCGTCACGCCGGGATTGAGCCGCAGGCCTTCTGGCAAAGCTGCACCGCGCTCATCAAAGAAAAAGACTACGACCAGGAACTCGCCTATATGAAGCGGATGCTGGAGCATGACGCAATCCGGTCCCTGTCGAACCAGGACCTGCAACGCATGGGCACGCAACTCACGTTCTTCCCCGGCGTGCCGGACTGTTTCGGCGAATTGAACGAGGTCGTCCTGCAACCCAAATACCGGGAGTGGGACATTCATTTAGAGCATTACGTCGTCAGTTCGGGGCTGGAGGCGATCCTGACGGGCAGCGCGATCGCGAAATGGACCAAGGCCATATGGGGGTGCCAGTTCGACGAAGAGGACGGGCACATCGGATTCCCCAAACGCACCATCAGTCACACGCAGAAAACGCAATACCTCTTCCGGGTCAACAAAAATCTCCTGGACCCGGGCCAGGACGTCAATGACCACATGCCCGAAGAAGCCAGACGCGTACCGTTCCGCCACATGATCTACGTGGGCGACGGCCCTACCGACGTGCCGTGTTTTACCGTCATCAAAAAGAACGGCGGGCTGGCCGTGGCCGTGTACAACCCGGACGATCCCACACGCCGATCCTTCAAGAAATGTTACGATTTGAGGTTTCATGCCGACCGCGTCCACTTCATGGCCCCGGCTGATTATCGAAGCGGGAGCCCGTTGCGCCTGATTCTGGAACAGCACGTGACCGAAATCGCCGACGACATCATCGAACGCCGCCGTCAAGCCATCGAATCCACCCGCATCGCCGCCCCGCCCCCGTAAAAAGGGGGGCAATTTTATGCGGCCTCCCCGCAATTGGCGCGGTGCGATCTTCCCGCCCCAGGCAAGGCCGGAGGCACCCCCCGGGCCGCCCCGCAGTTGTAGGGGCGCGATTGCCCGAGGAAGGCCTCCCCGTAGTTGTAGGGGCGGCATCTCATGCCGCCCGGGAAGGCAACACAGACAACAGAAAGAAAATCCCGCGTCATGAGATGACGCGGCGACAAAGAGAACAGCGACAGGCGGTCCCCCGGCCGCCCTGCAGGTGTAGGGGCGCGATTGCCCGAGGAAGCCCTCCCCGCAGTTGTAGGGGCGGCATCTCATGCCGCCCGGAAAGGCGATACAGACAACAGAAAGAAACCCCCGCGTCATGAGATGACGCGGCTACAAAGAGAAAAGAAAGAGGGGAACCCCCGCGCCATGAGGTGGCGCGGCGACGAATATTTGGAGAGAGACACAATGTCTGGTTCAAAAAATAACAAAAACGGCACATTGCGAAAAAATTCCAAATCTTCCCGCCAACATCCCCTTCGATTGCGTCACTATGACTACCGTGAAAACGGATACTGACTCTTTGCACGAAGAATAAAATCCCTCGGTTTGCAACGCCCACAGCCAAGACTCTGGTTCAACAACACCTGGATCAAATTCCTCGATTTTTCCCAGGCGTTTCAATCGATCAAAGTGTGGTGATGCCGGATCACGTGCATGTCATTTTGGTGTTTCAATCGTCGGAGAAAACGCTTAGCCGCGTCATCCAGGTGTTTAAATCCTGGGTATCGCGGGTGTGGGGATTGGGGCATTCCATATGGCAGTCCAATTATTATGACCATGTCATTCGAAATGAAGCAGCCCTCAAACAGATTCGCCAGTACATCGTGAATAATCCTGTTGTTGACCGGATAGATTGCGAGCAATTTTATAGCGAAGAGCAGGAGGAGCGGGACGAATAATTTGTCGTAGCCGTATGATCATGGAGTGGTGGCTCTTCAGGCAGTTGTCGCGGCGGCATGCCTCGATGAAAAATGTCGAGGACAGGCTGCATGCCGCCAGGAATGCGACCCACGGCACCCCGCGCCATGAGATGACGCGGCGACAAAGACCAGAGGCACCTCGCGGCATGAGATGCCGTGGCGACAAAGAGCAACCGCCCTCGCCGCAGTTGTAGTGGCGGCATCTCATGCCGCCCGGGAAGGCGACATAGACAACAGCAAGGAGCCCCCGCGCCATGAGATGGCGCGGCGACAAACAGAAAAGCAA
Source organism: Nitrospirales bacterium (assembly GCA_965200435.1). GTDB lineage: Bacteria > Nitrospirota > Nitrospiria > Nitrospirales > UBA8639 > Bin75. Next base: position 1,338,650 of record OZ241337.1, read on the forward strand.
GGGGTAGGGTGTTGGGTGCCGCCTGTTCGGCTATCCCGGCCTACGGTGCTGCGCCGCCGCCTGCCCCGTAGTTGTAGGGGCGCGATCTTATCGCGCCCGGCGCGGTCGGGGGAACCCCCACGTCATGAGATGACGCGGCTACAAATAGAAAAGAAAGAGGGAACCCCCGCGCCATAAGATGGCGCGGCTACGAAGACAAAAGGCCCCGCGGCACACGAGATTGCGAAAACGCTATGAGAGAGGTAAGGTAGCAAGAGAGATCTTTCAGGCCGAGGAAGGTGTCTCATGACAAAGCAATCATCCCCCGCAGATCACACGCATCGTGTCGACAGGTCCGTCGGCGTCCTCACCGGCTCCATCCTGCTGTTCGCCCTCGTGTTGCCCCCGGTCGCAGGGAGCCAGGAAAAACCCTTTACCCCCAAGTCGGCTGTGATAGAGAGTGAGGGGAGCGTAAACACGCAGACCGAACTGATGGCGCTGGACCAGGAAAACTGGCAACGCCCGCAATCAGCCTTCAAATGGATCGCGATGGCCCGGGACATCAAAGTGCCCTGGGACACGTTCGGCCGGCAAGGGTGGATGACGGACGATGCCTACGTGGAACCGGTGGATCCCGGCACATCCCAATTTTCACCGGACACGGAAATTTTCTATCTCGTCTTCGCGGTCTCGGCCCTTGATGCCCCGTCGCAATATCGAGCAGCGTGGTTTCACATGCCGGACGGAAAAACCCCGTCCCCGGAACTGACCGGAACCGATGCCCTGTTCATGGAAATGAACGAAAAGGCAGGCTACCTGGAAATCTATCGCCCCACCGACGGCTGGAAAAAGGGGAGGTATCTTGTCAAGCTCTATTTCGAAAGTCCCGGCCAGGAATTGTACGACCCCAACGTGATCGGCACCATGGAGTTTACGATCACGGAGTGACGGCCGTGGGCGTCTGCCCCACGCAATCGGCACACGCCCGAGCCCCCCGCCCTTCTTTCCCCAGCATTCATCGCGGCGGCATCTTAACGCACCCCAGGATCTCCCCGCAGGTGTAGCCGCGCGATCTTCCGAGGAAGCACGTCGAGGCCCGGCGTTCGGCTGCCCCCAGGCCTCCTCGTAGTTGTCTGGGCGCGATTGCCCGAGGAAGGCCTCTCCGTAGTTGTAGGGGCGGCATCTCATGCCGCCCGGGAAGCCGACACAGACAACAGAAAGAAATCCCCGCGTCATGAGATGACGCGGCGACAAATGCAAAAGGAAGCCGGCAAACAAGCAGCGACAAGAGATGCCATCGCGACGAAGACAACCCGGTTTCGCCGTAGGTGTCGGGGCACGATTCTCCGGGGAAGCCCGTCGAAGCCCGGCGTTGGGCTGTCCGCCGGCCTCCCTGCAGGTGTCGGGGTGTGATTGCCCGAGGAAGGCCTCTCCGTAGTTGTAGGGGCGGCATCTCATGCCGCCCGGGAAGGCGACACAGACAACAGAAAGAAATCCCCGCGTCATGAGACGACGCGGCGACAAATGCAAGAGGAAGCCGGCAAACAAGCAGCGGCAGGAGATGCCATCGCGACGAAGACAACCCGGTTTCGCCGTAGGTGTCGGGGCACGATTCTCCGGGGAAGCCCGTCGAGACCCGGCGTTGGGCCGCCCCCCGGCCTCCCCGCAGGTGTAGGGGCGCGATCTTATCGCGCCCGGCGTGGTCAGGGGAAAAGGGGACCCCGTGCCATGAGATGGCGCGGCTACGAAGACAAAAGGAAAAACCCCCGCGTCATGAGATGACGCGGCTACGAAGAGGAAGGAAACCCCTGCGCCATGAGATGGCCGCAGTGACGAAAACAGCCCGGTCTCGCCGCAGGTGTCGGGGCGCGATTCTCCGGGGAAGCATGTCGAGGCCCGGCGTTCGGCCGCCTCCCGGCCTCCCCTGCAGTTGTAGGGGCGCGATCAGGGGAAAAGGGGACCTTGCGTCATGAGATGGCGCAGCGACGAAGAGGAAGGAAAACCCCACGGCATGAGATGGCGCAGCGACGAAGACAACCCGGTCTCGCCGTAGGTGTCGGGGCGCGATTCTCCGGGGAAGCATGTCGAGGCCCGGCGTTGGGCCGCCCCCCGGCCTCCCCGTAGTTGTAGGGGCGGCATCTCATGCCGCCCGGGAAGGCGGTGCAGACGACAGCCAGGCACCCCCGCGTCATGAGATGACGTAGCGACAAAGACAAAAGAAAGGAACCCCGCGCCATGAGATGCCGCAACAACAAAGAGAAAAAAAAGGGGTGGAACACATACAGGGGTGACGGAAGGGAGCGGCGTAACGGGGAGCGGGGAATTTTGCCTACGACGCGCGACGTGCCGCGTCTCGGGAGCGCAACAGTTCTTCCAGGGTCAGCAAGGCGTCCCGGCCGGAGTTGCCTTCGAGGCCCTTGGACAGGCTCTGGTCCGCGTAGGTGTGGCCGTGGTCCTGCGTGGCGCTTTGACTCAGACTGCCGGACCAGGGCCGCGGGTCCTGGCTTCCCTGTTTCCGGTTCCAGGCCGTCAGGCACGCCTTCGCAATCAGGGTATTCAGCGGCGCAGGGTTATACAGCAGTTTCTTGATATTCCACGGCGTGAGGCTAAGCGGGTTATAGCCCGCGGACAGATAGCCCTCCGACAACAACCGCTGCTCCAGGTCCGTATTCGGCTGGATACCCAGAAAAAACATCAGGGGAAACACGCGGTCCTCCCCGAGAATCGACGCCACCACCTTATACGACTCGATACTCTGCAACAGGGTCTCCTCGGTTTCCTCCGGCGAGTTGAGGGAATAATTCAAAATCACGCGGCCCGCAAAACCTGCCTCCTTCAAATACCGGCAGCCATCGTACAGATGTTCCAGCTTGAAGCCCATGTGCAGGCTGTTCAGCACCTTTTGTGAGCCCGCGGTGATCGCCACCTCCAGGTCACCCACGCCGGACCGCACCATCAGCTTCGCCAAGTTCGCGGAAATCAGCGACGTGCGCACGTACCCCGACCATTCAATCTCCAGCCCCTCGCGAAGAATCCGTTCCAGGATCTCCGTGCATTGCGGGTACGCGTCCTTGCCCGTAATAAATTGCGCATCCGTAAACCAGAACCGCCGCGCGCCCCACTGATGATAATACTGCGCAATATCATGCACCACGTTCTGCGCCGGCCGGTAACGCACGCGCTTCCCCTCGATATACGGGTACAGACAAAACGCGCAGTCATACGGGCAGCCCCGTTTCGTCTGCACGCCGATACACTCGCCCACGTAGGCCGGGTACTGCGGAAAAATCGAGGTCAGGTAGGGCAGGTCCACGGTCAGCGAATCCAGCAAGGCCGGCGCATGTTTCGTGCCTTTGCGCACGCGGCCGTGCTCCCGGACAATGAACCGTTCATCCGTCAGCGGCTCGTCGTTCAACACCTTGAGGATCGCATCCTCCCCTTCCCCCAGAATCCCGAGCGTGTCGTCGGGCAGTCGCTCGATCAATTGATCCGCGAACGCGGTAAACGCCCCGCCGCCGATCATCAACCGGGCGTCCGGAAACTCCCGGTGCACCAGCCACGGGTACGACAGGTTCCGGCGGATGTCCTGATAATACCGGTACAGGTTATGCAGGCCCTGGAACGACGCCACCAGGCGCTTCAGGGGATTCGCCGCATAATAAAAATTGAACGCCTGCTCCAGGGACGCGTCACCTTCATGCGGCGAAAAAATCTGAATATCGCGCCATGAAAAACACACGAGGTCCGGCCGGAATCCGTGCACCGTATCCCGCAACGCGCGCGACCGCTCGGCCAGAGGAAACAACGACAGGTCCAGGATCTGCTGGCGGACCTCCGGCCGGCGGCGGTGAATGAAATCGGCCAGGTACGTAATGCCGGTGGGATAGACCTTCTTACAAGGCAGGAACACGTAGAGAACGGAATCCATCACGCCTCACTTCACGGCCACGTGAATGGCCACGATCCCGCCGGTCAGGTTCCGATACTCCACCCGGCCGAATCCAGCCGCACGAAGCATGTCGGCCAACTGGTCCTGATCGGGAAATGTCCGAATCGATTCCGGCAGGTAGCGGTACACGTCCGTATGATCCTTGGCCACCCAGGTGCCAATGGTGGGCAGCAGAGAAAACGAATACCAATCATAGACGCGCCGGAGCCAGGCCGGCACCGGCCGCGAAAACTCCAGGCACACGAAGCGGCCGCCGGATTTCAGCACGCGATAAATCTCACGAAACGCTTGCGGCCGGTCGCCCACGTTGCGGATGCAAAACCCCGTGGTTACCGCGTCGAACGTCGCGTCCGCAAACGCGAGCCGTTCCGCGTTCCCGTGTAAACAGGCGATGCGGGACGCCCGGCCGCGCCGGTCGATTTTCTCCGCGCCGACGCGCAGCATGGCGACATTCAAATCCATCGCCACCACCCGGCCGTGCGGCCCCATGCGACCGTCTAGCAACAAGGCCAGATCACCCGTGCCCGCGCCCAGGTCCAGGGCCTGCCCGTGCGTCTGGACCGGGACCAAGCCCACGGCCAACGCCTTCCACCGGTGATGCAGCCCGAAACTGAGCAAAGAATTATTGAGGTCGTACCGTGCAGCAATCGCGGTAAACATGCGCTGCACAGCCTGTTCACGAGGCGTACCAGACCACTGCGACACGGTCTTGCCCGTAGCCGTACTGGAGGTGGGGGCGATCCTGTGCGTTTGCCCTTCCGGAGAGGAAATCATGCAGGCAGTTAGCACCGGCCCGCCGGATTTGTCAAGGCAATGTATGGGGCCACCACATTTGGCACTCGGGTTGGTGGTGAATCAGGGATTGTACCGGAGATTGCCGCCCAAGGCTATGGTGGGGCAACACGGTATTGTAGGCCAGCAACCAATCGGCCAGTTTGCGGTTAAAGGCCGCCAAATCGTCGAACAGCAGATCCTCGTGGTAGTCCACGAAGGTCTCTTGCAGGGTGCGATTGAACCGTTCCGCATGAGCGTTCATTTTCGGGGATCGGGGATATGTCCACCAGTGGGTGATGCCGCGTTCATCGAGCCGGTGCTGGAAATGCCCCTGGAACTCCGGGCCGTTATCGGAGAGGAGGACCCGGGGTGGGGCCGGGAGCAACGCACAGAGTGCATCGAGGGCGTGGGTGGCATGGCGGCTGGAGGCGGTGGCGGTGGCCACAGCGAAGGCGAAGCGACTGCAGGGATCGATGAAGGTGAATAGGTAGCGGCGGAGTCCAGCGTGGAGCCGCACAACGGGATCGCCGGCCAAGACCGCCAGGGGCTGGGCGGGGCGGGGCCGGGGCGGGCGGGATTTCCGGCGCCGTGTCCGGGGTTTGGGCCGGCCCCGGGCATCCAGGCGGCTCGGCGTGTGCCGCATCCGGTCCGGGGCGCGGGCGATCAGGCGCCCGATGGTGGAGACCCTGGGGAGGGCTAGCCCGTGCTGCGCACACCACGGCCGCAGTAGGACGTGCAGCTTGGCCTTCCCACGGTTGGGATACGTGGTGCGTAGCCGCCGGATCGCTTGGCTCAGGGCGGGTGGCCACGTGGCCTGCCGCCGCCGGTGGGGGGCCCTAGAGCGGACGGCCAACGCCTGCGGGTCCCCGCCAGCCTGAGTGAGCGCCCGCTGCCAGCGATAAAGCGTCCGGCGGCTGACGCCAAAGGCCTCCCCCGTCGCGGCTGGGCCATGCCGGGCGCAAAAGTGCAGAATCTTGAGTCGGTGATGGGCTTCGTGGGGTATCATGCCCCAACGATGCCCGAATTGCGTTAGTCGATAAAACCCCCTGATGCGATAGCCGACATGGTGGATTTGCATGGCCTCTCCTCCTGTTTCGAGGAGTGCCAAAGGTTTCTGAACTTATACAGGCAAGCGGTGCCACGCCGTCGCAAAAAGCAGGTGTCGGGGCGTGATGGCCCGAGGAAGCCTTCCCCGTAGTTGTAGGGGCGGCATCTCATGCCGCCCGGGAAGGCGATACAGACAACAGAAAGGACCCCCCGCGTCATGAGATGACGCGGCTACAAAGAGAACAGCGACAGGCGGCCCCCGGCCGTCCCGCAGGTGTTGGGGCATGATTGTCCGAGGAAAACCTCCCCGTAGTTGTAGATGCGGCATCTCATGCCGCCCGGAAAGGCGATACAGACAACAGAAAGGCCCCCCCGCGTCATGAGATGACGCGGCTACAAAGACAAGAGAAGGCAGAGGAAAGCCCGCGCCATGAGATGGCGCGGCGACAACTGCAAAAGACAGCCGGCAAACACGAAGCGTCATCGGATAGCGCCGCGACCAAGACACTGTAGGTCGGATGAGCGAAGCGTCATCCGACAAGGGGCTGCAATGTCGGGTGACGCCGCGATGAATGCAGGGCAGGGCGTCTTTCATGAGTCATGCGCGTCGGCCGAGCAGGCTGATTCATGCTGATGGCGGAATGGGTGTTTGTGCAGGGTTTGGCCAAAGCCCGGCACTTGCGGAGAGCCGTCTCCTTGGGAGAAGATGACCCGTTGGGGCTGGCCGGCGTGCCTCCCCGAAACCGTGCGCACGGAGCCGCGCTGATGCATGATCCGGTCCTCCAGGAGTTCCTTGAAAAAATCGCCCCGCTACGGAAGCACATCACGCGGGTGATCCTGTTCGGGTCGCGCGCACGGGGCGATCACCGCACAGATTCGGATTACGACCTGCTCATCGTGGTGCCTCGGAAAGACGATCCGCTCCTCGACGGCTTATACGAGGGTGTGATGGACGTGTTGCTCGCCCATGGCCGGCTGATCTCCCTGAAAATTTTTCCCGAAGGCGAGTTCGAGCGGCTGATCCGGTTGCAGACGCCTTTCATGCAACGAGTCAAAGCCGAAGGAGTCCCCCTTGGACACCCTGGATAAGGGACAGCAAGAGCTGATGGCCGGCTATCTGGCGAAGGCGAGCGCAAAGCTCCGCGCGGCACGGGAACTGGTCAAGCAGCACGAATGGGACGATGTGGTCTCACGAGCGTATTATGCCGCGTTTCACGCGGCGCAGGCCGCGTTGTTGGCGGAAGGGCACCGGGCGGAAACCCACCGGGGCCTGCTGACGCTGTTCAGCCTCGTGTTGGTTCAAACCGGCAAGTTCGAGAAAAAATGGGGCAAATTCCTCGCAAACCTGAAGGACGACCGTGAAACCGGCGACTATGAAGCGCTGTCGTATCTCGATGAACAGACGGCGTGCCGGGCGCTGGAAGAAACCGAGGAATTTGTGAGAAAGATCGAGGAATTTCTCGGACAACGTGGCGGCTAAGGAGAGGAACCCGGGAGGCGGTTGTCCCGCGAAACCCTGCACTCGACGCCGGTCGAGGTGAGAGATCCGGCGCCGCGACTCAGGAACCGCTGATTTCGTGTGAGAGCGGGATGCAGGGCCAGGCGTCCCGGAGCGAAACCCGAAGCGTATCAGAGAGAGAGGGGAGGGGTGAGCGAGGACCCAACGCCGCCATGCGCCCGATCGTGCACGAAATCAGAGGGTCCTTAGAGCAATTTGATGATCCCCACAATCAGGGTGCCTTGGGCAAACATCGCGGTGATCATCCATTTCAACAGGTCGACTTTGACCTTCTCCAGATCGACCTTGGTAGCCAAGTTGCTGTTGAGCAGTTGGGCCTGCTCGTTGGCCAAGGCCTCGGCCTGTTGTTCGGTAAACCCGCTTCCCGTCAAATGTTTGACAAAGCGGTGAGTGTCAAAGGCAATCGCGTCACTCATGCAAGGATTCTAGCTCCCGCCCGCCCCAAATGCAAGGCAATGTATAGGTCCACCACCTTTGGCCCTCGGGTTGATGGCGAAGGAGAAATTGTACCGGAGTTTGGTGCCCCAGGCTATAGTGGGGCAACACGGTATTGTAAGCCAGCAACCAGTCAGCCAGTTTCCGGTGAAAGGCCGCCAAGTCGTCGAACAGCAGATCCTCGTGGTAGTCCACGAACATCTCTTGCAGGGTGCGATTGAACCGTGCCGCATGCGCATTCATTTTCGGGGATCGGGGATACGTCCACCAGTGGGTGAGGCCGCGTTCATCGAGCCGGTACTGGAACTGGCCCTGGAACTCCGGGCCGTTATCGGAGAGGAGGAACCGGGGTGGAGCCGGGAGCAGCGCACAGAGGGCGTCGAGGGCGTGGGTGGCATGGCGGCTGGAGGCGGTGGCGGTGGCCACGGCGAAGGCGAAGCGACTGCAGGGATCGATGAAGGTGAACACGTAGCGGCGGAGCCCGGCGTGGAGCCGCACGACGGGATCCCCGGCCAAGACCGCCAGGGGCGGGGCGGGGCGGGGCCGGGGCGGGCGGGGTTTGCGGGACCGCGCCCGGGGCTTGGGGCGGCCCCGGGCATCCAGGCGGACCGGCGTGTGCCGCATCTGATCGGGGGCGCGAGCGATCAGACGCCCGATGGTGGAGACACTGGGGAGCGCCAGCCCCTGCTGCGCACACCACGGCCGGAGCAGGACGTGCAGCTTGACCTTGCCGAGGTTAGGATACGTGGTGCGCAGCCGCCGGATCTCCTGGCTTAGGGCAGGCAGCCACAGGGCCTGCCGGCGGCGGTGGGGGGCCCTGGAGCGGACGGCCAACGCCTGCGGGTCCCCGCCAGCTTGGGCGAGCGCCCGCTGCCAGCGAGAAAGCGTCCGGCGGCTGACGCCAAAGGCCTCATAGGTCGCCGGCCGGCCGTACCGGGCGCAAAAGTGCAGAATCTTGAGTCGGTGGTGGGCTTCGTGGGGTATCATGTCCCAACGATGCCCGACTTGCGTTAGTCGAGAAAACCCCCTGATGCGATAGCCGACATGGTGGATCTGCATGGCTCCTCCTCCTGTGTCGAGGAGTGCCAAATGTTTCTGAACTTATACATGCACCCCATGCCGGCAACCGACCGCCCCGCAGATGTCACGGCGAGATGGCCCGAGGCAGGCCTCCCCGTCGTTGTAGAGGCGGCATCTCATGCCGCCCGGCGCGGCTGTACAGACAACAAGATGGCCCGAGGCAGGCCTCCCCGTAGTTGTAGGGGCGGCATCTCATGCCGCCCAGGAAGGCGACACAGACAACAGAAAGGAACCCCCACGCCATGAGATGGCGCGGCGACACAGAGAACAGCGACAGGCGGTCCCCCGACCTCCCCGCAGGTGTCGGGGCGTGATTGTCCGCGGAAGACCTCCCCGCAGTTGTCGGGGCGGCATCTCATGCCGCCCGGGAAGGCGACACAGACAACAGCAAGGCCCCCCCGCATCATGAGATGACGCGGCTACAAACAAGGCGAGCAAGCTCACGCGGGATCAGTGCAGAAAAAATTGATGCAGAAATTTTTATCCTCCCCTTGACTTCTTTATTCATGAAAGCATAAACTCCCGACATCGTCACGACTGCTTTTCCCCAGGACAATGTAGTTTCTTTCAGTAACCCTCATGCTGTCTACCAAGTATTGCTCAAATTCAAACAAAGGAGTTTGGACTTGAGGGAGGCCTGTGACGAAGGGTCGTTTTCTTCGTGATTGTTCATGAATTACCTTTAAGTTGTCGATTTCTTAAGATTCTAAATACACTCTCAACAAAGGAGAATCAGACATGCAGATGAAGCGATACTTGTGGGCAGTTGTTGCGGTTGCGGCACTGGGTTTGGCCGGCTGTGGCAGTGATGGGAATGGTATGGGCCCTGGCCCTGGCCCCGTGGAACCCACCTCAATGCCTGTGGATCTGAATTTGCAGAATTTTTCGCTGGCGGCTGCTGGGTTAATGGCAGGTGATATTGTGGTCCCGGCGTCGGGCATGCTGGAGACAGGTAATGTGAAATTCACGTGCGCTGGGGGATGCACGATAACGATTCATGCGGATGGTGAGGCCATGTCTACTCACGAGATGGTTATGGTTGAGCTTATGACCACACCCGCAGTGATGATGGGGAAAATGGTGCCAGGCTATACTTCTTATGGTCAGGATACACCGGATGGTGAGGCCATCTCGATCATGGATGGCGGAACAACTATGGCAGGCAACTATCAATTGTCGTGCGCAGGAAGTGATTGCTACGTGCGGGTTGTCGACAACATGCTCCAGGTTGTCGGTGGCACGGTGACGGCGACAAATTTTGAAATGGTGGGGCCGACGGCGCGTGACGATGGTCTGATTATGGACGTTGGCGTGAAGATGGGCACCTATAAGATCGATGCCGGCGGTGCTGTAGAAGCAGGAGATATGAAGTTGGTTTGTGGGACTGGGGGGGGCGGCTGTGTGGTATATGTGAATAATGCGGGACACGTCTATTCCCTCATTAACGGTGGCATGGTGACGAGGATGCCAACCCAGGATGCCAAGGATAGGGCCTACATGCCCATTGCCCAAGCCATCTTGAGTGGCAATCCCATGATGGCAGATCCCATGCATCCTATGCCTACAACAGATCCCAATCGCCCGACAATAGGATCGGACAAAGAGCCACTCTTCCATTTCGCTGAGAAGATTTCATATGTGATGGATGAGAGGGGGATGTATATAATGAATCCAGATTATGATGCCATGGATCCTGATTCTAAGATGTATATCATGGATCCCAAGCCGAAGAGATATTCGCATGATCTGGTGGATGGTAATATGGTGTATCGGCCGAATGATGAAGGGATGTACATAGTGAATCCGGATCATGATGACGATAATCCTGCGCCTCCGATGTATATCCCGTATGCACAGCCGGACTTGTATAATAAAATCACGGAGCAGGTCCCTGCCGTTCAGGTTATGAAAACATATGTGATGGCTGATGACGGGATGTATATAATGAATCCAGATTATGATGCCATGGATCCTGATTCTAAGATGTATATCATGGATCCCAAGCCGAAGAGATATTCGCATGATCTGGTGGATGGTAATATGGTGTATCGGCCGAATGATGAAGGGATGTACATAGTGAATCCGGATCATGATGACGATAATCCTGCGCCTCCGATGTATATCCCGTATGCACAGCCGGACTTGTATACGATGCTCGATGCAGGGTCAGACCGGCTGGGTGAAGAGGACATGGTGGCGGGGATGAGTCGCCCGAATCAATTTATGGAGACGATGAGCACCCCTGGACTTGGCGATTTTATGGGCAAGGAATATATGCGCGAGATGATGATGGACGACGGCACGTCAAAGAAGGATATCCTGACGGTCTTTAGCAACAACCCCAACAACGAGATGGATGCTACGCTCATGACGGATCCGGACTATCTGGCATTCGGGTTCTGGTTGGAAAAGACAAACGATATGTTGTCAGGGATCGGTACCTTCTATGGTGGCTCGATGCCGTTTGAGAATGACATAGCTGACGATGGGATGCGGAACAGCGCAATAGCTCTACTTGAAGGAACGGCGAGCTATGAAGGAATGGCAGCCGGTAAATACGCGAGGAAGGAAGGCGGCAATCTTGATGGTGCCGGTCACTTCACCGCGATGGTGGGGCTGAATGCGAACTTTTTTGAAGGAGCGAAACCCGTGATGGTGAATGGGGTGACGGAGCGGCATTTTGTCTCCATCGATGGGAGTGTGACGAAATTCAAGGATGAGATGGGCGCCTACATCATGGATGCGAATGGCAAGGAGTGGGAACTTGATTTGCACGAGGCCACGACTGCAACAAACTCCTTCATGGGCATGACCACAGGTGATGGAAACTGGCAAGGCCAATTCTTCGGTCCAGCGGCTGCTCGTCGTCGTGGTGTTGCTGGTGGTCATCCTAATCCTGCTGCGGAGAACACATACCCAACCGGAGTCGCCGGCGAATTCACGGGTCATTTCGATGACGGGCATGTGATTGGTGCATTCGGTGCTGAATTGCAGCCACAATGATGAATGATAATATGGACATGGGTAGTGGGAACATGGATACTGGGAACATGGGTCAGTAGGCCCTTGTGTGGCGAATCGTTTATTCGCTCCCATCAGATCAAAAAGAAGGGCAGTCGCGTGTGCCTGCCCTTCTTTTTTTTTATCCGTACCCGATTTTTCTTGTGTCGCGTCGTTATACCTGCAAAGGAAAGAAGGAGAACGCGCCATGAGATGGCGCGGCTACAGAAGGAGGAAACGGAAAGAGCCCTCACCCGACCCTCTCCCGGGGGGCGAGGGGGGGGCGACAAAGACACATCATGTTGACAGCCTGTTTCATGGTTTTTCTGTTGTTCCAGCCTGCTTCGGCCTTGGCCCAGGCCGGCTCCCCTGAGGCGCAGCTTGAGTCCCGGTCCGAGGCCGTGTCGGACGCTCCGACTCGTGTCAACCGGGATGCCTCGTCCGGGCTGCCTGGCTTACAGTATTTTCCCCCATCTTCCTCGCCGTCCGATGCCCGGGAGTCCCGGTCCGAGGCCGTGTCGGAGGCTCCGGCCCGTGTCGACCGGGATGCCTCGTCCGGGCTGCCTGGCTTACAGTATTTTCCCCCATCCTCCTCACCGTCCGAGTCCCGGGACGCTGGCCTAGGCGTTCAGCCCGGTCTGCCGTCCGATGTCGGGCCTGGCCGGGAACATTTGTCCGCTGACCCCCGCGTCCGTGTGGCGCGGCTTTTGATCCAGCTCAACCGGTTTCCCGAAGCCTTGAAGATCCTTCGGTCGTTGCCCCCTGACCATCCGGACCAGACGGACGTGCGGTTTCTCCTCGGGTTGGCGGCCATGCGGGGAGCGCAGGCTAACGGGGTCGATGAAGAGACCCGGGTCCGTCTGCTGGACGAGGCCATTGCGGCGTTCCGGTCGATCCTGATCCGCCATCCCGAACTGGTGCGTGTGCGGCTGGAACTGGGCCTAGCCTTTTTTCTGAAAGAAGATGACGGTCTGGCCGCCGACCATTTCGAGCGGGTCTTGACGGGCGATCTGCCGTCGCCCATCGTCTCGAAAGTCAGGCGGTTTTTGAGTGTCATGCAGGCCCGGCGCCGGTGGGACGCGTATTTCGGGTTCTCCATCGCGCCGGATACCAATATCAACGCGGCCTCGGATGCGCAGTTTATTTATATCAACGGTCTGCCGTTCCGCCGGAGTGGCATCGGCCAGGCCAGTTCCGATATCGGTGTGGTGGGCTGGGGCGGCGGGGAATACCAGTATCCGCTGAGCGACCGTCTACGCCTGCGCCTGGGGTTGAACCTGAATCATCGGGAATACAAGGGGAAAACGTTCGACCAGACGTTTGTGGGGGGCTACGTGGGGCCACGCTGGCTGGTCAGCCGGGATACGGAATTGAGCCTGCTGGGGTCCGTAAGCCAGCGCTGGTGGGGCCAATCCAGCTTTAACTATGATTACGGCGCGCGCCTGGAGGTGGAACACCGGTTCTTCCCGGGCCTGCTGGGAAGTGCCCGGGCCTCCTGGCAGGACCGGAAGTATCAGCAGAACACGTTCCTGGAAGGGCCGCTGATGGTGTTTTCCCTTGGTGGTTCCTACGTGCCATTCCCGATTCTGCAGGTCAACTCGCTGGTCGGCTATCTGCGGCAGGATGCCCAGGAGCATCGCTGGAACAGCGACGGGTATTGGTTCCGGATAGGGGCGAATGTGGCATTGCCCTGGGGCTTTACAGTTGGGGCCAGCGGCGAGTTCCGGTGGGATTATTACGAAGACGGGTGGGTTCCATTTATCCCGGATAATTCCGCCCGAGAGGACCAGACCCGGATTCTCCAGGCCACGCTGCTGAATCGTGCGGTGACGGTGTACGGGTTCAGCCCGCAGATCATGTTTTCCAATCAAGTGCGCGACTCCAATGCGCAAACGTTCGATTTTAAACGAAACCTCGTCGAAATGCGCTTCGTCCGCCAGTTTTAGGGCCGCGGCCCCCTCCCCCGCTCAACCTGAGGTCAGGCTCATGCCGCTGGGTTTGTGCCGGCCTCCTTTAGTCTTTGTAGCTGTTTTCTTTTGCATGTGTAGCTGCGCCATCTCATGGCGCAGAGTTCCCTCTGGTGCGTCGGACGCGATAAGATCGCGCCCCTACAAGGACAGGGAGGCCGGGTTGCATGTGTCGCTGCGCCATCTCATGGCGCAGAGTTTCCTCTGGTGCGCCGGACGCGATAAGATCGCGCCCCTACAAGGACGGGGAGGCGCCGCATAAGATGCGGCCCCTACAAGGACAGGGGGGCCGGTATGTCTGTGTCACCGCGCCATCCTTCATTCTGTCAATGAATGGGCAAGATGTCGGATTACGCTGTGCAAGACCGCCCGACGGTTTCTTTTTTTTGCAGTTGTCGCGGCGTCATCTCATGACGCTGGGTTTTTGCCGGCCGCGCCGGCCGCGATACGATCGCGTCCCTACAACGACGGGGAGCCTCGTCCGACGTGATACGATCTCGTCGCGACAACGACGGGGTGGCCGGTGGGCGGCATGTGCTGTCGCCGCGGCCCCTTCTTGACGAATGCGGCCCATGCGACGGTTGCAAAGGCGAGATTCCTCGCTTCGATCGATATGACCGCAGATTTGCTTGACAAACACCTTTGGGCATGAATAATGAAGGCGAAACGAACGGTTCCTCTGAGGTAATCATGAGTCCTAACCATCCTGTCAGCAAACCTGCCGTGAGTGAGCGTGACACAGTTGAAGCGCACGCAAAGCCCTCCCGTTTCGTGGATGCCGCCGAAGACGGTATTGATGCCGAGATCGCCGCAAAGCGTTTACACGAAATCCATGAAGATCCCGAACATCTTGTTTCGGGAGAGAAATTGACCGACGCTCTTGATCGCCTCCTTCAGTGACGCGGTGCATGTACGCGTATACGAAGGCGTCGCTTGATGCCCTCGAAAAATTGCCCAAACCGGTGCGGAGGCAGATCAAGGGTAAGATTGATGTGCTGGCAGATGGCACCACGAGGCAAGGTATAAAAGTCCGGGGCGTGATGGATGGTCCTCATCACATTTATCGAATCCGATCGGGACCGTATCGCATTCTCTACTCCATTCGCGAAGGTTCTAATATTATCGTTCTTGACATCGGACATCGGCGTGCTATCTACCGACGCCTGAATTGACGCGGTTGTCCATTTGTCTTTGTCCTACTCCCTCGCCCTCCGGGAGAGGGTGGGGGTGAGGGTTCTTTCCGTTTCCTTCTTCTGTCGCTGCGTCATCTCATGACGCTGGGTTTTTGCCGGCGTCCTTTTGTCTTTGTCGCTGCTTTCTTTTGCATTTGTAGCTGCGCCATCTCATGGCGCAGGGTTTCCTGCCGAGCCGGACGCGATAAGATCGCGTCCCTACAAGGACGGGGAGGTCGGTATGTCTGTGTCACCGCGCCCTCCTCCATTCTGTCAACGAATGGGTAAGATGTCGGATTACGCTGTGCAAAACCGCCCGACGGTTTCTTTCTTTTGCAGTTGCAGCTGCGCCATCTCATGGCGCAGAGCCGCGCCGGACGCGATACAATCGCACCCCTACAAGGACAGGGCGGCCTCTCCGAGCCGCATGAGATGCGGCGGCGACAAATCATGGTTCACGGTTGGGATTTCTCTCCATAAAAGGGAAGGGAGACCAGGACGTGGTCCCGGTCTCCCTTCCCTGTCTGCCAGCCGACGTTTGCGTCGGTTGGGGCTCTTCGCCACTTGCGTTCATTGGTTCAGCCGGTTGATTTGTTCTTCATGCCAGACAATGCGTTCGTGAACGTCCCGTAGGTCTCTCTGCCATTGTCCCAGGA
Organism: Nitrospirales bacterium; assembly: GCA_965200435.1. GTDB lineage: Bacteria > Nitrospirota > Nitrospiria > Nitrospirales > UBA8639 > Bin75. Next base: position 1,354,228 of record OZ241337.1, read on the forward strand.
GTCTTTTCCAACTCTGGCGTTTGAAGCCTTTGGGGTCCCGGTAGGAATGCTTGAGCATGTCCAGCCGGTGTTCCAATTTTTTGATTTTGTGTTCGAGCAGGACCACTTTGTCCCGGTGTTGCTGAAGACTTGTCTCGTGAGAACCGACGGATTGCCCCAGAGCCTCTTGTGCGAAAGGGCCGCCGGAAACGGTTCCATTTGCCGCACATCCGGCCAGCGTGAGTCCCACACAAAGCACGACGCTTGGAATCACAGAGGTTAAGGTTTTCATGTCTTCCTCCTTTCTGCTTGTTCGTTTATCAATCGTTCTATTATTTTCTTAACTGTTTCTAGACTCATAATAAAATAAATAATATGAGCATTATGTATCTATTTTTTAGATGAATTGATCAGGTCAGGACGCGATAAGATCGCGTCGCTACAACGACGGGGAGGCCGGGTTGTCTGTGTCGCGGTGGTATTCCATGGCGTTTCTTTTTTGGTCGGTGTCCTTTTGTCTGTGTAGTTGCGCCATCTCATGGCGCAGAGTTCCCTCTGGTGCGCCGGACGCGATAAGATCGCGCCCCTACAAGGACAGGGCGGTCGGGTTTGCATGTGTAGCTGCGCCATCTCATGGCGCAGAGTTCCCTCTGGTGCGCCGGACGCGATAAGATCGCGCCCCTACAAGGACAGGGCGGCTGGGTTGCATGTGTAGCTGCGCCATCTCATGGCGCAGAGTTTCCTCTGGTGCGCCGGACGCGATAAGATCGCGCCCCTATAAAGACAGGGCGGCGGGTTTGTCTGTGTTGCGGTGGTATTCCATGCCGTTTCTTTTTTGGTCGGTGTCCTTTTGTCTGTGTAGCTGCGCCCTCTCATGGCGCAGAGCCGCGCCGGACGCGATAAGATCGCGCCCCTACAAGGACGGGGCGGCGGGTTTGTCTGTGTAGCTGCGCCCTCTCATGGCGCAGAGCCGCGCCGGACGCGATAAGATCGCGCCCCTACAAGGACAGGGCGGCGGGGTTGTCTGTGTAGCTGCGCCATCTTATGGCGCAGGGTTCCCTCTGGCGCGCCGGACGCGATACGATCGCGCCCCTACAAGGACAGGGCGGCGGGGTTGTCTGTGTCGCGGTGGTATTCCATGGCGTTTCTTTTTGGCCGGCGTCCTCGACTTCAAATTCCGTGATGCCGGACGGTGTCATGGATCCGCTCGTCGCCACGGATGACGCATCATCATGCATCCACGATACCACGCATGGGGACGCGCACCTGACGGCCCTCGTGCTTGAGCAACGCGAGGCCCCGCACCCACGTGTCTACACCAGTGGATTCTGCAAGCGCAGCCCTGCGAAGCGACTGAAGTCGCCATCGTTCGAACAGAGCATTCCACCACGCTCAATCGCATGCGCTGCGATATGCGCATCCGTCGTCAGGTTGGCGCCGACGGCCGTAGAACGCAGCAGGTCCGCGAGAATCTTCCAATGCCGCTCGGTGGGAACGAGCAGCGCGACGTTGGGTTGAGCCAGCCACCCTGTCGCCACGGCCAGGGCGTCGTCGATGCCGAGCGGTGCTTCGAACGCGCGGCGGTTCGTGGTTATCCGAACAAAACCCAGGAGGGCCGGGTAACACAATCCGACCGCTTCGGTCGACGACAGGACGTCGTCCCACCATCTGCGCGCTCGAAGATGAAATGGACTACTCCCATCAACCGCGTAGACCAAAAGATTGACGTCGGGCAGGATCACGAACGGATCACCGCCTCCCTTTCCAAGCGGCCCTCGTCTTCCAGCTCGTCAACCAACTGGTTGAGCTTCATCGGGTCGAATCCCGGACGCATGCGCAATTCGTACGCCTTCGTCCGGTGCTTCCTCGACCTCGGCGGCCCTTGCCGGCTACGCAGACCCTCCCGCAGCAACGTGTTGACGACGTTCCTGAGCGACCGTCCATCGCGGCGTCGCAGTCGGTCGATCTCTATTGCCAGATCATCGTCTATGGTCAGTGTTGTACGCATCAATGCACCTTATGAGGCAAAATATATGATGTCAAGATGATGTATGGGTCCACCACATTTGGCACTCGAGTTGGTGGTGAATCAGGGATTGTACCGGAGATTGCCGCCCAAGGCTATGGTGGGGCAACACGGTATTGTAGGCCAGCAACCAATCGGCCAGTTTGCGGTTAAAGGCCGCCAAATCGTCGAACAGCAGATCCTCGTGGTAGTCCACGAAGGTCTCTTGCAGGGTGCGATTGAACCGTTCCGCATGAGCGTTCATTTTCGGGGATCGGGGATACGTCCACCAGTGGATGATGCCGCGTTCATCGAGCCGGTGCTGGAAATGCCCCTGGAACTCCGGGCCGTTATCGGAGAGGAGGACCCGGGGTGGGGCCGGGAGCAACGCACAGAGTGCATCGAGGGCGTGGGTGGCATGGCGGCTGGAGGCGGTGGCGGTGGCCACAGCGAAGGCGAAGCGACTGCAGGGATCGATGAAGGTGAATAGGTAGCGGCGGAGTCCAGCGTGGAGCCGCACAACGGGATCGCCGGCCAAGACCGCCAGGGGCTGGGCGGGGCGGGGCCGGGGCGGGCGGGATTTCCGGCGCCGTGTCCGGGGTTTGGGCCGGCCCCGGGCATCCAGGCGGCTCGGCGTGTGCCGCATCCGATCCGGGGCGCGGGCGATCAGGCGCCCGATGGTGGAGACCCTGGGGAGGGCTAGCCCGTGCTGCGCACACCACGGCCGCAGCAGGACGTGCAGCTTGGCCTTCCCAAGGTTGGGATACGTGGTGCGTAGCCGCCGGATCGCTTGGCTCAGGGCGGGTGGCCACGTGGCCTGCCGCCGCCGGTGGGGGGCCCTAGAGCGGACGGCCAACGCCTGCCGGGCCCCGCCAGCCTGAGTGAGCGCCCGCTGCCAGCGAGAAAGCGTCCGGCGGCTGGCGCCAAAGGCCTCCCCCGTCGCGGCTGGGCCGTACCGGGCGCAAAAGTGCAGAATCTTGAGTCGGTGGTGGGCTTCGTGGGGTATCATGTCCCAACGATGCCCGAATTGCGTTAGTCGAGAAAACCCCCTGATGCGATAGCCGACATGGTGGATCTGCATGGCTCCTCCTCCTGTGTCGAGGAGTGCCAAATGTTTCTGAACTTATACAGATGACGTGCACGCCATTCGCGCCGGTTCTCGACCACGATGAGCAGGATTTCTGACAATCGCGCCTTGGCCTCAGCCACGGTGCAAGATAGACCGTGTTCGAATGCTGGATCAAGAGGCCTTAGATGGGAATTACCAAAAAGAGTTGCCGGTTTCTTTTTCTTGTCACTTCGCTTTATCACTCCCCCCTTGAGGGGGAGTCGCGGAAGCCAAGCCGTCAGGCGCCGGCTGACGCGGTGGGGGGACGATCTGTTCGAGCGACAACCGACTTCTCTGTTCTTATCCCTGCCTACAGCCCGGGTCAAGCCAGGGCTACACCACTCATCCACATGCGCCTCGTCATGAGATCGCGTTCGAACGTCTCAATTGCACGGACCGCGAGTGCGTGATCAAGCGCACTGGTGGCAGGCTTGGCGCCGGACGGCACGGTCAACCGGTCTTCGTCGTATTCCAGCAACAGGCGCCAAGTGTCGGCGTAGCGCGTGACGAGGTCTAGCACGGCCTTGCCCGTGTCATCCACCAGCATCTGGTTTCGCAAAGTGCGGGCGAGAAGATCAAGGATTTCGCGGGATTCGTCGAGGCCACGTTCGGCATGCAGTCGCTTGTTCAGTGTGTAGATCAGATTGAATTTCCATGCGGTCATACAAGATGACACGACCTTGCCACCCCTCATCCGCCCAAAAATCCAAGCTCATCTGCGCCAGTAATGGAACTATTCTCCACTTGGTTGACCGGAATCATGGGTTGCATTTGACTGTGCTCGCCGTTTGGCCTGACGAATTTTTGTATCTACTGCCACGACTAATCCAAGTTCCGTTGCATGACCCCAAAAATATTTATGCACAGCGTTTCCAAAGTGGGTAAGTTTATATGTGAACAACCCTCCCTCTCTAGCTTCATGTATTTGATCTTTCACCGCACCAGCCTCAAAGATCTTCCTCATACGCGTTTCCAACTCCACCTCTAATAGTCCAAATTGTAATAGTCGGGTTATGGCCATATTTCGAGGGGTATTGGCTAGTGCATTCCCCATAGTTTGTGTTGGAAAAGGTCGAACACCTCCACTCGTGAAGGCCTGATCCAACACGGAACATTCTATATGATCGAGTGATTTGGCTGCATCCTCAACAGCCAAGTGCTTCCGGATATTGACTTCATTGATAGCACTTATCAGTGCTTCCTCTACACGTTGCTTTGCGGGTTCCGGTGCCTCATCCGGATTATAGGAGTTGACTCTGATATTCGCCAAATCAAACGGAAGACTGTCGGAATCCGATCGAAACAGCAGAACTTCTTCTGGCAGGCGTACTGCGTGTGCTATGCCGACTTCATACATTACATTGCCGTTTCTTATTGCGGTTCCGTTAATGCATCCTATTGTGGTCACGTCCGCAAGTATAACCATATCGTTGGCTATTCCCTCGAGGATTTCCGTCAGAACAGAGTCCCCAATTTGGCGTGTATCAACGCGGTGTGGTTCTAGAGCAGTCCCGTCAACTTGAACACTTTGTATAGCTGGAACAATGACATTTTCCCACCGAGTCCGAAATTTCTCATCAAAGCTCATAGCGACAAATACTTTTTTCCTGCGCGGAAATGGCGGGAATAAACCGAAATAATGTTGCGGGTACATATTACGCTTTGGTCCTTATCGCCAGCTTGAACAATTCACAACAGGCGATCTTTAAACTGCCTTCTCAATTGGTCCCAGCACGAACCTTGCCCGTTCCCGACGAAGCATCTCGTAAGGGCTCATGCAGCGCAATCCGAGACCGATGCAGGCGTTCGGGATCTTGATTTTTCTAATGGTGTCAGCAGGAACCTCGTGAGTGACAACAGTCCAGTTATGCGCTTTGGCATGAGCGACAAGCCAATAGTCGGCGATTTGCAGGAACGTCGAGACCGCTGCTGGTTCGTAGTTCTCTCCGGTGGCCCAGGTGCTTACGTCTGTGAGTGCTTGGATCACCGCTTCATCTGGGGCAAGAAAGAAATTTGTGCCGCATTGCTTCACCCAAGAAGAAAGTTCGTCGTCTCCCGCATGGATTTCGTCACTCACTTTTTCAATACTTGCCACTTTCCCTGCGCTATTCTTTTTTGTGAGCCAATCCCAGAAAGCAGGACAAAAATCGAAACCATAGTGCAGGTTTTTGGCCTGGATAAAAACATTAGCGTCCAGCAGATATCGAGTCATGAGATGACTCCGACTGCCTGACCCAGTTTATGCAGCGTGTTGGTCTTGGAAATACCGAGCATCCGAAAAGCGTCCCGATACAGGGTCTGTCCCTCCAGCGTGCTGACGACCAGCGCGCGGGTCAATCGGCGACTCGCGCGGGTGGCGGTTGTATGATAAAAATTTCCTCCACTCGTCGTCGTCGTGGAAATTGTTCTTAATCGCTCGCATTCTTCGGACCAGACTCGATCAAAAACCGTTCGTGTCAACCAACCTGCATCCAGCAACCGACGGAGTATGACGAGGGTACTGACCTTGAAATACCGAGCCAGCCGCGACGTGGCAGCTTCGATGGTTTCGTCTGTCCGAAGCTGACCCTGCAATGCTGAAAGTGGCGCGAGCAGTTCTGCGGCCACCGCATTACACCAGACCTCCTCTCTTCGGGAATTTGGCCTTGGCGCAGCCTCTGTGTTTGACAAGGCTGAAGCGCCCAGCCAGAGATGCGCGAGCTCATGCGCGAGGGTGAACATCTGCCCGGCTTTACTGTCCGCGCCGTTGATAAACACCAGGGGGGCAAGAGAATCGGACAGGGCGAAGCCACGAAATTCGGTGGGGTCGAGTTTGCGCTGATTGTTGCTGGCCACCACCCCGCTCACCATCACGAGTATTCCCGCCTCTTCGGTCTGCTGGATAAACAGTCGCAACGCCTCGGACCAAGTCGAGCATTCCCCGCGGGCCTCAAGTTCAAAGCCGAGCGTCTCGCGCATCTGGGCGGCGACGGTCTCTGCGGACATCTCAACCATGGCGCTGCCAACGAAAGCCCGTTCCTGTTCTCGGGCAACCCTGACGAATTCCCGATACCAGATCTGTCGCTCCTGGCAGGTATAGATCGTATCCAGAAGGTTCGGACTCGGCCGCATCATGGACTGTCCGGCAAAAGTACGAAAGTCCGGGATCGGAACAGATTCCTCTGGGGGTTCCGAGAGGAACAGATACCCGACTGGCGCGTGAACGGCCTTTGCGAAGGCTTCCAGTTGTTTTAACGTAGGGGCAGTTTTTCCGGTTTCCCAGTCAGGAAGTCTGGGAAACCGTGACACCAATTCTTCTACCTCCATTCTGGCCCGCTTCCGCGCCCAGATGAGTAGTTTCTCCCTACCGGCAATGCGATTCATTGGCGTTCTCGTTCGTATGGCCCCAGAATGTCCATGATGCCTTTGAAAAATACCTTGAAACCGTGGGTCCTGGAATTAGCGTATTTTCAGTTTATTGCAACAAAACGTTTATTGGGCTTGTGTTATCAAGAATAATCAGCATCAAATAATTGAATTTCTTCAATTGGGACAACGGGAAGCATTGTTTCGAGTCTGTCCCTGTCAATTACTTTACTCGGATCAATTATTTTTCGTAATTTTTCCGAGGCTATCCAATCATTTTCCCATATCGCATTTTTCAATGTTAAATCGCCTCCATCACGGATTAACCGACAAAAAGGTTCTTCAAAATCCATATCCTTGCAAAATGGATAACAGATTCTCTGAAGCCAGATTAGCAGATGTCCGGTATTTGGGATTGAACAAAATTTAGCTTTAATTTTTTCTATAACGTTCATTTTTTCGTCGGCATCAAGCCAAGAAAGCAATTGGCTCAATATCGCCGTAGCGATGGCGTAGGTCCTTGGGTTGCGATACGCAATATCAACCACAATACTAATCAATGGCAATGGTGAGTTTAATTTGTTGCGATTTTTCAAGCCTTTGTAATAGTCCTCCATAGCCCTATTTAAACTGCCGGAATTGGGATGTTTCATGCTATGGTCGTAAATAATCAACAGAGACTTTTGCAGATTTTTGCCATATTGCTTTCTAAATAACCAGTCCACTTTGTCGATTTTTATAGAGGAGCGTATGACTTCATCGCTGGACTTGGTTTTTGCCGAATTCAATTTTAATCCCAAATCAATCAACACCTCTGTAAGGAATTTGAGGATACGCTCTCCATCTGGGGGGTGGTGGATAAAGATGCGATAATCATCTCTGTATCGAAGAATTTTATAATCTCGAATCTTCTGACTGTCCAGCTTTTCAGTTAGCTTAATATCTGCATAACCAAGAACCATTTCGGCGACAAAATCCATTAATACTGAACCTTGGGGAATACCATTGGTTTGTCCTTGCCGCATGTCCTGAATATGGTTGTCTATAATATTCCCAATTAGACTCTGATCCGTCTGTTTTTCTTTTGCTATTTCTTTTGTATGGAGTGCCCATGCGATTGAATGGGTATAGATTGAAGGATAGCAATTCTCAATGTCCGTATGGATTAAAAACCCATAATCCAAAGCTAATTCGATAGATTTTTGCTCAACAGCCTGCCACCACTGCTTGATCAGTGCAGTTTTGTCTTTTTCTTTTGTTGAAGATTTAACGGGTATGCTTAAGCATTCGACCTTTTTGTTTGTTTCCTTAAATTGGCGAAACCACTTACGAATAAACTCCCAATGATGTTGTTCTGTGATTTTTTTGAGAAGTGAAACGTATAATGCCGGATGAATGATTTCCAATGGACGCCATGCATACCTTCCGTCTTTATTATCCATAATGCGATAACTGAGGCCTTCGTACTTGCGTGCCTTTTTCCTATCGGAATCGATGCAAAGTGGTGCTAACGCAACATCATCCAGTAGTTTTTTAAAACAGAAGTATGGCGGCAGCTCAATTTTGCAGTAGCTCTCCTGTTTGAGGAAAAATTTCTGTGCCTCATCACTTGTAAGATCAGTGATGGGGTGTCTTGGGGAAGCCGGTGGATTTTTGCCCATCAGAGAAGATTGCCGGCGTCGTTTACACGGATTCCCTAGGAAATCTGCTTTGGGAACAATGCATTGCACAGGGCGGCGAGGCCATGGGCAATGCGCCAGGCGTTATCTGCCAGCCAATCAAGCGTGGCGGACTCAAATCGGATTCGGTGACGGTGGTCATACATCAATACGATATGCCAAGAATCATGCAAAGAATGAGGGATGCGAGAGCCATACCATGTAGGACAAGAAACACAATAGGAATCCACAATTCGATCTGGGACACGGAACGATAGACCTTGCCTCGCCCCTCTTGCGCCAACTGCCATTCGTAATCATAGGGTGTTGCAGGCAGATACTGCTCAAACTGATGGATCACCTTAAATTTCACGGCATTCAAGTCACGGTGCGACTTGATGATACTCCACATAAGAAGAGAAATAATGATTCCAGCAACAGCAACGGGAATTGTCCAAATTGTCAGTCCCGAGTTCGCGGATTGAAAGCCATACGAAGCAACGAGCGCAGCGTTTACAGTTAGGATATAACGATTAGAAGAAACACGCCGTGCGCTGACGTTCTCAGCAGACTGCACGTATAACTTGTACTGCTCTAGCAGGTCTGTGTTGAAGGATCCACCATAAGTTTCGCTCGTGTAATGAACGAGAGACTTAATTCCTTGATCGGACATAGACTATCTTTCTCCTGCGATCAGCCTTTTCAAATTCTCCCAAGTCCATTTATAAACCTTATCCGAACTAAGTGTCATAGCAGGTTTAGTGCAAGTCTTATTGGGACGACCCTTTAACAGGAAGTAAGGTTTTCGTTCCTCACGAGTGATCGTCAACTCGGCTGCCACGCCTTTTGCATTATGTGTGTGCTCCCCGCAGATGACGATGGTAAGTTCCGTTCTACGTATACGGTCTCGAACCTTCTCCTTCCAATTGCCAGTGAAGGGTTCCTGAACGGACCAATCTTCGATATTAAACGGTGAATCAGGATTTTTCGCCTGACCCATCAAAACATTCCGAAGTTCTTCATCGTGATCGAAGTCAAAACTAATGAAAGCCCGCTTCATAGCCATGATTCAAATCTCCCTCAAGATTAATTGTATTATCCTGACGATCTGCCCTGCCTATTCAACACCGGGCCCCGACGCCAGTTTTGATAGCAATGAGGCCCCTCGACGGTGGATTCGGTGATACCAAGCATCATGAGTTCTCTTGTTCCGTCACAGAATCTTCCATAAGGCTGGTGGATAGCAGTTCGATCCGCTGAACCGAATGTCTAAACTCAACCGTACTCCGGTCGAATAAAATCTTTCCAACAAGTTGGATGACAGCAATCGCATGTACGCGTAATGCGTTGTCTGATCCTTCGCTATTTTTTAGATCCCTATACCGCTGCCAGAGTGGCGTACGACTATCTTCCGACGCCATCTCCCGAGCAGCCATAATGACTACGGCTTCAAATAGATACCTTTCGTGCCTTTGTTTCAAATTTTCCGTTCCTGGTCTGGTGAACACCTTGTCTACGACATCGAGATCCGAAACCTCGCCGCTGACAAACCGGTGATATAGGTCAATATCAATCGTTCGCAAGATCAGACACACAACGGTTGTTCGAACGAAAGACCGCTGGTCACTACGCAACGATGCGAACACCAAGCCCAAACGATGAATGGCCTGAGCGATCCTTCGAAGACTGAGGTCAGGGTCATGAAAGAAGCTCTGCAACCATTTTTTGACAACTTCATAGTCTCCCCGTGCTGTCGGGTCTTGCGTCCGATCAAAGTACTCGTCGATCTTTATCGAAGCGAGCAGCTCGTTGATGAAGGATTTCCGATCAGGTTCAGGGAGTCGGAAGTCAACATCAAAAAATCGGCGCAAGTACCCTTGGGCATCAAAGCCATCGCCATAAAGGGCTCTGATTGAATGGGCAAGTTCAGAGCGATTGACAGCCAGCACAAAGACGATATGGCCTACGGCAAACAGATGTTTCGCAACTTCAAGAAGCTCGACAGCATACGAAGGGCGGCACCTGTCCAGTTCATCGATCATCACGATCAAGGGTCGAGTACTGGATTGTGATACGGCATCTGCCATATTTTGCAGGGTACGCTTAAATTCTTTGATCGACTTCTGCGCCTCCCGATATGCGGATAGTCTTTCCTCTGCGTAGGATGCGAGGGTTTGACCCACCTCCTGTTCCAATAGTGGGTTGATATTCAGCATACCCGCCGTTGCGAGACGAATAATCCCCGGAACGGCCTGTCGAAGAACTTCCTTCGCACGCTCCTTCGTATCATCGACCTTCTGTGCCATCGATTCATTAGGATAGTTTTTTGGGAGACCCTCTGTCAGTTCCGTGGAGAGAGCAACGAAGGGATCCCCGGAGAAATCGGTCTCCCAAGCATTGAACTTGACAATGGGAAATCCCTCGTTGCGCAGGTGCTGAGCCCAAATGTTGAGAAACGTGGGCTTGCCATTTCCCCACGCGGCATCGACCGCCAGAACACCTGGACCTTCGAGGGAACCGACTATGTGGGTCAGGACCTTTACCGACTCCTCCCGACCAAGCAGGTCGTTTTTGAAAGGATTGTCCTCAGGTACGTCGATTTCTCGTGGTTGGATGCGTATTCCCATATTAGCCTGCTTCCTTGGCGAGCGACTCGACGGCCCCGCGAACTACTGTATGGCACTCACGGAAAATGCACGGAACGGGGCCAGGGGGCACTTCGAGTTCCCGTGCATCCCCCCTATTTGAAAGGCTTGAGCACTCGCCCGCCTGATCTTTGCGCGGATTCCATCGAGTTTGTTCAAGAACCGAATCCCTGAGCTTCGTTGTCTGTCAGATACCCGTTGTGCATATTTATTCTCAATTCCCCAGAAATGAGCTTCGGCAATAAAGCATCCCGCAGGGCGGCAAGGGTGCGGGATGCGTGTAAGTTGCTGAGGATATGGTTCATTATTGGCCAGACTACGATTTCAAATTTATCAGCTAATTCGGGAGGCGGAATTTTTGCGTCAATAAGTTTGAATGTCTGACGCGTGATCGTGTCGAAAATTGTTCCATGAGTTCTTTGTTGCAGTTCATCCACTGTCATCCTGATGTTCATATATGTGAAGAAATCAGGATAATTCTGAACGCCACGAATCGCATAACAAGTCTGATTCATGGCCATCGGGATCCCAAGACAGGCCAGCTTTCCGACGGTGTCCCTCGCGGGGATAACGGTTGTCCATGCAGGAAGAATTTTTGCCGCGCTGTTTTCAACTCCCGCTTGCGTAATACTTCTCTCAGCTTCCAGTACGAACACATCGGAGGGAGAAGGCGCATCCTTTGCAGTATACCAAGGAATGTTTCCATCCCAATATTCTGCAATTGACGTTTTGGGAGTGCCCCCGCTGCAAATTTCTATTACATCGTCAAGTACTCCTATTCCCCACCCTTCCGGTATCTCCCCCAATTCCGAATCGACAAAGCGGTCAGGAAACAGCGCCGCAATTTCCGGGTCCATTGCGTCGAGATACGCCCGGGCGCGTTCCACCGTCCAATCACTCCCCCCTTGAGGGGGAGTCGCAGAAGTTGAGCCGTCAGGCGAAGGCTGATGCGGTGGGGGGTGTCTTACGGGCTCACCTCCCCCCACCGGCGCGTCTGCGGGCCGGTGCCCTTGACTTGCCGACTCCCCCTCAAGGGGGGAGTGATGATGAAGGGCGGCATAAATGTTCTCCAATATCCCGAAGCAGTTTTCGAAGATTTCGTTGTTCCAGAAGCGCAGGATTTGGTAGCCCTGCTCTCGCAAACATTGATCGCGGTTTTTGTCGTAGATGTGTTGTTCCGCATGTTGGCCGCCGTCGAGTTCGATGAGCAATTTTTGGGGCATGCAGGCGAAGTCGACGATGTACGGGCCTATCGGTTGTTGGCGGCGGAATTTGTAGCCACCGAGTTGTTTGTCGCGCAGGTAATGCCAGAGGCGGCCTTCGGCGTCGATTTGGCTTTCTCGGAGGAGTTTGGGCTTTTTGGAGGGTCTGGTGGGTGTATTGACGTTTGATTTCCCCCCACCGGCGCGCCGGCGGGCTGGTGCCCTTGGCTTGCCGACTCCCCCTCAAGGGGGGAGTGATTCCGGGCTGCTGTCTGAGCGCCATCTTGGCGCGGACGGGGTTGAAGTCGATGCACCAGGATTTGAACAGTGCCCGTGCCATGGCTTCCAGGGTCTCATTCATCCGGCGGTTTAGTTCGATCTTGTCGTTCAGTGTGCTCAAAATGTGGGCGATGGCGCGTTGTTCGGGGAGGGGCGGGACGAATACCGAAAGCTCGTAGAACTCTTCACGACTAGTGGATGGAATCGCCGAACCGCTGTCCATCCCGTTGATATCTTGAGTTAGAAGCGCGTAGTAAGCCCACCGAATGTCCAATTCGGTTTTAGGCTTAAGGTAAAATGCCGTATCGATCACAAAGCACGGTTCGGCAGAATAGTGAATACCCCTGTAGGCGCCCTTACGTCCAACAACAACACTTGGGTGCGAACATAGTGCTTCATTATGCCAACCGATTGGCCCATTTGAGCCAAATACACGAAACGGCCTCGTCCCAATCCTATAACTTCGAAGGGCTTTCCCATATTCGAGAGTTGCCAAATCGCCCCAGCGTGCCTCCCGCCACTCACCCACTTCCCCCTGCTCCTGCTCCTCTTTCTCCACCAACACCACATGCTCTGCCTCAATCTGCTTTCGGAATTGTTTGGGTACGGCGTGCCAGACGAACAGATCCACTCGAAAGGGCAGGTTGCTTTCCGCGAACGCTTCTCTGAGTTCGGAAACGCGGCGCTCCTGGTCAGGCTTGGTGAATACGACCAAGTCCAGGTCGGATTGCGGGCGTGCGATCCACTTGACGCGGGAACCGTAGACCCAGACTGTGGTGTTCGGCAGGTATCGTTTGAGCAACGCCAGAAGGGTTTTTCGTTGATCCGTGGTGATGTCGATGGGCCGGTCTAGCCCCACGTCTCCCCGCTCATGGTCTGGTAGAGGCCAATGGCGTCGTCAATAAAATCGCCCATGATCTCCAGGCAGGCTTGTGCTTTCTCGCCGCGGCAGTCGTGGCTCGTATCAATGCGGGCGTCTGCGTAACTCAACCATTCTTCTAGAGGCGAGGCGAGCAGCTTGTTCTCAGAGGCCAGTTTGAGGACAGGCTTGGGGCTGCTAGGATGCAACGCCGCAGAAAGGTCGTGTCGATGCTCATGGCTCGCGACCTTCACGGCTGACCGGCCAATACTCCACCAGCGCCGACCGACCGGTGACGTCGATGATCCGAATCCAGTATTCTCGGCCATGGGCGTCCGTCAGGCGCAACTGTTCTCCAAGCATGAAATGCACCGGCTGCAGCTTGCCTTCGTTGATGGCGACATTGTCGGCGTAGAGGTACGTGCGGTCATGGGTATCACGCTTGGGATTCAGGCGTCCGGCAAGGCCAGGAATCTGCCCTGTTGCCAGTGGAAAAATCACCGCACCGCCCTCAGGGAGGGGTTTGAGTTCGATCGTCAACGCGCCTTCGGCAGGTATCCACTGCTCCTCGCAGTGCGCGGAGTAGCCCTGTGTGGCGACGAAGACCTTCATCGGCAGTGTGGTGGTGTACAGGTTCACCCTCGCCTCACCGTCGTACCCGGTGGTCGCCTCTTTCCACGTCTTGTTGGGATAGAGAACCAGCACGTTTGCGTCGGGAAACGGTTGCCCGTTTGCCAGTACCTTGATGGTGACGGAATCGGGGTTGTTCTCGTGAGACGCTGCAGGGATGATCAGGCAAGGGTCTCTCCCATCGTAGACGCGATACTCCGGCAATTTCCCGCAAAGCTCCTGCGTTTCGCGCCGGATCACGTGAACCCCGTCACCCCGACGCTCCATGAAGTATGGTCGCTCTTCGGAACCGCGAATCCCGCCTACCGGCACCCGTCCCAGCACAGAAGTCAACGCCTCGTTGCGGGTTGCCTGAGTTGTGGGCATGGCGTCGACGGTCATGCCGTTCGCCAATTCGCCGGGAGACTGAATCTCCAAGCGATCCTCGAACATGGAAAGGCGAATTCGGCGGTCCTTGATCGAATAGTCCCGATGCGCCACGGCGTTGACGACGGCCTCGAAGATGGCTCGTTCGCTGTATTGTGGCATATCCACGCGCGCGGGGGTTTTTCGCGCCAACGTCTGCATGTTTCGCACCGCGAACGTGACAGCGTCCGCGACTTGGCGATTCAACGGCCCGGTTATTTCCTGCGCGTCCAACTGACCGGATGCGCGGTCCCCGCCACGATAGCGGGTTGCCGTCATGGTGGCATTCGGCAGCCATTCTTCGGGATTTCGCGTACATAACAGGATTCCCGTCACGGTAGCGCGCAGGATTTCAGCATCGTCGAGCGTTAGCAAGCGAAGCTGCGTCAACGCCGTTCTCGGGTCCTTCGCGCCTTCGGCGCTCAATAGCGGTTTCCACAGTTCTTCGTCCAGGGTACCGAACCCCGTTTCCGGGACGGGTTGTTTGTCAAACCACAAAAAACGAGCCTGTGCCCGCTGTTGGGCCAAGCGTAGCCGCTCGTCACTGGTCATCCGGCGCTTCGCGCCGCCGACACGGCGATAGCTTCCGCCAGGACTGTCGTGTTGGGCATCGCCACGTGCGATTTCGACCAGCACAAATGCCTTGCCTGGCTCGACCTCCAGGCGATAGATGCCCGGACAAATGGAGGGGGTGATTGAGTCTGCACAGATTTCCCCCAGCAGTCCAACCAACATATCCATCTGCTCGCGTGACATGCCTTGTACTGCACCTTTGTCCGTCACGCCGCAGAGCAGCACGCCACCGTCGGAGTTGGCAAAGGCCGCAATTTCATCGGCCAAGTCATTGCGGCTTGGGCTCTTTGGGCGATTGCCCGCAAATTCGATTTGCTTGAATTCCCAGAGACTGTCCTCGCCCAAGCGAAGCTGACGGACGATTTCTTCGTTGCTATATGGCATGGTCCGTTTTACTCCCAGAACCTCAACGCCTTGAGGTTCTCAGCAATGAAGGTGGTATCCGTTCTCATGTTCTATTCTCGCCAGTTCGTCATACCGTCACGTTGTCACTCATGTATGAGCAGCAAACCTATTTGTCGATCACTTTTTACAAAAAGTGATCGACAAATAGGTTGGGTATCATTGGTGAGCCTCAAAATACCTTTTCTCCTTCTGTGATGTTTAGCAGTTCGGGGAAGACTAAGACAGCGCCACCCTGACATAGGACGTTGAGATCCGCCGCGCCGTGGGCTTCGGGATACCTTGCCGATAGCTGCCCGGCGTTTTGTTCTCACCGCGTACCCCACGCATCAATACTGCGTGTGCATCACGGATCACTCTTTGACAGAGCGGCAGGTCCACAAGTTGCTCTTCCGCCTGGCGCATGGCGGCACGATAGTTGAGTATTTCATGGATGTCGTCGCGACGTTCGGGGGAAACAGGCGTCTGCCCGGCTTCGAATTGCAGCACTTCTCCCATTGTGGCTTGGGTGCCTTCGATTCGCGATGAGAGCACCGCTTCCTGAGTTGTGAGCGGCGCGAGCAGAATTTGCGGATTCGGAATCGCCGCCAGCGCTCCGTCATAACGCGCAAGAGCCGCCGCTGCAAGACCGATAAATGGGATCAAGGTTCGCCAGTCGAGACGCTCATCAGGGGGGAATCGACCGGCATGATAGCGAACAGCCATTATCCCTCCTTCCCGAATCCCAGCGCCTTCAGGTTTTCGGCGATGGCGGCGTCAAGGCGCACGCCTTCGGCCTGCTGGTCGCACAGTTGCGCCACCAGCCGCTTCATTGTGTCCTCGAATGGCTCGCCGTCTTCCTCCTGCGCCTCGGCGCCGACGTAGCGGCCAGGGGTCAGCACGTGGCCGTGCTTGCGCACTTCTTCGAGTGTCGCGCTTTTGCAGAAGCCGGGAACGTCGGTGTAAAAGATTTCCCCCTCACCCCGACCCTCTCCCTCCAAGGGAGAGGGAGACTTGGGCTCACCCCGACTGTCTCCCTCTGTATAGACCGGAGACTTCAGCTCACCTCTATCCTCTCCCTCCGGAAAAGGAACTTTAGGCTCACCCTTATCCTTTTCCTTCAAGAGAGAAGGGGTTTTGATTTTACCTCTGCTCTCTCCCTTCTGAAGAAAGGAAGTTTTGGGCCTGGGTCGGCCTTCGGAGCGAGTCCGGGGCAGGGTCTCTTCCTGCAAGGAGGCACGGTTCCGCCAGATGTGGTAGGTATCAGCGATGCGGGCGATGTCTTCGTCGGTCAGTTCACGGTGAGTGCGGTCAACCATACGACCTAATTTGCGGGCGTCGATGAACAGGATTTCGTCCAGCCGTTTCCGATCTCGCGTCAGAAACCACAGGCAAGCGGGGATTTGGGTCGAGTAGAAGAGTTGACCCGGCAAGGCCACCATACAATCCACCAGGCCAGCTTCGACCAGATTCTTCCGAATCTCTCCTTCACCGGATTGGGCCGACGACATGGAACCATTGGCGAGCACGAAGCCGGCGATGCCTCTTGGCGCCAAATGATGGACCATGTGCTGTACCCAGGCGAAGTTGGCGTTTCCCTTGGGCGGGATGCCGTATTGCCACCGTTTGTCTTCGGCGAGCCGTTCGCCGCCCCAGTCGGAGACGTTGAACGGCGGATTGGCGAGGATGAAGTCGGCCTTGAGGTCGGGATGGCGGTCGTTGTCGAAGCTGTCGCCGTGGGCGATCTGGCCTTCGATACCCCGGATGGCGAGGTTCATCTTGGCGAGCCGCCAAGTCGTGTGATTTGATTCCTGGCCGTAGATGGAGATGTCCCCGCGCGCCTTGCTGCCCCCGGATCGGGGTCCGGGGCGAGCGTTTCCGTTGCCCGTGGCGTGGGCGCGGATAAATTCCACCGACTGCACGAACATGCCGGACGAGCCGCAGCAGGGATCGTAGACCCTGCCTTGATAGGGCTCCAGCATCTGGACCAGGAGCTTGACCACGCAACGCGGGGTGTAGAACTCGCCGCCCTTCTTGCCTTCGGCGCTGGCAAATTGCGATAGGAAGTACTCGTAAACTCGGCCGAGCACATCCTTGGACCGGGCATCCTCGTCGCCTACCTTGATGTTGCTGATC
This sequence comes from Nitrospirales bacterium, assembly GCA_965200435.1. Classification (GTDB taxonomy): domain Bacteria; phylum Nitrospirota; class Nitrospiria; order Nitrospirales; family UBA8639; genus Bin75. The sequence continues at coordinate 1,371,433 of OZ241337.1, forward strand.
ATGTCGATGAGTTGGCCGAGCCGCTGCTTGTCGAGCGCGGGACGTGTGTAGTTCTTGGGCAGCACGTCTTTGAGCGCCGGATTGTCGCGCTCGATCCCGTCCATGGCGTCGTCAATCAGTTGGCCGATGGTGGGCTGCCTTGCCTGGGCCTTGAGATGCGACCAGCGGACCTCTGGTGGTACCCAGAAGATGTTTTCGGCGCGGTATTCGTCTGGATCCTCGGGGTCGGCGCCTTGTGCCCGCTCGCCTTCGAGTCGGGCGTGTTTTTCCTCGAAGGCATCGGAGATGTATTTCAGGAAGATGAGGCCGAGGACGACGTGCTTGTATTCGGCGGCGTCCATTGAGCCGCGCAGGGTGTCGGCCATACGCCAGAGATCGGCTTCATAGCCGGTCGTGGCGCCGTTCCCGGCAGGCTTGGTTGTCGCTACCCTGACGGATGGTTTCGGTTTCTTTGCTTTCACCGGGGCCTCCTCGGGTTGGCAGGGCGCATTGTAGCGCATGCCCACACAATGAGAAAGGCTTTCCCCCTCTCCCCTGCACTCTTTAATGAGAGGGGGTTGGGCGTCGGTCAACATCGCATAGCGTAAGTGTTTCCGATCTACGGTGACTTCCATCAAGGGAGAGGATCTCTAAGAGATGGTGTGTCCGCTCGTTGTTCGGTCAACGGATGAATCACCGCTGGCAATTTCTGAAGGACGTCCTTATCCGTCCTGGCCTTGTGGGCGGGCCCGGCCGAACTGCCGGCGGTTTTCCTGTTGGATGGCTTGCAGGCAGGCTTCACAAATTTCGCCGTGTTCGTCGGTCATGTAGGTTTCGGTTATTTCTCCGCAGCGATCACAGATCATGGGTTATCCTACGCCTTACTCTTTGCCGTTCAGAGTGCCGCCTGTTGCGGGCGGACCGGCAGAAGGGTGTTCTCTCTTTGTCTCCATCGCAAACAGGATCAGCAGTGACACGACGCCCACGCTGATGGCGCTGTCCGCCACGTTAAACGCCGGCCAGTGGTAGCCTCCGAGGTAAAAGTCCAGAAAGTCCACGACTTCACCGTATCGCAACCGATCCAGAAGGTTCCCGATGGCCCCGCCAACGATGCCGGAGACGCTGAGTTGGCCCCATACGTCCGCCGGGTGCATTCGATAAAAAATCGTTCCCAACAGCCCGAGGGCAAAGATGGATGTCCCGACGAAAAAGATGAGCCGGAACGCGCTGTTGGTCGTGGCGAACATGCCGAAGGCTGCGCCGGGATTCCGAATATAGGTGAGGTTGAAAAATCCGGCTATGATGGGGATCGATTCATGCACGGACATGGTATGCATGACGAGAGCCTTCGTGATTTGATCCAGGATCACAATGACGAGACTGACGCCAAGCAGCAGACTCCATCGCTGGAATCCGTCGTTCACGTCACGGCCTCAAGGCAACGATCACAGATCGTCGGATGGTCGGGCGCACTCCCCACGGAGGCACGATAATTCCAACAACGCTCACATTTTTCTCCCTCCGCCGGCATGACGTTCACGCTTATGCCTCGTGCCTCATCATTTCCCACATGAGGTTCGCCTGATTGGTGTTCGGTGGGGCGGACGACCACCTGGGAGACGATAAACAGCGTCGGCAACTCTTTTGCATAGGGTTTCAGCAACTCGTACAAGGGCGGAACGACGTTCAGCGTCACGCGAGCCTCCAGTGAAGACCCGATGACTTTGTCTCGCCGCTGTTGTTCCAGTGCCGACAGGACCACGGTACGAATGGCCAGTAATTGCCTCCATTTGTCTGCCAGCTCGGCTTCATCGGGCAACGCCACGGGATCGGGAAAGGTCGAGAGGTGGACCGAGTCAACGGTTGCCGAAGATGGGTCTTTCCCGGGCAAGGCGTCCCACACGTCCTCCGCGGTAAAACTCAGGATGGGGGCCATGAGTTGGGCCAATCCCGTGACGATGCGAAACAGGACCATTTGCGACCCCCGTCGCAGGGGGGAGTCCGCGCGAAAGGTATAGAGCCGGTCTTTCAACACATCCAGATAGGTGGCACTCATGTCCACGGAACAGAAGTAGTCCAGTTCGTGCACGATCTGCCGGAAATCGAATTCCTCGTATCCTTTCCGAACCTGACGGATGAGGTGGTTGAAGCGCAGCAGGGCCCACCGGTCCAACTCCGGCAATTGGGGGATGTCAACGTGATGCGCCGGATTGTGCGGGTCGAAGTCATAGACGTTGCTGAGCAGGTACCGACAGGTATTCCGGATTTTCCGGTAGGCCTCGACCAATTGGTTGAGGATCGGCGATGAGATGCGCAGATCTTCCTGGTAATCCTGGGCCGCGACCCACAACCGAAGGATTTCCGCGCCATGCTGTTTGATCACATCCTGCGGCGACACCACGTTCCCTGCGGACTTGGACATCTTTTTGCCCTGACCATCGACCACGAACCCGTGGGTCAGGACGGCCCGATAGGGCGCCCGGCCCTCCGTGGTGACGGATGACAAGAGGGCGCTGTGGAACCAACCCCGGTGTTGGTCCGATCCTTCCAGGTACAAGTTCGCCGGCCACCAGTCTTCACCCTGCTGTTTGACAACCGCGGCATGACTCACCCCCGACTCCAACCACACGTCCAGGATATCCTGTTCTTTATTGAATGCGGTGGCGCCGCACGCCCCACAGGCCGTTCCCTCAGGGAGTAATTCCGACGCCGTTCGTTCGAACCACACGTCCGAGCCATGTTCACGCACCAGGGTGGCAATCCGATCAATGATCCTCGCGTTGATCAACGGGGCTTGGCATTGCGCACAGACAAACCCGGGGATCGGCGTTCCCCAAATCCGTTGACGGGACAAACACCAGTCCGGCCGGTTCTCGATCATGCCGTAGATCCGGTCGCGGCCTCGCTCCGGAATCCATTGAACGCGGTCGATTTCTTCAAGAGCCCTCTCGCGCAACCGGCCTTTGTCCATGGAGACGAACCATTGCTGCGTGGCGCGAAAGATCACCGGCTTCTTACAGCGCCAGCAATGGGGATAGGAATGGGTCAGTGAGCCATGGCCGAGTAAGACGTCCCGTTGCCGAAGGTGTTCCACGATCGCCGGGTTGGCTTTGAACACGTGCTGCCCGGCAAACTCGGGTACCTCCTGCGTGAAACAGCCACGGTTATCGACCGGCACAACGATCTGCAGAGGGTCCGCGAGCACCCGTCCCTCTCCGGGCGCGTGATATTTCAGCGCCAGCAGATAGTCGTCCATCCCATGACCCGGAGCGATATGTACGCACCCCGTTCCCTGTTCCAGCGTCACGAACTCACCAAGCAGAACAGACGAAAGCCCGTTGCCCAAGGGTCGTTTGCAGCGCAGGGCTTCGAACCCGGCACGGCCTTTTTGGCGAGCAAGGATTTCAGGGGATTTCAACGCACACGCTTTGCACACTTTTTCGACCAGTGCGTCCGCCATGACTAAAATTTCATTCCCGATGCGGACGAACGCATAATCGATCTCGGGGTGAATCGCGACGGCTTGGTTCGCCGGAAGGGTCCAGGGCGTCGTGGTCCAAATCACGATGGAGACCGTCTCGACTCCTTCAAGGCCGGCCAGCCCAAGCCGTTCCACGGCGGACGCTTCGAACGGAAATTTCACGTAGACGGAGGGAGCGTCATGGTCCATGTACTCCACTTCGGCTTCGGCTAAGGCGGTCTGATCCTGCGTACACCACAACACCGGTTTCAGCCCTTTATACACCCCGCCCTGATCCACGAATTTTCCGAACTCTCGAATGATGGTCGCCTCGTAGGCTTTGTCCATCGTGAGGTAGGGACGTTCCCAATCACCCAACACGCCCAATCGCTGAAACTCATCCCGTTGGACGTTCCAGAATTTGTCCGCGTACCCACGACACTGCCGACGCAATTCCGTGACGCTCATGTCCTTTTTCTTCTCGCCAAGTTGCTTCGTGACCTGGTGTTCAATGGGTAATCCGTGACAATCCCAGCCCGGAATGTAGGGCGCTTGCATTCCTTCCATGGTGCGGGACTTGATGATGATGTCCTTGAGGATTTTATTGAGCGCGTGGCCGATATGAATGTGGCCGTTGGCATACGGCGGGCCGTCATGCAGGATATAGAGTCGCTTGCCCGCCCGGGATGCTTGAATGCGTTGATAGATCTCCTGCTTCGTCCACCGGGCAACGAATTCCGGCTCACGATTCGGCAGGTTCCCTTTCATGGGGAAGGCCGTCCTGGGCAGATTGAGCGTTGACTTATAATCCATCGTCTTTTTCTGTCATGCCGGTCTGTGTTCGGTCATTCGTTGACGGAATCAGAAGCCAACCACATCATAGTGTCGAGAACCCGCTCCCCTTAAGGGAGAGGGCCGGGTGAGGGGAGAGAGAACGTTGGCCGACTCGCCGCCGCCGGCGTGTCTGCGCAAGCGTCCGCTGGTGAATGAGCGATCTGCTCGCTAGCTGACCGCCATCATTCGATCGAGTGCGATCCGAGCCAGGACCTTATCATCGCCCGGCACGGAAATCTGATTCACCACACAGCCTTGTGCGAGATTCTCCATGCTCCAACACAAGTGGGCCGCATCGATCCGAAACATGGTCGCACACCGGCAGACGGTTGGGGACAGGAAAAACACCTGTTTGTCGGCTTCTTCGTTTTTCAGCCGGTTGACCAGATTCAACTCCGTCCCCACAGCCCACAGGGTCCCCGGTGGGGCCTGTTTGACCGTCCGAATAATGGTTTCCGTGGATCCCACCGCGTCGGCTTGGTTGACCACGTCTTCGTGACATTCCGGATGCACGATGATCCGAATGCCCGGATAGGTTTTGCGAAAGTACTCCACGTGCGCGGGTTGAAACATCTGATGGACACTGCAGTGGCCCTTCCATAAAATCAGACGGGCTTTCCGGATCGCCTCTTTTGTGTTCCCTCCGTATGGCAGGTACGGATCCCAGACGATCATGTATTCCCGCGACATGCCCATGGTATTCGCCACGTTGCGCCCAAGATGTTCATCCGGGAAGAACAGGATTTTTTCTCGCCGGGTCCAGCACCATTCCATGACGGCCTTGGCATTGGACGACGTACAGGTAATCCCTCCATGCTCCCCGCAAAAGGCTTTGAGGACCGCGGCAGAGTTCACGTACACCGCCGGCATGACGTCCTCTTCCACGGACAACACGCGCCCCAGTTCTTCCCAACACTGATCCACCTGCTCAATGGCCGCCATATCCGCCATGGAACACCCCGCGGCCAAATCCGGCAAAATCACGGTCTGGCTCGACCGGCTCAAAATATCGGCGGTTTCCGCCATGAAGTGGACACCGCAAAAGACTACGTAGGGGTGCTGCGACCGTTCCGCCGCCAACTTGGACAGCAACAGCGAGTCCCCTCTAAGATCGGCGTGCATAATGACTTCATCTCGTTGATAGTTATGCCCCAGGATCAGCACCTGATCGCCGAGTGTTCTCTTGGCAACCCTGATCCGTTCAGAGAGTTCCGCGACCGGGACCGACTCGTAATCGGTGATGGGAAAGACCCTGGTTTCAACGAAATTCACGCACGCCCCTCTTTCTTCTGTGACGACATATTCTCACTGACTGCTTCTTTCGTTGGGCGGCCAAACACATGTCAAGTCTAAACCTTGGATTGTAACAGATCTTAAAAATCCTGCAACAGCGCCGATCCACGCAGTTCAAACGCGACGCATTGTCAATGTTCAGTCATTCGTTGAGAGAATGCAAGGTGCGCTCCTCGCTTTTGTTGCAGCCGCGCCCTCCCCCGATGACGGATGTCGAGGGGGATGGCGCGGCAGAGGAAACTCTGCGCCATGAGATGGCGCAGCTACAAAGACAAAAGGGAGCGGGCCAAAAAAGAAGCGGCATGGGAGAGCACCGCGACACAGACAACCCGGTCTCCCTGTCCTTGTAGGGACGCGATCGTATCGCGCCCGGCGCGGCAGGGGAAACTCTGCGCCATGAGATGGCGCAGCTACAAAGACAAAAGGAAGCGGGCCAAAAAAGAAGCGGCATGGGAGAGCAGCGCGACATAGACAACCCGGTCTCCCCGTCGTTGTAGGGACGCGATCGTATCGCGTCCGGCGAGGCCGGCAAAAACCCCGCGCCATGAGATGGCGCGGCTACGAAAGAGGGAAACGGGGCGAGGGAGTCTGACGAAGACAACCCGGTCTCGCCGCCGTTGTCGGTCGGGTTAGTCGCACGGCGTAACCTGACATCTCCAGCTTGGATCCCCGCTGAGAAAGTCGGGGATGACAGGCTTATATATTTGTTTATCGAAGAAACTCGAATTATTATGAATAAAGCACGTTGAGGGACGCAGTCTTTTCTACGATGACGAGGACCGCGCATCGTGCCATGAATATCGCAAAACGAGAACCCGGGCTCTTCGGCGCCCATTTTCTTCCATCGACCAAGCGGCTGGAATCCCATGCCGCGGTACGCATTCCTCGTCGCTTGCGGGTGTGGTCGCGCTCAGCCATTGTGCTGTTTCTGGTCTTCGGCGTGACCGTGAGTTTCGTACCGTGGACACAGACGGTCACCGTCCAAGGCCGATTATCCGCCTATTCGCCGTCGGAACGACCTCAGGAAATTCACGCTCAGATCAACGGACGCATTCGTGCGTGGCACGTGAATGAAGGGATGGCCGTCAAGAGCGGAGACCTGGTTCTCGAGTTGGACGACGTGGATCCCAAATTCATGGCACCGGATCTCCTGCAACGATTGGATCAATCCCGCAATGCCCTGGAAGATCGGCGTCGAGCCGCTTTGGCGCGTACCGACATCCTGGCCCAACGTCTCGAAGAAATGTCGAAGCTGACGCAGGCGGCCACAATCTCGGCCAAAGCTCGAGTGTCTGAGGCTGATCATAAAGTCCAAAGTGCCAGACAACGCCTGGCCCGGGCGAACGTGACCCGGGAGACCGCCACCTTAAACCTGGAGCGCTCACGTCTTTTGGAGGCCGACGGCTTGGTTTCACGACGGGAACTGGAGTTGGCGATCCAAACGGAGATCGCTTCCCGCGCGGAGGTGAAGGCGGCTGAAGCGGCGTTACGCGAAACGGAACAGGCACGACGAGCCTTGGCGCACGGCCGTGAACAAATTGACGCGGAATTGATCCAGCGGGAATTGGAGACGCGATCCCAAAGAGCTGCCGCCTTTGCCGATGCAGCCAAGGCGTCTGAAGAATTGGCCGATTTGGAATTGAAACGGTCCAATGCCTTGCAACGCCGTGCGGCCGGCCAGGTCGTCTCCCCGCTTGACGGGACCGTGGTTCGCCTGACCCCGATCGGTCTCGGCGAAATCGTGCACCCCGGGGACGCGCTTTTCACGATCGTCCCTTCGAGTGCCACCCGGGCCGTTGAAATGTGGGCCGAGGCGATTGATGCCCCGCTTCTGAAACCCGGCAGACCGGTTCGCTTGCTCCTTCACGGTATCCCGGCCATTCCCGTCCCGGCGTGGCCCAAGTTCATGGCCGGCACCTACGATGGACGCATTCAGGTCGTGGATCAATCGGCTTCGGTCAACGGCAAATTTCGTTTATGGGTGGTGCCTGAGACAACACGTCGAAATTGGCCGCCTCAAGAACAAGTCCGGCAAGGGACCCAAGTCATGGGGTGGGTCATCCTCAATCGCGTCCCGTTGTGGTACGAGATGTGGCGTCGGTTCAATTTGTTTCCGGCAGATTATGAAACAGGAGCCAAAGCGTTGACCGACGTGTTTCTGCCGAAAGCCGGACGCCGCGGACCATGAAACGGATAGACAGGTCAGGCTGCGTGCGCGAGCATACCTATCAGATGGGAGGGGTCAGCATGAAAAGTCTACGAATTGCCGTTGTCATCTGGCTTATGGGATTCCACGTGCTCCCCGTAGGGGCTGAAGAAACGGCAACACCATCTTCACAAGAACCGCCGCGATCCGTTCTGACGTTGAACAAGGTTTTGGCCCAAGTGGAACAGGGGCATCCACTGCTTCAGGGAACGCAGACGCAAAAGATCGTGGCCAGCGGAAAATTACTGAAAGCGCTGGGTGCCTTCGAACCGAAACTCGTCAATGATTGGGAATTGGAACGATTAGCCGGTAACACCGACACCACAAGTGTGGGGTTCAATGATACGTTCGTGGAGTTCCGTCATCCCTGGGGCGTCCAAGGATTTGCCGGATTCCGGGCAGGCATGGGGAACGTCAAAATCGCGGATTTGGCTATCGATTCTTCCAATCAACCGTTATTGGGCATTGTGTTTCCTCTCCTGCGCGGACTGGTCACAAATCCTGCCCATGCAGAATTGAAGAAATCCGAATTGGCCACCAAACAGGCCCAACTCGAAATTCAACAAACACGGCAGGATTTGTACCGGGGGGCGGCGATGCAATACTGGAATTGGGTGGCGGCGCATCAATTCGTCGCGTTACAGAACAAAGCCGTCACGGTGGCCGTGACCCGGTCCCGGCAGTTGTCGAGACAGGCCAAAACCGGAGCGAGAGCCGAGTTTGACGTCATTGAAGCCAACCAGGAAGTGCAACGACGCCGAGCGGGTTTGATCAAGGCGAGACGCACACTCGAGCGAGAACAACTGAAACTCGCCTTGTTCCTGTGGGAGGGTGGCAATCCGGTCGTCGTTCGACAGTTTAAGCCCCCGGATCTGTCATTGATGCAACAACGGCAAATCTCTCAACGTGAACAGGACAAGAAGCAGGCCATTTCCGTTCGTCCGGAAATCCAACTCGTTCATCTGGAAGCCAAGCTGAATCACATCGACCTGGAAGTGGCGAACAATAATTTCCTTCCAAATCTGACCGCAGAGGCTCAGCCGACGAGGAAGCCCGGAGAGTTCGTCCTGGGGTTGGGGTATCGATTCGGCGTACAGATGAGCCTTCCGTTCCTCCAGCGCCATGCACGAGGTGACCGCCTTCAGATCGAAGGCAAGGCTCAGCGCCTCAGATTCATGCAGCAATATCGCATTCAACAAGTGTCCCTGGACGTGGACAATGCCCGATCAGCCGTCGCCCGCGCGAGGGAACGCATCCAGGTTTCCCTGCACGCGTTTGACTTGGCCCAAGCCCTGGAAAAGGGCGAACGCACGCGATTTCGGCACGGGGCAACGAGTTTGGTCTTCGTCAATCTTCGGGAACGAAACGTTATTCAGGCGGCTGAGGAGTGGATTGCCGCGCTGGCCGACTACCAAAAAGCGCTGGCGTTCTATCAATGGGCGATCGGACAATGGGTGAACGGCGCGCCCACCGCCTGAATACCTGACGCGACCCACGATGGACCTTGAGACGGCATGAAGACCACACTTCCGAATCTGAGAGATCATCTCGACCGTTTGGGACTGCTCATCAGGCATGAACGGCTGCTTGTGGGGGCGATGCTGATCTATGCCGTCGCGGTGGGGATCTTTTCCCTGATCATTCCCCTCACGGTTCAGGAACTGATCAATACCTTCTCCTACACGGTTTCACCGGTGATGTTGGTGACCCTTATCAGCATTATGGCGATCATCCTGTTTTTTGTCGGCGCATTTCGCATTCTGCAATTTTATGCCACCGATATCCTCGAACGGCGAATTTTCGTGCGAGTGACGTTGGTCCTCGCGCAACTCGCCTCGCGCGTCAAGGAAGAGACGTTTCGATCCGATGCGATCAATCGATTTTTTGAAACGGTCTTTCTGCAACGAGCCCTGGCCAGCTTGCTCGTCGATTTTACCAATGTACTGGTCGGGGGCTTGATCGGCATGACGCTGCTGGTCTTCTATCATCCGTACTTCATGGTCTTCGATCTCATGCTGCTGGGCTCGATGGTGCTGATCGGGATTTTGGGCAAGGGAGGGGTGCGCACCACGCTTCACATGTCCGAAGCCAAATACGAGGTCTTTCGCTGGCTCCAGGACGTCACCGGCAACCGGCATCGGTTCCACGCCACAAGCGATGCGGACCTGATGGAACAAGCGGATACCTTGGCGACGGAGTACGTCCGCGCGCGCGAATCCCGTTTCAGCGTCCTGCTGCGTCAATATATCGGTTCCCTGTCGCTTCAGGTGTTGCTGCATGCCGGACTCTTGGGAACCGCGGGGTGGTTGCTCAGCAAAGGAGAATTGACCTTGGGGCAACTCGTCGCAGCCGAAGTCATTGTCGCAAGTCTGCTGCTCAATCTGGAATCCGTCACGAAACGCACCTCTACCGTGTTTTACTTTTTCAGCGCGTTAACCGAATTGGATGCGTTGTGCTCTTTTCCTGAAAGCAAAGCGATCGGTCTTCTCGAATCCGCCGTTTCAATTCCGAGAGAACGCAATGGCGAGACGTGACCGGAGAGAGAGCAGACGCCTCGCTGGAAATAGAGCAACTGGTGATCGTTCAAAGGAACCGCTGATCCCCGATTAAGAACGTCGAGGACAGGTTTCGTGTGAGAGCGGGAGGCCGGGCCAGGCGTCCCGGCGCGAACCCCGACGCGTAGCAGAGAGAGAGGTGCGGGGTGAGCGAGGACACCACGCCGCCCTGCGCCCGATCGGGCACTCAATCAGAGGGCCCCTAGCAGCCCGTCAGTATGCCCCCTCACCGCGTCAGCCGGCGCCGGAGGCTTGGCTTCCGCGACTCTCCCTCCAGGGGAGAGTATAAATCAGGCAAAAACACGCCGTCTCTCCCCCGGACTCGTACGAGGGAATGGTGCCTGTTCACTCATTCGTTGACAGAAGGAAGGGCCTCTCCCCCCTGTTGTCATCCCCGACCTCCGTAATCGGGGATCCAGCAGCGTTGGGTTGGCTCGCTCTGGCCTGGAGAACAAAGACTCGCTGGATTCCTGCTTTCGCAGGAATGACGGCCATGGGTCCATGGGCCAAGTGCGCACAACAGACAAATGACGGAAGGAGGCCAGGGAACCGCTGATCCCCGATTAAGAACGTCGAGGACAAGTTTCGTGTGAGAGCGGGAGGCCGGGCCAGACGTCCCGGAGCGCAACCCGACGCTTCTCCGAGCGAGAGGTGAGGGGTGAGCGAGGACACCACGCCGCCATGCGCCCGATTGTGCACGAAATCAGAGGTTCCCTCACAGTCCGTCACTCGAAACGATTCATTGAAAAAAGAGATGAATTCCATAAAAATTATGTGTTTGCTTATGCAGGAGACTTTGATTACTATCAGGCACCATTGAGGAGCACGCGAAAAGAAAACCAAGCTTTAGGGAACCTTTGAGTTCGTGTGAGAGCGGGATGCCGGGCTAGGCGTCCCGGAGCGCAACCCGAAGCTTATCAAGAGAGATAGGTGAGGGTTGAGTGAGGACACCACGCCGCCATGCGCCCGATCGTGCACGAAATCAGAGGTTCCCTAGACCGTACGTCAGCTTTCCCCTACAAACTGAAGCAGAAAAAGACGTATGACCGACCTTCGCCGTTTTCGTTGGCCAAGACCGTCATGATCGGCAGCCTCGTCCGTTGGCAAGAGACCATGTGATGACGACGACCGCACTCCTCATTCCCCTGCTTCCGTTCTTTGCCGGAGTCGTGATCAGTCTTCTCGGCAAACGATTCGCCTCGTCTGTCACCACGATAGGAATCAGTGCCACGGTCGGCGCCGGCATCCTCTCCCTTGTGACGTTGTATTTCGTCAGCTCGGGCGAGCCTTTTCGAGTGTCCCTCTGGCCGCTCCAGGACGATGATGCCTCGTTTTTCACGTTCGGCATGTTGGTTGACCGACTCACAGCCGTGATGATGGTCCTGATCACCGGCGTCAGCACCGTGATTCACGTGTATTCCGTTCGTTATCTCCAGGGCGATCCCGGCTATGCCCGGTTCTTCGCGTTACTCAGCTTTATGACGTTTGTCATCCTCGCGCTCGTTTCCAGTCCGAACCTCCTGATGCTGTTTGTGTTTTGGCAGTTGTTGAGCTGGGTCTTGTACCTTCTTCTTGTGTTTAATTTTTCGCACGTGCCGGCCTATCAGAACGCGTTCAAAACGTTCATCGTACACCGGGTCGGAGACGCCGCGTTTCTCTGCGGCCTGGTCCTGACGTATCACTACTTCGGCACGCTCGAATTTGCCGAACTCTTCCAGCGGGCCTCCCAACAGACTCCCGTGATTTCACTGTTGCCCGGAAACGTGCTCGACGTCACGGCCACGTCTGTCATTACGTTGCTCATTTTCATCGGAGCCATGGCCAAATCAGCGCAGTTTCCCCTCCATGTCTGGTTGCCGGATACCATGGATTCTCCAACTCCGGTTTCGGCGCTCATGCATGCGGGCATTGTCAACGCGGGGGGCTTCCTGCTGAATCGACTCGCACCGCTGTATGCCCTCTCACCTGACGTCCTGCATATCGTGTTCATCGTGGGTGCCGTGACGGTCCTTTTGGGAGCCTCCATGATGCTCGTCCAAAACGACATCAAGAAAACACTGGGATTCTCCACGATGGGACAAATGGGGTACATGATCATGGAATGCGGCCTCGGGGCCTTTGCCCTGGCCATTTTTCATCTGATTGCACACGGCCTGTTCAAGGCCTCGCTTTTTTTAAGCGCCGGGGCCGTGATTCATCATGCCAGACACGAACCAAAATTCCCGGTGTCACCCACGCACAAACCAGTCAGGCTTCCCACCCAGGCAAGCTGGGTGACGGGATTGATCATCACCTTAATCATGCCGCTGTTTATTTTGATGGTCGCACACGGTCTTCTGGAAGTTCCGCTCCAAGACGCACATGGAGCGGTCATCTTCCTCTTTTTTAGTTGGGTCACCGCCTCTCAAGCCATTTTCAGTCTGTATCGACTGCATAACGTTGCGACCTGGAAGGTCTCCGGGGCCATGATCAGCACGTTGTTTCTCATGGGGTTCACGTACCTCTGGGCGGGCGAGCAATTCACGCACTTTCTGTATCCTGAACCAGGTGCTGCAGACGCGTTCTTTGTGGCCGCGGCCTTGAATCCTGCGGTGTTCGATATGATGATCCTGCTGGCCACGTTCTTTGTGCTTTTCAGTTGGGGCTACGTCTATATCGATGCCAAAGGACACACGATTCCGAAACCGGACTGGATTCTTGCATGGCAACAACGACTCTATATTCTTCTGATCAACCGGTTGTACGTCGATCTGATCTATATGAGGTGGGGCCACAAGCTTTTCCAATTGGCACAAAAATTCAGATACCGATATTAACGAAAGATCGATTCGCAATGATTTCGGAATTTTCCATCACGTTGATGGCTGTTCTCGTCCCCCTTGCGCTCTGGTTCATCAACCGAACCTGCCGCGTGTCGCACTCGACCTTTCGGGTTGTCGCCATGCTGGGCATCGGGTGGGAAGCCGGAACGATCTTCTACATGCACGCCGCATTCGCACCCACTCGAAGTGTGATGGCTCTCTCGGCGGCCGTCATCGTTTCGACGTGTTGTGTCGTCCTCGGACACTGGGAGTCCAAACGTTCTTCAACCGTTCCGGACGCACTGGTGGTGATGGGACTGTGTCTTGCCGCGTTGCTCAGCTCCGCGTCTGGCAACAGGTATTATTTTCTCATTGGCTTGCTCGGGTATGCGGCCGTTTCTCTCTATCAGTCGAATCTTTCCGCCACGCGCAAAACGTTCGGGCTTGCGCAGGCGACCCTTGCCATCGTGCTCGTCGGTGTTTCTTTCTGGGTCGAAGATGTGTCCGGACTGGCCGGCCTGTTTCTTGCGGTCACCCTCGTGCCACTGCCCCCCTTTCACGGTCTCTTCGCCTCCATGGTCGGCTCTGCTCGAGGCATTGCTCCCGGAGTATGGACTGTCGCGTTCTTATCCCTCGGAGTGGTCGAAATCCACAACCTGCAAACCGTGATTCCCATGGAAACGGACATACACGTGGCCATCGGATTACTGGCCTTACTGGGCGGGCTGTATGCGGCCCTGAAATGTTTGGGACAGCATCAGATTCATGCGTTCCTGACTTATGCAACCATTGTCCAGGTCGCGCTTTTGTGGGGACTGACGACCGTCTTCTCTTCTTTTGCCGAATGGGGAATCCCGTTCGGGATCACGATCGGATTTGTCATGAATGGACTGTTTGTCGCCTATGCGTTTGTCCAACAACGGTATGGGTCGCACGCCATCGGGAATCTTCCCGGATTGGCCTCGCCCATGCCGCGTCTCGGGACGTTCGTGAGCCTGTTGATCAGCATCGCCGTCCTGCTTCCGATCATTCCAATCTTGGGGGGGATCACGACCATGCCGGCAACGGAAAGTCAGCAGGGCTCTTTGGTCATCATTTCGTTGCTGTTTCTCGGGCTCTGGATGTTTGGAAGTTGGCATTTCTCACATGTGCTGCACCACACACTCTTTGGAAAAGCACGATCCGACATCCCCTATACCGATCTGAGCGTGACCGAAATCTGCTCCCTGGTCCTGATTATTTTCGGCGCAGGGATGAGCATCTTGATCAATTAGAGAGCGCACCCATGGCAAACGTCAAAGAACCGATTGTCGCACAAGACACCCAGCGCATGGAATTGCGTTCGCTTGTCAAACTTGCGAGCGAGACGGTTTCCCATTACTGGCCCATGCAAACCTTTATTCACCATAACCCTCTCCATGGTCTGGAACATTTACCCTTCGAAGAAGCCATCGAGCAGGGCAGAAAATTTATCGGTGGGAACGGCTATCTGCCCAATAGAGAATACCGGAAGTATTTTCAACACGGTCGCATCTCCGCGGACGCCATTCAGGAAGTCTTAACGCGCAGAGCACAAGAGGAGAGCGTGGTGCTTGGAAATCGAACGGTGACGCATCTGGAAGTCCTGAAGACCATTTTCATCAATGGGACCGGAGCGGTCGAGCCTGACGTCGCCTCAGCCGTGTTAGCACATGCGCTGAGCGAGACCGACGCGACCAGGCTGCGTGAAAAACTCCACGCCTTCTCCGGGTCACAGGAGCAACGCTTTTCTCTCAAGCTGCACGCTGACAGGGAACAACGCGAACTGGGGACAGAGTACACCCTCGCCCATTGGTGCGATGCCACGCTCGGGACGGACATCCAGGACCGGATCAATCAGGAGCTCATCAAATGGTGCGGAAGCTTTCTCGACGAAGGCCATGCCCCATGGACGATGCCGTGTCGCGACAAAACGTTTTACGATGGGTGGAAAATCTTGGCCCAAGATGACCGGTCAGGCTCGTTGTGCGGCATTCAAGGCTGGAAAGCCAAAACCCGGGACCTGCCTGATCTCCCGGCGGATGCCATTCGTCAAAGTTTAGAGATAATGGCCATTCCTCAGGAGCTGTGGATAGGCTATTTCACCTTACACTTGGCGCAGTTGCCGGGATGGACGGGATTCATCAAATGGCGGTCGGAACAATCGGATCATCAATGGCAACAGGCCTTCCCCATCGATTTGATCAAGTACATCGCCATCCGCCTCTTCTATGAAAGAGAGCTCGTCTCTCATGTATGCGAAGCGAAGCTTGGCATCCCGGGCACGTATGCGGCCATCCTGTCTCTCCTGCGCGACCATCCGGTCGGCTACGGTCTCTACAAAGAATGGCGCTCGAGAGGACTCGCCGAGGAAGTCGAAGCGGACCTCGATCTTTCTCTGCTTCTACAGGAACCACTCCCTGTTGATGCAGTAGACCGGCTGGGAGACGCCACACGTCAGACGTGGCAAACCGTTCGTCAACGGCAGGCGCGCGCGCGCGAAGCCTGCATCCTTGTGCATCTCGCCCGTTGCCTTGATGGTTCCGTGCAGGAGCTCATCGACAGTCCCTCAGAAACCCTGGAGGTCCTGCTCGATTGGGTTGAAGGCTTTCCGGAGTCGCAGCACGGTCCGTTATGGCTGCACGCGCTTGAACGCAGTTTCATCACGGACTTTATTCAGCATTTTTCGCCAAACGTTCATCGACTGTCTCAGAGCGACGAGTCGGAAAAACCTCCGTCGGAATCACGTCCGTTGACTCAAGCCATCTTCTGTATCGATGTTCGTTCAGAAGGATTTCGAAGGCATTTGGAAGAAGTGGGAGGGAATGAAACATTCGGATTTGCAGGATTTTTCGGGATTCCCTTGTGCTTCGAGGAATTCGGACGCGAACATGAAACCGATCAGTGCCCAGTCCTGCTCAAACCAAAGCACATCATCAAAGAAGTGCCTCGCGCGTACCAGGCCAAGGCTGCGGAGAAATCTCTGGAACGACAACAACTCGCCAAGACCGGACATACCCTCCTCCATGATTTGAAAGAGAACGTCATTACGCCTTACGTGATGGTTGAAGCCATCGGATGGTTTTTCGGACTCAGGTTATTCGGGCAAACGTTGGCCCCGTTGTGGTATCAACGGCTCACGTCATGGATGAAAGAACGTTTTAACATTGCCATCGGCACAACGTTGACCGTTGAAAAACTGACCAAGGAGGAAGCCGAGGAAATGGTCGCCTCGGAACATCGGGCCATCATCTATCGCATGTTAATCGAGCGGTTCGGTCGCCTGAGCAACGCGATTTCCCACGACCAGGTCGAACGTCTTCGCAAGCAAGCGTTGCGTGAGGTTTCGATAGACGGCACGGAAGATCGGGAACTCCATCACCTGTTGCACTGGACTGAGGCAGACCATACAAAATTTCTTCAACAGCTCATGCGGGAGTATGGCGTCCATAAACGAGCCGTGACGAATCGTCTGCACCGGATCACACAGACCGGATTTACGACAACCGAACAAGCGCATTTTGTCGAAACGGCACTTCGCATTTTAGGATTCACGAAAACCTTTTCCAGGCTGGTGTTCATTTGTGGTCATGCCAGCACGTCGGACAACAATCCCTACGAGTCGGCCTTGGACTGTGGGGCCTGCGGGGGCAACCACGGGATCTCCAACGCCCGGGCTTTTGCCGCCATGGCCAACAAAGCCGAAGTCCGGCAGTTGCTGGCCCAAAAAGGGATTGCCATTCCTCTCGATACGCATTTTCTTCCGGGTCAACACGATACCACGACGGACCAAGTGCAACTGTTTGACCTGGAAGACGTTCCCACGACGCACCGGAAAGATTTGAGCAGACTGCTGCATGCCCTGGAAGAAGCCGGGAAGCACAATAGCCTTGAACGGTTAAGTCGCTTCCCGGAGCAAACGGGTGAGCCCTCTCCGGCGCACGCGACCACCCGAACGAAAATGCGTAGCCTGGATTGGTCACAAGTCCGTCCGGAATGGGGATTGTCGCGGCACACGGCGTTTATCGTCGGCCGGCGGGCCTTGACACACGGCCTGAATCTTGAAGGCCGAACGTTTTTACACTCCTATGATCACCGGCAGGACCCGACGGGAAAATATCTGGAAATTATCATGACCGCTCCCGTGATCGTCGCGAATTGGATTAATATGGAACATTATTTTTCCACGGTGGATCCCGTGGTGTACGGGAGCGGGAGCAAAGTCTATCATAACGTGGTCGGGCGCATCGGAGTCATGTATGGCTCCCAAAGCGATCTGTGCATCGGGCTCCCCGTTCAAACGGTGTTGGACGTTGAAACTCCCTATCACGAACCCATGCGACTCTTTGTGATCATTGAAGCCCCCATGGAACGAATCAGCGAGATTATTGCCCGGCATGACGTGTTAAAACGACTCATCGGCAATCAATGGGTCAATCTTGTGGCATTGGATCCCAAGACAATGGAGTTTTTTTACCAGCATTCCTTAGAACAATGGCAGCGCATTCAGTAATCCATCAAGTTGAGGAGGAACAGAAGACCATGAGTACCATTACGCTTTACCCGATGAAGGAAATAAAGATTATTATTAACGGCGAGCACCTGAGCTTCGTGACGGAAGTACTTGATCGGATAAAGGCCAGTGGCTATACCATCTTCAACAATCTGTCGGGCAAGGGTCACAGCGGTTTCCATGAAGGCCATCTTATGTTCAACGATGAGAGCAGCCTGCAGATGGTGCTGACCGTTGTTCCCGAAGACAAAGTGGAACCCATCCTTTCAGGACTCAGGCCCTTCCTGGAACGTCATTCCGGCAGTCTGTTCGTCTTGGACGTCAGGGTTCTCAGAAAAGATCATTTCGAATCAACAGAGGTCTAAGGACCCGCTGATTTCGTGTGAGAGCGGGATGCAGGGCCAGGCGTCCCGGAGCGAAACCCGAAGCGTATCAGAGAGAGAGGTGAGGGTTGAGCGAGGACACCACGCCGCCATGCGCCCGATCGTGCACGAAATCAGAGGTTCCCTAACCCCGGGAGAATACCGGGGTGCTTTCAGCCATGCCGGGCCGGCCGGCCAATAAGGCGATACGGGGCGCACCGTTTCCCCCTGCCGGTTGGCACCGTGCGGCGCTGCAAGATTTCTCCCATGTGGATGCAGACAACTTTCTGACATTTCCTCGCATCTCTCCTTCCGTGTCTGTGTGCAGTCATTCGTTGACACCGTCGTCTTTGTCCGTCATCTCCGACGTTTGTAATCGGGGGTCCATGGTCGGCCTCCCCGTCGTTGTCGCGGCGCGATCGTATCGCGTCGGGTGAGGCTCCCCGTCATTGTAGGGACGCGATCTTATCGCGTCCGGCACGGCTCTGCGCCATGAGATGGCGCAGCTACAAAGACAAAAGGACACCGGCAAAAACCCAGCGGCATGGGGTCTCACCGCGATACAGACAACCCGGCTACCCCGCCTTCGTAGCCGCCGCATCTCATGCGGCTCTTGGAGGGGCCGCCCCGCCGGTGTCGCGGCGCAATCGTATCGCGTCCGGCGCGGCAGGAAAGAGCGACACAAACCTGGCCTCTTTCTCGTAGTCGTGAGCAGCAAGCGTGCCGTAACGATGTCTTGACAAAGCGAGGACTGCATGAACCCTGAAACAGGTTGGTCGTGCGGATGGATGGGGCAGGGGCATGGAGGAGGGAAGCTATGAAAAAGCCGTCAAGCGTGACATTGAACGTCCTGGGTGTTCGAGAAGACGAAATGTGGTGCGCGGTGGCATTAGAGATGAGTTTACGAGGGTATGGAGAGACGTTTGAAGCCGCGATTGAGGATTTAAAGGAAACGATCATCACTCAAGCGACCTACGCCATAGACCATCATGACACGATCGATCACATTTTTATGCCTGCCGAACCACACTATTTTGAACGGTATGCGATAGCAAAACGCGACGCGTTAAAAGACAGGTTCTTGAACCGCGTCCAGTCTCAACAAACAGGTTATCGCGTGGGAAGCCTGCAAGTCCCTCGGATCAAAGCCGCATCGCCTCCTGAACCCCAACCGGTGTCGTAAAATTGGGACGGGCGTTAACCGACAAAGAGGTTGTCGCGGCCTTAAAAAATCATGACTCTCTTTTTACAATGGATCCCATTCGAGGCAAAGGCAGTCATCGGATGGTGACGCACCCTAAAACCCGACAACACTACCCGCTTCCCTACCATGGGTCCAAGACGATCATTCCTCAGGGAATGCAACGCGATCTTATACGGATTTTTACCCTTCCTTCCGATATTTTTTCATAACACAGTGGCGGCCGTCGCATATTTCCCCTCACCCCCAACTCTCTCCCGGAGGGCGAGGGAACCGGACGAACACAACCCGGCCTCGTCGCAGGTGTAGGGACGCGATCTTATCGCGTCCGGCAAGGTTCTGCGCCATGAGATGGCGCAGCTACAAAGACAAAAGGACGCCGGCAAAAACCCAGCGGCATGAGATGACGTGGCGACAGAAGAAGGAAACGGAAAGAGCCTGTGCAACCGGGAACATGGGTAACACGTTTCTCCTTATCAGCATATATGATATTCTCAATATTTTACTCATTTCCCTGCGGTATCTTTTACCGGGGGTCGCCACTTGCCTGCTTTCTTTTTCAGCCCCAACAGGTTAGTCGGTGGGGGAGTGCCCTTGGCTCCTCGGCTCCGCCATGAGGACAGTTCTTCCTATTTTTGTAACAACGACGCAATGGCACCAGACAACAATCCTTTAACAAAGGAGGGAAACAGACATGGAGAACAACCAAGTGAATCTTGCTGGCAAGCTACTCAGGCTGCTGCAAGGGGTCGTCCTGGTGGTGTCAGCGGGTGGAGGGTACGCCTTCGGACAAAGCCAGGATCAAGCCCCCACACCCAAGAGCACCAGTGTGTCGGACATTCACCAATTAGAAGAAGTCGTGGTCACGGCGACCAGGCGGACCTCGTCGGTCATGGACGTGCCCTTTTCCGTCAACGTGCAGGAGGAAGCCGATATTCAGCGGCTGAACACCTTTGACCTGGAAGGGCTGTCCCGGAGCGTGGCCGGACTATCCATCCAGAACTTAGGCCCTGGCCAGAGCGTAGTGAACATCCGCGGGATTTCCTCCGGTCAGATCGTCCGGGACCAACCCGGGGTCAAGGAGCAGGTGGGTATCTATCTGGACGATACGCCGATTTCGTTATCGCTGTTTACCCCAGACCTGGACCTCTATGACGTGAGCCGGGTGGAAACCCTGAGAGGACCGCAGGGCACGCTGTTCGGCTCCGGCTCCATCGGTGGGACCGTGCGGTACGTCACCAACAAACCGCAATTCAACACCAAAGAGGTGAAAACGCAATTCGACCTGAACACGATTGACAGTGGCGGGACCGGCGGGCACGTGAAAGCAGCCTTCAACGCGCCCCTGAGCGACAACGCCGCCATTCGCGTAACGGGCTACGGCACGAGATATGGCGGTTTCATTGACGCTCTGCGGGAAACGGGTGAGATGGATGATGACATCAACGACGGCGGCCGCTTCGGCGGCCGGGCATCTGTGTTATGGCAACCGGCTAAGAATGTGACCATCTCCCCCCGGTTGGTGTACCAATCCATCGACATGGACGGATTCAACCGCGAGGAAGACTTCAATCTGTATGCCAACCCGTATACCACGACGCGGCGAGCCGTGCAGCTTGGCGAGCGTCAGCAGTTTCTGTTGCTGGACGAAGCCTTTGAAGACGAAACCCTGATCCTCGACAACACGATCAAATGGAAGCCAAACGATTTATTCGAGGCCACCTACGTCGCCAGTTACACCAAGCGCGACCTGCTGGTCAGCCGCGATACCAGCGCGCTGGCAGGAAGTGTGGCTGTGGATATTAGACTTCCACTTCCAGCGGTGTTCATCCCATCCAATTTGCGGGATACCACCGAGGTGGAACAGATGACTCATGAAGTGCGGGTCAGTTCCACCAACGCCGGCCCATTCCAATGGCAGGCAGGCGTCTTTTATTCGAATATCAAGCGCGATTATTCCCAGCGCTTGCCCATGCCGGGATATGATCGTTATCTGTCTGCTCCCAGTACATTCGACGTGTTTGGACGCGTCGTGAAAGATTCACCGTACGTCTCCGATTTGACGTACGACCTCAGTCAGGTGGCGGTGTTTGGTGAGGCGACCTACACGCTCTTGGACCGCCTCGATTTGACTGCCGGGTTGCGTTGGTACGACTGGGAAGAAGACAAAACCTTCAGATCCGGCGGTGTCTTCTCAAATGCCGATGCGCAAAGGCAAGACGTGACGGTGTCATCCGACGGCTTCACGCCCCGATTCATGATCAGCTACGACGTGGCAGATCACGTGGCCGTGAACGCGCAGGCTTCACGAGGATTTCGCCTGGGCGGCGTGAATGATCCGTTGAACCAACCGCTTTGTGGTGACGACTATGAGACCTACAGGGGGTTTCAGCGGTTTAAGGACGAGACCTTGTGGAACTATGAAGTTGGCATGAAATCCTCGTTCCAGAAGGTGACGCTGAACGGATCGTTGTTCTATGCCGACATCGACAATCTGGGCGTGAACGTGGATGCCGGCGCATGCTCGTCGCGGGTGACGATCAGCGTACCGGAGGCCCATACGATGGGCGGAGAACTGGAAATGGCCATTCACCCCATAGATGCCTTGCTGGTGACCTTTGCCGGCAGCTACGTGGAAGCCGAGTTCGATTCGACGCTGACTGATCCGAATACGGGGTCTGTGGTGGCAGGCATCAAAGACGGGAACCGCATCCCATCCGTGCCCAATTGGCAGCTCTCCGCCATTGCCACGTACACGTTCCAGGGGCTCTTCAATTCAAAGGAGAGTTACCTCACGGCGTCCTGGCAGTTCGTCGGCGATCAGATCACCCAATCCGGTGACCAAGTGCCCGGTGCCGGGAGCTTTGCGCATGGGTTTGGCGGGTTTGGCGGCATGACGGGTAATGAGGTGACCACTCTGGACCTTGAACTGGCCCCCTACCACCTGTTCAACGTGAACACGGGTTTGGTGTATGACGATTGGGATGTCATGTTCTACATCAAGAACATCGGAGACGAAAACCCGCAATTCTCATTCGACCGGGAACGTGGTGGCCGAGCACGTCTGGCCTATCGGGTAGGGCAACCTCGCACGTTCGGCATCCTCAGCCGGTTCTATTTTTAGCCGGGGCGCTCGAGTTACGCGACGCGAAACCGAGCAAGGGACTTTTCAGTGACGCCATTCAGGTCACGGAACATCACGGGCAGATTGTCACGTCCCATCGGCATCTGCCCGTGCTGCTCACCCCTCATTCTGTCAACGAATGACTGAACACAGACAATGTTGTCGTACTCGTCAGGAGGGCGAGGGAGTGAGGCCGTGTTTTTACCTTATTGATGACTCTCCCCTGGAGGGAGAGTCGCGGAAGCCAAGCCTCCGGCGCCGGCTGACGCGGTGAGGGGGCATGCTGACGGGCTGCTACAGCTTGCCCTCGAGGGGGGACCGATTCACGAAAAATGGAGCCGTCAGCCGATCATGACCGGATGCCTAGGTTTCCTGGAATTGATTGACGTGTTCGCAGAGCATGTCCGCGATCTTGTCCAGATCAAAGGGCCAGGCGTAGGTCAGGGTTACGTCAGGATATTTCTGGCGAAGTTCGTCCATTTCCTCGGGAATTTCATATTCCGAATGCGAGCCGCCAGGGGTGAACATGGTGGAGACGACGGTAATGTCGTTGGCTCCGTCGGCGATCTGCTGTTCAATGGCTTCACCGAGCGTGGGTGTGCAAAACTCGTTATAGGCCGTGGAAAACCGTGCGCCGTGCAGGCGAGGCCTGAGGCGGGTGGCCAATAATTCGAGCCCGGCCTGATACGGGTCGGTTTCCGGGGTTCGAGGCCATTGCCGGATTTTTTGGTCCAGGTCATATTCTTCCTGGGACATCGGAAGGCCCGCGGCACGTCGTTGAGCTTCCAGCCGCTTGAGTGTCGTGACCAGTTCCCCCGGGTAATCTTTCGGAATACCTCCATGCCCCACGAGAACCACACCTTTTGTTGAGTCATTCATGGTTCCTTCTCATTCTCCTTTCCAGCTTTTTCTCATTGTACTCCTTTCCAGCTTTTGTCGCTACGCCATCTCGTGGCGTTGTTTCATCACTTCTGTATTATCACTCCCCCCTTGAGGGGGAGTCGCGGAAGCCAAGCCGTCAGGCGCAGGCTGACGCGGTGGGGGGATCGAGGGACATCCGGGCCACTTGACCATCCCATCACTCCCCACAGGCACGTGCGGAAACACCGTTGCGCAACATGAGTTCCTTGGGATGAGGGGCAAGATACACTTGGTCCCTCAAGTACGGCACGTCCATAATCCGGACGTAGTGTTCGATCAGGGTCACGGGGACGCTTAGCGGCACAAATCCTTTCTGATAGTCGCGCATCACCTCACGGAGTTCCCGCCGCGCCGCGGAGCTGAGGGTGTCCTTCAAATGACCGGCCAGGTGTTGAAGCACGTTCACGTGTTTACGAATCGTTGTCTTGATGGCCAGGGCCTCCATAAACAGATGTCCGTAGGTCCGGGCCAATTCCCGGGCGGAACGTTGTGTGGCATTGGCGACGACTCGACCAAGCTCCTGGTAATGGCGCTGGCTGTGCGCCAACAGGAGATATTTGTGGACCGTATGGAAGGCCACCAGCCTGCCACGGGTGAGGCGTGCGTTGAGCACTTGCCACCGGTAGTAGCCGAACACGCGTTCGATAAAGTTTTCCCGAAGGCCCTGGTCCCGGAGGCGTCCTTCTTCTTCGATGGGCGTCAGGGGAAACGTACGTTGGAACGCATCGGCGAACAGGCCTTTCCCCGTTCCCAGGAGACGGCCGTTGCGGGCATACACGCGGACGCGCTGTGTCCCGCAACTAGGGGAATCTTTTTTGAACACGTATCCGGACAGGTTCAGCGATTGTAAGTCGCGCAAGCGTTTTTGGGTGTAACGGCGCATCCTGCCGGTCTGATCCTGCCGGGAACGAACCGTGATCAGGCGCGGTTCAGTCGCGTCATCGACCAAACGCATGGATTCTCTGGGCGTGCCGAATCCGGCTTCCACTTCGGGACACACCGGCACCCACTCCACGTGTTGCCCGAGCACCTCGACCAGAAAAGGATCCCGTTTATGGCCGCCGTCGTACCGGACGGATTCACCCAACAGACAGCGGCTGATCCCCAACCGCACGGGAAGACCGGACACGAAGGGTGCCGCTGCCGGGAGCGGGTGTTTGGGCGTGGCGCGGGATGGCACGAGGGGTTCCTCAGATTTGTTGCTCTTCACGTAACTGCGCCTCGCTGGCGCGAACGATCGTCACTTCCTTGACGTCGGAAAAGGTTTTGACGAGGAGCGTGACGGACGTCCCGACCTCGCCTCGTATCATGGAGACCACCTCCCGGTACGTCTTGCCTTTGACGGACTGGCCGTCCACGGCCAGAATTTCCTGTCCGTGCGTGAGCCCCGCTTTCACGGCCGGTCCCAGGGGGTGCGTGGCCCGAATAAACAGGCCAGCGGGATCGCCGATACGTTCGGCGGTGAGATGCAGCGCGACGCCGATGATGCCCGGTGGGGGCAGCATCGGGTCCGACAGGTCGCCGTGGGGATTGCCTTGTGGGGGAAGCCCTTGCTGCGCATGACCCTGGATCGGGGGCATCAACAGGAGGGCAAACAGGGCGGCAAGCAGTATGCGACCTCGGAAGGTCCTTTCAAGCGAGAACGTCGTCGATGATGGGTGCATCAGTATTCTCCTTCAGGGAACCTCTGATGTCGTGTGAGAGCGGGATGCAGGGCCAGGCGTCCCGGAGCGAAACCCGAAGTTTCTCAGAGAGAGAGGTGAGGGTTGAGCGAGGACACCACGCCGCCATGCGCCCGATCGTGCACGACATCAGAGGGTCCTTAGATCAATCCGGCCAACATAATCCCACAATTTCACTATACCGCACGATGCTCCGCTCATCCACCACCATGTTCACTCCGTTGAGGAGACCGTCGATGACGAACCTTTTTCCAGGATCGCGGACAAGGCCGAGTCCAAGTCCGGATATTTGAAGGTAAATCCCAGTTGTTGCGCCACGAGGGGATTCACCGATTGCCCATGAGTCATGAGCGTCGATAATTCACCTAATCCGAGTTGAAGCGCCCAGGCCGGAACAGGAAGCCAGCACGGTCTACCCAGGGCCTGTCCCAGTTGCAGGCAAAATTCCTTCATCGTGACCGGATGGGGGGAAGCCGCATTAAGGGAGCCTTTGTACGAAGGCTGCTCAAGAATGGTCGCGACGAGCCGTCCCAGATCCTCGACGTGAATCCAGCTTACGGGTTGGGTGCCTTTGCCGAGGGGACCTCCCAGAAAGAGTGTAAAGGGGAGAAGCATCTTTTGCAGAGCGCCGCCGTCTTTCCCCAACACCATACTGATTCTCAGGCACGTGGTCCGAATACCGTAGTCCATCGCTCGTAAGGCTTCACGTTCCCATTCCACGCACAGGTCAGCCAAAAACCCGTTCCCGGGCCCCTGGCTCTCATCGACCCTGCTCCCGGTCTCGAGTCCGTAGAATCCGACACCCGAAGCACTGACAAGGATTGTGGGACGAACGGGCGTGGAGAGACGGGACAAGGCCGTCACGATCGTTCGCGTGATCTCGATCCGGCTGGTACGAAGCACGTTCTTGCGCGATGACGTCCAGCGGCCTTCGGCGAGAGGAGCGCCCGCAAGGTTGATGACCGCGTCCTGTCCTTGAAGGCGCTGTTCCATGGTCTGCCGATCCGACGGATCCCATTCTTGAAGCTGAATATCGCCTCCGATCACGGCAGACGCGCGTCGGGTTCTGGTCAGAATGGTCACGGTATGTC
The DNA here is from genome assembly GCA_965200435.1 of Nitrospirales bacterium. Lineage (GTDB taxonomy): Bacteria > Nitrospirota > Nitrospiria > Nitrospirales > UBA8639 > Bin75. The sequence goes on from OZ241337.1 coordinate 1,397,473, forward strand.
CGCTGCCGGCAAGGATCGGGGCAACGTGCCTTCCGATAAAGCCCGTTCCTCCGATGATGACCACCTTCATCGTTTGCCTCCTGTCGCCGGCCGGGGTTCAGCGGAAACGTTCCTCGCACAACGGAAGCCGGTGCCATGGGTTTTCAGGGCAAACCCTCCTTTCCCCCGGGCTGCCGTGCGAATGTCGGATTCGAAACTGTGCCAGGACCCCCCGCGGATGACTTTGAGCAGTCCGGTTTCAGGGCCTTTGGGGTTTCGATCCGGCGCAACTTGGTAATAATGCTTCGCGTACCAGTCCTGGACCCACTCCCGTGCATTGCCGGACATGTCGTGCACGCCGTAGGGAGAGACTCCATCGGGGAGTGACCCAACCGGCAACAGCGTTCCCGTTGCCACCCAATCACGATTGAAATTGACGTGATGGGCTGAGGGTGCCTTGTTTCCCCAGGGATAGGACCTCCCATCGGTGCCTCGTGCGGCTTTTTCCCATTCGGCTTCGGTCGGCAACCGTTTGCCGACCCACTGGCAATAATCGGCGGCATCATGCCACGTGACCTGAACCACGGGGAGGGTCTCGATACGTTTCATATCGAATAAGGAGCCCGTGCCGTACACGTTAAACGGTTCCTGGTGACCCGTGGCTGCAATGAATTTCAGGTACTGGGCATTGGTGACTTCATATTTGTCAATCATAAAGGCGTTGAGATAGATCGTCCGACGAGGCCGCTCGTCGGCCCGTCCTGTGTCCGAACCGCTTCCTCGAATAAAACTGCCTTCTGCAATGGTGACCATGATAACGGGATCTCTTTCCCTCACGGGATGATCTGCGAAAGCGGGTCCGTACCCCAACAGGATGCACAGGGTGAGTGTTGTGAGCAATTGCGTGTTCATGGTTTTCGCCTTCGACTCTTTTCTTTGATTTGTGTGGTGATCTCCTCAATCCGGACGGTCAGGGCGGAGACGGTCTGGTGGTCATTGCCTTGAGCGGCCTTTCGAGCATCGACCAACAGAAGCCGGGATTCATGCAAGTCCCGTTCGATCTGTGTCTGGATGGCCGGGGACGCCAGGGTCCCACCCAGCGCGGCCTGGTGGAAGGCCTCCCATGCCTCCTCCACGTTTCGGTCTGCCCGGTAGAGAGACTCCTGGAGAGGACTCCGCGGATCAAGGTGGGGTCCTGTATGACCGACCCAGCCCAGCCCCGCTCCCCAGGTGACGGTCCACGCCATGAAGGTCAGGGGCAAGCAAGAGAGGATTTTCATGATCCACCTCGCTGATTGACCCCGGGCTCTTGTTGGGGCGCCGGCCGTGGGACGGTTCACGCAGGTTCCGGTTCCATCGAGCCGGAAGGACACCGCTTCCATGACGGACGGGGACTTTTTCGGTTTCATCAATGCATCGAATGTGTTCATCGGATTCCTCACGCTCCGGGCTGGTGGGGAAGGAGACGGCACTCTCCCCACCAGCATGCCCACGTTACAGGTTCATTTGCTTGAAGGACCCTCTGCTTTCGTGTGAGAGCGGGATGCAGGGCCAGGCGTCCCGGAGCGAAACCCGAAGCGTATCCGAGAGAGCGGTGAGGGGTGAGCGAGGACACCACGCCGCCATGCGCCCGATCGTGCACTCAATCAAAGGTTCCCTAAGATAATCGTTCGCGTTTGCCGATACTCCATGTTTTCGGGATCACGTTTGATCGCGTGGTCGATGGATTTCAACGCATCGTTCCATTGCTCTTTACCCATGCTGATGAGGGCATGCATGAAATCATCTTTCACCACGTCACGCCCCTTGCTGTCCGCCGACAGGGCGCATCGGAATCCCAGTCCCACCCCGTAGGAGTTGTTCTCCGGCTGATTCCAGAAACGGTGGCTGGTGTGCAGGGACGTTTGGGGAGCCAGCCATGAACCGCCTTTCAGGACTTTGACCGGCCCTTGTTTGGCAAAATTGTAGCCGTCGGAAGGCCCTTGGGGATTGAAGGCGGGGCTGACCCGGAAATAATTCGGGTCATACCAATCGCTGACCCATTCAAAAACGTTGCCGGCCATGTTGTACACTCCAAAATGACTCATGCCGTCCGGGTAGGCGTTCACGGGCATGGTTTTCCCGACGTTTTGACCATAGTTGGCCTTGGTGGGGTCGACGGTATGTCCCCATGGGAAATGGCTCCCGTCAGGCCCTTTGGCTGCGTGTTCCCATTCGGCTTCCGTGGGCAGTCGTTTGCCCGCCCATTCACAATAGGCGTTGGCATCATACCAGTTCACTCCGACGACGGGTTGGTCGGGCTTGTTCAGGCGTGGGTCATCCCAGTAGGCCGGAGCCGGATGGTCGGTCGCCTTCATGAAGGCCCGATACTTGGCGTTCGAAACCTCATACGTGTCAATGTAATACCCATCCAACACGACTTGATGGGGTCTTTCATCGTTGTGTTCCTTGCTGCCCATGGTGAACTCACCCTTTGGGATCAGGACCATGTCCGTGGTGTCTCCGGCCAGCGCCGCCGCCCACGAGTTGAAGGTCAAGGTCACGGCCATCAGAACAACCTTGGTTGACGTAAGGATACGTGTGTTCATACGGTCTCTCCTTGTTTTGAAGTTGTTGTTTTTCAACATCGATGATCACCAGCGCGCGGGCCTCCGCGTCAAAACCTGCAGGGCCGGCCAATGTCTGCGACGCATCGTGGCAGGAGCCGGAAGATTGACGCCCTTGCGGTGTTTGAGGATGAGCGAATCCACGATGTCTCCGCACTGCACGCACCGCCACGCCCATCGGCGCATGTGCCCCGTGTCCTCGAACAGATCGAACAGACCTTCCCTGATCAAGAGTCCGGAACACCGAGTACACGCTTGCATGTTTTGAGATGAGGCCAAGCCTTGGCCTGAGAGGATGTAGTTTGAAGTCGCCATCTGTGTGTCCCTTGGTTAGACGGTAAACGTTCAGGCTGTTGTCGTTTCCATCTCAATCCGTATCAAATTGCGTGCCAAATTTTTCAATGAGAGTTTTCAATGGAATTTCATAGAGTTAGAAAAATACTCGACAAAGCAGTTGACGTGGGATGGGGGGTGATGAGACATGAAAGTGTCTCATTTTGTGAAAATGAGACACTTCAGAGGATGGGATGGAGGGCCGTAGGGAACAAGGATCGTTGCTCCCTGCTTGACCGGGTCTAAGGAACCTCTGATGAATTGTGATAGCGGGATGCAGGGCAAGGCGTCCCGCAGCGAAACCCGAGACATCTCAAGTGGAGAGTCGAGGGTTGAGCGAGGGCACCACGCCGCCATGCGCCCGATCGTGCCATGCATCAGAGGTTCCCTAATCGGGGATGAAACGGCTACAATGACAGTCGCATAGCCCGTGTCGAGGAACGGTTCCCGTCCGGACCAAAAAATATTCGATGGCTTTGACCACATCGATAAAGGCTTCGAAGTTGGTGGGTTTGGTCAAGTAACAATTGGCGCGAAGATCATACGCTTTGGCGACGTCTTCCGGATTTTGTGATGAGCTGAGGACAATCACCGGAATCCGCTTCAGCATCGCGTCACGTTTCACGAATTCCAACACTTCAAACCCACTTTTTTTCGGCAGATTCATATCAAGCACAATAAGTTGCGGGAAGTCGTTTGAGGGCTCACGCTTTCTCGTTTCCAAAAAATATAAGGCTTCAACTCCATCACGCACAAAGGACAGGGTGGGGTTGGCGGAGGACATTTTGAGGGCCTCCTGTATCAGGCGAATGTCTCCCGGATTGTCTTCGACGATCAGAATAACGGGTGATTGCTTCATGGATGATCCGCCGTGGGCTTGCGCCTCGGTTTCGCTCTCTTTGCCTTTCCCAATACCATTCAAAGGTTGTGCCAAAAGTCACGAGGGGCATCCTCAGGCAATGTCTTGTCAATTCAATACGTTATGATTCTATTTCAGTGAAGACAGGCCCTCGCATGTCTCAGCCTTGTGTCTCATGGCTGTCTTATGCAGGAGGTCACCGGGAAGGCCGGCCTAGGCGAGATCGTGTTTGGAAATATTCAGATCATCCAACCAGCGATAGAGCGTTGCACGACTGATGCCGAGCAATTGAGCCGCCCTGGCTCGCTTGCCGTTGGCCTCTTTGAGGGCATCCAAGAGACGTGCCCGGTCCTTAAGGCCTGCGCTCGTTTCTGAAACGGGAAGGACGGATTCGAGAAGTTCCGGTGGAAAATGTCGAGGATGGATGGTGTCGTCTTCGCATTGGAGGACGGCATATTCGATCACGCTTTTCAGTTCGCGAATATTGCCCGGCCATGGATACCGGGTCAGGCGTTGCAAGGCATCGGCGCTGACGTCCTGCACGAACAACTTGCCCATCGTCTTGCGGCATTGGCCGACAAAAGCCCAAATCAAAAGGGGAATATCCTCTTGTCGCTCACGGAGCGGAGGCAAATGAATGCGTCCCACCCGAATGCGATACAACAGGTCGGCCCGGAAGGTATGCCGTGCCACCTGTTCCTGTAAGTTGTGGTGCGTGGCGCAGATAATGCGGACGTCCACCTTTCTCGGTTGAGATTCGCCCAGCCGGGTAATTTCCTTTTCTTGGAGCACCCTGAGTAAACTCGTCTGGACAGGAGCCGGCATGTCGCCGATTTCATCCAGAAAAATCGTCCCGCCTTGCGCGGATTCAAAAAGGCCCCGGTGGTCACTGACGGCTCCGGTAAAGGCGCCTTTCTTGTGACCGAATAATTGACTGCCCAGCAGTGATTCGGTCAGACCGGCACAATTCACTGCGAGAAAAGGTTTATCTTTTCTCGGACTGGAATCGTGCAGGGCCCGGGCCACGAGTTCCTTGCCCGTCCCGGTTTCTCCTTCGATGATGACCGTCGAAGCGACCTGGGAGAGATTGCGAATCTGTCGATACACGTCCTGCATGGGCTGGCACTTCCCGATCAAATCGTGAAATTGGGATTCCAGTTGTTTGCGGAGTGTATGAATTTCCGTCACGTCATAGAGAAAAAACATTTTGGCCCGCGTGTCACGGGGGTCATCGTGGATATCGATCTCAAGCCGACGGGGGGAATGGCCCTGGGGCGTGAAATGGACGACGCATTTTTTCCGTTCGTCCTGCTGCATGAGCCGTTCCAGGGCTTGGACGTCATGGCCGGCGAATCCCACGACGTTCTGCCAGGGCCGCCCTCCCGGGATGTTCCCGTTTTTTCCCAATAACCGAAGGGCCGAAACGTTCATGTGGAGAATCCGGCCTTCGGGATCGATCAAGATCGTCCCGATGTGCAGTTGATTCAGCATGGAATGGAGATCCTCTGCGCTTTTCCGAAGCCGGGCATTTGCGGCTTCCAATTCGGCCTGGATGCGTTTTCTCTCGATCGCATAATCAATGGCCCGAAGAAGGACGTGCTCGTCCACCTCGCCTTTGAGCAGATAATCCTGCGCGCCTTCTCGAACGGCATGGATGGCGGTTTCCCGGTCATTCAGGCCCGTCAGCAGGATTTGTGGGAGCGAAGGGTAGCCTGCGGCGAGTTTCCGAAACGTGTCCAACCCGTGGCTGTCCGGCAAGGAAAGGTCCACCAGGGCGAGGTCCACGTGGCGTTCTTTTAAGCGCGCATACGCCTGTTGAAAGGATCCGGCGGTGAGGATGTCGAAGGATCGGCCTTGAATGTCCCGAAAGAGTTCCTGAATCAGGCGGGCATCGCCCGGGTTGTCTTCCACTAAGAGAATGGTCTTCGTGTCCATCTTACTCGGGGCCCCGGCCTTTCACCGGGAGATTGTAGCAGATTCCGGGAATTCGGTCGTGGAGGGCCCGATCCCCATGACGTTTCACGGGGTCGTCAGGGTGAAATAAAAGGTCGATCCCTTGCCGGGTTCGGATTCCGCCCGGATGGTTCCGCCGTATTTTCCCACGATTCGCTTGCAGATGGCCAAGCCGATACCCGTGCCCGGGTATTCGCGTTGACCGTGCAATCGTTGAAAGATCGAAAAGATGCGACCGACCTGATCGGCCGGAATCCCGACCCCGTTGTCGCGGATCGAAAATTCCCACCCGTCTGGGAGTGCCCTGGCTCCTACGTGAACTTTGGCAGGGGAGTCTCCCTGGAACTTCAGCGCGTTGCCGATCAGGTTCTGGAAAACCTGAGTCAGGTGCGTCGGATTGGCATGGACAATGGGCAGCGGATCATGGGTCACCTCGGCGTGATGTTCTTTGACCGACGCGGAGAGGTTATCCAGGACTTGGCGAAACACGACTTCACAATCGGTTTGTTCAAAGGACTTGTTCTCCGAGCCGGCTCGGGAGTATTCCAGTAGGTCACGAATGAGTCGTTGCATACGGGTGGCCCCGTCCACGGCGTATCCGATGAATTCATCGGCGTCTTGATCCAGCTTGCCCCGGTATCGTTTGCCCAATAACTGGGTATAGCTCGCCACCATGCGAAGCGGTTCCTGGAGGTCGTGGGAAGCCACGTAGGCAAACTGTTGGAGCTCGGAGTTGGATTGGGCTAATTCCCGTGTCTTGTTCGCCAATTCGGTTTCCTGTCGTTTTCGTTGGGTAATATCCGTTTGAATCCCGATAAAATGCGTGATCTGTCCCCGTTGATCCTTCACCGGCGCGATGTACAGTTCGTTCCAAAACAGGCTGCCGTCCTTACGATAATTTCGGAGTTCCGCCTTGGCTTCGGTGCCCTGCTGAATCGCTCGGCGAATGGCCTCGAGTCCGGGTTGCTGATGGTCCGTTCCCTGGAGGAACCGGCAATTTCGACCGAGCACTTCCTCCGGAGCGTAGCCCGTGATTTTTTGAAACGCGGCGTTACAATAGACCGTGGGCAGGTCGGGGTGGCGGGCATCGGCAATGAGAATACCGTTCGTCGCCGAATTGATTGATCGGTCTCGTAAGATCAGTTCTTCCTCGTAGGCCTTTCGTTCGTTCTCGGCGCGTTTCCGTTGCTCGATTTCCCGTTCGAGCCTGCGGCTGGCGGATACGACCTGCCTGGCCAGGACCAGGCTCAGAAGAATAACCAGGAATCCGATGACCGGTTCGCTTCGCAGGAGACCCACGATGTTTTGACGGGAATGGGTGCTGAACAGTTTGAACACGGTGTCGGCGTTTTGTTGCAGTTCCTGGTGGAGGTGATTGAGTGCGGAGAACGACTCCGCCGAAGGGAAGTGATCGGGATCTTCGAGCAGCAGGGTTCTGGTTCTGGCAAAGAATCGTTCCAGCAGGGAACGTTGTTGCTCCAGCCGTTCCCGTATCCGGGCGGTCGGGGCCTCGGGAATCGAGCGCCGTTCGTCGGTGAACACGTTCACAACCACGTCTCCCCCGTTTTGCAAGGCATCGACGGAATGCAATAATGCCTGTTGTGTTTGTCGAAAATCCGTTTGAATCCCATGGGAAACCAACAGCATTTCGTTGAGGTGCTGTTGAATCATCATCCGCTGACGGCCCGCCACGTCCATGACCACCGTGTCGAGTTCGAGCGTTTTCACCGCATGATGGGTAAAAGCCAGGATGGCTCCCAGGGCCAGCATGAAGATGACCACCATGGCGAGCAGGCGTTGCCCAATGGTCAATGGAAAGGGAATTTCCGGTCCGGACGGTGCATTCATCATTCACTGCCCTCCATGGTCCTCTACGGTCTCTTGGTGGTAGAGGAAGGTCTGACAACAAACATGGTTACTTGAACGGATGCTGGAGGCTTTTCCCTCATTATGAGTTGAGACAACGCCTGATACAACCAAGACGGCCCATTGACAAACAAAGAAAAGTGCGGTTCTCTACGATGAGAACGTGGCCTGTTTCTTTCTTCACGTGCGCGAAGGAACCGCTGATTGCGTGTGATCGCGGGATGCCGGGCCGGGCGTCCCGGAGCGAACCCCGAAGCTTCTCAGAGAGAGAGGTGAGGGGTGAGCGAGGACACCACGCCGCCATGCGCCCGATCGTGCACGAAATCAGAGGTTCCCTATCGCTCTGGACAGTAGAGAGAGAAATCTTTGGCGAAGAGCATCGCTGCCTGCCCTGACGGCCGGTCCCCCCCCCCCCCCCGTCGTTTTTGCGGTGTGTCCTGATTCAACCGACGATCAGTGACGTCTAACTCTTATAAAAAAGGAAGAGGGGTGCCCCATGCATCGAGAAGACCTCAAGCGCATGTCAGACGTTTCAAGAAAAAAAGTTGACTATTTGCTTCATTCCCCCGGGGGATATTTGATTTTGTCGGCCCTGGCAGGCATCTATTTAGGATTTGGCGTCTGTTTGATCTTTAGCGTCGGGGCTCCTTTCTCCGCCCAGGGGTCGGCTGCCCTGAACTTGGTGATGGGTGTGTCATTTGGCATCGGCCTGACGCTGGTGATTTTTGCCGGGTCGGAACTCTTCACGGGCAACACGATGGTCTGCACCATCGGCGCGCTTTCCCAGGCGATAACCTGGACGTACGTAGGTTGGATTTTCGTCTGGTCATTCATCGGGAACCTCGCCGGCTCGTTGGCCATTGCCTGGCTGATTGCGCAATCCGGAGTGGTCGCGAAGGCTCCCCAGGTGGATCTGTTCATGAAGGTGGCTGAAATGAAAATGACCACCCCGGCATGGGAACTCTTCAGCCGGGGCGTTTTGTGTAACATGCTGGTGTGTCTGGCCGTGTGGATGGCGGCCCGTACGACGAATGAAACCGCGAAAATCATGGTCCTCTTCTGTGGCGTGTTCGCGTTCGTGGGCAGTGGATTTGAGCATAGTATTGCGAACCAATCGGCGTTGGGGATTGCGCTGTTCCTCCCGCATGCCGAAGCGATTTCATGGGAAGGATTCATGTGGAATCAAGTGTTCGTCGGACTGGGAAACGTTGTCGGCGGGGCCTTGCTGGTGGGGGCCGCCTACTGGATAAGCAGCCCCTATCGCGTGACGGAAGAAGACCATCGTGAGCCGGGAAGCACGATGACTCGTCTGTAGCGTGCGCGGGCTGCCGGGTGATTGAAAAATGGTTCGAGGTCTCGCTAAGATATGACCCGCGTATGCAAACCCTTGACATCGAGAATCCCGGACTGCCGGACCTGCAATTCGTGCTCATGGTGGTGGCCTTGTGTACGGCTGAGATGCCGAGCTTGAACGTGCCGGAAGATGTTCGGCGAACGGTCTTTGACCGTTGTTGGGCGTTGCTGCACGACACGCCACCGCCAACGGAACAATCCCAACGCGTGTTGGACCTGCGAGCGGGAGATGAGGTGACCCTTGAGGCGCTCATCGAAGTCATCCGCAACACCCTGCATGCGCAAGGGTACTCCCGCATGACCTGGGACCATGGACCCAGTGAACCGACCCAATCCACCAGCCCTGATGTCCAACCTCTGATCGACCGCTTACAGCATTGGGACCCCGTTCATCCTCCGCCGATTGATGGGCCATCCGAGGCAAACCAGAACTAAGGAACCTCTGTCACGGCCATTCCGTATCGCACTTCTTGCAGGTGAGTGTTGCTCCCAACATCTGTTCTCTCCCCTGTGGCGTCACGACCCAGGGCCGTTCGCTCCAGGGCGGAGCGTGCCGGACGTGTTGCCCGTGGCCGCATTCGAGATCGGCGACCCAGTCGCCGCATTCGTCCTGATGGAAACCGATGATGCGTTGTTGCATGGTGTTCCCTTGGTGGATCGCGCGTGAAGGTGTCGGGTGACGCTTCGTTACCCTGACCTCCCCGGTCTACGGGTTCGAGGTTGATGTTTGACGTCCAACCAATCGCGCAGTCGGTCCCCAAGAACGTTCATGGAGAGGACCACGCCCATCAGGGCCAAACCCGGGGCGACGACCATGTGCGGGGCGACCAGCATGTATCGGGCGCCGTCCCGGATCATACTGCCCCAGGATGCGGCGGGCGGTTGCACCCCTAGTCCCAGAAACGACAGCCCGGCCTCCCCGATGACCACGCTCGCGATCCCGAAGCTGGCTTCGACGATCAGCGGGGCACTGATAAGGGGGAGCAGGTGGCGAAGGATGATCCGTCGTGTCGGCGCCCCGATCGCCACGGCGGCGTGGACGTGATCGCGTTCTTTCATGGAGAGGACTTGCGCACGGGCCAATCGGGCATAGCCCACCCAACTCACGGCTGACAAGGCAATGACGACGTTGTCGATGCCCGGCCCCATTACGCCGGCCAAGGCAATAGCCAGCAGGATGCCGGGGAAGGCGAGAAAGACGTCGATGACGCGAACGAGGACCAGATCGAGCCAGCCTCCCGCATACGCGCCAACGGTGCCAAGCAGACTCCCGATGATCAGCGAAATGCCGACCACGGCAACGGCCACGAGAAAAGACGTGCGTGCGCCCACCAGCAGGCGATCCAAAATCGGCCGTCCCAAGTCATCGTAGCCTAACCATTCGTCCGGGCTTCCGGACGTGAGGATCTGCGACAGGTCAATGGCGTTTGGGGACAGGGGCAAAACGGGGGCCAGGAGAGCGATCAGAGACCAGAGCAAGATGACGCCGAAGGGTATCCGGATGCGCATCATGGACCGGCTCCGGTCTGGACGCGCGGATCGACCCGGGCATAGGCCAGATCCGTGAGCACGTTCAACGCCACGTAGGACACGCTGATACAGAGCACGGTGGCTTGGACAACGGGATAGTCCCGTCGGTGAATGGCTTCGACGACCAGAGAGCCGATGCCCGGCCAGGAAAACACGGTTTCCGTAATGACGGCCCCGCTCAGCAAGGCTCCGAGTTGCAAGCTCAGCAGCGTGATCACGGGGAGCAGCGCGTTCCGCAAGCCGTGTCGCACAATGACGATCCGGTCGGAGAGCCCTTTCCCGCGTGCGGTGCGTATGAAGTCTTCATGCAGGACTTCCAGCAGGGCACTGCGAATCATGCGGGAGAGAAGAGACGCCAAGGCCGTGCCCAGGGTCAGAGCCGGCAGCACCAGCGAGGCAACCCCGTCCCGTCCACTCACGGGGAACCAGCCCAAGCCCAACGCCCCGACCAGAATCAGCATGGGCCCCATCCAGAAATTGGGGATGGACACACCGAACAGAGCGATCCCCATGGCCCCGGCGTCCCACGCCGTCCCTTTTTTCACGGCGGCCAGGATTCCGAGCGGAACGGCCAACAGCAGGGCAACCAGGAGCGCCGTGATTCCGAGTTCAACGGTGGCCGGCAGTCGTTCCAGCAGCAGGTCGCGGATCGGACGTTTGGTGTAGAGGGAGGTTCCCAAGTCGAATTGACACAGGTTCACCAGATATTGCCCGAACTGAACGTGGAGCGGCTGATCGAGTCTCAATGCCCGTTGCAGGGCGACTTTGTCCGCGAGGCGTGCCGATTCGCCCAACATGACTTCCACGGGGTCGCCGGGCACCAGATGGAGCAGAAAAAAAACGAGGCAGGCGACTCCGAGCACGACGGCGAACGCCGCCAAGACCCGCGATATGAAAAATCGGACGAACATGCTCGGTTACAACGTGTCGGGGGTTAAACGCCGTACCTGCACCAGGCCGTCATAATTGCCGTCTCGGGCCATGGTAAAGCCTTCGACGTCCCGACGGGCGATAAAAACATGGTCTTCGTACCACAGGGGGACGTACGGCAATGCGTCGGCAAGGTGATGCTGGAGTTCAACGTACCACCGTTGTTTGGTTTCCAGGTCGGGAGCCGCCTGTGCCTGTTCGATGAACGCATCGGCCCTTGGACTGTGGAACCGACCGCGATTCGCCCCGCGTGGGGGAACCGACTCACTATGGAACGCGTAATCGAAAATATCGGGAGTTTGGAGCCCGACCCACGCCAGACTGTACATCTGGAATCTCCCTGCCTTGATGTCTCCGTAAAACGTGCCCCAGTCATAGCTGCGCAGGTCCACGGCAATGCCGACTCGTTGCAGTTGATGTTGAAGAATGGTGGCGAGACGGACCCGAAAAGGATCGCTCGAGGTTTTATAGACGATCCGAACTGGATCGTCGAGGGAATATCCGGCTTGGTGCAACAAGGCCCGCGCGGTTTCCGGATCATAGGCGATCGGTTTGAGATCTCGAGCGCCCGCCCAATGGCTGGGTGGCAATAACGACTGTGCGGGTCTGGCCGCGCCGTCCAGGACGTACCGGATGATCTCCCGGCGATTGATGGCATGAGCAATGGCCCGTCGAACGAGTCTCTGCCGGGTCACGGCGTCTTCAAAACTGAATCCGAGGTACGAAAAATTCGTGCCGGACGTGCGTTGGACCTTCAGCGTCCGGTCATTTTCCAGGTAGCCGATGAGTTCCGGAGGGAGGTCGTTCTGGAGCATGTCGATTTCCCCGGTCATCAGTTTTAACGTCCGTACCGTGGGATCCGGGACCGTGACGAATTCAAAGTGTCGCTGATCCCGGACTCTGAGAAGGTGCAGTCGCGTCTCATCCGGTCGTGCCAGGAAGGAAAACGGCCCGCTGCCGACCGGGTGCTCGTGGAACGGATGGTGTGCGGCGATCAGGCGTGCAGGAACGATACCAATGACAAGATAACTGGGGAAGAGCGGCTCCGGACGGTGAAGAAAAAAGTCGAGACTCGTCTCGTTGAGAACGGCGATGCGGTCAATGACGGCCAACGTGGCGCGATGCGGGGAAGCGTTGTCTGCATGCAGGATAAAGTCATAGGTGGCTTTGACGTCGTCGGCGGTCAGGACGGTGCCGTCATGGAACGAATGATCGTTCGTGTTGAGATGGAAGCGATACCTGGTTGGCGAAAGTTGTTCCCAATCGGCCAGGGAAGGAACGGGTTCGAACGCGTCGTTGAAATCCACCAACCGGTCATAGAGCAGGCGGTTGAGGCGGACTGACGTCGCATCCGTGGCAAAACGCGGATCGAGGTTGGCGGGCGCACTGGCCAGCCCGAAGCGGAACGCGTCGGACGCGGGGTCTGTGCAGGCCGAACCGAGAACAATGAGTGCGAGGACAACGAACCGTTTCAGGATGACCATCGGCTTCGCCATTTTACTGATTGAGGGGAACCCGTGAGCCATGAGTAGGACCCGGTTGAACGGACTTCTCAAAAAATACCCTTCAGTGGGAACTGTATTCAATGTTAAGGAACCTCTGATCCCCGAGAAAATGTCGGGGACAGGCTATTTGTAATCGTGGATCCAGGGTTTCTGTCTTTGCCTTTGTCGCAGCCCTGGAACACAAACAACTGGATCCTCGATTACACATGTCGAGGATGACAGAAGAAGGGAAAGAGGGAGCGGCCACCCCGTCATTGTAGCGGCGCGATCTTATCGCGCCCTGGCACCAGGGAAACCCGCGTCATGAGATGACGCGGCTACAAATGCAAAAAGAGCGACCTTGGATCCTCGATTACACATGTCGAGAATGACCGCAGGGGGCGATGTCGTGGATGACCGCAGGAGGAGCGGCCGGTTTGTCCCCATCCATAGTGAGTCTTGTCCCTTTTGTGCTACAGTGTGAGTTGAAAATTTCGCGAATGGTGCAGAAGCTGTAAGGAACCTCTGATTTCGTGTGATAGCGGGATGCAGGGCAAGGCGTCCCGGAGCGAAACCCGAAGCGTATCAGAGAGAGAGGTGAGGGTTGAGCGAGGACACAACGCAGCCATGCGCCCGATAGTGCACGAAATCAGAGATTCCTTAACACACATGAAACAGAGTAATCATAGAATATCTTCGAGTGTTCTTCCATCCGGATCTGGAACGTATGCGTTTGGGGATCACCACGTCTCCTGAACATCCCGCAAAGCATGAAAGGAGATGTCATGCCCATATCATCACGATGAGGGGTGTCGCACGTTTGCGGTAAAGCAATGGGTTGCAGGAGAGCGACACGCCCTGCTTCCCAGGTAAGGGATGCCACAACACACAGGTGCCCATGGCGCTGAAAGCCTTAATCGTTGACGATGAGCAGGCGATCGTGGACCTCGTTCGCCACCACTTGGAAAAAGAAGGACTGTCCTGTATTGAGGCGCATGAAGGAGAAACGGCGCTCCAGCGCGCACGGACTGAACGTCCTGATCTGATGGTGCTGGATCTCATGCTGCCCGGTGTCGACGGGTTGGAAATTTGCCGGTTGCTTCGTCGTGATCGGACGCTCGACCACATGGCGATTATCATGTTGACGGCCAAAGCGGAAGAAGTCGATCGAGTGGTAGGCTTGGAGATGGGAGCGGACGATTACCTCGTCAAGCCGTTTTCTCCCAGAGAGTTGGTGGCTCGGATCAAGGCGGTGTTGCGTCGGGGGCGCAACGCGCAAACGGGCGGCGTCAGGCGAATCGGGACTCTTGAAATTGACGAAGCGAGACATCAGGTTCGCGTGGCCGACCGTTCCATCGATCTGACGGTGAAGGAATTCGATCTGCTCCGTGCCTTGGTACAAGCCAACGGCCGGGTGTTGAATCGGGAGCAAATTTTGGAAATGGTCTGGGGGTATGCCAATGCCGTGGAGATTGAATCGCGGACGGTGGATGTGCACATCAGACGCCTCCGGGAAAAACTCCACAATGAAAGTCAACGGATCGTGACGGTCAAGGGTGTGGGGTACCGCTTCGAGGGAGAAGAAGAAATGAGGAGTCCCCGATGTTAAAGGGCCGGTTGATTGCCCGGTTGGGGGTGTTGCTCAGCGTCATGACGTTGAGCGGCATGGGAGCGATGTGGCTGTTGACAGCTTACGGGGCGACCGGCGGGATGTTCTGGGTTGGAGTCTTGGTCGTTGCCGCGTTGGGCAGTCTTCTCGGCGTGTGGTTGGGCGGATGGCTTTTGGACCCGATCTATCAACTGGACGCCCGGGCTGAACGGCTGTTACAGGAATGGAGGGCGCAGGAGAAGACAGCCGGGGAAGAGGAATTACGCGGTTTGCGAAAGGCAGTGGAATACATCACCGCTTACCCACAGATGCGAGTTCAAGTCTTGGAGTCTGAACGAGCCAAAGGCACGGCGATCCTCGACAATATGAAGGAAGGCGTGATTGCCTTGGATGGGAAAGGGTACGTGGTGTTGATGAATCCCGCTGCGCGACGAATTCTCGATTTGGCTCAGGATCAGGGAGAAGGGCGAACCTTGTTGGAGGTTGTCAGGGACCGGGGATTGGCCGATTGGATGGAAATGTGTCAAGTCCTCGACACGGCGGAGCCGTGCAGGCGGGAAATCGAGTGTTATCTGCCCGCTCTGCGAATCATCGAGGTGAATGCCATGTCCCTGCCTTTTTCGTCCGAGCGCCAAGGGTTTTTACTCGTTCTGCACGACATCACCGAACTCCGTCGGCTGGAAAAAGTCCGCGCTGAATTCGTGGCAAACGTGTCACATGAATTACGCACGCCGTTGACGGCCATCAAAGGGTACTTGGAGACCGTTCTCGATGAAACCATGCTGGAATCGGCCACGCACCGGCGGTTTCTGGAGATCGCGAAGCACCACGCGGAACGGATGGGACGCTTGATTAATGACCTGCTGAATCTTTCCGATATTGAGACGGGAAAAGTGATCCTGGAACCCATTCCCATCAGTCTTAAGGCCTTCGTGTACGAAGTCTTGGCCATGTTTGAGAAGGACGCCGAGAAAAAAGACGTAAGGCTGGTCAACCAAGTCCCGCCCGAGTTATGGGTGCAGGCCGACCGGGACCGGCTCTCTCAGATTTTTGTGAATCTGGTCGACAATGCCGTGAAATATACGCCGAAAGGGGGAACGGTCAGGTTTCTTGCGGCGGAAACGGACGATCATCACATCCGTCTCGTCGTTCAGGATACGGGACAGGGTATTCCGCAAAACGATTTGCCTCGCATTACGGAACGATTTTACAGGGTCGATAAAGCCCGTTCCCGCGCGGAAGGGGGTACCGGCCTTGGTCTCGCCATTGTGAAACATCTGGTGCAATTGCACGGGGGGGCGCTTCACATTGAGAGCGAATACGGCAAAGGCACCACGATCGAATTTTTGCTGCCGGCCGGGCGACTTCAACCTACTTGCTAGCCCGTCAGCATGCCCCCTCACCGCGTCAGCCGGCGCCGGAGGCTTGGCTTCCGCGACTCTCCCTCCAGGGGAGAGTCATCAATAAGGCAAAAACACGGCTTCACTCCCTCGCCTTCCTGACTCGTACGACAAAATTGTCTATGTTCAGTCATGCTGTCAACGAATGTCAGTGCTCGGTTCGCGCCACTAAGGAAGAGGAGACTCCAGGACGGTGAAGAGGATTCGAGGGGAGGCTAGGGAAAACGGTCAACGAACACAGACCGGAATGACAGAAAGCCGCTCCTTCGCCAGCCTCCGGGGACGCCAGGAAGTTCCCTGCACGTAACGATTCCGTAACCTGTTTTTTACGCAGGAGCGTTAGAGTAAAGAGGCTTTAGGGAACCTCTGATTGAGTGTGATAGCGGGAGGCAGGGCAAGGCGTCCCGGAGCGAAACCCGAAGCGTATCATCGAGATAGGTGAGGGTTGAGCGAGGACACAACGCAGCCATGCGCCCGATAGTGCACTCAATCAGAGGTTCCTTAGGGAACGAATGTCCATTTTTCTTACAAGGAAGGCTACAACATTATGAGACGGTTGGCGAACGTCACACATCGGTCAATCGGATTTTGCGCCAAAAAGATTGTCACCGTAAGTTTGTTTCTCCTGGCAGCAGGCATGGGCAGTGCCGTCCAAAGTTGGGCTGCCGCTGATTCCATGATGGATCCGGACTGGAAAGACTACAAGCAGGTGAGCGGAGTTTCCGGGAACCTGAACAGCATTGGGTCCGACACCCTCAACAATCTCATGACGCTGTGGGCCGAAGGGTTTAGAAAAGAATACCCCAACGTGAAGATTCAAATTGAAGGGAAAGGGTCCAGCACGGCGCCGCCGGCGCTCATCGAAGGGACGGCTCAAATCGGTCCGATGTCCCGGCAAATGAAAGCGAAAGAGATGGACAAATTCGAGGCGAAATTCGGGTACAAAGCCACCAATTTCCCCGTAGCCGTTGACGCGCTGGCCGTGTACGTCAATAAAGACAATCCCGTGAAATGTCTGAGCATGGAAGAAGTGGATGCCGCCTTTTCGAAAACCCGGCGGCGCGGACATTCCGTCAATATCGACACCTGGGGGAAGGCGGGGCTTGATGGGGTTTGGAAAAACACCAGAGTCAGCCTGTATGGTCGAAATTCGGCTTCGGGGACCTATGGGTTCTTCAAGAAACAGGTGTTGAAGAAAGGTGATTATAAAGATGAGGTCAAGGAGCAACCCGGCTCGGCTTCCGTGGTGCAGGGCGTGACGGAGGATCGTGGTGGCCTCGGATACAGCGGCATCGGGTACCGGACCTCGGGCGTCCGGGCGATTCCGTTGTCGGCCAAAAGCGGCGAAGGGTGCTTTGACCCGACGTTTGCCAATGCCTCTGCCGGCCAGTATCCGTTGGCGCGGTTCCTGTACCTGTACGTGCATAAAGCTCCGGGAAAACCGTTGCCGCCGTTGGTCACGGAATTCCTGAAATACGTCTACAGCAAACCGGGACAGCATATTGTGATCAAAGACGGCTATTTCCCATTGCCGCAAACCCTGATCGCCAAGAAGTTGGGTGACATGTAAGGTTCCTAAGAGCCGGTCTCTTGGCTTGACCTGTCAGCCAAAGTGTACGACGATTGAGAAACCAGAGCGACAGAGCCACGTCCGGTAACGTCTCGGCTTGGGGAGATGGCTTTGTTGGTTGCCCGTCAAGAACATGCCTATGAACCAAACTGATCCCACGGCGAATCAGGTGACGAGGCCATCCCCTCCTGCGGCGTCGTTTTTTGCGAAGGTGAGCTCCCGAACGTTGCGGCGTTGGGTCGATCATGGCGCAAGGGGGGTGATTACCCTTGGAGGCTGGGCGACCATTTTCAGCATCTTTGGGATTTTCGCCTATCTGTTTATCGAAGTCGTTCCATTGTTTTATGCCGCGTCATGGAGCAAAGAGACTTCTGTGCAAATCGACACAGTCGGTGAAGCACTTCAGGGGTCGCAGCACGTCAGTGTGGGGATCGATGAATACATGGAAGTGGGCTATGTCCTGCGAAATGGGGACATTTCGTTCTATACGTTTCCTGCCGGGAACCCGATACGCCTCGAGTCCGTGCCGGGGTTCGAGAAAGGGGACATAACCGCGCTGGCCCGCTCTCCGGGTCAACCACACATCTATGGGCTTGGGACGAGAACCGGTCGGGTCATTCCGCTCTACGTCACGTTTCGAGTGACGTTCGACGATGACGTCAGAACAACCGAACCCGTGGTGACGACGGGCGAGCCGTTTGAGGCTGCCCCGACCGGTGCCTCCATTGCGCAACTTGCCTACCGGGAGACGGAAAACGGCCCCATTGCCGCCGCGTTGACCGACTCGGGGCGATTGTTTCTGACCGGGATCAGGGAATCAGCGGCAGGAGGACTGTTTGCGTCCGAAACGGAATCCGAACGGCTTCAGGCCGAGATCACCGATGAAGGCGTGGAGGCGCTGTCCGCGCTGCTTTTGGATGATTTGGGGGAACCCCTGGTCGGGGGCACGAAAGACGGCAGGTTGCTGTACTGGGACATTCGGGATATCCAACGCCCCAGGTTGATGGGGACGTATGCCGTCGGGGCGTCCGTCACCGCCCTTTCCTATCTCATCGGCGACCGGTCTATCGTGATCGGCACGGAACAAGGGCCGGTCGCCGTGTGGATGTCCGTGATCGATCCGGACGTAGGCGGTGACCCCCGTCTTGAAAAAATCAGGGATTTTTCTCCACATGACGGGACCGTGACCACCATTTCACCGTCGCTTCGGGATAAAGGCTTTCTCACGGCCGGCGCCTCCGGTGGCGTGGCCCTGCACCATTCGACCTCCGGTCAGACGCTCATCCAAATCCCGGGAAACGGGTCCGCCATTGTCGCTGCGATGTTTGCCCCGAAGACCGATGGCGCCCTGGTCCTCAATGATTCGGGACAACTGATGACCTATGACATTGAGAACGAGCATCCCGAATCCACGTTCTCGTCCTTGTTCTGGCCCGTGCTGTATGAGGGGTACGAAGACCCTCTCCATATTTGGCAATCAACCGGTGGCTCAGACGAGTTCGAGCCGAAATTCGGCTTATGGCCGATCATGTTCGGCACGCTGAAAGGGACGATGTACGCGATGTTGCTGGCGACGCCGCTCGCCGTGCTGGGAGCGATTTATACCTCGATGTTCATGCATCCGGATATTCGCGCCGTGGTCAAACCCATCGTCGAGATCATGGCGGCATTCCCCACGGTCGTGCTGGGCTTCCTGGCCGGGTTGTGGTTCGCGCCGTTATTGGAAAAAATCTTTCCTGCCGTGGTGGCCATGTTTCTCCTGATCCCGTTGGCCGTGGCGGTGGTCTGCGTCGGGTGTCAATTCCTTCCTTCGCGCCTCAAAGTCCTCTCGGGCAGTATGACGGAATTAACGGTGTTCTTGCTGGTCCTCGCCGGAACGGTGTGGGTCTGTCTCCAGTTGAATACGCAGATTGAATCCTGGCTCTTCGATTCAAACTATAAGCAGTGGTTGCTGTCGACGTTCGGGTTGACGTACGACCAGCGAAACGCGTTGGTCATTGCCTTTGCCATGGGTATAGCCGTCATCCCCACCATTTTCAGTATCAGTGAGGATTCGCTGAGCAACGTGCCGCCTCATCTGATTGCGGGATCATTGGCTCTCGGAGCCACCCCGTGGCAGACGTTGACCAAATTGGTCATCATCTCAGCGAGCCCCGGAGTCTTTTCCGCGCTCATGATCGGGTTGGGGCGGGTCGTGGGAGAAACCATGATCGTGCTGATGGCAACGGGTAACACCCCGGTGATGGATATGAACCTCTTCAATGGATTCCGAACCTTATCGGCGAACATTGCCGTGGAAATGCCTGAGGCTCCGCATGGGGGCACGCTGTATCGGTTGCTGTTCCTGGCCGGCCTGCTGTTGTTTGTGTTGACATCCATCGTCAACACCCTTGCGGAAATTGTCCGACAGCGGCTTCGGGAGCGATATAGCCAATTTTAAAGGAATGGGATGTCTGACAGGATCAGGAAATTGCTCAGCTCGGGGACATTGTTCGTGTGGTGTTGCGGCACGGCGGTGGCGGCCTCGCTGCTCATGGTTGGTGGCCTGCTTCTGCTGATTATGATCAATGGCCTCGGGTTTTTCTGGCCGCACGCCCTTGTGGAAATGACACTCAAAGACGGCACGCACGTGCTCGGCGAACTGAAAGGGGAAGAAGTCATCCCTCATTCGGAGACGCCGGAATTTCCAGAAGGGAAAACACGGGTGAAGCTGAAAGTGGGGAATCGTGACCTCTATGGTTTGGACTTCCGGTGGGTCAGGACCGAGCACATCGCGTCGATGGAATCGCCGAAAGACGTGGGGGCGTTTGAACGCCGGGAATGGGGGAATTTTTACGGCCGGATTCGAGAGGTCTCGCGCGGTGAAGATGTCGTCGCCACGGGCAATCAAGACGGATGGACGGTGTTGCCGCCGCTGATCGAGCAGGCCAATGACGTGCATGAAGAGATGGGACACCTTCAACGAGACGTCATCGGCGACATTAATTTCGAAATTGAACGCACCCGGTTGAAAATCCGGAAGTTGGAATTACGCGGTCAAGGTGATGCCCCGGAGGTGACCGAGTGGCAAACCACCAACAAACAGTTGGAAACCCAATACCGGCAACACGTTGAAACGCTTCGGACATTGAGCAACCAGCTCAACGAGTACTCCGTGACCCTCGTCGAGACAAACGGACGGGAGACGCACCTGCCGGTCGGTCAAATTGTGAAAGCCCTCCGTCCCAATGCCATGGGGCTCTTCGACAAAATGCTCAGATATTTCATGAATGTTTGGTCCGTGTTGAGCGAAGAACCACGGGAAGCCAATACCGAAGGGGGCCTGTTCCCGGCGATTTTCGGCACGGTCATGATGGTGTTGATCATGAGCGTGGCCGTGGTGCCATTTGGCGTACTGGCTGCGTTCTACTTGCGGGAATATGCGCGCCAGGGACTGCTCGTGCGGGTGATTCGCATTGCCGTCAATAATCTTGCCGGCGTGCCGTCGATCGTGTTTGGCGTGTTTGGATTGGGGTTCTTTGTCTACGCAGTCGGCGGGACCATTGACAGCCTGTTCTATCCCGAGGCCTTGCCGACTCCGACGTTTGGCACGGGTGGCATTCTGTGGGCGTCGTTTACCCTGGCCCTCTTGACGGTGCCGGTGGTGATCGTGTCCACGGAAGAAGGGCTGGCAGCCGTCCCCCGGGAATACCGTGAAGGGTCCCTGGCATTGGGCGCCACCAAGTTTGAAAGCATGGTGCGCGTGATCCTGCCCTGCGCCCTGCCGGGTATTTTGACGGGGCTGATCCTGGCCGTGGCACGCGCCACGGGTGAAGTGGCGCCCTTGATGTTGACCGGGGTCGTCAAATTAGCGCCGGCGCTGCCGTTGGATGGCCATTTCCCATTTCTGCACTTTGAACGGAAATTTATGCATTTGGGCTTCCATATCTTCGACGTGGGCTTTCAGTCCCCCAACGTGGAAGCGGCGAAACCGATGGTGTACGTCACCACCCTGATTCTGGTCATGGTCGTCATCACGTTGAATCTCAGCGCCGTGGCCCTCCGCAATCATATGCGGAAAAAATTCAAGGCGTCGGCAGTGTAAATTTTAGGGAACCTCTGATTTCGTGTGAGAGCGGGATGCAGGGCAAGGCGTGTCGCAGTGAAACCCGAGACATATCAAGTGGAGAGTCGAGGGTTGAGCGAGGACACAACGCAGCCATGCGCCCGATAGTGCACGAAATTAGAGGTTCCTTAGTCAGTATGAGTACGCATATTGACACGATAGCCCAACCTCAGCGAACGGCTGGCCAACACACGCAGACGGCGGAAACAACCATGGCTTCTTCTGAACAGTCTCAAGACAACAACCCCAAGATCACGGTCGAGGAGACCAACTTCTTTTACGGCGAGAAGCAGGCCCTGTTCAAAGTCGCGCTGACCATTCCGACGAATCAAGTCACGGCCTTTATCGGTCCGTCCGGTTGTGGGAAGTCGACGTTGTTACGGTGCTTCAATCGACTCAATGATCTGGTTGAAGGGGCCCGGGTCATCGGAAAGATTTGTCTTGACGGGACGGATATTTACCATCCGTCCGTGGACGTGACCGACCTGAGGACCCGGGTCGGCATGGTCTTCCAGAAGGTAAATCCGTTTCCCAAATCGATTTACCAAAACGTCGTCTATGGGCCGCAACTCCAGGGCAGACGGCGTCGTTCGGTCCTGGACGGCATTGTCGAAAAAAGCTTACAGGGCGCAGGATTGTGGGAAGAAGTCAAAGATCGCTTGCATCACAGCGCACTCGGTCTGTCCGGGGGGCAACAGCAACGCTTGTGTATCGCGCGGGCCTTGGCCGTGAACCCTGAAGTGTTACTGATGGATGAGCCCTGTTCCGCGCTCGATCCCATCTCCACCGCCAAAATCGAAGAGTTGTTGCATTCCCTGAAAGAGCAACTCACCGTGGTGATTGTCACGCATAACATGCAGCAGGCCGCGCGCATTTCCGACCGGACAGGCTTTTTCCTCATGGGGGAATTGATTGAATGCGCCGACACCAAGACCATCTTTACCAATCCATCGGACAGCCGGACAGAGGATTACGTGACCGGTCGGTTTGGATGAGACGGCCGGTGGCAAAGAGGAAATGAGAAGGTATGGAACGTCACTTCGAAGAAGAATTCGACAAGCTCAAAAGTAAAATTCTCATGATGGGCACCCTGGTTGAAGACCAGATCAGAAATGCCCTGACCGCGTTGATCGAACGCGATGAAGCCCTGGCGCAGCGGGTCATCGAGAACGATCATCACGTGAATACATTTGACGTGGAAATCGATGACATGGCGCTCGACGTGTTAGTCCGGTATCAGCCGGTCGCCAAAGATTTACGTTTTGTGACCACCGCCATGAAGATTTCTTCCGAGTTGGAGCGAATGAGCGATTTAGCGGAAAATATCTGCGAACGGACGATCGAACTCAACGAAGAGCCGCAATTGAAGCCGTATATCGACATTCCTCACATGGCCGAGCGCACGCGCATCATGGCCAAAGAATCGTTGGACGCCTTTGTCAAAAAGGACGCGGCGTTGGCCCGGAAAATCATTCAGGATGATGATTTCGTCGACAACCTGACGGAACAATTATTCCGGGAACTCCTCTCCTTCATGATCGAAAATCCCAAGACGATCAGCCGGGCGATTCGGCTCTCCTTTATTGCAAAGTACCTTGAACGGATTGCCGATCATGCAACGAACATCGCGGAACTGGTGGTGTATATGGTGGAAGGAAAAATCATTCGCCATACCATCCCTCCACAAGAAGGCTGAACCGCTTGCCCCGCCTCCCCAACCCCTTCATCGACTGAGTCGTCGCCGCGACAAAAGAGGGGGAGTCAGGGTCGGCCGCTCTCCGGGAGCATGTCTCCTGCCCCAGCAACCCGCAACGGACCTGCGCCGGTGTTCAGGAATATCGGGGCGCCAGGGTTATGGTCTTTGCATGTGTAGCAGCGGCATCTTATGCCGCTGGACGGGGCTCCGGTTCCCGTGTGCGACGCCATTGCCTCTGTAGAAGTTCAGAAACCGTTGGCCCTCCTCGAACCAGGAGGAGGAGCCGCCGCCGCCAGAGGTCGGGTTCGCTGCACCGGCGTCCCGTGACGCCCCAGCCCAGTCCCCCTGATAAGGGGGAGTGAGGGGGTTAGGGGCCGATCCGGTCAGTCGGGCAAGTCGGATGAGGGAACCTCTGATGTCATCCGACCTGAAAGGGACCCGTGGTCAGGGGCCAGTCAGGCAATAAAGCCCTTGGTCAAGTGACATCCCTCATCCCCGCTGTCATCGGGGGGTAGTGGACCCAGACAGACATTTGGCATCTGCGCAAAATGTGGACCCCACCCACCCACACCACAACATATTGACATATACATAAAAAATGTGATATTTCGCCGCCATTGGTATGTTGCCGCCATTAATCGGAGTCGAAGAGCAGACCGATGGACATTGATCGAAAAAAGGAGCATCTATCCATGGCACCCGTCACCCTGGAATCGAAACGACGCTTGATTCATCCAACCAGCAACAACACCTCCACGCCGTTGCGAGACTGCCGTCGCGCCGCTTGGTTCAGTCGTTCAGGGGGGGGGGGGGGGGCTCCGTCGCGCCGCGCTCCTGATCGGACTGCTGGCGAGTCTGTCGTTCGCCGGCGCCGCATCTGCCCAGACGACGGTTGATCTGCTGGATACCACCATGACCGTCGGGTGCGATACCGCTGCGCCCTGCTCGTTCCCGGGCTATCGAAACAGCCCGACATTTTCGTACGGCTCGCTCGGGGATGCGACGTTCACCTACAAGGGGACTGAATACACAATCCTCCTTATGACAGCCGAAGCGGATGATCCCTCAGAGACACAAAGAAGCTCGGCCTTTGCCACGTCTCCCGCGATTCCCGAGGCCGACCTCAACGCATTGACCATCACCTTCAAGGACAAGACCCTCAATGGGGGCTGGAGGTGGTTCTCTAACCTCGGATACCACCGAGTCAACAAAGGGCGTACAGAAATTCCTGACCTCAACGATGGTGATGCGGTCACGGTCAAGATCAGCGCACAGATGAAGCGTCCGGAGGGTGTCCAAGGCACGCCGGGCACCTATTGGGTATCGGGCAAGATCAAACTCACCTGGAACGCGCCGAACGACGGGGTCTCGCATCTGCCCAACACCGAGTACAAGGTGGAGTATTTCCACGGTACCGGGGGAAACATTGACTGGAGGAAGTTTCCCAGCGCTCCGGAAGAGTCGGGCGGCAAGGTCAAGGCCGTCACGCACGAGCTCAACGGCACCGAGAGCAGGGGCAGGCTCTATGAGTTTTCTCTGCGTCATTGCAACGACGCCACCCCCAAGGTCTGTGGCCAAGCAACGTCGTTGGCTACGGCCACGCCGGCGCCCCATGTCTTCAACCTCAACGCGATTCGGACGCGGAAGACGACCACGGAGGTCAAGCTCACCTTCCAGGTCGACCCCAACCCCGAGACCGGCAACAACGGTTTCGATGAAAGTTATTATGAAGTCGGCTACGCGACCGACCTAACCGCTACCGAGCCGGTGCTCTCATCGCGGCTCAAAATCCCGGTCAAGGACCATCGCTCCCGGCGGGAATGGGCCTTCTTCGTCACCCCGAGAACGCGCTACAAGCTGTTCATTCGATCGATTGTCGAATCCTCCGCCATACCCCAGGAGTGGGAAAGCCCCTGGAAATCTATAACGCTGGACGGGTCCCCGAAGAAGCCGGGGCATCTGCTTGGTTCGCCGAACGACGACGCGCACAGAAAGATCGACTTCAACTGGATCGATACCGGCAACTCCGGGGAGCCGCTGGACAAGGCGCAGTACCAAGCGAAGCGTCACGATACTGGCGGCTGGTCCTCCTGGACTACGTTCGACAGCATCTCGACCTCGAACGGCAGGGTCTGGGCAACCACGCAATCACTTAGCAACGGTCGTGTTTTCGATGTCCGGGTAAGAAACTGCAAAGCTGACGGTACGACTTGCGGACCGCATGTACAAATGCGCGCAGGGACGAGGCCGCCCAAGTTAGGCAGTCCCAGCGCCGAAGCGACGGCGGTATCGGGAGGGAACCGCGACATCACGATCAACTTCACTCCCGACCCGACTCCCGGATCCGGCTTCGATCAAAGCTATTACGAGTTCGGGTGGACCACGAACACCCGCGCCCAATATCCCGATGACAGCACCAAAGAATACGATTTCCGGCTCGCTGAGCACCGCAACAAAAGGTCCCACACCTTTGATGATGTCGCCGACGAAGAGGGTTACAAGCTCTTTGTCCGCACCTACATAAAGGAGTTTGGACACCTCGGAGACCAGGTCCTGTGGCGTTCGCCCTGGCAGGCGGCAACCGTCTCGACGCGGACCACGCTGCCCGCCCCGACCATCCGTCCCTACGGCGCGGAACGGGTGCACGTCACCACCGAGATCACCCACATCGAAGGCTTGGACGAGGACGCCCTGCAATTCGATATCCAGTGGCGCAGGCAGGGCAGCGGCGGTAACTGGATTCTACAGACGATTCCGGCCGACGACTCTCGGGTCAAGACGCGCTGGGCCGCCTCCCCCACCGAGACCTTCTGGTACTGGGACGTCAAGTTCGGCAACGTCCCCACCCTCTACCCCAATGCGAATTGGGAGTATCGCGTGCGCTTCGTGCACAAGGGCGGCGGGTCAGGCGGCAACGATTTGAATGGCAGTTGGAGTAGCATCAAGAGCTTCCGCACCCGGCCGGTCGGCGTCAACGGTGTGGCGCTGGAGGACCAGCTCGGCGCCGAGATCACCTGGTCCGACCCCTTCGCGGGCATCGACGGCACCGCGCCGACATTGAGAATCGAACGGGCGGAATCCGGCGGCAACTCCTGGGACAAGGTGGGGGAAGACTTGGCGAAGGACGCCACCTCCCGCATCGACACCTCGGAGGGCCTCGTGGCCTACCAGGGGCACAACTACCGCCTGGTGCTGACGGACAACAGCCACGCCCTCGGCAGTACGGGGGCGATCTTCATGAACGAAGGCAACCCCAATGCGCCGCCCAACCTGGCGGCGCAGGAGGTCTATCGCGACCCCACCCAGGTCCGGATCACCTGGGACAACTCGAACCGCAACCCGGACCTCTATGCGATGCAGTACCAGGGGGACGGTGTCGGAGACAACTTGATCACCACGGGCTGTTCCGACGGCAAGGGCTCTGAAGACTGCAGCAACGTGACCTCGCCGATCTTCCTGTCGGACCTGGACAGCAGCAAGATCTACACGATCGATGTGATAGCGGTGTGGAACAACGACGACGGCACAACGACGACGAAGACGTCGGCCATCGACTATTCGCCGAGCGAGGCCCCGACCACGCCGAGTGTCAGCGCCGAAGGCTCGGTGCTGCACCGCCGCGGGCTGAAGGTCATACCCTCCTGGCCGGAGAATCCAGGCCACCAGACCTTCGAGATTTACTATCGGAAGAAGGGCGACACCAACTGGCTGCAGTCCCAGGACAACGACGGCAATCCGGTCAATCCCATCCCGGATTTGCTCGGCAACACCGAATACGAGGTCTACACGGTAGAAGGCTTCCCGGCCGTGGACGACCCGAACAATCCGGGCGAAATCCTGTGGCCGAAGATCACCAGAGAGTCCGAGGTAGGCACAGGTACTCCATGGCATCCGCATCCGGAGTTCACCGTGCATTCGGGCGACGAGTCCCTGCAGGTGACGATCGAAGACCCGTCCGGCTACCCGCCCAGTCTCAAACCGTCCTACTACATCGGCATCACCCGGGACTTCGGCAACCTGCCCGACCTCGATTGGGAAGTGGCGAGCCCGTTCGGCATCCGCAGTTTGCCGAACGGCGCCCTGGTGCAAAATGGCGTGACTTACAAGGTGGCGGTATTCGCCAAGTATGCCGACTACGACCTGGAGGACGACCCCAACAAGATTCCGTTCGCGAACGGCTTCGTGAAGGTGGGGCCGAGTGAATTGGGCAGCTACTTCAAGGAGCAGACGCCGGCGGACGGCGGGCCGCAGTTCGGCATGTCGGAACCCCTGAACGTCGTGGCGGACGGCACGGGCGCCAACCTGGTCGTGATGAGTTGGAATGCGCCGGGTTCCGGCGGTGGCGGTGGCGGGGCCAGCTTCCTGGCCAGCATGATGCGGGGATCGACCCAGTCCGGGGGCAGATCATCAGGCCAGATAACCTACGAAGTGACCTACAAACCCGAAAGCGCCGACTGGGAAGCAGGCGGCACCCAGCAAACGCCAGACACGAGCACAACGATCAGCAACCTGAATCCGGGCCAGACCTATGACTTCCGGGTGCGCGCGCTGTCCACGGACAGCTCGGGCGCCTGGTCGGAGACCGCCACGGCCACGACCGACGAAGGCGAATCGACACGGCCGGAAAGCCTGGAAAGCCCCACCACCGCGACGACCGCCGCGCAGACGCTCGACCTGGCCTTCAGCGCCCCGGCGGACTCATCGGACTGGGTCGCGGCCAACAGCCAATACCGGGTGCTGGGCCAAGTGAACGGCGCCAGTTGGAGCGACTGGACCACAGTCCAGGGCGCAACAGTCTCCGGCGGCACGATCAGCGGCACGACCCAGGCCGACCTGGCCATTGGTCAGCTCTACGACGTCGCAGTACGCTGGTGCGGCGAGACGCCATCGGATGAGACGTGCAGCGCGGCGTCAGACACGGCCGTCGGAGCCACACCGGCCTCGGCGCCGACCGCGGCCCTGGCGGTAGCCGACCCGAACTCGGCGACGCAGATGTGGCTGTCCTGGGAGATCGCGGACGTGGGTGACGGCCAGAACCCGCACGCGACCTATGAACTGGGCTACAGCACCGACACCGCAGCCGAGGAACCGGCGACGCGGGTAGACGCAGCCGATGTGCCGGCCTTCGGCGCGACCGGGGCGGTGTTAGAAGGCCTGGCAGCCGACACCGAGTACCGGCTCTATGTGCGCAGCGTGATCGTGCAGCAGGGCGAGACGCTCTTTGCCTCGCCCTGGGCCTGGGACACGGACACGACGCAAGCGCCCGACTCACCGTCGCTGGTACTGGGCGAAGCCCCGGCGGACCCGTCGTATCAGGCGGGGACCGCGATTGAAGCCCTGGCGCTGCCGGAAGCCACCGGCGGCACGGGCGACATCGGCCACGCGCTCCAGCCGGCAAGCTGGAACGGGCTGAGCTTCGACGCAGCCAGCCGCACGCTGTCGGGCACGCCGACGGCAGCAGGCCAGCAGACCTACACCTACACGGCCACCGACGCGGCCGGGACGAGCGCCGAACTGGAATTCACGGCCACGGTGGCCGCGGACGCAGTCCCAACCTACGAGGGCATCGACAGTCCGGCACTGGAATTCACTGAAGGCGAAGCCATCGACCCGGTGACGCTGCCAGCCGCGACCGGCGGCGACGGCGCGCTCACCTACACCGTGAGTCCGACACTCGCCGACGGGCTGGCATTCGACGCGGCCTCGCGCACACTCAGCGGCACCCCGGAAACCGAGGCAGACAGTGCCACCTGGACACTCGCGGCGACGGACGCGGGCAACGACACCGCCGAACTCACCTTTACCATCGCCGTGGCCCCGCCACCGGCCACGCGCCCGGAGAGTCTGGAGGTCGTCACCTCAGCCCAAACCGCCTGGAAGGCGCTGGACGTGGCCTTCGATGCCCCACCCGCGGGGTCCGCCTGGGTGTCAGCCAAGAGCCAGATCCGGGTCTTGGGCATGAAACCGGGAGCCAAGCGCACCGGCTGGCGTCCATTCGCCAGCGTGACGGTGGAAGACGGGCGCGCGCAGGCGTCCACCGCGTCCTGGATGGCCATCGGCCGGGTCTACGAAGTGGAAGTACGCTGGTGCGAGGCGAACGGCCGCACCTGCAGCGAGGCCTCGGACATGGTCTACGGCGCCAGCCCGGCCTCAGTCCCGACGGACGCGGGGACGGCGGTCACGGAGCCGGTGTCGGAGACGGCACTGCTCCTGCACTGGAGCATCAGCCCCATCGGGGGCAAAAAGAACCTGCAAGCCGCCTACGAAATCGGCTACAGCACACAGACAGACGCTGAAACACCCGAGACGCTGCTGGCCGACGTCCCGGCGTTCGGCACGAAAGAAGCCGAAATCGATGGGTTCGAATCGGGGACCGCCTACCGGCTGTACGTGCGCAGTGTGATCGACTGGCAGGGCACACGGCACTTCGCGTCCGACTGGGCGTCCGCCACCGCCACGACCCCGGCGGGGGCCGAGAGCCTGGCGCGGCAGCAATTACAGGGAGAATTAGCCAAGCACGCGCGGGCCCTGCTGGAAGACGCCTCCACCGTCATCGGGCAGCGATTCACCGCGGGTAGCGGAAGCGGCGGGGATGCGCTGACGGCCCTGGCGTCCGTATTCGGCGGCGCCGGAGGCAGCGCCTGTCCGCGCCAGGTGGCCCTGGGCGACTGCCTGCCACAACCGGGTATCGGACAGCCGGGTATCGGACAGCCGGGCGAGCCGTGGGACCCGGAACGGGACTATCAGCCTCCGATGACCACCCAAGGCCAGGGCCTGGGCACGCTGCTGCAGCGGCTGCAGACCCAGAACTTCAGCCTGTCGCTGAACCGCACGCTCTTAGGCGAAACCGACGACGCCCCGCAGCCAGTCCAACTGGCGCTCTGGGGCAGCGGGGGCACCGCGTTCCAAGGGGGCCAGGGGCAGCGCTTTGTCGGCCTGGACGCGCGACTGGGGACGCAATGGCTGACGGGGGTGGCGGTGGCCCAAGGCGGGAGCGCCTTCCAGCCGGTGGGGGGCGCCACGGGGGGCGAGCTGGGCAGCGCCCTGACGACCGTCTATCCCTACCTGCGTGGGCAACTTAGCGACACGCTAGCCGTCTGGAGCCTGGCGGGGTGGGGCTGGGGGGATCTGACCAGTCGGTGGCAGGATCCGTACCGGCCGGGCCAAACCGTGACCCTGGATGGGGCCTTGGGGCTGAACCTGGGGCTGGCGGGGGTGGAGCAGACGGTGTATGCGGGTGACGGGCTGAGCGTGGCGGTGGTAGGCGACTACGGGTGGTCACAGTTGGCGGTGAGCGGCCTCGCCGGGGGATCCCTGGGCGCGGTGGTCCACCGGAGTCGATTGGGCGTCACGAGTGACTATGCGTCTAGTGACGGGGCGCTCCGGGGGACGCTCCGGCTGAGCGGGCGCCTGGATGGCGGCGCGGGCGAGCGGGCCCAGGGGGCGGAAATGACCGGGAGTCTGCACTACGGGCTGGGCCGGTGGACCGGTGGGGTCACGGGGCACTGGTACGGGGCAACGCAGGCGCTGGCGGGAGTAGCGACACAAGGGCTGCAGCTAGTCCTTGAGCGGCGGGCGGCGACGGACGGCACGGGCTGGACGGGGCGGCTGGCGCCGGGCTGGGGCACGGCCGCGGGGCT
This sequence comes from Nitrospirales bacterium, assembly GCA_965200435.1. Lineage (GTDB taxonomy): Bacteria > Nitrospirota > Nitrospiria > Nitrospirales > UBA8639 > Bin75. The sequence goes on from OZ241337.1 coordinate 1,428,386, forward strand.
GGGCGCGGGACCTGGGGCAGGGACGCCGTTGCTGGCGACGGTCGGCGGCGTAGGGAGTGTCGCGGGGGCGCCGACGCTGCGGGTCGACGGGCAAGTGGCCTGGGGGCTGCGGCTGGGTGACGAGCAGGGCCTGCTGGTGCGACCGTTTGCGAACGTGGGCATGGCCGCGGCGGGGCAGCAAATGCGGGCGGGGGTACAACCGGAGGGGCCGGTGCAACTGAACCTGACGGTGGAGCACCTGCGCCGCCCGACGGCCCCGGCAACCATGGGGGTGCTGCTGCAAGTGGACACGACGTTCTAGGGACCCGCTGATTTCGTGCACGATCGGGCACATGGCGGCGTGGTGTCCTCGCTCACCCCTCGACTATCCACTTGAGATGTCTCGGGTTTCGCTGCGGGACGCCTTGCCCGGCATCCCGCTCTCACACGAAATCAGAGGGTCCCTAAGGCAGGCCTGTCTGTGAGCAGGGGCGGGTGACGCCTGCGGCGAACTCCAAGCAGCGCCATGAGATGGCGCTGCTACAGAAGAGGGGGAGCCTGGGGCGCCGCTTTCCGGGAGCAGGCCTCCTGCCCCAGCAACCCGCAACGGACAGGCACCGGTGTTCAGGAATATCGGGGACCCCGGGTTATGGTCTTTGTATTTGTCGCAGCGGCATCTTATGCCGCAGGACCGACATGGGTCATCGGGGGTCTTGGGTTGGCCGCTCCGCATGTGTCGCTGTCGCATTTTATACGGCTCTTGGAGCGGTTCGCGGTTCAAGCAGCGCCATGAGATGGCGCTGCTACACAAGAGGGGGAGCCTGGGGCGCCACTCGCCGGGACAATGTTTCCTGCCCCAACAACCCGCAACGGACAGGCGCCGGTGTTCAGGAATATCGAGGGCCCCGGGTTATGGTCTTTGTATTTGTAGCAGCGGCATCTTATGCCGCTGGACGAGGTCGCGGTCCAAGAGGCGCCATGAGATGGCGACGCTACAAAAGAGGGGGGGCCAGGGTTAGCCGCTCCGCCTTTGTCGCTGCCGCATCTTATGCCGCTGGACGAGGCCGCGGTTCAAGCAGCGCCATGAGATGGCGCTGCTACAGAAGAGAGGGGTCTTGGGTGGCCGCTCCGTCTTTGTCGCCACTCTTCGGGACAATTTCTCCGGGGATCCAGAGGAGAACGACGATGGATTTGGTAAAAAGGCGACAGTGGAGGCGCTACCCCCAATGACTATGCCCCCCCCCCCCCGGACTCTCCCGATATGATCCTGATGGCACGGCGTCTCCCGCGCAGGCCGTCGTATCGAACCTGCTCATTTCGCGCCCTGCGCCTTCTGGCCGCGGCATGTCTTCTGTCCGCCGCGGCGCTCGCGCCGGTTACGGCAATCGCACAGACTGCCGTCCCGCCGCACAACATCACCGGAACGGCGGGCGACACCACCATTGAGATCTCCTGGGACGATGGCGTCCAGCCCGTTGAGACGACATACACCATCAAGCTTACGTCGAGTTGGGGCTTAAGCGACAAACGAACCTACACTGACGCCACGAGCCCGTTCACCGCCAACTGCCTGAACAATGGCGCCACCTATGCGGTAGCTGTCCACCGCGCCGGGGAAGATCACGGCGGGCGCGGCCCGGAGGTCACGCCGGCAAGCACATTGACGGCGGCGACGGTGGACCCCCACGGCGACGGCGTCTTGCGGGTAAGCTGGGACGACGACGGCACCACCTCCTATGCGGTGCGCTACAAGAATCAGGCGCTTTCCAACCCGAGAGACCTCTGGGAGGCGCCCCAGCGCGACGTCACCAGCGCCCACGACATCACCGGGCTTGACAGCATGCTGCAGCACGCCGTCCAGCTCGGCAAGGTCACCGACACCTCCTGCCCGCAGGATCAGCAAATCGGCTGGTCGGACTCGGTCCTCGCCATCCCGTTCCTCCCGCCCACCGAGCTGAGGCTGACCGGCCGCAACGCCGCCATCCGCGCCGACTGGACCCTCGGCGCCACCCAGGCGAAGCACTTGGTGGAATACCGCAAGGAGACCGACAGCGAATGGATCCGCGTCGAGGACGACAACGGCCGCGAAATCTGGAACCGCTACACCATCCCGAACCTTGAAAACGGCACTTCCTATGTTGTGCGCGCAGGCGCGCGCTACAACGGCACGGAACAGTGGTCCGAGACCCTGGAGACGATGCCTTTCGATCCCGAAAACTATCCGCCGGTGTTTTCCGGCGAGGCCAGCGCCTCGGTCGCGGAGGGCCACACCGGGACGGTGCTGACTGCGACGGCGACGCACAAGAACAACGAAACGATCACTTTCAAGCTCAAGGACAACAACGGCGTCGTCACCAAGGACGGCGCCCAGTTCAGCATCACCACCGGCGGCGTGCTCACCTTCGACAGCGCGCCGGACTTCGACGACCCGCTCGACCGCGACCGCAACAACGTCTATCTCGTTGACATCGTCGCCACCAGCGGTACCGGCGCCAGCACCCGCGCGGTGGAGCGCGAGTACGCCATCACGGTGACCAACGTGGCGGAATTACCCGGTAAGCCCGATGCGCCGACGGTACGCACCGCGGGTGATAACGAACTGGCGGTGTCGTGGACGGCGCCAACTTATACGGGCCCGCCGATTTCGGGCTATGCGCTGCGCTACGGCACCGATGGGACGACCTGGACCGAACTGGTGGTCGGATTGAAGACCGCGCACTCATTGACCGGACTGCGCAGCGGCGTCGACTATCAGATCGGCGTGCGCGCCATGAATGCCGACGGCGACGGTCCGTGGTCGGATTCATCCACAGGAACGCCTGAAGGCGCGGTGCGCCTGGATGCGACGCTGACGGTCGGCGCAGTCGGCGCCAACTTCGGCTATAACGAGCCCAACGAAGGCGCGCTCAGCGACACCAGCTTCAGCTTTCGCAACGTCGACTACACCATCAACTGGGTGTATTCGCTTCAAGGCAGTTCGTACAAAGGGATTTCGTTCAAGACCACGCCGGTGATTCCGGTGGCCGACATGGAGGTCTTGACGCTGGTGTTCTACGAGGACGGCGCGCCGCGGGTGATCTCGGATCTGGTATGGAACAGCAATAGCCAGCGATGGGTTCTGGAACTGGATGAAAGCCTGGGTTTTTCGCTGAACGAAAAAGTTCGCATGCGAATCATATTCAACAATCCACCGAAGTTCGATCTCTACGACCGCGTGGGGGAGGTGGATGAGAACCTGGATACATCGCAAGTGGCCTTTACGATTAAGGCGACGGACCTGGATAGCGCCGATTCGGTGCGCTATCACTTCGTCGTGGACCCGGACGACGGCTTGGCGGCCAAGGATGGCGAGTTGTTTCATTTCGATGGCGCCACCGGTGAGTTGCGTTTTAAGTCAGTACCGGACCGTGAGCGTCCGATCGACCGTGCCGGATCGGGTTCACGCGACACCTCCGATGCCTGCGATGGCGGCACCGGCGAGTGCAACAGCATCTACCAGTTACATGTTCTGGCGACCAGCGGCACGGGCATTCGTCAACGCACCTCGCCAGTACAGGCGTTTCAGATTCAAATCCACGACGTCGAAGAGCCGCCGGCAAGGATGGCGCCGCCGACGGTGCGCCTGGCGGGCAACAACCAACTGGCGGCATCCTGGACCGCACCGGTCAATACGGGTCCTGACCTGTCGCGCTACAGCATTCGTTACGGCACGGATCCCGACAATCCGGTGGCCTGGCGATCGTTCTCGCTGAGCACCTCGCCGCTGCCCTTGTCGTCGAATTTGAACAACACGACCAACGGCACCCCCTATTACGTACAGGTGCGCGCCACCAACGATGAAGGCAACGGCGAATGGTCGGACTCCACCCGCGCCACGCCGCGCGCCGGCGCCGGCATGACGGTGAAGGCCAGCGGCAGTTCGCTGGGCTTCACCGTCATCGCCGCCACCACCTATGGTTCGCTCAGTCCGAAGACTTTCAGCCATGGCGGCAACAGCTACACCGTAACCGAACTGCGCACGGCTTCGGACCAGGTCTATCTGGTCGTGTCCCCCGGGCTTCCGACATCGACCTCGAACCTCGAACTCATCTTTGACGACCAGGTCTATCGGCTGGGCACGGATCTGACGTCGACCAACGGCACGCACTAGCAGGGCGACGCCAAGGCGCTGAGCGTCGTCGATGGCAATAACTATCGCGTGCATTTCGTTTCCCTGAGCCCGACGGCGCCGACCGATGTGGAGGCATACGCATCCGGCAGCGGCGAATTGCGCGTCTCCTGGACCAGCAATGCGGGCATGGATTCCCACTCGCTGCGCTACCGGCTGGCCACCGAGCAGGACTGGACCACTCTGACGCGGCAAAGCAGCCCGACCACGCTCACGGGCCTGGCCAATGGCGCCAACTACCAGTTGCAAGTGGGCGCGGTGGTCGGCGGCGAGACCGCCTGGTCGAGCACGGTCACCGCCCTGGCGAGCGACGGGACGCCCTACAACGTGGCGGTGGAAGGCGGCAACCGGCAGATGACGATCACCTGGACCGACGGTCCGGGGGCCGAGGAGCATCGTCTTCGTTTCCGCACAACCGGCAGCGCCTGGCGCCCCCCGACCGGCGACGTGTTCAGTCCGTGGCACGTCTCCGCTTTGGCCAACAACACCGAATACGAGGTGCAGGTGGGCGCGGTGCACGGCGCCGAAACCAAGTGGAGCGCCATCGTCAAAGTCACGCCGGTGGACCCCACCATCTTCAGCACCAACATGACGGTGGGCGAAAGCGGCAGCTATCTGGGCTACAGTCAGGACAACTTTGGCACGCTCAGTCCCAATTCCTTCATCCATCAGGGCCGCACCTACGTCGTCACCGGTCTGCAGCGCTCGTCGGTTACCACGCTGCTGTATACCGACCCCATCCTGCCCAAGGGCACTTCGGACCTGCAACTCGAATTCAAGGACAAGACCTACCGCCTGGGCACGGACCTGAGGTTGCTGCTCAATAGCTGGGAAGGTCCCCGCAAGGGCTTGAGCATCGCCAACGGCGACCGCGTGCTGGTGCGCTTCACCCCGGTCACCGGCGGCGCCCCGGCCGGCGTGACGGCGCTGCCCGACCCGGGGAAATTGACGGTCTCCTGGATCACCGCCTACGGCGCGGATTCGCATTCCGTGCGCTACCGCACCAAGGACCCGCAAGGCCCTTGGATGACGCTGGCGAACCAGACCAGCCCGGTGGACATCTCCGATCTTTCCAACGACACGGAATACGAAGTGCAAGTCGGCGCCGTGGACGGCGCGAGCACGCAATGGTCGGCTGCGCTCACCGCCGCCCCGAGCGACGGCAAGCTGAGGAACGTGCGGGCCGAGGTTGGCGACGGCATGTTGCGCATCACCTGGACCGCGGCCGTGGGCGCCGCTTCGCACACGCTGCGCTATCGCGACTCCACCGACACCAGCGCCACCTGGACGACGCTCACCAATCAAACCAGCCCGGTGGACATCACCGGCCTGAGCAACGGCACAGCTTATGACGTGCAGGTAATCGCCGTTTTCAGTTCGAGCGACCAGCGCGCGGCGGACATCATCAGCGCCACGCCCATGGCGCTGCTGTCGGGGACGATGACGGTGGGAAGTCATGGCAGCGGCACCGTGCAGGAGTATCTTGGCTACAACAATGGGGGCGCCATCATCCCGAGCGCCACCATCGGCAGCACCAACCCCTCGCCACCGACGTTCACGCATCACGGCGCCACCTACACGGTGACGCAGTTGCTGTTGCGCGATCACGTGACCGGGACGGATCATGACCAGGTCTGGTTCGACACCGATCCCGAGCTACCCTCCGGTACCTCGGACGTGCAGGTCACCTTCAAGGACAAGATGTACACGCTGGGCACGGATCTGATCTTCGGCTCCGCCCATTGGACGGGCGCTTTCAAGAGTCTGAGCATCAGCGACGGCGAGACGAATGTTCCCATCAAGTTCATCACCGTCTCCGGCGGCAAACCAGGCGGCGTCGAGTTGCGCGCCGGTCGCCAGGAAATCCAAGCCACCTGGATCGGTGCGTCTTCGGCGGATTCCTATTCCCTGCACTATCGCGTGAAGGATGAGACATCCTGGGCGGCGACGCTCACCTCGCAGACCAGCCCGGTGACGATCACCGGCCTCGACAATGGCACCGAGTACGAGGTGCAGGTCGGTGCGGTGTACGGAGCGACCACCAACTGGTCAGACTCGGTTACCACCACCCCCAACGGCTCGGTGCCACCGGCGCCGTATAACCTTCAGCAGGATCTGGTTGATGACGGGAGCGACAAGACGCAGGTGATAGTGACTTGGAATCGCGTTGATCAGACGACTAATGATTTCCAGGTCGCCTACAAGTTGACCTCCTCAGCGACCTGGACGGTGGTGGAGAGACTTGCGGTCACGAACGACTCAGAGACCTTGACTAACCTGGTCGAGGGGGCGAACTATCACTTCCGGGTCAGCCAAAAAAACAGCCACGGCTGGAGCGCCTGGTCGGACATTCTGCTCGTCAATCCGAGTCTCCTGCCCACCGACTTTGCCGATACCTCAGGAATCAATGAGATTACGGTCAGCTGGACTGAAGCCGCCGGCGCCGATGCCCATTTCGTTGAATATCGACCCGATGAGGAAAATACCTGGACGCTCATTGACAATGCCACGAGTCCGACCACGATACCAGCCCCGGTTCCTGCAGAGCGGGATCGGGGAAGCTACAAAGTACGGGTTGGGACGGTGTTCAATGGACAGCGGTACCGGGTTAAGGCTGATAACGCATTCAGTGTTCCGACGATCACCGGTCCGAGCAACGTGGTGGTGGCACCAGGGGACCAAATGCTGACCGTGACAGGAGATTGGCCGCCGAGTTTTAGTATTCTTAATGTATTCGTGAAGGAGGTCGGGGCGGAACATTCTGCATCCCCATACAGTTGTCTCTACGACATAAGCGCCCATTACGCCAATTGTGCTTCTTCCTTCCCCATCACGGAATCCACGCATCAGGGGAGTGGGCGAACTGCTGAGTCCCTGGTCAACGGAACCGAATATGAGGTGGAGTTATGGTTCCAGTTCGCGACGGACACGACCAGCTATGAGATCGCAAGATTCCGCGGCACCCCCAGCGACGGCATGCCGACCTACGTCGAAGCCGAAGAAGGCGATGCCGCGCTGACGGTCAGTTGGGTGAACGGCCCCGGCGCGGAGTCACACACACTGCGCTATCGTGAATCCGGTTCCACCGGACCCTGGACGGAACTCACCAGCCAGACCAGCCCCGTGGCGCTGTCCTCGTTGGCCAACGGCACGGCCTACGAAATCCAGGTCGGCGCCGTGTTCAGCGGCGCCAAGCCCACCCAGTGGTCGGATTCGATCACCGCCACGCCGGGCGACGGCACGCCGAGCCATGTGGCGGTGGCCCTGGTGAGCGACGGCGCGCTCACGGTCACCTGGACCGACGGCATTGGCGCCGACTCGCATCCCCTGCGCCATCGCGTGAAGAGCCCCGTGGCAACTGGACGACGCTCACCGACCAGACCAGTCCCGTCGAGATCACCGGCCTCGACAACGGCACGGAGTACGACGTCCAGGTCGGCGCGCTTTTCACGGGCGAGGCCACCAAGTGGTCGGCTTCGGTCAACGGCACACCGATGGATAATTCCGCCCTCGGCGCCACCATGACGGTGGGCGAAAACGGCAGTTACCGCGGTTTCGACAACATCGCCGCGGGGGGCACCTACGGCAGCATGGATGACGCCAGCTTCACGCATCAGGGCGTCAGCTACACCATCACCGGCTTGCAGCACTACGTCAGCAGCCCGACTTTGAGGGATGTGCTGCTGTTTACCGACCCCGCCTTGCCCACCGGCACTTCCGACCTGGAGGTCACTTTCAAGGACAAGACCTACCGCCTGGGCACGGACTTTGTCGAAAGTGGGGGTCGTTGGGAAAGCCACGATGACAAGGGCTTGAACATCAAAGATGACAACCCCGTCCCTGTATAAGTTCAGAAACATTTGGCACTCCTCGACACAGGAGGAGGAGCCATGCAGATCCACCATGTCGGCTATCGCATCAGGGGGTTTTCTCGACTAACGCAAGTCGGGCATCGTTGGGACATGATACCCCACGAAGCCCACCACCGACTCAAGATTCTGCACTTTTGCGCCCGGCATGGCCCAGCCGCGACGGGGGAGGCCTTTGGCGTCAGCCGCCGGACGCTTTCTCGCTGGCAGCGGGCGCTCGCCCAAGCTGGCGGGGACCCGCAGGCGTTGGCCGTCCGCTCCAGGGCCCCCCACCGGCGGCGGCAGGCCACGTGGCCACCCGCCCTGAGCCAAGCGATCCGGCGGCTACGCACCACGTATCCCAACCTTGGGAAGGCCAAGCTGCACGTCCTACTGCGGCCGTGGTGTGCGCAGCACGGGCTAGCCCTCCCCAGGGTCTCCACCATCGGGCGCCTGATCGCCCGCGCCCCGGACCGGATGCGGCACACGCCGAGCCGCCTGGATGCCCGGGGCCGGCCCAAACCCCGGACACGGCGCCGGAAATCCCGCCCGCCCCGGCCCCGCCCCGCCCAGCCCCTGGCGGTCTTGGCCGGCGATCCCGTTGTGCGGCTCCACGCCGGACTCCGCCGCTACCTATTCACCTTCATCGATCCCTGCAGTCGCTTCGCCTTCGCTGTGGCCACCGCCACCGCCTCCAGCCGCCATGCCACCCACGCCCTCGATGCACTCTGTGCGTTGCTCCCGGCCCCACCCCGGGTCCTCCTCTCCGATAACGGCCCGGAGTTCCAGGGGCATTTCCAGCACCGGCTCGATGAACGCGGCATCACCCACTGGTGGACATATCCCCGATCCCCGAAAATGAACGCTCATGCGGAACGGTTCAATCGCACCCTGCAAGAGACCTTCGTGGACTACCACGAGGATCTGCTGTTCGACGATTTGGCGGCCTTTAACCGCAAACTGGCCGATTGGTTGCTGGCCTACAATACCGTGTTGCCCCACCATAGCCTTGGGCGGCAATCTCCGGTACAATTCCTGATTCACCACCAACCCGAGTGCCAAATGTGGTGGACCCATACAGGGCCCGTCAAGATCACCCCCGTCGCCGGCGGCAGTCCCGCGGGAGTGGCAGCCGCGGACGGCGTGGAAACGCTGACCGTTAGCTGGACTGAAGCGGCGTTTGCGTCTTCTCATAGGTTGCGCTACCGCGAAGGTGCGCGAAGCTGGAAGACAGTTTCCGAAGTCACCAGTCCTTACACCATTGAGGATTTACCCAATACGGCTCATGACGTACAGGTCGGTGCCGTGTTTCCGTCGGGCACGCAGTGGTCCGCCACGGTGACGGTGACGCCGAGGTCGAGCGCGCTGATGGGGACCCTGGGAGTCGGGAAAAGGATAATTAGCACTATTCCGCAGGTATTTACTTACTTCGGTCTTACTACCAGAGACGGTACCACGGTAGGCTCGCTTTCTCCCGCTGCCTACACCTACACCAACGGCACGGAATACACCGTGACGGATTTGTACGAACACCGGGAGGGCAACAAGGTGTATCTGGAAACCACTCCCAACCTGCCTTCCACCACCACCGACTTGGTAATCAGCATTGGGGAGGGTGCGAGCAAGAAGACCTACCGCTTGGGCGTGGACCTGTCCTGGGAAGGGGGCTCGCTCAATAGGTGGCAGGGCGACGACAAGGGTCTGCAACTCGCCGAAAATACCAACGTCCCCTTCACCATCAAAGTCAGCCCCATGCCGCTGAAAAGCAGCCTGACGGTGGCTCAGTTTAGCGGCATCTTAAGCCGCGGCTTTTGGAGGCAAAGTGGTGGCACCACCGTGGGCGCGCTTTCTCCCGATTCCTTCACATACGAAGGCGCCACCTATCAAATCAGTCTCCTGGAAGAAAACTATCAGGACGGCAACGCTCAGAACCATCTGCTCTCATTCAGGACGACGCCGGTGATTACCGTAGCGCACCTGAACGATTTGACCCTGGAGTTGGATGACAAGACCTATAAGGGATCGGACTTAGCCATACGTAATGACACTTACGAACAGAAGGACAAGGGCCTGAGTTTGAGTGTGGGTGCGACGGTTCCATTCCGGATCATTGTCTCGCCGGGCGCCGACGGCGATGCCGGCAGCCTGGGCAAGCCGGAGAACTTGCAGTCGAGCCCGGGCGACAGCGTCGTCGGCCTGTCCTGGCAGATGCCCGACGAGGAAGAAGAGAATGAGAATGGGGACGGGAATGACGGCAATGAAGACGAGGACAACGAAGACGGTGTCGGCGGGGGAGTCGGCGGCGGCAGTGGTGGCAATGCTAATGGCAACTCCGGCCGCTTCGGCAATCTGGGCAGTTTGGGCTCGCTGACCGGCACCCGGTCATTCAACGCCCAGTCCTCGAATACCCTGGCCTCGAACAACGAAGATTCCTCCCCGCCGTCGGAACCTTCCCCCGAGTAGAGCTACGAGGTCGGCTACACGGTGGAGGGTTCGGACTGGGATGACGGCGACAGCGAGACGGTGACGGATATGACGGCGTCGATCTCGGGTCTCGACAACGGCGTCCCCTACGCCTTCCGGGTGCGCGCCCAATCGGGCGACGAGACCGGCCCCTGGTCGACCACCGTCACGGCGACGCCCGCCGGGACGGCCGACCGCCCGACGAATGTGACGATCGACACCGATCAGGATACGGCCTGGAAGACCCTGGAACTGTCCTTCACCGCGCCGCCCGACGGTTCGGACCACGTGACGGCGAACAGCCAGTACCGCGTGCTCGGTATGAAGAAAGGCGCGAGTTGGACCGGGTGGACGACCGTCGAAGGCGTCTCGGTATCCGATGGACGACTCAGCGGCACCTCGCGAAAGGGTAGGCTGGCCATCGGTCGCGTCTACGAAGTGGAAGTGCGCTGGTGCGGCGAGAGCCCGAGCGACGACACGTGCAGTGAGGCGTCGGACCGCGTGTACGGCGCAACTCCCGCCTCGGCTCCCACGAACGCAACGGCCGGAGCGACCGATTCGGTCTCACAGACGGCCTTGAAGCTGTCCTGGTCGATCAGCAATGTAGGAGGCAAGAAGAACCTGCAGGCGGCCTACGAACTCGGCTACGCCACCGACACCGAGGCCAAGACCCCGGCGACGCTGGTGGATGCCGCGGAGACGCCGGCTTTCGGCGCGACCGAGGCGGAAATCGCCGGTCTTGCAGCCGGTACCGACTACCGTCTGTTCGTGCGCAGCGTGATCGAGCACGAGAACCAGCGGCACTTCGAGTCGGCCTGGGTCTCCGCCACCGCGACCACCGAAGCCGCGCCCCCGCTGGAACTCGGTGAAGCGCCCGAAGACCCGCAATGGACGGCGGGCGAGGCCGTCGACGCCCTCACCCTGCCGGAAGCCACCGGCGGCACGGGCGCGATCACCTACAGCCTCGATCCAGAAACCTGGAACGGCCTCTCCTTCGACGCTACCACCCGCGCACTCTCCGGCACGCCGGAAGAGGCCGGCACCAGCGAGTTCATCTACACCGCCACGGACGCAGCGCAAGCGACCGCCACCCTGACCGTTACGGTCACGGTGACCGCGGCCCCGACCCGTCCCGAGAACGTCGAGACGCACACCACCACCGAGACGGCCTAGAAGACCCTGGACCTCTCCTTCGACGCCCCGCCGCCAGGTTCCGCCTGGGTCGCCGCCAAGGGCCAGATCCGGGTGCTGGGTATGAAACAGGGGGCCACGCGCACGGACTGGAAACCACTCGAAAACGTGACGGTCGAAGACGGGCGGGTGCACGCCTCAACGGGCGGCTGGCTGGCCATCGGCCGGGTCTACGAAGTCGAAGTGCGCTGGTGCGGCGATCCCCCGACGGACGACATGTGTAGTGCGCCCTCCGAGATGGTCTACGGCGCCAGCCCCGCGTCCGCTCCAACAGACGCCGAGGTGACACAGACGGACCCCGTCTCACCCACCGCCCTGCTCCTGAAATGGAGCATCAGCCGCATCGGAGGGAACAAGGACCTGCAAGCCGCCTACGAGATCGGCTACAGCACGAATACAGACGCCGAGGCCTCTGAGACGCTGCTGGCGGCGCCTGACCTCCCGGCGTTCGGCACGAAGGAAGTGAAGATCGACGAGCTGGAGTCCGGGACGACCTACCGGCTGTACGTGCGCAGCGTGATCGATTGGGAAGGCGTGCGACACTTCGCGTCCGACTGGACGTCCGCCATCGCGACGACGCCGGCCAGTGCGGAGAGCCTGGCGCGGCAGCAGTTACAGAAGGAGTTAGCCCGGCAAGCGCGCGCGCTGCTGGAAGACGCCTCCACCGTCATCGGGCAGCGGTTCACCGCGGGTGCCGCGGGCGGCGGGGATGCACTGACGGCCCTGGCGTCCGTGTTCGGCGGCGCGGGGGGCGGCGCCTGTCCGCGCGAAGTGGCCCTGAGCGATTGCCTGCCGCAGCCGGGTGTCGGGCAACCGGGCATCGGGCAAGCCGGCGAGCCGTGGGACCCGGAACGGGGCTATCAGCCCCCGATGACCACCGAGGGGCAAGGCCTGGGCACCCTGCTGCAGCGGCTGCAGACCCAGAACTTCAGCCTGTCGCTGAACCGCACGCTCTTAGGCGAAACCGACGACGCCCCGCAGCCCGTGCAACTGGCGCTCTGGGGCAGCGGGGGCACCGCGTTTCAAGGGGGCCAGGGGCAGCGCTTTGTCGGCCTGGACGCGCGGCTGGGGACGCAATGGCTGACGGGCGTGGCGGTGGCCCAAGGCGGGAGCGCCTTCCGGCCGGTGGGCGGCGACACCGGGGGAGCGTTGGGCAGCGCCCTGACGACCGTGTATCCCTACCTGCGGGGGGAACTCAGCGACACGCTAGCCGTGTGGAGCTTGGCGGGGTGGGGCTGGGGGGACCTGACCAGTCGGTGGCAGAATCCGTATCAGCCGGACCAGACCGTGACCCTGGATGGGGCCTTGGGGCTGAACCTGGGGCTGGCGGGGGTGGAGCAGACGGTGTATGCGGGTGACGGGCTGAGCGTGGCGGTGGTAGGCGACTACGGGTGGTCGCAGTTAGCGGTGAGCGGCCTCGCCGGGGGCGCCCTGGGCGCGGTGGTCCACCGGAGTCGATTAGGGGTCACGAGTGACTATGCGTCTAGTGACGGGGCGCTCCGGGGGACGCTCCGGTTGAGCGGGCGCCTGGACGGCGGTGCGGGCGAGCGAGCCCAGGGCGCGGAAGTGACCGGGAATCTGCACTACGGGCTGGGCCGGTGGACCGGTGGGGTCACGGGGCACTGGTACGGGGCGACGCAGGCGCTGGCGGGGGTGGCGACACAAGGGCTGCAGATGGTCCTCGAGCGGCAGGCGGCGGCGGACGGCACGGGCTGGACGGGGCGGCTGGCGCCGGGCTGGGGGGCAGCCGCGGGGCTGGGCGCGGGGACGGGCGCAGGGACGCCGTTGCTGGCGGCGGTCGGCGCGGGGGGCGCGGGGGGCACGCTGGGCGGAGTCGCAGAGGCACCGGCGCTGCGGGTCGACGGGCAAGTGGCCTGGGGGGTGCGGCTAGGCGCCGAGCTGGGCCTGCTGATGCGGCCGTTTGCGGCGGTGGGCGTGGCCGAGGAGGGGCAGCAGATTCGGGCGGGGGTAGAACTGGAGGGGCCGGTGCAATTTAACCTGACGGTGGAGCACCTGCGCCGCCCGATGGCGCCGGCGGGGCAGCAGATTCGGGCGGGGGTGCAACTGGAGGGGCCGGTGCAACTGAACCTGACGGTCGAACACCTGCGCCGCCCGCCGGCCCCGGCGACCGCAGGGATGCTGCTGCAAGTGAACACGACGTTCTAAGGACCCGCTGATTTCGTGCACGATCGGGCGCATGGCGGCGTGGTGTCCTCGCTCACCCCTCGACTATCCACTTGATATGTCTCGGGTTTCGCTGCGGGACGCCTTGCCCTGCATCCCGCGATCACACGAAATCAGAGGGTCCCTAAGGCAGGCCTGTCTGTGAGCAGGGTCGGGTGACGCCTGCGGCGAACTCCAAGAAGCGCCATGAGATGGCGCTGCTATACAAGAGGGGGAGCCTGGGGCGCCACTTTCCGGGAGCAGACCTCCTGCCCCAGCAACCCGCAACGGACAGGCACCGGTGTTCAGGAATATCGGGGGCCCCGGGTTATGGTCTTTGTATTTGTCGCTGCGGCATCTTATGCCGCAGGACCGACATGGGTCATCGGGGGTCTTGGGTTGGCCGCTCAGCATGTGTCGCTGTCGCATTTTATGCGGCTTTTGGAGCGGTTCGCTGTTCAAGAGGCGCCATGAGATGGCGCCGCTACACAAGAGGGGGAGCCAGGGCCGCCACTTTCCGGGAGCAGGCCTCCTGCCCCAGCAACCCGCAACGGACAGGCGCCAGTGTTCAGGAATATCGGGAATCCAGGATTATGGTCTTTGCATTTGTCGCGGCGGCATCTTATGCCGCAGGACCGACATGGGTCATCGGGGGTCCTGGGTCGGCTGCTCCGCATGTGTCGCTGCCGCCTCTTATGCGGCTTTTGAAGCGGTTCGCTGTTCAAGCAGCGCCATGAGATGGCGCCGCTACACAAGAGGGGGAGCCTGGGCCGCCACTTTCCGGGAGCATGTCTCCTGCCCCAGCAACCCGCAACGGACAGGCCCCGGTGTTCAGGAATATCGGGAATCCCGGGTCTTGTTTTTGCCTTTGTAGCAGCGGCATCTTATGCCGCTGGACGAGGTCGCGGTCCAAGAGGCGCCATGAGATGGCGCTGCTACAGAAGAAGGGGGAGCCTGTGTTGGCCGCTCCGTCTTTGTAGCGGCCGCATCTTATGCGGCTCTTGGAGCGGCCCGCTGTTCAAGAAGCGCCATGAGATGGCGCCGCTACAGAAGAGGGGGAGCCCGGGCCGCCGCTTTCCGGGAGCATGTCTTCTGCCCCAGCAACCCACAACGGACAGGCACCGGTGTTCAGGAATATCGGGGACCCCGGGTTATGGTCTTTGCCTTTGTAGCTGAGGCATCTTATGCCGCAGGACCGACATGTGTCATCGGGGGTCTTGGGTTGGCCGCTCCGCATGTGTCGCGGCGCGGTCCAAGAGGCGCCATGAGATGGCGCTGCTACAGAAGAAGAGGAGCTTGGGTTGGCTGCTCCGCATGTGTCGCTGTCGCATTTTATGCGGCTCTTGGAGCGGCGCGGTTCAAGAGGCGCCATGAGATGGCGCTGCTACAGAAGAGGGGGAGCCAGGGTTGGCCGCTACACAAGAGGGGGGGGGCCAGTCCGGCCATCATGAGGCCGGTTCCTGGTCGTAGGGGACGGTGCCCGTGCCGTGGCGTTTCCAATTTTCTAGAAACCATTCTTGAGAGTTGAGCGGGGCCTGCTCGGGCGTGGGATGGAGACGGGTATATTCCCCGTTCGACTGCAACAGGCGGGCTTTGACCGTATCATGAATCGCCACTTGCAGGAGCTTTTCGAGAAGGATTTTCCGCAGTTGAGGTGACTCGATCGGAAACAGGAGTTCCATGCGCCGGTCCAAATTACGGGGCATGAGGTCGGCGCTCCCGAGAAACAGTTCCTCCTGCTGGCCATTACGAAAATAATAGAGTCGTGCATGTTCCAGGAACCGTCCGACGACCGAGGTGACGGTGATGGTTTCACTGATGCCAGGAATTCCGGACGAAGCCCGCAGACCCCTCGAACCTGAAGATCGATTTTGACGCCGGCCTGGGATGCTCGATACAGGGCTTGAATACATTGTTTGTCCACAAGGGCGTTCATCTTGAACGCGATGTACCCGTCGCCCTTTTCCCGGTGTCGTTGAATTTCCCGCTCGATCCGCTCCAGAATTTGCTCGCGCATCAAGTGCGGCGCCACGAGCAGTTTGTTATAGGTATTCTGACGAGAGTATCCGGTTAAGGAATTGAAGAGATCGGATACGTCCGCTCCCATTGCCGGGGCGCAGGTGAAGAAACTGAGATCGGTATAGATGCGACTCGTCACGGGATTATAGTTCCCGGTGCCCAAATGCACGTACCGCCGGATGCTGTCCTCGTCGCGTCGAATGACCAGGCACATCTTGGCATGCGTTTTCAGCCCCAAGACGCCATAGACCACGTGGACCCCTTCATCTTCCAGTTTCCTGGCCCATTCGATATTGTTTTCTTCATCGAATCTCGCTTTGAGTTCAAGCAGGACCGCCACTTGTTTCCCGTTCGCTCTTGCTTCCATTAATGCTTCAACGATGGGAGAATTGGCGCCTACTCGGTAGAGGGTTTGTTTGATCGTCAGGACGTGAGGATCGCTTGCTGCCTCACGCACGAAATCGACGACGGGGGTAAAACTGTCATAGGGATGGTACAGCACGACGTCATCACGTCTGATCACTGAAAACAGGCTTTCCTTTTGATAAAGGGAATCAGGAATCTCCGGCACGAACGGTGGATATTTTAAATCCGCCCGCTCGATGCAGGTTAACTCCATGAGGCTGGACAGACCGAGAGGCAGGCTCTGTGTGTACACTTGGTACGGTGCCAACGCAAGGTTCCTGACCAGGATACCCCGGATATGATCGGGCGTCGCCTCGTCAATTTCCAGTCGAACCACCGAGCCGAAGTGGCGATTGTCCACTTGTTCTTCGATCGACGCCAAGAGGTCTGCTGCCTCGTCTTCTTCAATTTCGAAATCAGCGTCGCGTGTCACCCGAAAGAGATAGGAGGCGAGAATGGTGAGCCCCGGAAACAGGAGGTCGAGGTTAGCCGCGACAATGTCTTCGATCCAGACGAAGGTGTGGGTTGTCGAATCGGATAAACCGGATGGGTTCGATTCGTTGATCGTGCCTTCGTTGGGGATACGAACGAGGCGGGGAAACATATTGGGAATTTTGACGCGGGCGAAACGTTCTCCTCGCTCAGGATCTTTGACCACGACGGCTAAATTCAAACTGAGGTTGGAGATATGGGGGAATGGATGGGAAGGGTCAAAGGCCAAGGGCGTCAGCGCCGGAAAGATTTCTTTGGAAAAATACCGGCGGAAGAACCGTTGTTGGTTCGGTTGCAGTTGATGGTAGCGCAGCACGTCAATATCCTGGGCGTTGAGTTTCGGCAGAAGATCTGTTCGCCAGCAGGCACAAAACCGGGCGAGCTGACGAAGCGTCTCCTGCCGAACGGCCGTCAATTGTTCCGAGGTGGTCATCCCGTCCTGGGAGGGCTCACGCACGCCACCGGACAATTGTTCTCGCAACCCTGAGATCCGAATCATGAAAAATTCATCCAGGTTGCTCGAAAAGATCGACAGAAACTTCACCCGTTCCAAAAGCGGGTTCTCCGGATCTTCCGCTTCCTCAAGCACTCGAGCATTGAATTGGAGCCAACTGAGCTCACGATTCAAATATAGCTTGGGATCATCAAGGGCAGACGTCGGAGAAACGGATGGGGATTGATTTTCAGCGGAACCGATTGCCATGGCTCTTCCCTCGGTGTCATTGCGTCATGCGCGACTGAATGGCGCCGTGTGCATTCCTGGTGTTGATCCTTCGCCCTTCCCCCACCTCTCTCTCGGGGAGAGAGGGCGGTTGGTCGGTCGGGGTTGCGTCGTGTCTCTCGATCGTACCCCTAGTCGCGTCATACGGCAAAGACTTCGCGTCCACGCTTTTTGAGTTTTGCCCATTCTCGAGGGAACATCACTTTCGTCCGGCGCCGACGAGCCCGCAGTCTTTCGACGATCTGTCCGACGGCGAATGCGGTTTTCACGCCACGGCTCGTTTGGAGCAATTGCCGGAGGCGCTCCTCCATGACGACCGCGTCCTGGTGATCGCCCAAGATATCCTGGTTCCGTTTGGTTTGGCGGATGAACCGTATGGCGGGTTTCCCCATGGTTTCGAGGGCGAGTTCGGCGGCATAGCGAGTCCGTTTGGTGCGAATTCGCAGTTGATGCAGTTCATGATCCGAAGGGTCTGACGTCCCACGCTTGCCGGCTTTGATCAACTGTTTGAATTCTTTCGCCGCCAGGTGCATCAGTGAACTCTCGGGGGCGTCACGCAACGCCGGGGCCTGGGTAGCCTGCTCAAGGCGGCCCAAGAGGTTCACATAGCGATCGCTCCGAAGGACGTCGAGTAACTGCTGGCGGGCTTGGGCACGATGGGCCTCAACCGTGGTCAACAATCGTTCGAAAATTTTGCGTTCGGCAGCGGGAAGCACGTGGGCTTCCGTCGCAAGTTGCTCGAGCAGGACGTCCTGATCCCGAACCGTGCCCAGCTTGGCCCCCAGCCATCGGAGTTCCTCTTGCAAGGACGCATACCATTCCGGCTCCAGTAAGACTCTCACCGCCCGAAGGAGCGCTCGAAACCGTCTGACTCCGACGCGCATCTGGTGGAGTTCTTCCGGGTCTTTGCCGAGTCGCGTTCCGGGGTCGTGAAGCAGAATGTTCCGGAGTTGTGTGTGCAGGATGGTTTTGAGGCGTTCCGAGAAGGGTGCTGATTCGGGAAGACAGGAATCCGAAAAATTCAGGTTTAAGGCTTGAAAAACTTTCGGCCGGGAATCTCCGTCGTGCGCGCCTGCTGCACGAAGGGTCGTCACGATTGCGGCGAGTTCTTTTTCCTTCCCTGAACGGAGTTCCACTTCGATCTCGTTCACATGCCCGATGACTCGTCGGGCGCTGAAGATCCTGACCTGGTCGATGACGACGTCGGCGATTGGCTTGTCATCATGTTGAACCATGACGCCGGAACGACGCGTCTGGAGTTTTGCCATGGCCGTCAACGCTTCACGTCGCAATACGGCAAAGAGGAGATGTTCCAATGGGGGTGGCGGGGATGCGCGACCGGAAGCCATCTCCAGTTCCAATCGGGCGGTCTGTCTCGGGAGTTTCAGTTGCCAGAAGACGCGGCGCTGTTCCGTCCTGCGACGGAGTGTGATCCCCAGCCGGGCTAGCCTGAAATCAACGGTATCGAAGTAGGTGGAGGTGAACAGCCGAGAGGGAAGCGGCTCACCAGGGAAATGGGGCATCCGAAACGGGTGGCCCATCTTGAGCTTGACTTCCCGCTCCAACGTTTCCCGTAGAACGCAGTCCATAACCTCAAAGATTGAGCTAGGGTGGAAAGTCGAAAGACTAGCACGACTGCCGATAGAAGACAAAGAGAAATTACGCGCCAGTTGCGACGAAAGGGAGAGCAGGAGGTCGAGAAGGCAGGTGACCTGAAAGACGAAGCGCCTCACAGGTGCTCCTTATGGACGAAGAAGGACAGCATGGAGCCCGTCATACGACTTCTTCCCATAAAGAGAAAGATGCCGAGGAAGAAAGCCTGATGTTGGAGGGGCTTGTCGGAACGACCAGATTGCGTATAATGATGCCGGCATCTTTGAGCTTTCCGATCACGTGCCGGTGACTTCGTGACAGCACTTCATGGCAGAGTCGCCTATCGTCGTGCTTGTCTTGCCCGCTGTCCCACCCTGGTAGACAGGGATTCATGAATAGTTCGCGATACAAGGCGCAGTCTTATTTGGAAAAGAACACTACCCGTTTTCTCGGGACCATGTGTGATCTGAGGGTTAAATTGTCACGGCCTGGGTGTTACATTGTCAGAGGTCAGGGGTTGGTGAGAACCGATTGTGCTACGGAACCTCTGATGTAGTGTGATAGCGGGATGCAGGGCAAGGCGTCCCGGAGCGAAACCCGAAGCGTATCATAGAGATAGGTGAGGGTTGAGCGAGGACACAACGCCGCCATGCGCCCGATAGTGCACTACATCAGAGGTTCCCTACCCGATGAAGGAACGTGAACGGTTTCATGGATGCCGACGAACTCAAACACCTGCTGGCTCTTTCAATCCGCGCGGCACAAACGCCGGCCGGAATGCTTCTCGACTATTTTACGGATCGCGCGCTCTGCGTCGAACGTAAAAGCGACGGCTCTCCGGTCAGCATTGCGGACCGCGAGGCAGAAACCGCGATTCGGAACGTCTTACAGGGCGATCCGGTCTCCGCGGGATTTGACGTTCTGGGCGAGGAGTTTGGAGGGCAAGGACACAAGACGCGCTATCGCTGGTTGATCGATCCCATCGACGGCACGCGCTCATTCGTGAATGGGATTCCCTTATTCGGCACCATCGTGGCGTTGGAAGACCGGGAAACCGGCAGGGCGCTCGTTGGGGTCATCCATTTGCCTGTGCTGAACAGGACGTATAGTGCGGCTCGAGGGTTGGGGTGTGTTTGTAACGGGATGGCGGTTTCGGTTTCCCGGGACGCAGCATTGGAGACCAGTATCATGGCCACGGGAGATATGGCACAATTCATCAGTGCGGGCTGTGAAGGGATGTTCCGGCAACTGGCCGGCGCGTGTCCGTATCTTCGGGGCTATACCGATTGTTTCGGCCATACGCTGGTGCTCAACGGATCAGTTGGTGCCATGGTCGATCCGGCCCTCAATCCCTGGGACGCCGTGGCCACTCAAGTCCTGGTTGAAGAGGCCGGTGGGACGGTCGTCACTCGTCAGTCTCGCGCGGAGAACAAACTCGACGTCCTGTTCGGAGCGCCGGACCTGGTCGAACAATTAGTGTCGTTCCTGCGCTTCTAGCTTGTGTCGGTCGGGCCCGGTCGGGTGAGCGACGCCTGACCCGCCCGCAGCACGTTGGTCGATGAGGATTCGTTGGCTCCGTCGCGGTTCTGCGTTTTCCACACAATCGTCACATTTTCATAACGGTTTTGTGCTATGGAACCTCTGATTTAGTGTGATAGCGGGATGCAGGGCAAGGCGTCCCGGAGCGAAACCCGAAGCGTATCATAGAGATAGGTGAGGGTTGAGCGAGGACACAACGCAGCCATGCGCCCGATAGTGCACTACATCAGAGGTTCCCTAAAACCTGCCTACCGTATGAATAGAGAAAAGCGGAACGTCCGTAACGGGAGAAAAGGGTGACACGATGTCGAAGATTGCCGTGATAGACATTGGGACCAATTCCATTCATATGGTCTTGGCGGAAGCCGAACCGGACGGCTCGTATAAGATTCTTGACCGGTTCAAGGACATGACCCGTCTGGGCGATGGGACGTTTCGACAGCGGCGCTTATCCGCGGAGTCCAAGGCGCGGGGCGTTGAAGTCCTGAAAAACCTGACCGCTCTGGCACGGAACAAAGGGTTTGATCGAATCCTGATGGCGGCGACCAGTGCGGTTCGTGAAGCGCGCAATAGCGGTCAATTTATCGAGGCGGTCTCCAAAAGCACGGGTGTTCGAGTCAAAGTCGTGACGGGACAGGAAGAGGCGCGCCTCATTTATTTGGGGGTTCGCCAGAGCATGGATTTAACCGATCTGCCGACTCTCCTGGTGGACGTGGGCGGAGGGTCGGTTGAACTCATTGTGGGGAATCGAGATCGCTTGCTTCATGCCGTGAGTCTCAAACTCGGTGCCATTCGCCTCAAAGATCAGTTTTTGACTAAGGCCCCGCCCACGAAAGCCAAACTGCGTGCCATGCAAGAGCTCATCCAGGAGGAACTGCACGCAGCCTTCGAACGATTTCGTCAAACGGAGTATGATCGAGTCGTGATGTCTTCCGGCATGGCCGCGAACCTGACGGAAATCATCTATCTGGAACGGACCGGCAGCCCCATCCCGCAGCTCAATCTCTCGACCATCGCTCTGAAAGAAATTCGTGCCGTCGAGCAACGGCTCGCGACACACAACGTGGAAACACGGCTTGGCATCCCGGGTCTGGACCCACGACGGGTGGATACGCTGTTGGCTGCGACGTCGGTGATTCGCCAGTGTCTCGAAATCGTGGGGCATAAGGAAGCCACCATTAGCGACAGAGCCATGCGTGAAGGGTTGGTCTACGATTTTATCCAAAAGAACCGCGAAGGGTTGCGGATCGAGCAGGAAATTCCGAACATTCGATTACGGAACGTCGTGGCGTTGGCCAGACGTTGTCATTACTCCGAGACGCATGCTCGTCACGTGGCGATGTTGGCCAAATCCCTGTTCGACCAAACGAAACCCTTGCATGGCATGGACGATCAGGAATACGAATGGTTGGAATATGCCGCGTTGCTCCACGACGTGGGGTATGCGATCAACCCGCGCCAACACCACAAGCACAGTTATTATCTTATTACGAACAGCGACTTGGCCGGGTTCACCGCCGAAGAAATCGAGATGATCGCCAACGTCGCCCGCTTCCACCGCCGGGCGTTACCCGGGCCGCAGCACGTGCCGTATAAAATCATGTCCCCTGCCAGGCGAAAAGTGCTGGAGAAACTCAGTGCGATATTGCGGATTGCGGATGGCTTGGATCGCAGTCACTTTTCCATTATCCAGGAGATCAACGTGACGATCGGGAAAACCGTCAATATCGAATTGCACGCGCTTGCCGATTCGGAGTTGGAAATCTGGACGGCACAATCGCGAGTGGACCTGTTTCAGAAGGTCTTCGGACGAACGGTCACCTTTACCGTTCAGGTAGAACCGGGTCTTTCGACAAACGGCAGAGTGACTCAGGCTCCCCGGTCTGCGGCCAACGTTGCGGTCAACGTTTCACCAGTTTCCTGAGTTGAGCCGGTTCCAGCCACCATTGTAACACGCCGTTCCCGCGTCGGGGTTTTCCGTGAAACCGGATACAGCAGGCTCCGGCTTTTTTAAACGACAATCCTGAAACGGGCTGGCCCAACAGCATCATGCCGGCGGTATGCCCCAGATGCGGTTCATGGCCGACACAGAGCACGCAGTCATCATCGGAAAACGGGGCCAGCACACTGAAAAAATCTTCCGGAGATGCATCCGATTGCAGTTCGGCACAGGGTTGGGGTTGCTCGGCACAACCCAGCGTTTCCTTCGCAATGTTGGCGGTTTGCCGGGTCCGGAGGAATGGGCTGCACAGGAGCTGTGTCGGGCTGACGCCGAGCCGGGCCAAGCCTCTTACGGCTTTGTGTGTTTTCTCGATACCCTCAGCGGTCAACGGACGCGCGTGATCCTCCTGTTGCCAGTCTCGCCAATCAACGGCAATACCATGTCGGAATAAAATACAATCCATGGTCGGGTCTCAAAAAAAATTGTAACACGACTCCCCTCGTCCGTCATCTTTGTCAGTTTGGGCATGAGGTTCCTTAGGAGTAGGTCAACAATGCCGAAATCGCCGGAACCATGCAGGAACCCTGGGAAATTCGTCGTGATGGTATGCTAGAATGTGTCACCTTGAAAGGCGCGCCCCTCGCCTTTTTTTGTCGTTGCGCCATCCCCCGGTGACAGATGTCGGGGGCAGGCTCATGGCGCTTCTTTGAAAACGGACGCTCCAAGCCGCATGAGAGGCGGCCGCGACACGTGCAAAGACAAAGACCATGGATCCCCGATGACAAATGTCGGGGATGACAAAAGGAAAGGCGGGGATTGTCAATGTTCGCTCATGCGTTGACAGAATGGTCAACGCAAGCGGGAGCGACCGGATGCGTTCCCTCCCCTTGTAAGGAAGAGTGACGAATGTCCCGGTTTTCTCTCCTTTGACGAGCGAGCAGAGGAGCGTTGCCGCCTCCGAGTTTCCTCTCCCTTGATGGGAGAGGATGAAGGTGAGGGTGATGAATCATCCAGCAAAGACCCCAAGAGCTTCGGCCACCCTCACCCGATGCCGAACAGGCGCTGGGGCAACGTCTGCGAACCCGCACTTGGCAGGGTACACGGTTCGCCGCCAAGGGGCTCTGGGCAAGTCCCTCGTTAGACTTTGTCTGAGGAGAGTCCCCTGCTCCTGACTCACCCTCACCCCAGCCCTCTCCCGTCAAGGGAGAGGGGGAGAAGTGAGGAAGGAAAAGGCGGAACCCCCACTGGGAAGGGCTCAAATCCAAGATCTATCGGGGAGAGGGGGAGAAGTGGGGAAGGAAAAGGCGGAAACGGTCAACGAATAACTGAACACCTACACGGGTGAAGGGAGAGAGGCCTCATCCGGAGTGGAAGAAAGTGGCGGATGAAGAAAGGAGTGAGAAGAAGGATGAACGTCTTGGCAGGACTCGGATTGAGTATGGTGTGGTTGCTCACCGCGTGCGGCGGGACTCCCCATGTCGTGGCCCAGAAAGTCTATACGGACCCCAATCGGGAGGTCGGGCTTCAAATTGTTTCCGAGTACAGCCGGGAGGAGGGCTTTTCTCATCCGGCGTATCTCAAGACCGCCGACATAGCCAACGTGCTGAAAGGGTTGTACGTCGAACGCCAAAGTTCTGCCGTCTCCTTGCCGTTGTTGGGTGGGGGTGAATCGGAGCGTTACCCTGTTTTCAATCAAAACGAAATCGCGTTTTTTGCGCCCCTGCTTGCCCAGGGGTTCGGTCTGGCGCAGCCGAACGAAGTCGTCACGTTTTATGAGCGCGGGGAGATTTCCCACGTGCATGAAGTGAGGACTTCCGGAGGGCTGTTTATTCAGGGCGACGTGCTGTACGTGATCCTCAGCAATCATGCGGCCCAGACTGAAATTTGGCAGGACGTCGAAGAATATCACTCACCCGTCAGACTCCAGCCCCTCAAGCAACTCGAGCCGCAACCCGGAAGTCTGGTGTTTGACCCACCCCAATTCATGGCCTCCCAGCAAGAGGCAACCTTCGGCACCATTGCCACGGGAAAGCCGTGGCAAGTCGGGGTTCGTTTTAAGGCATTGCGGTAAATCCATGGATGGGGGACGGTGTCTCACGTCGCGTGCTGCTGTTATCCTTGTATGTGTTCACGAATTCGTTGACACCTTTGTCTTTGTCTGTCATCCCCGCCATCTCACCCTGCTGTCATCCTTGATCCCCGATTACGAATGTCGGGGACAGGCTATTTTTAATCGAGGATCCATGGTCTTTGCCTTTGTAGTAGCCCTTTGTCGGATTACGCTGCGCCAATCCGACCTACAGGTTTTAGCGGCCTCTCCGTAGTTGTCGCTGCCGCATCTTATGCGGCTTGGAGAGGCCACCCCGTCATTGTCGCGGCGCGATCGTATTGCGCCCTCGCACCAGGGAAATCCGCGTCATGAGATGACGCGGCTACAAAGGTAAAAAGAACGGCCTTGGATCCTCGATTACAAATGTCGAGGATGATAGGAGGGGGGCAAGAGGTCGCGGCGGAACGAATGCGGGGGAGGGGATCTATCGGGGAATCGTGTGGTGACCGGAGAGGCGGGAGGGGGGAGGACCCTCCCTGGAACGTGGTCCGGGAAGCTTCCTCTACAGGAGGAGTCAACGCTCCTCTCAGGAAACGCGATCGGTCAGAAGGACACGTCCCACTGAAGGCGGGCGCGTTGTTCAGTGTAAGCCGGCAAGCTTGGACGTTCTTGCTCAAGCGTCAGGTGCGAAATGTCGAGGGTCAGCTTGTTGCGGTGTCCGGCAAAGAACCAGTTGAAGCCCGTAGTCAATTCCTGGCGGAAGTCTCCGCCGCCATCCGTGTTCGGATCGACGTGTGAGTACCGGAAGGCGATCTCCAATGGCTTGGGAACGGCCGAAATGAGACCGTGCGGGAAATAGCCGGCTTGCAAATAGCCTCCGAACATGTTGGTGTTTTGTAACCCGGCCGTTGCTTCAGTATCCTTGATTGTTTTCCAATGCGTTTCATGTTGCCAGGCAAAGCCGCGGTACTTGAAGGCCGAACCGACCTGCATGCCGTTGACTTGGTAGCGGCTATCGGCGACATTGGTCGAAAATCCGTCCCCGGCTCTGCTGTCACTGCCGATGCTTCCGCACCCGCTTGAAGACCAGCGGGTACATTTGCCTTTAACCGTATACGCGCTGAATGAGGCACTTCCCGTGGGTTTCTTGTGGAACGTGACGTCACTTTGTCGCCATTTGAGCTCACGACCGAACATGTTCCATTGGATACGGCCCATGTACATCATGTTGTCGTCAGGGTTGGCTGTGGCTCGACCGGATCCGGAATAGATCCCGAGGTAGTAGTTCGTATCAAGGATCGTCCCGGGGTTCACGCGGCCGTACAACATCATCCCCACTTGCCGGTCGAGGGTAAACACCCGGTTCATAATAGACCGTTCCACCATGGTCTGTTTCCCTGATGAGTCGACCCGCTCTCTGCTGTAGTTGATTTTCCATTGGCCGATCCGCAACTTGGCCCATTTGAATTTTTCCAGCATGATGCGCCAATCGATCAGACGGGTTCTGTCGCCACAACAGGAATTGGAGGCATTCGAAATCGTGGGTTGCCAATCCACTTCCAAGAAATACTTGATCCAGGGCTTGTACCCATGCCCCCCGACCTTCAACCGGACCCGCCGAAGCTCGAACGTACTCTCTTCATTATCACTGAAGGCGTCTGCATTGCGTGGATCTGACCGTTCGGGGAAGGTATACCGGCCTTGAAACCGCCACTGGATTTTGGTGTTGAATACCCCGTCCGCGGTGGTCAGGGTAAATCCTTTTTTCCCGAAGCCGACCTTGACCCCGGAATCCTTCTTGGCTGTCGGCATTTCGGCTGCCGGCTTTTCTTCGGCGGCGTTGAGCCGAATCCACTCTTCCTTTGAGATGATGCCTTTTTCCCTCAGAATATCCGTGAGTGAGTCTCCGGCTGTTGCCACGGACGGGTCCTTGACCCCGGAATCTTTCTTGGCTGTCGGCATTTCGGCTGCCGGCTTTTCTTCGGCGGCGTTGAGCCGAATCCACTCTTCCTTGGTGAGGATGCCTTTTTCCCTCAGAATATCCGTGAGTGAATCTCCGGCTGTTGCCACGGACGGGAACGTCATGGCGGTCATCATGACAAAGAACGCCATCACTCCAAAGATCCACCGTTGAATGTTCATAAGGTAATCTCTCCCTCAAATAAATGGTCAATGATGTGCACGTATCGACTAGGCCCGATAGCAAACGTGTGTGAGAGAAAGATGTAAAACGTATTCGTTACGGTGGCGTTACGGCAGAATCAACGTGCCGTAAATTGTCGGAACGAAGAGTTCGTTATCGGAACATGCGAAAGAAATGGGGCGGAGACAGGGAGGAAAAAGAGGGAACAGAAGGGAAGCGGCAGGCACGCGTCGATGACGCAGACAGGTTCTTTCTCAGCCGTCTTCCAGGGGGGGTAAGACCACCAACTCCGAATCCCGAGACATTCTGAGAAAATCCCGATCTGCGGTCAACAAAGGGAACCCCTGTTCAATGCAGACTGCAGCAATCAGACAATCAACCGGACCAGCTTGGATCCCTTTTCCCCGCAACGCGGATCTTAGGGAACCTCTGATTTCGTGCACTATCGGGCGCATGGCTGCGTTGTGTCCTCGCTCAACCCTCACCTATCTCTCTGATACGCTTCGGGTTTCGCTCCGGGACGCCTTGCCCTGCATCCCGCTATCACACGAAATCAGAGGTTCCTTAGATGGGCTGCTTCGAGATAGGTCGCGCGGTTGGGGATGAGGAGGGGGAAAGGCTCCAAGCTTCTCGTGAGGCGCTGGAACTGATTCCGTGAACGAAGACCATCCAGCAGTTCTTGGAGAATACTGCCGATCAGAAAGAGACCGTCTTCAGCCGCCAAGTGGCGACGAAAGGCCAGGACGAATGGATTGTCGACTTCCACTTGCGGTCGCCGCAGGATCAGGGACCACACGGACGTGTCAACGACGAGATTCACGACCCCGCCGGTCAGCTTTGTAATCCCAATCCTCGCGAAATGCGAACGTCCCGCACACGCGCAGGATTTTGCGCTGCTGCCGTCGCTGGATGAATTCTTCCAACGCTTTGGTCACGGTTTCCTTTTTCGTGCGGAGCCCTCCTGTTTGAACGGCTTTCTGTAACAACCAGTCATCGATGGCTAAATTGGTCGCCATGAGGAACCTCCATGTGTGACGTTTACACACACGATAGGCAATCCGAACCTTCCTGTCAAACCCGGATACTCATGCAAGATATATGAAACAATCCGTTCGAAATCAATCCGGATGGCACCGTTGTCATCCTTCGGCAAGCTCAGGACAAGCTCCTGGCGAAGCGCCCGATCTGCGTCTTGAAGAGTGGACTCGCGTCTCGTTGTGTGCGAACGGCCGGCTCTTCAAGGGGGTGGCGGGGGGGCGGGGGTGGAGTCCTCGAAGCGGCGTTGGTAGATGAATTTTCGACCGACCAGGATGAGCCCGAACGCGATCCCCAGGGAAACGGGGACGAACAGGCCTGCCCATAGGTCGGGATCGTCAATCCAGCCCAGGGTGTGCAGGGCCTTGAACACGTAACTGCCGAGGCCGCTCAGGTAGTACGAAATGACGATCACCGAGAGGCCTTCGACCGTATGCTGCAGAATGGCCTGGCGGCGAGTCGTCTTATCCATGCTGCGCAGGAGTTTCAACATCTGATTTTCCATGGCCAGGTTCTGGTCTTGCAGTTGGAGTTCGACCTTGGTGCGGATCACCGCAATGGACCCCTGAAAATCGTTCGCCAGCGCATTGATTCGCCTGATGAATTGCTGGTAGCCGTCGGCGACCCCGACGGTTTTCCCGTCCACGTATTCGGAGATTCGCCGGCAACCTTCCAGTGGTCGTTCGTGCAGCAGCGCCAGGTTGGCCCGGATAATGCGATCGTACGGCACGGACGCGGACAGCTTGTACCGCATGGATTCGGCCATGCGACTGACGTGCATGAAATCCTGGGTCATCTCGGTGAGCCAGTGCTGGAGTTTGTGCGGCGTGGCGGTGTCGATCTCCCTGGTGATGACGCCACGTTGAGACAGGTGACGTTGTTCATGTTGATGGACCTGGTCCACGGCCTGGGCGAAGCCATGGAATGGAAACAGGATCAGGTGCGTATAGTTTTCAATGGCCACGAGGGTATCGATGGTGCGCGCCACGTGCGTGAGCAAGACGTCGAACGACGGGGAGAAGATGAGGTAGCGTTCGCGTTTATCGTCATCCGGGGTAAACGTGGTCATCGCGGAAATGTCCTGCTCGAAGATCCGGCTTCCATAGATCTGGGGGCCGGGCATCATATTCTTGACGTCTTCGATGCCCAGGGTCACGTGCGGCAGCAACAGAATATCCAACGCATTGACCTGAATGCCCAGCGGGGACAGCGGCATGACGTAGTCGGGAAACCTGAGTGGCCCGAATTCGAGCGGTTTCCATTTGTCATCGGGGATGTGCCAAATCTGGTAACTGTAATATTCGGTGTGTGCTTCCCACGTCACGAGCAAGCGGTCCCCGTTGGAAGCGACTTTGGCGCCATGGCCGAACTTTTCATGGATGACGGTGTGTTTTTCGGGCACGTCCAGGGACTGGAGGAGATGTTGAAACTCTTGCCGGCTTTGGGGGCGGTCCACCGGCGGGTTCGCCATGTGATGGGCGACGTGGTGAATGTGCGCCGGCACGTCAAACCATTCTTCCAGATATTTTTTGGAAGGCTCATGGAGGTGCCGGAGAAACCCTTGATTGGAAGCCGGAAGGTTTTGATTCATGGTGTTCGTTGAGGGTGACCGTCGTGGATCGTGTCTCCTGCTATGTTCTACCTAATCCTGTGCACGAGGATCAAGGGAGCCATGCCTGTGCACGAGAGCCATGGGCAGAGGAAGACCGTTGACGCCGGGACTCGGTCTGACTACAGTGCAGTCTTTCCATCTTTTTTACGGTCCTTGCAGAAAGAAGGCGCATCATGAGTGACGTGTGGACATCTCCGGCGGTGTTTGAAACGCACCTTGATCTTGGCCCCAAACGCCAGGGCAAGGTGCGGGATATGTACGACCTGGGCGACAGCTTGCTGTTGATCGCGAGCGACAGGATTTCAGCCTTTGACGTGGTTCTGCCGGAAGGGATTCCCGGGAAAGGCTACGTACTCACGCAACTGTCGAAGTTCTGGTTCGAGCGCCTGTGGCAGGACGGCGGTCTGGTACCGCATCACCTGCGAACCATGAACCCCGAGGAATTCCCCGAGCCGTGCCGATCCCACGTGGATCTTCTGGCGGGTCGCAGCATGATCGTGGAAAAAGCCGAGCCGTTGCCCGTGGAATGTATCGTGCGCGGCTACCTGTCCGGCTCGGCGTGGAAAGAATACCGGACACAGGGGACTGTTTGCTCACAGCCGCTCCCCGTGGGGTTGCGGGAATCCGAGAAATTCCCGGAACCGTTGTTCACCCCCTCCACCAAGGCCACCGAAGGCCATGACGAAAATATTTCCTATGACGCCATGAAAGACCTGATCGGCGAGGCGTTGGCGGAACAGGTCAAGACGGTCAGCATCACTCTGTATCAGCGTGCGGCGGCGTTGGCTGAGGAGCGCGATATTCTCATCGCGGATACGAAATTTGAATTCGGGTTGCACCCGGAAACCGGGCAACTCCTGGTCATCGATGAATTGCTCACGCCGGACTCGTCACGATTTTGGCCCAAGCAGCACTATGAGCCTGGGAAGTCGCAACCTAGTTTCGACAAGCAGTTCGTTCGGGATTATCTGGATTCCGTGGGCTGGGATCGAACCCCGCCTCCGCCTCATTTACCCGATGAGGTGGTCATGCAGACGAGTGCGAAGTATCGTCAAGCCTTGGAGCGGTTTCTGAACTTCTGAGACTGGCATCGGGTGACGCGACCTCAACCTGACCTGTACGGTTTCCGAACCGCCTGTTGTCACCCTGAACGAAGTGAAGGGGCTTGTCGAATAAACTCGACGATTCGATTTTCCGCCCACCGCGCATCTTCGCTTCTCCGTGCTTGTTGGAGAAAACCACAATGCCCGCCCTTCGCGGGGGTGATGAGTTGAATGCAGGGATTGCGACGGATGTGTGGTACATCGAATGAGGCAAACGGAACAAAAGGGTCGTCCCGGGCAGTAATAAGCAGGGTGGGGACGCGAATGGATTCGAGCACGTGACGGGCTCCCGCTCGTTCATAATAGTCGGCCGCATTGCGGTATCCTCCATCAGCCGCCGTGTAGGCGTCGTCGAATTGGGATAAGGTCCGTACGGTTTTCAAAAGAGACAGATCCCATTTCCCCGGAAAGAACGTCGCTTTGCGTTGAAGTCGCGCCTTCAGCTTGCGGAGAAAGTATTGATGGTAAATCCAATTGCGCGGTTGCTCCAGGGCCGCCACGCAAGCCGCGGGATGAACGTTGGGACACACGGCGGCTACGCCGCGCAGACCGGAACAGGTCTCTCCCGCCTCCCCAGCCATTTTTAATACGAGGTTTCCACCCATCGAATACCCTGCGACCCAGAGGGCTTGGATGCCGTCCTTGTTGACGAGTTCGTCTACCACGGTCCGAACGTCCCGGCTCAATCCCGCGTTGTACAGCGTGGAGGTGAGGTGTTCGGTCCCGCCACAATTTCGTTGATTCAAGCGGATGACGTGCAAGCCGGCGTGCCAGGCCTTGTGGGCGAGGCCTCGCATGTAATGCGAGTCATGGCATCCTTCCAACCCGTGAACCAGGACGAGTCCCGGCGCCTGATAGTTCGGTTGCCAACTGCACACGCTTTTGATCCGTGTTTGAGGATCGACGTGGAACAGGCGTTCCTCCGCCGGGACGTTCGCAAGGAGATGGGGCCGGGGGCGAGCCCGGGCCACCAGGGTTTGGGCGTGCGGATTCGTCAGCCAGGGATGAGGCGTAAACGGCAAAAGATGGTTGGTCGGTGGCATCGAAGCTCTATCCTAGTGGTCAGCCTACCAAAAACACGTGTCCCAATGCGTCCCCTGTTGGTGGGAATCGCTCGCTTGTGCTAGAAATACGTGGCGATCGATTCGACTGTGGCCAGTGAGGAGGACACGTGCCTGCGAACAAAAAACCGAGTCAGTGGAATAAAGAGACGATCATCATCATCGGGCTTATGTGTGCGGTGTTTCTTTGGACGCTCAACCGCGTCGAGTTGGAGAACAAGCCCCAGGGAGAAACACGAGAACAGATTGAAAGCCCTGAGAACAAGGCCACGCAGGTGGTGGAGAAAGCCACGGTGCCCCTTGCCACGGGAAAAGAGCCCATCGACAAAATTTTTGTCCAGTCCGGGTGTGCCGCCTGTCACACGATTCCGGGCATTCGTGTCGCCAAGGGGCGGGAAGGTCCGAAGCTGGAATTGGGCACGACGGCCGTCCGGCGCTTGGCCGATCCCAATTATCGCGGGACGGCCAAAACCGATTGGGAATACGTGCAGGAATCCATTCTTTATCCGGGTGCCTATATCGTCGAGGGGTATCCCGACCGCGTCATGCCGCGATGGTACGGCCAAAAACTCACCGCCGGCGCCCTGGATAAGATCATTGCCTACCTTCTGAAGATCGAAGAGGTGTCATAACCCGTTTCATCAATTCCCCGTGGACGTCTCCCTCCGGGAGACGTCGATCACGCAGATCGATATCTTCAACTTTTCATCATCCGAGAGGGTGTCCAGCAAACGCGCTTGCAGGTCATGCGCGCTTGTGGGGCGTTGCCCGGCTGGCGGCATCGGACAACCCTCCGCACCAAACCAGAACACCAGATAGATCCCATAACCGTCCGTGTCCGGATCACGGGTGTATTTGGCAATCAACTGTGTCTTGATTGCGCTCCACAGTTTCTGGTGGTGGCTCTTCTTGATCTCCACCGGCACGTTGAAGTTGTCATACGTCACGCGAATATCAGCGCGGTTGTCGTCCGCGTAGCGGCCTTCCGGTTGGGCATCGATGCTCAATGGCCCCAGCTTGAGTCGTAAATCCGACAGCAGCATATCCCTGCAAAGATCTTCATGCTTAGGCGTATCAGGCTTATTCGAGGAATCCATGTTCCAGTACTGACGCCAGTCCGACGTATTCCCATCACGGATTTGTTTGGTCATATCGGACAAAATATCCATCGTCAGGGCTGCCAAGTCAGCGGCGTTTGCGGGTTTTCGATTGTCAAGCACATCAAGGACCTGGCCAACCTCCTGATGCCGGAAACTCGCTTCGCGTCGTATGACGTTCTGCTGATAGGTCGCGCGGATGAGATGGGCGTGCCATGGGCGTAGCGCGTTATCGGGCCGTAGCGAGTCGATCGCTTCGGTCGCATCCCGTGACGGAAGAGAGGCAAGCCGGTTGATGAGTGTGGTGACAAGGGCTGAAGTAGTCCGTTGCGCCCAATCGGTTGAGAATTCTTTCGAAGGTGAGGAATCGAAATAGGGTCTGTAGGAACTCCCGGTCAGTCGAATCAGCAATTCCAAGTCTTGAACGTCAAGGTCTCCATGTAGCCATGCAGGAGACGCGATCAAAAATTCTAACAAGTGCCGGATTCGTTGCTCGTGGCCTGATATCGAGGTCTTGAACGTTTCGCGGTGCGAGGCGGGCGAGGCAAGAAATCCGGCTGCCAGCCAGTAAACGCGCTGGGCGATATTCATGCTTCGCAGAGAAAGTTTGTGCTCGATCAGGTTCCTGAAAGCCTCTTTCTCACAATGAAGCCTCGCGGCTATGAGCAGAGCGTTCAGCAACTCAAGTTGCGGGGACGTACACCGAACGGGGAAAAGCTCCAATAAGGTCAGGGAGGCCAGACGGGCGACCTCCCGGTGTTCCTTCGATGAAGCGAGATTAAGGACTTCCGAAAACTGTTCCCTCCCGTTACGGAGTTGGGAACGAACGAACTTGATGAATACGTCGGATACCATTTCGGGCTGGCGGGCCAGCAACCATCCATACCAATGCGGCCTCTTGCCTCTATAATAGAGCGGTGTCCCACAATTGTAATGAAAAGCAATGGCCTGCCTCATCTGCTTTTCGTTGAGCGTCGGTTCTTTGTCGGGTCCGGAAAGTTCCTCCAGTCCGGCTAGGAAGGGAAGTTCCAGTAAATATCTCTGGCGTATGTGTCTCCGGTTGCCGGCACTGAGGCGTATGATCTCTGCCTCGTCCGGAACGTCGGTGCGATGGACCGAATCCCGAAGAGCGGTCAGGACTGTCTCAACCAGATCCGCGTCGTCTCCGAGCAGGTTGTGCAGCCGGTCCCTGGGGTTGTCGCCCTCAATGTAGATATCGATATGTTCACCGAAATACGCCGCAGCCAAAGGGTTAAGCAGTGCCGGCGGGCATTGATTGTCGCGCAGGGCTTCCAGATGTTCCTTGACGAGGTTCTGGAATTCCTGCTGC
Source organism: Nitrospirales bacterium (assembly GCA_965200435.1). Taxonomy (GTDB): domain Bacteria; phylum Nitrospirota; class Nitrospiria; order Nitrospirales; family UBA8639; genus Bin75. The sequence goes on from OZ241337.1 coordinate 1,462,340, forward strand.
TCTTTGCTTTCCGTCTTTTCATGTTTTTTCTCGAGGGCATTTTCTCTACTCTTCGATTGTTCGCGCTCGGATAAGCGTCCTCTGAAAGCCTGCTCAAGCGATGGACGGTTTGCAAGACGTGCGTCCACGATTTCCCGGGTCAATCCTTCGTCGTGTTGGTGGTTATGCAGGGCATCAGCGACTTCGTGGATATACCAAGTGGCCGCGTGATCGTCGGTTGCGTGGATGGCCTGTTCGAGGCACCAGGCACCGAAGTCAAGTGGCAATGTTGCGTCAAATAACCTGCGGCGTTTCCTATCAACACAGAAATCGAACGGTTGCTCTCCGCGACAGCGCTCGACGCACATGGCGATTATTGCTTTCTGTATATCGGGATGATTGCTCAGCCAGTCGCGAATGTTGCCAGTCTCGGTGCCCAAATGTTCGTATGGCATGGGGTCAAAATCATCAAAATCCAATGCGGCGACGCCCAACCAACCGAAGAGCCGGTCGGGAGCAACGGCTTCGTGTGGCTCGTTCAGAAAACAAGCCAACAAACGAGACGGCAAATTGGATGCCATATTCCATGGCTCAGGGTCGTCACGAATTTTTTTCTGCAATTCGTGACGTTGCTTGACAAGATTGTCCAGGAATTCTGCGCGTTGCGCGTTCGTCGAGTTCTCCACCACATGGCCGTTCCCAAAAAGCTTATACACGCCGAGCAGGTTGGTATTTTTAGGCGTCCGCAAATATTGAAGAATTTCCCAGGCGGGGAGTCTCGAAGGATAAAGTTCTCTCAGCAGCCGACCCAGCAATTCATCGTCCGGGTCCGGTACCGAGCCGTCATGGACCTCAGCCAGCAGCGCCATAAGCGTGTCGCCGGTCTGCTGGTCGTTTTTGCTATGGTGGATAATCGTATCGAGGGCGCGATATCTGATGCGCGGCCACCAGTTACCGTCCCTGACCACGTCCGGCGCAACCTCCCTAAGTGCCGGAATGCTTGGTCCATGCCGAAGTGCTTCGACCAGAATCACAACGAGTCCCTGGTGGGCGTCGTCCCGTGTCGGATTCGTTAGAGCTTTTCTGAAAATGGACTCCATATCGGGTGTCGCGAGATCACCAAAGTGGGAATCCATCATCTCCAACGACCCGAAGAACCAGGGATTTCTCTGTGATTCACCATGAATCTCTTGGATCAATCTGTCCTTTTCGTCGACGGAGAATTTTCTGACGTCGCCGTAGAGAACGGTTCCAATCGGGTCACGTTCGATGATAGTCATCCGGCCCGTTTTGCTGTGATCCGCGAGCCATGCCGAGAGCCCCCGCATCTCCGACACGACACCGCCGTCATGGCCCGTCATCAAGGCGAGAATGCGCCCGACCGGCAAGCCATTTTCGACCAGGTCGGCAAGGTATCGTCCGGCCAGAAACTCGGCCACGTGCCGGTGAATCGTGGCCATGTGGCCTTCAGAGGACGCGGTGAACAGCTTGGTGCCTAACACGTGGTGAAGAACTTTTTGGTCTCCACCTGATATCTGTTCCAACCCCGGGTATTCGTGGTCGCTTTCGGTGCCGGGTAAGGCGTATCCCACGCCGCCGGTCAGGAGTTGAACGGCGCAAAGCCGCCCAGCCGAGTCCAGCAGACCGAAGATGTCAACGTTATCCGGGTTTACCACTTGGTGTTCTTGGTTGTGCTCGAGAAGAAGGGTCCGGCAGGCCATCTCGAACGTCTGCATCCGGGTCTCGGGCCAACTACCGCCACCGTCTGAGATCGCGTTTGCCAGCATCGACAGGCTTTGTGGATTTGTGAGCAGGGTTTCCAATCCTTTCTGGCGGGCTTCGTGAACGAATTTTTCCGGGGCACCAGTTTTCGGATTGTCGCACAAGATTTTGAGAATATCTTCATCGGTGAGCGGATCGAGGCGCAGGACCCTCACCTGTCTGTTGCGCGATACGGTTTTCAAATGATCTCTGTCATTGGCACCGAACCAGTCGGCTTCACGGCAGGATAGCCGGAATCGCGGACGATCCAGTTGTTCGAGCTTCCCGCGTATTTCGTCCAATGGTGTGCGTCCGTCCAACGATCCCGCACGCATTTCGTCGAGGCCGTCGATAAACAGCATCGTGTTGTGCCATTCTAGGTGCTTGTCGACACCTAGCGTGATGAAGTCACGAGCCGTGACACAATGCGTCTTTGAACAACGAGCCTCTTGTCTGAACACGGTGGTTTTGCCGGCACCCGGTGGGCCGAGCAATACGTAAGCATCAGTATCACGAAACTCTTCGAAACCCAGACGGGTGGGTTCACTCCCGTCTGGGTTTTTCCTGACTTGGCCGTCTTCCTCGATTTCCGTGCAGGTGCGTGGCACAAAATCAGTCATGATTGCTCAAACCAATCCGTGGCGGGAGTTGAGAGAAATTCCACAATCGGAATGCCGCCTTCACCGATCAATAAGGAACGCCGGGGTGAATAGCGCGTTCCGAATTTCTCCAACCCGTCAGCTTTCCCGCTTCGCGATCCGCTTTTGACCTCCAGCGCCACGAGTGTATGGCCGTGTTCCAGGACGAAATCCACCTCAAGGGATTGTTCCCGCCAATAGTGAAGTCGCACCTCCGGCGTTCCCGTGTTGAACAGGTGCGCACCAACGGCGCTTTCGACCAATCGGCCCCAGAAGCTTCGGTCCGCTTTCGCTTCTTCAAACGTGTACCCGGAATGGACCGACATGAGCGCGGTGTTGAGCACGTTGAGTTTGGGACTGGAGGCCCTGCGGCGGTACACCCCTCCGGCATATTTGCCAAGCCCCGTCAGCAGTCCGGCTTTCGACAGCAAATCCAGGTAGCGCGCCAGGGTCGTGGTGTTTCCGGCATCCTGAATCTGCCCGAGCATCTTGTCGTATGCCAGGATCTGCCCGGACATTTCGGCACCGAACTCGAAAAGCCGTTTGAGGAGCGCCGGCTTGTCCACCCGTTCCATCGCGAGGATGTCCCGCTCGATATTCGGTTCGATCATGGACCCCAAAATGTAGTCCCGCCAGCGCCGCTGCTCTTGGATCAGGGATGCCGCACCCGGGTATCCCCCGAAGTAGATGTAACGGTCGAGGTCGAAACCGAAGGCCTCGGACATCTCGGCGAACGACCAGTGCGCAAGGCGGATGGTTTCAAAGCGACCAAGCATGCTTTCACTCAGCCCCCTCTGCATGAGAAGTGGCGCAGACCCCAACACGACCACGTGTAGCAGGAGGCCTTCGTGCCGGTCGGCGTCCCATAAGCCTTTCACGGTCTCCGACCAATTTGGGATTTTCTGGATTTCGTCGAAGACCAGCACGAATCCCCGTTCCGATCGTTTGGCCTGCTTTCTGGCCAGTTCCCACTCGTGAACCAGCCAGGTTGTATCTCTCCTGTCGAAGATGGGGGCAGCCTCTTCGGTATCGTCAGAGGATAGGGTAGTCGGTAGGGAAGGCGCAGCCGGCTCGGGCGCGTCGACGGAGAGATATCGACTCGGGATGTCGATCTGCTTCAGGGCTTGTCGTACGAGCGTGGTTTTGCCGCTCTGCCGCGGACCGGCAATGACGATCAGCCATTTCGGGTCCTCGCGCAATCGGCTCAAAATCGTCGATAGTTGCGCCCGGTGAAAGCTATTCATTACACCATATTACGTCATTGAGTAAATTAACTCAATATCATAGCTGGCTGTAATCTCAGCGACCGATGGCCGTGCCTTCCCGCCTTGGGTCGGCGCCGCCCACGAGCGTGCCGTCCGGCGAGATGCGGATGATGTGCAGCCCGGATGTCATCTCCACTTCCTGGGTCTTATGTCCTAGGGATTCTCTGAACAAGTCCAAGGGGCGTCCAAACGGCTCGCTTTTGGTATAATAGGCCAAAGGCAACGAGTTCTGCCATATCAATCAAGCGGGAGGGCGAGTGATGGACCAGGTGACCTTTGCGGAGCTGGAGCACGACCGGAAGAAGCGGCGGACGCGGCGGGAGCGGTTTCTGGAGAAGAGGGCCGCGCTGATTCCGTGGGAGCGGCTGGAGCCGCGCATCGAGCCGGTCTATCCGAAGGCCGGGCAGGGCCGCCGGCCGTACCCGCTGGGCGTGATGCTGCGGGTGCACTGTGTGCAGTTGTTCTACAACCTGAGCGATCTGGGGATGGAGGACCTGCTCGACGAGGTGGAGTCGGTGCGGCGCTTTATCGGCGTCCGGTTGGCGGGGCCGCTACCGGATGAGACGACGATCCTGCACTTTCGGCACCTGTTGGAGCCACACGGACTGGGCGAGCAGTTGTTGGAGGAGAGCAACGGGCATTGGGCCACGCTGGGGCACCCGTGGCAGCCGGGGAGCATCGTGGACGCGAGCCTCGTCCGTCTGCAGGTGTTCCAGCACGGCGAGATGCCCTCGTAGCGACGCTTGCATGCCCCTCACCCAGGCTCTGCTCGATACCCAAACATGCTATTTCGTCGGTTCCAGGTGCCCTTGCGGTTCACACTTCCATCCCTCGATCCATGACTGCCTCTAAACTGCGGTTGTTCAGAGCTTCCTTAACGCGCTTGCGTCAAAGATGATTCCCGCGCAGATTGCCGAGGCGCAACGGCTGGCGCGGGAGTGGGAACCCGCATAGTGATAAGGCGTCAAGGGTGTAAATGTTCACTAATTCGTTGACAGAATCAGGGGTGATGATCCGCTCATTCTCTTGTCGTTGCGCCATCTCTGTTCTAGGGGCAGGGACATGCCTCACGATGCTTTCCGTTGGCCGCATGAAGTGTGTTATGCGCCTGTTGAAGGGCCTGTCCCGGGCTTTGACTCGGAAGCAATCCGGTGTATAACTTCTTCAACCGGTCGACTGCTTGCCTATTGAGACCGGCGAAATTGCGAAAAAGGAATTTTTTATCGGATGGAGGCCGGACACAGATGTCATCATCCCCTTTACGAATCGTGAGCGTCCACCGCATGCAGGTGTGGCAAGGTATGGTTGTCTCAGTGTTGCTGGCGTTTGCCCTGCTCGGCGCCATGGCTGCGGAGGCGCAGACAATGGAAGAAGCCTTGGCAGCATATGACCGTGGTGATTATGCCGTGGCCTTCGAGGCGTTCTCTGCCCTTGCGAAGCAGGGCAATGCCTCCGCTCAGGTTGAGCTCGGGTTCATGTACTTCGATGGCCGGGGGGTGCCGCAGGACGATGTTAAGGCGGTGCGGTGGTGGCGGCAGGCCGCAGAGCAGGGTAATGCTGATGCTCAGGCTCGGCTCGGGGACATGTACGTCAATGGTCGGGGGGGGGCCGCAGGACGATGTTAAGGCGGTGCGGTGGTACCAGCAGGCCGCAGAGCAGGGTGATGTCTACGCCCAGGTTGAGCTCGGGTTCATGTATGCCGAGGGCCGGGGGGTGTCACAGGACGATATTGAGGCGGTGCGGTGGTGGTGGCAGGCTGCAGAGCAGGGTGATGCCTTCGCTCAGGCTTGGCTCGGGTTCATGTATGCTGAGGCTGGGGGGTGTCACAGGACGATGTTAAGGCGGTGCGGTGGTGGCGGCAGGCCGCAGAACAGGGGCATGCTGATGCTCAGGCTCGGCTCGGGGACATGTATGTCGAGGGCCGGGGGGTGCCGCAGGACGATGTTAAGGCGGTGCGGTGGTGGCGGCAGGCCGCAGAACAGGGGCATGCTGATGCTCAGACTCGGCTCGGGTTCATGTATGCCGGGGGTCGGGGGGTGCCGCAGGACGATGATGAGGCGGTGCGGTGGTGGCGGCAGGCCGCAGAGCAGGGGGATGCCGTCGCTCAGGCTCGGCTCGGGAACATGTACTTCCAGGGCCGTGGGGTGCCACAGGACGATGATGAGGCGGTGCGGTGGTGGCGGCAGGCCGCAGAGCAGGGGGATGCCAATGCCCAGTCTGAGCTCGGGTTCATGTACTTCCAGGGCCGTGGGGTGCCACAGGACGATGATGAGGCGGTGCGGTGGTGGCGGCAGGCCGCAGAGCAGGGGCATGCCCGTGCCCAGCTTCAGCTCGGGCTCATGTATCTCAAGGGCCGTGGGGTGCGTCAGGATTACGTTGAGGCGCACAAATGGGTCAATCTTGGGGCTTCTCGGATTTCGAGTTCTGAGCGGGAATTGCGAAACATACTTGTGCAAGTCCGCGACGAGCTTGCGTCGAAGATGACTCCCGCGCAGATTGCCGAGGCGCAACGGCTGGCGCGGGAGTGGCAACCAAATCACGGAGACAAGTTCAAATGAGGATCGGGAAGAGCATGATGTTCTCCAATGGATCTTGCCTATGCTGGAATTTGAACCCATTGCCATCATCCTACGTGAGGAAATTTATGGCCCATAGCGCGCGAACGACGGTCTACTTCAACCCCGGGGTCTATCGTGTCCTGAAGTTGAAATCGGCAGCAAGAGATCGAACGCTTTCCGATATCGTCAATCAAGCGGTGCTTGAACTGTTGAGGGAAGATGCGCTCGATTTGGAAGCCATTGAAAAACGGCGAGGGGAGCCTAGTCGTTTCTTCGAGGAGGTCCTCAAGGACTTAAAGCGTGACAGGCTTATATAGTGTCAGGATCAAGAAGTCAGCAGAAAAAGAGTTGCGGGGACTTCCGAAGAAAAATCTGAACAAATTTTTTCCCGCATCCGTGCTCTTGCTGCCAACCCCTCTTGGTTGCGAGAAATCGTCTGGAGGGGATTGGTATCGGGTCCGCCAGGGAGATTGCCGGATCGTATAACATCATTGACGATGATGGGTTGCTTGTGGAGGTCATAAAAATCGGTCACCGGAAGGAAGTCTATCGAATGTCGTGATGAACACACAGCTTCTGATTCATAGAGTCTTTTTCTCGCACAAGTATCGCCTGGAAATCACCCTCGTGTTTTAAATGACTCGCCATGCTGTTCCTGCTTTCTGCAAGCTTTGCCCCACTGTTTCTAATTGCTCTTCTGTATGTTCCGAACTTCTGGTTCAGATCGTGGGCTCAAGGCGTTCTGCAATTCGGGCTACTATCTGCTTCAATCCTTTCCGCGTCCGCTCAAAGATAACCAACGTAACGTCATCAAGACTTGGTTGCCTCACCAAGTCAAGACCCATCTTCGGGACCAAATCACATTTTTTCAGCCTTCCGCGATTCTGGCTCTTGGTGTGCCCGCGTCAGCAGCGATTTCCATGCTTTGGCCCCGTTCAACGTTTGCGCGTTCATTTCAACGCGCTGGCTGGAAGCTGCAAGCTGTGCGTGGCAAGATATTTGACGAGTCGCGTCTCCCAATCCTTGTCGCCACGTACCTGCCGTCAGGATACGGATGGTATTGGCAAGATTGGAAACAGGATCTTCCTCTTTTTGTCGCAAAAGCTCGGTCTAGGGCATAAGCAAGAAGCTTACCAAGCAGAACACTCCTGAAGAGGGGGAACGCTCTCAAAAATTGGAAGAGTTGTCGAATCTTCAGACATTCCTTGCTCAACGGGAGTTGGACTTGATCGCGCTTCAGGCTGAATTGCAGGCCTTTGAGCGGCGCTATTGCCGGGTTGTCGGCGTCCGCTATGCCGAACTCGACGAAGTCGAAGCGCAGATTGCGGAGTATTTGGCTCGATCGTCGCCGCACAATCAGGACATCCGCCGGATGGCCGATGCAGCCCGTGGCCGGGCCACTGAATCCGCCCATGAGTCAAAAACGGTTCAAGCAAGAGCGGGACACGCGGAGAGAATCACCACTTCAGACGCCTTGAAAAAATTGTATCGAGAGGTTGCCAAGAGCATCCATCCGGATTTGGCAACGGATGACGATGATCGTGCCCGGCGGCAACGTTTCATGGCCGAGGCGAATCAAGCTTATGAGGAAGGAAACGAAATTCGTTTACAGGAGACCCTGCGGGAATGGGGAAGCAGTCCCGACGCGATCAAGGGAGATGGCATTGCCGCGGAACTCCTCCGCGTGATCCGCAAAATAGCGCAGGTGCAAGACCGGTTGAGGGCCATAGAAGCGACCATTGATGGGTTACAGGCATCCGACCTGTATCGGTTGAAAAGTGAAGTCGAGATTGCGGAAGCCGAAGAGAGAGACCTGCTAACCGAAATGGCCTCGCGCCTGGACCTGCAGATTGCCGCTGCAAGAAAGCGGCTTGCCGGTCTCACCAGGGAGCAATCGAGCTATGCCTGATCATCGACAACAGAAATACCTGACACCGCGGGCAGACAACAAACAGTTGTCCCCCGCTCCACTCTGGCAAGCCGAGGCCTCGAATTGGCCTTGATTGTGCAAACGGGAACATAGGTAACACTGTATAGACCGGGGACATGGTTTACATCGCCTGCAGGTCGTCAGGTTGATGCCACTACCGGGCAGGGTGATCCTGAGCGTTCGCTCATCCGGTGAACTTCCTTATACGGAACATCTTCTGTCATGTCCGCAGCTAAAAACTGTAGGTCGGATTAGCACAGCGTAATCCGACAAAGGGCTGGGTTGTCTTCCTCATACCCCCTTGCCCTTCCTCTTCTGTAGCTGCGCCATCCCCCGATAACAGGTGTCGAGGGCAAGCTTATGGCGCTTCTTTCCCTGACCAGTAGGTGGGGCTGTCGGGTTACGCCGGGGCGGCTAACCCGACCTACGGGGGCGAGGGCGCGATGCGATCGTGCCGTTATAACGACGGGGTGGCCTCTCCGAGCCGCATGAGATGCGACGGCTACGAAGGCGGAGAGTCCCTCGCTGCAATTGATCCTCGGAACACTCCGGACTGTGAATCGCATAACGGTCTTTGACCTTGGAAGACAGACGAAAAATGGGCTATATTTTTCCGTGGTCGCGGGAGCCACGTGAACAAGTTGATTGCTATCGTTAAGCGTTCTATTGGGAGAGAAACATCCTTAACAACCCGGAGGGCAAGATGGGATTGATTTCCTCTTTCTTGCGAGTCTTGAGAAGTGCCCACCTCGGGTGGCAAGGCATGGTCGCCATGGCCCTGCTGACGCTGGGGTTATTCGTTGCCCCTGCGGCGGAAGCCCAGACGTTTGAAGAGGCCAATGCCGCGTATGATCGTGGCGACTATGCCGTGGCTTTTGAGATGTTCTCTGCTCAGGGAGATGCCCGTGCCCAGCGCTCGCTCGGGAACATGTACGTCAGGGGCGAGGGGGTGCCGCAGGATTACGTCGAGGCGCACAAATGGTACAATCTCGCGGCTTCTCGGTTTTCGGGTTCCGAGCGGGAAGTTCGGGACGAGGTCATGAAATTGCGCGATAGGCTCGCGTCGGGGATGACTCCGGCGCAGATTGCCGAGGCGCAACGGCTGGCGCGGGAATGGAGGCCAAAGCGTGGCGAAAATTTCAGGTGAGGAGAGGAGGAGAAAGAGGATATATCGTTATAAGTTTTGTAAGAAGCCTGTCAAAGAGGTGATAGCTGCGACAGACAACCCGACGGAACCGCGCGGACCACGTCCCTATCATTGTGCTTGTCGTCCTCTCCACACTCGAACACCAAATATGGTCAAGAAAAATTGGAAGCCATACCCAAGTCCGGAGGAAGCAAGGGCGGCTGGTCATCCAGACCCCTGTCAAATTTGCTTTCCTGGAGACAGGCACGGGCGAACTTCGTTTGCCTGACCCCTAAGGAACCTCTGATTTTTATGATAGCGGGATGCAGGGCAAAGCGTCCCGCAGCGAAGCCCGAGGCGTATCATAGAGATAGGCGAGGGGTGAGCGAGGACACAACGCCGTCATGCGCCCGATAGTGCAATAAATCAGAGGTTCCTTAGACGTTTCTCCTTCCATTGTCCTCAATCCCCGATCACAAACGTCGGGGACAGGCTATTCTTAATCGAGGATCCAGCATCTTTGGTATTTTGTTCCCGCGGTATCTCGCACCTCACCTCCCAACTACGTTACTCCGCGGAGGCGGAGAGCAGGGTGCTGCTTGTCCCTTTTCGGACTTAAGACTATCATTTTGCTGTCATAGGGGCGTCATCGAACGAATGGAGGATGAAAACATGGCCCAAACGTACACGGCACTTATCCAGCAACGTAAGGAGTGGTGGATTGGCTGGATAGAAGAGATCCCCGGCGTGAATTGTCAAGAAAGAACAAGAGAAGAGTTGCTTGATACCCTTCGCATCACGCTTATCGAAGCCTTGGAATTCAACCGGCAGCAAGCAATCAGCGTTGCTGCAAGTGAGTATCAGGAAGTTTCAATCCAGGTATGAAACGAAGGGTCTTGATCGGTCATCTCAAAAAACACGGCTGCCATTTGATTCGAGAAGGTCGGAACCACTCGTGGTGGGGCAACGTAGCACTGAATACCAGAAGTGCAGTGCCACGGCATACGGAGATTGACGATCAGCTTGCCAATAAAATCTGTAAAGATTTGGGAATCCCCAATGCTCTATGAATGCAGACCCATCCAGCAGGTTTCCTATCTCCTATGGTAAAATTAACTTACGAAAATCAGGGCTACTGGGATCGGCTGCATAGGGCGGAGTCCTGGATTAGCCGGGCCGACAGCCTCAAAGAACAAAACCTTAAAGAACAGGAATGGGATGATGACCATGGTCCCCTTATTTTTTATTGGATAGCGTTCAATGCCCTGTATGGGCAGCACGATAAAATACGAAGGGGAGAAAGGGAGGCTATTAAGCGGTTTTTAAATCAGATTTGTAAATTGGACCAAGGGGACGGGAGTTTGTCAGGAATACTGCGCGATCTCAAATTTAAATCAAAAGCAGACCGTCTGTTAAAAGACCAGTTCCTTTCAGAAATTTATTGGAAAGAAGGTCGGTCGACTCATTTCAAGCAGAACTAAAAAAAGGATTGGGAGAAAGCACAAACTGCTTATGAACGAAGAAAGTTGGACGAATACCTAACCATTTTATTTGAACGCCTTCGAGTGCTCAGAAACCAGATCTTTCATGGTTGTTCAACGGATAAAAAGAGTTTGAATAAAAACTCGCTTCGACCTGCATTGGAAATACTCGAAAAACTTGCTCCCCAGTTCCTGAAAATTTTTCGAGAACGTGGGCAAGGATATGATTGGGGTAAAGTTCCATATCCCCGAAAAGGTTCTCCTCAACATCCTTTACGTTGAATAAATCGATTCAAAAATCGCTAGGGAACCTCTGGTTTATTGCACTATCGGGCGCATGGCGGCGTTGTGTCCTCGCTCAGCCCTCGCCTATTTCTATGATACGCCTCGGGCTTCGCTGCGGGACGCCTTGCCCTGCATCCCGCTATCACAAGAAATTCAGAGGTTCCCTCAATCAAATTCAATGTTTGGCCTGCTTCTCGCAAGCGCCGCATGATGTTCTCCAACGAAGCTTGCGAATGCTATACTTTGCAACCATTGTCGTCATCCTGCGGGAGGAAATTTATGGCCAATAGCGCGTGAACGACGGTTTACTTGAACCCTGGGGTCTATCGTGCTCTGAAGTTGAAATCGGCAGAGAGTGATCGAACGCTCTCCGATATCGTCAACCAAGCGGTACTTGAACTGTTGAGGGAAGACTCCCTCGATTTGCAGGCCGTTGAAAAACGACGCGGGGAACCGAGTCGTCCCTTCGAGGAGGGGCTCAAGGATTTAAAGCGTGACAGGCTTAAATTGCGGCAATAAGAAGAAATCTATAACCAGAGCACCCGTTCCTCAATATGAGTGGGTGACGGCAAGCCTGGTAGAGGCTGAGGCTGATGGGTTCAAGCCATGTTCGATGTGTTTTTCCCCAGCGACTGACGCATAGGCGGACAACGCGCGCGAGACCGGACAAGTCGCGCCATAAGATGGCGCAGCTACATTTCTAGCCAACCTAAATACCCTCCATTTCTTTCCCTGCTTCTCGAAACGCATTCACCACTGTTTCCAACTGCTCTTCCGTATGTTCCGAACTCACGGTGAGGCGGAGCCGGCTTTTGTCTTTCGGGACGGTCGGAGGACGGATGGCCGGGACGTACACGCCGGCTTTGTACAGGGCTTGTGACATGGCTAACGCTCGTTCCGGCGACTTCACGATGACCGGCAGGATCGGGCTTTGCGAGCCGGCGAGTTGAAAGCCCATGTTGTGCAGGGCGGCATGGAGCGTGTTTCGGTTGCTCCACAGGCGTTCCCTGCGTGCAGGTTCGTTTTGGATAATCTGAATCGCCGCGGATGCGCCGGCGGCGATGGCCGGTGGTGGCGCAGTCGTGTAGATGAAGGCCTTTGACGTATTGATGAGGTATTCCTTGAGGGCCGCCGTGCCTGCCGCATAGCCGCCGCTGGTTCCAATGGCCTTGCTCAACGTGCCCATCTGGATCAGGTCCTGAGGATTTAAGCCGAAGTGTTCGACCGTTCCTCGACCGGTTTTCCCCATGACGCCGGTGCCGTGGGCGTCATCCACCACCAGCGTGGCCTCATACTGTCGGCACAGGTTCAGCATATCCGGAAGTGGCGCCAAGTCGCCGTCCATGCTGAAGACGCCCTCGGTGATGACAAGGGTTGACCGGGATTTTTCCCGCTTCTTGAGCAGTTTTTCCAGGTGCTCGACGTCGTTGTGGTGAAACACGCGTAGTGTGGCTTTGGCCAGCCGGCAGGCTTCTATCAGACTGGCGTGGCCGTAGCGGTCGGCCAGGATAAGGCCGTTCCGGTCGATGAGCGCCGGGATCAGCCCCAGGTTTGTCGTGTATCCCGTGCCGAAGGCCAGGGCGGCTTCGACTTGCTTGAATCCGGCCAGGTCCCGTTCCAGTTGGTGGTGGGGCGTCATGGTGCCGGCAATGAGACGCGCCGCGCCGCTGCCGACGCCCCATTGTTCGATCGCGTCGATGGCTGCCCGGTTGACGGCGGGATGATTGGCCAGCCCGAGATAGTTATTCGAGGCCATGGCGATGAATCGACGGCCTTCGATGGTGAGAGTCGGGTCCGACGGTGATTCTACGATCCGTAGCTGCCGGCGCAGGTATCGAGTTTCTAAATTCTTTATCTCTTGTTCAAGGTCGCGTAACATACGGCTACGTCCGGGTGAGTATGATGCCTTTGGGGCTACAGGCGTCTGACTTGCCGGGCTGCGCTGTTCTTGAAACGACTCGTCGGTCTCGGGGCTTGCCGCGGTTTGAGTTGACTTGTGGATAACGTAGGTTTATCATCACCCATTTAGGTCTACAACCACTGGAAACAATTGGGTTTCTTGCTCGACAAGAGACATGGGGTGTCACCAGAGAGTTTGAACTGAACCGGTCATATATGGTGGCCGGTTCAAACAGGTGAGGGAGATCATGGCACAGCTTACAGGAGCCGAGATTTTTGTGGAAGCCTTGAAGCGAGAAGGCGTGAAAACGATTTTTGCTCTTCCCGGCGGGGTGGTCCTGAAAATTTTCGACGTCCTGCATCAACAAAAAGACATCGAAGTCATCTTGCCCCGGCACGAACAGGCAGCCGGCCACATGGCGGAGGGGTATGCGAAAGCCATGGGAAAACCCGGGGTGGCCTTGATTACGTCGGGTCCCGGCATGACCAACGTGATCACCGCCCTGGCCGATGCCTATATGGATTCCGTGCCCATGGTGTGCTTTTCCGGTCAGGTCCCCACGGCGCTTATTGGAAACGATGCCTTTCAGGAAGCCGACAACATCGGGCTCAGCCGCCCCTGCACGAAATATAACTTTTTGGTGAAGGACGTGGGCGATTTGGCGCAGACCATCAAGGAAGCGTTCTACATCGCGTTCACGGGCAGACCCGGTCCCGTCCTGGTGGACATTCCCAAGGATATTTCCATGGAGAAGGCTGATTTCAAATATCCGGACTCCGTCTCGATTCGCGGCTACAGTCCGACCTACGAAGGCAGCAAGTGGCAAATCAAGCAAGCCGCGGATGCCATCATGAAGGCGCGCCGGCCCGTTATCTACATTGGCGGGGGTGTGCAGTTGTCCGGCGCCTCGGCGGAAGTGCGCGAATTGGCCGAGATGACCCAGATTCCCGTGAACCAGACCTTGATGGCCTTGGGGGGGTTCCCCTGTCAACATCCATTGTCCTTGGGGATGCTCGGCATGCACGGCACCTACGTCGCCAACATGGCCATCCATTATTCCGATCTGGTGATTGCCATCGGCGCCCGCTTTGATGATCGCGTGACCGGGAAGGTATCCGAATTTTGTCCGAGTGCCAAGATTATCCATATCGATATTGATCCGACCTCGATTCGCAAGAACATCCATGTCGACATTCCCATCGTCGGTGATTGTAAATGTGTGTTGCAGGAGTTGAACAACGTGCTGCGTGCGACGGTGAACGGCGACCAGAAAGAATGGCGCAAGCCGTGGTGGGATCAACTGAATGCGTGGAAGGCTGCCCATCCCCTGCGCTACAAGCAGGATGAGGACAAGTTGATCAAGCCGCAGTATCTGATCGACCGGGTCCATCAACTGACGAAGGATCGTGACCCGATCGTGTCCACCGACGTGGGCCAGCATCAGATGTGGGCGGCGCAATACTTTCATCTCACCAAACCGAATACGTGGCTGACCTCGGGTGGGTTGGGGACGATGGGCTTCGGGTTTCCCGCAGCCCTGGGAGCCCAGGCGGCCTTTCGTGATCGACTCGTGCTGTGTATTGCGGGTGACGGGAGCGTCCAGATGAACTCCCAGGAATTAGCCACGGCCGTGATCGAGAAACTACTGGTCAAGGTGTTTATCATCAATAACCGGTTCCACGGTATGGTGCGACAATGGCAGGACCTGTTCTATGAAGGCCGTTATGCGTGCAGCTACCTGGACCAATCACCGGATTTCGTGAAACTTGCGGAAGCCTACGGCGCGGCCGGCTTGCGCATTCAAAAAGTGAGCGAAGTGGATGACGGGATTCGAGAGGCGATGGCCATTGACAAACCGGTCTTCATTGACGTGCCGGTGGACCAATTCGAGAATTGTTATCCCATGATACCGGCCGGTGGTTGCAACCATGAAATGATTCTGGAAGATCCTCCGGAGTTGCAGAAGCGGCAAGCCTCTGGGCCGGTGGGCAAAGAGGAAAGCAAAGATACCATTCTGACGGCGTAGGGCGAGGACGAAGCCCCCTCACCCCAGCCCTCTCCCACAAGGGGAGAGGGTGTTATAGGGAAAAGCTCGATGCGGCCATCCTACAAAGCCAACTGACCCCCTCTCCTACAAGGGGAGAGGGGATTATAGAGAAAAGGGTAGAGCATTCGTGGAACACATTATCGCAGTGACGTTGGAAAATAAATCCGGGGCCTTGTCACGGGTCGCGGGCCTGTTCAGCGGCCGGGGGTTCAACATCGAAAGTTTGTCGGTGGCGCCCACGCTCGACCCGACCGTGTCGATGATGACCGTGGTCACAAGCGGCGATGACCGCATCATTGAGCAGATCCTCAAGCAGTTGAATAAAATCATCGACGTCATCAAGGTGGTTGACCTCAATGAAAGCGACGCCGTGAGCCGTGAAAGTGCCTTGATTAAAGTACACGCCCGGTCGGAGGATCGGGCCGAGGCCTTGCGGATTGCCGACATTTTTCGAGCCAACGTGATTGACTCGTCCCCAACGTCCTATACGATTGAAGTCACCGGTGACGTGCAGAAGATTCACGCCATTATCCAGTTGCTCCAACCCCTCGGCATCAAGGAAATCGTCAGGACCGGCCGAATTGCCATTGCGCGGGAACCCGTTCGGACGGTGGCGAACCAGTCGCGCCCGCTTGCCAAAGCCAATTAGGGAACCTCTGATTTCGTGTGAGAGCGGGATGCAGGGCAAGGCGTCCCGGAGCGAAACCCGAAGCGTATCCTAGAGAGAGGTGAGGGGTGAGCGAGGATACCACGCCGCCATGAGCCCGATCGTGCATTCAATCAGAGGTTCCTTAGAAGGGTCTCAATAAAGTGTTGTGGTGGCAAACCCAGCGATGGGCTTGTTTGGAGTGAATCGCGCTAAAAGGAGGGCGAGAGGAGATGCACGTCCAACCCATTATGTTGCCAGCAATCCTTTGTATTTTAGCAGGATGTGCAACGCCTCATGTCGTTGTTATCAAGCAAGTCGGTGATAAAAAGCTATCGTGTGAAGACCTTGAAGAACAGATAGAAGATGCGAACAGATTTGAAAGAAAGGCTAGAGATGAAAGAGGAGTAACCGGTACAAATGTGGCTGCTGCGGTATTCTTCTGGCCGGGTCTGCTTGCAACGTATGCTAATGCTGACGACGCTATTGATGCTGCCCAAGAGCGAAGACGTTATCTGACGAAAATCTATGAAGAAAAAGGTTGCGACTAAATCACATGTAACGGAGATTATTGACTTGAGCGATTTAGCATGGCTGAAGGAGCCAATGAGTTGCCGAGAGCCTGTGATGTTGGTTTTCTTCGTTCCTCAAGGAGTCGGTTATGAAAATCTTGTATGACAACGATGCGGATTTACAGGAAATTTTGAACAAGAAAGTGGCGATTGTGGGGTTCGGCAGTCAGGGGCATGCCCATGCCCTCAATCTGTCGGAAAGCGGCGTCGACGTGGTCGTCGGTCTGCGGGAAGGCGCGTCCTGGAAAAAGGCCGAAGCCACGGGTCTCAAAGTGATGCCGGTGGCCGACGCCGTGAAACAGTCGGACGTGATCATGATTCTGGCCCCGGACGAAGTGCAGCCGGCCATTTATCGGAACGAGATCGCCCCGCAGTTGAAGGACGGCGCGTTTTTGGCGTTCGGTCACGGGTTTAACATTCACTTCGGGCAAATCCAGCCGCCGGCCGGGATCAACGTGTTTATGGTGGCGCCCAAGGGACCCGGCCATTTGGTCCGCTCGGAATACACGAAGGGAAGTGGGGTGCCGTGTTTGTTGGCCGTCCATCAGGACCCCAGCGGCGAGACCGTGCAAGTCGGATTGGCGTATGCCTCGGCCATCGGCGGCGGGCGAGCCGGCGTCATCGAAACGAGTTTCCGGGAAGAAACTGAGACCGATCTTTTCGGTGAGCAGGTCGTCCTGTGCGGCGGCCTGACCTCGTTGATCCAAGCGGGGTATGAGACCTTGGTCGAAGCGGGTTATTCCCCGGAAATGGCGTATTTTGAATGCTTGCACGAGGTGAAGCTGATCGTCGATTTGATCTATCAGGGTGGGATCGCCAACATGCGATACTCCATCAGCACGACCGCCAAATACGGCGACGTCACCCGAGGTCCGCGCATCATTACGAACGAAACCAAACAGACCATGAAGAAAATTCTCCGGGATATCCAAAGCGGCCGGTTTGCCCGGGAATGGGTCCTCGAAAATCAGGCGAATCGTCCCGTGTACAATGCCCTGCTCAAACGGGGCAAGGAGCATCCCATCGAAGAGGTTGGGGAACGGTTGCGCGGAATGATGCCCTGGTTGCACAAGGACAAACTCGTGGACCAGAAAAAAAATTGAGATAGGGAACAACGATTCTTGTTCTCTACCGGAAAAACAGGTCGGCATGGCTGATCGTGCGAAAGGTTTCCCGATTGCTCCGGAAGGGGTGCCTTTTGTCGCAGGCGCGGCGGTGCCGGCGGCGTTGGCCGGGTTGTTGGGTTGGCGAAAAACCTCCATGGCCTTTGGTGCCCTTGCGTGTTTTACCGGCTGGTTTTTTCGAAATCCTCCTCGCACGCCTCCCCGGGGTGATAACCTGATTCTGGCACCTGGCGACGGGAAAGTGATCGCGATTCAGAAAGAATTTGAACCGAGATATTTGAAAGAGCAAAGTATCAGGGTCAGTATCTTTCTCAACATTTTTGACGTACACATCAATCGGATGCCCTGTGCAGGCACGGTGGTGGATATGGCCTACCGGCCGGGCCGATTTCTCGACGCGGGCGGTGAGGACGCGACGGTGTATAACGAACAGAATGCGCTGATGATCGAGACTCCCTCGAATAAAAAGGTGCTCTGCGTCCAAGTCGCGGGCCTCATTGCTCGCCGGATCGTGTGCTGGGTACAGCCGGGCGATGCCGCGGTGCCGGGTGAACGCTTCGGCCTCATCCGGTTCGGGTCCCGGATGGATACGTATTTTGACGTTGGGAACCGGATTCGCGTCAGGGTCGGCGATCTGGTCAAGGGGGGCGAATCCATACTCGCGGAGTTCACGTGAAAGGCCGAATTTTCAAAAATAAGGAAGGGAGACGTCGCCGGGGCGTCCATCTGATCCCCAATATTCTCACGACCGGCAATCTGTTCAGCGGGTTGGCTGCGGTCGTGTTGGTGTTTCACAATCGATTGGGCGCGGCGGCTGTGGCGATCCTGATTGCAATGGTGTTCGACGTCCTGGATGGCACGTCTGCCCGCTTGACCGACAGTTCCAGTGAATTTGGAGTGGAATACGATTCGTTGTCGGATCTCGTTTCCTTCGGACTGGCTCCCGGGTTTTTGATTTATGTGTGGGTGCTGGAGTCCCCGGGGATGCTGGGGGCGGCGATCATGTTCGCGTACGTGGCCTGTGGCGCGTTGCGCTTGGCCCGATTCAACGTCATGGCGGGTAGTGGGGACAGTCGCTTTTTTACGGGTTTGCCCATTCCGGCGGCGGCCGGGTTGATCGCGACGTTTTATATCTTCAACGCGCACATCGGTCACCTTCCGGAAAGCATCCTGCCTTCGGTGGTGATCGGCTTGAGTTTGTTGATGGGGTTCCTTATGGTCGGTACGGTGAAATACCGTAGCATGAAACAGTTGAAATTTGCAGGCCATAATCATTTCATGTATCTGGTCTGGGCCGTCTTGATTCTGGTGTCCGTCATGGCCTATCCTCAACTGATGCTGTTCGTGCTGCATCTGGCGTACGTGAGTTCCGGGTTGCTGGAAAAAGGCTGGAGTGCCGTTACCGTCCCAACAACGAGAGACTCGCAGGTTCGGGTTCCGGTGTCGTCGGATTCAAAGGACTGATCGTATGGAGCCATGGCAAGGAAAAGGAAGGGGCACGCTTCTCTTAGATGACACGGTGCAGGAACGGCCAGGTCTGCTGAAATTCTCAGCAAGGCCCTGATGATCCCGAAGCAGGTCGCAAGCCTTCACCTCATCGGGGTGAAGGCTTTTTTATTTTGAAGGCTGGTTCTGCTGGGGCGGCTGATTGGGGTATGATGGAGAAGGACCGGAACCAGGGTTTCATGAGGGTCGAACCGGGCGCGGTTTTGTTGGAGGGTGAGGAACCCCCTTGAGAGGAGAAAGAAGGAGTATGGGCCATGAGACGACATATCAGCATTTTTGATACCACTTTGCGGGACGGCGAGCAGTCTCCGGGCGCCAGCATGAACGTGGAAGAAAAAGTGTTGGTCGCTAAACAACTGTCTCGCTTGAACGTCGATATCATTGAAGCCGGGTTTGCCTTCAGTTCTCCCGGCGACTTCGAGGCGGTCCAGCGCATTGGCCGGGAGGTGGAAGGCCCGACGGTGTGCAGCTTGGCCAGAGCCAGGCCCGAGGACATTGATTCGGCGTGGAAGGCGTTGAAAGGGGCGCCCAAGCCGCGCATTCACACCTTCTTATCCACGTCGGATATTCATCTGAAACACCAGTTTCGCATGACCAGGGAGCAGGCCCTCCGTCGTGCGGTGGAGATGGTCCAACATGCGCGAAGCTACGTGGAAGACGTGGAGTTTTCGCCCATGGACGCAACGCGGTCGGACGCGTCCTACCTGTGTGAAGTGGTGGAAGCGGTTGTGGATGCCGGAGCGGGTACGGTGAATATTCCCGATACGGTGGGGTACACGACCCCCAAGGAATTTGAAGAAATTATCCGGACGCTCCGGACGCGGGTGCGTGACTGCGATCGTGCGGTCATCTCTGTGCATTGCCACAACGATTTGGGGTTGGCCGTCGCCAATTCTATGGCGGCCATCCACGCAGGGGCAGGGCAAGTGGAATGTACCGTCAACGGAATCGGCGAACGCGCCGGCAACGCGTCAATGGAGGAAATCGTCATGGGACTGAGGACCCGCAAGGATTTTTACCAAGCCGGGACACAGATTCGCACCGAAGAAATTTCCAAGACCAGCCGGCTGGTCAGCAAGATCACCGGGATGGTCGTCCAACCCAACAAGGCCATCGTCGGGGCGAATGCGTTCGCGCATACTTCCGGGATCCATCAGGACGGGTTGCTCAAGGATAAAAACACCTATGAAATCATGCGGCCGGATTCCATCGGGTTGACGCAAAGCCGCCTGGTGATGGGGAAACTATCTGGTCGCCACGCCTTTCGGGCGGAATTGGTGAAGTTGGGCTATGCGCTCACGGACGAAGAAGTGAATGCCGCGTTCGATCGATTTAAGCGGCTCGCGGACCAGAAGAAGGAATTGTTCGAGGAGGATCTGGAATCGATTGTGTCCGAAGCCGTGACCAAGGTTCCCGAACGGTATTCGTTACGCTCCCTGAATACGCAAAGCGGGACAAATCAGGTGCCGACGGCGACCGTGGAACTGGAAGTAGACGGGCACGTCATGAAAGAGACAGGGACCGGCGATGGTCCGGTCGATGCGGTGTATCGAACGGTGGCCCGGATCACGCAAACCAAAAGCATCTTGTTGGCCTACGTGGTCAAAGCCATTACCGGCGGAACGGATGCGCAAGGAGAGGTGTCGGTGCGGATAGAGCAGGACGGCGAAATCGTCACTGGGAACGGGGCGAATACCGATGTCATCGTGGCCTCGGCTCAAGCCTATTTAAATGCCCTGAATAAACTGGCGTCGCAGTTGGAGCGTCGCGCCAAGCTTGGAGATAAAATCGGACTCTGTTGACCCGGTCACAAGCAGTCAGAAACAATCCCTGCTCTACTTGACTCTCCGCCTTCAACGTCGTCTAATCTGTCGTATTCTCCTGCCTGTTCGGAGCACACAAATGATCAAAGCAAAAGTTTTTGCATTCATTAACTATAAAGGGGGTGTCGCAAAGACGACATCGGCCTACCACGTTGGATGCTGGCTAGCTGCAAAAGAAAACAAAAGAGTTTTGTTGATCGACATTGATCCCCAGACGAATCTAACGTTTTTATGCGCTCCCATTGAAGATTGGGAGAAGCCAAAATCCAAAGTGGGCACAATCGCCACAATGTATAAGAGATTTTTGGATAGAAAACCCATAGAGACCAAAAAGTACCTCTGGAAGACTCCCATTCGCTTAAGGGACGGCAGCCGTCATCCCAGGATTGATTTGGTGCCATGCGACATAGGTCCGATCGGGGAGGATATTGGCAGTGGCCAAATAGCTGGAGCGTATCCAAGTATGGAAATGTTGAAGAAAAACGCGGAACAATTTATGCGTGACAGAGATTTTCTTGTTAAAACCATTGATGAGGTTCGTGACAAGTACGATTACGTCCTCATAGATTGTCCGCCAAACCTTTATTTGATGACGCAGAACGCATTGGTCGCGAGCGATTACTATATTGTGACTGCGATACCAGATCATCTTTCCACTATTGGGTTAAACATCTTGATCAACAAGGTCAAAAAGATTGATGGTCTTGTAAAGTGTGCTGCTACCTTGGCAGGGAGAGGAACGGGTCGTAACCCTGTTGCCGAGTTTGGCGCGGTTCTTTTCGTGCGGGTGCGAATCGGGGGGTGATGTGCTAACGACGGCACATGCGAGCAAGATGGAAGATATTCGATCATCTTTAGATCAGGGCAAGTGTTTTGCAACGCACACAACAGAGTTGATTGGATATACCGAAGCTGCAGAAAACAGCCTGCCCGTGTGGTTACATGATTCCACAAATGCCAGACGGGCCATGCGGAAGCAGGAATATCCGAAAATCGTCAAAGAGCTCTCGGAGAAATTCTGACTATGAGCAATTCCACAAAGTCAACGGGAAAGAAACTGGACAACTTTCTGAGCAGATTGTCAGAATTGGTTGAGACCTTGCCATCGCAGGAAACGAAATCCCGATTGGATCAGGAATTGAGCGCCGTGATCGAATTCTTGAAGGATTTTCGTGTCCGGTTGAAGTCACTTCCCACGGGAGAAGACGCAAACGGCATCCCGTCAGCGATAGAAATGATAAAGGATTGTGTGCGGGTCGCTGAATCAGACCCTGTGATGTCACGGGCTCTCGGTTTTTCATCGGATAATGGATCGTCGAAAAGGTCTCCGCACACCTTTCATACACAACAGGACCGCGAAGAAGCAAAAGTTATAGCAGAAGAATTGAAAAGACTTTCGCCTGAAGATATTGAGCGCAGATTAGCAGATAAAAGGAAATACAACATCCCAATGTTGAAACAGATTGGAGGAGAGCTGGGACTCAATATCCCCTCAAAGTCAACACGGCTTTCGATAATTGAAAAAATCACTAAGAAGACATCCAATCTTCGAGGTTACGATTACCTTAGAAATGGGCATCATGAGAATATTGGCGAGTCTAGTTTTGAAATTGAAGAAGAATTTGGAAAAAAGAAACGAGAACGGGAGGAAATTGCCGGTTCCCTCGAACAGGGGATCAATAGAACGGATGGTTCGTGACAATTTATCGTACAACGAATTTGTCTATCTTGTAGCTGGCCATCCTCGCTGGAAGCAGGAACCGTCATTTTTGTGCCGGATTTAAGCATTTGTCCCTGCGTTATCTCATGGCGCTTTCTTCCGTCGGAATGAGATGCTGCTACAGATAGACGTAAGACACTACCGCCACGAATTTAAAGCAGTAGAGAGCCTGTGAGTCGCAATTTCGTGAGGATCCATAAAATCGGACTCTGTTGACCCGATCACAAGCAGTCAGAAACAATCCCTGCTCCCGATGGGAGAGGGTGAACGTAACGGTGAAGGGAAGGGTATGAACAAGAAAATCGCCGTGTTGGCGGGAGACGGCATCGGCCCGGAGATCGTACCGGCAGCCGTGGCGGTGCTGGAGACGGTTGGGCAACGTGGTGGCCATACGTTTGAGTTTGTTCACGCCGCGGTCGGCGGCAAGGCCATTGATGACACGGGCTGGCCGCTCCCGGACGAAACTCTCCAGTTGGCCCGGACCAGTGACGCGGTCCTGTTGGGGGCGGTTGGTGGGCCCCAATGGGAGGGGCTTGACTATGCGCGGCGGCCGGAACGGGCGTTACTGGGCCTGCGGGAACGACTCGGACTGTTTGCGAATCTCCGGCCGGCCAGGCTGTATGCGGAACTGGCCGATGCCTCGACCCTCAAGCGCGAGGTCATCGAGGGCATTGACGTGCTGGTGGTGCGTGAGTTGACGGGTGGGATTTATTTCGGCAGGCCCAAGGGCGTGGAGGCGACACCGGATGGCCATCGCGGGTTCAATACCGAAGTCTACACCACGGCGGAAATTACGCGGATTGCCAAGGTCGCCTTCGACGTCGCGCGCAAACGCCGGGGGCTCGTCACCTCCGTCGATAAGGCGAACGTGTTGGAATCCTCGGAGTTATGGAGAAAGGTCGTCATCGAGGTTCACAAGGACTATCAGGACGTGGAACTGCGGCACATGTACGTGGACAATTGCGCGATGCAGTTGATCCGGAACCCCAAGCAGTTTGACGTGATTCTGACGACGAATCTGTTCGGTGATATTTTGAGTGACGAAGCCGCCATGTTGACCGGCTCGATTGGGATGTTGCCGTCGGCCAGCGTCGGCGCGTCCGTCGGCATGTATGAACCCATTCACGGGAGCGCCCCGGATATTGCGGGGAAGGATGCGGCCAACCCCATCGGCATGATTGCTTCGGGGGCGATGATGCTGCGGTATTCGTTTGACTTGGCCGAAGAAGCGGACCTCATCGAACGCGCCATTCAAACCGTGTTGGGTCAGGGGTATCGCACCGGAGATATCGCGGCGCCGGGAACCACCCTGGTCGGCACCAGAGAGATGGGCGACCGTATTCTTCGGAATATCGACGCGGGATAGACACGGGAACGGTGACGGAAGAGATGCTGGACACCATTCAAGCCGGCGCGATTGGCACCATTGCCGGAACCGGGGAGCCCGGTTGGGGTGGGGATGCCGGTCCGGCCATCGCGGCCATGCTGAACGAACCGAAAACGGTGGCCCTCGACGACGCGGGTAATCTCTACATCGCCGACTCGGAGAATCACGTGGTGCGCAAGGTCGATGCGCGGACCGGGATCATAACGACGATAGCCGGGACCTGTATGGACGAGGCCCCGGCTTCGATGCCTGCCGTGCCTGTGTCCGGACCTCCGGAAGACGATGAAGATCCGTTGGCGGATCCGGTGAGGAAACCGGGTGACGCCTACGCACAACAACCCGATTTGAGTGGGATGGTCCGCTACGTGACCGGAACGCCATCCAAGGATCAACGGTTTTCAGGAGACGGCGGACCGGCGATTGCTGCCGTCCTCAATTTTCCTTCGGCCGTGGCGGTGGCCGAGGATGGCACCCTCTACATTGCCGATACCTGGAATCATCGTGTTCACCGGGTGGACCCCGGCACCGGATACATTTCCACCATTGCGGGAACGGGCCAGGCCAAATGCTACGGCGATGAGGGGCCTGCCGTACACGGGGCATTGAATGAACCCGTGGCCCTGGCCCTCGACGGGCCGGACCGTTTGTATATCGCCGATCAGAGCAACAACCGGGTTCGACAACTCGAGTTGATCTCCGGCGTGATCACGACGGTCGTCGGTACCGGGGAGTCGGCGTACAACGGCGATGGAGGACTGGGTCCTGAAACCGCGTTGGCTGGTCCCAGTGGCCTGGCTGTGGATCAGGAGGGGAATCTGTACATCGCCGATACGTTCAATAGTCGGATCCGGAAGTGGGATCGGCACACCGGGACGGTGGAGACGGTGGTGGGAGGAACGGGCGAGTTTCGATTCATGCCCGGTGAAAACGAATCCTCATCCAACCTGTCCCGACCGTATGCCATTGCTCTGCATCCGGACGGCCGTCTGTTCATTACGGACAGCGATAACCACTTGATCCGGGTGTGGGACCTGCGGAAACGGGAAATGTCGCTCTTGGCCGGGAACGGGCAGGCGGCATTTGCCGGCGATGGGAAGGACCCTTTGCACAGCAGTCTGAACTACCCGTTCGGTGTGGCCCTCGACGCCAGGGGGCACGTGTACATCGCGGATACCTTCAGCCATCGTATCCGGGTTGTGGTGAACGGAAATCCGTGAGACCACCCTCGCCTCGGGGGGTAAGAGGGAGGAAGAGAAAAACGTGAATCCCCGCTGGAACCCGCGGGCCATGACGGACTCCTGGAGATGAAAACACAAGCTTCTTATCACGTCGCCGTCGTCGGGGCCACCGGTGCTGTGGGTACGGAAATGCTCTCGATTCTGGAAGAACGGAAGTTTCCCGTGGAGGAGGTACGCCCATTGGCGTCATCCAGGTCTGCGGGCGGGACCGTGTCGTTTCGTGGTGATGACATCACAGTGCAATTGCTCACCCGGGACTCGTTTCAGGGGATCGACGTGGCGTTGTTTTCCGCCGGTGCCGGCGTGAGCAAGGAGTACGCGCCGGTTGCCGTCAAAGCCGGAGCCGTGGTCATAGACAACAGCTCGGCGTGGCGCATGGATCCTGATGTCCCGTTGGTCGTTCCCGAAGTGAACCCTCACGATCTCGAAACCCACCAGGGTCTTATTGCCAACCCGAATTGCTCTACCATTCAAATGGTGGTGGTGCTCAAACCGTTACACGACCATGCCACGATCACCCGGGTCGTGGTCTCGACGTATCAATCGGTGTCCGGTACCGGCAAGGAAGCCATGGATGAATTAGCGGAACAGTGCCGGCAGTTGTTGAGCTTCGGTGATGTGAAGCCGAACGTGTATCCGTACCAGATCGCGTTTAACTGTTTGCCGCACATCGACGAGTTTGTGTCGTCGGGGTATACCCGAGAAGAAATGAAGATGGTCAACGAGACCCGGAAGATTCTGGGTGGCCGAGAGATCGGGGTGTCCGCGACCACGGTTCGTGTGCCGGTGTTCGTCGGTCACGGGGAATCCATCAACGTCGAAACCCGAAAGAAGTTGTCGGTGGAAGAAACCCGGGCCATTCTCTCGACTGCGCCGGGTGTGCAACTGTATGACGATCCCTCACGGAGGTTGTATCCCCTGCAGGTCCATGCCGCAGGGACGGATGCGGTGTTCGTGGGACGGGTCCGCGAGGATGAATCCATTCCCAACGGCCTCAACCTGTGGGTGGTGGCGGACAATCTGCGCAAAGGGGCTGCACTGAACGCCGTCCAGATTGCCGAGGCATTGGTGCGGTGAGCCGTGCCGGAGTTCATCGGGAAGACGCTCATCGTGCTGGGTCTGGGGATTGTGGTCCTCGGCGTGATCGTCTCGTTGCTCGGCAAGTGGCCGGGTGAGGGGTCCGGGCTCGGCTGGCTGGGGAAGCTGCCGGGCGATATTTTCATCAAGCGGGACAACTTCACCTTTTACTTTCCCCTGAGTACCAGTATCATCATCAGCGTGGTGGGGAGTCTCCTCCTCTATTTTTTCCTGAAACGATGACGATGTTCACCGCCTCTCAGGTCAGGGTTCTGCTGCTGATTATCGGGGTATGGCTGGGGCCGTTGCCCTGGGTTCACGCGGCGGACAATGTTCGAGTCGTCCTGTCCGAACGGGCAGACGGCGTCACCGTTGCGTCCACCGGAAACCTGCGTCTCGAAATGCCTTCGGGCGATCGGATCGATGTGGCGTCCGGGGCGACCATTATTCTCCAAGAACATGGGTTGCAGGTCGATGACAACCCGGTACGAGGCAACCATCTTGCGGTTCAGGCGACGCACAAAGAACTGCGGATCACCATTCAAGGCCCGTCCTCTGACGCGACGCGTGAACCGTGGGTGGTGTATGGAAGTCTCGACGTCACGGTCCGGAATGGACGCCTTCTGGTCGTGAACGTGGTGGATCTCGAGGATTACGTGGCGGGAGTCGTGAGTTCGGAAGTCAGCCCTGCGTGGCACGAGGAACTCTTGCGAACGCAGGCCGTGGCGGCACGGACCTACGTGTTGTACAAGAAGCTGCAAAATGCGGGGCAGCCGTTTGATGTGTACGCAAGCGTGCAGGATCAGGTGTATACGGGCCGCAAAAAGGTCAATGACGCCGTCCTCGATGCCGTGCGTCGGACGCATGGTCAGGTCCTGACCTATGAAGGCCGTCCCATTTTCGCCGCCTACTCATCCACGACGGCCGGCCCCACGGAAGATGCCATGAACGTGTGGTCCCAAGACTTGCCCTACTTGAAAGGGGTGGATTGTCCATTCGATCAGAAGTCCCCCTGGTATGAGTGGCAAGTATCCATCCCGTTTGATGTGGTTGAATCCCGACTCAAGGGTGCCGGGTATCCCATTGGCTGGCTCGCGACACTCACGTCTTATCACATGACCGACGCCGGTCGGGTCAAGGACCTGCGGATTCTGCATTCCCGGGGGGAACTTATTCTCACGGGACAGGAGTTTCGGCGTCTCCTCGGGTATGCCAAGGTACGCAGCACCCGGTTTTCCATTGAACGGATTGACAGACAGGTCGTGTTTACGGGAAAAGGGGCCGGACACGGGGTTGGCCTGTGTCAATGGGGCGCCAAGGAAATGGCCGAACTGGGGTATCCCTATCAATCTATTCTGCGCTATTACTATCCGGGAACGGAGATCCTGCCACGCGATCAGGTGGTCATGACCCTGCCTCCTTCCGTGACTCCCCGGAATGGGGAAATCCGGGCGTCAAAGTAGAATTCCCCCAAGATCAGGGACATTCGGCCACTACCGTTTTTCTCCACTGGCATGGCAAGAGCCTACGAAACTCCCACTGTGCCATTCCAAGTGCAGCGAAGAATCTGCTTTTCCCTTGCTGTCATTCCCGCGTATGCGGGAATTCAGTACAGTTCCTTCGCTGTGCCCGGCACGCGGGTTGCCGCCTGGGGTATCCCTTATGCGACTGTCCGAGTTCGACTTCCCGTTCGATGAATCGCTGATTGCCGATCACCCGATTTCCCCCAGGGACCACGCTCGACTGCTGGTCGTGTCGCGAAAGGGAGACGCTGCATGTCAACATGCCTCGGTTAAAGACCTCCCGGATCTGTTGCAGGCCGGCGACGTGGTGGTCTTGAACGACACCAAGGTAATACCCGCAAGGCTCCACGGCGCCAAACAATCGAGCGGCGGAAAGGTCGAGGTGTTGTTGGTCCGGTCTTTGGAGGCAGGAGTTTGGGAAGTCCTGTTGAAAGGTCACGTCGTCATCGGGCAGATCCTGCAATTTCAGGACGAGGCCACCGCCGAGGTCCTGGAACGGACACAAGAACGCACGGTTCTTCGGATTGACACCCAAGGGTCCGTCAAAGACCTTTTGGAGAGGATCGGGGAAGTTCCGCTGCCGCCCTATATCAAGCGCCAGGCGACCGAGCAGGACAAAGAGGCCTATCAAACGGTCTTCGCGCGCTCGGAAGGAGCCGTTGCCGCCCCGACCGCGGGGTTGCATTTCACCGCCCCCTTACTCGCCGCCCTCGAGCAGAAGGGCATTCAACTCGTGACCGTCACGCTGCACGTCGGGCCTGGGACCTTTCGTCCGGTCACCGTGGACCAGATCGAAGACCATCATATGAGTGCCGAGTGGTTTCACATTTCCGATGAAACGGCGACACGCCTCAATGCGGCAAAGGCCAAAGGCCGGCGAATCGTGGCGGTCGGAACGACCTCAGTGCGCACGCTGGAATCAGCAGTCGACCAAGCCGGAATAATCCAGGCCGGTTCGGGTGAAACCCGCCTGTTCATCACGCCCGGGTTCCGCTTCGCCATGGTCGATGCCCTGCTGACCAATTTTCACCTGCCGCGCACCACGTTGCTCATGCTCGTCTCCGCCTTCACCGGACTTGACCAACTGCGAGCGGCCTACGCGGAAGCCATCGCCGCACGGTACCGCTTCTACAGCTACGGCGATGCCATGTTGATTCAATGAGTCTTGGCTGCATCCTTTTGTTTCGGCAAAAAGACCAATGCTATTTGCTCTGAGCCTAGTGCTGGAGCATAGCTTCATCCTGGCTTGGTTGGGTTCAAAAATACAACATGCTAATGTGCCATTAGCAGACACGAAGTGAAAGTAAGACGATGAACAAGAGAAAACTTCTTAATGAAAGAAAATTGTTTTCTGCAGCATTGACAAATTTCGTTAAAGGACTTGCCGAATACGTATCTGCTCGTGATGGTCAGTGGACCGTAAAGGGTTTCATTGATATTTATAGGAACGTTTACACTATCAGTTCTGACACCAAGATCATTTCGAAAATCCTCGAAATCCACTTGTTTCCCAAAATCCTAAATTTTGCCCAAGACAACGGATATTCAATCGTTCTTGCAGAACACCAAAACTGGTATCCTGACATCACTTTCATCAAGCGAGATGACTAGAATGTTAAGTTTGCGGTAGATCTGAAAACGACTTATCGAGACCCGACCTTCCCAGGTCACGTCAATGGCTTCACTTTGGGGAGTCATGGAGCATATTTCAAGAATCGCACGTCAACGAAAAATATCCAGTTCCCCTATGCGAACTATTCTGGTCACTTCTGTTTAGGGATCATCTACAGCAGAGTAAACGGCAAAGCTTTGGATGAAACCGAAGTCATGCCCATTGCTGAACTGGAAGGCAAGAACAATAAAAAACTGTTGCGTCAATATTCTATGACCAACGTTGAGAATCTTCGTCCCATTGCGTCAGTTGTGAGAGATTTCCAGTTCTTTGCATGCGAGAAATGGCGATTGGCAAGCGATAAGCAAGGCTCCGGTAATACGGCAAATATCGGCTCGATTTCTAACATTGAAGACATCCTCGCAGGGAATGGTGTCTTTGCTAAATTGGGCGAGGAATGGTTCGATGAGTATTGGATAAACTATGGTGTCTCTACAATGATGAAAAAGGGTAAGGCTATCCCCATCAAATCCATTGGAGACTTCTTGGACTTCAGGGGTGGCGATAAGCGTAAGATTGTAGAAGTAAAGACCAAGAAGAAGACAGAAACAAAGAGGAAGAATGGCGAGAATAATTGTTCCTCCAATTAAGAGCCAAGGGATTAAGGCCAAACTGGTTCCTTGGATTCAAGCCCTTGTCCCTGACGTTCGCGGAAAGTGGATTGAACCGTTTCTGGGAACCGGAGTGGTGGCATTCAACGCCGGGTTTCGGGAAGCACTTTTGAACGACGTCAATCCCCACGTTATTCGTTTTTAGCAAGGAATACAGAATTGCGAAATCACGCCCCAACGGGTTCGAGAGTACTTGGAAAAAGAAGGAGGGCAACTTAAGAGAGCTCCTGAACATGGGTATGCCCACTTTCGGGCAATTAAGGATAGGTTTAACGTGACCCATGATCCACTGGATTTTCTCTTTCTTTCTCGTGCAGGATTTAACGGAATGATGCGCTTCAATCGAGCTGGGGAGTGGAACATCCCCTTCTGTAAAAAGCCGGGACGCTTTTCTCGTAGCTACATCACGAAGATCGTGAATCAGGTACATGATGTCGGCTGCCTCATCCAACCTTCTTGGACGTTCACTGTGGAAAATTTTGAAACCACCATCCAAAAAGCAGAAAAGGACGACATCATCTACTGTGATCCACCATACATCGGAAGATACGTGGACTACTACAGCGGATGGACAGAAAAATCCGAACGAAAGCTCTTCGACCTTCTGTCAGCTTCGCCGGCTCGGTTCATTCTTTCCACGTGGCACCATAATGATTTTCGCCGTAACCCGTTTATGGATTTGCTATGGAGTAAATTTAATCTCGTTACCCGAGATCATTTCTACTACTCCGGCGGAAAGATTGAAAACAGAAAATCGATTGTTGAAGCATTGGCGTTCAATTTTGATGCAAATATTAAAGAGCACAATCACGATGTATACCCCAAGCCTGAGCAATTGTTGCTATGCGAAAGAAGGGCTACATATATCACGCAACAATTGAGTCGAGTCGGTGTGTGATGCGTGGGTTACGGCAGAGAACTTATGAAGAACACAATCAGATATGCGGATGAACCGCTTGGCATATGAAGCGTGATGAAAGCTCCCCCCTGAAGAACTGGTGCTTCACTGGGACTACGGGCGATGTCTTTGAGCAAAGTGAGTGTAGATTTTTTGAAAAAGAGGCCTGAAAACATCGGACATCGTATCAGGCAATGATCCGCCGGCTTGCTGATCTATATGCCGGACAATATGAAAAGCGTCTCAACTAGGGAGGCTGCTCCAGAGAAGAGCGTCAGGAGCGAATTTGGCTCTAGCCTGGCTGGGTCTTGGGCTTTTCCAGAGCTGTGTCACCGGAATTTAAGCCCTTGGAGTTGTCGTCTTTGGGTGGTGGCGATGCCGAGCGGCCTGCAAAGTAGAAGGCGATGGTGGCTCCGACCAATGGGCCAAAGGCGGTGATGACAGTCTTCAGCGTTTCGTTTGTCTTATTGTCGAGTACCGCGAAGACCAGCACGATTAGATAGGAACCCACGATCCAAAGCGCGAGCATGGCCCGCACGGACCCCCGCGGCAGGTTCAGCCCTCGTAGCTCCTTGCTTTCGACGGATGTGCCATACTGACAGCGAGCCAGCAGCGGGAGAAACAGCAGAACAACCAGGGCAAGAAGCCCCTGTGCTCCCATGAACAGGCTCCCATGGCTCCACTTTGTCGGATCAGGAACGGTGTACATCCCTACGCCGATTCCCACCAGGAAAATGACGGCAGCCAAACTAAATCCCGGGCACCAGGCTTTCAAGCGCCTGCAGGTGGTTTTCTCAACGTTAGGATTCTTGTTGTTCTCTGACTCGTCAGCTTGTTCGGGATTTGTCTCGTTCATGTGTCAATCTTCCTTCCCTTACCGCCATGCACGAACGGCTCAGTAAACCCTGCTGCCGCGGCATGTCCCCGACTTCCTCCACAGCCGGGTCAAGTCGTAGTACGCCCTCAATTCTGAACAGCAGCGTGAGGCTGCGTCAACCAGCTGGGGCTAGGGACCAGATCGGGCACAGCAGTGATCGTGATTCTTGGTCGACCTGCTGCTGTTTCGTGCCTTGCGTTTTATCCGTTCAGGGAAGGGAAAAGATTGGAGGAAGCGAGGGGCCTAGAGAAATTCCTGACGGATTTCGACGTCGGACGAAGCCCATAAGGCCTGTTGGAAAGCTTCGAGCGCCTGCTGCTTCTTTTGGAACAGGAGTTGAAACCGGATGCGGTCATGGATCGTTTCGATCTCCTGTTCATCTTCAAGGCCGGCGGTTTGCCCAGAGGCGAGTTCCTTGACTTGTTCCTCCTCTATCGGATTCAGGGTGGCCACCTCCTGAACAAGAAGCAGGACTTTTTGCCTGCGAAGGTCTTTGGTCAGGCTCTCTTCAAACTTCGCCGGAGAGATCTGGTTGAGTGACAGAAGACGGTGGTAGACCTCCGGATCGAATGCCCCGTCCTTCTGAAATTCCTCGCGCTTGATGATGGTGTCGCGCAGTTCGTCAGGATGCACCTCCAGGTTGAGATCATCGGCAGCCACAAGCCACAGTTTCTGACCGACCAGGGAGTTGATGACGGTCTGCTTCAGTTCTTTGCGGTCTGGGGCTTCCTGCTCGGGCTGATTTCTATAGAAAGCCTCAGTCCTGTTAAACGCCTCCCGGAATTCATCCAGTTTCACCTGGTACGATCCAACCACGGCCACCAGGTTGGGTTGTTGCGCGGTTTCATACCCGAACCAGCCCATGCCGATAATAAAGGTGACCGCGATGATCAACATGATGAACTTCAAGAGCCAAGGATATTTCGTCGAACCTTCGCGAATCAGCTTAATCATGGGCACCCCCGCCTTTTGAACGTATGGACAACACGTTCTAACACGCAGAACGTACTCATTTCAAACCGGTGTATGGGTCCACCACATTTGGCACTCGGGTTGGTGGTGAATCAGGAATTGTACCGGAGATTGCCGCCCAAGGCTATGGTGGGGCAACACGGTATTGTAGGCCAGCAACCAATCGGCCAGTTTGCGGTTAAAGGCCGCCAAATCGTCGAACAGCAGATCCTCGTGGTAGTCCACGAAGGTCTCTTGCAGGGTGCGATTGAACCGTTCCGCATGAGCGTTCATTTTCGGGGATCGGGGATACGTCCACCAGTGGGTGATGCCGCGTTCATCGAGCCGGTGCTGGAAATGCCCCTGGAACTCCGGGCCGTTATCGGAGAGGAGGACCCGGGGTGGGGCCGGGAGCAACGCACAGAGTGCATCGAGGGCGTGGGTGGCATGGCGGCTGGAGGCGGTGGCGGTGGCCACAGCGAAGGCGAAGCGACTGCAGGGATCGATGAAGGTGAATAGGTAGCGGCGGAGTCCGGCGTGGAGCCGCACAACGGGATCGCCGGCCAAGACCGCCAGGGGCTGGGCGGGGCGGGGCCGGGGCGGGCGGGATTTCCGGCGCCGTGTCCGGGGTTTGGGCCGGCCCCGGGCATCCAGGCGGCTCGGCGTGTGCCGCATCCGGTCCGGGGCGCGGGCGATCAGGCGCCCGATGGTGGAGACCCTGGGGAGGGCTAGCCCGTGCTGCGCACACCACGGCCGCAGTAGGACGTGCAGCTTGGCCTTCCCACGGTTGGGATACGTGGTGCGTAGCCGCCGGATCGCTTGGCTCAGGGCGGGTGGCCACGTGGCCTGCCGCCGCCGGTGGGGGGCCCTAGAGCGGACGGCCAACGCCTGCGGGTCCCCGCCAGCCTGAGTGAGCGCCCGCTGCCAGCGATAAAGCGTCCGGCGGCTGACGCCAAAGGCCTCCCCCGTCGCGGCTGGGCCATGCCGGGCGCAAAAGTGCAGAATCTTGAGTCGGTGATGGGCTTCGTGGGGTATCATGTCCCAACGATGCCCGAATTGCGTTAGTCGATAAAACCCCCTGATGCGATAGCCGACATGGTGGATTTGCATGGCCTCTCCTCCTGTTTCGAGGAGTGCCAAAGGTTTCTGAACTTATACACCCGGTCGCCCTCGCTCTTGACACGTAAATATGCCATTTATCATTCGAAACAACACGTCCCCTTCTTCTGGAACTGCCCCACCACCCGCACTGGGACAGCGGTGACGGAACCGACACCGGAGCCGTGAAGCGTGCCGGGTCTTATGAGTATTCAGGTGGAGACATGCTTGCAAGCATCAGCAATGAGACCATCGGTCCCCAAGGCATGAAGATCGACCAGATGTTCTTCAACAGATTCGAGGAGACCGTGCGGAAAGACGAGAGCATTGCAAGGGCTGTCGAAGCCGGGCAATGGGACCTTGTGATCGACTACGTCAACCGTGAGGTTTTTAACAAGCCCGAGGAGTATTATACCCTCGACAAGTTGCGAAAAGCTGCTGCCGTGGACCGTCGCCTGACCCTGCGCGAAATTCTGGAAAAGGTCTTTGGTCTTATCCCGCGGTTCAAGTCCAAAGATGAATTGCTGGAAGAGGAATTCGCCAAATTCGTCGCCGATTACAAGCCTGAAGAAGCCGAGACTATCCCTGCCATCAAGACCTACTTCAAGGCCTACGTCACCAACGCCGATATAAGAAACAGCATCGAAAGTCGCCACTTCACCAATCTGGCGACCAACCCAGCCTTTTCCATCATCGACTACCGCGCAGTACCGGAGAAATACCGTGCGCTGGTTCCAGCATATGTAAAAGACTATGGATCATTGAACCAGTTCTAAGGAACCTCTGATTTCGTGTGATAGCGGGATGCAGGGCAAGGCGTCCCGGAGCGAACCCCGAACTTATCAGAGAGATAGGTGAGGGTTGAGCGAGGACACCACGCCGCCATGTGCCCGATCGTGCACTCAATCAGAGGTTCCCTAAACGGCAATTGGCTCAGATTGATGGGATGTTGGGGGATGAAGCAGCAGCAGACGTATTCGGAATTGACGGGTAAAATCATTGGCCATGCCGGTGTATTCTGCCCTTTGATGACAAGGTCCAACCAGTCGGGACGAGACGGGTGGGTTTGCTGGCAGGCAATGTTGTCGGCGTGAATTGCAATTTTTGGAAAAATAATTACAATATTGGTCATGGCGAGAGCGGAGTGGTCTTTCTACGGGCGTGGCGATGAACTGGGTCGACTGATCTCGGAGGTGCGGCAGCGCCGCTGGTTCTTTGGCGTGATCAGTGGACGGCGTCGCATTGGCAAGACAGCGCTCATTCAGCAGGCGTTGAAAACGGCCCCGGAAGACGGGCAGCGTCCGCTGGCATTGCTTGTGACCCTGCCGGAAGGCAGTACAAGTGCTTTTATCGCCCTGTTTCGCAATGCAATAGCCCATGCGGGCTTCGCTGGTCGCCTGAATACGTCTCTCGACACCCTTGCCGACCTGCCTGCGATCGCGGCGGCAATCGGCACTCTCTGCGCATCCGGCGTCACCGTGGTGCTGGATGAATTCCAGTATTGTCTTCGTGGTCCCCTGAGAGTGCTGCCTTCCCTGCTGCAAATGCAGGTGGATTCACTTCAGGACAGCGGGGCTTCAGGCGGCCTTATCGTCATGGGTTCCGTGCAGAGTGAAATGCGGACGTTGCTTGAAGATCGACGGATGCCTCTGTACGGACGTGAAACCTTTCGCATTTGGCTTGGGCCATGGGATATGCGGACCGTGTTTGAAGTGGCCCGTAAACACGGCACGGACGATCCCGCACACTGTCTGACCCTGTGGACCTTGTTTGGCGGCATACCCAAGTATTGGCGGCATGTAGCAGAAATCACTGACCTGAGTGCCGTCGAGAATTGGAGCGAGTGGACCGGGGCCTTGTGCACGAAGCTCTTTTTGCGAGATGACTCACCGTTGCGCGAAGAGGGAGAAACGCTGTTCGGTCGTGAGCTGCGCGGCGTGAACCGGAGCATGATGCAGGTATTGGCAGAACGGGGACCTTGCGCGCATTCAGTGCTTCGGGCGGCGTTGCCGGATGTCAGGAGCCTGGGACCGTATTTGAAAACGATGGTGCAGGACCTGGGGCTGATTGAGAAGGAAATGCCGGTGTTCTCCGATGGTTCCGCCAAGGGCGCACGGTATGCCGTTACTGATCCTTTCCTGTTCACTTGGCTGGGAGTCCTTCAGTCGGCCTGCCAAGTGGCCCGCATCAGGCCAGTGGGGGAAGTGGTTTCGTCCATCCTGCCGAAGTTGCAGGCATTGGAAGGCTATGCCTTTGAACGCATGGTACGCGACCTGAGCGAGGAGTGCTCGCGCAGAGGCGTCAGCGACTTTCCTTTGACGGACCGGATTCGCGGCTATTGGAACAAGCCACGCAACGGCACCGCCGCGGTCGAGATTGATCTCGTCGCATGGAATGATAAAGAGCGTCGGGTGCGCTTGGGCTCTTGCAAGCAGAACGCTGGCAGCCATAACCCGCAAGCGCTTGATAGCTTCCGCAACCACGTGGAGCGTTTCCTGGCGACGCGCAAGGGGCGGCGATTTCGTGCCTGGCAGCGTGAGTTGGTGCTGTATGCCCCACAATTTTCTGAGGACCAGAGGCGCGATCTTGAACGGGATGGCTGGCTGTGTCGGGATCTGACGGATTTCCAGCAGATGCTTGGCGCGGACGGCAGCGGCCAGCCTGGAGCGCTGGCGCCATCACCCAAGATCACGGGAGAGCGATGATGACCGGGACTGAAGCTGTCTTCTGGGCTGATCGCGAGGAACACCCGTCTCTCATGGTAATGAACGGCGATTGGGGAGTGACCAGCCTCAGAACGATCGGCGAAGTCATCGGCTCAGCCAGGGATGTGCTGGTCGATGCGTTTGGCGCCCAGCCGGACGCTGCGATTCGGGTCAGTCCCTGGCAGTTGGATCCCATGGCGCTTGACGATTGCCGTCCTTACGAGATTCGCCTGGCCGCCCGTGACAGCTACTGGAGCCAGTACATCTATCAGTTTTCCCATGAATTGTGCCACGTCCTGACCGGCTTTGATCGCTACCGGGAACACCGGCACAAATGGTTTGAGGAAACCCTGTGCGAACTGGCATCCCTCTTCACCCTGTATCAATTGAGCGAGACCTGGGCGACGAACCCGCCTTCCAGTCGGCCTGACTATGCGCGGTTCTTCCGTGAGTTTGCACCGCATCACGCCACCTACGCCAGGGACCTGGTAGAGCGAACTGACCATCCGTCAGGTGAGCAGCTACCGGCTTGGTTCGCCGACAATATCGAACCCATGCAGGCGAAATCCACGGAGCGAGCGCTGAACCGGGTGGTGGCGGCGGTTGCCCTGTTGCAGCCCTTTCGCCACAAGCCGGCCTTGTGGCGGGCCTGCTCGCGGCTCAATCACTGGAACCCCCAGGAGGATGCGACCTTTGCCGATTACCTGGATTCCTGGCAAGTCTGCCTGGAAGCAAGCGGACTTGCCGATGAAACGCCCTGCCTCATCCGACGAACTCTGTTCCGGCCTCCGGTCCGGTCCGAGAGGAGAGCTAGCGGGTGAGGCCTACCGGTAATTGCCCATACTGCACTCTGCAGCTACGCAGGATGCCGGAGGAGAATTATCTGGTGGCCGTTGTCTCGCTGCCGGCAGGCGTGTTCCAGCCTTATTCGGGGGTCAAGACATCCATTCTGCTGCTGGACAGGGTGCTGGCGAAAAAGACGGATCGCATTGCCTTTTTCAAGGTGGAGAACGACGGGTTTGATTTAGGGGCGCAGCGCCGGGAGATTGACAAGAACGACCTGCCGCGGGTGCAAAAAGAGCTTGGCGAATATCTGGGACGGCTGAGGGCAGATGAGTCGGTGGCCGATACTGGAAACGGCGATTATCAAAGCCAAGATAAACGTGGAAACAGGAGTCGATACCCGTGCTATTATCGATAAACGTCAGTTCTCCGGGCTGGCCACCTCTTGTGGTTTTTCCACCCGCGACTATAAGGCTGTGCCGGAGAAATACCGTGATCTGGTTCCAGCATATGTG
Source organism: Nitrospirales bacterium (assembly GCA_965200435.1). Classification (GTDB taxonomy): domain Bacteria; phylum Nitrospirota; class Nitrospiria; order Nitrospirales; family UBA8639; genus Bin75. The sequence continues at coordinate 1,500,036 of OZ241337.1, forward strand.
AAAGACTATGTATCATTGACCCAGTTCTGAACTGGGATTACGAAAGGTGAAACTATGAGACAAGTGATGATTTACCCCGGCGAAGACGGCTATTGGGTCGCCGAATGCCCCAGCTTGTTCGGCTGCATCAGCCAAGGAGCGACGAAGCAGGAGGCAATTGCCAATATCAAAGAGGCGATTGAGGGATACATCCATGCACTCCAAGAAGATGGATTGCCGGTGCCGGAAGAACGTTTCGATGCATTGGTCGTCGCCGTATGAGTGGTTTGCCGAGGATTTCCGGACGGGATTGTGTTAAAGCACTCGGCAAAATCGGGTATTACCTGAAGCGGCAACACGGCAGCCACATGATTTTGCGTCGCGACAACCCTTTCTCTCAGCTCGTTATTCCTGACCATAAAGAGTTGGACCGGGGTATCTTACGCGCCCTCATCAGGCAGGCAGACCTGAGTGTGTCTGAGTTGATAAAAATACTGTGACGCGACACTACTTGACCTGTGCTGACTACAGGACATCGCCATGCTTGACGCTGAAACCAAACGCCGCATCGACACCGCCCGAGACGTCCTCGTGGGAAAGGTGCCCGACCCCAAATCTCAGGTCGAGCAGATCACGATTGCGCTGATCTACAAGTTCATGGATGATATTGATGCCGAGAGCGAAGAGTTCGGCGGGACGCGCACGTTTTTCGCCGGCGACTTCGCCCGCTACGGCTGGGCCAGGCTGATGCGCTCAGGCTTGGGCGGCCACGAGATGCTCAATCTCTACGCCGAGGCCATCACCAGGATGCCGGAGAATCCGGGCATCCCGCCACTGTTCCGCGATATCTTCAAGAACGCCTACCTGCCCTACCGCGACCCGGAGACCCTACGCGCCTTCCTCAAGGTCATCGACGAATTCACCTACGACCACTCCGAACGCCTCGGCGACGCTTTCGAATACCTGCTCGCCGTACTTGGTTCGCAGGGCGATGCCGGGCAGTTCCGTACGCCACGCCATATCATCGACTTTATCGTGGCCGTCATTGACCCCAAAAAGCACGAAACCATCCTCGACCCAGCCTGCGGCACCGCAGGGTTTCTGATTTCCTCGTACAAGCACATTCTTGTTTCTAACACCGACGACGAAGGCAACAATACGCTCACGCCGGACGAAAAAGGGTGGCTCGCGGCCAACTTCAAGGGCTATGACATCTCACCCGACATGGTGCGCCTGTCCTTGGTCAACCTGTACCTGCACGGCTTTGCCGACCCGCATATTGCCGAGTACGACACCCTGACCAGTGAGGAACGCTGGAACGAGTATGCCGACGTGATTCTGGCCAATCCGCCGTTCATGTCGCCGAAGGGCGGCATCCGTCCGCATGGCCGCTTTTCGGTGCAGTCCAAACGCAGCGAAGTGCTGTTCGTCGATTACATGGCCGAGCATCTGACGCCTTCGGGACGCGCCGGCATCATTGTACCCGAAGGCATCATCTTCCAGAGCCAGACCGCCCATAAGCAGCTACGCAAGATGCTGGTGGAGAATTATCTGGTGGCCGTGATCTCGCTGCCGGCAGGTGTGTTCCAGCCTTACTCCGGCGTCAAGACCTCGATCCTGATTCTGGACAAAGCCCTGGCTAAGAAGACCGACCGTATTGCCTTCTTCAAGGTCGAGAACGACGGCTTCGACCTGGGAGCGCAACGCCGGGCGATTGACAAAAACGACCTGCCGCGGGTGCGAAAGGAGCTTGGCGAATATCTGGAGCGGTTGCGGGCAGGCGAATCGGTGGACGACTTTCAGCCTATGCTGACAGACCGCGTAGCCAAATCAGGAGCGGAGTACACGAAGAACGCATCCGCATCGCTGGGGCTAAGCGCCGAAAAGCAGAAGATTGCGGAGGGTGGGGAATATAGTCTGAGCGGGGAGCGGTATCGGACGGAACGCTCAAGTCAGTCCAACTGGAGCCTTGTTCGAGTCGGGGACGTATTCCACAAGTCGGAAGAGACTGTTCTGCCGGAATTGCTTCACGACTCAGTGGCCTACATTAGTCTCCAGAACATTGAACGAGACAGCGGGCAACTATCTGGGGATGTTATGACTGACAATCCCTCGGAGATCAAAAGTCTGAAGAACATTTTCTCTCCGGTGACATTCTTTACGGAAAGCTGCGTCCGAACCTCAATAAAGTATGGCTAGCAGACAGGAAGGGTATCTGCTCAACTAATATATTTGTGGTTCGACCTGTGGATGATCGTGTATTGCCAGCCTTTTACGCATACGTCTTTCTGAGCAGACACTTCAACGAGAGCGTTTTGCGGCAAATCAAGGGCGCGCAGCTTCCCAGAGTAGGTTGGCAGTCGTTTGCAAGTATCGAAATCCCCCTCCCACCGCTGGAAGTGCAGCGAGAAATTGTGGCGGAGATTGAAGGCTACCAGAAAGACATCGACGGCGCGAGGAGACTAATTGAACGCGCTGAGGGAGATATTAAAGCGACCATTACACGGGTATGGAATAAGGAGGGCAACAAGAAAGGATTTTCAATTCCCTCAGACCTAGATCATATAAAGATGATAGCGATGCTAGGAGAGAACAACCGTCGTATGAGTGGCTCTAAACTAGGAGACTACGAAGAAGATCTAAATGTTTTAGGAATTTCACTTTCCATTCTTTATCAAGTAGGTACTTGTCATAGAAAATGTTCCGGCGGACCCCACGTTCTAGAGAGTCTTGCAGGTAGAACTTACAATTTAGCTTGTAGTGCATATACTTTAATCTGTAGAGGGTTGTACGACGAAGCGCTCAGTCTTATACGTAGTATGGGAGAAATATCTAATTTGATGGCGCTCTTCGTTGAAGACAAAGAAGCCTTCGAATTGTGGCTACACTCGGACAAGGAAACACATTGGAAGAAATTTAGCCCTGCGAGGGTTAGAGAGTCATTGAGAACGCATGAGAGTAACCTTATGCTCGCAGATCAAGATTGGCACTCAAAATTTTGTGAAGACTATACTCATGTCCACCCCGGCACAAGGCCGAATGTTCACAATGAACAGGGGCTAGCTCATGCAGGTGGTTTTGTTCAAGAAGAGGGATTAAAATTTTCGATTGATGAGTTGACGAACTTCTGCATCCTTATAGCACTGTTTGCAAGTAAATATACAGATGTGGACGATCTTTTCAAAGAATTATGTGAGGCGTTACCAGAAACACAAGCTGAACAGGATGAGAACGGAAGACCCTAATCCTGTTCAGCCATGTGAATAAATCAAACCAGAAGACAGGAAATCATGATGGCTAGACAGTTGGCAGCAATTATTGAACGCGAAGGCGATGGTTATGTCGCCCTCTGCCCTGAGTAGGACATCGTGAGTCAGGGAGCAACCGTGGCTGAGGCTCGGGATAATTTGAAGGAGTCATTGGAGCCTAGATATCGAAAAGAGTAAAGGCAGGTGAGTAACACTAAAACCTTTCAAGGATAATAGGCCTCCCGCCCCGCCTTTGCCAAAATTTTCGCAACCCAGTACGAAGCCACAGGCGAAAGAATCTTCACCTGATGATCCGATCAACATTGTTGGTGTTAGTGTTATCCACGGTGACATCATCGAAGACTACCCTGACGATAGACCTTATCCGAGTTGTCTGATTTACGGAGATACGCCTGCCGACGAGCCCGTTCATACTGTTTGGGCCTACAATCGGGAAACGAGGGCGGTAGCATTGATCACGACGTACAGGTCCGATCCGGCGCGGTGGGTCGACTGGCGTACAAGGAGGCAGAGATGATTCCATTCAGTAAGTGCCCGGTGTGCAATGGAGAAGTCGTTGCGAAGCAGACCGAAAAGCTCCTCCGTGGGGGCGTGAATTTCGCTGCGGTGACCGTCTCTGCGGAAGTCTGTCTGTGTTGTGGAGAACACCTCTACTCTCCTGAGACACTCCGCCTGTTCGAGCAAGTTCGCCGGAAACTCAGCGTTCAAGACGTGGAAGAATTTGAACCCTTGGGAAGATCGTTCCGCATTCCGAACTAGGGGGTAGCGGGGGAGGTGCAAGTCTTACGGTCCTGCCTGGGCTGTTGGTCGACGCTTCTGGCTCACCCAACCTGTGGGCTAAACTCCGATGCCGAATCTTGAAACCCAATGTGCCATTGTCGCAGAAATTGAAGCTGAATAAATGCAGGCCAACGCCAACCGTGCATTGATTGAGCGCTTCGAGAAGAAGATTCAGACAGCCGTCGCCCGAGTGTGGGCAAGTTCACACTGATGACCTGCTCGCAATATGGGCACAGATTGAAAGGAAAAGCAGCTGGTCAACGCCCGTCAAACGAGCATTTCTCCCACTCTTTAGCGGGGAGCACAGCCCAGGGAAACATTTGTGCGGGTTTCAGGGACTTTGTTACACTGAATACGTATGTGCTTGGGAGCCATAAGAAGAAAGTACGATCTGGCCGATGAAGAGATTGAATCGCGTCGGTATTTTATTGGTTGTGGGGTATACCGTGTGGGGCGGAAGCCTGGGAATCGGTTTTGGAGCATCCGCCTTCATTGCGGCCCCAGCTCAGGAAGAGATTGTCGTCACGGTTCGCATCGAGAGTCGTCGGTTTCTTCCGCACGTGGTGAACCTTCGCGTCGGACAGCCGGTTCGTCTGATTCTGAAGAACGAAGACGTTGAACTCCATGCGTTTGTTCCCACGGATCTCCTGGTGCGGACGAGCGTCCAGGTGAGGGGTAACGGGGCTCCCCAGTTTGGGGAAGACGGGTTCCGCCGTGTGTTAATTCCCTCGGGCGGTCTCGTCGAGTTGATATTCACGTTGAAGGAAGAAGGCTCCTTCCCGTTTTTCTGCGATTTGCCCGGACATATGATGAACGGGACGATCGTGGTTGACGGTCGGACAAACAAGTAAGATTCACTGTGGTTGTCGTTTTAAAGAGGAGAGATTCTCATGATGGTGGTTAATCGTATAGATGGTGGTCGGGGGCCCCGGAAGCAATCGCGAAGGGTTTCGATATGGTATCTCGGTCTGGGGGGCTTGCTGGTCGGGCTGTTTGGGATGGGGATGAGTCATCCTGCGCGTGCCGCAGAGCCCGTTCCGGCGGACCGGAGTCAGGCAACCGTGCAGGTGATCCAAAACTACGTTCACGCGGTGGCCGGCCGGGATGCCGCCGGGGTCGCCCGGAACGATTTTGTCTGTTTGCTGAAGATGGTGGAGGCCGGAGCCACGGGGGAAGGGCAGTTTTTGCCTGAATCGAATCCGGTGTATTCCTGGTGTTGGGACCGGTTGGCGCAAGCGCACGCAGAGGTGATCGACAGCCGCGACCGGGCTCTGGATGAGTTATGGCCGGGCGTTGGAAAGCTGGTGCATTTTCGGGATTTCAAGCGGTTCGAGATTGCAGAAACCCGCGCGTTTCAACGGGCCCCTTCCTTTTTTGTGATGCCCGAGATCGGTGACATGTCCGAGGCCCCCGGATTCACCCTGGACGTGCTCAATACGGCGCCGCTCCCCCATGCGTCCTTTCAGCCTCCGGGTTCCGACCATATGGTGGCCGTGCCGACCACTTTGGTCCGGGTACGCATTGCCTATCCGGATCCCATGACGTCACCGGCGGCGAATGGCCCGGGGCAACAGGATTGGGTCGTGCCGTATAAAAAACCCATCCATCCGGTCAAAGCCGTGACCGTGAAATGGGTGGTGATGTCGGGGCTGCTGCAGCACGGCTTTCCCGTAGACGTTGCCGTCCTCAATATACCGTTGACGTCATCCATGGGGACGCCGATTCCTTTCGTCGTCGATCCCGGTGGGTTTGAGCAGCACTCCACGGAGTATTGGAGTCCGAAGGAAGCCCAAGCGGCCTTGACGGCCGGGCTGGCGCGGGTCCAAACGTTGCCCACGCGTCGGGAACGGATTTCCCTGCTCAACAGAATTTTGGTGGTGAACCCCTTGCACGTGGAGGGATTGAAAGCCATTTCCGCCGAACTGTACGACGGGCTGTTGGACTTTGGCGCGCGAACGCATGGCGTTCAGTTGGAAAGCGGGCCGCTGTATCAGGCGTTCAACGCCCTCTATTGGACGATCCAGTCGTCGACCGACCGGATGGATATTTCCCTCGAGATGGAAATGGGCGGCAAATCTGAACCGACCCCGGCCGATTATCTGTACCGCCTGATTCCCGCGATGGAAACTCTGGTGGATCTGGATCCGGGTGATTTTGAAACGCGTTTGAAACTGGCGATGGCCTATCGATGGACGAACGACCAGGTGTCGGCGATCATGACTCCCCGACAATTGCTCTCGGAATTGCCGGCGGAGCATGCGGACATGCGCGCCAGGGTGTTGATGGCCATAGCTTGGTCACGGATCAGCAAGGTCGCGTGGAATCGTTTCTTTGACGACCCGGATATCATTCAAGGGTACAAAGACGCCGATGAGGCCTTTATGTTGTCCTCTGATCCCCTGGTCAAGTTCTCCGCGGCCTACGCCAAGGCGTACAGTTTGGTCTTTCGTCCCGAACGTGACAATCAGGCGATGTTCGAACTGTTGAAAGAGGCGCGACGCTGGTATCAACAGGTTCCGGGAGCCACGACCCGGTCCTGGGTCTTTCTCCTGCAAAATGATACCTTGAAAGGGTTGGTGGAAACGGATCCCACGTTTCAAGCGTTGATGACGGCGAATTCTTGACCGTGCGTCCGGGCGGGATCTTAGGGAACCTCTGATTTCGTGTGATAGCGGGATGCAGGGCAAGGCGTCCCGGAGCGAAACCCGAAGCGTATCAGAGAGATAGGTGAGGGTTGAGCGAGGACACAACGCAGCCATGCGCCCGATAGTGCACTCAATCAGAGGTTCCCTAGCCGTTCGTCATGTCGGAGCGGCTGTTCCTGCCCAGGGCTGAACAGCCCTGCCTCACGATCCCTTGTCCTCTGCCGGCTGTTTTTGTTTGGTTTTTCGTCTCCGCTCGGGGCCGGAAGGTTCGGGGTGAAGGCCCGACCCGGAGGGGACGGCTGGCCGTGCAAAACGGCAAAGGTCGTGTGCCCGCGCGGGTACGGGTTGACGGGTTCAGATCTTGTCCATTTCAGAAGAAGACTTCCAACTGGATTTTCGGAAAAATCCGCGGGTCCTCGGTCCCATGGTTGATGCCATGGGTGATGGCGTGTTCACCGTAAATGCCCGGGGTCATATTGTGGCGTGGAGTACAGGCGCGGCGCGGATTACCGGCTATTCCAGTGATGAAGTGATTGGAAAAACCTGCCATATTCTTGAAGGACCGAACTGCAAAGGATTCAGCAAACTCACCGAGTTTTTGGAGAACCCGACACCCTATCCATGGGGAATCTGCAATCAGGAATGCAAGGTCTGGGCGAAGGACGGCAAAGAACTCTATCTCTATGGCAATGTGTCCGTCCTGCGTGATGAACACGGCACGGTCGTCGGGGCCGTGGGAACGTTTACGGACCTGACCTCCTTTATTGCAGCCAAAGAGAAAATTCGGGTGTTGGAAGAACAGGCGCAGACCAGGGATTCGTTTCAGCAAATGGTCGGGCGCAGTGCTGTGATGCAGGAAGTGTTTCGTCGCGTGCGATTGGCGGCGCAGGGTGATGTCCCCGTGCTGCTGACCGGGGAGTCGGGCACAGGCAAGGAATTGGCTGCCCGGGCCATTCATGCCCTCAGTGCCAGAAAAGACAAACCGTTTTTTGCCATCAATTGCTCGGCCATTCCTGAGCCTTTGGTCGAAAGCGAGTTGTTCGGTCACGTGAAGGGGGCCTTTACGGGTGCGATCCGCGATAAGGTCGGCGTGTTTCAGGCGGCTGAGGGAGGTACCCTGTTTCTGGATGAGATCGGTGACACGAGTCCGTTGCTCCAACTCAAGCTGCTCCGCGTATTGCAGGAGAGCGAGATCCGGCGCGTCGGTGATGAAAGAACCATCAAAATCAACGTGCGACTCGTGACGGCGACCAATAAAGATTTAAAGCACTTGCTGACCACGGGGGCGGTACGGGAAGACTTTTTTTATCGTATCAGGGTCTTTGAAATTACCCTTCCGGCCCTCAGAGAACGGCGTGAAGACCTCCCTTTGCTGGTCAGTCACTTTCTCGCCGAAGGATCAAAAGTGTACGGCCGCTCCATCAACGAGATTTCGCAGGAGGGCATGCAGCAGATGTTGAAATATGCATGGCCGGGAAACGTCCGGGAATTACGAAATGCCATTGAACATGCGTTTGTCACGGCGGAAGGGGATTGTTTGACCCTGCTCGACCTACCCACGGAGATTCGCACGATCGTGTCTCATTCCCCAACAGCTTCAAGCAAGCGGGCCCTCACCCTTGATCAACGGGCCGAAAGGAACCGGATTCTTGAAGCCCTTCGGGAAACCCGGGGAAGTAGAACCAAGGCTGCCAGATTATTAGGATATAGCCGGGTGACGCTCTGGAAAAAAATGCAGAAATTCCACGTTTCCTGAACATACTCCTTCGACCGTTAACTCGCTAACTTAGCGAGTTAACGGCTTCGTGTTAACTCTGGTCTCTTTTTCTTATCGTTTCCATGACAGCCTGATCGCAACGTTTTGAAATCGTGCGATAATTTTGTCTGGTCTCCAGATTGAACCCTGGCATAACTCTTGCTTGTTATAGGTGTGCCAAAATGAACGTGGGTGCTATCCCCAAGAGGCATGATTTTATGATACGTTCGGGAACCGTCGTCTATGTCGTAGGGTGGTATGATGGTTTCCCGCTTCGCAGATAAGGACGCTTTATTCATTCACCACAAGGAGGTAGTCATGTTCGGTTCGATTCGTTCGATGAGTCTGATCGTGCTGCTCAGTGTCTTCTTCATGGGTTTGATGATCACCCTGGCCATGAGTGAGGGTGCCCCGGCGGATGGGTTCGGCCTGCACGTCCAAGCCCCGCACATGATGGCTGACGGACAGATCGGTGGTCCATTCCATCACTATTGCAAAGGCATCTCCGATCAAATCATTCAATGCCTTCTCTTTCAATCCACCGACTCCAAGGCGCCGTTGATCGGGGTGGAATACTTTGTGGCCAAGGACTTGGCCCGTAAGGAAGTCCCGCTCATCAAATGGAACAGAAATTTCCACGACCATGAGGTGGAAATCGCCACCGGTCGCGTGCTCATTCTGGACATTGAGGATAGAAACAAGGTCGCGGAAATCGCCGCCGTTGCCGCGCAAACGGACGGCGTCATTTATCACCTTTGGCAACCAGGTCAGAAAGTGCCTGATGGCACGGTCACGATTCCGAATTCCGTCGGTCACAAATTCCGGACCGAGTAATGGAGCGCCGGTGCGGAAACGCCTCGCGTCCCGCACCGGCCCTTTCCCACCGTCGTTTCTTCACGAAAAGGGGACGTCTGATGTTGTTGATGAACACACGAGGGGTGAGTTGTGTCTTGGCCGTGCTTTTGATGGGAGGGTCAGTGGTCTTGGGAGCCGACCCTGCGGTGCTCGCGCCGCGCGTGCCGCCGGACCGGATCGACGAGGCCAAAACGTGGCGGGACCCTCTCCCCGGTACGCCCGAACGTCTTGAACGAGGCCAAGAAATCTTTCATGGCAAAGGGTTTTGCGTGACGTGTCATGGACGGGACGGCAAGGGGTTGGGAAATATTCCGGGGCTGCGAGGGAAACTGCCGAGAGATTTCACGGATAAGGTATGGCAGGCCGCGCGGACCGATGGCGAACTGCTCTGGATTTTGAAAAACGGCAGCCCGGGTACGGATATGGCCTCGTTCATTCCGCTCGTGTTGACGGAAAAAGAAGCCTGGGATGTGCTGTTGTATGTGCGTTCATTCGGCCAAAGGTGACGCGTTGTTGCGAATGGCCTAGGGGGAGGGAAGGCGACATGAAACAGAAAAACGGGTCTTTGGCAAAAATCATGGAAACGACGGGCAGGGTTGTGATTGTCGGGGCCTGTGTGAGCCTGCTGGCCTCCGCACCCCTTTGGGCGGCCGATGAAAAACAGGCTGAAACGATGGTGAAGCACGTCTGTTCGACCTGTCACAAATTTCAAGGCGAACCGGAAAGCCGGTTCAATTTGAAAGCCCCGGATTTGATGTGGGCCGGGAGCAAGTACCAGCACGACTGGCTGGTCGGGTTTCTTACCGGGAAAGAAAAACGGTTGTACGCCAAAAGCTATCGGTGGGATCAGGGGTGGGAACCGGACGTGCACGTGACCTTTCCCGAAGATCAAGCCGAGGCGATTGCAGTGTATTTGGAAAAACAGTACATTGACCCGCGCGTGCAAATCGGCGCGTTCGATGTTTCACAGGTCACCAAAAAAGAAGCGGAATTTGGTGCGGTCGCGTACAAGGAGCATGCCTGCATCGGTTGCCATACCATCAAGGAAAATGGGCAACTGGTCGGCGCACCGCAAAGTGTCGACTTGGCGGAGGCCGGCAGGCGCTACAATCCGGATTGGCTTTACCGGTTTGCGCTCAACCCGCAGGATTTCACGCCTCACAGCGGCGAATTCCTGGCTGACGCCACGGATTTCGGCGTGCGGGCGATAGTCGGATATCTCATGACTCTGGGCGTTTCGGATTTCAAATATCGCGAGCCGTGGACCAGCCCGGAGTTTGCACGGGCTAGCGTGGACCGTGGGAAAGTCGTCTATAAAGAATACTGTTCACAGTGTCACGGTGCCACGGGAGAAGGTGACGGCCCGGCTGCGTCGGGCTTGAGTCCCAAGCCGGCCATACATGCCAACATGGCCTTCGACAAGCTGCCGATGGAATACCTCTACAACGTGATCTATCACGGCGGGCGAAGCGTGGGGAAGTCCCCCACTATGCCGTATTGGAGCCTTACGATCGGCCAGCAGGGGGTGGCGGACGTCATGGCGTATCTGAAAGCCACGTTCAAGGGCGTGGAGGAATCCACGTCTGCTGGAATGGAAACGGGTCCGTCCGGGGTTTGCCCGCAGCCGCGTAAGACCACACGCGCTCCGGGAAAATTCCGAAACGTGACGAACCCGTTACCTGCGACCGAGGTCAATGTCAAAGCCGGCGAAACATTGTTCCAACACACGGCGCAACCGTTGGCGTGCTTCAACTGCCATGGGACCAAGGGTGACGGACAGGGACCCACGGGGGCTGCCCTGAATCCGCCTCCGCGGAACTTCACGTGTGGGGAAACCATGAAGGATATTTCCGATGGCCAGATGTTCTGGATCATCAAAAATGGCTCTAAAGGCACCGGGATGATGGCCTTTTCCAATATGCCCGACAATCAGATCTGGCAAACGATTCATTACATCAGGACGTTGGTGGGATAGAACCAGAGGGGCGGCGCCAGCCTTCGTTATGACGACCGCCCCTCTGGTTGTTTCTGGTCCGGATTTCTTTCGCACGGGTCTGCGTTGGTCGGGTGCTGACTCCTGTCCCGTCGTTTTTCACGAAATCTCCAACTTAGTCGAAGAGTCGTTGTGTGTCTATCCGGTTCATTGCTGGATGTCTTTCCCCGGGTTAAGTTTGGCTGCTCCACGGGGCCATGTCGTGGCGCTTCTTTGCAAGCGTACCCTCCAAGCCGCAGAAGATGCGGCCGCTACAAATCCAAAGGCACCGGGTTGGACCGTCGTTTGTAGGTCGGATTAGCGTAGCGTAATCCGACAAAGGGTTGGGATGTCGGGTTACGCCTATTCGGCTAACCCGACCTGCAGGTGCCGTCACCTCTCTCTTCTGTCAACGAATGACGGAACACAGACAGCGTTTTTCTCCGCGTCCTTCAGATCTGTTGTCGCAGCAGCGGCAGAAGGCTTGACAAACGGGGTGTTGTAGGGATGTGTTAGGGAACCTCTGATTTATTGCACTATCGGGCGCATGGCGGCGTGGTGTCCTCGCTCAACCCTCGACTATCCATTTGATATGTCTCGGGTTTCGCTGCGGGACGCCTTGCCCTGCATCCCGCTACCACAATAAATCAGAGGTTCCTTAGTGCATCACCCTAGGGTAAAGATCCTGTCAGGATGTGGAGAAGCATGAACGTTCCAGCCAACCACGTATCGATGAGCGTGTCTCGTGGTCCTTGTGATCGCGGACGGGAAAGGGGCCGGGGATCGTCGTGCTGGGTGTTCTTCTGGCCTTCCTCGCAGGGGGGTGCACGGCCATTCCATCGCAGTCGACGAATCCTCTTGAGAATGTATCGTCCAAGCCATCGGATCCTCAGTCTGAAACTCGTGCTCCGGAAGTGACCGCCCGAGAAAATCCCAAACCAAGCCAAGCCCCGTTTTCTCTCGAAGATCGGATGTCGCTGGGCATCCCTTCAGGACGACCCTTCACCGACGGCGAGCCTGCCCGGGTGTTCAATTTTCGGGCACGGGACATGCCGTTGGTCGATGCCTTACGGATGTTCTCGCGCGCCAATACGCTCAATATCGTCGTGGAGCCGGGAATCGAAGGCGTGGTGACGGTCGACTTCCAGGGTCTGGCTCTCGAAAAAGCCATGGCCGCGCTGTTGGATACGCAGGGGTACTATTGGGAACAAGACGGGGAATTGATCGTCGTGCGTCGGCTGCAAACGCGCATCTTCACGCTGGATTACATTCGCCTGGAACGTTCCGGTGAGGGACGTAATAAAGCGCAAGTCACGTCAGGGTCTGGGAGAAGCGGTGGGCAGGATGCGGGCGAAGTGGTCTTGAGCCAACAGGACCAGATCAAGTTTTGGGAAGAAATTGAAGTGCAGATCGGCGTGCTTCTCTCGGCTGAAGGGCGCTTCGTGGTGAATCGGTTGTCCGGTACCATTCAAGTCACGGATCTGCACCAGCGGGTCGAAGGCGTGGCGACGTTTCTGGCCAACGTGCGCCACTCACTGTATCGGCAGGTTGAGATCCAAGCCAGGATTTATGAAATCGCACTCCGGGACGACTACAGCCTTGGAGTGGATTGGAGCCGGATTGATCTCAGCACGCCTACGGGCAGTTTCAAGCTGGCCAACATCATCACGGCGCCGGCGGGTGGTTTAGTCGCGCGAGCGGCGACCGCGGCCTTCAGTTTTAATGACGGCGATTTTGAAGGCGTGATCGAAGCCTTGCAGGAGCAGGGTGACGTGCAGGTGGTGTCCCAGCCTCGGATTCTGACGTTGAATAATCAACCGGCGCTGATCAAGGTCGGGACGGATCAATCTTTTTTCACCTCAACCACCACGCAAGGAACGGCAGGGGCTGGGAACATTGTGACAGAGCAAGTGCGAACCGTAACCTCGGAGCTCGTCCTCTCGGTGACTCCGCAGATTTCCCAGGACGGGTGGATCATGATGGACGTGTCGCCCATTATCACCCGGTTGACCGATACCGTGGAGTCACGGAATGGGTCCACGGCCCCTGTGTTGGAGGTGAAACAGTCCGGCGGCTTGGTCCGCGTCCGTGATGGACAGTTGGTGCTTATCGGCGGGCTCATTCAGGAGCAACGCATAAATACGGAACGGAGGGTTCCGTTGCTGGGCGATATTCCGCTCCTGGGTTCCTTATTCAGCGGCATCTACCAGGCCGAGAGAAACACCGAACTCGTCATTTTTCTCATGCCCCGTATTCTTCGGGTGATGTGATGGACAGAGGCGACCTGGACGTCTGCTACCAACAACTGGGCTTCACGGAAGCCCCGTTTCAAGTGACGCCGGATGCCGATTATTTTTTTCCGCGCGAAGCAGCATCTGCATGCCTTGGAGCATTTGCAATTCGGGATCGCCAGTGGTGAGTTGACGATGTTGACCGGTGAAGTCGGGGTCGGGAAAACGCTGGTGTGCCGGTACCTGTTGCGACATCCCCCGAGCGGTGTGCGCTTTGCCTACCTCTTGAACCCCGATCAGTCGTATGTGGATCTCCTGGTTTCAATTTACCGGGACCTCACCGGACGGGTTCTTGAAGATCGCACTATCGGAGGGCTGCAACGGACATTGTCCCACGTGTTGCTGCAATTGGCCGGGCAGAGTGAATGGGTGGCCGTTCTGGTTGACGAGGCGCACCGCTTGAGCGGAAAAGTCTTGGAAGGACTCAGGCTGTTATCGAACATGGACACCGAAAAAGAAAAACTTATGTGCCTGTTGTTTGTAGGACAACCCGAACTCGAGCGGATGTTATCCCATCGAGCGCTTCGCCCTCTGGCGCAACGCATCAGCATTCGGTTTAAATTGAAGCCATTCGATTGTCGGGAAACCATGGAATATATCCGGCATCGGCTGCAAGTCGCGGGGCCACGGACCCGGTTTCAATTTCCTCCAAGTGTCCTGATGCTCACGCACTATCTGAGCGGAGGCGTGCCACGCCGGATTAACCAGCTATGTCATCGTTCTTTGCTTGCGGCCTATGCCAGTCGCCGGTTCGAGGTCAGTCTGCGTATGGTGCTGCGTGCAAAACGGGAAATCACCGGCCTGACCTAGGGAGCCTCTGATTTCGTGTGATAGCGGGATGCAGGGCAAGGCGTCCCGGAGCGAAACCCGAAGCGTATCATAGAGATAGGTGAGGGTTGAGCGAGGACACCACGCCGCCATGCGCCCGATAGTGCACTAAATCAGAGGTTCCCTAGGGAATACGGACCATTGCCGGAAAAGAGAACGACGATGGGTAAGAAGAGGCCGGCACCAGAGACGAGAAATGAGTATTATCACGGATACGCTGAACCGGTTACAGGCTGAACGGGCGTGGCGCTTCGGGGAGCCCCCGGATTCGGCAACGCAGGCTCGCACGGGAGCCGCTGATTTCCGGGAGCCCGAGGTTCAGCCCCCGGCCCGGACTCTTCGAAAGCCTCTGCCATTTCTTATAGTTGTCCTGAGCGGTGTCGGGATTGCGGCCTACCTATGGGGTCTGCCCCTTATCGCAGCTCCGGACCAGGTGGCACCGGAATCTGAGCCTGGGTCGTTCAAGGCATTGAATCCGGGACAATCCGTTCCGTCCCGGAGCGTTGAGACGATTCCCGAACAACGGGACAAGCCCTTCACTGCGACTGTGGCAGAGGCCAGCGAAGCCATCAAGCCGAGGAAGGCTGTTTCAGTCTCCGGTCCGCCGGTAAAGACGAATCCGATTGCCAAAGACGTCCCGACCCGGAAGTCGCGTTCCTCTCTCGACGTTCGATCAACGGCGAAACCATCACCGGCGCGCAACGTCAATTCACCATCTACCATTCAGCGGAAAACCCGGCGATCGTCACTTCTTCGGAATGCCACGCCTCTTCAAGTCAAACTGGCCCGCGCCCAACATTTCATTCAGAAACGGCGATATGCACGGGCCGTGACCGTCCTGCAACCCCTCTTCGTGGAGCCGCCTGAACATTGGGAGCCCTGGTTTTGGTTGGGCACGGCGCAATTGGGGCTAGGTCAATGGGACAATGCCCAGGCTTCGTTGGTGGAAGGGCTGGCTCGTGACGCCACGGTGCCGCAGCTATGGGTGCAACGAGCCCTGGTGAGTGAACAACAGGGCCGATTCGGAGAAGCCTTGGATGCCCTTCGGCAAGCGGAGTTGTTGGCTCCGAAGCTGCCCGAGGTGCACCTGAACTTGGCGTATGCTCTGGAAGTGGAAGGGAACCGGCTTCTCGCGGTCAAGCATTACCGGATGTTTCTGACCCTGACCGAAGGCAAAAAAGCCTACCATCCCACCCGCAGAAAGGTCCTGGACCGGATCAGTCGATTAAGCAAAACCTGAGCGGCAGCTTGAACGGCTACGTATGGCGTTCCATGACAATGAGCGATTGCATAAAACGTGTGTAATTCTTGTCTGTTTCCCGTTACAACGTATTGAAAATTTCTGAAGCTTTTTACTGACATGGCGTTTGAGACTTCTAGAGACCAAAACCGGATAACAGTTGAATTGATTGGGGTAATGCTTCTTGAAAAACTTGATCCCTCCTTCCAACTGATCCTTCACATCGCCTGGAATTATCCGTTTCGTCTTAAACTCCACGGGAAGAACAAAGATATCCCTATCTTCCTCGACCACAATGAGACGGTCGCATCTTTTGCCTTGAACGTGAGATTGTTTTTGTTTTGCAATGCAATCGATATCCAGAATGATCTTTTGCCCTGGAAAGCCACTTAAATCGAGTTTGCACTGTGATGCCTCGCAAGAGGAGCGTACGCATTGACTGAAGCGACTGCGTAGTGTGGAGACAGGGGAATTCATCCTGCATTGTTCTGTTGATCGAATTGTTCCAGAAGCCCCACGGTTTCGTTATACAGATCTGAAGAGACCTTGTCGTGGTCTTCAGGAGACAAACCATTTTCCGGGTCAAATTTCAATTGCTTAACGATTGTCCCGCCATTGCGCCGGTTAAACACGTAGGCGCCGATTTCATCTTCTTCCAAGAAGACCTTCTGAGGGTCGGGCAATTGACTCCGCATGGATTTTTTCAATTTCGATAAGCGAACGTGATTGGCGAGTTGGTCCAGAAAATAATCGCTGTGCGTCGTCACCATAACCCGAACACCTGCGCGCACTAGACGAACAATGACTGCGGCAATCTTTCTTTGGGCTTCAGGGTGGAGATGGGCTTCAGGCTCTTCAATAATCAACAAATCGCCTTTCCGTACCCTGTGCCTGATAAAAAGAACAACGGGAGCAAGTTCGGAGACCATTGATGAGGAACACAGTAATGGGATTTCCAACCGTTTCTGCTTATAGAAAAACCGTGGGTAGTGAATGGCTTCGAAAAATCTGGTCTTAATGGAACCTTTCAGAATCTTTTCTTCCACTTCGTTTGCTATTTCAGAGACAATCGCCTCTTCCTCTTTTTGCTTTGTGCCCATACTGGTAAGTTCTTGGAGAAAATCAGCGAGGATCCCACTGAGGGTAGGAACGGAAACGTCGGCTAATCCTGCAAATGGCGTTTGTTTTAGCAGGGCTCCGACGATGGCCTGATGGCTTTGCATGATGCCGGTTCTTGCTGCAGGCAGATAAAAAGCTCCTTTTTGAAAGTCCAAATAAAGGGAAAGGGGATCATCTGTCATCTCTCCCAGTACACTAGCAAGAAATAGCTGTTTCCTTATCTCTGGTGGTTCGTTGTTTCGAAAATATAGATAACTGCGAAAAGGAAGGCTGACGTTTTTGATTTCCAGGTCGGCTTTCTTGAAAGAAAAGAGTTTGAAGCTTTTCTGGCTATCTTCGAAATCCAAAAAAAATGTATCAGTGAATAATTGATTTTCCTTGGTGGAAGTTCCCATGCAACGATAAAGTTCTTCATGGAATACTTGCGCAAGCTCGTGTCCAATTTTTGCTTTGGTCAACGCCTGCAATTTTCCAGACAACTCCCCAAAATTCGATATTTCCTCTTTTTTCTCGATGAACTTGGTGAATGCCTCGGTAAATTCTTTTTCATGTTCGAAAGGGGATGGGGTTTCGCGCCTCTTTATATTTCTGAAGAAAAGAAGGCCTCCAGGCTCAAAGGAGCTGAACAAGGCATAAATGAGCACGGCGAGGTAGGATTTTCCCGTGTTGCTGGGACCGACAAAAACGGTCAAGGGCCGGAGGGCAACGTCTTGTGCCTCTGCGATCGGGCCGAAGTTTTTGATGGAAATTTTCATCGTGTCTTCTGCCATTATCGTATCACCGCCCGTCGTCTCGCAACCGCTTTGAAACGTTCAGCTTCCAGGGTCATCCCGTTTTCGAATTTCCTGGAAAGCGTCGGGGCTAAGAGATGGGGCGGCAGTCCTTGTCCCTGAACGTGCTTCGGATTGCCCGCAGCAGTCGCGCCAGAATTCCCTTGGGCTCGGGATCGAGATGTTCTTCCCACCGCTCCTGGTTGCCTAAATAGGCGTCACCTCGGAATTGGAGACGGCTGCGAAGTTGCGTGTAGCCTTGGTCCTGGAGTCGGTTGACGAGGCTCGCGATGGCGGCTTGTTCCGTGACCTGTGGTCCAGTTTCCAGAAGGAAGCGTTCATACCGAAAGACGGCCTGAACCCTACCACTTACGACTCTCATTTCGACTTGCCGATTAAAGCCTCGACCCAAGTCATCCAGGCCGGCAAGTTGATAGGTATTTGTCGAAGACTCCATGTGAGCGACCCGGTGGGGCGAAAGGTGTCGCATTTTGCCGGACGCGGCTATTCCAATTCATCGGCAATCTTTTTCAAGCGCCGGTCTAGCGCAAACCGGGTGAGCCCCAATTTTTGAGCGGCTAAACTTTTATTCTGTCCACAGAGTTTCATCACTTCTTCAATGATCGCGGATTCGGTTTCCGCCAAGGTCTGCTGTCCCAAGATCATCTCCAACCTGAGAACCGGTTCGTCGGTCCGGGTGGTGGATGAAACGACTTTTTTGGTTTCTTCATGGAGATCCCTGGGCAAGTCCCCGGGAGTCAACGTTTTTCCATGACAAAAGATCACGGCTCTTTCGATGACGTTCTCCAACTCGCGGATGTTTCCCGGGTACGCGTAGCGCTCAAGAAGGGCCCGGGCTTCAGGGTCGATCTTGCCGATGTCTTTATTGAGATCCCGGCTATGGTGAAACAGGCAGTGAAGGCTCAGGGGGAAAATATCTTCAACGCGTTGCCGCAGGGGCGGGAGTTCTAACGACACGACGTTGAGCCGAAAAAATAAATCCTCCCGAAACGTCCCCTGGTTCACGTCTTTTTTCAAGTCCCGATTCGTTGCGGCAATCAACCTGAAATCTACGGCAATCTCTTCCTGACCACCCAGTCGTTTGAAGGAGCGTTCCTGAAGGACGCGAAGCAGCTTGGCTTGCATGGAAGGATTCAAATCACCGATTTCATCCAGGAACAGTGTTCCTCCTTCGGCTTGTTCACAGAGTCCCGGTTTTCGCTGGGCGGCACCAGTGAACGCCCCGCGTTCGTATCCGAACAATTCGCTTTCAAATAATTCCTGGGGAATGGCCGTACAATTGACGCCGACAAAAGGCGCGTCCCGTCGCGGGCCATTGTGGTGCAGAACGCGGGCGATGAATTCCTTGCCCGTTCCGGTTTCACCTTGGAGCAGAACGGTGGTCTTGGCGTTTTGGCTCAATTCCTGGATTTGGGCCACTAACTCTTGCATGACGGGGCTGTCGGCAATAAGTTCCTTGAGTGCGTATCGACCGGCACTGCTTTGGTTTTCAAAACTGACCCGGCGACGCAGAGTCAAATAGTCGATCGCTCGTTCGACAACCGGACCGACACCGGACAGATCGACGCTTTTGATCAAAAAGTCATACGCCCCCAATCGCATGGCTTCGACGGCGTCTTCAATGGTCCCGTAGGCAGTCAAAAGGATGACAAGTGGTTGCGGGGCTTTGGGCCGGATATGCTTGAGGGTCTCGATGCCGGTCATGCCCGACATTTTCAGGTCGAGCAGGATAATGTCGGGAATATCGTGGTCCAACCCTTCAAGAAGAGCCTCTCCCGAGTCGAAGCTTCGCACGTCGTGCCGGCCGCGAGCCAACCGGCGGGTGATCGACGAGCGAACGACTTCATCATCATCCGTGACGAAAATTGACGCGCGCATCTCAGGCCAACACGACGGGTTGTTGTTGAAGGGTTAACGGAAGCCAGAGGGAGATGACGGTGCCGACGCCTACCTGGGAGTCGGCCCGGATGTTGCCCCCATGCGTTTCAATAATGTTTCTGCAGATGGCCAATCCCAACCCGGTGCCCTGTCGTTTCCCCATCGTGAAAAAGGGATCGAAAATTTTGGGGAGATCTTCAGGATTGATGCCCTTCCCATTGTCCTGAATGGTGGTGAGCAGCCCCCTGTGTCCGTCGCGTAATTCCTCTTGCGCGGCCACCCGGATTGCCCCGTGCTCTCCCAACGCTTCGACGGAATTTTGAATCGCATTGAGGACCACTTGCTTGATCTGATCACGATCGGCTTCAAGCGCAGGAAGGTCAGGAGGAAAGGATGAGGTCACGTTGAAGGGTTTCCGCCCGGCGGAATGACGTACGAGGTCCAGGGTTTCCTCGGCCAGCGCAGCCATCTCGAACGATCCCGGAACAATATCGCGAGGTCTGGCGTATTCGACAATCTGAGTCACGATCCGGTCCAGGCGGCGGGTTTCCTTGAGGATCGTTTGCAGGTCCCGTCGCTTGTCGTCTTTGGGCGAAAAGTCTTCCATGAGCAGCGACGTCGTGGAGCCGATGCCCACGAGGGGATTGCGAATTTCATGCGCGATGCCTGCCGCCACCTGTCCCAGGGTGGCGAGGCGTTCCGCCCTGCTGAGTTTTTCCTTCATTTGCTCAAAAGCCGTGATATCGACATTAAAGCCCTGATACAGCGAACCACCGTCTTGCCCGTCTTGAATGGGGATTGCGCGGCTCAGGACCTTATGCGTGGTTCCGTCAGGATGAACGAAACGAAAGACGTTTTCAAAGGGAACCTGTTGCGCCGTGGCCTTGACGAACGCCTCATGCACTTGTGCGCGGTCGGCGGGGTGTATGGCGTCCCAGATACATTCCGACTCCGGAGGATTATTCGGATCGTGTCCGGCCAGCCTCCAATTCTCACGATTACAAAAAATAATGCGTCCGTCTTTGGCGGTATAAATACCGAACGGGGCATGGTCCACAATGCCGCGATATTTGGATTCGGAATGCGACAGGTCGATGTTCAGGTTGCGCAACGCGGCTTCCGACGTTTGGATCTGGCCGATGAATTCCCGAATCTGTTGACCCATCTCATGCATGACTCTCGTCAGGTCACCGATTTCATCGCCCCGGTCCAGGACCTGGACGTCAGGGACCGTCCCATCCGGCCGGTTTTCAACGGATTTGGCCAGGGTGACCAAGGGACCGGCAATCGATTGCGCCAACAGGCGGAGCACGAACACCATAGGGATGAGAGCCAACGATCCTCCCCCCACAATCACACTCAAAAGAAAGCCTCGATCATTCGACGTGCGTTCCAGGGTCTGCCGCAGAACATCGCCTTCCCGCTTGTCGAAACGGGCAATTTCCTCTCGAATGCTCAACATTAGCCGCCGTCCTGCTCCGGATTCGATGTATTCAAGCGCTTGATCTGCATGACCCAGCTTGGCTTGTTCAATCAACCGATCCTTATCTTCCATCAACGTTTTAACCAGGGCTTGGGCTTTCAGAATTTCAGCGTGTTGTTCCTGATCATGTTGCACCATCTGGGCGAGGGTCCGTCCAACCTCCAGCACGCGTTGTTTGGCAGCAATATAGGGATTCAGAAATTTCGGTTGGAGGGTCAGGACGAACCCGCGGAAACCCGTCTCCAAATCGACAATGAGTCGCAAGTAGTCGGCGGCAGTGGTTTGGACGTGGTACACTTGGTTAAGCCGGTCTTCATCCCGAGAAAAGGTTTGAACGCTGTTAAAGGTGACGATGCTGAGGACGGCGAGTGTGAGAATAGGAATAACCGAGACGAGAAGGAGCTTTTTTTCAATCGGAAGATTGTTGAATCGTCGAAAAATTCGCATCGTGAAGCTCTGTTCGTATCTTAGGGGTGACGCGTGGGGGTGTCAAACCGCAATTGGAAACCGCCTTGCGGTCGACGTGCAGAGGTGACGCGGGCCGGATGAAAGTCCTCTGGTGAGCCGGGTCCGGTTCGGGTATGATGATGCCCGGCTGTGCCGCATCCGGGGCCAAGCCGGTGAAACGAGGAGAGAGCCGCATCGAAACCATGAAGAAACGAACAGTCTGGTTGTACGGGGTGATGTTTGTGCTGGGCCTTGTCGCGGGATGGTCCTTCAGTAATCAACGACTGCCTGTTCAGGGTATTCCCGCACGAACCGTGGCTGATTATCTCCACGGGGTGATCGAGGCAGACCGGACGTTTTATACGCAGCACATTGTCGAGCGTATGGAAGCCATGCTGATCGTGAATGCGTCGGAAAACTGGATCAACGACAAAACCCTGCCGCTACCCGCCCAGTTTCTGCGGGAATCGTCTCGCAGTCTGCGTTTGCGTGATGCGCCGTTTCGCTACCGGTTGGTCAGTCTCTGGCCGCTGAATCCCCAAAACGCTCCGGCTTCGGACCAGGAACGGCAGCTGCTGGAACAGGTCGTCGAATTCGGGGAGGTCACGGAGGGAGAAGTCACGCTGAACCACAAACGCTACTTTCAGGCGATCTATCCGGACCGGGCCGTGAGCCGAGCCTGCGTGTCTTGCCACAATGCGCACGTCGAGTCTCCCAAGCGAGACTTCAAACTCAATGACGTGATGGGAGGGCTGGTCATCGAGGTGCCCTTGGATTAGGGACACGTTTCCCGGGAAGAGGGGGGCCAACCATGTTTTTCCCGGGGCATTGAAGATTTCTTCCGGTCTTTGCTACGTTCCCCACCAATTGCCAACGGTAAACGGATGATGATGAAGACCCGATCAATACCCATGGGGGCCCTCAGCGCCACCGCGTTCCTGCTCGGCGTTCCCGAGCTTATCTGGGGGGCGGAGAGTTCGACGACCCAGCTTGATATGACCGGTTCGGCCGTCGGGTACGTGGCGCTGGGCATCTTCGTCCTGGCCTATGCGCTGGTCATGGCCGAGGAGTTTATCCACCTCAGAAAATCTAAGCCCGTCATATTGGCGGCCGGAATCATTTGGGCGTTGGTGGCGTGGTCGTATCCCGGCAATGACCCGTATGCCGTCGAGCAGGGGCTACGGCACAACGTTCTGGAATATGCGGAATTGATGTTATTTCTGCTGGTCGCCATGACGTACATCAACGCCATGGAAGAACGGCTGGTCTTCGAAAGTCTGCGGTCGTGGTTGGTGAGCAAGGGATTTAGCTATCGTCAACTGTTCTGGCTCACGGGTATCCTGGCCTTCTTTATTTCGCCGGTGGCGGACAATCTGACCACGGCCTTGTTGATGTGTGCCGTGGTCCTGGCGGTCGGAGTGGATAATCCCCGATTTGTCAGTCTGGCCTGTATCAATATCGTGGTGGCCGCCAACGCCGGCGGGGCGTTCAGTCCCTTTGGCGACATCACGACGTTGATGGTGTGGCAAAAGGGGATCGTGGACTTCTTTACGTTCTTCCTCTTGTTCGTGCCTTCGGTGGTCAATTTTGTTGTGCCGGCCGCGTTCATGCACGTTGCCGTTCCCCGGGTCTCGCCGGTCCAGTCAGACGAAGTTGTGCGCATGAAGCGGGGTGCCTACGTCATTCTGGCGCTTTTTTTGTTCACGATTTGTACCGCAGTGAGTTTTCATAACTTTCTGCACCTCCCGCCCATGGTGGGCATGATGACCGGTTTGGCCTACCTGCAATTTTTCGGGTACTACCTGAATAAGACGCATTATAAATACGAGGTGCGGGGAACGTGGAGTGAGAAGAAAGCGCAAGAACACATTGGCGACGTGGTCCCGTTCGAAATCTTTCAACACGTGGCCCGGGCGGAATGGGATACCTTGCTATTTTTCTACGGCGTCGTCCTGTGTGTGGGAGGGTTGGGCTTTCTCGGCTACCTCGCGGTGGTGGCCCAGGTGATGTATATTGATTGGGGCCCCACGTTCGCGAATACGATAGTCGGCTTCCTGTCTGCCATCGTGGACAACATTCCGGTGATGTTCGCCATCCTGACGATGAATCCCGACATGTCGCAGGGACAGTGGCTCTTGGTGACCTTAACGGCCGGGGTCGGAGGGAGTATGCTGTCCATCGGGTCGGCTGCCGGCGTGGCGTTGATGGGACAGGCGCGAGGCAAGTATACGTTCTTCAGTCATCTCAGATGGACCCCCGTGATTGCGCTCGGCTATGCGGCGAGCATCCTGACCCATCTATGGATCAATTCCAGTCGATTTTGAGGCCCGTTGTCAATGTTCACCAATTCGTTGATAGAATGGTCAGTCCAAGCGTGATTTGCCTGGTGCGTTCCTTCCCCTTTGTCAGTGGACGCATTTCCGAAGAGGGAATGCTGGTGGGGTAGAGTCTCCGCTCTCAAGGGGCACCAACACGACGGTTCCGGTGCCGGCCCTACCTCTCCTCGCCCCTCCTTACTACAAAGGAGGGGAAAAAGCGGAAATGGTCAACGAATGACTGAACACATACACCTGTGACGGAAACGAGGTGAGAGCATGAACGCCGATAAAATAGACGTACCGCGAGGAACGTTTGCCGGGCTGCAACAAAACTGGAAGGCTGACCTGCTGTCCGGATTCCTGGTGTTTCTGATAGCGTTGCCGTTGTGCCTTGGCATCGCCCTGGCCTGCGGGTATCCGGCCATTGCCGGCATCTTCACCGCCATTATCGGCGGTATCCTGGCCACGTTCTTCAGCAATTCGGAGCTCACGATCAAAGGTCCGGCTGCCGGGCTTATCGTCATCGCCATCGGCTGCGTAACCGAATTCGGGTTCACCGGCGGCAAGGATCCCGCCGCCGACTTTCAGGCCTATCGGCTGGCGCTCGGCGTCGGGGTCGCCGCGGGCATCATTCAAATGTTGTTCGGGGTATTCCGTGCCGGCATCCTCGGAGAGTTTTTCCCGACTACGGCGATCCATGGGTTATTGGCGTCCATTGGCGTTATCATCATCGCCAAGCAGTTTCCGGTGGTGATGGGGCTCAGCCCCGAGGGGGCGCCCCTGGAATTGCTGGCCAACATTCCAACCTTCGTCATGGAGATGAATCCCAAAATCGGCTTGATCGGGATCGTGAGTCTCCTCATCGTATTCGGGTATCCGCTTATCAAAAGCCCCACGTTGAAAGTGATTCCGGCGCCGATGATCGTGTTGTTCGTCGCCGTGCCGATGGGCGTGGCTTTGAACATCGGTCAAGAAGGGGCCTACACCTTTCATGAACGGACGTATGCGTTGGGAACACAGTTTCTGGTAAACGTGCCGCAGAACATGTTCAGCGCCTTGACGTTTCCGGACTTCTCGGGACTCACGACGGTTATCGGTATCAAGTACGTGATCATGTTCGCCCTGATCGGAAGCCTGGAGTCGTTACTCAGTGCAAAAGCCGTTGATCAGATCGACCCGTGGAAGCGAAAGACGAATCTGGACCGGGACATGCTGGCCGTCGGAGTCGGCAACACCGTATCGGCTTTTGTCGGCGGGCTCCCGATGATTTCCGAAATCGTGCGGAGCAAAGCCAACATCGATAATGGGGCCAGGACGCGATTCGCCAACATGTTCCACGGCTCGTTTCTGCTGGTCTGTGTGGCCCTGATTCCGGGATTGATCAACCAGATCCCCCTGGCTGCCCTGGGCGCCTTGCTCGTGTTTACCGGCTTCCGGTTGGCGTCCCCCCATGAATTTCTCCATATGTACCATTTGGGGAAAGATCAGTTCATCGTGTTCGTCTCCACGATCATTGGCGTGCTGGCCACGGACCTTCTGATGGGCATTGGCATCGGTATCGCCGTCAAGGTCGTTATTCACGTCTTCAACGGAGCCCCGAGCCCCTCGTTTTTCAAATTGAATGCCGAGATTACGCAGGAAGACGACAAGTCGGCGACCATTGTGGTGCGGGAATCCGCCATCTTCAGCACGTGGATCCCCCTGCGCAAACACCTGAACCGGTTGCTCCAAGAGGAGAAAACCGTCACCTTGAACTTGGCCGAGACGCGACTCGTGGATCACACCGTGATGTCAAAGCTCTATGAATGGGTCGGTGAATTCGAAGAAAAGGGCTGTGAATTGTACATCCGGGGGTTAGCCCAGCACCGACCAATGTCTGATTCGATGGTCGCTGCGCAGGTCAAGCCCAAGAATTCGAAGGAAGACGTTTCGCCTCATTGAAAATAGCCGGCATCCAGGGTCTTGGGTATTTGGATCTGCGCGGTCTTCTCGCGCTTTTCCTCCGGGCCGTATGGTTGGCGGCATAAGATGCCCGTTGCTACAACGACCTTTAGGGAACCTCTGATTGAGTGCCCTATCGGGCGCAGGGCTGCGTGGTGTCCTCGCTCAACCCTCACCTCTCTCTATGATATGCTTCGGGTTTCGCTCCGGGACGCCTTGCCCTGCATCCCGCTCTCACATGAAATCAGAGGTTCCTTAGGACCGGAGAATCTCAATTTCATCGCTTGAGGCTCAGGCAGCCTGCTGGCATGGGAGATTCTCTGTTGATAAAACCATGGCTTGCGCCTTTTCCCTCAACCGTTTCCCCGGACCCGGCAGGGGTTTGGTGCGATTTCGCTCACCCGAGCATGTGCATTTTTGTTTGTTTCCGCCCCATTGCAGGACGGTCATGAATTTTCCATCCATAACCATTTGTTTTTCAAATAGTTTCTCGGAATCCTTCGTTCCGTAAAATCTGGCACAGCCTTTGCTTGGTACAAGACAGGACTCGCTCAAACATTTGGAGGGACATCATGAGTGAATTTTCTATCTTGTACAGAAGTCTACATTGTGAGCAGAAACCATCGAAGACAACCGACAAGACAGACTCGTTCTCTAAAGAGAAGAGTGAGGTCCAATCCAAACCGACTGTCAACCCGCTCCGGATGTTGGTAGCCAAGATTTTCTGATCCGGTCGTTTCTCTCTGAAATTGAAAGTACGCTGAAACCCTTCCACACGGGAAGGACCGTCTTGTCATCCTTTCCTTCTCGTTCCCAGTCAAGATTTTCGATCCGGCAGTCCGTATCCGGCCATTCCGGATAACGCTTTTTTCCTCATCCCTGTCTGTGTTCGGCAACTCGTTGACACGTTTGTCTGCCTCCTTCCGTCATTTCCGACATCTTTCATCGGGGATCCAGAAAATGTAGGTCGGATGAGCGCAACGTAATCCGACAAACTCCTGCCTCTCTCTTCTGTCAACGAATGACTGAACATTGACAATCCCCGACAGTTTGTATCGGGAATCCGGGGTCGGTGTAAGGCCACACGATGTGGACAACGGCAAGCGCCATAAGATGGCGCAGCTACAAAAGAAACGAGCCGCACCCTCTCATGACGCTTCTTCTTCCCTGACCTCGCCGGGTGCGATAAGATCGCGCCGCTACACCGGTGGTGAGGCCGGTTGGCGGCATGATCTGCCGCCGTGGCCCCTGCCTGATGCATGCGGTCAATGAGAGGGTCTGCCCGGGTGTTGCCGGGGATTTTTCTGGGGCGCTTTACCCGAACAGGTCGGGGTTTGTTTTTCTGCCGAAGTGTTGGAAGGCTTTGGCGGTGAGCTGCCGTCCGCGGGCGGTGCGGTCCAGATAGCCGGCCTGGAGGAGAAAGGGTTCGTAGACGTCTTCGAGCGTGGCTTTTTCTTCCTGGACTGCGGTGGCCAGGGCCTCGGCGCCGACCGGCCCGCCGTTGAATTTCTCGAGGATGGTCAGGAGGATTTTGCGGTCCATTTCGTCGAACCCCGCGTCGTCCACGCCCAGCCAGTGCAGCGCGTCCTGGGCCACCTTGCGGGTTATGACGCCCTGGGCCTTGACGTCGGCGAAGTCCCGAACCCGCCGGATGAGCCGGTTGGCGAGGCGCGGCGTCCCCCGCGCGCGCCGGCTGATTTCCGCCGCGCCGCCGGGTTCGATGGCCACGTTCAACAGGCCCGCTGAGCGGTTGACGATGGCTTCCAGTTCCTCCGGCGTATAGAAGTCGAGCCGGTACACCAGCCCGAACCGTTCCCGGAGCGGGGAGGTAAGTGCCCCGGCCCTGGTTGTTGCCCCCACTAGGGTGAATGGCGGCAGGTCCAGTTTCATGGTGCGCGTGGCCGGACCTTGACCGATGACCAGGTCGATCTGGAAATCCTCCATGGCAGGGTACAGGGCTTCCTCCACGGCCGCGGGCAGGCGGTGGATTTCGTCGATGAATAGGACGTCGTGGGCTTGCAGGTTCGCCAGGATCGCGGCGAGGTCGCCGGCGTGGTTGAGGACGAGCCCGGAGGTCGAGCGGATGCCGCCATCCATTTCCTTGGCGATGACGTGCGCGATGGTGGTTTTGCCCAGGCCGGGCGGCCCGTAGAAAATGGCGTGGTCCAGGGGTTCGCCGCGGCCTCGCGCTGCCTGGATGCAGACCCGCAGAGATTCTTTCATGCGCTCCTGGCCGGTGTATTCGTCCAGGGTCTGCGGGCGCATGGTGCCTTCGGCGTTCTGTTCTTCTTCCAGGAGATGGTTGGTGACGACGCGGTCTTGCATGAACGGGGTGGGCTCCGGGCTCGGGCTGGTATGGGACCATGCTCTGGGGGTGAGCGTCGTCCCCACCCCGAGGTCGGTCCGCGGACGGGTGTTACGGGAGCGTGAATTCGACGTTAATGTCCCGTCCCAGGAAGTTCACGAGAAAGCCCTGATTCTGGTAGTTCAACATGGCTCCCATGACGTTTTCGTCCCCGAAGTCTTCGGGGCCCAGCAGTTCCCGGATTTCGTTCGCGCTCTGGGCCGTGAGGACGCGCCGGAAAATACCCCTCGTCTTATGCACGAACCGGTTGTTGATGAAGATCAGCGTGACGCGGCCGTCCAGGATTTGGACCCCGGCCATGGCGCCGGTCGGGTTCGATTGATCCCACAGCAGCACGAAGACGCCTTCCTGCTCGGCGCGGACTCCAGAAATTTTTTCGTTGATGAGCATTTCCACGGCATCGATTTCAGAGTCCCCTAGGCGGACACCGTAGAGGGACACGGTCGTGCTGTCGATGTCCTCAGGTTTTTGCACGTTGTTTCTCGTGAGTTCGTATTTCTTGACCTTGGTCTCGGCGGCGGCGGTCAGGGTTCCCCCGAGGCCCACCAACAGGACCAATGCGATCAATGACAAGTTGCGCATGGAATTCTCCTCTCCAGTCTGGTAAAAGATGCGCCTGCGCGATGAATACGAGGCCGCCGTTCCATTAATCTGATTGTAACGAACGGCCTGCGTATAATCAAATGATCTTATGATGTCGCCGCGACCATTGCCGGAAGCATACGGCCGTGAAGGTGCGGTGGCTACAACTGCGGAGAGGCCGTATCTTGCCCTATGAGCCAGTCCATTCATATAAAAGGGGCGCGTGAGCATAACCTGAAGAACCTCGACGTGGTGCTCCCGCGCGATCGCCTGGTGGTGGTTACGGGGTTGAGCGGCTCGGGCAAGTCCTCGTTGAGTTTCGACACGATTTATGCCGAGGGGCAGCGGCGGTACGTAGAGTCGTTGTCGGCCTACGCGCGACAGTTTCTGGAACAGATGGGCAAGCCCGACGTGGATTCCATCGAGGGCCTGTCGCCCGCCATCTCTATCGAGCAGAAGACGACCAGCCACAATCCCCGGTCCACGGTGGGGACGGTCACGGAGATTTATGATTATCTGCGTCTGCTGTTCGCCCGGGTGGGTCGGCCGTTTTGCGTGCAATGCGGGCAGCCGATCACGGCGCAGACTGTGCAGCAGATGGTGGATGCCATTGGTGCGTTGCCGGCGGGGTCGAAGTTTCAGATTCTGGCGCCCATCGTACGTGGCCGCAAGGGGGAGTATCGCAAGGAGTTGGCCGACGCCAGGCGCGCGGGCTACGTGCGGGCCCGCATCGACGGCACGATCGTCGGGCTGGATGAGACGATTACGCTGGATAAGCAGCGGAAGCATACGATCGAGATTGTTGTGGATCGCCTGGTGATGAAGGACGAGGAGTCGTTGCGCCGGCGGTTGGCGGATTCGGTAGAGACGGCGTTGACGTTGACCCAGGGCCTGGTCGGGGTGCTGGCGGAGACGGACGAGGTCACGCTGTACAGCGAGCAGTTGGCGTGTATCACGTGCGGCGTGAGTTATCCGGAACTGGCCCCGCGGGTGTTTTCGTTCAACAGCCCGCACGGCGCGTGTCCCGCGTGTGACGGGATCGGGTATGAGGTGGCCGCGTGCCCGGAGGGGCAGGAGTATTCCGAGAGCTACGTGTGCCCGGTGTGCCGAGGAACGCGCCTGAAGGCGGAGAGCCTGGCCGTGAAGGTGGGCGGGAAGTCCATTGCCGAGGTCACGCGGCTGTCCATCCGTGAGGCCGTGCCGTTTTTCGCGGATCCGGACTTGAGCGAGCGGGAGCGCATGATCGGCCGGCGGATCCTGAAGGAGATCCGGGAACGGCTGGAGTTTTTATTGAACGTTGGGCTGGATTATCTGACGTTGGACCGGGCGGCCGCGACCCTGTCCGGCGGGGAGGGACAACGCATCCGGCTGGCGACCCAGATCGGGTCCGGGCTGGTGGGGGTGTTGTATATCCTGGATGAACCGAGTATCGGCCTGCACCAGCGCGATAATCACCGCTTGCTGCAAACCTTGCTGCGGCTGCGCGATCTGGGCAATACCGTGCTGGTGGTGGAGCATGACGCCGCGACCATGCGCGTGGCGGATCATATCGTGGACATGGGCCCCGGTGCCGGCGTGTACGGCGGGTCGATCGTGGCGCAGGGCTCGCCCGCGGAGGTGATGCGGCATCCCGACTCGCTGACCGGGCAGTATTTGCGCGGGGAGAAACGGGTGACGTTGCCGGCGCGGACCCGCCGGCCCAAGAAGTTTCTCACCGTGGTCAAGGCCGACAAACATAATCTGCAATCGGTGGACGCGAAGATTCCGCTGGGGCTGTTGACGTGCGTCACCGGCGTGTCCGGGTCCGGGAAGAGTACCCTGGTGCTGGAGGTGCTGTTCCCGTCGCTGTCGCAATGGTTGTCTCATAAGAAATCCCGCATGGAAGGTTGCCGGGCGCTGAACGGGGCTGATGCCCTGGATAAGGTCATCGATATCGATCAGTCGCCCATCGGCCGCACGCCGCGCTCCAATCCCGCCACGTACACGGGTGTGTTCACGTTTATCCGCGATCTGTTTGCCGGGCTGCCTGAGTCACGGGTTCGGGGGTACCGGCCCGGGCGCTACAGTTTCAACGTGAAAGGCGGGCGGTGCGAGACGTGCCAGGGTGGCGGGCTGCTGAAAATCGAGATGCATTTTTTGCCCGACGTGTACGTGACCTGTGAGGCTTGCAAGGGACGGCGCTATAACCGCGAAACGCTGGACGTCCGGCATAGGGGCAAGAGTATTGCGGACGTGTTGGACATGACCGTGGCGGAGGCCCAGGACTTTTTTGCGCACATTCCGGCCATTGCCAGAAAACTGGAGACGCTTGCGGACGTGGGATTGCACTATGTCAAGCTGGGGCAGTCCGCCACGACGTTGTCCGGGGGTGAGGCCCAACGTGTGAAACTGAGTCGCGAGTTGTCCAAGCGGCCCACGGGTCGTACCCTGTATCTGTTGGATGAGCCGACGACCGGGTTGCATTTTGCGGACGTGCAACGCCTGCTCGACGTGTTGGACCGGTTGGTGGGACACGGGAACACCGTCTTGGTGATCGAACACAATTTGGACGTGATCCGCAATGCGGACTGGATTCTGGATCTGGGACCGGACGGCGGGAACGCCGGCGGCCGGATCGTGGAAGAAGGCCCGCCGGCCAAACTGATTCACGCCGGCACGTCCTGGACCGCACAAGTGCTCCGCGACGATCAGGGCGACTGACGCCAACCCGCCGGCTACACCTGCGGCGAGGCGGGTGTATCTTTGTCACCGTGTTTGTCTCAGACGAGATTGATGAGGGCCAGCAGAGCCAGGGTACCCAGCACGTATGGAATCATGCACGCATACACGACCATTTGGAGTGGAGCGATACCCGTGATGGCCGCGTGGCGGGCTTGATGTTCTTTGTAGATGAATTCGTAGACCAGGATGATGACCGCACAGGTGAGGGTCAACACGCGACTCGACCGGGGCCACGTATAGATCCCGCTGAGCATGAAGTCCATCGTGAAAAAGCCGCTCCAGGTCGAAAGCAGCACGGCCAGCACGAGGTTGACGATTGCGGACAGGGGCAGTTCTCCGATTCCTGTTGCTCGTGCGCCCGGAATAACGTTCACTGGTCATCCCTGTATGTGTTCAATCATGCGTTGACACAGCTCACGGTCTCCTGCTGTCATTCCCGACAGTGTTCATCGGGAATCCGGGGTGAGCGGGGCTCAATCTTTCTGCTCGCAGTTGAGACAGACGCGGGGCCGTCGTTTGAGAAAGGCGACCTTGCCGCTGGCGAGACACGCATAGTGGACGAATCGCTCGCAGACCGAACAGCGTTCCCAGCCCCCCTTGAGCATGGTAGTGTTCCGATAGAGGACCTGATTGCACACCCCGCAGTTTTCAGGCTCGATGCCCAGGAGCAGGGTTTCCCATTCGCCTGCGCGATTCCGGATACTCATGGCGAAAAAGTATAGCCGGTGGATCGAGGAAATTACAAATCCAGATGTCGAGGGCAGGCTTATGGCACTTCTTTTCTCCTGCTGTCATCCCCGCATTTTTCATCGGGGATCTGGAAACTGTCGGTCGGATTACGCTTCGCCAATCCGTCCCACACCACTTTTTGCCGGCCTCGCCCGGCGCGAGAAGATCGCGCGGCTACACTTGCGGCGCGGTGGCCCTTGTTTGACACCTCTCCGGGCCTTTGTTAGGTTTTGTTTTTTCTGAAATCGTTTTCGAAAGGCACCATCCCCGTGGATATCAAGGGGTACCTCGAAGACAAGCGAAATGTCGTCGATCGGTACCTGGAAGCCCATCTTCCGGATCCGCACACGCCGCCGGCGATCCTGTACGAGGCGATCCGCTACAGCCTATTGGCCGGGGGCAAACGCATCCGGCCCATCCTGACCATTGCCACGGCAGAGGCGATCGGGTCGTGCCCGGCTTCGCTGCTGCCAGTAGCCTGTGCGTTCGAGTTTATCCATACGTACTCGCTGATTCATGATGACCTGCCCTCGATGGATAACGACGATTTTCGTCGCGGCCGGCCCACGAACCATAAAGTCTATGGGGAGGCCATCGCGATTCTGGCAGGCGATGGGTTGCACGCCATGGCGTTTGAATGGTGCAGCCGGGCCGATCTCGTGACGGATCTGGACCCGCAGTGTCAGGTCCGGATTATCGAGGAGCTTGCGCTGGGAGGCGGTCACTCGGGCATGGTGGGGGGGCAGGTGCTGGATATCCAGGCCGAGAACCGGCAGGTGGATCTGGCGGAGTTGCAACAGATTCACGTGCATAAGACCGGCAAGCTGATTCGCGCCGCCGTGCGGGTTGGGGCTCTCCTCTCCGGGGCCGGGATGACGCAGTTCGAGTGTCTGACCGGGTACGCCGAAGACATCGGCCTGGCGTTTCAGATTACGGATGACGTGTTGAACGTGACGGGGACGCGGGAGGAGTTGGGGAAGGACGCCAAGACGGACGACGAACGGGGCAAGCAGACGTATCCCGCAATTTACGGGCTGGACGGCGCGCAACAACTCGCGCAGGACTGTGCCGCCCGTGCCATCGGCCGGATCGATGGGTTTGACGAAAAGGCGGAGCCGTTGAGGGGCATCGCCCGGTATATCGTGGATCGAAGGCATTGACTGTTACAGCGGTTCATAATGGCTCCCCCAATATCATAGATGGAACCTCAATAGAGCATACACGGCTCCATACCTATTCCCTCGATAGTCCAATTGTCACGAGAATGGTTCGTCAACGGCCCATACATCCGCCGGTTGACGCCACACACGCTTGTATTGGCGACACGGTTCGGTCATCCGTTGACACATTTCACGGCTTCCTGCCGTCATTCCTGTAAATGTTCACTCATTCGTTGATAGAAGAGAGAGGCTGGAGCTTGTCGGATTACGCTACGCTCATCCGACCTCCAGGTTTCTGGGTCCCCGATAAAAGATGTCGGGGATGACAGCAGGAGGCGTGAAGTGAGGAATCTCTCCCTGTAGCGGTGCCGGTTCTTTTTTCATCATGAAAGCCTTGGTCACAGGGGTCACGGGATTTATCGGCTCCGCGGTCGCGCGGGCCTTGGTCCTGGCCGGCACGGAGGTTCGGGGGTTGGTCCGGTCTGGAGCGGACCGGCGGGCGCTGGACGGGTTGGCAATTGAAACTGTGCCCGGGGATTTGACCGACGCGGCGTCGCTCCGGTCGGCGCTTCACGGCTGCCGGCACGTGTACCACGTGGCAGCGCATTATGCCCTGTGGGCGCGCGATCCGTCGGTGTTCTACATGGCGAACGTCGAGGGCACCAAAGCGTTACTGGACGCGGCACGTGAGTCGGGCGTCGAGCGTCTCGTGTATACAAGCACGATCGGCGCGATTGGGTTGCCCGAAGCCGGAGGGCCGGGCACGGAAGAGACCCCGGTGTCCCCGGCACAGATGACCGGGGACTACAAGCGCTCCAAGTATCTGGCCGAACAGGAGGTCCTGAAGGCGGCGAACGCGGGATTGCCCGTGGTGATCGTGAACCCTTCGGCGCCGGTAGGGGTGCGTGACGTGAAGCCGACCCCGACGGGGCAGATCGTCGTCGATTTCATGAAAGGGCGCATGGTGGCCTACGTGGAAACCGGCATGAATCTCATCGATGTGGATGACGTGGCCGTGGGCCACCTCCGGGCCATGGAACGCGGGCGTACCGGTGAACGGTATATCCTGGGTTGCCGCAACCTTATGCTGAAAGAGGTGTTCGAAATTCTGAGTACGTTGACGGGGGTCAAGGCGCCGGATCTGAAGCTTCCCCGGGAGTTGGTCCTGCCTCTGGCCCATGTCAACAAGTGGCTGGCGGATTACGTGACGCATCGTCCCCCGCGCATTCCGCTCGACGGCGTTCGCATGGCCAAGTACGTGATGCACTATGATTGCTCTAAAGCCATCCGGGAACTGGGGTTGCCTCAGACGCCGCCGGAGGTGGCTCTGGAAAAGGCGGTCAAATGGTTCCGGGAGCACCGCTACGCGTAGCTGGTGATGCCGCCCTGCTACAACTGCCTTTACAATGGGGCCCGTGGGTCGGCTACAACGGCTGGGGGCTACTCCTGCACCGTCTGACCGGGTAAATCCGCCTATGGACGTTCTCATCCTGTTGTGGAAGACCCTCTTGCTCCGGCCGTACGTCTTTTTCTTCTTGGTCGTGGCGCTGGTCGCCTCGTTCCGGCTGTTGGGCCGGACACGCACCGGTGCGCTGTTTGGCATCACGTGGCTCACCGCGTTCCTCTGTGAATTTTCCTCGACCCGGACCGGGTTCCCCTTCGGCGATTACTATTACACGGGTTCGAGCGTGGGTGAGGAATTGTATCTTGCCAATATTCCGTTCATGGATTCATTGTCGTTCACCTTTCTGTTGTATGCGAGTTACTGCCTGGCCCTCTGGCTCCTCTTGCCTGCTGAGCCGGCTTCGATCCAACCCGGCCGTCGGTTGCTGACGCGTATAGGCCCCAACGATCGTTGTGTCCTGCTCTCCTGGCCGGTGATCGGCCTGACCTCCGGGTTGTTCATGTTGATCGATGTCGTGATCGATCCCGTGGCGCTCCGCGGGGACCGTTGGTTTTTGGGACAGATTTACGGGTATCCCGACCCTGGCGTGTATTTCGGCGTGCCCCTGGCCAACTTTGCCGGGTGGTTCGTCGTGGGGGCGACCTCGATGACGGGATACCGGGTGCTGGACCGGCGCGGTGGCACGTTGCCCGCGCTTCCGCACACGGTCCCGGCTCAAGAGGTGCTGCTTGGATGCGGCCTGTATTTCGGCGTGCTGCTGTTCAATCTGACGGTGACGTTCTGGATCGGCGAATGGTTTCTGGGCCTGGTGGGGTGCCTGCTCTACGCGCCCGTCACCGCCCTGGTGGTTCTGAAACTTTGTCACCGAGGCGTGTCATCGGAGATCTGACGTCTGTCCTCGTGGCTTTTCTTCCGTCTTTGTCGCTGGCCCATCCTACATTCTGTCAACGAATTGGCAAGGTGTCGGATTACGCTTTGCTCATCCGACCTGCGGGTTCTTCCCAGACCGTGTTACCCCACCATCGCCTGGGCCGCCACTCTCCGCGTCCATTCCTCCTTCACCAGCAACCCGAGTGCCAAAAGGGTGGCCCCATACGCATGCTGTATAAGTTCAGAAACCTTTGGCACTCCTCGAAACAGGAGGAGAGGCCATGCAAATCCACCATGTCGGCTATCGCATCAGGGGGTTTTATCGACTAACGCAATTCGGGCATCGTTGGGACATGATACCCCACGAAGCCCATCACCGACTCAAGATTCTGCACTTTTGCGCCCGGCATGGCCCAGCCGCGACGGGGGAGGCCTTTGGCGTCAGCCGCCGGACGCTTTATCGCTGGCAGCGGGCGCTCACTCAGGCTGGCGGGGACCCGCAGGCGTTGGCCGTCCGCTCTAGGCCCCCCCACCGGCGGCGGCAGGCCACGTGGCCACCCGCCCTGAGCCAAGCGATCCGGCGGCTACGCACCACGTATCCCAACCTTGGGAAGGCCAAGCTGCACGTCCTACTGCGGCCGTGGTGTGCGCAGCACGGGCTAGCCCTCCCCAGGGTCTCCACCATCGGGCGCCTGATCGCCCGCGCCCCGGACCGGATGCGGCACACGCCGAGCCGCCTGGATGCCCGGGGCCGGCCCAAACCCCGGACACGGCGCCGGAAATCCCGCCCGCCCCGGCCCCGCCCCGCCCAGCCCCTGGCGGTCTTGGCCGGCGATCCCGTTGTGCGGCTCCACGCCGGACTCCGCCGCTACCTATTCACCTTCATCGATCCCTGCAGGCGCTTCGCCTTCGCTGTGGCCACCGCCACCGCCTCCAGCCGTCATGCCACCCACGCCCTCGATGCACTCTGTGCGTTGCTCCCGGCCCCACCCCGGATCCTCCTCTCCGATAACGGCCCGGAGTTCCAGGGGCATTTCCAGCACCGGCTCGATGAACGCGGCATCACCCACTGGTGGACGTATCCCCGATCCCCGAAAATGAACGCTCATGCGGAACGGTTCAATCGCACCCTGCAAGAGACCTTCGTGGACTACCACGAGGATCTGCTGTTCGACGATTTGGCGGCCTTTAACCGCAAACTGGCCGATTGGTTGCTGGCCTACAATACCGTGTTGCCCCACCATAGCCTTGGGCGGCAATCTCCGGTACAATCCCTGATTCACCACCAACCCGAGTGCCAAATGTGGTGGACCCATACACATGCTTGTCTGAACCTTGTCGCCAGAGTAAGATAGAAACAGAAGTTCTTTCGAGATTCACCTATTCCCCTGAACGGTCAATGATGTGCCCCTTTTCTCCTCCTTCCGCGGTGAGCAAAAGGAGTCTGCGAACATGAAAAAAATCGCGGTGGCCGTTGTGCTGGCACTTGCGGCTTGGTTCGGGAGCGGAGCCCTGGGCTTCCCTCACGTCTTCCAGGCGATGTTTGTGGCATACGTGGCGTTGGGTCTTGTGGTGTTTCTGCTTCTGGATGCCCCTCCCATGAAAAGGCTGTCGGGGTGGACCGCCGGTGTCGCGCTGGTGGGTTTCTATTTCGTGCTATCCGCGATTTATATCGTGGGCGCGTCGTCCTGGCCACAGTATGATCCGGAGGTGGAAAAGGGGAAGATCGAGAAGATTCTCAAACGCAAGCGTGAACTGGCATTGGCCCAGCAAGGGCAGGTGGACACGTTGCTCCAACGAGTCCGGGTGCTCCATGATGATTCGCAAGCCGTGATGTCACGGCTTGGGCGGTTCGCCCCGTCAGTTGCGGTGGCGGAGGCCCCTCAAAGCCAAGGTGCCCTCACGGTCGTGGAACGCGGGGCCGAGGTCTATGACCTGTACGAATGCTACAACTGTCACAAAATCGGCGGCAAAGGCAGCGTGAAAAAACGAGGACCGGTTCTGGATAACATCGGCAGTTTTTTGACGGTCAACGACATCAAGCAGAAAATTTTCGATCCCGCGTACCTGTATGCGGAGGGTTTCGAGAAAGAGCATAAGAAAGGCCGGATGCCGGACAAGTATAAGGATTTGATGACGGAGGAAGAGGTGACGGCGCTCGCGACGTATTTGTCCACGCTGAAGGATCCTGCGGCCAAGACCCCGAAGCCCGTCTTCGTGAAGGCCAACGTGGAACATGGGTTTACAGTGTTCGGGTACGTTCGGGATCCGTCGGGGCGGATGTTATCCGGGGTGGAGATTCAGGCGATGCCCCAGGTCAAGGGCGGGCACGGGGCGTCGGGTAAGACGAACGAGGCCGGGTATTATGAGATTTTCCTGCACCTCCATAATGAAAACGCCGGTGCGACGGTCGAAGTGTCGGCTCGAGATGTGAGGAAAACGTTTGTGGCCGACTATGATCCCAATGATAAAATAACCCGGCGGCAGCACTCCCTGGATTTGACGGTAGCCGCGGAGCAGGGATTGTAAATGTTCACTCATTCGTTGACAGAAGAGAGAGGTAGGAGCTTGTCGGATTACGCAGGGCTAATCCGACCTACGTTACTTTGTCTGTCATCCCCGACGTTTGTAATCGGAGATCCAGGGACTTTGCTTTTTTCTGTGCGAAGAGAACGTCCTGGATTCCCGAAAAAGCTGTCGGGAATGACAGCAAGAGGCAGTGAAACGTGGAAACGAATGACCGAACACATATAGGGATGACGCTCTTGAGGGAGACATGCCTATGAAAGGGTTTGTGTTTCGCTTCATCGTCACGGGTGTGGCGTTGCTGGTTGCGGCCCAGATTGTGCCGGGCCTGAGCATCGAGTCGTTTAACGCCGGCGTGGTTGCCGTTTTCGTGTTGGCGGTCCTGAATGCCGTGGTCCGGCCGCTTCTGTATTTGCTCTCGGCTCCTTTTATCGTGGTGACGCTCGGCTTGTTCATGATCGTGATTAATGCCTTCCTACTGCATATGGCCTCCGTCCTCGTCACAGGGTTTTACGTGGCGGGATTCTGGCCGGCGGTCGGCGGGGCCGTGTTGATTAGCCTCGTCAGCGCGATCATGAACCTGATGGTCTCCAACCGCGGCCACGTGCAGCTGGTGGTCTCTCAGTCTCGGCCACGAAAGATTCGGCATATCAATTGACGTCACCTTGACCTCCCTCTTCCTTCGGTGGCAGAGGGTAGGGGTGAGGGTGGCCATGACACCAACTAAACGGACACGTACCATTCGACGGCTGTGACGATAACGAAAAAGAAAACGCAAGACGCGGCTCGGCCTTCCAAGCAGACGACGCTTCAACGGATTTTGGCCATGACGGTCAATGACCTGGGCCTGGATGCGACAGTGGCTGTTCTGAACCAACCCAAGGGGCCGTTGGTGTCGCAGGTGGCTAAAGGGTTTTCTGCCCGTGAGGTTCGCGCCGTGTTTCGGACGCTTTCCGGCGGAGACGGACAGGGGCAGGGTTTTCTTTGGAACGCCTCGCAGGAGCAGGGAAATGGGATGATCCAGCTTCGCATGGTGACGCCCGGTTCGAAAAATTTGTTGGCCATGCTCCTTCGCGACGGGAAAGTGGTGTATGGGGCGCTGGTCGTGGGGAAACCGGAAGGGCGGGTCTTTACCAAGCGTGAAAAAAACACGGTCAGCTCGGCTGGCAATCGTATCACCGAGCAGTTGCGGGACGCGAATCTGTTCGATCACTCCGTGCTCCTCACGCGTCCCTGGATCCTGCACGAGCCGTCGGCCCAGGAACCCACGCCGAAGGCTGCCGAATCCTCCACACGGGTCTATACCTCGCCCCAGGTCCAAGGACGAATCGCCGAACGGTTGATCCATGCACAGTCTCTGGTCCCGTTCGACCGGGCTTGGGTGACGTTGTATGATCCGTTGGACGCGTCCCTGGAAGTCTTGGGCTGTGTGGCCGGACATAAAAAAGAACTCCTGCCGGGGCAACGGTTGTCTCTGAACGAATCCGCTTCGGGTTGGACGGTGCGGCATCGCAAGCCCCGAGTCGATCAGAACCTGGCCTCCACGCAAGGGCGCTTTCAGGATTACAAACAGTTGTACCGCGAACGGTTCCGGTGTACGCTTGTCGTGCCCTTTTTCGTCAGGGGGCGCGTGGCCGGGACCGTCACTCTGGCGTCCAAGATTGCTGCACAATATGAATCCGTGGAAGCCGCGTCCGGCACGCTCGAACCGGTTACCACGCAATTGGCCCAACTGTTTGAAGATCCTTCCCTGAATCTCCTGTCTTCGCCGAATGCGGCTGCCCAGCCCACCCCGGAGTCGGCGGTTTCCACTGTCTCGGAGTTGACGATCCGGCGCCAGGAGCGGCAATCGGCCTTGAATGAAGTCAGCTCCTTTCTCGCTGCCGAGATTCGTGAACCCATGGGGTATATTCGCGCTCAACTGGAGGAGGTGACCGGTGATGGTTCACTCGACTTCGATTCGCAAACTTCCATTGAAGCGGCCATGCGGGATCTGATGCGGATGGAAAGCCTTTTGAACGACATTCTGGATTTCGCCAAACCCCTTGAATTGGACCGGCGTCCGTGTCGCGTCACCGTCTTGCTCGAAGATGCTCTCGCGTTGGTGACCACGGATCTGAAAGTGAACCGGATCGAGGTCGTGAAAGAGTTGCCCTCGCGTCTGGGACAGGTGCGCTGGGATCAAGAGAAGATCCAACATGCATTTCTCAGTATTTTCACGAATGCCCTGGAGGCGATGTCGCCGGGTGGGAATTTGCGGATCTCCGTATCCCAGAAACGCGGGCGCCAACCGGAAATGGTCATCCGCATCCACAACGACGGCGCCCCGATTCCCGAAGAACTGAGCGAGAAAATTTTCGAACCCTATTTCACGACGAAACGGTCGGGGACCGGGTTGGGCTTGGCCATGGTGAAAAAAATCGTGGACGAACACGAGGGGAACATTGAGATCGACAGCCGCCCGGAAAAAGGCACGCTGGTCACCATCACGTTGCCGGCCATGCGCCCCAGGCGTCCCTATCGGGGCAGAGTCCGGCCGCCGAGGCGGCAATAACCAACGGAGAGCCCGACGGCACAGTCTTCAACTCGTGCTTGACACCTGCGGGTAAAAATGAATAAGATCTATCCTCTTTGTCCACGTAAAAATTTCGATTGGATCTTTAGGCCTTTATCGTCCATAACCTGTCTTAACAAAAGGAGCGGAATTATGAAGAGTATTCGCCTTCTTCTTATTGCGGTCGCGGGTACTGCCTTGATGGCGTCGGTGGCATTTGCCAATCCGGGATTGTTGCCTTCACATGCCGGTTACCCCATGACAGAGACCAAATCGCCGGCGGATGGCACACGGACAAGCCATGATGCCGGTCAAGCAAACGCCGTTGGTTCCAAAGCATCGGTGGCAGCATCTTCCACCGCCGATGCCGCTGCCATGAACGCCACGAGCGACCAGAATCGTCAGCGGGTGAAGAAATCTCAAGGCGCCGGGCGTTTGCCGGACGTTGAAGGGGCGTTGAACCGGGTGGACGTGAATCCGGGGGGTGCCACGTCGACCGTTATTAAGTAAAGAAACGTTTTTCAGATTACTGGAGGGAGGCTATCAGAAAGGTAGCCTCCCTTTTTTACACCGGGAACCGGAGCATTCGTCCCCTGTCTCGGTTCCTGTTCCGCCGTCAGCTATCTCCTGTCTTTGCTTTTCGTCTGTGTTTCCGTGCTATCCGGGTCATGACCCGGGACGTCGCCCTGCAGCGATACGTCTTGTCAAACCTAGCCTTCCGGCGTAAAGGCCTTTTCCAGGAGCGGCTTCAGTTCCCCTTTCGACTGCATGGGCCCGAGGATGTCGGTGTCGCCGTAGAACTGGCCGTTGATGAACACCTTGGGCAAGGTCGGCCAGTTGGTCATTTGTGTGAGGACTTCGCGTTTTTCCGGACTTTCCAACACGTTGACAATTTCGTAGGGATAGCCGAATTGATCGAAAAATTCCATGGTTTCGACGGTAAAGCCGCATTGGGGCGCGCTTTTGGTCCCTTTTCCATAAATGAGGATTTTATGTTCTTTCAATTCCCGTTGAATCTCTTCTTCGATGGGATGTGCCATACCGTATTTTCCTCCTATGAGCCATCCGTTGTTTCAGCCGTCAGTTCAAGCGCATGAATCCGTCCGTCTTTCAATGGTTCATCCAAGGCCTGATAAATGAGACGGTGACGATCCAATAAATTTTTCCCTTTGAACCGGTCCGACACCACCCGGACATTCAAGTGATCCATGGTTCCCGTGCGGTCCGTGACAAAGACCTGCGCATCGGCTAGGACCCGCTGGACGTATTCCGTGATGGTTTGTGGAGTAATCATGATGCCCTTTGCCTTCTCTCAGGCATGAATCAAACGGGGAATATCATACTGAAGCCCTCGCGTTTCCGCAATAACCCTCGCCGGCTTCTCCCTGCTTCTCCCTCTTTCCGGACGGAAGAAGGGGGTTAAAGGGCCTGGTCCCGGGAATGTGAATCCAACGTTCCCTCTCCAATGCGCCATTCCGGTCGAAGACAAAGTGGGTGGCTTTTTCCTCCCGGTCATCCCTGTCTGTGTTCAGTCATTTGTTGACACAGGTGTCTTTGTCTGTCATCCCCGACAGCTTCTCCTGCCGTCATCCCTGATCCCCGATTACGAATGTCGGGGACAGGCTATTTTTAATCGGGGATCCAGGGTCCTTGCCTTTACATTTGTAGCAGCCGCATCTTAGAGGCGGCTTGGAGGGCCAAAGCGCCATAGGCCTGCCCTTAACATCTGTCATCGGGGCTCCGGGGGCTGGCTCTTTTGTCGTGAAGCGCAAACATTCATCAGAAACTGACTAAGTTGTTCCAGGACTGAGAAGGGAATTTCATGACCCCCTCGAAATTCCGACCAGGTTACGGCGAGCCCGTGGTGCCTCAGGGTGTCTTTCAGTTTGGTGGCGGTTTCGTGAGGAAGGAGCGGGTCGTCCGTTCCGTGACTCTGAAAGACGGGCAGTCCCTTGCGGGTGGGCCATCGTTCTTCCCATTCAGCTTTCGCAATGATGCTGCCCGAGAGGATGATAAGGCCTGCAAATGGGCGAGGGTATCGGAGCACCGTATCGCAGGCCAACATGGCGCCTTGAGAGAATCCGCCAAGGAAGACGCGATCCTGGGGCAGACCCTCATACCGGTCCAGGTCGTCCAACATGGCGAGTACCTGCTCGCGGGCCTCCGTCAGCCCGCCGGGCACTGTGTCGATATCGCGCCTGTGCCCCTGAGCCATCTGCCGGGCGATCAGGTCCATGTCGAGCATCCACCAAGCCCGTCCCGGTCCCTGGGACAGCCGGAGGGGTGCGACGGGGAACACGAACCGGACATCGTCAGGGACGCGCAACATTCTCCACAGGGAGACCAGATCGTCACCGGGGGCTCCGAACCCGTGCAGGAGAATAACGATGGGGCCGTCCCCGCCGCCTTCGCGATCCGGTCCTCCTGCCATGCTGACTTCGAGCCCCCCGTAAGTGCGCACACGCATCGGAATCGATTCCTTGGCAATCCGAACGTTAATGCCCCATCTTGGGCGCGCCGGCATTGGCGCCTATGGTCACGAGCGGGATGCGCAGGACTTGTTGGCAGTGGTTACAGGTGACTCGCAGGGTATCCTGGTCTGAACGGTCGATATCCTGTTCTTCGACCCAAAATAGTTTTTCGCATTTCGGGCATTTTCTCACGAGCATGGGCATGATAGTTTCCCTGGCTGATGGGGTATTGACAAAACCGTACACC
This sequence comes from Nitrospirales bacterium, assembly GCA_965200435.1. Classification (GTDB taxonomy): domain Bacteria; phylum Nitrospirota; class Nitrospiria; order Nitrospirales; family UBA8639; genus Bin75. The sequence goes on from OZ241337.1 coordinate 1,543,258, forward strand.
GTGACGGCTGTTCGGCCTCCTGCTGGCAATTATGAGTGGTTTAGTGTAATACAAATGAACTGCCGTTCTCTACAACATGATTGTCTATGCCGACCATAAGGATTTCGATCCCGCCGATCTGATCCCCCTGTTTGAGCAATCGCCCTGGGCTCGGGGGAGGACCGTGGCCGAGACGGCGCAGATGGTTCGGCAGACCGATCTGTTCATGACGGCGTGGGATGATCGTCGGCTCATCGGGTGCGGACGGGTGTTGACCGATTACGTGTATCGTGCCTCCATCTGGGACGTCATTGTCGATGCGTCGTATCAGGGACAGGACGTAGGGACGGAAATCATGCATCGGATCCTGAATCATCCGGCCCTCCAACGCGTCGAACTGTTCTGGCTCTGTACTCGCGACAAGCAACTATTCTATGAAAATCTGGGCTTCAGTGCCAAGGAACAGACCGGCATGGTGTGGGATCGACAGAAACGAACTTCTCTCCGCCGTGACGACACCGGATAAACACAGGTTGCCGCCATGTCTCCGCTGTTGGGTATGCTGACGGCGCCCGGAGGCGCTAAGGAATCTCTGATGTATTGTGGTAGCGGGATGCAGGGCAAGGCGTCCCGCAGCGAAACCCGAGACATCTCAAGTGGAGAGTCGAGGGGTGAGTGAGGACACCACGCCGCCATGCGCCCGATCGTGCAAGAAATCAGAGGTTCCCTAATCGCCGAATCCATGGAAGCCGGCAGGTTCGAGGTAGTGAAGCATATAGGCGAGGCCGATTCCCGCGAAGAACGAAAGTGTGAGCTTGATGCGGTCATGGCTGTGGAAATGGACTTCCGGCAGCAGGTCGCTCAGGGCAATACATAATAACGCGCCGGACGCGAATGCCAGCGCGGACCCGACAACGTATCCTTCCCACTGGCCCAGCAGCCCCACGCCCCAGAACGTCAAAAAAGCCGCCACCGGACAGACCAGCGAAAAGAGAACATTGGCTGGGACCTGCCAGCGTCCCTCGAACCCCGTGGACCGCATTGTGCCGGTGATGGAGAGGGCATCAAGGGGTTTATGAAGTACAATCGCCAGGAACACGCCGAGACTGAGGCCCATCCTCCCGTCTGACGCCCCGGCCCTGATGCTGGTGCCCAAGGCCACCCCATCCATCGCCGAGTGCAGCCCCAGGCCTAGGGTGATCCCGATCCAACTCATCGGATGCACGGCAGCGTGACCGGGGTCGTGCTCATCGTGGGTATGGGGATGATCCTGCATCCCGTTCTTCTCATCACTGAAGTCGTGCTGATGAAAGGAGGAGACGCGCAACAGCACCACCATCAGGACGGTGCCCACCAGCATCCACCACGCGGCTGTCTCACCCGGGTATGCGCCGAGAATCTCCGTCATGGCGTGGGGCAGGAGATAATACAGGGAGACGCAGAGAATCACGCCCGCTACAAAACTCGTGACCATCTGGGTGAGGATGTGCGTCAGCCGGAAGATGGACGGCAGCCACCCGCCGATCAACGACGCCACGATCAGGGCGACGGAGTACTCCGTCAACAATAGCAGGGAATCAGCATGGTTCATGACGGCTCACGATTGCACAATTCATGGGAATGGTGTGCCCGCCGAGCCTTCGCTTCCGCGGATGATCGCAGGTGGCCGGATGCGCATTCATAGGCAAAAAGTAATACCCTTTAGGGATCTTGCGGGTCAAGAACCGTCGCCTCGTTGCCTTCCGTCATTTCCGACCCCTCTCTCCACGTCGGTCTTGACGGTATCATTCACTCCCCGAGTGCAGTATGATTTGATCCGCGTGCCTGAACCCGTACAATACGCCTCCCGGTCGTTGGACGAGAAAAACCGGGAGAGTGGAGCATCTTCATGAAATGCCTTGGGTTGATGTCGGGAACTTCGATGGATGGGGTGGATTGTGCCATTGTCGACGTCAGGCCCGGCCGCTTCACGTTACGGATCACGCTGCTGGCCCACCGGATTCACCCGTATCCCCCGGCGCTGCGAGAGCAACTCCTGTCGCTGCTCCGCACCGGCACGGTGGAAACGGTCTGCCGGTTGCACGTGGCCGTGGGGGAAGTGTTCGCCCGTGTGGCCAACCGGACCATCCGGCAGGCGAAGCTGGCGACCGAAGACATCGCCGTCATCGGCTCGCACGGCCAGACCGTGTGGCACAGCCCCCAGCGGGTGGCGATACCGGGGGCCGGGTCGGTCCGGTCCTCACTGCAGATTGGCGACCCGTCGGTTATTGCCGAGCGCACGGGCATCATGACGATCGCCGATTTCCGGGCCCGGGATCTGGCTGCTGGCGGAGAAGGGGCTCCGTTGACGCCGTACGTGCATTATCACGTGTTCCAATCACGGAGAAGGTCGCGGCTGATCGTGAATCTCGGCGGGATTGCGAACGTAACCTGGTTGCCGCGTGGCGGCGGGCTGCAAGATGTGGTCGCGTTTGATGTGGGTCCCTGTAATCTGCTGTTGGACGGGTTGATAGCCCAGGCCACGCACGGGCAGCGGTCGATGGACCGGAACGGGGCCGTGGCCGCTCAGGGGCACAGGCAGGACGTGCTCGTGCATGAACTCCTGCGACACCCGTTTTTTAACCGGAGACCTCCGAAGTCCACGGGTCGTGAAGAATTTGGTGAACGCTACGTCCAGCACGTCCGGGCGGTGGCCGCGAGACACGATCTGTCGTTGGAAGATACGCTGGCGTCGGCTTGTGCGGCGATTGCGCGAACGATTGATCAAGCCGGGTCATGGGCTGTGGACGAGGTGATTGTCGGCGGCGGCGGCGTACGGAATCGGGGGCTCATGGGAGCCCTGAAATGGGAATTCTGGCAAAGGCGCGTTCTGTCCATGGACCAGGCCGGTGTCAATGGCAAGGCGTTGGAAGCCATGGCCTTTGCGGTGTTGGCCTATGAGACCGTCAGGGGCGTGCCGGCCAATCTGCCGTCGGTCACCGGCGCGCGGTCGCCGGTCGTCCTGGGTACGGTGACCCCCGGACGGGCTCCGTTCTCATTCAGGAAATAGCGCGTTCGGAGCAATCATGGATTATTTCGAGAACGTTCTTGAGAGAGTCCCCGATTGGTTTCTCCTTGGCTTTCATTCTCCGCGTTCTCTGATGTTCGTGGTGGGGCTGATGCTTGTGGCGGGACTCGTGATTGTCGTCGTGCTACGAGGACGGAGGCCTGAACTCGTGCCGGCGCTCAATAGACTGGTGGATGGGATCGGCGACCGGGACTCGGTCAAACCCAGGCCGCTTCTGGACGACCCGGAGGTCTCGATGTTCAACCTCCTGCTCCTGGCCGTTCGCGATCACTTCCTGTTGCTGTCGAAAATCCCCTTGAGAAGCCTTGTGCACTTGCAGGTCGAGGACGATTCTTTCAGACGTGTGTTGGCGCAGACCCTTCGGAACGTGACGGTGGATTTTGTCGTAGTCCATCCCGGAAGCCGATTGCCCGTCAAAGTCATTTTCGTGAGAAAACCGAGAGACGATGCCCTGGCTTCGAGTTCGCAGGAACGGTTGGTGGATGTCTTGTTGTATCAAGCCGGGATCGATGTGATCCGGCTCGATCAGGAGGTCCGGTACAGCGTGGAGCGATTGACCAATCTGTTGGGGCTCGAAGAAGAATCGTGAAGCGGGAAGGCGGGACCGGCTATTCGGTAATCACCGGCAGCACGGCGCGCAAGGCTTGATGGGCGAGGCGATGCGCCTCACTGCTTGTGACGGCCGGGTCGCTGAACGGAACGAATCGCGTCAGCTTGAAAAAGGACCGCTGGGCCAACACGGCCGCCACTTCCGAGGATCGCCTGCGGGTAAGTTCCAGCGTATAACCGGAGCCCTGTTTCCATTCCCATAATGAAGGGCTCAGACAGAGCTGGATATCGCGGTCGGCCACGGAGGAAAAGCGGTTGATGAGGTTTTCCTTGTAACGCCGCAGATGCCCGCCTTCCAGGATCAGGGCAAAGACCATATGATGGCCCCACCAGACCAGAGAACGAAAGGAGAATTTGACCTCTCTGGTAAAAAATCGGGGATAATCCAGATATTGATAGGGGAAATCCTCCAGGTGTTCTCCCTTGACGAATTGGCTGGCCTCTGGATCGAACCCTTCAGGGACCAGCAGGTGCCGGGTCTGGAGTTCGTGCTGAAAGGATTCATGGATCCGTTCCAGCAGGTGCCGGATTTTTGGGGAGATATGGGCCTTGGCTGAAAAGAACTCGGTGTCGGATAGCAGAGCAATGTCTTTGGCGGTAAAATTCATGGGTTCCCGTGTGAACAGGGTGACAAAGCCGGATGACCATACTGGCATGGTCCGGGAAACGGCTGCAAGCGCAGGATCAGTTTCATGAAAGTGGCGACGTTTAACGTGAATTCAATCCGGAAGCGGTTGCCCGTGGTGAAACGGTGGTTGAAAGCTCATGCCCCGGACGTGTTGTGTCTCCAGGAAACGAAGGTGCAGGATTCCGAGTTCCCCGCAAAAGAATTTGCCGCTACCGGATATCACGTGCGGTTTTGCGGGATGAAGGGGTACAACGGGGTGGCCCTCTTCACCCGGTGCGAACCCGAATGGGTCTCATATGGGTTGGGCAAAGGCCCCGGCGGAGACGGCCCGCGTTTGCTGCACGCCGTGGTAAAGGGCATTCCCATCGTGAATACGTATATCCCGCAGGGATTCAGGATCGACCATCCCAAGTATCGATACAAATTGGATTGGCTCAAGCGGCTGCGCCGGTACTTTACCCGTCACCTCTCTCCTGATGAGCCCGCGATCTGGTGCGGGGACATGAACGTGGCTCCGGAACCGGTTGACGTCCATCACCCGGAAAAACACTTCACCCACGTCTGCTTTCATTACGAAGCCCGAAGAGCCTACCGGCACGTGGTCGATTGGGGGTTCGAGGACCTGTTCCGGCGTCTCTACCCGCACAGACAACAGTTCACATTCTGGGACTACCGGCAGCCCGATGCCCTGAAGTCCAACCGGGGCTGGCGCGTAGACCATATCCTCGCGACCCAGTCATTGGCCCGGCGTTGCACAGCCGTTGAGGTCGATATCAAGCCCAGGCGGGGAAAAACTCCGTCGGACCACACCGTGCTCTGGGCGGAATTTTCACTGTAGAATTTCGCTGTGGAAAAAAGGCGGGAAGATTCCTGATGTCGCGCTACTTGCGGGTTCGACGTCGCTTCATGCTGCTGGGGATGTTCTCAGTCGGGATGAACACGGCCAGGGCCACCACGGTGCTCCACACCCCGGGCTTCCCAATGGCCGACTGGGTGATGTTCTGCGTCCGAACGATTTCCCCCCCCATTTTAAAGACCTGCTCCCGTTCCTTCCATGCCACGTCAGGATCAAAATCGATCCCCAACGTCGTAGCCAGCATTTGGGCCGCAAGATCTTCCGTATACTCGCCGGCTTCTTCGTCGGTTTCCCCATACGCGTGATGTTCGGAGAGATACCCATAGGTTTTATGCCGGCCTTGGGGGATCGCCACACCGATAGATGCCGAGATCAACCGGTTGCGTTCGTTGGTTTCACTCCTGGCCATGACGCAGTAGGTGATCTCACCGGGATTCAACAGGCCCTCACCCCGTTTCCGCGGGATAATTTTACAATTGGGCGGCAGGATGGACGACACGCTGACCAGGTTGCAGTAGGCCACACCGGCGCTCCGCAAGGCTTCTTCAAACGAGGCCAGTTTTTCTCGATGGACGCCGACTCCGCGGGTCAGAAAAATATGCGTGGGAACCATGTCATCTCCCCGTCATCAAGACTGGACGTGCCTGCGTATGGACAAAACGAGGGCTATAGTGACAAATCTTTACGGGAAACTGCAAGGCAGGTTTGGCAATTTCATGGTGGTTCTCATCATCTAGCCGCGCCTGCAATCCATCGCGAATTGGTACTTCCCGTGCCGACCGATCGTCGCGGGAACATCCTCGATGACGGGTTCAGATGATTGTCTCGAATCTATTCGAGACATCGGTGAGGGCGTTCAGGGAGTCAGGTTTTGCAGATCCAGGACGATGGTGGTATCGGTGACGTAATCGGCAATAGTGAAGTCTTTCTGCCGCATTCTCGGAAGTCGCGTCTTCGCGTTCTTCAGGGTCAGCGGCACTGTGCCCAGAAGTGCTCGAAACGCCGACGCTGCCGTCTCGCCACCAGAGGGTGGAACCGCCGCCTCGCGCGTATACAGAAGCAGAGAAAACTGGCCCGGCTGCCCGGTGCGTAGCCACAGGCGCACACTCTTCGAGGTCGCATGTCCGACTATGGCTGCCACCTTCAGCCGTGCGTTCGGCCAGGGACGATCCGTCTTGAAGACGAACGAGTCAGGCGAGTGAGCCATCCGTAGCTCCAAGCGATGCGGTGGCGCCGGACCGGCGCTTCGCTACGGGACGTCTTGCCCTGCATCCCGCTATCACAAAAATCAGAGGTTTCTTAAGGCACTCCTCCAAATTCACGAATATTTTTATGGCAGGTTTCTGAGGAAGTCAAGCTCATGTGTGGGTCCACTCTTGCATAAAAGGGGATATTTCAAAATTACGTTGACAATAGTTGTCCTCGCTGGTGTCCCAATCTAGCAGGCACGATTCAGAGCGCTGATAATACGTTGGATTGCTCTTGCAGCGCGAGAGACGCGATCAGGATCTTGGTGCCACCCGTTTCGTTGCTGAAAGCTTCCCCCTGATACTGCATCCATCAAGTCCAGTCGGTTTGACTCGGTTTCCGAATACCACTGGTACAGTTTTTTGGAGTAGCGTTTCATCTCGTGGAGTTCTGATGAGATTATCAACTGCGATGCGATAATTCGGGCTTCAAGTTCCAACCGGAATTTTTCTTCAGAATTTTCTGAAAGCCAATATTTCGCCGCGAGATCCAGCAGATCATAGAGCCGGCGTTTGAGGTCATCGGCATCTCTAGCGCTTCGCCCGATTCGATGTTGCAGATAATGATTGCCCCATAACGAAATGACGGCCGCAAGAAGTGACGCGCCCATGAGTGGCGCAAAGTCAAAGATATAGTCCATCATGTTGCAGGGACTTTGGTTGCATCCTCAATATATCGGCGAGCTAACCGGACGAAGTCTTCTAGGTCAGGCTCGTTTGTCTTGAGATCGAGGCGTTGGTCAAGGTCTGTCTTGCTCATCCCTGTTTTGCGTATCAAGCCGCCAAACGCTTCCTCCAGAAACGATGAGCCAACACCGGCAACGCCATCGAAGATGATCTCCACTTTGTCGAAACCTCCGTTCAGGGCAGGTATCAGAAGATTATCTCTGAAGGCTGTGCCACTGGCCTCCCCATCCTCAAGGAAACGACCCGCCGGGTATGCTGAGAAGTCCCCGGCAATGGATATGGTCTTGATTTGTTCGGGTTTCATTGTTTTAACCTCCATTCGATGAGGGTCCCATTCAGTGGGTGCTTGTGAAAGATCATTTTATCAGAACTGGCACCTGTCTCGACAATATATTCTCCCCTGTTGCTGATCACACGATACGTCCCCTGGCAGTCTAGGGCCTCGATGTATCGGCGAATATCGCGTTGGAGGCCGTGCCCTCGACTCGGTGAATGTGTGGCAGTTCTTGAAAGCTTATGCGCTGCTCGAATCATGTGCGCATCGTCTTTGGTCAGATTTTCCGGAAGCAACTCTCGAATACGTTCCTTGAATTTGCGTGGAAGAGTCGCTGGAATTCCTGAGCCTTGATCGTAGATCATAACTGCGACTTCTTTGCTTTGCCTATCATAAGCCGCCGAAAGCCACCAGTGCTTCGGTACGCCAAGAGTTGTTTGGTCTCTATAGGCATGATGCACGACGTTAGTCATTGCCTCAGTCACGGCTGCGTAGAGAAGGTGCTTGTTGGGTACGCTGACGAAAGGTTCCAAACGTAATCTCCGCAAGTCATCGATCACCTTGCCGTCTACTTTGACCCCGCTACAGAATTGTACGTATTGAACGCCTGTTGAGGATTTTTCCTCAGGAATACTGGCTACTCTGAGGAGCTTAAAGAACCCCATCTCTCGCAAAAGACGTCTCACGGTGCCATCCCATTCTTCTGCATCGACTGCCACAAGTGCTGAGCCACGGATTGCGAGGTCCCGATTCCATCGGTCCAACTCGGCAGCGAGCACTAAGGCTGCAGATGGTTTGATCGTGCGGATTGGTTTGAAATCAATGTGGATTCGCTTGTTTCTGTGTTTTTTGGTTTTCTTACGGATATCGTCAAGCAACTTGACGACACCATCAAAATTATCTTCAAAAGAGAGAACTGCAGGGCAATGGACAGGCGTGAACGATCCATGGACTCGATGTGGATTAGAACGAGATAGTCGTGGGTGTTTCCTTATCCTGCTTTTTTTCTTCTTTGTCCGTCGCCGATTCAGTTTGCGGGCGTGAATATCGTGCCATTGGCGTCTCTTGCGTGAGGGCTTCTTCATTGGCTGGGCATATCGATACAGAAATTTTCTATTGACCCCTTATCCAGGGATATTAGTTAGTTGCAGATGTTTAAGACATTGACTGCGTGAAATCTCTAGCCACCTTCGCAGTATAGGATTCATGATGGGCGATTACTTGCAGGCAGTCAATCGCTCTTTGAATCGTTGGCAATGAGTTTGACGAATAAGCAGACTTCGAAACAGGCGTCGGCCTTCAGATCAGCCGGAGTAGGTCGGGCTAGCCAGAGGTGTAACCCGACAGTAGGGCTGCACGGCCCACGTGGTCTCGCCCATCGGCGTGAAGCCACCGGCTCCTGCGCCAAGACCTCTGACAGATACAGCAGGTGCCATAAGATGGCGCAGCTACAAATACGAGAGAAAGAACGGCGGGCTCCATGAGGCATGTCCCTTTCCGTAGAGGACGGCCTGCGCACTGTTCCGCATTTACGGCGCGACAATAAAGAACACGGGCTATGGGGACAGGTGCAAGACCAGCAGCTTTTGATCCGAGAGTTCCTGGATCGCGTATTTGACGCCTTCACGTCCCAGCCCGGAATCTTTCATGCCGCCGTACGGCATGTGGTCGGCCCGGAACGTCGGGATTTCATTAGCGAGCACCGTGCCGACGTCAAGGGCCTGATAGGCACGGAAAATCGAATCGACGTTGCGGGTAAAAATTCCGGCCTGGAGTCCGTAAGGGGAGTCATTCACCATGTCGAAGGCTTGGTCGAGATGCTGGTACCGGGAAAGGGTGATGACCGGGCCGAAGACTTCTTCGCAGGAAATTTTCATGCGTTGGTCCACGTCCGTCAGGACCGCGGGACGAATCACCGCCCGGTCTCGAGTCCCGCCCGTCCTGAGCCGGGCGCCCTGCCGGACGGCTTCATGGATCCAGGTTTCCACTCTGATGGCCGCGCGTTCGTCGATCAGCGGGCCGATGACCGTGGAATCGTCGGCGGGGTTCCCGTCCGGCAGGGATTCGACAAGCGGGAGCAACCGGTCGAGAAAGGCATCATACACGTCGTCGTGGAGATAAATGCGCTGGACGGAAATACAGGTCTGCCCGGAATACGAAAATCCTCCCGTGACGCAACGTTGGGCGGCCAGGTGCAGATCGGCATCGGGTTCGATGATGACCGCGGCATTGCCCCCCAACTCGAGCAGGACCCGTTTTTTCCCTGCCTTGTCTTTTAAGCTCCAGCCGACGGCGGCGCTACCCGTAAAACTCAAGGCTTGAATCCTCGGATCGCGGACCATGGATTCCGCCAGCGCGTTCTCGCACGGCAGGATGCTCAAGGTTCCTTCCGGGAGATCGAGTTCCTGAAAGAGTCTCCCCAACCGCAACGCGGTGAGCGGGGTTTGCGGCGCGGGTTTCAGCAGAATGGGATTGCCGACTGCCAGGCACGGGGCCACTTTGTGCGCGACCAGATTCAGGGGGAAATTGAACGGGGTGATACACAGGACCGGCCCGATCTGCACACGTTGCCCGAGGCCCAGGTGATGTTCCATGCCCGGGCTGATGTCCATCGGGATGACTTCTCCCGGTATCCGTTTGGCTTCCTCGCACGCGATCGAAAAGGTTTGAATGGCCCGGTCCACTTCGCGCCGGGCATCGGTGACCGGTTTGCCCGCTTCCAGGCAGATGGTCTGGGCAAAGTCTTCCTTGTGTTCTTTCAGCTTGCCGGCCAAATGTTGGAGCGCCGTGGCGCGGATATGAGACGAGGACCGGACGAGATGGGCAAAGGCTTTCAGGCTGAGCGTTACAGCCTCTTCGACGTCCGCCGGTTGGGCGAGGCAAACGTCTGCAACCGGGGTGCCGGTAAACGGGTTGGTCACGGTCTGGCGCGTGGGCGTTTCACGCCATTCGGAACCGACGAGGATGGGAGCGATGGTTTCCACGGACACGGGAGGAAATCAGACGTGGCGTTGAACGATCAAACGTGCTCGCATGGTGACACGGGCCATTCTTACAAGGGCTCGGAAGCGGGTTGGGGGGAAGACACCGTTTGGAGCAGCTTGTCGATTTCTTCCTTAAACACCTCATAAGGGAAGGCACCGGGGATCACGACGGCCTCTTGCGGATGATCCGTGGCGTATAAAATAAAATGCGGAGTGCCCCGGATGCCCAGGTTGCCCCCTTCTAGCCGGTCTTTGAAAATGTTCCGGGTATAGCGTGACGCCTCGAAGCACGAGTCGAATTGCTTGGCGTCAAGCCGGAGATCTTCAGCCTGTTGCCGGAGTTCATCCGGAGAAAATTTGTCGCTGCGGGAAAACAGGCGGTCGTGCATCGCCCAATACTGTCCCTGTTCCCCTGCACATCGCGCGGCCAGGGCGGTATCCACGCTCGGACCGCTCAGCGCCCGCGGGAAATCACGATACACGAGGCGCACCTTGCCGGTGTCGATATATTCGGAAAACAGGATCGGCCAGGTTTCCTCGAAAAATTTTTCACAGAACCCGCACGTGAAATCCGAATACTCCAAAAGCGTGAGTGGGGCCTGGGGATTGCCGCGGACGCGGTCATCTTCCTCGGTAAATCCTTGGGTCGCCTGGGCACCGGATGAGACTGCGAGCCCGAGACTCAACACCGTCATCACCAGCCCGCCTGCGATTGTCGAACGACCGGACCGCATGGGGGAAGGGGTCTGTGCCGATGATGAAGAGGTTGTCATGGTGTCTCCTTTTCCCTGAAGCTTCTTACAGTGTGAGGCGTGGGAAGGCGTCTGTCAAGCGGGGGCGTTGCGCGGCGCTCGTCTTTTGTCACGGCGTGCCGGAACCCGATTGAGAGGCGGGGCCTTCGAGCAAGGCCATGAGCAAGAGCGGCCAAACCACGGTCGCGTCGCTCAACACTTCGGCGAATCGTCCGCCTTGTTCCGGCGGAACGAATTTCCCCCAGGAAATGCCCTCCTGGTAGGTGCAGCCACTGAGCCCTCCCCAATAGTCCGGCTCCGGGCAGATCCGGACGCCATAATGGAATCGGGGCGGGGTGATGGCCGTGCCCAACCGCATATTCAGGATTTCGATGTACGGCGGAACCTGCTGCGCCCAATTGCGGGGCACGCCGCCGCCGATGGTAAAGATGCCCAGCCGTTTGGCGCCCAGGAGTTTGCGGGTATAGCTGTTGAGATCCAAAAACGGATTAAAGGCGGGACGGCGTTGTTGCAAACGTTCCCATATCGCCTGGTCATCCTCGGAGGCCGCACTTGATTGAACCGGTCCATGTTCTTTCATGGACCAGATGGACGTATCGAGGCCTAATTCGGAATCCGTGAACGCGGGGACGTACACCGGAACCTCTTTCAGGAAGGCACTCTTGAGAATCCCCGGACCGGGAAATTGCTCGGCCAGCGTTCGTCCCAATTCCCGATTCAGGAGTTCGGACGAGAGCGGTTCCTCGGGACGGAGGCGGTTCAGTGTGGCTGCGGCTACTTCTTCCACGTGGTTCAAATTCAATTCCATTTCGAGCGTGTCGTAGACCCGGTTGTATCCTTTTTCAAAGAGTTCCACGTCGTCCATGCCCGGCTGATATTTGTAATGCGTCTGTCCCACGGCTTCGCTCATGCCATGGGACATCAAGGCGCCGGTCGAGACAATGGCCTGGACCATTCCCCTGTCGAGCATGGTGCAGATGATTTTCCCCATCTTGGCGATGGTCATGGCCCCTGAAAGCGTCATCACCACGAAACAGTCGGGGTCCTCGATCATGGCCTTGAGCACTTCGAAGGCTTCCCCGAGCCGCCGGCCCCCGAAGGCGGTTTTTTTCATCGCGGTCAACAGATCGGAGAAGGAACGAATGCGTGCGGGGTCAAGGGCTTCCAGGGCCTCGAACCCATCGTCGGCCCCGTCATGAAAGCTTCGCGTCATTGGGTTTCCTTGTTGCGACGTTGACCGACGTGAGGTTGGGGGGCGCGCAAAAAGACGAAACGGGATCGACGGAAGTCTTGCCCATCCCAAAGGACACGAGAACAAGGTATGTGGTCATGAGGAAATGCCGGGAAATGGTGGTCCCAACGGGATTTGAACCCGTGTCTGCACCTTGAGAGGGTGCCGTCCTGGGCCAAGCTAGACGATGGGACCAGTCTATAGGTTAGGCGCTCGTGCTCGATGCGTCGAACGTCAGCACTCTACCATTACCGAAACATGGCGTGCAATCAGGTGTATGGGTCCACCACATTTGGCACTCGGGTTGGTGGTGAATCAGGGATTGTACCGGAGATTGCCGCCCAAGGCTATGGTGGGGCAACACGGTATTGTAGGCCAGCAACCAATCGGCCAGTTTGCAGTTAAAGGCCGCCAAATCGTCGAACAGCAGATCCTCGTGGTAGTCCACGAAGGTCTCTTGCAGGGTGCGATTGAACCGTTCCGCATGAGCGTTCATTTTCGGGGATCGGGGATACGTCCACCAGTGGGTGATGCCGCGTTCATCGAGCCGGTGCTGGAAATGCCCCTGGAACTCCAGGCCGTTATCGGAGAGGAGGACCCGGGGTGGGGCCGGGAGCAACGCACAGAGTGCATCGAGGGCGTGGGTGGCATGGCGGCTGGAGGCGGTGGCGGTGGCCACAGCGAAGGCGAAGCGACTGCAGGGATCGATGAAGGTGAATAGGTAGCGGCGGAGTCCGGCGTGGAGCCGCACAACGGGATCGCCGGCCAAGACCGCCAGGGGCTGGGCGGGGCGGGGCCGGGGCGGGCGGGATTTCCGGCGCCGTGTCCGGGGTTTGGGCCGGCCCCGGGCATCCAGGCGGCTCGGCGTGTGCCGCATCCGGTCCGGGGCGCGGGCGATCAGGCGCCCGATGGTGGAGACCCTGGGGAGGGCTAGCCCGTGCTGCGCACACCACGGCCGCAGTAGGACGTGCAGCTTGGCCTTCCCACGGTTGGGATACGTGGTGCGTAGCCGCCGGATCGCTTGGCTCAGGGCGGGTGGCCACGTGGCCTGCCGCCGCCGGTGGGGGGCCCTAGAGCGGACGGCCAACGCCTGCGGGTCCCCGCCAGCCTGAGTGAGCGCCCGCTGCCAGCGATAAAGCGTCCGGCGGCTGACGCCAAAGGCCTCCCCCGTCGCGGCTGGGCCATGCCGGGCGCAAAAGTGCAGAATCTTGAGTCGGTGATGGGCTTCGTGGGGTATCATGTCCCAACGATGCCCGAATTGCGTTAGTCGATAAAACCCCCTGATGCGATAGCCGACATGGTGGATTTGCATGGCCTCTCCTCCTGTTTCGAGGAGTGCCAAAGGTTTCTGAACTTATACATCAGGGGCCAGGCTTACGACGCATTGAAGAATAGCTTGCCAGCATGTAGTATAAGCATTAATTGTCATGCTTGTATGACAATTGACGAATACGGCCCAGTGAATATGGAAGGTGCAACATGGCGTCTCTTCGTTTGAATAAGGAATTGGAAAACAGGCTGGATCATCTGGCACAAACAACCGGGCGAACCAAGACGTTTTATATCCGCCAACTCATCGAAGACCATATCGATGAGTTGGAAGATCGCTACATTGCCGAGTCGAGACTTGAAAATCCTGCTGATCGCCTGACTGGTAAAAAGATAAGGCAGGAACTTGGGCTGGAAAATTGAATATGACCGTCGGGTTCTAAAGGATATGAAAAAGCTGGACAAAAACGTTCAGCGGCAAATCCTTGATTACTTTGACGAATGTCTAGCCCCTTCCCCTAATCCCCGCCGTTTTGGCAAGTCTCTTACGTCCACTTTCTCCGGTCTATGGCGCTATCGTATAGGCGATGATCGTGCCATTTGCCGGATCGAGGATGAAAAGCTCATCGTCTTGGTCGTTCGTGTCGCGCACCGGAGCAGAGTATAGAAGAAGCCGGTGTAAGCCACAGATCAAGAAACCGGTCAGGAAGGGCCATGTTTGATGTGAACGCCGTCGGGCGAGCCGATGATGAGCGTTGATGTCCGGTTGACGAAGAGGCCGTTCTCCACGACTCCAGGTATGCGATTGATCTGCGCTTCGAGCTGCACAGGGTCTTCGATTGCGTCCACCGGAAAATCGAGAATGTAGTGGCCTCCGTCGGTCTCGAACACCGTTCCTTGTTTTTGCCTGAGCGTCGGGCTGCCGCCCAATGCCTGAAGCTGTTTGGCGGTCTGCGGCCATCCGAAGGGAGTCACTTCCACGGGAACGGGCATGGGTTTGCCCAGCACCGGCACGCATTTCGTGTGATCGACCAGGACGATAAACGTCCGTGCCGCGGCGGCCACGATTTTTTCCCGCAATAAGGCGCCGCCGCCACCCTTGATCAGGTGAAAGTGAGGATCGACCTGATCTGCCCCATCCACTGCCACGTCCAAAGTCCACTCCTCCTGTTCTGGGAGAAGCGGAATCTGCAATTGCCGGGCCAATGCCGCGGTTTCACGAGACGTGGGCACGCCGTACACCCGTAGACCGGCCTGCACGCGTTTGCCGAGGGCCAGGAGAAAATATTTCACGGTGGAGCCGGTCCCCAGGCCCACGAGTGCCCCGTCCCGGATGAAAACCAAGGCGGCTTCGCCGGCCGCGCGTTTGCCGGTTTCCTGCAGGTCGGGCGATGGCGGAGAAAGCGTCATGGATGACTTACGAATCTGCGTCCATGCGTGCGGCGACGGAAGCCGCGCCGAGCAGGGCGGCTTTGTCGTTCATGATGACGTGGACCGGAATCGATGAGAGCAGCCGTTTATACCGCCCTTTGCCGATGAACGCCTGTGCAAAGCGTTGATCGCGGAGCTTGTCGATAATTTTCGGAGAGATCCCCCCGCCGAGATAGACCCCGCCCCGTGCCAACGTTTTCAAGGCGCAATTCCCGGCTTCGGCGGCCAGGACGGAGACGAACACGTCCAACGCCTGCACGCAAATATCGGGCTTACCCGCGAGCCCGGCTTCGGCGATCAGCGCCGGCGGGTCTCCGGTGGGAAGACGTTCGGCAAACCAGGTTGGCTCATTTTTTTTGGTGTCCCGGAGAAACTGATAGATGCCGTGCAGGCCGTTCCCGGATAGGACCCGTTCGAAACTGACGTGCAGGAAACTCGTGCGCAGGTACCGGAGCAGGTCGATCTCGAGATCGGTCGTCGGGGCAAAGCTGGCATGTCCGCCTTCGGACGGCAACGTATGATATCGCTCCCCGTCCCAATACAGCACGGCCTCGCCCAGTCCGGTGCCCGGCGCGATCAGGACCTTGGTTCCGTCTTCCTGCCGTTCGCCATGGACTACTTCGGTTTCTTCCGGATCGAGGACCAGTACGCCGTAGGCCATGGCTTCGACGTCGTTGAGTAAGCGCACACCGCAGGAGGTGTTCAGGGTTTCGGTCAGGGCATGCCCGTCGATGGTCCACGGGAGATTTGTGGCACGGCAGCGGTTGTCCACGATTGGACCGGCGACACCGAAACAGGCCGCATGGAGGGGCATGGCCAGGGAGATCTGGGGAGCATCTTCATCAACGTCCGTGTCTTCGTCTTCTTCTCCGTCGCCCTCGTCGGCAGGGGCGTGGGGTTGTAAAAATTCTTCGAGGATTTCCTCAAACGACTCGAAGTCCGCGTTCCAGAATTTTTCCTCCCGAATGGGGGCAACCCGTGTCTCCTGCCAATCGAACAAACCCAGATAGGTTTTGGTTCCGCCGATGTCTCCCGCTACAATCATGATGCTTCCTTTTTTGTTATTGATACAAAAATAATCAACAGCACCCCAAATCTGTCATTGATCCGGAAATAGCCCAAACCGGTCACTTCCGCGAACGCGGGAATCCGGAGGGTTTTTCTTCT
The DNA here is from genome assembly GCA_965200435.1 of Nitrospirales bacterium. Taxonomy (GTDB): domain Bacteria; phylum Nitrospirota; class Nitrospiria; order Nitrospirales; family UBA8639; genus Bin75. Next base: position 1,559,439 of record OZ241337.1, read on the forward strand.
GGTCCTCTATTCATGCGGACCCGTTTGGGAAAGCTCCGGATCCCCGATAGAGGATGTCGGGGATGACGGAAACAGGTCCTTGATACAATCAACGGTTCCCAAGCATACCATTTTCATCTCTTGGGGTGCAGCAAGGAAGTCTGCTCGAGGGATTCATGCGTTCACGACTCGTTCCTGATGGACTTTCATCCACATAATCATCCGCAGTACGCACAATGTCAACACGTCTTTGAAGGGAATGAAGTCGCTCACTTGGCAGGCCTGTCTGTGAGCAGTGTCGGGTGACGCCTGCGGCTAATCCGACCGACAACACAGCCCGGCCACGTCCCCCTGACAAGGGGGATTGAGGGGGTTGGGGGCGCTCCGGTCAGTCGGGTAGGTCGGATGAGCGTTGCGTCATCCGACAGGAAGGGGACCCGTGGTCGGGGGCCAGTCAGGCCATGAAGACCTTGGTCAAGTGACAGACAGCATCCCCTCTTTGAAGGATCTGTTTCATCCTCCGTGAGTGGTTCCCATTGTGAAAACGTCGCGGCTTGCCCTTGGGTGATCCCGTAGCCATCCAGGACGTTCCAGACCGTGGCCTGTTTCACGAGAAACCGCCGTCCCGTTCGTGAAATGCGGACCCCCTGGTAATCCATAATAACCCCCTGCGTGGCTGCCTGCTCGAGCATTCGGGCCCGCTCGGTTTGATTCAGAGGTTCTGCGGTTAAACGCGAAGGGGTCGCGGTGAATTCCTGCCAAGTCATTTCCCACAAGGCGAGGGCCTGTCGATTGCCGTAATTCAGGATGGGGTCTTCCGCGTTAATGTGGGAAGCCACCACAAAAGGCGACACGTAGAGTCGTTCCCATTGCTCCTCAATCGTGCCCGTCCGGTCGATGAGTTCGCGCTTCAACCAAAGCGCGTAACTGTCCAACAGCCACCGAATCCAGGTGAGATCCATGGGGGGGTGTGGTTCCGGGTATGCGATGTTCATGGGGTTAGGAACTTTTCAGTCATGCCTGCGTTGTCATCATAATCTGACATCGGACGTGTCGCCGATTAGTTTTTGTGAACAAATTATAAATTTTTCAGAGGATTAGGTGAAAATCCGCAGGGACCTAATGATATGTTGGGGAGCAATGAAATATCTGCAATTCTCCACGGCTGAATATTTGAGTGTATTTTTCTATAACCTAAGATATGTTGAATCTTTAAAAATCTGTTGCCTGGCGAACTTACAGAAGCAAGGTGTCTCCAATGCCAACATTAAAGGATTGGGATGATGATTTCCATCGTGCTCTGCAAAAAATAGAGGAAGCCAAAAAGCAAAAGGCAGGTGCCGTGTTGTCTGCTCTTCCTAACCGTGCAGATTGGGAAGAATTTCTCCGCTTGACAAAGACGGAATGGCAATCTTGGCGCAATGCTCTGGGTCAGTTTCCGTATTGCCTGATTATTCTCTATGACTCTCTAGCGTTCTACGAATATGGTGAAAATACATTTTGGCCTCAATTTTCTGAAGCTGTTGGAGAAGATCCGCAACTGTCTGCCAATCGGCAACGTGAAATCAATGAAGCTTTTGCAAAGGCGTTGAAAGATTGTGACTTGAAAATCAGGAAACGGCCGGACAGCACCGACTATGTTGGCTCTGCGGTTCATCATATTGGCGTTCCCCTGTCACTATGGGATGGCTTTCTTGAAATCTGTCAATGGGCGTTGACTCACGACAATTGGATGAAGTTACCTGACAAAGAATGGTCTGAAGCCATTAGCAGGCGTGCTGGCGGCCGAACTCGACTCAAGAATTTTTTGACAGACAACCGTGAAGCTGCCCATGATTTCATTCAGGAGATGCACGATGCCCGAAAAATACTGATGGAAGATCAGACCCTAACAATAAGCCAATTGCAACAGGCATCCCTGCTACGCGGGGAATACTTTGATGAAGTTCCCGAGACCGCGGAATTTCTTCGCCCGGAAAACCCGGAGTCTCTTATTCGTGACCGGGCGCGGCTTGTTTGGGATAACGACCAAACTCGTATCTCCCTACAGCTACCGGCAGTGCCTAACGATAAGCTTCCGGCAATATGGAAGATCGGTTCACTGACACAACACGCGGCTTCCACGCCTGATACGCTAGTTTTGAATGCGGCAGCATTTGCACCGAAGCTCAATTTGAGTCTTGAATCTGAGCAACAGAACGAAACGCAATGGCTGCAAGGGATTGATCCTTGGGGTTTATTCGATCTGGACTGGAAGAGATTCGTCAATCCTGCACGTGGACACTTTCCGATTCATAGTTACGCGATTATTGCCCGCGAATCCTTAGATGCTCTTCAACGGAAAGGGTTTGACGAAGAAGAGAATCCTATAAACGAACGCTATGAACTCGAAGACAGGACAGCCTGTTACGTCACTCGCCTGTGGCCTATTAAAAAACATGCAGAGCTTGTTGTTGCACACGCAGGGATAACCAGCAAGCTGAACTTTCGGTCTCATTTCAAAATCGAAGCACGGATGTTTATTGGAGAGGGTCGCTACGCGGCAAATTTTAGCCGCTATAAGGAAAACATTAAGCTGGAACGTCTCCCGTTCCTGTGCTTGGCCATCCCCTTTGGTTCCTTTCAAGACACGCAAGCCGCATTGCAACAAAAATTTCAAGTCAGCGTGGAGAAACGGACGGCTGAAGGAATTTGGGAAAAGCGTCATGAAGATGAGAGTTTGGAATTGTATTTCTGGCGCTGGGGGGACGGTAGCCAGGCGCGAAAGAAAGTAAAGGTTTCCATTACATCTCCCGAACTCGGCATAAAGTTTGAATACCCAATCGAGATGTTGTTGCCCAAAGATAACATGGACGGATGCTGGCAGAATCTTCCGGGAAGATTTCTCCCCTGGGTTTTACTGGCTCAACCCTCTGCAGGAGCAGCCGAAGGAATGAAATGGAGCGATCTCATGCAAGCCAAGGAGATGATAGCCCCTGAGCAACGCGGTTTCTCTGAAGCTTTGCTACATAAATATGCTCGCTACGGCCTACTGGAGAAATGCGGAAGGAGATGGGCCATTATCGATTCGCGGGCGGTGTTTGAGCCTTCGACAGATAGGGAATGTATTATGCGATTTTGTGGCAATCCTGCCATACTCTGGGAATTGTTCCGGTATGTGTCCGACAAAACATCCACATTACCGGTCATTGAAGTCGTCAACGCGCGAGGAGATCTCCCCTTTCTGTCGATACGGTGGGAGAAAAAACAAAAAGTGACAATCGAGAAATACCTAAAAAAACACTCAGTGAGAATTGTGTCTGATCTCTGGAGCTAAGCATGGAATCTCTGGCCACACGTTTTAACAAAGAAGTCTTTTTCCCTTATCGCGACCTGCTCAAGGCGCAGTACCGTTTTCATCCACAGTTTCTTCATGCGAAGCAAATGTGGGAAGAGCAGCTTAGTATGGAAAAGCTGGTTCGAGGTCCCTATCTGGAGAGGGCGCAAATGTACGAGCGGGGCGAGTCTCTGCACGATCTGTCCTTGGATGAAAAAACCCGTAAGACGATTCGCACACGCCTTGGCGACCGCCGCTCCCTTTATCGGCATCAGACAGATGCCCTCAAATTACTGCTGGAAAAGAAAAACGCCATCATTGCCACCGGCACAAGCAGCGGAAAGACCCTGTGTTATCAGATTCCTATCCTTGACGATTTGATCCGTGACCCCTCACCAGGGCTCCGCACTATCATCATTTATCCCCTCAATGCGCTGGTCAACGACCAGTTGGATGAATGGGAACGGATGCTAAAGGAACATCCTCACATCACTTTCGCACACTTCACCGGACAAACTCCAAATTCACAAGAAGATTACGAAAAAGGATTGACAAGGGTCATAAAGGAAAAACTCGCTGACGAACAACTGACCCAACAAGAGCAACAACGTGAGGTTGAACGGCGACGTCAACAGCAACTCTCTGATGACCCTCAAAACCGTCTCAACCACCGGGAAGACATCCGCGCAAATCCTCCTCATATACTCATTACCAATTTCTCCATGTTGGAATATCTGATGGAGCGTCCGGTGGATGCTCCGATTTTTGAGAATGCACGCCTCAAGTTTTTGGTCTTTGATGAAGTACATGCCTATCGTGGGGTACAAGCGACAGAAATTGCCTTTCTAGTCCGACGGCTCAAAGATCGCTTGGGCACAGAAAACCTCGTCAGCATTGCCACTTCCGCCACCCTGGGTAAGCGGGGTGATCCTCAGAGTATGAAGAGAGTCCGCCAATTTGCGGAAGGCCTTTTTCGTGAAAAATTTAATGAACAGAATCCAATTTATGACAGTCCGGCTCAGCCGCAACGCAGAGAGCCCTCGTTTTGCCCAACCATCATTCAATATCTCAATGCGGCCAAGTCTTTACGGGCCGAGAAGGAATCCGACGCACGTCAGATTCTCTATCCGCATAACACAACTCCGACATTGGCAGACCTTCTTGAGTGTGACAAGAATCTCTATGATCTTCGTAAGGAAATCCTCACGCAACCGGTATTGCTGAGTGACGCGGCCCGCCGACTGTGGCCAAACGACTCCCAAGCCGAAGATGGCTTGCAAGCCCTCCTGGAAATTGTTGCCACGGCTCGACAAGATGGGACACGGGACGACTTATTGCCAACACGCTTGCATTATTTCATTCGAGCGCAGGATGGTCTTCACGTATGCCTACATCGGCAATGCCCAGACCGGCACAACGGAAAGCCCGTATTCTACATCTCCCGAAAGAATGTAGAATCTCCCGAAGGACTTTGCCCCGCCTGTCACCGAAAGGACCACCGGTCACACCTTGTTGAAGTTGTGACGTGTCGCAAGTGCGGTTACCTGTACGGAGCCTTGCAGGACTTAGGACCGCGTCGTGCACAAAACCCGGAAACAGGAAAAGATGGCCCTAAACCTTACTTTGATTCTTTTGCTACTGAATTAGGCTGGGCCGCAGATTCTTTCTGGTCATATTTCAGTGTGGAAGAAGACCTCCCGTATCCAGGCCGGCCTGACGCTGACGAAGAAGACGAGGATCAAGATAAGCTGAGAGAGTTGGATTGGTGTGTCAGATGTGGGAAAAAGAGTGATAAAGGTCGGGGAGACAACTGTCAGTGTCCGTCTCCCCATCTCCGCAAAATACAGATTTTTCACCGTCAGTGTCACCATTCTGGCAGTTCCAGTGACCATGATAATTTACACAGCCAGGAGAAAAAGCCGCTCATTTCGTGTCCAAATTGCGGAGCGCGAAACGGCTCGGGCCTTGAGCCTGTGCGGCGATTTCAGGAATCAGATGACGAAACCGGCTTAGCTATGGCCATTCCCCTTTCACACTTCCAGGTCAGTCCTCGCGAGCCGCAAGCAAAACCTCCACGCAAGTTGCTATGTTTTACGGACCATCGCCAACGCGCTGCAGCTTTTCCCTCTTTGTTGGAAGAAGAAACGTTCTCGCACGACCTGGGACGAATGATTGTCAAAATAGTCAGCGAGAAAGAAGAGCCGCTTGATTTCGTCCATTTGGGTGAAGCGCTGGCCGACCGCGCAGACCTTCAGTCAGAACAGTATGATCCAGATTTTTTCTGCCCGCGTCACGTTTCCCCGACGAAGAATTGGATGCCAAGGCTAAGCGGAACCTTTGGATTGCGGAGACATTCGGCTACTTCGGCATTCCAGATGCTGCGCGTGAATCTGCCGAAGACCTGGGCTTAGTGTCCGTAGAATATCGCCTCAAGGAAGATGACAAGAGAGGCTTTCACGAATTGCTTGCAATGCCGGACCTCTCACTAACGGAAGCGACCACAGCCTTACAGGTTTTGCTCGGTTTTATCCGTCAGAGAAAAGCGTTCAATTTGCCCAAAGGCCGAGTCGAGCCTGACGCAACCGCGTTTGGTCGTGTCACGGTTGATATTGCCTATGCTCTTGAACGCAAAGGGATGAACAACGTTCAGGGCTGGCTGCCGCGTCGCAATAAAGATTACAGCTACCGCGGTAATTTTATCACTGATTACCTGTATCGTTTATTGAAACTGCCCCCAGACGAGACGTACGAGCTTGGAAAGAACATTTGGGAATTCCTGATCTCCCAGCCTTTACTCATTGAGCACAGGAAAATTGAGCACAGGAAAAGATGGAAACTCGATCACGAGAACTTGTTTGTCGTGAAAGTTCCGGCGCGGTATCGGTATAAGTGCGACCGTTGTGGAATCATAACTGCCTACTCCGTTCGGCAATGTTGTCCGCGTAAAGCGTGTGTCGGAGTGCTCCGAGTTTGCCCATTCGATACATCGCAGGAGAATAAGGAGAATATCATTGCTCGCTGGGTGGCAGGGACAGGTGTAGAGCAATTTACAACCTTGAAATCCGAGGAGCATGCCGCACAGATCAACAAAGAATTGGCCAAAAAAATCGAGGACGAGTTCCGGGCAGAAAGAGTAAATTTGCTCAGCAGCACGACAACCTTTGAGATGGGCATCAATCTGGGTGATCTCCAAAAGGTCCTGCTTCGCAATGCACCCCCGTCAAGTGCGAACTATATACAAAGAGTCGGACGTGCGGGACGCGGTGCGGATAAAAACGCGGTCTGCGTCACTCTCTGCCGCCGGACAAAATATGAAGCCGATGCGTGGAACAATCCGCCCAACCGCTTAATGTCGGGAGAAGTCCGAACGCCAACCGTATTCACCGAGAATCGTGTGATCGCCCAGCGTCATTTGAACGCAGTTGTATTCTCACGCTTTTTGCGCCTCAGAGTTGCCGACAAAAAAGCGCTGGGAGAAATGAAACAGCGGATTCCTTTGGAAGCCTTCTTGCTGCAAAAAGAGATACCGGGAGGATTGTCTCAGATAAAATCAGCGACTCTGGATCCTCTGGATTTTTTGGCATGGCTCGAAACCCAGGCAGAGAAAGATACTTTTCGTACTCAAGCGGGGCGATCCTTGCTCCATGCCTTTGATGATAATTTTGATACTGGCCAAAAGCAGACTCAGAAAACATACAAAAAAATATTGGAAGACATTGGAAACGAATTGTCCGCTCTGATGAATGAGCGTAAGAAGTTGTTTGAACAGGGGCTTCCTACGACAGATATGGACAATACTGTAAAGAATTTGCTGCGCAGCGATGTCATCTCGATTTTGGCCAAGCGTGGATTCTTGCCTCGTTACGCCTTTCCGCTGGACGTGGTGACCTTGGAAATCGCTGGGAGCCGTTGGTCGTGCGATACTGATGTGGAACTAAGCCGTGACCGCGGGATTGCTATCGCCGAGTTCGCACCTGGGGCGCAGGTCATCGCCCGCAAAAAGGTCTTCACCAGTTCTGGCCTTTATGTCGTGAGCCGTACCGATAAGCCGGAACGTCGCTGGTATGCAAAATGTCCAAGTTGTGAACAAATTCGTACCGCGCAACTAAAGAACCAGCTACTTGGCAATTGTCCTGTCTGCCACAGCCGAATCACAACTCAATGTCTCAAGGCTTTTGTCGAGCCAGCCGCATTCAGTGTGAGAATAGAGAAAAGAGCAGGAGGGGCAGAACGACATCGGCGGACTTCGCTGATTCGACAGCGACAAACCCTGACTCATTTTATTGATTCTGTAGAAGAGTCTTGCTTTGTGGCCAGTGAGCGATTTTTTATTGCGCGAAAGGACAACGGAGCGCTGTTTCGCTATAACCTGGGACCGGAAAACAAAGGCTTTATGCTGTGTTCCTCTTGTGGATACAGTGAACCACAAAAAGATTTCAAGTCAGGTAAGTCGCATAAAAGATTGCGAGTATTGTCAGGAGACGAGACCTGTACTGACAATGTATGGAGGTCGTTAGCATATGGTCATGAATTTCGGAGTTTCTGCCTCATAGCACGTCCGAGTGGCCACCCACCTGTCGAATCACTGGCCTTTGCCCTCCAAAAAGGACTCTGCCGTTTTCTGGATATTGAAGCCTCTGACATTGGGGTTTCATGGCGTTGGCTTTCCAATACAAAGGCTGCTGACAACGCACGGGCAGAAATAATCCTGTATGACCGTACTCCAGGCGGTGCGGGCTTCGTGAAAGATGGGTTTGACCATTGGCCAAAGGTGGTCGAGCAAGCACGTCGGATCTGTGATTCCTGCAACTGTGAAGCCGCGTGTTACGACTGCCTGAAGGATTATGGCAACCAATCACATCATGAGAAATTAAATCGCTCTAAAGTAAAAAACTATTTGGTAGAAAACCGTTTAGAATAAAAAGCTATTTATTCGCCCTCGATACCACAGCCGCGGGCAATGGTCAGAATCTGAGTGACGATCTCTTCCGGGGAGAGGTCGTCGGTTACAATGGTGTGGTCGGCGGCGGCCTGATATTTTGGCGTCCGTTCGGTCAGAACTTCCTGAATTTCCTCGAGAAACGTCTTTCCCGCGGTGAGTGCCGGGCGTTGGGTGTCGTCCGAAATCCGTCGGGTAATCGTGGTGACCGTGGCGGTCAGCCAAAAGACCAGGCCATTGAGCTTTAATGCTGCCATGTTGTCCGGTCGAAGGATAATCCCGCCGCCGGTATCGATGACCAGGCGGTCCCGGTCTTTGAGTGCGAGGCACACTTCCGTTTCGAGATTACGAAAGTGATCCCATCCGTCGCGGGCCACAATGTCCGAAATTTTCATTCGCGCCCGTTCAACGACGTGCGCGTCCGTGGAAATCGCTTTCCATCCGAGTCTCGTCGCGAGGAATTCAGCAACGGTGCTTTTCCCCGTTCCTCGATAGCCGATGAGCACCAGATTCACGGCCTTTACCTCGAGCCTCTCCCAGGGGGAGAGGGCGCCATAGAGGGAGATCTTGAAAATCGGGACTCCAGGACCTGACGCATGACAGGGACCGGTGCGGGTCGGCCCGTCCACAATTCAAATTGCGCGACGGCCTGATGCAGGAACATTTCCAATCCCCGGATCGTCGGGCATCCGGCCTCCCGCGCTTCCTTCAGCAGACGTGTGTCCAACGGATTGTAGACGATATCCATGACCGTGAGGTTCGGATGTAACAAGCGTTGGGGCACACAGGTCTGGCCGGTGTGGGGATCCATCCCTACGGGGGTGCAGTGGATCATAACCTGCGCCTGGGCCAGGGCTGCCTCCAGGGTGTTTGCATCGAGCGGGTGGTCTTCGATAGATAGCGTTGTGCCTTCACGAAGATGGTGGGCCAGGGTTTGGCGTTCCTCGTCTTCGATCCCAAGAATGGTAAGTTTGGCGACGGGGGTCTCCAGCGCGAGCCCGAAGGCAATGGCCCGTGCGGCTCCGCCGGATCCGATGATGACCACCTGTCGTTCGGCGAGTTCGACGCCTGCGTGCCGTAAAGCCATGAGGGCGCCGGAGGCGTCCGTATTGTATCCGGCCAGGGTTTGGTCCGATTTCACGATGGTATTGATGGCCCCGATGTGGCGGGCCGCGGGCTCGATCGTATCCAGATGGGCCATGACCGACACTTTGTGGGGGATGGTGACGCTGAATCCCCTGAGGTTGCCCAAGGCGCGGATTCCATGAATGGCCTGGGGCACGTCTTCAACGAGAAAGGCCAAGTAGACGTAATTCAGGCCCAAGTGCTGAAACGCGGCATTGTGAATGGCCGGAGAAAGCGAGTGTTTCACGGGATGGCCAAGGACGCCGCACAATTGCGTGTCGGTATTGATTTCCATAAAGACCGTCGTCTCCGAGAGCCTATCCCTGGCTCGATTGGGGATCAGGGACAGGCTTTGCAGGTGAGGGGGTATCCTGAGTTCCGGCACGGGATGGCCTCACGCCGCAGGGTAGATAGTTATCACATACCGACCGTCCCAAACTCAACGGCCTCGATGGATCGGTGGAGTCACACCTGCAAGCAGAGCGTGAACGGGCAAGTTGTGTTGTTGGAGCCCGTGAGGTTCAGTACAATAAGCAATGAAAACGGGGTGTATAGATCTGCATTTCTGGTTATAGACAGGGATACGCCTCATCGGCGTTTGGGCTTCTCCGCAGGCGTAACGGTTCCCTCACCGCTTCAATCGGCGCCGGGCCGCATGAGATGCGGTCAACGGCAAACGCCCTAAGATGGCGCATCTACGAAACAAGGGAAGGAGCCGCATCCTTCATTCTGTCAACGAATGCTGCATACAGAAAACTTGGTCTTTACATTCCTGTAAACAAGGACGTCTGCCATGATCGTGAAAAAGTTGCTGCACACCCGAATGCGCGTCAGTGACATGGAGACGACCATCGCGTTTTATCGGGACGTGCTCGGGTTGGATGTGCTGGAACGCAAGGTGTCGCCGCGAGGGTCGCATCTCGCCTTTTTGTCGGTTCCGAACAGCGAGGAACTCATTGAACTGTGCAGCTTCCCGGCGAGCGGTCCCGTGCGCGTCCAGGAAGATCTGGTCCATCTCGCGTTTGAAGTCGAGGACATGGATCAGGTCATCGAACACTTACAAGCTAAGAACGTTCCCATTACGGACGGCCCGACTCGCACGTCGTCGGAGAGCCGGTTTATTTTCATCGATGCGCCGGATGGCTATGAAGTGGAGTTGATCGAACGACCGCCGGGGATAATGACCGCGTAGCAGGCTTCGCTCATGACCACCCCTGTTTCTTCTCTCGAATCGACCCTGGCTCGCCTGCCGGATCAGCCCGGCGTGTACCTGCTGAAAGGCAAGGGCGGGGAAATCCTCTACATCGGGAAAGCCCGGGTGCTGGAGGATCGGGTGCGCTCGTATTTTCAGAAAGGCAGCGATCCAACTCCCAAGACTCGCGTGTTGACGTCCCTGATTCGAGACATCGAAACGATCGTCACGCGCTCCGAATTGGAAGCCCTTTTACTCGAAAGCAACTTGGTTAAACGCCATCGCCCCCGGTTCAACGTCGTGCTGCGCGATGACAAGCACTATCCGTTTCTCCGCCTGCCGGTGAAGGAAAATTTTCCGCGTCTCTCGATCGTGCGTCGCGTGAAGAACGACGGAGCCCTGTATTTTGGCCCGTACGTGCCGGCGGGCGCGCTTCGAGAAACCTTGAAAGTCATCAAAAAAGTGTTTCCACTGGCCACCTGTAAGATCGACATCGACGGGACGTCCGAGCGCGCCTGTCTGGAATTTGAAATCAAGCGCTGCATGGCACCCTGTACCGGCAATCAGTCGCGGGAAGACTATCATCTCATCGTCGAACAGGTTCGCTGTTTCCTGGAGGGGCGGGACAAGGAATTGCTGGACGGGTTGCGAAAGGACATGGAGGCGGCCGCCGACCGGGAGGAATTTGAAGAAGCGGCCCGGCTGCGGGATCGTATGGCGAGTATTGCCAGGACGTTGGAAAAACAGCGTGTGGCCCAAATCGGACCCATGGACCAGGATATCATCGGCTTGGCCAGGATGGGCCCGGCTGCGGATCTGCAACTGTTGTTTGTACGCGGCGGCTTGTTGATCGGCCGCAAGGACTTTTTTTGGGCTGATACGAAAGAGGCTGTCGATGAGGAGTTGATTCGATCTGCCATCGAGCAATTCTACAATAAGGATACCCTGCCCCCGAAGGAACTGTTGGTCTCCGAAGCGCTGTCCGACCGGGACTTGATTCAAGACTGGCTCAGTCAAAAGAAAGGCCGGCGGGTACGAATCCTGACGCCCGAGCGAGGGCCGAAACGTCAACTGCTCCAATTAGCCGAGGAAAACGCCGCTGCGGCCATTGGGGAGCGTTTGCGCAACATGGCGGTGGAACACAGGGAAGCTGAAGCGTTGCAACGACTCCTTGGGTTGCCCAAGATGCCGAGCCGGGTGGAAGGGTTTGATATTTCCAATACCATGGGCACGCATTCCGTGGCCTCAATGGTGGTGTGGGAAGACGGCAAAATGAAGAAATCGGATTACCGGCGGTTTCGCATTAAAACCGTGGAGGGGGCGAATGACTTTGCGAGTATGCAGGAAGTCGTCCGGCGCCGGTACGGCGGAACTCTGGGGGCTCTGGGCGCACAGAACGGTGCACGGAATCATAAGGCGTTGCCGCTTCCCGATCTTATCCTGATCGATGGGGGACTCGGACAGTTGGGTGCCGCGGTGGACGCCTTACGCAGTGTCGGCCTCGGTCATCTACCCATCGTCGGATTAGCGAAAGCCAAAGGCGAGAAAGAAGAGCGAATTTATGCCCCCGGGCATCGTGCCCCACTCATCCTGTCCCCCACGTCGCACGTCTCCCGCCTGGTCCAGCGCATCCGGGACGAAGCGCATCGCTTCGCCATTACCTACCATCGAAAACTCCGCAGCCAAGCCTTCGTGGTGCCGCAGTCGAAATCGGCGAAACCTCGCACGTCGACATCTTGACAGTCTTCCGATTCCGCAGGTTCCCTCACTGCAATCGTCACAGCTAACTTTACGAATCTCTCGCTACCAAAGGCGCAAGGTCTTCAGCCTGGACTGGCACAGCGCCGAGTTCCAGGAGATGCGCATTATCCGCAGAGTCGAGGGCGAACACCTGTTTGCCTTGGGTGAGGGCGTCTTTGCATCGTTTCTCGGTTTTGCCGCCTTTTTCGGCGTGGGCGATGAGGAGGCGGTCGGCGAGTGCGGCCACGGAGTCGTTGCGCTTGGCTGTGATATCTGCGGTGGGGCGACGGATGTTGTCGTCGAAAAAGGAGAGGAACAGGAGGCGCCCTTCGACGAGGGGGTTCTTCCAGCCTTGGGGAATCCGCATGGCGCCGATCCCCCGTGCCGGGCAGACCACGACGGACGAAGGCCCCCGCAACACCAAATCCAGAAAATCTTTCTCCATTGGCGACTGGAACCCGCCGATGAGCGTCACATCCGTGTTGCGAAGCGCACGTGCGAGATCGTAGGTCTTGAGGATGGGATCGCCCGGGCAGCGCACGGAACAGAAGAAGCCAATCAGCGTGTTATCGAGGAGATCGAGGTTGCCCTTTGATGTGATCGCAGATAAAGCCCCCGCGTCAGCACAGCGCCGCAACGCTGACGGCGTGTCCGGTGCTCCCGGTTCATGGTGTCTGATCTCCAATCGTCCGCGTCCGGTTAAGCTGGCGTTCAGTCGGTCGAGTCCAAGAGTTCGAAGTGCTCCCGATGCAGCAGGTTCTCTCGGATGGATTCGGCATGCTTGCGCACACCTTCATCGTTATGATTCAAACCAGCTTTCAAAATGGCTTTTACTTCATCCATCGGGATGTAGATTGAATCGTTTTGTGGTATAAGCCGGACCAGCTTGTCAAAACATGCGACCACCTGTGCCGGGTGTTCCTGCAGCATCGCATATAACGTGTTCGATGAGTCGTAAACGATCATGTGGTTGCTTTGGTCCACGTCCAGCACACCGGGCACATCCAGAATTCGATCATAGGCTTCCAATCGCCACTTGGCTTCCAGACACTCGGCTTTCAGCCAAAAAGGAAACTTGCAAAGCTCCGCCGGTTCCTGGGCTTCTAATCGCCACTCGAAGAAGGCTTTTGTCCTCTCCTTCAAATTTTCGTCAAACTGTTGCCTATTGGTATTGTACAAGAGATGTCCTGCAGTGCTGAACAATGTCGCCCAGTGCTTTCGTTGACCGTTGAATTGTTGATAAAAGCGCTCCAGCAGGCTGCCATCTCCCGTCAATGGATAGACGTCCCACAAATAGTAAAGGAACAGATATTCGCTAAGAATATCCTGCATTGCCCGGCCAGACAGCGGTTCTTGTTGCAAGTTATCCAGATGTTCTATGGCAAACTCGAAGTCGTCGTGAACAATTGCAAAGATTGGTTCATAGGGGTGGTTATAGGCAAGCATATTTTCAAACGCTGCATGCCAGGCAGGAAAATTGCTCAGAGGGAAAAAGTCTGACTTGTGATCGACAGCCCATTCCTTATTGAGAGCGAAAATTTGCACGTAGTGCAAGCCAAGGATAGCGTACTCCGGGATCGTCAGCGGATGTTCTGCGTCCGGTTTGAACCGCGATTCGAGAACAGACGCAACCTCAGGGACTGCTGCGTTGTCATCATGCCTGCGCACCCAGCATCCGAAATTGACCAAGTGCTGTAAGGCTCGGCTTCGTGTACGATTGATAGCGTCGGTGAGTGGGTCATTTCGGTTCAACAAAACAGGCTGGTTTCGGTCCAGAGACCAATCACTCTGGGTGCAGAGTGTCTTCAGCAGTCCTGCCAGTCGTTCCCGGGCGGAAATCGCCACACCCTCCTTGAGGCAGGTTTCGACAAAATCGCAGACAGCACGTCTGGCAGAATGCCAACTCGGATTCTCTCGTAATCGTAATGTGTCGCTGGCAGGAATGGCTTCCGCTGAGTCTTCATCAGGATGGGTAATCACCCATTGACAGAAATCAAACCATCGGTCCAGCCGTTCAAAGTTTTTTTCTTTCACTTGTTCCTGCATGGCTTGCACGATTGAGCGAATATAGATCGGCCGCTCAATCCGGTCCCGATTCTTCTCGATCCAGAATTCCAGCCTGTCATCCTGCGGGATAATCGACTCGGTGAAAACGGACTGAAACGCATCGGCAAGAGCCTCGATGGTGATCTCGATGAACGGATCATGCCGATCACAGTGCGTATTTTGCCACTCGTTGAGGTAGTCCAGTAATTCCGCGTCTGAGCGCCTTGAGAGTTCATCGGATGATTGTGGGCTCCGAGAGGTCACATATCCGCTTGTTTTTTTGATACGCGACAGATAGGTTTCATCCGTGATGTTGTCTGCGGGTTCATCGTGTTCGAGTTTTTGAAAGTAGGTCGCGTATTCCCCAAAGAGCACCGAAGTAAACGGCCTGAGTTGCCTGCGGTGAAAGCGGCGTTTTGTTTTTTTCGAAATCGTCTTCCGTAAATTGTTCGCCTATCCGCTCACGATAATATTCCCTTGAAGGGCCACTGAGGATCGCATCGAAAATTCGGATTCTCTCGTCTTCTGTAAGCAATTTTGAACCGAAATGCTCACAGGCCAGCCGTATCATCTGTTGAAACTCATAAGGGTATTGCCATTTTGGGTGATCATCATGCGCGAGGATCAATTCCCGAATCCAAGGCTTGGTCTGTTTGGTCGGATGGAGAGCGTAAAGGTGTTGCCGAAGTCGCTTGAAAACATTCCATTGCTGGTTTCGCAACGTGCCGTCCAATCCTGCAATTGACTCTGGTGATTGCCCATAAACCTTCTCACAAGCGTATGTCAGGGTATTGACAAGGAGGGCTTTGACATTCAGATAGCCGCTGCTTTGTTTACTTTGTTTATTGAGCTCAGGGCACCATAATTCTGAATGATCGCTGCTCGTATCGCTTTCAATCTTGTACTGATGCCTCTCAAGACGAATCATGCTCGCCGTTGCATCTATCAGAATACGGGCGACTTGATAAGGCTCTTTATCCGCCAACGGACGAACGCCTTTGTTCAAAATTTCTTGATACCACCATTCTTTAATATGCCCTTTTTGAACCAGTATAGCCGCGAGTTCCAATGCGGCTTGCGTTTGATTCTCAGATGTCCAATGAGCCAGCAATTTGGGATACTTGTGAGCCAGAAACTGATTCTCAAGCCTGGCGTATTCGAGCATCTTTGGCTTGAGCTGCGCGGATCGTTGACCATCGAGTGTCAATGCGATGTCCAGAATAACGTCATAGACTCTCGGGTTATCGACCACAGGGATCTGTAAGATTATCTCAAGGACTTCATCGGGGGCATCCGTGGAGACATTCTTGAGATATTCTATCTCTGGCCAGAAAGGATATTGAACAGAACCGTTGGGCAAGACCACCGCATCTGGAGGCCTTTTGAAATAATGATCTTTGAGATGGCTAAGCCAGATAGGGTTACTACTGTTGGAGAAAAAATATTGGCAATTTTTGTCTCGACTCCCAAGGAGCGTTAACGCTCGTTGAATTTCAATGGGGGTAACAGCAGTGCCCCTGACCAGAATTTCCTTGAGTGCCATGAGATCATCAGTGACAATTGGAGGAGGCATCTCAACTGGCTCAGCCATAAGATTTTCTGTTTTCAAGGCTGGTTCAAATGCCTTAATGTATTCATTCAAGTCGGAGTAATAGGCGATGTATTGTCGGGACTGGCAGGCATTCTTGTAATCTTCATCTGCGGTTACGACGGCAATACTTGCTTTGTGCTTGTGGTGGTACTGTTCCAATGCACTAAGAATAAATGCATCTGGAAATTCTTTCTTCTTTCTTTCAGAGAATGGTGGTTTGACTTCAAAATACCAGCCCACGATATCTTCCAGACATCCGACAAGGGGTAATTCCTCAATAATGAAATGTTCTTTGAACGTTTCCCATTGTTGTTTAACCTCTACAAGGCACCGTTTCTCCACCTCGTTTTTTGATGGCAAATCTAATAAAAGAGCGCTAACAGGATAAGCCGTATGAGCTTTTTCTAGCTGCTTAGCACCCTCTTCAGCCTTGTTTTCATAGTGGCGAAAAAATTCGCGTTCCATCATCTTGGGAACCAATAATCTCAATCCATCTTTCACAAAAGTATCTTTCAGGCTCCTAAAACCCTCAGTGTCGAGTTTCAATCCATTATTCACGAAGATTTCTGTATCAATATACAGATTTGTGGGGACGTGTCTCATAAGAGCGCGATGTGTCTGTTCTTAACCGGCATATCAGTGTTGCAGATTTTCCAAGGTGCTGATCCAATTGTTGAACAATGGACAGGCTGCCCGCATTTTGGGAATGCCGATAGCCCGTGCAATGTCGATGACGGTTGCGATTTTTTTGAAGGGCTTGGATAAAGTCTGCAATCTTCTGGATGGGGCCGTGTGCGGACTATCATTGATCTGCTCAGGCTCACATTGCGCAAGCACCGTATCTACCTGATGACGGTTCACCTTCAATTTATCTGCAAGAATCTCAGCGTCGCTAAAAAGCAAGGCCTCGATCTCAAACATTGAGATATAAGGAATGAAACGGGTTTCGGAGCCATGCGCACCAAAGAGTTCGTTTACTTTTTCAGCAGTGGACTTATTCATGATTTGAGCTTTCGATATGTGGCTCGTCGTTGCCTTCGATCGTTGATGCCCTGACCAGTCACCATCTATCCCATAATAATCGACAAAGAGTGTGACCCAGGTATCCGGTCTTTGCTTGAGGCGTGAGCCGATATCCCTCTGCGCCCGAGAAAACTTCACGTCGCCGCCTTTCCGCCCGGGTTTGGATAACAGGTTCGAGGTGATAAAGACCGAACGATTGGCGAGATAGGGTTGGATAAGGTCTCGGACGAATATGTTCTCCGTCTGTCCTTCCACCAGTGCGACAATTTCAACCGGCTTGCTCATAGACCGGTCCTCCTTCGATGACGTTCTTGCTCCAGAGTTCCCCAACGGAATAGGTTTCCAGCCAGACCCGATACGCGGTTTCCTCCAGGCGTTCGAAAGTTGAGGCACCATTTTTTCGGTTCACAACCACGATATCCTCAATGGCAAACTGGTCGATCAATGCCGGTGATTGCGTGGCGACGATCAGTTGTATTCGCTCCGACGCGTGTTGGATGAGTTCGCCAAGGACGTGGATTGCAGCAGGGTGCAAGCCCAACTCCGGCTCGTCAATGATCAACGTGGACGGTGCATCAGGCTGCAACAGCGCCGTGGCCAAACAGATAAAGCGGAGGCTGCCGTCAGAGAAGTGATAGGGCTGCATGGGATAATCCGAACCTTTTGCCGTCCATGACAACGCAACCTTTTCCTTCGGGCCATAGTTTTCGGGGATCAACAGAAAATCGTCCAGATACGGCATGACCAAACGGCACGATTCAAGAATTTCCCGGTAAGCGTCCGGTTCCTGTGTTTTCAGCCGGAGCAAGTAGGGCGCAAGATTCGACGCATCATAGCGAAGCGCCTGATTGTCCTGAACGATCTCTGCATGTCGCATGGCTGCAGAGCCGCTCGTGTCATGAAAATGATAGATCTTCCAGGACGAGACTGCATCGTAAACCGGTTTGCTATATTCATGGTAGGGGTGCTCACTCGTCGCTTCTTTCACCAAAAGCGAGTGCCCATCCGGACTGTCACCCAAATCCACCCAGGAACTTTGTTCACGAGCGTACTCCTCTGCCAGCGCAAAGTTTTCAGAAGGGCCAGGCTCAAGCTTGAATCGATATCCTCTGATGCCAAAATGGGTTTCACATGTTAAAACCGTCGTGGTCTTACGCCCATTGAAAAGCAGATCACTGATCCCCCCACTCTCTCGAACGTATTTGGCAAGGTTCCCTTGCATGAGTGCCCGAAGCATCCAGAAGAAGGAAATCAGATTGCTCTTGCCTGCGCCGTTCGCGCCGATAAGAATGTTCAGGTTTTTCAGCTCAAAATTGTTCAGCTCGCGAATCGACTTGAACCCGCGGATGGTTAATTTGTTCAAAGGCGTTCCCATATCAGATATCTTTTCCGGGTTTATGCTGGAAACTGTTGGGCTGCGTATCAGCTTGAATTGGATTCAACGGCATAGAACGAGCCCTGTGCTGGCAAAGACCAGTAGGGACACAGTTCCATCCCTCCCTTTGAGGAGGGGCTTCTCCCTGAGAGCTTTTCCCCTTTGCTTCCTCACCCTCCCTTCTCTCGATGAGAGAGGGGAGGCTTGGGTGCCTGACTGGCCGGCATGACGAGCCGGATGGAAACAGACATTTCAAACTGAGACACAACCCTCTGTCGTCTGTTGAAATATTTCTGCACACAGGAAGCTTCGGCGATTAAGCCATCTCGAACTCCAAGATGGAGAGATTCAGATTGGAGGAGCATTTCGAAAGGTAGAGCATTTCCACGCCCACCACTCCCGGTGAGACCTTTTCGGACTCGACGATGTCAGAGTTGTCGAGACGCAGGCAAAGCGCGTCGGTTTCCTTATCGACATGCAGTTTCATTGTGCGATGTCTTCAAAGACGAGTTGTTTGAACGTCTCCGGATCATCCAGCCGCTTCATGGCATCAAGAATTTCAATGCCCGCGAGGCGGCCTGCCGCATCGTAATCCAGGCAATCCCGTCATCGAGGTGTGTCGTTGTCACCGTTATTTTCTTGAAGCGAATGTAGAGCGCATCCATTTCACGATCAAACGAAACTTTCATCGGTATCTCCTCAGAAAAAGTAGGCATAGACGGTTGTCACCACGATCTCAGGAGGACAGATTCAGTTTAGGAGTGCGGCTTGGATGAAGCGGCTCGTTTGGTAGCCTCTTTCATGGCACGCAGATCGACAACTTGTCGGTTTGCCGACCGTTGCTTGCCTTGGAGATGTGCAACGAATGCGTCGATATCGTAATCATATTCTTGCGCCATGCTGTCTTTGATTTGCCACAATTCCGCGATGATTTCATCAGGCATCGTCAAACCCTCCCATCAACTCTTGGGGAGTACAAATTTCAGGACTGGGATAGCCGTGGATGGCACAAACGCTTCGTATGACAGGTTTGGTTTCGGCATTATCGAGATGCCGGCAGTTCCACGTCAAGAGATAATCGATGCCATGCACGGCGGATACGGCAATATGAAAGGCATCGTTGAGGGCTTTGGCCGGCACCGCCCTTCCTTGGAGAAGCGCTTTGGATAATCCAACCACGGCCTCTGTGATCGGCAGTATGGGAATGCCGGATAACGCTCCAAGACGTAGTGTGCCCGCTTCGGGGTTGCCTCTCCCGGCTTCTTCAACCGTGACATCAGACGTATAAAGGTCAAACCGGTTTCTCTGCATGCCCCACCAATCAACAGTGATCTTCTGCCAAGCAGCCGCCAGCAAGTCTCCCGTGGGCCGAGCAGTCAAATAAGACACGACCGAAGTCTCAATATAGATAGTTTTCTTTTCCGTGACCATTAACTTCTGCTCTCTCGATCAATGCCTTCTCGCCCCATACGATACTTGATGTCGTAGTTGATGATGAAGTCCAGTTCTTCGTCGGAAAAGCCGTATAGGCCAGCCATAGCCTCATCAATTAGGTCTATCCATTCCTTTGACGAGGCACCATAAATTTCATCGTACTCGATGAGGTGTCCTTGCTTTGTCAAAAGCGACTTTCTCTTGGCATTGGCATCAAGGCTATTCATAAGATCGGCACAAAGCTCTTCCCAGTCATGCCCTGACTCGTTCCATCCTTCAGGGATAGGGAATCTCCGCACTAATCCGTCGTTGACGTGCTCGCAGTCGGAAAACGCTGAGTAATACCAGTAGAAAAGGGATGAGTTGAGGACGCCTGTTGCAAAAGCTGCCGCTTCCTTCGAGATCATAGGGATATTTCGCCAATGCGAGGGGACGGATTCCGCGCCATTTTTCTTAAAAAATGGCTGTCTGTTCGCAGCCTTAGCCCAATAGCGACAGGCTTCCTGGTAATAAAGAGTTCCTTGCTTCGCCTTCGAGGTGAGACTGCCGAGGAATGAGTGGAACGAATCGAGCTTTCCGTAGATGGTCCCGTCGATCCCTCTGCCGAACTTAGCGATGCGGTAGCCATCGATCACAACCGAATGATCACAAAACGACATCTTATCCATGAAAAACGCCTTTTCCTCAGCATAGAAGCGGCGGACATTCGTCCTGAATAGCTGACGTTTCGGGGAAGGTGTAGAAAGCAGTATGGACACCGGCATCTCTACTCCCTCGAAAATGGACTGCGGACGGCGGGGGAAAGACAGCGCATGGAGCAGTCCTCGGTTTAACAATATCCCCTGAAGCGAGGGCAGCTTTTCGGACGACAGAGAAGTAAGCTGGACGATAAGACCGACGGGAGAGACCGATTTTGCGAGAGAGACACTACGCTCGAACACCAGACCGTACAGATTCTTCGTCGCTAAGGTCCAGTAGCCCAATCTTTCCAAACTGTAGGGCACGTTCTTGCTCGGATAGATAACGTACGGCGGATTCCCGATAATCACGTCGAATCCGCCGCTGTGCATAATCCCGTAGAACTCGACGAACCAGTGAAACGGTTGGTGGCTGTGACGCCATTGTTGATACCTCGGTTTATGTTTCGCTTCGATACCATAATCACCGGCTAAATACTGGTCTAGTTCGTTACGCAGGACATTAAGCCGCTTACGCAGTTCCATCTTAGTGGCGGCGAATGCGCTGGCATCCATGCCGTGCTCGGTCTGCATTTCGCGAAACTTGCGAAAGGCACGGTCGGCAATCTCGGCTCGCTCCTCAATCTGCGGAAGGGATAATTGCTTTATCAGGTCGGCACTCAGGACATTTTTTACTTCATCCAGCGTCGTGAACCCGACGAGCGTGTTTCCCGCTCTGACGTTGAAATCAATGTCTGGCAACGGCTCGATCTGGTCATAGCGTTCCAATTGCGCGACGAGCTTCAGGAAGAGCCGCAGTTTGCAGATTTCCACGGCCTCTTCCATGATGTCCACGCCATACAGGTTGTTGACGATGATGGACTTGAGGATGAAGTAACGCTCGCTGGCGTGCGTGGCGACCTGTTCCAGCGCCGTGCGAAAATCGCTCAGTTTCTCCGGTCGGTGCTTGCGGTTCGAGCGTTCCAGATCGTCGAGGAAGCCGCCCATGGCCTCCAGACAGGCCACGTACAGCGGCTCCAGAATGTTGAGCGCGGCAAACAGGAAGGCACCGGAACCGCACGTCGGATCGAGGATAGAAACCGCGGTGATCGCCTTCCAGAAGGCACGGACCAATTCCGAGCCTTCGCTACCCGTGATTACGTCCTGAGCGAATCTCTCGATGTCCAGGTTGTAGGTAATGAGGTCGTTGATTGAGGTGATCTCGCCGCCGGCAAGTTTGGCGCGGACTTCTTCGTAGCGTTGCCGGCGGGCTACGTGCTCGCGCCACGTTTCGGTTGGCAGGGCATAGTCGGCTGGGGCTGCCTTGTTCCATCCGCCTCGTTTGGACATGTCGTTCAGGCCGGTGGCTATCTCAGCCGGTAGCTCGCGCTTTTCCGGAAGGGCTTCTCTTTTATGAATATCATACGTGATGCCGTGGCAGACTGCCTCGTAGCAGTAGCGGTCCGGGTTGTCCGATAGCAGCCGCCAGACCCCACCGTCCGGTTTGAAAGCGATGGAACACTCCTTTTTCGCCCGGTCGAACAGGAAAGGGATAGTGGTGTTGCGGCTGATGTACCCGGTGATGTCCTCCTTGGTGTAGTAGGCGCCCATCTGCTTCTGGTTGATGTATTTCTCGAAGATGTAGCCCAACACGTCGGGATTGATCTCGTTGTCCTTGCGTAGCGGTCGGTCGTCCAGGTGCCACTGATAGGCTTCGAAGAACGCGAAGATTTGCTTGAACGCTTGATCGGGAACGTGAATCTTCGGATTGTCCCGCTCCAGTTCGTGTACGTCGAACAGTCCACCGTTGAGATACGGGACTCGACCAAGGAATTTCGCCAACTCCGGAGTGCGGTTGGCTTCGGGTTGGCCCAGGCCCTCGTGAAACAGTCGTAACAGGAATAGCCGTAGAACGTCTGAAAGCGGTCTTTGCCGTGCGTGGTCTGCATGCGGTGTAGACGGTTACGCAGATAGTCTGGGTCGTTGTCAAGGAATCCCCGCTTCTGGATGAAATAGATAAACATCATCCGGTTCAGCATGAGCGAGGCGTACCATTCCCGGTCGGCGACGTTCCGAATGCCTTCGATGAATTCCAGAAAGACGTGATGCTCCTTCTTGAAGCGGTCGTAGAACTTCTTGGTGACTTTCTCGACGTCAAAGGCAGCCCGCACCCGGCCCGAGACATCAACGATAGTCAGGCCATCTTCTTCGTCCAGCATGAAGACGAGCTGCTCCAGTTTCTGGATCAGTGCTTCGCCAGACTGGTCCCGCTGAGAGTAGATATGGTGACGAAATCGGTCAGGCTGGCCCGGCTCGCGTTTCACCCACTGCCAGTAGAGGGTATTTCTGTCGTGGGAGGCGTAGACGATGATGTGTTCGCGGACGATCTTGGCAACGGCTTTTTCGATTTTCTGACGGGTGGGGTAGTCCGGGCAGGTGTCGTCGGAGTCCGTTGCGTATTGGTAGACAACCAGACCGCGTTTTTGGGCGACGGCTTCGAGAACGAACGTGCGACCTGCGACTGTGGCTTCAGTATTTGTTCCGCCGTGATCCCAGCCAAGTTCTTCAATGAACAAGGCGTGGAGGTTACAGTCCTTCAGGTGGCGCCTGATTGTTTCTCTGTCGAGGGGCTGCGGCATGTGGAGGAACGGACTAGAGAAGACGCACGGCGGGTAACGCAGCCATCTTGCGGTCCAGCGTCAGGATTTGCAGGTCGGCCCGGGAGTAGTCGTTGGCGATAAGACGGTCGAACAGGCCGGGGCCGGTAGATGCCTCCAGGGCCTCGAGAACGGCCTGCCCGTTGAGGGGAGCGACCAGGCCGCTGCTGAGGGTGTTGCGGATCTCGGCACGAGCGTCTTCCTTCTTTGCCCCGTAGTGGTGTTGGACAACCACAAACGTCTCCCCGATGACTTGGTTTGACGCAAATATCTCGGCCCCGTCCGCAACCAGCGCGGTCAACCGTTCCACACAAAGGGAATACACGTCGGGAGGTTGGCCGGTTACGAGCCACACGAGTATGGAGGTATCAATCCCGATACGCCGCTGGATCATATCCCTCATCCCGAAACTTTCGTATGTCGAAAGGTGGGATTCCAGGTGGAATCTTGTCTCTCAGCCCTCCGAGCTTGGATAGGTCTACTCGCCTTGGGTGCAGGATGAATCCGTTCTGGCTTTCCACCAGCTCCAACTGGTCGCCGGGCCCTACGCCCAGTGTATCCAGCACGTGCTTCGGGAATGTGACTTGGCGCTTTGCTGTAATTTTAACGACCATGGAATTTCTCCTTACCAAAACATTAAATATGTAAGGCGCTTAAGTCAAACTTTCGATTTTTTGTCGGGTGGGATGATCTGGGAACGCGTCGTCGGAGTCCGCTCCGTCTCGGTAACCCACTCTACCGTGTTTTTAGCAATGGCTTTGAGCATGAAGGTTCGACCTGCAACCGTGGCTTCGGCATTCGTTCCGCCGTGGTCCCAGCCAAGTTCTTCGATGAACAGAGAGCGGAGATCGACATTCTCCAGATATTTTCGGATCTTGTCTCGGTCGAGGGGTGTCGGCATCGGGAGTCTCTCGACTCATCCTCCGACAGCGACATCGGATATGGCAACAAAGTCGATTTCGTCGAATAATGCGAAATCCTCTGCGTTCTGAGTGACCAAAGTCGAAATGCCGTGCGTCGCCATCGTGGCGACGATATTGGCGTCATGGAGCCGCTTGCCGCTCAGTCCATAGGTCAAGGCGATCCGGCGAAGTCGCCGGGCCACGTCTTCGGTTTCGTCGTACAAGTGGACCCGGCGCAAGAACTCATTCACGTTTGCCGTGGCGTCACGCACGTTCAGGCCAAGACCGTTGACGGCCAAGGGGCGTGTCGCCACCACCAGATACTCGCGCAAAATCTGGCCACTCGCCGCAAGGTGCGTGCCGCTGGAACCTGCTTCGGTGAGCAGCCGTATCGCGTCCTGGTGCTGTGGACGTGATTCGTCCGTCGCCGTCAAGAGCACATTCGTGTCGACGAACAGGATGTCACCGACCGTCAGTGCCATAGATTTCGTCCCTGCTCCACGATGTCGTGTGGCCGGTCTTGACCGTCACCAGATCAAGCATCCGAGCCTCCTCGTCCGGCGGTGCCATTCTGGCAGCACGCTCAAGGATAGCATGCAACTCGCCTTGCAGGGACCGATGATGCCTGCGCGCCAGACGTTTCAGCGCATGAAGCGTGTTGGAATCGATTTCCCGAATGTGTATCGAACTCATACCGATAGCATAATCATATCTTTCTTGGATGGCAACTGCTCTATGTCCAACTGTCTGGCGGATAAGCCCTGATTCACATGATCTGAAACGTCGATGACTTTTACTCCCGGCAACATTGAAGTGGCGAATCGTCTTTGGGTCTCATCCGTCCCTCCGCCCTGTCAGGCCCATTGAGCAGATGATGCGCGGTTCCTGCCACTCGTCTTCCTCATGAATGACACAAAGCCGGCCTTCGTCTCTGAGTGCAATAACCAACTCGGCAAGATTCTGATCGGAAATGCCGCTGCGCAACTGACGGTTCAGTGTATCTACCGCTGCCTGGCGCAAGGGATACCGGTAGATGTCATCAATAGTCCGACGCAGAGGCTCAGGGTCGAACAGCGTACCCTTGACGCTGTCCGCATAGGCTTTGAGCCGCTCATAGGTGCGGAATCTGGCGCCCGAGGGGCGGCCGAGTTGCCCACCGACCTGTTTTTCCTCGTGGGAGACATGTTCCACTGCCTGACGAACCAGTTCGTGGTGGGTCTCGTGACGTGGTAAGGCAGGTGTGTCGGGTGGGCACTCAGCGGTACGCAGAATTTCGAATTGGCTCTCAGTCACGCTCTTGCCGTCGCGGTCGGTCCAAGCCAATGCGTCATACTCTTGTGCAGTACGCATGTAGACGAGTACCCCTTCCGGTCGATCGGGCTTCGATTCATAGGCCTTTGAGGAGTAGACGACGTCGGGCATGTCTTCGATCTTTTTCTTCAAGGAGGGGTCAGCCTCCGTTGCGTTTTTCCAGATCTGGTAGGCATAAGAGGAGAGATCGACGTCGGTTTCGTCATCGTCGTCAAGTATTCCGGTTGTCTCGTTATAAAGATCGAGAATGGCGCGCTCACCTTCATCTTCAAAAAAGGCTTCATCGGTTCCAACGACTTCGGCGTTCTCTTGAAGGCGTGTTCGTACGCGGTCTCGAAGCCGGATCAGGCGATCGATCCCTTCGGCCGGAAGGAAGGAATAACAAAGGATGTCTTGCGCCCGCTGCCCGATGCGGTCCAAACGGCCGGCTCTTTGAATCAGGCGGATAATGGCCCACGGCAGGTCGTAATTGACGACGATGGCGCAATCCTGAAGGTTCTGCCCTTCGCTCAAGACATCAGTCGCGATCAATACTCGCAATTCGTCCTTCGACGAGATACGGGCTTCTTTTTCGTTGCTCTTCGGGCTGAAGTGCCAAGCCAACCTCGTCGGATCAAACGAGTCCCCTGTCACGGCAGCCATCCTTGTCACTCCGCGGGCTGTTAACTGTTGTTCCAGGTATCGCACGGTGTCGGCGAATTGCGTAAAGACAAGAACCTTGCGGTCCGGGTGTTCACGGACGAGCAGGTTTTCCAGTGCATGGAGTTTTGCATCCTGCGAGACATCCCATTCGCCGAACCTGACAAGGATGTTGCGAAGCGTTGTGGCGTCAGTCATGAGGTCCTGGCCGAGGGTTGTGATGAAGAGACCGGAAGTCAGCCAGCGAAAACGCCTCTGGTATTGCCCGGCATAGAGATCATAGACTTCGGCAGCTCGCTTGCGGAAGTCTTCTTCGGTTCTTAACGCCGTCGTTCCCCCAGGGTCTTCGTTCTCCTCGTCGTCATCCGTATCGAAGATGTCACCGGCGGCCTTCTCAGCGTCTTCATCAAACGAATGCGGGTCCAGAAGTCCGGCGTCCGTTGTTCCGATGGGTAGCGGCAAATCATTTTCTATCGCGTGCAGAAAGATGAAGTTGCGGAGAACGTGCCGCTCCACTGATAGCAGGAATGCATGGCCGCTGCTTTCGAGCCTTTTGAAGAGATTGGTTCGACAGAATCCCATGAGACGTTTGCCGGCGCGTGACAGGTCGGCCAGGACCCTGGCTTCGGTCGACGTTGGCGGCGTCTGGGGCGACGGTGCGACGTAATTCCCAAGACCGTAGCGTGGGAGATCTAGGCCGTTGATAGCGTTTACTACGTCGTCGGCAAAAAGCCGCGAATATTGTTCGTCGCTATCGAAACGAACCGTCTTGGGAACGCGAACCGGAAAGTAATTTCGAGTGCCATCTGCAAACGGCAAATATCTTCGTCCATTCGACGTATCCGTGATGGCGTAGTTGTCCTGGATGAAACTGCGGGTCCGGCGCACAAGATACAGGCGCATGAGTTCCCGCCAGTCGTCGGCGTACTCCGATCTATCGAAGGCTGCCAGGGAACGGACAGGAGCCTGGTGTCGACGGATGAACTCGGTCTCGCCAATTTCGCGCAACAGGCGTTCAGGTCGAATCCCCAGGTCTTGGTCTTCGGGTACGAACAAACGAAGTTGGCTGGACAGGTCCATATACGTTTTGTTGTACGGCGTTGCCGAGAGGAGGATGCACTTGCTGTCGTTTTCCTGGATGTATTCCTGAATGGCCCGGTATCGTTTGCCCTCGCGATTTCTCAGATTGTGACTCTCGTCGATGAGCACGAGGCGGTAACGGCGCATGTCGGGGAGTTCCGTGGTCGCACGGCTGATTGAAAGGACACGCGCTCGCATTCGATACTGCTCTCGGTAGTCTTCCCACATGGGGACGAGGTTCTTCGGGCAAATAATGAGTGTTTCCAAACCGTGATCGTCCTCGAACACACGTGCCAACGCGGTCGCCATGAGTGTCTTGCCCAGCCCGACGACGTCGCCGATGAGAACCCCATTCCGCCGGTTCAGGTGGTGCGCTGCGATTTTCACGGCCGCGGTCTGGAAGTCAAGCAGCTTGTTACCGAAATCTTTCGGGATACGAAATTCGGTCAGCCCTGCCCGTGCTTCCTGCGACAAGTGATAGGCGATCTTGACGTAGATGTGGTAGGGCGGGATCGGTTTCTCCCGTGCCCAACTGGCCTCGATTATCTCGACGAGTTCTTTCGAGATATCGACGCACCAACGATCATTCCACCGGTCTTTGAACCATTTGGCGAGTTTTTGGCAGGCGTCGTGGTCCAGCACGTCGACGTTGAGTTCGCCCTGAAGGGACAGCCCCGATTGTGTGAGATTGCTGCTTCCCAGGTATCCAACCGTCGGGTTGACCGGGTCGGGCCGGAATAACAGGTAGAGTTTGGCGTGAAGCGAATGTCTGAGGAACAGTTTGACCACGACCTTTTGTGCCTTGATCTGTCGCGCCAATCTTTGCAGCCCTGCTTCGTCTTCATTGGTGGGAGCACCGATCGTCAATTGCTCTCGAAACTCTTCCGCCAGTTTGCGCTTCAATTGCAATGCCGTCTGGTTATCTAATGGCTCTTCGTTCGCCGAGAGATTTTTCGCAAGCCGAAGCTCTTCATGGGGCAGTCGCTGCATGCCAACGAGGAGACGGCAGCAATGCCCGTCTCCTCCATCCCATTTTTCGACGTATTCGTCAATGGCTCGCCAGCCGCGCAGGTCGAAGTATCCCACGCAGAAGTCCGCCCGGTCGGACACGTCCATGGTTTCGGCCAGGGCCGGGCGGAGGTGCTGTTCGATGTTATCGAAGATGCGTGGCATCAGGCTGTTTTTCGTCTTGGTAAAGGTTGTTGTTTGTTAGTCGGCTGGGATCATTGCGCCCTTTCGACTCAGGGAGTGGAACATAATACAAAGTCGTCACTCTGCCAAGAGCAGACAGGGGCTGTGCTTGTTAGGGAACCTCTGATTTCGTGTGATAGCGGGATGCAGGCAAGGCGTCCCGGAGCGAAACCCGAAGCGTATCATCGAGAGATGTGAGGGGTGAGCGAGGCCACCACGCAGCCATGCGCCCGATAGTGCACTCAATCAGAGGTTCCGCTAAGCCGACCTGCAATTTTCTGCGGTCATCCCCGACATTGGTCATCGGGGATCCAGGATCGGCCCCTCCGCATGTGTCGCTGCCGCATCTTATGCGGCTCTTAAGAGGGGATCCTGGGCGCCACTTTCCGGTAGAATTCCTCCTTCACCAACGACCCGAGTGCCAAAGGTGGTGGACCTATACAGTTGCTTGCTGAATGCTGTCAATGCTGGCATAATGCGTTCATGCCGATACAGATCACCATCAGGGGTGTGCCCGAGGAAGTCCGTGATGAACTCGCGGTGCGCGCGGCACTCCGACGCCAGTCCATGCAGGAATTCCTCCGTTGCGAACTGGAGCGTATCGTGTCACGGCCTTCCGTTGGCGCGTGGCTGCAAGACGTTCGCAACCGCAAAGCAGAAACGGAGACGCGGGTCCCTCCCTCCCGTATCCTGCGCGCCCGTGACGCGGACCGGCCATGACGACCGTCGTTGACGGATCCGTGCTGGTTGCGGCCTTGGTCGACTCAGGGTCGGAAGGCCGGTGGGCGGAATCCGTGGTGGCCGAAGGCCTCCTGGCTGGTCCGGAACTGGTCTTAGCCGAAACCAGCACTATCCTGAGTCGGCTGGAACGAACCGGCCAGATCTCGCGCCTGGAGGCCAAAAGCGCATACGGTGACCTGTTACGACTCGACGTGGAGTTATTCCCCTTCTTGCCTTTTGCCGAACGGATATGGGCCTTGCGCGGGAGCTTGGCCAGCTACGATGCCTGGTACGTGTCTCTCGCCGAAGCGCTCGCTTGCCCACTGGTGACGCTTGACCGGAAACTCAGCCGTGCTGCAGGACCAACGTGCGAAATCATCACCCCGCCCCGTTCGTAGACAAAATTGGAGACAAAAAAGCTCAAGGCTGAACTTTTCCGAATCGTTTCAGAGGTTCCTTAGCAGCCCGTCAGCAGGCCCCCTCACCGCGTCAGCCGGCGCCGGAGGCTTGGCTTCCGCGACTCTCCCGCCAGGGGAGAGTCATAAATAAGGCAAAAACACGGCCTCACTCGTGTTCACGCAACAAGCGGGCTACGTCTGGCTGGATTCCAATGTCATAAATGAGGCAAAACACGGCCTCACTTCCTCGCCTTTCTGACGAGTACGACAACATTGTCTGTGTTCAGTCATGCTGTCCACGAATGACAGGGCTCGGTTCGCGCCACTCAGGAGCCTCTGATGTCGTGTGCGAGCGGGATGCAGGGCCAGGCGTCCCGGAGCGAAACCCGAAGCGTATCAGAGAGAGAGGTGAGGGTTGAGCGAGGACACCACGCCGCCATGCGCCCGATCGCGCACGACATCAGAGGTTCCTTCGCTCTGCGAGGGTCGCCGGCAGGTGGGAGAATGATCATGGTGTCAGCCGTTCTTTTCTTGTCGCCTGTTCGTCGCTGTGGTACATTTTTTCTTCATCCTAAGTGCGGAGTGGGCATTGCCCGACCGCGTTCATCCGGCCCATGTCCAAATTCTACGATCACCAGGCCATTGAAAAGAAGTGGCAAACTTACTGGCGCGAGCATCAGCCTTTTCGTTCTGACATCGACTCAACCAAGCCCAAGTTTTACGTCCTGGATATGTTCCCGTACCCGTCGGGAGCCGGGCTTCACGTGGGCCATCCCAAAGGCTATATCGCGACCGACATCATCGCCCGCTACAAACGGATGCGGGGCTGGAACGTGCTGCATCCCATGGGATGGGACGCCTTCGGCCTGCCGGCGGAACAATACGCGATTGAAACCGGGACCCATCCGCGGGAGACGACCAAACGGAACATTGCAAACTTCAAACGGCAATTCCAAGCCCTGGGCATGGATTATGACTGGTCACGGGAAATCGATACCACGGACCCTCGGTACGTGCGATGGACGCAATGGATCTTTCGGAAACTCTATGAAAAGGGACTGGCGTATCTGGCGGAAGTCCCGGTGAATTGGTGCCCGGCGCTGGGCACCGTGCTGGCCAACGAAGAAGTGATCGATGGCAAAAGCGAGCGCGGCGGACATCCGGTCGTGCGGGTGCCGATGCGACAGTGGATGCTCCGCATCACGGCCTATGCCGAGCGATTGATCGACGACTTGGCGTTGGTGGATTGGCCGGAGTCCATCAAGCGGATGCAGCGGGAGTGGGTCGGCCGTTCGGAAGGCGCCAGAATTTTCTTTGAGGTCGCTGGGCATTCGGAACGTTCGATTGAGGTGTTCACCACCCGGCCCGACACCCTGTTCGGGGCCACCTATATGGTTCTGGCCCCGGAACATTCGTTGGTGGCGTGCCTGACGACGCCCGAACAGCGTCCGGTGGTGGAAGCCTACGTCCAAGAGGTCTCCCGCCGGAGCGAACGCGCTCGCGTGGCTGAACTGGGTGAGAAGACAGGGGTCTTCACTGGCGCGTTTGCCATGCACCCGGTCACGGGGAAGCCCATTCCGATCTGGATTGCGGATTACGTGTTGGCGACCTACGGAACCGGTGCGATCATGGCGGTCCCGGCGCATGACACGCGGGATTATGCCTTTGCGACACAGATGCACTTGCCGATTGTCGAAGTCGTCACCGGCGGTGCTCTTTCCACCGAGGCCTATACGGGCGATGGCACGAACGTGAATTCCGACTTTTTGGATGGCTTGGCTACCCCCGAGGCCAAGACCCGCATGTGCGATTGGTTGGCACAACACGGTAAGGGCGAGAGGACCGTGAATTACAAACTGCGCGATTGGCTTTTCAGCCGGCAGCGGTATTGGGGGGAACCGTTTCCTGTGCTGCACCTTGAAGACGGCACAACGAAACTCATCCCGGAATCAGCGTTGCCGGTGCTGCTTCCCGAGTTGGAAGATTTTCGCCCAAGCGGGGAGTTCGAAATGCCCCTGGCTCGCGTCCGCGAGTGGGTGGAGGTGATGGATCCCGAGACCCGGTCCAAGGCTCTGCGTGACACCAATACCATGCCCCAGTGGGCCGGAAGTTGCTGGTATTACCTTCGCTTTTGTGACCCCCGCAATGACCGGGAGCCGTGGTCCGAAGAAGCCGAACAGTACTGGATGCCGGTCGATTTGTACGTGGGCGGAGCCGAGCACGCTGTTTTGCATCTGCTCTATTCACGGTTTTGGCATAAGGTGCTGTATGACCTCGGGTTGGTGCATACGCCCGAGCCGTTTCAGAAGTTGCTGAACCCGGGCATGATCTTGGGACACAGCTATCGCTACTTCGATAACAATCTCTCCGATGATCCCTCCTTCGTGGCGCAGGTGTATCCTGCGTCTGACGTGCGCGTTGATCAGGAAACCCCGGTTCACAGGAAGACGGGAGAGGAAGTCAAGGCCCGGTGGGTGGCTTCACCTGACGTGCGGTGGTCGGAGGAGGGGACGCCGTTGCATCCGACGCTGGACGGGTTGGTGCTGGAGGAAGTCACGGAGAAAATGTCGAAGAGCCGGGGCAACGTGGTGAATCCGGATGACATCATTGCCGAATACGGGACCGATGCGTTGCGGCTGTATGAAATGTTCATGGGGCCGTTGGACAAAGGCGCGCCCTGGTCCCCCGAATCCATCCCGGGCGTGGCGCGGTTTCTGCAGCGCGCCTATCGTCTCGTGTGTGGTGATAAGGAACGCGTGCCGGTCGTCGAGGGGCATGGAACGCCAGAGCAGGCTCGACTCACGGCCCGGACAATTCAGGGCGTGACGCAGGACCTTGAAGACATGAGTTTCAACACGGCCATCTCGAAACTGATGGTCTTTGTGCGGGACATCACCAAAGAGGACCCCCTGCCGCGTGAGTCGGCCGAATCCTTTGTGCTTTTGCTGTCGCCGTTTGCCCCGCACTTGGCGGAAGAATTATGGGAAGTGTTGGGACACGCGCCGAGTCTGGCGCACCGGACTTGGCCGGCCTTTGATCCCGCCCTGGTGGTGCATGAGGAATTGACAATACCTCTTCAGGTCAACGGCAAGCTGCGCAGCAAGATTCAGGTGCCGGCTGACGCGCAGAAAGATGAAATTCTCGAACTCGCGCACGCGGATAAAAAATTGGGGGAGTGGTTGCACGGGACCACGCCTCGAAAAGTGATTTACGTCGAAAAGAAGTTGGTCAATTTTGTGGTCTAAGTTCCCTTTCTCGTTGGGAAAGGGGGCAGGCAGGAAAAAGGGAAATTCACCTGATGAACAGATTTGTTCCGGTTCTGATTGTCGTGTCGATGTTGCTCGTCGTGCTTCCAGGGTGCGGCTACCGGTTTTCCGTGGAGGGCCCGGGTCCGCAAATCGGGGGAGCGTCCGAATCCGATAAGGCGGGGCCACCGGTACGCTTGGTCATTCGAGATCTGCTCAATCGTACGTTCCAGAGTCATTTGGAATTTGCGTATAGCCGATACCTGCGACAGGAGTTTGCCGTCAGCAGTGGGGCGCAAGTCGTGGCGGAAAACGCGCAAGCCGATTACGTCATGACGGGCGAGATCGTCTCGGTCGCGGTCCCGTCGCTCACGTTTTCCGACGGCCAAACCCGCGAACGCCGCGTGAACGTGGTGGTGCGTGTTACGGTGGCCCGTCGAAAGACGGGCGAGAGTCTCTGGACGGAAACGGCCACGGGCACAGGAGAATTTTTTGTGAATCGTGCGCCCGACGTCGAAGACCGCCAGGATCAAATTCAGTTTAACCGGGTGCTGCAAGATCGGGCCTTGGAACAGGCCGGTCAGTCGGCGGTGGAAAGGTTGGCCGCAGCCTTCTGGCACGCGAGGGATCAAGGGATCTTTTCTCAGGCTCGCGCGCTATCCCCTTCGCATTCGTCGTCAACCGGCAGGGGGCTACGCGAACCGGGGGCCCTTGTTGCCTCTCGGGACTAGGGACGTGTGCCCGACAAGGAATTGTGACGTGGAATCTCCATGAGGATCCCTCTTCATCCAGGAAAGGGCTAGGGTGAGGGTCCGGTGATCAAACCTGCCGAACTCGGTCCATCCATACAACAAAAAAAGAGATTGTTTCTGGTCCTTGGGGAAGAGGATTGTCTGCGCGATCAAGCCATTGACAGGATCCGGGGCGCCTCGCGTTCCAAGTTCGCGAGCGCGGGCGACGGAAGAAGCGACAGTGACGATTTTTCCCGTGACATCCTGTACGGCGATGAAACGAATGCCCAGGAAATTTTGTCTCGTGTCCAGGAAGTGCCCTTCTTTTCAACCCACCAGGTGGTTCTGCTGAAATGGGCGGATAAGCTTCCCGTCAGAGAGGGGGACGCCCTGGTCCCGTATTTTTCCGCACCGGTCGATTCGACAACCATGATCGTTTCCGCGGCGAAACTGGATGGCCGGCTGAAATGGGTTCAAGCCTTGAAGAAACAGGCGGTGGTGGTGGATTGCGCCTTGTATGACAATCAACGACTGGGTTGGATTCGCCAGGAGGCTGCGCGGTTGGGGATTCATCTGGAAGCCGAAGCAGCGGGGTTGCTGAAAGAACAGGCAGGCGAAGGGTTGTACGTGGTCAGGCGGGAATTGGAGAAGTTGTCGCTCTATGGGTCAAAGAAAGAAACCGTCAACGCGCATGACGTCGCAGCCGTCCAAGGGGCGGAACCCGGTGCGTCGGTGTTTGACCTGTCGGAAGCCATTATCCGAGGCAAGGTGTCTCAAGCCCTTCTCATTGTGGAGAAATCCCTGGAAGCGGGTGAGGCCCCGCTTCGGATTCTCGGCGCGCTGCTGTGGCAGTACCGGCGTCTGTGGAAAGCCAAAGATGGGCTGAGTCGTCGGGTCAGTGAAGCCGCGGTGGCGAAATCCTTGGGCATCATGCCTTTCTGGCGTGGTCAATTTTTCTCCACGGTGAAACGCGTTCCCCTGACGCATTTCCCCGAGGCGTTTCGAGCTTTTTCGATCACGGACCGTGCGCTGAAAGGTGCGGCCGCGGCTTCCCCTTCCCGGATTATGCATGCCTTGATCATGGACTTGTGCCGGTCGGCGAAAGCGCCGTCGTAGCCCAGGCTGCGACGCGAAGGTGTGGGGTAAAGCCAGGTCATGACTCCACTATGCCGGAGAGGGGACAAACCGGGCACATGGTTGACACTGGTAGACTGCACGGCAAAGGAGCGCCTGCCCATGTCGTGGAAGGAGTAGACGCTCATGGACCACTGGGAACCGTTTATCCAGGACCGATGTCAGAAATGACAGAAGAGAGAGGACGGGTTATTGGGCCTTTAGGAAACCTCTGATTTAGTGCACTATCGGGCGCATGGCTGCGTTGTGTCCTCGCTCAACCCTCACCTATCTCTATGATACGCTTCGGGTTTCGCTCCGGGACGCCTTGCCCTGCATCCCGCTAGCACACGAAATCAGAGGTTCCTTAGGGCGTTGAATTTGGTCGAGAGTTGAGAAATGCGTCGGGAGGCGGTATTCCGATGGAGTGCGCCTTTCGTCACGGCCTTGTGAAGGGCTGAGGTGGCTTCCCGGAGCAGGGGTTGAGCGGCTTCCGCATCGTGTTGCTGAAGAGCGGATTTAAATCTTTTCACCACCGACTTGGTGCGATGCAGGACCGCGTGGTTTCTGGCGTGACGCTTCTTGGACTGGCGAGCACGCTTAACGGCTGATTTATGAACAACGGGCATAACGAATCCTTTTTTTTAAGTAAGAAAATAATGGCTGTTTCTTAACATAGTCGATTTTCGATGGTCAACGGGAAAGATGCCGAAATGGGTCAACACGTAAGAGGGCCAGGGATTCAAGCCAAAGATCGACTCATGTTTGCCTTGGATGTGCCCACGGCCAAGGCTGCCGAGGCCCTGCTGGTACGTGTCCGGGAGTCCGTGGGGGTGATAAAAATCGGATTGGAGCTCTTTGCGAGCGAAGGTCCGGCGGTCGTTAGAATGGTTCGGCAGTATGGAAAACCCGTGTTTCTGGACTTGAAAGTGCTGGATATTGCGGAGACGGTGCAACGCACAACCGCGCGGGTTGCGGACATGGGCGTCTCCTTTCTGACTGTGCATGCCGAACGAAAGGCGCTGGCTGCCGCCGTGAAAGGACGGGCCGGCAACACGGGGATGAACATTCTGGCGGTGACGGTGCTGACCAACCTCGATCAGGCGGATCTTCGTGAATCGGGATACGACGGGACCATCGAGCAAGCGGTGGTGGCTCGTGCAAGAATGGCTGCCGAGCTGGGGTGTGACGGGGTGATCGCCTCCGGGAGGGAGCCCATGGCCATTCGATCGGCTATCGACTCGCCGTTATTGATTGTGACACCCGGTGTGCGGTCTGCCGGTCAGGGAATGGACGAGCATGCTCGTGCCACGACGCCTCGCCAGGCCATCCACGCAGGAGCGGATTACTTGGTGGTGGGACGTCCGATCCGGGATGCCCAGGAGCCGTGTGCTGCGGCCCAGACGATCGTGAACGAAATGCAAGCAGCCTTTGATCAATTGCTCCCCCTTGAGGGTGTAGAGACCGGCGTCATCGGTCACAAACATGCCGGAGACATAGGGAACCTCTGATTTCGTGTGATAGCGGGATGCAGGGCAAGGCGTCCCGGAGCGAAACCCGAAGCGTATCAGCGAGATAGGTGAGGGGTGAGCGAGGACACAACGCCGCCATGCGCCCGATCGTGCACGAAATCAGAGGTTCCATAGGGTCCTCTCGCCCCTTGTGTGGCAAACCTCGCCTTTCACCTCGTTGAAGGAGTCGAACAGAGAAGGCGTCGAGGCGCCAAGGGTGCAGCCGGACGGTGAACTGGGGAGGCGCCGGGTGACGAGACGCGACCCCGGCCTCTGGCTACCGGCGTTGTGGCCCTATGAATGGGGCAGTTGTCTTGCGTCACGTCGGGCCTTTTCAGTAAGATCGTTTTACGCAACGGCCGTGTCCCTGCTCTTTGGGTGGTGGGTGTAGCTCAGTTGGTTAGAGCGCCGGATTGTGGATCCGGAGGTCGCGGGTTCAATTCCCGTCACTCACCCCATTTCCTCCTCGCAACGTCCGGCCCTCCAACATAGAGGATGGGCCAGGCCTTATTGGTAAGCTTCCCCCAAAATCTCAAGCTGCTACATCACGTCGAGCGGGTCCACGTTCACCCCAAATTTCATGCGTCGATAGGTCTTTTCCCCGGTCATCAACCCAAGCGTTTGTCGAACAAGGGTGCGACCGGCGGCGCCGTCTGCGACTTTGACCAAAAGATGATAGCGAGACAGCCCTCGTGGCTTGAACCCATACGCGGCTATGGGCCCCAGGATGGCGTCCTGTTCATGCCGTTGCATGTCTCCTTGGGCGATCATGCTGGCGAGCGCTCTTGTGAGATGTCGTTGCCATAGTTTTGCGGCATCCTCGGTTTCCGTTACGCCTTGACCTGATACGTGCAACTGGATGAGATGCCCGAAAGGTGGGTATCCCACGAGTCGGCGGAAGGCTAATTCATGGTCATAGAAGAGCGTGGGTTGTTGTTGGCCAATGGCGCGCATCACCGGATGCGAGGGCAGTTGCGTTTGAATGAGCGCGGATCCGGAAAGACCCGGCGTCAACAGATCGACGGCCTGTTGGAGATGGTGCGCCACACGTTCCGACGATCGAAAATCCGGCATATGCAGGCCGGCGTCCGCATAGGGGATGACGACGCATCGCACCGGCGTGAAGGGTGAGGCCTGAAAAAGCAGTTGTGTCCCGACGACAATCTGGATCTGCCCTTGAGAAAATTGTTCTCGGATGCGCTGTGCGGCGGATTCACTCCGGATCGTGTTGCCGTCATAGCGTCTGATGGTTGCAAGGGGGTACAGACGCCGCAATTCTTCTTCAAGGCGTTCGGTGCCGAATCCCACCGGGTCCAAACGAATGCCGGAACAGGCTGGACACGAGGACGCTATGGGCTCGACCTGCCCACAATAAGGGCATTGCAGTTGTGATTGACGGAGACTCAATGAAATCCGGCAGCGAGGGCATTGTGGCGCCGTTCCGCAATCCCGGCAGGTGAGGGACGAGGAAAACCCTTTACGATTGTGATAGACAACGACCCCGCCACCTTGGGCCAAGGCCCGCTCGACGCCGTCTTGCAAGGTCTCGGAGAAGATTGTGCCGAACGGGGTTTCTTGAAGGCTGATTATCTGAACCGACGGTGGGGTGCTCCGTCCGGCGAAAGCCCGTTGAGATTTGTCGTCATGCACAAAGCGATGGACCGTCTCCAGAGTGGGATAGGGGGTGTGCAGCACCAGCACGGCGTCGTCCAACTCGGCTCGTTTTCGTGCGACCTCCCGGGCATGATAGTGCGGACTCGGATCTTCCTTGTACGCGTTCTCCTCTTCATGTTCGACCCAGATACAGCCCAGGGAGGGGAGAGGGAGGAAAAGCGCGGACCTGGTCCCCACGACCACGGGATAGTGTCCTTGTTTGACGGCTTGCCAGTGTTGCAATCGCTGTTTGTCTGAAAGGCCGCTGTGAAACGCTCCTATCGGGTGTTTGACGGAGTGGCGGAGATAAGAGCCCAGGCGCGCGGATTGGTTGATATTGGGAGCAATCACCAGGACCGTGCGTGCTTGGGCCGTCGTTTCTCGTATGACATGGCCTAACAGGGGGTGTGGAAATGCCGATTCTGTGGTCAGCACTTCACCGAATCGTTTGGCCTGAAGGTGCTGCTGACAATTGCTCCACCATGAAGAATGACCGGGACGTTTGTCCGGAGCGACGAGAAAGCCCTGGACAGGAGTTGCCGGTACAGGGCTGCTTGGAATCGGGAGTTCGGTCCAGTCTTGCCGGTCCTGAATCCATTTGTGTCGTTTGAGCCGTTGCAGGACCGTTGAGGCGTTGTCCGCCAGCGTCTCGATGGTTGATGACGCCAGGCCTCTGGAACGTTTGGCCAGAGCGGCTAGGAGTGTATGCGTGGAAGTGCCGGTCCGTCCGGTCTCCAGGCGTTGTTGGCCTTGCGGGGTAATGGTCCAACGGGTGTTGCTGCGAAAGGGAAGGCCTGGGGGCTGGACAAGCGCCAGACAGGTTCCCGCCGGGGCCAGGTAATAGTCCGCCATCCATTGCGCCAAGGCAATCAGCTTGGGGTCCGGGTCCCAATGCGCGGAAGTGAGGAGATGCAGTTCGCGAATGCGGTTCGGCTCAATGGGGGGTTGCTTCGTGTGCTCGGCAAGAGAGACAATAATCCCCGGCTTGACGCGGGACCCGAATGGCGCCAGGACCCACTGCCCTATTTGGGGCCTGGAATGCCATGACTGAGGAATGCGGTACGTAAACGCTTGCAAGGTTCTGGGAGGAAAGACGACGTCGGCATAGGATGGTGGCATACAGGCTATTGTGCCAAAGGAATCGTGACCTCACAACGAGAGCACCCGGGTTCCTCGGAAAAGGGCTTGGATCCGTCGGAATTGGCGGACAGAGGAGCCGAATCCGTGCCATCCCTCTCTCGAATTGAGGTTTTTCTGTTATCATACTTTCATGAAACGGATCTCATGCAGGATGGCCTCGGCTTACAAGTGATGACCAACAAGAGAACGTGGAAGGGCAGGCTTCTCGTCGTGCTCTGGGCTCTTGTCGGGGCCGTGGGCATGCCAACGATGCCGGTGTCCGGACAGGATGCCCCGACTTCACTCCCGAATCCTTCGACTGCCCGGTCTTCCCAGGAAACGCATTTGCGTGACTTTTCGCCTCTTCCGGAAGAACCCGAAGAGTTCGACGATCGTGAGGTGAAGGCGTATTACGACTGGCGCAATGATTTGTTCTTCCGGGAATTCGACATGAACGGGAACGGCGTGGTGAATTATATGACCGCCCGGCGGACCTACAAGGTCTGGCTGGATGAATTCGGCACGCCGGTCGTCGTGACGGTGGGGGCTCCGTTGTTCTATTGGCTGGATGTCAACGGGAATGGGGAATTTGAAACAGGGAAAGGCGAGATGTGGTCAGATCCGGACGAAGACGGCATCACCGGAAATGAACGGACGTATGACACCAGCCACTTGGAAGAGCAGCCTTCGCGGATCCCACGGTGGTCCGCGCCCGATCCCTAATCCTTGCTTGCTTCGTCGGTTGCGTGGTTGTTGGGGTTGAGACGCTTATCAAAAACTCCCCGTTTTTGAGGCCACCACCGGTGTATAAGTTCAGAAACATTTGGCACTCCTCGACACAGGAGGAGGAGCCATGCAGATCCACCATGTCGGCTATCGCATCAGGGGATTTTCTCGACTAACGCAAGTCGGGCATCGTTGGGACATGATACCCCACGAAGCCCACCACCGACTCAAGATTCTGCACTTTTGCGCCCGGTACGGCCGGCCGGCGACCTATGAGGCCTTTGGCGTCAGCCGCCGGACGCTTTCTCGCTGGCAGCGGGCGCTCGCCCAAGCTGGCGGGGACCCGCAGGCGTTGGCCGTCCGCTCCAGGGCCCCCCACCGCCGCCGGCAGGCCCTGTGGCCGCCTGCCCTAAGCCAGGAGATCCGGCGGCTGCGCACCACGTATCCTAACCTCGGCAAGGTCAAGCTGCACGTCCTGCTCCGGCCGTGGTGTGCGCAGCAGGGGCTGGCGCTCCCCAGTGTCTCCACCATCGGGCGTCTGATCGCTCGCGCCCCCGATCAGATGCGGCACACGCCGGTCCGCCTGGATGCCCGGGGCCGCCCCAAGCCCCGGGCGCGGTCCCGCAAACCCCGCCCGCCCCGGCCCCGCCCCGCCCCGCCCCTGGCGGTCTTGGCCGGGGATCCCGTCGTGCGGCTCCACGCCGGGCTCCGCCGCTACGTGTTCACCTTCATCGATCCCTGCAGTTGCTTCGCCTTCGCCGTGGCCACCGCCACCGCCTCCAGCCGCCATGCCACCCACGCCCTCGACGCCCTCTGTGCGCTGCTCCCGGCTCCACCCCGGTTCCTCCTCTCCGATAACGGCCCGGAGTTCCAGGGCCAGTTCCAGCACCGGCTCGATGAACGCGGCCTCACCCACTGGTGGACGTATCCTCGATCCCCGAAAATGAATGCGCATGCGGCACGGTTCAATCGCACCCTGCAAGAGATGTTCGTGGACTACCACGAGGATCTGCTGTTCGACGACTTGGCGGCCTTTCACCGGAAACTGGCTGACTGGTTGCTGGCTTACAATACCGTGTTGCCCCACTATAGCCTGGGGCACCAAACTCCGGTACAATTTCTCCTTCGCCATCAACCCGAGTGCCAAAGGTGGTGGACCTATACAACCGGTGGACTTACGCAGAGAGATCTTTTAAGATGGTGGCGAGCCGCTGATGGAGCTGATTCAATCCGAGTGACAGTTGGCCGTCAAAGATTTGGCGAAAAACAGGCAATGTACCCGTTCCTGACACGTTCTCTCTACGGCTCTTCCGTCGCGTGGCTCAGGAACGACTCCTCTGCTACTGCTTCTCCATGAATCGCGTTCGGCCGGATAAAGAAAAACCATCTGACGGATCATCGCCCCAACGCATTCAAACGCAGATCCATCGGCGCAAGAAGGCCAAGGCGGTTTCCCCCTTGACGAATGAATGGGAAGGTTCGCAATCGGGTCCTCCCAAGGGCTTGAAACGCCCACCGCAGGATATGCGGAACTCGTAGCGAGTTTTTTCTCCTTCTCTCTACCGGTGCTTTAGACGTCGTCCCTACAGCATGAGAGCCTGCCGATTCTTTCCCCAAGGGAATTACAGGATTGGGTCTTTTGCTAACAGGATGGTAGGTCTTTTGTTCTCTTGATTCGCTGGGAAACAGGGTGCTACGATGCCAAATCCTGCGAAAAGATTGAAGTTTTTGGCGCTTGCGAGGTCAACTCTTCATGATCGGTGACCTTGATCTGTTTCTGGACTATCTGGCGAAATATTCGCCGATAGTTGTGTTCATTATCCTGGCATTGGGATTTGGCGTGGTGACGCTTCTCCTGAGTTATCTCGTCCAACCCAAGTATCCCGAAGCTGAAAAACTCAGCGTCTATGAATGCGGCAGTGAGCCGTTTTCCGATTCCCGGATGCCGTTTCCCGTCCGGTATTACGTTATCGCGATGCTGTTTGTCATTTTCGATATCGAGGTCATTTTTCTCTATCCCTGGGCCATCACTTTTGACCAACTGGGCGTGATCGGCCTCATCGAAATGATGATTTTTATCGGTCTGTTTGTTGTTGCCTACGTGTATGCGTGGAGAAAAGGCGCATTGGAGTGGGACTAGGGTCGTGCCATACGCCCGGAATGACCGGGGTCTAGTGCCAGGACGACGGAGAACGAGGAATCCATGGGGCTGCTACAAATAGGGAAAAAGCACGAGAAAGACGGCGATATCGGGGTCATCACGCTGTCTCTGGAAAAGGCCGCGAATTGGGCGCGGAAAGGATCGCTTTGGCCGATGACGTTCGGGCTGGCGTGTTGCGCGATTGAGATGATTGCCGCGGTCTCCTCCCGATATGACGTGGACCGGTACGGGGCCGGGGTGTTTCGTGGTTCTCCTCGCCAATCCGATTTGATGATCGTGGCGGGCACGGTGTGCCGGCGCATGGCTCCGGTCATTCGGAAAATCTACGACCAGATGCCCGAACCCAAATACGTCATTTCCATGGGGTCCTGCGCCACGTCCGGGAATATTTACGATAGTTACAGCGTGGTTCAGGGCGTGGACCGGTTCGTGCCGGTCGATATTTATGTGCCCGGATGCCCGCCGACCCCCGAAGCCTTATTCGACGGGATTTTGAAGCTTCAGGATCAGATTATGCAAAAACGGGTCTTTACCAAACAGCCCGAACAGGTCAGGCCCCGGGACAAAGCCATCGGGTAATGCACCCTCTTGCCGAAGCCATCCAAACCCGATTTCCCGACGGATTCCTGAGTGCGCAGGAATGGCGGGGTGATCTGGCCGTGACGGTGAAACGCGATGCCTTGCACGCGATCGGCCGTTTTCTGAAGGATGATCCGTCCATGGATTGCGATTACATCGTGCACGTCAGTTCGGTGGATTGGCCGGATGAGGAGGAACGCTTTGAAGTCGTCTATGAAGTCTACTCGATTCGCCATCGCCATCGTATTCGCGTGAAGACGCGGGTGCCGGAACACGATTGTTACGTGGATTCGTTGACGGACATCTGGCTTGGCGCGGAGTTCATGGAGCGGGAAGTGTTCGACATGATGGGCATCCGATTCAACAACCACCCGGACATGCGGCGGATTTTGATGCCGGACGACTTTCCCGAAGGCTATCCCTTGCGAAAAGATTTCCCGCTGCAAGGGAAGGGCTGGCGCGATACGTTTGACTTTTTGAATGAGGGAGCGACCTCCTGACGGGCAGGAGGTTCCTTTCGAGAGCCACCATGGCGCATTTGGAAGATCAACGCGAAACTATCTATAAGGTCGATCCGGCCCATCCGGAGACCAAGGATCTGCCGATTCTGCGGACCGAGGAACTGTTGTTGAACATGGGGCCGCAGCATCCCGCGACGCACGGAGTGCTGAAAGTGATCCTGGACCTCGAAGGGGAGCGGATTACGAAATCCACGGTGGTCATGGGTTTTCTCCATCGGGGCGTGGAAAAACTTGCCGAACATGGGACGTATCATCAATTTATTCCTCATACGGACCGTCTCGACTACGTCTGCGCGATGTACAACAATTTCGCGTATTGCCGGGCCGTGGAGAAACTGATGAACGTGACGGTTCCCGAGCGCGCGGAATATTTGCGCACCATCGTGGCGGAAGTCCAGCGGATTATCGGACACCTGTTCTGGTTGGGCACGCAGGCGCTCGATATTGGGGCAATGACCGTGTTTTTCTACACGTTTCGTGACCGCGAGATTCTGCTTGACTGGTTCGATGAACTGTGCGGGGCGCGGCTGACGACCAGTTGGTACCGGATCGGGGGCGTGGAACGGGACTTTACCGCCTCACTGGAAACCAAGATTCGGGACTTTCTTGCCTATTTTCCTCCTAAGATCGATGAATACGTGGTGTTCCTGGAAAGAAACCGTATTTGGCTGGCTCGGACCGTGGGCGTGGCGGTGATTTCGGCTGAGGATGCCTTGGGCTTCGGGTTAAGTGGTCCCACGCTACGGGGGTCAGGCGTCGATTACGACTTGCGCAAATACGAGTCATATGGTGCCTATCCCAAGTGCGAGTTCAGCGTGCCGGTCGGCAAAAACGGCGACACGTATGATCGGTATTGGATCCGCATTGAAGAAATGCGCGAGAGCATCAAGATTATTCGCCAGTGCATGGACCAAATGCCCAAGGAGGGTCCGGTGATGGCCGAGGTTCCCAGCGTCACCCTGCCACCCAAGAACCGGGTGTTTACGAATCTCGAATCCATGATTCAGCAGTTCAAACTGTTTTCACAAGGGTTTGATGCGCCACCGGGGGAGATTTATTGTGGGACCGAAGCGCATAAAGGTGAACTGGGATTTTATATCGTGAGTACGGGAGGCGGGAATCCGTAT
Source organism: Nitrospirales bacterium (assembly GCA_965200435.1). Classification (GTDB taxonomy): domain Bacteria; phylum Nitrospirota; class Nitrospiria; order Nitrospirales; family UBA8639; genus Bin75. The sequence continues at coordinate 1,603,260 of OZ241337.1, forward strand.
CGTCTGAAGATCCGGTCTCCGTCCTTTATCCACATGGGGGCGTTTGATTTTATGGCCAAAGGGTACATGATCGCCGACGCGGTCACGATTTTCGGGTCGTATGACATCGTGATGGGAGAATGCGATCGATAGCAGGCTGTTCAAAACCCCCACCGGCAGCGTTCTCGTTGCTTGAAGGCTTGAACGTCCTTTTTCCGTACGCCTCGGCTTTCTTGGTGCCGCGTGTTGCTGGTGGACTTTTGGGACAGCCTGCACATTCGGGGGAATAGATAGAAACATGATGAGCCCCTCAATGCAGGGGCGAGGGAGAGAGATGGCACTCAAACCGGTTACGACACCCGATACTGAAGCCGCGACGATTGTCCTGAATATCGACGGCGAAACCGTCACTGCGAAAAAAGGGGTTTCGCTGTATGACGTGATTTCCAGCATGGGGAAAATCGTCCCGGCCATGTGTTATCACTACACGTTCGATCCCTTCGGCTCCTGCGGTATGTGTCTGGTTCTGCAGGAAGGCAAGAAGTCGCCGGTACGTTCCTGCACGGCCAAGGCGACCGAAGGGATGGTGATTCGCACGGATGGAGACGATCTGTTTGCGGCCCGGAAAAAAGCCGTTGAAAAACATCTGTCCGTGCATCCCCTGGACTGTCCGGTCTGCGACGCGGACGGGCATTGCGAACTGCAAGACATGGCCTTCCAGCATCAAGTCACCAACCTGGCTAACGCCAAACAGAAAAATATTCCGGAAGATACGCGCAGCCTCGTGCTCGACTTCAATATGAATCGCTGCATTGCGTGCGGGGAATGCATCAATATCTGCAAGGACGTCCAGCGCATTGACGCGTTGCAGTTCATGAAGAAGGGTGGGTTTACGCAGGTCGTCGCAAAGGGCGATCACTCCCTGGACTGCGAATTTTGCGGTGATTGCCTCGCAGTTTGTCCCGTGGGAGCGATTACCAACAAATTTTCAAAATACGTGTATAAACCCTGGCAACTTCGGAAAACCACGACCACCTGCAATTACTGCGGTGACGGCTGTCAAATGTACGTGGAAACCAAGGATACGGAAGTCGTACGGGTGACCTCTCCCTTATCCTGGAAAAATAAATGGGGTGATCGGGGGGATACGGTCAACGGGCACGGAGGGCTCTGCGTACGGGGGCGGTTCGGCTTCCAGTTTATTGACAGTAAAGAACGACTGAAGGAGCCGCTCATTCGAAAAGAGACGGGCTTGGTTCCTGCGCCATGGATCGAAGCCTTGGATACGACCGCTGAGCGCCTGGCGCACGTCAAAAGTCAATACGGGTCTGAGGCTATTGCGGGCTTGATCACGGCGCGATGCACGAATGAAGAACTCTACGTTTTCCAACGATTCATGCGGGCCGTGCTCGGGACGAACAACTTGGACAGCAGTGCACGGTACGGTCATATGAATTTCGTGCGAGCGGTCCGGCATGCCCTCGGGATCAACCGTATGATGAACACCTCGGCGGACATCACGAAAGCCAAGGCCATCCTGGTCGTGGGGGCCAACGTGACGGAAACGAATCCCGTGGCCAGCCTGCGGGTGAAGGCTGCCATCGGGACCTATAAGGCGTCGGCCATTGTGGTGGATTCTATGCAAACCAACCTGGCCAAGTTGTCGTCGCATCCGGTCATGGTCAACCCGGGGACGGAAGGAACCTTCGTCAAGGGATTGGTCAAATCGGCGTTGGAACAGGATCTCGTCGATCCCGACGTGGCCTCTCAGTCCCCTGAAGCATTGGCTGCCCTGAAGGCCGCTGCTCATGCGGTTTCGCTCGAAGCCGTGGCTGCGGAAACGGGCGTCCCGCTCGGCATGATTCAGGAGGCCGCCAGGGTGTTTGCGGAGGCTCCACGTTCCATCATCGTGTGTGGAGAGGGAATCGTGCGCCAGCACCACGGCTATGACAATACGTTATCCCTGATCGATTTGGCTTGGGTGACGGGAAAATTGAGCAAGCCGGGATGTGGAATCAATACGTTCACTGAAGAGGGTAACGAGCAGGGTGCCGTGGATATGGGGGTCGCACCCGAATTCCTGCCGGGCTCGGTGTCCTATGATCAGGTCACAGCACGGCAGAAATTTTCCGAGGCGTGGGGCGCGAGATTGCCGGACGCGCAGACCGGCAAATCCCTGATCGACATTTTGGAGGACTGTCGTGCAGGCAAGATCAAGGCCCTCTACGTAGTGGGAGAAAATCCATTGGCCACGCTTCCGAAATCATTCGGTGTAGAGGAAGCCTTGAGCCGGTTGGAATTGTTGATCTGTCAGGACCCCTTTCTGACGGAGACGGCGCAATCTGCGCACGTGGTGTTCCCCGCGTGTACGTTTGCGGAAAAGGAAGGCACTGTTACCAACCAGGAGGGGATGGTGCAATTCGTCAGGCCGGCGTTGGACCCATTGGGCGAGAGTGCCTTGGATTGGCATATCATGGTGGGACTCGCCAACGGCATGGGGCATTCGCTTCCTTATGACGCGACGCAGGATATTCAAGCGGAAATTCGAAAACTGCTCCCTGGCTACTATAATCTCGGTCAACCTCGACCTGTCGTCGCCGACCTTACCGCGTACCTGCGGAACGGCTACGCGGATTCGGTTGGTGCCCGGTATGCTGCCAATGGTCATGCCCAGGAATCCGGCCGGCCCTATGGGCTGAAATTGATTCAACTGATCTATCATTCGGGGAAACTCTCCACAAAAGCGTCCGGGTTGATGGATATTTCGCCGAATACCGGGGCGTTACGGTTGTCTCTGGAAGACTGCGAACGGTTGGGTCTGACCGAAGGCGGACGCGTTCACGTGACCTCGGGTGAGGGCAGCCTGAAGTTGGGGGTACAAGCGGACGTCAACATGTTGCCGGGAACCTGCGCGTTTCCTGAACATTTTAATGATCCTCCGGTTAAGGATTTGGTCCGGGTCGCCGTGGACCCCGTGACGCGCGTTCCCTATTTCAAATCCACGCAGGTGACGATCGAGAAACTGTAGGAGATCTATGGATACCCCAACGCAAACGAAAAGATTACTGGACGCAGTCCTGTTCCGCGAAATCTGGAAGGCGATGAAGGTCACGTTCAAACACATGCTTCATCGCCCGATGACCTTCCAATATCCTCGTGAAAAGCGAACGATCCCCGATGCGCATCGCGGGGCCTTGGGCTTGTTGCGGTACGACAATGGGCAGGAACGGTGTGTCGGGTGCGACCTGTGTGAGGCCGCCTGTCCGTCCCGGTGTATCAAGGTCATCAGTGAAGAGGATAAGTCCCTGCCGCTGCAACGGTATGCGAGCGAGTTTTATATTGATATTACCAAATGCGTGTTTTGCGGATATTGCGTGGAGGCCTGCCCGGTTAATGCGTTGGCCATGACGAAGATGTACGAGTATTCGACTCATGATAAACGGACGCTTCTGTTCGACAAACAGCGACTCTACGAAATCGGCGAGCAACATCTGGCGGACGCGAAAAAATATCTCTATGCCCATAATCAGGAACACAATGACGAGGAGAGTCGCGCCTACCGTTACCATTTCCCTCAGCCCATAGGGAAAACCGAGGACTCAGACTCGTAGCCTTTCACGATGCTCTATTTATTGTTCGGGTACTTTGCGACCGTGAGTATCCTGTCGGGAATTTTTACGATCGCCTTCAAGAATCCTGTCCATTGCGGCCTGAGCCTGCTTTCGTTGCTCCTGCACGTGGCCGGGCTCTTCGTGTTACTCAACGCCGAATTTCTGTTTGCCGTGCAAATCGTCGTCTATGCCGGGGCCATCCTGGTGCTCTATCTCTTCGTCCTGATGTTGCTTAATCTGAAAACCGAAGAACAGTATCTGCATAAGAAGTACCCCTTTTTCCTGTTCGCGGGCATCGCCATTCTCGGCGAATTGCTCATTCTGGTGTTTCAAACCCCGTACGGCGGAGCCAAGGGGACGGCGACCCCGGAGGTCGTGTTGCAGACGAGGCCGAGTCACGCCGTAGGCCTCACCATGTTCAGCGATTATTTATTGTTGTTCGAAATCGTAGGCGTCTTTCTCTTAGGCGCCATTATCGGGGCCATCGTCCTGGCCAAAACCCCGACCGCTCCGACTGCCGGGGCCGACGGGTAAACGGCTCGTCATGATTCCTCTTTCGGCATACGTCGCGTTGAGTTTCATCCTGTTCATGACGGGCCTGTTGGGCGTCCTGATCCGGCGGAATTTCATTATTGTCCTGATGTCGGTCGAGATCATGTTGAATGCGGCCAACATCAATCTCGTCGCGTTCTCCCATTACCTTTCGTCGATGGCCGGTCAGTTGGCGGCATTGTTCGTGATTGCGATCGCGGCCGGGGAGGCCGCCGTCGGCCTGGCGATCATTATCGTGGTATTCCGTGGGAAAATTGCGACGAACGTCGACCAGATTAATCTGTTGAAGTGGTAACGTGTCCGATCTGCTTGTCATTCTGATCCCGGTCTTTCCTCTCATCGCCGTGCTGGTGAACGGCCTGCTCGGTCATCGATATGCCGCCGGCTTGGCCGGCCGTCTTGCAGTCGGGTCCGTCGGGCTTTCTTTTCTGTGTGCCGTCGCGGTGGTCGCCGGCGTGCTTTCCGATCCCACGCCCCGTGAAGTCATTGCCTACTCGTGGATTTTTGGCGGTGACCTGCACGTCAATTTCGGATTTCTGATCGATCCGCTGACCGCCGTGATGCTGATGGTGGTAACGGGGGTCGGATTTCTGATTCACGTCTATTCCATCGGGTATATGCACGGAGAAGAGGGGTTTGCCCGCTTCTTCGTCTACATGAATCTGTTTATGGTCTCCATGCTGTTGCTCGTCATGGGGAACAATTTTCTGGTGCTCTTCATCGGATGGGAAGGGGTCGGCCTCTGTTCCTATCTCCTGATCGGGTACTACTTCAACAAGGTTTCCGCGGCCAAGGCTGCCACCAAGGCGTTTGTCGTCAACCGGATCGGCGACGCCGGGTTTCTGCTGGCGATCTTTTTGGTCTTCGTCAATTTCAAGACCCTGGATTACCTGAGAGTCTTCGAGAACGCGAACCAGCTCTCCGTCGAAATGGTCACGGCCATTACGCTGTGTTTGTTGGTGGGCGCGATCGGAAAGTCCGCGCAAATTCCGTTGTATACGTGGTTGCCCGATGCCATGGAAGGCCCGACGCCGGTGAGTGCGTTGATCCACGCCGCAACGATGGTCACGGCCGGAGTCTACATGGTCGTGCGCACGCACGTGCTATACGATATGGCCCCTGTGTCCATGGCGATGGTGGGGATCATCGGCGGCCTGACCGCGTTGTTTGCCGCCACGATCGGGTTGGTGCAAAACGACATCAAGCGGGTGCTGGCCTATTCGACCGTCAGTCAATTGGGCTATATGTTTTTGGCCTGTGGGGTCGGGGCGTACATGGCCGCCATCTTTCATCTCGTGACCCACGCATTTTTCAAAGCGCTGCTGTTCCTGTCCGCCGGCGCGGTGATCCATTCGCTCGAAGGGGAACAAGATATTCGAAAGATGGGAGGGCTTTCCCAAAAAATTCCCATCACGCACGCCGTGTTTCTTATCGGCACTCTGGCCATTGCCGGCATTCCTCCGTTGGCGGGATTCTGGAGCAAAGACGAAATTATGGCCCATGCCTTTGTCCATCACCATTACGTGCTGTATCTCTTTGCGGCGGCCGGCGCGTTTCTGACTTCCTTTTACATGTTCCGTCTCACCTATGTGACGTTTTACGGGCAGTCCAGAGTCGATCCGAAGGTGGAAGCGCATATTCATGAGTCTCCGCCGGTGATGACCGTGCCGCTCATGATCCTGGCTGGGCTCTCCGTGCTGGGCGGGTTTTTGGGCGTGCCGCCGGAACGTGGCTGGTTCCATGGATTTTTAGAATCCGTGGCCGCGCCCGTGGGAGCGGTGACGCATGACGTCGGCATGGGGACCCTCATCGGATTGATGGCGGTGGCCATCGTCATCGCGTTGGGCGGATGGGGGTTGGCGCATTATCTGTATGTGATCAAACCCGGGACGGCTGATGACTGGGCGGAGCGGTATGACGGGGCCTATCGGACTCTTTTGAATAAATACTACGTGGATGAACTGTACGACACCGTCTTCGTTGAGCCCTGTAAACGTCTTGCCCGCCTATGGGATTGGATCGATCAACACGTGATCGATCGTTTCATCAGGGGAATCGGCCACGGGGCCGACGTCAGTGCGGCAGGAGTGACCTGGACCGAGAAACACGTGATTTACGGAGGGCTCAACGTGATTGGGTATGCCAATCACTTGGCGGCCTGGTCATGGCGGAAATTGCAAACCGGCTTGGTCAATCATTACGCCGCTGTGATCGTCATCGGCCTCTTTCTGCTCACGCACGTTCTCTTGGTATGGTTCACCGGCACCTCTCTCTTGTAGGTTGAGCGATTGGCGATGCTTGAAGAACTGCAATCCGGATTCCCGCTTTTGTCGATGTTGCTCTGGTTTCCGCTTTTCGGGGCGATCTGGCTGTGGGTGCAAAAGGATCCCTATCTGATCAAGGCGGCTGCCTTGGCCGTTGCGGTTATCGAGTTGGGCTTTGCCGTCCTCTTGCTGTTCCGATTCATCCCGGAATCTGCGGCCATGCAGTTCAGCGAACGGGTGAATTGGATTCCGGCTCTCGGTATTTCCTATCACTTGGCCGTGGACGGTATCAGCATTCTGTTCGTCGGCCTCTCGGCCTTCATCACGGTCCTGATCATTCTCTATTCCTGGGATACCGTTCAGGACAGAGCCAAAGCGTACTTTATGAGTATCCTGGCGTTGGAAACGACGATTATGGGGATTTTCGTTTCCATCGACCTGATCCTTTTCTTTGTGTTCTGGGAGCTCATGCTTGTGCCCAGCTATTTCCTGATTAAACTCTGGGGCGTCGGTGCAGAAAAGGAATACGCCGCGCTCAAGTACGTGTTGTATACCCTGTTGGGCAGCGTGTTCATGTTGGTCGGATTCGCCTTGTTGAGCTTGAATTATCACGACGTCACGAACACCTACAGTTTCGATTTGTTGGATCTGTTGAAAGTGCCCGTTCCGGTCGGCGATCAGATTTTGATCTTCTGGCTCATCTTCATGGGATTGGCTTTCAAGGCTCCGGTCTTTCCCTTCCACACGTGGTTGCCGGATGCCCTCGTGCAAGGGCCGATCGGGATGTCCGTGGTACTGGCTGGCGTCAAGTTGGGAACCTACGGATTCCTGCGGTTCAGCTTCCCGTTGCTGCCGGAAGCCTCGACCAACGCCACTGTGGTGGGGATCGTCATGGTATTGGCCCTGGCCGCCATCGTCTGGGGCGCGATCATCGCCATCATGCAACCGGACTTCAGACGTCTGCTCGTCTTCAGCAGCATCAGTCACTTGGGCTTCGTCGTGCTGGGCTTGTTTGCTTTGAATTTCCAGGGACTACAAGGCAGCTTGCTGCAAATGATCAATCTGGGGTTTACCACCGCGGGACTCTTTTTCCTGGCCGGGTTTCTCTATGACCGTCTCGGCAATACGCTCCTCGAAAATTGCGGAGGCATTGCCTCGAAAATGCCTTTGTTGGCTACGTTTTTCCTGATCATCGGGATGGCCTCGATAGGATTGCCCGGAACGAATGGCTTTATCGGGGAGTTTCTGATCCTGCTGGGGGCCTTTCAGGCCCATTGGGTCTATGGGGTGGTGGCCGTCTCGGGAGTGATCTTCGCCGCCGCCTATTTCCTGTGGTATTACGAACGAGCGATTTTCGGACCCGTCGGCGAGCACGTTCCCCAGGTACTCAAGGACCTGACGCGACGCGAATCGGTGATTGCCGTGTCCCTATGCGCGATGATTTTCTGGATCGGGTTATATCCTTCGCCGTTCTTGCGAATGATCAATGGATCCGTACAGGCCGTGGTGGACCGGCTGGAGCACCGATCTCTCGCACGTATGGAACAGGACCGGACACGGCTGTCTCATGTTCTGGCTCCTGAACCCGGAGGGCAGGACTGAGCGATGGGCCAGTTGGCTTTACAGGCAACGTTGCTTGTCCCGTTTCTGGGAGCCATCGTGTTGCTGTTTGTTCCCAATCGCGAGCCGCTGCTGGTGCGCGCCGTGGCCGCGGCCTCCGCCGGCATAGCGCTGCTCGCCTCGCTTTACGTCTTCCTGGCCTATGATCCCGACCAGGGTGGCTTTCAATTCATTACCAAGTGGGCATGGTCCGAGGAATTGGGCATTGGGTTTCACATCGGGGTGGATGGAATCGGGGCCCCGTTGGTTTTTGCCTCGGCTATCCTGCTGTTTGCGGGCATTTTCATTTCATGGCACATCAAGGATCGCACCAAGGAATTTTACATTTTCCTGTTGATCCTGGCGGCGGCGACCATCGGAGTCTTCATGTCGCTGGATCTGTTCTTCCTCTACTTCTTTTATGAAATGTCGGTGTTGCCCATGTACGTGTTATTGGGCGTGTGGGGAAGTCATACCAAAGGCTATTTGAGCATGACCGATCCCGAAGGCCGCCATCTCCGTGATTCGGTCGGGTTCATCCTGAACTTCGGGGCGAACAGCAAAGAATACGCCGCGATGAAACTCACGCTGTTTCTCTCGGCCGGGGCGGTGTGCGCGTTAATGGGTATCCTGCTGATTTACCATTTCTCGCCCGTTCAGACGTTCGATATTCTGGTGCTGCGGGAAGTGGCCCAGTTTGACGGCACCCTGGCGACGATCATTTGGTTGTTGGTCTTTTTCGGTTTTGCGTCTATCGCGCCCATCTGGCCGTTGCATTCCTGGTCGCCCGTCGGCCACGCCGCGGCCCCGGCCGCGACCAGCATGTTGCACGCCGGCGTGCTCATGAAACTCGGTCATTTTTCCATTATTCGCGTGGCGTATGAAATTCTTCCCGAAGCCACGCGGGAACTCATGCCTATCGCCGCGGTGTTGTGCGTGTCCAGCATTATCTACGGTGGGTTTGTCGCGTATTTCGCCAAGGACACGAAGTACGTCATCGGCTATTCCAGTTCCAGTCACATGGGCTACGTGTTTCTGGGCATGGCCGCTTTGGATTACATCAGCCTGACCGGCGCAGTGATTTACATGTTTGCGCACGCCTTGGCCACGGGCATGCTCTTTGCCATGGCGGGCTGGGTGTATGATCAAACCCATACCCGGGACATTCCGTCCCTGGGCGGATTGGTGAAGAACATGCCGTTCCTGGCCGGAGCGTTTATTATCGCTTGCATGGCGTCTGTCGGGATGCCGGGTACCGTGAACTTTATTGCCGAAATCATGATTATCGTGGGCTCGTGGGAGAAATATCCGTTCCAGGTGGTGGTGGCCGTGTTGGGAATCGTGTTGACCATGGCCTATCTCTTTAAAATGATGCGCGGGCTCTTCTATGGAAACATGTCACCCGACTATGCGCATGCCCGTGACACGTCGCAATGGGTGGATCGACTTCCTCTGCTCCTGATGATCGGCTGCAGCATCTTCTTCGGGATCTTCCCCATGCACTTTTACAACGTCGTACGATCCACGGTCGAGCCGATGTTGGATCGCATCCATCAGGTGGCTCCGATGGTCACCCAACACACCGGGGGGCTATTCCCGTAACCAGTCATGACCTTCAACCTTACCCTATCGAGCGCAGACCTCCTTCTCCTGGCACCGGAGATTTTTCTCACCATCTGGTTGTGCGTGGTGTTGGCCGTCGATTTTACCTTTCAACGAATTGACCACGAAAATCTGGCCTACTTGAGTGTGGGCGGCGTTGTCGCCACGCTCGTCAACCTGATCTGGTTCGACTACACCGGAGTCCATGGCGCGCTGTTCAAAAACATGTTTGTCCTGGATGGGGTGGCGATCTTCTTCAAAATTTTCGTGTTGATCGCTACGGCGCTGGTCTTGCTGGCGTCGATCGACTACGTCAAATCGTTCAAGTTTTTCAGGGGCGAATATTATTTCCTGGTTATGATGTCGGCCTTGGGCATGATGTTCATGGCTTCGGCGCAGGATCTGCTCTCCGTCTTCGTCACGTTGGAATTCTCCACCTTCGGGTTTTACGTCCTGGTGGCCTATCTGCGGGAAGATCAGAAGTCCAGCGAAGCGGGGTTGAAGTTCTTCATCCTGGGCGTGTTCGCTGCGGGATTGCTCGCGTACGGTATCAGTCTCGTCTACGGAGAGACAGGGACGCTGGTGTTTTCCGAGATGGCGTCGGTGTCCGGCAGCTACGGGTTGGCCATTGGCTTCATCATGATCTTCGCGGCCTTGGGCTTTAAAATCGGGGCCGTCCCGTTTCATTCCTGGATTCCCGATACGTACCAGGGGGCGCCCACGCCCGTCACCGCTTTTCTTTCGATCGCGCCCAAAGGTGCGGCGTTAGCCATTTTCATTCGAATGTTCTATGTCGCGCTCGCGACGTTTAAACCCATGTGGGTGCTGCTGTTCGTTGTGGCCTCTATCCTGTCCATGACCTACGGCAACATCGTGGCTATCGCCCAGAAAAACATCAAACGGTTACTCGCCTATTCCGGGATCGCGCAAATTGGCAACGTCATGATCGGCTTGGCGGCCGGGACCAAACGGGGGAGCGACGCGATGCTCTTTTATTTGCTCACCTACCTGTTTGCCAACCTGGGCGCTTTTGCCGTCGTCATCGGCGTCAGCAACCTGATCAAGAGCGATGAAATTGAAGATTACAACGGGTTGAATCGACGGTCGCCGTTTCTCGCGGCCGCCATGCTGCTGTTCTTATTGTCACTCGCCGGTGTGCCGCCGCTTGCGGGATTCATCGGCAAACTCTATATCTTCGTGGCCGCGATTGAGCAGGAGCTCTACACACTATTGATCGTCGGGCTGATCAATATCGTCATCTCCATGTATTACTACCTGGTCGTGGTGAAAAAAATGTATATCAACGAACCCCACGATCCCACACCGCTCTCGGTGTCAACTCCTCTGAAAGCCGTCATTTTCGTCGGGATCACCGGCACCCTGCTGCTCGGCATCTACCCCAAACCCTTCATCGACTGGGCCGTCGCCGCCACCTTGATGTTCTCGAATCTGAATGCCCCCACAGCCGCCCCCGCCGTCCTGACGTCCCTGGGGGGCGGATAGCGCCTCAAAACAGGGCACAGAGCCAAGTTTGTGCTGCGAGCGTTTTTTCTTTGACTGGTTAGCTAGGATTTCCTGATGCGTGGCTTATATCTTGCCGCGTCGCCGTAAATTTTTTACGACATCTTCAAACATCAGATCGGGATCTTCTTCGCGAGCCTTGAACTCAGCAAGATCCTCAGCGTCTTCTGCCAGGGCTGCCCGAGCCGCTTCATTCATTAATTCAGAACAATCTCCTCGGCTTTCAGGCGTAAATCTCGATGGCGGGAAGGCGCAAAAAAGACACTGGTCAGTTTGCGTGTGGATTCAGCCATCGTCAATCCTTAGCGTCTTAGAGTCAAACGTAAATTCGCTAAGGCCAACAAAGACCAACAGACGTGGCCAACGAGCCTTTCTTCGTATATTACTTCACTTTATGTTGATAACATGACGCTGATTTTATTGGCATTTTCGAAAATCTGCAGTCTGTTTCCTATCAACATGCCTTCGCGAGGAGTGCCGGTATGACCATTGCTGATTGGATGATGATCGTTGTCGTTTTTTCGAGTCCGATAGTTGCGGTCAGACTCACGCGGTATCTCGACAATCAGCGAGAAATCCGTGAAAGAAAGATTCAAATCTTCAAAACATTGATGGCGACTAGGGCTTACACGATTTCTTGGGATCATGTCGAGGCGCTGAATAGAATTGATCTGGAGTTTGACAAAAAAGTTCCAAAAGAAAAGGAGGCAATTGAAGCGTGGAAGGAATATTTGGATCTTCTAAGCAATACGGACAGGCCAGTTTCGGAATGGAATGTCAGGCGAGTAGATTTGTTGGTCGAACTGCTTCATAAAATGGCCCAGGTTCTTGACTATGACTTCGACAAAACACACATCAAGAATTCGTCCTATTCGCCGCTTGCCCACGGTGAAGCAGAAAATGAAAATAAAGCCTTGCGTCAAGGATTGCTTGAGATTCTTGAGGGTAAGAAGCACATCCCAATTCAAATTCTGAACTGGCATCGAGAATGAGCGCTAACAAATGCCTTCGGTTTGCAGTGTTGTTCTCTTTGGTTTTATGTCTGCCCACGCCTGTTTCCCAAGACGTGAGGCTCAATAAGGAAGCCCCCAATAAGTGGCTGAAATAGACATCCTGCTCCAGGGATTGAAGAAAGATGATGACCACGAAACGGCTGTCAATAAATTGCTTTCGATGCCTGAACTCGAAAATTATCTATTGAGTCTTGCTTTTGCTCGTAGTAACGGGGTGGAAAGAATCAAGATTAACTTGGGAAAAGTGTCCGATAAAACACGGGTGTTTATAGGAATAAGAAATGGAGTTACTTCCGTACAAAGTATCTTTTCATTCTTGAAAATCGGCGTTGAACCATATGTTGTAGATACCGCCTCCAATAGCAAAATATTTCATCAGAAAATTTATGCAGCGTATAGCGATACACTCGCTCATGTAATCATAGGGAGTGCCAATCTGACTAATGGTGGATTAAATCAAAACATAGAGGCCAGTTCGTATATTAGGTTGGATAGAGAGCAGCAAGCGGATGAGAAATATTTCCAGAAACTTATAAACGCAATTCAAGATTTGCCGGTCACTTACCCAGACCACGTATTTCAAGTCAAGACGGCACGACAAGCCGTTGAGTTATTAAAAGAAGGTCGATTAGAAGATGAGCGGTTGACTCGTCTGCCCTCCACTAATAAAACGTATGGCAATAAGGAAAGAGACAATCTCGCCCCGATTCCAACACACGGAAGAAAAACCCGATCTCCTAGAAAAGGAGTTAAAAGGCGTCTAGGCGGGAAAACTATAAGCACTACGGCATTATTAGTATGGGAAAGCAAGCCATTAACTGAAAGGAGTCCGAATATTCCTCAAAAGGCAAACACCAATATCACGGGTGATGTGAATTTAGGGAAAGGTTTGATGGAGGAGGATATAGATTTTCAACATTATTTTAGAGATGTGGTATTTTCAGAATTGGCTTGGCACCGCAACCCAAGCTCAAGAAGCCCACATCTTGAGCGTGCCACCATAAATATTGAATTAATGATCAAGAACATATCATATGGCGTTTATGACTTGGAAGTAACTCACGACCCAAGAAAAAATACGAGAAGCTATGAACAACGAAATGTCACGACAAAAATAAAGTGGGGTAATGCAATAACTGTCATTCGCAAGCGTGATCTTTTGGGCAGGACGCTAAAGCTTTACAAGAAAAATTCCACAGACTTTGCAATAGTTATGGACTAGATCGGCTGGTTGAGCGCTGGCGCCTTTTTCGCAGTTTGTCCCATGAGTCATGGATACATCCCATTTCATTAGATGACAATCCTAGCTCTTTTAATATTTCGTTATCCTGACAGATCAAAACGTCCTTTGCTTGGGCATTCCTGATCATGGTGTCAAGGCTTTTTAACGCGATTTGTGTTTTGTTCGGGAGGGGCACGTACAAACATTCGATTTCGGATGGGACAAGCTCCAAGACTCCACCTCCATAATGTCGCCCCTCAAGTTCTGAGCTTAGAGCAGTCAAGGAATTAATGAAACAATAGACAAATTTTTTCGCAGAAACCTTATGTGGTGTGATGCGGTATGCTGTATCTGTCGTGTAGGCCTCTACATCGTTATAAATCAGTCGTGGTATATCATGGGCGCGCTTGAGCATGCCGATTAAAGTAGAATATACGGATGGAACCTTAAACCACGGTTTTCTAATTCGGCATTTATAGCGTGTGTGTAAATTCTCCCTTTCCCCGAAGCGTATATATTCAAGAACGTTCTCAGGAAGTTCAGTCGCATCATCCACATCAAACCAGAGGAAATTAGAAGGGAGTCCCAATCTGGCGTTTTCTTGATGTTGTTTGTCATCATAAAGAATGCCGGGGCAATGCTCACTTCTTCCAAACATAGGATGTGACCATTCTACTAAACCGTGTTTCTTCACCGTATCATCATCAACCAAAAAAAAATTGTTCGCGCCAGTTACTAGACCAACGTCGACGTTGGCTATATCTGAAAAACGATGCACAGATGGGGTAGAAGCTATGCCGTCAAAGACCTCAAGCTCCTTCCTAGTTAACAGTGCCCTTGTCCATTTCCCTTCAACGGTTTTGCCATTTACGAAATTTGTCTTTTCGAAATAGTCGCTTGGGTTTTTATCTAAAAAGGCCTTCCCTATCGTTTGGATAATCCCGAGTCCGGTCGTGTGTTCTTTGACGTCGTGCTTCTTTTCGGCAAGGAGCAAGATGGCTCCTTGCAGCGTGCCCTCAAACCAGATTTCCTCTGGATCAATGATAATAATCCGTTTGCAATGTTGGCCCAGAAAGTAGCGGAGGGCTTGCGCATGGAGAACATGGAGGATTTCAGCAGGAAGTACCATTGCCATCCTGCCTCCAGGGTGAAGCAAAGACAAAGAGGCTATGACAAATGGGACCCAGGCATTCGTATGTTTTGTAAATGGCAAGTGGTGCCGTTTAAAAATCCTTTCAGAAAAGTCCTGTTCTTGTCTTGTTAGATACTGATAACGAATAAATGGCGGATTTCCTACAACTGCATCAAAACAATTATGATTTTGATCTTCGTCCAAATACCATTCAAGAAAATCGGCACACAGAATATGTGCCGATAATTTATTGAGACCACGAATTCTCTCAGATGCCCTTTTGGCTTCCTTGTGTTCAAGCTCAATTGCCGTGATTGTCGCACCATCAGAAATGAGAGAAGATAAGGCTTCAAGAAAGATACCATCTCCACAACTTGGCTCAAGGATACTCTTGGGATTTGTTTTAGCCACCCATTTAGAAAGATAATGAGCCAAATCAAGAGAAGTGTAATAACCGCCCCTTAATTTTTGAGCCGATTCATTTTCCTTGAAGTTCATTTGTCCTGATCTGCTTTATGGCCTTCGGGAGTATCGAATAGAGATGGCTGTTTCTCTCCATAAACAAGCTCTTCGGCCTCTTTGATGAACCACTCTTTCATCGTTTGCTGACTGGTTTCTAATGTGGCATAGAGCCGGCGTTTCAACTCCGGGTCTATCTCCAATACCACCCTGCCTGATTTCCCACGCGCCATTTAATATTCACCCCTGTAATATAATCAAGTGTTATATTACATGTATCATATAACATATATGATATAACACATATTTTCATGATGTCAACAGATTGCAGGAAGTCAAATTTGCAGTCCGACACCTAAGTAGAGGTTAGCCGCAGTACATAGCGTATAAGTTCAGAAACCTGGGGCACTCCTTGAAGCAGGGGAGGGACCATGCACATCCACCAAGTCGGCTTCTACATCCTGGGGTTTTCTCGCCTAGCCCAAATTGGGCCTGATTGGGAAATGATACCCAACGAGGCCGAACACGGCCCCACGGCGACCGGGGAAGCCTTCATGGTCATCAGCCGCACATTCTATCGCTGGCAGCGGACATTCACCCAGGCCAGCGGCGATCCGCAGGAATTGGCCGCTTGCTCCAGTGCCCCCCATCGGCGGCGGCAGGCCACGTGGCCGCCCCAAGCCCTGGGGGTGCCCAGGCAGCGCCCCATTTGTATTCGCCTGTGATACCGTGGTGCGGCTCAGCACCGGGCTCCGTCGCTACCTGTTTGCCCTCATTGATCCCCATCACGCCGCAGTTTCTCCTCTCCGACAACGGCGCGAGTTCCAAGGCCACTTCCAGCAGCGCCTCGACGCACACGGTAGCACCCATTGGTGGACCTATCCCCGCTCCCCGAAAATGAATGCGCCTGTCGAACGGTTCAATCGCACCCTCCAAGAGACTTTCGTGGACTACCACGAGGATTTGTTATTTGACGATTTAGTCGCCTTTAACCGGAAACTGGTCGACTGGTTGCTGGCTTACAACACCGTCTTGCCCTCCATAGCCTTGGGCGTCAATCTCCGGTACAATTCCTCATTCAACGTCAACCCGAGCGTCAAAGGTGGTGGACCCATACGCCACAAACCACACCGAGGGGCTTGGCCCCTAAGCTCTTGCAGAAGGGATCGAAGCCGAATGGCTGAAATGTGGGCACATCTGCGGTTGGGTTCATGAGAGCCCGGTCCACGAAGCGGATACGACGAATTTAATCTTAGTCGATTCACTGCGATGGTGTTTGCTACGTTTAGAAATGGATGAGATTCGCATAATTACCGAAAAGTACGATGCCGCGTATGTGCAAAAGGGCTTCCACTCTCTCAAAAATATCAATGCATTTGCACTGATATTCTTTAAGGATGTTGCGGAAATTTATGACTGCCTGACTAGAATAAAAAATATCGAACGCAATCCCACAGGTTATTCACTCGATGATGCACCGATTCTTGGTTTGCTCGTCCGCGTCTGGAAGTTGTTGAAGGAGATCGTCAAATATTACGAACAAAACAATGCAGAGATTATCAGCATCTTGGAGCGTCCACTAATTGAGGCGTCTATTGTTGCAACATATTTGATGACGAATGATCCAAGCACCATTGAGGACTATAGGAAGTGCTCCTACAAGGATCGCTTAAGAATGCTGCGTGACGCTGAGAACGGTTCGAAATTTTTTGAGAGCAAAGCCGGAAAGCGACTACTTAAATCGGTGCACAACAAAATGGAATTCGAAGGGCTAATTCCTGATGACTTCCAAGTCCAAAAAAGGAACCGCTGGCGAATCCAAGGAAAGACTTTCTATGACATTTTTTCGGAAATTGAACATGCTCACCTTTATGCCGCCACATATGGAATGATGTCCGAGTCAATTCATGGTTCATGGAACGAATCCATGGATTGGGACCTCATTAAGAATGAAGACGGTACTTTTTCGACATATCCATTTCACCACTCTGCGGATATCCGGTACGTCTCGCCAATACTGCATTTCACCAACAAACTTTTCCGGCTTTGGCTTCAACGGATCGATTCATATGACGAGTATCTGTACGGTCAATTGGATTGGGTGGACCGCGTAAATACCGCGTTATTTAAGAAATTCGATGAAAAATACGATGGGTAATTCGTGGAATAACTACAACGATCTCTATATTCCGCGCGATGGTGTAGGCGCGGGCCATCTTACGATTGCGGGAAAGGACACCTTACTAAAGTTGCTGAATTCGCAACCATTAGCGGACACAGGTGAGGAATTCCGAGATCACCACGGCATCCTAAAGGACGGCTCCATGGTACCGCTCCTGAAATGTGTCCGAATGGGCTCTGCCAATTATCGCTTGGATGAGAGAACCCGGTACGAAACGCGCCTCTTTCCCCATTATGTTTTGATTGGCGAATCCTTCATCAATTCCGGAGAAGCGAGGGTCCAAGCTATCCATTACCATTTTGAAAATGTGCATTGCCTCGTAAACGGGTACAGGACGTTTGGGACCATTCATCCTCCGCGCGAAGAATTTAGGAAGATTCTCGAAGCCGACCATCAACAACACGAAAAGATCGCACAAAAGCATGATTGGGGAACACTGGAAATTGGGGACAATCCCATCCTGCTCTATTTCAGCGGGCTCTCGGAAATTGTGAAATGCAGTGCCCAAATCGGCTCTGTCGCAATGACCAGCCGTACCTCGCATGATAGGGGCAGCGGGGTGGGCATAAAAAACGAAATCACTGTTAGCCTCGAATTCATGGCCCCAACGACCGTTGCTGAAGCCTTTGCGTCGCTCAGCACTCTTCACAGCTTCTTTGAGTTGTGCCTCGGAAGACACCAGCGCTATCTGTGGATTGAAGCTGAGCTAGTGGAAGAGAAGGCAGAGACCGATGAACGCATAACCCCGCGCTTGGAAGTGTACTGGAGTTATTGTAATGAGCGAGTCTCAGGCGAAACCGACACCACCCACTATGGCGACGTTCTTCTTGATCCCGGAACGCAAAAGGCAGAATTCGCCAAGGTTCTTTCGGGCTGGCTGGATAGTGCACCAAGCATGGGTGAAGCGCGAAGCAGGTTCGCCCATACTTTACATTCCGATTACTATGGGATAGATCGTATTGTCGGTGCAGCCAATATGTTTGATCTACTACCGGACACTCATGTCCCTTTAAAGAAAGAACCGGACAAGCAAACAAGGGACGCGGTGGAAGAGAGCCGCAAGCGATTTACAGCACTTCCCGACAGTTCTGCGAGACAGTCCATGCTTTCCGCATTAGGGCGCGTTGGGACAGCAAGCCTCCGCGACAAAATTTTCCACCGTGCTGACATACTGTCCAATACACACCATGAGAGATTTCCAGATTTGCATCTGCCCTGCAAGCAGGCAGTACTCTGTCGAAACCACTATGTTCATGGCAGCGAGGCAGCATTCAACTACAGAGAGGAATTCGAGGCATTCGCCTTCCTTACCGATACACTCGAATTCGTCTTTGCCGTGTCAGACCTCATCGAACTTGGTTGGGACTACAATGCTTGGTGCGAAAGACTTCCCTCGCCGAGTCATATTTTCGGATCGTACGTGGTTCACTACGAGAAGAACCTTCAGATGCTAAAGCAACTGCTCGAAGCGCAATCTGGAAAAGAGTGTTAAGGTGATCCGCGTTCTGAAAAATTCGTTGCGGTCTCACGTTGCGGGGTGACTGATTCGCTAGGTTACTTGTCATGAAAGAGCGCGAGAAGAGCTTCGGTCTCTAAAGAACGATAAAGGGTCAGGTCTTTGATTTATGATTCGTGATGATGCTGCTAATAGTGGAGTAATGTAAGCCAAAATGGTTGCCCAATTCACGAAGCGTATACTCCCCACTTAAGTATGCCTTTACAATCGCCTCGTTTCGGCTTTTAGTTTCACCCTCATAGACCGCTATCTTTTTGGGCAAAGGGCGTCTTTGGGAAGACGGTATTTCATCGAGTTCCTTCTCACCATCAATTAACGCCTGCAAGCGTTCCACAAACTTATCATCCCCCAGGTAAATCTGATTTCTGAGTTGCGCCCAAGGAGACGGGCACCCGCTTCCCTCCGCAACAAACTGCTTGTAACGCTCAATGGCCTTCGACTTTCTTTGCCCAAAACTTGCCAGGAGCCATTCGGTCGTTAACCATGGAGGCGAACTCACTTGTCCGGTTGTGGCTCGGTAACTGCTCCAAGGCCACTCTTGTGGTGAGCTAACCATGCCCACACGAACGGGGTTCCTGACAATGTATCTCGCGAGTTCTAAGAGATAGGACTGTTTTTCTACAAAAATACCCGTATAACGCCCTTGAAAGACATGCCCTACTCGATTATGCACCCGGTTGAAGCTTTGGGTATAGACTCCGTTCAACTGCCGCATGCCTTTTGATAGATTCGCCTCCGGTGTTTCAATCAACAGGTGATAGTGATTATTCATAAGGCAATAGGCATGACATCGCCAATTAAATCGGTCACAAACCTTGCCTAATGTGACAAGGAACAGCTTGCGGTCACTCTCAGATTCATAGATATTCTCTCGCTGATCACCACGCGAGGTGACGTGATAAAGCGCACCAGCAAATTCTAAGCGAAGGGGTCTTGCCATAAATGAAATTGAACGATCTAAACTTGTGCTAGACTATCGGAACAATCTTCATCAATCAAAGACCTGACCCCATGACCCCGATGACCCCATGACCCCGAAGCGACCACGATACCCCATGCCGGATTTTGTCAGACAGGCTCTAGATGAATGCGGCTTGATGGAAGCCTATCAAAAGCGCCCTGCGTATCAGCAGAATGACTACGTTGGTTGGATAATCCGCCAAGCGCCAGGAGACAAAAGAAAAACGGCTTCGTCAGATGCTGGAAGAGCTTGCAAGGGGCGGCGTCTACATGAAGATGAAACATCCGGCATCGGCATAGAAGAGCAAGGTATTCTCGATTCTCTCTATCGGACTGGACTGATGACTTTTCCCCTTACCGGTTCGCCTGCGGTCTTCGCCCTTGGCTTACCGACTCCCCTCAAGGGGGGAGTGAATCGGGAGAGGTTATTTGGTCTTTTTTACGTAGACCTTGTACACCGTTTTGGGGTTCGTTGCTTCTTCTTCGAGGCCGACCCATTCGTGGCCGGTGGTTTGGCACCAGGCGGGCATGTCTTTTTTGATCCCTTCGTCATCGGAGAGGACTTCGAGGACCTGGCCAGTGGTGAGTTCCTTGATTTTCTTGGAGGTGAGAATAATGGGCATGGGGCAAAAGTACCCCAGCGTATCGAGTGTGACGTCGGATTGGACCATGTGATGACTTTCTTGTTTGCCTCTTCATTCAGCCTTGCACGCTTTTCCCTCACCCTGCCATCTCCCGGGAGAGCGGAAAACTGGGACAGAAGGCTGCCTTGCTCAAATAAACAAATTCACGGAGCCGTCTTTGGCTTCCGCGAGGTAGGTTGAGACGCCGGCGAGTTGGTCGACGCCATCGATCAACGTTTCCTTTGAAATGCCGAGCAATCCCAACGTGGTGGTACAGGCGATCATTTTGACGCCCAGATCCTGCGCAGTTTCTATCAGTTCCGGCACCCCGGGCATATGATTGTCTCGCATGACCTTTTTCATCATCGTGGCACCCAACCCACCAAAGTTGAATCTCGAAAGAGGCAGGCCCGTAGCTCCTCCCTGGTTGAGCCAGCCAAAAGCCTTCCGCAGCAGATCCTTGGCAGAGCTTGTCGCCCCGGGTTTGCGAATGACGTTCAGCCCCCAGAATGTAAAGAACATGGTCACGTGCATGCCCATGGCTGCGGCACCGGTGGCAATGATGAAGGCGGCCATGGCTTTATCCATATCTCCGCTCAGGAGCACGATGGTCACCCGTTCCGGTTTGCATTCTTGAAGTTCGGCAAGAGTCACGGCTGGTTGGACTTGGGTCATTGTCGTCATGGGGGCACCCGTTCTGATCTGGTGGAGGATCAACGTTCACAAACAGGAAAGCCAATAATGAGTTTTATCTCACCTTTTTGAGGTTGTCAACAAAACATGATTGCAGTAAACAGGGATATGGCTGGCATTGTCGAGAGTATCCCCAATTTTAGTGAGGGCCGCAATTCGGGTATCATCGAGCAACTCAACAACGCCCTTGTTTCGGTCCAAGGAGTGGCCCTGCTTGACCAGCATCGGGATGTGGACCATCATCGTTGTGTCCTGACCGTTGCTGGCTCCGTTGAATCGATGGAGACCGCCGCGTGTTCGGTGGTTGCCAAGGCTTCGGAATTGATCGACCTGAAGCATCACGCAGGCCGGCACCCTCGTCTCGGAGCCTGTGACGTCCTGCCGTTCGTTCCCTTGTCAGGCTCGACGATGGAGCAATGCATCCGGCTCGCGCATCGGGTCGGGACGCGAATCGGGCGGGAATTGCGGATACCGGTTTTTCTGTATGAGGAAGCCTGCGCTCGACCCTTTCGCCGGCGATTGGAACAGATCCGGAAAGGTGGGTTGGAGGCGCTGAGGAAGCGAATGGCCATCGACCGCGCGTGGACGCCGGATTTCGGTCCGGCTGAGCCGCACCCCACGGCCGGCGTGATTGCGGTTGGGGCCCGTTATCCGCTCATTGCCTTCAACGTGGTGTTGCAGAGTCACGATGTATCCTTGGCACGGGATATCGCCAGGAGGATCCGCGCGTCGAACGGCGGGTTACCGGCCGTCAAGGCTATCGGGCTGGAACTGAAAAGTCAGGGGTGTGTCCAGGTGTCGATGAATCTCACCGACTATTGCCAAACGCCTCTTCACGTGGCGTTCGATGCCGTGAAGCGAGCTGCGGCCCTCAAAGGCGTTGCCGTGGCGAAGGGCGAGTTGGTGGGGTTGATCCCTCAAGAGGCCTTTGCGCAGACCGAGGGATACGATCTTCCGGTTGATTCCTTGACCCAAGCGCACACCCTGGAACATCGACTCGGACAATGGAGGTTGGGGTAAGACGTGGCAAGGGTGAAAAGGCCCTGGGCATGATGGCCTCCCCACGGGATCTTCTTTTTATGACCCAAGGATACGTAAAGGTTGCAGACGATGAAACAGTTTGCTCAACGGCTGGTCAATGCACCAAGTTTTGAATGCGTGATTATCGCGCTCATTATCGGGAATGGGGCGTTGTTGGGCATGGAGACGTCTCCTGACTTGGTCCGCCGATACGGCGAATGGATGGATTTGGGGAACCAAGCGGTGCTGGCCGCATTCATTCTCGAAGCCCTGCTGAAGATGGTTGCCGTGGCCCCGCAGATCGACCGGTATTTTCGGGACGGATGGAACGTCTTTGATTTTTCGGTGATTGCGTTCTCGCTGGTTCCCGTAACCGGCGAGTACGCCATGATCGCCAGGCTCGCCCGGTTATTGCGAGTCCTGCGGTTGATTTCCACGATTCAGGAACTGCGGTTGATCGTTTCGACGCTCGTGCGCTCGCTCCCGAGCATGGGACACGTCATGCTCCTGATGAGCATCATCTTTTATATCTATGCGATTACGGGCTACCAACTGTTTCACGAACACGATCCCGCCCATTGGGGGAACTTGGGAGTCTCCCTGTTGTCCTTGTTTCAGGTCGTGACGCTGGAGGGATGGACGGACATTATGGATACCGCCCTGGAACTGTATCCGCTGGCCTGGATCTATTTCGTCAGCTTCGTGGTGCTTGGCACGTTTGTGGTGGTCAATCTTTTTATCGCGGTGGTCATTAACAACCTGGAAGAAGCCAAGGTCGAGCGCCTTCGAGAATTGGATCTGCCGGTATCGCGGGAAGAAATTTTGCACGATCTTCGCTCAACCCAGAAAGCCTTACGCCGTTTGGAGGAACGCCTGGAACGCCACCGTGAGATCTAAGGAACTTCTGATTTGTTGTGATAGCGGGATGTAGGGCAAGGCGTCCCGGAGCGAAACCCGAGGCTTCTCAGAGAGAGAGGTAAGGGTTGAGCGAGGACACCACGCAGCCATACGCCCGATCGTGCATGAAATCAGAGGTTCCCTAACGGCATCCGCGCATGGGCTACGAGGATCCGAACCGTTGTGTAATCATCGAAACGCCCTTCTGAAACTCCCATTGATTCATGGTCGAAGACCATGACAGTCGAATCGCAGGTGCATCGCCCTCAGGATAATCCACAAAGGGTTTCACGATAATTTCCGCTTCGGATGCAAGCCGTTTGGCAAATTCTCCATGATCCAGGTCATCGGTTCCTTTGAAGGTGAGGATGCCGGGAACATGGGGTCCCTGCCATTCCAAAAAACGACAATTCGGATGCCCGCCCAGCAGTTCCTTGGCCATTTCCCGCAAGACCCGCTGTGGTTCTGCGTCGATTCCGCGTCGATGTCGTTGTTCGCAGGCTTCGGCGAGTCCCGACATGAGCCCGATATTGTGCGTCCCGATTTCAAATGGTGATCCTGGCGACTCGCCATGTTGTTCTCCTTCGATCCAGCGGTAACGGGGATGCGTAAAAAAACTCCCACGTATAACCATCGCCCCCGTGCCGAGAGGACCTTCACACCACTTGTGCCCGGCAAAAAAATAACCGTCGAAATCGAGCGCATTCAGGTCAACGGGGATATGCCCGACGGCTTGTGCCCCGTCGATGATGACCAGACACTGTCGGACCCTGGCCAATGACGCCACGTCATGGACTGGGAAGACTCGCCCGTCAACGTGTGACACGTGGCTTATCACGATGGCTTTGACGCCGGGCTCGTTGAAGCGTTCTTCCAGTGTATGCAGGAACGTTTGCAGGGCCGTAGGCCTGACCGCGTGAACACGGATGCCTTCACGTTCGAGCGCACGAAGTTGTCTGGTGATGGAAGGATTTTCGTGCGTGGTGGTGAGAATGGTATCGCCCGGTTCCCATTTCAAGGAAGAGAGCGCGAGATAATGCGCGGTGGATGCATTGGTGGTGAACGCGATGGTCGAAGGATCACTGACGTGTAACAGGGCGGCAACTTTGTGCCGGCAATCACGAAGCTTGCGGAGATACCACTCGATACCGGCGTCCGAATACAAATAGCGTTTGAATTCAGTCAGCGTCCGTTCAACTTCTTTCTCAGCTTCGGCAAGCGTCGGGCACAGGGCTGCGGCATTCAGGTAGATCATGAGAGCCAATCAGCCGGAAGGCTTTTGGGCCAAGGCGAGACCGTGCAAGTGGTGAGGATCGGTATACCAGGCAACCGGGCTGAATCCGGCGCGGGTCAAAAGGGCTTCCACGTGGTGGTATGTATATTTCGTACTGATCTCCGTGAGAATCTCTTCCCCTTCTTCGAGCCGAAGGGTCAACTCCAATTGGGGAATAGGAATCACTTGCTTGCGAACAGATCGAAGGTGCATTTCAATCCGGTGCTCGGAGTGATTGAACCGGGCCACGTGATCAAAGGCGTCGGGATCGAATTCGGCTTCGATCACGGGCTGTAACGCCCGCAGCACGTTCTTGTTGAAGGCGGCGGTGACCCCGGCTGAATCGTTATACGCGGCTTCCAGGCGATCCACGTCGGTGATGAGTTGAATCCCAAGGAGAAAAAAATCTCCGTGATCCATTTCATCGGCGACCGACGACAGAAATGCCGGAGCCGCTTCAGGCCCCAAGTTGCCGATCGTTCCGCCTAAAAACATGACCAGACGTCTGCCGCCTTGCGGAATGTGCGTCAAGTGGGCCAGAAAATCTCCCACGACACCGTGAACCTGGAGCCCTTCGTATTCCTCGACGAGTTCTTGCGCAACCCGTCGTACGATGCTTTCGCTGAAGTCAAACGGAACATAGAAGCGGAGTCGCCGCGCCCGGGCCATGGCGTCCAACACCACCCTGGTTTTGGTTGCGGCTCCCGAACCTAATTCCACCAATTCGTCGGCATCGGTGCGGGTGACCACGTCATCGGCCACGGTTTTCAGCAATTCGTGTTCCGTGCGCGTCTGGTAGTATTCCGGCAGTTCGCAGATCCGTTCAAACAGTTCAGAACCCTGTTCATCATAAAAATACTTAGTGGGGAGCCTCCGTGGAGTCGAAAGCAGTCCCGCGCGAATTTCTTCCCTGACGGCGCCGGGATCCTGGTTGTTCAAGTGTACGTCAATGAGCACATTGGATGGACCAAACATAAACAGGCATTTCTATCGTGAAAAAGGATGACAGATAACGTCATTGAGAGGAGTCCAACCGCGGAGCCCGCACTGTAACGAGTCGCCCTCATTTGTGCAAGGAGTCAGACGCGGGGATGATGTCTGTAACTTGACCAAGGTCTTCATGGCCTGACTGTCCCCCGACCACGTGTCCCCTTTATGCCGGATTACGCGACGATAATCCGACCTGCCCGCCTGACCTGAGTGCCCCCAACCCCCTCAATCCCCCTTATCAGGGGGACGTGGCCGGGCTTTGTTGTCGGTCGGGTTCGCCGCAGGCGTCACCCGACACTGCTCACAGACAGGCCTGCCAAGTTAGGGAACCCCTGATTGAGTGCACGATCGGGCGCATGGCGGCGTGGTGTCCTCGCTCACCCCTCACCTCTCTCTCTGATACGCTTCGGGTTTCGCTCCGGGACGCCTTGCCCTGCATCCCGCTATCACACGAAATCAGAGGTTCCTTAGCGATCTCATTCCCTCAGACGCCACGCGGTCTGATCCACGTTTCCACCTTGCCGAGAAATCCGTCGACCACCAACGCCAGGGCCGCTGCGGGCAATGCCCCGGACAGGATCACGGTGGTGTTGGCCATTTGTAATCCTGCGACAATCGGTACGCCCAAGCCTCCTGCGCCGATAAACGCAGCCAGCGTGGTCGTCCCCACGGTGATGACGCCGGCTGTTCGCACGCCTGCCATGATGACGGGCGCGGCCAACGGCAGGCGTATCCAATAGAGGATTTGCCATTCCGTCATGCCGAGCGCACGAGCCACTTCCACGGTTCGGGGTGCCGCGTCGCGGAGACCGGAATAGGCGTTTCTCACGATGGGAAACAGGGAATAAATCCATAAGGCGATCACGGCTGGCAACATCCCGATGCCGAATATGGGAATCATGAAGGCGAGTAACGCAATAGAAGGGATCGTTTGCGAGAGTCCAATACCTCTTATGACGGGTTCGGCAACCGTTCGGTGACGTTCGAGAAGCAATCCCAATGGAACCGCCACCAGGACCCCTAACGCTAATGCCAGGCCAGCTAAACTCAGATGTTCGATGGTTCGACGCAGCAGCGTCGTTCGTTTTGCCCAGGCATAGGCAAAAAGCCCTTCCTGATGAGAAACCGCTTGCGGCGCATCATTGCCGTCAAACAGGTGGAGGGCCGACAAGGCATCGCGTGCCACCACTTCCACCGGTTCCCCACCTTCCTGCAAACGATCATTCAATTGCCGCATGGTCTCAACGTCGAACGCGTTGGTCAGCAATCCCAGGATCGCTCCCAATTCGGGGTATTGCGCAAGCGTGGAGCCTCGAATGAGGCCGGACGCTTCATAGGGCGGGAAAAATTGTCGATCATCTTCCAGCACCACGAAGTCATACACGGCAAGCCGACCGTCGGTGGTATACACGTCGAGTACGTCGATTTCACCGGCGGCGGCAGCCTGATATTTCAGGGATTGTTGCATGGCCTGCACACGTTGAAAGGTAAGGCCGTACCGTGTTTGAAGACCGGGCAATCCATCGGGTCGGTTGATGAATTCATACCCTAACCCCGCGGTCAGGGACGGCGCGATCTCGACGAGATCTGAAATGGTTCGCAGAGGAGTACCGGCCGTTCGGGCGCGAGGAACCGCGAGTGCGTACGCATTCTCAAATCCCAATGGATTCAGCCACCACAAATCCCAACGCTGTAAAAATTCCGCGCGAACGACGTTGAGCGCCGTTCGCGAATCGCCGGTCGGCTCTTGCTGCAGAATACTGACGAGCCCGGTGCCCGTGTATTCGGGATACAGGTCGATGGCTCCGGTACGAAGAGCTTCAAAACAGACTTGTGTGCCGGCCAGGCCCAATCGCCGCTCCACGGACAGATCCGTGCGGGCTTCAATCAGTTGCGCGAAGATTTCAGCCAAGAGCTTGTTTTCCATAAAATTCTTTGACCCGACGACGATGCGATCCTCCTGCGAAAAGGCCGGTAAGGGAAGCAACAGGAAGAAGACCAGGGCCACCCAAGGCATCGACTGAAGAGGTTGAGTCATGAGGAATCCCTAGGGGAGCGATGGCGAAGCAATTGCCTAATGTAGTCGTGAGCCGGAGCGGCAAGAAGGTCGGCCGGGGTTCCGATCTGCAAGAGGTGGCCTTCCTTCAACACCGCGATACGGTCGCCGAGTTGCAGTGCCTCATCCACGTCGTGGGTGACCATAACCATGGTTTTTCGGAGGCGTTGCTTAAGGCCGAGGAATTGACGTTGGAGTTCGTGACGGGTAATGGCATCGAGTGCGCCAAAGGGCTCATCGAGCAAGACGATCCCGGGGTCGGCCGCAAGAGCCCTTGCAAAGGCCACGCGTTGTCGTTGCCCGCCCGACAGTTCAATGGGATACCGCGCTCGAAATCGCTGCGGGTCAAGATGAACGAGGTTCAGGAGTTTATGCACCCGGCCCGTTCTTCGTTCGGGTTCCCATCCGAGTAACAGCGGGACGAGGCCGACGTTTTCTTCGACGGTCCAATGCGGCAGCAATCCGGCGTCCTGCTGCACGTACCCGATGTGGCGACGGAGATCGATGGGGTCTTTGACTCGTAGCAGTTCGTCGTGAATGCGAACTTCTCCCGAACTGGGATGAGTCAACCCGTTCAACATCCGGAGCAGGGTTGTTTTACCGGACCCGCTTCCCCCGATCAGGATCAGGGTTTCCCCTTCAAGCACTTCGAGATCGACGTGCTCGAGGACTCGAACGCCGGGGTCGAATTCTTTGCTCACGTCGAGGAGACTCAGGACGGGTGGGTTTGTCATGTATTTTTTCTTGACAAGACCTGACGATGACGATATTACAAAACAGAGCGCGGGTATCGACTCTCCCACGACAGGAGGCCGAGTAGAATCGGACCTCGTCTCATCGAACGGTTCGACGCCCGGTTTCGTCAGTGATTATGCCGCGTTTACTCGAAATACGAAAGGAATTAGCCGAGGCTCGGGCCTGCACCGATTCCATTTTTTCCCTGTTTCAACCGGAAACGCTCTATGAACGTCCTATTCCGGAACGCCATCGCGTCGTTTTTTACGTCGGCCATCTAGAGGCATTTGATTGGAATCAGGTTTGCCGTTGGACATTAGGCCAGCCTTCCTTTCACGCCACGTTTGATTCGCTGTTCGAGGCCGGCATTGATCCCGAGGTCGGCTCAAAACAGGAAGACGCTCCCTCGGACTGGCCGGCGCTCGAAGAAATCCGCCGGTACAACGTCAAGGCAAGGGAGTCGGTCGATCAAGCCTTGGAAGACGCTCCCGAAACGGTCCTGCGCATGGCGATCGAGCATCGTTGGATGCATGCCGAAACCACGGCCTATTTGCTGCACCACGTGGCTCGCCATGGCAAAACGTCGCCCTCGTTGTCACCCCCACCGGAAAGTCCGCCACCTGAACATGCCATGATCGACGTTCCCCAAGGCGTTGCGACGCTTGGCCGTCGTGAGGGGTTTGGGTGGGATAATGAATTTGGCGAACATCAGGAAACCGTGCCGGCCTTTGCGATCAGCAAATATAAAATCACCAATCAACAATATGGAGCATTCGTCGAACAGGGCGGTCCCGTCCCGCCGTTCTGGGTCAAACGCGGCGACCGCTGGTCTCTGTTGACGCTGTTCGAAGAAATTCCGCTCCCTTTGCACTGGCCCGTCTATGTGTCCCTGCAAGATGCGTGGGCTTATGCCCAGTGGGCCGGTCTCTCGCTTCCGACCGAAGCGCAATTTCATCGTGCGGCGTACGGGACGCCATCCGGCGAAGAGCGCGCCTATCCATGGGGAGACCGAATCGCCAACGGCGTTCACGGGAATTTCCACTTTCGGTTTTGGGATCCAATCCCGGTTACGGCCAATCCGCGCGGTGACAGCGCCTTCGGGGTGTCCCAGTTAGTCGGGAACGGATGGGAATGGACCTCGACGAATTTCCATCCCTTTGAAGGCTTCCAACCCTATCCGACCTATCCCGGCTACTCCGCTCGTTTCTTCGACGACGATCATTTCATCGTCAAAGGAGGAGCCCCTACCACGGCCTCCTGCCTGTTGCGCCGTTCATTCCGGAATTGGTTCCGCCAAGGCTATCCCCATGCCCACGCCGGCTTTCGATGCGTCAACAACACCTGACCGACCGCTGTCTTTGTAGCCACGGCATCTTATGCCCGCGTTGTTCTCGCCTCATCACTCCCCCCTTGAGGGGGAGTCGCTGAAGCCAAGCCGTCAGGCGCCGGCTGAAGCGGTGGGGGGTAGGGTGGTGAAAGACTGAATCTATTGGCGCATTCTTCCTTCTCCTCCGTCATTTAGTCTGTATTGACTCCCTCTCCCATGTGGGAGAGGGCTGGGGTGAGGGGAAACCTGGGGTAACGGGAAACCGTAAAATCCTAGCCTGAGGTGCTGGCTGACACGGTGAGACAATCCAGAGTCGTTCTTATCCTTTTCAGCGTGATGGGACAATGCTTGTCTAAAATATTCCCCACACCTTTGAAGATTTGCACAGAATAACATGTAATGTCATGTTTGAAATGTTTCATATCAAACATGACAGAAATCATGGAAATACAGGCAACATTACGCACCATTCGAGCCAGACTCGATCTCGCGCAACAGGAACTTGCCGACCGGGTCGGGGTCTCCTTCGCCACAATAAACCGCTGGGAAGCCGGCACGACCAAACCACAGAAAGCCGCGCAAGAAGCCATCGCCGCGCTTGCCGCCGAGGCGGGTGTTGACGAAGCAGAAGCGGCCGTAGAGCCGGTCGAAGCGGCCGCGCGCGTCACCCGCCGCAGAGCAAAAGCGACCCGCCGCGCAGCTTCCCCATCCACCAAGCCCATGGAGCAGATGTTGTGGGACGCGGCCTGCTCCATCCGCGGGGAGAAAGACGCGCCCAAGTTCAAGGATTATCTGCTGCCGCTTCTCTTCCTCAAACGGCTGTCCGACGTCTTCGAGGATGAGATCGATCGCTTGGCCGAAGAATATGGCGACCGTGCCATCGCGCTGGAGATCGCCGAGAGCGATCACAAACTCCTGCGCTTCTACCTCCCGCCCGAAGCACGATGGGGCGTCATCAGCGGGCGGGAACCCTACGAGTGGCCGCTTGACGAACTGAATCGAAGCACGCGACCCAAGGATATTGGCGAACACCTGACCAAGGCGGTGCGCGCCGTTGTCAGACAGAATCCTTCGCTTTTAGGCGTCATCGACCTCGTGGATTTTGCGTCTGAGCGCAACGGCGAGCGTGACATCAACCCGGCCAAGCTCACCGCGGTGGTCGAGACCTTCTCCGACCCCCGATATCGGCTCGGCCTCGCCGACGTGCAGCCCGACTTCCTGGGACGTGCCTACGAATACCTGCTCCGCAAGTTCGCAGAAGGATCCGGTCAAAGCGCGGGAGAGTTCTTCACCCCAACCGAAGTCGGGTTCCTCATGGCGCACATCATGCGCCCGAGACCGGGCGAGGATTGCCATGACTACGCCTGTGGCTCAGCCGGGCTGCTCATCAAGCTCCAACTCGTGGCCCGCGAGCTCGACCCCACGAGCCGCGTGCCGCTCAAGCTCTCCGGCCAGGAACTGCAAGCCGAAAGCTACGCCGTCGCACACATGAACGCGATCATCCACGACATGGACATCAAGATCGCCCGCGGGGACACCATGCTCAGCCCCAAGTTCAAAACCACGTCAGGCCAGATCGACACCCACAATGTGGTGGTCGCCAACCCCATGTGGAACCAACCGTTCGATCCTGATCTGTTTGCCAATGACCCATTCGACCGTTTCCGCACACGGGGTGGCGTCACCACCGGCAAGGGTGACTGGGCGTGGCTTCAACACACGCTTACCTGTCTGAACAAGCGCGGACGCGCCGCGGTCGTGCTCGACACCGGTGCGGTCATGCGAGGCTCCGGCGCTAAACACGAAGACAAGGAGCGCAACATCCGCAAATGGTTCGTGGACCACGATCTGATCGACGGCGTGATCCTGCTGCCGGACAACCTGTTCTACAATACCACCGCCGCCGGCGTGATCGTGGTGCTGTCGAAGTGCAAGCCGTCTGCAAGGAAGCACAAAATCGTGCTGCTCAACGCCAGCCGACGCGTGAAGAAGGGACAGCCCAAAAATTTTATCCCGGAGGGGGATATTCGGCCGTTGGCAACGGCCTTCCTCAAGGGCGAGCCCGTGGACGGCGAAATCGCCGTCATCACGCGGGATCAGGCGAAGGAGGCAGACTACAACCCGAGTCCGAGCCGGTGGGTAGGGCAGGCGGAAGCTGTCACTCAACGCCCAATTACGGAAATCATTGCCGAGATGCGGCGTCTCGATAACGAGGCCCGTAAGATTGACGCGCAGCTAGCAGACATGTTGGCACGACTGCACTAATTGTGGACACTTAGGGACCTCTGATTTTTGTGATAGCGGGATGCAGGGCATGGCGTCCTGCAGCGAAGCCCGAGGCGTATCACAGAGATAGGCGAGGGGTGAGCGAGGACACAACGCCGCCATGCGCCCGATAGTGCAATACATCAGAGGTTCCTTAGGACCACAGGAGGTACGAAGGCATGGGAGCGACGCACGTAACGGTCAGGATTACGAATCCCGCAGAGCCAGACAGGTTTTGGGAAGGGCTATTCCTAGTGGATGCGGGAGCCATCGATTCCCTGGTGCCCAGACAGCACCTGGAAGCCATCGGCCTCAAGCCCGAGGGGAAACGTCTGTATGAACTGGCCGATGGAAGCGAGATTACGGTAGATGTTGCTGTTGCCAAGATTGAGTTCATGGGTGAATTCGTCGGCGGCACGGTCATCTTCGACGACACTGAGGCAGAGCCGCTGCTGGGCATGACGGCACTGGAATCCGTCGGCATCGAAGTGGATCCGCTGAATCAGCGGTTGAAGAGGCTGCCTGCCGTGCGGCTAAAGAGGCTGGAGTGACGACAAAGGAGACAGCCCGTCTAGCGGACCTGTGCGTCCTGGTTTCAGACCCGGTAAGGCCCGGCACACTGTCGGAAACGTTCTATCTGGGACTTGAGCACTTGGCCTCGGGGCGGCTCGTCCCCATCGGTGGCGGGTTGTCTTCGAACGTGCGAAGCACAACCTCGGTCTTCCAACCCGGCGACGTCCTTTACGGCAAGCTCCGCCCTTACTTGGACAAGGCGGTCCTGGCTGAGGAGGCGGGCGTCTGCACGACGGAGTTGCTAGTGCTCCGCGCCAAAGAGGACGTGGACTCGAGGTTCCTTGCCGCCGTTGTCCATTCGCCGCGCTTTGTCGAATATGCCATCGCGGGCATGACGGGTGTCCAACACCCCCGGACGTCGTGGGCGCACACATGTGAATTTGAGGTGCCTGCATTCACATTGGATGAACAACAACGGATTGCCGACGTCCTTTGGCTTGTACATGAGGCAATCGGAATCTCAGAGGCATTGGTTGAAGAAGGTCAAGCCCTCAAGCGCGCCGCGATGCAAACGCTATTCACGCGCGGCCTGCGAGGCGAGGCGCAGAAGGAAACAGAAATCGGCCCGGTGCCGGAGAGTTGGGAAATTGTATCACTTAGCGATTGCGCCTTTGTCCAAACTGGCGTCGCCAAGGGGCGCAAACTAGATGACTCCGAATCTATACGAGTGCCGTACTTGCGTGTGGCGAATGTTCAGGACGGCTATCTTGATCTCGTTGCAATCAAGACGATTTCTGTCCGTACATCGGAAATCAAAGGCTACAGGCTACAGCATAACGATGTTGTTCTGACAGAGGGAGGAGACTTCGACAAGCTTGGGCGGGGTTTCATCTGACGTAGCGAAATTCCGCTTTGTGTTCACCAGAACCACATTTTTGCCGTCAGAACACAAAGAAGCAGACTGCTGCCCGAATTTTTCGCCTATCAAGCTCAAAGTCCCTACGGCAAAGCTTATTTTCTCAAGGTGGCTCATAAGACAACCAATTTGGCATGTATCAACACCACGAAACTTAAAGCTTTTCCAGCCTTGATCCCAACGCTCGACGAGCAACGCAACATCGTTGCCATCCTCAAGGCAATTGACCGAAAGATTGACCTGCATCGCAAGAAACGGGTGGTGCTTGACGAATTGTTCAAGTCGCTGCTCCACAAGCTGATGACCGGCGAGATCCGAGTCGCTGCTCTTGACCTCTCGGCGCTCATCCACTACACCAACAAGTAGGGAAACATCTGATGCCCGAGCAGAGCAAATTCTTCGAGCAATATGTAGGGGACCTTCTTGGTGAATTGGGATGCCAGATACAAACGCAACCACCTGTGGGCGATAAAAATAAGGCGGACTTTCTAGCAACTACGCCAGACGGCGACAGATTCTGCGTTGAAGCGACGGAAGTGACATCTAGTCAATATCTACAAACACCCCTAGAAAGTGATGTAATCGAAAAACTAAATGGCATGTGCCATAACTCAGGCATCTACTGGTATACCCTATTCGTGAAATCTGGGGAATTGCTTCAGCCTCTTGCGAAAAAAGACCTCCTTCCTATCAAGGAATGGGTTGAAGGATTAAGCACTGAAAAGCCTAAGCCATATCAACAAACCTTTGCTTGTCTTGATAGTGCTGTCCAAGGAGAGAATGTCCGTTGCCGACTTTTGTCATATCGAGGTGACTTTCCCCGACAAGGGGAATGGGTTATTGACATTAACGCATACCCCAAGTCTCCGCACAGGCAGGGAGTGAAATCTCTCATGTTTCCAGGATTTGGAAAGGGCGGCGGGGTAGACTCTGTGGGGCCTCTCGTCAGGGCAATGAAAGCTAAAGCACGTCAACATAAAGCTGTCAATGAACCGCTTCTGCTGGTGATAAACGATAAGAGTGTATTTCCTGCCGGTGATATCGACGTGGCGTTTGCATTGTTCGGATGGGTACAAGACGTGGCGCAAGGTATTCTCCGGGTAACGCCGCCACTAGGAAATGGGAGACGTAGAAGTGCTTGGGGTGGGAAAGAAAATACCAAGATCAGCGCTATCTTACTGTTCACTGGGCTAACACAAAAGAGCCTTCCATATCAAAAAGTATGCCTGTACAGAAATCCATGGGCACTCTATCCCATCCCGTGTTGGCTTAAGCGGACTTTTCCCTCTGCGAAGATCGAACAAAAGTCGGGTGTCCTTTTCCTGTACAGACCGTCAGAGCGACACCTGAATTCAGTTCGAGGTCTTCCAGTAGAGCCTCATCCTCATACCAAGTTGCTACGAGCACTTAACGAAAATGCACGCTCACAGTGGGGAGTATTCTGACAGAGAGGCGGACGAATTGACTAAACCTCAAGACCGCAAAGCGAAGCACGCGAACGAATGGGAAGATCTCAAGACGAAGTTTTGTTGGGACATGAAGTAAGCCCGGTGTTTACTGTGCTATAGGAGGCTCAAAAGTTCTTGGTGATGAGAGGGAAGAACTGAAACCGGGCGACGTGGTCGCCATGATCCACATCCATCCTAAGAAAGAAGCCTCTGCAGTGGAGTTCATGTCTCTGGTGGCGGCACGGTGGCTACCGCGACTGTGTTGCCCTCACAGGTGCGTCCCGTGACGGGGCGGACGTCACGCATGCCCGAGTTACGGTGGCTGTCTGAGCGTCACGTGGCGGAGGTCGGCTGGGTGCCGCTATGTTCTAGAATAGTTTTGGCAGTCACCCAAGCTTGGATTTCAAGCGAGTGAGTCAGAGGCGGCCAATTTATTCGGTACCGGAGAGCAGCGACTACCGTGCTCTCGGCGTAGTGGACCAAGTCGACATCGTGTGGTTCTGGATCGGTCTGCATCACGAGTATGACAGGCTTGTCAGGCGAACGTAGCTTTACGATAAAACATGGTTGGGGTGTGTATGCCACAGAAGATAACGGATGCCTCAATGGAATCCAATCGGATGTGGCATTGGCTGCTGGAGGCGAATAAGAAACGCTGGCGTTCAAGGAGACAACCGGAACGCGCCGTGAGGCGACCATGACGGTGTGTGTTTTCCTGAATTATCGAAGCGGGCAGGTGCTGTTCGGCGTGACGGGGACGAGGCCGTGACCTGACAGCAGGTGAGCGACCGCACCATCGAGGAGTTGAGCGCCGAACTTCGGCAAACTTCGGCAAATCGAGTCTCCGGTGTTTCCTGACGGTCGAACGGGTTCACGTGGATGGCGACCGCGAAGTCACTGTTGAGCAAACTCGACCAGAGGAGAATAAATGATGATTTCAGATGTTGCTGAGCGGGCTCCGGAACTGAAGCAACTCTGCCGTGCTTACCATGTCCGGCGCCTCGACCTGTTCGGTTCGGCCTCGGCCAAGCGGGTTCAATCTGAAAGGAGTGATCTCGATTTTCTTGTCGATTTCCACCCGCTTCCTTTCAGTGACTACGCCGATGCTTATTTCGGCCTGCTGGACGCGCTACGACAACTTTTTGGACGGCCTGTGGACCTTGTCGTTCGGGCTGCCATTAAAAATCCTTACTTCTTGCAGTCGGTGGAGCAGACGAGGACCTGTGTTTATGAAGCTTGAAGCCAGGAAATATCTGTATGATATCTGGCAGGCTGTCACGTTGTTGAACGAATTCACTGCCGACAAATCGTTTGCAGATTACGAATATGACGCCATGCTGCGCTCCGCAGTAGAGCGCAAGTTCGAAATAGTCGGCGAAGCCTTGAACCAACTGGCGAAGGTTAACAGCGCGACGGCTGCTCGGATCAGTGGCTATCAGCGCATTATCGCCTTCCGAAACGTTTTGATTTACCAGTATGCCCATGTGGATGACCGGCTGGTATGAGGCGTAGTAGAGGCTGATCTTCCTACGCTGAGCCACGAGGTCGAAGCGCTGTTGGAGGGCAGGTTGCCTGATTGAACCTGATTCCGGAGTGATGACAAGCTGGGACAAGCCTCCACGGATCCACGAGGGTTTTGTAGCGGGATGTCTGCCGTGTGGGAGGGTTTCCAGGACCCTTGATGAAATCTCAACGTTCGTCACGGCCGGCGAATCCGAAACGATGGCGTTCAAGGAGACGACAGGGATGCGCCACGTCGCGCCCAAGCCAATCGCTTCAGCCAATGTTGTCCCACTCTGATCCCATACCCATATGCATTTCGTTGCTCACTTAGAAGCGGAGGAAAGCACATGAACCAACTTCTTCAAAAGGCCTTCGAGAGAGCCGCCGAGCTCCCACAAGCGGAACAAGACCGGTTCGCCGCTTCCTGTTGGCTGAATTGGAGTCGGAGTGACGATGGGCTGAGTTGTTTGACCGTCCCGAGTCTGAGGATTTGCTGGAACGCCTAGCTAGAGATGTCTGAGCGCCGTGCCTTCTTTTAAGGAGAAGGGCTTGTGGTCGTTGTTCGGCCACCGTGCTAACATGGTTGCCCGACGCTCAGACGCAGAGGAATAATCGACATGAAGCAACCACAACATCCCAGCAAAGACCGTCTGCCACAGAACGACTACTGGATGCGCGCCATTTCCTTTGCTGGGTTCCATCGCCTTTTGAAAGCCGTTGCCGTTTTTCCGAACGGCCTAAGAGCCGGCGAACTCAACGAATTGGTGCAAGAAAAGGGCATCTGGCTGACTCGACATGGTTCCGGTCCGGCGCCTACGACTTTGTATCATTACCGGAATGCCCTGCTGCACCGGCGCGCACTCTTGGGCGTGGTGTCTCCTCCAAATGATCTGACCGAGAAGACAATGGCTCTCCTCAACGACCACAAGACTGGGCATGGAGTGAAGGCTGCCATTGTCCGTGACGAATATGGAATCGGAAAAACTTATCTCCTGCAATGGCTCCATGTGCTTAAGGAGGAAGAGAGCAATGTCTCTTGCCGCGCAAATTATTGACCAGCAGGTATCAGGGATTATTGAGAAGCACGCAGATGCTTTTGCCAATGAGCTCCGGCTTGGACAAGATGAACAAAAGAAACGCTCGGCAGCATTCCTGTTCCTTGTCGCCAGAACGGCGTTCAACCTCGCCGAAGAAGAAACGTTCGATGGCATTGTCGATGGCGGGAATGATTTCGGGGTTGATGCCCTGTATTTCGACCCGCCGGACGACAGCGAACTTCACATCACACTGATCCAGGGGAAGTACAGAAAGGACCTTAGCCGTGACGCTGCCTTCCCGGAGAACGAGATTGTCAAGATAATCGATGCAATCGGGGCACTTTTCGACCCAGCTAAACCGGTCATGGTAAACAGTCGTCTGAATCAGCGGGTCGAAGAGATACGTTCATTCGTCAAGGAAGGCGCACTTCCACGAGTGACTGCTGTCGCCGCGAACAATGGGGTGCGTTGGCAACCTGGAGCGCAGCAGCGGATAGACAATGCCGCAAAGGATTTTGGGCAACAAGTCGAATGGCGTCATATAGGGGCAGAAGAGCTTCTTGCTCTCTTACAGGCAAGACAACCGATTAGTGCTGAGTTGAAACTCACTGGACAGGCGACCGTCGAAACTTTTGACTTCCGGCGTGTCTTGATAGGACGCATGTCAGTCGCCGAACTGGCACGTCTAACCACTGAACACGATAATCATTTGTTCGAAAGGAATATCCGTCGTTATCTCGGCCTCGCCGGCAACCGCGTGAATGAGGCGGTCGCAGCCACTTTGCGCGATCCGAATCAACGATCCAATTTTTATTTCTACAACAACGGCATCACGATCACCTGCTCTCAGTTTCGCCACAACGCACTCCAAAAAGACAACTGGATTGTACACCTGAGCGACCTGCAGATCGTGAACGGGGGACAGACGGCTCGCACTGTTCAGCAGATGTCCAAGGAAATCGGCCCGGATATTGGAGAAGCGGAGGTGCTTGTCCGCATATACGAACTTCAGCAAAACGACAGCAGGGTCGTTGAAGCGATCACTTTCGCCACAAACAGCCAAAACCCGGTTGATCTGAGGGATCTGAAAGCTAACGATCCGCTTCAAGAGGCTCTCGGCCAGTCGATTGCGGGGTTGGGATACACGTACCGGGCCAAGCGCGAAGACCGGGCAGTATTGCCCAACGAGTTTACGAGCGCCGTCATTGCCGAGGCCGTTTTGGCGATCTGGCGTCAACGACCACACCAGGCGAGGTTCAGAAGCCGAGAGCATTTTGGCACATTGTACAATAAGATTTTCACAAAAGACCTGAATGGTGCTCAAGCAATCATCGCTGCTCTGTTGCACAGACATGCGGAAAATCATCGCAAGAGACCCCCGCAAGATGCGCCTGACTTCCTTGCCTATGGTTCCCGTTTCATTGCCATGCTTATGGGTCGTTATCTTCTGAAAGAGATGAATATTGAACTCGACAAACTCGACCACCGCAACTTTGCGCAAGCGCGGAACCTGATCGAACAAAAATCGGACGGCTATTTGTCTCGAGCTAAGAAGCAAATAGCCGACGCGCTTGCCCCGCTGTTCAGTGGAAGAGAACGAACGTTGCAACGACTATCAGCCACCTTCCGCCGAGCCGATCTTGTCGACGACATCCTCCTGCTGTGACCATTGTTGGCTCCTTGACAAGAATCTTGGCTGACAAGATGACCAGACAGAAGCGTTGTCAAACGGAGAATTGGTCCTGACCGATTTCAAGATCACCGAGGCTGCCTCAGTTCAATTTCCCATGGTTCGTCACGCAGCGGAGATCGGATGGACGCCACTCCCGCCTGAAGAGGCGAAGTCTAAACGCGGTGGTGAGGCGGGGATGCTGTTCCGGAGTGAACTCGAAGGAGCGCTCGAACGGTCCAATCCCTGGATGACGGATGACATCATCCGCTCCGTCCTTGAAAAGCTCGAGGCGATCCCCGCGACTATCGAGGGAAATCGCGAGATGCTCGCTTGGCTGCGCGGGGAGCGGCAATGGTACGACGAAGCCGAGAAGCGTCATCGACGCGTCCGGCTTGTGGATTTTGAGAAATCTGGCGCCAACGTCTATCACGTCACCTGGGAATGGAGACTCAACCCCCCGGCCCGCAAAGGCAACCGGGCGGACGTGATGTTCGTGATCAATGGTGTGCCGGTTGCCATCGTCGAGCACAAGAACCCTAAGGACGCCAATGCGATTGAGCGGGCCATCACGCAACTGCGACGCTACGAGGTCGAGACCCCTGAGTTGATAGCTTCGCCGCAACTGTTCAATGTCACGCATCTGATTGAATACTGGTACGGCGTCACCTGGAACGTGTCGCGCCGGCACATGGCCCGCTGGAAGGAACGGCCGGAGGAGAGTTATCGGTTTGCCGTGCAGTCGTTCTTCGAGCCCGCTGCCTTTCTGCGCACGCTACGAGATTGGATTCTTTTCTACGTCGAAGATGGTGAAACCAGAAAATCGGTACTCCGTCAGCACCAGCGCCGCGCGATCGATCGTATCGTCGCGCGTTGCGCCGAGCCGACGAAGCAGCGCGGACTGGTCTGGCATACGCAGGGTTCCGGCAAGACCTTTACCCTGCTTACTGCAGCGCGTCTAATCCTGGAGCGTAAAGACCGATTTCATACGCCCACGGTTGTCGTAGTCGTGGACCGGACGGAGCTTGAGGGGCAACTCAAGGGTTGGGTCGAGAGGCTGCTCGGAGAGATGAAGCAGCAGGACATCGCGGTCTGGCGTGCCGGTTCCAAGGCCGAACTTCGGGAACTATTCCAAACCGACAAGCGCGGTCTGATCCTTTCGATGATCCACAAATTCGAGGGCATCGAAAAGGACGCCAATGCCCGCGACAACGTCTACGTGTTCATCGACGAGGCGCACAGGTCTGTGGCCAAGGATCTGGGCACGTACCTGATGGCGGCCTTGCCCAACGCGACAATTATCGGTTTCACCGGTACGCCCATCGACAAGACGGCTCAGGGCGAAGGTACTTTTAGAATTTTCGGCGCCGACGATGAACTAGGCTATCTCGACAAGTACACCATCGCCGAGTCAATTGAAGACGAAACGACGCTGCCGATCCGCCACACGATGGCACCTAGCGAGATGACGGTACCGGCGGAGCGACTCGACAAGGAGTTCTTCGCCTTGGCCGCGACCGAGGGCGTCACCGACGTTGATGAACTCAACAAGGTCCTTGATCGAGCCGTCGGCTTGCGCACGTTTCTCACCGCTGATGATCGGATCGAGAAAGTTGCAGCGTTCGTGGCCGAGCACTTCAAGGAGAACGTGGAACGGCTCGGGTATAAGGCCTTTCTCGTTGGCGTGAACCGGGAAGCCTGCGCCAAGTACAAGCGCGCGCTCGATAGGCTGCTGCCACCGGACTGGACCGTGCCGGTCTACACGGAAAACGTCAACGACGTGGTGGAGCGCCCACTGGTCGCCGAACTTCAGCTTTCTCCGGAACGGGAGGCGGACGTGCGTCTCATGTTCAAGCGAGCGGATGAGAATCCGAAAATTCTCATTGTCACCGACAAGCTGCTGACGGGCTATGACGCCCCGCTTCTCTATTGCCTGTGCCTCGATAAACCGATGCGCGACCACGTGCTCTTGCAGGCGATTGCGCGTGTGAACCGCCCTTACGTGGATACGATTGGTGCCCGGAAGCGCATTGGTCTCGTGGTCGATTTCGTCGGCGTGTTACGTGAATTGAGGAAGGCGCTACGGTTCGACTCCACGGATGTGAGCGGCGTGATCGAAGACCTGGATCTGCTGCTGGCTGACTTTTTGGATAAGATCGAGCGGGCGAGAACGGACTACCTCGTTGGAGAGGAGAGTGGTGGCGCGGATGAGCACCTTGAGAATATTGTCTACGGACGTTTCCTGGACCCTGAACCGCGTAAGATGTTCTTTGAGGCTTACAAAGAGATCGAGGCGCTTTGGGAAATTCTCTCGCCTTCGCCCGAGCTTCGCGACCATATCGTGACGTACAAGCAGCTTGCGCAACTCTACGCCGTCGTTCGTAACGCCTACACAACCAGAGTCACTTATGTGATAGACCTCGCCAATAAGACGCGTTCGTTGATCCAAGATGGCGCTATTCAGCAAGGCCTCGGCTACATGACGAAAACCGTGACGTTCGACGTGAACACTCTTGAATCGCTTCGAGGGAAATCCGGCTCCGATGAGGCCAAGGTGTTCAACCTTGTGCGCGGCCTGAACCGGGAGATTGAGGAAGATCGGGATTCGGCGTCCGTGCTTCGACCGCTCAAGGAGCGCGCCGAGCAAGTCCTGAAGGACCTGGAGGAGCGCAAGACGACCGGGCTTGCGGCGATGGACCGGCTGGCCGATATTGCCAGGAAAAAGGAAGCTGCTGTCAAGGCGGCGAAGGAAAGTGGACTCTCGCCACGTGCATTCGGCGTGTATTGGACGCTGAAAAATGATCCGGACTTCGGAACAACCGGCATCGCGGCCATGGATTTGGCACAGGAAGCGGAAGATCTTCTCACGCGCTTCCCCAATGCTGCCGTCAACTCAGATGAACAACGGCGGCTGCGTACGGTTCTGTATCGGCTGTTCCTGCGACTGGACAAGGAGGAACGGAGCCGCGTGGTGAAGCTGATCTTTTCGATTCTTCTGGACGAAGGCGCCGATGAGAACGCGTGACAAACGGCGCGAGGTCATTCGCAACCGCGTTGACTATTGGGCGTGGCGCCTGAACGTCCATCCGCGACTGGTTCGCGTTCAGCGTATGACGCAAAAATGGGGTTCGTGTTCAACATCGGGAATCGTGACTCTGGCATACGATTTGGCCGACAGGGAATCGAGCTTCCAGAATTTCGTCATCGCGCACGAACTGTTGCACCTGCGCGTGCCCAACCACGGGAAACTCTTCAAGGCACTGATGACGGCTCATGTGCCCGGCTGGAAACGGTATGATGTCAGCCGGCGGTGGGGTCCTGAGCCGAGGCCTTTACGACGTCATCTCCGGTAGGCGGATGCGTTCGACTAATTCCCTGATCTTTGCCGGCGGAGGCGTGGTGAATTGCGAGACCGTCAGTGCGACGCACAGGTTCAGGAGCATGCCGACCGTGCCGATGCCTTCCGGCGAAATTCCGAGGAGCCAGTTAGCCGGGACGTTCTCTGCCATGGGGGTGATAAACACGCCTTTGAAATACATAATATATCCCATGGTAAAGATGAGCCCCGTCAGCATACCGGCAATAGCACCCCATTTGTTCATGCGCGTGCTGAAGATTCCCAGCAGGATGACCGGGAACAGGGACGAGGCGGCCAGCCCGAAGGCGAACGCCACCACTTGGGGCACGAACGCCGGGGGATTGGACCCGAGATACCCCGCGATGGCAATGGACACAGCGGCGGCGATGCGGCCGGCGGTTAATTCCTGTTTTTCCGACAGGTTTTTCGCGAAGGTGCTTTTCAGGATGTCGTGGGAAACGGCAACGGAAATGACCAGTAACAGGCCCGCGGCGGTAGACAGCGCCGCGGCAATGCCACCGGCGGCAATCAAGGCAATCACCCAATCGGGCAGGCCGGCAATTTCCGGATTGGCCAAAACCATGATGTCCCGGTCCACGTAGATTTCATTGGCAAACGGTGTGCCCTCGGTCACGTTGCCGGGACCGGGATTTGTGACCAGACGCCGGCCCGATTGACCACGGGCATCACGATCAAAGATGGGTTTGCCGCCCGCAAAGGCAAGGCCGGCGGCGTGCTGGACTTTGCCGTCGTGATTGTGGTCGTACCAGGCGATGAGACCCGAGTTTTCCCACGTGCGAAACCAACTCGGCATGGTTTCATAGGGGGTCCCGGTGCCGTCGGTGCCGTTGACGGTCGTAATGAGATTCAAGCGCGCCAGCCCGCCGACGGCCGGGGCGACGGTATATAACAGGACGATAAAGACCAAGGCCCAGGCGGCTGAACGGCGTGCGTCTTCCACGTGGGGTACGGTAAAAAACCGCACGATCACGTGGGGCAGGCCGGCGGTCCCCGCCATCAGGGCAAACGTAATGGCCAGGACGTTGATCATGGAACTATCGTTGAAAGGATGCGTATAGGCGTTGAATCCCAGATCCGTGAGGACCCGATCCAGTTTCAGCAGGAGATATCCGGACCCATCCGCCATGGCGGATCCCAGGGCCAACTGCGGGATGGGGTTGCCGGTCAGTTGTATGGAGATAAACACGGCGGGCACGGTATAGGCGAAGATCAACACGCAGTATTGCGCCACTTGCGTGTAGGTAATGCCTTTCATGCCGCCGAGTACGGCGTAGAGAAACACGATACCCATTCCGACGGCCAGGCCCACGTCGATGCTCACTTCGAGGAAGCGAGAGAACACGATGCCGACCCCACGCATTTGTCCCGCCACATAGGTAAAGGAGATGAAAATGAGACACATGGCGGCCACGAAGCGGGCCAGGTCCGAGTCATACCGTTCGCCGATAAATTCCGGCACGGTGAATTTGCCGAACTTGCGCAAATACGGAGCGAGCAGCATGGCCAGCAACACGTACCCGCCAGTCCAGCCCATGAGGTACATGCTGCCTTCATAACCCAGAAAAGCAATCAGTCCCGCCATACTGATAAAGGAGGCGGCTGACATCCAATCGGCCGCGGTGGCCATGCCGTTGGCAACAGGAGGGACGTGTTTGCCGGCGATATAAAACTCGCTGGTGCTGTTGGCACGGGTCCGGATGGCAATCCCGATATACAACACGAACGTGAACCCCACAACGAGAGCCGTCAAATCCTGTAAACTCATTCGCCGTCCCGTTTGTCACGCTCGGCCCGGTAGCGTTGATCCAGTTTGGTGACTCGCCAATTGTAGAAGAAGATCAGGGCGACAAAACTGTACATGGCCCCCTGTTGCGCGAACCAGAAGCCCAGTTTGTACCCACCGAGAGAAAAGTGATTGAGTTGTTCGACAAAGAGGATGCCGCAACCATAGGACACCGCTCCCCAAAGTGTGAGGCACCAGCCAATAAGCCGCAGATTAGCCTTCCAATATGTGTCGGAACGAGTGTTCACGGTGTTTCGGTTTTGCGTTTGATGGTCGATAAATCCATCAACAAAGACCCTGAAATTCTTGGCGGAACCTCGGTGTTTTCCTGCTCACCAGAGCCGATGAACGCCGTATCGGTCGAAAAGGGAGTCGTTCGATACGAGAACGAGGTTACGTTTCAGCGCCTGGGCAATGAGCATACGGTCAAAAGGGTCCCGGTGGGGACCGGGTAAAGCTCCGGCACGTGCGGCATCATCCACAGTCACGGCAAGTGCACTGAACCCCTGGCTTGCTATCGCTCCGGCAACGTCGACGGCAATCAAGTCAGCGCCCGGGAGTTTGCCGAGCCGGTGCTTGGTGGTTATTTCCCAGGCCGACGCCGCGCTTATCAGCACGTCATTCGCCTTATCCGCAATCTTCTGCCGCACTTCCTCAGACAGGCGTCTGCTGTCCGTAAGCCACCAGAGAAACGTATGCGTGTCCAACAGCGCCCGCACTA
The DNA here is from genome assembly GCA_965200435.1 of Nitrospirales bacterium. Lineage (GTDB taxonomy): Bacteria > Nitrospirota > Nitrospiria > Nitrospirales > UBA8639 > Bin75. The sequence goes on from OZ241337.1 coordinate 1,647,720, forward strand.
TTCACCTTCCCATGCCCTCAATTCCTCCTCCGGCAGCGGATCGAAGAAACTGTCCGGAATGACGATCCTGCCCTTGAAAATGTCGGGCTGCCGCTTGCCCGGCTTTTGGACACGCACAAGTCTGGCCACCGGCGTGCCGCTACGGGCGATGACGACATCCTCCCCTGATTCGACTTGCGCAAGCAGGCGTGACAGGTTGGTCTTCGCTTCATGGACATTCACTTTTACCATCGTCGACTCCTTTCCAAGGATATTAGCTAACAGTATGACTAACAAGCGTACCTGTCAAGCGAAGATCGGCGCGTTCCGGTTATCGGCGTTCTCTCGGGGGGAAACTCTCGGTTCACATCAGCACTTCGAATGCGTTTCTGCGACCGAGACCGTATCGGAAGACGGCAAAGTCTTTGTCGAATGAAATCACACGTGAGATGCCGAGTCGCTCCATGAGCACGAAGGAGGTGCGATCCACGAGGGAGAAATTCTAGTCGGGGAAGCGCTTGCCGATGGACCATGCGGCTTCAAGGTCTGCGCCGGTCGTTTGCTCGATCCACGAGTCGGCGCATGTATTCGGTGAGTGAGATGCCAAGCCTGGCTGCACGTTCCCGTGCTCGCGCGTGTGTCTCTGAATCGAGCGAAATTTGAGTTCGCACCATCATTATAACGACACCATAAACATCGGAGTAATGGCGTAACAAGATACGTCCAGTGGTTGGAGTAGGCTGACTATGACCGATCTTAAGATTAGCGAAGCCGTCTCGGCAGAGCAGCAGATGTTGAAGTTGATGGACGCTAACGAATGATCTGCGATTTAACCGAACAGACAAATCCGGTCCGGGTCATCACGTGTTATGTCGACCGCAAGATGAGTGGGCAGCCATGAAATTGCGAATTGACGAAGAAGCTGATGCGTTGCATCTGCAACTTGTTAACACACCGGTAGAGGAATCCGATGAAGTCGCTCCGGGTGTGATTCTGGACTACGACAAATCCAATCAGGTAGTTGGTCTCGAGGTGCTGTATCTTTCGACACGACCACAGCCGGCAAATCTGATGGATTTTCGGTTTGAGACCCACCCTAAAAAATTGACTTCCACGAACTGACGCGGATACTTCCTTTGTACCCCTTCATTGCTGGTCGCTTGCGTCCACGATTTCCTTTTAAAACTCCCAATGGACAGATTCTTCTTCGGCATCTTGACGTACAAGATCGTCCGACGCGGTATTTTTAAATCTCGTCGTGAACTCGTCCGCCGGCTCATGACGTTCATCCAATTGTACAATGCCCAAGCGCGTTGCTTTCGGTGGACCTATGCGGGCAATCCGTTGGTCATCTGATTCGTCAACTTAATTTTGAAACGCAACACTAGGGCGACTGGCGTTGGCGTTTTCGTAAGAGGAAGGACCTTCGCCGTTTGGGGTCGCACGGGACAGAAGATTTGTTCATGAGTGTGTTATGATCGACGACGCGGTATCCAAGAACGGTGTTGTCGTTGTAATTCGGCTCACCGATGAACGCTGGACGCCTATGCCTGAGGAGCCCTGTGAATTAGCCGGTTTACGTTCAGAAGCGTTGGGAAACAGTTTTGCTGCCGGAACGGAGACTCGCCGGTGGCGAAGGTAAACGGATCGCCATACGGAAAGTGGAACATGGCAGCATTTGATTGTTGTCTATCGGGAACAGAAGGATTGTACCTGTTCACTCATTCGTTGACAGAATGGTCAGCTCAAGCGGGAGCTACCGGATGTATTCCCTCCCCTTTGTAAGGAAGAGTGACGAATGTCCCGGTCTCCTCTCCCCTGATGAGCGAGCGGAGGCGAGTTTCCGCCTCCGAGTTTCCTCTCCCTTGATGGGAGAGGATTACGGTGAGGGTGATGAATAATCCAGCAAAGGGCCAAGAGCTTCGGCCACACTCACCCGATGCCGAACAGGCGCTGTGGAACCGTCTACGAACCCGTCAACTGGCAGGGTACACGTTTCGCCGACAAGGGTCTCTGGGCCAGTCTCTCGTCGCCTTTGTCTGTTTGACAAGAACAGTGGGCATTGTGGGGGATGACGCTCCCATCAGGAGCGAGTCTCGTCCGCCACTGTTCGCACCACGTGGCTGGAGTCGCAAGGCTGCCGTGTCTTACGGTTCTGGAATCCCGAAGTCCTGGCTGCCCCGGAGGCTGTACGGGAGGCCCTTCTTATGGCCTTACAGGAGAATTCACTTTCTCCTGGCTCACCCTCACCCCAGCCCTCTCCCGTCAAGGGAGAGGGGGAGAAGAGGTAAGGGGAGGTCAGGTGGGGTAGAGTCGCAGCCCTCAAGGGTACCACCACGACGGTTCCGGCTCTACCTCCCCTTCGCCCCTCTTTACCAAGGAGGGGAAAGAAAAAGTGGAAATGGTCAACGAATGACTGAACACATACGAGGATGACGGATTTGTCATCACGGCATTTTTGAACAGCAAGGTTCGATCGCTTGCGAAGGGGAGACGGTGATTTCTGCATGCCAGCAAATGATCACCGAAGACGGCGTAGGCTCATCTTTCCAAAAACGTCTACCGTTTTCTGCGCCAAGAGCTGAAGGCCTCGACTCATTGATCGTCCTTTGAAGCCAATGCCCAATGCCCGGAATCATTTTCGCTCCAGAGTCGTGTTTCATCACTTCTTGAAGTAAAGCCTCCAATGGACAACTCTCTTCCATGCTGGAGTCCGCGTCGATGGTATGCGGAACTCCGGCACGTCTGGCACGATACTCGCCTACTGGTTTTATCCGCGCAGATTGCGGCTATTTATGCGGCCGTGCTCATTCCTTTTAAGGTGGGGATTCCGATTATCCCCGGCTTTGTGGAACTGAGACCGGCCAACGTCATTCCCATCGTCAGTTCTCTGCTCTTTGGTCCGGCCGCGGCAGGGGGGGGCCGGAATCGGCAACGTGATCGGGGATTGTTTCGGAACGCTGGGTCCGGCCAGCCTCTTCGGGTTTCTGGGAAATTTTCTCTATGGGTACGTGCCCTACCTGGTATGGGGAAACTTGGGGTGGTTGTCATCGGATCGGGAGCCCGTGGTGCGTTCTTGGGGGCAAGGCGTGAAATATGTGATCGTTTGCGCATGTGCTTCCATGGTGTGTGCCGCCACGATCGGATGGGGCGTGGAACTGTTGGGGCTTCTCCCGTTTTGGCTTTTGTTCCCGGCCGTTTTTTTGAACAACCTGGTGATGGGGACGTTGCTCGGCCCGCCGCTTCTGGCGTTTCTCTATCCACGGGTCAAGCGATGGAACCTGTATTACGGTGATCTGGCGTTCGTGAATGCGACGAGAGAGACGCAAGAGCCTTCCGACGATCTCCTGTCCTCACCATCGGCGAAAGCCAAGTCTGTTGCCGTAGCCGTTGAGGACCTCACGTTTCGCCCGATTCATGCAGACCATCCCGTGCTCAAACACGTCTCCCTGGACGTGCAGCGTGTAGAATTGGTCGTGCTGATGGGGCGGAGCGGATCGGGGAAGTCCTCATTGTGTTATGCCTTCAACGGGTTGGTTCCGCAATTTATCCAGGGCGAATTTGCCGGCACGGTGATGGTGTACGGACAACCCACAACTCGATCACCGGTACGGGAACAGGCGAATCGCGTTGGAATGGTGTTTCAGGATTTCGAAACGCAATTGATTTCGACGAACGTGGAGACGGAACTTCGTTGCGCCCTGGAAGCGCAGGGAGGCACGCACGACTTCGCCGACGAAGAGACCTTCCGTGAACACGTGCGGCGCCTCCTCGATCTGGTCGGGTTATCGGGCTTGGAGCGGCGTGACCCCTTTTCTTTGTCGGGCGGGCAACGGCAGCGCCTGGTGGTGGCATCGGTCCTGGTCAGGGAACCGCAGGTGATCGTCATGGCCCAACCGCTGACCGATCTCGACCCCTCGGGCAGGCAGCAGTTTTTCCGTCTGCTGGAAGCACTAAAAGCAAAAAAGATCACGGTCATCATTGCCAGTCATTGGATCGAAGACCTGATGGAAGCGGACCGGTTGTGTGTGCTGGATGCAGGAGAAATAGTGTGGCAAGGTACCCCTCGTGAACTGCTCGGTCAGCCCGATTTGGCCGAGCAATACGGCGTGAGTCCCTATCCGTTGGCCGCATGTTTTCAAGGACGGGGCACTCAAACGTTACCGACGACGGTTGAAGAAGCGTGGCAACTGGCAGATACCCTCGGCGTGAGCATCGTCGCGCCACAGGTGCACGAGCAGGATTGCGAATCGGAACGTCCGGCAACCGTGCTTGAACTCAGCAACGTGTCGGCGCATTACCAGCCTGGCGTTCCGGCGCTCTCCCGGGTTTCCCTATCATGTCGGGTTGGAGAATTTGTGGCGATTCTCGGGCAGAATGGTTCGGGGAAAAGCACGCTGGCGAAATTACGCATCGGACTCCTGTTGCCGTCGGAAGGCCGCGCGTTGGTTCTCGGAAACGATACGCGACAAACCGGGGGCTTATCGTCCGTCGTGGGATACGTCTTTCAAAATCCCGACCATCAGATTTTTGCGGAAACCGTACGCAAAGAAATCGCCTTCGGCGCGGAGAACGCGGGATGTTCTCCCGATGACTGTGAAACCCGAGTCACCGAAGCGCTGCAAGCGGTCGGATTGACCGGGGCCGAAGACCGGGACCCGTTTTCTCTGACAAAAGGGGAACGACAGCGCGTGGCGGTCGCGTCCATCCTTGCTGCTCCTGATCGTCGATGAGCCCACCACCGGACTGGATGCGGAGGAATCGGCTCGTATGATGAACATGATGCGCGCGCTGCATCGACAGGGCCACACCATGATCGTGATTACCCATGACATGGGGATCGTTGCGAACTACGCGACGCGGTGCGTGCTGATGCAACGCGGCATGATAGTGGCGGATGGTCCGACCCGGGAAGTGTTCTCGGACCCTGAACTCATTCGTTCTGCGGCCTTGGCGTTGCCGGCCTTAACCCGGTTCACTCAGCGGTGGGGCGTGACGTTATTGACGGTCGAGGAAGTGCGAAAGGCCTGGTCCGTGTCATGAACCTGTCATTGTACGTGGATGCCCGGACGTGGGTGCACCGGCTCGACGGCCGGACAAAAATCCTCTGCCTGCTCGGACTCTTTTCCTTGAGCCTGATGTTTTCAGATCCGGTGTACCTGTTGGGGCTCTGCGCGGGCGTCCTGGCTTTGGTCCTCTGGGCGCAAAGTCTTCACAATCTGAAAAAGATATGGATCCTGCTGGCGTTGTTGTTTGTGTACAGCGTGATGCTCTGGCCTTTTTTCGTGGAAGGGACCACCCCGTTGTTCACGATTGGCGGACTGACCGTCATGCGGGAAGGCGTCCTGCATGGGATGGGTATGGGTTTACGGCTGAATGCCATGCTCATCAGCGGCATCGTGCTTTTGTCGACCACGGCCATTGAAGAGCTTAGCGAAGCCTCGAATCGATTAGGCGTACCCCGTCCCCTGGGATTTTCCTTATCGCTCGCCTTTCGATGGGTTCCGACGTTGCTTGGCTCGATCGAGGCCGTGATTCAGGCCCAGCGGTCGAGAGGGTTGGACGTGCACTCACGGGGCGTGTCCGGAAAGATTCGCCGGTACCCTCCGTTGATCGTGCCCTTGATCGGTCATACCCTTCGCCAGACCAATCTGCTCGCCATGGCCCTGGAATCCAAAGGCTTCGGGGCCGGACAGGTCCGGCACCCCTTGTTTGTTTCGAAAATGCGCGGGTCCGATTTCGTGGCGCTGGCGGTGACTGTCGTCCTGGTGACGGGAGGTCATGTATAAGTTCAGAAACATTTGGCACTCCTCGAAACAGGAGGAGAGGCCATGCAAATCCACCATGTCGGCTTCCGCATCCGGGGGTTTTACCGACTAGCTCAATTCAGGCCTCGTGGGGACATGATACCCCACGAGGCTCAACACCGATTCACTATTCTGCAGTTTTGGGCTCGGCACGGCCTGGTCGCGACGAGGGAGGCGTTTGGGGTGAGCCGCCGCACCCTCTACCGGTGGCAGCGGACGCTCACCCAGGCCGGAGGCGAGCCGCACGCCCTGGCCGCCCGCTCCCGGGCCCCGCACCGGCGGCGGCAGGCCCGGTGGCCGCCCGCCCTGAGCCAGGAGATCCGCCGGCTCCGGACCACGTACCCCAACCTCGGGAAGGCCAAGCTGCACGTCCTGCTGCAGCCCTGGTGTACGCAGCAGGGCCGGCCCCTCCCCAGTGTCTCCACCATCGGGCGCCTGATCGCCCGGGCTCCCGACCACATGCGCCAAGCCCCGCTCCGCCTCGATGCCCGCGGCCGCCCCAAGCCCGCCGCCCGGCCCCGCAAGACCCGGCCGCCCCGGCCGCGCCCCACCCAACCGCTGGTCCTGTTCGCCTGTGATACCGTGGTCCGGCTCCACGCAGGCCTACGGCGCTACGTGTTCACCTTCCTCGATCCCTACAGTCGCTTCGCCCTCGCCTGGGCCACCGCCACCGCCTCCAGCCGCCACGCCGCGGTCGGCCTCGAGGCCCTGTGTGCCCTGCTCCCTACCCCGCCTCAATTCCTCCTCTCGGCCAACGGCGCCGAGTTCCACGGCCACTTCCAGCAGCGCCTCGACGCCTACGGCATCACCCATTGGTGGACCTATCCACGCTCCCCCAAAATGAATGCGCATGTCGAACGGTTCAATCGCACCCTCCAAGAACAGTTCGTGGATTACCACGAGGACTTGCTGGTTGACGATTTGGCGGCCTTTAACCGCAAACTGGCCGATTGGTTGCTGGCCTACAATACCGTGTTGCCCCACCATAGCCTTGGGCGGCAATCTCCGGTACAATTCCTGATTCACCACCAACCCGAGTGCCAAATGTGGTGGACCCATACAGTCTATGGATGAGGCTCAATGGGTATGGTACTATTTGAACGAAACCGGTGATGTGCCGCGGACTCGTACGGACAACTTACAGCGTTTAGGGACCCTCTGATTTCGTGTGAGAGCGGGATGCAGGGCCAGGCGTTCCGGAGCGAAACCCGAAGCGTATCCGAGAGAGAGGTGAGGGGTGAGCGAGGACACCACGCCGCCTTGCGCCCGATCGTGCACTCAATCAGAGGGTCCTTAGCAGGAAAGGTAGTGGTGGAATGAAAGGGGCTGTCGCTGTTGGGAACATGCTGGGTGTCGTTTGTGTCCTCCTGTTGGTCCAGAGTCAGTCTCTCCTCGCGCAGGAGGGAGCAGCAACGCAACCCACCAAAACGATCGTGGGCGACCTGCTGGACGTGGACCGTGACTTCTACATCGTGCGGGGTGAGCGGGGCGAGATTCAAATCGAAGCCACGCACAAGACCGACATCACGGAAGAATTCCAATACGGCGATCGGATCAAGGCCCTGGTGCTCATGAACAACAAGGCATTGAAGATCGAGCGCGCCGGACCGGATGACGTGGCGGGAGTGACGGAAAATGTGCCGGTGACTGCACAAACCCCTGAATCTCAACAAGACGCCCAAGGGGAAGCCCCTGCGCCGTCGGCGCAGCCTCAGCAACCGGAATCCAAAACCATTGTGGGCGACCTGCTGGACGTGGATCGGGACTTCTACATCGTGCGGGGCGAGCGGGGCGAGATTCAGATCGAAGCCACGCACAAGACCGAGATCACGGAAGAATTTCAATACGGCGATCGGATCAAGGCCCTGGTGCTCATGAACAACAAAGCGTTGAAGATCGAGCGCGCCGGGCCCGATGACGTGACGGGGGTGGTGGAACATAGCGCCTCTTCTTCTCCGGGTGTCGATCAGGGTCCGGCCACGGCCGCGGGCAAACCGGGCGGGGATGGTGGTACCCAAGCGGCTGACGCTTCGGATGGGTCTCAGGGTGACGACCCCAAAGTCGTCGAAGGTCAAGTGTTGATGGTCGATGGAGATTTCTACGTGCTGCGCGGTGAACGCGGAGAAATCCGAGTGGAGCGAACTCCCAAGACCAAGATCACGGAAGAGTTCAAATTCGGCGACTTTATCAAAGCCACCGTCAAGCCGAATGATCAAGCCTTGTCCATTGAGCGGTTGACGCCGTGAAGCACGTTCTTGTCATCGGGCAGGAATCGTGCCGCTAGACTGAACGAGCCATGAATGGGTTGGCTGGCGTCCCGGCCTCACGACGTCTACTAAGGACCCTCTGATTTCGTGCACGATTGGGCGCAGGGCGGCGTGGTGTCCTCGCTCACCCCTCACCTCTCTCTCGGATACGCTTCGGGTTTCGCTCCGGGACGCCTTGCCCTGCATCCCGCTCTCACACGAAATCAGAGGGTCCCTAAGCGGACAGCGTCCCCGTTGGTCCTTTTGTGCAATCTAGACGGTTACTCGTCCAGATTGGCGATAGGGAAGGCGGCTACCGGATCGGCTGGGACGAAGCCGAAAATCTTCGAATAGAAGTACAGTTCGTTGTCCAGGACTTGCTTGATGTGTTCGGCTCGTCGAAACCCGTGCTGCTCCCCTTCAAAAGCGATATAGGCGACGGGAAGCCCCTTTGATTTCACCGCGTCGAACATGTTTTCCGCCTGGTTCGGCGGGACGACTTTGTCCTCCAATCCTTGAAAGAGAATGAGGGGAGCGGACAGCCGGTCGGTGAAATGGATAGGAGATCGCCGGGCATAAAGATCTTTCCGTTCGGGCAGCGGGCCGACGAGGCGGTCCAGGTAGCGTGATTCAAACTTATGGGTATCCCGAACGAGCGCCTCGAGGTCCGAGACGCCGTAGTAACTGGACCCGGCAGTAAAGCAATCGCGAAACGTTAAGGCGCACAACGTGGTAAAGCCCCCGGCGCTGCCCCCTGTGATGGTCACGCGAGCCGGGTCCGCGGCATCCCGGTCGATGATCGTCGTGACCGCACTGACGCAATCATCCACGTCGACGATTCCCCACTGGCCGTTGAGCCGTTCCCGGTAGGCCCGGCCGTATCCCGTGCTTCCCCCGTAATTCATGTCGAGCACGGCAAAGCCTCGGCTGGTCCAAAATTGAATCATCAGGTTGAACGTCGGGGAAGATGCTCCGGTCGGGCCTCCATGGCTTTTGACAAGGAGTGGCGGGCGTTCTGCAGGCGGGGCTTGAAAATCCGCATTGTGCGGGGGGTAATAAAACGCGTGCCCGGTCGATCCGTCGCGGGTCGGATAGGTGACGGCGGAGGGCATGGACAGATCACGGGGGTCCGGAGAAAAATCCACCGACCGGCGAAGGATGGTCACGGCTTGCGAACCCGCGTCGACCTGAATGAGCGCCGTGGGCTCGGCAGGGGAGCTGGCCGTACACACAATGCGGGATTGCTGCACGTGGACATCGTCGAAGGTCGTGTACGGCAGATCGAAGTGTTCGAGAGTGTTTTGTCTCGTGTCCAACCGTCCCAGGTGCCAGAAGCCGTTCTGCGTATAGGCACAGATCACGCGGTGAGGCGACTCGAACCCATAGAGCCGTTGGCCGAACACCCATTGCGGTGCGCCGAATTCGGCTTCCATGGGATAGAGAGGAGCGCTCCGTTCATTTTCCAATCGATGCAGGTTCCACCACCCCGATTGATCCGACACGAAATACAATTGGCCGTCCGGCGACCATTCCGGTTGAAAGATGGAGACGTCGGTTCCTCCGGCTACACATCGTGAAGTCCGGATCGAGCCGTCCTGCCCGAGACCGGCGCTCCAGAGTTCCGTCCCGTCCCATGGCATGTTGGGATGGTTCCAGGCCAGCCAGGCTAACTGCTGTCCATCCGGGCTCAGGCGCGGAGAGGCATAAAAATCATGACCCGAAACCAGAATATCGCCGCACGTGGAACCGGAGCCGTTGTCGAGGGCAATGCTCACGATGGCGTTGTGGGGCTCGCGGTCGGAACGAGCATGATCTTCACGAATGCAAAGAAGCCGGCGGTGTCGCAGGTCCGGGACCCAATCGGCATAGCACATGGGCGCGTCCGCAGTGACGGGCTCGGGTGCTCCACCAGGGCGTTGTCGATACAGCCGCTGATCCGAAAAATTGGAAAAATATACGACGCCGTCTGCAACACCATACGCCCCGCCCCCGTATTCGTGGACGCGCGTGCGAACGTTCAATGGGGCAGGGGTCAGGGCGTGCAGGATTCCTTCGGCGTCCCTTTGGACAATCGTATTTCTCCCGCCCTCCTTGGGACGGCTTTCGATCCAGAATACCCGATCTCCATCGAGGGCGATTTGTCCGAGTTTGATGGATTCTGAGACAATTCGATCAGAGGTCAGGGGGGAGTCCCATGACCCATAAGGAGCGATAAACGGTTTCGGCATAATGGACGAACGCGTGGATTCAGATGGCGGGAAAAGGGGGAGTGGAAGAGGGAACGCGCCGCGAAGGGCTAACGTCAACGGAAGTACAGTGACGTTCGTATTCGCATGAGGCAATGGTAACCAAGTCACTGATATTGTCGAGACATCGCCCGCAGCAATTATCTTCGTCGTCGATTCCCAGCGCGGCGGCCAATTTCTTCGGGCAGGTTATGCCGGCGCGACCGAGATTTTCGACGTCCGATTCTTTAATGCCTTTACAAATACAGATGTACATGACGTTTGACGAATGCGATGTTGATTTCCATTATCACCGAAAAGCATCATAGGCGAGCCGGCGGTAGGTTGTCAAGTGTTTTGTTGGGGAATGATGTCGCTAATTTGGCAGGCCTGTCTGTGAGCAGTGTCGGGTGACACCTGCGGCGAACCCGACCGACAACACAGCCCGGCCTCGTCCCCCTGACAAAGGGGATTGAGGGGGTTGGGGGCGCTCCGGTCAGTCGGGTAGGTCGGATGAGCGTCGCGTCATCCGACAGGAAGGGGACCCGTGGTCGGGGGCCAGTTCGGCCATGAAGACCTTGGCCAAGTTAGCGACATCATCCCCTTTGTTGACGGCATGGTGACGCGTTGAAATTTCGAGTGGCCGCATCTCCGGTTGCAGGCGAGGCCAATGCGGCCTTCTGTGCGTATCTTGCCGCATTGTTCGACATCGCGAAATCTTCGTCCTCCGTCTCAGCCGGACACACCAAGCGGAAAAAACGGATTACGGTCATGGGAATCGATCGCTCGCGAGTCCGCAAGATTCTGAACATCTGACGGCTTGTTGGAAGACCGTTGGACCGCCAGGCGCGACCGAGGTTTGCAACCCTCCTGGCCGCTTTTTATAATCCGGTCTTGCGAGTCCCTTTCCCTTTGCCGAATCCTTCCCTTTGCTCCTTCGCTAGGCGAAGGACAGGCAAGGCATGTGTGACGCGCAAGGTGACAAAGGAGGCTCACGTTGCAGCCAATGGACCAATCTTCCTCTTCAAAGGCTTTCCGGGCTCAATTGGCAGTCCGGCTGAGTCCCGACAGTGCGCAAAAAGTCGTCACGGCTCTTTTTGAGGCGGGAGGTGCCGGTCACGTCTCCGAATTGTTGAACGAACTTGGGGACCGTTCCGCGAAACTCGCGGGGCAGGCCATGGAAACGCTCCCCGAAATGGTGGAACGGTGCGGTCCCGAGCCGGTTGCCTCGTGGCTGGACGTGGCCGTGACCCTGGCCGGGCTGTCAGGGGCGATTACCTTGAAATATCTGAACGAGAGCCCACGTCTTTTGGGGATCCTGGATTCCGCTGCGCTTCGTCAAGCCGTGCTTGAGACGACACTGGAACTCGCTGACAGCGACTCCGAGTTTGCGGCCAACTGCGCTTTTGACTTTTTTCGTAAGGCTCCGGAATTGTTGCTCGTGGATGCACAAACCGACTTGGCCCGGTGGGCGGAGATTGGCCGGGAACTGACGGATTGGAATCACGTGCTGGGCATCGAGTTTATCCGGGAATGTCCGAGGGTGGCGGAAGTGCTCGCTTTAGAAGACGTGCGACCTTGGGTGGCCTTCGGCATGAAGCTGATTACACAGAATAGTTTGGGGAAGCCCGATTACGTAGGGATTCTGGAATTCTTTCGCACGAGCCCCGGCCTGCTCGGAGAAATCCCCGATACGGATTTGTATCCGAAAATTGTAAGTGTGGGCTCGACCCTGGCGGATCAATCGCCTGAAACGGCTCTGACCTTTTTAACTGAAGCGCCTGGGCTGATGGCTTTCCTGCCCTCGGTGCAACGGCGTATACAAGTCCTTCGATACGGAGGGCTGCTGGCCGAACGGGATGCCGGCGTGACCATGGAATATTTTCGCCGGGCGCCGGAGGTCATTCGTCTGGACGATGGCGGGGAAGGCCGAGGCGAGGCCTTTGAAACGTGGTTCCGTGGCGGCATGGAAGTGTTGGACTACAGCCCGGATGGCGCGCGCGCCTATTTTGCTCTCGAAACCTCGAAGGCGTTGAGCGCGATAGAACAGGCGACCAATTGCGTGCCGCTTCGACAGGTGGCGCGCTCGCTGAAGCTGCTGGGCCACATGATCTGCGGCCAACCCGTGCAGATTGAATCTCTGGTTGACTCTACCCAACGGCCTCGTCTGGAGATGAAAGCCGAAGGGCCCATCGTCTATCTGCCGTCGATCATGAACCGGTTTGCGGTGAAGGATCAGAACGTTCGAAGTTATACGGTCATGTTGGCGCATGAGGTGGGGCACGTGGGATTTGGAACCTATCGAATCGAGATGCCGTTCCTTCGGATCTTAGCCCGACGGGTGGCGGATCGGTATCAACTCGATGCCAGTGTTCCGGACGTCGACGGCTTGACGGACTTCTTTGCCCTCTATCCTCAAACAGGGGTGATCAAGGACCTTTGGATCATTCTCGAAGATGCACGCGTGGAGTTTTTGTTGCAGCAGGAGTATCCGGGACTGCGGGATGATTTGGCCGCCGTGTCCCGGGCGTCAGTGCAGATCCGGTCCTTTCTCCATGGTATGACGGCCAGAGAGATGGTGCTGGATCAGTTACTGCTCCTGTTCGGACAAGGAGCGGAAGGACCGCAGATTCCAGACAACCTTCAGCGAGTCGTAGACCGGTGCTGGGACGTTGCGCGGACGATTCGGCACCCTCACGCGACGAACGAGCGTTCCCTTCATTTGGCTGACAGGATCTATCAGGTGCTGGATGAAATGATCGGCAGCTTGAAGACCGTTGTTCCAGATGAAGCGGATGCGACGTCGGAGGAAGAGGAATTGGGTCTGGGCCTTCGTGCGGCGGAAGAAACCGCAGGCGGCTATCGAGGCATGACGAATTGGGCCTATCGGGGTGCAATGAATCCGGATCTTGTCCGTGGAAGGCCAGCAGAGTCGGACCAGGGCTCGGATGGCCCGGACCAACTCGGGCAGGATTTGGACCCCACCGGCGGCGCGTCGCTTTCTCCGGCGCGTCGTCCCGAAGAGATGCAAACACGGGACGCCTATCAGGACGATACCGGCCAGCCGGTGTCGCAGCGGTCCGTGCTTGACGAGTATTTCTCCGTGCAAGGCGCAGGCGATGGGCTGTTGCCCGTGCCGTCCGGTCGGGAGCAGGCATACGTGTATCCGGAATGGGATGGCGGGATCCAGGACTACCGGCTCAAATGGTGCCGGGTGGTTGAGCGTCCCGGCGAGGAAGGCGGTCAGGATTTTGCCCAACGGATCCTGGAAAAACATGCCCCGACTATCCGGATCCTGCGTCGCTATTTTGAAACTATGCGGCCCACGGGCTTGCAGCGGGTCCATGGCTATGACCATGGCGAGCAGGTGGATTTGGATGCTGCGATTCGTCACGTGGCGGAACGGCGGGCGGGAATCGACCCCTCCGACCGGATCTATGATCGGCGGGACAAACGTGAACGCCAAGTCGCCGTGGCGTTTTTGGTCGATATGAGCGGCTCGACCGGCCGGCAATTGGAAACGGGATCGCGTCGCGTGATCGACGTGGAGCAGGAAGGCTTGATTGTGCTCACCGAAGCTCTGGAGGCCATCGGGGACCAATATGCGTTATACGGATTTTCTGGCCAGGGCCGGCATCAGGTTGATTTCATGGTGCTGAAAGATTTCAGCGACACCCGGGGCTATCGAACGGGCCAGCGCATTGCGGCCATGACGCCGATGCAGCAAAATCGTGACGGGGCTGCGATCCGGCATGCCGTCCGGAAACTCCTGCGCTGTCTGGCCCGGCACCGCTTGCTCGTTCTGTTGAGTGACGGGCGCCCCCTTGACGGAGATTATGGAGAGGAATATGCCCTGGAGGATACCCGCATGGCGCTGCGAGAGGCGCGGCAACAGGGGATCAGTCCCTTTTGTTTAACCATTGACCAACAGGCGAGCGATTATCTCAAACGCATGTACGGAGACGTTCACTATCTGGTTCTGGATGATATTCCGACCTTGCCTGAACGGTTGCCGCGCGTGTATCAACGTTTGACGGGAAGGTCGTGACTTGCGCTTCTCTCGGGAGAAGGTTGAGGTGAGGGGAAATGGAAGAGGCAGGCATTGGCAACGAATGAGGAAGTAATGACACGGGTCACGGATGAAGAACGGGATGAGCGCTGAACCCCGAGAACGAACGGTTCCGCCTTGGTTGTATAAGCTGTTTACCGGGCACCAGTATCCCTACGTCCGGCGTTTGGCCAAGTTTGAAAAAAAAGATCGGAAGCGCGGTGAGATGAGTTCCGAGCCATCTCCCGAAGAGATTGATGCCAAATTCTGGGAGGTGTATCCTCGATCCTCAGCCAGAATTTTGCAGGAAGTGAAACAGGGCATGATCGTGAGCTTCACGGAGTTGGGCTCCTATCCACCCGGAGGCTATCAGGAACTGGTCGACACCCCAGAGGAGTTTCTGGCCCGGGAATACGGCAGAAAAAAAATCAAGGTGAATTTTTACGATGGAGAAAATTTCGTCTGTACCATCAATTTCAAAGTTGGAGGATGGGCCAGTCACGATGATGACTAGGACCCGGAACGCCCGCCGGCAACGTGTTCACGGGGTCTTCGCGTTCATGGTTCGGATACGAGTCGGAACAACAATCTAACGCCGGGTGAGTCATGAGTCGACAGAAAATTACCATCGTCGGAGCCGGCAACGTGGGCGGATCCGTTGCGCAGAGACTGGCTGAAAAGAGCGAGTACGAGATTGTCCTGGTGGATATTGTAGAGGGCCTGCCGCAGGGTAAGGCGTTGGACTTGGCGCAAGCCGGTGCAGTGTGCGGTTATGACGCGCCGATTCTCGGAACCAACCGGCATGAAGATACGGTGGATTCCGACGTGGTGGTGGTGACGTCCGGGATTGCCCGGAAGCCCGGCATGAGCAGGTCCGAATTACTGGCAACCAACATCAACATCGTGCGATCCGTGGTGCAGGAAATAGCCACGCGTTCTCCCAATGCCATCCTGATCATCGTGGCCAACCCGTTGGACGCGATGACGTACGTCGCCTATCGCGTGAGCGGGTTTCCCAAACAGCGAGTTGTGGGCATGGCCGGGATTCTGGATTCCGCCCGGTTCTGTACGTTTATTGCCCAGGAACTGAACGTCTCGGTGCGTAACGTCCAGGCCATGGTGCTGGGGGGGCACGGCGACGCAATGGTGCCCTTGATCCGCTATACGACCGTGGCCGGTCGCCCCGTGGATCAATGGATGTCGCAAGAGCGGCTCGATGCCCTGGTGAAGCGAACGCGCACCGGAGGTGGAGAAATCGTCAGTCTCCTCAAGACAGGGAGCGCCTATTACGCGCCTGCAGCCTCCGCGGTCGAAATGGTCGAGGCCATTATTCAGGATGAACGCAAGGTGCTCCCCTGTGCGGCCCTGTGTGAAGGCGAGTACGGCCTGAAAGGAACGTATATGGGCGTGCCTGTCCGCTTGGGGAGAAACGGCGTGGAGACGATACTGGAATATGAACTCACGCCCGAGGAACAAACCGCCTTTGAGCTTTCGGCCCAGGGAGTCAGAGAATTATGTCGGGAGGTCGATCATGTCCTGGGTGTGTAATCCTCGCATCGGCCTCCCACACGTGTCGCGTCGAGTGATGGTCATGCTGCCCGCTGCTTCTTGTCAGCGATTTCTGAATCCTGTATCTGGTCGCTCACGCCATTGTGAGGCATCCGCCAGTTCTTGGGCATGGCGTTTCTGTTCTTCTCGATCTTCGCCGGCAAGTGCAGGCAGTACGATGTCGGCATGATACGGATTGCCATGCGCGGGTCGTGGAGTCGCAATGACGCGCCGTCCATTGTCACCAGCCTGCTCAGCGGTCACGACGGCCCATCCGTAGAACGTGGCATTGCGAGCAACGGACGCTTTATCAGCGATGGCAGTCGCTTCATCCAATTCAGCAAAAGAAAGTCTGTCGACGGAAATCTCTATCTTACCCGCCTGCACAAGAAATACATTATGAGGAACTCTTTTGCGTCTTGCGCGGTCCGCATTGTTGCTTGAAAACACGCCTCGCCCAAGTTCTTCCTCATGCGCGATGTTGTCGGGGGCTGTCACAGGAGATGGGTTGCCCTAACGTTTCAAATCATCCAAGGCTTCACGCATAAAACCGTCAGGAAGCGTCTCGGTGGTGGAATACCGGGCGCGGCGATGCTTGCCGTTCACGTTGACGAGGCACAGTGCTCCCCCCTCAGAATCACACAGCAAAATAACAGACCGTCCCTGTCCATGCGGTGCATCAATGGCAATCTCGCCGTCGGGGGTGGGATAGACCTCGAAACGACGAGGGGAAATTCCATACATCTCCCTCAGTAGCCGTCCCGCATTTTCCAATGCAACGTCGGAGGGTTGAGGAAACCCTTCCTCACGAGCCTCTTCGCGTGCTTCGTCAAGGTCGCGCAACGCGTCGTTCAAGTCGATTTCCTCAATTCGAATAACGAGAGAGACAATTCCAGAACTCGTCGATGTCTTGGGGTACAGGCTTTTGTTAGGATCGCGCCTGAGATCGGGATGGAAAATATAAGAACTCGAAGGAATCAACGCTTTTTTTTGCTCTTCCTCAACCTCAAGGCGCTTACATATTGCGTTATACTCTGCCAGATCTGTTGCTCCCACCTGCGGTGTTGCTTTTGACCCATCAATTTGTTCAGGCAATGGGCCGACACTGGAATCCCAAGATGCCGTTGTTACTTGTGGAACGTTCATGATGAATACTCTAAAAAGTCAACTTCGCGACGAGCGCATCGAAATCTGATAAGTCGTCTTTCCAGGATGTGAGAATCTTTGACATAAGTTCGACTCGTTTTTGCGGATTCATCGCCGGTATGTCTCTGTGAATATTCGCCTGAAACAGAATGCCATGGATTTCAGGTTCGTCGTTTATTTGCTTTTTTGCTTCAATGATTTCCAAAACAATCATTCTGCTTTCATATTTATATATTGTTTTTAACTGGATTTCCGGGTGCATATCTTTGAATGACAAAGATGCACCCTTATTGAGCAAAACAGTCGATATTTTCTCCGGTGCTGCTGCAGGCGAGACTCTGTATCCTTTCGGGTTGATTCCAACGGCATTGTACGAGACACGTGGCATCTTCTGCAGATAACGGCTCGCTATTTCCGGGCAGAGGACGTCTTTTGTTGCCAATGGATCTCCAGCCTGCTCGAATATTACCCTGTTCGGGTCAGATCTCACAGACAGACCGCCCTCGAATGTCACTTGAGAAAAGGCCGGAGTTGTAATGGGATCGCCCTGAACCGGCAGGCCGGGACTCACAATTTCGTTGTATCGCAAAAAATCTGGATGCAGGATGGACGGATTGTTCGATTGCGAGACGAGAACAACGGAGAATCCGATAAGCTTGATGCTGCTGCCCGTATCGTTGCCAAATTTCTGTTCCATTGCAGACACGATATTGAGTGCCGATATTTGCGTTCTTCCTTCGCCTGTCTGATACCGGCTATCAATAATATAATAAAACTCTTTGGTCACGTTCAACGTTTGTTGTTCTTATCATATCAGCCCATCCATCAAAATCCTCTACGGCAATTGTTCAGCCGGCACTTTCTCCGTTTGCTGCCTGAGGTATCACCGTCTCTCCGATCTATCCTCTGGTTTCTTCCCCTTTAGCTACTCTCCCCTTTGTTGCTTGACGGGATGATACTTATCAGGCATATCGTAAGTATGTAGAAAGTCCTATTTATCAACCACCTGGAGACTGTTTGAGGGGTGGAGCCAAATTCTATGATGAAAACAGCTTGTCTCCATGGGGTCATCTCGCCACTTATCAAGCTGGTCATAAGTCTACTAATCCCTCACGATACCCTTGGGCCTAAAGTGAAATTAAGGGGTAGGTTAAAACCCTAGGCTATCAGGGAGCACTTATGAGGTTAAAAAAAGTCGAGATATATGGATTTCGTTCGATAGAAGAAATGGAAATTGCTTTCGACGGGAACGGACACAAAATTCTGGTTGGCAAGAATGAGAGCGGCAAATCAAACATATTAAATGCTCTGTATTTGCTGTCTGGCAAGATAAATTTCGAAGGGGAAGACAGGAAGGTAGAGTACAACGAAGATGCATTTGTCAGATTTCACTTTGAGTTAGACTGCGACGAAATTGAAGAGTGTAGAACTAAATTCGTTGAAAAGTTTCCTGCCGGTCAAGAACCAAATCTGACGGACGAGTTTACGGTTGAGGCATTCTTTGAAAAATATTCAAAACATCTTTTGTATAGAGTTGATTGCGGCCAGACTGGCATCTGGAATAATTGGCGACTTAATAAAGACCTGCGAATTGAAGACGGTTGGTATTCTGTAAGCCCAAAAGTTGATGGCTACGAATTGCGCGAGAAGTTTCCCGCCGGCTCATACATTAATGAACGATATATTCAAAATGAGTTACACGAAAATGACCAAGAGGCAATAAGAAATTGTCTGTCGCCTATAAGCCTGGAAGATGTCTACAACTTTCTTCGCCAACAAGTAAGGGAAATAGCTGCACCGGAAGATTACACTTTCCCAATTCGTTATTGGCGATATTCCGCACAGGAGCATGATTTGCCTTCAGCCATCTCTAAAGAAGCGTTTTCTCAAGATCCGAATTCCTGCATTCCATTAAAGAATATGTTTCTATTGACTGGTATCCAAGAAAATGAAATTCATAGTAAGATTTCCGAAGCAAATACATTAGGTCCCAATCGACTCATTAGTTTATTGAACAATGTGAACAGGAAGACAAATGAGTACATCAAGAAAAGCTGGCAAGAATATAGCAATGTAAAAATAGAATTGTGGCCAAACGGTGAAGATATTGTGATCGCAATACAAGACTCAGAAAATAGATTTGACTTTAAGCAAAGAAGCGACGGGTTTCGCAGGCTTGTTTCCTTTTTGTTGCTGATAAGCACTGAATTTGACACAAAGCAGTATCAAGACAACCCTCTGATTTTGATCGATGAACCGGAGATGGGACTGCATCCAAGCAGCGCGAAAGATTTGAAATACAAACTGATAGAACTAGGCAAAAAACCCACAATCGTTTATGCCACTCACTCCATCTCAATGATTGATACGGATAACGTAGAGAGAAATTTGATTGTCTCAAAAGATAAAGAAAACACCACCTATGAAGAAGCCAAAGAGGATGGCACGTCGGCTGCTGAGAACATATATCAGGCAATTGGACATTCAATATACGAAGACCTTAAAAAGAACAACATATTGCTGGAAGGGTATACGGACAAACGAGTTTTTCGTTTGTTCATGGAAGGTGGGGTTTGGGAAGACTTCGGCATATGCTACTTAGGAAAGGGGAAAAATCTTGAGACGATCTCCCCCCTCCTTGATCTAGCAAGCCGAAATTATTTTGTGCTTTCCGATGCAGATGAACAAGGGAAACGCGGAAAGAGAGAGAGGGGAGATCCTCTTTATTGGTACACATACGAAGATTTGGGCAGTGAGGCTATTACTGTGGAGGATTTCTACCAGAAACCTTTCTTCAAGAGTATTGCTCAAGAAATTCTTGGTCAATATGGGTTTCAAGTTGAGTCATCAGTTCTGTCACAAAAAAATAACAGAATAGAAGGCATCAGAAGCTGGCTTAACCAACACCCCAAAGAAGTCCTTGAGGAAAGGGCAACAGCATACGACCTTGAAAATGCTGCTCACATGGTTAAAGAAATCATTGGAAATATAAAAATCAGGGAATTATATACCTGTTTACCCAACTGCACAGTGCACAAAAACAATCAACCCTGTCTTCCTCTTAACAAAGACAGGGTTGATTGCAAACAGTATCAGTATCAGTTCGTAGAGGCTGGGCTTCGTCAGCCTTATTGTCGAACGCCGGGTGTTTTACCGCTTTCAAACTCACTCACGAGCACCAAAGGCCCCGATCACGTCTCCAACCCCAAACGTCCCTGAAACGCCTGTCGGTTGACCAGCATCATTCATCCCCACAAAGGCTCCTTTCCACGAACCAGTCTCTTCACCTTGAGAAGAGACACCTGTAAACACTCCGTCTATCATCGTTCGGTTCAACACCACATCTTTGATATTGAGCGACACACCAACCTTGTCACGAAACGCGTTGACCACTCCACGAATCGTGCCCATAGTCATCTCATTACCAAACTCGGCAGTCAGCTCGACATTGGCATCAAAGTACGACAACGCTTGACCATCTTTACGAATCCCCGTGGCATTGCCCATATATATGGCTGGACCTGCAACCTGCACCAACTGCCCCAACGTTTTTCGAGGAATCCGATTTGGAGCCTTTGAGCCAAACGCTCCAATCTGGAAGTCCTGCTCGGTTTCGGGATTCTCGGGTACAGCGGCCCACACCCCGAAACTCAGGTAGTCCCCATCATTTGGGGCCGCCTGATCCGAGTATACACTAGCATAGGCCATGACACGGGGGTGTGTCTCCTGTCTCACCAAGGACCCAGCAAGCCGATACCCTTGGTACGGACCGAGTTTCGGGACCCCATCCCGCCCTTCACCTTTGAGTGTGCCCAGCTTATACAGATCCTGACCCACGACATCTCCAATATTAAGAGTGATGGCATCTTTCTGCACGTTAAACCGAACGGGTTGTGTCCCACTTTCTGGGTTGGTGATAGCATCATCTAACCGACTCGAAAAGGCTTCTTGATAGGTCTGACCATCGCCGGTAATGTCTCGGCTGTTGTTCAGATGTTGGAACAGCAGTGAATGATAGGACGGAGCATCCATCCCATCTTTCCCATCCATACCATCTTGCCCGTCTTCTCCGTCTTGGCCAGGAACCCCTTGGACACCCGCCACTCCTGGTAGGCCCTCTGGCCCCCTCGATCCCGTGCTCCCACTACACCCACTCATCACAAGCACGCAGACCACTGTCAACACTGCAATTACATAGTACATTTTGAACCTCCCTATAAAATAGATAGATAAAGAGGCCTGACCACGCATAAGTCGGGCCTGCGTCTATCACCCAAGTTTCTATGGGAGATCCTGGGTATTTACCGTATAGTAAAAGCGTCGGCCACGTTAGAGTTAGCTAGCCTCCCGCAGTCCGATCAGGCTGTTGTATTGCACAGGAGACCCGACAAAGAGGTCTTGGGCAATAGACGCAATGAGCAGTGTAACGAAGAAATCAATGCGGTGTCAAGGTTTTTACGACCAAATATTGTAGAGCAGACTCAACTTTGGTAGCATGACACTCGGCGTGTCGAGTGGATGCGCAGATGAATGAGTTTTTACCGCCAACAAAACGCCATCTTATTGCTTTCACCATATTGGCCTTTGGCGGAACGGTTTGGAGTTTCTATGAACCAGCCATCAACCAGTTTCTTGAACGTGCCACCTCTATTCTCATACTCAGTGCAGGATGGGCTGTTATCATCGTGGAGGGCTATACCATGTTTGTCGAAGGATGGTTAGAACAACGGAAGGAAGAAGGTCGGAAAGAAGGTCGGCAAAAAGCAAAAGACCTTCTTCTGAAAAAATTTCAAGAGAATTTGTCGTCTACTGGTGAAGATCAATTGCACTTAACCCAAGAAGACATTCTTCGTTTGTTCGAGGACAACGAGTCAGAGCCCTAACCCCGTCCCTGTTGCCTACGTCAGAACAAAGAGTGAGACTACTTGGAAGTCTTGGTCAGGTATTCCCAGGATTCTGGTGGGGTCCGGAGAATGGCCTTGGCGATATTCTCTGGCGTGTCGGGAATTTTGAAGGCAGGGTCATTGACCTCGTCGTATTTGGATTGACGAGGCTTCCGAGGTTTGGACGGTTTGGAGTGACTCATAACAATGCTTTACGCAAATTTACTATGAAGAACTATACTGGGCTGTACTGCTCTGATTTATACTAATTGCTGCAACCGCTGTCAAGGTTGTTTGTCAGTGTGTCATAGGGCAACCGCTTTCCTTCCATGCCAAGCACCAACCTCGACAATTGTTCAATCGTATCAGTCGGACGATCATTGTGTCGGCCAGCAAACTCGTTGATGTACCGAGGCAAATGCTTCGCACTCATTTGGTGATACGTCCCATAATACCCACGTTTCAGCATGGCCCAAAACGATTCAATGCCGTTGGTATGGGCCTGACCATTCACATATTCTTTGACAGAATGATTGACGGCTTGATGGGGGTACCCTTTCCGTTTCAATCCGATATAGCCAGGGTTTTGGTCACTATACACAATGGTTCCAGACTTCGTATGCCCTGTCACAAACCGTTGTAACGTCGTCGCACTGACAGGGGCAATCACTTTCGCCCGGACCACGTAGCTCGTCCGAGATTTCATGCCAACGACCGCTTGCTTCCCAACAGAACCACGTCCTTCTTTGATCTTCTTCTTCGCATGTTTGTTTCTTTCCAACCCACCTATATAGGTTTCATCGACTTCAACAGGACCCAGTAATTGCTGTGTTTGTGCCCACATACTCCGAATCCGATGTCCGACGTGCCAAGCAGACTTTTGCGTGATACCTAAATCCCTATGAAGTTTCATGCTTGATGTCCCTTTTAATGAAGTGCTCATTTGGTAAATGGCAAAGGCCCATTGCTGCAAAGTCAGTTTGGAATTATGCAACAAGGTTCCTGTCTTCACGGAAAAATCTTTTCGGCAATCACGACACCGATAGGGTTGTGGTTTGCGAGTCTTCCGCTGTTGAATATTCTGAGACTGACACCGAGGACAGGCCACCCCTTGAGGCCATCGTTGTTGAACGAACCAGCGTTCGGCGGTCTCTTCATTGGGAAACATGTTGGTCAATTCAACTAAGGAAATGCCTGCCCGATAATGCCGTCCCGGTGCTTTACGTGCCACAACTGCCTCCTTTGTTCTCATTGTTTTTGTGGAAGCAGTTTACCCAAAATTCAGTGTTTTGTCAAGAACCATGGGTGTTCCGTCTGTGTGCAATCCTCCGTACACCATTCCGAATGGCCACGAGTAGGGGAACCCACCACCCAACAGAAACAGGGATGGTTGCCATCACACATCCATCCACCGTACCATTCTCTTTTATTGCGCATAACCGCGCTTCGGTATCCTCCCACGACGTGGCAGACAAGTTAAACACCCACTCCGTGTTGCGATACCGATAGCTATAGGTATACGTGGAATAGGAACCGTTCACGAAAGGAATCCTCCTTATGTACTACCAGAGGTATAAAGACAACCTCCAAGAATGGCGGTGGAGATTCATAGCAACAAATGGCAACGCCATCGCTGTTTCAAGTGAAGGCTACCACAATAAATCCGATTGCGAACACTCCATCTCTCTCGTCAAACAATCACTCAACGTCCCTGTTTATGAGGTTTGATACACGCCCACGTATCCCATAAAGATCGTGTGAAGTGTTGGGGTAAACAGGCATATAATTCCCAAAAATTAAGTGCGCAGAAGGAGTTACAAAAGAAAAGGTAATTAAGGGAAAAATACAAAGTGTGCTAGACGCTCTATCGAAAGAGATAAAAAATAGTCAAAACTCTACGTGAGGGATGGCTTGGGAAATCTTAACTTGGGAGTAAGTTGAGTTTTGCTCACATGGACAGTCCTATAATCGGCCGTCTATAGCAAGTCCCCGCCCGATCTCTGCTCCTCTTTCTACCGCCTCCAGACTTCAGACTCGATTCACACTTTCCGCTGGAGCCCTTGGATGCCCGCAAACGCGGGTTTATGGGGTCTTTCTTCCCCAGAAAGGAGGGGACGCATGACGCATCTTCGGGTGAGATAGGACGTTACTCGTTCACGACAAGGGCAGGCTCAGCCTTGTAGCCCCCGACACGAGCCCGGATTCTCTGTATCAGTTGTTTGCACAGGTCTTCTGGGGTTTCCCAAAGGATGTGGCGATATTGTCTGGTATCAAAGTTGAGTTCTTTCTCCAGACTCCTTATCATGCGTGAAATCAGCCACCACGAAGCGGGAGCGACGGATTTCGGCAATAACCTCATCGTTAATCTTGTTCACGTCCGGCTTCTTGTCGATCCGCAAGGGTTTGTACCCGCACTCTTCGACCGCTGTTTTAATGCCCTCTTCATATGCCCGATTCATCGAGGTATCAAGCCACATGGCGACAAAACATTGGGAAAGATCTCTCTTGGTCGACTGCTCTGCAACATGCTGATAACCAGGGACTGTTATTGTGCAGTATGTGTTCATACTGCCAGTGAGCCAACTTCTGTTCATTAAATAAGAGACAAAATATGAGATTTCACTTGGCGTGGACGACTCCGACCATGCCATGGCCTCCACATCCTCTATGATTTTTTGAGTCACGAATGAGTGTCCAACTTGTTTCTCCTTGTTGCCCAAGTATCGAAGGAGTCTCTCGGCTCGGGCATAAACGGGGAGGAGATCTGCACGTTTGGCGTCCTCGACCAGTGTGGATGTGACTAGTGGCGTACGATCACCCGCTCTCCGCAATTCGAGGAGAAAGGTGGTGAGCTTGGCCTTGTCTTTCAGATTTAGGGTGCCGACATCTTGCATGGCTTGGGCGGAAATTTTATAGTCCCCGCCAATCCGTGGAGAACCTTCGATGAGACAACCATCCCTGTCGTGAAGTTGTTTGATGCGTGTGACGGTATCGCTCTAAATGGGGCACAACTGCTTTTTGGCCTCCATGTCTTGATTGGCCCTTCTTGGTTTGTTTTTCGTTGTCTATTCCTTCGGTGAGTCGTGTTACAAAAGCGGCAAGTCCTTAGGATTCGTCACGGCTTCCAGCATTTGTCAATGCGCTGCATCTGGTCGATGGTGAAGCGGAGAACATTGACCAGATTCTGAACATTTTCGATTTCGTCGAGGGATAGGGTCCGGCCCTTGCGGGCTTTGAGGTATTGGTTAAGCACTTGGTAGCCGCCAATATGGAAGTCCCACACGTCCTGCGGCACCGGAGTGAAATACTGCGTCTTGTTGATGTTTAGTCGTTGGCTTTGGGCTATGCAGGTAGGTTTTTCGACCTTGAAATTCCCTCGGCTAATATCCACTTTCAACTTTTGCGGTACAGATTTGAGCAAGTGCGCCTGCACCAACTCCCAGCCAAGGGCGGATAATGCCTCGAAAGTCTTGCTGTTGTCCACGAAAGGAATACACGGGAAGTCGCTCTTCGGAAACTCCAGATATTTTGCTCGGTAGGTAGGGCTGTGGAGCACTGGTATATATAGCCGAAAATCTCTTCAGGGCTGTAGTGATGCTCGTATTCCTTATCCACGAACGCCCGGAAATTTTTTGTAAGATTCTCAAAAAGCTCAGTTTCGTCGAAGAGTTCCCCTTTGCTTTTTCGTTCCCCTTCTGGTGTTGGGTAGCGGTAAAGAGGAAGGAGATAGTTTACTTCCTTTAGCGAAACTATGTGATGGTCAATAATCTGGTTGCAGCAAAAGACGTGTTCCCAGCCTCTGTCTATTTCGTGTCCACGAGACGTGCCTAATCCCAGACTCTCGCCTGCCACCATGTGCCGCATGACTTCGCGTCGTGGCCTATCCACTACACGGTCATGATGAAAATAGACTCTCGTATCGAATGGACGATAAGGTAATTTGGTAAGAGCGGCCTTATACTTTGTATCTGCATCGAGAGATTCTCTGGACTTTGACAAATCCCAGTCGGCGCTACTTTTTAAAGCATATTTCTTTGCAATCTCTTCATTGGAAATAGAAAGATCACGAAATGCTTCAATACGTTTGCGCAAAGGCGCTTCATCAAAATCAATTACAAAATGATCACGATGTGTTTTTACGCCGGTGGATTGTAGCTTGAAGATATCCGAAATTTTCCAGCCCTTATTGTATAGTGCGCGTAGTTCTTTGTTTCAGGTACGAAATGATAAAATGGGCTGTCTGGTTGGAATTCTTTCCATGCTACATTAGCTATCTTTTGTTCTAATACGGCTGCATATTTGTACTTGCGATCACCCCAAAGGTCAGCACGAAGGACCTTCTTCTTTAGATCTTTCTTTTTCACTAGCAGAGATATAGCCACACCCTGTTTGATGTCAAACACGTTTTCGTCATTGCCACCATCGGGCGTTCTCTCTTTCGTCTTCTTGTTGCCGTGCAGGTCGAGTACGTAGATCTGATAGAAGGTTTTCATCAGGGATTGGCGCATGCCTCGGAAAGTTGGTTTGTTCAGAAAAGAATGATTGGTGATGATGCCGACAATGCCTTCTTCCACTTGCTCCATTTTCCATTGAGCGAAACGGATAAACTTTACGTAGTCATCAAGCAAATTCTTCGGGTTTCTCTCTCCCAGCTTTTCGCCATCCACTTTGAAATAATCGTCCTTGACCAGTTTTATAATCCACTTTCCTGTATTTCGAGATTTTACGTTGTAAGGCGGGTTACCAGTAATTACCAGAATGGGCTTCTCTTTGATTTGCTGCGCAGCCGCTACTTCACGCGAGAGCGCGGGCAGCAGACGGTTGACTAACGGCTCGATCGGTTCCAGCGTGTTGGTGAAATAGATGTTTAACCGTTCACCGGGCTGCATGGGAAGGTCCTTGTCATGGAGGAACTGCGACAGTTTCAGATGCGCGACAGTGTACGGCGCAATGAGATATTCAAAGTCGTACAGGTTTTTCAGGATGTGGTCTTTCACGATCTTGTATCGGATGCCCTCGGAGACCGACTCGAATATCGAGTGGAGTATCTCCAGCAGAAAGGTTCCTGTGCCGGTAGCAAAATCCAGTACGGTCACATGCTTGTGCGCGGCGAGCCCGTTGTCGATGCCAAAGGTATCTTTCAGCAGGTCGTTTATTGCGCGGACGATAAAATTCACGACTGGTCGTGGAGTATAGTAGACGCCACGAGCCTTGCTGGTGGCTTTGTCATAGGCTTTCAGAAAGTCTTCATAAAAATAGACATACGGGTCTTTGGCGAAAAGTAGGTGTTTTTCTTCGGTTGGGGGATATAGCCCACCTTGTCTCGGGACGAAGGCGAGGTTCTCATGAATGGCGGTCAAGTCTAGCGTGTCGAATATGCTGAGGATTTCTTCCACCAGCCATTTGACTTTCCGGTATTCGTCTTGTTCAAACTCATCCAGGAAATTCACCAATTCGCGAATCAATTCGAAATTGGTGGGCACGTATTGCTTGGCGTTTTGTAGAGTTATCGTAATCGGCTTGCCTGCTTTCAGTTTGGCCAGGAACAGTCCGTAGCCCAGCGTTTGCGCGAAGGCATCTGCGAATTCGATCAATTCTAATTCATGGAATACGTCTTTTGGGAACGCTGCATACAGGCCATGAAGTCGGCCTTCCTGTCTCTCTCTTGTTTGGCGTTTCAGTTCTTCAAAAAGGAAATTGCGTAGGACGTGACAGCGCACGGCCAAGGCATATGCCAGCTTTTTCGAGTCTGCTAATTTCTGTGGTGGCGTGGATAGAAATCCGGCGATCAGTTCGGCTACTTTGTCCTTGTCCAGCCTCGCCCGTTGATAGCCCACGTCGCTGACGTAACAAAGCGTCTCTCTTTTTGCGCTAGAGTCATTTTTCAGCCAAATCCATTCCACATAGTTGGTAAGGACGATATTGCCCGATAGTTTTTTGTATTTTGCGATCTGATCGGATTTCAGAACAACATCTAAATTTTCGCCGACCTTCTTAGTTTTCACATAGCCGACAATTGCTTCTTTAGACTTGACCTTGACATCCGGCGCGCCGAGTTTGGTCTTATCCCGCTTCGGGAATGATCTTGGGTGGAGGTTTCTTGTCTTTGGCGAGGTCGTCAAGTAGGTTGTGAAGTGGTGTTCGTAAGGTGTATTCAGTGGCGTCGGAGAGATAAGTCTCTTTGATGGCTTTGAAGTAATCGACAAACGAATCTTCACGTTTTCTTTTCATGGTCCAGTTCAGAGACGATTACGTCTCCAAAATCATTTCCATTTATGTCGGGAGGTCGATCACGTCCTGGGCGTGTGATCCGCTACGCCCGTCAATTACAAGGGGCGCTGCGAATCATAGCCATGCTGCCATAACTGGTTAAAAGAAATCGATGCTCAACCCGATGAACCCGTAACGGCCCAAGGCATCGTAGAGGCCGGGGAAGGTGTTGCCGTTACCGCTGTTGCTCGGTCCCGCACTTTGTCCGACAATCGGTGGTGCCTGGTCGAACAGGTTATTCATGCCGACACGCAGACTGACGTAGTTGTTGTACTCCCAGATCGCAGCGAGGTCGAAGTAGTGTCGCGGCTCGATATCGACCAGAGTAGAGCGGAGAGCTTCGGCGCCACTGATGTATCGCCACAAGAGGCTGGGACGTACCCGCCAGGGCGTCAGCCAAGTTATGCGCAGATTGTTCCGAATCTCCGGGGTCGGAGGACCGCATGTCGCACCCCATTTGCCGAGGCAATCGACTTTCGGTGCTGCGGCTAATTCCTGCTGATCCCAAGTGGATGTGAGGGAAAGGATGTCGCTGAAGTTCAACCGCCCCCATTTGCCGACGGCAAGGTCATAGCTGGCGGTGAGGTCATAGCCTTGCACCTTTTCGATGCCCAGGTTATCCAGCAGCGACACAATGTGACCGCTGCTCTCAACGTTTGACCCCAACCACAGATCACCATTCACCCCGCGTTTAACCTTGTCGCATTCCGACAAGTTGCCGTCCAGGCACTGGTTCAGAATGAATTCCGGCGTCACGTTGTTAATGCCCTTCCTGATCTTGATCGAATAATAGTCCAAGCTCAGAGTCAATCCTTCGA
Organism: Nitrospirales bacterium; assembly: GCA_965200435.1. GTDB lineage: Bacteria > Nitrospirota > Nitrospiria > Nitrospirales > UBA8639 > Bin75. The sequence goes on from OZ241337.1 coordinate 1,676,690, forward strand.
TAAAGCTGGGTGTCCAGACCAGCCCGTAGGTGTAGGTGTCCGATTTTTCCGGTATGAGATTCGGATTGCCACCTTGCAGATAGTAGTATTGTTTGCTGGTGGAGTGTGAGATGTCGCCGAATTGGGCAGCAGTCACGCCGCTACGGGCGCACTCTTCTAAGGTGCGGCCTTGCTCGGTCTTCCCATCCGTGAGGGGACCTCCGCATGGGTCGGCGCTCATTTCGAACAGGCTGAGTCCCCGCGGCCCGAACCGTTCCCGCACGTTCGGCGCGCGAATCGCCCGCTGGAAACTGGCCCGCAACCTGATGTCGAAATTGATGGTCCATCCCGTGCGGAGGCCGAAGGTATGGGTCTGCGGGCCGTAATCGTAATCTGAATAGCGATAACCTCCGTCCAGTCCCACTTCTTCGGCAAAGGGCGCGTGTTCGATCAGCGGGACACCGACTTCGAGGAAGGCCTTGCTCACGTCGATCCCCCCGCTGACCGGCTTGCTGGGGCCACTCTGTCCCGCGCCATCCCCACTGCTGTAGGCGTCGTCGGGGTTGTACTCGAGATAGTCGCTGCGGTATTCGCCGCCGACCACCACATCCGGTCCGTCTTCGGCGAATGGAGAAATGATGCCATAGGTGCCGAGATTTCCCGCAATATGGCCGGACACGCCCGTCTGGCTGGTGGACCCCTGGGCGGCCAGGGGCAACGTCAGGTAATCGACCATTTCTTGGTTCACCGCACCTTCTCGGAAGATGTTCCAGGGCACACAGTCAGGGGCGGAACCGTCCAGGACAGAACGGCACACGGCTTGGCCTGTTACAGGGTCCTGTACGGCGTCCAGTGCCCGCTCAATTTTGGTGACCGACAGATCGTTCAGGTAGGTATCCTGCATGTTGACCTTGGAGTATTGATAATGCAGGTTGTAGCGCCAATGGTCCGTGAGGTCACCGCGTAGACCGAACACGCCGCGATAGACCGTATGACTCAGTTCATTCTGTCGGTTGCCGCCCTCGACGTTGCGGCGGCCGATGTAGACCGTCTGGTCGCCAGACTCGGTTAACCCGTACTTGCCGCACAGAGCATCAAGCTGTTGACCGGACAGAAATGGGTGGCCGCAGCTCAGCGTGTCGGTCGAGAAGAACGAGCCCGAGGGGGCGATTTGGGCCACGGAGCGATTGTTCATGAACATCAGCTCGGTGCAGGCTTCGACGTTGTCGAGGAGGTCGTAGTGAGCGAACAGGCCTGCGGTATGGCGTTCGTCGGGACGCTGAAAATAGTTTGAGGCACCGTAGTTGAACGTGGTGCCATCTCGGTCCACGAACCGGTGGCCCTGCACCTTGTAGTCAAAACCTTCTTCCGTCCCTTCAGTAAAGGTGCCCTGCGGCGTGGTTGAGGAACCTTCACACGCCGTCAGGTCGTCGCTCAGGGCGCACGAGCTGTAATCGCGGTCTCCTTGAGCACCGCTTGGATATTGCGGTAGGTCCAGTAGGCCGTGACGTTGCCGCGGCCCCCATCCAGGTTTTTCCCCATGACCAGCGAAACATTCGAAATATCGCCATCCCATGTCGAGCCATCCGCTGTCTCGTACCCAGCGTCCCGGACGATCCGCTGCCATCTGTCATTATTGTTGCCGTGCTGGTATTGGCTGAACTGATAATCCAGCCTGACACCTTCGAAGTCGTCCATCATCCGGAAGTTGACGACTCCGGCGACGGCGTCGGACCCGTAGGTAGCCGAGGCACCGCCGGTCAGCACGTCGACCTTCTTGATCAGCGCGCCCGGAATCTGGTTGATGTCGGCGCCGATCCCGCCTTGTAGCGGCGAGCCGATCGGCAGATGCCGGTCGTTGATCAGCACCAGGGTCCGCTGACTACCCAGCCGGCGTAGATTCAGGGTTGCGGTCCCGGTAGCGCCGTTTGATTGGCCGGCGTTTTGACTGGAATAGACCTGCGGCAGTGTGCGCAGCGTGTCCTCTACCCGGACGTTGCCTTGGAACAACAGATTTTCCGCCTCGATTTGGATGAGTGGACTGAAATTGCTCAAATTGGGATTCTGGATGCGAGTGCCGGTCACAATCACCTCTTGCAGCACGACCACCTCTTCCAGGTCTGAAGGTTCCGTGCTGCTGGCTTCGGCCTCCGGCGTCCCGGTATTCGCTTCCTCGGCAAGAGACGGAGCTGCTCTTGCAAGCATAAGCAGCAGTGCGACGATCATCGCAAACGCAATCTCCTGAACGGTCCTTTTCATCAAAAGTTCTCTTTTACGGCAATCGTTCAGACAGCACTTTCTCCGCTTGTTTCCTGCGGTACTCTTGCAAGCTGTTTTTGACTGCCGAATCGTCCAGGGCAAGGATCGCGGCCGCAAATAAGGCGGCGTTCGCCGCACCGGCTTCGCCAATGGCCAAGGTGGCGACGGGAATCCCTTTGGGCATTTGGACGATGGAGAGCAGGGAATCGAGACCTTGTAGCGCTTTTGATTGCATGGGTACGCCCAGAACCGGCAGGGTCGTCTTTGCCGCAATCACCCCCGGCAAGTGCGCTGCTCCGCCGGCACCTGCAATCATGACACGGAGCCCTCGTGACTCGGCTTGGCTCACGTAATCGAATAAGGCATCAGGGGCTCGATGAGCGGAAATCACACGGCATTCATTGGCAATGCCAAGCTGAGTCAGCGTCTCGCTGGCCAGTCGCATGACCTCCCAGTCGCTTTTACTGCCCATCACAATGCCGACTAAAGGCGTATCATGTTGTGAAGCCACAAGCATTCCTCCTTAACCGAAATTGGAGCGTGAAGTGGAAGAGTTTCCGGCAATTCCTCAATAACTGGATGAGAGTGTACTCACTCGTCATTCGATTTACAAACTGACAATCGAATGCAGAGGGGCCGAGGATCCCTCAACGTGGAAAGCATGAACCTTTCCAAGGTTTCCTTCCCTTTCCCGAAGGAGTTTGATGCCGTATAACCCATTGACTTTCAAAGGTTTTTGGCGTTCGTATGAGTGAACCTGACTTGACGGAATGAATAAGAGCCTGTAAATGTTCCCTCATTCGTTGATAGGATAAGGGGCTGACCACACCGGACGTGTCATTTCGAGTAAAACGAGGAATCGTTCACTCAACAACTGAGCGTCCGAAAAGCAGATCCTTCGCTTCGCTCAGGCTGACAGCGTGGGCGTGTTTCCGGGATTGAGGTATTGTGTATGACGGAAGAGTTTCCGCTTCGGTTATTGACTCCACTCGAGGGTGAGCCGTGGGATATTGATGGCTACGTCAAGATCGGTGGGTATGAGGCGTGGCGGCAGGTGATTCGAGACGCCGATCCAGACCAAGTGATCGATGAGTTGAAACGGGCGAGTCTCCGGGGCCGGGGCGGAGCCGGATTCCCGACGGGATTCAAATGGGAAAAGGTGGTGCACCATCGGGAGCAAGAGCGATATTTCGTCTGCAACGCCGGCGAGCACGAGCCGGGCACCTTTAAGGATCGGTACCTGGTCCAACACCACCCGCATCAGTTGATTGAAGGGTGCTTGATCGCGGCCTTCACCGCAAGCGCCCGGGAAGCGTACATCTATTTGAATGCCGAATTTCTGGAGGCGCGGGCGAGTTTGGAGAAGGCCTTGGCACAAGCCCGGATACGCGGGTTTCTGGGTCGCAACGTGATGGGTGCCGGGGTTGATCTTGAATTGGAGATTTTCGAGGGGCATGGGAGTTACGTCGCTGGAGAAGAGACTGCGATGTTGGAGTCTATGCAGGGCCGTCCGGCCCAACCAAAGGAAAAGCCGCCGTTTTATCCGACTGAGTTCGGACTCCACGGCAAGCCGACTTTGGTGAATAACGTCGAAACTCTGTCCCACGTGCCGCACCTGTTGCGCCACGGGGCGCAATGGTTTACGGCAGTAGGCTCGGAAAAAAGTCCGGGAACGATGCTGTTTTCGTTGAGCGGGGCCGTGAATCGGCCGGGTGTCTATGAATTGCCCTTGGGCACGCCCCTGCGTCATTTGATCGAAGAATGTGGCGGCGGCGTTCCTCATGGCCGGGCGATCAAGGCGATTTTTCCCGGGGGGCCGTCCTTTGCAATGGTGGGGCCTGATGCGCTTGATCTGCACATGGATTTCGATGCTTTGAAAAAGGCCGGAACCGGGCTCGGGTCGGCCGGGGTGATCGTTGTTGATGATGCCACCTGTATGGTTGGGCAAACGCTCAAGCTTTCGACGTTTTTTCGGAAAGAAAGTTGCGGGCAATGTCCGCCCTGCCGGATCGGAACCGAGTATCTGGAAGAACTCGTTGCGAAAATCGAGGATGGCACCGGGACGCAGGAAGATCTGGACAAACTCCAGCAGATTTGCGGGTTCGTCAAAGGCACGGGCTACTGCACGTTGGTGACGGGCGCGGCCGTTCTGGTCCAAAACAGTCTTCGCCTGTTCCAGCACGAATTTGAGGAACACGTCACCAAGCGGGCGTGTCCCTTTAATCCGACCGCCACGGAACCGGCGATTGCCGTTGGGTGATGTTGGATGCCACGTGTCACCTTTATCCATCCTGAAGGCACAAGCGGCGAGGTTTCGGAGAACGTCTCCTTGCTCGATGCCGCCGAACAGTTAGGTTTTCCGCTCAACCATGATTGTGGAGGGAGTGCTTCGTGCTCGACCTGTCGGGTCGAAGTCATCATGGGTGGGGAACATTTATCCGAAATAGATTTTGAAGAGCAGGACTTGCTCGATCGCGAAGCGTTAATCGAACCCTATCATCGTCTGGGTTGCCAGGCCATGGTCCTGGGAGACGTCGTCGTCCAGGTGCCTGAAGAAAAATGGGCGCCCACGGCTGCCGATCAGCAGGACTCCTCGAATGCTACCGAGAGTTGACGCGTGAGCCTGCTCGGAACAGGTCGATCACGATGAAGGAACAAATCTGCGTGACCCGTCAATACCGGTTCTGCGCGGCACACCGATTGCACACGGAGGCTTTGCCGGACGACGTCAACCGAAAAATTTTCGGCAAGTGCAACAATCCCAATGGGCATGGTCATGACTACACCGTGTTTGTCACGGTCGCCGGCGAGCTTGATCCTCAAACCGGGGAAGTGACGGACGTCCAGGCCTTGGACCGGCTGGTGAACCGGAAAATTGTGGAACGCTTCGATCACCGTCATCTGAATGACGACCCGGCGTTTCAGCAGATCGTGACCACCGGCGAAAATCTCGTCAGATTCATTTGGGATGAGTTGGTGAACCACATCCCGGTGGGACGGTTGGAAAAAATCGGGCTGATTGAAACGCGTGACAATTATTTCGCATATCAGGAGTCCGTATTGCCTGAACCTCAACGACCCTGAGCAAGTATTTTTGGAGGCCTTATGAACAAACGTCATTCTCCCAAGGCGTCAACGCGGCGACGGGTGCGGGCGACGAAGTCCCGCGACCCCCAATCCGGCGACGGCAAAGCGATCCAACCGTTGATCACGCAACTCCTGAAATCGCTGGGAGAAGATCCGAAACGCAACGGATTGGAGAAAACACCCGAACGCATCGCCAAGGCCCTCACATTTTTGACTCAAGGGTACAATCAGGATATCGAAGAGATCATCAATGGGGCCCTGTTCCCGCTCGAGTATGATGAGATGGTCATTGTCCGCAATATAGACTTTTACAGCTTATGTGAACATCACCTGCTTCCGTTTTTTGGAAAGTGTCACGTCGGATATATTCCGAACAAACGGGTCGTCGGCCTCAGCAAACTGCCGAGGATCGTCGAAGCGCTGAGCCGGCGGCTTCAGGTGCAGGAACGCCTGACCGTGGAAATTGCCGAGACGCTTAAGAGGGCGCTGAACCCCTTGGGGGTGGGGGTTGTCATCGAAGCGCAGCACCTGTGCATGATGATGCGCGGCGTCGAAAAGCAAAATACCATAGCCGTCACCAGTCACATGCTGGGAGGGTTTCGCAAGCAACAACAAACCCGCGAAGAATTTTTGAAGCTCATCAGTCGCTCCACCTGAGCCATCTTTTCCCTCCCCTTTCAGGGGTGCGTTTCGTTCTCTCTTTGGTCTTCGTCGTCGTGCCCTCTGCATGACGCTTCTTTCAAAGCAGCCTCTTCGAACAGCCGAAGATGCACGGCTCCATCTACGGAGATGGCAGTGGGCCACGGTGAGGCGTGATCCGGGAACTGCCCCTACGCATCCGAATGTTCCACCGAAGTCAAAAACTTCAGGATCGCGGCGTTGAAGGCGCCGGGGTTTTCCAGGCTCGAGAGATGTCCCGCCTGAGGGATTCGCACAAAGGTTGAGCCGGGGATCTGTTTGGCCATGTCTTCCACTTCCTCGGGTGGCGAGGCGAGGTCCTGTTCGCCGACGATCACCAAGGTCGGAACAGCGATGGCGGACAACAGCGGAGAAAAATCCGGTCGTTCTTCCATAGCCATCAGATCGCCCACAATCCCGGACACTTGGTTGCCGGTGATGATCCTGCGTACGTGATCCCGTAAGTCTGTGTGCTGCTCACAGGAAGCGGGACTCAACAATTTGGGCAACATGAGATCGGCGATAGCCGATGCCCCCCGTCGATACGCGATCTGGGCCATGGAGAATCGAGTCGTCTTGGCTTCAGGCGTGTCTGCCGTCGCCCGGGTATCGGCCAGCACGAGAGATTGAAAAAGCGCGGGGTGCTTTCGATACAGGGCAAAGAGGATATACCCGCCCATGGACAGTCCGGCGAACGTCGCCCGGGCAATGCCCAGGTGCGCCAGCAAGCCGTGGACGTCATCTGCATACTGGTCCAGGGTATAGCGCCACATCGGCGCATCGGATTCGCCATGTCCGCGTAGATCGATCGTGACGACGCGATAACGATCCGATAGTGCGGCGACCTGCGGCACCCACATCGTTCGATTGAGCGGAAATGCGTGGAGAAAAATAACCGGAGGCCCGTGACCCTCATCAGAATAGGCAAGGCTGATGCCGTTTATCTGCTTTTTCATGTGTGACCTCTGAAGGTGACAGACAGGAATCCCTCTACACGCCACGGGATGGTGTATCATCTTGAGAGAAGCGAAGGCCCTCGTCGTTGAGGCGTCCGGTTATTGAGTAAAGATTCTTCACGGGATCGACAGAGTCTTTTCCGCCGGATGGGAAGCTCTTAGGAACCTCTGATTAATTGTGATAGCGGGATGCAGGGCAAGGCGTCCCGCAGCGAAACCCGAGACATATCAAGTGGATAGTCGAGGGTTGAGCGAGGACACCACGCCGCCATGCGCCCGATAGTGCAATAAATCAGAGGTTCCCTTATTTTGTCGCGGTGAAATACATCCAGTACCCGTCATTCCATCCGATCCTGACCTCACGAAATCCGGCACGATACAGCCAGCGTTTTTGTGTTTCATAATCTTCAGGGTGGTCATAAATGCGATGGTGCTCGGTTAGCCACTTCCACTTTTCTCCATCGGGATAATGGGAATTGACAAAGAGTCTCCATTCTTCACAGAGCGTTTCATACTGATCATGTTGCTTGCTGATCATGAGATCCGAGCAGGTGAAGAGACCTCCCGGCCTCAGAGCTTCGTACAGTATCGGGAAGATCCACTGTTTTTCCCCGCTGTCCAGGTGGTGAAGGCTGAAGCTGGCGGTAACGATGTCGAAACGGCATTGGGGGAAGTCATGGTCGCGGAAATAACATTCGATAAGGGTCACGTTCTTCCCTGCAAATCGTTGCTTGCACAGGGCCAGCATTTCCGGTGAAGCATCGATCAGTGTGTAGTGGGCATGAGGAAATCTGTTCAGCAGGAGTGCCGTCACGTTGCCGTTGCCGCATCCCAGGTCCAGGACGGCATTCGGTGAGAAATCATCGGGAAGACAGTCGGAAAAGCATGACAGTAATGTGCGGTAATGTGGAACACATTTAGTCATATCCTCCGTATAGTTGCTCGAGAACTGATCAAATTCCGCAGCAATCGAATCTTTCACTTTCATCACGGTTCATCCTATCGGCAGACGGCAATCACTCTCTTGCAAAACCACGATCGGACAGCCTGCTCATCTTTTCATTTGCACTGATGTTCAATGACATTATAGCATAGACAAATTCGTGAATCCCGCCGCTGACGCGAGGGCTCATGTCAGCCGATGATAGTCTCCCGCAACCTGATTTATTCGTCACGTCTTCCGGACCAACGCACCGGTTGCCGTCCCCGTCTCCCTTAGCCGAGCGGCTTCGTCCTCAAACGTTTGAGGAGTTTGTCGGCCAGGACCACGTGCTCGCCGGGCATCAATCGCTCCGGCAGGCTATAGAAAAGGATCAGATCCCGTCGCTGATTCTGTGGGGTCCTCCCGGGTCGGGGAAAACCACCTTGGCCCACATCATCGCAAAAAAAACGAAAGCGGCCTTCGTGGCGTTTTCCGCGGTGGTCAGTGGAGTGCCGGAACTTCGAGCGATTATCAAGCAAGCCGTCCAACGGCGGCATATGCAGAATCAGGCCACAATCCTGTTCGTGGATGAAATTCACCGGTTCAACAAGGCGCAGCAGGATGCCTTTCTGCCCTACGTCGAGAAGGGAGACATTATCCTCATCGGCGCCACGACACAAAATCCTTCCTTTGAGGTCATTGCCCCACTCTTGTCACGTTCCATGGTCGTGACCCTCAATGCGTTGGATGATGACGCGATGAAAACGATCCTGGATCGGGCGCTGAGCGACATGGAGCGCGGGCTCGGTGAATCTCGAACGGCCTTGACCCACGATGCACGGCACTATGTGATCCGGTACGGGAACGGCGATGCCCGGTCAATGCTCACGGCCTTGGAATACGTGTTCCAGCAGGCAGCCTCTTCCGCTGAGAAGCCGATCACCCTTGATCGTCGGCAACTGGAAGGGATCCTGCAGCAACGGGTGCGATACGACAAGGATGGAGAAGAGCACTACAATGTGATTTCTGCCTACATCAAGAGCCTGCGGGACTCCGACGCCGACGGGGCGTTGTATTGGTTGGCCAGGATGCTGGAAGGTGGTGAAGATCCCAAATTCATTGCGCGACGTATGGTCATCTTTGCTTCGGAAGACGTCGGCAACGCCGAGCCTATGGCCGTGGTCGTGGCTACGTCGATTTTCCACGCCGTGGAAATGATCGGGCTCCCCGAAGCTCAAATCAATTTGGCGCAGGGTACCACGTATCTGGCGTCCTGTCCCAAGAGCAACGCGTCCTACGCCGGGCTGATCGACGCGCGAAAGGACACCAAGGCATTCGGCAATCTGCCCGTTCCTCTACATTTACGGAACGCCGTGACGTCGCTGATGAAGGACTTGGGATATGGGAAAGGGTATCGCTACGTCCATAACGATCCACAGGCCCGAACCGAACAATCTCATTTGCCCGCGGAACTCGAAAACAGAAAATATTATCGTCCGTAGTTCCAGGTAGGGGGAAGGGGGAAACCGTTACGGAACCTCTGATTTGGTGCACGATCGGGCGCATGGCGGCGTGGTGTCCTCGCTCAACCCTCACCTCTCTCTCTGATACGCTTCGGGGTTCGCTCCGGGACGCCTTGCCCTGCATCCCGCTAGCACACGAAATCAGAGGTTCCTTCCCACACCTGCGCCAGTTGATCTTTGCACGTTGCCAGTTCAGTGGAAAGGGCCGACCACCGGTTCGTCAGGACCTCCAGCTCTTCTTTCCAGCGTTCATGTTCCTGATGCAACTCGTTCCACCGGGGAAAATCGCGGTACAGTTCAGGCGATGAGAGTTCTTCCGCCCGGGCGTTGATCCGGTCCTCCAGGGTCGTAATGGTTTCTTCTGCCCGGGCCACCTGTTTTTCCAACCGGTTCACGGTCTTGGTTATGTCGCGGCGAGAGGGTTTCTTCGACGGCACGGGCGCCTCCGCAGCGGGCGGGGTGTGCCGGGTTTTTCGTTTTTCCGGTCTCGCAAGCGCCTCTTCCTCTGCTTTTAGTGCTTCGAGCTCCCGCGCGCGTTTCCACAAATAATATTCATAGTCGCCCGGGTAATCCTTGACGCGGCCTGCTTCGATCTCCACCACTCGTGTGGCCACCCGGCTTAAGAAAACCGGATCATGGGAGATGAACACAATCGTGCCTTGAAAGTCCAGGAGGGCATCAGTCAGCACATCGACGGAAGCAGGATCCAGGTGATTGGTCGGCTCATCCAACAAAAGCGTGTTGGCCGGTTCCACGAGCATACGAGCCAAGGCAACCCGGTTTCGCTCACCGCCGCTGAGGGCTTTGATCGGCTTGCGCTGATCCTGGCCGGAGAACAGAAAGACGCCGGCCGTGCTGCGCAAAAAATTGGTCTCGACTTGAGGTGCCGCTTCGGTCAACGAGTCCAGAATCGAATGCTCAGGATTCAGGATCTCGGCTTGATGTTGGGCAAAGTAATGCAGCGTGACGCCGTGGCCTTCATGGCGCGTGCCGGCCTCAAAGGGTAACACTCCGGCCAGCATTTTCAACAAGGTGCTTTTTCCTGCGCCGTTTTCTCCGACCAAGGCGACCCGTTGTCCACATTCAAGGGAAAAGTGAAGTCCTTCATAGACGACGTGTTCACCATAGTGTTTGCGGACGTTGTTCAACTCCAGCACCCGGATCCCGCTTTTGGTGGGTTGCGGAAACCGGAAGCGAAGTCGTTTGGGATCCCGCTCGGTTTCGAGCCGCTTGATTTTCTCCAATTGCTTGATGCGCGACTGCACCTGTTTGGCCTTGGTCGCTTTATAACGGAATCGATCCACAAATGTTTGAACGCGCGCGACCGCCTTGGCCTGACGCTGTGCGGCCATGGCTTGTTGGGCGTCGGCCCGTGCGCGCAAAGCCTGAAAGGTCTGGTAATTCCCGCGATATTCTTGGATGTGATGATTGCGGATTTCCCAGATGTGCGTGGTCAACCGGTCAAGAAATTTCGTGTCGTGGCTGATAATCAGCATGGTCATGTTCGAGGCGAGCAGAAAGGACTCGAACCAAGCCTGCGTGGATTTGTCCAGATGGTTGGTCGGCTCGTCTAGCAGCAAGACGTCGGGGTTGGCAAGCAAGAGGTGCCCAAGCGCGACACGCATGCGATAGCCACCGGAATAGGTTTGCAGGGATCGATGCCAGTCCGTCTCTCCAAACCCGAGTCCGGATAAAATCCGTTTGGCTTCGTGTTCGGGGTGCTGCTCGCGATGGGCCGCCTGGAGCACGGTCAAGTCCGTCGGGGCGTCGAGCTCCTGGGGGAGATACCCGATTCGGAGCCAAGGTCGTTTTCGGATGCCCCCGTCGTCTGGCGAATCCTCACCCATAATCATCCGGAGCAGGGTCGTTTTTCCTGTTCCGTTTCGACCGACGAGGCCCACGCGGGTTTCCGGACGGAGATGGGCCGAGGCCTTGGAAAAAAGCGTTTTCGTCGGATACTGTTTGGTTAAGGATTCAATGTGGATCATCGTTCAATTCATAAAGACAGGGGACGGCGCGGACGCTGAACGATCACAACCATAGATACCATAGAGACAGATAAGGAACTTCCGATTGAGTGCACTATCGGGCGCATGGCTGCGGTGTGTCCTCGCTCAACCCTCACCTATCTCTCTGATAAGCTTCGGGTTTCGCTCCGGGACGCCTTGCCCTGCCTCCCGCTATCACACTAAATCAGAGGTTCCATAAGGGAATGGAGGGAGGATCCAACCACTACCGGTAGTTGGTGGAGCTGGCCGGGATTGAACCGGCGACCTCGTGAATGCCATTCACGCGCGCTCCCAACTGCGCCACAGCCCCACGTAGAAGTATTTTCGAAGACGACAAGAAAATCTAACATGCAGTAAGGGATCGGTCAAGGTTGTGTATAGGTCCACCACCTTTAGCACTCGGGTCGTTGGTGAAGGAGGAATTCTACCGGAAAGTGGCGGCCCAGGCTCCCCCTCTTTTGTCGTTGCGCCATCCCCCGATAACAGATGTCGAGGGCAAGCTCATGGCGCTGCTTGGCCAGCGGCCGCTCCGAGAGCCGCATAAGAGGCGGCAGCGACAACTGCGGAGCGGCCGACCCTGGAGCCCCGACGGCCCGTTCGCGACCGCATGCCCCCCGCTTAGAACGTCGTGTCCATTTGTAGCAGCACCCCCGCGGTTGCCGGGGCCGTCGGGCGGCGCAGGTGCTCCACCGTCAGGTTCAGTTGCACCGGCCCCTCCAGTTGTACCCCCGCCCGTACCTGCTGCCCCGCCGCCGCCATGCCCACGTTCGCAAACGGTCGCACCAGCAGGCCCCGCTCTTCGCCCAGCCGCAGCCCCCAGGCCACTTGCCCGTCGACCCGCAGCGTCGGGGCGCCCGCGACACTCCCGACCCCGCCGACCGCCGCCAGCAACGGTGTCCCTGCCCCCGGTCCCGCGCCCAGCCCCGCGGCCGTGCCCCAGCCCGGCGCCAGCCGCCCCGTCCAGCCCGTGCCGTCCGTCGCCGCCCGCCGCTCAAGGACTAGCTGCAGCCCTTGTGCCGCTACTCCCGCCAGCGCCTGCGTTGCCCCGTACCAGTGCCCCGTGACCCCACCGGTCCACCGGCCCAGCCCGTAGTGCAGACTCCCGGTCATTTCCGCCCCCTGGGCCCGCTCGCCCGCGCCGCCATCCAGGCGCCCGCTCAGCCGGAGCGTCCCCCGGAGCGCCCCGTCACTAGACGCATAGTCACTCGTGACGCCCAATCGACTCCGGTGGACCACCGCGCCCAGGGATCCCCCGGCGAGGCCGCTCACCGCCAACTGTGACCACCCGTAGTCGCCTACCACCGCCACGCTCAGCCCGTCACCCGCATACACCGTCTGCTCCACCCCCGCCAGCCCCAGGTTCAGCCCCAAGGCCCCATCCAGGGTCACGGTTTGGCCCGGCCGGTACGGATCCTGCCACCGACTGGTTAGATCCCCCCAGCCCCACCCCGCCAGGCTCCAGACGGCTAGCGTGTCGCTGAGTTGCCCACGCAGGTAGGGATAGACGGTCGTCAGGGCGCTGCCCAGCTCGCCCCCCGTGTCGCCACCCACCGGCTGGAAGGCGGTGCCGCCTTGGGCCACCGCGACCCCCGTCAGCCATTGCGTTCCCAGTCGCGCGTCCAGGCCGACAAAGCGCTGCCCCTGGCTCCCTTGGAACGCGGTGCCCCCGCTGCCCCAGGGGGCCAGTTGGACTGGTTGCGGGGCGTCGTCGGTTTCGCCTAAGAGCGTGCGGTTCAGCGACAGGCTGAAGTTCTGGGTCTGCAGCCGCTGCAGCAGGGTGCCCAGGCCCTGGGTGGTCATAGGGGGCTGATAGCCCCGTTCCGGGTCCCACGGCTCGCCCGGTTGCCCGACGCCCGGTTGCGGCAGGCAGTCGCCCAGGGCCACCTGGCGCGGACAGGCGTTGCCCCCCGCGCCGCCGAACACGGAGGCCAGGGCCGTCAGTGCATCCCCGCCGCTTCCGCTACCCGCGGTGAATCGCTGCCCGATGACGGTGGAGGCGTCTTCCAGCAGGGCCCGCGCGTGCTTGGCTAATTCTCCCTGTAATTGCTGCCGCGCCAGGCTCTCGGCCCCCGCCGGGGTCGTGGCGGTGGCGGACGCCCAGTCGGACGCGAAGTGCCGTGTGCCTTGCCAGTCGATCACACTGCGCACGTACAGCCGGTAGGCGGTCCCCGATTCGAGCCCATCAATCTTCACTTCCTTCGTGCCGAATGCCGGGACGTCGGCTAGCAGCGTCTCTGGTGTTTCAGCGTCTGTCTGTGTGCTGTAGCCGATCTCGTAGGCGGCTTGCAGGTTCTTTTTGCCCCCGATGGGGCTGATGCTCCAGTGCAGGAGCAGGGCCGTCTCCGACACCGGCTCCGTGACCGCCGTCCCGGCGTCCGTCGGGACTGAGGCCGGGCTGGCGCCGTAGACCATGTCCGAGGCCTCGCTGCAGGTGCGGCCGTTGGCCTCGCACCAGCGCACTTCGACTTCGTAGACCCGGCCGATGGCCATCCAGGACGCGGTGGACGCCTGCGCGCGCCCGTCTTCCACCGTCACGCTGGCGAATGGACGCCAGCCGGTGCGCTTGGCTCCCGGTTTCATGCCCAAGACCCGGATCTGGCTCTTGGCTGCGACCCAGGCGGACCCCGTGGGTGGGGCATCGAAGGCCACGTCCAGCGCCTTCCAGGCGGTCTGGGCCGAGGTGACCACGTCCAGATTCTCCGGGCGCGTGGCCGGCGGCGGGGCCACGGCGATGGTAAAGGTGAGTTCGGCGGTGTCGTTGCCCGCGTCCGTCGCCGCGAGTGTCCAGGTGGCACTGTCTGCCTCGGTTTCCGGGGTGCCGCTGAGCCACGGCGATGGTAAAGGTGAGTTCGGCGGTGTCGTTGCCCGCGTCCGTCGCCGCGAGTGTCCAGGTGGCACTGTCTGCCTCGGTTTCCGGGGTGCCGCTGAGTGTGCGCGAGGCCGCGTCGAATGCCAGCCCGTCGGCGAGTGTCGGACTCACGGTGTAGGTGAGCGCGCCGTCGCCGCCGGTCGCGGCTGGCAGCGTCACCGGGTCGATGGCTTCGCCTTCAGTGAATTCCAGTGCCGGACTGTCGATGCCCTCGTAGGTTGGGACTGCGTCCGCGGCCACCGTGGCCGTGAATTCCAGTTCGGCGCTCGTCCCGGCCGCGTCGGTGGGTGTGCGCGAGGCCGCGTCGAATGCCAGCCCGTCGGCGAGTGTCGGACTCACGGTGTAGGTGAGCGCGCCGTCGCCGCCGGTCGCGGCTGGCAGCGTCACCGGGTCGATGGCTTCGCCTTCAGTGAATTCCAGTGCCGGACTGTCGATGCCCTCGTAGGTTGGGACTGCGTCCGCGGCCACCGTGGCCGTGAATTCCAGTTCGGCGCTCGTCCCGGCCGCGTCGGTGGCCGTGTAGGTGTAGGTCTGCTGGCCTGCTGCCGTCGGCGTGCCCGACAGCGTGCGGCTGGCTGCGTCGAAGCTCAGCCCGTTCCAGCTTGCCGGCTGGAGCGCGTGGCCGATGTCGCCCGTGCCGCCGGTGGCTTCCGGCAGCGCCAGGGCTTCAATCGCGGTCCCCGCCTGATACGACGGGTCCGCCGGGGCTTCGCCCAGTACCAGCGACGGTGAGTCGGGCGCTTGCGTCGTGTCCGTGTCCCAGGCCCAGGGCGAGGCAAAGAGCGTCTCGCCCTGCTGCACGATCACGCTGCGCACATAGAGCCGGTACTCGGTGTCGGCTGCCAGGCCTTCTAACACCGCCCCGGTCGCGCCGAAGGCCGGCACATCGGCTGCGTCTACCCGCGTCGCCGGTTCCTCGGCTGCGGTGTCGGTGCTGTAGCCCAGTTCATAGGTCGCGTGCGGGTTCTGGCCGTCACCCACGTCCGCGATCTCCCAGGACAGCCACATCTGCGTCGCCGAGTTCGGGTCGGCTACCGCCAGGGCCGCGGTCGGCGCCGAGGCCGGTGTGGCTCCGACGGCCGTGTCTGACGCCGCGCTGCACGTCTCATCCGATGGCGTCTCGCCGCACCAGCGTACTGCGACGTCGTAGAGCTGACCAATGGCCAGGTCGGCCTGGGTCGTGCCGCTGATCGTGCCGCCGGAGACTGTTGCGCCCTGGACTGTGGTCCAGTCGCTCCAACTGGCGCCGTTCACTTGGCCCAGCACCCGGTATTGGCTGTTGGCCGCGACCCAGTCCGATGAGTCCGCCGGGGCGCTGAAGGCCAGGTCGAGCGTCTGCGCGGCGGTCGTCGCGGTGGTGGGGCTTTCCAGGCTTTCCGGCCGTGTCGATTCGCCTTCGTCGGTCGTGGCCGTGGCGGTCTCCGACCAGGCGCCCGAGCTGTCCGTGGACAGCGCGCGCACCCGGAAGTCATAGGTCTGGCCCGGATTCAGGTTGCTGATCGTTGTGCTCGTGTCTGGCGTTTGCTGGGTGCCGCCTGCTTCCCAGTCGGCGCTTTCGGGTTTGTAGGTCACTTCGTAGGTTATCTGGCCTGATGATCTGCCCCCGGACTGGGTCGATCCCCGCATCATGCTGGCCAGGAAGCTGGCTCCGCCACCGCCACCGCCGGAACCCGGCGCATTCCAACTCATCACGACCAGGTTGGCGCCCGTGCCGTCCGCCACGACGTTCAGGGGTTCCGACATGCCGAACTGCGGCCCGCCGTCCGCCGGCGTCTGCTCCTTGAAGTAGCTGCCCAATTCACTCGGCCCCACCTTCACGAAGCCGTTCGCGAACGGAATCTTGTTGGGGTCGTCCTCCAGGTCGTAGTCGGCATACTTGGCGAATACCGCCACCTTGTAAGTCACGCCATTTTGCACCAGGGCGCCGTTCGGCAAACTGCGGATGCCGAACGGGCTCGCCACTTCCCAATCGAGGTCGGGCAGGTTGCCGAAGTCCCGGGTGATGCCGATGTAGTAGGACGGTTTGAGACTGGGCGGGTAGCCGGACGGGTCTTCGATCGTCACCTGCAGGGACTCGTCGCCCGAATGCACGGTGAACTCCGGATGCGGATGCCGGGGGACGTCTGTGCCTTCCGCTAAGCCTACCGTGGACCGTCTGGTGATCTTCGGCCACAGGACCTCGCCCGGGTTGTTGGGGTCGTCCACGGCCGGGAAGCCTTCTACCGTGTAGACCTCGTATTCGGTGTTGCCGAGCAGATCCGGGATGGGATTGACCGGATTGCCGTCGTTGTCCTGGGACTGCAGCCAGTTGGTGTCGCCCTTCTTCCGATAGTAAATCTCGAAGGTCTGGTGGCCCGTGTTTTCCGGCCAGGACGGGATCACCTTCAGCGCGCGGCGATGCAGCACCGAGCCCTCGACGCTGACCGAGGGGGTGGTCGGCGCCTCGGCGGGTGAGTATTGGATATCTGACCACCACTTGTTCGTGTACGTTATCCCGCCGCTCTGGGTGATATACACAGCGTTCATCCGGATATCGTAGGTCTTGGTGTTGTCCAGGCCGGACAGGAAGCGTGGCGAGATCACATCTCCGCACGAATCATTGCCCTTGCCATCGGAACAGCCTGTCGTCGTCCAGGTCGTCGAGGTAGATTCTTTGTACTCCATCTCGTAGCGATCCGGCTCTGTGTAGTCCGGCGCTTCCCAGGTCACCCGGGCCTGGGTAGGATCGCGGTAGACCTCCTGGGCGGCCAGATTGACTGGCCTGACGACAGGATCCTTGTTCATGAAGACCTCCCCCGTGCTGCCGAGCACATGATCGTTGCTCGACAGCGCGAGGCGGTAGTTGTACCCCTGGTAGTCCTCCAGGCTCGACGAGGTGTCGGTGTAGGAGGTGTCCCCCGCCGTCAGATCGGCGAGCTTCGTCCAGGCGGCGTTGCTGTTGGCCTCGGTCCGTTCGATCTTCAGATCCGGAGGGGAGTCGATGCCCGTGAAGGGGTCGGACCAGGTGATCTCGGCGCCGAGTTGGTCCTCCAGCGCCACGCCGTTGACTCCGGTCGGCCGGGTCTGGAAGTACTTCTCGGTGCTATAGGTCCCGGCCAAGGTGCTGCCGCCCGAGCCATGCTCGAAGCGCACCTGATACTCGTAGCTCGCGTTGGGATAGATGGTGCCGTCGTTGCCGAACTTGACGTCCCAGTACCAGAAGGTCTCGGTGGGCGACGCGGCCCAGCGCGTCTTGACCCGAGGATCGTCGGCCGGAATCGATTGGGTGATCCAACTGTCGCTGCTGTCCTTCCGGCGCCAGCGGATGCCGAAGTGCAGGGCGTCCTCGTCGAGGCCTTCGATGTGGTTGACCTCGGTGGTGACGCTGACGCCATCCGCGCCGTAGGGGCGGATGGTTGGGGCGGGCAGCGAGGATAGCGTGGAGACCGCTGCGGCCTGCCAGGGCGAGCGCCAGAGGACCTGGTTGCCGAGATGTCCGAACTCCTTGATGTAAGTGCGGACAAAGAGCTTGTAACCTTCGGCGTCGACTACCCCGCTGAAGGTGTGATCCCTCTTGTTGCGATGCTCGGCGAGTCGGAAATCGTATTCCTTCGTGCTGTCATCGGGGTATTGGGCGCGGGTGTTGGTGACCACCCGAATTCGTAATAGCTCTGATCGAAGCCGTTTGAGCTTGTAGGCGCCGGGTCGGGAACGAAATTGATCTTGATATCGTAGTTCGATCCCGATGCCGTCGCTTCGGCGCTGAGATTGCCTAAATTGGGCGGCCGCGTCCCTGCGCGTATTTGCGCCTGCGGTCCGCAAGTCGTCCCGTCGGCTTTGCAATTTCTCACCTGCACGTCATAAACGCGGCCGTTGCCGTCTGCGCCACTGAGTGCTGGCGTGGTGGCCCAAACCCTGCCGTTGGAGGTCGAGGCGCTTTCGAACGTGGTCCAATTGGACCAACCGCCGCTTTCATGATGCTTCCACCGGAATTGCGCCTTGGACCGGTCCTCCCCGGCGTTGCCGGTATCGATCCAGTTGAGGTCGATCTTGTCGGTCGAATCTTCGTTCGGCGCGCCCATGAGATGGCCCGGCTTCTTCGGGGACGCGTGGAACGCGGATTGCCAGGGCGATTCCCAGATGCGCTCCATGCCGTCCACATCCTCACGCAGATAGGTGCGAACGAACAGCTTGTACCCGTCCCTCGGGGTGAGCCCGGTGAAGGTGTATTCAGTCAGGCTGCGGTTGTCGCTGACCCGTTTCTGCACCTTGGAGCTTTCCTGGGGGGTTGGGGCGAGGGTGTCGGCGGTGTACCCGAACTCGTACCAGCTCTGCTCGAAGCCCTCAGTCGGACTCGGCGTCGGAGTAAAGGTGATCTTGTAAGAAGAGTCCGACAGCTTTACCGCATCGACATCGCTGATAAAGGGCGGCGAAGAGCCGGTGCGGACCTCGGTGCCCTGGCTGCAGGTCGTGCCGTCGGAAGCGCAGTGTCTAAACTGAAAGTCGAACAGCTTTCCCTGTTGGAAAAGAGGGCCAGCGGAAACCGAGAAAGTGACCTTGCCTCCCGAAACCGTCGGCCATAACCCGATCCAATAAGACCAGTAAGACTCGCCAAGGTCATGGAACTTTACTCGGTATTGCGTTTTAGTCAAATCAATCGTGCTGGCGTCACTTTCGTCCCACACGAAATTTATATCTCCCGTGACGTCTGTACTGGGCGTAGCAACAAGATTCTCTGGCGCTGGCGGCGTATTCTGTGCGGAGGCGGCGCCAGCAAACGTCAGACCCGCCAGCAGTCCGACCAGGAGCGCGGCGCGACGGAGCCCCCCCCCCCCCCCCCTTGGAACGACTGAACCAATCGGCGCGACGGCATTCTCGCAACGGCGTGGAGGTGTTGTTGCTGGTTTGATGAATCAGGTGTCGTTTCGATTCCAGGGTGACGGGTGTCATGGATAGACGCTCCTTTTTTTCGATCAATGTCCATCTATCTGCTCCTCGGATCCGATTAATGGCGGTAACGTACCACATTGTCTGTATATGTCAATATTGTGTATAGGTCCACCACCTTTGGCACTCGGGTTGATGGTGAAGGAGGAATTGTACCGGAAAGTGGCAGCCCAGGGTCCCCCTCTTTTGTCGCTGCGCCATCTCATGGCGCAGCTTGGACAGCGGCCCCTCCAAGAGCCGTATAGGATGCGGCAGCGACACATGCGGAGCGGCCGCTCCTGGATCCCCGATGACAACTGTCGGGGATGACCACAGAAAATTGCAGGGCGGCTTAGCGGAGCGTCATCCGACAACAGGCTGGGGCGTCACGGTACGCCGGTACGGCGAACCCGACCTCTGGCGGCTCCTCCTCCTGCTTCGAGGAGGGCCAAAGGGTTCTGAACTTATACAGGTTGTGTATAGGTTCACCACCCCTCAATGACAGATGTCAAGGACAGGCTTATGGCACTCAGGTCCTGGCAAGAATCTGTAGGTCGGATGAGCGAAGCGTCATCCGACAAGGGGCTGGGGTGTCGGGGTGCGCCGATGCGGTGATCCCGCCCGGCGGCGGCTGACCTGACCTACGGGGGCGTCAGGGCGTGATGAGATCGCGCCGTTATAACGACGGGGTGGCCTCTCCAAGAGCCGCATGAGAGGCGACGACTACGAAGGCGCGAAGCGGCCGGTGAAAGAAGGTCTAGCCAAGACGGGTGGTTCTTTGTTAGAGATACAAGAAACACACAGTGCCATTTTCGACAAAAGGATGACCCGGCATGAGCAACGTCAGAGTGCGCTTCGCCCCGAGTCCGACGGGGGATCTTCATATCGGAGGCCTTCGGACGGCCTTGTTCAACTGGTTGTTCGCCCGGCACCATGGCGGCGAATTTATCCTGCGGATTGAAGATACGGATCGCGAGCGTTCGACGGATGCCGCGATTGACGCGATCGTCAACGGTCTGCGCTGGGCCGGGCTGGATTGGGATGAAGGTCCCCATCGTCAGAGCGACCGGTTGGATCTCTATCGGGGAAAGGCCATGGAATTACTGGCACGCGGCAAGGCGTATTGGTGTATCTGTACGCCGGAAGAACTTGAGGCCCGGAGGAAAGAGGCGCAAGCCAAAGGCGAATCCCTCAAATACGATGGCCGGTGCCGGGCACGCGGCCTGACCGCACCCACGGGCCCGGCGGCCCTTCGGTTTCACGCTCCCCAGGAAGGGCACACCATTATCGAGGACCTGATCAAAGGGTCCATTACGTTTGACAATGCTGTGCTGGACGATCTTATCATTGTTCGCTCGAACGGGTATCCCACGTATAATTTGTCCGTGGTAATCGATGACGCGCTCATGGGGATCACGCACGTGATTCGCGGTGACGATCACGTGAATAACACGCCTCGTCAGGTGCAGTTGCTCGAGGCGTTGGGGTATCCGTCGCCAATGTTTGCCCACGTGCCGATGATTCTGGGTTCGGACAAAGCCAGGTTGTCCAAACGACATGGCGCCGCGTCGGTGCTGGCGTATCGGGAAATGGGGTATTTGCCGCAGGCGCTGGTGAATTATCTGGTCCGACTGGGGTGGTCGTCCGGCGACCAGGAGATTTTTTCCATCCAGGAAATGATCGAGAAGTTTTCCTTCGACCATGTGCAGCCGTCCGCGGCGGTGTTCAACCCGGAAAAACTGCAATGGCTCAATGCCGAATACATCAAACAAGGTGAGCCCCGACATCTCGCGGAACTGTTGCAGCCCTTTTTGGAAAAGCAGGGATGCGACCGGACCAAACTCGTTCAACCCCAGGGCGGCCTTGAAGCGGTGGTCCCGCACCTGCGCGAGCGTGCGAAAACGCTGGTCGAAATGGCGGACTGGACGTTGCCCTATGTCACCGAACCCGTGGTCATGGACGAAGCCGCGGCCGGAAAGTTTCTCGCCTCCGCGATTGCCCCGAGTCTCGGCAAATTCGCCGAGCGGGTGAAGACGGTCGATCCCTTTTCCAAGGAGACGCTCGATCCCGTGGTGCAAACCATCCTCGATGAAGATCATCTGAAGATGGGGAAATTCGCTCAACCCCTGCGCGTCGCTCTCACAGGAAGAACCTTTAGCCCGGGCATTTATGAAGTGATGGAAATCTTGGGCAGGGAACGAACGGTCCGGCGAATCGAACAGGCGCTTCACCGGATTGCCGGAAGCATCTTGACGACAGGCCAAGGCTCCATTTAAGCTTTTTCAGAGATTGGGGGATCGTCTAAGGGCAGGACATCAGATTCTGGCTCTGAGAGTGAGGGTTCGAATCCTTCTCCCCCAGCCAACCCACGTGATATGAAGATGCCAGATCGGGAAAGGAACAGAGACGTTTCTCTACAGGCCACAGAGGAGGATGCGCCTATGACGACAAGAAACGCCTTCAGCCCATCCGGACGACTTGCCGTCGTACTGGGGTTTTGTTTGCTCGCTTGGGCCGGTGCAGCAAACGCCGAAACGAGTCGGCAGGGCTTCTATGCCGGCCTTGAACTGGGCTTTGCCAACGCCGCGGACTTGTCGTCCACATTGTCCGGCGTCAACCACCCGACGCAGTGCGATCAAGTGCTTAAAGATGTGGACCCAACCAATGTGGTTCCTCTCAGCCACAATGATTGTCACGTTGACGATACTCCAGAGACGCTGTCCGATAATGCATTCGATCTGGGCACTGGGTTTTTGGGCGGTTTCAGCGCGGGATACGCACTGAACGGGTTTCGGTTTGAATTTGAATACATGTACCGGTCTCACGGAGGCCATACGTCGCCCTGGGCGTTGCCTGGTTCGAATGAGGCCCTTTCAAGCAAGAACAACGAAGTCAGCGTACTCGATCCCCCTTCCGAACGGATTTCGGATTTCAATGCCCACCAGTTTTTTCTGAACGCCTACTATGATCTGCTCAATGCCACGCGCTGGACACCCTACCTGGGCGCCGGCGTGGGCTTCGCCCGTACCAGCCTGGATTACAGTAACCGTTTTTCGCGTAGGACGCTTGCCCAAGGCTACCCATCTGGTAAACCACCTGCAGCCGCGGGCACCCTCAGCTTCTGGGACGACCAGATTTCCGATACGAGCTTCGGCTTCCAGTTGCTCGCTGGCTTGGATTACGAGCTCACGGAAAAGGTGTCAATAGGGATGAAGGGGCGCTGGGCTTCCTTTAATGACATCAGCCACAACGGGGTCTGGGATCTGGTCCGGAGCCACAGACCTGTCCGGGCGGATGGGGAAACTCCCTTTACCAGTTCGCTGGCGTTTGACGACATCCAATACTGGGGGCTGACCTTCGGGATGAAGTACTACTTCTGAGCGACGGCATCCTCCCTGTTCCGTTCAGTTTCGGCGTCAAGTGAAAAGATCTGAGGGAACCTCTGCTTTAGTGTGATAGCGGGATGCAGGGCAAGGCGTCCCGGAGCGAACCCCGAAGCTTATCAGAGAGATAGGTGAGGGTTGAGCGAGGACACAACGCAGCCATGCGCCCGATAGTGCACTAAATCAGATGTTCCCTAGCCGACGTGGCGGCGTTTTCGTGTGATGCAACACTGATCCCGATTCTTCCCCTTTATAAGAGAAGAACTCCCATGTCCAACCCTCAGGCTTCTAAAGACTTTATTCGCACCATCGTCGCAGAGGACCGGGAGGCACGAAAATTCGGCGGCCTTGTCCACACCCGGTTCCCGCCGGAACCCAATGGCTATCTCCATATCGGTCACGCCAAATCCATTTGTTTGAATTTCGGTATTGCACAGGAATTTTCCGGGGGGCTGTGTAATCTGCGATTCGACGACACCAACCCGGCCAAAGAAGACGTGGAATACGTCGAGTCCATTCAAGCGGACGTGCGTTGGCTGGGGTTTGACTGGCAGGACCGGTGTTTTTTTGCCTCGGACTATTTCGAGCGGCTGTATGAATACGCGGCATTGCTGATCCGGAAAGGCAAAGCCTATGTGGATAGTCTGACGGCAGACGAAATCCGCTGTTACCGGGGGACCTTGACGGAACCCGGCAAGGAGAGTCCGTACCGCACCCGACCGGTGGCGGAAAACCTGGCCTTGTTTGCACGGATGCGTGCCGGCGACTGCGAAGAAGGGGCGCACGTGCTCCGCGCCAAAATCGACATGGCCTCGCCCAACGTCAACATGCGCGATCCCACGCTCTACCGGATCCGGCGAGTGCCTCATCACCGGACGGGCACCGATTGGAACATTTATCCCACGTATGATTTCGCACATCCCCTGTCCGATTCCCTCGAAGGGATTACACATTCCCTCTGCACCCTGGAGTTTGAAGATCACCGGCCTTTGTACGATTGGCTGCTGGACGAATGTGAGGTGGTCTGCCATTCCCAGCAGATCGAGTTCGCGCGCTTGAACCTGACGCACACGGTCATGAGTAAGCGGAAGCTGTTGGAACTTATTGAGGAAGGCCATGTGTCGGGATGGGACGATCCGCGCCTCCCCACGTTGATGGGCTTGCGACGCCGCGGATACCCCCCGGAGGCGATTCGACGTTTTTGCGAGCATATCGGGGTGGCAAAACGCGACAGCGTGGTGGAGGTCAACCTGTTGGAGCATTTCGTCAGGGAGAACCTGAATGCGAGTGCGCGACGGGTCATGGCCGTGCTCCGGCCCCTGCGCGTGGTTCTTACCAATTACCCGGAAGACCAAGTGGAAGAATTACAAGCGGTGAATAATCCTGAAGAGCCCGCGATGGGGAATCGCGCTGTCCCGTTTTCCCGCGTCCTCTATATCGAGCGGGAAGATTTTCGGGAAGATCCTCCGAAGAAATACTTCCGGCTCGCGCCCGGTCAGGAGGTGCGGTTGCGGTATGCCTATATCATTCGCTGTGTGGACGTGGTTAAGGATGAGCAGGGAGAGATCGTCGAGGTCCGGTGTACGTATGACCCTGACACCAAAAGCGGGTCGGGGCAGTCTGCCAGAAAGGTGAAGGGCACCATTCATTGGGTGTCCGTGGCACATGGGCTCGATGCCGAAGTGCGGTTATTCGACCATCTGTTTTCCGTTCCAGACCCTGAGAAGGATGGCCGGGATTACCAGACTGTGCTCAATCCCAACTCGGTGGAACGATTACGGGGCTGCCGGGTCGAACGTGCATTGCAGGATGCTGTTGCGGGTCAACGGTTTCAGTTCGAACGACAGGGGTATTTTTGCGTCGATCCCGATTCGACCGCCCAACGGCTCGTGTTCAACCGTACCGTCGCGCTTCGCGATTCCTGGTCGAAACTCGAAAAAGCCGGACAGAAATGAGTGAGAGGCCACGCGTCGATCAGGGATGAGCAATCTTTCTATTGCATGAGCAGGTCGAAACGCTGGAGGCCCAGCGTTTCGTAGATGTGTAACGAGGCTTTGGATTTGTTCAGGGTGTAGAGATGCACTCCGAGCACCTTGTTGTCCAACAGGTCCAGGACCTGTTCCGTGGCCCAATGGGTCCCGATTTTTTCGGCCTGGGCGTCATTCTGCGCACTCGACAAGGCGCGAAGCAACCTTCCCGGAAAGCGTGCTCCCGAGGCGAGTTCTGCCATCCGCTTCATCCCCTTCAGTGAGGTAATGGGCATGATGCCCGCGATGATGGGAACGTGGATTCCGGCTAGTTGGCATCGTTCGCAGAAATCGTAAAAATCACGATTGTCGAAAAAGAGTTGCGTGCAGATGTAGTCTGCGCCGGCGTCGACTTTGGCCTTGAGATACTCGATTTCTTGGAGTCGATTGGGGGTGTCGGGATGGCCTTCGGGGAACCCGGCCACCCCGATTCCCATATCGGGAAAATGTTTTTTGATAAAGGCCACCAATTCCACGGCGTAGCGAAAATCCTGTTCGGATTGAGGCCCCGGATCCTGCTGGGGCGGGTCGCCTCGCAAGGCCATGATGTTTTGGACGCCGTGGTCATCGTATCGTTGGAGAATCCGGAAAATTTCCTCCTGGCTCGACCCCACGCAGGTGAGGTGCGAGACGATCGTTAAATTCGTCTCGTGGTGTAACTTGACGACTAGGTCATGGGTCCACTCCCGCGTTGATCCGCCCGCGCCATAGGTCACACTGACGTAGGCGGGTTTCAGGGAAATCAACTTCTCAATGGTACGAAACAGCGCCTCGGACGCAGCCTCACTCTTCGGAGGGAAAAATTCAAAGCTGATTGCGGGCTGGTTTTGCCGAAACACTTCTGCTATATGCATACAGGATCCTTTTCGTGATCTGCCGTGTGGCTTTTTCGTCTAACAGTACTAGACCTGGGGAGATGAGGCAATAGCGTGACGGGTGCGATTGTGGTCGTGACCGCGTGATGAGAGCCCTGTTCGCTCGTCCGTTGACAGAAGAGAAGGCTGTCTCCATCATAGCTTTCGTCCCTCACCCCGTCCCTCTTTTTGTTCAGACCGAGGGAGGGGGAGAAAGGTAAAGACAAAAGCCGGTCGTTCCTTCGCTTCACTCAGGACAAGCGCCGCGCGCGGAATAGCCATGTTGGAAATCATATGTCTTCAAGGCAGCCTCCTCGACGTCGAGACGCAGGCTATCGTCAATGCCGCGAATAGTCATGGACTCATGGGCGGAGGTGTGGCCGGGATCATCCGGCGCGTCGCCGGGTCGCAAGTGGAAGATGAGGCGCGGCGGCAGGCGCCGATATCCGTGGGCAACGCCGTGCTGACGTCAGGTGGGCGCACGCGCTTTGCGGGCATCATTCATGCGCCGACCATGCTCGAACCGGCCATGCGCATCCCCGTCCGGAACGTGAGATTGGCCACACGAGCCGCGCTCCGGCTTGCCGATGAACACGACTTTGTCTCCCTTGGCATTCCCGGAATGGGCACGGGGGTCGGCCGGGTCGCCCCCGAGGAAGCCGCGGAAGTGATGGTTGAAGAAATTCGCCAATTCCATGCCCGATCCCTGCGATCGGTCATTCTGGTGGATATCGATCCCGTGATGGTGAGGGCTTGGCAGGCTGCCTTGTCGCGCTCCATGACACTCGAAGACGAATTTTGCGACATCGTAAAAAAAGCTCGGAGGGGCAGGGGACAAACGATTGCCGGCGCGGCGGAAACCGCCCATCTTCGGAAAGACGAGTGGGAAAGCCTGGAACAGGGGGATCGAGTGCCGTCGGAACACGAAGTCTACGCCATGGCCCAAGCCCTTGCCCTCAAAGGCGAGGCGCTGGCCGCAGTTTCTGTCGGAGGATGGAGGCCGCAGCCTTCTCCGGCGTGGGTCTCCTCTCTGGTGGTCACGGTTCTCGGCGACATCGGTGGGTACGAAGTCAAGGGGTATGTCCTGATTGATCCTCAAACCCATCAGGCGGTGTTTATCGATACGGCGTACAATGCGGAAGTTATGTTGGCGGTGCTCGAAGAACGACACGCGACATTGGCCGGCGTATGCCTGACGCACGGGCACATGGATCATGCCGGTGGGTTGGATCGCATTCTCTCCGAGTGGCCCGTTCCCGTGTATCTCGGAGAGGGAGATTTCCCGCTGCTGCCCTGGACGCCTCCCAAGGAATCTGTCATCGTTCCTCAGGATGCCCAGGCCCTTGCGGTCGGAGACCTGATGGTCGAATGTTTCGCTACGCCCGGCCATACCCCCGGCGGGTTCTGCTACAGGGTCCAATCCCATGACCAAGCCCTCTGTTTTGTCGGCGATACGCTGTTCGCTGGGTCCGTGGGTGGTTCCAACCCGCTTTCGTTGTATGCGGAGCATCTGGCGTCGGTTCGCCGGCGCGTGTTGCCGTTGGCTCCGGAGACGGTGCTGCTCCCCGGGCATGGCCCCCCGACCACGTCCAAAGAAGAACGAGTCACGAATCCCTTTGGATGATATGATGTTCCGTCCCTAATTTTTTGTCGTTTATGGATCAACAACTCTTTCCGCCTGAACAGGACAACAGGTTTCCCGATGACCCGTTGAAAAAGGACAGGCCGCAGGACCCCGATGAATGGTCGCCGGAGTGGGAACGGTCCGTTCCCGCACCCGAAAGCGATGCGTCGGTCTTGTCCCTCCCGCTCGGCTTGTTTGTGGTGACCGTCTTCACCACGTTGTGGGCGGGCGCGTATCAAGTCAATACCGAGTCCGTGTCGGGAGCCTGGGATTTCCTGGTGCGTTATCCCGGCAACTTGGTGGACGGTTGGCCGTTCGCCGGCACGTTGTTGGGTATCCTCGTCACCCACGAATTCGGGCATTATTATTTGTCGCGAGTTCACCGGATTCCGGCATCCCTGCCGCTGTTTATTCCAGGGCCTCCGCAATTTATCGGGACGTTCGGCGCCGTGATTCGCATGCGCTCACCTATTATGAATCGCCGGGCCCTGTTCGACATCGGCGTTGCCGGACCGATCTCGGGATTTATCGTGGCTGTGCCGGCTCTGCTCATCGGGCTCTTCTATTCAAAGGTCGAGTCCACGATGGGTCTCTATGGCCTTCAATTGGGGGAACCGCTGTTGCTGCAATTTTTCGCATGGCTCATATTCGGACCGCTCCCCGACACTTATGACATCGTGCTGCACCCCATTGCCTTTGCCGCGTGGTTCGGCTTCTTCATTACCGCGCTGAACTTGATCCCGATCGGGCAACTCGACGGCGGGCACGTGGCTTATGCGCTGTTCGGACCCCGTCAACGCACCCTGGCGCTCGCGGCGATTCCCATCCTGCTGGTGTTGGGATTGTGGGGGTGGCCGGGGTGGATTTTGTGGGCGGTTCTGGCCGGCCTGGTCGGGATCAGCCATCCGCCGGTCATCGATCCGGGTACGGAATTGGGGCGCGGCCGGCTTTGGGTGGGATGGGGCGCCATTGCTATTTTCCTCGTCAGCTTTTCTCCGGTCCCCTTTTATTTTGGCTGACGGCTGTACCCATTTATGATTCACGAAAGAAAGAGAGTATCTCGATGAAGCATTTGGAATCCTATATCCGGTCGGTTCGGCCACAGTTCGAAGACATGCTTGGACAGGCGGTGGAAATCCCGTCGGTGAGTTCCGATCCGGGGCGCAAGAAAGATATGGTCAGGATGGCCACTGTGGCGGCGCAGTATCTGCGGAGTCTCGGCGGCCGGGCGCGGATCGTCACGACCAACGGCTACCCCGTGGTGTCGGGAGGCTGGCAGGTCGGGAAGTCCTATCCCACGTTGACGATTTACAACCATCTGGATGTGCAACCCGCCCAGGAACCGGAGTGGACGCAGGACCCGTTCGTCTTTCGCCAACAGGGGGATACCTATCGGGGCCGGGGGACCACCGATGATAAAGGGCCGGCGCTGGCCGCGCTCCTGGCCGCCAGATTTGCCGTGGAGCAGGGCGTCGCGTTGAACATCCGGTTTCTCTGGGAATTGGAAGAAGAAATCGGGAGTCCGAATTTCCAGGATGCCTTGGAGCAGCGGAGCGCGGTCCCGCGGCCTGATTCGGTTCTGGTTTCGGATACCATCTGGGTCTCGCGCCAGCGCCCGGCCATTTCCACGGGGTTGCGCGGATTGTTGGCTGTCCGGCTGACCTTGCGTACGGGAACGACCGACGTGCATTCCGGGCTGACCGGCGGCGGAGCCAGAAACCCGCTCGCCGAATTATGCGAAGCCGCCCGGTCGTGCGTGGAGGCGCGAACCGGCCGCGTGACCATTCCCGGGTTTTACGATGAGGTGGTGCCGCCTACCGCCGGGGAAATGAAGCAATTTCTCTCCTCGGGCTTTCAGGTGAACCGGTTCAAAAAGGACTATGGATTCCGGTCGATTCGCACACAAAACCGTGCCGAGTTGATCCAACGCATTTGGGCGACCCCCACCTTCGAAGTGCATGGATTGGTAGGCGGGCACATGGGACCCGGCGTGAAAACCGTGGTTCCGCCATCCGGGGAATTGAAGGTGAGTATGCGACTGGTCCCGAATCAGAAACCCGCGACGATACTCGCCCGGCTCAAGGCCCATCTCAAGAAACTGAATCCCGATATCCGGGTCGAAGCCCAAGGGCAACTCGAACCGTTTCGTGGCGTGACGCAGGGCCCGTATGCCGACGCGCTCCACCAGGCAATGCGGACGGGATTCGGTAAGACTCCCGCACTGGTGCGAGAAGGGGGGTCGATCGGCGCGGTGTCCTTGATGGAGCGGGCGTGGCAGGCGCCCATTCTCTTCTGCGGCTTGAGCCTGCCCGAGCACGGCTACCACGCGCCGAATGAAAATTTCGATTGGGGTCAGACTTCGGGTGGGATCCGCACGTTTGTCGACTACTTTTCCCGCGTGGCAAGCATGACACGTTAAGGAACCTCTGATTTAGTGCACTATCGGGCGCATGGCTGCGTGGTGTCCTCGCTCAATCCTCACCTATCTCTCTGATAAGCTTCGGGTTTCGCTGCGGGACGCCTTGCCCTTCATCCCGCTATCACACGAAATCAGAGGTTCCTTAAACGACAAATGAGGATCGAGCGTGGTGCCTTTTCCCGAAACAAAAAGGCCGCGTCGTGCGGAGGCGAAATCCTGCAATGGACTTTTACTGTTTCTTCCGGACCAAAATCCGTAACGGCGTGCCTTCGAATCCGAACGTGGCCCGGAGTTGGTTTTCCATGTAACGCAGATACGTAGGGGTAATCACGGTCGATTTGCCTACGAACAGCGCGAACGTGGGCGGTTTGGTCGCGACCTGGGTGATATAGAGCGATTTCGGCGGGTTCCCTTTTTTCACGGTAAGCGGATTGTCCGTCAGCACCTTTTGGAGGAATTGATTGAGGCGACCCGTGGGAACCCGGTATGAGAACGCGTCCATGACCCGGGTGACGGCCGCGAACACCTGATCGACGGTCCTGGGCATCAGCGCCGATCCGAATAGCACCGGCACAAAGGTGAAAAAGGGAAACTGCCGCTGTAAGTCCAGAGAAAATTTCTTTTTGGCCTCGCGCTGATCCCGGCGCAGGTCCCATTTGTTGACCAGCATCACGCAGCCCCGTCCCTGCCGTTGGATGAGCCCCGCGATCTTGGTGTCCTGGTCCGTGGCGCCCTCGACCCCATCGAGTAACAGGACGCCGATATCCGACCTGCCCAACGCCTTCATGGTTCTGGCCACGCTGTAGCCTTCGATGCCGGGCTCCACGCGCCCGCGCCGTCGTAACCCCGCGGTATCCGTCAACAGGAAGGACCGGCCCTCGCGTTCCATGTGCGTGTCGATGGGGTCTCGCGTGGTGCCGGGCGCATCGCTGACGAGGGCCCGTTCTTCTCCGAGTATGGTATTCACCAGCGTGGATTTGCCCACGTTCGGCCGCCCGACCACGGCCACCCGGGTTGTGGCGGTTTCCGTCAAGTCCTCGTCATGCGCCGGCAGGAGATGCAGGAACGCCTCCAGCAGGTCATCCACCCCGTTGCCGTGTTCCGCCGAAACGGGAAACAGCGTGTCCTTGCCGAGTTGATAAAAATCCGCCAACAGGGGTTCCGACTTCGGGGTATCGATTTTATTGACCACCCAGAACGTGGGCTTGTCCACCCCGTGCAGCCCGTCCACGATCTCCCGGTCCACCGGCGTGAGCCCGGCGCGGCCGTCCATGATCACGAGCAGAATATCCGCCGAGGCGAGCGCGGCCTGCGACTGTCTGCGGATGAGCCCGAGCATGCCGTCGTCGGCAGTGGGATCGAGCCCGCCCGTATCGACGAGTTGAAAGCGACGGCCCTGGTACGTGCATTCGGCGTAGATCCGGTCACGGGTGACGCCTGCCCGGTCGTCCACGATGGCGTTCCTTGTTCCCAGAATCCGGTTGAACAGAGTCGATTTGCCGACGTTTGGTCGTCCGAGCACCGCGACGAGCGGCACGCCCGATGGCCGCAGGCCCGGCAGGAACGTCTGACGGCTCGATCGTGCCGGGGATTTCCGTTTTACAGCCAAGTCAGGTTTCTCTTTCTCTTGTCTTTATCTGTCATCCTTGCGAACGCGAGGATCCAGCACAATTCCGAGCGAAGCGAGAAATCTGCTTTTTCCTCTTTCTGGCATGCCCGGCACTTGTCCCCGAGCAGATCGGAGATCTAATCGGGAATCCGGCATCTTTGTCTTGTTCTGTCATCCTCGACGTTTGTAATCGAGGATCCAGTGTCTTTGTCTTTTCCCTTGTATTTGTAGCCGCGCCATCTCATGGCGCGTTCCTCCAAGTGGCACAAGACGCTGCCGCTACAATTTGAAGAGAATATACTCCGGCAGGCAGAGAAATGAAAAACCGAAAGCCCAGTCTACGGGCGGGTAAGGAGAAAAAACAAGTTGTCACATATGCAGGTGTTTCATGGGCGGTGACCGCTTGGTTTGGCAACGAGTGAAGAGGGGATGATGTCTGTCACTTGACCAAGGTCTTCATGGCCTGACTGTCCCCCGACCACGGGGCCCCTTCCTGTCGGATGACATCAGAGGTTCCTTAGCCATAGGCGTCACCCGACACTGCTCACAGACAGGCCTGCCAAGTGAGCGACATCGTTCCCAGTGAAGAGCTGTTTTATGGAAATTGAACGGGCATAAATGAGCGGTGCCGGCTTGGTAGGATTCCGGGCGGACCCGTATGTGAACTTTGGGTCCTGGTGGTTGTCATCGGAGGGTAGTGGCCCCAGTCCCCTTTTGGACGCATTGATCCGGACGTCCATAGCTGAACTGCCCGTCCATGCTCTGGTATGCCAAGGCCGCCGGTGCCTGGCCGCTAGGGATGTTGATATGATAGAGCAAACACCCTTGCGAACCGACGCTCACAGGGGTGTAAATAATGCCTTCCCGCTCGACCGGAGCGCCCAAGCCGGCCGGCGTGTGCGTCATGTCCGGGTTTTGTTGACTTGTGCAAGCTACTCCGAACACGGCCACGCACCCAAGTGTTAAGGTACGAAGGCGATTCACCTGTTCACCAAATCAGCCGGTACGCGAAGCCGAGACGCGAATCGTGCCGTCCTGGGATATGGCCGGCGTTCATGGTCTGTCCGACCTCCACGGCAATCTTCCCCCCGATGGCGTTTTGCTCATGATGCACGGCCAACCGGATTTCTCTCGCCTCCGGGCTTAACCCGATCCGGTACTTGTCGTAGAGTTTCCGGCCATTCTCCATCCGCCCGTTCTCAATGCGGAAGGTGCCGGTGCCCGTCTCCGCCCGTAAGGGTTGCTCAATCATGAGGACGGTTTGCGGGGTGCCCACACGAATAGCCATGGCAGAAAGGAGTGAAGAGGATGCCTGAAAGATCGCATCCTGTTCATAGTCCGGGAGACTCATCCCCACCGTGCCAGTGGCGTTGAGCGTCAACCCGTGACCCAACTCCTGAACAATTGCATGCGAGGTCCAGACCATCCCGGACCGCAGATTCCGGCCAAAGGCTCCGGACGTTTGTGCCCCAAAGTAATTCCCATCGTTGACGCTAAATCCATAGCCGAACCCGCTCTGTTGGGGTTGGCGGGCAAAGCTCATGGATGACGGTCCGAAGCCGACCACATAGTTTTGGCCTTCGGGGAGACCCAACTTCCCCGCATTCTGAATTGGGGTCCAGTTCATGCCCATGGATTCAACCCCCGGGGCCGGTGCAACATTACGTTGAAGGCTCTGGAACATGGGAATCGTGGAGCGTATGGCCGTGCCGCTTCTCACCCTGGAGGCCAGGGGCACCCAAAAGGGAAAATCCTGCTCGTCAAAGGCCGTCAGTTCCAGCCCCTCAATGCGGTCCGTGATCGAGCCAAAGATTGCTGGGACCTGGAGCGAACTGTCGTAGAGTCCACGTGCCGATTGGCCGACGCTCAACGTGCCGACCGGTGAGAGTGCGGCTTCCAGATCCAAGTGCCCGGCACCATAGGTCTCCAGGTCAGCGTACTGCCCGCTCCGGTCCGCGGTGTCAATCATGCGCTTCACGACTTCCGTATTTCCGCGCGTTCCCCGGAAATGTTCCATCAGAAGGGCGAGCGCGCCTGAGACGACGGGCGCGGCGAAGCTGGTACCTTGTATCCCATCCTCCACGTCGCCCCTTCCGGGACTATTCGGGTTGGGCACGAGGCCTCGCAGGGTACCCGGAGCCGCGAGACAGTAGTGCGCTCCATGTCTCGTAGCATTCCAGTCGGACGGGAGTGGACCACATCGGTTGGAGTAGGCTGCGATGCCTCCTGTTTCCGGATCCGTCGCGGCGACAGCAAGGGAATGCCCGCGCAGCTCAGGGATATAGAAGGGCAAGTCTGCTCCCAAGCCGGAGGACGGTTGTCCCTCATTGCCCGCGGCGTAGACGAGTATGGTTTTGTTGGCATCCGGTCTATCGGCCTGCAAGAGGGCATCCAAGTACTTCGGCAGGTACTGTCTACACCATTGCAACTCCGAATTG
The DNA here is from genome assembly GCA_965200435.1 of Nitrospirales bacterium. Classification (GTDB taxonomy): domain Bacteria; phylum Nitrospirota; class Nitrospiria; order Nitrospirales; family UBA8639; genus Bin75. The sequence continues at coordinate 1,710,231 of OZ241337.1, forward strand.
ACAGCATTGGAGACCGCGTCCGGATCGAACAGCGGTACGCCATAGGACCTGTTGATAATGTCGAATTTTGCGTAGTCGTTTCGCTGGGTACTTGCCAAGCCATCGTCAAGTCGCTGGCGATCAGGGCGGGAGAGTGTTGCAATCCAATTTTGCAATGTAGCGTCTGCAAACGCGTTTGCTCTCTGGTCGTCCGATAGATTGTGCGCGATGGGGATAATGGTTGCTTCCGGTGCGACCCCGAGGTTTCTCCCGGCTGCGATTGAAGCGACTGATGTCCCGTGGGTTCCATCACCGTAGGGTGTCGGCACTTCATGCCATCGAAGCAACCGCCCGATCGGGTTGTTTTCGTCGTAGTACTCGTCAACCACGAACACAGAGTCATCCCTGGTCGGCCATCCGTCCGTGTCGACGATCTGGCGCACCCAACGGTTGACCGCTTCCGTGTCTCCCTCGCTGTTGTCTTCCCAAGTATTGCATGATGGGTCGAATAATCTACACGTTTCAACATCGCTGGATAACAGGTCGCCGTCCGGGTGGCGATAGGCGAGACTTGCCCCGTCCGCTTCAGTCAGTCGTACCCGGTCCCCGAACTCGGCGTTTTGTGTGTAATCGACGATGGTGTCGTCGATTCCGATCCGCACGCCCTTGCCGGTCAGTCCCCTGGCGTAGGCATGATGCGCACCGATCTGTTCGAGCACCTTTGGCTGGTGTGTCGTAAAGCGTTCCGTGTTGAGGTGATATGAGGGGTCAGCGGTGGGATCAGGACGAGGGGGTACGATGGTAGGCTTGGAACCTCCACCGCCGCAAGCCGGCAGAGAGAGAAGACAGGTTGCCACGATAACCAGCGCAGTAGACCGATTCTGTGTCATGTCCCCTCCCAAGGTTCGTCGGGAATGCCCATCTGCGTTTTATCCAGCGGTGAGTAGTCACAGGCTGAGCTTTGCCAAGGAAGTACTTTTACCTCAAAACTAGCTCAAAATCCAAGGAGACATGCCCGCACACAGGTCGGTGTATGTGTTCACTGATTCGTTGACAGAAAGAGGGACGAGATAGGTCCTTGCAGAGGAGGGAAATTACATATGCAAGTGTTTCATGGCGGCGGCGCAGAGGATGATGAAGATGCCCATCCAGAGGCCGGCTTTTTGGAAGGGGATGGGTTCGATGATTTGTTCTTCTTTTTCCTGTTCGTCTTCTTCGCCCGTGGGTTCGATGCGGAAGATGACGGTGTACAGGTACAAGGTCAGGATGCCGAGCACCAGGGTGAGTTTGATGAAGAAGACCGTCAAATACTTGGCGTTGTTGGACAGGCCGTAGCCGGTCTGCATTTCCATGGCTTCTCCCACGTAATGCAGGTTGATCCCACCCGTGAAGAGGATCACGACGAGCAGGCTGCCGACTACCTTGCGATACTGTTTGTAGAAAGTATCGCAGATGGGTTTGATGTATTCCCTGGGCACGGACGATTGGAGCCCCGGCGTCACCGCCAGGACCAGAAAGGCCAGTCCGCCGATCCACACGATGGCCGAGAGCAGGTGCAGCCAGTGGTTGAGAACGGGAATGACTTTATTGAGATCGGACAGCGTTGCTAGAAGGGCATTCATCAGAATTTGAACACCGGTTTTTCGTTGCCGAATCGTTTTTGGCGTAACTCTTCCATCAACTCGATGGTGATGAGCGGAATCTTGTGGTCACGGGCGTGCCGTTCCACGCCTTTTTTGACCATGGCTCGCAGGAAGTAGGGGATGCGACTCAACCGCGTCTGCGCGGCTTCGTCCCATTTCACTTCAACGTCCTCGGGCACGTTGAACGCGACCTGGATTTTTTCCCCGCCCTTTGGCGTATACAAACACCACTGATCCTCGTCCATCCAGTCCCCGTGGTCCACGTAGGGTCGAGCCCTGCAGCCGCCGCAGATGTCACTGTATTCGCAGTCGCCGCATTTGCCTTTGAGGTGGGGGTACCGGAACGAGTCGAAGATGTCTGACTTTTCCCACAGGTCCACGAAACTGGATGTCCGGATGTTCCCGGCTGACAGGGGCATGTAGGGACAGGGGGTCAGGTCCCCGTTGGGGGTGACCCGCGCGTAATTCGTCCCGGCCAGGCAGCCTCCGCCCATGTACCCCTGGGCTTTGGTGATGGGGGAGTCAGGGTCTTTTTCGTAGGCGAGGCGTTTGAAGTGCGGGGCGCACCGCGCTCGGACAAGCATGTCTGAGTACCGGTCCTGAGTGTCCACCAGGAAGGCCAGCACTTCCTCGTACTGTTGGGGAGTGATGTCGGTCAGTTCTTCCCCCCGGCCCGTGCAAACCATGAAGAAGACGTTCAGCACGCGTGCGCCCAGTCCGTGGGCCCAGTCGATGACATCCGGGAGTTCCTTGTAGTTCATGGGTTGGGCGCTGAAGTGCACTTGAAATTGTAAGCCGTTTCTTTTGCAGGCTTCGATGCCGGCGACTGCGGCTTCCCATGCCCCTGGCACGCCGCGAAACGCATCATGTGTGCCCGCGTTGAGGGAATCGATGCTGATGCCCACGCCCATGACGCCGATCTCGACGAGTTCTCGTGCCAGGAGATCGTTGATCAGCATGCCGTTGGTGCCGAAGACGACCATGAATCCCTGCGCCACGGCGTGGCGGGCAATGTCGAGGATGTCCGGCCTGACGAGGGGTTCCCCTCCGGTGATGACCAGCAGGCATCCTTTATTGACCTCGGCGATCTGGTCGATCAGCCGGTAGCATTCTTCGGTCGAGAGTTCGTCGGAGCCTCCGCCGGCCTTGGTGGTGGCATCCAGATAGCAGTGGTCGCACTTCAGGTTGCAACGTTTGGTGAGGTTCAAGGCGACGAGGTAGGGTTTGAAATCATCGACGGTCCGGCCGTCGGCTGGGACCGCCCCTGGAGAGGAAAACCTGGTGACGCGGGTCTCTGGCCCTTTCCGTTGCGGGGCATTGATGACAGGGAGTGATTTGCCCATGGCTCCCTATTGTTGAGCGCCCGCGCCGGTCAGTTTGGCAATGATTTCCTTGACGTTGCCGGACTTCATGGCCTCTTCCATGGTCTGTTTCGCCTGTTCGATCCCTTCGTTCGCCACATCGATGGTGATCCGGGTGGTCCCCAGCTTGTCGGCGTGCTTGATGATGAGGGCCCGGGTGCAATCGCGCATAAACCCTTCGGGCGCGCGTCCCAACCGTTTCAAGGCCTCGGGCTCCCATTGGTAGGGTGAGTCCGGTTCAGGCGTCGTCTCGGGGACGGACGGTTCCGCCTCCTTGTTGGCGAAAATCGGGGTGTACTCTTCGTTGGCGGCTTCATCGATCATAGGCGAGGCATATTCCAAGGTGATCGTGGTCATGCCGAGTTTTCTGGCGGACTTTTCGATTTTGGCCTTGGCGCGACGGCGCTGGAACCCTGCGGGCACTGCCCGGATGGCTTCCTTGGCGTCCTTGGTCCATTGCATGGGCACGTCGTCGTACGCCAGTTGGGTCTCCAGGACCCCTTCCTGCTTGGCTGCGGCGTCGAACATGCTCTTGTCGACCGTTTTGAATCCGTCACCCGCTCCCCCGCAAATCGGGCATTTGACGGGTTGGGCGCCTTTTCCGATATAGCCGCATCCGTCGCAGACGTAATACGGCTGGGCCATGCGGTCTAAATAGGATTGCGTTGACGGGCTCACCGCCGGATTCGCGTCGGGCGAATTTTCCTCGACCACTTGGTTGACCATGCCGCTGAGGGTCGAGCCCATGAGGTCCTGCGCCACGGCGTCGTCGGCCTGCATCTGGTTGCGGTCGATGCCGGCTTCGTCGAGTTGACCGCCCAGCGCTTTCATCGCCTCCATGGCACCTTTCGGCAGGATGTCGCCGACCGCGTCATCGACCACCGAATTGCTGATGATGGTATGCCCTTTTTCAATGGCATAGCGGTGAATCGCGGTTTTCGCCACCCCCCGCGCGAACACCGGCACCTTTTCCATGCGCAGCAGGGCTTCCTCGGTCCAAGCAATGGTGTATTCCGCCTGGGTGTCGATCGGCGGCACGAATTTTTTGTTGGAAATCAGGACGTTGCAGGAGGCTGCCCTGAGCAGATTCTCGGTGTTGCTGCCGATGTCCATGTCGTCGTCGCTGTGTACACCGATGCGCCCGACGATTAGCAGCCAGGGTTGTTCCTTGCGCACGTACTGGAGGACTTTTTCGAACACTTTGCCGTCCAGAAGCGTGGTGCGAATGTCCGAGCCTTCCTCCTGGGCGACTTCACGCGAAATGTCCAGATGCGATTGGTAGATTTTAGCCAAGCCGCTGTCGATGACTTCCTCATGGAGTTTTTCCTGTTCCTTGAAGCGAAAGACCTTGCCGGCCTCTTCGTTCAGGACCCCGGAAATGCTGTGGAAGGCGGCATAGTGGAAATACGGATCGAAGGCGGAAATGGCCTCGACCGGCTTGTTCAGGGCTTTCCCTAGGGCCAGCCCGGTCTTGAGCCCGCCGAAGCTGTATGGGCTGCCGTCTACGGCTACGATGATTTTGCCACCGTTCATGGGCTTAAGATCTTTCACGATGAACATGTCCGAATTGCGAACGCGGCGCAGAACCCGTTCGGTATTGCTGCCGATGACGGAATCCTTCACGGCGCCCACCCCTAAGGAGCCCATGATGGTCAGGTCGTAGGCGTTGGCATTGATGTCTTCGGCCAACACCTTCCAGTTACGTCCTTCCAGGGAGCGGCGTTCCAAGGGGAGGTTGGATTCGGTACACTTCTGGTCCACGTAGTCGAGGTAGGAATCGGTGATGATCTGAAGCCCGCGCGTGATCAGGGAGTCATGAATTTTGCGTTGGCGGTCGAGTTCTTTTTCGTCGTGGTATTCCTCGGGCAATCCCGCTTCCATCTGCTTGAACCGCTTATCGTGCATTTTGGCGGCGTAGACGTGGCTGCCGACGATTTTTGATCCAAATTCCTGCGCCAACCGCACACCCAGATCGACGGCCATATTGGAATGGTCGGAATTGTCGACCGGGATGTAGATGGTTTTATACATGAGAAGCCTCCTTACGAAACTTCACGCTGAAAGTCGAACCGGTCCCTACGCTTTCGGTGGTATCCTCGGCCGTCATGCCGTCATAAAGAGAAGTCACACCCCAAGCGCCCCAAAATCGGAGTTTGATCTTAGCACCTGCAGTTTGGGCAATGCAACCTGATGAATGGTCGCCTCTTGGCCTTTTGATTGATGCTTGAATGGTTCATGGCGTCATCGGGCATGGTGCGCAACAAGGCGGCCGCTTCGCCAAGTCCCGGCGCCGTTTCGTGACAGCCGTCGAGGTCATGCTTTGGCATTCCTCTCGTAGCGGAGCGTCCACGAACTGATTGACCGCCGACGCCCGTGTTGTGCCCTGTGCCTCATCCCCTGGGGCAGATGGAGGTTCGGACTCACTGGAATACAGGGACCAGTGATGAGCAGACGCTCAGAATCACCCCCGCCCGGTAGTGGCATCAACTTGAAGACCCGCAGGCGATGTACACCATGTGTCCGGTTTGTTTTGTAAACCATGTCCGGCTTGCACAGACAAGGGCGCCGGATTCAGGATGGGCATTGAAAATTTTTGAAATCCGTTTAGGATTTGCCACATCCGTTCAGGGTCGAGGTCGTGAAGGCACTCGGGGAACCCAGCGAGCGCGGCTTTTGGGCCTCCGCTTAATCTCCGGGTGACGGTTCCGGTTTTGTCCGGACATCTGAAGCTTTCAACTCATTGAAAAGAATGATGTTTTTCAGTAACGTGGCTCTTGGGTTTGACAAAACGACAGATTTTTGTTTTCTTTAGCCGTACGTTTACAGGGTGCCCTTGACCATTTAGGGCACTTTTAGCACCTTGCCAAGGCACTTCCTCTCAGTAGGAGATGCCTTTTTGTTTTATTTGAGAAAGGGAAGGGTAATGGTCATGAGTCACCAGAATTTCCTGTTTACGTCCGAGTCCGTGACCGAGGGACATCCGGATAAAATCGCGGATCAGATCTCCGATGGCATCCTGGATGCCATTATGGCGAAAGATAAAAATTGCCGGGTGGCTTGCGAGACGATTCTTACGACCGGTCTGGCATTTGTGGCGGGGGAGATTTCGACGAAGGCGTACGTGGAAATCCCCGATATCATCCGTGAGACCATTCGGGACGTGGGCTATACCGATGCCACCTGGGGATTTGATTACCGTACCTGCTCGGTGTTGACGGCGATCGATGCCCAGTCTGGCGATATCGCCATGGGCGTGGATACGGGCGGCGCGGGGGATCAGGGGTTGATGTTCGGTTATGCTACCAATGAGACCGCTGAATTGATGCCCATGCCGATCGTATTGGCCCATCGACTGACAAAGCGATTGGCTGAAGTCCGGAAAACGAACGTGTTGCCTTGGGTGCGTCCCGATGGGAAGGCCCAAGTGACGGTGGAATATGAAAATGGGAAGCCGGTCCGGATCGATACGATCGTGGTCTCCACCCAGCATAGCGATAAGGTGACTTCGAAGAAAATCGAGCAGGAGGTGAAGGAAAAGGTCATCAAACCTGTGATGCCGAATGACATTTTCGATCCGAAACGGGTCACGTTTCATATCAACCCGACGGGCCGGTTCGTGACGGGGGGGCCTATGGGTGATACCGGGTTGACCGGTCGCAAGATCATTGTGGATACGTATGGAGGCGTGGGGAGCCACGGCGGCGGCGCGTTTTCGGGCAAGGATCCCAGTAAAGTGGACCGGTCGGCATCGTATATGGCCAGGTATATTGCGAAAAATATCGTGGCGGCGAAATTGGCGGAGAAGTGCGAGGTACAGTTGGCTTACGCAATCGGGGTGCCGGAACCCGTTTCCGTGCTCGTCGATGCGAAGGGGACGGAGAAGGTGGCGATTGAGGTCATCGATAAATTGGTGAGAAAGCATTTTCCGATGACCCCGCGGGGCATCATTGATTATTTGAAACTGCGACGACCCATTTATAAACAGACGGCCGCGTATGGACATTTCGGCCGCAAGGGCCCGGGGTTTACCTGGGAAAAGATGGATAAGGCCTCGCTCTTGAAGCAGGCCGCCGACTTGAGCCAGTGACGTTGATGGCGTCCAAGCAGAAGGGAGCGACAAGTATGGGAACAGCTACGCAACTTGAAAAATCCGTATGTGATTATAAGGTGGCAGATGTCAGCTTGGCTGATTGGGGCCGGAAGGAGATTCTCATTGCGGAAACGGAGATGCCCGGGCTGATGGCGTTGCGGGAGAAATATCGCGCGGCGCAACCCCTCAAGGGCGCCCGGATTCTCGGGTGTATTCATATGACGATCCAGACGGCTGTCCTGATTGAAACCCTGATGGAGTTGGGAGCGGAAGTGCGGTGGTCTTCATGTAACATTTTCTCCACGCAAGATCATGCCGCCGCCGCAATCGCGAGCCGGGGCGTTCCGGTGTACGCGTGGAAAGGTGAAACGCTTGAAGAGTATGACTGGTGCATCGAACAAACCATTTTGACGGCCGGCCGGCCCTGGGATGCCAACATGGTCCTTGACGACGGGGGCGATTTGACGCAGATGCTCCATGAAAAGTACCCGGCCATGTTGGACAAGATCCACGGCATCACGGAGGAGACCACCACGGGGGTCCATCGTCTTCAGGAGCGGCTGGAAAACGGAACCCTGAAGGTGCCGGTCATCAACGTGAACGATTCAGTCACGAAGTCGAAGAACGACAATAAATACGGGTGCCGTCACAGCTTGAACGATGCGGTCAAGCGCGCCACGGATCATTTGTTGTCCGGGAAGAAGGCCCTGGTCGTCGGATATGGCGACGTGGGCAAGGGATCGGCGCAATCTCTGCGCCAGGAGGGTATGATTGTGCGCGTGGCGGAAGTCGATCCCATCTGCGCGATGCAGGCCTGCATGGACGGCTTTGAAGTGGTGTCGCCCTATAACGACGGCATCAATGCCGGGAGAACGGAGGATCTGAATGAAGCACTGCTGGCCAATACGGACCTGATCGTGACGGCCACTGGCAATTACAACGTCTGTGATGCCGCCATGTTGCAAACCCTTAAACCGGGAGCCGTGGTCTGCAATATCGGTCACTTCGACAATGAAATCGATACGGCCTACATGCGGAACCATTGGGAGTGGGAGGAGGTGAAGCCGCAGGTTCATAAGGTCTATCGTAGCGCTCTCGCCAACGACCACCTGATTCTCTTGTCAGAAGGGCGGTTAGTGAATCTGGGCAACGCGACCGGTCATCCCTCTCGGATTATGGACGGGTCCTTTTCCAATCAGGTTCTCGCACAAATTTATTTGTTCCAGAAGAAGTTCGCCGATACCCCAGGGGCGCCCGTCACCGTCGAGGTCTTGCCGAAGAAGCTCGATGAGGAAGTGGCCGGACATATGGTGCGAGGGTTCGGCGGGACGTTGACCAAACTTACCGAGGAACAGGCTGCCTACATCAATGTGCCGGTGGAAGGCCCGTATAAGCCGGAAACCTACAGGTACTGATTGTCGCGTTCGGTTCGGGAGAGCGGAGGCCGTGAAGTATCCGTTCGGAACGCGGTTGGGCATTGACAATCTTTTCCGGAAATTCCTATAGTAATTTTCTCGGGCCGCATCTCGGAATGATGGGTCAAAAGCCTCATGCTGTCGGTCTAGGCAATGGTCTAAATATCAGGCTTTTTGGGGCTTTTCCCAGGTTGCGAAATTCCGTGTACCGGCATAGAGTAGACGAACAATCGCGTCAGCGGAACACATTTATGTATGGAACCTCTGCTTTGTGGTGAGAATGGGATGCAGGACGAGGCGTCTCACAGCGAAACTCAAGACCTGTCAAACTCGAGAGTCGAGGGTTGAGGGGGGGATATAACGCTGTCATGCGCCAGATAGTGCAATAAATCAGGGGTTTCTCTCTTCTACACGGAAGTGGGGAGTTACGTTTATGTCAACAATGTATCAGGTTTTGCGCGGTCCGGAACATTTTCTCCCACCGGCCGCTGCCAGTATGGGTATTCGTCTGCCGGATCCAGGGCAGGCTCATATTCATGGGAAAATCGTCAATGAGGAAGAGGCCATGGAAGTGGCGGCCCGCCAGTTTCTGTCAGCTAAAGTGCCGACGATTTTCCCCGGTCCGCTTGTCCTGTGGGCCTGGAATGAAAAAGCAGCCAGAAAGGCCACGGCGATCAGGCATTTGTATGAAACGATTAAGGAATGTGTGACGCCGTCCCAACAGGCGATGCTCATTCCCATGCCGGATTACCGGCCCAAGTATCCGAAAATCAATCCTGAAATCGAAATCAATCCCAACCATCCCAATCTCACCATTTGGCATAACAAGATCGATGCCTGCATGTTCGTCGGCGTTCATTGCCACCAGGCGAACCTGTCTCTTAAGATCATTAGGGGCGGCACCCATTGTTATACCATCGCCATGTGTGCCCAAGCGGGTCATGAAGATGCCATGGTGTCTTTCCGGGATGCCACGGCCGAGAAGATCATGAAATTGGCCGATTGGGTGAAAAAGTTGAAAGGATCGGTCGAGCCGCCGAAAGACTAAGTGGCGGAGCGTCTGGCATTTTTTCGTTTATTTCCCGTTCCTGAGACGCTACAATAGACACACACTGCACACACTGTTCATCTGCAACGCCTTGTGAGCAAAAGCCGGTAGCCCTAATAAAGGAGGCACGATCATGGCAACGCAATCATTAGTCGGGACCAAAAATAAAGTCGGCCAGGTGATCGCCGATCCCTGGAAAATGTTGCATGAAGCCGAGCGAAGCCCATGTTTTTTTACAGGCAGTGAGGTCATCAAGGAAGCGATCCGGCGGGCGAATTGCGATGTGATGATTGCCTATCCGATTACCCCGCAGAGTGAAGCCGCGGCGTTGATCGGGGAGTTGTTTGCCGAAGGGTTTATCGGCGACTACTTCCGCGGGGAAAGCGAGTTCGCGGTGATGTCCCAGTGCGCCGGGGCGGCCTTCGGCGGGGCGCGTGTCTTCACCACGACCGCGGGCCCGGGTACCATGCGTGCCATGGAGAACTTTCCGATGTGGGCCGGGGCGCGGTTGCCCATTCAAATGATCGTGACCTGCCGGGGCATCAATTCCCCCCTCTCCATCCAGCCGGACACCTTGGAAATTTCCTATCTGTTGAACACGGGGATGCTGGTCTGGCATGCCGAGACGGCGCAGGATTTTTATGACTGGATTTTGAAAGGATACATGGTGTCAGAAGAGCCGGACGTACATTTGCCGTTGGCGCTGTGTTGCGACGGGTTTTTCGTGACCCACACCAAAGACGTGGTGAATCTGACGCCAGCGGACATGTGTCTGCCGCCGTATGATCCGTACCGGTCGCCTGTGCCGTGTATGGATATGGAATGTCCGCCGGTTCGGATGATGCGTGACCCGTTCGTCATGAAGAGTAACTATATCAGTTATGCCACCCATGCGAGTTGGCAACAGGAGGTATGGGCGGCGATCGAGCGGTCCAGGAAACACGCCATTCGGTGGTTAGACGGTCTGATCGAAGTGGACCGGCCCGATGCCGAGATCTTGATCGTTTCCTCGGGGACGGCGGTTTCCCAGGGTCGTGAGGCTCAAGCACTTCTGGAAGAGGACGGCATCGATGTCGGTATCGTCAAAATCAAAACCCTTCGCCCGTGGCCTGAGGAGGAAATCCGGGAAGTCACCAAGCATGCCAAACATATCATCGTACCGGAGTTCAACGTCACGGGTTGGCTGGCCAAAGAAATTCGTGCCACGATTCCGGATGCGGACCGGGTGTATGCCGGTCCTCACGTCTGCGGAGGTATGACCATGCCGCCGGAAGTCATCGCGGCTGACCTCAAGAAACATTTGGGCGTCAAGTTCGAAAGCTTGGCCGGACGAGGGAGTTGACGAGCCATTACTGCTGTCATGCCCGACATGTGATCATGAAATTTCTGAATACGCGCTAGGAGGCGACCATGAGCAAGGAACGTATCAAGATAGCTCCCGAGATGTTCGATATCATGCCCGAGGAGTACCAGGATCTGGTTGACCGAGCCACATATGGGAAGGAAGGTCGCGGGTGGAAGGATATCGGGACCTCGAAGGAATTGATTGAAGAGCATTCGTTGTGTGCCGGATGTCCGGAATCCATGGCGTTCCGGTACATCCTGGCGTCGTTGCCGGCTCCGGAAGATACCGTGATGGTGGGGTCCACCGGCTGCACCAGCTTGGTCTTTCCGCACGTGGGTGTCCACAATATTCATTCGCTCTTCGGCAACCAGAACGCAATTGCTTCCGGGCTGAAGCGTGCGCTTAGTGTGCGGTTCCCGGGACAGGTCAAGGACGTGGTGGTGTTGGCGGGTGATGGGGCCACGGTGGACATCGGCCTCGATATGACGTTGCAAGCCTGGTTCCGCCAGGAGAAATTCACGACCATTTGTTTCGACAATGAGCTTTACGCCAATACGGGCGGACAGGAAAGCGGATTGATGCAAAAGGGGTTTGTGGCCAAGATGGCACCCGTGGGCAAAACGTTTGAAAAGGTCAAGTTGCCGGAAATCGCGCGTGAGTCCGGCTGCCATTACGTGGTGAATTGTACGGTCAGCAAGCCGAACCTTGTGGAAAAGGTCATCAAGAACGCGATCCACGTGGCCCGCGAGATTGGCCCCACGTATTTGCAGCTCTACACCCCGTGCATCCTCGAAATCGGGAAAAACAGCATGGAAGGCTTACAGGAAATGCGGGACTCTGAAAAGCCGACCGAACGGTTTGCATATAAAGAGTACGTCAGCGATCAAGCCAAGGAATTGTTGACCGAACTGGCGGCGAAGGAGAAAGAGCGAAAAGCTGCCCTGAAAAAGCAATTGGCGGGCCAGGCCTGAGCCATCCTGACGGAAAGGGGACATCGTCATGATCAAGCGGAGATTGAATATTCGCATGTCCGGTCTTGGAGGACAGGGCGCCGTGACGGCTGCGCACGTGTTGGCCATGGCGGCGTCTCGTGATGGCAAGTTTGCGATTTCGAATCCGTTTTTCGGTGCGGAAAAGCGGATGGCGCCTGCAGAAAGTTATTGCCGGATCGGCGTGAGCCGGATCTACGACCGGGGGGAGTTGGTGTTCCCGGACGTGATCGAAGTGTTTCACCCGCAGGTGGTGACGATGGGCAAGAGTTACACCATGCCGTTTTACTCGGGCGTCAAGGAAAATGGCGTCGTCGTCATCAATTCGGACGTGCCGCTGTTGTCGGATGAAGACGTGGTTCGGTTGAAGGATCTGAGCGTGGCGGTGTTTTACATCAAGGGTACCCAGTTGGCATTGGAAGTGGCGGGAACGGAGCTTTCCACGAACATGACCATGATCGGATCGGTTGCCGGTATTACCAAGTGCGTCTCCCTGGAGGCGCTCGATGGCGCGTTACAGGAGCGGTTCGGGAAAAAGTTCGTGGCCTCCGGCGGAACGGCCACCTTGGACGAAGCCATCAAGAAAAAATTCGCCAAGAAAGAAATGCTGTTGAAGAAAAATTTGGAGACGGTCGTTCGGTCATACGAAATGGCGTCGGAATGGGCGGAAGAGAATAACGTCGAGTTGGCCGTTGCGGCTGCATAAATCAGATAAACAGGAGTATGCATGTATAACGTAGCGCAAGTGACCGATGAAAAATGTGTCGCCAAAAAGGGATGCCGATTGTGTATCATGTACTGCCCCGAGGCCAATTGCCTGGACCTGAACGTCGAAAAAATGGTGGCGGAAGTTTTTATCAATCGCTGTAAGGGCTGTGAGTTGTGCAAGGTCGTGTGCGACGCGGCCAAACATGACGCCATCGACATGGTGGCGGTCAGTGCCAATGGCCAATTGATGGAGAAGGCCGGCGAATCCGCGGGTTTGGGACAAGCCTATCAGGGGTAATCTCACACATCAGATATCGGCATAGGGCCCTGCGGCAGACGCCTTTGTCGCGGGGCTTTATTGTTTTCGATGGCGACTCACGCGATTCGCGTGAACCAGGGGACATGGACATGAGCGATGACCTCAGACAACTCATGGGCGAGATCAATCAGAGCATGGCCAACTTTCACGACCGGTTGGAAAGCCGGGCCAAGGAAATGGAGCTCATGGGCGGAGACCCCGACGTCGTCAAAAAATTGACCATCGGCGCTGATGCCATGAAAGACAGCGCCAATATCTATATGTCGTGGGCGCGGCACTACGTGGCGTTATCCGAAGGAGGCGCCGCGGAAGCCGAAGAAGGCGAAGAAGATTCCGACGATTTTCAGTTTTGAAGCTTCAATAGTTCTGAAGGGCCAAGTCGAACGTTCGCTTCAGCTCTTTGTCATTATTGCTCAATTCACATATCCGGTATATGATGACGATTATTACGAGCGGATTGATCCGACGCAACACACGAATTGTTATAGCCATCAGCCTAACCTAGACGTTCCTCGGTAGCTCAGTTGGTAGAGCGGTCGGCTGTTAACCGATTGGTCGCAGGTTCGAGTCCTGCCCGGGGAGCCAACCTTTCAGCCGCTGATTTCAGCGGTGTGTGCGTGTAAGCGAGACCCCGAAGGGTAAGCCTCGTCTGGGTTTTCTGGAGGTTCCCCTCGCCGTCGACGACATCCGTCGACACCTGCTCGACGCCCTGCTGCACGGCAGTCATCGCCTACGGACTAGGATCCAGTGGTATGAGGTTCACCAACCGAGGTTGACGGAAGTCGACTGCCACGGTGGTTCTCGGGGGTGCCCAGTAACCAATAAACAAGGAGTGTATTTCTTATGTCTTTTGAGTTTCTATTAACAACCCGTCCGCGCTCATCTCACCGTATACGTCGTCACCACGCCGTGTGCGCGACTTGCGACACGTCGACAACCGTCCCCTTCCGGCCGAGCCCGGACAGGCCTGTATACTGCTCCCCGTGCTTCCAAGCTCGTCGCAACGGTCATCCCTCGGCGATTGATGCACCGGTAAGTGAAGCATTGGTTGCAAAGCATACCCCTCCTGAGAGCGCTGGACCCGGCGTTGCCGTGTTTCCCGGCATGACGTTGAATGATGCCACCAGGGCAGCGATTTCCAGGATGAATATATCCGAGCTCACGCCCGTTCAAGAGCAGTCCATCCCCCATCTCCTGGCGGGGCGGGATTTGGTCGGGCAGGCGCGCACCGGGTCCGGCAAGACATTGGCGTTTGCCGTGCCCCTGACTGAGCAGTGTGACTCATCGGTCCGGCAGGTCCAGGCGCTTGTGCTGGTACCCACCCGGGAGCTGGCCATTCAGGTGTCCGGAGTCCTGGAGGCTCTGGCCTTGTCACGGCAGTTGCGTGTGACGTTACTGTACGGCGGCCGGTCGTTGAGGCCAGAGTTCACGGCGTTGAGGAATGGAGCCCAAATCATCATTGGCACGCCGGGTCGCACACTGGATCATCTGCGGCAGGGCACACTCGACCTGCGATCAGTGCGCTTCCTGGTGCTGGATGAAGCGGATGAAATGCTGGATAAGGGGTTTGCCCACGACGTTGAGGCTATCCTGAGCCAGACGCCCTCCGGTCGGCAGACAGCGCTTCTCTCCGCAACGATGCCTGAGTGGGTGGCACAAACCGCCAAGAAATACCTGCGGAACCCCATCACGGTGGAAGTGGATGCAGACTTGCAGGTGCTGTCCACTGTGGAACATTCGGTTTATACCATCCGGAAGAGTGACAAACTGGAGGCCCTCAAAACACTGTTGAACCAGAGGGATGACGCTCCGGTTATCATCTTTGGCAAGACCAAGCACGGCGTGAATAAGCTGGCAAGACAGCTTGACGCCCTGGGCTATCCGGTAGGAGCGCTCCAGGGAAATCTTAGCCAAAATGCACGTGAGCGTGTGATGCTAGACTTCCGTTCCGGCGCCACGTCGATTTTGGTGGCGACCAATGTGGCTGCTCGCGGCTTGGACGTTCAAGGCATTGGCCAAGTCATCAATTATGATCTGCCGGATTCGGAGCAACTCTTTACGCACAGGGTCGGACGGACCGGACGCATGGGTCGTGCCGGGGAGGCGGTGACGTTCATTACGTCGGATGAAGAGCGAAAATGGCGTGAGATTGAGCGAAGCTTGGGCCGCCGGTTCATCCGCAAGTTATGGAGTGCCACCCGTAGGTCAGAGCAGCGTCGAGAGAGATTCCAGTCATAAGACAGCTTCCGGGAACGGTCGTTTGGAGGGGGTTGCCGGTCTGTGGGCCAACGGTCGTCAGCCATTGCCAACCACAACGCTCTGTTATCAACGATTGAATCGTCTGCCCGGAGAAGACGGAGAGGGGTCGTCCGGTCCCGGGAGCCGGTCAAGCCGGCGCCGGAGGGCTATTCGTGGGTTCCGGTATCGGGTCCGGTGGCCTCGCGGGCGGCTCGATGCTTCCGTGCGTTCTGATCGAGTTGGCGTTTGCGAAGCCGAAGATTATACGGCGTGACCTCGATCAGTTCGTCGTGGCGGATGAACTCGATCGACTGTTCCAAAGACATACGCAGTGGCAGGACGATTTTCTCATAGGCATCGGATCCGGCAGCACGCATGTTCGTCTGCCTCTTCTCCTTGGTGATATTCACGTCCAGGTCCGTGTCGCGGCTGTTCTCTCCGACGAGCATACCTTGGTACACCACGTCGGTCGGGTCGACGAACAGTTGCCCCCTTACCTGCAAGTTGATCATCGCGTATCCGGTGACGCGGCCGGTACGGTCGGCGACCAGCGCGCCAGTTGTCCGATGGACAATGTCACCTGCCCAGGGCCGGTAGCCCGTGAACATGTGCGTGAGGATTCCGGTACCTTTCGTATCGGTGAAAAACTCCGTCCGGTATCCGATCAACCCCCGTCTGGGCACCTTGAACTCCAGACGCATCCTTCCCGAACTGTGGTTTACCATCTTGACCATGATGACCCTGCGCGTGCCGAGTTTCTGAACGACCATTCCCATGTACTCTTCAGCCACGTCGATGAGAGCCTGTTCGTAAGGTTCATGGGGCGCGCCTTGAACAGAACGGGTCAAGACTCTCGGCATGCCGACCGAACATTCATATCCCTCCCGGCGTATCTGCTCAATCAGGATTACCATCTGCGGTTCTCCCCGCCCATACACCAGGAAGCGATCGGGAGAACCGGTAGGTTCCACCCGCATCGCGAGGTTGTGCTGTGACTCTTTGAGCAATCGCTCCCGAAGGTGGCGCGAGGTGACATACTGGCCATCCTGTCCGCTGAACGGGGAATCGTTGACGGAGAATTCCATAGACAACGTGGGTTCGTCCACGTTGAGCGTGGCAGCGGCTTGGGAGCTTCACCGCCGGCGATGCTTTTCCCCAGCCCGATGCCGCTCATCCCCGCCCGCGCAACGATCTCTCCGGGACCCGCCGAGGAGACCGTGATGCCCTTCTCTCGCGCGAGATCCATCGAGTCCAGAATCCGCTCGCCTATGTCCTGGTTTTCTCGGAAGGTTCCACTCTGCCACAGCATTGCGTCCACGAGTGTGGTCTTGCCGTGGTCGACATGCGCAACAATGGCGATATTGCGAAGATTTGTCACGATACGCAAAGAACGATGTCCATCAGGCACGGCCCTCTTGCCTCGGGCAGGTGCGGAATTTCGCCACCAGCCCGCAGATCCAGATCATGGTGGTGACGGTTGGTGCCATCAGTAAGAGGGATATCAATAATCTCTAGAAGGACAGCGAGAAGACGGGCGGTGAGAAACCGATTGATCTGATCCGAGCCACTCGGCCCATTCTCATTGTCGACGAGCCGCAGAGCGTTGATGGAGGTTTAGCCGGACGCGGTAAGGAGGCGCTTGGGGCCATGACCCCCCTCTGTACGTTGCGCTACTCCGCGACACACGCGGACCAGCACCATATGGTCTATCGGCTCGATGCCGTTGATGCCTATGAGCGCAAATTGGTGAAGCAAATCGAGGTGGCGTCGGCAACGGTGGAGGATGCGCATAACCGACCTTATGTCCGCTTGGTATCGACGAGTAACCGACGCGGCGTCATCAGCGCCAAAATCGAGATCGACGAGGAAACATCTTCTGGTGTCTGGCGTCGGCAGGTCAACGTCCAGGACGGCGACGATCTTGAGCAGATCGCAGGACGCGCCATCTATCATGACTGCCGCATTGGCGAGATTCGTGTTGAAAAAGGCAACGAGTTCATCGAGTTGCGTGTGCCCGGCCATGAGCACTACCTCCGGTTGGGAGACGCCTGTGGCGATGTGGATGTTTTCGCCGTTCAATCTCAAATGATTCGCCGGACTATTAAAGAGCATCTCGATAAAGAAAAGCGCCTGCATTCGCAGGGGATTAAGGTGTTGAGTCTTTTCTTCATTGATGCTGTGGAACGGTATCGCCGGTACGATAGTGGAGGCAGGCCCGTCAAGGGAGACTACGCCAAGATTTTCGAGGAGGAGTACAAACGTTTTGTTAAGCATCCAGACTATCGGGACCTCTTTGATGACGTAGAGTTTGACGTGTCCACGGTTCACAACGGCTATTTTTCTATCGACAAAAAGGGCGGCTGGACAGATACCTCGGAGAATACCAAGGCCAACCGCGACAACGCTGAGCGGGCGTACAACCTGATCATGAAGGAGAAGGAAAGGCTCTTGAGCCTCGAGAATCCGCTTAAGTTTATCTTCTCGCACTCGGCTTTGCGCGAAGGCTGGGACAACCCTAACGTCTTTCAGATCTGTACGCTCCGCGACATTCGCACCGAGCGGGAGCGCCGTCAGACTATCGGGCGTGGCCTGCGTCTATGCGTTAACCAGGAAGGTGAACGTCTGCGCGGTTTCGACGTCAACACGCTCACGGTGGTTGCTACGGAGAGCTACGAAGAGTTCGCTGAAAACCTGCAACAAGAGATCGAGGCCGATACGGGTATCCGTTTTGGCGTCGTAGCTGTGCATCAATTTGCGCCGATTCCAGTGATCGACAAAGATGGGCAGATGAGGCTCTTGGTGTTGAGTCCTCAAAGGTTTTATGGGAGCGCCTGAAGACAGAAGGGTATATCGACGCGATGGGGCGAATACAAGACTCGCTTCGGAAGGCACTGAAGGACAAGACTTTCTTCTTACCCGACGAATTTGTAGGGCAGCGCATGGATGTCGCCGAGCACGAATCCGGCACCGAGGCTGGTTTTGCAGATCAATTCGAGAAGAACACGGCCGTCAAGGTCTATGCCAAGCTACCGGGATGGTTTCGTGTGCCGACACCGCTTGGCAACTACAATCCGGATTGGGCTGTCCTGATTGAGCAAGACATCGGCGAACGGCTGTATTTCGTGGTTGAAACAAAAGGCAGCCCGTTTGCCGGCGATCTTCGCGGTATCGAAAACGCCAAGATTGAGTGTGGAAAAGCACACTTCAACGCGCTCCAGGTGGGGGAGTCACTGGCCCGGTACGAGGTGGCGAGTAGCTTCGATATGCTACTCGCGGGCCTTGGTGAGGGTTGATCGATAACGGCAAGGACCGATAAGACAAGGTCCAAGCAGGTCTCCTGTGCAACTGGCACAGGTTGCCGCAGACGGCTTGGCTAATCCTGGAAAGTTGGCTAGGGCTTGCGAGATTGCCTCTCGCGCTTGGCTTACTCAATGACAGGGCTGAGCGGCTTTGACCGGCCTGCGACCTAGGGAACCTCTGATTTCGTGCACTATCGGGCGCAGGGCTGCGTGGTGTCCTCGCTTAACCCTCACCTCTCTCTCTGATACGCTTCGGGGTTCGCTCCGGGACGCCTTGCCCTGCATCCCGCTCTCACACGAAATCAGAGGTTCTCTAGTGCCCTTCCTTTACCAGGTTTTTATTCCATTCGGGGATTTCGACGACGAGGTTGGTTGAGCCGTCTGGGACGCACTGGCAGGCCAGGCGGGATTGCAGCGTGATCGCGGGGGCTTCATCCAATTGGTCCAATTCGTCGTCCGTGGCCTCGCTGCACGAATCCAACCCTTCCTTCACGATGACGTGACAGGTCGAACAGGCACAGACCCCGCCGCAGGCGTGCTCAACGTCGAGTCCCGCTCCCATCGCAATGTCCAGCAGGCTGCCGGGCTGGCCGGTCGGTCCATACGGGATTTTACTTGGATCAACCTGGACATCAAGGGTTTCGTCAGGCAAACGAAAGGTCACGGTGAAGGGTTCCGTGGCTGTCTTGAGTTCGACTTGTTCGATATATGGATTACTGCCTCCCATCTGGACTCCTTTTCTCTCGGAGATGGAATGAAAAGTGAACGAATTACGACGTATTTTGAATAAGATAGCCGTTCAAAAGAATTACCGGTACTATCTCCGACAATTTTTATCTCCGACTAGAATACTCTTGACTAAGAAGGAATGTCAATGCTAGGATTTGATCCGATGGTTTTGATCGGAGATTCATTCACTCCACGTTTTTGTGAGAGGTCATGCTGAAATTTTCTAAAAGAGCCGATTATGCTTTGTTGTCGCTTCAGTACATGGCCACGGTTCAAGGCGGAATCGACGCACATCCCCGGGTTGTGAATACCAAGGAAATCGCCGAAGAACATCATATTCCCGTGGAATTATTGGCGAAAGTGCTTCAGACCATGGCCAAAAATCAACTAATCGAGAGTCATCATAACGGACCGAAGGGGGGCTACGCGTTACGGCGGGAACCCAAGGACATTACCCTGGCCCAAGTGCTCGAAGCCATCGAAGGGCCTTTCGGATTGACGGATTGTTGTCATGAAAAAGACGGCCAAGTCCAGTGCGAGCAAATGAATCATTGTAATATTCGAACGCCGCTTTTCAAAATCCAGGAAAGTATTTTCCAATTGCTGAACAGCATGTCCATCGAAGATTTGTTGGTGGAGGAAGCCCCCCTGATCATCGTCGAATCTTTAAAGCCACAAGGAGTGACATCATGAAGTTACCCATTTATATGGACAACCATTCGACCACGCCCTGCGATCCTCGCGTGGTGGATGCGATGCTCCCGTATTTCACCGAAAAGTTCGGCAATGCCGCAAGCCGGAATCATTCCTTTGGTTGGGAAGCCGAAGGGGGAGTGGATCAGGCGCGCAAGCACATTGCCGATCTCATTCACGCCGATGCCAAGGAGATCGTGTTTACGAGCGGAGCGACCGAGTCCGATAATTTGGCGCTGAAGGGCGTGGTCGAAATGTATAAAGAGAAGGGTGATCACATTATCACCACTTCGACCGAACACCGCGCGGTGATCGATACGGTAAAATCATTGGAGAAAAGAGGCATCAGGGTGACGTATCTGCCCGTCGATAAGACCGGCCGGGTCGATCCCGACGACGTGCGGAACGCCATCACGGATAAAACCATTTTGATTTCGATCATGTTGGCGAATAATGAAATCGGCACGATTCATCCCATTGCGGAGATCGGCAAGATCGCGAAGGAAAAAGGCGTGCTCTTTCATTGCGATGCCACGCAAGGAGTGGGGAAAATTCCGGTGGACGTCCGGGAACTGGGTGTGGACCTGATGTCGTTCACCTCTCACAAAATTTACGGGCCCAAAGGCATCGGGGCCCTGTATGTGCGACGGAAAGCTCCGCGCGTCCGGTTGGTGCCGATGATCGACGGAGGTGGGCACGAGCGAGGTATGCGGTCGGGCACGCTTCCGGTTCCGCTCATTATCGGTTTTGGCAAAGCCATCGAGTTGTGTGCGCAGGAGATGCCGACAGAGTCCGTTCGCACGAAGGCCCTTCGTGACCGTCTGCAGGACGGCATTATGGATGCCCTGGAAGAAGTCTATCTCAACGGGCATCCAACGGAGCGTCTCCCGGGAAACCTGAACATCAGTTTTGCGTACGTCGAAGGGGAAGCCTTGTTGATGGGGGTCAAGGAAATCGCCTTGTCGTCCGGTTCGGCTTGCACGTCGGCCACCCTTGAGCCATCATACGTGCTTCGGGCTTTGGGGGTCGGATCTGATCTCGCGCATTCCTCCATCCGGTTCGGCATCGGTCGATTTACGATGCCGGAAGAGGTAGAATATACTATTGACCGAATGATCAAGGCAGTCAATCATCTTCGTGAAATGTCGCCCCTCTATGAAATGGCGAAGGAAGGGATTGACCTCAAGTCGGTCCAATGGGCGGTGCATTGAGCAGGCGGGGCAAGGATTTGGAATACACCGTATTTATAAATACCTGGCGAGAAGGAGGGTGGTCTCATGGCATACAGTGAGAAAGTCATCGATCATTACAACAATCCACGCAACATGGGCTCTTTCAAGAAAAATGAAGACGGCGTGGGGACCGGAATCGTTGGGGCCCCCGAGTGCGGCGACGTGATGAAGCTGCAGATCAAAGTGGAAAAGGACACCATCGTGGATGCGAAGTTCAAGACCTTCGGGTGTGGATCGGCGATTGCCAGTTCCAGTTTAGCCACGGAGTGGTTGAAGGGCAAGACCGTGGATCAAGCGGGACAGATTAAGAATACCGAGATCGTGCAGGAGCTGAATCTCCCCCCGGTCAAAATCCACTGTTCCGTGTTGGCGGAAGATGCGATCAAGGCCGCCTTGAACGATTATAAAAAGAAAGCGGAAACCGAAGACCAGACCGAAGAGGCGGCCACGCCCGCCTGACCCGCTGACGTGCAAGGAGTGTAGTGATGGAGACAACACAAACGACGGAATCCTTACCAGCGACGCAGACTCCCCTCGTCACGTTGACGGAGGCGGCGGTTGTTGAAGTGAAACGGCTCATGGACGTGCAGGATCTGACTGAAGGAGGCCTTCGCCTAGGAGTCAAGGGGGGAGGGTGTTCGGGGTTGAGTTATACGATCAATTTTGACGAAAAAATCGGCGAGTTCGATACGGTATGTGAACAGGGCGGCGTGAAGGTCATTGTCGATGCCAAGAGCGCCATTTATCTGGAAGGCATGCAGCTTGACTATCAGAAGGACTTGGTCAGCGGGGGATTCAAATTTCTCAATCCCAACGCGTCCAAGACCTGTGGGTGCGGAGAATCGTTTTCAGCATAAACGGGTTGCGTGACAATTGGGGAGCAAACCGGCGGGCATGGTGAAGTCCTACCATGCCCGTTGTGCGAGTGCGGAAGATGAGCGAGCATACACATAAACCGGATCCAGGGCGGACGCGCAATCTGCCGATGGCCCGCAGCATGTGCTGGCATTGTCAATCTGAAATGACCGGCGAGTACTTTTGTGACCGGTGCGTCAAGGTGCAGCCGCTTTCCAAGGAACTCGACTACTTTACCTGCCTGAACCTGCCTCGCAAATTGAACCTCGACGAAAAGGCTCTCGAAGAAACCTTCTACGCTTTGAGCCGGAGCTTTCATCCCGACTATTTCGCGACGAGAGATGAAAGAGAACAGTCGATCAGTCTCGGAAACACGGCGTTGTTGAACGTGGCCTACCGAACGTTGAAAGATCCCGTGCAACGAGCCGAGTACCTCCTTCGTCTCGAAGCAGGGTCAGCCAAGGATATTCGGACGGCCCCTCCGGCCGACCTGTTCGATGAAATTTTGGAGCTTCAAGAAGATTTGGACGAATTTCGGTCTCTATCTGCCGAGGAGCCCGTCGAACGCCGGCAGGAATTACTGGAGAAATTACAAGCCGACCGCCGGACGCTCGAAGCGCGAAAAGCGCAAATGGAAGAGCGCCTGTGGGAGCAGTTCAGCCGATGGGACGCCTTGCCAACCGAAGGGGATTCCGCCGTTCAGGCTCAAAAAGACGCGGTACTGACGGGCATGCAGGAAATTTTATCGAACCGCACCTACGTCAAGAATATTGTGAATGATCTGGTGGCCGCGACGAGCCCGACCGCCGGATCCGAAAGGAACATATGGCATTGATCGTTGGCATTGACCTCGGAACGACGAATTCATTGGTTGCTTACATGGCCGGCAACGGTCCACGGGTCATCTCCGGAGCACGCGGCCAAGCCAAAGTCCCTTCGATCGTCGGCCTCACGGATAACGGCTTCCTGGTCGGAGACCCGGCCAAGGAACATCTCGTCCGCGACCCGTCCCGAACGATTTATTCCGTCAAACGATTCATGGGGAAAGCCGTGGCGGATGTGGCGGACGAATTGAACTATTTCCCGTATGCCTTGCAGGAAAAGGGCGGCGTGATTCGCATCCAGGTCGGAGAGAAAACGTATTCTCCTCCGCAGATTTCCGCCATGATTTTAAAAGAACTCAAGCTTCGTGCGGAAGCGCACCTGGGTGAGGAAATTACCAAGGCCGTCATTACGGTTCCGGCGTATTTCAACGACAGTCAGCGACAGGCGACGAAAGACGCCGGTCTCATTGCCGGGCTGGAAGTGCTGCGGATCATCAATGAACCGACGGCGGCGTCGTTGGCCTATGGGCTGCAAAAGAACACGCAGGGATCTATCGCCGTCTATGACCTTGGCGGCGGAACCTTTGATATCTCCATTCTGAAACTCAAGGATGGCATTTTCGAAGTGCTGGCGACCAATGGAAATACGCATCTCGGTGGAGATGATTTCGACCGACGGCTGGTGGATGCGGTCATCCGGGACGTTGACGCCCGGCACGGCGTGAAGGTGGAAGAGTCGCCGGAACTGATGCAAATCGTCCGGCTCGAAGCCGAGAAGACCAAAATCCGGTTGTCGGATGAGCCACAGGCCCGTATGACCTTCTCCCTTCCCGATGGCAAAGGGTCCTATGAACGAACTTGGTCGCGCGATGAATTCGAAGCCTTGGTCCTGGACTTGGTTGAACACACCATGGTCCCCTGTCGTCACGCGTTGAGCGACGCCGAGTTGGAGACCGGTCAAATCGACGAAGTGGTCCTAGTCGGTGGGAGTACCAGGATGCCGTTGATCCGAACCCGGGTTCAGGAACTGTTCGGAAAGACGCCCCACTGTGACCTGAATCCCGATGAAGTGGTGGCGCTCGGGGCTGCGGTCCAGGCCGGCATTCTGGCCGGTGAGAACAAGGACATGCTCCTGCTCGACGTCACCCCGTTGTCCCTCGGTATTGAAACCATGGGCAACGTCGTGAGCCCCCTCATTCGCCGGAATACGACCATCCCGACGAGTGCCAAGGAAATGTTTACCACCTATGTGGACGGCCAGACCGGCGTGGACATTCATGTGTTGCAAGGCGAACGTGAGTTGGTGAAAGACAACAGAAGTCTGGCCCGGTTTCAACTCAAGGTCCCGCCGTTGCCCGCGGCCGTGCCTCGCATTGCAGTGACCTTTCTGATTGATGCGAACGGTATGCTCAACGTTACCGCGTCCGATATCCGGACCGGCAAATCACAATCCGTTCAAGTCAAACCGTCCTACGGGCTCACCGATGACGAAGTCGAAACGATGATTCGCGAATCATTCCAATTTGCGGCGGAGGATATTAAGGCGCGTCAGGTGATCGAAGCGAGGACGGAGGCCGATGCCATTATCATGGCCACCGAAAAGGCGCTGAAACGGGGAACGGACCTGATCACGACAGAAGAAATCCAGTCCATTCACAACGCCATCGAGGAACTGCATGCTGCCAAAGCTCAAGAGGATCATCGACTGATCCGTTCCAGGATTGCCGACATGGAAAATGTGACCCATCACTTGGCCGAAGCCCTGATGGACGCCACGCTCAAAGAAGCGCTCGAAAGCAAAAAACTCTCTGAAGTGACGGATTGAACGGGCGAGGACCCATCCGCCAGAGGAGCACCTCATGTCTCAAGAATTAACGTGGGATATGGCTGAAGACATCGCCACTCGGCTTCACGAAGAACATCCGGACCTCGATCCACTGACGGTCCGCTTTACCGACCTGCACGCGTGGATTGTGGCTTGGCCGGAATTCACGGATGATCCCAAGGGGTCCAACGAAAAAAAGCTCGAAGCCATCCAGATGGCCTGGCACGAAGAATATCAGGACGCGCAATAGCGGCAGGGTGATCGTTCGTCCTGAGCGACACCCACCTTTCTCTCCCAAACCGGCTGACAGGTGACCGTTCTGCACGACAGGGTGAACTGGTACTTTCTCACGCATTAGGGAACCTCTGATTGAGTGCACGATCGGGCGCATGGCGGCGTGGTGTCCTCGCTCAACCCTCACCTCTCTCTCTGATACGCTTCGGGTTTCGCTCCGGGACGCCTTGCCCTGCATCCCGCTATCACACTCAATCAGCGGTTCCTTAGCGGGTTTCGGTAGTTTGGTCGAGTTGATCAAACTCGTAAAAATCTAAAGGATCGGCTGGCGGGTGGACGGAACGTTGAGGGATCGTTCCGGCTGCAAAGGCTTCCGTCGTGGTGCCTTTCGACGGCTCGTCGACAACGGTGCCGGTTTTTTGATCGATTTCGACGAATTGAATCCCCTCCGGTACCGAGAAGGTTCTGACGGGGATCAGTTTGAGTGCTTTCGCCATGAAGTCTGTCCAGATGGGCAGGGCGGCATGAGCACCGGACTCCGCTTTTCCGAGTGTTTCCACACTGTCGAATCCTACCCAGACGCCGGTGGAGAGATTCGGCGCATAGCCGACAAACCACGCGTCGTGGAAGTTGTTGGTGGTTCCGGTTTTGCCGGCCAGGGGTCGCCCGATCGAGCGAGCGCGTTTGCCTGTTCCGCGTTGAATGACGTCCATCATCATGTGTGTGATCAAATAGGCGGTTTGTTTCGAGAGCACTTGCCGGGGTTCGAACACGTGGTGTTCCAGGATGTGATCATGCTGATCTTTGACTAGGGAAATGGTATAGGGTTCCAAAGCAAGTCCCTGGTTGGCAAATATCCCATACGTCGCCGTGAGTTCTTGAAGCGTCATACTCGACGAGCCAAGGGCCAATGACAGGTCAGGGCTTAATGGACTTCGGATACCGAGTGAGCGCGAAAAATCGATGACGCGGGGAATGCCGATCTGTTCGAGCAAACGGACCGTTGCCGCGTTTCTGGAGTGGCGTAAGGCTTCCCGCAGGGTAATGGGACCGAAAAAGCGTTTTTCATAGTTTTCCGGTTTCCAGGTTTTTCCGGGATCTTTTTCCTCGTACACCACGGGCGCATCCAGAATGAGCGTGGCTGGCGTCAGCCCTTGGTCGATGGCTGTGGCATAAATGATCGGTTTGAACGCGGACCCGGGTTGCCGGAAAGCCAATAAGGCACGATTGAACTGACTCCGTTCGAAAGTGTACCCACCGACCATCGCTCGAACCGCACCGGTTCGGGGATCGATCGCAATCAGCGCTCCTTCGACCAGAGGAGTCTGATCCAATCGGAACCGGATCGTGTCGTTGCGGGTCGATAGCAACGAGACTTCAATCACGTCTCCCGGTTCGACCAATTGCCGGGCCGAGACAACGCGAGTCACCTCCGCTTCGGTAACGGACGCGTCTTCGGAGAGCCGGCGCTCAGCCCACAGCATATCCGATAAGGTGATGGTGCCGACCAGATCCTGTGCCAGAACCGTCACTTCCTCTTCAGAGACGTTCAGGACAAGGCCTTCCACGATTTCTCCAAACGCCGGGAAGGTCGTGGGTGGATCTTCGGGCAGTGTGTCCGGCAGCTCCTCCTGACGGAGCGGCCCGCGCCAGCCCTGTCGTTTATCGAGTTCGCGCAGCCCCTTCCTGAGGGCTTCCTCGGCCAGGTGTTGAATCTGAATGTTCAAGGTTGTGGACACTTGCAATCCGCCTTTATACGCCATGGCCTCCCCGTATTCGTTGACCAAGTGTTGGCGAACGTCTTCAAGAAAATACGGAGCTATGCGTTCAAAGGCTTGACGGGTAAAGGCCAGTGGGGTCTCGCTCGCTTCCCGGGCGAGGGGCTTCGTCAGAAAGCCGGCTTGCACCATCCGTCCCAACACGTGTTCTTGGCGTTTCTTTGCGAGGTCGTAGTTTTTGTAGGGGGAATAGGTATTGGGGGCCTTCAGCAGCCCGGCGAGAAAAGCCGACTCGGGCAACTGCAATTCGGATAACGCTTTACCGAAATACGTTAAGGACGCGGTGCCCACCCCATAGGCCCCATGGCCGAAGTAGATTTGATTGAGGTACATCTCGAGAATTTGTTCTTTCGTCAGAATCACTTCCATTTTCATGGCAAGAAAGAGTTCCCGTATTTTACGCTGAAAGGTCCGCTCAGGGGTTAAGAACAGGGATCTCGCCAGTTGCTGGGTGATCGTACTGGCGCCTTCAACTTTTCCCCCACGCTTGAAATTCGTCCATGCGGCTCGAAGGATACCCCAGACGTCCAACCCCGGGTGCTCATAAAACCGGGCATCTTCAACCGCAATGACGGCATCGATCAAATGCTGGGGAATTGCACGGAGAGGGGTCAGAATTCTGCGTTCCACGTAGAATTGTCCTATGACCTGGCGGTTATCCGCTTCCACTTTTGTAATCAGACTCGGCTGATAATCCCGGAGCCCGCCGAGTGACGGAAGTCCGGTTGTGATGTGCCACGCCACCGCCGCCGTTCCTCCGACCGCCAGGCCGCTGACAATCAGGACTGGCCACAAGAGGTGTTTGGTCAGAGCGTGGCGGGGCCAAACAGAGAGACGAGACAGCAACTGGCGCATAGTCAGGGGAAGGTCATCTAGTGGATAGGGCTTATAGAAATGACGATACCCTTGGTTGATGCAAAAGACAAGCTTCTCACGACCAATTTTCTGATCGATGTTTCACCGGTATCTGTTTTTGGGGTGAGCAGGGAACGTTTTTCGCTTGTGGTGCCTCGGCGTTTTGTGGGAATGATGTCGCTAACTGGGCAGGCCTGTCTGTGCGCCTTGTCGGGTGACGCCTGCGGCTCACCCGACCTCCAACACAGCCCGGCCCCGTCCCCCTGATAAGGGGGGATTGAGGGGGTTGGGGGCGCTCAGGTAAGGCGGGCAGGTCGGATGCGCGTTGCGTCATCCGACATGAGGGGGACCCGTGGTCGGGGGCCAGTCAGGCAATGAAGACCTTGGTCAAGTTACATACATCATCCGCCGTTTTGTCCGGTTGACAAACTTGAAAAGGACATGCTACGAAAAATGTCCTGCAAGCGAAACGGTTTTTCGTTCCACCGATTTCCATCATACCTAACGAATTCAAGAAGGAGGCTGTTTTATGTCTGATGTCGCTTCAGAAATAAAAGTGGGTGATGTTGCCCCCGATTTCACCCTGAAGAATCAGGATGGAAACGAAGTCACGTTAAGTAGCTTCCATGGCCAAAAGAACGTGGTTTTGGCCTTTTACCCCCTGGATTGGAGTCCGGTCTGTACGAATGAAAATAAATGTTTGACGGACGATTTCCCGAACTTTTCGGATGCCAATGCCGAATTACTTGGTATCAGCACGGACAGTTTTTTTTCTCACAAAGCCTGGGCCGACTCGCTCGACCTGAAACATACTTTGTTGGCTGATATTCATCGTACGGTCTGCAAGGCCTATGGCTTGTATTTCCCGGATCTCAATTGTTCCAAACGAGCTACGGTGATTGTGGATAAGGCCGGCAAGGTGGCCTACGTTAAAGTGCAAGAAATCAAAACGGCTCGGGATGACAGCGAAATTCTGGAGGCCTTGAAAGCGCTGAACTGATGACAGCGTCGAGACGCGTTGAAGGGGGATTCTACGACCAGGGGATCCCCCTTGATTTTTCATAAACGGGAAGGAATCGGATGACCGGAACTGTCGAAAACGTCACTGACGAAAATTACGAAGAATTAACAGGGGGAGAGGCTACCGTGGTTGCCTACGGCATTGCGACCTGCGAACCCTGTGTGGCCTATGATCCCATTTTGGAAGAGGTTGCTCGGAAGCTTCCCACCGTTCGCATTGGCAAGGCCAAGATGCACGTGCCGGGCCGGTGCCGACAAATCAAAAAACAACACCAGTTTGACACGTACCCCACCACGCATCTTTACTCTCGCGGGAATTTGTTGCTGACCCGTGAAGGCAAAGTCGAGGAAGACGAACTGATTGCGCTCATTCAGCAATATCTGCTCCATTCCTGACCCCCAAGCCATCCCCTGAAACAGGACCGCCCCTATTTCCTTTTCTCCGGCTTTTTCCTCTGTTCTCCCCCTCCTCGACATGGCCGTCTTCGGCTCTCGTCCACCGAGAGCGTCGCGGTTTTTCTTCTCCAAAGATAGGGTCAGGTCTTTGATTTATGAAGGCTGCGGACCTACACAGGCCCTGGATTCCCGATTAGTGAAAACTGTCAACAAATGACGGAACATGGATATCATAAATCAAAGACCTGACCCTATCTTTGTGTGACCCTATCTTTGCCTCTATCTTTTTCGTATCAGCGATTTGGTGTAAATTTTCTTCAACCATAGGACGTCGGGTTCTTATCGACAGGACGGGGTCTTGAGATTGGAGATCATCTATTACACTTCAGACTTGGTGTCGTGGAACAAATCAACGTAGCTCTGATACATGAACCGCCTGTTGCGAGCCTGACCGGTATACTCGCGGAGGATACTGCTTTCGACCATTCGGGCGACTAGCCCATTAGCTGCAACGTAGGTGGTTCCGATCAAATTCTGCACGTTATTGACTGAAATGATGGGTTGTCTGTAGAGATGTTCCAACACGCGATGCCCGTTGCTGGCGGCGCGGCCGAACTTTTCGGTGACCATATGACGATGCTCTTCGCGCAGGGTGAGGATTTGACGAGCGGTGTCGGTTGCTTGTCCGCTCACTTCTATAATGCCACGTAGAAAAAAACGAGCCATTGTTCCCACTCCCCGGCATCACGCACCGATTGCAATTTCTCATAATATTGTTGGTGGTGCCGCTTGAAGAACCAGGACAGGTAGAGGACCGGCTTTTGCAATATCTTTCGCTCACAGAGCAAGAGGGTGATGAGCAACCGTCCGACGCGGCTATTGCCATCCAGAAACGGATGAATTGTCTCGAACTGGGCGTGAACCAGCCCGATCTTGATCAACAATGGCAGCATGGTGTCAGTGTGGAGAAAGGTTTCCAGCTCGGCCAGCTTCTGAGGGATTTCATAATGCGGTGGCGGGATGAAGGTGGCATCGGTCAAAGTACAGCCGGCAGGGCCGATCCAGTTCTGGCTGGTTCGCAGCTTGCCTGGTGAGAGACGAGAACCGCGCACGCCCTGCAGGAGCGCTTCGTGAATTTCTCGGATCAGCCGAGTCGAGACCGGAAGTTCATCGAGGCGTTCGAGGCCCCGGTTCATGGCATTGACGTAGTTCAGCACTTCATCGACATCCTTAGGTTGATTCAGAGAGAAGATTTTAGCCTCGGCCGCCAGCAGGTCCTGCAACGAGCTTTGAGTCCCTTCAATTTGACTGGATAGTACCGCTTCCTTGCGGATGTACATGAATACGAAGAGGTCGGGGTTGGGTAGTGTTTGGATAGAGCCGTCGAGACGACCCAGGGCACGATCGGCCTGGGAGAGTAACACTTGTAACTCTCCGGTGACCCGAATGGGCGGGCTAGGCGGCAATGGCGCTGGAATGAAGGCTCGGTACCCATTCGCTTGGGTAACGTATCGCCCTGCTCTGGATGATACTGTGGAATGACTTCCCATGGTAAATTTTGCTTTATCTATGATCGATTGGATGATTTATAGTAAATTTTGCATTTACTGTAAATCATAATAATATAATTATTAAATTTTAAATTTAATATAAAACGGTTTTTCTACATTATCAAAGGCAGCTTGTAATATACGAGACGTCCACACTTGACTCATCCTCGAGAGGAGAAAAGGAATACTGAGATGATACGTGTTTTGTGCCGGATGCCGATGTTTCTGGCTGTCTTTTTTGTCCTTATCTCGCCGGTTGTTGAGGCAGAGCCACCCGACCTGCTGCTTGCCGAAAAATACCGGGAGGATATCGACCTG
The DNA here is from genome assembly GCA_965200435.1 of Nitrospirales bacterium. Taxonomy (GTDB): domain Bacteria; phylum Nitrospirota; class Nitrospiria; order Nitrospirales; family UBA8639; genus Bin75. The sequence continues at coordinate 1,740,974 of OZ241337.1, forward strand.
TCCGACTACTGGGTAAGTGAAAAACTCGATGGTGTTCGGGCATTTTGGGACGGCAACCGTCTGATTTCCCGAGGGGGCAACGCGTTTTCAGCACCGTCGTGGTTTACGAATGGGTTCCCGCGGATTGCGATGGATGGTGAATTGTGGATGGGGCGAGGGAAGTTTGAAGAGACGACCTCCATCGTCACTCGCAGTCTCCCGCACGACGGGTGGCAGCAGGTGCGCTACATGGTTTTTGATCTGCCGCAGGCCCCCGGGGTGTTTGACGTGCGCCTGCAAAAGCTGCGAGCCGTCGTTGCGACGTCACCAAGCGAATTTCTTGACATAGTCGTCCAGGAAAAAATCATCGACCACAAGGCACTGCTGAACAAGCTGGACGACATCGTGCAGATTAGCGGTGAAGGGCTGATGTTACACCGAGGCGACTCGCGCTATCGCGGCGGGCGCGGCATGGATTTATTGAAACTGAAACGGTTCGATGACGCGGAAGGAATCGTCGTCGCCCACAATCCCGGCAAGGGAAAATTTGCTGGGATGATGGGCAGCCTGACCGTACGAACGGCGGATGGCAAAACCGTGAAAATCGGCAGTGGATTTTCCAACGACGAGCGCAAAACCCCACCACCAATCGGCGCGACCATTACCTTTAAACACCAGGGCTTCACCGGCACGGGCAAACCCCGCTTCCCCGTCTTCTGGAGAATCCGCCATGACGAACCCGGGGAAAAAGAGAAAAGACAGAAGGAAGCAAAAGGGGCGGCGACTTACCCCGAATAATCCAAGATCAGACCGTGCTGATCTTGGAGCCGGAGTCGTGCGAGTCGTGCATCGGCAATGTCGCGCAATTGGGACCAGAGGACTTTGGCCAAAGTGGATAACGTGACCGGCCGGCAAGACAATTGCAGGTGTTGAGACACGTTGGTACCCTTCAACTCGTTGAGAATCTGCTTCTGAATCCGCTCGTCCAACGCCGTGATATCTGCGACGCGACCCGTGATGGGGTCAATCGGACCTTGAAGCGTGACCTCCAGGGAAAGCGGCCACGTTTCCACGAGAGAAGTATCGGCGTTTCGTCTTACCGTCAGGGGATACCGGCGAGTCAGCAGGGCTTCGGTCGGTTCCGCGTCGTCCTGTGATGCCTGGTCATTTGGCGAATGGAGTTCGGCCCACAGGTTTTCTCCTTCGCAAAGCCGTATCGATTCGATGTCCCGGGTTTCGGGACGAATCCGGAATTTCCTCCACAGTACCAGGGCAAGGTTTTCAGTGGTGGGCACGAGCCGTTCAAAGTAGGGCATATCGAAATTGAGGTGTTTGTGATCGAACTCTTCGAGTACATCCGTCACGATATGTTTCAAGTTATACAGATTGATAATCATGCCCGTGACGGGATCGACCCGTCCTGTAAGGGTCACGTCAAGCAGGTAATTGTGCCCATGTTCCTGAAAACAGGGGCCAAAGACGCGCCTGTTGCGTTCATCGTCCCACTCCGCGTTGAAATGCCGGCGGGAAGCGGAAAATTCTATGCGTTTCGTGAGAGTCGATCGCGTCATGCTCGATGATGGGAAACCGGTTTTGAAGAAAAAGGCCAGGAGTTCCACCTGAGCAAGAGGCAAGAACCCTGGCCTTTTGATGTTGAATTCGCTGGAATCAAACGCTAAAGGAACTGCCGCAACCGCAGGTGCTTTTCGCTTGCGGGTTCTTGATGGCAAACCCGGAGCCTTGGAGGCTGTCGACGTAATCAACTTCCGCACCGTTCAGCATGGGGGCGCTTTGCGAATCCACGATGACTTTCACGTTGCCTTTTTCAATCACCGTATCGTCGTCGTCCATTTTGGATTCGAAGGACATCCCATATTGATAGCCGCTGCAACCACCGCCTTTGACGTAAATCCGTAGTCCGATGACGTCCTCTTCTTCATCGTGGATCAACTCTTTGATTTTTTCTTCGGCAATTGGGGTGATCGTAACCATAAAGCCCTCCGCTCAAATATGAGATGAATCGTGTTTCCCGGATTCTCGACAATCCAGAACGGTTTCTTCTTGAAGTTTAATAATAACCACGACCCCGGTGGTTGTCAATTTGTGTCGAAGGAAAAATCCGACAACCGTCAGGCGTGCAGGTCTTTCAGCCACTCTTCCCGCATGGCAGAGGGGACTTTCGCCTCTGTCCTATAGTTCTCATGGGCAATCCGGATGCCGGCGTGCGCTCCATCCTCGCCAAGCGCGTTCACGAAGGACGAAGGAACCGGGAACCGGACAAAATGAACCGCGCTGATTTTGTCTTCCTTGCTGTGACCGGTTTCAAAGTCGGCAAACACGGTTTGATCACGGATCGTGAGCGCCAGGGTGTCCGACCGGTCGAAATGCCGGAAGGAATCCAGGATCTCCTTGATGCGCTCCTGAGCCGTAATTTCAATCATCACGGTAGCACTGAGTTCACCCGTTCGGGGAAGCAGGGCATTGTACACGTCCAGCTCATCCTGAACTTTCGACGACTCGAATATGCGTTCGACGCGAATCATTTCCTGAATCTGAAACAGCAGCGTCCGTCGATTTTCAAAGACCAGCGTGACCAAAGGGCCGACCTCGATCCGGCGTCGTTTTTTGAGAGCGATAATCTCCCGTCGAAACGTCGCGCGTTGCGCTTCGTAGTCGGCGTGAGAGAGAAGATCGGATGGCGTCAACGGGTTCATGAGGGCAGGCCGTACGCGTCGCGAACGATTTGAATGGGATGTCGGGTCCCGTGTTTCGACGACGTCGCCCCGGCCTGATCGAGTTGCAGGGCCGAAAGAGGACAGTCCGACGCCACCAGCTCGGGTTCGCAATCGGCAATGGCGCGGACGGCCTTGCGGGCGATCTTCATCGAACGGTCGAAAAATTCCACCTTGGCGCTCCAGGAGCCATCGTGGCCGGAACACTTTTCAACCATCTCGACCCGGGCGCCCGTCAGTTCCATGAGTTCTTTGGATTTAAACCCGATGTTCTGGTCACGTAAATGACAAGGAATCTGATACGCAACGCGCTGTGGCACGCGCTTGAACTCCGTGGACAACGCCCCGTCTTTCTTGAGCCGCATGAGATACTCGCAGACGTCGAACGTGCGTTCGGCCAACATGGTCATCTCGCGTGTCGGCACCAGATACGGATATTCCCGTTTGAACATGAGGCTGCAACTGGGGATGGGAACTACGAGGTCATATCCCTGTTGGAGATACGGCATGAACAATCGCAAATGATGCGCGGCCGTCCGGACCATGGTCTCGGTATCCCCGAGATCAAAGGACGGCATGCTGCAACAGCGTTGTCCCTCCGGCACGACGACCTCCACGTTATTCTTGAGGAGTACCTGAACCGTGGCTTTTCCGATATCGGTGGCCTGATAATTCACCAGGCAACTTGGGAACAGCACGACTTTGTGCTTGGGAACCGCGGGTTTCAGGGCCGTGCCACGTTTGCGCCACCATCTGGGGAAGTTCTCCCGGGAAAAGGCGAGCACGCGCCGGTTCCGGTGCAGACCGATAACCGGCTCCAACAGGTTCCGGATCCACGGCGTCGAGAGCACCCGGTTGGTCAGCGAGGCCGTCATGCCTCCCAATTTCCCGATCAGGTCGGTTTTGATCAGCAGGCGATCGCGCCAGGAAGCCCCCTGTTCCTTGACCCGCTGCTTTTTCCATGCGGCCATCAGACGCGGAAAATCGATTTGGTAGTCATGGGGTGGAGTGTACGGACAGTGGTTGTAACAGAGCTTACAGTAATAACATTCTTGTTCGACCTGTTCGTAATCCGTAGCGGCTAGGCGGGAGACATCGCTGTCGTGCTCGTCGATCCGGTCCAAGAGCGTATTGAAGGATGGACAGAGATTGAAACACCGGCGACAACCGTCGCAGACGTCGAACACGCGATTCGTCTCCTGGACGAGATCGTCTCGCGTCCAGTCAGGGGAAATAAGGTGAATGTTTTTCAACGAAGGCCTTCTCTATTGCGAGAAAACCACGTAAGACGGATTCCGTCCGTCTTGCAGGATCCGCCTCACGTGGTTGTGCAGGAGGGCTGATTCAGGCGTTGTTGAGAGATTCCAGGCCTTTGGTGAAACGATTGGCGTGGGAGCGTTCGGCCTTGGCCAGGGTCTCAAACCATTCCGCCAATTCTTCAAAGCCTTCGTCTCGCGCGGTTTTGGCCATGCCGGGGTACATTTGCGTGTACTCGTAGGTTTCACCTTCAATTGCCGCCTTGAGATTCGATTCGGTGTTCCCAATGGGTTCGCCCGTGGCGGGGTCCCCCACCTCTTTTAAAAAATCCAGGTGGCCGAAGGCATGACCGGTTTCGGCTTCGGACGTATCACGGAACAGGCCACCGATGTCGGGGTACCCTTCAATATCGGCGCGACGTGCAAAATACAGGTACCGCCGATTAGCCTGGGATTCTCCGGCAAAAGCGGCTTTCAGATTATCATGACTTTTGGTTCCCTTGAGACTTTGACTCATAGTTTTCTCTCTTTCATGAAAAACGTGGTAAAAAACGCCCCCTGATCTTCACCAGATCCAGCGACGATAGGGTTGCCTCTCGCTGACCGGATGAGTTCAACCCCGTGTGCTCTTTTTCAAGGTTGTCCGGTCATTACCCTCCGATGCTGAATGACCGCGTATACCCCAGGGAGACACCGACTTCGTCAACGTTGAAATCAAGTGGCACACGTGCCCGGTCAACCTTCGTTCCGTCACCCGACGTGTAATCAATGCTCCAACTGGAATATGAGATACGGACGTCAAAGCGATTCCTGCTGCTTCCGAACTCCAGGCCACCCCCGATGAGCCAGGGGACGACACTGCGGCTGTCTCGGGTCACGCCGCGAATGGCATGCGAGCCACTGCCGAAATTATCATAAGTGCTTTCAAAGGTTGCGTCCAGCCACTTCACGCCGGAAATCAGGTAGATGGAGCGGCCTGCACCCAGGAAGGCCAAACCCTGGGGCACGTATCCTACTCGTGCGTTGAACCCGATGCTGTGGTTCTTTTCTACGGACCATGCTCCGGGAAAGACGTGTTCCGGTTTGATGCCCTTCTCGTCATCCAAGAGGCGATCCTGATGTGTTCCGGTCCCCTCAAAAAAGCCTTGCACCTTATTGGAGTAAACCGATCCTTCGACCTCGCCGGAAAGATAGACCCGGTCGGATAGGAACGTGCGATATCCCACATGAGCCATGAATGCGTTGAATCCGTCTTCGGCGCTATTCTCGGCTGTCATGGAACTTCCATTGGGATGGCGCTCACGGACACCTGCGACATTCGCGTTGTAGTGTACGCTTTTGACCTGTTCTGCGGTGGAAAGCTCATGTCCGAACCTGATTCCTATAAACCCACCTTCCGTGTCGCGTGCCGAAGTCGCAAACGCCATGGCGGGAAGGATTCCCGCCACTATCGCGATAAAGCCCAAAAAACAGAATGTTTCAGGGCACAACCAGCGTCCCATGGAACGACTTTTCATACCAAGAAGATGTCCCCTTGACCAAAACAATTGCGAGCCTGGCCATCTTGGCTGGTGGTTCGTTAAAACAGACCGGATGCATGACCGGATGATGCCATGAAGAACAACATGGGAATGGAAAGCATCGTGTTGGTCCGTGAAGCCAAAAGGGCAATACGGGCGGACTGTTTCTTCTCATCGGCGGTGGCTTTTTTCAATCCCAGCACTTTCTGCTGGTTGGGCCAGATAATGCCCCAGACGTTAAAGAGCATGATGGTTCCCAGCCATGCCCCCATCCCGATGATGGCGTCCTGGCCCTGTAGGGCAAACGCCGACCCGAATCGCTCCTGGTTCATCAGGAGCATGGCCCCAAACAGCCACGTGGCCAGAGCCCCCCAACGGAACCACCACAGGGCGTTTGGCACCAAGTGTTGAAATGCCTGTGCTTTGGTTTCCGGGGTGACTTTTCCCAGAAAAGGGACTTGAATGAAATTAAAATAATACAGAATGCCGATCCAGGTGATACCTGCCAGAAAATGTCCCCATGCCAATAAGGTTTCCATCTCTATCCTCTTTGGGTTGAGTTCAGGTCAGTGGAAAGTCCATAGAAAACTAGACAAGCATTTTCACGACAACATACAGAATGACAGTCAGCACGAATCCAGAGGTTATCGTTCCGGGGATCGAGTCGAGTGGATTCATGGTATCCTCCTTTATATTGGGCGATTTTTGTCTAAACGGAAGGGCTTTCCTCGTTGCAGAGGGGATAAGCCGGCGCCTCGTTGGCTCGCAATTACCCTATCCTATTCCATGGGCAGACTGCAAGCGAGTGTATGGGGCCACCACATTTGGCACTCGGGTTGGTGGTGAATCAGGGATTGTACCGGAGATTGCCGCCCAAGGCTATGGTGGGGCAACACGGTATTGTAGGCCAGCAACCAATCGGCCAGTTTCCGGTGAAAGGCCGCCAAATCGTCGAACAGCAGATCCTCGTGGTAGTCCACGAAGGTCTCTTGCAGGGTGCGATTGAACCGTTCCGCATGCGCATTCATTTTCGGGGATCGGGGATACGTCCACCAGTGGGTGATGCCGCGTTCATCGAGCCGGTGCTGGAAATGCCCCTGGAACTCCGGGCCGTTATCGGAGGGGAGGACCCGGGGTGGGGCCGGGAGCAACGCACAGAGTGCATCGAGGGCGTGGGTGGCATGGCGGCTGGAGGCGGTGGCGGTGGCCACAGCGAAGGCGAAGCGACTGCAGGGATCGATGAAGGTGAATAGGTAGCGGCGGAGTCCGGCGTGGAGCCGCACAACGGGATCGCCGGCCAAGACCGCCAGGGGCGGGGCGGGGCGGGGCCGGGGCGGGCGGGATTTCCGGCGCCGTGTCCGGGGTTTGGGCCGGCCCCGGGCATCCAGGCGGCTCGGCGTGTGCCGCATCCGGTCCGGGGCGCGGGCGATCAGGCGCCCGATGGTGGAGACCCTGGGGAGGGCTAGCCCGTGCTGCGCACACCACGGCCGGAGCAGGACGTGCAGCTTGACCTTGCCGAGGTTGGGATACGTGGTGCGCAGCCGCCGGATCTCCTGGCTTAGGGCAGGCGGCCACAGGGCCTGCCGGCGGCGGTGGGGGGCCCTGGAGCGGACGGCCAACGCCTGCGGGTCCCCGCCAGCTTGGGCGAGCGCCCGCTGCCAGCGAGAAAGCGTCCGGCGGCTGACGCCAAAGGCCTCATAGGTCGCCGGCCGGCCGTACCGGGCGCAAAAGTGCAGAATCTTGAGTCGGTGGTGGGCTTCGTGGGGTATCATGTCCCAACGATGCCCGACTTGCGTTAGTCGAGAAAACCCCCTGATGCGATAGCCGACATGGTGGATCTGCATGGCTCCTCCTCCTGTGTCGAGGAGTGCCAAATGTTTCTGAACTTATACAGCGAGCGGGTTCTGTTTGAGGCCCTTCTCATTCCCGCTCCCCATCGTGGAAGAGAGCTGGGATGAGGGGGAAGGAGGCTTAGGGAACCTCTGATGTAGTGTGATAGCGGGATGCAGGGCAAAGCGTCCCGGAGCGAAACCCGAAGCTTATCATAGAGATATTAGAGATAGGTGAGGGTTGAGCGAGGACACAACGTAGCCATGCGCCCGATAGTGCACTACATCAGAGGTTCCTTAGATTTCCTCACTTCTCTGGCGTTGGCTCAGTTCGCCGTAAGGAGGCAGGGTCGTGAGGCGATGATCGTCAACGGCTCCGCCGACGGTGAAGTGATACAGGGATTGAAAGGACGTGTCGGGATACCATCCAAGCACGCGATGCATGGGATCATCGAAAAAACACCCAATGCCGGTGGCGCGGACACCGGCTGCTTCCGCTTCGAGATACAGCACCTGACCGATGAGGCCGCTCTCCCAAAACAGGCGTTTATAAAACCACGGTCCATGTCGCTCCAACGACGCCTCAAATTCCGCAATCATACCTAGTGAAAATGCACTGGCGCCGGCGATTTCCTGGTGGCAACTTAACTGCATGGCAATGCGTTGAGCATTCCCGCTTTCCAACAGGTAGAGTGGAAGCGATCCTGGGCAATATTCGGGCACGGTCCAGGCAAATTGTCGATGCATGGCTTGTTGCAAGGTGGCCTTGAGATCTGGGGCAGGGGTTCGCAAGAGCATATAGATGCCGGGCAGGAGGCCGTCGACCCGGTGGACAAAAAGCGCCAAGTGAATGGCAGGATCCCACGAGAGCGCATCCCACGGCATGGGTCGTTGTGCGACCGGTCGATCAGGGTAAGGCATGACGCGCTCCAGCATCGCGAAAAACTGTTGTGCGGAAATTGACGTTGTTCCGTCAAACGCCACGGCGCTCCGTCGTTGATGAATGATCCGGTGTGCGGAACCCAAGTCTGGCCGAGGCCGAGAGGGAGACGTTCGTTCCGCTCTATCCTCTTCCGGGATCAGGGCAGGGGAGAAGGACAATCGAAGCGCTGACGATTCCATCGAGGGTTTCCATGAGGCCTTGGTCACGCTCTCGATGACTTCCCAGGGAATGGGGTTGTCACGGCTCAACCTGTTTGCCTTGCCTTGCCAGTTTTCCGGTTCCCAATGTTTGAGTATGGCTTGATCGAGGGCGAGCGGCAAGGGTGTTTTTTGTTTCCCTCCTGTGCAAGGATGGGATAGGGGAGGGAGAACAGTTGGCACGGGACAGACCACGCACATCAGTTCGGGAAATTCGGGTTCGGCGCGTTCAAATTCATGCAGCCGGTTCAAGCCAAGAACGGTCCCAAGCGTTTGGTCATCGAGCCCGGTGAGCAAAAAACCCCTCCACCCGAGCACGGCGCCCGCAATCCGAAGCGCGCCCAGCGCATGGCCGACGTCGTGCTGGCAATAGCGAAACGCCCGTTCCCCATACTTCCAGGCTTCCCGCCAATGGATCGAACTCAGTCCGATGAAAAAGGATTGCGTGGGAAAGGGTTCAAGAAGCCTCTCTATCGCCGTGTTCGACCCGTGCCACCGGTGCTCCAAGCCGTGTTCTTTGGGCGCATAGTGGTACAGCCCTGGTTTCAACGGAAGACCGGCCGTGTCTTTGATCAGCAGATAGCCTTCCGTGGGATGCAGGTTGCCGCTGGACGGATTGCTGCGTAACGCCCAGCGATTTCCCCCGTAGGCTTTCCACGCCGTGATAGAAAGGCCATATTCGAAAAATCGGGACAGACTGTTCAGGTTCAAGGGTTGAGGCGAAACCGGTTGGGAGGAAAAGAGTGATTCATAAGAAGGGGCAACGGGATCATCGCTAGCTGCCAGTAGCGGCAATTCGTGGAGCGTCGCGCCTTCGTACCGCCGAAACGGGTCGGGCTGGTTGGCCCAGTCCATATACCCCAAGGCGCGGGCATACCGGTTGAAGTCATGCTTTGTTTGCTCATGGTAGTGTTTCACGACTTCGAGGGGATTCATCGGACGTGGATTCTACCGTCTCGCGCGTCCTGGGACAAAGTGCCGTGGACGCCTCTCGGGTCATCGTCCCGCCTCCAAGCCAGGACGCCGTGCCGCTACACGTCCAAATTGTCGGCGAGGACGGCATTCGCCATAAGAAACTCATATCGAGCTTCGGGACGCTTGCCCATGAGATCGTGGAAGGTCCGGTCGGTGTCGAGTTCATTGTGAATCTCGACCTTGAGGAGCCGGCGTGTGGTAAGATCGAGGGTCGTCTCTTTGAGTTGTTGGGGAAACATTTCACCGAGGCCCTTGAATCGGCTGATGACCGGTGTTTTGCCACGGGCTTCGCCCAGAATGCGTGCTTTCTCTTCATCCGACCCGGCCCAATGCACGGCTTTGCCGATCTCGATGCGGTATAACGGCGGTTGGGCAATATAGACGTGCCCTTGCTTGATCAGTTCGGGGACGTGCCGGAAAAAGAAGGTGAGCAGCAATGTGCTGATATGGTAGCCGTCCACGTCAGCGTCCATGAGCAAAATGATTTTGTGGTAGCGCAACTTCTTCAGATCGAACTCCCGTCCGATCCCACAGCCCAGGACTTTCACCATGTCGGTCAACTCTTTGTTCTCGACCACCTTGCCAAGGGTGAGGTCCTCGGTATTCAGCACCTTGCCCCGAATCGGGAAAACCGCCTGGGTTTTCAAATCACGCCCTTGCTTGGCGGTTCCTCCGGCGGAATCACCCTCAACCACGAACAACTCGCTGAGTTCAGGGTCTGTACTTTGGCAATCCGCCAGCTTGCCGGGCAAATTCAAGCGATGGCTCACCGCGGATTTTCGGATGACGGCTTTCGATGCCTCACGGGAGGCTTCCCTCGCGCGAGCCGCCAGAATCATACGACCGACCAGGGTTTCGGCAATGCTTTGATTTTCGTGCAAAAAATTTTCCAGGGACGGGCGTAGCGCGTTGTCCATGAGCCCTTGGACCTCGGGATTATTGAGCCGTTCTTTGGTCTGCCCCTGAAATTGCGGGTTCAGGATGAACACGCTCAAGACGCAGGCTAGTCCTTCCCGGATATCTTCCGCCTGAAGGTTGAGCCCTTTCGGCGTGAGTTGGTGGGTATCGATATAATGCCGCACGGCTTTCACGATGCCGGTGCGCAGTCCTGATTCATGGGTGCCACCATTCGGCGTCGCCACGCCGTTGACGTAACTCCTGATGAATTCCGCGGGTTCATCCGTCCATTGCAGAGCGACTTCCATGGCGAAGCCGTTGTCCTGCGTTACGGCTTTGTCATCGTTACGTAAGCGGCGTTCCAGATAAAACACGAAGTCAGCGGTGGGTTTCCGTCCGCGGTCCCTCACGAGCTTGGTGAGGTATTCTTCAACGCCCTGTTCATGGACAAAGTCGTGCGTGTGCTGCCCGTCCTTGAAGGTGATGTTGAGTCCTTTGTGAAGGTAGGATTTGGCCTCGAGGGTGTGCTGCAACAGCGTGGCGTCGAAGGTCGTCTGTTTTCCGAAAATCAGCGGGTCCGGACGAAAGTACACCGACGTGCCCGTGCCTCGCACCGCGTTTCCCTTTGTGACCGGTCCCAGGGGTTTGCCGGCCTGATACCGTTGTCGCCACTCGTATCCGTGCCGTTTGACGGTGACCTCCACGTGGTTGGATAGGGCATTGACCACCGAGGCACCGACCCCGTGCAAGCCGCCAGAATGGATGTAGCTGCCGGTTTCGAATTTTCCGCCGGCGTGGAGTGTCGTCATGATGATTTCAAGCGCCGACTTTTTATAGTGCTTATGTTGGTCCACCGGAATGCCGCGTCCGTTGTCAGTCACGCGGATGCCGTCACCGGTCTTATCGAGTTCGACCGTGATCGTTGTCGCGTACCCGTTGATCACCTCGTCGATGGCGTTATCCAGAATTTCCCACACCAGATGGTGCAAGCCGATCTTGTCCGTCCCCCCGATGTACATCGCCGGTCGCCGGCGAACCGGATCAATCCCTTCCAAAACAAGAATCTCGCTCGCGTCGTATTTGGTGGTCATATCAGTTATTCCCTTCGACTGTTGCTGCTGACTCCGTGGCGTCCAGCAACTGTTGGTGCATGTCCCGGCCATTGACGCTTTGTTCAACGAGGACGAAGATTCCCTGAGCGTTGCTTGCGCGTTGCCACAGTTCGCAGATCGTCCGTTTCTCCGCAGTGTCGACAGAGTCGGCCATATGGGCGCCCTTGTATTCGACGACAAGCAGGCGACCGTCTTCGAGTTGAGCCACGAAGTCGGGATAAAATTTATCCGTCGCCGTCGGCAGCCAGAACGAAGCCGGATGGCGCGACACGTTGCACACCCAGAATTTTACCGAAGGCAGGCCGTCGAGGGTTTGAGCGCACCGGAATTCCTCACCGTCCTCTGCGCCGTCAAAAGCCGGCACGGCGTGAGAGCCCAGAAAATGTTTGTTGGGCTGCCAGTGCCCACGGTAGAGGCGTTCCCCTTGATACATGCCGTCTTGGAAAACAAAGGCAGTCTCGAATGAGACCTCGGGTTTGACTCCGGGTGTAAAGAGGCACGCCTGATACGCACGTTTGCGTTCTTTCCGGCGAATCGCGTCAAGTTTGGCACATATCTTTCGAGCCAGGATGAATTTGCAGCGTATGAGTGAGGAGATGTGCAGGCCGCGAGTGTTGATCAGGTAGGTGGTCAGACCGGACAGCCATTTCACCAGTTCAGCCTGACCGATGTCGGGTTGGCGCACTTGCCGGTCCAGCCACAGGACCAGCGCCGCTTGCGTCCAGCCTTCCACGTGGACGTTCAAGCTTAATTGCTCCTGTTCACCGGCGAACCGGTAGGTCAGTCGATTCCCGTCCAGGTCGATTTCGAACCCATGGGCGGTTTCGCGGATGGTGAATTCATGCCCATCCAGCCTGGCGGGGTGGTTTCGCAGCGACCAGTCATGAAACTCCATGAAGACGTCGGTGTCGGCAAACACCAACTGCCCTTGGATTTCCGTCATCAGGCGCGGAAGGTTGAATGTCTCACCCTGTTCAGCCGGCGACAGTTGCAGATTCGCGTCGAGTTGGTGTTGCGCAAAGACATCCGCAAGCGCCTTGCGTTCAGTTGGCGAAAGTTGCCTGTAGGCCTCAGCCAGCGTATCGCTCACGTGTCCGATGACGGCAATTTCGAACGTGTCACCTTCGGTCGAAAGCACCGTCAGACCTTCGAGTTGCATCTTATCCAGTGCAGCGACGACTTCCGGTGTGGCAGTCAGGATGTGCCTGAAGGCCGGTTGCTGAAACTGATCCGATGAAAAAAGCTCGATGTCGTCACGCTCTGATTGGACCGGTTCAATGTTGTCACGTGCCTCGTCTTCCTCAAAGCCCATGGCCACCAGTTTATCGACCAGGGATCGGGCAGCCATGCCGGTTGCCGGTTCGGACAGGAAGGCATAGGCCCGGTTCAATTCCGCGGCGTTGCGCCGCGTGGCATACGGCATCCGCAGGATCCGGCCAAGGATCTGTTCCACGTCCACCGCACTTTGGATGCGTGAAACCGAACAGAAGACGTACGCAAAAGAACAATCCCAACCTTCTTTCAGCGCCTCGATGGTGATGACATATTCAATCGGACAATGAGGGTCAAACAGGTCGATGCCGTCCAGTGCCCGCGTGTCGCCGGTTGCGACGGCGATTGCGGACTCAGGGACGTTTTCGACCTCCAGCAGGTGCTTCTTCAAGACGTCGACCGTCACCTCCTCGTTTCTGGGTTGGGCCTGAAACAGGACAATGGGTCGAATGTAATCGGGGTCTTCCTTGGCCGTTTTGTCCAGCGAAGCACGGGTCACAATCGCCCCGTTCACCGCATTCTGCCACGAGGTGTGTTCGGTCAGCATGATCGGCAGCTTGATCATCTCGGCCCGTTTCAATTCCTGGGCCGAAACACTGTGCAGAACGTTCGACCGCTGTTTAGGTGTAGCCGTGAACTCGATAATGGCGCTGGGATTGAGGCGTGCCTGCATGTTGCGCGTCAGGCCGGTGACGGCGTTATGGGCTTCATCCACGATCATCAAGGGCCGGTGGAGGTGCAGCAGGCTGGCAAAGGAGAACTTGATTCCGCCGCCTGCCGATTGTTCCAGGCCCTGCGTTATATCCCTGACGCCGGAGAAATGCGGCTCAAGGTTCTCGTTGTGAGCGTAGACCTTGCGGCCATTGGTGTTTGTGACGCGCAAGGTCTGGATCGTACCGACCACGATACAGCAGTAGTCCCGCAGATCGTGGGGCCGGATATGCGTAAAGTCGGCGATGTCGAACACCCGTACCCGGCCGTCGAACGCCTGATCCAGCGTTTGCCGGTACGAATGACGGGGATGCTTCAATGCCTCGGCAGTTTGCTGGCGAATTTTGTCGGTCGGCACGAGCCAGATGGTCAGGGGATAGTCCTTCTCCACCCAGGCATCGCGTGCAATCGTGATGGAATGGGCAGCGAGAATGGTTTTGCCGCCGCCGGTCGGCAGCCGTAGGCAGACGTAAGGCACGTCAGGCAGTTCGGCCAGTGGCGCATACACCCCGGCGTAACGTCCGATTCGTACGGCCTGCTCAGGTTCGGTGGTTATCGTTTCGTAGGCGGCCTTCGGTCCGGCAAGACGCGCGTGCTCGAAGAAGCGGCGCAACGTGTTGAGCGTGTCGGTCTGGTACGGTTTGAGTTTCACGGCTCAGGTTCGGATTTTTACATCATACGGCAACTGCTTGAAGACGATGCCTTCCCGGTCGAGCGTCGTTGGCGTCAGGCGCGACTGTTCACCATAGATCGTCAATGGGCCGTCGAAGCCAGCCTGTACCCTGGTGATTTCATCCCGAATCCGTGTCAACGTTGCGCGGGTCAGCACGTTGCCCTCAGCAGGTCGCTTGTCGCCCAGAATGCCGTTGTAGAGCAAGGCGTAGGCGCGATCGTCGCACAGGCCGAGCAACGGGGAGTCGCCCGTTCCGTTCCACGGATTCCGTGTCTCGCTGAACCACACGTGAGCGGCCAAGGTGGAAAAGCGAATGTTCTGCCGGATTTGGCCTTGTTCGTCGAACACGGTAGGCCCGAGGCGGTAGAACCGGAATCCTCCTCCGCCGCGCCACCCGGCGGACTTGGAAATACCACCCTGTTCACCGTCAATGACTTTTTGCAGGCGGGGGACGCAATGCGTGACCGCGTGCTCACCCATTTCAACGCCGATATAGCGTCGCCCCATCTTGTGTGCCACGGCCGCAGTCGTGCCGGAGCCGAGAAAGGAGTCGAGGACGAGGTCGCCGGGGTTGGTGGCGATTTCAAAGACGCGCGCTAAAAGTTTCTCAGGCTTTGGCGTATCGAAATAGGCGCTTGACAAAACAAAGCGGTTTTCGTTCTTGGCTTCATGATTGCTTCCGAACTCGTCATAAAGCCAAATTGTCACCGGCACCACAGTTTGCTTTACCTCTGACAGATACGATTTTCGTGATGGTGTTGCGTCACCTTTGGTGCCAACCCATAGCTGTCCACTTTGATCAAGCTTGGCAAGTGTCTCTTTGCTATAGCGATGATAAGTCCCAACAGGAGGGCTCCATGTAATGCCGTTGGAGAATGTATATGGGTATTGGTTCGTATCGGAACCACTTTTTGCATGCAATGGTGTTGATTTCCACGGTCCCCGAGGATCGTTGTCAAGGTTTTTGTAGGCTACATTTTGTTTTTCTTCACGACGCATGCCATTAAACGAAGCAACATCACGGTCTTTTGCAAAGCAAATGATGTGGTCGTGATTGTCGCTTACAAAAACGGCATCATTCGCGCGGGTGTACTTTTTCTGCCAAACAAAGTTTGCAATAAAGTTCTTTCTGCCAAACACCTCATCCATCACAACCTTCAGGTAATGCGCCTCATTGTCGTCAATCGACACCCAAATCGAGCCGTCCTCGGCCAGTAACTCGCGCAGAAGCTCAAGCCGCGGCCACATCATCGCCAGCCATTGCGTATGTTCCAGATTATCATCGTAGTGCTCGAACGCCGATCGGGTATTGTACGGCGGGTCAATATAGATGCACTTCACCTGCCCGGCATAGAACGGCAACAGCGCCTTCAAGTCCTCCAGGTTGTCGCCTTGAATCAGCATATTGCCCGCGTCCGGTTCGCCCGTGGACAGTTCAGTTGCCTCTTCCAACAACCGATGCGGCACGCGCGAGGCGGCACAGAGGTCGTCGTCTCGTGATAGCCAGTTTAGGGTCGGCATGGTTTGCTATTTGTCTTCTTCTTATTTGCTATACATCGCAATATTTAGATCGGTTTGAGTATCATCTTCCCAAAATCATTTCCTTTTTGTATTCCCGTTCTAAGGCATTCCCTTGTTTCTTCGCTTCGTCACACGCACTCATTGTCAGCATTTTTCTGATTTTACTTGCTGGACTCTCTCTCTGGTTAGAATATCCTGAAGCTGCTATTATTTTTGGTGTCAGCGGGCCACTTTCTCCTTTACTTCGAGCACTTGCGTATCGATGGTTAAACGGCCAAGGCTAAGATTTATTTAATCAATCCCTGATACAACAAGCACTTCTCTGCATCCGTTCCCCCAAGAGCGTCATTTGGTTCCCCGTGTCTTCCCCTCGCGTGCCAGTTGCGAGCACTTAATTGACGTAGTGGCCAATACACGAACGGCATCAGACTCCGCCGAGCAATCAGGGTTGTTGAGCAGGCGACGCGCTACGTCGTCCCTACTTGGCAATGGACGATGCGATGTTGGGGGTGAGCGGATTGACGATGACGTGCCTTGTTTTTGGCACGACGACCAAGTCCATGTCTTCCATGGGAATTGCTCCCAGTAAGGGCGTGTCTCCCATGACCAGGGCACCGCTGAACCCGATCCGGTTTTTGTAGCGTAACTCGATCGGGCCGACGTAGGGAACGAGTTTCCGGTTTCCGTCCGCCAAGGTCACTTCTTTTGTGTCGGTCTCTTCGAGTTGCAACTGGATTTGGATATGCGGCGGAATGCACAGGTGGACTGCCTTTCTATCGGCGAGTGCGTCGATCTCCACCGCTTCCAATGCAGGCAGCCTGGGATTGCGCAGTTGAATTTTTGCATTCGTCAGTTCCATGCTTTTTCTCCTTTGCTGGAACCGCGCCAAATTATGGCAAATTATGGCAAATCCGGCAGGTGGCTTCAAGAAGTGCGAATTCGGTTTCTCTAGGCGGGATAAAATCCCGCTGCTACAACTTTGACTCACCCTCACCTTCATCCTCTCCCATCGAGGGAGAGGAAACGGCAAGGGCCGGGGTCAGGGGTCGTTCTTGTGATTCTCAGACTCGAGGACGGGCAGTTCGACGGGTAAGGCTTGGGCTCCCTTCAAGGTCCCGCGTTTGAACAGCACGTGCCCTTTTCCGCCGCGGCTGACGGGTTGATACTTTCTCGCTGAAATGGCGAACGATCCGCCTTCCTGTTTCACGACGACCAATTGGTCCTGCTTTCGGAACAACAGGCGGACGGCCAGGACCCTATCCGTGTTGTCGAGTTTGATGACTGTCACCCCTCGTCCCGGACCGGAGAGCACACCAATTTCCTCGGCGTGGCACAGGAGCACGCGTCCTCGCTGAGAAGCGACCGCGAGGACGGGTTGGGGCGCGAATGGACCCAAGGTTTCGACGCTTACGACTTCTTCCTGGTCACGGAGTTTCATGAATTTTCGACCGAGGCGGGTCGAGGGCTCCTTGAGGGGATCCAGGTCGAAGCGTACACCCATACCGGCCGTTGATACGGCGATCCCTTGCCCGAGGGAAACGGGGGCGGCTCCTCCCACGGTTGATCCGTCGAAAAGGGGAAGCGACGACGCGGTGGGTTGTCCGACTGAGGCATACAATCTGGGATCCGAACTGAGGGCTGCCATGATGCGTTCCCCGTCCTTGAATTTGAACAGCTTTTGCGCGGGGTCCCCGTAGCCGCTTCGCGCCGCCGGCAGATCGCCGATGCGGATGGTGTACGCGCTGCCGAAGTTCGAAAAGCACACGATGGTGTCCACCGTGCTGCCGATCAAGGCGATCAGCAGGTGGTCCCCTTCCCTCAGTCGCGTTTTCGACAAGTCCTTGACCATGCCGACGCGGCGAATCCATCCATCCGTGGAAATCGTGACCACGGCGTCTTCTTTGACGATGTAGGCCTCGGGGTCGAATTCGACTTCTTCGCCCTGGCGGCGTCCGACTCTCGTTCGCCGTTTGTCGCCGTAGGTCTTGGCGAGGTCCTGGAGTTCCTGTTTGACGACGTTCCATAATCGCGGCTTCGACCCGAGCAGGGTCTTGAGTTCCCGGGCCTGCTCCTTTTTGTTGGCAAGTTCGTCCAGCATTTTCTCGATTTCGGTGCGGGACAGCTTGTAGATCGGTGTTTCCAGGATCGCGTTGGTTTGGGCGTCGTCGAGCGGGAACTCGCGTTTCAGTTTTTCGGCGGAGTCCGCCTTGCCGTTGCTTTGACGAATGATGGTGAGCACCCGGTCCAGCGCGCCGAAAATGATTTGAAAGCCTGCAAGAATATAGATGCGTTGTTCCAGGAGTCTCAGGTCGTAAGAGAATCGGCGCGTGACCGTGTCAAAGCGAAAGTCGATGAACTGTTCGAGGATTTCTTTCAGGGACAGACGACGGGGTCGCGCGGTGGCGGTGCCCGGAGCCGGAAGCAGACACGTGAGGTTGACGGAAAAGTTATTCTGGAGCGGGGTATTTTTGAACAAATAGGCCATGGCCAAGTCGGCCTTGGCGTCTTTCTGCAGTTCCAACACGATTTTGACGTCAGTTGTGGATTCGTCGCGGACGTCGACCAGTTGCGGCACCTTTTTGGCGGCGATGAGTTCACCGATCCGTTCGACAATCGTGGCCTTGTCCACGGCGAAGGGGACCGAGGTGACGACGATCTGGGATTTGCCGGACGAGCCCGGGAGCACTGTGAACTCGCCACGCACGCGCACCAGTCCCTGGCCGGTCTCATAGATTTCCCGAAGTTCGGTGCGGGTGTTCAGGATTTCCCCGCCGGTGGGAAAATCAGGCCCCTTGATCGACTTCATGAGGTCGGAAATCGTGCACGCCCGGTTGTCGATCAGGGCGATGGCTCCGTTGACGACTTCCTCAAGGTTATGAGGCGGTACGTTGGTGGCCATGCCGACGGCAATGCCGGTGGACCCGTTGACCAACAGGTTGGGAAACGGGGCGGGCAGCACCAGGGGTTCTTTGTCCTTGCCGTCGTAATTAGGCTGGAAGTCGACCGTGTCCTTGCTCAGTTCGTCCAGCAGTTCCACTGCGACCGGGGTGAGTTTGGCTTCGGTGTACCGGTAGGCCGCAGGCGGGTCGCCGTCCAGGCTGCCGAAGTTGCCGTGGCCGTCGACGAGGGGGGTGCGCAGGGACCACCATTGCGCCATGCGTGCCATGGCATCATAGACAGCGGAGTCGCCGTGGGGATGCCATTCCCCGATCACCGATCCGACGACTTTTGCGCTTTTGATGGGCGGCCGGTCCGGCGCTAACCTGTGGTTGTGAAACATGGAAAACAGAATGCGTCGCTGAACCGGTTTCAGGCCGTCCCGCACATCGGGCAAGGCGCGCGCGGTAATGACGGACAGCGCGTAGTTCAGGTACCGCTGGCGCGTGGTTTTATCCAGCGGCACCGTGGTGACGGGGGCGGTGCTCTTACTTGGCGTGCGTGCTTGCGATCGTGCCATCAATCGTCTTCCCGGCTCATGTCGGGTTACGCGACCCTAACCCGATCTACGGAGACTGCGGTGAGGGACGCAGATGGTTTTGCCCCTCCCGCTTCGGCGCTGTGAGGTCGCTCGTGCGAAGGGAGGCGCGATGAAGAGGGTCGTTGATGCGGGATCGCACCCACCGGCGATCCCACCATTCCACGGGATTGATCTGGACTCCGTGAAGCAGCAGGCTGAAATGCAAATGATCGCCCGCGGCTAAACCCGTCATGCCTGACCGTCCGATGATTTGCCCTTTGCCGACGACGTCTCCTTTCTCTATGGCAAATGAGGACAGATGGGCGTACAGTGATTGGAGCCCATACCCGTGATCGATCACGATGGTGTTTCCGTACACACCAAAATACTCGGCCAGCACCACGGTTCCGTCGTTGGCGGCTTCCACCGGGTAGTGTTTGGTGACGGCCAGGTCGAACCCCAAATGATACTGCGTGTCCACGACGGTTCCGTTGTAGCGGTATTCGCGGCGATCGGCAAACGTCGCTTCCACCTGGGAGTTGGATAATTGGATGAAGGCCCCGTTCCACTGCAACTCAGGCGAGCTGTCCGAGGCCAGGGTCGCCAGTCGGCCGGTTGTCCGTTTGCGCAACACGTTGTTGACTTGGAGAAAGTTGCGAAGCGGATCGTCCAGATCTTCGATCTCGGGGGTCTGGGCAATGATGGGACGAATGGTCTGTTCGATGAAGCGATCGGAAATCGTGATAGTTCGGGATCGCCACGTTTTGGGAAGGATGGTGACGTCGAGCCTCTGTCCCGCATGATTGCCCAAGCCATCGTCCGCCACGAGCGTCACCGGGGTAGAGGCCGGGCGGTCATGGGGAAAGGCAAAGAGTGAGAACGCGGTGAAGGCGCGGTTGGGATTGGGGTATCCCGGGAAAAATGTTTCGCCGATTCGGACTCCGTATCGTTGGGCATCATCGGACACGCGGAACGCCACGGCCCCGGTTCCTCCTTGCGAAACGGGCAGGGGATCTGACAACACTTCCAACTGGGGGGGAGTAAATTTCACGGCGACGTCCTGTTCGATTCGGGCCCAATTCCCTTCGAAAAATCCCTGCCAGGAATAATCCCGGGCTGTAATGACCAATTTCACCTGTCCCCGGCGTTTGGGGATGGTATCGTCCCCGAAGGGGATGAGGTTGAGGTCGAAGGTGGGTTGGGTGCTGCCTCCGATGGGAAGTTGCGCGGAAAACTGTTCTTGCGCCAGGGTGTAACTCTCGAGGTTCTGGAGAATGCGGACGGTCACCTCCTGAAGGCCCGTTCCCGAATCCTCGACGTGGAGGATCAACGGGGTCGCCGGCCCGGCTTGGGTGAAGGGCTCGACGAGCGTGATCCGGGGCGGAATCTTGTCTCCCCATCGATAAAAGGCCGTTATGACCAGGTAGAAGGCGACGATGGCGAGTGCTATCGCGTAGAAAAGGGTTTTGTTATTCACGGCTGACACGTCGAAGGGGAATGAACAAAGGGGAATACCAAGATAACATGGTTCCGTCAACTAAACAAAGAAGAGGCGGGTGAGCATGGATCAGCCGTGTCCGGACAGTGCGGCGAGGGCCTGTCCTGCCTGGACTGAACAACGCGAAGGAAGCAATGCGAAGAGTTCGAGGCTACGGTTTCGTCCCTGCCGGGGTGATCTTGTAGATACCTCCCCCGTGATCCACGACATAGAGTTCGCCTGCTTCGTCCTCACCGAAGGAAGAGATTCTCAACCCCGAGGCCAGAAGGACAAGCGGTTGTCCGTCGATTAAGCCCATGATTCTGCCGCTGCAGTAGTCTCCGAACACGTAGGTTTCTCGGAGGAAACTCACGTGTTGCCCACGATACACGTATCCCCCTGTGACGGCACAGTGGGGTGATTGATTCGGGTATTCCGCCACGGGGAGGGTCAGCCCGTCCGTGGCGCAGCCTCGAGAAGGCTGATAACAATGAGCCCCTTCCATGACGCGCCATCCATAATTGTGTCCCGCCTCCACCAAGTCGATTTCTTCCCAACGATTTTGCCCCACGTCCGCGGCCCACAATTGACCGGTCTGCCGGTCGAAAGAAAATCTCCAGGGATTACGGAAGCCCAAGGCAAAGATTTCTCGTCCGCTTGGTCGCCCGGCAAAGGGATTGTCGGGAGGAATGCCATAAGGCTTTCCCTGATCGACGTCGATACGGAGCAGCTTGCCAAGCAGGGTGTCCGGATTTTGCCCTCGATTGCCCGGATCGCCGCCTGCTCCTCCGTCTCCGGTGGCAATGTACAGGTACCCGTCCGGACCGAAAGCCAGCATCCCGCCGTTATGATTCGTATATGGCTGTGGAACCGTGAGCAGGATTTTTTCTTTGGGGATGGCGCGGTTGGGGTTTTGTGAAACCTGAAATTTCGCCACGACCGTTGCCGCATCCGGTTTTCTTGTATAATTGACGAAGAACCGTCCGTTTTTCGCAAAGTGGGGGTGGAACGCTAATCCCAGAAGCCCCATTTCCCCGCCAGCGCCGACCCGGTCGGAGATGTCCAGAAATGCGGAAGGTTGCAGGATGCCGTTTTGCAGGATTCGGATTCTTCCCGGTTGTTCCAGGATAAAGAGCCGCTGGCTCTGGTCGCCTGCGTGACCGATGAAGACCGGTTGGATGAGCCCCTGCGTGAGGACAGGCGCGAGAGCGATTCCTTGCGAGGGCGGCTGTCGAGACAAGGCCCCGGCGGGATGCGCGGATAGCAGGAGCAAGAACATTCCAAACGTGCCGAGGATTGCACCCCGTTTGACGTCCTTGTTATAACTGATGTTTCTTGGAGCCGGGGAGACCATGATTCTCAAATTTGAAAATGATCCATTGGATTCCGAACACGCCGGTGGACATTTTTATCACGTTTGTCAGGGACGTATCCAGGAGAAGGAATTGTCTATCCCCCCGCCGGATCAACCGTATGAATGCCCGGAATGCGGTCTGGATCTCGAGACGGAAGATTTTTTCCTGGCGCAGCAACGCGGCTGGTCGTGAGGCGTCCGTGGATGGAGAGTCATGCATTGTGAGGAAAATGGATGCCTGGGTTGAAACGCTCGTGATGCGTGACCGGGTTCCGGGAAGAGGTGCCGTATGACCGGGAGTCACGGTCGAAAAACCGTCTCGGTGATGCGTGGGGTCATGATGTTATGTGATTCCTGTTACCAGGACGTGCGGGATGAGAAATTGACCGACAGCCGGAATTACGTCGAGAACTACGAGGCGCTGTTCGACATCCTATGTCCGGGTTGTGAAGATATCAACCGTCCGTTGGTCGATGACATGTTAGGCAGTTCCGAGTAAACGTTTCCCCTATTTCAATGAATATGGACGGTGACGGAGAAGAATCAATGAGGCGCATGAGGCCACGTTCATTCTCGGGATGGAGAAGAATCGTATGATGACATGGTATCACTTGCCCCACGCTTTCGCAGGGGTCAGTCTGGCTCAGACAGCCCTCTTCTTGTGCGTTTCTGGGCTTCCATCGGTCGTTTTGGCCGAGCCTGCGAGCCCTCAGATCTCCCAACCGGCTTTTTCCGCACAACTGGCGCATCCGGTTGAACAGGCGGCCATTGCCCTTGGAATGCCTCGTGCCTCACAGGATCTCGTGGCTCAGCAGTCTTTTTCACCGGACCCGGTCGGTGATTCCGGCCGGCTGAGCGAGGAAAAGCCTTCCGGAGACTTAGCTAAAGATAACGACAAGAAAATCCCCGTCATGGAAGAAACAGTCGTCGAAGGGACGTTTGAGGATCCTTTTGCGACCGAAAGCGAACCGGTTAATGATCCCTGGGAAGCGTTCAATTCCAGGACTTTTACCCTCAATTATAATTTCGACCGCTATGCGCTGAAGCCGGTGGCCAGGGTTTACTCCGGGGTCGTGCCGCCCGACGTTCAAGATTCTCTGGCGAATGCGTTTGATAATCTGGGGTTTGCCTCACGATTTCTCAATAACATTTTCCAGGGGAAAACCGAGCGGGCCGTAATTGAAACGCAACGGTTTCTCCTGAATTCGACCCTCGGCGTGGGGGGGCTCTTTGACGTCGCCAAGTACATGTTCGAGATTGAAGCCCCAACGCCGGAAGATACTGGTCAGACCCTTGCGATATATGGGCTGGCTTCCGGGCCTTACCTGGTCCTGCCCTTGCTTCCTCCGATGACGGTTCGGGATGTCGTGGGGTACGCCGGCGATATTTTCATGAACCCCGTCAATTATTTTATACCGTTTACCCCGAACCTGGGCCTCAATGCGACGGACCGTTTGAATGACCGGGCCCTCAACCTCGAGACGTTCGAGGGGCTTGAAGGGTCCACCGTCGATCTGTACGGGGCTGCCCGGTCGGCGTATATAGATCGTCGGGCCAAAGACATTCAGGAGTAATTGTCGTTCCGGACCAAGCGCTACCTTCTTGTTCCTCCTCTTTGGAAGGGGTGGTCAGGTGGGGAGAGCCCCCCCAATAGTTGTCTGTCATCCCCGATCCCCGATGACAGCAGGAGTCCGTGTAAACGTGCCAACGAATGACGGAACATTGACAGGAATGACCGGAGATGTTCGAAGAAGAAAAAACGTTTACCCTTCGGTTTAATCTCGTTGCCGGTTTTCCGGAAGACTATGATGGCGACGACGATGGGTAT
This sequence comes from Nitrospirales bacterium, assembly GCA_965200435.1. Lineage (GTDB taxonomy): Bacteria > Nitrospirota > Nitrospiria > Nitrospirales > UBA8639 > Bin75. The sequence goes on from OZ241337.1 coordinate 1,764,707, forward strand.
GCCTGGCTGCATGATTGGGAGACCCGGATTAAACCCGAATTAATCAAGACCGTCATCACTTCACTGCGAGCCCATCCTTCCTGGTCCGTACACGTTCGCAATCGAGGGATGGCGGCGACGGATGAAGTGGAATTTGCTGTAAAAAAAACGTTTTCAACGGATGGGCGGCCGTTGCCGGAATAATCGGGATGGCAGAGGGAGCGTGATGACCGGGTTTATCCGGCGTGTGTTCGAATCATGGATGGTCTGCGTTGCGGCGGTGCTGGTGGCTGCGTGTCCCGCGTTTGCGCAGAACCTCGTCTTTACCCCGGTCCTGTCTGCGTCCGTCGGGGCCCATCCGGAGGGACTCACGGTCGGTGATTTCAATGAGGATGGACGTCTGGATATTGCGACGGCGAACAGTGACTCGGACGACGTCTCGGTGTTGTTGGGAAACGGAAACGGCACGTTCCGGTCAAGCTACTCCTTCGGCGTGGGAGCGAGTCCGATGTTTCTGACGACGGGAGACCTGAACCGGGACGGGACGGCGGATTTGGTCGTGGCCGAGACCGGAGCTGACCGCGTTCTGGTCCTGTTCGGAAAAGGGAACGGGTTGTTCGAGAAACCCGTTCCGTATCCCTCGGGGAAAGGCCCGACGTTTCTCGCGTTGGGTGACGTGGACGGGGATGACGACGTGGACATGGTCGTGGTCAACAGCGGCCGGTTCGGACATTATCCCCCGTTCAGTTGGACGGTGTTGTCGAACAACGGGCAAGGCGGTTTCGCGTTGACCCACCACGTCGAAGAGCAGGACCGGAACGGCTTGTTCCCCACCGGCGTCTCACTGGCGGATCTGGATGACGATGGGTTGCCGGATATCACGTTGACGTGGAGCCAGCCGAGTTGGCGGACGCCGAACGGATACGTGTCCGTGTTTCGGAACCAGGGACGGGGGACCTTTGCCTTCTGGAAAACGATTCAAGCGGGGCTCACGCTGAGCGCCGTGACCCAAACGGATTTGGATGCCGATGGGAACCTGGATCTCATGGTCACCAGTTTGTTTACCGATAGCATCAAGCTGCTGCTGCAACTCAGTCCCGGCCGGTATACGAAACCCGCAAATATGGAGGTGGGCTTCAGCCCCGTGGCGTTGGGGTACAAGGATTTGGATGGTGACGGCTATCGTGACCTGATTGCGACCAATCGAGCCTCGGATAGCACTTCCATCCTTCTGGGACGGGGCGACGGGTCGTTTCAACCGGCCGGGCACTATGCCGTGGGCAAGGTGCCGACCGCCATGGGGATCGAAGATTTTGACAACGACGGATTGCCGGACATTGTGACGGCGAATAGCGGGTCCGACGACGTGTCGATTCTCTTGAGCGGGAAGGCGGTCATTCCTTCCATCAGTCTGAGTGCCGATACCATCCGGTTTCCGGTGGACATCGATACGCCGGCCCAACGCACGCTGCAATTGACCGTCTCTAACGTGGGGCTCGGTTCCTTGAGTATCGACGATATCGTGTTGAAAGGATCCCGGGCTTTTTCCGTCGACGGGGAGTCCTGTGCCGGGGCCACACTGACGACGGGTAAATTCTGTGCGTTGCACATTCATTTCAAGAGTACGGCGCCCGGCAGGCACCAAGCGTTACTGCGTATTTTTGACAATGCGCCGGGCGGTCCAAGAATCGTGACCCTGAGCGGACAGGTCAAGGGCTGACTCTGCGCGCCGTTTCCCGCTTCGATCTTGCCCTTCCGGAAAACGTTCATGAGGCGATGAGTCCGGACGACCAACGATCCCCCCTCTCCATCGGTATCGACATCGGCGGCACCTTCACCGATTTTGTGGTGTATGACCGGCATGGCGTGAAGACTTTCAAGGTGCTTTCGACTCCCGCGGACCCCGCACAGGCAGTGCTGGAAGGGTTGCGGAGACTGTCCCCGGCCGCCGGCTCCATGGTGGTGCATGGCTCGACCGTGGCCACCAACGCGTTGCTCGAACGAAAGGGAGCGTGTACGGCGTTCGTCACGACGCAAGGGTTTCGGGACGTGTTGCAGATTGGCCGGCAGACCCGTCGAAACCTCTACGATTGGTTCAGTGGCGGAGTGCCCACGCTCGTGCCGCGGGACCGGTGTCTGGAAGTACGGGAACGGGTCGATCATCGCGGGCGGGTCTTGCGGCCCTTGGCCACACGATCGTTGTCTTCCCTTATCCGGACCCTGCGGGAACAACGGGTCGAAGCCGTGGCACTTTCCCTCCTGTTTTCCTTTGCGAATCCCGATCACGAACGGTACATCGGACAACGTCTCCGGGAAGCGGGATTCTTTGTCTCCGCCTCGCATGAACTGATTCCGGAGTTTCGGGAATTCGAACGGGCCTCCACCACGGTGGTGAACGCCTACGTCTCCCCGGTGCTCAATCGCTATCTGGAAACACTGGAGCAATCGTTGGCAGACGGCTCCTTCCACGTCATGCAGTCGAATGGCGGACGGATTCGAGCGGCACAGGTGCGACAGGAGGGCGTCCGTTCGATCCTGTCCGGACCCGCGGGAGGGGTGATCGGTTCGGAGTATCTGGCACGGCTGGCGGGGTTTTCGCGGATCATCACGTTTGACATGGGCGGCACGTCCACGGACGTGTCCGTGGTCGATGGAGCGATTCATATGACGTCGGAAGCGGAAGTCGCCGGCATGCCCATCCGCGTACCGGCACTCGACATTCATACCGTTGGGGCAGGAGGGGGGTCCCTGGCGCGAGTCGATGCTGGGGGCGCGCTGCGTGTCGGGCCGGAAAGTGCAGGGGCCGACCCGGGGCCTGCATGTTACGGACGAGGCGGACGAACGGCCACGGTCACAGATGCCAATGCCTTCCTGGGCCGGTTGCCTGTCGCGGGTCTGTTGGGTGGTGAACTGCCGTTGGATAGGGAGGCCGCCCGTTTGGCTCTGGCCGCACTCTCACGAGAATTGGTACGGTCCTCCGCTGGCGGTCCCCAGGTGGCCTTGGAGGAGATCGCCTTGGGCATCCTCCGGGTGGTCAATGCCGAGATGGAGCGCGCGGTCCGCGTGATATCAATCGAACGCGGGTACGATCCCAGGGAGTACGTGCTGCTCTCCTTCGGCGGAGCCGGAGGCGTGCATGCTTGCGAACTTGCACGAGATCTCAACGTCGGACGTGTCCTGATTCCCTTGGCGGCCTCGACGTTATCCGCCCTGGGCATGTTGACGGCGAACGTGTTCCTGGATTACGTCCAAACGGTGATGTGTTCAGGTGAGACCCCGTTTGAAGAGTTGGAACGCCGGTTTGTTCCGATGGTCGAGCAGGCGCAGGAAGACCTTGTGACCCAAAAGGTCCCCGTTCTTTCCCGGCACGTTCATTGTGAATTGGATCTCCGGTATCAGGGCCAATCCTTTGAATTGACCGTGCCGTTTTCCTCTGCTTTTCGAGCGGCCTTTCATGAACGACACGCCCGGCGCTATGGGCATAAGGACGAAGCAGCGGGTCTTGAGATCGTCAATCTTCGTGTCCGGGCGATCGGCGACGTCAGTCCCCCGGTGATCGAGGCCCGGGCAACGGGGCCGGCTGATTCCTCAGGGGCCGTGTGCCATGAACGTCGTCTCGTATTCGCCTCCGGACCCCGAACGGTTCCATTCTATGACCGCCGCCGGTTGCAGCCAGGGCACCACGTTCCCGGCCCCGCGGTCATCTTCCAGGACGATACCACCATTCTGTTGTCGGAAACTGATGCCGCGCAGGTTGACGTCCGGCAAAACGTGCTGGTCACCATTGGAGAGGCTCGTGCAGAAAGCCGTTGAACGGGAAGTCTTCAAGCATTTGTACGGTTCGGTGGCCGAGGAAATGGGGGTGCGCCTGCAACGCTCGGCGTTTTCCCCGAACATCAAGGAGCGCCGCGATTTTTCCTGCGCCGTGTTCGACGAAGCGGGACGCTTGGTGGCGCAGGCCGCGCATATTCCGGTCCATCTCGGGGCCATGCCGCTCTCCGTCGAATCCTGCCGCCGGCACCTGACCTTCGCGCCGGGTGACGTGGCGATCCTGAATGACCCGTTTCACGGCGGCACGCACTTGCCGGACATCACGGTCGTCTCTCCGGTCTTCGTCGAGAATGACAAACTCCTGGGGTTCGTGGCCAATCGCGCGCATCACGCCGACGTCGGGGGGATGTCGCCGGGCTCCATGCCCTTGTCCAGGGAATTGTATCAGGAAGGGGTGATTATTCCGCCCGTGAAACTCATGGAAGCCGGCAGGATAAACCAGGCCCTGTGGGATTTTTTCCTGGCGAACGTGCGGACCCCACGGGAACGGGCCGGCGATTTGCAAGCCCAACTGGCGGCTAACCGGATAGGGGCGCAACGGCTTCAAGAATTGGCGTCACGCTACGGAGTGAAGCGCGTTCGGGACAACATGTCCGAATTGCTGGCCTATAGTGAAACACTGACGAGACACGGCATTCGGCATCTACCGGACGGCACCTATCGATACGAAGACGTGCTTGATGACGACGGCCTCGACGACAAACCGGTCCCGATTGCCGTGACCGTAAGGATCGACGGAGAAGAGGTCGTGGTCGATTTCGAAGGGAGTGCGCTCCAATGCGAGGGAAGCGTCAACGCGGTCTATGCGATTACGGTCTCGGCCACGGCATACGTGTTTCGCTGTTTGCTGGGGCTGGATATTCCCGGCAACAGTGGGTGCATGGTGCCCATCCACGTCCGGGCGCCTGAAGGGTCGGTGGTCAATGCTCGGTTCCCCGCGGCAGTGGCCGCCGGCAACGTCGAGACGGCCCAGCGTATCGTGGACGTCCTCTTGGGGGCCTTGGCGCAGGCCTGCCCCGACCGGGTGCCGGCCGCGAGCCAGGGTACCATGAATAACGTCACGATCGGGGGGTGGGACCGCGAAATGCAACGGCCGTTTGCGTATTATGAAACGTTGGGTGGGGGCATGGGGGCCGGGGTGGAATGTCCGGGTGCCAGCGGTGTCCATTCCCATATGACGAATACGATGAATACCCCGGTCGAAGCCCTGGAGTATGCGTATCCGTTTCGGATAGGCCGGTACGTTCTTCGGGAAGGGACGGGTGGCGCGGGAAGCCACGCTGGGGGGAATGGGATCACGCGCGAAATCGAATTTCTGCAGGATGCCCACGTGACGATTGTCTCCGATCGACGCAAATCGAGACCGTTTGGGTTGGCCGGGGGAGGGGCCGGGCAAGTCGGTCGAAACGTGTTGATTCGCAAGGGCCGGGAAAAGCGGCTCCCCGGGAAAACGACACTGTCCGTGAGCAAGGGGGACCGGTTGCGAATTGAAACTCCAGGCGGCGGCGGCTATGGTGCCTCGAACAGGAAAAAGGCGTAATGCAACCCGGCAGAAAACTTACGTTGTCTGTCATCCCCGACCTACGGGTGCTGGGCCGGATTTCCTCTCTTTTGTAGCTGCGCCATCCCTTGATGACAGATGCCGATGGCAGGCTTATGGCGCTTCTTTGCAAGTGACCTCTCCAAGCCGCATGAGATGCGGTGGCTACAAAGGCAGGGAGGCCGACCCTGGATCCCCGATAAAAGCTGTCGGGGCTGACCGCAGGAGGCGATGAAATGTATCAACGAATGACGGAACGTAGACAGAAACTGTAGGTCGGATTAGCGTCGCGTCATCCGACAGGGGACTGCGGTGTCGGGTTGACGGTCGGGCATGACGGAAGAAAGCCGTGAAAGGTGTCAACGAATGAAAAAACACATACGGGAGTCCTGAAACATGAAAGAAACCGATCCTGAACGGTTGGAAATGTTGTATGAACGTTTTTGTGACGTCTGTCTCGTTGAAAAAGAAGTGTGGACGGAAATTTTTCTGCCCCGGCAGGTGGAAAAAGGGGTGATCCTGACCAACGTGCAGGAGAAATACGAAGTGGTTATCGACGATCCCGAGATTGAGGACGCGCTCGAGGCCAACATCCCTCTCGGCAAATCCTCGTTACGCGCGGCCATTCAGGAATACAAGGATCATATCGGTTTTCACAAAACCCAGGCGTCGGCTTAGGGAACCCCTGATTTCGTGTGATAGCGGGATGCAGGGCCAGGCGTCCCGGAGCGAAACCCGAAGCGTATCATCGAGATAGGTGAGGGTTGAGCGAGGACACAACGCCGCCATGCGCCCGATAGTGCACTAAATCAGAGGTTCATTAGGTCTTCGCGCGGGCTGTGGGAATCCGCAACGTGTGACGAGAGCGGGGCTGCGATGCCGATTGAGAAAAAGACCGGTCATCTGATCGGGGCAGTCGTGAACCACGTGGAAGTACATCGTGAGTAACAGCCGATACCGTACCGAACCCGAACGTTCGGATCGGATGCCGTCCTGCATCCCGTTCCTGATCGTGAACGAAGCCGCCGAGCGGTTCAGTTTCTACGGCATGCGCACGATTCTGGTCATTTTTATGACCCAATACCTCATGAACGCGGACGGCGCCCCGGACGTGATGGGCGAAGCTGAAGCGCGTTCCTATTATCATCTTTTTGCGTCCGCGGTCTATTTCTTTCCGGTCATCGGAGCATTGGTTGCGGACGTCTGGTTTGGGAAGTACGGCACGATTATGTCGTTGTCGCTGGTCTATTGCCTGGGGCATCTAGTCCTCGCGATGGATCATACCAGGGTCGGCTTGGCCGTGGGACTCACGCTGATCGCTGTGGGGTCCGGAGGCATCAAACCCTGTGTGTCCGCCAACCTCGGGGACCAGTTTGGTGCGACCAACAGTCATCTGCTCAGCAAAGCCTTTTACTGGTTTTATTTCGCGATCAATTTCGGTGCGGGGCTGTCCACGCTCCTGACCCCGTGGCTGCTCAACCATATCGGCCCCCATCTGGCCTTTGGCGTGCCCGGGTTGTTGATGTTGATCGCGACGTGGGTGTTCTGGTTGGGACGGCGGGAATACGCGCATATTCCCGCCGGGGGAAAAACGTTCCTTCAGGAATTGTTGGCACGCGACAGCCTGCTGGCCATGTGGCGGCTCACCCCGGTGTACCTGTTCGTGGCCGTTTTCTGGGCGCTCTACGATCAAACCGGGTCGGCTTGGGTCCTGCAGGCAAGAAATATGGATTTATACTGGATGGGAATAGAGTGGCTCCCTTCGCAAATTCAGTTCGTCAATCCTTTTTTGATCATGCTCCTGATCCCGGTGTTTGCCTACGGCGTCTATCCCGCCATCGACACGGTGTTTCCCTTGACGCCCCTGCGGAAAATCAGTGCCGGGTTTTTTGTGACGGTCATCGCGTTTGTGATTTCCGCGGTGATCGAGATGCAGATTGTCTCGGGACTGCGGCCGAATATCGTCTGGCAAATCGTGGCGTTCGTGGTGATCACCGCGGCAGAAGTCATGGTCTCGATCACGTGCCTGGAATTTTCCTACACCCAGGCGCCGAAGGCGTTGAAATCGTTTGTCATGGCCCTGTTTCTCCTGTCGGTATCCTTGGGGAACGCCTTTACCTCATTGGTGAATTATTTCATTCAGAACGACGACGGCAGCGTGCGACTGGAAGGTCCGGAATATTATTGGTTTTTCACGCTGGTCATGCTGGTCGTCTCGATTCTCTTTATCGCGGTGGCCAAACGCTACAAAGGCCAAACCTATCTTCAGGGCGGGGAAGCCTGACGGAGCGATCAGGGCCTGGGGGTCTGGCTGAGATACAAGACCTGGTTGACCCGGAAGGCCTGGGTATACTGATCGGCCGTGATATGTTGCGAATGAAAACAGCGCCCATCGAAAATAATCAGGCGATTGGGCTGCATGCGCATAAGGAAGAGAAGTTCCCAATAGGCGTTGCCGTCGTTGATATAGGTATTGTCGCGGTTGGCAAACAAGGGGTTGAAAATCATGCTGTTCTGAAAATTTTCATAGCCTTCCGCACTGTTGAGAAATTCATCGCTGAGTTCCAGCCTGTCGGCCAGATCGCGAATCTTCCGGTCCGGAACGATGGGCACGCGTTCCAATTCCGTGGGAAGGTGGCGGTACAGGCCGGTTCCGCCCATACAGGATTCGGCGGGATTCAGGTAGACCATAGCAGTCACGTCCTGGTCGATATGGGGTTGACGTTGCCCTACGTTGAGGCGGTACTGCTGGTTGGTAATGCCTTGAAATACCACGGGCTGGGGGTCGAAAAACGGGTACAGCCTCATGCCCCAGAAGTCACTGATCGCATCCACGACCGGTCCGGCTTCGACGTTCACCGAAGCCCGGACACCGGGAAAGTTGCCGACAATCTCGAACCGGTCGGTATACGGAAGCTCCAGGGCCAGTTGCAGGACCTTGTCAGGATACCGGTAGAACCGGTCGACCATGATGACCTTGTGCCGGCCCAGGCCGATGTGTTCGATGGAAATTTGGTAGTCAGGATTGATCGCGAAGGTTTCAGGAGAAGATGACACGAGCGACTCCCCGTCCACGTAACGTGGTGTCCTCCATGGTGCGCCATCGGATCCTCATGCGTCAATGGGAGGGCTCCGTGCAGCAAAGGTCCCGAATGCTTCTGTGGCACACTAAAACGTCATGTCGTCTTGCGTGGGATTTTTCCCAGGTCCCCGAAGGACCCAAGGAGGGAACAAGGAATGACCGCACCGTACCATGACCTGTTAACCAGGATCCGCGTCTGTTTCCCCCAACCGGTTTCCGACCGGGTGCATGACAGCTACTTTGTCCACAGCGTCATGCGTGCGATGGACGCCGTGGATGCGTTGAAAAGTGAGCGTCCTATTCTGGGACAGCGACTGCCCCTGGACTATGCAAAGGCCCAGGAAGCGCGTCTTCCCGAAGACGGCATGAGTGTCGAGAACGTCACTGCCGAGCTTGTGCAGTATTGTTCGGGGTTGGCCATTCCCGGGCATCCGCACACGCAGCAGAACGTGGTCCCGCCGCCGACCATTTCTTCTTTGATCGGGACGCTTTTGGCATCCTTGTACAACCCCAATCTCGGGTGGGACGAATACAGTCACCGCCTGGCCCTGGCGGAAGTGGAGATGGTAGCGATGAGCGCCCGGCTTGTGGGATACGAACCGGATCACGCAGGCGGGGTATTCACCTTCGGAGGGACCGGCACGACCCTCTATGGTGCCAAAATCGGATTGGAAAAAGCGATCCCCGGCGCCATGACTTCAGGGGTGCGGGAGGACGCGGTCATCGTTGCCAGCGAGGCCAGTCATTATTGTCGATACAACATTGCCGGGTGGTTGGGCCTCGGATCGCAGAGCGTCGTCACGGTTCCCACAGACGCGCGAAACGCCATAAGAGTCGAGGCGTTTCGCGAGCAGGCCAGGGCAATCCTCAGACGGGGCGGGAAAATCGCCGCCGTGATCGCCACCATGGGCACCACCGATGCCTTTGGGATTGACGATCTTGCCGGGATTGTGGCGGTACGCGATGAATTGACGGACGAATTTCAGCTTCCGTACCGGCCCCACGTTCATGCCGACGCCGTCATCGGCTGGGCGTGGTCGGTGTTTAACGACTATGATTTTGAGCACAATCCTTTGGGATTCCGGCCGCGGACCCTTCGCGCGCTGGCAGGGGTTCGTCTTCCCATCCACCGGTTGTCTCTGGCGGACAGCGTGGGGATCGATTTTCACAAATCCGGGTTTGTCCCGTATATCTCGAGCCTGGTGTTGTTCAAGAATCGTGAGGATCTGAATCTGATTCATCGCTCTCAGGAGCAGATGCCGTATCTCTATCAGTTCGGAACCCATCGTCCGGGGATGTATACCATCGAAACCTCCCGGGCTGGGGGCGGGATTCTGGCGGCGCTGGCGAACATGAAATTGTTCGGGAAGCAAGGCCTGCAAGTCATTATCGGGCACATTGTGCAAATGTCGCAATTGCTCAGGGAACATTTGGAGGGGCATGACTGTGCCACGGTGCTGAATCGTGAAAATTTCGGCCCGGTGACCTTGTTTCGGGTCTATCCGCGCGGGGTCGATACGTTTCGGATCAAAGAGGAAGAAAGCAAAGACGTGGCCTGTCGAGAGACGTTGAGAGCGCACAACGAGTACAATCAGAAGGTCTTCGAGTACGTCCATCATGAAGCCATGAAAGGACGGGGGGTGGTGTTGTCCTTAACGGATTGCTATCGGACTTCGGACTATGGGGAACCGATCTCGGCGTTGAAATCGTTTATCCTCTCCCCCTTTGTCGATGAAGAACAAATCGAAGCGGTCGTGCGGCAGGTGTTGGAAGCCAGGAACCGGATTGAAGGGTAGACCGTCGCAGGGTGGACTCAGGAACCTCTGATTGAGTGCGCGATCGGGCGCATGGCTGCGTGGTGTCCTCACTCAACCCTCACCTCTCTCTCTGATACGCTTCGGGGTTCGCTCCGGGACGCCTTGCCCTGCATCCCGTTATCACACTAAATCAGAGGTTCCCTAATGCGTGTGTTCGCTGAGGAGTTCGAGAAAACGTGGGGCTAAAATGCGGCTTTGAATCATCAGTAATCCACGCTCCCCCAATCCCCGGTAACTCAGGCTGATTTCGGTTTCCTCGAGCCGCCAGGAATATTCCTGGTTCAAGCCCCGGATCATCGAGCCGCGGTTATGCCGGATTTTCCCGAATTCCGATTCCAGCGCCTGCTTGATCCGGTTGTGCGTGTCTTCGTTGCGATACCGGATCATCACTCGGGCAAATTGATCGTCGATAGCGTAGAGCTTGATGAAGTCGACCGGGCCGTTCGCAAAACGCGGCGGGCCTTCCTTGTATTGATAAATGTTAACCCGGTCGTCAGGCTCGACGAGGACGAGTTGCGAAAATTCAGCCAGCGTGCTTCCCCAGGGGATTCCCTGAAAACCCGGTTGCGACGCAGGCGTTGCAGCGATGAGGAGTTCGGGCAACCACAGGAACAAGACCAAAAACAGGACGGGGTGCGGAATGCAACGTCGCATCATGTCGCCACCCTATCATCTTGGCATGAAAATAGCCAGCAACTGTATGGGTCCACCACATTTGGCACTCGGGGTGGTGGTGAATCAGGGATTGTACCGGAGATTGCCGCCCAAGGCTATGGTGGGGCAACACCGTATTGTAGGCCAGCAACCAATCGGCCAGTTTGCGGTTAAAGGCCGCCAAATCGTCGAACAGCAGATCCTCGTGGTAGTCCACGAAGGTCTCTTGCAGGGTGCGATTGAACCGTTCCGCATGAGCGTTCATTTTCGGGGATCGGGGATACGTCCACCAGTGGGTGATGCCGCGTTCATCGAGCCGATGCTGGAAATGCCCCTGGAACTCCGGGCCGTTATCGGAGAGGAGGACCCGGGGTGGGGCCGGGAGCAACGCACAGAGTGCATCGAGGGCGTGGGTGGCATGGCGGCTGGAGGCGGTGGCGGTGGCCACAGCGAAGGCGAAGCGACTGCAGGGATCGATGAAGGTGAATAGGTAGCGGCGGAGTCCGGTGTGGAGCCGCACAACGGGATCGCCGGCCAAGACCGCCAGGGGCTGGGCGGGGCGGGGCCGGGGCGGGCGGGATTTCCGGCGCCGTGTCCGGGGTTTGGGCCGGCCCCGGGCATCCAGGCGGCTCGGCGTGTGCCGCATCCGGTCCGGGGCGCGGGCGATCAGGCGCCCGATGGTGGAGACCCTGGGGAGGGCTAGCCCGTGCTGCGCACACCACGGCCGCAGTAGGACGTGCAGCTTGGCCTTCCCACGGTTGGGATACGTGGTGCGTAGCCGCCGGATCGCTTGGCTCAGGGCGGGTGGCCACGTGGCCTGCCGCCGCCGGTGGGGGGCCCTAGAGCGGACGGCCAACGCCTGCGGGTCCCCGCCAGCCTGAGTGAGCGCCCGCTGCCAGCGATAAAGCGTCCGGCGGCTGACGCCAAAGGCCTCCCCCGTCGCGGCTGGGCCATGCCGGGCGCAAAAGTGCAGAATCTTGAGTCGGTGATGGGCTTCGTGGGGTATCATGTCCCAACGATGCCCGAATTGCGTTAGTCGATAAAACCCCCTGATGCGATAGCCGACATGGTGGATTTGCATGGCCTCTCCTCCTGTTTCGAGGAGTGCCAAAGGTTTCTGAACTTATACAGCAACCGTATGGGGCCACCACCTGTGCCCTCGGCGGCGCCACCGCCAGGGCGACCGCCTCCCTCTTCTGTAGCCGCGTCATCTCATGACGCGGGTTTCTCCTGGCCGGCGTCGCCGGACGCGAGCAGAGCGCGTGGCGACAACCACGGAGCGGCCGGTTTGTACCGGGGAAACAGAATCGGGAAAGGGTAGACGGAGGTCAGGCTGCGGAGTTGGCAGGGAGCGGGACCGTATGAATCGAATCTTGGCCATTGGGAAGAAGGTCGGCCCAATCGGTGGCATGCTTCTCATGGGGGCCTATAATCGTCCAGGCATCGGGGTTGTCCAGAATCGCCTGGACGAGTTGGGTGTGGAGATGATGACCCGAGCATTTGCCGATAATATGGCCGATAACGTGGATGCAGAGGAGAGACAGGTCTCCGATGAGATCCAGCACCTTATGGCGAACGCATTCGTCCGGGAAACGGAGTGCTTGTTCATTCAGAATGCCGGTCTCCGAAAACACGATGGTGTTGTCCAGCGAACCGCCTTTTCCCAAACCGCGAGCCCATAAGGCTTCCACTTCATGGGAGAAGGCAAAGGTACGGGCGTGTGCGATATTGGCTTCGAACGCGACCGTGGACCACTCGTGTTCATAGGTTTGTTGTCGGACCAACTGATGCTGGTAGTCGATCGTATAGGTGATCCTGGGAAATGGTGAGGGAAGGATGGAAATCCCTCGATGATCCTCGCCGATGTGAATGGGTTCTATAATTTTGAGATACGTTCGGGGACGTTCCTGTGGCAGAATGCCGGCGAGCTGAATAAGTTTGGCAAAAGGCGCTGCGCTGCCGTCCATCGCCGGAACTTCTTCCGAATCGATATCGATGAAGGCATTATCGATGCCCAAACCCCAGAGGGCCGAAAGCACGTGTTCGGTCGTTTGGATTTGAAAGCCATTGGAACCGACGGCCGTGCACAACTCCATGGGTCTAAGGTTGCGAATCGACGCCTGGCACGTTTCGACGTGACTGTTGACTTTCCGCCGGAACACAATGCCGTTGTCCGCGGGCGCCGGGGAAAGGCTGACCTGCGAAGGCTGTCCGGAATGGAGACCGGTGCCGGATACGGAGATGGTTTGCCCGATGGTCTGTTGCCGTTGCTTCAAGATTTTTGCCTGAACCGGAGTGTGTCTCAATGGGGAATGTATTCTAAGACAGAAGCGATCCTCTTTTATATACGCAAAATCCTTGCCAAAAACTCAATATCTGATGGTTTCATAACCTATTGAAATATAATGGGAAATAAAAAATTATTTTGGCAGTCAATGAAATTGATGTAAAAAGTCAATAGCAGTGTTGCAAAAAAGCATCAAAAATGAGTGGTGCGAGGTCAGGATCGAAAGGGCTCCAATAGGTATCGCAAGGACTCGGGAAACTGATCCATGGCCTCGCTGTGCGCGAGTCCGATGATAATGCCGCGGTGTTTTTTGTGTAAACCCGAGTCGATAAAGGCCTGGACGTGGAGTTTCCATCTCAAGGCATCATGCGCGAGAAGTTGCGCCTGCTCCTCGGCCGTTTTGGTTTTGAGCAGGGCGGAGCAACACCGTATGGTGTTTTCCACGCTATCGTAGGGTGGGGCGAGCTTCAACGCCGCATAAAAGGCTTCCAGGTTCTGTCGGAATTCGGTGAGAAGGGCCTGGCAATCGTGTTGGGACATTACAGGGATGGGGCTCGTGCTCCGTCGAATCAGCCGGGAACCCGGCAGCGTGGCCTACAAAGGCAAAGTCAACAACCCTGGACCCCCGATGAAAAATGTCGGGGATGACACTAAAAGGAGAAACTGTCGGTCGGATTAGCGTCGCGTAATCCGACAAGCTCCTGCCTCTCTTCTGTCAACGAATGACCGAACACAGAAGGGACGCCTCATTCGGAATTACTGAATCCGTCCAGATCATGCTCTTTTCCAATCATGACCAGGACGTCGCCTTTTTCGATCATATCGCCGGGAGAAGGAGTAAAATTGAAGGTATCCTCCTTCTTCAATTTTCCCTTGATCATGCGATTGACCTGTTTCTTGATGCCAATGATGTTGAGGTTGTGAAGTTCACGGATTTTTGTTTCCTCAATGCTCATGCCGGAAAACCGATCCGGCACGGCGACTTCCTCGACACTGTACCCGGGCGCTAATTCAAGATAGTCCAACACCTTGGGGGAGACCAGTCGATGTGCGAGCCGGATAGCGGCGTCCCGTTCGGGGTAAATCACTTCGGTCACGCCGAGATTGCTGAGGATTTTCCCGTGAACGTGAGTTACGGCCTTGGCGATGATAGACGTGATCCCCATTTCGGTCAACGTCTGGACGATGAGGATGCTCGCCTCGATGTTTTCGCCGATGCTCACCACCGCCACGTCGACGTTTTGGGTGCTGACGGCTTTCAGCGCGCGTTCGTCCGTCGCGTCGCACTGGACCGCAAACGTGGCGATATCGCTGATGGCTTGAATTTTCGCCTCTTCCCGGTCGATGGCAAGGACTTCACACCCCTTTTGCACCAACGATTCCGCAACACTATATCCGAATCGGCCCAGGCCGATGACTGCAAATTGACGCTTCATGACCTGAGGCGACTCATGGGATGGTTGGGGCCGTAGGACCCAATGATCGTTGGCCTCTACTCGGGCGGTGGTGCATCAGATGATTCCATTCGTTTCAGAAACGGACCCAGCAAGTCAATAGGCACGGGAAACAGAATCGTGGAATTTTTGTCCCCGGCCACGTTCATGATCGTTTCGAGATACCGTAATTGCAGGGCGGCCGGATTCCGGCTCAGGATGTGGGCCGCGTCGGAGAGGCGTTGGGAGGCCTGAAATTCTCCTTCGGCATGGATGACTTTCGACCGTCGTTCCCGCTCGGCTTCTGCCTGTCTCGCAATCGCGCGTTGCATTTCTTGCGGGAGGTCCACGTTTTTCACTTCAACGGCGGACACCTTGATGCCCCAGGGTTCGGTGGCTTGGTCGATAATCCGCTGCAAGTCCGCGTTGATTTCATCCCGTTTCGAGAGCAGGTCATCCAACTGACTCTGGCCCAGAACGCTTCGTAAGGTCGTCTGGGCGATCATGGAGGTGGCATAATAATAGTCCTCCACCCCGACGATGGCTTTTTCCGAATCCACCACGCGAAAATAAATCACCGCGTTCACCTTGACCGACACGTTGTCTTTCGTGATGACATCCTGGGGAGGAACGTCCATGGTCACGGTGCGAAGGCTCACGCGAACCAGTTTGTCGATGAATGGGATGATGAAGATAATGCCAGGTCCGTTCCCGCCGATCAGTCCTCTGGCCAGACGGCCGAAGCGAAAAATAACGGCGCGCTCGTATTCCCGCAGGACGTAGACCGCTTTCGAGAACAGAATGATGAGACCCAGGAACAGGACAACCATTGTGAAAGGACTGAAAGGGGCCATGGTTATGGACTTTCGTTTCGAGACTCCAGTGGGTTGACGTAGACGGTGAGGCCGTCGATCCGGGTGATTTGAACGGGCTGGCCTTCGGCCACCGGGGCGGAACTGACGGCGTCCCAGATTTCACCCTGCACAAAAATTTGTCCCTTCGGGGTCAGGTTCGTTTTCGCGGATCCGATGCGGCCGATCATCCCTTCGCTGCCGGTCGGCGTTTGCCGGCGTAAGGCACGGACCCCGAAGTTGACGACCAGAAACGTAAATCCGAGGGCCAGGGCAACGGTCGGAAGCATAACAGACCAGGAGAGTTGATAATAGGGGAAATCCTGGTTGAAAAGAAAAAGCGACCCCAACAGCATGGCCGTGACCCCACCGATGGCCAGCAACCCGTAACTCGTCACGGTGACCTCCAGGATCAACATGACGATGCCCATGATGAACAGCAGCACCCCCGCGTAGTTCACGGGAAGGGACTGGAGGGAATAAAAGGCCAGGACCAGGCTGATGGCGCCGACCACGCCTGGCAAAATCGCGCCCGGACTGTAGAGTTCCGCGATCAACCCGATGGTGCCGAGGGTCATCAGCACGTAGGCGATATTCGGATCGCTGATGGCTTTCATGGTTTCGAGTCGCCAACTCATGGGAAAGGCACGGGCAGGCACGTCCTGGGTCTGAAGGGTGACGGTCTGTTCACCAAGGGAGAGGGCTCGCCCGTCGAGTTGCCGGAACAGATCATCGAGATCCGACGCAATCAGATCGATCACGCCCAGTTCCCGGGCTTGTGTGGCCGTGGCCGAAACGCTTTTCTTGACGGCGTGTTCCGCCCATTCGACGTTCCGGCCGCGACGTTCGGCAATGGACCGGATGTAAGCCACCGCGTCATTCTCCACCTTTTCCTTCATCACCTCGTCCATTTCCCCGCCGCCCATGGCCACGGGGTGGGCCGCTCCGATGTTGGTCCCCGGCGCCATGGCCGACACGTGCGCTGCCAAGGTCAGGAAAACCCCGGCTGACGCGGCCCGCCCGCCGGTCGGGGCGACGTAGACGACAATCGGCAGTTGGGCTCCGGTCATATCCTTAATCATCGAACGCATCGACGTGTCCAGCCCTCCGGGCGTATCGAGTTGAAACACGAGAAACTGGGCGCGTGCCTGCTCGGCATGGGCAATGGCTTCGTGGAGATATTCGGCAGCGACGGGATTGATCACGCCTTCGTAGGCGGCGGTGACCACCAGAGAAGGGTCTGCCTGGGCAAGGCCGGTTTGACAAGAGAAAACAAAAAGACTCAGCGCGAGGAACGCGCGTCCTTTCCGATTTTTCCACAGAGAAACCCAAGTGGGCCTAAATCGGGAAGGCGTTGTGCGAAAAATCGTCAATGCGGAGGAAACCTCCTACAACAACCATCTTACGACCCTCTCCCAAAGCTGTCAAGAAAGTGTATGGGTCCACCACATTTGGCACTCGGGTTGGTGGTGAATCAGGGATTGTACCGGAGATTGCCGCCCAAGGCTATGGTGGGGCAACACGGTATTGTAGGCTAGCAACCAATCGGCCAGTTTGCGGTTAAAGGCCGCCAAATCGTCGAACAGCAGATCCTCGTGGTAGTCCACGAAGGTCTCTTGCAGGGTGCGATTGAACCGTTCCGCATGAGCGTTCATTTTCGGGGATCGGGGATACGTCCACCAGTGGGTGATGCCGCGTTCATCGAGCCGGTGCTGGAAATGCCCCTGGAACTCCGGGCCGTTATCGGAGAGGAGGACCCGGGGTGGGGCCGGGAGCAACGCACAGAGTGCATCGAGGGCGTGGGTGGCATGGCGGCTGGAGGCGGTGGCGGTGGCCACAGCGAAGGCGAAGCGACTGCAGGGATCGATGAAGGTGAATAGGTAGCGGCGGAGTCCGGCGTGGAGCCGCACAACGGGATCGCCGGCCAAGACCGCCAGGGGCTGGGCGGGGCGGGGCCGGGGCGGGCGGGATTTCCGGCGCCGTGTCCGGGGTTTGGGCCGGCCCCGGGCATCCAGGCGGCTCGGCGTGTGCCGCATCCGGTCCGGGGCGCGGGCGATCAGGCGCCCGATGGTGGAGACCCTGGGGAGGGCTAGCCCGTGCTGCGCACACCACGGCCACAGTAGGACGTGCAGCTTGGCCTTCCCACGGTTGGGATACGTGGTGCGTAGCCGCCGGATCGCTTGGCTCAGGGCGGGTGGCCACGTGGCCTGCCGCCGCCGGTGGGGGGCCCTAGAGCGGACGGCCAACGCCTGCGGGTCCCCGCCAGCCTGAGTGAGCGCCCGCTGCCAGCGATAAAGCGTCCGGCGGCTGACGCCAAAGGCCTCCCCCGTCGCGGCTGGGCCATGCCGGGCGCAAAAGTGCAGAATCTTGAGTCGGTGATGGGCTTCGTGGGGTATCATGTCCCAACGATGCCCGAATTGCGTTAGTCGATAAAACCCCCTGATGCGATAGCCGACATGGTGGATTTGCATGGCCTCTCCTCCTGTTTCGAGGAGTGCCAGAGGTTTCTGAACTTATACAGAAAGGGAATGAGGTCGCTAACTTGGCAGGCCTGTCTGTGAGCATTGTCGGGTGACGCCTGCGGCTAACCCGACCTATGGTGGCTATGGGCGCTGCGGCGGCTGGCCGGCGTTGCCGGGCTGTATTTGCTCCGAAGCCTGGGGTACACCTGTTAAATTGACATTTCCCTCAGGCGCATTTTATGATGGTGATCTTTCGATAGGGAAAGGGAGGCAGGTGCCGATGAAGGTCATTCTTCAGGAAAATATCGACAGGTTGGGATGCGTGGGAGACGTGCTGGACGTCGCCGACGGGTATGCGCGGAATTACTTGCTCCCGCGCCAGAAAGCCCTGGAGTCCAATCCCCGTAACGTGAAGGCCTTGGAGCATGTCAAGCGCGTGACGGCCCATAAGGCCAAGAAGATTGAACACGAGATCCAGGGATTGGCGACCAGATTATCCAAGGTCTCCCTCACGTTTCCAGTCCAGACCGGCAAGGATGATAAGCTGTTCGGCTCCATCACCGCGAAGGATCTGGAAACCGGGTTGTTGGCCGAAGGATTCGACGTGGACCGTCGCAAGATTCAATTGGCGAATCCCCTGAAGGAGTTGGGCACAGTTAGCGTCGGCATCAAATTGCATCGGGACATCGTCGCGCATATCTCCGTTTGCCTTGTCAAACAAGGTGGAGCGGTCTCAGTTGAAGAGGAGGCGCGTGTTGATGAAGCCGAGCCCGGTGATGCCGTTCCTCCCACAGAGACCCCTGATTCCCGGGACGCATAATGGGCTACGTTGTCGGGACCCTGAAAGCGGTCAAACAAGAGGACCCTGAGGTTTACGCGGCTTTTCGCGGAGAAGAAAGACGGCAGCGCGACAAGCTGGTGTTGATCGCTTCTGAAAATTATGCGAGCCCCGCTGCCCTGGCTGCGCAGGGGTCGCTGATGACCAACAAATATGCGGAAGGCTATCCCCGGCGTCGCTATTACGGCGGCTGTCAGTACGTGGATGCCGTCGAAGAATTGGCCATTGCGCGCGCCAAGCAGTTGTTCGGGTGTGAGCATGTCAACGTCCAACCGCACTCGGGTTCTACCGCCAATATGGCGGCGTACTTGTCGGTGCTGAAACCCGGTGAGCGCATCCTGGGCATGGCCCTTTCGCAGGGCGGCCATTTGACCCACGGCAGCAAGGTCAATTTTTCAGGAAAACTGTTTCAGTCCTTCTCCTACGGGGTCGACCGCGAAACCGAGTTGATCGATTACGACGCGGTGCAGCAAAAGGCGGAAGAAGTTCTCCCGCGCATGCTCATCGTCGGGGCCAGTGCCTATTCGAAAGAGTTGGACTTCCCGCGATTCCAGCAGATTGCGAAATCTGTCGGGGCGTACCTGTTGGTGGATATCGCGCATATCTCCGGCCTGGTGGCGACGGGGCTGCATCCTAGCCCGGTGCCCTATGCCGATTTCGTCACCACCACCACCCACAAAACTCTGCGCGGGCCGCGCGCCGGCATGGTGATGTGCAAAGAAGAACACGCGAAAGCCGTGGATAAAATCATCTTCCCCGGGCTGCAAGGCGGGCCACTCATGCACGTGATCGCCGCCAAAGCCGTGGCGTTCAAGGAAGCCCTGGCTCCGAGTTTTACCGCCTATCAACAACGAATCCTGGACAATGCCAAGGCCTTGGCGGACGGGTTTGCCGCACGGGGTTATCACGTGGTGTCCGGTGGAACGGATACCCACCTGTTTTTGCTGAATCTTCATTCCAAAGGGGTGACGGGCAAAGAGGCCGAGGAGTCGCTCGACGCTTCGGGGATCATCGTCAATAAGAATGCCGTGCCGTACGACGAACGACCGCCGGCGGTGGCCAGTGGCATTCGCATCGGCACGCCCATCGTGTCGACACGGGGGATGGGCGTGCCCGAAATGTCGCAAATCGTGGCGTGGATGGACGAGGTGTTGCAACAGCCCACGAGTCAACGAGTCCGGGTCCGGGTTCGCAAGGACGTCAAGGCGTTGTGTGCCCGCTTCCCGATCTTTTGAGACTCTTAACCCGTTTCTTTCACTTCAGAGTCCGTCCCGGGCATCGCGAAGGAATTCATGTGG
Organism: Nitrospirales bacterium; assembly: GCA_965200435.1. Lineage (GTDB taxonomy): Bacteria > Nitrospirota > Nitrospiria > Nitrospirales > UBA8639 > Bin75. The sequence continues at coordinate 1,784,779 of OZ241337.1, forward strand.
ATTCGCCGTTCCTCACCAGTTTCCCGAGCGGTGAGACGGTCCTTTTTTTGTGCGAACGCGCGGAGGTGGTTCAGATCCGGCATGAAATGTCCGTTCTGTAATCAACTCGACGACAAAGTCATTGATTCTCGTACGACCCGGGAGGGCGAAGTGATCCGCCGGCGCCGGGAATGTTTCGGTTGTCGCCGCCGTTTCACGACCTATGAACGGATCGAAGAAAATCTTCCCACGATTGTCAAAAAAGACAACCGGCGGGAAACGTTCGACCGCACGAAAGTGATGGCCGGCCTGAAAAAGGCGTGTGAAAAGCGGTCGATCAGCAGCGCCGCGCTCGAAGCCGCGGTGGACCGCATTGAAAAACGCCTGCAGGATATGGGCGAATCGGAAATCCTGGCCAGGGTGATTGGAGAGGAAGTCATGCGGGAGCTCCACAATCTGGACCAGGTTGCCTACGTGCGCTTTGCCTCCGTGTACCGCGAGTTCAAGGACATCGATCAATTTATGGAAACGATCAAATCCCTGGCGCAGGACCGGGGAACCACCTGATGGGCCACGACGCGATTATGGTGCGTACGCATGCCCGCCGCTAGCCGTTCCGTTCAACGGACCCGGTCTCCTCGGGCGCCGGCCGTCGTTCCCACACGGAAATCCCAATCGGCGACCAAACCGGCGCGCCGCCGGGCGGCTTCCGCCATCCGCGTGGCGATCCTGGGCGGAGGACGAGGCGGACGGGCCCTGTTGGAGATTTTTGCGCAGGATCCGCTGGCCCGTATCGTCGGATTGGGGGAGACCAAATCGAGAACTCTCGGCACCAAACTTGCGCAACGGTTGGGCGTGCCGGTGACGCAAGACTATCGTGAAATTTTGAATATGAAAGGGGTGGACCTGATCATTGACGTGACCGGCAGCCCCGAAGTCGAGCGGGCCCTGCAGAAAATTCGAAGGCCGAGCGTCGCGATCATCGGCGGTGCAAGCGCCAAGTTCATGTGGCAGTTGATCGACGCGCGGATTCGGGCTACGACGGAAATCGAAAAAACCCTGAGCCGGTACCAATCCTTGTTCCGGCGATACGTGAAAGAGGAGGCCGAAAGCGCGGTCGATGAAGAGCGGACGCGCATCGCCTGTGAAATCCACGATGGGTTGGTCCAAACGCTGGTGGGCGTGAATTTTAAGATGGAACGTTGCGGCAATCTGATTCAGGAGGAGCCCACCAAGTGCTTTACCCTGCTGCATGAGGCCAAGCACCAGCTAAAGCACGGCATTCAGGAAGCCCGGCAAGTCGTGTTCAACTTGCGACCCGGCCAATACGAGCAATTGGACCTGCTGTCGGCGCTGACCAATTATCTCGATTCGTATAAAAAGCAGAATCGTGTCGAGGTCGTCTTCTCCCATACGGGGAGCGATGCACGCTTGCCGCCCAAGACGAAAGTCTTCGTCTTTCGGATTATCCAGGAAGCCCTGCAAAATTCTTCCAAGCACGCCAAGGCGTCGAAAGTCATGGTGGAATTGAGCATTCACCCGCCTCATCTCTCCGCGGTGATTCACGATAACGGGAGTGGGTTCGACGTGCAGGCCGTTTTTCAGAATCCCGACAAGTGGGATCACTTCGGATTGCGCGGGATGAAAGAGCGGGCCAAGTTGCTGAACGGCGAGGTCTCATGGGAGTCTCGCCGGGGAGTGGGAACGACGGTCATGGTCTCGATTCCGTTGGGCAGAAAGGATAGCGCACGAAATGGCAAAAAAAATTAAGGTGTTGATTGCGGACGACCATCGTGTCGTGCGTGAGGGGCTGTCTGCGATTCTAGAGACCAAAGAAGAAATCCAGATTATCGGCGAAGCCAAGGACGGCGGCGAAGCCGTGGAAAAAGCCCGGCAATTACTGCCCGACGTGATCGTCATGGACGTCAGCATGCCGGGCATGACGGGTGTGGAAGCCACGCGGATCATCAAACGGGAAATGCCCCACATCGGGATTATTGCTCTGACGATGTATGAGGACCATCAATATATTTTTGACCTGGTCCGGGCCGGTGCCACGGGCTATCTGCTCAAAGACTCGGATTCCACGGAAATCGTCGCGGCCATTCGTGCCATTTCCCGCGGAGAATCGCTGATTCATCCGTCGGTGGCGAGCAAAATTTTAGCGGAGTTTTCGTTGCTGGCCGAAGGCAAAAGCAAAAAGAAATCCTTGCTGGAACACGACCTCACGGAACGCGAGATTACGGTCCTGCGACTGGTGGCGGATGGGAAGACCAACAAGGAAATTGCCAACGTGTTGGATCTCAGCGAGAAAACCGTTAAGAATCACGTCCGCAACATCTTCCATAAGCTCCACGTCTATGATCGCACCCAAGCCGCGATTTTAGCCATCCGCAAAGGCATCATCGAACTCGAACCCCACCCCTGATCACAACGCTCTCGCCCAAAGAGAGCCTGCCCACGACAGGCTGTCATCACCTCCCGTTGTCATCCCCGGCGTTTGTCATCGGGAATCCAGGGGCGGACTCTCCGAGGAGGTGGGATGTCGGGTTACGCCGAGGCGGCTAACCTGATAAGCTCCGGCTTCTTTCTTTTGTCAACAAATGACTGAACACAGACAGGGATGACAGATTTGTGGCAAACAGTGTACGACCGGTCGAAAGGTAGAGCGCACAGCTTCGGATACGGAAAAACCCGATGTGCCTCCGGGATTGCCATTCCGGCCACAGCGGCTTTGATTTGGGGAATCGCTGCGCTAATATTCCGGGCTTTGATGGTGCTCTGCTGTTGAGCGAGCGACTCTTGCTGGACCCTTCGCGTCACTCGGGGCAAGTTCAAAATGACAGATTCGAGGTCTTTGGGGTGTCAATGACACAGAAATTCAGTCCTCTACGGGTCATGGCTGAAAGCGCGCGATGATCGCAGGTTCGAACGGCAACCATACCAGCGGTTTTGCGCTTGTGGCTGTACTGTTGCTGGTGGCCATCGCGGGTCTTGTGACGGCCACGGTCCTGCAGACGACTTCGACGGAAATCCGGATCAGTGGGAATCACAAGCAGGCGATTCAGGAATTGTATGCCGCCGAGGCCGGATTGGCGGAAGCCCGGTCGCGTTTGCGAAAGACGAGTGGGGCGGAGGCGTATTTGATCGTGGATACGGCGGTGTCCCCGGATCCGTTGTGGACGGCCTACATCGTGGCCTCTTCGGAGTGGTCGTCATCCGCTGATCCCGAGTATGCTTCGCGTGAGACCAACCTGTTTCCTCTTCCGGGTAATCCGAACAATACGGTTGTGCAACCGAACAGCGTGCAGACGGACCTGCCGTACTGGGTTAAGATTCGGCACAAAACCGAATACGATGCCGAGCGGGCCGGGCATAAGCCGGCCACGCCGCACTACGTTGACCTCGACGGCAGCAAGGCTCGCCATAAGAAAGGCAAGAGGGGCAACGTCATGTATTTTGGATACCCTTCACCCACAAGCACTCTTCCGGTTTCCTTCACGACAAAAACCCCCGTGCCGTGGTTGCCGATCGAGAAGATCGTGGCGTATGGGACCGCGACAAGCGGCGCCATCGTACTGGAGGAAGAAGTGAGCCACCCGCCAGGCCCGAACCAGCTTGGGGCACTCTATGCCTCTGGAACCGTGAGCCTCACGGGGGCGTCCGGGGCGATCAATGGTCATGACGCCTGTGGAGCGGTCGGCAGTCTGCCGCCGGTGACGTATGGAGCAGCCTTGACGAATGCTTCCGCTATTCGATTCGACGGAAACCCGGCGAATCCCCAACAGAGTTCCCACGTACTGGATCTTAAGGCGGCCCTTGTCGCACTGAATGAGGACGCGGTGGTGTTGAACGCAGATCAAATCAATCAACAATTAGGCTCGATGCAGGCGCCCACGACGTTTTTTTGTCGAGGGCGGGTCCTTTGTGCAACCACAAGGCATCCGAATTCAGCAGACCACGGGATTCGGCATCCTATTGGTGAATGGGAACGCCACCCTGGAAGGCGAGGTCCACTGGGACGGCATGATGCTGGTGACAGGCACATTGTTTCTCAATGGCCAGGACAGGGGAATTGTGATTCGCGGAGGAGTTTGGGCCGGGCGGATCGACCAGACGGGATCCGTAAGCGTCCGGTACGACAGTTGCCGGCTTCGAGCCGCGCTGCTTGCGGTCCCGACTCGGGTAAACACGTGGAGGGAAGTATTTTAATGGGGTGTTCTTGGGGAAACTGCGCGGACAGGCTTTCACTGGGTCTTTCGTGACTCCCTGATATAGGCCTTTCGATTGATTGCGGCTGGCGGTCATTCTCTTTACAATCATCGGCTTAATATCCTGAAATCCGCTTATCATCCAGACTAACTAACAAAGGTTGAATTATGGCAAAGGTGCTTGAAGGCCCAGGAATGGGCTTGTTGAAAAAATGGGGTCTGCAAACCCCGAATTATGCGGTGGTCGGTTCTTCGGAAGAACTGGAACGGTTGGCGCAGGCCAATGATTGGTTGAACAACAGTCCGTTGGTGGTCAAGGCGCATGAGGCGTTGGGGTCGCGCTTTAAACTCGGCCTCGTAAAGGTTGGCTTGGATCTCAAGGGTGCCACAGCGGCCGCGAAAGAGATGCTCGGACGGACCGTCGGAACGTTGACGATCCGGGAAGTGATCGTGTCCGAGGCAGTGGACCACAGCGAGGAATATTACGTGGCCGTGAAGTCGACCCGTGACGGTACGGACGTAATGGTGGCCAACTGTGGCGGAGTTGAAGTGGAGTCCAATTGGGATCGCGTGAAACGTTGCTCCGTTGACGTAGGAGAGGCTCCGTCCGACGCGGCCCTCTCGGCCCTTGCAAAAGAAGCCGGGTTTGCCGGGGACCTGATCCCCCAAGTCGCCGATTTTGCGAAAAAGCTGTTTCTCTGTTTCGACAATGAGGACGCGCAATATCTGGAGATTAACCCTGTGGTCCGCAATGCCGCTGGCGAGTTGGTCGCGCTCGATGCTGTGACCCTGTTGGACGGGGACGCCAAGTTCCGTCATCCTGACTGGACCTTTCCGTTTGCCGCCGAATTCGGGCGAGCCTATACCAAGAACGAAGAAGAAGTCATGGCCGTGGACTCGAAGGTGAAAGGCTCGGTGAAGCTGATCGAAATTCCCGGTGGAGACACGGCCATGCTCCCGGCTGGCGGTGGCGCAAGCGTCTATTACTCGGATGCGGTTGTGGCCAGAGGCGGCAAGTTGGCCAATTATGCCGAATATTCCGGTGATCCTCCAGATTGGGCCGTCGAAGTCCTGACCGACAAGGTTTGTTCCCTTCCCGGCATCAAAAACATTATCGTGGGAGGAGCCATTGCCAATTTCACCGACGTCAAGAAGACCTTCGGCGGTATCATCAACGCCTTTCGTAAAGCCAAGACCGAGGGGAAACTGGACGGTGTCAGAATCTGGGTGCGACGCGGCGGCCCCAACGAAAAGGAAGGGCTGGCAGCCATGAAAGCGTTGAAAGACGAAGGCTTCGAGATTGAAGTTTTTGATCGGCGCACGCCGTTGACGGACATCGTGGATATGGCTTTGGCTAAACAATAACGGCTTTGCTCCCCTAGGAGAGTCTTTTTTAACATATTGAGACGCAGGAGAGTTCGATGAGCATTTTGGCAACAAAAGAGACGTATGTCGTGATCCAGGGCGGCGTGGCGGGGGTCAATGCGGCTCGACGGATGGCCGAGTTTCGGCACATGATTCAACAGCCCTTGAACGTCTCGGCTTTCGTGTATCCCCCGGACGCCGGAAAAACCAACGAAATCGTGTGCGGAAACCGGCTCGTCACGATTCCGGTTTACAAAACGATCGCCGAGGCAACCGCAAACCATCCGGAAATCAATACCAGCTTGGTCTATATCGGGGCGGACCGCGCCTATGCCGGTGCCAAGGAAGCCTTGGACAATCCTTCCATTCAAGTGGTGTCGATGATCACGGAGGGGCTCCCTGAAAAAGATTCCAAATTATTGGGCAAGCACGCGCGGACACTTGGGAAAATCTTCAATGGTCCGTCCTCAATCGGGGTCATGTCTGCCGGAGAATGCCGGTTGGGGGTGATCGGGGGCGCGTTCGATAACTTGGTGGCCTGCAAACTCTATCGTCCGGGTTCTTTTGGGGTGATCACCAAGTCCGGTGGGTTGTCGAACGAGATCATTTGGATTTGTTCGCAGTTCGCTGATGGCATCACGACCGCCATCGGTATCGGCGGGGACGCCTATCCGGGAACGGATTACGTGACGTACCTCGAAATGTTCGAAAACGATCCGCAAACCAAGGCCGTGGTCATCGTCGGGGAAATGGGCGGCGATCTGGAGGAACGGGCCGCGGAGTGGTACGGCGCGAAAAAACGCCGAATTCAGCTTTTAGCCGTCGTATCCGGGTTTTGCCAGGAAAGTTTGCCCAAGGGAATGAAATTCGGGCACGCCGGGGCCAAGGAGGGTCTTCAAGGGGAGGGCTCGGCTCGAGCCAAATCAGAAGCCTTGAAGAAGGCCGGGGCTCGAGTTCCCGAAACGTTCGGTGCTTTGGGGCCGGCGATCAAGGAAACGTACGAGGTACTCTTGGCGTCCGGTGCAGTGACCTCGATCCCCGAACTCAGTGAAGCGAAAAAGCCCAAGCTGCCCAAGACCGTGGAGCAGGGCATGAAAGACGGCGATATCCTGGTTGCCCCCCTGATCAAGTCCACGATCAGCGACGACCGGGGCGACGAGCCGTTGTATGAAGGGTACCCGGCGTCCGAACTCATCAATAAAGGCTACGACATTCCTCATATCATCGGGCTCCTGTGGGATAAGCGGTTGATCTCCAGGCAGGAGGCTGAAATCATCAGGAGAATCATCATCCTTTCGGCAGATCACGGTCCGTGCGTAAGCGGAGCGTTGACTACCATTATCGGGGCCTGTGCCGGCATCGGGTTGTCTCAGGCCGTTGCCGCGGGGTTGATTATGATCGGTCCGCGTTTCGGCGGCGCCGTGACCGATGCGGGCCGATATTTTTCTTATGCCATCGACAATAACCTGTCCGTGGATGAGTTCCTGGCATACATGAAGAAAAACGTCGGGCCAGTTCCGGGGATTGGGCATCGAGTGAAGAGCCTGCGCAATCCCGATAAACGCGTGAAGGAATTGGTGGGGTACGTGAAGAGCCTGGACCTTGCCACCCCGCATCTGGACTTTGCCCTGGAAGTCGAAAAGATCACGGCGGCGAAGAAAGATAATCTGATTTTGAACGTCGATGGGACCATGGCGGCCGTGCTCGTTGATCTCGGATTCCCGGTCGATAGCCTGAACGGGTTCTTTATCCTGGCCAGGACCATCGGACTGATCGGTCATTGGGCTGATCAAAAACGTCAGGGCAGCCGGTTGATCCGGTTGTTCAATTATCTGGTGAACTACGCGGCACCTGCGCGTCGGGAAGTGCCGCCACTCAAATAACAACATTGACGGGTTTCCTCTGACCCGGTCCACGGAAAGGATTGGGCCTCGGAAGCCATGCGGAGAGCGTCTCATGTCGATCGAACTTGTAAAAACGTTGTATGACAAAATACCCACGGCCGTGGAAGCGGCAAGAAAGCAGTTCGGGCGCGGGTTGACCCTGGCTGAAAAGATTCTGGTTTCCCATGCGGATAATCTCGAGACCCAGGTGTGGGACCGGGGGAAGGCCATGCTGGCGCTTCGTCCCGACCGCGTGGCCATGCAGGATGCGACGGCCCAGATGGCCATGTTGCAGTTTATCCAGGCGGGCAAGAAAAAGGCCGCGGTGCCCAGCACCATTCATTGCGACCATTTGATTCGCGCGGAAATGGGATCGTCCAAGGATTTGCTGCGAGCCTGTGATGAAAACCGGGAAGTGTATAACTTCCTGGAATCGGCCGCCAAGAAGTACGGTATCGGGTTTTGGAAACCGGGCGCGGGCATTATTCATCAGGTGGTCCTGGAAAATTACGCCTTCCCGGGCGGGTTGATTATCGGGACCGATTCCCACACGCCGAACGGCGGCGGGTTGGGCATGCTGGCTATCGGCGTTGGCGGTGCCGACGCGGGAGAAGTCATGGCCGGGTTGCCGTGGGAAGTGCTGCATCCCAAGCTGATCGGGGTCAAGCTCACCGGCAAATTAAACGGCTGGGCTTCGCCCAAGGACGTGATTCTGTATATTTGCGGCAAACTGACGGTGAAAGGCGGCACCAATAAGATCGTCGAGTACTTCGGCCCGGGCGCGGAAACGATCAGTGCCACGGGTAAGGGAACGATCACCAACATGGGTGCGGAACTTGGGGCGACCACGTCGGTCTTTCCCTTTGACCAAAAGATGGTGGACTATCTCACGATCACGGAGCGCAAAGCGATCGCCGGCTTGGCGGAGGCCAACAAGTCGATGCTGGTGGCCGACCCTGAAGTGTATGAGTCGCCGGAAAAATATTTTGACGAGATCCTGGAAATCGACCTCTCGACCCTGGAACCGCACGTCGTGGGACCGCATTCCCCGGATTTGGCGCGGCCCATTTCCGCGTTGGAGGCCGAGGCCAAGGAAAAGGGGTACCCCGTTGAGTTGAAAGCCACCTTGTTGGGCAGTTGCACGAACTCGTCGTATGAAGACATCGGCCGGGCCGCGCATATTGCCAGGCAAGGGCTGAAAGCCGGCTTGAAAGCCAAGACCGCGTTCTTGGTTTCGCCGGGCTCGGAACGGATCTTCCATACCATGAAGCGTGACGGCTTTTTGGAGACGTTTGAAGAGTTGGGCGCGACCGTGCTGGCGAATGCCTGCGGTCCGTGCATCGGGCAGTGGAAACGGGCTGATGGCGTCAAGGGCAAATCCGATTCGATTGTGAGTTCCTTTAACCGGAACTTCCCCGGTCGCAACGATGGGATCGCCGATACGCTGTCCTTCCTGGCCAGTCCGGAGTTGGTAGCCGCGTATGCTCTGACGGGTGACCTGGGATTCAATCCTTTGGAAGATACCATTTCCACCCCGGACGGCCAGCAATTGAAACTCGATCCGCCGCAGGGCGAAGAATTGCCGGCTCAAGGGTTTGCCAAGGGCGAGGAAGGCTTTATTCCTCCGGCGGAAAACGGCGACGCGCTGGCCGTGGATCTCCCATCCAACAGCGAGCGGCTGCAATTGTTGCAGCCCTTTCCCACGTGGGACGGCAAGGATTTCGACAAGTTGCCGTTGCTGATCAAGACCAAGGGAAAAACCACGACGGACCATATTTCTCCGGCCGGTCCCTGGCTCAAGTTCCGTGGACATTTGGACAAAATCAGTGACAATATGTTCCTGGGGGCTAACAATGCGTTTTCGAGTGAGGCGGGAAAAGGCACCAACGTATTGACCGGGGAATCGGGCTTTACCCTCGCGCAGGTCGCCCGTGATTATAAAAGCAGGGGCATCGGGTCGTTCGTGGTCGGCGACGAGAATTACGGTGAAGGAAGCAGCCGGGAACATGCGGCCATGTCCCCGCGTTTCCTGGGTGTGAAGGCCGTTCTGACCAAAAGCTTTGCCCGCATTCACGAAACGAACTTGAAGAAGCAAGGCATCCTGCCCATGACGTTTGCGGACCCGGCGAATTATGACCAAATCGACCAGGAAGACCGCGTCAGCGTGACGGGCCTCAGCGAGTTGGCGCCGGGGAAGCCGGTGTCCGTGACCATTCATAAAAAGGATGGCACAGAGATCACGATTCAAGCCAATCACAGCATGACCGAACAGCAAGTGAAATGGTTCCGGGCCGGATCGGCGTTGAATGCGTTGAACGCATGATTCCTTCACCCTCACTCCAACCCTCTCCCGTCCAGGGAGAGGGAGTAAGAAAAGAATTCTCTCCCGTCTGGGGAGAAAAAAAGGGACCAGAGAACCCTCTCCCCTTGTGGGAGAGGGCAGGGTGAGGGGGGAAGAAGAAAAGCCAACGGAGTACGGTAAACGGATATGACGGGCTCATTCGATACGGACAAGGCCTTGAGCCGGGAAGATGCTCTGCACCCACCCATGGTTACGGTGGAGATTGAGGGGAAATCCTTCCGGGTCCCTGCGGGAATCACCCTGATGAAGGCCCTCTGGTATACCGGCCATGAAGTCACGAGGGGTGCCGGTTGCCTGGGCGGGTTTTGTGGCGCCTGCGCGACCTATTATCGAACCAAAGACGATCCGAAAGTGAAAACCTGCCTGTCCTGTTCCCATGCGGTGGAAGACGGCATGTCGTTTTCGTTTGCCCCGGTGTTCCCCGCGCGAAAGGCCACGTATGATTTGAGTCAACTCGAAAATCCCAAGCAGGACCTGTTCAAGTTGTATCCGGAGGCTCCCTTGTGCCGGAATTGCAACGCGTGTACCGAAGCCTGTCCCCAACAGATCGACGTGCGGGAGGGCGTCTGGAGAGCGGTTTTCGGGGATTTCAAATCCGTTTCGGAAACGTTCATGGACTGTGTGATGTGCGGCTTGTGTGTGCCGGTGTGCATTGCCGATATTGCACCGAATCTGGTGGGGGTCTATGCCAGTCGGGCCTACGGCGTACGGGAAATGGAAAAGCCGCCCGGCCTTTTTAACCGTATTCAAGCCATTGCCGAGGGCCAGTACAATGACGACTGGGACCGAATCTTGAAGATGACAGATGAAGAGTTGCAACAAGCCTCGGCCACGATCAAGTCATAAGGAATTGCAGGCTGTTCATGGATATTCAAGCTCTGCACGAGGTGGTCCACAACTCCCGTGACGCCCGGCGACAACAGACCCTGCCCAAACTCTCTCCTGCCGAACGCAGCACCCTGATCAAAAAGTTTCATCCCGATCATCGTGAAGCCGCATACCGCCCCGTTGCCTTCGGGCCCAATGAAGGGGACCTGACGGTACGGGAACTCGCCTCCGTCCTGGAAGGCGACAGCATGGTTTCCGAAGATCTTCCCCTGGCGCCCGACCACGTGGTGGACGTGCTGGTGGTGGGTGGTGGAGGCGCGGGGTGTGCCGCGGCGCTCCACGCGCATGGGCAGGGGGCAAAGGTGCTCCTGGCCACGAAGTTGCGCTTGGCTGATTCGAATTCGGTGATGGCGCAGGGGGGCATGCAGATTGCCGTGGCGCCCGACGATTCCCCGGTCCAGCATTTTCTCGATACCCTCAAGGGCGGTCACATGAAAAACGACCATCAGTTACTCAAAACGATGGTGGAAGAAGGCCCGTCCATCGCGAAGTGGTTGCTGGAATTGGGCGTGCTCTTCGACCGGAACCCTGATGGCAACCTTCACGTCAAAAAAGGCGGAGGCAGCACCAAGGCGAGGTTGCTCACCTGCTCGGATTATACCGGCCTCGAAATCATGCGGGTGCTCAAGGATGAGGTGCTCAACCAAAAGATCCAACTCCTGGAATTCTCCGCTGCCGTGGAGCTGGTGAGTGACGAGCACGGCGCGTGTACCGGTGCGGTGCTTCGGGATCTGGACAACAAACGGTTTCTCGTGGTGGCAGCCAAAACCGTGATTTTGGCTACCGGCGGCATCGGGCGGCTGCACGTTCAAGGTTTTCCGACGAGCAATCATTACGGCGCCACGGGCGACGGTCTCGCCTTGGCCTATCGGATCGGGGCCCCGCTCGTCCAAATCGATACGTTTCAATATCATCCTTCCGGAGGGCTCTACCCTGAACAGCTTGTCGGGCAATTGGTCACCGAGGGGATACGGTCGGAAGGTGGGCATTTGGTCAATGGGAAGGGTAAGCGGTTCGTGAATGAGCTGGATACGCGAGACGTGGTGTCATCTTCCATTATTCGCGAATGTGAAGAAGGCCGCGGCGTCCGCATGCCGACCGGGCGCGTTGGCGTGTGGTTGGACACACCGTTGCTCGAGGTGGAGCATGGCGAAGGCACGCTCGATAGGCATTTCCCTGCCATGGTTCGCCAATATGCACGGTACGGAGTCGATATCCGCAAGGACCCGGTCCTGATTTATCCGACGCTTCATTATCAGAATGGGGGAGTGAAAATCGACGTCAATGGCGAAGCGCCCGTGAAGAACCTCTTTGTGGCCGGGGAAACATCCGGAGGGTTGCATGGACGCAATCGTTTAATGGGCAATTCGTTGTTGGATTTGATGGTTTTTGGCAAACGATCCGGGTTGACGGTAGCGGCTCGCGCGCAAGCCATTCCTCAAGGCCGGTTGACATTGAACCATTTGCAACGTTTCCGGGCCGAAGCGAAAAAGCACAGGGTCACGAACCAGGTTACGTCGCCGATCGTGCTGCCCGCCTATACCCAGCAACCGTAGCAGGATGTTGAAACAGCTACCGGCCTTGTTCTCCGGGCGCTCGGAGGTTCGATGGATGGCTCACCTATTTTCTGGTGAGGAGTGACCGTTTAGCAGGCCCTTGTTTTCAAGAGGAGAATCATGAATATCCATGAATTTCAAGCGAAACAATTATTTGCTCAATTCGGGGTGCCGGTGCCTCGCGGAAAGGACGTGAAGACCTCCCGTGCCGCTGAAAAGTGGGCGGCGGCTCTGAATGCGCCGGTCTACGTTGTCAAAGCACAAATCCACGCTGGGGGACGGGGGAAGGCCGGCGGCGTCAAAATCACCAAACAGCGCGAAGAGGTGCCGGCCCTGACGCGGGAACTTATCGGGAAAACCCTGGTGACGCATCAAACCGGACCGAAAGGCAGAAAAGTTCGTTGCCTGCTGATTGAAGAAGGCGCGGGGATCGACAAAGAATTATACCTGAGCCTGTTGGTGGATCGGGATAGCGGGTACCCCACGTTCCTCGCAAGTACCGAAGGTGGTATGGAAATCGAAGAGGTGGCGGAAAAATCCCCGGAGAAACTGTTCAGGGAACCGATTGATCCGGCCGTCGGGTTTCAGTCTTACAACGGCCGCAATCTGGCCTTTGCCTTGGGGCTGCCCTCTCTGGAAAAAGCCGTGGTGACGCCCTTTATTCAAATGCTCGGGAATCTGTATCGCCTGTTTATGGAAAAAAATGCATCATTGGTCGAAATCAATCCGTTGGTGATGACCACGGACAAGCAGCTCGTCGCCCTCGACGGGAAGGTCACCTTTGACGATAACGCGTTGTACAAGCATCAGGACGTCCAGGCGTTTCGTGACCTGTACGAGGAGGAACCGCTTGAAATCGAGGCGGGTGCCCATCACCTCAATTACGTGAAATTGGATGGAGACATCGGGTGTATGGTGAACGGCGCGGGATTGGCTATGGCCACGATGGACGTGATCAAGTTGGCCGGGGCCGAACCCGCCAACTTTTTGGACGTCGGCGGAGGCGCCACCAAGGAGACCGTCGCGGCCGGGTTTCGCATTCTCCTCAAGGATAGAAAAGTCAAAGGCATTTTCATTAATATTTTCGGAGGCATCGTGCGGTGTGAACGGATTGCCAATGGCGTGATCGAGGCCTCGAAAGAAGTTGGCATCACCCTGCCCGTAGTGGTTCGTCTCCAAGGGACCAATGCGGAGGAGGGGCGAAAAATTCTTCTCGAATCCGGGCTGCAAGTGGACGTGGCGACGGATCTCTGGGAAGCCGCACAAAAGATCGTCGCTATGAAGCGCAAACGGAAGAAAGGGTGATCGCCTCATCGTTTGAATTCGCGCGGTGACCTCGCGAGAAAGATGGGAACAAGGGAAGGAACAGCGCATGAGCATTTTGGTGAATAAGTCAACGCGGGTGGTCGTCCAGGGGATTACGGGAAAAGAAGGGTCGTTCCATGCGACCCAGTGTCAGGCCTATGGGACCCAGATCGTCGCAGGGGTGACGCCCGGTAAGGCCGGGCAGGCAGTGGAAGGCATTCCGGTTTTTGATACGGTTCGTGACGCCGTACAAGAGACGGGAGCCACCACGTCGTTGATTTTCGTCCCTCCTCCTTTTGCCGCCGATGCGATTCTCGAAGCGGCCAATGCAGGGATTTGGCTGGTGGTGTGTATTACGGAGGGAATTCCCGTCAATGACATGGTCCGGGTGAAACGCGCCCTGGCCAGTACGCAAACCCGGCTCATCGGCCCCAATTGTCCGGGGATCATCACGGCGGACGAGTGTAAGATCGGCATTATGCCCGGGTTCATTCACAAAAAAGGAAAGGTCGGGGTGATTTCCCGTAGCGGCACACTGACCTATGAAGCCGTGAACCAGTTGACGAATCTAGGGCTTGGTGAGACCACCTGCGTGGGCATCGGTGGTGATCCTATCATTGGCACGGGGTACATCGATCTGCTGCAAATGTTCGAGCATGACGAGGAGACGAAAGCCGTGGTCATGATCGGGGAGATCGGCGGGGACGCCGAAGAGAAGGCCGCGACGTTTATCAAAAAAGAAATGACAAAGCCGGTCATTGGATTTATTGCAGGCATGACGGCGCCTCCGGGCCGGCGTATGGGCCACGCCGGGGCGATTATTACCGGCGGGCAAGGTACGGCGAAAGAAAAAATCAAAGCCCTCGAAGCCGCCGGAGTGCGAATCGTTCGCAACCCGGCAGAGATCGGAGAGACGGTGAAGGCCGCGCTCGGTGGTTAAGCGGCGTTGGTCATTGGTATGAAAACAGTCATCGATGCCCCCATGTGTCATTCTTGTCTGTGTTTAGTCATTCGTTGACGGAAGAGAGAGACGGGAGCTTGTCGGATTACGCAGGGCTAATCCGACCTGCCTGACTTTGTCTGTCATCCCTGTAAATATTCACTCATTCGTTGACAGAATGAAAGGTCCCGATCCTCGCCTTCTTTTGTCGCTGCGCCATCTCTCGATGACAGATGTCGAGGGCAGGCGCATGGCGCTTCTTGGCAATCGGCCTCTCCAAACCGCATGAGATGCAGCCGCGACAACGACGGAGAAGCCGGTACGTCTTGCGTGAGATGTGGGTGCGACAAAGGCAAAGATAGAGACCTTGGATATTTGCTCTCCAGGATTGCATGAAATCGAATCCGCGTTCTTCGTTGCCTGTCGTCGGTTTCTGGAGTCGAGGAAAGGCTTGCATTGAAGGGTTTTGACCCTGCTTTCGTTCATTGGATCGTGTCATAAGCAAAGAGTATGTGTGCAGTAAAAGACCGAGTCACGTGATGTCAATTGTAGGCGAAGATCGGGTCCGTGCGTTGCGTGGACAGTTGGCCAAGCAAGGATTGTCCGGGTTCATCGTCCCTCATGCCGATGAATACCAGAATGAATACGTGCCGGCTTGTGCTGAACGTCTGGCGTGGCTGACGGGGTTTACGGGTTCGGCGGGGACGGCGGTGGTGCTTTCCGAACAAGCCGCAATCTTCGTGGACGGACGATATACCCTGCAAGTCCGTTCTCAAGTCGACTTGCAGGTGTTTCACCAGCGGCATCTCATAGAGAAACCGGTGCATTCGTGGTTGTCCGAGGTCCTCAGGTCCGGCGGCCGATTGGGGTATGATCCGTGGCTGCATACTCTTCAAGAAATCAGACAATTGACAGAAGTCTGCTCCAAGGCCGGCGCTGCCTTGATTCCATGCGAACCGAATCCCATTGATGCGTTATGGGATGATCGTCCCGCCCCTCCCTCGGCCAAGGTGGTGCCGCATGATCTCGTCTATACGGGACAATCCTCGGAAGACAAACGATACAAGCTGGCCATGCAATTGAAAAACGAGAATGTCGGCGTTGCCGTCCTGACGGCTCCGGATTCCATTGCCTGGCTTTTTAACGTTCGCGGCGGTGACGTGGAGCATACGCCGTTACCCCTTGGCTTCGCCCTGCTGTATCAGGACGGCAGGGCGTCGCTCTTTCTCGATACGCACAAGATTTCCGATGCCTTGAGGCCGCACTTGGGACCGGGCGTGCGGATTCATCCCGTCTCCGACTTTCACGATACTTTGGAACAATTGGGTAAGGCGGGTGAGCGCGTGTTGTGCGATCCGACGCGCACGGCGAGCCGGATCCCCGAACACCTGACTCGATCCGGAGCTCAAGTGGTCGAATGGGAAGATCCATGCTTTTTGCCCAAGGCCTGCAAAAATGCGGTCGAGATCAACGGGGCACGGGAAGCACACAAAAGAGACGGCGCCGCCGTGTGTAAATTTCTCACTTGGCTGAGCCAGGAAGCACGGACGGGACACCTCTCCGAATGCGACGCTCAAGTGTATCTGGATGCCTGTCGCCGCCGGCAACCGCTCTGGCAGGATATGAGTTTCCCCACTATTTCCGCGGCCGGGCCTAATGGGGCGATCATCCATTACCGGGCAGTCGATGAGCAATGTCGAAGGCTTGAGCCCGGCACGTTGTATCTCGTGGATTCAGGAGGACAATATTTGGACGGCACAACCGACATCACCAGAACGATTGCCGTCGGGTCTCCTACCCCGGAGCATCGGGACCGGTATACCCGTGTCCTCAAAGGACATATTGCCCTCGCCATGGCCACCTTTCCGAAAGGAACGACCGGCGCACAACTCGATACACTGGCCAGGCGGCCGCTTTGGGAAGTGGGGTTGGATTACGATCATGGGACCGGGCATGGGGTCGGGAGTTACCTGGGCGTCCACGAAGGACCGCAACGCATCTCGAAAGCCGGGCATGCGGTCGCTTTACAGCCAGGGATGATCCTTTCAAACGAACCCGGGTACTACAAACGCGGAGAGTACGGAATTCGGTTGGAAAACCTCGTTGTCGTGGGCCCTGCGAGGAGGGGAGGCAGGGGAGGGCGGGTATGGTTCGCGTTCGAGACCATCACGCTCGTGCCGTTTGATGCATCGCTTATCGACGGGACCTTATTGAATGCAACGGAAAGAGATTGGCTCAATGCCTACCACGCTCGCGTCCGGGAGGTCATCGGACCGTTGGTTGATTCGTCCACGGCTGCCTGGTTGGAGCGGGCGACGGAACGAATCGTTTAGGGTCCGAAGGGTATGCCTCCCTTTTGTCGAGGAAGTCAGGTAGGGTCGCGTCCGATACTTAGACGGGCAGGGGCATGGTGGCTTGGGCAGTTTCCCGTCACCGGAAAGTCTGCCCATTCTTCCACTCGTTCGCAAAGGAAGAGAAGAGCGAAAGTCTAATGTTGAAGCTGAGGTGAACGGTCTGAAAACGAAATGGATCCAGCCATGACGGATGAACAGGTTGCCGAGCGCATACGCGCACGATTGGGCCAGGGCGGGGTCGTGGACGATTTGTTGGTCAAGGGAGATCTTCTGCAACTGCACGTCACCGATGAGTTCTACCGGCGACTGGCGGTCGACCGGGATCGTGGCCGAAAGATCGTATTGGGGCTGATGCAGCAGATGAAGTCGTTAACGGGTCGCCAGGATGTCACCGTGAGAGTGTACAGTCAAAATGAAAAGATGATCGAAGGCAAAGTCAAGGCGTTCGGGGGAGATAATGTCACGTATATGTTGGACTTATAAGGTTTGGAGCCGTTTGTGGTGTCCCAATGGAAGTAAGTGATGAGGGGCAGGAATCCGTGCCGGCGCAGAAGGCCGCTTCCATGAATGCCAGATCTTTTCCGGAAGTACACGTGCTGACCGTTCAAGACAAAACCATTATTCTGGTCGGGACGGTTCATGTGTCACGAGAATCTGCGGACTTGGTTCGCGCCGTCATCGAAGAGGAACGGCCGGATGCGGTCTGCGTGGAGTTGGACCCACGCCGGTACGAAGCCCTGTCTCAGCAACAGAAATGGGAGTCGTTCGACCTCAAAGAGGTGATCCGAAAAAAACAGCTCAGTACCATGTTGGCCAACGTCCTGTTGGCTTCTTATCAAAAACGGCTGGGGGATCAGCTTGGGGTCCTGCCCGGCACCGAGATGCTGGAAGCCAGCAACGTGGCGAAAAAACACGACGTCCCCATTTCCCTCTGCGATCGCGACGTGCGCGTCACCATGAGACGGGCTTGGCGGTCCACCCCGTTTTTCAAAAAAAGCATGTTGGTCTCCTCGCTGCTGTTGAGCGTGTTTGACACCAAACCCGTGAACGAGGAGTCGTTGCAGAATTTGAAAAAGCAGGACGTGTTGTCGGACATGATGCAGGAATTGGGCAAGGAGATTCCCACGTTGAAAACGGTGTTGATCGACGAACGGGACCGGTATTTGGCGGAGAAGACCTTGCGGATCGAAGGCAAGACTATTGTCTCGGTGGTGGGGGCCGGACACGTGGAAGGCATTAAAACCATTCTCCAAAGCGAGCGGAGGGACAACCTTGACGGGTTGGACGTGATTCCTCCTTTGTCTCCGGCGTGGAAATGGATAGGATGGGCTATCCCGGCCATTATCGTCGGGTCAATCGCCTTGATTGGCTATCGGCAAGGGGCTGCCGCAGCCGGAGACAGCGCCATCTTTTGGATCGTGGCCAACGGTGTGCCCAGTGGCTTGGGCGCATTACTGGCCTGGTCCCATCCGTTGACGATTGTCGTGGCTGTGGCCGGAGCCCCGTTTACGAGTCTGACGCCGGTGATTGGCGTCGGGTACGTCACGGCATTTGTTCAGGCCTATATGCAACCACCGATCGTACGTGAATTTCAGACCGTGGCCGAAGACGTGGCCATTCTCCGTCGCTGGTGGCAAAGCCGGCTGTTACGGGTTTTCCTGGCCTTCTTGTTTCCCACCATCGGCAGTGTCATCGGGACGTGGGTGGGCGGCACGCGCATCGTGTCGAATTTGTTCTGAGGATTCGTGCGTCACGCACCGGGGAGTTTCCCTGTCGTATGTTGAAAAAGACAGGACGGGCAGGTGTAATGAATGAAGCGACCGCCGGCCACGAGGCGTTTCATCATGGAGACTTTGCACCAAGAGCATTGGCGGTCGGGAAGATCGGTCTCTGCCGGGCGGTCGGATGAGGTTGGCGAAGACGTGTCCATTCAGGCATTCTCATAAAGCCCGACCGTGGTTGTCAATCCTCAATTCAACATGATGTCGCCCCCGAACAATCCTCCTTCATCACCGGAGCACAAGCACCCGGCAGGTGATGTGCCGGTTACCGGACATAGTGTGCCGGCATTGGTTGTGTCCGGGTTCCTGGGGGCCGGAAAAACCACGCTCGTTCGGCACCTGCTTGAAGAGGCGCAGGCGCAGGGAGTGCGAATGGCGGTCGTGTCGAATGAATTCGGTGACTTGGGAATCGATCGGGCCTTGTTGGGAAACCAGGCCGGCCACGATTACGTCGAATTAGAAGGCGGGTGTGTCTGTTGCAAACTGTCCGATGAATTCGTGACAACGCTTCAGCGGATCAGGGAAGAGGTTGATCCCGACCGGGTCGTTGTCGAAACCTCCGGTGTGGCCTTACCTTTTGATACGCTTCTGAACTTCTGGCGCGAACCCGTGTCCGAGTGGATTGGCGAATGTCTCTCGGCGGTGGTGGTGAACGCCGAACAGGTCGCGGAAGATCGTGATCTGGAAGGGACCTTTGAACAGCAGGTGTCATCGGCCGACTTGTTGATCCTGAACAAACTGGACCTCGTTGATCCTGACCAACGTGATCCGGTCCGTGAACGGGTGCAACGCCTGGCTCCGGGGAATCCCATCGTGCCGGCCGTTCACGCCCGCGTCAGTACGCCGGTGCTGTTTCCTCCGGAGCCCGGGGGCCCGTTCAGGCCACCCGCCAATCCGCCGGTATGTGAACCACATACGCATGAGGCGTTTGAGGCGGAAGAATGCGTCGTGGAGCCGGGTATCGATCCTGAGAGGCTGGTCCGACGGATTCGCGCAGGCCACGCCTTGCGAGCCAAAGGGTTCGTGAGGACTTCCGAGGGTCTTCGTCTTGTTCAGGGCGTGGGCCAACGGATCGATTTGATCGAGCCTCCGGTGAACCCGCCTGAGCATCTCCTGGGGCGTCTGGTTCTGATCCGAAGAAACCAGGCTTGTCCTGAGCAAAACGAAGCTTGTGGCGACAACGCATAGCCCGTTGTTCAGGCGGCGTCGCGGTGTATGGTTTGATGAAAGCGGAACAGAAAATTTTCCAGGCAGAGTTGGAGGTTCAAATTCTGCGAGGGGGCCTGCTCCAGGCTTTGCAGGACCTCCAGGAGATCCACGATATCCGCAGGGGTCAACGATTCTGCTATTTGGTGAAGTAACGCAATCCGGGATTGGTGCAGGAGGAGGTCTTGCCCGGTACCGAGAGTCACCAGCAAGACGTCACGCAGTCCGTGTGAGAGCCAGTCGATCACGTCCGGGAATGGTTGGGTCTTCGAGAGATCTTCGGCCTGTTGGAGCACGTCCGCGGGATGGGCGAGGGTTTCGTGCCGGCATAGTTCGAAAAACCGGTCATGGCGGCTGCGCAATTCGGACAGATCCGTCCGCAGCGCCACGCCGATCCGGTTTCTACATACCTGCGAAAGAAATCGGACGTCCTCAATCGCCATGGCCTGCTTCAGGGCAAGGGCTCCTTCGAATTGCCAGAGCGCCGCTGGCGAAAATCGTAGCGTCAGACAGCGGGACCGCACGGTGGCCAACAGACGCAAGGGCTGGCTGGTCACCAGGATAAACAGGCTGTGTTCAGGCGGATCTTCGAGCGTTTTCAGAAACGCGTTGGCGGCATTGGCGGTCAGACGATCGGCATCGTCGATGAGACAGATATTGCGTGCGCTCAACAGTGGCCGGTAGATCACGTGCCGTTCGATCTCACGGATCTGGTCGATTTTGATTTGCGGGTTGGTTTTGTCCTGTTGCGGTTCGATGAGCAACAGATCGGGATAGATTCCGGAGTCGATTTGCCGGCAGGCTCGACACTGACCGCAGGAGTCCGATTGCGACGAGGGAGGCGAGGTTTCGCAGGAGAGGGCTTGCGCGAAGCGTAAAGCCATGAGGCGCTTGCCGATGCCTTCGTCTCCCGAAAAGAGGTAGGCATGGCCGATGGCCTCTTGGGCCAGCGCCGTCCGGATTTTCTTTTTCGGTCCTTCCTGACCGATGACGTCTGCAAACGGCATATGGGGTTATGCCCGCTTGACCGCAAGGCGTCCGGTCTTCAGCCTCTCATCAAGGAGAGGGTCGATCAGCGTGATCAGTTGCCGGGCAATCGCTTGGGCCGACCGGCCGGCGTTAATCGTATGAATGCGTCGCAACGATTGTTGGGCCAGACTCAGGAACCCCTTCCGCACGCGTTGATGGAAGGCCACGGATTCATGATCCAGGCGATTCGCGTCTGAATTGGCCAATCGCCGCCGTAACCCTTGGGTCACGGGCAGATCGAACAAAAAGGTGACGTCGGGAGTCAAGTCCTTGGCGGCCCAGCGCGTGAGTGCCCGGAGTTCGCGTAGAGGTAATCCTCTGCCATACCCCTGGTACGCCAGCGTCGAATCCGAAAACCGGTCGCAGACGATCACGGCTCCTTTCTCCAAGGCTGGCCGGAGCAGGTTGGTGACGTGTTGACTTCGAGCCGCCAGGATCAAGGCGACTTCACATTCCGGAACCAGAGGATCGACCGAGCGTGGTTCGCGCGTGGGGCGAAGAAACATCTCCCTGATGTGTTCGGCCACGGGTGTGCCCCCGGGTTCCCGGGTTTGGATCACCTCGAATCCTTTGTCACGGAGATAGCGGGCGAGGGTCTGAGCCTGGGTTGATTTTCCGCTCCCCTCGATCCCTTCGAACGTGACAAAGAAGCCCTTTCGACGTGAACGTTTCGACCCGGATGGGGTTTCGTGCGATTTCCTGCTGGCCACGCCAGCATCGTAATCCAACCCGTTGATATTCGCAAGAATATGGGGTTGCAGGAAGGTCCCCGTGTTTGTAACATTGATTTCATGATGTCCAGCACGGCATTCAAACGATATTTTTTCACGGGTCTGTTGGTGGTGACGCCTATCTGGGGAACGGTACTGGTCCTCAAAACCCTGTTCGTCACCGTGGACAGCATTTTGGGGAACATGCTGGCCGAAGTGGTAACCGAAGCCTATTACGTGCCCGGGCTGGGGATCCTGACGCTGCTGTTTCTGATCCTGTTCGCGGGCTTTATGGGGACGAATTACATCGGGGACCGGTTGGTGAAACGGTGGGAAGAGTTCTTGGAACGGGTGCCCGTGGTGCGCGGGATTTATGCGACTCTGAAATCGATGATGGATATCCTCTCGTTCAAACAGCGGAAGAAGTACAACAAAGTGGTGATGATTCAGTTCCCCAAGGACGGGAACTACTGTTTAGCCTTTGTCACGGGGGAAACCAGGGATGAGGTGCAATCCCTGGCGCCGGAACCCCTGGTCCACGTGTATGTTCCGACTTCGCCGAATCCCACGTCCGGGTACTTCCTGTTGGTCCCGGAACGGGAAGTGGTCTCCGTGGACATGAGCGTGGAAGAAGCCATGAAGTTGATCGTTTCGGGCGGGCTCTATTCTTCAGGGAAGACCATGAGCGTGCCGACCTTCGACGCGCCCGAACCATCCGCCTTTCCCGAACAGAAGGTCGAAGTCAGGACGGGATAGCCTCCACCTTTTCCGCAACGCCTCATTGTGAGGCACCGTCAATGAAAAAGCTTTCCGCGATTGTCATCGCAGCGGGCCGGGGAAAACGCATGCGGTCCAAAACGGCCAAGGTGTTGCACCTCGTGGTCGGGCGCCCCCTGCTTTGGTACATGGTCTCGTTGGCCGGACGGGTCGCAGACGCCCGTGTAGTGGTGGTCATCGGCCATCAGGCCGAACGGGTCAGGGCGTTTCTGGAACAAGCCAAAGCGGAGTTCGAGCCCTTCGACGTCGCCCTGCAACCCGACCAGTTGGGGACGGGCCATGCGGTGCAACAGGCCCAAGCCGTCCTGATGCCCAACGGGAAGGCTGCGAGCCGGCATTGCCTCATCCTGAACGCGGATACGCCGTTGTTGCGTCGGGCTACCGTGGAGCAGTTGTTAGCCCATCATGAAAAAACAAAAGCGACCCTGACCCTCCTGAGCACGGATCTGCCCAATCCCCGGGGCTATGGCCGCGTGGTCAGGGGCCCCAACGGGCACGTCCTCAAAGTGGTGGAGGAGTCCGATGCCACTCGGGCTGAGCGCGCCCTCCACGAAGTGAACGTCGGAACCTACGTGGTCGACACGTTGTTTCTGTTCAAGGCCCTGGCCCGGGTCCATTCTCATAATGCTCAAGGCGAATATTATCTGACCGATCTCGTGGGCTTGGCCGTGGCCGATGGGTGCCGGATCGCGGGTCTGAAGGTTGCCGATTCCTCGGAGTGTACCGGGGTCAATTCCCGGGAGCATCTCGCCGTCGTCGAGCAGGCGATGCGGCAACGTATCCGGACGCGCTGGTTGCAGGCCGGCGTGACCATGCTCGATCCCCGGACCACGTTTATCGATGACACGGTCACGATCGGCAGGGATACCGTGCTCTACCCGGGCGTGACCCTGGAAGGTCAAACGGCCATCGGGGCCGATTGTGTCATTCGATCCCATGTCCGGGTGACGAACAGCGTAGTGGGAAACGCCGTGACCATCGAAGACAGTTCCGTGGCAGATCGTGCGGTCATCGAGGATTTGGCCACGGTCGGGCCGTTCGCGCATCTGCGGCCCGGGGCGGTGTTGCGGAAACAGTCCAAGGTCGGGAATTTCGTCGAATTGAAAAATACGGAACTGGGTCCGGGGTCCAAGGCGAATCATCTGACGTATCTGGGTGATACGTCCGTGGGGAAGCGGGTCAATATCGGCGCGGGTACGATCACGTGTAATTATGACGGCTATCGCAAGGAGCGGACGACGATCGAGGACGAGGCGTTCATTGGCAGTGACGCGCAACTGATTGCGCCTGTCAGGGTAGGCAAAGGCGCCGTCGTTGCTGCGGGCTCCACGATTACCCAAGACGTTCCACCCGACGCACTGGCTTTGTCACGAAGCCCGCAAGTCACTCGCGAAGAGTGGGCGGCCCGGCAGCGAGCCTATTATTCCGAGAATCCGTCAGCCGTGCAGAAGTCCACCTCTTCTGCCCGTGGGAGAAGAAAAGGTTCCAAGAGTTAGCCGTGTGGCACTCATAAACGTCATCCCCGACATTGGTCATCGGGGATCTGGAACCTGTCGGTCGGATGAGCGTCGCGTAATCCGACAAAGGATTGGATCTGTCGGGTTACGCCGTGGCGGCTAACCCGACCTACGAGGGCTAAAAGGAGCACACAAAATATCTCTAAGGACCATCTGATTTCGTGTGATAGCGGGATGCAGGGCCAGGCGTCCCGGAGCGAAACCCGAAGCGTATCAGAGAGAGGTGAGGGGTGAGCGAGGACACCACGCCGCCATGCGCCCGATCGTGCACGAAATCAGAGGTTCCCTAATAGGAATCAATGGTTCCATGAAGGTGACAAACGGAATATGTGTGGCATCATAGGATATGTCGGGGATGACAATGCTGCTGGGGTGCTCATGCAGGGCCTGAGGCGGCTGGAGTATCGAGGCTATGATTCAGCGGGGATTGCCGTGTTGCAGCATGGTCGGATCGAGATCCGTCGAAGCGTCGGCAAATTGCTGTATCTGGAAGACGCGCTGAAAGAAGAGCATCTCTCCGGGACAATCGGGATCGGGCATACGCGATGGGCCACGCACGGCAAACCTTCCGAACAGAACGCCCATCCCCATCGGTCCGGCAACGTCGTCATCGTGCACAACGGCATTATCGAAAATTACCTGACCCACAAACGGCGCCTGGAAAATGCGGGGTACCGGTTCGAATCGGAGACGGATACCGAAGTCATCGCCCATTTGTTGGCGTTTCACATGGAAGATGGGCACTCCCTCGAGCAGGCATTTCGCGTGACGGTGCGGGGATTGCACGGGAGCTATGCCATTGCCGGCATGTGCGTGAGTGAGCCCGGGACTCTGGTGGTGACCAAGTCGGGCTGCCCGCTGGTTCTGGGGCAGAGTGAGAAAGCCGCTTTCCTGGCCTCCGACGTGACGCCGTTGCTTGCCCATACCCGCCAAGTGACGTTTTTGGAAGACGGGGACATCGGAACGTTGACGCCGATCGGCATGACGGTGACCGGTGCGGATGGATGCCCCGCGCGCAGGGAGATGGTCCGAATCGACTGGAACGCGGAAGCCGCGGAAAAAGGTGGATATTCGCACTTCATGCTCAAGGAAATTCATGAGCAGCCGCAAGCCATCCTCGACACGCTGCGGGGTCGCTACAGTTATGACTCGGGTGAAGCGGATTTACCGGATTTGGCGATTACGCCCGATCAGTTACGGGATGCCCGGTCGATCTGGATCGTCGCGTGCGGAACGTCCTGGCACGCCGGCCTGGTGGGCAAATATTTGTTTGAGGCACTCGTTCACAAACCGGTCCAGGTCGACATCGGCTCGGAATTCCGGTATCGCAATCCGATGGTCCAGGAGGGGGACGTGTTTATCGCCCTTTCGCAATCGGGAGAAACCGCGGATACGCTGGCTGCCGCCAGGGAGGCCAGGCGATTGGGTGCGCACGTCCTGTCGATCGTGAACGTTGTCGGCAGCACGCTGGCTAGGGAATCCGACGGCGTGATCGACATCCGTTGCGGACCGGAGATCAGCGTGGCCTCGACCAAAGCCTTCACCAGCCAGGTCATAGCCCTGTATCTCCTGGCCCTGCACGTCGGACGAGTGCGCCAAGTCCTGAGCGTAGAAGACGGCCAATGGTGGCTGGATCAATTTATGACCCTGCCCGGACACGTGGAGTGCGTTATCAGACGGGAAGCCGAATTCGTGACAATGGCGAAACGATTCCACCTGAAAAACAACTTTCTCTATCTCGGCCGGGGAATCAATTATCCGATTGCCTTGGAAGGCGCGCTCAAGCTCAAAGAAATTTCCTATATCCACGCAGAAGGATACGCGGCGGGAGAAATGAAGCACGGCCCCATTGCCCTGATCGACGAAGATATGCCGGTGGTGGTCCTGGCCCCGCGGGACCGGTTATACGACAAAACCGTGAGTAATCTCATGGAAGTCAAGGCGCGAAGCGCGCCGGTCATTGCATTTGTGAGTGAGCGAGAACAGGAGCTGGAAGCCTTGGCCGATTGCGTCTTCAGGATTCCCAACACCCATGCTTTGCTTTCGCCGATTCCCTTCACGGTCGCGCTCCAACTGCTGGCGTACCACATTGCGACGTTGCGCAACATCGACGTCGATCGCCCGCGGAACTTGGCGAAAAGCGTGACCGTGGAGTAGGTCATCGAAGATCCCCCGTGAGTACGTTTCATCTGTGGATTGTCCCGACGGGGGCGGTGGGCGACCGGCTTGCCGGCGTGATCGCCGGCCTGAGCACTCGTTATCACGGCCCGGTATTCGATCCCCATCTCACCTTGCTCGGCAGACTCGAAGGGGAGGAAGGGGTTCTGGTTGACCGCACGCGCCAATTGGTGTGCGCGCGTCAGCCTTTCGAGGTTCGACTCGAGGCGCCGGGCTATGAGGCGCAATACTTTCGCTGCCTCTTTCTGCCGGTGGCGCCGTCTCCGCCTCTCCTGGACACTCATCGACGGGCCATGCAGATCTTCAACGCACAATCGAGGAGTGCCTTCGACCCGCACGTCAGCCTCTTGTACGGGCTGTTTTCCGAAAGAATGAAGCAAGAGATCATCAAAGCCTTGCCCCCTGACCTGCCCCCCAGCTTTTCCGTCTCACGCTTCCAACTCATTCGAGCCGATTCTCCAAACCCACAAAATTGGCAGGCCGTGGAGATCCTGGATATGTGAATGGGCCTATGGTTTCTTCTTCCCTCTTCCGTAGCTGTGCCATCTCTCGATGACAGATGTCGAGGGCAGGCTCATGGCGCTTTCTTGTCCTCCTACGGTCATCCCCGACAGTGGTCATCGGGGCTCCAGGGTTTCTGTCTTTGCCTTTGTAGTAGCCCCTTGTCGGATTACGCGACGCTAATCCGGCCTACGGCTGTTTCTGTAGCCTGCCAGGAGCATTGTGAGTCCGAGGAGAATCATGGGAACGCTTAAGATCTGCCCCATTGTCATGGGACCCAACACAAATCCCAAATGCGCGTCCGGTTCTCGAAACAATTCGACAAGGCTTCGAGAGATGCCGTACCCGGCGATGAAACTCCAAAAGACCGTGCCGGGTGGCGTGGCCTTCTTTCCCAGGAACCAGAGGATCCCGAACAGGACCAATCCCTCCAACGCCGCCTCGTATAATTGCGAGGGATGACGACAGGCAGATCCGCCTCTCGGGAAGACCATGCACCAAGCGACATCTGTGGGCCGTCCGTACAACTCCCCGTTGATAAAATTCCCCAGACGTCCCAAGCCTAACCCGATCGGAGCCGTCTGCGCCGCCAGATCCGCTATCGTGTATGTGGCGAATCCCTTTCTATAACAGAACACCCAAAGCGCCAGGCACGTGCCGAGCAGCCCGCCGTGAAAGGACATTCCGCCTTCCCACACGGCCAAAATTTTCAGGGGGTTCTGCAGGTAGTACGCCGTATTGTAAAAGAGGGTATAGCCCAACCGTCCCCCGAGAAACACGCCAAACGCGGCATACACAATCAAGTCGGACAACTGGTTGGCGCCTAACGGAACGTTTTGGCTGGCAGCCCGATGTCTGATCAGAAAATAGGCCGCCAGCAGTCCCAACAGGTACATCAGCCCATACCAACGAAATTGCAGCGGTCCCAACCGAAAAAAGACCGGATCAATCTCGGGAAAGGCGAGGGAAACCCACAACGGAGGGATGAAAGAGTGCAAAATGGATATCCAGTCGAAAAGACGGTTCTCACCACGGCTTGAATTGTACCAAGATGGCACCCCATCCTAAGGAGGCGTTGCCGGTTTTTCAAGGGACGCCATGCCGTCAGGCCGAGCCTCGTATTTGTCATGGAATCTTCTTGTCTCTTTTGTGTCTCCGACTTTGTCGCAGCCGCATCTCATGCGGCTCGGAAGGGCCGCTTGCCAAGACAACCCAGCCCTTTGTCGGATTATGCTCCGCTCATCCGACCTGCAGTTTCCGGCGGCTTCTCCGTCGTTGTCGTGGCTGCGTCTAATGACGCGGTGTTCCGACGAAGGGGGCGGTTAGGGAACCTCTGATTTCGTGTGATAGCGGGATGCAGGGCCAGGCATCCCGGAGCGAAACCCGAAGCGTATCAGAGAGAGAGGTGAGGGGTGAGCGAGGACCCCACGCAGCCATGCGCCCGATCGTGCACGAAATCAGAGTTCCTTAGGGTATGGTGGCGACCTCTACACGCATTTGCCTCTGTGGCTGGTAACGGGGTAGAGTTTGTGCAGGCACCCACGTGACGAATGGAAACGGAGGATCAGCAATGAGCGACGAGGCTCCAGAACACGCGAGGCCGGCAAATGAGGCGGCTCCGGATGCCGTGTTGCCCGGCGTCAAGCATATTGTTGCGGTGGCGAGTGGAAAAGGCGGAGTCGGCAAATCCACGGTCTCCGCCAATTTGTCTGTGGCGTTGGCGCAGACCGGCGCGAAAGTCGGGCTGATGGATGCGGATATTTATGGCCCGAATATTCCCATGATGATGGGGGTACCGGAACCCCCGGAGAAAGAGGGGAACAAAATTCGGCCCGCTGAAGCGCATGGCGTGAAGATCATGTCCATGGGGTTTTTTGTGCCGGAAGACACCGCCGTCGTATGGCGCGGTCCCATGGTGCATACCGCCATTCAGCAGTTTTTTCGTGACGTGTTGTGGGGAGAGTTGGACTACCTGTTGGTGGATTTGCCTCCGGGAACCGGAGATGCCCAACTCAGTCTCTCCCAGATTGTCCCCTTGACCGGCGCTGTGACGGTGACCACGCCCCAGGAAGTGGCGTTGTACGATGTCCGCAAGGGTCTGATGATGTTCAAAAAAGTGAACGTCCCTCTTTTAGGTATCATTGAAAATATGAGTTTCTTCGTCTGCGGGCATTGCGGAGAACGAACGGAGATCTTCTCGTTTGCCGGCGGCGAGCGCGCGGCGCAAAAATTCGACATTCCCTTTCTGGGCCGCATTCCCTTGGACCCTGCAATCCGCGAGGGTGGAGACGCGGGTATGCCTATCGTCGCCTCGGTTCCGGATTCTCCGCTTACTCAGGCGTTTCAGGGTGCTGCTGGGGCGTTGCAAGCACGCGTGAAAGAACTAACGAGTGAATCGCCGGGGGCAACCCTGAGCGACATGGTGAAGAAGTTGAAAGAACCCATGACATAACGAAAGGCGCAGGGTCCATTCACCATCTTCCTCAGGCAGCGGGTCGGAGATGAGGGGAAACAGGCTCTTTTTAATCGGTGGAGGAATCCCCATGGCAGCAATGGTCAAAGTAGCGAATACTGAGGAGTTGGAACCCGGGCAAGGCACGGTCGTCGAAGTCGGAGACAAGGAGATTGCCCTCTTTAACGTCGATGGAACATTTTATGCCTTGGACAACATCTGTACGCATCGCGGGGGACCGTTAGGCGAAGGTGATTTGAACGGCGAAGTCGTTGCCTGTCCCTGGCACGGTTGGGAATACAACGTGACAACTGGGGATTGTCTCACGAATCCGTCCGCCTGCGTGGCCCGGTTCCCGGTGGTGGTGGAAGGGAGCGAAATCAAGGTCGACCCCGAACCGGCTTCCCAAGCTTGAGTCACAACATCTTGTCGTACGCGCTCCGTGGTCCTTCTGGGTGTAACGAAGCCTCTCGTAGTTGGGGCGCTCGGTTACGCAAACGACGAGAGCGTTTCTTTCCGTCGCTCAGACAAGCATTCCCTCCGGGATAACGGAATGACAGAGAACCATCGGGCGATAAGGCCGTCAAGGTATGGCCGGCGTCCGGCAAAGCCATGAAAGGCAAAATGAATGACAAGGCACATCGGCGTAGCCGGTACGACCCAATCCGATTGCCGCGTCGTCCGCCCAGCTTGGCTAAGCTGGATATGGCGAAGCACGTTGACCGTAAGGAATACGAGGTCAAGCTTGCCCGGCTTCAGGTGCGTTTGAAGGAACTCTCGGTGGCCTACCAGTCGCAGGGCCGGCGCGCGGTCATTGTCCTGGAAGGGTGGGACGCTGCAGGCAAGGGAGGCGTCATCCGGCGTATGCACTGGCCGCTTGACCCGCGTGGGCTCAAAGTCTGGCCGATCTCCGCACCGACCCCTGATGAGCTCGAGCAACATTACCTGTCCCGCTTCTGGACGCGCGTGCCACGGTCCGGGCAGATCGTCGTCTTTGACCGCTCCTGGTACGGCCGGGTGCTGGTGGAGCGGATCGAAGGCTATGCTACAAAGACCGAATGGCAACGTGCCTACGCCGAGATCAATGAATTCGAGCGCATGCTCGATGACGACGGCATCCGTCTCGTCAAGATCTTTCTGCACATCACGCCGGAAGAGCAACTCGCGCGATTCAGGGTGCGCTTCGAAGATCCGCTCAAGCGCTGGAAGTTATCCCAAGAAGACCTCCGCAACCGGGCTCGCTGGGCCGACTATGAAGTGGCGATCGAAGAGATGTTCCAACGGACGTCGACGGTCAAGCGGCCGTGGATCGTGATTCCTGCTAACAGCAAGCATTATGCCC
Organism: Nitrospirales bacterium; assembly: GCA_965200435.1. GTDB lineage: Bacteria > Nitrospirota > Nitrospiria > Nitrospirales > UBA8639 > Bin75. Next base: position 1,815,115 of record OZ241337.1, read on the forward strand.
GTCTTGCCGCGATCAGCGCCATCGTCAAACGGCTGGCAGATGGAGTGGACCTGTCCCCTGCCGTCCTCGACCCCGGCTTCGAACAACGAGTACGCAAGCTCCTCGGGCTCGGTCAGCCCCCCGGATGAAAAACACGCTAGGGAACCTCTGATTGAGTGCACTATCGGGCGCATGGCTGCGTTGTGTCCTCGCTCAACCCTCACCTATCTCTATGATACGCTTCGGGTTTTGCTCCGGGACGCCTTGCCCTGCATCCCGCTATCACACTCAATCAGAGGTTCCTTAGCGTCGCACTGGCAACAGACGAGCGGTTAAACACGTCAGGATTGACTTGAGCCTCGCCTTAGTAGCACTCTCCTGAAAATTTATGTGGTCGTTGATGATCGCGTTGGCTGGGAAACCGCATGAGAACCGGAAGCCGAAGAAATTTTGAACATCGTCACATCATTTCGGAAAGCCGTCTTAAGAGCGGTGTGCCTGGACGGGTCAGGCCATGACGCCGAGTGAATTCATCGCCAAATGGCGGGCCTCAGAACTCAAGGAGCGGTCGACGGCGCAAGAGCACTTTCTTGACCTGTGTCGTTTGCTGAACGAGCCGACGCCGGCAGAGGCCGATCCGTCGGGCGACTGGTACGGCTTCGAGCGCGGCGCGCGCAAGGACACGGGTGGCGAGGGCTGGGCCGACGTGTGGAAGCGTCACCATTTCGCCTGGGAATACAAAGGCAAACACGGAAACCTCGACGCAGCGTTCAACCAGCTTCGGCAATACGCCTTGGCGCTGGAGAACCTTCCATTGTTGATCGTCTCCGATATGGCACGATTCCGCATCCGCACGAACTGGACGAGCAGCGTCAGCGAGACGCACGAATTCACGCTGGACGACCTCGCGGATGCCCACCATCGCACCAAGCTGAAGTGGGCGCTGTCCGATCCCGATCGGCTGCGACCAGGCGAAACGCGGCAGACTCTGACCGAACGCGCGGCGGAATCCTTTGCATCCCTGGCGCAGATGCTGCGGTCGCGCGGACATGATCCGCAGGCGGTGGCGCATTTCGTCAACCGTCTGGTGTTCTGTATGTTTGCGGAGGACATGGGGTTGTTGCCCAATGACATCTTCACGCGGATGCTGGCACAAGCACGGAAACGGCCGGAAGAGTTTTCAGATCTCGCCCGCGATCTGTTTGACGCAATGGCAAAAGGCGGTCGCGTTGGCTTCGAGCCGGTCGCGTGGTTCAACGGCGGGCTGTTCGACGATGACGTGGCCCTGCCGCTGGAAAAGTCCCAGATCGAGACCGTGCTCGAGGCGGCGAAGTTGGACTGGTCGGAGATCGATCCGTCGATTTTCGGTACGTTGTTCGAGCGCGGACTCGACCCGGCCAAACGATCGCAACTAGGGGCGCACTACACCGACCGCGACAAGATCATGCTGATCGTGGAACCGGTGATCGTCCGCCCGCTGCTCGCGGAATGGGAGACAGCGAAGGCCACGATTGTCACCGAACTCGAACGCGCGGATGGAGCAAAATCGCCGGGAACCCGGACCCTGCGGCGTAAAGAAGCTGCGCGTACGTTGAGCGAATTCCTTGAACGGTTGCGGACATTCATCGTGCTCGATCCGGCCTGCGGCTCAGGGAACTTCCTGTATCTGGCTTTGCTCACGCTCAAGGACCTCGAACACCGGGTACAGCTGGAAGCTGAGGCGATGGGGCTTGAGCGGGCCTTCCCCACCGTTGGTCCGGCCAACGTCAAGGGGATCGAGATCAACCCCTATGCAGCAGAGCTTGCACGGGTATCGGTCTGGATCGGCGAAATCCAATGGATGCGGCGCAACGGTTTCAACGTTTCCGACAACCCGATTTTGAAGCCGCTGGAGACCATCGAATGCCGTGACGCCATCCTGACACCCGAAGGCGAAGAGCCGGAATGGCCGGAGGCCGACGTCGTGATCGGCAACCCGCCGTTTCTGGGCGGCAAGCTGCTGCGGGGCAGACTTGGTGGTGAATACGTCAAAACATTGCAACGACTCTATGGGCTCTCGGATTCACGGTGAGGCCGATCTTGCCTGTCATTGGTTCGACAAGGCCGGGCGGCTGATAGCCGAGGGCAAGATTGCACGGGTCGGTCTTGTCGCCACGAACTCGATCCGGGGTGGACGAAACCGTGCCGTGCTGGGGCAGATCACCAACCATGGCGTCATCTTCGATGCCTGGTCAGATGAGCCGTGGGTTGTGGATGGTGCTGCGGTGCGGGTGTCGCTCGTGTGTTTCGGCTCGAAGGGCGCTGGACAGCCTATAAGGCTGAATGGAACTGAGGCACAGCGGATCAACTCTGATCTGACGGCTGGAACGCTCAATCTGGCGAAAGTGAATCGGCTGGTACGGAATGCTGGAGTTTCATTCATGGGCGATAAGAAAAACGGCGCGTTCGATGTCTCCGGCAGTCGCGCCCGCCAATGGCTTTGTCTTCCGGCTAATCCAAACGGCCGGCCGAATGCGGATGTCCTTAAACCATGGGTGAACGGCATGGATCTGACCAGACGTTCTTCAGGAAAATGGATCATCGATTTCGGTTCCTCAATGAGCGAGGCGGACGCCGCTCTCTATGAAGCACCGTTCGCCTATGTGTCCGAACATGTGCAACCGGTCCGCCAGAAAAATCGTGCCCAGAGGGTACGCGATTTCTGGTGGTACCACGAAGCACCTCGTCCCATCATGTGGAAAGCACTCGATGGCCTGTCGCGCTACATCGCCACGCCGACCGTCGCCAAGCACCGGCTGTTCGTCTGGCTTGATGCGGGTATCTGTCCCGACCATCAGCTGATCGTCATCGCGCGCGACGACGACACGACGTTCGGTATCCTGCACAGCCGGTTTCATGAGGCATGGTCGCTACGGCTTGGGACCAGCTTGGAAGACCGCCCTCGCTATACGCCGACCACGACCTTCGAGACGTTTCCTTTTCCGGAAGGGCTGTCGCCGGACATTCCCGCTACAGACTACGCGAGCGACCCTCGTGCTGTTGCCATTGCCGAAGCCACGCGGCGACTGGTCGAGCTTCGCGGCCGCTGGCTCAACCCGTCCGAGTGGGTGGAATGGGTGGATGAACCGGTCCCCGGTTACCCCAAGCGTCCGGTGCCCCGCGACGAGACAACAGCCAAGGAACTCAAGAAACGCACCCTGACCAATCTCTACAACGCCCGCCCGCAATGGCTTACCAATGCGCACGCGAACCTTGATGCCGCCGTCGCCGTGGCCTATGGCTGGCCTGCCGACATTACCGAAGACGACGCGCTACGGGAATTGCTTACAATGAACTTGGAAGGCAAAAAATAGTGACTAAGGAAAACGCAGAACGGTTCATCCAAAAATGGATAGACAATCAGGCGTGGTTTGGGAAATCTGAACAAGTGGGATACGTGACATTTCTGAATTGCAGAAAAGGGACATTTTAGCTTTGGGTTGACACGTATTTGCCGTAAGGTGGGGATGATGTCTGTAGCTTGACCAAGGTCTTCATGGCCTGACTGGCCTCCGACAACGAATCCCCTTCATGTCGGATGACGCGACGCTCATCCGACCGACCCGACTGACCGGAGCGCCCCCAACCCCCTCAATCCCCCTTATCAGGGGGACATGGCCGGGCTTTGTTGTCGGTCGGGTTAGCTGTAGGCGCAACCCGACACTGCTCATAGACAGGCCTGCCAAGTGAGCGACATCATTCCCCGTAAGGTTGCATTTATTTTTACGCACGGATATAATCATCTAATAAGTATAATTACATAGCATGTAAAGTCAGTGACCCTACTATTTTATTCTTTCACAGACAGAAAGTATAGCTATGACTCAAGAACAAGAGAACACAGAGCAGCCAAGTTCTAAATTTATTGAAAGGGCCATCGAAGAAGATCCTGTCGCATCAATTCAGCAAATCTATTTTAATGGCTTTGAAGTTGCTCTCTCTTTGTCCGATGTCAACATTATGCTTAAGACTAATGGCGTTACGCATTCCCAATTATTTCTATCATTTAATACCGCTAAAACTTTAATGAAAGTTCTTGATCAACACATCCGAGTATTGGAAGAAAAAACAAAGCAAGAAATTATGACAATGGATAAAATAAAAGAAGCAATCGAAAAATGAAGTAGGGACTCCAACCAATGAATACAGTAATCTATGCAATCGAGCTTCCCGATATGTCGCAAGGTGGCGACATAAATTACAGCACCGAAGAAAACCCTGAAATTCGACACCAAATCCGTTCGTTCCACAACCTTGCCCAAGGATGGCATTATGGCGAGGGTCGCGGGGCGACCGATTGTGCCGTTGTCGAAGCCCTCGCAGTCTATAATTACTTTCTCGAATATAAGGTCAAGACAATCGAAGTCTTTCCCGATATAGATGGAGGGATTTTGGTTTCTGGGTATTATAAGCAACACACCTTAGATGTACTTTGCACTCATGATGGATATATAAATTTGTTGCACGAGGTCGATGACGAAGAATTTACCGAAAAAGAGAAAATCTCTCGGGATGAATTTGCTGCTTATTTAGGAGGGCTGTTGTGGGAGACAGAGAACTTATTCGGCTTCTTCATCATAGACACTTTAGCCACGACAAGGGACGATTCAAAAGTACGGCTTTTCAAAATCCATCAGATGGAAGTGGTATCTCTGTCATCGACGTTACTTGTGCTAAAGAACGAAGTGGAACGGAATGCCAACATATACGAAAATTTTATGCTCGGGAGGCAGGCGTCCCAATTGTCTTTTGGAGAATGCGATCTTCCGAACTCCCAACGGGAAGCAGCAAAGAATACATACGTTCTTCCAGCGGAGATGATTGCCATGTGAATGTGAAAAATATATCCAAACAGCAATGCCGAAAGATGATTAAAGCAGTTCCACCGAATGCGTTAGAAATTTGCGATGGCGATGATCACCGGCTTTTGACTGATGATGACATAGGCAACTTTCCTTCTTACGATGATTCCTATTCTCCATAGATTCGTCTTCCTAACGATAACAAGTCCCTCCCTCGCTGATAACTGATTGATGCTCGTGCTGGCTTCTTTGCTGGTCTCCGCAAGGGCCGCTTTCAGCAACGCGGGCAGCCGCAACGGGTAGGTTCCGGTTCGCTTCTTCATGACGTTATCCTCTTCTTCACCCTCACCCCAGCCCTCTCCCATCAAGGGAGAGGGTGTTTGGGACAATGCATCATTCCACGCTTTTCAATTTTCCCGTCACGACTTTGTGGAGGGTGCTGGAGATGAGGGTTTGGTGGGGCATCCCTTCCTTTGCCGCTCTTTTGGGGAGGGTTCCCAAATCGCATGACGAAATTCGAATGTTGATGCGCTTGTCCTTCTGCAGGGAATTGCAGGCGGTCTCTTCCAATTGGCGCTTTTCCTGTTAATTGGTGAGGCTTGTGAATTTCCCGCGTTCAAAATCCCGAAGGATCTTCACTTCTTCTTCATCTCATTTGAGAGAATTTTTCATTTGAGAGACTCCTTTGTTGCCTTCCTGCTTGGGATGATGGTTTTGAGAAACCGTGTTCCTTCCTGCTTCACGTATGGAACCAAATACACGTACCCTTCCACGTTCAGAACGATGATTCTCTGATTCGGATAGCGGGATTCATTGGGATACCTGAGAATATCCAGGACATCGCCATTCTGAATGTGAAAGAGGACGTCTTCCAAACTGACGTCTCGTGTCCTCTCAAGAAACGCATGCTTTTCATCGTCCCAGTCAAATGCATGCATGATGGCATGCGTCTCATGTTGTGTGCCTTTTGTCAACAGATCCTTGATGGAGCCTAGGGAACCTCTGATTTCGTGTGAGAGCGGGATGCAGGGCCAGGCGTCCCGGAGCGAAACCCGACGCTTCTCAGAGAGAGAGGTGAGGGGTGAGCGAGGACACCACGCCGCCATGCGCCCGATAGGGCACGAAATCAGAGGTTCCCCAGAAGGTCGGGTTCACGTCGCGCAACCCGACGAGGATCTGCGGTGTCGGGTTACGCCGGTTCGGCTAACCACCTGCGGCTGCTACAAAGGCGGAGAGACTGCTACGCATTGAAGCTCATTGTCGGCTGTGACTCCTTTCTTGAAGATCCGTCCCCTGTCCTTCATAATGACGGAGAGTGGAATTGACGCTTGTGAGTGCCTCTGCCCCGGATCAAGTCCGGGGCAAGCCTCTTGCTCCCTTTGTCCCTCCTAGGAGAAGAACGAGCCGCATGAGATGTGGCCGCTACGCATGCAAGAACAACGACCCTGGATTCCCGATAAAAACTGTCGGGAATGACGACTTGGCTGGATTCCCGATTACACAGACAGGAATGACCGAAGGGGAAATGAAAGGCGGGAATGCACACCACTGAACGGTTGCCGGGGTGGTTTAAGGTCAGGATCGAGGCGGGGCCTCATTATCGGCGTATACAGTCGCTGGTCCGGGAAAAGCAGCTTCATACGATTTGCGAGGAGGCGCGCTGTCCCAACAAATGGGAATGCTGGAACAACCGGACGGCAACGTTTTTTGGGCGACATCTGTACACGACGATGTCATTATTGTTCGGTGACCACGGGTCGCCCGAACACGGTAGATTGGCAGGAGCCGGAACGGGTGGCCGAGGCCGTTCGCGCGTTGGATTTACGGCATGCGGTGCTGACTTCGGTGAATCGCGACGAGTTGGACGATGGCGGCGCCTCTGTGTTTGTGGCAACCATTCAGGCCATCCGGCGGCGGTTACCGGGGTGTACGGTGGAAGCGCTGGTGCCTGATTTTCAGGGCAAACCGGACCCAGTCGATATGGTCCTGGCGTCGAGTCCGGAAATTTTTGCCCACAATATCGAAACGGTCTCACGGTTGTTTCCAGTCGTCAGGCCGCAGGGCAACTATCGCCGTTCGTTGGAGGTGCTTCGTTGGGCGAAGGATGGGGGAGCGTGCACGAAATCAGGGTTCATGGTTGGGATGGGCGAGACCGGCGAGGAATTGCAGTCGGTCCTGTATGACCTGCGTGCAGCCGGCTGTGAGATCGTGTCGATAGGCCAATATTTGCAGCCGACCCAGGCCCATCTCGTGGTGCACCGGTACTACGAGCCCGAGGAATTCGAGGATCTTAAACAATACGGGATGGCCCTGGGCTTTCGGCACGTGGAATCGGGTCCCCTGGTGCGCAGTTCGTATCATGCCGAGCAACAATCGCACCGTGTGCTTTTATAAAGAGACAGCGGTTCTCAGCCGGAGTTTGGTATGCTCAGGCAAGCGACGGACTCTCTACCTCTTCACGGACAGGCACGCAGGCCTGTCCCTACACCAAAGGACGGGAAAAGACGCTCTTCCCCCTCACCCCAGATCTCTCCCTCCAGGGAGAGGGTGTTTGGAGGCTAAGGATCTTTCAGTCTCATGCACGTGAAACGTTGGCTTCTTCTCGCCCCGCTGCTGCTGACGATCGTGTTGCTCCAATCCTACTTTTGGGTGCCGACGTATGACAAACAGGCGACGGGGAATCCGGCGCGCTTGGTGACGTATATCGAAGCGTCTTCCGGCGATGCCAAGATTCTCAATCCGATTTTGAATGCGGATACGGCCAGTTCGGGTATTGTGGGCCTTGTGTTTGAAGGGCTCTTGGACCTGGACGAGAACCTGAACTTTCGGGGACGGCTGGCCACGGACTGGACGATCTCCGAAGCCGCGTATCTCCTTGTCAGTCCCTCCAACCGGTTGCCCGACGGCGCCGAAGTCACGGGAACGAGGCTTGCCGGCCGGATTCGAGCCGCGCTCCAAAACGAGGCGTTTTCCGGGTTGGCTGACAACGTCCGTTCCATCGAGGTGTTGCCTCCTGCGCGCAGGACGGAGATGCTGCCCGTTCAAGAGCCGGACGCGGAGGGCAACCCGGCGCGCTGGGAAATAGAGGTGACGTTCGACGTTCCCGAACGGGTGGCCTTTTCGTTGCACCGGGTGGACCAGGACTTTTTTCAACGGCTTCTTCCGGTCATCGGCGATCGGTATCTCGAAAATTTTCCATATGAACAGTATCTCACCTTCCAGGAGGAAGTGCCGCCAACGGTCAAGACCCAGGTGTTCGCGCAATTGCCGGCACTCTTTTCCGTGGCCGAGCACAATCCCATCATCGAGTTTCGCTTGCGCAAAGGCGTCCGGTTTCACGACGGCCATGAGTTCGACGCCGGCGACGTGAAGTTTACGTATGACGCCATCATGAATTCCAGGAATCTTTCCCCACGCACGTCTGATTTTGAACCGATCAAGGCGGTTGAAATTCCCGACGCGCACACGGTGCGCGTGGTGTACAAACGCCTGTTTTCCCCGGCGATCAATGCGTGGACCATGGGTATCCTCCCCGAACACCTGCTTAACGCCGAGGCCATGCAACGGGAGATGGACGACCGCGACCTCTCCGATGCTGCCCGGGAGGCATTCGGGATGCGCGACAGTCAATTCAACCGCGACCCCGTCGGGAGCGGGCGCTTCCGTTTTGTCGAGTGGCACAGCGATGAATACATCCATCTCCGCCGCAATGACGACTATTGGGAAGGACCCGCAGAATACCAGGATTATTACATGCGGATCGTGCCCGACCTGTTGACGCAGGAAATGGAATTCCGGGCCGGTGCCGTCGATTACTACGGGACCCAGCCGCACCAGGTCGCGCGGTACAAGGAAGACGACACGTACCAGTCGTTTTCAAGCCTGGGGTTCGGTTATACCTACATCGGGTACAACAACCGTCGTCCGTTGTTTGCCGACCCGGAGGTGCGCCGGGCCCTGGGGATGGCGATCAACGTGGAGGACTTGCTCAGGTATCTGTTGTACGGTGAGGGGGAGCGCATCACCGGTCCCTATCCCCCGAACACCAAGTGGTACGACCGGTCCGTCGAGCCTTTACCCTACGATCCTGCGACCGCGCGGGCCTTGCTGGAAGACAGGGGTTGGCGCCTCAACACCGACGGTTGGCTGGAAAAGGACGGGACCGTGTTCGAGTTCAATCTCATCACGAACAGCGGCAATCCGGTTCGGAAAAACATCATGACGATTGTACAGAACGCCTGGAAAAAAATCGGGGTGAAGTGCAATACGCAATATTTTGAATGGGCGGTGTTTCTGAAGGATTTCGTCAATACCGGCGATTTCGATGCCGTGGTGCTCGGGTGGAGCATGGGGGTCGATCCTGATTTGTTTCAACTGTGGCATTCCAGTCAGGCCGGACCCCAGCAATTGAATTTTATCGGGTACGACAACCCGCGCGCGGACGACCTGATCGTCCGCATCAGGCAAGAGTACGAGCAGGAAGTGCAACGGGCCCTAACCCATCGGTTGCACCGGCTGATTGCGGAGGAACAGCCCTACACGTTTCTCTACGCTCCGTTGGGAACCCGGGTGCTGGATAAGAAGATCGTGCTGGTCCATAAGGCCGGTGACGGCTCGGAACAGTATGAAAAAATTTACCCCATTCCGAGCGGGGACATTACGTTTCACTTTCATCAATGGCGAAAGCTCGAATTTACGCCGTCGTTTTAAGGGACGCGAAATCCGGTTAACGGGGTAGTCGCTGATGCAAGCCTTTATTCTTCGCAACGTTCTCCAACGGCTGGTGCTGGTGTTCATCGTCTCCATTCTTGCGCATTCGGTGATCCATCTGGCTCCTGGGGAACCCAGCGAGGTCGATCCGGCGAATCCCCGGATGAAGCCCGAAGACATTGCCAGGATCCGGGAGGCGTTTCACCTCGACGATCCCCTGTATAAGCAATATGCCTATTGGATACGCGATCTCGTGTCCGGCGAACTGAAATCGTTCAAGGACAGCCAGCCCGTGCTGGGAAAAATCTGGCGCCGGTTTCTCAATTCCCTGCCGCTCTTTATCTGTGCCACGTTACTGGTGTGGACCCTGGCGTTTCCCACCGGCATTCAGGCGGCGATTCATCGTGGGGCGGTATATGACCGCACGACCACCTTTGCGGCATACACCCTCATTTCCGTGCCGGGCTTCTTTTTGTCCTACATCGTGATTCTCCGGGTCGTGGATCTGTTCGGGGTGCCCGTGATTGGCTTGAAAACCTTCGGGCTGGAGATGGCGCCCCCGCTCTTTCAAACGATGGACCGGATCTGGCACCTGGTGATTCCTTCGCTGATGTCCGCCCTGGGCGGGATGGCGATTCTGTCCCGGTACGTCCGCTCCCAGATGCTGGAAGTCGTGGGCCAGGATTTTGTGCGCACGGCGCGGGCGAAGGGCGCGGAGGAGGACGTCGTGATCTATCGGCACGCGTTGCGCAACGCGCTGTTGCCGTTTGTGACGATGTTCGGGTTTTTGTTGCCCGGGCTGATCGGCGGCTCGGTCATTTTTGAGCAGATTTTCGCGTGGCCCGGATTGGGCCGGTTAGGCTATGAAGCCATTCTCGCGAGAGATTTTCCGGTGATTCTGACCTTGAATTTTATTGCCGCGGTCCTGACGCTGGCGGGGACTCTGCTCTCGGACATTCTGTATGCCGTCGTGGACCCGCGGATCAGAACGGGGCTGCAAGGTGACGCATGATTGATGAACAGGAGCGATCATGGCCGCGAGCAGCATCGTTTCCTCCCCGTTGTAAGGGGCGGATTGAGGTGCGGCCGCGCCACCTTGTGGCGCTGGCAAAAAAGCAAAGCCCCTGGATCCCCGATGACGCATAGCCTGTCCCCGACATTCGTCATCGGGGATCAGGGATGACAGAGAAAGACAAAGGTGTCAACGAATGACTGAACACAGACAAGGATGACCATTGAGGGAACCTCTGATTTCGTGTGATAGCGGGATGCAGGGCCAGGCGTCCCGAAGTGAAACCCGAAGCGTATCAGCGAGAGAGGTGAGGGGTGGGCGAGGACACCACGCCGCCACGCGCCCGATCGTGCACGAAATCAGAGGTTCCCTAGTAGGATGGGCCGAATAAAAAAATCATGGAAAACGTTCTGACCAAAGAGCCGAAACAGCTTGGCGAGGAACTTCCGCCTTCGGAAACACCGTGGCAGGAGTCCTGGCGGTTGTTTCGGAAGGATCGTCTTGCAGTGGTGGGGGCCTATGTCCTGGTGGTGCTCCTGTTCGCGGCGGTGTTCGGAAAAATTCTGACCGAGTGGGTGGTCGTGTTCGATCCCGAGGTCGTCCGCCTGCCTGAGAAATTTCTGCCACCCTTGACCTTCTCGTCCCCCAACGAAATCCCCGCCTATGATCGACCGTTCGGCGGCATCTATCTGTTGGGGACGGACGAGTTGGGTCGTGACGTGTTCGCGCGCATGCTCCAGGGGTCTTTCGTGTCCTTGTCCATCGGGTTTATCGCCGTGGGCATTTCCCTGGCGATTGGCATCGTCCTGGGTGGGTTGTCCGGGTTTTACGGAAATATCAGGCTCGGCGTGGTGACGGTCGATACCCTCATCATGCGGTTTACCGACGTGATGTTGTGTTTCCCGACCTTTTTCCTGATCCTCACGGTGGTTGCCCTCTTGCCGCCCAGTATCTATAACATCATGATTGTGATCGGGCTGACCAGTTGGATGGGAACGGCCCGGTTCGTCCGCGCCGAATTTCTGGCTCTGCGCAAACAGGATTTCGTCGTGGCCGCCACGTCCATCGGGGCTCGGGACCGGCGCGTGATTTTTTCCCACATGGTCCCCAATGCCATGGCGCCCGTGCTGGTCTCGGCCACTATCGGCGTGGCCACGGCCATCCTGACCGAGTCAGGGTTGAGTTTTCTCGGGTTCGGCGTGCAACCACCGTATGCCACGTGGGGCAATATCCTGGCCGACGGCAAGGGCTTTATCTTCGATGCCCCCTGGCTCTTTTTCATTCCGGGCATGGCGATTCTGGTGGTGGTGTTGGCGTTCAATCTGGTCGGGGAAGGACTGCGTGAAGCCCTCAATCCCAAACTACGCAGGCGCTGAACCATGAACGCTGCATCCCATCTCCTGGAGGTTTCGCATCTCTCGACGTCCTTCTTTTCGGACCAGGGAGAAATTCGCGCCGTTGAGGACGTCAGCTTCTCGGTGCAGCCGGGACAAACCGTGGCGCTCGTGGGAGAATCGGGGTGCGGGAAATCTGTGACGGCCCTGTCCATCATGCAGTTGGTTGACGTTCCCGGAAGAGTGGTGGGCGGTCGCGTGGTCTTCAAAGGCTCCGACCTGCTGACCTTGCCCGACAAAGACATTCGCCGGATACGCGGCAACCAGATCGGGATGGTCTTTCAGGAGCCCATGACGTCCCTGAATCCGGTCTTCACGATCGGCGATCAAATCGGCGAGGTGCTGGAAATTCATACGACCCTGACCAAACGTGAGATCCGGCAGGAAGTCATGCGTCTGCTGGAAAAAGTCCATATCTCGTCGCCGGACAAGCGCATCGATCAATACCCGCACGAAATGTCCGGCGGCATGAAACAGCGGGTGATGATTGCCATGGCTCTGGCGTGCCGGCCGGACCTGCTCATCGCCGACGAGCCGACCACGGCGTTGGACGTGACGATTCAAGCCCAGATCCTGGATTTGCTGAAAGAACTGCAACGGGACATGGGGATGGCGATCCTGTTGATCACGCATAATCTGGGCGTCGTGGCGCAGTTCGCGCAGGAGGTCATCGTGATGTACGCGAGCCGGATCGTGGAACGTGCAAGTGTCCCGCAACTTTTTGCCGCGCCGTCCCATCCGTACACGCGGGCACTGTTACGTTCGTTGCCGAAGCCCGGCGCGCGGGAAGCCCGGCTCGAATCGATCCCGGGCACGGTGCCGTCTCCCCTGATGTATTGCCGGGGGTGCCATTTTTCGACCCGGTGTTCGGACGTGTTGGCCCGGTGTCCCGATGAGGAACCGCCGCTCGTTGAAATCGAGCCGGGCCATGAAGTCGTGTGCTGGTTACATCAACCCGGGAAAGGGTAACGTGGTGGATTCGGGATCACCCGGCGGACAATCTCTGCTTGAGGTTTCGCACCTCAAAAAATATTTCCCCGTTCGAAGCGGCCTCTTCGCGAAGGTGTCCGCGTGGGTCAAGGCCGTGGATGACGTGACGTTCGACGTGCAGCCTGGGGAAACCTTCGGGTTGGTCGGGGAGTCCGGTTGCGGCAAAACCACCGTGGGGCGCACCGTGCTTCGGTTGCAGGAGCCGACCAGCGGCGACGTGCTGTTCGAAGGCCGGAACCTGTTTGCCATGGATGCCAAAAAGTTGCGGGCCACACGCCGCCGGATGCAGATCGTCTTTCAGGATCCCTACGGCTCGCTGAATCCTCGCATGACCGTCGGCTCCATCGTGGGCGAGCCGCTCAAGGTGCATCACCTGGCCAAGGGGCGGGATTTGACGGACCGGGTGTGTCAACTCCTCGACCGCGTGGGCCTGAGACCGGATCATTACGCGCGCTATCCGCATGAATTTTCCGGAGGACAACGCCAACGAATCGGCATCGCGCGTGCTTTGGCGCTGAACCCGAAGCTGATCGTGTGCGATGAGGCAGTCTCGGCCTTGGACGTGTCCATTCAGGCACAAATCATCAACCTGCTCAAAGATCTTCAGGCGGACTATCACCTGTCCTACCTGTTCATCACGCATGACTTGAACGTAGTCCAGTACCTGGCCAATCGGATCGCCGTGATGTATTTGGGAAAACTGGCAGAAGTGGCTCCTGCCGGCGCCTTATTCTCCGATGCCAAACATCCTTACACCCAGGCCCTGCTTTCCGCCAACCCGTTGCCGGATCCTACGATAAAACGCGAACGCATCCCGCTGCAGGGTGACGTGCCGACGCCGCTGAATCCACCTTCAGGCTGCCGGTTCCACACGAGATGCCCGCATGTGATGGCGCATTGCAAAACCATCGAACCGCCCCTGATCCACATCGGAAACCCGGAGGCCGGTCACAAGGTCTGGTGCCATTTGTATGAGGGCAGGTAACGGTTTTTTGAGGAGGCAGGGGGCAGGTCGGGTGAGCCGAAGGTGTCACTCAACACGGTGCGCTGCCTCCTGCGATCATTCCTGTCTGTGTTCAGTCATTCGTTGACACCTTGCATGCCTCCTGCTGTCATCCCCGTTCCCCGATGACAAATGTCGGGGACAGGCTATTTGTCAGGGAATGATGTCGCTAAGGAACCTCTGATTTATTGTGGTAACGGGATGCAGGGCAAGGCGTCCCGCAGCGAAACCCGAGACCTATCAAGTGGAGAGTCGAGGGTTGAGCGAGGACACCACGCCGCCATGCGCCCGATCGTGCAATAAATCAGAGGTTCCCTAGTCCGGCCTGCACACGTTGCGTTCGATGAAGACGAAGGCGGCGATCCACAAGAAGGCATCCCAGAAATCGAGAAAGGTGCCGAAGATTCCCCAATACCCCGTGATGCCCACAACGACGGCGTAGAGCAGGGCCTTGGTGCGCCGGCTTGCGACTGCAACCCAGCCGGGGAATAGGCCTTTGACGCCCGGTTGCACGTCAAATTCCAGCAAGGCCAGGATCAGGAGCCATGCGCCGGAGTTCACGACGTCCGCCCAGGCCAGCCGCGTTGCCTGAACCAAGGGACCGGCTTCGGCCAGCGTCCTGGCCTGCTCGTTGACGAACAGTGCTCCGGTGATCCCGGCACAGTTGTGAGCGGTCAGGGTCTGGTACTCGTCGAGTTCAACGAGCAAGGCGAACTGCTTCGTCGCCCAGGAGCAGGCGTCCGGTATGGCCGCCGGCACGTACAGGCCAAAGCCGAGTGCTTTGTCGAGATAGCCGGTAAAGGCATACACGATGATCACGTAACACAGGGCGCGCAGGCTCCTGATGACGGGGCCGATGGGGCGTTTCAGCACCTCGTCGGAAAGCTGGCAGGTTTCGAGTTCGAACAGCAACAACAGGATTACCCACGCGGCGGTGTCGATGCTCGGGGCAAACCCTTCGATGATCCGCGCGAATGGCAGACCGTTCCGGAAGACGTGTGCAGCGGCTTCCCAGTCTTCCTTGAAGAACAGTGTCGCGTTGATGCCCAACGCCGCGTACACCAGATATTTGAAAATGGAAAACCAGTCGAGTCTGTTCATCCGGGGCATCCCGTCCTGCAAGCCTAGCCTTAACAATCATGCCTCGCCGGCAATCGGTCTAATCTAGCAAGGCGCACGACGTTGGTCTATATCCGGCAAATGCGCCTTGCTCCTTTCTTTCGTAGCGGCGTCGTTTCATGGCGCCTCCTGCTCCGGCCGGCCACACCGGGTGCGATGAGATCGCGCGGATACATCTATGGGAGGCCGCCCCCGGCGGCATAGGGCAGTCCCGGACTGCCGCTGTCCCGAAGGCCTTCCTTGCGAGTGAGGAAGACCGGTCCGTATAATCACCAACTCGTACCAGGAGAACCTGGTTGACCGATGAGACTGAAACAACAGGAGGGTGCATGACCGCGCAGGGCAACGAGCCTACATCCTATCCGGCGATTCGTAATATTCAGTATTCGCCCATGAAACAGGGCGAGGAGCACTACATCGTCTTGTGGGACCCCTCCGGGTTGAGTTCCGAAAAGCTCATCATCCCGCTCAACTTTTTCTATCTGTTTCAATTTCTGGACGGCGAGCATTCCTTGGAACAGATCGGCGTCGAATACCTGAAAAAATACGGGGAGTTCCTGATGCCGGACAAACTCGAGCGGCTCATCGCCGATTTGGATGACAGGTTGTTTCTGGAAGGCGAACGCTACGAAGCGGCGAACGCCCGAGCGCTGAAGGCCTATCGTGAAGCCCCGACGCGAAAGCCCTGTTTCGCCGGCAAGAGCTACGAAGCCGACCCGCAAAAATTATGGGAACAGCTTGCCGGATTTTTCACGTCCAAGGAAGGACCAAGTCCCGATCCGTCCGATCATCAGGGGAAATTGATTAAAGGACTGGTCGTGCCGAATTACGAAGTCAACGTGGCCGGACCGATCTATGCGTGGGCCTATAAGGAACTGCGGGAGGCGGAAGCGCCGGACGTCTATCTGGTCTTCGGGACGGCTCACGCCGGATTGTCGGAGCCGGTGACCGTGACGGATAAGGATTTCGAAAGCCCGTTGGGGATCGTGCCGGTCAATCGGCCGCTCATGGAGGCTTTACGGGCCAAGGGGGGGGGCGCGTTGTTCGTGGACGAACTGCGGCATCAAACGGAACACAGCATCGAATTTCAGTTGCCGTTTCTTCAGGAGACCGTGGGCGGACGGCAGCCCATCTCTCTGGTTCCGGTCTTGTCCGCATTCCCCCCCGGGTGTTTGGTCGATCCGGCACTCAAGGATTTTGCCGACCGTGTTGAGCAGGTGGTGTCGCTGTTCAAAGAGGCCATTGCCGCGTCGGGTCAACGGGTCTGTGTCATCGCCAGTGCGAACCTTGCGCATATTGGTCTGCGCTACGGTGATAACAAGGCTCCCACGGATTTTTCGTTCCACCGCTGCATGCAGTCCGACCTGGAAATGCTGAAGCACGTCGAAAACGTGGACGCCCAGGGCTTTGCCGAATTTCTCCTCAAGGAACAGGACCAGCGCCACGTCCTGGGCTTTTCGGCAATTTATCTGCTGTTGCGATTGATCGAGGCGGAAAAAGGCGAGGTCCTGCGCTACGACCGCGAGATCGTGGATCAATTCAACTCCACGATCACCTACACCAGCACCGCGTTTTTTTAAGAAACGGGCCGGGCTATTCTTCCACCACGTTGATGGTCATAGTCACCGGTTCCAATGGATTGTCCTGGGGGTCCCGTCCTACGGTCACGATCCGGTCCACTACCTCCATGCCTTTCCTGACTTTCCCGAAGACAGTGTAGGTCCGGTCCAGGCTGCTTGCATCTTCCACGCAGATAAAAAATTGAGACCCGTTGTCGTTGACGTCCCGGGTTCGATCTTCGTTCCGGGGCATTTTGGCCATAGAGACCGTGCCGCGGCGGTGTGGCTGGTCGCTGGGTTCCGGGGTCAGGCTGAAGCCAGGTTCGCCGGTGCCGTGCAGTCTGCGATCCGGTTCCTTACTGAGCGGGTCTCCCCCTTGGATGATGAAGCCGGGCACGACGCGGTGAAACGTCGTTCCATTGTAAAATCCGATTTTAGCGAGGTTCAGGAAGTTATCCACGTGACGAGGGGCCAAGTCCGTGTAAAACTGGACCGTGATAGTTCCAAACTTGGTGGAGATGACGACTTTGGGATTTTTTTTCTTGAAAGTCAGTGGAGCACCCATCCCTTGACTCTAGCAAGGCCAGCGAACGTCCGGCAACCATCAGCCCTGCTGGGTGTCTGTCTTCGACCATCCGTTGACCGGTTCCCCATCATCCCCACCCAAGATGTGTACCCACGCCCTATCCGGTAGCTTCTTTTTTCTGGTCGTTTCTTCCCTCTTTTGTAGCGGCGCTATCTTTCGATGACAGATGTCGAGGGCAGGTGCATGGAGCCTTCGGCTGCGTCAGGCCGTCTGCAGGTCGGATGCCGAGCCAGCAGAAGGCGCCGATCACGGCTAATCCGGCCGCGACCCCGAAGGCAGTGGGCCACCCGAATTGGGTCGCGAGCCACGGCGTGAGCGTGGGCGAGAGAGCCCCGCCAAGATTCCCCCCGGTATTCATCACGCCGGAGAGGGTCCCGGCATGGACTTTTGAAAGATCGACGGGCGAACTCCAAAACGCCCCGATCGTGAAATACAGCCAACCGGCACCCAAGGAGAACAAGACCAAGGCGGGGAACGGATCTTGGACAACCGCTCCCCCGAGGATGGAAAGGGCGGCCAAGCCCATGCCCCAGGACCCGACCCAGGCCCGGCCCCGGTTTACGCCGAATCGTCCGGACAAGCGGTCGGTGAGCCAGCCGCCGAGGGGACACCCGATCGTCATGGCCAGAAAAGGACTGGCAGCGAAAACGGCGCCGCGTAGCACGCTGAACTGTCGGACCTCCACGAGGTACAAGTAAAACCAGGACAGGTAGACGTAGGCCACGTACCCGAAACAGGTATAGCTCAAGACCAGCCACCACACGCTTGGGGTTCGGAGAAAGGCCCGCCAGGGAATGGGTGTCGGTGTGTCGGACCGCGGGGAGTCACCACCGCGGATAAGCGAGGCTTCTCCGGCATTGACCCAAGGGTGTGCGTCGGGTCGATCCGTCGCAAACCAGAACCACAGTATGGCAAGAAGGACGCCCAGGCCGCCGGCCCAGTAAAAGGCGGCTTGCCATCCGTAAGACACCATGAGCCAAGCCGTAATCGGAGGCGTGAGCGCGGATCCGACGCCGATGCCGCTGATCGTGACCGCAATGCCGAAGCCGCGTTCATGCGGACCGCACCAATTGGCCACGACCCGGTTGAAGTTCGGCAAGGCAGCGGCTTCTCCGACCCCGATGAGAAAACGCACGAGCATCAGTGATCCCCAAATGCCAAGAACACCGGCAAAAATCGACGAAGGGGCCAGGGCGGTAAGCGCGGTAAAAAGCGACCACCAGACCACAGCCAACGTCAGGACCAGTCGGGGCCCCCACCGGTCTCCCAGCCACCCTCCTGGGATTTGAAACACGGCATACCCGATGACAAACGCCGAAAAAATCTGCCCCATCTGGACAGGAGTGAGATCAAGCGCCGGAATCATCTGCCTGGCCGTGACGGAAATATTGACCCGGTCGATATAGGTCAGGATGCTCATGAGAAACAGGAGGGCCAAGATAGTCCGGCGTGCGTGGGAGGGCGTGGGTTCGGCTGTGGGCTGACGCATCATCGTCTCGCGAGCCCTACTGTAGCGAGGGGTACCGGAGCATTGTCAAGATTTAGTCATGCGTTTGTCCGTGTTCCATCATTCGTTGACGCCTTTGTCTTTCTCTGTCATCGGGGATCCAGGGGCGAGGTCTTTGCCTTTGTAGCGGCCGCATCTCATGCGGGATGGAGGGGTCTCTTTCAAAGAAGCGCCATGGGATGGTGTAGCTACGAAAGAGGGAATACGGGGGGGGGGATTGTGTGCAGTTCCGGGTTGAAACTTAGTCTTGGTCCGTGATAGAGGAACTTTTCGTTATGGGGCTTTGAAATTTCTATCCTTACGCCATATGCAATCAGGAGGGAAAGGACAATGTCAAAGAACGCCCGGGAAAAAACCAAGGCCAAGGAGAAGAAGTCGGGGCGGTCCTCATCCCAAAAAGCCGAGCCCAAGATGTCAAAGCCCAAGACAAAGGCTTCCTCGACCAAAGGGAAACCGGCAGAGGCGGCTAAAGCAGCCAAGAAGGATGCGCTCAAGTCCAAGAAGGCAAAGACACTCTCCAAGGCTTTGTTAAAAGAGACGGCGACGAGCAAGACGGCGGCTAAGAAAGCGGCCGGCAAGAAGGCGGCTGTGCAGAAAGCGGCTGCCAAGCCTGTGCCAGCACGTTCGGTCAAAGGGAAAGCCCCGGTCGCGGTAAAGGCGAGCAAGACGGCGGCTAAGAAAGCGGCCGGCAAGAAGGCGGCTGTGCAGAAAGCGACTGTCAAGCCTGCGTCGGCACGTTCGGTCAAAGGGAAAGCCCCGGTCGCGGTAAAGGCGAGCAAGACGGCGGCTAAGAAGGTGGCCGGCAAGAAGGCGGCTGTGCAGAAAGCGGCTGCCAAGCCTGTCTCAACGTCGGAAGCTGAGGCCGCGCTGCCGGAGTCTCTCGCCATCGGTGCAATGGAGAAGGTTGCCGAAGACGTAGCTGCTGCCGGAGTCTTTGACTCACTCGAATCGGATTTGTCCCGATTCGATGATGAGCCGGCCGATGAGTTTTCCGCGGATTTGGACGATGACATCTCCGGGGACATGGCTGCGGAGTTTGATGCCGATGCAGGATTTGGTTCTCTCGCCGAAGACCGCGATGATGATCTGACCGAAGATTTGTCCGAAGAGTTGGAAGCACAAAAGTATTTCGGGGAAGCGGAGGTGGGGTTGGATGATGACGATTTGCCTCGTGGGTGGTAAAGGAACTGGGAAAGGGCACAAACGGCGATTGTCGAGAACGAGGGGTCCAATACGATTATCGGGGTTCGGTCGGAGTGGCATAAAAGGAGAATTTGATGTCTGAAGCGCAAGGTTTACCGCGAATTGGAGAAAGTGCCCCGGATTTTTCTGCGGCGACGACCGTGTCTCAAGATTTTGGATTCAGTGCTTGGCAAGAGCAGGATTGGGTGGTCTTCTTCTCCCATCCCGCGGATTTTACGCCAGTGTGTGCCACGGAATTGGTGGAATTTGCTCGCCGGCATGAGGACTTCAGAAAAAAAGGCGTGAAGTTGCTCGGGATGAGCGTGGACAGCATTCATGCCCATTTGGCCTGGTTCGCGAATATCAAGGAAAAATTGGGCATGACCATTCCCTATCCCTTGGTGGCGGATGCTGATATGCGGGTTGCCCGGCTCTACGGCATGATCCATCCCGAAGCCAGTGCGACTGCAACGGTCCGTGCGTTGTTCGTGATCGATCCCAAACGTGTGATTCGCGCCCTGATCTATTACCCGATGAACGCCGGACGAAACGTGGACGAGGTCTTGCGGTTGGTCACGGCACTTCAAACGGCTGACAGTTTTGCCTGCGCGACGCCGGTTAATTGGCAGGAGGGTGAAAAAGTGGTCGTGCCGCCTCCCAAGACGGTTGTGGAGGTTGAGGAACGGCTCAGCCATTCCGACCGGGAAGTCAAAGATTTTTATCTCACCCTGAAAGATCAGAAGCCACAAGCCTGAGGCCGGGGCGTCCTGACCCGGAGCATGCCGGTTCTCCGCATCTTTTCTCTTCCTTCCGCTTTGTCCTGACAAAGGCGAGGTACGCTCTTCTCCCCAGGCGGGAGAGAGCTGGGGTGAGGGGGAATGGGTCACGAATACCTGAAAACTCCGTGGTCAGTGAGCGTCTTTTGCGTCACCGTCTGGATCGTGGGTGGCGCGACGTCCTGGGGGGCTTGCCTGGTCGAAGAGGGTGCGGACCCCCGCGTGATGGTTCGTCAGCTGGACG
The DNA here is from genome assembly GCA_965200435.1 of Nitrospirales bacterium. Taxonomy (GTDB): domain Bacteria; phylum Nitrospirota; class Nitrospiria; order Nitrospirales; family UBA8639; genus Bin75. Next base: position 1,836,017 of record OZ241337.1, read on the forward strand.
GAACCTGTGACAACGAGGACCGGCGCAGGTTGGCCGTTTCAGCAGACGACGTTTTGATGGCCTTGCGCCAGGACAAAGGCGTGATTTTGAAAGGGGTCGTGCTGGCCGGGGACCTCCCCCTGGACCGGTTGCGTCTGCAACCGTTTCAGCCGGAATTGGTTCGGCACCCGGCAATCGTTGAACGCATCGAGGCGGAGCAGGTGTCTATGGTTCGCATCATGCGCGGGCCCTTCATTCTTGAAGACGTGGAAGTGCTGGGCATTCTTGCAACCAATCTTATCGAGCCGGGGTACGTGTTGGTCGACGGACCGGTCAGCCTTCGAGGAACCACTATTCAGCGATCCATGGATTTCTCCCGGATGGTGTTCCTGGACCGGGCCGATTTTTCCGGGATGCACGTCCGCCACGAAGGGTTTTTTATTCACGCCATGTTTGCCCATGATGCTGATTTTACCCGAACGGCGTTTGGCACCCATTCCCGGTTTCACCGGGCGTGGTTTCTGGGAAAGGCCGTGTTTACGGAAGCACGGTTTCATGGCCTTGCGGAATTTCTGGAAGTCTCTTTTGCGGAGGATGCCTGGTTTGCACGCACCCGATTTCTTCAAGGGACGGGCTTTTCCGGAAGCCGGTTTCACAAGAGGCTGGATTTGTCCGGGGCCCGGTTTGACCGTGAAGTGTATTTTCGATTTGCCGAATATCAGGGTCGGGCGGATTTTCACCGGACTGTGTTTCGGCATACGGCGGATTTTACGGAAGCCCGGTTTCGAGAGGCCGTCGATTTTCGAGAAGCGATTTTCGAGAAACCTTCCTTGGTTGCCGGCGTCGATCTTCCGACCCAGGGCAGCGAGGGCGACACGATCGTCCGGGACCGCGACTTTCTCCTGCTGCTCTTCATCCTGGCTCTCCTGGGGCTGATGCTGCTTGTGGTCTGGAAGAAAAAATCCTGGTGAGGGGACGGCACGAAGGCTTGGCCCTGCACACTGCAAACCCCACAATATATAGAAGTTTTTATTGCCTATCTCCACTAAAAGTGGTATATGAAATCTTAAGGACCCTCTGATTTCGTGTGATAGCGGGATGCAGGGCAAGGCGTCCCGGAGCGAAACCCGAAGCATATCAGAGAGAGAGGTGAGGGTTGAGCGAGGACCCAACGCAGCCATGCGCCCGATAGTGCGCTAAATCAGAGGTTCCTTAAGATTAGGATTTCAGGATGGGTGTCGGGTTAGCCGAAGGCGTAACCCGGCCTGCTGAACGTGACGCCGGTGATATCATGAATCAGGTCGAAACCGCGTATGAAGTAAAGCTTGAGGCCTTCAGTGGTCCACTCGACCTCTTGCTCCACCTCATACGTAAGCATGAAATCAATATCTACGACATCCCTATTGCCCTGATCGCCCGGCAATACCTCGAGTATCTTCAAATCATGAAGGAGCTCAATCTCTCGTTGGCCGGTGACTTTTTGGTGATGGCCTCGACGCTGATTCATATCAAGTCTCGCATGCTGCTTCCCCAGGAACCGGGGCCGGAGCCCTGTGACGAGGAAAGTGAAGATCCCCGGAGTGAGTTGGTGCGCCGGCTCGTCGAGTACCAGCAGTTCAAGGATGTCGCCGGGCGACTGTCCGAGCAGGAGAGACTGTGGCGACAGGTGTACCAACGGGAGCCCGAACAGAGCCAGCCGGTCCGGGAAGTGTTTCCCGACGACGTGCACGCCTTTGACCTTCTGAGTGCGCTGCAGGAAGTCCTGGCGCAGAGCGCCGGTTCTTCGGTGGTCGAGTTGACACCGGATACCCTGACGGTTCAGGACCGTATCAACAGCGTCATCGAACGTTTGGAAGAGACCTCGAGCCTCACCTTTGCCGCATTGTTTGAAGGTGAAACCAACAGGCTGACGGTGATCGTCACGTTCTTGGCGTTGTTGGAACTTGTACGGATGAAACTGGTCCGTATGATGCAAGCGGATTTCGGGGGGCCGATTCTGATCACCCGTACGTTTCTCGCGTGGCAAGCCGAAGACCACGGGGCGCTGCTTCCGGGCATGAACAATGGAGACCACAATGGAGGCTTCAATGGAAATGGAACTCTCTGACAAGACACGCATGCCTGCCCTGCCCGTCCTGAGCGAAGTCGAAGGAAGTCCAGTCGAAGGGATCGAGGCAGCGGAACCGGTCACGGCTCCTTCTCTTCCGTCCATGGCGGATGAAGATTCTCCGGAGCAGTGTCCGGAGGATGCCGTCGCGGGCCTTACCGACGGCTTGAGTGAACAGGAACTCAAGGGGATCATCGAAGCCCTGTTGTTTGTGTCCCGCGACCCCCTTCTCCTCGAGAAGGTTACGGCGGTGTTGGCGGGACCGTCCAAGGTGGAGGTGTATAATGCCACCAAGGCGCTTCAACATGATTATGACCAGGAAGGCCGCGGCCTTCAGATCGTCGAACTGGCCGGTGGCTTCGTCATGACCACGCGACCCGATTGCGCCGCGTGGATCACCAGGCTCAACAAAGTCAAGGCTTCCGTCAAAGTGTCCCGGTCGGCCATGGAGACCTTGGCGATCATCGCGTATAAACAGCCGATCATGCGTGCGGAGATCGAACAGATCCGCGGGGTGGAAACGTCGAGCGTGTTGCGGACGTTGCTCGACCAGAAACTGATCCGCATCGTCGGTCGAAAGGATATCCCCGGCCGCCCGATCCTGTATGGTACGTCCAAGACCTTCCTGCAAAAATTCGGCCTTCGGGACCTTCGGGATTTGCCGCCCCTTCGTGAGTTTGCCGCATTGGGGCAGGGAGAGAATGCCGAACTGTTTGAAGAAGATTCGGATGGTCACCACGGTGACGATCCGGTCGTCCAAGAGCCCGCCCGGGCCTATCCGGAGCCCATCAGTTCTTCCGTGGCCTGAGACAGGTCCCTTCCCTTTCCAAATCATCGGCTTTCTGGGTATAGTGCCTTCTACGCTTGCGGGAAGGACGTGTGCTTCCCGCAAGTGCCCGGAAGACTTATGAATCTCGTCCTCCCCGATAAACGCTCAGGCATTGGAACGGATCTCAGGTGCCTCCTTGACCCGGTGAAGGTCAAGGATGACGTTGCCACCTTGCGTGCGTATGCGGTCGATGCCAGCATCTACCGGCTGACGCCTCAAGTGGTGGTGCTTCCGGAATGTGAAACGGACATCGATCTGGTGATGGATTATGCCGTGACCCGGGGGATTTCCCTGACCGCGCGTGCCGCCGGCACCAATCTCACGGGGTCGGCTATCGGGTCGGGTATCATTCTGGACGTGTCGCGTCTCAATCGGATACTCGAAGTCAATCCCGAAGAGAAATGGGCGCGCGTTCAACCCGGAATCGTCCTCAACGAATTGAACGCCAGGCTGGCCTCCGGCGGTCTGATGTTCGGTCCCGATCCTTCCAGCGGTGAGATGTGCAAGTTGGGAGGGATGCTGGCTAACAATTCGTCGGGTCCGCATACCCTGCGGTATGGGTCCGTCAAGGACAACGTGGTGGCTATCCGGGTCAGGCTCGAGTCGGACGGGTGGCTGACGGCCGGCCGTGTGTCCGTGGACGGAGCGGAGTTCCCTCGGACCCTCACCGGTTTTCAGGGGTTGCACAGGGTCTTTGACCTTGTGCGAGATAACCTGGATCTCATTCGATCCAAGCAGCCAGGTGTCAGTAAAAACAGCGCGGGATACAACCTCTTCGACTTGGCCGCGGGGTTGACGCACGGGGTGTTCGACCTTCCCAAATTGTTTGTGGGGAGTGAAGGCACGTTGGGCGTGTTCAGTGAAGCGACGATCCGGCTTGTGGATCGCCCGCGCTCCACCGCGACCGGTATGATCCATTTCCGGCACCTGGCGGAAATGGGCGAAGCGGTGTCGCACTTATTGCAGCTTGATCCGTTGGCCCTGGAAGTGATGGATGCCAATACGCTGGACCTCATTGGCCGGTCGCAGTACGGGATTCCTGAAGCGGCGGCGGCCACCCTGCTCATTGAATTCGATCAGGCGGGAGATCATGGCGGGATTGCGCAACTGCACTCGGCCTGCCGGCAATATCGTCTGGCTGGTGATCCCGTCGTCGCAACCGATCCGGAGCACCAGCGGAATCTTTGGACAGCCCGCAAAGCCCTCTATCCCACGTTGTATCGGTATGACGCCAGGAAAAAGCCCATCAACTACGTCGATGACGTGGTTGTGGCCGCGGAACATATGGGCGAGTTGATTCGCTATCTGGATGGGGTTTTCGGTCCCGCGAAGGTCAGGGTGGCGATTTTTGGACATATCGGCAATGGCAATGCCCACGTCGTGCCGTTGCTGGACGTGAATGACGAGGGAGATTTTCAGCGAATGGTGGATACCTATTATGAGGTGCACGCCGCGATTCTGGATCGATTCCAGGGCTCCATTTGCGGGGAACACGGGGATGGCCGCGTCCGTGCCGAAATGGTCAGGCGGATGTTCGGCGAAGAGTTGTACGGTCTCTTTGTGAAGGTCAAGCATGCCATGGACCCGGCCGGGGTTTTGAATCCCGGTGTGAAAATCAGCGAGACTGCGTTTACTGAGCACATCGACTTTGAGCGGTTGGGGAAATCCTGTGCCACGTGTGCCAAATGTAATGCGGTCTGCCCGGTGTACGATGTGTTTCAATCCGAAGACATGAGTTCCCGTGGATGGTATGAAATTGTGACCGCCCCGGACTACAGCTATTTGGATTCCAAGCGCGTGGTGGAAGCGTGCCTGAATTGCAAATCGTGCCGAACCATCTGCCCGGCGGACGTGGACGTCTCCGAGCTGATTCTGCAACGACGGGCGGAGCATCCGAACGCTCTCGCCGGGAAACTCTTTGCCCTGCACGCGCAAGAGAACCGTTTCGGCAGGTTGATCAAGCTGGCCGCGAAAACGCAGGCGCTCTGGGACCGGCCGTCGGTCCGGAAAATCGGTGAAGTGCTGTTACGACCCTTCCTGGCACGACTCTCCGAGCGGGCGCGGCTTCCATGGGATATGAAACTGCCTCGCCTGGCGACATCGCTGTTGCGTGAGCGGCATCACGCGCTCTGTGTACCGTTTCCTCCTGCTACCGTGCCGGGAGCCCCCAGTGGTCATGGAACGCGGGATGACGGCTCCCTACCGAAGGTCGCGTATTTTCACGGTTGCGCCGCCAATTACTTCGACGATGGCGTGGGTGACGCCGTGATCAACGTCCTGAAGCAATATGGCGTGAACCCAGATCTTCCGCCGCAACGATGCTCCGGGCCGCCCATTGAAACGTACGGGCATCGGGCCCTGGCCAAAGAAGGGGCCAGGGCTAACGTCAACAATCTTGCCGGGTATGACGTGATCGTCACGGGTTGTGCGTCCTGTACGCTGGCGCTCAAAGATTATGCCAAGCTCTTCCGGGATGAACCCGAGGAGTCACGGGCCCGGTGGGTTTCGCAACACGTGAAACATATTGCGGAATACGTCATGGAGTTGGACCCGCATCGCTCCAAACCGGCAGGGTCGAACGGGACGCGCAAGGTCACGTATCATTCGTCCTGTCACCTGCGCGCGGCGGGGGTGACGTCCCAGCCCCGGCATTTGCTGGCCACGACTCCGGGCTTGGACTACGTCGAGATGCAGGACGCCGACCGCTGTGCTGGCGGGGCGGGCACCTACATCATTAAGGAATATGATACCGCGCAAAGAATTTTCGAACGGAAGCGACGGGCGATCGAACGAAGTGGCGCGGATATTGTAGCGACGAGTTGTCCTGCCTGCATGATACAATTGAAAAACGGCTTGCCCGACGGCACTGCTGTCAAGCATATTGCCCAGATCCTGGACGAATCGACCCGAGTGCCCGGAGAATCCGAACGGCGCTAGAGCTTGCAGGTTGGATTTGCGTAGCGTCATCCAACAAGTCCATGAGGCTGAGTGCTGGGGTACGCTCCGGCTAACCCGGCCTGCGGCAGCGGTCCGGGGCCTTGCACAAGGAGGATTTTCACCATGGTGACGATAAGAGTGTTCGGACAGGTCCTGCTCCCATGCGTGGACGAACCGGAAATTCGATGTGAGATTTCCGCGCCGGTCAGTGTGCGTGAATTATTGGAAGGCAACCCGGAAACCCTGGGCGGGTTGATGGACTTCCTGCACAAAGGCGAATTGATGGTCACGGTGAATCAAAAAATCAGCACCCTGGAATCGACCGTCCACAACGGCGATGTAGTCAAATTGACCCACCAGTTCAACCCGGAACACGAAGGGGCTCTGTGGCACAACCCGTAACGGTAGCTTTTGTCGTATCTTGTGGGTCGGATTAGCGAAGCGTAATCCGACAATTCCGGCGTAACTGGACACTTCCGGGCTAAGGGCATGCAATATCGACGAACGTTCGTACTTGGCGGCACGTACTTTTTCACCGTCGGCACTGTCGGGAGATCGCGACAAGTGGAATTGACGAGTTCTTTGGTTGTCGATTTCAGGGGTTGGCGTAAGATGTCGGATTACGCCTCCGCTAATCCGACCTACAACGACTACGGAGGGTAGGGAGATCAGGGCTCTCCGCCATCTGAACCGACCGACGGCGCTGAAAAACGAAAGGAGGTCTGACGACCTTGGCGGAGAGAATGAACAAGTTGCCGAAGGCCCGTCGGCAGAAAGTGGAGAAACGGGCGAAGGCGCTGCTTGCCGAAGAGATGTCTCTCCAGGACCTGCGTAAGGCGCGGAAACAGACGCAAGTGCGTGTGGCAAAGGAACTCCGGATCAATCAGGAAAATGTATCCCGCCTCGAAAAGCTTAGTGATTTACTTATATCCACGCTCCGAGGCTACGTGGAAGCGATGGGTGGAACGTTGAGTTTAGTGGCGGAGTTTCCCGACCGGCCTCCCATCGCTCTGACCGGCATTGCAGCCTTGGACGGGGAAAACCATCCAGCAAAGTCATAGCCTTGGCCAAAAGGATGTCGGATTACGCTCGCTAATCCGACCTACGACTACTATTAGGGGTTGCCAAAGTTAACAGTCGAAAAATTTGCTTTCTACGTGCAACCCTCCTCCTAACGACTCTCCGTCAGGACCAAGAGAGTTAGTCATTATATTTGAATGATTCTATGAAATCAGAACACAATTCTCAATCTTATCTTTCAGATAAGTCTCCAGGACAAATACCTCGATCTTGTGTGGCGATTGGGGGTCGTCAAGCATATATCGTGTCCACTGATCGGGGGCCGTTGGGGGCGTTACAATCATTTTTCGCTTGCAGCTTGCTATGTCCTCTACCTCTTGGTCATGTTGAATTTTCGTCTTCCAACACACGATGCTATGCAAGTGTTTAAATGAATGGTTGAATGTGGCACTCAAGGTGTGCTTGAACTCTACGTATCTCAGCATCGATTGATTAACATCAACGTCATCTCTGGTCTTTGCAATCACGTCGATACCGCTATGAGTGTCATAATCAACGATCTCGAATGGGAAGGTCCGGCTCCAGTGTCTGCACTATGACAAAGAGTGAATAGACTCCATTCTCGTAACGTGGCTCAATTAATTTTGTATTCTTGTAGGTCGCGGTTTTCGATCTCTTGGCTGACTTCACCCGCCGGTCATAGTCAAGTCTTTCCTTCTTCTCTGTGTTATATGCACTTGCTTGGCCTTCTAGCCATTCCATCTCGGCCCATTCATCCGTCTCAACGATTTCGTCGAACAGCGACCGAGCTGCTTTTTCTAAGGCACTGATGATCTCTGGTGGTGTATTTTCGATCGAACCTCGGTTTGCCAGTCAGCCTCAGGGCTTGACAATTGAGGAAGGCATGAAATTTCGTGAACTCGGAGCCTCGACTGGTCACCCACTCGTTCTTTCGTTGGATCGGTATGTAGTCTTTAGCCAGCCAAAGACCATATCTCTCTTGAACTTGGTAGCTGCCCGGTTTTGGTGTTTGTCCACGACGTCTCAGCATCGGATTTGAGTCCCTCTTTACCTTGTCGCCTTCGACAGCAAATACCATCTCATACTTAATGTCTGGGAAGTCTGTCAGCGAACCTTGGTGAATCCATCTCTTAGAAAAGTGTTGAGGGGCATCGACAAGGTGCTCATCGAAGAGCTTGTTAACACGGGCTGATTCAGCGGGGAACGGGCGCCCGAACGGTATGCTCTCTTCTTTCGATGCGCCAACCCCTTTTAGGCGGAGGGTGGCTTCCTTCTCAGTGGAGCCTCCGAACTGTCTCTCAATTGATCCATGCTTGGTGAACCACTGAATGTGATCCTTCAATTGTGCGTGGGAAAACATGTCTCTTCGATTGCGGTTGTAGCCAAGGATATTGATTCGCGTTCCCCTGAAGTTGTCACTGTTGGTTCTACTTTGCACTCTCACTCTTGGGATTCTCCCTTCATGCAAGTCTGCGAAAGGCTTCTCCATTGTGGCGTGGAAGACAGAAGTCCCATCTGTTGTTTTCACATCAACTTGTTCGCTATTGAAGAATATCTTCATTCCATGCCCTTTTTCCCCAATGAGCGTGGGGTCATCGGTGCGCTTTTCACGGCGTGTAGAGTTGCCAAGATCAAAGGAGGCTTGAAGACCGGTCCTATCCATCCCTTCGCCGTCGTCCTCAATTATGATCAGGAGCATGCGTTCGCCATACTTCTGGATCACATCAAATTCAATGCGGATGTTCTGCGCCTTGGCGTCATATGCATTGCTGATCGCCTCACGGACTATGTCTAAAGGATTGGCAAAGTCGTTGGCGATCTCAAGAAATTCTCGGGTCTGGTCGACGCAGGGAGTCAATGTCTCTTCTGAAGACCACGGTTCGCTTGACATTTATACCTCTTTAAGCATGAAGACAATGGGATAGCAGCATATTCACTAGGTTTGAAGAATGCAACAGTGGTATTGGCGGGTTCTCTTGTTATCGATTTTGGGGTCTCGTGTGTGAGGTTGGATGATGCTAAGCTCGTCCGCTCTAGGACTATTTCTCAATCTCACCGTGCAAGCCGGACATGGTTTACAAAATAAACTGGACACATGGTTTACGTCGCCTGCAGGTCTTCAGGTTGATGCCACTGCTGGGCAGGGGTGATCGTGAGCGCCCGCTCATCGAAGGTCCCCAGCGGATGAAAACTGTATGCACGGTCCACGTGCCTTCGCCCAGCGGCGTGAAGCCCATCGGCTCCTGCGTGCAGGATACCAGTGTAAACCATGTCCCCGGTCTGTACCCTTGTTGATTCCCAGATAATGGGCAATTTGAACATAGAACTTTCAATTTGTCAGTTTTGCTGGTATGTTGGCTTCCATGATCGAGCGCGAAATTATGCCCTGTCTGGTCAAGTTGTTTGCACAATACCCCTTTGTCACCGTGACCGGGCCTCGTCAGTCAGGCAAAACCACGCTCTGCCGCGCGGCTTTTCCTCATCTCACGTACGTCAATCTGGAGGCACCCGACCAGCGGGAATTTGCCGAATCCGATCCCCGGGGTTTTCTCTCGCAAATTGGTGCGGGAGCTATTCTGGACGAGGTCCAGCGCGTCCCGGAGCTTTTGTCCTATCTGCAAGTGCTCGCCGACGAGAAAGGAGCGAACAGCCTTTTCGTGCTCACCGGAAGCGAGCAGTTCAGGCTCTCCGATGCCATCAGCCAATCGCTGGCAGGCAGGACGGCCCTGCTCCACCTGCTGCCATTCTCCCTGGCCGAACGACAACAAACGGGGGTAAGCATCGCAGTAGACGATATGCTGTATTCGGGTTTTTATCCGCGGATTCATGATCAGGGACTCGTTCCGCGGCAGGCCCTCGGCGATTACTTCGAAACCTACGTCGAGCGCGACGTGCGCGGGTTGAGCGAAATTCGTAACCTGTCGGCGTTTCGCCGTTTCGTCCGTTTGTGCGCCGGGCGTGTAGGCCAGCTTGCCAATCTTTCCTCACTGGGTGCGGACGCCGGGGTCTCCCACACCACGGCGCGCCACTGGCTCACCACGTTGGAAGCCAGCTACATTATTTTCCAGCTACCGCCGTTTCACGCCAATATTCGCAAGCGGCTGGTCAAGGCACCCAAGCTTTACTTCTACGACGTGGGACTGGCCAGCTATCTCATTGGCATCGAGCACGCCGGGCAGCTCGCCACCCACCCCTTACGTGGGATGCTCTTCGAGAATGCCGTCGTGGCGGAGATGCTCAAGCACCGTTTCAATCGGGGGTATCGCTTTAATCTGTCTTTTTTTCGAGACAGGCGGGGGTTGGAATGCGACCTCCTGTATGAGACCGGGCACGGGATCGCTGCTATCGAGATCAAATCCGGGGCCACGATTGCCTCAGACTCCTTCGATGGATTGAGGCGTATCGCGGAGCTGGTGCCACACGTCAACGCGAAAGCGCTCGTCTACGGTGGCACGGCTCGCCAGTCCCGACGTGACTGTGAGGTGGTCCCGATAGACGCTCTACGTGAGGTGCTTGAGCGCGTCGATTCCCGGGAGAAGACGTCAATCACGACCGGGCAATCTCCGTAGGCCGGTCTACGGTACTACGGTGCTACGAGTAGGTCTTGTCAAGGGCAGGAAGGTTGGGGTGGTCAGAAGTCGGCTAAGGCGGCCATTTGGCGGAATTTTTCCTGTCGGTTGGCCAGGAGTTGTTCCGTGGAGAAGGCGAGCAGTTGGCTCAGTTGGGTGTGGAGGGTTTGGGCAACGGCTTGACAGGCGCGCTCCACGTCCCGATGCGCTCCACCGAGGGGTTCGGGAACGACTTCGTCGGCAATTCCGAGTTTGAGTAGTTCCGCACCGGTCATTTTCAAGGCCGCTGCTGCCGCTTGCGTCTTAGACGAATTTTCCCAAAGGATCGCCGCACACCCTTCCGGGGAAATGACTGAGTAAATCGAATGTTCCAGCATCACAAGCCGGTCGGCCACTCCCAACGCCAAGGCTCCGCCGCTTCCCCCTTCGCCCGTAATGATAGAGAGGACCGGCACCGTGAGCCGGGACATTGCGAACAGGTTCCCGGCAATGGACCTGGCTTGGCCCCGTTCCTCAGCCCCGATGCCGGGATAGGCTCCCGGCGTATCGATAAACGTGACGACCGGGCGTTTGAATTTCTCGGCTAACTGCATCAGCCGCAAGGCTTTTCGATAGCCTTCGGGATGGGGCATGCCGAAATTGCGTTTCACCCGTTCCTTGAAGCTTCGACCTTTTTCATGACCGATGACGCAAATGGACCGCCCCCGGAACGTGGCGAATCCACCGACGATGGCCTTGTCGTCTCCGAAGGTCCGGTCACCGTGGAGTTCGAGAAAGTCTTCGCACATGTGCTGCATATAGTCCAGGATCGATGGGCGTTGGGGGTGTCGGGCGATTTGCGTTTGCTGCCAAGGTGTCAGGTTGCCGAAGATTTCCTGCTCGGTTTTGGTCAGGCGGGCTTGGAGAATGGGGATGAGCCGTAGGACGGCGTTCCTCTCGGATCCCGATTTCTTTAACTTCTCCAGCCGTTCCTCGAGGACTTTCAACGGCTTTTCAAATTCCAGAAAATCACGCATGGCGGACTCGCGTTGTGCACATCAGTGAAACGTGACGGTCTCTTTCCCGAGGATTTGTTCCACTTCATAGACCAAGTTTGAGCTCGGCAGAACGGTTAAATTCGGCAACGGGGCGCTTTCTGCGTGCACCTGGGAATCGAGTTGGAAGTGCAAAGCGATCGGGGCCGGTCCCGGGTGACGGTGTAACACTTCCTGCAGTTTGGGTAACTTGCCCCACGTGTCCGGCGTTTCCGCGAGGCGCACCACGACCCGTTTCACGGTTTCGGTTTGCAGGGTGTGCAGGGGCTCCAACTTGGTGGCCTTGAGGCGGGCGCCTGTATCCATCTGATCCACCGTGCCTATTGCCTGGACGACGGTATCCGTATGCAGAAACTCCGAACAATTTTGAAAGAGTTCGGGAAACACAATGACTTCGACCAAGCCCTGCAGGTCTTCCAATTGGACGTAGGCCATCCGATTCCCTTTTTTGGTGGTGGTGGCTTTGATGCTGCCGATCACGCCGCAGATTTTGACTTCCCGGCCTTCATGCGCCTCGTGTAAGGTGGCCGTGGTATGCGTCGACAGCAGGCGGACGGCTTCGGCGTGTTGGGTCAACAGATGGGCGGTGATATAGAATCCGGTGAGTTCCCGCTCGAATTGGAGAATTTGGGCCTGTTGCCATTCGTCGATCTGGGGAAGCGGTCGAGCCGGGGCGTGTATGTTCGAGAAGCCGGCCTCCGCTTCAAGGCCCTCGAATAAAGACGTCTGTCCCAAGGCGCGCTCCGTTTGAACGGCGTTGGCTGCCTCCAGCATTTGTTCCATCACCGCTATCAATTGAGCTCGTTTGGCCCCCATGGAATCAAATGCGCCGACCTTGATCAAGCCTTCCAGCACCCGTTTGTTGACTTTTTGCAGGTCGATCCGGCAACAAAAATCGAAAAAGGAGGAGAAGGGTTCCTCGGCCTCTCTGCTCGCGATGATGGATTCAATCGCACTGCCGCCGACGTTTTTGATGGCCGCCAAGCCGAAACGAATGCCCTCTCCCACGATCGTAAAGTTTTTCTGGCTTTCATTCACGTCCGGCGGAAGGATGGGAATGCCGCGTTCGCGACATTCGGTAAAATACCCCACCATCTTGTCCGTGTTCCCCATTTCGCTGGTGAGTAACGCGGCCATGAATTCAGTGGGATGATGCGCTTTCAGGTAGGCCGTTTGGAACGTGACCAGGGCATAGGCTGCCGAATGGGATTTATTGAATCCATATCCGGCAAAATAGGCCATTTGGTCGAAGATTGTTTCCGCTTTCTTTGCCGTGAACCCGTTGGTCTGGGCTCCGTCGAGAAACTGCTTTTTTTGTTTGGCCATCTCGCCGGGCTTTTTCTTCCCCATGGCCCGGCGGAGTAAATCGGCTTGTCCCAAACTGAACCCGGCCATGCGATTGGCAATGGCCATGACCTGTTCCTGATAGACAATGACTCCGTAGGTATCCTTGAGAATGGGTTCCAGTTCCGGAGGGTCATACGCAATTTTCAAGGGATCACGTTTGCGTTTGATAAAGTCGTCCACCATGCCGCTTTCCAGGGGACCCGGCCGGTAGAGAGCGAGGACCGCGATGAGATCTTCAAAGCATTCCGGCTTCATGCGGACCAGGAGATTGCGCATGCCCGAACTTTCCAGTTGAAAGATCCCGGAGGTTTTGCCGGAGGCCAGAAGCGCGTAAGTCTTTTCGTCATTCAGCGGAGGCCGTTCAATGTCGAGCCGTTCTTCCGGGGCCCGGCTTTGGTTCACCATGGTCACGGCCTGGTGAATCATGGTGAGGGTTTTCAGCCCGAGAAAATCGAACTTCACCAAGCCTATTTTTTCGATGTCCGTCATCGAATATTGCGTGACGATTTCGTCGTTGGCCGTTTTGTATAGCGGCACGTGTTCGATGAGGGGTTTCTGTGAAATCACCACCCCCGCCGCGTGCGTGGAGGCGTGTCGCGTCAAGCCTTCGAGGGCTTGGGCCGTCTCCATGAGTTCCTGCATCCGTGCGTCACCGTCGACCAACTCTTGCAGGCGCGGCTCTTGGACCAGGGCCTCTTTCAGAGTGATGTTGAGTTGCGACGGCACGAGTTTGGCGACCCGGTCGACCTCGGCGTAGGGAAAATCCATCACGCGGCCCACGTCCCGGATGGCGGCTTTCGCGCCCAGCGTCCCGAACGTGATGATCTGGCACACGTGGCCTTCGCCGTATTTGTCGATCACGTAGTTAATGACTTCTCCACGGCGTTCCATGCAGAAATCCATGTCGATGTCCGGCATACTTACGCGTTCGGGATTGAGAAACCGTTCAAAGAGCAGGTTGTACGCGAGCGGGTCCAGGTCGGTAATGGAGAGGGCATAGGCAATCAGACTCCCGGCCGCCGATCCGCGACCCGGTCCCACCGGAATGCCGCGCGACTTGGCGAATTTGATAATGTCCCAGACCACCAGGAAATAGCCGGCATAACCCATTTGCGTGAGCACGGCCAATTCTTCTTGCAGGCGCAGGTGATAGGTCTCCGGCGGAAGGCTCGACGGCCGGACCCTCAGGCGTTCGGCCAAGCCTTGCTTGGCTAAGGTTTCGAGGTAGGTTTCGTGGGTGAAGCCCTCGGGCACCTGATAGTGGGGAAGTGATAAGGCGTTGTTAGTCAGGTCCAACGCGCATTGTTCCGCAATGCCACAGGTATTCAGTACGGCTTCCGGCAGCTCTGAAAACTCCGCTACCATTTCGTCCGTGGACTTGACGTACAGTTGGTCGGTGTCGAACTTCAGGCGGTTGGCGTCGCTTAACGTTTTGCCGGTTTGCAGACACAGCATGATTTCATGCGGGCGGGCGTCCTCTTTTTTCAAATAGTGACAATCGTTGGTCCCTACCAACGGAATGCCGAGTTTTTTATGGATCTCCACGAGGCCCCGGTTGGCGATCAATTGATAGTCGAGCCCATTGGCCTGGACTTCGAGATAATAATGGTCTTTCCCGAAAATCTCGCGATATTCTCCGGCTGTTTGCACGGCTTTTTCCATGTCCCGCTGGCCGATGAGGTAGGGGACTTCTCCGCTCAAACACCCGGATAAGGCAATGAGGCCCTCGTGATGTTCCTGTAAGAGTTCCTTGTCCATCCGGGGTTTGTAATAGAACCCTTCGAGATAGGCCTTGCTCGACAGCTTGATGAGGTTATGGTAGCCCCTGAGATTGGTCGCCAGGAGAATCAGATGATAATAGTCGTTATGGGCCAAGAGGCCTTCGCGTTGTCGCCGGCTGCCGGGCGCGAGATAGGCTTCGCATCCGATGATGGGTTTCACCCCTTGGGCCGTGGCTTTTTCATAGAAGTCGATGGCGCCGAAGAGGTTGCCGTGGTCCGTGATGGCCAGAGCGGGCTGTTGAAATTCCCGGACCTGCTTGAGAAGCGGATTCAGTTGATTCGCGCCGTCCAGGAGGCTGTACTGGGTGTGGAGGTGCAGATGCACAAATTGAGAAGACAAGGCGGAACATCCCTTACTTTACGGCATTACGGCATTACCGCCCGAATGCGCTTCCCAGAATCAGGAAAAGTCTAACTCTGGGTCCTGATGATGTCAACGAAGGCGTCCGTTTGTTCAGCCACCCCGCCCACGGCAGCAACGGCTACTGCTCGGCCTCCCCCTTCTTCTGTAGCTGCGCCATCGTAGTATGGCGCAGCTACGCCAGTGAATCCTCCCAGCCGCATAAGATGCGGCTGCTACAAATGCAAAGACAAACCCCCTGGATTCCCGATGAACACTGTCGGGAATGACGGAAGGAAGCCGTGAAATGTGTCAACGAATGACGCAACACGGACCGGAATGACACATTTGGGCGTTGTCGGTGATGTTCGTATCATGCCCCAGCGGGGTACGGCTGCTCCAGCAGGTGTGAATAGTTCTTTTTGACTTCTTCGTGAATCTGCGGATCGAGACTGGCCTGGAAAAGCGTCCTGGCCTTTCCGAGGTACGCCACGGATACGTGCTTGGCGCCCTGCAGATTGGCTTGTTGAAAGACGGCTCCGGTCAGGGAGGCATCTTGTAGGTTGGCTTCGGACAAGTCCGCTCCCGTGAGATCGGCTTCTCGCAGGTCAGCCATCTTCAGGTTGGTTTGCACCAACGTGCATCCCTGTAAATTTCCCCAAGGCAGCGCGGTGCGCGTCAGGTTGGCTTTGGTGAGATCCGCGCCCGCGAGATCCGCACGGATCAGGCCCGTTCCGCTGAAGTCGGTCATCACAAGCGTTGCGTTGGTGAGAGTCGCCTTGAGCAGGTTGGCTTCGATGACGTCCGCTTCCCTGAGATTGGCTCCGGTTAAATCGGCTTCTTCCAGATTGGCCCGAAGCAAGTAGGCATCGGCCAAATCCGCGCCGGTCAGGTCGCACTTGGTAAAATCCATTCTTGTAAAATCGTAACCCGAAAGATCGGCGTCTCGGAGGTCGGGTTGCACGGTTGGCTGGGTCCGTCGAAATTTGTTCCAGACTTCCAGACCCTGGAGTAACAGATCGAGATGCGCGTGATTGGCCATGATGGAAATGGGAGCACTGAGGGAGGATTTCCGACTTTGTGTAGTCCGCAATCAGAAATCAAAAATCCAACATGGGCATTCAGCGTTTCTTGAGGAAGTGTAAAAATTCGGAGTCGGGGGTCAGTACCATGGTCGTGTCCGTGGAAAACGTTTTCCGGTAGGCTTCCATGGAACGAACGAATTCAAAGAATTTCGGGTCCTGGCGATACGCATCGGCGTAAATTTTGAAGGCCTTGGCATCACCTTCACCGCGAATTTCCTGGGCGGTCTTATAAGCCTCGGCCAGGAGAATTTCCCGGTCCTTTTCAGCCTCCGATCGAATTTTCTGCGCTTCCTCGGCGCCTTCGGCTTTGTATTGTTTGGCGATCCGTTCCCGTTCGGCTTGCATTCGATCGAACACGGCCTTGGCGTTCTGCTCGGGCAGGTCTGCGCGTTTGATGCGGACGTCCAAGACCTCCAGGCCGTATTGGGAGGCTTTTTCATTGGAGCGTTTGGCCACTTCGGACATGATCAATAAACGGTTTGCGGAGACGATTTCCGAAAGCTCGTGCCGGCCCAGCTCCACGCGCAGTTCGGAATAGATGATGTCGTCCAGCCGTTGCAGCGCGCCCCGTTGCGTTTGGAACGCCTTGTAAACCTCAAGGGGATCGACGATCTTCCATTTGGCGAAATTGTCGATCAGGATCGTCTTTTTGTCCTGGGTGATGACTTCGCGCGCGGGCACGTCGTAATCCAGGAGCCGCTTGTCGAAGTACCGGACTTCCTGGACAAAAGGCAGCTTGAACTTGAGCCCGGGTTCCGTCACGGTCCGCTTGGGTTTGCCGAGCTGGACCACAATGGCCGTCTGGGTCAAATCAAGAATGAAGAACGGCGAAGCCCCCAACACGACCAGCAGGAAGAGGACGACGACAATGCCGACAAGCAGGTTCTGTTTCATCAGGGAGCGGTCTCCGCTTGTCTGCCCGGCAGTTTTTTCATTCGGTCCAATGGCAGGTACGGCAACACGTTACCCGCAGACTTGGAATCGAGAATAATCTTGTCCACTCGTGACAGGACATGTTCCATGGTTTCGATGTACAGCCGCTTGCCGATGACGTTTTTGGCTTTTTTGTATTCCGCCAGCGTTTGCAAAAAGTGGTTGGCTTCCCCTTCGGCTCGCGCGATTCGGGCTTGGGCATAGCCTTTGGACTCATTGATGTCTTGTGCCGCTTGTCCCTTGGCTTTCGGAATGATGTCGTTCCGGTACCCATGGGCTTGATTGATGAGTTGCTCCCGTTCTTCCTTGGCACTGGCGACGTCTTTAAAGAACTTGGCCACTTTTTGCGGAGGATTGACGTCGAGCAATTGCACGGTCGCAATCTGAACGCCGCCCTGGTATTCATCGACGATGGTTTGCAGAAGTTCCTGCGTGGACTGCTGGATTGCGGCTTTGCCCACGGTTAACGCCTCGTCGATTTTATTTTTACCGATGATTTCCCGCATCGCGGCCTCTGCCGATTTCCGAATGGTTTCTTCGATGTCCGCCACGTTGAACAGATAGTCTTTGGCCTGGCTGATTTTGTATTGGACGATGAATTCAACGGAGAGGATGTTCATGTCGCCGGTCAGCATGAGAGCTTCCTGCGGGACGATTTGCGCGCGCCCCCGGGCATTGGTGCGAAACCCGACTTGGATGCGGTGGAGTTTTTGCACTTTCGGCGTGACGACGGATTCAATAAAGGGGATTTTGAGGTGAGGACCCGGTTCGACGGTCCGAACCACGTCGCCGAACCGCTTGACGAGCCCTTCTTCGTCGGGTTCGACTCTGAAGACCGCTTGAGACAGGATCAGGATGCCAGCCACGACCAGGATGATGGACTTGATCCCGCGCGTCGGCCTCATGCGTTGCCATTGCTCTTTGGCTTTATTGAGGACGCCGTCAAGAGGATCAGCCCCACCTTGCTGGCCCCATGGATCTCTTGGTTCCCAAGCCATACGGTTGTCTCAAAAACGATCAGTCTGGTTTGTGAGGGAAGATGCGCTTGCTCGCAGCTTATGGGAAAAGGCCCACCGCATCCAACGGGTGATGTCTCCCTTGACCTGCGTTGCCTGGCGGCGACAAACGGCCAGATGGGTTTCCTCTTCGCGTCTTGTCAACCAAGCATCCGGCCCGTCCCGGTGCGATGCGGGGTTCTACCCTAAGCTCTTTCAATACATTAGCAGAAAATCTAAAGACAAGCAACTTCAAGAGCCTTAGGCAAGGATTATAGAGAGAATGGTTTGATGGCCTCCCCTTAGGAACCTCTGATGTCGTGCACGATCGGGCGCATGGCGGCGTGGTGTCCTCGCTCACCCCTCACCTCTCTCTCTCTGAGAAGCGTCGGGTTTCGCTCCGGGACGCCTTGCCCTGCATCCCGCTCTCACACGAAATCAAAGGTTCCCTTATTGTAGCTGCGCCATCTCATGGCGCTTTTTTCCTTCCAGGAAGAAAGCGCCGGTCGGATGAGCGAGGCGTCATCCGACAAGGGGCTGGGGGTGTCGAGTTACGCCTGCGGCTCACCCGACCTACAGCACAGCCCGGCCCCGTCCCCCTGACAAGGGTGATTGAGGGGGTTGGGGGCGCTCAGGTAAGTCAGGCAGGTCGGAGCGCGTCGCGTCATCCGACAGGAAGGGGACCCGTGGTCGGGGGCCAGTCAGTCCATGAAGACCTTGGTCAAGTGACAGGCAGCATCCCCCGGAATTTCTTCTTGAACATTCGACTGATGGCGGCTAAAATGATGGGCCTTTCCAGCGAGATTCTTCTTTGCGCTGCCACTCTGCCCAGGAAAGATGCTTCTCGGCCGTTTTCTTAAAACGGCGTTAAACGGTGACGTGGAGGCCGTGCCAAGCAATGCGGGGTTGAGTGCGTTATCCTGCCGGTTAGGGTCTTACTGAATTCAGGTGAACGGTTCTCTGTCTGACCAAGGGGGCATTTGTGAATATTGAGAGCTCGGTCATTGTTTTCGCGTTAGTGTCAGGCGTTGTGGGTATTGCCTATGGGGTCTATCTCACGTTCTGGGTCCTGCGACAACACGCCGGAAGCGACACCATGCAAACCATTGCGTTGGCGATCCAGGAAGGCGCCGCTGCCTACTTGAATCGTCAATATCGGACTGTCAGCCTTGTGGCGGGCGTCATGTTTCTGATTCTGTGGCTTGCCGGGGCATGGTCGGAAAATTTCGGGTTGTTGACGGCGATGGGGTTCGTGGTGGGAGCCTCGGCCTCGGCTATCGCTGGGTACGTCGGCATGATTATCGCCGTACGGGCAAACGTTCGGACGGCGCAGGCCGCCTCGGAGGGTTTGGACCCGGCGCTGCAAGTCGCCTTCAAGGGTGGCGCGGTGACCGGTCTGCTGCTCATCGGGTTGGGTCTGGTGGCACTGGCCGGTTTTTATGCCATCGGATCCGCAGTGGCAGGGCCGGAAAAAGCCGTGCACGCCCTCATCAGCCTCGGGTTTGGGGGTAGCCTGATTTCGGTCTTTGCCCGCGTGGGCGGAGGCATTTACACAAAGGCCGCGGATGTGGGCGCCGATCTCGTCGGAAAAGTCGAAGCCGGTATTCCCGAAGACGATCCCCGAAACCCTGCGGTGATTGCCGACAACGTGGGTGACAACGTGGGCGACTGTGCCGGTATGGCCGCGGACCTGTTCGAGACGTATGTGGTGACGATTGTCGCGGCCATGGTGCTGGCTATGAGTCTCTTTCCCGGAACCGTGGCTCCGGTGCTTTATCCTCTGGCTCTTGGCGGGATGACCGTTTTCGCCACCATTATCGGGATTTTCTTCGTGAAGGCGAGTGAAGGTGGGGGTATCATGTCGGCCCTGTACAAAGGCTTGTTCGTCAGTGGGGGGTTGGCCGCGGTGGCGTTCTTTCCCGTGACCACCAACATGATGGACGGGATTGGCGGGGTCTCGGGAATCAGTTATTTCATTGCGGCCCTCCTGGGCCTCGTGGTAACCTTGGCCCTGGTGTTTATCACCGATTATTTTACGGCCACTGGCTATACACCGGTACAAAGCGTGGCCAAGGCAAGTGAAACCGGACATGCGACGAACATCATCGCCGGATTGGCCGTGGGCATGCAGTCCACTGCGTGGCCGGTGATTGTCATCGTCGCGGCGATTCTGTTGAGTTTCGGGATTTGCGGTGGAGCCGAGGGAGGTGGGCTTTACGGGGTTGCGGTTGCGGCGGTGGCCATGTTATCGATGGCCGGTATCGTGGTAGCAATTGATGCATTCGGGCCGGTGACGGATAACGCGGGCGGCATTGCGGAAATGTCCCACTTGGGAGAGGAGGTTCGCAAAATCACGGATGCGCTCGATGCTGTCGGGAATACCACCAAGGCGGTCACTAAGGGCTATGCCATCGGTTCGGCCGGGTTGGCGGCTCTGGTGTTATTTGCGGAGTATGCCCGGGAGGCCCAGGCTGGCAACAAGGACCTGACCTTTGATCTGTCCGATCCCAGTATCTTGGTGGGGCTGTTTCTCGGCGGGATGCTGCCGTTTATCTTCGGGGCGCTGTGCATGAAGGCCGTAGGTCAGGCCGGGGGCTTGGTGGTGGAAGAAGTCCGCCGGCAATTCCGGGAGATCCCCGGTATTATGGAAGGCACGCAGAAACCCGAATATGGCACGTGCGTCGATATCGTGACGCAATCCGCACTTCAAAAAATGCTGGTTCCCGGCATCATCCCCGTGCTCTCACCGATTCTGGTCGGCGTGCTGTTGGGCCCCGCAGCCTTGGGCGGCGTGTTGGTCGGTAGTATCGTGACGGGCCTGTTTTTGGCCATTACCATGACGAGCGGAGGCGGGGCCTGGGATAATGCCAAAAAATACATCGAGGAACAGGGCCTCAAAGGGACCGAAACCCACAAGGCGGCCGTGACGGGCGATACCGTCGGTGACCCATTCAAAGACACCGCCGGTCCGGCGATCAACCCGATGATCAAAGTCATCAACATCGTTTCCTTACTCATCATCTCTTTTATCGTGCCCTAACGCGTTTGCGGCTCGGGTTAGGCCTGTCACTTCTTGTCAACGTCTTTCCTCCAACGCGAGGACTGGCGTGAGGAGATCTCTGTCGCCCTTGGTCTTTGTCTCCTGCCGCTATCTTCTCGTGAAGCTGCCTTCGATCCGCGATTGAGTCGAAGAGAGGCTCTGATCTCTGGTCGGGGACCGGTTGGCGAGGCATGGCCCCATACGGGCTTTTGGCAGGACCGAGAGTTTTGTGCCATGTCTCTGTATAAGTTCAGAAACCTTTGGCACTCCTCGAAACAGGAGGAGAGGCCATGCAAATTCACCATGTCGGCTATCGCATCAGGGGGTTTTATCGACTAACGCAATTCGGGCATCGTTGGGACATGATACCCCACGAAGCCCATCACCGACTCAAGATTCTGCACTTTTGCGCCCGGCATGGCCCAGCCGCGACGGGGGAGGCCTTTGGCGTCAGCCGCCGGACGCTTTATCGCTGGCAGCGGGCGCTCACTCAGGCTGGCGGGGACCCGCAGGCGTTGGCCGTCCGCTCTAGGGCCCCCCACCGGCGGCGGCAGGCCACGTGGCCACCCGCCCTGAGCCAAGCGATCCGGCGGCTACGCACCACGTATCCCAACCGTGGGAAGGCCAAGCTGCACGTCCTACTGCGGCCGTGGTGTGCGCAGCACGGGCTAGCCCTCCCCAGGGTCTCCACCATCGGGCGCCTGATCGCCCGCGCCCCGGACCGGATGCGGCACACGCCGAGCCGCCTGGATGCCCGGGGCCGGCCCAAACCCCGGACACGGCGCCGGAAATCCCGCCCGCCCCGGCCCCGCCCCGCCCAGCCCCTGGCGGTCTTGGCCGGCGATCCCGTTGTGCGGCTCCACGCCGGACTCCGCCGCTACCTATTCACCTTCATCGATCCCTGCAGTCGCTTCGCCTTCGCTGTGGCCACCGCCACCGCCTCCAGCCGCCATGCCACCCACGCCCTCGATGCACTCTGTGCGTTGCTCCCGGCCCCACCCCGGGTCCTCCTCTCCGATAACGGCCCGGAGTTCCAGGGGCATTTCCAGCACCGGCTCGATGAGCGCGGCATCACCCACTGGTGGACGTATCCCCGATCCCCGAAAATGAACGCTCATGCGGAACGGTTCAATCGCACCCTGCAAGAGACCTTCGTGGACTACCACGAGGATCTGCTGTTCGACGATTTGGCGGCCTTTAACCGCAAACTGGCCGATTGGTTGCTGGCCTACAATACCGTGTTGCCCCACCATAGCCTTGGGCGGCAATCTCCGGTACAATCCCTGATTCACCACCAACCCGAGTGCCAAATGTGGTGGACCCATACAGCTGCTTTCTTTTTATGAAAGAAATGGTAGAATGGCAGGGAAGAGCTTATCCTTCTCACCAGTGACCCTGAAAAAGATAGACAGGTCGCTAGTTGAGCAATTGTTAGGTTAGGGGGGCATGTATGTAAATATGAAGATTCCTTCTGTCTATAAGAGGGGATATGAGAAGATAGCTGAAATCGATCCGGCATTCGCGGTCAAATACATCAAGCACACAGGTATGGGTGATCTGCTGGCCGATGCAGCCGTCGAATCGCTGGCCGGATTGCCCCCTAGCGAGATGCATCGATTCATCAATGCGGGCATGGAGCAGAATGCGGAGTTGCTCGCGAAGGCTCCGAAGGAACTGAGGGACTTCTTCGAAGAGGTTGATAACATCTCCCCTCCCGCTTGGTTTAATCCCGCGAGCGAACGAGTCAACGCTGGTTGCCGTGCTTTCCACGCTGACTCGGATCTGTTTCTTCTCGCGTTTCTCGCCGATGTCATTGTCCGCGGCTTCGCCACAATGATCAGCAAGTCGTTCTTCATGACGGGTCGTATCTGGGACTATGGGGTTCTGCGCCTGCAACGCAACATCTTGCATCTGACCGAAATCATGATGCCGGGGGGGCTCGATCGGCAAGGTGAGGGGTGGAAACTGTCGGTTCGCATCAGGATTGTGCACGCTCAAGTCAGGCGGGTTTTGAGCCTCTCCGGCGACTGGGATGTGGCCACCTACGGTACGCCGTTGAGCTCCGCGCATATCGGGCTGGCGTCGTGCGGGTTCTCTGCCCAATTGCTGAAGGCGGCCATCCGCCTAGGCGCCGTGCCGAGTGACGTTGGGCGCGACGGCTTCATGCACATCTGGCGCTACACCGCGGTGCTGATGGGCGTGCCGGAGGCGCTCCTGTTTCGCGACGAGGCTGACGCTCTGGAGATCTATCGGCTGTCCTGTCTCTGCGAGCCGCCGCCCGATATAGAGGCGGTCGCCATGGCACACACCCTGATCAATTCAGCGCCGCTTGTAGCCAACATTACCGACAAGGAGGAGCGGCACAGAGTCGTGCGGTTGGGGTACCAGGCTTCGCGTGCACTCATCGGGGGCGAGCTTGCCGACAAGCTCCAGTTTCCCGCATACAGGACGGCTTGGATTGTGCCGTGGCTGCGGATCAAGCGCCGGATAGAAAATGTATTAGGCCGACGGTTTCCGGAACGGTGGGGGAGGACGCAGAAGTTCATGACTCTGCTCACGGCAGTCGCGCACGAAAGCGGTGGCATATCCTATGAGTTACCCGAGCAAGTGAAGTCGGACCCGAACAAGGAGTGGTGATTGTTCACCATGACGGTCTTATCCCGTATTGGTCCTTTGCGATGGAGGATAAACACCGGATGTGTCTCTCGAAACATGAAGAACGCGACGTCGGAAAGGCTGATACGAGATGCGCTACGACGTTCTGGTTGTAGGAGCGGGTCCGGCCGGCTCGACCGTCGCCCGGGATCTGGCCGCACGTGGGGCCTCGGTGATGATGTTCGACAAGGCCGAGTTCCCGCGGGACAAACCGTGTGGCGGGCTTGTCTCCGTGCGTTGCGCCACCATGCTCGGTATCGACCTGTCTCCGGTCATTGAGCGCACCATTACCGATGTTTTCGCGACGCTCAAGGAGCAGCCGGAGGGGGAAATCTTTCGTTCTTCAGCCGGGAAGTTCGCGTATGCGACGCAGCGCAGCCGTCTGGACACTCTGCTGGCCGAGAAGTCCGTCGAGGCGGGAGCGGTGTTCAGGCAGCGCGAGAAGCTCATGAGCGTCGAGCGTCACGGTGACCATGTGACGGTACGCACCTCCGGGGGGCAAGGGAACAATGTCTATCACGGAAGGATTCTGGTCGCCGCCGATGGGGCCAACGGAGTGGCATCCCGAATGTCCGGTCTCTCCGACCGTCCCGATTATCAGTACGGCATCGCGATAGAGGGGAATATTACCCCGGGGAAGGGGTTCCCGGACAAATGGAAGAACGCGATCGGAGTGGACTTCGGCGCCATAGAAGGCGGATATGGCTGGCTGTTCCCCAAGGGAGATCATGTCAATATCGGGACGGGCGGCTATGAATTCGTTGGCCCGACGCTCAGGTGCCGGCTCGAGAGACTGGTCAAATTCTACGGATTCGACCCTGCCGGTCTCTGGGGCGTGCGCGGACATCACTTACCGGTACGGCGACGGAACTTTCCCCTGATTGACGGGAACGTCATACTGGTCGGAGACGCCGCCGGCATTCTGGATCCCCTGACTGCCGAGGGGATTGTGTCCGCGGTACAATCCTCGCAGATCGCGGCCAACCATATCGCTCGATATCTCGACGACGAGACCGTCACGCTGGAGCCGTATATGAAGGAACTCGACGGGGGAGTCTTGCGGGATGTCGATGTCGCCGGACGGCTCCATGACGTGTTCTATCTGCGGCCTGGCGCCTTCGTCGCCATCGAGAGGAAGTTTCCCGTGCTGTGGCAGGCCATGGTGGATCTGTTTTGCGGCGACGCCACTTACGTCAGCCTCTCGCGCAAGCTTGGCCCCGTATGGCCGCTACTCAAGCTCATCTCTCATATGAGACGCGCCACCTTCCCGGCCTGGACGACGGCTCGGGAGGCTCGGCGGAAGAGGGGAGCCGCGTAGCATCGCCGGGTACGGAATCAGGACTTCCGGGCCATGGTGTTGGTCCGTTCCGGGGGCCGGCAAGCGATGAAAACCTAAACGAATGGCACCCTTCTCCTCGTCCCAACTGCCGGTACGTGACGGCCTGAAGGAACATCGATGTTCCTAGAACGCTATACCGCTGTCCTGTTTCGCTATCGCTGGCTGACGGTTATTGTCTCCACCGCGATCATGCTGGCCATGGCTGCCGGCGCCGGGTTCATCACCACCTCCAACGATCAACGGACCCTTTTCAGCAAAGACAACCCTCAGCTCCTCATTTTCGACGCGCTTGAAGCTACTTATGCCGTCTCCAACAACGTGCTGATCGCCGTTGCGCCGCAAACGGGTTCGGTGTTCACTCGGGATGCGCTGGCCGCCATCGAGGACCTGACCGAGGCCGGCTGGCAGACGCCCCATTCCACCCGGGTCGTTTCCCTCACCAATTACATCCACAGCGCAGCAGAGGGAGACGAACTGCGCGTCGGCCCTCTCGTCAAGGGCGCAAGGTCGCTGAGCGACGACGATCTGAAACAGGTCGAGAAGATTGCGTTGGGAGAAGCCGAGCTCGCCGGCCGGCTGGTAGCATTGGACGGGCGCGTGGGTGGCGTGATTATCGATTTCGTCATGCCTGACGATCAGGACCGGGCCACCATCGAAATCACCGATCATCTCGATTCGCTTCTGAATCAGGCACGTGCGGACCATCCCGGCATCAATTACTACGCGGCCGGTCATGCCATCACGGACCGGGCTTTCGCCACCGTCTCGCAGGACGATCTGGGCACGCTGACGCCAATTGTGTTTCTGGTCATCATCGCCGTTGCGATCGTTCTTCTGCGGTCTGTGCTCACCACCGTAGCCGTTGTCTTCGTCCTCTTTTTCGTGCTGGCCACCACCATGGGATTCGCCGGGTGGGTGGGTGCCGTGTTCGACCCCATCAGCGCCTCCATGCCCCTCATGGTCCTGGTCATCGCAATCGGGGATTCCATTCACGTCGTCAGCGGCACGTTACAGGCGATGAGACGTGGTCTGGACAGAAATGCGGCCATCACCGAATCGCTTCGCTTGAATGCCTACCCGGTTTTTCTCACCTCGGTGACGACGGCCATCGGATTTCTCAGCCTGAACACCGCTGCGTCCCCGCCGTTTCATACCCTCGGCAACTTCGCCGCGTTCGGCGTGTTGTGCGCCTTCCTGTACAGCCTGATCTTCCTGCCGGCCCTGCTCTCGATTCTGCCGTTGCGCCCGCGCCTCGTCCCGTCTACGGAGACGACCTTCTTCGACCGCTTCGCGGATTTCCTCATCAACCGGCGAGTGCCCGTGCTCCTGTCGATGACCACGGTGGTGGTGGTTCTGGCCATCGGGATTTTCCGTATCGAGTTCGGCGACAACCTGAGGCAGATGTTCGATGAGCAATATCCGATTCGGCGTGATGCCACGTACATCGGCAGCCATCTGACTGGCCTGGACCAACTGGAGTATTCGCTGCGCTCCGGCCGGGAAGGGGGTATTACCGATTCGGACTATCTGCGCAAGGTCGAGGCCTTTGCCGAATGGTATCGAGAGCAGTCTGAAGTGATCCATGTCCAGGCGTTCACGGATATCGTGAAGCGCCTCAACCGGAATATGCATGGCGACGATCCGGCCTATCATCGTCTGCCGGATGCCGCGGATCTGACGGCGCAGTATCTGTTGCTCTATGAATTGTCCCTACCGTTCGGCAGTGACCTGAACGATCGCATCAATGTGAAGCGGTCTGCCACGCGCATGACGGTGGTGATCGAGGAGATCACGGCCCCGGCGCTACGCAGACTTGATGCACGCGCCCAGGCTTGGATTCGGGCCAATGCCCCCGGCCTGACGGACGAGGCCACTGGGATGAGCGTCGTCGGCGCCCATCTGGCGGAGCAGAACTTCAGCGGCATGTTGAGCGGCACCGGCCTTGCCCTGGCGCTCATATCGTTCATTCTGATCGGGGTGTTCCGCAGTGTGAAGATCGGACTCATCAGCCTGTTGCCCAATTTTGTTCCGTTGATCATGACGTTCGGGCTATGGGGGCATTTTGTCGGGCAGATGGGTTTTGTCGTCTCGGCCGCCGTCGCCATCACCTTTGGCATCATCGTGGACGACACCATTCATTTTCTGAGCAAGTATCTGGAGGCGCGCCGCGCAGGCCGGTCGGCGTCAGAGGCGGTGCGCTCCACTTTTCGGAAGGCCGGCCATGCCTTATGGACGACGACGGCGATCCTTGTCGCCGGCTTTCTGGTGTTCTATGCCTCGGGCTTCGAGCCGAGCTGGGTACTTGGCGTTATCGTTGCGCTCACCGCGGCCCTTGCGCTGGTGGCTGATTTCCTGTTTCTTTCAACGCTGTTAATCGTGCTGGACCAGAGAGAGGCTCGGTCCTGACCGTTAAAGGAGGGTAGCATGGAGAGAAGGCAGGTTGTTGTGATCGGCGCCGGCACAGCAGGCCTGTGTGCCGCTTGGACGCTGAAGAAACAAGGCATCGATGTTCTGGTTCTGGAGGCCAACGACAGGGCAGGCGGGCGCCTGGGAGGCGACCGGGTCGGCGATTTTCTTATCGATGAAGGCGCGGATTTCCTGACGTCCACCCACGACGTGGCTGGGCAGCTGGTACGCGAGTTCAATTTGCCGGTGTGCGCCAGGCCGTTGAAAACGATTTTCTTTGCGAACGGTCGATATCATTTCCTGCCACCACCTTCGTCCTTGGGAGCAGCTCTCCAGAACCTGCCGTATCTGTGGGAGGTCGGTCTCTTGCGGCCTCGAGCGATGAGAGCCACCATGAAGCTTTTCAAGGTCATGAAAAGCCAGATGGATCAGTTTAGCTTCGCCAGCAATTCACAGGCTCCGGAATTCGATCCGGATGAAAACTTCATCGACTACCTGAAACGGCTTGGCGCACCTCCGGAGATGGTGGCTGTGATTCGAAGTCTTGTGGAAGTGGCGATTATGGACCGGCTCGAAAATACGGGGCCCGCTCTTGGACTGACCTATTGCGTGGAACTCCTGCTCAAGTTCGGCCTGCAAGTGCCGGAACATGGCGCTGGAGCGATTGCCCGTGCCATGATCGATGCCTGCGGCGACGCCATTCGTGTTTCCGTGCCCGTCCAGCGAGTGGAAATCAAGGACGGCGCCGTGACTCGCATCGTCTATGATGGCGGCGTTATCGAGGCGGATGCGGTGATCTGTGCCGCTCCTGCCAACAGAACGCTGAATATCATACCCGATCTTCCTGCCGGCATGCGCGACGCGCTTGGAAGGGTCTATTATTCGAGTATCTGCCGTCTGGTGCTGGGTCTGGACCGGCCGGCGCTGCCCCCGGGTTGGAGCTTCGTCAGTTTTCCGAATGAGACAAACATGCCCTTGATTTTGGAACGGACCCAATATTTACCCGCCTGTGCCCCTCCGGGAAAACACATGATGGATATGCTCGTCGGTCACGACCGGGCTGTGAAGCTGTTTCCGCTGGACGACGACGAAGTCCGGCGCCAACTGCTGAGTGATGTACGAAGCTATCCTCTTCTGCCGGGCAGCAATCTCCCTGATGATGATGTGTTATTTACGCGCGTGTATCGCTGGAAAGAGGCCGTATGTTTCGCGCCACCCGGCATGTTCACGGCGATAGAGAAAATGCGTGCAGGTCATGCCGGGTCGGTAAGGAACCTCTTTCTGGCCGGGGATTACATGGGCCGGATGCCGTCGATGAACGGTGCGCTCGCCAGTGGCGTCGACGCCGCCGAAAACGCCATGGCACTTCTGGCAGCCACCCGCTAAGGAACCTCAGAGGTTCCTTAGCGGGTGGCGTTACCCGACACTGCTCACAGACAGGCCTGCCACGTGAGCGACCTCATTCCCTCCTCAATATTCTTGACCCTCACTAGAGCATATGATAGCGTAACACGCTTTTGTATTTTCAGGTTCACAAGACCCTGTGACCTGCCAGTCTTCGGGGCCTTTACTTTCAGCCGTTGACGTTTATGATCCAGGGCTGGGGAGTCCGTGTTCTTTTATCCGGGAGTCGTTCATGTCGCGAGTCTATAACTTTAGCGCCGGTCCGGCCATGTTGCCTGAGGCCGTCTTGCAGCGAGCCCAGGCCGAATTGACGGACTGGCATGGGGCCGGGGCCTCTATTATGGAAATGAGCCACCGGGGGAAAGAGTTTGTCTCGGTCCATGCCGAGGCGGAACGGAACGTCCGTGATTTGTTGGGCGTGCCCGATACGTATAAAGTGCTCTTTTTGCAAGGGGGAGCGACCGGGCAATTTGCCGCGGTTCCCATGAATCTGTTGCGCGGAAAACACAAGGCGGATTACGTGTTGACCGGGTCCTGGGGTAAAAAAGCCATTGGGGAAGCCAAAAAATATTGCGAGGTTACCCTCGCGTCTCCTCCCGCAGGCCAGAAATTCACCACGATCCCCCCGTTTGCAGATTGGTCGTTGAGTGCGGACGCGGCTTATGTGCATTATACCCCGAATGAAACAATCGAAGGCGTCGAGTTTCACTGGGTGCCCGAGACCGGTGACGTTCCGCTCGTCGGTGATTTTTCTTCGACCATCCTCTCGCGTCCCATCGATGTCAGCCGGTTCGGACTGATTTACGCGGGGGCGCAAAAAAATATCGGGCCGGCCGGCGTGACGTTGGTGATCGTGCGGGAGGACCTGCTCGGTGACGCATTGCCGGTGACGCCAGGGGTGTTTGATTATACGCAACAGGCCAAGTCGGATTCCATGCTGAATACCCCGCCGACTTATAGCCTCTACATGGCGGGCCTGGTCTTTCAATGGGTGAAGGAGCAGGGCGGGCTATCGGTCATGGCCGAACGTAACGAACGCAAGGCTGGGAAGCTGTATGCCGAGATCGATGGATCCGGTTTCTATCGGAACCCGGTGGATCCTCCCTGTCGATCCTGGATGAACGTCCCGTTTGTCCTAGCCGATCCGGAATTGGACAGCGAGTTTCTCGCGGGAGCAGCCCAGGCCGGATTGACCACGTTGCAGGGGCATCGTTCTGTGGGCGGAATGCGGGCGAGTATCTATAATGCCATGCCTGAAGCCGGCGTGGATGCGTTGATCGACTATATGACGGATTTTGAAAAACGGAAAGTATAGGGAAAAATTCATGAACATTCTGGTCAGCGACAGCTTATCGGAACGAGGAGTGGCCGTGCTCGAACAGAGTGGGTTTCACGTTGACGTGAAACTCAACTTGTCCAAGGCGCGGCTTTTGGAAGAAATCAAAGCGTACGAGGGCATCATCGTCCGGTCCAATACGAAGGTGACGGCCGACGTCATTGAGGCCGGGACCCGTCTTAAGATTATCGGGCGTGCCGGGACCGGCCTCGACAACGTCGATTGCGAAGCCGCCACCCGGCGCGGCATCGTCGTGATGAATACGCCCGGTGGAAATACTGTTACCACGGCGGAGCATGCACTCGCCCTGCTCGTGTCCATGAGTCGTAAACTTCCCCAGGCTGTGGCTTCGTTGAAGGCGGGCAAGTGGGAGAAAAAGAAATTCATGGGGACGGAGTTGTACGCCAAAATCCTCGGCCTCGTGGGGTTGGGGCAGATCGGAACCTATGTCGCCAAGCTGGCACAGGGCTTGTCCATGCAGGTACTCGGCTATGATCCCTACCTGGCTCCGGCGCGCGTACGGGAGTTGGGGATCCAGACCGTGGCCTTGGACGAGTTGTTCAGACGGGCTGATTTCATCTCGGTGCATACCCCGTTGACCAGTGAGACCCGGTCTTTGATCGACATCCAGGCTATCCGGCAGATGAAAGACAGCGTCATGATCGTGAATTGCGCGCGCGGGGGTATCATCAACGAGCACGATCTCTACGAAGCCCTCAAGAGCAAGGAAGTTGCCGCCGCGGCCTTCGATGTGTTCGCGGAAGAGCCTGTGAAGCCAGATCATCCCTTGCTCACCCTGGATAACTTCATCTGTACGCCTCATATCGGTGCCTCGACCGAGGAAGCCCAGGAACATGTCGCCGTCTCGATTGCCGAACAATTTGTCGACTATTTCGATCAAGGCATGGCGCTGGGTGTGGTGAATGTTCCGTCGGTTCCCCAGGACGCGGTGCTTCAACTCAAGCCCTACCTTGAGTTGGCTGAGCGGATGGGGCTGTTTCAGGCGCAAGTGATTGATGAAGGCATTGAAGCAGTCACCGTGGAATATCGCGGAGAGGTGGCGGCTCTCTCCCTGGCTCCCCTGACGGTCGCGATCCTGAAGGGCTTATTTACCCCGATTCTACAGGAGACGGTGAACGCCGTGAACGCACCGTTTATCGCGAAGCAACGTGGCATCGAGGTCAAGGAAGTGAAGTGGCGCGACGCGGGAGATTATACGAGTTTGATTCGTCTCCACGTAAAAGCCGGTGCGCAAATGCATCAATTGGTCGGGACCTTGTATAACAAAAAGGATGCCCGTATCGTGGAAAGCAATGCGTACTCGGTCGAGGTGATTCCCGAAGGCCATATGCTGTTGATCTATAACTTCGACCGCCCCGGTGTCATTGGCACGATTGGGCGTATTCTCGGAGAACACGGGATCAATATCGCCCAGATGCAATGTTCTCGTGTGGAGAAAGGCAGCAATGCATTATTGATCATTGGTTTGGACGAGGTGCCGTCGCTCCAACTGCTGGATGCCCTCAAACGTGAATCGGACATTCTTTCGATTCGTTTGGTGGATCTTTCAAGCATGTCCTAACGGTCCGCTCGTTTCAATGGCTCGCCGTCTTCAACCACGACCGGAGCGCCACACGGTTTCTTCTGGGACAGTGCCCCGTTCCCTTATCCCGATCGGGATGACGACGCTGTTGCCTGATGCGGCTGAACGCGTTCGTCATTTGGAACACGCGTTATTCGAGGGGTTTGCCCGATGGGGCTATCGCGAAATTATCCCGCCGACCTTTGAATACCTGGACGTCCTCTCTGCCGGGTTGCCGTCCGATATTCTCGAAAAGTGTTACAAGGTGGCCGATTGGACGACAGGGCGCATTTTGGTGCTTCGTCCCGACGTGACCGCGCAGATTGCAAAAATTGTGGCGATGGGGATGGCCGGGCGGCAACTGCCGCTTCGGTTGAGTTATCGCGCCACGGTGTTTCGTTATGAGCCCGAACACGCCGGCCGGGAACGGGAACTGCTTCAGTTGGGGGTCGAACTGATCGGAGCCGACGATGCGTCGATGGATGCCGAAATC
This sequence comes from Nitrospirales bacterium, assembly GCA_965200435.1. Taxonomy (GTDB): domain Bacteria; phylum Nitrospirota; class Nitrospiria; order Nitrospirales; family UBA8639; genus Bin75. The sequence goes on from OZ241337.1 coordinate 1,868,249, forward strand.
CTGATCTTGCTTATCGAGTCGCTGAAGGCCGTGGGCCTGACACATTTCAAAATTTCACTTGGCCACGTCGGTTTCTACCAGGCGTTGCTGGCGCAGTCCGGCCTCTCGGAGCAGGGGCGTAAGCAAGCAGAACTCGCGGCGGCGCATAAGGACTTGCCGAAGCTTGAGCGAATCCTGGAAACTGAACGCGTGTCCTCCAAACAGGCCCGTCCCATCCTTGAAGCCCCGGGGCGGTACGGGCGGGAAGAAGTGTTGCAATGGGGCCGGAGCGTCGCCGGTCGCAATGCCGGATTGCTGGCTCCCATTGAGCGATTGACCAACGTCTATGCGCTTCTCGACGCGGCCGGGGTCCGGGAGCATCTGCTCCTGGACCTGGGAGAGTTTCGGGGCTTCGACTACTATGACGGCGTCGTGTTTGACGTGTTTTCCGCTAACGTTGGCTGTGAACTGGGTGGGGGCGGACGGTATAACCATTTAATCGGACAATTCGGGCAAGATCTCCCGTCTACGGGCTTCGCCCTGGATCTTGACCGGTTATTCCTGGCGTTTGGGAGTGGGGGGGCGACAAGGGCCCCGGCAGCCCCCAGCGTCCTGGTGGCTGCGCCTGATTCCCATTTCGGACAGGCGTTTCATATCAGTCAGTTTCTTCGCTCGCATGGCTTGATGGTGTATCAGGAAACTGTGGCCCGGTGGGATGCGACCCGACTCCGGAGGATGCAAACCCGTATCCGGGCGGCCGGTGCGTCCTGGGCCGTGATGGTGGGCGTGCCTTCCCTCTCGAGCGAGGAAGTCGCGGTCTTGGCGAAAAGGGCCAAGACCGCACGAACCATCCGCATCCCGGACCTTCCGACCATCATCCTCAAAGGTGCGCATGCTCACGTCTGACGTTTCCGACCTCCGGCTTCCCCCCCAGAACCTTGATGCCGAGCAATCCGTTCTCGGAGCCGTTCTGCTGGAAAACAGTGCACTCAACAAGGCGCTTGAGGTGATTGGCGAAGAAGACTTTCATCGAGGGGCGCACCGGACTATTTTTGCGGGAATGATCGAACTGACTGACCGGAATGAAGTGGTTGATCAGATCACGTTGACGGACCTGCTGAAAACCAAAGGCCAATTGGAACAGGTGGGCGGCGCGGCGTACGTGGCGGAATTGGTGCAGGTGGTTCCCAGTGCTTCGAATATCCGGCACCACTGCAAAATCGTGCGGGAAAAGGCCCTGTTGCGTGGCTTGATCCAAACCGCCACTGAAATCGTGACGAAAGGATATGACGGACTTGGGGAGTCGGAGGACCTCTTGGAGTATGCGGAACGGGAAATCTTCAAATTGGCCCAAGGTCGTTTGGGGAGATCGTTCGAATCCATGAAACATGCTGTGATCGACAGCATGGAGTTTGTGGATCGCTTGTATTACCGGAAAGAAAAAATTACGGGTGTGCCGACCGGGTATCAGGCCATTGACGACGTGACGGCCGGGCTCCAGCCGTCCGATCTCATTATTATTGCCGGTCGCCCGAGTATGGGGAAAACCAGTTTGGCCCTGGGAATAGCCGAACATGCCGCGATTCGCGCGAATTTGACCGTGGGAATTTTCAGTTTGGAAATGTCGAAAGTCCAGCTCGTGCTTCGGATGCTCAGTTCCCAGGCAAGCCTGGATTCTCATGCCCTGAGGACGGGGCAATTGAATCGTCAGTCAGAGTGGAGTTTGCTCGTTGACGCGGCCAATCGTTTGGCAAGTGCCAAGATTTTCATCGACGATTCCGGAGGGCTCACGGTGCAACACATGCGTGGCAAGGCCCGGCGTCTCAAGGCAGAGCACGGCCTGGATCTGTTGATTATCGACTACCTCCAACTCATGCAGGGACGCAGTGATTCCGAATCGCGCCAACAAGAAATTTCCGATATCAGCCGGTCGTTGAAAGCCTTGGCCAAGGAATTGGATATCCCGGTGGTGGCGCTTTCCCAGTTGAGCCGGGCCGTTGAAGCCAGGACGGATAAACGGCCTGTCCTCTCCGATCTCCGGGAATCCGGGGCCATCGAACAGGATGCGGATGTCGTGATGTTCATTTATCGCGAGGAGGTCTATAATCCGGATACGGAGGAGAAACGAAACATTGCCGATATCTTGATTCGGAAACACCGCAATGGCCCGACAGGAGACCGGCAACTGACGTTCTTGGATCAGTATGCGAAATTTGCGAATCTTGAGACCCATCACACTTGACGCCTTGCTTTGGGGGACATGATGCCTCGCAGTCGAACCACAGGTTGGTTTTCTCTGGGATCCGGTCTGCTGCCCGGTGGGTGGCGGGAACGGGTGCTGGTCATGTTTCTCCTGGTGCCTTTGGCGGTGGTGTCTTGTGCCGCGGTCTCCGACTCCGGTACCCAGCCCGGATTCGTCTCACCGCCACTGCCGTCTCCGGCCTACTATCATTTTTTGGAGGGGTACCTGGCAGAACTTGCGAATGATGTTCCCAAGGCCGTGTCGGAGTATCGAGCCGCTCTGCAATTCGATCCGAAGTCGGCCTTTCTGCGGGTGCGGCTGGCCTCGGTGCAATTTTTGTCGGGGAATATGCAGCGAGCCGTGTCCACGCTGGATGAAATCCGGATAAGTCAGATCCTGGATGCGTCCGTGCTGGCTGATATGGCCAAAATCTACGCGGGCGGCGGACAATTCGACCGTGCGTTAGGGTTGTATGACGAAGCGATCCGCGTGAATCCCGAGCGTGGGGAGATCTATTTCGACAAGGGAGTTTTGCTTCTCAATCTCAAACGGCCACAGCAGGCCGAAGCGGTTTTCGTTCAGGGCATTGCTCAGGCCCCGGAGTCGCAGTTTGGCTATTTTTACCGGGGAAAAGCTCTAGAAGCCCAAGGAAAGGGTACTGAGGCCCGGGAAGCCTACGGCGAGGCGATTACAAGGGAGGCACGGTTCGAGCCGGCGTATCAGGCCTTGCTCAAGCTGTATGAGTCCGACGGGGACCTTGCGGAAGCCATTCAACTCTACCGGCAGTTCGTGTCGTCGGTGACGCCGCGCGACAATACGTTCCGGAAGGATTTTGTCCGGTTTTTGGTGCAACAAAAAGACTACGAGCGCGCCTTGGACGTTCTGGATCAGATGATCGTGGATGATCCCCGGGACGTGAAGATGCAAATCCAACGGGCGCTGGTCTACGTCGAGATGAACGATCCTCACCGCGCCATTGCGGATTTGAAACAGATTATCCGGGCTCATCCGTCTGAGTTGCGGATTCGTGATTATCTGGGATGGTTGTATGAACAAATCGATGACGTGGACGAGGCGATCGACGCGTACCGGACCAATATCGACAGGGATTCGACGTTTTACGATAGTCGGATCCACCTGGGAATCCTCCTGTATCGACTCACCCGCTATGATGACGCCGCCCTGCATCTGGTCCGGGCGGTTGGACTGAAACCCGGGAATCCAGAGGCGCACCTGTTGCTGGGCTTGAGTTACCTGCAAGCAGAAAAGTTTGAACGGGCGACGTCTGCGTTTGAAAAAGGAGTGGAATATCACCCCAACGATGAAAATTTGCGGTTTAACCTCGGCGCCGCGTATGACAAGCTCGACCGGTTCCCCGACGTGGTTCGAGAAATGGAAGCGGTGCTGGCCCTCAATCCCGATCATGCCGACGCGCTCAATTACCTGGGCTACAGTTACGCAGATCGCGGCATCCATGGGGAAGAAGCCGTGGAATTGACTCGACGCGCCGTCGCGCTCAAGCCGGACAATGGGGCGTACATCGATAGCTTGGGGTGGGCGTTATTCAAAGTCGGGCGGGTGGCCGAAGCCCTTCGAGAAATTCAGCGAGCGGCTGAACTCGTCAACGATGACCCGGTGATTTTTGAACACCTGGGAGAAATTTATCTGACGCAGGAGCATCAAGAGGAGGCCAAGAATGCGTGGCTCCGGGCGCTGGAATTGGATCCTCACAATGAGAAATTAATCAAACGGTTTCGTGAAGTGGGTTTTGGGAATCCACCTCATCCGAAAGAGGAGACGTGAGCGAGGAGACGTTGAAGGACGACCTCCGAGTGAGCCAAGACATGGACCCCGTCAACCCCGGGTTCTCGGTTCCGTGGGCGTCCTTCAGCGAGTAGACGCCTGAGGCACGAGGTGACGGCTGCATCGTGGCAGGCATGGTAGAGGAGGAACGTATGGTTCGGACGATTTGCAATCGGCGGGGGTTCAGCTTGGCCGAGTTGATGATCGTGGTGGCCATCATCGGTATTTTGGCCGTGATTGCCATTCCGAATTTTCTTAGCTATCAGGCGCGGGCTAAACAATCGGAAGCCAAAACCAATCTGGCGGCGATTCATGCCAGCGAGATGGCCTATTTTGCCGAGAAGAATGCCTACGTCGATGATTTCAACGCGATCGGGTTTGCCGTGACGGGCTCCTCGCAATTGTATTACTATGAGTTGGGCAAGAGCAGTTCGGGAACGTTACCGTCCGGATGTACGGCTTCGACCCTGGATAAGGTGTCGAAGACGGGGTTTACGGCCGTGGCGACCGCCAATATCGATAGCGACCCGACCTGTGACGTGTGGACTATTGATGAGAAGAAAACGTTGGTGAACGTCACGAACGACGTTGCCTTATAAAGTCTTTCTGTCTCTTGAAAAAGGACGGCCTGAGGAGCGAGGGAACGGCATTCGAACCGCTGGTCCATCGTCGTGTACTTGTTTTCCTCCTGCATTGGTAATATCCTTGACTCTCTTCCAGAAGGTCTGTTATAAGCCGCGAATCCTCCGATTGTAGGGTAGCATGACTGATGTTTCCGGTCGTTGGCCCTGCACACATCTTTTGATGCTCGATGCGCTTTGTCGATACACATTAGTTTAGATATGGATTTTCTTATGGATTTTCTGGGACGGCTGTCCGAGCGTCTTTTCCCCTCTGTCCCCCATCAGGCCCAATCCCGTTATCAGAATTTACGCAACCCTTCCCGGATTGCGTCAAATACCCCAGACGTGGAGAGGGAACGGGAGGTCATTCAGGCCCGCTCCGACGACCCCTCCGCCGTTGGACATATGGAAGCCGTAGAAGAGGCCTTGTCGCGGAGTACAGGGTGGCTTCTCGAACAACAGCATCCTGAAGAGGGCTATTGGGTTCAGGAATTGGAGGCGGATACGACGTTGACCTCGGAGTATATCATGTTGCGCCGGTATATCGATGCCGTCGATAAAGAGCGGGAAGCCAGAATGGTTCGTTATCTTCAACGGACCCAACTCGAAGACGGCGGGTGGCCGATTTATACCGGAGCCCCCATGGACGTCAGCGCCTCGGTCAAGGCCTACTTTGCCTTGAAATTGGCCGGGGTCCCACAGGATGATCCGGTGATGCGTCGCGCTCGAGAAGCCATCCTGGCACGAGGCGGCGTCGTGTCAGCCAACGTGTTTACGAAAATTGTGTTGGCCCTGTTTGGACAATACGAATGGGTCGGGCTTCCGAGTATGCCTCCCGAGATCGTGCTGGCACCTAAAAAATTTGCGTTTAACGTGTATGCGATCTCGTATTGGGCCAGAGCTGTCGTCGTTCCCCTGCTGATTGTGTTTGCCGTTCGCCGGGAATGCCGGATTCCCGAGGAACAAGGCATTGCAGAGTTATTCTGTACGCCCAGGGATCAAATCAACTACCGGCATGCCCAGCCGTTTGAAAAAGATTCCAGACTCATCAGTTGGCGGAATTTTTTTATATGGGTCGATAGGGCTCTCAAGGTCTACGAAAAATATCCTCTTCGTTTCGTACGGAAAAACGCGATCAAGAAAGCCGAAGCCTGGTTGCTGGATCATATGCAGGGTGAAGGGGGGCTTGGGGCCATTTATCCGGCCATGGCCAATTCGATCTTTGCCTTGCTGTCTCTCGGGTACCCCGTGACGCATCCGCTCATTCAACAGGCCCTTCGTGAGATCGAGGCCTTGGAAATTGAAACACCGGCCTCGGCCGATGGACCGTCCACACTTCACATGCAGCCGTGTCATTCTCCCATTTGGGATACGGCGTTAACCATCAATGCGTTCGTGGAACGAGGCCTCCCCGTTGACCATGCTGCGCTGTCGCACGCCGCTTCCTGGCTGCGCGCTCGACAAACGCACAAGGTGGGGGATTGGATCGTGTCTTCTCCCTCGGCCACGCCCGGCGGATGGCATTTTCAGTTTGAAAATGAGTTGTATCCCGACGTCGATGATACGGCCACCGTCCTGATCGCCTTGGCGAAACTGTCGCCTCTTCAGCCCGCCGAGCAGGATGAGACCATTCAGCGGGGTCTGAAATGGGTGTTGGCCATGCAAAGCTCTAACGGAGGGTGGGGCGCGTATGATCGGGATAATGACCAACTGATTTTCAACAAGATTCCCTTTGCGGATCATCAGGCGTTGCTCGATCCTCCTACGGCTGATCTCACGGGTCGCTGTCTGGAGATGCTTGGCACTCTGGGATATGACCGGTCCCACCCTGCCGTGGCCCCGGCACTTGCGTTTCTTCGACAAGAGCAGGAAGCCGACGGCAGTTGGTATGGGCGATGGGGAGTCAATTACCTCTATGGGACCTGCTGTGTCATGGCCGGTCTTCAAGCCATTGGAGAGGACATGTCCGCTCCATGGATTCAACGCGCCGTCGCTTGGGTTGAATCCAAGCAAAACGTGGACGGCGGATGGGGAGAATCCTGCTTGTCGTACGCCGACCCGGCGTGGGCCGGCAAGGGTGACAGCGTCTCCTCACAAACGGCATGGGCCCTCATGACCTTATTGGCCGCAGGGCAGTCCGAGTCGTTGAGCGTCGCGCGAGGAATAAACTTTTTGCTTCGCCATCAACTGGATAACGGCACGTGGTTCGAGCCGCTCCATACCGGCACCGGGTTCCCCCGGGTGTTTTATCTTCGTTATCATGGCTACAGCAAATATTTCCCCATGTGGGCGCTGGCCATGTATCGTAACGTTCGGATGCATGGGGCGACGCAAGCCGAAGCCTTGCAACGCGTCGCGCAAGCAGCCAGGCAGCGGCACTAAGGAACCTCTGATTTCGTGTGATAGCGTGATGCAGGGCAAGGCGTCCCGGAGCGAAACCCGAAGCGTATCATCGAGATAGGTGAGGGTTGAGCGAGGACACAACGCAGCCATGCGCCCGATAGTGCACTAAATCAGAGGTTCCCTAACCCCTGCTTGCCACACTGATTGGCGTTATCTTTTCTCACTTCACGGGTGTTCCCTGGAAAATATTGCCGTCTTTGCCGCGACTCCTTGGGAGTTTAACGCCATTGCACGCGCGTTGCCCGGGAGTCGGGTCGATCGGGTGGATGGGGTCAAATGGCGTTGGTGGACGAATGCTTCCTGTTTTGTCGCTGTCATCCAGACCGGTATGGGATTGGTGAAAGCTCAAGCGGCGTGTGAAGCGATTTTCGATAAGAGACCTTGGAGCGTGTTTATCGCGTCAGGATTTGCCGGTGCCTTGGTTTCTTCCCAAATCGGCGATTTGGTGATCCCCGAGCAGGTGGTCTGTCAGGACCCGAGTGTTACGGGTTCTGCCTCACTTGTCTGTAGTGCCGTGTATCGACAAAAAGCTCGACACCTGGCACAATTATCAGAGAACACGGTTCTATCCGGACGGTTGGTCACGGTAGCGAATATTGTGTGGTTGGCCAGAGACAAGCAGACCATAGGCCGGGCTTTTGAGGCGAGCAGTCTGGATATGGAAAGTGCGGTAATCGGGGCGATGGCTGCCCGGCAGGGCATGCCGTTCTTCGTCGTCCGGTCGGTTTCAGATCGTGTGGAGGAAGATTTACCGCTCGACCTCAATCTGTTTTGCCGGGCGGGTACGTTCTTTCGAGGGGTGTGGACTGTTGCCACAACCCCGGGCATATGGCCGGGGTTTCATCGACTGTACCGGCAAAAAAATGTGGCCTCTGCACGGCTGACGCAGTTCTTCGAGGCCTTCTTCTCGATGACGGACAAGCAGCGTGTGATTCATTGATGACCCCCTCTCTTTGTGGAAACGTGAGAAAAAAGCGTGTCGGCGTTGCTAAGAAAGGAAATGGTTATGCCTCAGCTATCTTCAGGAATTGCAAGAACGGTTAACGTACGAGCTCAGACTCTGATCGGTGCCTTGATTCTTGGGCTGACGTTCTTTGGATTTTCTTCGCACCTGTCAGCGGAGACGGGCTCTCCCACTGAGGCGATGAAAGGGACCATCGATCAGGTCTTGAAGGTTTTGAGAGATGAGGCCCTCGCGGCACCGGACAGAGCCCAGGAACGTTTGGAAATACTGGAAGACATCATCGAACAGCGTTTCGACTATACGGAAATGGGAAAAAGAACATTGGGAAGGCGTTGGCAGCAATTAAGCAAAGCCGAACGGGAAGAATTTGTGGTCCTTTTTCAGCGATTTCTCTCCAAAACCTATGCCAGCAACGTTGATAGCTATTCCGGCGGACAGGTGCAATATCTCAAAGAACGGCGAAAAGGAGATTTTGCCGAGGTTCAAACAGTGGTGACCGCCGAAGAGTCCACCCTTTCCATCTATTATCGTTTGCTGAAGAGTTCGAATGCCTGGAAGGTGTATGACGTGGTCATGGACGGCGTCAGTGTGGTCAAAAATTTTCAGAGTCAATTCGGACGGATCATCGAATCCGAGTCGGTTGAAGGGCTTCTTGAGAAATTGCGAACCAAGACCGCTCGGTCCAAATCTTAGGCCATCCCGCAGATAACCTGCGTCATCGATCTTTTCCCCATTCAACGGGATGCCCGCTCGCAAGGAGACCGGAGGGGGACTGGTCCGGTTAACTTGACAAAATATAAATGATAGATCTTGACAGCGTGCCCTGATTTTGTGAAAGTACCGAGGTATGTCTGTGGCTTTTCTCTAGGGTGGAGAAAAGGTGATATCATGTTGTACTCGGAAGGAGGATAGGGGGTATGTCTCTCCTGAAAGGAATCGAGAATCCGTCTGACCTTAAAAAATTATCTCCGGACCAATTCCCGGATCTGTGTCAGGAAATTCGTGACCAGATTATTACCGTGATCTCAAACGTAGGCGGGCATCTCGCTTCCAATCTTGGCATCGTTGAATTGACCGTCGCGCTTCATTACCTGTTGGACGCTCCCAAAGATCAGATTGTCTGGGATACCAGCAATCAAACTTATACCCATAAGTTGTTGACCGGGCGTCGAGAATGGTTTCATACCATTCGCCAATTTGGTGGATTAAGTGGATTCTGCAAGCGGGAAGAAAGTCCGTATGACACGTTTAATGCCGGTCATGCAGGGACGGGGGTCTCTGCCGCGGTGGGCTTTGTCGAAGCTCGTGCGCAGCAAAAACAATCGCATCATGTCGTCTGCGTCGTAGGAGACGGCGCGTTGACCTCAGGGCTGACCCTTGAGGGTCTTCAGCACGCCGGGGATAGCCAGCAAGACCTGTTGGTGATTTTGAACGATAATCAGATGTCGATTTCGAAGAACGTCGGGGCGATATCCGCCTATCTTAATCGGACCCTTACCGGTGAGTTGGGTGTTCGGATACAGGAAAAGGCGAATCAAATCCTGGGAACCATTCCCCGCGTTGGCGGACCGGTGAAGAAAATGGCCGACCGGGCTCAATCGTTGGTCAAAGGCCTGCTGTCACCCGGGATGCTGTTCGAGGAATTGGGGTTTCGGTACATCGGGCCCCTTGAGGGCCACCAATTTGAATATTTGCTGCCTACCCTGGAGAATGTGCTCAAGCTGCCTGGCCCCACGTTATTGCACGTGGTCACGAAAAAGGGATTAGGCTATAAACCGGCCATGAACAATCCCGTGTGGTTTCACGCCAGTTCGCCCTTCGATCTGGACACGGGAAAACCCAAAAGCAAACCCTCGAGGCCCGTGTATAGCAGCATTGCCGTCAACACGCTCATTCGCGTGGCTCAGGAAGATCCGCGTGTGGTAGCGATTACGGCTGCGATGTGTGAGGGAACGGGATTAACCGCCTTTGAAAAGATCTTTCCTGACCGGCTCTATGACGTCGGGATCGCCGAGCAACATGCCGTGACGTTTGCCGCAGGCATGGCGGCACAGGGCATGAGACCGGTGATTCCTATTTATTCGACCTTCCTGCAACGTGCCTATGACCAGGTGATTCATGACGTGGCCACGCAGAATCTGCCGGTCACGTTCTGCATCGATCGAGGCGGTCTTGTGGCGCAAGATGGGACGACCCACCATGGGGTGTTTGATTTCGCGTACCTCCGGCATATGCCGAACATGGTGATTATGGCCCCCAAAGATGAAAATGAATTACAACACATGGTGAAGTCGTGTATCAGTTATGACAGGCCTGCTGCCGTCCGGTATCCCCGGGGCTCGGGATTGGGGGTGAAAATGGACCAGGTCCCGGGAGAGTTGTCCTTGGGCAAAGGTGAATTGTTACGAGGCGGCACGGACATCGCCCTGGTGGCGATCGGGGCGACGGTGAGTCAAGCGATGGAGGCGGCCGACCGGTTGGAGCAGGAAGGGATAGCAGCGGCGGTGATTAATGCCCGGTTCGTCAAACCGCTTGATGGCGATTTGATCGGAACCGTGGCGAAGCAGGTGAAGTGTCTGCTCACTGTCGAAGAATCTTCGGCAATGGGTGGATTCGGCTCTGCGGTTCTGGAGTTTCTCTCCGAGGAAGGCATTATCAACGTGCCGACGAAGTGCGTGGGGTTGCCTGACTGGTTCATCGAACAGGGCCCTCAGGAGTTACTCCGAGAGAAATACGGCTTGACGGCGGACGGCATTTATCAACAAGCCAAACGATTATTCGCTCGAATCTCCGTGGGATCGCAGGTGATCTGAGAAAGCGTTTCTTCTATGAGGATTACGCGAAAAAAAACCAGACAGATCCAGGTGGGTTCCGTCAAAATTGGGGGCGGAGCTCCCATCACGGTTCAGTCCATGACCATCCCGCATCCGAGTGATGTCAAAGGAACCGTTGAACAGATTCATCAGATGGAAGAGGTGGGTTGTGAATTGGTCCGGGTTGCCGTGCCCGATCAAGAGGCTGCGGAGGCCCTTCCCAAAATCAAGAAGGAGATTTCGATCCCCTTGATAGCGGACGTGCACTTTGATCACCGGTTGGCGCTCAAAGCCGCCGAGGTTGTGGACTGTGTTCGCATCAATCCCGGAAACATCGGTCCGTGGTGGCGATTGGCCGAAGTGATCAAAGCGGTGCAGGACCGCGGCATTCCCCTTCGCGTTGGCGTCAACGGCGGTTCGTTGGAGCGCCCATTGTTGGAGAAATACGGGTATCCCACGGCGGAGGCCCTGGCAGAATCGGCCTTGAACGCCGTTCACGCCATTGAGGACATGGGTTTCACAAACATGAAGGTGTCGTTAAAAGCCTCTGACGTCCATATGGCTGTTGACGCATATTGGCTGTTTGCCCACCAATCGGATTATCCGCTTCATATCGGAATTACCGAAGCTGGAACGGCCCAAACCGGTGCCGTCAAGTCCGCCATCGGATTGGGGTGGTTGTTGTCCCATGGGATTGGCGATACCTTGAGGGTGTCTCTGGCCGCCGATCCCGTGGAAGAAGTGAAGGTCGGCTTCGAAATTCTCAAGTCTCTGGAGCTTCGTCATCGTGGGGTCAACGTCATTGCCTGCCCGACCTGTGGCCGGGTCGAAATTGACGTGGTACGAATGGCCGATGAATTGGAAAAACGCTTAAGTCACATTAAAATACCCTTAAACGTGTCCGTTTTAGGATGTGTGGTGAATGGCATCGGGGAGGGAAAAGAGGCGGATATCGGTATTGCGGGCGGTCAGGGCATGGGAATCTTGTTCAAAAAAGGAAAGCTCGTCAAAAAAGTGCCGTCTGAAAAATTGGTGGATGTCCTCATTGATGAAGTCGAGTTGATGGCGTTGGAACAGCATGACTCGCGTGAGGAGACACCCGCCTCATCCGTGGATTCCCCGGTTGCCGCTTCTTCTCAATTGACCTCCACCAATCGCGAACTTCCCGTTTTGTCATCACGCTAGTTTTTGCAGTCTCCCCGAACAAGATTCTTGACGGAGGACAGTCGCAGGGCGGGTGCCTTCTGTATAAGTTCAGAAACCCTTGGCACTCCTCGACACAGGAGGAGAGGCCATGCAAATCCACCATGTCGGCTATCGCATCAGGGGGTTTTATCGACTAACGCAATTCGGGCATCGTTGGGACATGATACCCCACGAAGCCCATCACCGACTCAAGATTCTGCACTTTTGCGCCCGGCATGGCCCAGCTGCGACGGGGGAGGCCTTTGGCGTCAGCCGCCGGACGCTTTATCGCTGGCAGCGGGCGCTCACTCAGGCTGGCGGAGACCCGCAGGCGTTGGCCGTCCGCTCTAGGGCCCCCCACCGGCGGCGGCAGGCCACGTGGCCACCCGCCCTGAGCCAAGCGATCCGGCGGCTACGCACCACGTATCCCAACCGTGGGAAGGCCAAGCTGCACGTCCTACTGCGGCCGTGGTGTGCGCAGCACGGGCTAGCCCTCCCCAGGGTCTCCACCATCGGGCGCCTGATCGCCCGCGCCCCGGACCGGATGCGGCACACGCCGAGCCGCCTGGATGCCCGGGGCCGGCCCAAACCCCGGACACGGCGCCGGAAATCCCGCCCGCCCCGGCCCCGCCCCGCCCAGCCCCTGGCGGTCTTGGCCGGCGATCCCGTTGTGCGGCTCCACGCCGGACTCCGCCGCTACCTATTCACCTTCATCGATCCCTGCAGTCGCTTCGCCTTCGCTGTGGCCACCGCCACCGCCTCCAGCCGCCATGCCACCCACGCCCTCGATGCACTCTGTGCGTTGCTCCCGGCCCCACCCCGGGTCCTCCTCTCCGATAACGGCCCGGAGTTCCAGGGGCATTTCCAGCACCGGCTCGATGAGCGCGGCATCACCCACTGGTGGACGTATCCCCGATCCCCGAAAATGAACGCTCATGCGGAACGGTTCAATCGCACCCTGCAAGAGACCTTCGTGGACTACCACGAGGATCTGCTGTTCGACGATTTGGCGGCCTTTAACCGCAAACTGGCCGATTGGTTGCTGGCCTACAATACCGTGTTGCCCCACCATAGCCTTGGGCGGCAATCTCCGGTACAATCCCTGATTCACCACCAACCCGAGTGCCAAATGTGGTGGCCCCATACACCTTCTTGTCAGGGGGCAGGGGGCCTCGCTATAATGTCGCGCGAGGCGCCGTACCCAAGTGGCTAAGGGAGCAGTCTGCAAAACTGCGATTCAGCGGTTCGATCCCGCTCGGCGCCTCCATCACCTTCATCCTGTTGAAGGTTTGCGTATGAAGGAGGATGCGTCGTCGCGGTAGCGTTTCGAGGATCGCTCCTCTGTGTAAGGAAAACAGGTTGCTGAAGCATTTCATGCGTCGAGTAGAAAGGGGTTCCGGAACGCCATGGCCATGCCTCTCTCCCAGGTGGTGACTGTCGCTAGCTACGTAGTTTCGCAAAAGTTCAAAGGCGTTAAACGGTATCCATTGGTGTTGATGTTGGAACCGCTCTTTCGATGTAATTTGGCCTGTGCCGGTTGCGGAAAAATCCAATATCCCGAGCACGTGTTGGACCGACGGTTGACGCCCGAACAATGTTGGGCGGCGGCTGAGGAATGCGGCGCGCCCGTTGTCAGCATTCCCGGCGGGGAGCCGCTCATTCATCCCGAGATGTCGGCAATCGTTCGAGGGTTGGTGCACCGGAAAAAAATCGTCTATCTGTGTACGAATGCGATTCTGTTGGAACGTAAAATAGACGAATATGAACCCTCCGATCATTTGATTTTCAGCATCCACATGGATGGGTTGCGCGATGAACATGATCTCGCGGTATGTCGTGACGGGGTCTATGACGTCGCGACGAAAGCGATCAAAACGGCCTTGGAAAGAGGATTCCGGGTGACCACCAACACGACCCTGTTCAACGATGCGAATCCGACTCGGGTCCGGGCGTTTTTTGATGAAATGATGAATCTTGGGGTGGAAGGGATGATGATCTCTCCGGGCTACAGTTACGAAAAGGCCCCGGACCAGCAGAGCTTCTTAAAGCGACATCAAACGCAGGAACTATTTTCGCACATGCTCACCAAGAGAAAACGTCGGTGGCGATTTCAACAGTCGCCCCTGTTTTTAGAATTTCTCATGGGCAAGCGCGACTATCAATGTACCCCATGGGGCAATCCGACCTATAATATTTTTGGCTGGCAGAAGCCCTGCTACCTGTTGCAGGATGGATATGTGTCGAGTTTTAAGGAATTGCTCGATACCACGGAGTGGGATCGGTACGGTGTCGGACGCAATGAGAAATGTCGGGACTGCATGGTGCATTGCGGGTATGAAGCCTCGGCCATGGAGGACACGTTCGGTTCATGGTCCGGACTGACCGGAACCGTGAAGGCCCTGCTTTTCCCCAATGCGACCTGAGCACCTCTTTCTCGGTTCAGACTTTCAATTGGAAGTCCGTACAAGCCGGATTCCCTGTCTGTGTTCAGTTATTCGTTGACACATTTCACGGCCTCCTTCCGTCCTTCCCTGCAGGTTTCATCGGGAATCCAAGGTCGGCCTCTCCGCCTTGGTCGCTGTCGCATCTCATGCGTCCTGGAGAGGCCACCCCGTCGTTGTCGCGGCGCGATCTTATCGCGACCGGCGACGCCAGCCCGGGGACCCCGCGTCATGAGATGGCGCGGCTACAAAAGAGAGAAGAGTCTGCTCCGTTGGGGTCGACACACAGGCGTACCCCGACGCTGCAGCCCTTTGTCGGATTACGCTACGCTAATCCGACCTACGGGTTCTACTTCCTGATACACGCGGGAGCCTATCCGAACCCGCATAGATTATGTATAAGTTCAGAAACCTTTGGCACTCCTCGAAACAGGAGGAGAGGCCATGCAAATCCACCATGTCGGCTATCGCATCAGGGGGTTTTATCGACTAACGCAATTCGGGCATCGTTGGGACATGATACCCCACGAAGCCCATCACCGACTCAAGATTCTGCACTTTTGCGCCCGGCATGGCCTAGCCGCGACGGGGGAGGCCTTTGGCGTCAGCCGCCGGACGCTTTATCGCTGGCAGCGGGCGCTCACTCAGGCTGGCGGGGACCCGCAGGCGTTGGCCGTCCGCTCTAGGGCCCCCCACCGGCGGCGGCAGGCCACGTGGCCACCCGCCCTGAGCCAAGCGATCCGGCGGCTACGCACCACGTATCCCAACCGTGGGAAGGCCAAGCTGCACGTCCTACTGCGGCCGTGGTGTGCGCAGCACGGGCTAGCCCTCCCCAGGGTCTCCACCATCGGGCGCCTGATCGCCCGCGCCCCGGACCGGATGCGGCACACGCCGAGCCGCCTGGATGCCCGGGGCCGGCCCAAACCCCGGACACGGCGCCGGAAATCCCGCCCGCCCCGGCCCCGCCCCGCCCAGCCCCTGGCGGTCTTGGCCGGCGATCCCGTTGTGCGGCTCCACGCCGGACTCCGCCGCTACCTATTCACCTTCATCGATCCCTGCAGTCGCTTCGCCTTCGCTGTGGCCACCGCCACCGCCTCCAGCCGCCATGCCACCCACGCCCTCGATGCACTCTGTGCGTTGCTCCCGGCCCCACCCCGGGTCCTCCTCTCCGATAACGGCCCGGAGTTCCAGGGGCATTTCCAGCACCGGCTCGATGAACGCGGCATCACCCACTGGTGGACGTATCCCCGATCCCCGAAAATGAACGCTCATGCGGAACGGTTCAATCGCACCCTGCAAGAGACCTTCGTGGACTACCACGAGGATCTGCTGTTCGACGATTTGGCGGCCTTTAACCGCAAACTGGCCGATTGGTTGCTGGCCTACAATACCGTGTTGCCCACCATAGCCTTGGGCGGCAATCTCCGGTACAATCCCTGATTCACCACCAACCCGAGTGCCAAATGTGGTGGCCCCATACAGATTATTGACACATGAAACCCCATATGCTAGAAGATCACGGATCTTTTTACGGGATTTTCCTTCCTCTAAAAATGTAAAAAAAAGTGCCGAAGGCTCAATGAAAAGGCCCGCACGAAGTCCTAGGAAGTGAGGCATATCGTCTCCGTGATTTCAGTGTCCTTACGCTTCGCGGCTCTCACGCTTCTGTGCCTGCCGGCCCTTACCGTTGCTTTTCTCGTTCCTTCACCCCCTACCTTCGCCCGGGAAGCCGGTCAAGACGTGCTCGTCAATGCCGTGGACAGGACCGTGTGCGCCGACCTGTTCGCCTGCACGGCCACGATGAGCATTCCGGTTGTGGTGCCGCCGGGTTTGGGCTGGCAATTCGAGAACGTCCCGAAAATGAGGAACGCGATGGCGCCTGCTTCGTGCCAAGGCGCAAGAAAGAGCGGTGCTTGTGGAAGAAGGCCGGATCGTTTATGAAAAGGCGGATGATTGGAACGAGAGTTGATTTATTGCCTTGGCAGCACATACTCATCTGATTAACCTTGATTTACTTATTCTATCACGTTAAAACATGAGGGTCGTTATGAAGCGCAGAGAGAATCGCACGAGTCGAACAGAGATGTGGGGTGCCGTTGCCGTCCTGGCAATGGGATTGACGTTGTCTGCCTGTGGTGAAGCCAAGCCACCGGCTCCACCTCCCCCGGCGCCGCCGGAGTACGCCGATAAGCATATGCCGGACGGCTATTGGAATAATCCGGACATTCTGGCTCAAGGAAAAGCGATCTTTACCGGGCAGGAAAACATCGACGTGAATTGCGCCAGTTGTCATGGCAAAGACGGGAAGCCCGTCAAGGCCGGAGCTCGGGATTTTCGTCAGGGTGAACACATGAAGTTGTTCTCTGACTCTCAATGGTTCTGGCGCGTTTCCGAAGGGGTCAAGGGCACCAAAATGAAAGCCTGGAAATCCAAACTGCCCGAGGATGATCGGTGGAAGGTGATTGCCTATGAAGCCACGTTCGGCTTGAAAGGCATGGAATACAGCGTTGCTCAAAAGAAATGGGTGCCTCAAGGAACCGCTACGGCTCCGGCGGTTGAAGAAGCTGCGGCTCCGGCGGTTGAGGAGGCAGCGGCTCCGGCGGTTGAAGAGGCTGTGGCTCCAAATGGGGAAATGGCCGGAGGAGAATCTGCCGAAGAAGCTCCAGAGTAATATGAGGCATTTCCCGTTCTTTTTGCGCATAAATCAGAAGGAGGGCCACCACCCTTGAAAACCTTAACCCGCAGTCTTGTTATCGTAGTTGGACTTGTGTTCGGGGGACTTGCCGTCGCCTATGCCCAGGTTCCGGCTCCTCCACCCGTGGAGTTCCCCTATACCGGGAATCGGACAGGGGTCTGGATTGTGGCCCAACTTCATATCTTGTTTGCGGCTTTTATTCTGGGAGCCCCGATATTTGCCGTGGTCTCGGAATGGTTGGGGTACAAAAACCAGGACCCCAAATATGATCGATTAGCCAAGGAAGTCACCAAAGTGACGGTGATCTTATACAGCATGACCGCATTGACGGGCGGGCTGTTTATTTTTGTCCTGCTTGCCACGTATCCCGATTTCACCACGTGGCTCATCAAACATTTTTTCCTGATTTTCGCCCTGGTCTATCCTCTCCTGTTTATTCTCGAGACCATTGTGTTGTACACGTATTTTTACTCCTGGGATTCTCTCAAGGGGGAAAAGAAGGCCCGGCATATTGCCTTGGGGGTCTTGTTGAACGTCGTGGGAACGGTCACGTTGTTTGTGATTGACGGTCCTACGGCGTTTATGAATACCCCTGCCAAAGCTGCAGAGGGGATCTCGTTAGTGCAATTCATCCAAACGGCAGGATTGTGGGACAAGATCGCCAATTACAGTTGGATGCCGTTGAATCTCCACCGGTTGGTCGGCAACGTGACGTTCGGTGGGTTCATTGCAGGACTGCTGGCGGCGTATATGTACATGGGAGCCAAGACGGATGAAGAACGGGCTTACTATGACTGGATGGGGTTTGTGGGGAATATGATCGGCGTGGGTGCCCTGTTGTTTCTCCCCTTCATGGGGTATCTCCTGGCCTATGAACTGTGTGATTATGACGCGTCCATTTGTCCGTACATGATGGCGGACCAACTGTCGATGTTTTTTGAGATGCAAGGGGCCATGGTCGGCCTGATCTTTCTGGCCAGTAATTATTATATTTGGCTGAGCATGAAGCGGATTCAAGGCGTGGAGCAGGTCCGGATTTCCGGGATGGTCATGGTGGCCGTCATTCTCATTCCGGCGGTCATGGGGTTTGCCTGGAAAATGTTCCCACCGCCTGAATGGCAGTCGCTGATTTTCCTGGCTTTCTTGATTGTTCTGCCGCCGATCCTCAGCAAGCTTCCGGGGCTGCGATTTACGGTTTCGTCCTTTACCATGATCAAGGTGGGATTCCTGATGATTGTCGTTGCCAACGCCATCTGGATGACGCCGCACGGCTTTGTGGCCACCCAGGGGTTAGCCACTGAAGAATTGGAACTGCCCTCTTGGGCAAGTGAATTGGCGCTGATGCCGGCCAAAAATGCGGCCGCGTTTACGTTGGTTTTTCTGACCATCGTCAACTACATTCTCTATAACCGGGCCATCAGGAGTGGAACCATCATCTGGGGGAAGATTGATTTTGCCTCTCAGTTCGTCCTGATCTTCCTGGCATTCAGCGCCATCTGGACTATGGGCTTAATGGGCACGGTCAGATCCCTCACGAGGAAATATTTTCATGTGTATAACCTCTTGCCGGATTTTAGCCCTGAAGCGTTTACGCCCACGTTAGCCTATTCTGCTTGGTGGATTACGGGTGTCACGCTGGTCTTTTATCTCGTCGTGAGTTTTGCCATTGTCGTGACGTTAAGAACCGCTGGCCAAAAGGTCGAGACCCCGCAAGGGGCTCCGGTACCTGCAGGTGCGGAGTAACGGAGGTGGGAAGCGAGTATGGCTGAGCAAAGTTTGACCCGAAACATCATCAAAAAAGGCGTCATAGGTGTCATTGTAGGGATTGTTCTGTTCGTGGGGGCAAGAGCCACGCACTTCCCCTTCGTCTTCCAAGTCATGTTCTTTATTTATGCCATGCTTGGCGCTGCCGTGTTCATTCTGCTCGATGCGCCCTCCCTGAATCGGCTGGAAGGCGTCAAGGCCGTTATCGGTCTGGTGTTGTTTTACCTTGTTCTTTCAGGAGTCTACATTGGTGGGGCCAGCAGTTTGCCGCAGTACGACCCTGAAATCGAAAAGGGGAAAATCGAAAAGATTCTGAAAGCCCGTCGAGCCAGGACCAAGCAGGGGAAGGCCGAAGAACTGATCGCGCGGGCGAAAGCCCTCAATGAGCGAGCCGTCTCGATTGAGCAGCAATTACGAACCCTTGGTGGCGGTGTTCAGGTCGTGGAGGAAGCTATCCCAACGTCCACTTCGTCGGCTGCGGCAGGTGACCTGGTTGCACTCGGCAAGGAGCAGTGGGAATTGCAAGAGTGTTACAACTGTCACAAACTCTTTGGGCAAGGCGGAAAGAAGCGGGGGCCGGAGTTGGATAATATCGGGAACCTCATGACACCGGAAGCCCTCAAGGAAAAAATTCTCGATCCCAAGAGTTGGAAAGCCGAAGGGTTCGATAAGCAGTACAAGAAAGGTAAAATGCCGAATAAATACAAAGACCTGATGTTCGAGGAAGAAATTGACGCGCTGGTAGCGTTTCTGGCGACGTTGAAAGATGCCTCAGTGAACACACCGAAACCCATCAAGATGAAATAATCTCTTCTGAGGATACGTCATTCGATGCAACCGCACATTAAAGCCAAAGCCCGGTGTGCCGACGGGGAAGTCGGGAGTATTTCCAAGGTCATCGTCGATCCGCTCTCCCTTGAGATCAGTCACGTGGTGGTCAGGGAGAGTAACGGCCAAGGCGTGGATCGTCAGGTGCCGATCGGGCACGTCCAGGAAATCCCTAATGAAGAAGAGATTGTGTTGCGGGGGTCGTTGGAGGAATTTAGGGCGTGTCCTGTGCTGGATCGTGACGCCTACGTCAGCCATCATGACGTGGAAATCGCCAATCTGGAAGGGCGGCTTCACGTGGATCCCGGCGAAATTCTCGTGCCCAGCCCCCGGCTCGAACAGGGCGTGCCCCGCCGCAGCTTTTTCATGAACATGACGCATGCCATCGGCACGTTGATCGCCCTTCCCCTGGTCTTCCCCGTTTTGAAATACGTCATGAAGCCCATGTACAAGCCGTTTGATAATTCCTGGTTTTCCGTGGGGAACGTCCGCAGGATCAAAAAAGAAAACATCGGCTACCAGTTCAAGTTCACGCGGGGCTTCAAGGAAGCCTTCATGCCCGAACAGCAGATCGAGAAAAACATCTGGGTGGTGAAGGCGACGCCTGAAGTGCAGAAGGCCGTCTACGGCGGGAAAGATAAAAAGTTTTACGATCATAAGGGCGACTTGGTGTGGGTGAACAAGGCCAAGACGCCCTACATCGGGTATTCCGGAAAATGCCCGCATCTGGGATGCGGGTACAAGTGGCGCAGAACGAAGAATTTCCCCGACGGGGTCTTTTTGTGTCCCTGCCATTTGAGCATCTATGACGAGGCGGGCAAGGTGCTGGACGGTCCCGCGCCTCGGGCTCTCGACGTCCTGCCGATGCAGGTCAATGCCGCGGGGGAAGTGCAAATTATCGACGTAGAATATAAGGCTGGGGTGAAAGGCCAAATCCGGCTGCTGTAGCGCGTTATGGACGGCAACATCACCAACGTGTTTGAAAAAGTCGTCGACTTTGTCGATGAACGGGTCGGGCTGAAAACCCTTCAGGCCAAAATGTTGAATGAGCCGGTTCCCGGCGGGTCTCGATGGGCCTATGCGTTTGGCTCGTGCTTGCTGTTCATCTTCATTATGCAGGTGGTGACGGGCATCATGTTGATGTTTTACTACGTCCCGAGCACCGATCATGCGTACGCGAGCACGCAATACATCATTCATGAAGTGGACTACGGATGGTTTCTGTTGAGTTACCATTTCTGGGGCTCCTCGGCCATGGTGGTGATGGTGTTTGCCCATATGTCCCAAGTGTTCTTGTGGGGAGCCTATAAAAAACCCAGAGAACTGATCTGGTTGGTTGGGTTGGCCCTCTTCGGACTGGTCATGGCGTTCGGCTTTACAGGCTACCTCCTTCCCTGGGATCAACGGGCGTATTGGGCCACGGTTGTGGGTGTCGAGATTATGGATAAGACCCCGGTCGTCGGGGATTTTCTGAGTCGATTTTTGAAGGGTGGACCGACCCCGGGACAAATGACCCTGAGCCGGTTCTTTGTCATTCACGTGATGATTTTGCCGGCGACGTTGATGGGCTTGGCCGGTCTCCACCTGTTTCTGTTCCGCAAAGCCGGCCCCGCCGGCCCCTTCCGTGGAACTCCGGAACAAATCAAGGCCAAGACGGATTATTTCTTCCCCAGACAGATCTGGAAAGACATCGTGGCCATGGCTACAGTTTTTCTGATCATTTGTACGTTGACGTTTATTGAGCCGGTGGTTTTGCTGGAAGAGGCTACACCCGATCCGGGGGATTACCACCCTGAACCAGAATGGTATTTTCTGTTTCTCTTCCAGATGTTGCGATTGAAAATCTTTGCGGGAGAATTCGGCCAGTTTTTGGGGGCCGTCGCGATTCCCGGCGCGTTTTTAGGGTTCCTGGCGGCGTTGCCGTTTCTTGACCGGAGTCCGGAACGGAATATTTTTAAACGGCCGATTGCCTTGCTCGGTTGGATTGCCATTATGATGGTGATTTTGATTTTCACCGTTTCCGCGATTCTCAACAGGGAATTTCTGGATTAATATGTCGAACGCGAAACTCGCGCTTCTGATTGTTTGGCCAACTTTCTGGACTGGCTTCCCGCTGAAATTGGTCATCGCCCTGCTCATGTTGGCGGCTGGCGTCCATCCCTGGGAAGGTGCCGGTTTTCAGGCGTTGCTGGTACTCTCCATTCCCATCGACGTGTGGGCACTTGGCCTGTGCTCCCGGACCGTGCTTCTTGAACGGTTGAGCGTTGATCCCCCGAAGGGCACGGGGCTTCGCTTGTGGGGGCTGTGGGCGGTCTTTTCCATTGTTTATCTTCCCCTGTTGTTTGTGATCGTAGGCGGAGTCAAGGCCCTTGCCCAATCTGCGGTGGCGGTCACGATGCATTTTGTCGAAGAAAACCTCCTGGTGATTCCCATTGCCGAAAAAATCAGTTTGGAGTTGGTGATGTGGAGTTTGCCGGCCACCATCATCCTGGTCATCCTCCTGTATGGCTGGTTGTTCGGCTTGGGCGCCTTGGCTCAACGCTTTGTTCGGGCTTCCGCGCCCGTTGACGGGACCTTCCAGGATGTCGTCTCGAAATGGGATCTCCTTCGCATTCCGCGAGACCAACCGCTTTTGCTGACGGCTTTTACGGGAACCGGCGTCGTGCTGATCTTCGTGTTTTGGGGTTTGATCCCCGTGAGCACCCCTCACCCCCATGAAGAATACGAATTTGTGGACGTCAAAAAGGTGGAAGAAACGATCGTTCCTAAAAAGATTCTTCAAACCGCGGAGCAGGTCCTGGCTCGTGCCGAAGCCACATTGAAAGAGTTGGAAAAAGACAACCCGGGAGGGGAAACGCCAAAAGCGGAGAAACAGGCAGCGGCCCCGGAGAAGGCGGTGCTCCAAGAGAAGCCAGTTGCTTCGGGGAATGCCGGTTCCTCCAAGCATGACCACGACCATGCCGATCATGAGCATGAAACGAACCAATGAGAGATCACATATGAAAAACCACGGCATACTAGAAAAGCTGAAGTCCCGGGTGCCAACGGTGAACGCCTCGTCCTTCTTCGGATGGAGTCTTTTGTGGGCACTGGTCCTCCTTCCTGCGGTTGTCTGGGCCCAGGATGCGGCGACACAAGCGATGTCCGTAGAATATCGGGACATTCCGGGTCTCGGAAGCCGCAATGTCGTCTGGGTCGTTGCACAGCAGCATTTACTGCTTGCGGGGTTCGTGTTGGGCGTGCCGATCTTTGCCTGGGTTTGTGAACTCGTCGGATGGAAAACCAAAGAAGCCCGGTATGACAAACTGGCCAAGGAGTTTACCAAGCTTTTGACGTCCGCGTATGCCACAACGGCACTGTTCGGGGGTATCCTGCTGTTTCTTCTGATCGGGCTCTACCCGAAGCTCATGGCGTATCTGTCCGATATCTTTTTCCCTTCATTCATCGTCTATTGCGTGTTGTTTCTGCTGGAAACCGTGACCCTGTACCTGTATTGGTACGGATGGGATGCCATGCAGGGAAATAAAAAGACGTTTCATCTGTTTCTGGGATTTCTGTTGAATGTATTTGCCCTGTTTATCATGATCGTCCCCAACGCGTGGGCGAC
Organism: Nitrospirales bacterium; assembly: GCA_965200435.1. Taxonomy (GTDB): domain Bacteria; phylum Nitrospirota; class Nitrospiria; order Nitrospirales; family UBA8639; genus Bin75. The sequence continues at coordinate 1,891,596 of OZ241337.1, forward strand.
GTTCCAAGCCAGCCCCGTTGTGGTGGCTGAGGGCACGGCGATTGATCGAGCCTGGGCGGCCACGTGGAACCCCACGTGGTGGCCGGTCAATATTCATCGGCTCATTGCCAACGTTGTCTTGGGCGGGTTTATTTGCGGCGCCTATGCCGGCATCCGTTATCTCCTGGCGGCCAGCCAGGAAGAACGCGAACATTATGATTGGATGGGCTACGTCGGCAACTTCATCGGCGTGTTCGGGATGCTCCCCCTTCCCTTCGCCGGATATTGGCTGATGCGGGAGATCTATCAATATAACCAGCAAATGGGTATTACTCTCATGGGAGGATTTCTGGCTTGGCTCTTTATCCTGCAGGCGATGCTTATCGGGGTGCTGTTCCTCGGAGCCAATTACTATTTTTGGATGGGCATTACCTACCGGATTCCGGGCTCCGAGCGAACGTACAGACGTCCGATCCTTGCCATGTTGATTGTGCTCATGGTGTGTCTGGGCGTCTGGATGACCCCTCACTCCCTTGTGGCCAGCCTGGAGGAGGCCCGGAAGATGGGCGGGACTCATCACCCGCTGCTTGGGGTGTTTGGGGTGATGTCCGCGAAAATGACAGTGGCCAATCTTATGATCCTTGTCACGTTTATGAGTTTCATCATGTATTGGCGGGCCGGAAAGCAGGAAACGGCCGCTTGGGCAAAGATCGCCAAGGCGGTGATGGGGGCTTTGTTGGTGATCGCGGGTATCGCGGTCATCGTGCTCGGGGTGTGGGGATATTTCGTGCCGGCCATTATCCGGATCAATTATTTTTCCGTCGCCCAGGTGTTGATCGTTTTGTTTGTGATGGTGACCTTTACGCCCCTGACCGCCGTGCTGATGAGAAGCGCCAAAACCACGACGGAAATGGTCTGGGGCCAAATGCCGATCCGGGCCGGCTATTCTTTGGTGTCCAATGCGGTCATGGTGATTCTGTTGATGTCGCTGATGGGCTATGCACGGTCATCGTCCCGTGTGCACTGGCACGTGTACGGCGTGATGAGAGACACTTCGGAATATGCCTATTCTCCCGCGTTGGGATACGCGGCCGCTTTCATGTCTCTCAATACCTTTGTGTTTTGTTTGCTGGTGGCGTTTATCTTTTGGGTGGCCACGATGGGTGACAAGGGCAAGAAGACCCCGGAGCGGGAACAACCCGAAGCGGCCAAGATCCCCCCGAGTGTGGCACCGGCCATGGCCGGCGGAGCGCCGCGAAAGCATACCTGAAAATGCAGGCGAGATCGGACTTCTTGCATGAATAACCATTGACGCTGGCATTACTGAACCGGAGCGAGAACCCATGAGTGAAGTTGCGTTACTCCAATTGATCGGTCTTTTTGTCGTAGGATTCGGAATCTGCATCCTGCTCTTCATCAAGGCCAAATTTCTCAGGGTGGTCGGCTTCGTGGTGATCGTCTTGGGGACGTTTACCTTGATCGCGTTGGGCGTGCCGCAGATGCCCTCTCTTCCACCGGCCATCGAGACGTTTGATATCGCCGAGGTCAACACGCCGGATGACTTGGCCGCGATCGGGCAAAAGATTTTCTTCAGCAAAGGGCAGTGCGCCTTGTGTCATTCCATCGGTCCGAGTGAATCAGCCAGGTGCCCGGATTTAAAGGGAATTGGGGCCAAACTCGCTCCGGAGTTCATCTATGAAAGCCTCACGGATCCTCAAGCCTATATTTATCTGGATTTCAGGCATGAAGGTCTGCCCAAGGAATATCCAGCCCGTATGCCCTATATCCACAAGAATCCGATTGCCTTGTCGCAACAAGAGATTTATTCCGTGATTTCATTTCTCCAGAAAATGAGCGGGGAGCCCATTAGCATCAAGGTCGAAGACGTGATGAATATTGGCAAGGAAAGCGAGATGAAGGTCGCTTCCCTCGAGGCCCATGGAACACATTAACCAGAAGGGTGAAATATGAAAGGTCCCCTTGCGAAAACAGTCATCCTGTTGGTGGGAATGTATGTGTTTCTCAAATTCATACTCCCGTTGTTCACGGCGCCGCTCCCGGCAAGTCTGATTTTTCTGTACTTGGCACTCACCATTGCTGCGGCAATGATTTTCTATACCATGAGCGGGGGGGGGCTCGATGCATTCATGGGCCCCATCGGGCGGTTCCTTACCGGCTCGGGGCAGGTGGGTATTGCGGGCATGGCCCGCATCCTGGTCTTCGTGTTGTTCCCCTTGTTGGTAGGGTGGCAAACCTACACAAGACTTGCCCCGAGCGATTTGCCGCCGGCGGAAAATCGAACCATTCATCCCGCTCCTCCTGGCGAGTTCGTCGGATTGGCGAACCCGTATCCGAGAACGCAGGAAAATATTATGATGGGGAAAGGCCTCTATGCGGCGTTTTGTTCCCCCTGTCACGGAGCCAATTTCGATGGAAAAGGTCCGGCGGCGGTTGGCTTCAATCCACCCCCGGCCAATTTCAGCGATCCCGGAACGATTGCGCAGTTGCAGGAATCCTATCTTTTCTGGCGGATTAAAAAAGGAGGCGTGGGTCTTCCGGTCGAAGCGATGCCTTGGAAATCAGCCATGCCGAGATGGGAAGTAGAATTGCCGGACGAATGGATCTGGAAAATTATCATGGGTGAATATGACGGCGCCGGCCAATCTCCACGGACCTGGGAGGAAGAGGAATAGCAGGCGAGGGAGTCCGTGCCCGATTCCAACGATCGTTAGATTTGTCGAAAAAGGATCCAAGGAGCAGGACAATGGGATATAAGAAGATGTTGAACGTCGCGTGGGGACTCGTCCTTATGGTGACGGGAGTCGGTGCTTCCTGCGTGTTTGCGAGCGACCCGCCACCGGAAGGCGGGACCGAAAGTGTGGCGGTTCGTCTGTATCTGACCGATGGATCCATCCCCATGGACGATCCGAACGCTGCGGCGTGGAACACGATCCAACCTTCAGAATTTAAATTGGCTCCCCAGGTCCATTGGCCGGATCGCATTCAGGAAGTTACGGTGAAGTCCGTCAAAGTTCGCGGGATACACAACGGCCAGGATATGGCCATTCTGCTGGAGTACGCCGATCCGTCGGAAGATGCCGCGGATGCCGCGGCAGTCGAGTTTATGGTTGGCGATAAAATGGCCCACTTCGCCCATGGGCAGGAAATGCTCCAAGTCGAGGGTGGGGCGGTCAATATCTGGTACTGGAATAAAGAACGCGGCAAAGCCACCGACATGAGCGCCAAGGGATTCAAAACGCTTCGGGCACAAGACAATCAGAACGTCTCGGCAACGGGGACTTGGCAGGAAGGAACGTGGCGCGTCGTGTTTTCCCGGCCACTCCAAACCGGTGATGAGCAGGACGTGCAGGTCACGCCAGGTGAGTGGCGAAACGTGGCCTTCGCGTTTTGGGATGGAGAGATCGTGGATGGGTCGGCGAAGGAAAGCGGTTCACAGAAAGCCGTTTCATCGTGGTGGTACTTTCGGGCCGAGCCGCTACCGGACAATTCCATTTATGGATACGTCGTCTTGGGTATTGTGCTTGCTGCCGGCTTTGAGTTTTTCCTGGTGAGAAAAATTCGGAGGGGTCACGAATGAGGAAGGAAGAACGAGGCATGCAGCGGGTCCTTGGCAAGATCGCCGGCGTTGTGATCGTCGCCGTCGTTGTCGTGACGAGCGGATGTGCCCTGTTTGAAGATGAAAGGACCGCGAAAGGCCGGAAACTCTATCGTCATTATTGCATGCACTGTCACGGCGAAAACGGAAGGCAGCGGGAAGGCTTTAATTGGGAACGAATGCCGGATCCCCGTCCCCGTGATCTGTCGGAATCCGCGGCGATGTCGACCTTTTCCGACCAGGAAATTTTCAATACGATCTCACGGAACATGCGGGATACCTCCTTGCAGGAAGTCATCGATGATGAAAATTACTTTGCGGTCTCAACCATGCCGACCTTCAAATACACCCTTTCCGAAGAGGAACTGTGGGCCGTGGTCGGGTACGTCCGTACGCTGCACGGCGGGTCGTTGACGTTTGACGTGGAAGGACGGAAAACCGAGTTGGAGTCCGAATTCAAAACTGTGTCGGCTGAACATGATCAGGCCCAACAGGTTATGGAAGAAGCACTGGCAAAACAGGAAGCTGAAGAAGCCGCCAGGGCCGCCGAAGAAGAAGATGATGAAGATGTGGACATGGAAGAAAGCGAGGATGACCTAGAGGAGGAGGAAGAGGAAGAAGAGGAAGTCGTGCTTCCCGAAGAGGAGGCCTATGAAAGGGTGGCGGAAAAATTTCAAGCTGCCCAAGCCGCCTGGGAAAATTTCTCCAAACGTCCGAAAATGACGCAAATTGCTCGACCGGATTTATCCACCGCGACCGAGCCTGAACAGATCAGCCTGCAAGCCAAGGGGAAGCACCTGTATTTCAACAAATATGGGTGTAACGGGTGTCACAGCATCGGAGACGTCGGTGGCTTGGTCGGGCCAGCCTTGGACCGTGCCGGATTCCGGCTCAATGACACGTGGGTGTATCGCTGGGTCCGCTACCCGCAAGGCATGAAGAAGCACACGCGGATGCCCAACTTGGGTTTGGACGATCAGGATGCACGAGCGGTGGCGGCGTATCTCGAGACCTTGCGGGCGCCCAAACCGGATAAGCCAATCCCCCCTCCTGAATAACATGGGCAACTTGGTGTCATTGCCGGAAACCCCCGGAATTTGTCATTCCTGTATGTATTCAGGAATTCGTTGACACGTTTCACGGCCTCCTGCGGCCGTCCCCGGCGGCTTGTATCGGTGATGGCCGCAGGAGGTGTGACTACAGCGTTCCTGCCCAGAGCCCGATCAAAATAGCAAGTCCAACGCCCCCGTGTTGTTTGAACATGGTAAAGGCCTCTGAGGGGGAGACTTCGCCGCGCAGGCGAAGGACTTGTTGACTCAAGAATCCCGCGACTCCGGCGAGTCCTCCGTGAAACGCTCCGTTGAGATTTTCCAGCCAACCTGCCGTTGCTAAAAGTCCCAGCATGGCTATCTCGATGGTTCCCACGGCAATCCACACGTAAGAGCCGAAGAGAATCGCCGATGAGTTCACTCCGATACGGAGATCATCCTCAATGTCCTGGAGCGCATAAATGGTATCGTAGGCCAAGGCCCAGCAAATCGTAGCGGTAAAGAGCAGCCACATCGCGGGATCGAGCTGATTGCGAACGGCCGCCCAAGCCATCACGGCTCCCCACCCGAATGCCAGTCCGAGAAAAAATTGCGGAACACGAAAGAACCGTTTCGTGAAAGGATAGATCGTGGCTAATCCCAATGCGACCGGGCTGAGTCGTATGGTCAGCGGATTCAGGAAAAAGAGAAGGCTCACGGCTGCGACAAGCAGGACACCGAGTAGAAGGACGGCGTGCCGGGGGCGGAGGGCCCCACTGGCCAGCGGACGAGTTTGCGTGCGGGTGACTTGGCGGTCAAACGAACGATCTGCCAAATCGTTGATAACGACACCGGCACTTCGCATGATGAACGATCCCGCAATGAAAAGGGCGACTAGCAGGACGGAGGGACGGCCCTTTGACGCCAGAATCAATGCCCACAGGGCCGGTAGCGTGAGCAGGAGAGTTCCCGTTTGATTTGAGAGCCTGATCAGCGAACACAGATGAGCCAGGGGGCTTGCTGCAGGAGCAGATCTGCCATCAGGGCAGGACATTATGTCACGGTAGCGTAGAAGAAAAAATCCTGTCAAAGTTGACACAACGCATTTCAGAAAATAAGATGACCGCTCGGCTGGAAGCAGCCGTCTCCCGCCACATTCACGACCTGTTTTTTCCAAGGCCGGCGTAGCTCAGTGGTAGAGCAGCTGATTCGTAATCAGCAGGTCGGTGGTTCAATCCCACTCGCCGGCTCCATATTTTCGCTGGTGGGGTAACCCCCAACCTATGGGGGCAGTGAAGAATAATGCTTGCAATAGACAGAGAATGTGGCATGATAGATAGCTGAGATTCCGCTTAACGACGGCTTGGTTAAGCTCTGTTCATCGCGTGGGAAAGGAGGTCTCGATGAAATTCAAAGCCGGCAATTTTGTCGTGTATCAGAAAGAGAAAACCTCGACCCATCCCAGTCTGCGAGCCGAGAAAGTGTTCCCCGCTCGACATGGTGACACCTATTCTTACATAGTCAAGAAATTCTGGAAGGTCCGAGAAGTCTTTGATGATAACACCATTGAAGTCGAAACCCGCCGCGGGAAACGTCGGATTTTGGCGTATGGTGACCATCGTTTGCGCAAAGCCGGACTGTGGCAACGGTTGTTTTTCAAAGATCGTTTTTTTTGAAGATCACATCCTCGCTGGTGAGGACTTCCGCATCCCATCTTTCGAGAGATGACGGGGCGAATCAAACGCCGGCGAAACGGAGCGTCTCGTGCCGTAGTTACGAGTTCTTCTTACCGTAACTGAGCGCAGCAAAGAGAATGCCTCCGACAAAAACCCCCATCAGAAACACCATACTGAAAGCCAAGCCCGTTTGTAGTGCAGACCAGTTACGCAGCAGTTTGGCTAGAACGGGAGACATGGGGATGTTGACGTGTCCCTCCCAGCCCAACGCTTCATCAAGAACTGGATTTTCTGCGGACGAGTGCTGTCCGTCGTGATGCATCAATTCTGAAGTAAAAGACGTCATGATGATCGCTCCGTTGAGGATATGGCCACCGTTGAACGATGTCTTCCGCTATGGTGTCAGTCTCACAGATCCGTGTCAAGGTCTCTGTAAACCCATGCCGCTTTCATAAGGGCAGGAATCATTCTTGGACGAAGTCTGGTTAGGGAACCTCTGATTGAGTGCACGATCGGGCGCATGGCGGCGTGGTGTCCTCGCTCAACCCTCACCTCTCTCTCTGATACGCGTCGGGTTTCGCTCCGGGACGTTTTGCCCTGCATCCCGCTATCACACGAAATCAGAGGGTCCTTAGGCGTTTCTCCAACCAGGGGGGGTATCGAGTCCCGACGGGATCAATGGGGCTACGGTGTCCGGTGAGGCGGTGAAGGGGAAATACCGGATTGTTGGGTCTCTTCCAATTCCATCACCCGTTTATTGAGTTCCGCGATTTTCTGAGACTTCCGGATACGCGCCGGCATGGAAACCAGGATATGGATCATGATACCCAGGCAAAGGGTGGTCAGCAAAGCCAGGACGAGTGACCCTTCGAACGTCCACTTGAAAAAAGTGATGGAAACCGTTTGGTCGTTCTGAAGAGAAAAGGCAACGGTAAAAAAACGAGAATCAGGGTTGCAATGAATGGAAGGGACATTGGTCGACACCTACGGCCGTCTTGATGAGATTCTTTTGAGTATATAACGAATGTGCCGTTGACGTACACTCTGGGGCAGAAGCCCTCGATTGTCTGGCGGAGAAGCGCCGGTTTGTCCGAGAAGGAAGTTGCCGGCGGAAGTTTCGTGTATAAGTTCAGAAACCTTTGGCACTCCTCGACACAGGAGGAGAGGCCATGCAAATCCACCATGTCGGCTATCGCATCAGGGGGTTTTATCGACTAACGCAATTCGGGCATCGTTGGGACATGATACCCCACGAAGCCCATCACCGACTCAAGATTCTGCACTTTTGCGCCCGGCATGGCCCAGCCGCGACGGGGGAGGCCTTTGGCGTCAGCCGCCGGACGCTTTATCGCTGGCAGCGGGCGCTCACTCAGGCTGGCGGGGACCCGCAGGCGTTGGCCGTCCGCTCTAGGGCCCCCCACCGGCGGCGGCAGGCCACGTGGCCACCCGCCCTGAGCCAAGCGATCCGGCGGCTACGCACCACGTATCCCAACCGTGGGAAGGCCAAGCTGCACGTCCTACTGCGGCCGTGGTGTGCGCAGCACGGGCTAGCCCTCCCCAGGGTCTCCACCATCGGGCGCCTGATCGCCCGCGCCCCGGACCGGATGCGGCACACGCCGAGCCGCCTGGATGCCCGGGGCCGGCCCAAACCCCGGACACGGCGCCGGAAATCCCGCCCGCCCCGGCCCCGCCCCGCCCAGCCCCTGGCGGTCTTGGCCGGCGATCCCGTTGTGCGGCTCCACGCCGGACTCCGCCGCTACCTATTCACCTTCATCGATCCCTGCAGTCGCTTCGCCTTCGCTGTGGCCACCGCCACCGCCTCCAGCCGCCATGCCACCCACGCCCTCGATGCACTCTGTGCGTTGCTCCCGGCCCCACCCCGGGTCCTCCTCTCCGATAACGGCCCGGAGTTCCAGGGGCATTTCCAGCACCGGCTCGATGAACGCGGCATCACCCACTGGTGGACGTATCCCCGATCCCCGAAAATGAACGCTCATGCGGAACGGTTCAATCGCACCCTGCAAGAGACCTTCGTGGACTACCACGAGGATCTGCTGTTCGACGATTTGGCGGCCTTTAACCGCAAACTGGCCGATTGGTTGCTGGCCTACAATACCGTGTTGCCCCACCATAGCCTTGGGCGGCAATCTCCGGTACAATCCCTGATTCACCACCAACCCGAGTGCCAAATGTGGTGGCCCCATACATTTCGTTGATGCCGAGAGACGCATTTGGTAAGCTCAATCTCCGCGTTCTCTTTTCCTTTCATGTATTTTTGCATTGACTATCGAGGGACGAGCAATGGGCAAGTTGAACCATGCATTGATCAGTGTGTCCGATAAGACGGGCGTTGTGGAGTTTGCCAGGGGACTGGTCGAACTCGGGGGCACCATTCTTTCCACGGGAGGGACGGCCAACGCCATGCGCATGGCCGGACTGCCGGTCACGGAAGTCTCTTCGCATACCGGGTCTCCGGAGATTCTGGGAGGGCGGGTCAAGACCCTGCATCCCAGGATTCACGGAGGCGTGTTGGGTCGGCGGGGGCGAGCCGATGACGTTCGGCAAATGAAGGAACAGGGCATCGAGCCCATCGACCTCGTGGTCGTTAACCTCTACCCATTCGAGTCGACCATCGCCAAACCGGACTGTACCTTTGAGGAAGCCGTTGAAAACATCGATATTGGAGGTCCGTCTCTGCTTCGGTCGGCCGCCAAGAATCATGCGGACGTCGTGGTCGTGGTCGACCCGGGCGACTATGGCCGCGTGTTGGAGTCCTTGGAGTCCGGGGTAGTCCCGTTGTCGCTTCGCCGTGAATTAGCCTGGAAAGTGTTCCAGCACACTTCACGGTATGATGGTCTGATTGCAAATTATTTGAGCCGGCAGGGAAATGGAGCCGAGAAATTTCCTGCGCGTTTGTCAATGACGTATGAACGGGCCGGGATCTTGCGATACGGCGAAAACCCGCATCAGGAAGGAGCGTTTTACCGGGAGACCGGTAGCACGGAACCCTCAATTTCCACGGGTTGCCAACTGCACGGCAAGGCTATGTCCTATAACAATTATCTGGACGCCAACTCGGCTTTGGAGTTGGCGAAAGAATTCACCGACGTAGCCGTGGCCATCATCAAACACAATAATCCATGTGGAGTAGCCCTTGGAGCGAATCCAGTCGAAGCCTATCGAAAGGCCAGGGAAACCGATCCGGTCTCTGCCTTCGGAGGGGTGATTGCCTGCAACCGGCGCGTGGATCTGGACATGGCACGGGAAGTGACCTCAACGTTTGTCGAAGTCCTGCTCGCTCCTGAGTTTGCCGACGAAGCCATGGCTGAGTTGCAACGAAAAAAGGACTTGCGGCTGTTGTCGGTTGGTTCGCTCGAAAGCCCGAACCGTGAGGGCTATGATATGAAAAAACTCGTCGGGGGATTGATCCTGCAGGATCGTGACTTGGGCGCCCTCGCGGATTTGAAAACCTTGGTGGTTCCGACCAAACGAAAACCCACAGATGACGAATGCGCGGCCTGTGCCTTTGCGTGGAAGGTTTGTAAACACGTGAAGTCCAACGCCATTGTGTTTGCCAATGCCACACAAACCGTGGGCATCGGGGCCGGACAGATGAGTCGCGTCGATTCCGTCAAATTGGCCGAGATGAAGGCCAATCTGCCGGTCAAGGGCTGCGTCATGGCCTCGGACGCCTTTTTCCCGTTCCGGGACGGGCTCGATGCGGCTGTCAAGGCCGGTGTGACCGCGGTCATCCAGCCCGGAGGGAGTATCCGCGATGAAGAGGTGGTCAAGGCTGCCGATGAACAGGACGTGGCGATGATTCTGACGGGCATGCGGCATTTCCGGCATTAAAGAACCTCTGATTGATTGTGATAGCAGGACGCAGGGCAAGGTGTCCCGCAGCGAAACCGAGACCATCAAAGTGGAGAGTCGAGGGTTGAGCGAGGACACCATGCCGCAATGCACCCGATGGTGCAATCAATCAGAGGTGCCTTGAGACGTGTTTCACGATCGTTGAGCCCTATGAAGATTCTTGTCATCGGCAGTGGTGGGCGCGAGCATGCCTTGGTCTGGAAACTGGCGTCGAGCCCTCGAGTCACGAAGCTCTATTGCGCTCCTGGGAACGCAGGAATCAGCCAATTGGCCACGTGTGTGCCTCTCTCGGCGACGGACTTGATGGGGCTGAAAACGTTTGCCGAGCAGGAAGCCGTGGATCTCACCGTGGTGGGCCCCGAAGCGCCGTTGGCTCTGGGCCTCGCGGATCTGTTTCGAGAAAGCAAACTCAAGGTCTTCGGTCCCACCAGGAACGCCGCCAAGATCGAATCCAGTAAAACATTTGCCAAGAACCTGATGGCGAGACAACGGATTCCGACGGCGGATGCTCGTTCATTCGAGAGCGTCAGCCCCGCGCTCAAATACCTGGAACAATGCTCGCTCCCAATCGTGGTCAAAGCGGATGGGTTGGCTCAGGGGAAAGGCGTGGTGGTTGCCAGGACCGCGCAGGACGCTAGGGATACGGTAATCAACATGCTCGAGTATCAAGCATTCCGCGATGCCGGCAAACGAGTGCTCATCGAAGAATGTCTTGAAGGGGAGGAACTGACCCTGATGGCTTTTGCCGATGGGAAAACCGTGGTGCCTATGCTGGCCGCTCAGGATCATAAGCGGCTGGGGGAAGGCGATACAGGCCCTAATACCGGTGGTATGGGGGCGTACGCGCCGGCACCATTAGCCACGCCGACTTTACGCTATGAGATTATGCGAAACGTGTTCTATCCGGCGGTCGAAGGGCTGTCGCGCGTGGGAAGTCCTTTTTATGGGGTCTTGTACGCGGGACTCATGGTCCGGGAAGGGACGCCTTATGTCTTGGAATTCAATGCGCGGTTTGGCGACCCAGAGACTCAAGTCGTGTTGCCGTTGCTGAAAACGGATCTTGTCGAAATCTTGGAAGCGGTCGTAGAACATCGTTTGGATCAGACTCATCTCGAATGGTCTGAGGAGTCGGCGGTTTGTATTGTCTTGACTTCTGGTGGGTATCCGGGCAAGTACATGCAGGGGGTGCCGATCTCCGGACTTCGGGAAGCTTCGGCTCAGGACCGTGTCTCGGTCTTTCACGCGGGAACCGCTTGGAACGGTCAGGATGTTGTGACGGCCGGAGGCAGGGTGTTGGGGGTGACGGCCTGGGGAACTTCTCTTAGAACGGCGCATGATCGCGCCTATGAAGTCTGCAAGAGCATTACGTTTGAGGGGCAATATTTCCGCACCGATATTGCCGGGCGGGCATTGAGGTAGACTCTCCCATTTCGAATGACATTCGTCTCTCGTGGCCAAGATTCTCCCAGTTCCCTCTGATCCTCCGGTGTCCTTTTTTGTTCCGATTAAGGACCTCGTTTGTCGCGGTGGACTGCTTGCCGTTGGCACGGAAAGCTCGTATGCGTTGGCTGCGTCGGTTTCGGTTTCTCAAGCCCTGGATCGCGTTGTCAGCGCGAAAGGGCGACCTGCAGGGAAACCTCTGCTTGTGTTGATCGGGGCACGGAACCAGTTGTATCCCTTGGTCGGTTCCGTGCCATCTTGGACCCACGAGTTGGTCAACGAATTCTGGCCAGGGCCGTTGACCGTGATCTTTCCCGCACAAACAGGAATTTCTCCTGTGTTGACGGCAGGGACCGGCACCATCGGAATTCGAGAGCCTTCGCCATCGTTCTTGCGGTCCTTATTACGCCACACAGGTCCGTTAACCGGAACGAGTGCCAATCGATCCGGTCAAGTTCCCTGCTTAACCGCCAAAGAGGTCGAGGCATCATTGGGCCATGATGTCGATCTGATTCTGGATACCGGACCAGCCCCGGGGAGTCGTCCCTCCACCCTTTTGAGCATGGTGGATAAGCCGACAATTCTTCGTGCTGGTCCCATTTCCGGCGAAGAGATTCAACGGGTGTTGTTGAAAGTCGGCAGAGGGTCAGTTTGAACCTTTGGCTGCTGAAATAAACTTCTTGATTCAGGCTAGAGACGGTTATAAGATCATATCTTTTCACCGTCTTCAGTAGAAAGGAGCCTATTCATGAAACATGTTTTAGGGGGGATCACACTCAGCGTCAGTCTGTTGTTAAGTGCTTGTGTGGGGGGGGGGGGGGGGCAAGTCCCTCGAGGGACCCAGGGGGATTATTTAGTGAGAATCCCCGGTTGATGCGTCTGGAAAATATCCTTGAAAGTGCTGATACCTTGAACTTCTCCAACCTCTACGGCCAGTATTCCGTCTCCGTCCGAGGTCGCCCTGTCAGCGACCGATTCATAGGCATGGCGTCTTGTGCCGGTACGCGCTGCGTCCTTGAGGACGCGGATGGCGAGGAAACCGAAATCGACTTAAAGCAGGACTTAATTGACCCATCCGTCACCATTGACGAGGTGAACCTCGACGAGCGAGCCGGGTTTGATACTGCCACTATCATAGGTCGAGTGGACGTCTTGGATCTCTCGGAAAGTGTGTCTGACCTCACGGTGACCACCGTCCCCAGCGCCTATACCTTTGGGTTCTGGGGAAACCACGGTAGCGCAGGCGTGATCCTCGCCAATGGCCCCATAGCCGGACAAACCGACACTGGCATTTCTTTCAGCGGTACCGGCAGCGCGGCGGGAGCCTATGCCTGGGGCGAGACCTCCGGCACGAATCCCACCGGTCTCGGAAGCGCGACGTGGCGCGGGGTGGTCGAGGCGGTCTCGACTCAGACGTTCGAGCGACATCAGGGCACCTCCACGCTCACGATCCCGGATCTGTCGATGCCCCTGGTCGGAATCGAGATTGAGGTGCCCGGTCACAATATCGGTTCCCCTGCCTGGGACAGTATTCCCCTCAGGAACGGGTCCTTCGCCGTGGGTGCCCGTGGGCGGGATCTGTTGGAAGGAGCCTTCTATGGGGAGGGGCACGAGGAAACGTACGGCTTGTTCGATACCGGTGACTATGTCGGTGCGTTCGGCGCGATGCAAGAGTAGAAGAAATAACATGATGGCGCGACACTCACTAAGGAACCTCTGATTTCGTGTGATAGCGAGATGCAGGGCCAGGCGTCCCGGAGCGAAACCCGAAGCGTATCAGAGGGAGAGGTGAGGGTTGAGCGAGGACACCACGCAGCCATGCGTTCGATCGTGCATTAAATCAGAGGTGCCCGAGTGGCGGTGACGCTAGTCGGTGCATCGGGGGTGGGGAGGTGTGCATGGACTCCTCCATGATGTTGAGTTGACCGTCGCGCCATGTTTGGTTCATGACTCCACGAGTCTGACAATGGCGAAGGTCAGGCCGGCATTGGCGACCACAATGCCAATGGTCACTTTCAACGTGGTCTTCAAGTCGGAGTGTGGCAAAATCGAGATAGAGATGCTGCGTCGATTGTTCCCCTCGTTATCTCAAGGCAGGCACTAAAATCTCCCATGGGCGTGGCGCGTAAATTGGATGGGCTCCTCGGGGTCAATTCGTACTCGGGGAAAGTGGGTGCTGGCCCAAGACCCAAAAATCTGGCCTCTTGTCCCTGTAGAGGACTGCTGTAGAATAAAGAAAGGAATTGCGTTTGCATTCCTCAGGGGAAAATCTGCGATGATTGACCTGCGAAGCGATACGGTCACCAAGCCGACTTCAGGCATGAGAGAAGCTATGGCGCAAGCTGAGGTCGGCGATGACGTGTATGGTGAAGATCCGACGGTCAATGCCTTGGAAGCTCTGTCTGCTCGCTTGTTGGGGAAAGACGCAGCCCTGTTTGTGCCCACCGGGGTCATGGCGAATCAACTGTGCCTTCGTCTTCATACCCATCCGGGAGACGAGGTGATTGTGGAAGGCACGGCTCATCTTATTCGTTATGAAGGGGGATCAGCCTCAGCCTTGTCGCAAGTCCAATTATGCTGCATTGAAGGAAACCGGGGTCTGTTGACGGCGGACCGCGTTCTGGCGGCAATCCGGCCTAAAGACGTCCACAATCCGCCGACAACGCTGCTTTGCCTGGAACAAACACACAATTTTGGAGGAGGTTCGGTCTATCCCCTGTCCACGATCCGAGAGATGACGAAGTTAGCGGGGGACCAGGGTCTTGCGTTGCATTTGGACGGCGCACGATTGTTCAATGCCGCGGTGGCTTCCGGGGTGTCCGCCGCCGAGTTTGCGCAACCGTTCGATACCGTGTCGTTCTGCCTGTCCAAGGGGTTGGGGGCTCCGGTGGGTTCCTTGATCGCGTCGACCCGTGACAGGATTACCAAACTCCGGCGCTTGCGAAAGATGTTCGGCGGAGGCATGCGGCAAGCGGGCATTCTCGCGGCCGCAGGCATTTATGCCTTGGAATACCACGTTGCCCGGCTTCAAGAAGACCACGACAACGCCAAAAATTTCGCTTTGCAACTGCAACAGATCCCGACGGTGTACGTTGAACCCGACCACGTCGAGACGAACATCGTTGCGTTTGAAGTCGTGCGAAGCGATCTCTCGACGCAAGAATTGCTCCAAGCGTTCAGGGAAGCCGGGGTCCTGCTGAATGCCGTCGGGGAGCATCTGTTTCGTGCAGTGACCCATTTGGACGTGTCGAATGCAGACGTGGAACAGGCGACCCGGACGATCGGCAAAGTGCTGACAAATGCCTAAGGAACCTCTGATTTCGTGTGATAGCGAGATGCAGGGCTAGGCGTCCCGGAGCGAAGCCCGAAGCGTATCCGAGAGAGAGGTGAGGGTTGAGCGAGGACACCACGCAGCCATGCGCTCGATCGTGCACGAAATCAGAGGTTCCCTAAGACGACTCAGGGCCTTCAGTGGTCCTTGGCCTGAGAATAGACGGACGACCACGGATCTGGCATGCAGAATTGACACAAACGAAGATTATGGCAACACGCGATCGAGATTGGCCGGGGTTTACGGTTTGGTTCTTTTGCCCTGTCTGTGAGCGTCTTTGGACGCATCAAGGTTCGGACGTGGTCGCCTTGGACCGTAACCTTGCCTTGGGCCCGGCGACTGCCGGTGAAGGGATTCACAGTCAAACGTGTGTGAATTGTGATGGGTCCCAAAAGGCTTCTGCGGCGGAGATTTGACCGGTCTGCCCACCTGCTATTCCAAGGGAACGGCTTTCCCCTGAAGGTCGGTTTCCCCGTCCTTCACCGTTGTTTTTTCCAAGGTCCATTCCAGAGGAGTAATCGTGAGGACGTGTCCCTTCAAGGTATGAAACTCACCTTGTGAGAGCACGAGCCGGCCGCTCTCTTCCAGGGTCATGTGGAGGATTTCCCTCCCGCTGTCCTGATGCCGCATCACCAGACTCGTGAGGCTTTTTTCCAGTGAATAGGCTTGGCCTTCATTAATCGCCAACGTGCTGTTGGTGAGTTTTGCCGGCATCTTTCCATTATCGAAGAGAGCAAAATTGACTTTTGGGAATCCTCCCGAAGGTCTCGGCTCGATTTCGATCTGCGGCACGCCTTCGACTTCGATCGTGCCGTTGCTGTTCCGGTACAGATGAGGTCCGATTTGAATGTCCATGCAAGTCCTACGTGATTGTGCGGTCCAGGTTCCGGTATTGTATGGCCTCGGCCAGATGTGACGGCTCGATAGCCTCTGAGTCTGCCAAATCTGCAATCGTTCGTGCAACACGAAGTATCCGCCCATAGGCTCGCGCCGAAAATCCCAGTCTGGTGACGGCCTGATCCAGAAGCGCCTTGCCGGTTTGGTCGATCCGGCAATAGGTCTTCATGTGTCTGGGTTTGAGTTGGGCGTTGGCAAACAGCCTGTCGGTTTTATACCGATTCGCCTGGATATGCCGGGCATCGGCCACGCGTTTCTGAATGGAGGCAGAAACCTCAGCCGATTGATCGTGCCCCAGGTCCGAAACCGGAACCGCGGGCACCTCCACGTGAATGTCGAGCCGGTCCCGAAGTGGGCCTGAAAGCCGGCCCTGATATCGTCTGATCTGGTGGGGGGGACAGATACAGTCTCGTGTCCTGTCGCCGTGGTACCCGCATGGACAAGGGTTCATGGCGACGACTAACATGAATCGCGCCGGATATTGAAGCGACGCGTTGACCCGCGTGACGGTCACGGTCCCTTCTTCGAGGGGCTGTCGCAGCCCATCCATGACCGACCGCTTGAATTCCAGAACTTCATCCAGAAATAACACGCCGTTATGCGCCAACGACACTTCGCCGGGTTTGGGAATGGTGCCTCCTCCGATGAGACCCGCCTCCGAGATATTATGGTGTGGGGCGCGAAAGGGTCTGGTGGTGAGCAGCGATTGGTGTTTGTGCAGGATGCCGGCCACGCTATGGACCCTGGTGGTTTCCAGGGCCTCCTGTATGCTGAGGTCGGGTAGAATCCCGGGAAGGCGTTGGGCCAACATGGTTTTCCCGGAACCCGGCGGGCCGACCAGGAGCACGTTGTGTCCGCCGGCTGCGGCGACTTCCAACGCGCGTTTGGCGTGAAACTGGCCACGGACCTCTGAGAAATCTTCTTCCGGTGGGGGCGAGGCCCGGAAAAACGAGTGTGGGTCTACGATGATCCGGGCGAGAGGTTCTTTTCCCGTTAAGGCCTCCACCACTTCGGGAAGCGTCTGTACACCGTAGACTTCGACTTGGTCAATGACGGCGGCCTCACGCGCATTTTCGGCAGGGAGGATCAGCGCACGTTGGTTCCGGCACAACATGCCGATGGACAAGCCCCCTCTGATGGGCTTGATCCGGCCGTCCAAGGACAGTTCACCCACCAGCACGTATTGTTGAGCCGTCTCTTGGGCGATGATGCCTTCGGCCACCAATATGCCGACCGCCATGCTCAATTCGAGTCCGGCCCCTTCTTTCTTCAAACCGGCGGGAGCCAAGTTGACCGTGATTTGGGGGGGGGGAAAGGCGAAGCCGATGTTTTTCAGGGCTGCCCGGATTCGGTCCCGGCTTTCCCTGGCTGTTGCATCAGGCAGACCGACGATGGAAAATTGCGGAAGACCTCCACCGATATCAACTTCGACTTCGATCAAATGAGCGTCTAAGCCGAGCAGTCCGGCACTGACGACTTTTGCGAGCACGGCTGCCTCGTGGGAGGGATGAACAAAGAGACCGAACGCAAAGGAATTATAGGGGCGGATTTCGCTGGTTTTCAACCGAATGTCTGGGTTCACCACTTTTGGCACTCGGGTCGTTGGTGAAGGAGGAATGGTCCCGGAGAGTGGCGGCTCAGGCTCCCCTCTCTTTTGTCGCTGCGCCATCCCCCGACAACAAATGTCGAGGGCGGGCTCATGGCGCTTCTTTTTTCCTGCTGTCATCCCCGACAGCTTTCATCGGGATCTGGAACCTGTAGGGCGGATGAGCGTCGCGTCATCCGACAAAGGGTTGGGGATGTCGGGTTACGCCGTGCGGCGAACCCGACCTACGGCGGTTCCTCTTTCTGTGTCGAGGAGTGCCAAAGGTTTTTGAATGTATACACCGAATGGGCTGTTTGCCTTGGGCAGTGAATGAGGGGACATAGAGGCATGAAAGATGGACGCGTGATGACGACTCGGAATAGTGCTCGACCTCTGATGCCGGACAGGAGGGCGTGGTGGTCCACGCTCATTCTGTTGCTTTCGTGTTTGCTGTGCGGAGCCATGTCCAAAGTTGCGGCCCAGGACGTGCCGCGTACGGCCGGTGAAATCGGTTCAGGCCATTGGATGACCGGGGCTCCGGCGCCGACGGCAAGGACAGAAGTAGCCGTAGCTGCGTTGGATGGGCTGATTTACGTCGCCGGAGGGTTTGAACGGCCGAGTTCGTGGAAGATCCGGCAATCGTCCGTTAGCACCAAGGTCGAGGCCTATGATCCGGCGACCAATCGCTGGTCTTCGAAGCCGGACCTTCCCATTGGGCTGCATCACGCCGGTGCCGCGGTACTCGATGGAGCCCTGTACGTCGTCGGTGGGTTTGCCAAATCGGATGACACGATCTGGAGTCCGTCCGACCGGGTCTTTCGATTCGATCCATCCGGCGAAACATGGACGGAACGGGCTCCGCTCCCTACCGCGCGCGGCGGCTTGGCCGTAACGCCGTTACAGGCCAAGCTGTTTGCCGTGAGCGGCTATGATGGACAAGAGAATCCCGCAGCCGTGGAGGTCTATGATCCGGCCATCGATCAATGGGCTCCAGTGGCGTCCTTGCCTACTCCCCGCGATCATTTGGCTGCGGTAGCGATTGGCGACACCCTGTATGCGATCGGAGGCCGGGTGCGGCTGAACTACCGGGAGAACCTGGCCACGGTGGAAGCGTATGATGCGGAATCGAATCAATGGACTCCCAAGACCGGCATGCCGACGCCCAGGAGTGGCATCGCCGCCAGTGTGCTGAACGGGTGGATCTACGTCTTTGGGGGAGAATCCGGGGAAGGGACCTTTCGTCAGAACGAACGGTATAGCGCGAGATTCAATCATTGGCAGACGATGGCGCCCATGCCAACCTCACGCCACGGATTGGGCGCCGCAGCAGTGGATGGCTACATCTACGTGTTGAGCGGTGGTCCGCGACCGGGTGGATCGCATAGCCGGCTCAATGAGATCTTTATTCCACCTTCCCCTTCTCGCCCGGTTCGATACGGACGGACGCCGGCTGCGCATATCGGGTCGGTCATGGCGCTCCTGGCCACCTTTCACGAGGCCGGGGCCTTGCCGCCGGATTCCAGCCCTGAAGCCGATCGACTCATTCATGCCTTGATCCAATTACAGTCAATGTTTCTCAACACTCACGACCCCGTCGTGTGGAAGTTTTTTTCATCCGCATTGGCGGAGAAATTCAACGCGGAGAAGGTGGCATCGTTGACGCAATTGTTTGCCTCGACGGGCTGGACCTCGGAGACGCTTGAGGCGCTGGCGGATTATTCCATAACGCGGTCGCTGGCCGATGAGCCGCGTTTGGCGGATGCGTTCCACGACTATAACGTGACAGCCACCGATTGGAAGTTAGTCAGGCAGGTTTTCGCAAAGGCCAGGGAACGGCTTCTGAAACAGGGGAAGCAGGTGCATGCGGTGTTCGCCGCCCAACGAGCATCCATGCCCGGCGCTCGACAAACCCCGCCCTAATCATCAGGCATCATGAGATGACGCGGCTACAGCTCAAGGTGGCCGGCATTCCCGTTTGTGTTCCGGCCTTTGCGGCCCCTGGCTCTCTTCCTTTCTTTCCCGGCCCAATGCGGATAAAGCAGAGCGGGTCGCCGACGATGGCGGTAGGGTAAAGTTGTTCTTCGATGTGAAACGGGATCCGATTGAGGGAGAGCCAATTCGTCATCCACGTGACTTCTTCCGCCGTAGTGGAGAGAAGTCCCGGACGTGAGAGTTTGGGCAAACACGCATCCAAGAGATTCCGGATGTGGATTCGCTCCTGTTGAAACGCCACGGGATCGAATCGCACGGGGTCGGCTCGTCCATAGGATAACGCCGAGGTTTCCGGAAAACATTCGGGATCATTGAGCACGCTGGCCATCCAGAGGTGATCGAAGGTGCCACGGGCCGTTTGGGCACCGGTCGCCTGAATGGTAAACGGCAAGCCATGACACGCCTGGTTGAGAATGTGCACTTCCGATTCCCGAAGATTATATGCCTCGACGGTCCGGTTCATATCAAGCGTTTCTGCCACCATCATGGGCAGTTCGGCCACCCCTGCTCCCACGTAGAGGCTTCTTCCCTTTTGAGAGAGCCTCCGTTTGAGCGCTTTGGCGATCCTGACTCCCATCGTTTGGCATTTTTTCTTATGGGCTTTCCAAAAGACCTCACCGCCTTCCTCGCAATAAATGTCGCCAAGCCCGCCATAGTCAAGCTTGGAAAAGACGTCCCGGATCACTTGCGTCGTTCCGATTCGAAAGGCTTGGTCGTTGGGATTTCGCGTGTTCGACGGCATGGTACTGGTTGTCCTCCGGGTTTCAAAGCAGGCCGGACCGGTTATATAGTAAAATCACTTACGTTTAAAATCCTATATGGCGTTGACTACGATTCAGGGAATATGATGAAGTCGTTATTTGTGACGCATCAACAAGATTCTTCTGTAAGAGTGACCATGGATATTCCGGCTGAAATCCGGCGAGTGATCGATCTGGAGGTGCGGACGATCAATGCGCTCAAATCGACTCCGGATCCGGCGTACGAAGAAGCCGTGCGATGGATCTTCGATTGCCGAGGGCAAGTTGTGGTTACGGGAGTGGGGAAATCCGGTATCATCGCACGGAAAATTGCGGCCACGATGGTATCCACGGGGACCCCGGCCGTGTTTCTGGACAGTGCCGAAGGAATGCACGGCGGCATCGGGATCATCAAGAAAGACGACATTGTGCTGGCTGTCGGCAAATCTGGTGAGAGTGACGAATTGCTCGCGATTCTCCCGGTAGCCAGGAAAATCGGCGCGAAGGTCATTTCGATAACCGCCCAACCACATTCGACGATGGCCAAGTATTCCGATCTGATCCTTCATACGCCAGTCGAGGAAGAAGCCTGCCCGCTCAATATGGCGCCCACGTGCAGCACGACCGCGGCATTGGTGGTCGGCGACGCCTTGTCCGCGGCACTCATGAAATTACGCGACTTTCAACCGGATGATTTTGCCATCAATCATCCCGGGGGACAACTGGGGAAGCGGCTGCTGCTGACGGTAGGCGATCTCATGCGCTCCGGTGACGCCAATCCGGTTGTGCATGGGGCGAAAGACGTGCGGGTTATGCTGACGGAGATGACGCGACAACGGGCTGGTGCCGTCTCGATCATTGATGATGAACGCCGGTTGCTGGGCTTGGTGACCGACTATGACGTGCGCCGGGTGTTAGAGGCACAAAAAGACGTGTTCGGCCTGGCGATTCAGGACATCATGAACCCGATACCGGAGTTTGTGTACGAAGACGAAAACGCGTACGCGGCCCTGGGAAAAATGGAAAAACGCGTGAAACCCATTTCCGTGTTACCTGTCTTGAATCGTCAAAAAGAAGTTGTCGGGATGATCCATCTCCATGACCTCGTGGCTCGCGGGCTGTAGGGAGAAGGGTCTGCTGGTCATTTCACCTTCGTGCCGGGCTGAAGGTCAGCGTTTTCGAACGTGACCAAGCCTTGAACTTCCTGATCTCCTGCCGCCAGGACCATTCCCTGCGATTCCACGCCCATGAGTTTCACCGGTTTCAGGTTCGCCACCACCACAATCGTCTTTCCAACAACGTCGTCCGGACCATATTTTTTCCCGATGCCGGCTACGATCTGCCTGTGTCCGGTGCCGAGATCCACCTGGAGTTTCAGCAGTTTCTCTGATTTCGGGATGCGTTCGGCCGCGAGGATTTTGGCGACTTTCAACTCGATCTTTTGAAAGTCCTGTATACCGATCAGGTGGCCTTCATCCTTCGAGGTAGAAGCGGAGGCCTCCGGTCGAGGCTTCGCAGGGGATTGCGCGGCGGACGCCTCGACTCTCGGGAACAAGGCTTTCCCTTTGACGACGGTGGCACCCGCTTCCCCGTCGCCCCAAGCGATGGGGGCCTTGAGAAGCGCTTGGGAAAAATCATAGGGCAGTCCCAGTTGCCGGGCCATGTGACGTGCGGTATCGGGCATGAAGGGATAGGTGGTCAGGCAGAGGAACCGAAGGGTTTCCGCCGCGTGAAAGAGCACGGTCCGGAGCCGTTTCGAGTCGGTGGGATTTTGGGCGAGCACCCACGGCGCGGTTTTGTCGATGTATTGATTGCCGAGTTGAACCAATCCCCAGATCGCTTCGAGTGCGCGATTGAATTCGGTTCGCTGTAAATGATGGGGTAACGTTTTTTGCATCAGGACTCCGGCGGCGGATTGCAGGTCGGTTTCGAGTCCGGTGACGAAGGAAGGATTGGAAGCCGGCACGGTGCCCTGACAAAACCGCTGGATCAATGTCACGGTGCGGCTCAACAAGTTGCCTAGGCCGTTAGCCAAGTCGGCGTTGATGCGACCGATAAAGGAGTCGTGCGAAAAGTCTCCATCCTGTCCGAACGGAATTGCCCGGAGCAGGAAGTAGCGAAACGCATCTGCGCCAAATCGATCGACTACAGCGTACGGATCAACCGCGTTGCCCCGGCTCTTGGACATTTTTTCTCCATCCACTGTCCACCAGCCGTGCGCAAAGATCGTGCGCGGTAAGGGGAGTTCCAGTGCCATGAGCATGGTGGACCAGTACACCGCATGCGTCGTCAAGATATCTTTGCCCACCAGATGCACGGTCGCCGGCCACCAGTGATCAACCGATGGTTGCGGGGGCAGGTATTCCAGCCCCGACATGTAATTGACCAGCGCGTCGAACCACACGTAGGTGACGTAGTCCGCGTCAAAGGGCAGTTCAATGCCCCAGGACAAACGGGATTTGGGACGGGAAATCGAGAGATCCTCCAGAGGTTTCTGCAAAAAGCCCAGCACTTCGTTGCGACGGGATTCCGGGCGGATGAAGGCAGGATTGGCTTCGAGATGGTCGAGCAGTCGCCGTTGGAACTGGCTCATGCGAAAGAAGTAGTTGCTTTCGCTGAGCCGTTCCACCGGCCGTTGACAGTCCGGACAGCGGCCGGTGTCAACGGCCTTCTCCGTCCAAAAGCGTTCGTCGAACGTGCAATACCAGCCGGTATATTCCGCACGATAGATGAGTTGGTTGTCATACAATTTCTGCAGGAAGCGTTGGACCACGGCTTGATGTTGGGTATCCGTGGTGCGAATAAATCCATCGTTGGAAATGGCGAGCTTCTGCCAAAGGGTGCGAAATTGCGGGGTCAGCCGGTCGCAATGCTCCTGTGGTGAGATCCCGGCTTTGGCCGCGGCCTGCTGGACCTTCTGGCCGTGTTCGTCGAGGCCCGTCAGAAAAAAGACCTCTTCTCCGATGAGGCGATGCCACCGTGCCAGCACGTCCGCCGCGATGGTGGTATACGCATGCCCGATGTGCGGGACGTCGTTCACGTAGTAAATGGGGGTGGTGATGTAGAAGGGGGCAGGCATAGTCATTCAATTCGGACTTTTGTCGTCATGAGTAGGAAAATAGCCAACGTCCTCTCGAATGCGTCAGGCCTTTTCGAAGGCGAAAAGTCCCGGTTTTTAACTGCGAGATCCTTCACGTTGTTCAGGATGACCACTCCGGCGGTACGCCAGAGATGCCGGTTGGTGCAGCTTCGGTGAGCGGAGCGTATCCAGGAGACCCGGACCCTGTACCCTCCTTTTGACCGTTAGGGCCGTTTCCCCAAGCTTAGTTCGTATAACAGGGCTTTCCAGCCTTGCTCTTCCGTAATGAACCCCTTGGGTTGGACAACGGGCAGCATGCCGGTGCCCGGGACCCGCCCGGATTGGCCCATGCTTCCGTTTTTCAGGACCCACATCAGTTCACCGGGCGTTCGTAAGGTATGAAACTTCGGATTCGTGAAGTTGCGGGGTTGAATCGGGAGGTTATTGGCCGCGGCACCGTTGCCCTTGCCTTCGGGACCATGGCAACTGACGCACCCTCCCACGCCCATGAAGATCGATTTGCCCTCCGCCAGAATTTCCGGAGTCGGTTCAAACGGTGGCTTGACTTTCTTGGCTTTGGCTAATGCACCGGACGGAACCCGGGGAATCGTGATGTCGTATTCTCCCCCGGCTTGCCCGTATCCGGTCGGATTCACGCTCCAAGCCACGCCTGAAATACCCACACTCAACCCGGCACTCAACACGACGCATAGTACACTTCTTCTCACGGCCATTCCTCCTCGATGAATGTATTCATAATGATGAAGGCCCCAGAGCGCAACTGATGCTGAAGCCGTTCATACTCTATCATTGCCGAAGAATTCCGGGCAATGATTCCGGTCGTGTTGTCATTCCTGTATGTGTTCAGTCATTCGTTGGCAAATGTGCCTCCTTGCTGTCGTCCCCGACAGTTTTCATCGGGGGTCCAAGGTCTCGGTCTTTGCCTTTGCAGGTAGCAGCCGTAGGTCGGGTTAGCCGAACAGTCGTACCCCGACACGCAGCCCCTTGTCGGGTGACGCAACGCTCATCCGACCTACTGGTGCTTCCCAGACCGTGTTGCCCACCATCGCCTGGACCGCCACTCTCCGGAACTATTCCCCCTTCGACATCAACCCGAGGGCCACAGGTGGTAGCCCCATATACTGTTGGGAGGAAGGGAAAGGTTTTATGCTAGAATGCGGAGCGATCCATTCGGGACGGCACTGGAGCCGTCTCCTGCTGCTGAGAACATCATGCTGACACAAACATTCCGGGGACGTGGTCATGCCCTTTGATGAGCGGGCCCAGGCTCGCTATTTCTCGGGCATGCGTCGCCGGATCATCGAATTACGAACCCAATCGGAACGCAGCTTGGATTTTGCCATCGACACGATGATGCTGGAACGCGCCGAGAGTTATTTGAAGGTTGAAACCGGTCTGGTGGAAATCGAGCGGATGGTGACGCTCATCGAAGAGGAGTTGGGTGAGGTCCGGGAACTGACCCACGCCCAGCGATTAGATGCCCGTCTCGAGTTCATTGAAGATCGTTTTGAAGACTTCGACAGCGAAATCTATCAGCGTCCCAAACGGCGCCGGCGAAAAATTAACCTGTTCGATTTCTTCAAGAAAGCGACGGGAAGTGGTGAGGCCGCGGCTTCGCAAGGAGAAATCAACTCTCATCAGGAAGCGTATGCTGCCTTGGGCCTCGAGTTCGGGAGTTCGATGGTGGCGGTGACCCGGGCCTTTCGTCAAAAAGCCAAGAAACTCCATCCCGATATTAACAAAGGGGATCGGAGCGCCGAACCCCAATTGCGGCGCATCATCGAGGCGTACCAGTTTCTCAGGGCGGATTCCACAATCCCGCGTACCGATGCCCACGGTACGGAAACCCAAACACGGTAAGACCGGGCTAATTCCTCTACCTCCCCTTGCCCCTCCGTACCCTTCGACTACGCTCAGGACAGGCGTAGCGTAATCCGGCAATCCCAGCCAGGATATGCTGTCACGCTCACGACCCTTGCCAGAGTTGTTTCACCGTTTCCGGTGGCCGGGCGAGGATGACCGTTTGGCCTGTTTCGACCAAGGGGCGTTGGAGCAGGTCAGGATACGTGACCATCAACTCGATCAATTCGTCTTCGGACTTGTTGGCTTTGGCGAGGCCTAACGTCTTATACTTTTCTTCTTTCGTGCGCAGTACGTCCCGGGCGTTGAGACCGCCCTTTTTCAGTAAGGCTTTGAGTGTGGTTTTCGACAGGGGCGTTTCGTAATAATTGACGGCCGTGAAAGCGTACCCGCTTTCCTGAACGAGCTTGATGACCTGCCGGCACGTCGAACACGTTGGTTTCTGGTAGATGATGATTGAAGACATCGTCTCACTCTCCTTTACGATAACGGCTCAGGATCTTGACGGCATTTTTCCGCCCGTGGTACAAGCGGGGACCGCATGCGCCTGAACCTTTTTGTGCCGAATTCCCGCGATGATGACGAACCCACAGGCTTCAGAAGCGATCCAATTCGAGGTAGCAATGGACTCCCATCGCACCTTAAAGGATCTTCGTGCCCGCAAACCCGGACAACCCGTTTGCGTTGTGGGATCCGGGGAGGACCGGAAAGGCAAGGAAGGCGTCTTTCAACATTTCAACGTGCGTTTGGCCATCGTGAAGTTCCCCGATGGGAAAACCTTGGGCTATGACCCGCAGGATCTGTTGTTGCCGTGCGAAATTCACGAGGATGGAGAAGCGTTTTTTGAAATTCGCCCCTGTGCGATGTGCAACCAGATTTTTCCTTTGACTTCCGATGAGTTTCGGGCCGAGCAGGAACGGACCGAATGCCCTGAATGCCAGCCGTGATCGTCTGGGGCTTAGACGTCTCCCCATTTGAGTTTATTTCTTAAAAGGTCATAGTAGGTCCGGTCGGGAAACCGGATAAGGCGCGTTCTGTGGGGTGAGGCGCTGATCGTGACCGTGTCTTCGTGCTCCATGTGAATCCCGATTTGTCCGTCAAACGTGACCGTGCCACCCTCGTGGCTGGTGACTTCAATCTCCAGCAAGATCTGACTTGGGACAAGGAGGGGACGGTGGGTTAACGTATGGGGGCTGATGGGAGTCAGGACCAGGGCTTCGAGACCCGGTTCTAATATCGGACCGCCGGCGGACATGGAGTAGGCCGTCGACCCGGTTGGAGAGGCAATAATCAACCCGTCACCGCGGAGTCTCGTGACGAATTGTTTGTCGATCTGAATGCTCGTGGTAATCATTCGTCCCGACGTTCCTTTGCCGATGACCGCGTCGTTCAACGCGGTTCGTTGTTCCTGTCCTCCGTTTTTGTGACGGACATGAGCCTGGAGGCGCAGGCGGTGATCCACGTAGAATGCCTGCGCAAAGACTTTTTCCAGGGACGCGTACATCGTTTCTACCGTGCTTTCCGTCAGAAATCCCAAGCTTCCCAAATTGACCCCCAGGATGGGGACGGACCGTTCTTCGACGAGCCGGGCTGCTCGTAACATCGTTCCGTCTCCGCCGAGCACGAGCACAAGGTCGGCTTCAGCGGCGATTTGCTCATAGATCGGTTGCGCGCCTTCGTGAAAATAGTCCGCGGATGACGAGCCGATGAGTACGGTTTTCTGTCGCCGTTCGAGCCAGGCGAGCAGATCCTCAAGGAGGGAGCGAATGTTGGAAAATTGAGGTTTGGTCAGGATGCCGATGACCGTCACGAGCGACTCATACCTTTATGGAAAAACCGTGAAGGGGGATTCAAACGTCGAGGCGCGATGATGAAGTGATGAGATGACAATTCTATCGTTCACCACATCCGGGAGTCAACGGAGAAATGTTGCGAACGGCTCTTGACGTTGGCGTCAGAATATGAAACCTTACATCTTACATATGAGATTTCGGTCCTGCCTTGACAGTGTTCAGAGGGGATAGATACGCTAACAAACGTATGACGATGGGGTGGCCCTGACGCATACGGGGTGAACTTCAAGAAGGAGGGAAAATGTTCGAGCGATTCACGGACAGAGGTCGAAAGATTATTATTCTGGCCCGCGAAGAGGCTGAACGCCATCAGAACGACTATCTCGGCACGGAGCATTTGGTCCTGGCCATTCTCCGTGAATCCGATGGCATTGCCCTCATGATCATTAAGAAAATGGGGTTGTCTCCCGAACAGATCCGTTTGGAGATGGAACGCAGTTTGCCAAGCGGGGGAACGACCGTCACTTTCGGCGAAATTCCCTTCAGCCCCCGTGTCAAAAAGGTTATTGAATACGGTGTCGAAGAAGCGAGGCTTCTCGGACACAATCACATCGGGAGTGAACATCTGCTGTTGGGATTGTTGCGGGAAGAGGAAGGGATCGGCGGCAAGGTGCTGCGTAGTTTGGGCGGCAATTTGCTGACGGCTCGTCAGTTGACCGTGACCTTCCTGCGAAAATCCGGAACGCGGGAGCGGGACAAGAAAAGCAGCACCCCTGCGCTCGATGAATTCGGCAGGGACCTGACACAATTGGCGCAGGATTCCATGTTGGATCCCGTCATCGGCCGGGGCGATGAAATCGAACGGGTTTTGCAGATTTTAAGCCGCCGGTCCAAAAACAACCCGGCTTTGATCGGCGAATCCGGAGTGGGCAAAACCGCAATCGTGGAAGGATTGGCCCAGCGAATCGTCTCCATGGACGTTCCCGACAATCTCTTGAACCGGCGGGTGATTGCTTTGGACCTGGGGTCTCTGGTTGCCGGCACGAAGTATCGGGGACAGTTTGAAGAACGGCTGAAGGTCGTCATGAAGGAAATCGTTCAGGCCGGCAACGTGATCCTGTTCATTGATGAACTGCATACTCTGGTTGGGGCCGGAGCGGCTGAAGGGTCGATCGATGCCGCCAATATGCTCAAGCCGGCGTTGTCCCGGGGCGAGATTCACTGTATCGGGGCGACCACCATGGATGAATACCGGAAACATATTGAAAAAGACGGTGCGTTGAAACGCCGGTTCCAGCCCATTTATGTGAATCCGCCGTCCGTGGAAGAAACCATCAAGATTATTCAGGGCTTGCGGGACCGGTATGAAGAGCACCATGGCGTGGAAATTTCTGACGACGCGGTGGTGGAAGCCGTGAAATTGACTGATCGCTACATCACGGACCGGTTTCTTCCCGACAAGGCGATCGATTTGATTGATGAAACGGGCTCCCGGGCCAAATTGCAATCCTATTCGCTGCCCCCGGAGCTGAAGTCGTTGGAACAGGGCCTGAAGCGCGTGGCACACGAAAAAGAAGTCGCCATCGGGTTGCAAAGCTTTGAAGAAGCCGTGAAATTCCGGGAAGAAGAAGAACGCCTGCGAAAATTACTGGAGGATGCCAAACGCGACTGGAAGAAGAACCGGGAACAGCAAAAACCCGTGATCGGGGCTGAAGATGTCAGTTTTGTGGTATCAAAAATCACGGGGATTCCGTTGTTCAAACTCGAGGAAGAAGAGTCGGAAAAGCTGCTGCACATGGAAGACTTTCTCCATAAGCGTATCGTGGGGCAGGGAGAAGCCATTTCAGCGGTCTGCCGGGCCATTCGTCGCTCCCGGGCCGGTCTCAAAGAGGCGCGCAAACCGATCGGATCCTTTATCTTCTTGGGACCGACGGGTGTCGGGAAAACCGAGTTGGCCCGAGCCTTGGCTGGGTTCCTGTTCAATACCGAGGATGCGCTGATTCGGATCGATATGTCGGAGTACCAGGAGAAATTTACGAGTTCCCGGTTGTTCGGGGCTCCTCCGGGGTACGTCGGCTACGAAGAAGGCGGGCAGTTGACCGAGAAGGTGCGGCGGCGGCCTTATTCAGTGGTCTTGTTCGATGAAATTGAAAAGGCCCACCCGGATATCTTCAACGTCCTCTTACAGGTCTTGGATGATGGCCTGCTGACAGACAGCCTGGGGCGGAAAGTCGATTTCAAGAATGCCATTCTCGTAATGACGTCCAACCTTGGAACGAAGCTCATTCAAAAGGGCGTGTCTCTCGGGTTTCAAAAAGTCGAAGAAGCCGAAACCCGGAAGCGCATGAAGGACGAGATTCTGGATGAATTGAAACGGAATTTCAGTCCTGAGTTTTTGAACCGGATTGATGAGTTCGTGGTCTTTCATCCGTTGGAAAAAGAACATCTGCTGAATATCGTCGATATCTTGATCCGTGAATTGAACGAACGGTTGGCGGATCGTGACGTCCAATTAGAAATCGGCGACGACGTCAAGCAGTGGCTGATTACCCAAGGCTATCAACCGCAGTACGGGGCCAGGCCCATGAGGCGAACCATCCAAAAGCTGCTGGGAGATCCCTTGTCCGATGAGCTGATCCGAGGGCGTTTCAAGGACGTCAAGAAAATTAAAGTGACACTTCGAGATGACGCTCCCGTCTTTGTTGAAGAAGAGGCGATGGCTGGCGTCTGAGGCTTCTTGCGTTTCTGGTGCTGTGCCGGTTGCCGCCAGACAACAGATCTTCACGGATTGTTTGCTTTCTCCTGATAGACGACTCTCGTTACCCACGTGGCGAGAGTCGTTGTTTTTTCTGACGACGGTTCTCCTGTGATGCCTCGAAACGGCCCAGCCTCTACAAGTCCTCCCTCGTCCGTTCCCCCCCAGAGCCTCCTGGCCATCGAAACGTCTTGCGATGAAACGGCTGCCGCGGTGTGCTCCCTGGAAGGGCATCTGTTGTCGAATCTTGTGGCGTCCCAACACGAGGTGCACGGCCGTTTCGGTGGAGTGGTGCCGGAGCTTGCGTCGAGAAAACACGTGGAAAGGATTGAAGGTGTGACGCAGTCTGCGCTTGAGCGGGCGGGGGTCCGTTGGTCCGATCTTCGGGCGATTGCGGTCACCCAAGGCCCCGGACTTGCCGGCGCGCTGGTCGTCGGCGTGAGTTTCGGAAAGGCGCTGGCGTACGTCCTGGGCGTGCCGTGTATCGGCGTGCATCATTTGGAAGGGCATATCGCCTCGGCATGGCTGGAATATCCCGATTTTGTGACCCCTTGCATCGTGCTTGTGGTGTCCGGAGGACATACCCACTTGTATCTCGTTCCGCAACGAGGTGAGTACCGGATTCTGGGAAAAACCCTCGATGACGCCGCTGGTGAGGCGTTCGATAAAGGGGCCAAGATGCTGGGACTCTCCTATCCAGGTGGTCCCGCCCTCGATCGTCTGGCGCAGTCGGGTGATCTGTCTGTCGTTCGTTTCCCCCGTCCGTACTTGAACCGGGGAGGGTTCAATTTCAGTTTCAGTGGCCTTAAAACCGCGTTGTTGTATTATTTGCGTGATCAGGAGTCGCATCAGGAGTCGCCCTCGCCGGCGAACGTTGCCGCGGGATATCAGGAAGCCATCGTGGACGTGTTGGTTGAAAAGTCATTTCGGGCGGTGCGTCGTTATGGCGTCCCAGGATTGGCGGTGGTCGGCGGAGTCTGTGCGAATTCCCGCTTGCGGGCGACCTTGGGCGCTCGTGCGAAAAAGGAAGGGATTTGTCTGGCGTTGCCGCGAATGCCTTTTTGTACGGATAATGCCGCGATGATCGCTGCTGCCGGGTGGTGGGCCTACCGGCAACAACGCTGGTCGTCGTGGGATTTGGATGCCCAGCCCAGTCTGGCTATCGAGGCCATGTCACCGGGGAACAGTTCAGGCGTCACGACGTAGCGGGGCGGCGCAGTCAAAAGGGGACATCTATTCCACATGCCATTGGACATCTGACCGGGTTGAAGCCCGGACAGGTTACGCGGCTTGAACGGTTGTACCGGCGTCGTGTCCCAGTTGAAAAAGTCATTTCTCCGGAACTGGCTCGCTCCTGTACGGAACTGTCGCATGAAATTCGACGGCAAATCGGCCTGCTGATCAATCGACGGGGCATCATCGAATCCGTCATTATCGGCACGGACCGTCAGTTGGTGATCCCGCAACTGGCGCGGAGCCGGTCGGGACCGCGGTTATTGCGCGGCGTGCGGTTCGTGCATACGAATCTCAACAATCAACCGTTGACCAAAGACGACCTCACCGACCTCGCGCTGCTTCGCTTGGATTTGATGGCGGTGCTTGGCGTGGGCAACGAAGGGGAACCGGTGTCCATCTCGTTAGCCCACCTGCTGCCGCCCAACCCGCAAGGGAAGGCGTACGAGGCATGGGCGCCGCAAAGTTTACAGACATTTCAGTTTCAGTGTGATCAGTTCGTGCAGTCACTGGAGGCTGAAATTTCCCGGGCGACTCCGGCGCTTCGCCGGACGGACAGCAGTCCCAGTGCGTTACTGGTCAGTGTCACGGAGAGGAACTGCGTCGACCAGGAAGAACGGCTGTGGGAATGCCGGGAATTGGCAACGTCGCAAGGCATTCAGGTCGTCGGTACCATGGTCCAACGATTGCCTCATATCAATCCCAAGTACGTGTTGGGGATGGGAAAGATTACCGAAGTAATCATCCACGCGCTGCAAAGCGGGGCCGATATGTTGATTTTCGACCGTGACCTGACGCCGACCCAGATCCGGTCGTTATCCGAGATGATCGAGTTGAAGGTTATCGACCGGACGCAATTGATCCTGGATATTTTTGCAAGCCGGGCGCATTCCCGTGCCGGGAAAATTCAAGTGGAACTGGCACAGCTCAAGTACCTGTTGCCCCGCTTGTCTCAATCCAGCACAGCGTTCTCGCGTTTGAGGGGAGGCATCGGGGCACGAGGACCCGGCGAAACCAAACTGGAAACCGACCTGAGGCGAATACGGGACCGGATTCATCATCTCGAACGCGAGTTGAGGGATTTGAGCCGTCAACGGGAGCAGCAGCGGCCCCGGCGCCTGCGCCAGGGGATTCAGGTCGTGTCGCTCATCGGCTATACCAATGCCGGGAAATCCACTTTGCTGAACACCTTGACCAACAGCCACGTCTCGGCCAAAAATCAGCCGTTTGAAACCTTGGATACCATTAATCGGCGGCTCAGACTTCCTGCAGGCCGGAACGTGATTCTGACCGATACCGTCGGGTTCATTCGAGATCTGCCACAGGATCTCCTCGAAGCCTTTCGCACGACGCTCGACGAACTACGCCAAGCCAACCTGCTGGTGCACGTGGTGGACGCGACCGCCTCTGATCGCGATCAGCAAATACACGTTGTCGAAGGACTCTTGCATGAACTTGACCTCCAACATGTGACCCGGATTCTAGCCATGAACAAATGCGATCGCTTGCCGCCGGAAGACGTGGACGTTCTCAATCGACGTTTTCAGGCCTTTTGTGTCTCTGCCCGGCGGAAAGAGACTTTGGTCGCGTTGCAAGCCGCGATGGCCGGCGCCTTGGAAGCCGGAGTGCCTGCGGTGGAGGCAGGGTGAACAACCGACAATCAGACGTCAGCCATCGACAATCGACAAAAACCCGTGCACGCCGTATCCTGAAGTGCCTGCGGACGCAGGGCTCGAATGCGTTGGTAGAACTCACGTATACCAATCCCTTTGAATTGCTGGTCGCCACGATTCTGTCGGCCCAATGCACGGATGAACGGGTGAACCGTGTGACCCCGGCGTTGTTCGCGGCCTATCCCGGATCCCGGGAACTGGCCCGTGCGTCGCAAGCGCGACTCGAGGCTTTGATCAAACCAACGGGGTTTTATCGAAGCAAGGCGCAGCATTTAGTGAAGTGCAGTCAAGCGTTGGTTGCGCAGTTCGGGGGGATCGTGCCAAAGACCATGGAAGAATTGACGTCATTGCCCGGGGTTGGCAGAAAGACCGCCAACGTCATCTTAGGGGCCTGTTTTGACGTGCCGGCAATTGTTGTGGATACTCACGTGAAACGCGTGGCCCAACGCTTGCATCTTACCCGGAATGCCGACCCGACCAAAATCGAGTTGGACTTGCAGGCGATCTGGCCGAACCGGGACTGGACCGAAGGCGCACAACGGATTTTGCTCCATGGCCGTTACGTCTGTCTGGCCCGGAAGCCCGAATGTGTCACCTGTGTGTTGTATGAAGACTGCCAGTGGGAAGGAAAGCGGTTGCGCCCATGTTGAAAAGCATGACGGGGTTTGGAAAAAGGGAGGGGACTTGCCACGGGCTCGCCGTGACCGTAGAACTCCGGTCGGTGAATCATCGATTCCGGGAAATCGTCATCCGGATACCCAAAGGGGGGCTGGAATGGGAAGAAGAATTGAAGGCGCTGGTGGCCCGGAAATGTCGTCGCGGGAGAATCGATCTCGTCGTTGCCTATGGAAAAGGTCGTGAACGTGTCAAAGAGGTGACGCTTGATCGTCACTTGGCGCGTCGCTATCATCGGGTACTCGAAGATTTACGACGGGACTTTCGGTTGGGAGGACAGATCGACATCGGGCTGTTGGCATCATTCCGGGAAATGTTTCACATTGCCGAGGCGGCAATCGACGACAAACACATGATCCGGGTCGTCAAGCGGCTCACATCGGGTGTGCTGGCGGACCTTGACCGCATGCGGTCAAAAGAGGGAAAAGCCCTGCAGACCGACATCGCGAAACGACTCAAGAAGATTCGAGAGATTCACCGGTCGATTCAGCGACGTCTGCCTCTGGTCGTCAAAGGCCTTCAAGAACGTATGCGAGCGCGCGTGCAGGCGTTGACCGGCTCGGGAGTCGAGCCGGAGACGTGGCTTAACAAGGAATTGGCGCTCCTTGCCGACCGGTGCGACGTGACCGAAGAACTCATCCGGTTTCGGAGCCATGACACACAATTCGAAGAGATGTTAAAGCAACGGGAGCCGGTCGGCAGGCAGTTGGATTTTTTGTTGCAGGAAATGGGGCGTGAGGTGAACACGATAGGGTCCAAGGCCAATGATGCAGAAATCTCGCGGCACGTCGTTCAACTCAAAAGCGAACTGGAAAAGATTCGTGAGCAGGTGCAAAATGTGGAATAGATCTTTGTGCCGGGAAGGCTTGCCGGATGTCGGTTAACGGTGTGTTGGTCGTGGTGTCGGGGCCTTCGGGTGTCGGAAAGAGCACGTTGTGCAAAAATATAGTGACCCTGGTGCCGAGGACCACGTTTTCGGTGTCTTATACGACCAGGCGCCCGAGGCCAGGCGAGCGAGAGGGGGGCGAGTATTGTTTTGTGAATGATGAGACGTTTCAGGATCTGATCCGGGAGGAAGCGTTCGTCGAGTGGGCGGAAGTGTACGGCCACAAGTACGGTACCCCGAAACAGCCGTTGCTGGAGGCCCTGCATAAAGGAATCGACGTGTTATTGGATATCGATGCGCAGGGAGCCAAGCAAATTATGGAACGCTTTGCAGGAGCCGTGTACGTGTTCGTGGCCCCGCCGTCGCTTGAAATTCTTCGCAAACGGTCCTGTCGGCGAGCCGCGGATACCCCGGAAGAAATCGAGCGTCGTTTGCAAAAAGCGAGTGATGAAATAGCCAATTTCAAAGCCTATCATTACTTCGTTCGAAATGAAGAACTCCTGCAGGCGACGAAAGAATTGGAGTCCATCATTCTGGCCGAGCGGTTGAAGACCAACCGGTTGGACCCTGAATGGCTTGTGGAAAACGGGTTGATCGAACCCGAGACGATGAAGAAGAGTGCTCTATAATCTACCAAAGGAGTTTCAATCATGATTGATACGCTTCCACTGCTTCCGGACGATAGACACGGCAAGTTCGATTCTCGCTATCGGGTCGTGCTGGTTGCCGCTCAACGGGCGAAACAGTTCATGCGTGGGACCACGCAATCTCACACGAGTAAATTTACCAAAGAAACCTCCATGGCTCTCGAGGAAGTGTTGGGAGACAATGTGAAGTACTTGGTGGGCCAAGAAGCTCGTGAGGCCCTTCGTGAAGCCAGGAGAGGCCTGGACCGTGAATTCAAACCGGCCATGTTGGAAGAGGCCGATGAAGATGCCAAGGAAATCAAGCAGCAGCTCAGCGTCTACGTGGACGATTCGCCGAAGGAACCCGCCGTGGAGGCAGATCCCGAGGCGTGAGAGCCGTCGGGCGGTTCTGACTCCTGCTGTCATCCCGACATCTTTAATCGGGGATCCAGAAGTTTTGTCTTTGTATTGGTAGCAGCCGCATTTCATGCGGCTGGGAGGGTTCGCTGTCAAAAAGAAAACCAGGAGCGCACCTCCAGTCTTTCAACAAATGACGGAACACATACAGGGATGACGGAAGGAAGGCCTAAGGAACCTCTGATTTCGTGTGAGAGCGGGATGCAGGGCCAGGCGTCCCGGAGCGAAACCTGAAGCGTATCAGAGAGAGAGGTGAGGGTTGAGCGAGGACCCCACGCCACCATGCGCCCGATCGTGCACGACATCAGAGGTTCCCTAACACGAAAGACCCGCGATGAGTGAAAAAGCCTTACAGGACAAACGAATCGTCCTCTGTGTCACGGGCAGTATTGCAGCCTATAAAGCCGTGTCGCTGCTTCGGACGCTTATCGAAGAGAGGGCGGAGGTGTCCGTAGTCATGACGGACTCCGCCACGCAGTTCGTGGCGCCGTTGACTTTCGAAGTGTTGTCCGGCCGGCCGGTGTTGCAACGGCTCTTTGCCGATGCCCAACCCCTGCCGCACCTGAGATCGACTGAAGGGGCTGACCTGCTTCTGGTCGCGCCGGCGACGGCGAACTGTCTGGCCAAATGTGCGCTTGGACTGGCGGATGATCTGCTGAGCACGATGTTCGTGGCCGCACAATGCCCCATCGTGATGGCCCCGGCCATGGATGGAGAAATGTGGGATCATCCGGCCGTGATGACGCATACGCAGACGTTGCGTGACCGGGGAGTCGTGGTGTTGGAACCGGAGGACGGCCCGTTGGCGTCCGGCCTGACCGGAAAAGGACGGTTGCCGGCAGAACACGTGATCATGGAAGCGGTGCGTTCCCGCCTGGCCATGCGGAAGGACTGGGCCGGACAGCGGGTGCTCGTTTCGGCCGGCCCCACGCGGGAAGCGATCGATGCGGTTCGTTTTATCACGAACGCATCATCGGGAAAGATGGGATACGCGATGGCGCAAGCCGCGGCCCAACGAGGCGCGGAGGTGCTGCTCGTCAGCGGACCGACGGCGCTGGCGCCTCCACCCAACGTGACGCGCGTCCCGGTGTTGACGGCTGAGGAAATGTATCAAGATCTCGATTCCCGGTTTGCGTGGGCCACCGTCCTCGTGATGACGGCCGCGGTCGGAGACTTCCGGCCCCGGCATCCCTCCTCCGCAAAAGCTAAGAAACACGAGTGGTCCGGCGAGTCCCTGGAATTGGAGCGGACCCCGGATATTCTGCAATCGTTGTCACGAAAACGGACGCACCAGGTGCTCGTCGGCTTCGCGGCGGAATCCGAAGATCTGCTCGCGAACGGCCGCAAGAAACTACGCGAAAAAAATCTCGATTTGCTGGTGATCAACAGTATTACGGGACCGCAATCGGCATTCGGCAGCGAGACCAATGAAGTCATTTTCCTGCCTCGTCACGGAGCGCCCGTTGAAATCGAACGATTGCCGAAACGCCTCCTCGCCGACCGCATTCTGGACGCGATCAGGGAGCATGGCGTCATGTTCCCTCCCTCTCATTCCCGGCAACCGCACGAAGGAATCCGCCGGATTCTGTAACATCCCAACGCCCAAGTCGCCCATTCTGTCAACGAATTGTGGAACATTTACGGGGTTGACGTGTGCCCTTCCTGACTTGACACTGTCATCTTTATGGAAATAACTTATCAACTAAACTAAGGGATAGGGTAATGGCAGATCTTAAGAAAAAAGTAAAAGATAGTCAGGGGAATTGGACTGAGGCTACGATTATTGAGATAGAAGAATCCACAGAACGGTTTAATAATGTAAAACTTAAAGACGGAACTGTCCTGAATGTTAAAACCACAATTCTTGAGGTCGTTCGTCTTGACCAATGGGATGATGACGGAAATCCACTCTATGGAGTCGAGTCGCAGACCATCGTAACGCTCGGAAACTGCCCGGATGATCTGAAAAAACCTAGTGAAGAGAGTGTGAAATGATCACGACTCCCAAGATTTCTTCTCATCCAATTATTTCTGTTCAGACAGAAAGAGAAGATGGGAAGAAAGAAAGCAGTAACAAGTATGCAATCAGTCAACCTGAGAAGGTTGCTTATATCACCAATCAAAAACAACCATGGGCACACGACTGTTTGGAGGAAATGAAGGCACTCGATAGCCTGGCAGCAGAAGAGGGGCTTCCACCACCGGACTCTAATGCAAAAAACCTTGCCGAATTCGTTCTCGATTCCATTGTGAAATTTCCTGACCCGTTCCCTCGACCGCAAATTTTTGTTGATGATGGCAAAGTCATTGTCTTGTATTTCATCTGGCAGTGCTCTTTCGTGTCACTGAATATTTGGTCTGATAAAATTTGGTGTCTCTCGACAATTAATAGCGAACGAAGAGAATGTCTTTGCCCACCTGAAACAAAAGATAACGTCATAAAATATTTTTTTCTGGAATTACGTCGTTTAATGTCTAAGGCCAAACAAGAGGAGAGGTGAGTGTGGAGTGATGAAATTGCCCGTCGTATTTTCGATAGCCATAAGGCAAAACATCCTATTCATCCAAGAGTTTTTAGAGAGCGAGCACCCGACACACCTATTTCAATTGATTATAAGACCAATGACAATGAAAGGCGTTTATCACAACTCGGGCATCAAAATGCAAAAAAGAGGAACCGACAATTTTATGGGTGGGCTCTTGTCAAAACAAATTTAGTAAATAAAAACGGACGTTCACTTGTTTCAGACCCGATTCCTGGCAATCCTTATCATGCCCTTATTCGTTTAAATATTTCTTCAGATCAAGATAGTGAAATGATCAATAAAGAATGGACACATCATTTACAAGAACTTGCCAGCTTTGCCTTCCAATTTATGCCCGCTTTTCCAAACAAATAAATATGTTTTTTGGCCTGTCCCAGCAGCAGTAGGTCGGGTTAGCCCCATAGACGTAACCCGACAAGCGGCCACACAGACGCAAGGCAGAAGGTCTTTGTAGCGGCGCGATCTTATCGCGCTCTTGCCCCGCGCCTGGAGGAAAGACCGCGCCATGAGATGGCGCAGCTACGAGGATGAAAGAAGGCAGAGGGGTTCACTAATTCGATATGTCAACGAATTTCTGAACACAGACAGGGATTGTAAATGTTCACTAATTCGTTGAAAATTTCCGCTTTTTCCTTCCCCACTTCCTCCTTCCCCTTCCCTCTTCTCTCCCTCTCCCTTGACGGGAGAGGGCTGGGGTGAGGGTGAGGCAGCAGAAGGGGAATTCTCCTGTACGGCCAGATGCCCACTGTTTTTGCCAAACAGACAAAGGCGACGAGGGACTTGCCAAGAGCCCCTTTTATTCCTCACCCTCACCTTACTCCTCTCCCATCAAGGGAGAGGAGACTCGGAGGAGGGAACGCATCCGGTAGTTCCCGCTTGACCTGACCATTCTGTCAACGAATTGGTGAACACAGACAGGGATGACAGATACGGTGTGCTGAGCCACTATATTACCTGAAATTATATTGACTTAAGAGAGAGAGTTGCGTAGAAGGTCAAGTTGGCAAATTTTGGAAGCGTTCCCGTAAAACTACGTGCGGGAATAGACATGCCTGCCCAACTTCTCCTCGCTAAAATTACTACACCATTGGAGGAGTCTGATTTATATGGAGAAAATCTAAATGACCTTTTTCAGGGCCAGACATCTCCAATTCCCCAAAAGCCTAAAGCATAACCACTTAATTCAATCCTCTCAAAGACAGGTTCTGTGCTCTCTGCTGCTCCCTTGACCCCATCCCTTTTGGGGCTGTCAAGATTGACATTTATATTGAGCTGTTTTTTAATAAATCAACCCTAACTTTCCAGGGTAATTACTCATGTCCAAATACGAGCCTTTGGCAGTTCACCTGCGTGGGTCGGGCCAAGCGTCCGTGTCCATGACCTTTGCGGCCATCGAGCGTATCGTCGGAGCGAAACTGCCACCATCGGCCTACAAATATCGGGCGTGGTGGTCCGACAATCCGACCAACAGCGTGATTACCCATGCTTAGCTCGATGCAGGGGACAAGACGGCGAACGTGGATATGCCGGGTCGCAAACTGGTTTTCCGAAAATTCTTGCCCGATGAGCCATCAACCGAAACCGGCGAAGGACCACAGGTTCAAGATGAGGTCTCCGAGGCGGTTGGTGCCGATTTTTTTCTCACGCGTTTATGGCGCCCTCAAGGGCACGGTGACGATCGTACCGGGTACGGATCTGACCTCGCCCGTAGATTGTTGGCAGCCGTAGGTCGGGTTAGCCGAACAGTCGTAACCCGACACCGCAGCCCCTCGTCGGATGACGCGACGCTCATCCGACCTACGTTTTCTCGATACAATCGATACGTCTTTTTCGCGTTCACCACCAACCCCTCCCGTTTGAGGAATTCATGCAGCAGTTTGTAGCCATACCGGGGAAACGCCACCGCCAAGGCGCGCAACCGGATGCGTAGCGCCGTCTCATCCGCCTGATCTGAACTTCGCTGAATCGTTTCTGCTTCATGATGAGTCCCCCTGGGTTGTTGTACCAGAAAACTCACCCTCAAAGTGGACCGTTTTATGGGGGGAAGGTCAACCTCATAACGGTATCTTCCTCTTGTTCGGTAAAAGTGGGACTGGGTGATTCTGTTCAGGGGAGGCGGTAGGCCGGATCATGATTGCCGACAGCCACAAGGCGAATCGTTTAGTCTGATTCGAGATCAAAGACCAAGCGCTGTTTCCTGTTCAGTCGGACGGAATAGAGAGTCGTAACCGGATAATTTCTCTAAATATCTGCCTGGGGTTAGTGTGCCGGTCAATAATTCGTCGAGAACATGAAGCAATTGATCCCGAGCTTCCGGATTTAATTGACGATGACCTCGTTTGAATCGAGCACTGACTGCACGGATACCTCGGATGCGAAAGCCTTGTTGTGATGCCATTTACTCACAATCCAATGACGCCGCAAATTCATGAGCCGTTTTATAGATTGTGCCATCTGTTTTTTGTGCGTCGTCCAGACCATCATTGATCGTGATAAGCCAACGCACTTCTTGGAGCAAATGAAGCCATGCTCGTACCCACTTCACAATCCGACCATCTTGTGCATTCAAATAGGTCTCAAGTTTCTCTTCAGATTTCTCAAGTTGCGCAACCGTGGTTCCCTTCTCATCAATCATGCGAGGGATCGGCAACTGGTTACGCATTTCCAGATAGATTTTATAACAATCCAAGAAAGCGTCTTGTATTGTGTCCAGATCCTTCTTGGTTAGCTTTTTCGGTAAGTTAGACAAGTTGCGTTGGCTTACTGTGCGAAGCTGTCTGGCAAGCCGTTTTCCATCCTTGCAGCGTTGTTCATCATTGACGGTCGACGGAGGCATGGCTTTCTTGCTCCCAAATATGTGAACGGTTTGTGGGTGAGAGGAACATGGACATTATCCCTTGACCATTCCTTCCCCTGAGATGCTGGATTTCCTTTCAACGATCGATACGAGACAGAGTCATTGTTCGGAGTATAGCATGGGGAAAGAGGGGCAAGCATCAGGTGAACTGCTGCCCTCTTGACCCGTGCTGTTAGCCGAATAGGCGTCACCCGGCACCGCGACCTCTTGTCGGATTATGCTTCGCTAATCCGACCTACGGTTTTTTGCTAAGGAACCTCTGATTTATTGTAGTAGCGGGATGCAGGGCAAGGCATCCCGCAGCGAAACCCGAGACCTATCAAGTGGAGAGTCGAGGGTTGAGCGAGGACACAACGCCGTCATGCGCCCGATCGTGCAATAAATCAGAGGTTCCCTAACGGGCGGAAATCCGGCCAGTTGAAGGGGAGAGTGAGCCATGGTCATCGAAACGGGAAGCTTGTGGAGGGATCTGAATGGAGCAATGGTCGTGTCGTTTCAGACAATACAGAACGCGCTTGCCGGCAGGAAGTTCATGGCGGTCCACCAGGGAAAAATGTTTGAAGGCCTCGGACTCAAAGGCCGGCAGGGTATACCTCGGATAGACATCCTCGCGGTTGGCAAGGAGTTTTTTCACCATGGGATCCGATTTGGGCACAAACTCAATCATGACGTACTCAGCTTCAATAAACAGCAGCAGATTAAAAATATACTCAAAGGGCACATTGTGTGTCACACAGAGATGGTGCAGAAGGGCCAGCATGAACACAACGGTTGGCTTGCCTCGATCCAGGAACCTCTGCTGGTCGAGGTTGTTCCATCCTAATCCGGGTGAGGGATTCGTCACATCCAGGACCAACGGCAAAATCCCCGAAATTCCGTTTTGTCGACAGTGCCGATAGAGGTGATTCACTGATTCGGGATCGGCGTCCGCCGCGATGACCAAATCGGCATATTTTTGAGCAATGAAGGAAAATTCTCCCGTATTGCACCCAAGATCCCAAACGGAATCGGGTTGAATGTGCTGTAAATGTTTCTCCACGAATCTCTGCTTGGCTCCAATTTCCTGGGCTGTATAGGAGCGATTCTCGGAATACCCGACCCAGTGACGTTGGGAAGACGATGGGTGTAACCGGGTGACGACTGTTTTCATGGCACGAATAAGGGCATTGATATGATCCAGAGAAAATTGCAGTGTTTGAAATCTCGACTTCAGCGCAGGAGTATCAGCCTGGAACCCGGTTTGAAAAAAAGATTGGAGAATAACGTGTTTGAACATGCCGGCTTTTCTCCAGCCCAATCCGCCAAGAAGAGGTTTCATCACATGGAGCGGAATTCCCTCAGGATAGCTGCGCAAGACGTGTTGAAAAGGGACGCCTCTATGGGCCGTCAAAGCCAAGGCAAATAAAAACTGTTGGCAAAACTGCGTATAACCTGCCCATGGCGTGCCGGGAACATACTTGGCGATTGAGAGGACATCAATGAAAATCGGGCGACATCCCAAAAACTGAATGTTATAGGCGGTAGCATCCTTTAAGGTAAACCCGTGCTTTCCACTATGCAGCAGAAGATCCAGAGTGTGTAAGGCCGCATCCTTCAACATATCGAATGACCATTCATAGGGATAGCTGATGAAGGGAATCCGGCTCTGTTCGATGACGCCTGCAACCTCAGGGAACTTCGCGGCAATGGCGCCAGCAGAGGCTGAATCACTTTCCCACGATGGAATCACCCAATTCCCTTCTTCCGCCCATTGACACAAAGAACTTTGGCGAAAGTCCCGGTGCGAAGCCAAGCCATCCTTCGTGAGTGCCCGAAACACCCGGTTGCCCTGAAAAAAGACAAACCCCTCGGGATCACGGTAGGAGCCCGGAGCACGCATGAGATCCGGGCTGGACTCAGGACCGGTCATCCTTCTCCTTACGAAAGAGCTTGGTGAGTTTTCCCCAATACAGTTTGACCAGGACCCCGATGCCGGCAAGGCCGCCCAGTAATAATTGAACCAGCAAGCCTCCGGCCGACGGATCAATGTAAGCCAGAGCAAAATCAGGCTCGATGACAAGAGCTCCTGCGAAAAGCACGGCGATGGTTTTTTTCATGGTCTTCATCCTTGTATGAGTCACGGTCACTTGGGGGGCAGGTCTTTGCGGGGTCTTGCCTGTTTCATCTTGTTCTGTAAAACCCCCAAAAACTCGGATATATCAATAGACCGGGGATTCACCACACCCCGGGTTTGTCCGGGTGACTTGATCAAAAACGGCACACGGTCCACCTGCTCATGCCCAAGTACGCGACCAGGACTTTCAGGATCAAAACTTGTGCCATGGTCGCTCATGACCACGATATAGGATTGGTCATACAGTTCTTTGGCCTTGAGTTGGGCGACAAATTCCCCAAATAAGGAATCTGTATAGGTAATCTGTTCTCTATAAAAATTTTGCAATTCGACAAGCTCGTCGAGACTCAAACTTTTACTCGGTCCACCATCATACGCTATTTGCCTGATAACGCCATTACTTGTAAATTGATAAGGGTGATGGGGCAAGCTCTCATGGATATAGGTAAATGTGGGATGGTTGAAAGATTGCCCCATGCTGAGCGCCAGACTAATTGGGCGCCTTTGAAGATCGACTCGAACAGATTGCGGGAGAATCAGTCTTCCCAGTTTCCTTCCTGTTTTGGTATTGCGTAACTCCCCGGGGATAGATCTAGCCCAAACATGGCGGACCAAGTGGCTGTAGTCGGTAAACCCTCCCCCAGGATAAACCCGGCACCTCTCAGCCACCTGCTGAAAAGCATGACAATAGGGCAAATATTTTCCAATGATGAATACTTCCATGGTTTGAGCCATGGACGAAAGATAATTTTGGGAATCGAAGTCGTACAAAAATTGCCGCCTAAAGTCTTTGGCATCTTTATTGCCCAAAAGCAAAATTGGAATGGCTCGTTTAGTCCATGGATCGAGAGTGCGCGCATGAGGATACCACGTACTGGTCCGGGAGAATTTCGCTAAATTTGGAACAACGTTCACGTCAAATTTATCTCTGTCCAAACTCCGGACAAGAGAAAATTCATCGAAAAGTATCCAAAAGACATGATGCCCATCCTCGTTCAACGCAACCCGACCTTCCCTGTTATGAGTGGACTCCATGTTGGCTTCCAAGTCGTGTGCCTGAAGAATCATCCGCCCAAAATTCAAGACCTCATACAAGAAAAGGATGAAAAAAAACTGATGCACAAGAATGACCGTTTTTTTCTGCCCACGTAAAAACCCTATCACCGCCGGAGCAAGCACCACGATGCAAACAATGACATACAGGGTATTCCACGGGGGAGGAACCATAGTCAGTTGAATAACGTGCAAAAAAGGCACAAGGGCCACAATCGAGAGAAATTTTTGAACACGTAAAGCAATCTTCTCTCCTCCCCACCAATTCGCCATAAACAGGGTAAAGCCCACCACGAGTATCCCACCCCCGTAGATTGTACAAAGACAGGAAAGACAGACCTGTTCATAGGGATGAGCCAGGATAAGACTATTCAACGGGGCCATGAAGAATAGCGTGACAATATTGACGGCAATAAGAATGGCCGCAAAAACTGAGCCTGCATTCATGGTTCTTTTCCTATGGGTGCTGGCGGTAGAAACAAGTTGGAAAAGCCTTTTCGTCGTTGCGAAGAAGCATCCTACGCCACCGTCCTTACCGAAATGAAGGTGAGAACCTTCCGCACGATCATGTTTTCCCTTTCATTCGATGCCAATGGAGGAGTGCCTGATAACGGAACTGATAGATCAGACCGCGCCATGCCTGGGCGACGCCGTGCTTTGCCGATGACCGTCGTTCTTCTCCGATCGTGCCGGTCATCGTCTGCTGATCGCCGACCCGCACCGGCGACGGCAACACCAGCGTCGTCCTGAGACCGGTCTCCCAGAAGAACTTGTGATCTTCGTCGACGGGACGGAAAAAGGGGATTGCCCGTTTAGCGAGATGGCTTGCCGCCTCGCGAGTCAGGCCGTACCCTACCGTGCAGGACGGTACCCGAAAAGGCACCACAACCTCGTGCCTTGCACCAAGCGGGCGCCGGGCTACGGTCCGCGGTGCCTGATCGAACGAAAACAGTTTGACCATGTCCCAATCTCGTTCGTCCTCGCACAGCCGGTGCAGCACGTCGGGAAGGCCTTCCGTGGCCAGGAAGTCGTCCTCAAAGATGAAGCCCCCCCCCCCCCCCCCGGAACTTCGTTCTCGGCGATCCGTCGC
The DNA here is from genome assembly GCA_965200435.1 of Nitrospirales bacterium. Lineage (GTDB taxonomy): Bacteria > Nitrospirota > Nitrospiria > Nitrospirales > UBA8639 > Bin75. The sequence goes on from OZ241337.1 coordinate 1,936,430, forward strand.
CAAGCCGTCACGTGACTGAGGTAGCAGCCGATCTCGGAACGGACAAGCGGATGTTTCGCCCGCCGGCGGTTGACTGCCGCATTGTAGGCAAGGCTGATTTCCGATTCCGACAGCGCCCAGCCATTGACGGCGTCAATTCTCTCAAACGGGATACTATGCGCAGTGATCTGTCGCGCGCTATTCTCCATCCGGATGGTGTTTTCGGCCAAGTTAATGACGTAGGAGGGCCACATGTTATCTGTTTGCGTTGCGGTACAAAGCTGTTATTCGGCCGAATTCGAACTGTTGCAACTGGAATCCAGCCTCGACGAGAAGCCTGTTAGTTTCGACGAATGTGGGTGATTGCTCACGGCCACGCTCAAAACCACAGTCCACGGTGACGAAGTCGATTGACGGTAGCACACCCGCAGCACCTTCCAGTATCTCCGGTTCCGCGCCTTCACCTTCCACCTTGAAAACGATCGGACCCGTGCGTCTCTTGAGATCGATCACCGTGTCGAGTCTGACCGCCTCGACAATCATCTGACCCTGAGCACCATCCATTTCAATGATCGATCTGTCCCCATTATGCGGCTTTGAGAAAAACTCTATGCTGGCATTGCTGTTCCATAGTACCTTCCGGATTGCCCTCGGTTCACCGCCATAGACATTCAGATCGATACAGAGTGCCTCAAGAGGCTCGGGCTCGCAGGCGACATAGTCCATTTCTCTGGAGAGAGCCCAAAGCCCCAATTCGCCAATATTCGCGCCGCAATCGATAAGAATCCCCCCCCCCCCCCCCCCCGCTTCGTCGGTACATGGTCGAGATGATATTCCTGTGCAAGTTTCTCGACTCTTGCCCGAATTCCGCGCTTGAAGTATTTATGTCGCGTGCGACGGCACAGGAATATTTCGTCGGTCGCGTCCCGTGCCTTAAGGATGTGGTTCCCCTCAACGGGTGAGATCCGGTGGACCCTGCCAGAGGTGCGATTGCGCATGTTCACGACTCGACAGTAGACGGCAAGCGGGAGATTTGCCGCAATGCTTGTTTCCAGGTCCTTTAATAGTTTTATACGCATATTACCGGCTATACTGCTGGTACCTTGGCACAGTGATTTTGATCAACTGGAATGGGCCGGTCAGCCCAGGCCAGAAAGCTCCTCTACGAAAGCCACCAGGACTTCGAGAATGCAGGCACGACCCGCCGTGTGGACATTTCAGGCATTCAGCATCGGGCCTCGAATTTATTTCGTGGCAGTGATAAACCAACCTAGCGAGACCGCGCAGATCGACTTGCCCTTCCGTCCTTCATATCGGTCAACGTTATAGAAATTGAGCATGGCGTAGAGGATGTCCTTCAGGTAAGCACTTTCCATGTGCAAGGCTTTCGGTAGAAGGCCGCGGCGACCACTGATTGTTCTGGCGGTAGTGTAGCGGCCCCAGACCAGCGGCTCGAGTTCTACCCGAGTGAATCCGACGCGCCGCATGGATTCTTCCCACCAGCTCGGCGTGCCCCGAAAGAAGTCATCAGGATGCGCGTGTATCCAGTATATGAAGGGTACGGAGATGAAGACGGTCCCGCTCGGTTTCAACACCCTATGGATTTCATGGAGCATGAATTTTGCGTCATAGATGTGCTCGAGGGTGTTGAGGCAGAACGCCGTATCGTAGGTATCGTCCTCTACCGGGAATGGTGCGCCGGGCTCAACGAGATACGTCGGTCCAATCTCCGGATCGATGTTGATCGAGTCGATTCCAACCGTTGTTGGAAGGAACGGATTGCTCCGCGCCTTGCGCCCGCCTCCTATGTCCAGGACACGGCCTCGAACATCCACCTTCTCCAACCGCTCGTATTCTAGAGACCGCAAAACAAATTCATCCGGGAACTTTCGACGCAGCACACGCCAGCGCCTGAACGTCGGTAGGGGTGGCGGGGTATAGACATATTCCATCACGTTTCCAACTTGCGAGTCTTTGGATCTTTGCCATTCTATGAAAAGGCGCTACCTGACGCAAACCGTCGCTCGGGCTTTCAGTGCTTTGCTGGTCTGTGTACGGCCCGGTGAGAATTCGGCAAACACAAGAATACAGCGGCGGTAGAACCTATCAGCGATCCTTCCGGACATGCCTTCTGCGATAAAAGGCAAGACGCATTTGGATGGCTTCCGTAATTGCGCTCTGTATGCGCCTTGTCATGCTCACGATATCCCGCTGACGTCGATCTCGGGGTGCCTCCTGCAGCACAGAGCGCGGGCTGAATATCTTGCTGTGGTGAACCACCGGGGGATCGAGGGTGAAAGTGCGTAACCCGTGTAGCCAGTATGCGTGAAATGAATGATCTGACCGATAGATGATTCGGGGAACCCGTTCCAGAAAATTGCCGGCTGCCTTGCGGGTTATGACGTAGCCCTGTGTGCCCCAGTCCGATGGCCGAACAAGGCCTAATTGATATCTGTCGGACAGGCGCAGGAGCGGCACGAAACGATGGGCCGCCTTGTTGCGGTGCAGGAAAACGATGTCGGCCCCGGAATCGATTTGCTCGATCACATCGAGAGCGTTTATCGTGTCAGGAGCGAGCGTGACGTCGTCCTCGAATATGGCGACTCTCTCGAAGCCTTTGGCAATCATGTAGCGAAGAGCCCGTCTATGGCTGAGTGCGCAGGCGATCATCCCAGCGGAAAGCGGACGCCGCCCCTGCCGCCGTCGTGCTTCGGCATCGACCAGTGCGAAGTCCGCTTCGTCAAGATTTTGCCAGTCAGTGGCTGGGAAAATTTCGAAGGCCATGCCCAACCGTCGGAATTGCTCGATCATGGCGGCACGGCGATCGGACACTCTTGGCACATTGATACAAAGGACCTGCATGGTAGTCAGCTACCCTCCGAATTTGTTGCCTACACGTGCCCCATCGCGATGGTTGCGTACAGTCTCTGTGATGAGTCGCTCGTATATCGCGACCGAATTTTCTGCAGAAAAGTATTCCGCTCTCTTCAACAGCAACGTCCTCGGAGGTGGGTTCTCAAGGGTAAGCCGCATGGCTTCCGCCAAGGCTTCCACATCGGCGACAGGAACCAAGCGGCCAATCCGTCCGCCCTCCAGAATCTCCGACGGTCCCGAAGGGCAATCAGTGCTGACACAGGGGCAACCGCAGGCGAGGGCTTCGATCAAGACGGTTGGTAAGCCTTCCATTCGCGAAGACATCGCGAAGAGAGATGCGCGCGACATGAAGGCGTAAGGGTTATCCACCCATCCCGGCATCGAAACCCTGTCCTCCAGGTCCAGCCTGCGAACGAGGGCAGTCAGGTCTTTCCGTTGGTCGCCCTCGCCGAGCAGGATCAACCGGACGGGAGTCACCATCGATAGCTTTTGGAAAGCCCGGATCAAAGTTGGGAAATCTTTGACCGGTACGAACCTGCCGGCGGAAAGGATGATGGGTGGCCTGCCATCGGCCAGCCAGGGGTGGTCTGGCATTTCCCTGCTCAGTTCTGCCAGCCTCGGAGTGACGACAGGATTGTAGATCGTGGTTATCCGTTCCTTGGGAACATCTGCCTTAGAGGAAACGCTCTGACGAACCCCTTCGGAAACCGCGACAATGTGATCGCTGTGCGCCATCAGAGTTCTATACCTGACCCTGTGTCGCAGGCGTCGATTTTCGAGCACGTTATGGACCACTGGAATCACCACTGGAAATGAACCGAGCAAAGCCTTCGCGAGCAGTGTCGCTACCTTAGCGTTGGGCAGAGCCGGAAGAACGCAGTCAGGGGTTTCTTTCTTGATGTAGTCGGCGACGAACAGCACGTTCTTCAACATGCGGGCATTGGGCAATGACAGCGGGTGCCAATTAAATGCCTGCAACAGACTGACGAAGTTTCTCAGAAGTGGTTTGCCGGCCCTTTCCACGTGCCATCGGCAGACGGATGCGCGAATGCGTGACGCCTCGTAGAATGCGACGCGCTCAATTTTCCCATTTGGGTGCCATCGGCAGACGGGTGCGGTGCGTGACTCCTCTTCAGCCTTCAAAGCATCGAAGGCGCTCTCCGACAACACGAGACGTGCAGCGGCGGGGATTTCCTGATGATACCGGATGCCCGGCTCGAGCAAGACGATATCGACCCGATGGCCTAATTTGATCAACCCATCAGCCGTTTGCAATGTAATGCGTTCCGCCCCACCCCCTCCAAGGTTAACAATAACGAAGGCGATATGGAGACGCGTACGGGCTGGGTGATCAGGCACGGCCACGCCACCCCGCACTTGCCAATTTCCGGTTCGTTGATACCATCTACCCCTTACCGAAAAAAATAGCAAATCATGTAGCGAGCAGCACGCAACCGGTTTTTTCTCCACGATTTGCGGATGCCTCTGGGCTTGGCGGTGGGCAAGAGTTCGATCTCGCTTGCCTTTCCATCCGTGGCTTTGCTGATGAATGTAGCCTCCGTAGGTCGGGTTGCCGCACGGTGTACCCCGATATCCCCAACGCTCCCCCCTGGGGTCATTCCCGACATTTTTTATCGGGAAATCCAGGGGTGATGTCGGCCTCTCCGTTTTTGTCGCTGCCGTCTCTCATGCGACTTGGAGCGGCCCCTGTCAAAACAGCGCCATAAGATGGCGCTGCGACAAAAGAGGGACGGCCAGTCAGCAGCCGTTGCCCCCGTAGGTCGGGTTCGCACGGTGTGCCCCGACATCCCCAACACTCCCCCCTGGGGTCATTTCCGACATTGTTTATCGGGAAATCCAGGGGTGGTGTCGGCCTCTCCGTTTTTGTCGCTGCCGTCTCTCATGCGACTTGGAGCGGCCTCTGTCAAAACAGCGCCATAAGATGGCGCTGCGACAAAAGAGGGGCGGCCAGTCAGCAGCCATCACCCCCGTAGGTCGGGTTGCCGCACGGCGTAACCCGACATCCCCAGCCTCCTTTTATTGTCATCCTCGACATTTGTCATCGGGGGATGGTGCAGCTACAGAAGAGGGAAGACGAAAGAGCCCTTACCCCAAACCCTCTCCCAGAGGGCGAGGGAGTAGATCAGGATGGGCCACAGTTCGTCAAGGCGTCATGGCGCGTTTTCACCGCCGTCCAGCAGCTCCCGGTAGAGCGCGTTGAGGGCTGTGGCTTCGTCCTCGATCCGAAATCCTTCCTCAACGTGGCGACGGGCTGCGGGCGACCATTGCTGCAGCGTGACGGGTGAGGCAAGCGCTGCCGAGACCGCCGCGCACATCTGTTTTGCGTCACCGGGCGGGATCAGGCGTCCGGTCTCGCCCTCCACCACCAATTCGTCGAATGCGCCGACAGTCGTTGCGATCACCGGCACGCCGCAGGCCATCGCTTCGAGCGGGGTCAGCCCGAAGCCTTCCCAGCGTTGTGGGGCCACGAGCAGGTCGAGCGCCTGATACCAGCGTGGCATTTCCTCCACCGGCACTTCCGGCAGGAACAGGATCCGGTCCTGGAGCCCCACCCGTGCCACCTTCTCGCGCAGGTCCTGCAGGAACGGTCCGTGCTTGTGCGCGGCGCGGCCCATCACCAGGGCGGTTACCCCGGTGTGTTGGGGTAACACTGCGAGCATCGCGTTGACGAATACGTCCGTGCCCTTCTGGCGCCGGATGCGTCCGTAGCACCCGATGGTCACGTTCTCGGGCAGACCGAGCGAGCGCCGGTGAGCGCGGCGGTCCAGGGGAGGATGAAACATCCCGGTGTCGATTCCATGCAGGATCACGCGCGACGACCGGCGCAGATAGGACGCGGATTTGCGTGACGTTGCGACGATGGCGTCCATGCCCGAGATTAGCAGGCGGGTGTAGCGCGTGTGATGCCTCTGCGAGGCGGAGGTGAACACCAGTTTCAGGCGTTTTCTGAAAACGTGACGCAGGATCAGCCCCATGAGCATTTCGGTGTTGCGCCGCGCGTGCCAGACCCGATACGCCCGACCGGACATCAGTATCACGGACCGCAGAGGAACCCAGGGGACGTGGGACGGCAGCCCCGGTCCGGTCGCCACGATCCCGATCGAGTGAGCCTGCACCGGCAACAGCCGCGCGATCGTTGCCGTAACACCCGACAATCGTCGCTTGAGATTCGGCGCGATCACTTCGATTTTGTCGGGTATCACGGTCATCCTCAATATCAGCCAAGGAACCTCTGATTGAGTGCACGATCGGGCGCACGGCGGCGTGGTGTCCTCGCTCAACCCTCACCGCTCTCTCTGATACGCTTCGGGTTTCGCTCCGGGACGCCTGGCCCTGCATCCCGCTATCACACTAAATCAGAGGTTCTCTAATAATCAGAGGTTCTCTAATGGTTGGGGGCAATGATTTGCTACAGTCAAAATCCGACAACCGGATGTCCGGGTGATTACGGTCAACAATATGGTTGATAGGCATTATATAGGTCGTTGTGCTTCGCAAAGAAAAAACAAAGCTCTGGATCCCCGATGACAAATAGCCTGTCCCCGACATGTGTCATCGGGGATCAGGGATGACAGACAAAGTAAGGGAGGTCGGGTTAGCCGCTCCGGCGCAACCCGACACCGCCGCCCCTGCTCCCTAGGGTCATTCCCGACATCTTTTATCGGATATCCAGGGGCGGTGTCGGCCTCTCCGTCTTTGTCGCTGTCGCCTCTTATGCGGATCTTGGAGAGGCCGCTGTCAAAGAAGCGCCATAAGATGGCGCAGCTACAAAAGAGAGGGAGACCGGTCCGCCGCCGTAGCCCCCGTAGGTCAGGTTAGCCGACAGGCGTCATCCGACAAGCTCCTGCCTCTCTCTTCTGTCAACGCATGCGTGAACATTTACAATCGGGCGATGACGCAGCTACAATAAGGAGAGGGCGTCGACCATTCTCTATAATCCCCTGTATACGATAAGTTTCTCTGTTTGTATAACTGGTTCAACATGGACAAGCAAAAGCTGGCATACGAATTTTCAGATCCCAATAATGAAAAGTTAAAGGAAATGATTCTGTACATTTCCGAAAAGTGCAAAAATCATGGGGCATTTGGTGTGACCAAACCTAATAAAATCTTATGGTTTTCTGATGCATTCGCGTTTAAGTATCTTGGGAAGCCGATCACCGGAACTCCATACATTCGTAAGGACTATGGCCCCGTTCCCAAGTATATGACAGAAGTCAGAGAAGAGCTTGTCCAAAGCAGGGAACTTGCGATTCGAAAAGGACAATTTTTTAATCGCAGACAAGAACGTCCCATTCATCTTCGTCGGGCCAATGTTCACTTTTTTAGTGCCGACCAATTACGTATGGTCGATGATGTCATTGAAATTCTTGAAGATGCAAGTGCTGCCGAGGTCAGTGAGTTATCACATGAAAAAGTATGGGAATTGCTGAAAGACGAAGAGCCAATGCCATACGAAGCGTTGCTCATTTCAGGTGAGCCTGTGAACCAAGGCGATATTGACAGAACGAAGGCATTGGTCAGGGAAGGTGTCCTAAAGTAGGTGGGAATAGACTTTGGTGGTGAGCGCTGGGAATTCGTTCACAGTCATGAGTTTGATGCCAGGATTGCGGAACGTGGCCGTTACGAGCAACTTGACGAGCAATTGGCAATCGCGCACTGGGTTATTGCGAGAGATCCGGAAAGTGAAGATTCAAAAACGGGAATTAAGGATAATTGAGGATAGTCGAATGGTTAAGACTCATGGCGAGAATGGCGAGATGAGAGTTTGGTATAGGGTTTCTGATAGAGACAAGAGACAAGTTGAGTTGATGTTTTTGGAGCCTATTGGATTTTAGGAGGTGGCTCTACTTCGAACTTCTTGCGTTGAGGGTAATTTTTTGCCGCCTGCCGTTCCTGATCAGTACAACACTTCCAACATACTCCCACGGCCCGATACCCGTTCTTCTTGACTGGAACTCCTTCGCTTTGCGACGGCAGCACAGAAGCGCATTTCTTGTGCCTCGTGGCATCGGAGACATTGATATTTCGTCTTTGGGCGCTTGGATGGTTGATGCACAACCCCGTTTACGGCCTTTATCTTGAGGTCGTGAAACGGTTGTCAGGCGGCTTTCAACTCGTCCAGGGTTAAGAGACTGATTAATGACACGCCTTGCGCTTCGATTTTCTGTTTGCCCTCCTGTTCCTGCCGATCCACGATGATCAGGGCGTGCGACACGTGAAGTTGGGCGTCCCTAGCGGCTTGGAGGGCTTGCAGGAGCGATCCACCGCTGGTCAGCACGTCGTCGACGATCAACGTGCGGGCGTTGGCCTTGATCGCGCCTTCGATGCGTTTGCCCAGTCCATGATCTTTGGCCTGTTTGCGAATGACAAAGGTGTCGTACGTATTCGGCGGTTGAGTTGCAAAGGCATAATCGGATATAGCTGTCGCCAGGGGAATGGCTCCGATTTCCAGACCACCTACCGCTTCAAGGGAAAGGTCACGGATGGCTTCACACGCGAGTTGCGCCACGAGCCACCGGGCATCCGGATGCGCGAGCAGTGCCCGGCAGTCCACGTAATAGGGGCTGGTTTCTCCGGAGGCCAGCACAAAGCCGTTGTCCGGGTTCCATTGAAACGCCTCGTATTGCCGGAACAGAGTCGCCAGTTGTTGGACGGCGTCCATGAAAAGCAGGTCTAGCATTTGACGACGAGGGATGACAACGTTCACTGATTCGTTGACAGAATACGAGGCCGGCTCCATCATATCTGTCATGGCATGAAATGCCCTTCTTTTGCCGTTTCCGATGTTGGCAATGGGGATCCCAGGTCGTTGTTTTTGCATGTGTCGCAGACGCATCTTATGCGTCTTGGAGGCTGTTTTCGAAGAAGCGCCATAAGATGGCGCGGCTACACAAGAGGCGGAGAAGACATCGGGATGACAGAGAAAGACAACTGTGTCAACGAATTGGTGAACGCAGACGAGGATAGAAAGGAAAAGGCGTGACGTGGCAAGGCGTTTGTGAACGACGATCATGTTCAAGATAAAAAAACGGCCGTTGAAACCGGCTAAAGAGGTGCAACTCTACAATGTTTTGGAGAATTACACGGATTTCGATCCTCCCGGGAATGTTATGGTGTGCGCTATGGCCGGTGAGGAGAATATCGAGCATCATGCAAAGATTCTGGGGGAAAGTCATGACATCCCGGTTGACGACATGCTCCGGTTGTTGACGGAAGGGGGGCTGTATGCGTATCCGGAAACCGGAGGCGTGGTGACGCGCGGGTTGTTCGTATGCCGGGTCGATCCGAACGGGCTCGAACCCAAGCAGACCTGGGTTCTGGATTTGGAGCAGACCGCACAGGCCGAACAACTTGCAAGGTTTTCGGCTATTCCCTTAGCCGAGGCCGCGGCGCGTGTGTTTTACCGGGGCCTCCCCGAGGAGTTGCAGTCACGCCTGAAACAAAAAAATCTGGGGCTTGATTGCCGTAAGCTGGAGCGGTCGGTGGCTCAAGGGGGAGACCTGCGCTATATTGATTTTCGCAAAGACTGGTCTCCGTATTTCAAACGCAAGTGTTCGATGCCGGATGGGTCGATGGTCGAAACCGGCGGAATCGGGGAATTTGCCGAACTCCACGGCATCACGGTGGCGCAGGCGCAGACGTTGATGGAGCAGGGCGGGACGTTGGACCTTGAAGATGGGGTGCTGGCGTGCCAGGTGATTAATAACCAGCCCACGGTTGCCCGCTTCAACGCCCAACAGTATGCCAAGGCCAAACAGTTGATGGACACCAAGGGGCTTCACGTCATGGATGCGCTGAGTGAGATGGCGTTGAACGACCCCGTGCTGATGCGCGCGTTGAGACGGGCGGAGCAGGACAATGCGGGTTGACGCGAGAATCCGGTTCCCATGGCCTTCGACAAGGGGGCCGGTCGTTTTTCGTATGGAGGCGATATGATGATGAAGCGGACGCTGGTCATTGCTGCGGGTATTTTCATGATAACGGGCGTCAATGGTGCCGTCATCGAGCGGGCTCACGCGGACAAGACCGTTGGGAGCAAGGATGGGGTGCCCATGGTGGTCATTCCCGCCGGTTCGTTTTTTATGGGTGTGCCCAAATGGGCACGGGACGGGGGGCTGGATGAATACCCCAATCACGAAGTGGAATTAGACACCTATGCCATTGACAAATATGAAGTGACCAACGGCCTGTATTTGGAATTCATTCGTTCGACCGGTCACCGTACCCCGTCGCATCCTACAGATCCGTCGAAAAATTTATGGCAGGATGGACTCATGCCGGAGTCCATTACGGCCTTGCCGGTGGTCAACGTGGATTGGTTTGACGCCGAGGCCTATTGTCGATGGGCGGGCAAGCGGTTGCCCACCGAAGCGGAATGGGAGAAGGCCGGCCGGGGGACCGATGATCGACGGTTCCCGTGGGGAAACGTCGAACCGACGCATCAGCACCTGAATTTCAACCAGTCCTGGCAGGGTGAAAAGACCCTGGTACCGGTGGGCATCTATGAGAAGGGCAAAAGCCCTTACGGGGTCTATGATATGGCGGGTAACGTCTGGGAGTGGGTCGCCGATTGGTATGATGCGACGTATTATGCCAGGAGCCCGCGTCGGAATCCTCAGGGACCCTCGACGGGGACCCGCCGGGTCATTCGCAGTTCCGGGTGGCAGGTGGAAACCCCACAGGTGAGAATTTTTACCCGGGTTGCCAGCAATCCACTCGACCGGAATCATTCAACCGGGTTCCGGTGTGCCGTCACCCTTCCAACATCGTAGCCCTGTCAACACATGACGGAACACAGACAGACACCGTAGAAATTGTCGGTCGGATGAGCGAAGCGTCATCCGACAAAGGGCTGGGGATGTCGGGTTACGCCGATGCGGCTAACCCGACCTACGGCCGCTACGGCGGCGGACCGGCCGGTACACCTTGCGTGAGATGGCGCCGCTACAGAAGAAGGGAAAAGGGGGCTGGAGGGCAGTCCAAGGGGGCGCCTGATTTGTGAGGTAAGACCTGGTTTGACTGCAACACGGGGCATCGATGCGGAACAGTCAATGTTGTGGATGCACAAGCGGGTTCTCTATAATATATCTCCTTAAACGAAATACGGGCGTATGAAGAAAAAAGTTGCCTTTTACACGGCCGGGTGCCGTCTCAATCAATCAGAAACCGCCGTTCTGACCGACCGGTTTACCAAAATGGGTTACCAAACGGTGGCCTATGGCGAGCCGACCGACCTGCTTGTCCTGAATACGTGCAGCGTGACAGAAAACGCCGAGGCCGATTGCCGGAGGGTCATTCGCCGGACGTTGCGCCACTCGCCGCAGGCGTTCGTCGCGGTGACGGGATGTTATGCGCAAACCGGGTTCAAGACGTTGCAGCACCTTCCGGGGGTGGATCTCGTGTTGGGCAACCAATACAAAATGCTGCTGCCGGACTACTTGGAAAAGATGTCCCACGTGGACAAGCTTTCCTCAACCGTCGTCAGGCATTCGGGGTCCATGGGCAGGGAGGATTTTGTCCAGGATGGGGTAGGGGAGTATGCGACGACGCGCGCCAATTTGAAGATCCAGGACGGCTGCAACTTCATGTGTTCGTTTTGCCTGATCCCGTTTGCCCGGGGACGTGAACGAAGCCGGTTGACCGACGACGCGGTTCGAGAGGCTGAACGGCTGGTGGAACGGGGGCATCGGGAACTGGTCCTGACCGGGGTGAATATCGGGCGATTCACGAACGGGTCCGGAGGGCTTCTCGACCTGATTCAACGGTTGGAATCCATCCCGGGATTGGCCCGTATCCGTATTTCTTCCATCGAACCGACGACCATCTCTCCCGCACTGCTCGAGTATATGAGCACCTCCCGGAAACTGTGCCGGTTCTTGCATGTCCCCTTGCAGAGCGGGGATGACGAGATTCTGTCGGCCATGAACCGTCGCTACTTCGTAAAAGAATACCGGGCCTGGGTGGAACAGGTCGTGCAACAGATACCGGACGTCTGTGTGGGAACCGATGTGCTCGTGGGATTTCCCGGGGAAACGGATCGCCAATTTTCCGCGACCTGCGAACTGGTTCGGGATCTGCCGTTGGCCTATGCCCATGTTTTCAGTTATTCCGCTCGGCCAGGAACGCCGGCCGCCCGTTTGGGCCATTCTGTGCCGCCGGCGGGCATCAAAACCCGGAACCGAGTGCTCTCACGGTTGTCCCGGATCAAGCGGGCACAGTTCTATCAACGGTTTCTGGACAGGGATTGTCTGGTGCTGTTCGAGTCAACCGGCAAGGATGGATTATGGACCGGCCTGACGGACAATTTCATACGGGTGGGCGTCGCCTGTTCCGACTCGTTGGCCAATCAGCTCCGGCGGGTCAGGTTGACCGGGGTCATAGAGCATTCGGCCTTGGGGACAGTGATGGATGAAGAGCAGCCGCCAGCAGGAAGATCCCCGGTTCCGGTGTTCCAGTCGTTTGCAAAGGAAGTCGTGGGTTTATCACCCACGTAACGAAAGCCCGCAGGACGCTGCGGCTTGAGGAGTTCTCCGGTGTCGTATCGCGTGTACGTTCAAACGTTCGGCTGTCAGATGAATGAGTATGATACCGAATTGGTTCGGTCGCTGTTAAAAGACCGTGGGTTCGTGTTGACGCCGATGCCCGAGCAGGCCGACGTGGTACTGATGAATACCTGCGCAATCCGGGAGAACGCCCATAATCGGGTCTACGGCCATTTGGCCGAGTGGAAAGCGATGAAGCAATCACGGGACGTGGTCATCGGCGTCCTGGGATGCATGGCCCAGAATCTCAAGAAAGACTTGATGGAGTCGCAGCCGGTCATCGACGTGCTCGCTGGGCCGGATTCTTATCGACAACTGCCGGAACTGTTGACCAAGGCCCTGGAACGCCGTGAACGGTCGATGGCCGTGGATTTGTCGGAATACGAAACCTACGAAGCGATTCTTCCGGAGCGCACGCCCGGCGTCAACGCCTGGATTGCGATCATGCGGGGTTGTGATAATTTTTGCAGTTTCTGCGTGGTGCCGTATACCCGTGGGCGAGAACGGTCTCGCCCGGCGCAGGGGATTCTCGAAGAAACTCACGCCCTCGTGGCGCAAGGATATAAGCAGGTCACGCTTTTGGGGCAGAACGTCAATTCGTATCACAGCGACGGCGTCACGTTTGCCAGGCTCCTGGCGGACGTGGCCGAGGTTCCCGGAATCGACCGCGTCCGCTTCACGTCCCCGCACCCCAAGGATTTTCCTCCTGCTCTCATAGAGGTGGTGGCGCATCATCCTAACGTGTGCCGGCAGGTTCATCTTCCCCTTCAAGCGGGGAGCGACCGTATTCTCGACCTGATGGGACGGTCGTATACGCGAGCCGAGTATCGGGGCGTGGCGGCCAAAATCCGGGGGCAAGGGGATATTGCCCTCAGCACGGACGTGATTGCGGGATTTTGCACCGAGACCCACGAGGAATTTCTCGAGACCTATGAACTCATGCGGGAAATCGAATTTCAATCGGCCTATGTGTTCAAATATTCCGAACGAAAGAACACCATTGCCTATCGAAAATTTCCCGACGACGTTCCCGAAGCCGTCAAGTTGGAGCGGGTCACGAGATTGGTCGAACTCCAGCGAACGATTTCCGCCGGGAAAAACCGGCAATTGCTCGGAACGGAAGTGGACGTGCTGGTGGAAGGCAACGCGAAAAAATCGTCTCGGCAATGGATGGGGCACACGGAAAGCAACGTGACCGTGGTGTGGGACAAGGATGCCGCTCCGCTCGCCCTCGGAGACCGGGTCACGATCAGGGTTGAGGACGTCTCAGCCTCCACGCTTTTCGGGACCCCGGTATTTTCCCCGGCGTCCGTTGTCTGACCCCATTTCGGCAATGCTCATTCGGCAAGGTTCTCACCGGGACGGTCAAGTTGACCGGCTTCGCAAGGACTTGTATAAGATGGCTGCCGGGAGCGAGTCTTTCCGGAGACTAGTGCCATCAGACGGCCAGATCACGCGCGCCCGTAGCTCAATGGATAGAGCATTTGACTACGGATCAAAAGGTTAGAGGTTCGACTCCTCTCGGGCGCGCCATTCCAACGTTTCGTCCCACGGACCCTACTCGTCGGTGTGCGCGGTGGGGTTGATTTGCCAGAGGCTCCAATCCACGGCTTCCCGGAGTTCCTGCATGAGAGGATCGTTCGAACGGGCGGTCCACGCTTTGAGAGCGAGTTGTTCCAGGGGTTCGAGTGACTTCATGTCTGGCGTCTTCCCGATGGCTCTCACGATTTCCGTCTGAACGCGAAGATGCACGTCTGGGGCCTGCATCTTGGCCAGGAGAGGCGGCAGGATTTGGACGTTACCGCTGTGGGCTCCGATTTCACCGAGCGCTTCCGCTGCGGCCGCTTGGATGTCCACTGATGGATCGGATAAGAGAGCGATGAGGGTTGGAATGGCAGGTTCGCCCATGAATCCCAAGGCGACCGTGGCAGGAGCAGCGAATTCGTCCCGGGTTCTGATCCGTTGAAGGGCTTGCAGCATGGTGTCTCCCGGCATGTGACCGGCGAGTGAGAGAATTTTGAGTATTGTCGCCTTATCGGTTTTGGGATCGGTCAAGAGGGAAGAGAGTCGCTCGGCCTGTTTCCATTCCGCTGCCAGATCGAGCGGGAAATCGCTTTCCCGCAATGCCTGCCCGAGGTGTTGCAACGCGAATTGACCCGGTTCGTCGTGTCCGTTGGCGCGGGCTGCCTCCCACGCATTGTCGAACGTGGTGCGTACCTCATACTGCCAAGGCCCTTTCTGGTCGTCGAAAAAGTAGCTTAACTGACAGGCCGGTCCTTTCCAATTGCGAGAAGGCGCGCCGGGTTGCTGCATTTCCCCATCGGATTTCCTGACTCCCCTCCAGGACTTTCGCTCCTCACACTTCACCTTCAGGACGACGTCATGCGGCTCGCTCGAGGTCGTGACAACCGCGAATCCGGTGGCGGTCAGCCGGTCGGACGTCGCCTTCTCGATAAGGACCGGATCGACCAATCCCCTTTCCGTCAGCGCGACCGGCTTGATGAAAATGGTCTGGATGCGTTGAAGCTGAGATTTCTGCTGTGCGTCAAAGAGAATTCGATTGGCGGAAACGTGTGCCGGAACGTAACAGGTTCCTATCAGCACGAAGCCGATAAGCCAGGATAATGAGGTGCGCATGGGTGCTCCATTCTCAAAGTCAGAACGCATCGTCCGTGGACATCTGCATACCAAGGGAAACATACGAAAAGCAAGGGAGGAAAAACAGAAGGGGATTAACGTGGGTTGTTCCGGGAGCGTTGACGAATGTCCGGGGCCAGAGGACTTGTCAGAGTCAGGGTGCATTCGAGTCGCGGATTGTCCCGGTCCAGGGTTTTATACAGGTGAATTTCCATAATGCGGTTGTCATTGAGACTCATGGCTTCACATAAGGCGTCTTGAGCGATTTTGAGCCCACCGTCAAGATCGCGCCGTAACAGTGTCGGAAAGTGAAAATGGATCGTCAGGGCCAGGCAGTGTTCCTGTGCCGCACGCAAAAAAGCACGCCATTCGGAAGAGGGGGCGACAGCCATGAGCAACTGTCCGATGTTTGCTTTATAGCGACGTCCCGTTGCCGACAACACGCGACGTCCGTTGACCGTGGCGTATTGCCGGTTAATGCTGGGCGGGATGGGCAGGGTCATTGAAAGGGTGTTCCCGGTCAGAGAGAAATGCGTGGCATTTGGGGAGGTTTCGGCGAAAAGGCGAGGCCACTTGGGTTTTCTGCGAGATCCCGATGAAGCGTCAAGAGCAACGTTTCGCGAAAGTTGGTCGATGGAAACGCCGGCCGTCCGGCCTGGTTCGCCGAGATTGTTTTTCAAAACGTATGAGAGAAGGGTTGCTGGTCGGTCCGATGAGGGCACGGGTACGATTCGCAGGTTGTGTAAAGAAATGCTCGTGGGCTGCCGGACCGTGGAATCACCGAGGGTCTAAAGAAGATTGAGCATTTTCCCAAGGCTATCTTCCAATTGCTCATCATGCTTCTTGAGATAGTGGCGCCATGCCGAAGGATTCCAGATTTCCAACCGGTGAAACATCCCCACGACCACGATTTCCAGGTCGTCTTCCAGCGGGATGACCTTTCTCAGTCGTCCGGGAATGAGGATTCTGCCCGTCTTGTCGATTTCAGAAGAGGAGGCCTCGGCCACGACGAAGTGCATGAAGAGCCGGCTCTGGTCTTCATCGAAGGTGTCTTTGACGCGCGCGAGGACTTTTTCCCACTCTTCAACCGAGTAGGCTGCCAACGGAAGATCCTGCCCCTTGACGAAAATCACGCGATCTCCCTCGATCTGCTCGCGTAAGGGAGTCGGTATGATGAAGCGACCTTTTTCGTCGAGTTTACAGTGATATTGTCCGGCAAACATGGTCCTCTTCCTTTGCAGAATCCCGAGTCTTGCCCAGTCTCAGGTATTTAGACTAGAGAAAACTCTCTATAAAGTCAAGGAGTGCCTCTCGTCCTGCTTTACGGCGCATGAGCAACCACCCTGGCCAGGGTCTGCACGTAGACGGCTTGTGCTCCGGCTTTTCTCAGCGCTTTGGCGCATTCATTGACCGTGGTTCCCGTCGTAAAGACGTCGTCCACAAGCAGCGCCTTTTTCCCTTCAACGGCGGCAGGGTTCGCCACGGCAAAGCATTTTCGAAGATTTTTTTAACGCTCGCGTCTCGTGAGAGACGTTTGGGGAAGGGTGGGTTTCGTTCGCCTGAGCACATCGGCAAGAACGGGCAGATTCCATTGTTTGCCCAAATGGTAGGCTAACAGGAGGGCCTGATTGAATTCCCGTTCCCGGAGTCGATCGGGGTGCAACGGGACGGCGATCACCACGTCGACGTTCGTTGGCGCAGGGCTGGTTTGGGCGATCAGGCGAGCGAGCGATGGTGCCAATTGAGTCTTGCCGCGGTACTTCAATAACCCGATGGCTTCCTTCAATGGCGATTGATAGGCATAAGGCGTCTAGGCCCGGTTATAGGCCGGGGGGTGCTTTCGACAGGACCCGCACACGTATCCGGGACGAAGCGCGTGCGGAGACGCAAAAGGATGGGCACAGCGATGGCAACTCGGCGAAAGGATCGGCGTAATATGATTCCAGCAGCGTTGACAGAAAAAGGGAATGGGGTCGTCATCGAGTGCCTTGTCGCACGTCCGACAATTCATGGGGAACACCACGTGGAGCAGTCGGCGAAGCAAGCGAGCGGTCATATTTTTCCGGCCTAGGGAACGAGCCCACATCTCGGAAAAACTCTAGGATGCAGCCCACACCCTGTCAACTCGTGTTGTTGGACGTTTTCAGCATGTGCTATAGGGAATCGTCATGACAAGGCTGCCTTCGCAGTATCGAGTGGGGTACGGTGTCTATAGTCACCTTGGAGCACGTCTGCAAAGTTTATGAACGGGGAGCAGTCACGGTGTCCGTCCTGCGGGACGTGGACCTCCATGTGGCTTCCGGAGAATTTTGCGCGATCATGGGTCCGAGCGGAAGCGGGAAAAGCACGCTTCTGAATCTGATTGCGGGACTCGACACCGTGACCTCCGGAGCCATTCGTCTTGACGATCAACCGGTTCACCGGTTTTCCGACGCAGAGTGGACCAGATATCGACGGGAGACGATCGGCATGGTCTTTCAGGCGTTCCATCTGGTGCCTGGGTTGACGGCCGCCGAAAACGTCGGACTGCCTTTGAAACTTCAGAAGATGTCTTCGGCCAGCATCCTGCAACGCGTCGGGGAGACGCTCGAGCGGGTCGGGGTCCAACATCGGGCCGGGCATCGGCCCTGGGAATTGTCCGGAGGGGAACAACAACGCGTGGCCCTGGCACGCGCCCTCGTCCATCGACCGCGTCTTCTGTTGGCGGATGAACCCACGGGCAATCTTGATTCTCAGACCGCCCAAGAGATCGTGGCGCTGATCCGGCGCGTCTCCCGGGACACATCCCAGACCGTCCTCTTCGTCACCCATTCGGAATCGGCCGCGCGGGTCGGCGATCACGTGTACGAACTGCACGGCGGGCACCTGCATCAGTTTCCGATTGCCCGTGCTTCGGGAACGACGTGAGATGGATCTTTCGACCACGATTGCCAACGTACGTTTTCCCACCAGCCTGATGAATGCCGCTGGGGCCTTGTGCGTGACCCGGGAAGAACTGGAAGCCCTGGGCCGGTGTCGAAGCGGGGCGATCGTCACCAAGTCCATGACGACGTCTTTCCGTCAAGGAAACCCGGAACCCCGCTATTCCAGCTTTCCCGGAGGCTCCATCAATTCCATGGGGCTTCCCAATCTGGGGTATCCGGCCTACGTCGACATCATTCCAGCCCTTCGGAGGTTCGGCAAACCCATCATCGCGAGCATCGCCGGGCTCAGTTCGCCGGATTTTCTCGAAGCGGCTCGAGCGATTACGGCGGTGTCGCCCGATCTCATCGAAGTGAATCTCTCCTGCCCGAACATCAAAGGAAAGCCGCAAATCGGCTATGACGTGGAGGCCTCACGCTCGTTACTCCTGGCCTTGAAGGACATCGTCACCGTGCCGATGGGCGTCAAGCTGCCTCCGTATTTCGATCCGGTGCATCATGAAGCCACAGCCCGGATGTTACAGGATGTTGAAGTCGACTTCCTGTCGGTCATTAACTCCATAGGAAACGGGTTAGTGGTCGATCCGGACAAGGAGCGCGTGGTGATCAAGCCGAAAGGCGGATTCGGCGGGCTAGGCGGCCCCATGATCAAGCCCGTAGCCCTGGCCAACGTGCGGGCATTCTGGAAGTTGTTTGACGGCCGGATGCCCATCATCGGAACAGGGGGGATCGTCTCGGGCACGGACGTGTTCGAACATATTTTATGCGGAGCCTCCGCGGTACAGGTCGGAACGGCCCTCGTTGACGAAGGGGTCGGCGTGTTTCAACGGCTGGGAAGGGAGATCAGCGAACTCTTACAACGCAAAGGCTACGCCTCTCTCTCGGACTGTCGCGGAAGATTACAGGAACTCTGAGGCCGCATTGAGAAAGACGGAAGCATGCACGCCGACGATCTTCACGTCTGGCAGCACAGCCATACGTTCGGACAAGACCTGAAACGTCCGGGTGAGCGACGGGCGCTGATCGTCATTGCCGTCACCGGCATCATGATGGTCGGGGAGATCGTCGCGGGAGTCCTGACGGGCTCTATGGCGTTATTGGCCGATGGCCTGCACATGGCGTCGCACGCCGGGGCCCTGAGCCTCAATGTCGTCGCGTACATCTATGCGCGCCGCCGCGCACACGACGACGATTTCAGTTTTGGCACCGGTAAGGTCAATGCCTTGGGAGGGTTCACCGGCGCGGTTCTGCTGGCTTTGTTTGCCTTCCTTATCGTGTGGGAGAGTGTTAGCCGGCTTCTGCATCCCGTGTCTATTATCGTCGATCAAGCCATTCTCGTGGCCATTCTCGGGTTGATGGTCAACGGGGCGAGCGTCTTTATCCTCAAGGGGGATGGCCACCATGGTCACCATGATCCCGATGGCTCCCCGCACATGCACGACCATGACCACAACCTGAAGGCAGCCTATTTGCACGTGTTAGCGGATGCGCTCACGTCCCTTCTGGCCATCGTGGCGTTGCTCTCCGCGAAATACCTGGGATTGACGTGGATGGACCCGGCGGTGGGAATTGTCGGTGCGATTCTTGTTGCCCGCTGGTCACTCGGCTTACTGCGAACCACCAGCGGCATTCTGCTCGACAAGCAAGGCCCGGAAACCATCCGGGACAGAATCAGGTCCAGTATCGAACAAGATGAAGACAGTAAAGTCACCGACCTCCATCTGTGGTCTATCGGTCCGAATATTTATTCGGTGGTCATTGCCATTGTGGCTCAAGATCCTGCAACGCCCGGACAATATAAGGAGCGCCTCCCCAAGAATCTTGGTCTTGTCCATAGTGCCATTGAGATCCATACGTGTTCGCCGAACACGGCATCGAGCAACTGATAGAGGAGTTGCCCTCGCACGCGCTCCAACGATACAAGAAAGGCTGCAAGGAGGCAGGGAACCCGGTTCAATGAGCCTTACTGGCGGGGATGGTATTTTTCGGGATCAGACGCAACCCCATCGCTTGTCTGAGAAGTTGGGCCACGTTTCGCACGCGGAGTCGTCGCATCAGATTAAACCGGTGGACTTCAACCGTACGGACGCTGATATTCAGTTGTGCGCCGATTTCTCGATTCGTGTGCCCTTGGGCGACGAGGCCAAGGATTTCTTTTTGACGGGCAGTCAGTGAGAGAACTGCTCCGGATTTTTTCTTTGAATTGTCTTTGTGTTCCCGGGAAATTGACTTGACTTTGTCCATAAATAAACACGCGTACGTGCATTCAGAACAGCATTTGTCAGCAAAACTTTTTGCACACTACCATAAAAGAATTTTGGGAGACAACATATTGACACAACTATTTCTTCTGGGAATGCTGGCCTTCAAGCATGTGATGAGCCGGCCATTCAGAACCGCGCTCACCGTGGCCGGGGTCGGCGTTGGCGTGGCCGCCGCCTTCGCCATCTATCTGGCGAATCAAACCGTTTTTGAATCGTTTCAGCTAGCCGTCACCCGGGTGGTGGGAGAGGCCACGGTACACCTCTCAGGGGCGGAACGTCGAATCGATGAAACACGCATCGAGCAGATTCGCCTGCACCCTCACGTTCAATCGGTCTACCCATATATTTCGCAATCCGTCACGCTCGAAGCTGGTGACGGGACTACTCGCACCAGCATGGTGTGGGGCTTGGATCTGCTGGAGGTCCTCGGTGAAGAAACGGGCGTGCGGCAATCCTCAGGTCAGGAGGAATTCTCGTTGGATCCTTTGCTCAGCCTGGATGCGATCTTTGTGGACCGCGAGTTGGCGACCGGCTTGGGCGTGGCCAGGGGAGATCGCGTAACGGTCCACGCCGGATCGCATCGATTCGAGGCAACCGTGAGCCGGGTGTTGACGTTTGCCGACGATGAAAAGCGATGGGATTCCATGGCCATCATGGATATTGCCGCTGCGCAGGTGCAATTGAGGCGGCTCGGCCAACTCGATGGGGTGGATCTGGTGACGTCTCCCGGCACGTCCGTAGATCGCGTGATTCAGGAACTGCAAGCGCATCTGGGCCCGTCCATTCTGGTCAGTCGTCCGTCACAGCGCGGCGCACAGGTGCAACGGATGCTCACCTCGTTTCAGTTGAATCTCGCCACGCTTAGTATGGTCGGGCTCTTTGTCGGAATGTTTCTGGTCTACAATGCCGTCGGATTTTCCGTTGTCCAATATCGGCGGGAGATCGGGATCCTGCGAGCGATAGGCATGTTTCGTCGGCATATTGCCCTGTTGTTTCTGGGGGAAGCGATGATTGCCGGCACCATTGGAGGGTGCCTGGGATCCGTGTTAGGCAGTGGGCTGGCGCATTGGCTTGTCGGACTCGAACGGGAAACGGTCTCGGAACTCTATGGCATCGCGACGATAGGGGAACTGCCGTTCACGCTGCCCGGGTTGTTGGGCGGATGCTTCTTGGGAATGGCGCTGTCCGTGATTGGGGCGTTGGGGCCGTGCCTGGAGGCGAGCCGGACCGCTCCGGCTCTGGCCATCGCGCCCGGGCAATACGAAACCACGCGACATCATCATGGCCGGTGGACGCTTCTGGCCGCCGGGGTTTTGGGTCTGGCCGCGCTGCTCTCCTTACCCGGTCCGCTCAATGGTATTCCCGTTTTTGGATATGCTGCGGCGTTTTGCGTTCTGCTGGGATGCACCCTGCTCTCTCCTCTGGGCATTCATCTATTGAGCCGCACGGCCTTAAGAATGCCGGATTTCGACGTTGTTCACCGGACATTCGAACCGGACTTCAACCCGGGATCCATGACCCGCCTGGCCGTGGATCAGATTGCCAGATCTTCGGGTCGCAACAGCGTCACGTTGTCGGCGTTTCTGGTAGGCATTGCGATCGTTGTGGGCGTCGGGGTGATGATCGAGAGTTTCCGGGATACTGTTGAACGATGGATCGATCAGACCTTCTTGGCCGATTTGGTGGTGACGCCACATGAGGGAGGCTTGAAGGTAGACCCAGGCCAGAACGTCTTTCGCATTTCACCGGAAATGGTTCGGCGTGCCGGAGCCGTGCCGGGAGTGGCCGCGGTCGATCCCTACCGTGAGGTCCGCATTCAAGTGGGATTCACCGAAGCCTCCCTCGTCGCGCGCGATCTCGCCCTTCACGCGGAACGGAGTCAATACCTGTTCGTGGATGGCGATTCGTCGCGCCGGCTCCGCCAGGCCCTTGAAGAACAGGGCGTGGTGATCTCGGAAGTGTTGGCCCAGCGGCTTCAGGTCAACGTGGGGGACATCTTGTCGTTGCCGACCGGTGCCGGGCAGAAGGATTTTCCTGTGGCCGGCGTCTTTTATGATTACACCACGGACGGTGGAAAAATCGTGCTGGACCGGTCGCTCTATGAACGATGGTGGGGAGACCGCACGGCAACGTTGTTGGCGGTTTATCTCGAGCCGAACGCCAACGATCAACGCGTACGAGGCGATCTGAAACAAGCGTTCGGCCCGCTCCTGCCCGTGTCGATCATCAGCAACACAGAACTCAGGGATCACATTCTTGAAATTTTTGACCGGACCTTCCGGTTGACCTATGGACTGGAAATCGTCACGGTGATCGTCGGCCTGCTGGGGATTATCAATACGCTCCTGACAGCCGTGGTCGAGCGCCAACGGGAGTTTGCCACGTTTCGCGCGATCGGAGGCAGCCGCAGGCAAGTGCAGGGATTGGTGGTGCGTGAATCGCTCTGCCTGGGCACGTTGGGGTTCGTTCTGGGGTTGCTGGGCGGGATTCTGCTCGCCGGCTTGCTGATCAGCGTGATCAACAAACAGGCCTTTGGCTGGACCATTCACATGACCATCCCCGTGAAGACCCTCCTGGAAGCCGGGCTTGTTGCAGTCGGTACCGGTCTGCTTGCCGGGTATCTTCCGGCCCGCTGGGCCACCCGCGGCACCATCGCCGACGGGTTACGGTACGAGTAACTGTTCGTTGCTTCTGCAGTACTTTTTTAGAGAGGATGGATCGCATACCTGCCGATACGACGAGTGCGCCGTTCCTGGCCGGTGCACATAAGCAAATGACCGTAACAGTGATTGACGACCGTGGGAATGAGTGGCTGGTCGAAGCCCATCAGTCTTCGGCATGGGACCCGTTCCGTGATTCAATCACATGGCTTTTTCATTATGAAATTTTACCGCCCGATGCGAACGGGGCTGATATCAGTGCCGAATGCCGGGATCATTCCGGAGAACCACGGCTTGATATGGCGAGTGCCGGAAGCGGTTTCCAACAAGTTCTCAGGCTTTTGACCTTTTTGCACGCCAGACCTGGTTCGATACTCCTATTGGACGAACCGGACGCGCATCTGCACGTGATTCTGCAAGAGGCGATCGACGGAGAATGACGCTCCGTCGCTGCCCGGCAACACTCACAACGTATTATCGCCACGCATTCGGAGGTGATTGTCGACTCGGTTGAACCTCGTGAACTCTGTGCGTTTCTCAACCAACCAAGACTTCTGGATTCCGTTATCCCCGACGTTTGTCATCGAGGATCCAGGGGCTTTGCTTGTTTCTTTGCGAAGACCCCGAACCTGGATTTCCGATGAAAACTGTCGGGAATGACGGCAGAGGCAGTATAAGTGTGTCAACGAATTGCTGAATATTTACAGGGATGACGTTTGGTGGGGCAGGGATTGCTCCGCCACGTCAAAGCCCAGGTCCTGGATCATCCGTTGGACTTCGTGGGCCGGGGTGCCGGGTGTCGTGAGATAGCCGTTGACGAACAGCGAGTCCGCCACGTACAGGGCCAGGGGTTGCAGGGACCGGAGATTGAACTCCCGTCCGCCCGCCGCGCGCAGTTCTCTTCGAGGATGGATAAAGCGAAACAGGCAGAGGATTTTCAGGCATCGTTGCGGGGTCAGGTGGGTGGCGTCGGCTAGCGGGGTTCCCGGAATCGGATGCAACATGTTGAGCGGGATCGAGTCGGGATCGAGCTCCAGCAGGGCAAGGGCCAGATCCACAAGATCTTCGTCGGACTCTCCCATGCCGACGATTCCGCCGGAACACAATTCCAGGCCCGCGGCGCGCGCGTTTCGTAAGGCGGTCATCCGGTCCTGATACGTATGGGTCGTGCAGATGGAAGAGTGATAGGCTTCGCTCGTGTTCAGATTGTGGTTGATGCGATCTACCCCGGCGGCCTTGAGCCGCCGGGCCTGGGGTTCCGTGAGCAGCCCCAGGGAACAGCAGACCTGCATGGGAAGTTCCTGTTTGATCCGTTTCACCGCCGAGGCGATGGTGTCCACTTCTTTTTCGAGAGGACTTCTTCCGCTTATCACCATGCAATACCGTTCCGCTTTGGCCTGATAGGCGCGACGGGCAGCCTTGAGCATGTGCTCCGGGGACACCATCGCATAGCGGTCGATGGAGGCGGTGGAGATACTGGACTGCGAACAGTAATGGCAATCTTCCTGACAGGCGCCGCTCTTCGCGTTGAACAACATTTGGATGGTGACTTTTCGGCCAAAATAGGCATGGCGAATGGCATACGCGGCGTTGACGAGGGGTAAGATGTGGGCGTCGCCGGTTTGGAGTATCTCCAAGCCTTCTTCACGGGCGACCACATGGCCAGCCAGCACCTGTTCCGCGAGAACGTCGAATCGAGTCATTCGCTTCCTTCCTTTGCCCCATACGAGGGGGTTGGGAAAAAATGGGGTCAGCTTGCTTGAGGAACCATCTTCGCCGATGGCTCCGACAACAGGTGCCCGAGGGCTTGCGAGTCATATTC
Organism: Nitrospirales bacterium; assembly: GCA_965200435.1. Lineage (GTDB taxonomy): Bacteria > Nitrospirota > Nitrospiria > Nitrospirales > UBA8639 > Bin75. Next base: position 1,961,153 of record OZ241337.1, read on the forward strand.
CGTCGACGGGATTTGCGGAGCGTCTCGCCACATGTTCTCGATGCCGTAATAGATCCGACTTTCTTCCCGGAAAACATGAACGATGATGTCTCGATAATCCAGGAGGATCCAATTGGCCGAGGTTTCTCCCTCTCTCGAGCCGTGTTCTCCGAAGCGATGCGCCATTTCCTGCCGGACGGCCTCGGCAATGGCTTTGACCTGACGCTCTGAACTTCCGGAGCAAATGACAAAATAGTCGGCAATCGAAGTGAGGTGTCCTGTTTGAAGGACCATGACGTCGGAGGCTTTTTTCGCAAGGGCGACGCCTCCGATGAGCAAGGCTTTGCGTTTGACGTCTGAAATAGGACGGCTCCTTAACGTGAGACGTACAAGTTGTTGCGGATTATATAAGAATGGACCGGTGGTGGCAACCAGTCGGTCACGTCTGTGCCCATCCGGATTCGTTTCCGGATCGCGGACGAGGAGGCCTCGCACGGGTCGATTTGCAGGAACGTGATCGTGGTGTGCGGACCGCTGGGAAGATCCAGACGGCGTTGCTGTCCGGCGTCCAAACGTTGCAGGTGCGTGGCCGGCAAGGGCGGGAACAGCGCCAGCGACGCTGCCCGGGAAAAGGGAATCCGTGGTCGTGACAGCACCAGAATGTTCGTCAAGGTCAACAGGGTTTCGGCCGATTTCCACCCTGCAATATCGAGAAACGCATCGAGACCGATGATGAACCAGAGTTCACCATTCACGGTTCCCCGAAGCGTTCGGACCGTGTCGATGGTATAAGATGTCCCCGGCGCGTTGGCTTCCACGTCGGAAACCGAAAAGTCCGGCAGTCCCGCAACGGCGTGTTGCACCATGCGTAATCGATGGTGCGCCGGGGCCAACGATTCAGGCGATTTGTGGGGAGGAGTGCCCGAGGGCAGGAAGATCACCCGGTCGAGCGACAATGCCCGTTGCGCTTGCCTGGCAATCGACAGATGGCAGTTGTGGACGGGGTCGAACGTGCCACCCAGGAGACCGACCCGAGTGAAAAGAGAATCGCCCACCGTGTCACGAAGAAGGATCGAGGATGAGGCCGTCAGACCAACAGCGCAAGGTTGTCCCGGTGAATGACTTCTTCATATTCGTGCGAGCCCGTCTCATGAGCGATCTCCTTGGTGCGACGCCCTTTGATCCCGCAGACGACGTCCGATGAAAAATTCACCAATCCTTTGGCAAACTCTTTCCCGTCCGTATCCACGCAGGAAACGGGATCGCCCGCGGCAAACGTTCCTTTCACCTCGACGATCCCGGAAGGCAACAGGCTTTTTCCCCGGCTGGTGAGGGCCGTGACGGCTCCGGAATCCAGCACGAGTTGTCCCTTGGAGCGGAGCGTATAGGCGATCCAGTGCTTGCGGCTGGGGAGTTTCCGTCCGTGGGAAAAGAACAGGGTGCCCTCTTCGGCGCCAGCCAGGACGTTCGGCAGCAGGCCAGGGGTTGTCCCGTTCAGCAACAACGTCGGGACCCCGAATTGTCGGGCCAGTTTGGCCGCCTGGATTTTCGTGACCATGCCCCCGCGGCTTTCCTGGCTCTGCGACTTGCCCGCTCCCCGTTCAATTTCGGGTGTAATGTCCGTCACGTGTGCAATCAACGTCGCCTCCGGATCGCGCCGCGGATCCTCGGTGAACAACCCGTCGACGTCCGAGAGGATAATAAAAAGATCCGCATCGACCAGGTGCGCGACTTGCGCCGCGAGAGTGTCATTGTCGCCGAAACGGATCTCGTCCACCGAGACGGCGTCGTTTTCATTGATGATGGGAATGACCTCCAACTTGAGCAACATCGTCAGCGTATGCCGTGCATTGAGAAAACGTTTTCGATCTGCCAGGTCTTCATGGGTGAGCAACACCTGGGCGATTTTTTGTCCCGCTTCCTGAAAACAGGTTTCATAGGCGTGCATGAGTCGGCTTTGTCCGGCCGAAGCCGCTGCCTGTTGCAAGGGGAGGGTGTGCGGATAGGTCTCGAGGCCCAGTTTCGCGATGCCTGCCACGATCGCCCCTGACGACACCAGGACGATCTCCCGGTCTTCCCGTTTGAGCCGGGCCATTTCACCGGAGAGGCGTTGAATGTGGTCGAGCCGTAATCCCGCCGACCGGGCAGCCAGGATGCTGCTGCCTATTTTGACGACGAGCCGCTTGGCCTGTGTGAGGATGAGATCTCTCATCCGGTCTCAATTTCCTGAAGGCGTTGCGCAAAATACGCGAGTAAGGCATCGAGCCCTTCACGTGTCGCCGAGGAGACCGGGAAAAAGGCCATACGGCGTTCCCGGCAATGGTGCTGGATCGTCCGGCGACGTTCCCCGTTCCCCTGGCTGTCGACTTTGGTCCCGACCACGGCAGAAGCACGTTGTCCGAGTGTGGAATCGAAGGCCGAGAGTTCGTCCTGCAGGACGTGCAACGTGTTCACGGGATCATCCGGGGTCCCTTCGGAAATATCGACCAGATACAACAGGAAACGCGTGCGTTGAATGTGCTTGAGAAATTGATGCCCCAGGCCTTTGCCTTTATGGGCGCCCTGGATGAGTCCGGGAATGTCGGCCATGACGAAGCTGTCGTATGTGCCGAAGCGGACGACTCCCAAATGCGGTTGCAGAGTCGTGAACGGATAGTCGGCAATCGCCGGTCGAGCGGACGAGAGCGTGGAAATTAACGTGGACTTCCCGGCGTTCGGGAACCCCACGAGCCCCACGTCGGCCAGCAGTTTCAGCTCCAGGTCAAGTTGCAACTCTTCGCCGGCCGTCCCTTCCTCAAACATTCTGGGCGCCCGGTTCGTGGAAGTGGCGAATCGGGCGTTTCCTTTTCCGCCCTTTCCTCCGGCGGCCACGATCGTGCATTGCTCGGGCGTCACCAAGTCCACTAGGAGGTCGTAGGTGTCCGCACGTTTGATCACGGTTCCGACGGGCACGGTGATCGTCACGTCTGAACCGGAACGGCCGTGGCGGTTGGCCTTTTGCCCGGGCGCGCCGGACTCGGCCTCATAATGACGCCGGTACTTCAGGTCGAGCAACGTCGTGACACGAGTCGATGCTGTGACGATGACGTTGCCGCCGTTCCCGCCGTCACCACCGTCCGGCCCGCCGTGAGGGACGAATTTTTCACGCCGGAAGCTACAGCCGCCGTTCCCGCCGTTGCCGGATCGGACAACAATTCTTGCGTGGTCGATAAACATGAGGCACCACGATGGTCATGGGAAGAGGTGAAAGAAAGAGCCCGGGGAGGAAGAAGAGTCGTTTATGTCGAGGGATACACGCTGATTTTACGTCGCGCTTCGCCCCCTTCGAATTTCACGATGCCGGCAGCTTTGGCAAAGAGGGTATGATCCCTGCCCATTCCGACATTATAGCCGGGATAAAATTTGGTGCCCCGTTGGCGAACGAGAATGTTGCCCGGTTGAACCCGTTCGTCGGCGTATCGCTTGACTCCCAGATATTGAGGATTGCTGTCACGTCCGTTTCGAGATGAGCCGCCGCCTTTTTTATGCGCCATGACCGGTCCTTTTGCTAGTCGTCACCCCGTGACAATTTCATCCACCCGGAGTTGGGTGAATGCCTGACGATGCCCTCGGGTTTTCCGGTAATTCTTTCGTCGTTTCTTTTTGAATACCGTGATCGAGCGGGTTCGTCCGGTCCGAATGACCGTGGCTTGCACGTAAGCCCCTTCGATAAACGGCCGTCCCGGCAGGGATGCCTCGTCCGTCGAAACGAATCGCACGGGCGTCAATTGCACGGTCTGGCCGATTTCAGCGTCGAGGGTTTCGACCTGAAGGATCGCTCCGCGTTCGACCCGGTACTGTTTACCGCCTGTTTCCACGATTGCGTACATGAGAGCATTATCCTTTCACTGCCAGTGATGTGTATCATGTACCTGAAGAGGGTGTCAAGACGTGCTGGGGACTTGAAGCAATGAGAAGTTTGCTTGACAGGCTGAGGCCCCCTCGCTATAAGCTATAAGTATGGGGACCCATTTACGGGAACGTGTCCACAATCAAGAACAGAAAGGTCAGTCATGGTGACGCCTAGTGAAAAAATCTGGATGGATGGAACCTTTGTGAATTGGGATGACGCCTCCGTCCATATTTTGACTCATTCCTTGCATTACGGGATGGGAGCGTTCGAAGGCATTCGTTGCTACCGGGGGAAAACCGGGTCAATCATTTTTCGCTTGCGCGAGCACGTGGACCGTCTGTTCGAGTCGGCGCACATTATGATGATGAACGTCCCCTACAGTCGTAAGGACGTGTCCGAAGCCATCGTGGAGACGGTTCGGATCAACAAGCTGGAATCGTGCTATATCCGTCCCTTGCTGTACGTGGGGTATGGGGAAATGGGTCCGTATCCGCGGAATAATCCCGTCCAACTGGCGATTGCTGCCTGGCCGTGGGGGACCTATCTGGGAGAGGAGGCCCTGGTGCATGGAATCCGGGCCAAGATTTCGTCCTTTACCCGCCACCACGTCAACGTCTCCATGACGCGCGCGAAAGTTTCCGGGTACTACGTGAATTCCATCCTGGCCAAGTGTGAAGCGAAAAACGCGGGGTACGACGAAGCCATTCTCCTGGACACGGAGGGCTACGTGGCCGAAGGGGCCGGAGAAAACGTCTTCATCGTGTCGAGGGGCGTGCTCAAGACCACCCCCTTGACTTCCATCCTGGAAGGGATCACCCGTCATTCCATTCTGGCGTTGGCCCGTGAGAAAAATATTCCGGTGGTTGAAGAACGGTTTACCCGGGACGCATTGTATGTGGCCGAGGAAGCGTTTCTCACGGGTACTGCCGCCGAAGTGACGCCGGTTCGGGAGATCGATGACCGCCAAGTTGGAACCGGCAAACGGGGCCCCGTTACGGATCTTCTGCAGAAAACCTTCTTTGACATCGTACAGGGCGAAGACGATTCCTATGCCCATTGGCTGACTCCCGTGTGAGCCGCACGGTTTCTTCGGTGTGCTTCGGACCACCCGGCTGAATGGCATCTGTACGGTGTCCGGTCATGACTCCACGCCGGCACTGTTTTTTATTCGGCTTTCAGGGGACAATCAATGTTGCGAGTGCGTCCCGGACGACTCGGCGTCAGGTTCTGAAGCGTCAGGAGCGGCTGATTCAAGAGGGGCTTCCGTTTCTTCCGGAGCGGAGGAGGTGGAGTCGTCGGACGTGGCGGGCACGTCAATCACCGAAACGACGTTCTCCTGTTTGGACAGTAGCGCCAAGCTGAGCGAGGTCAGCATGAAAATAATCGCCGCAGCCACCGTGACCTTGCTGAGAAACGTCCCCGGACCGCGACTGCCGAAAACCGTTTGGCTGGACCCGCCGAATGCCGCGCCGATTTCGGCACCCTTTCCGGCCTGAAGCAGGATTGCGGCAATCATCAAGAAACAGACAATGAGATGGAGAATGACGGTGACGGTATACATGGATGCTTTCCGATACCCTTTCTTAAGGAGAAGAAGAGCCCATCCGGCAAATGTTAGCAAAGTTCTCGGGATCAAGACAAGCTTTTCCGACGAGGGCCCCGTCAACCTCATCCGACCCGAAGAAGTCTCGCGCATTTTCAGGAGACACGCTCCCCCCATAGATGATCCGCGTTCGTTGTCCGGTTTGTGGCCATTCCACGTTCATGACCGAGCGAAGAAAGGCGTGCACTTCTTCGATCTGCCGGACCGTGGCGGCGTAGCCGGTGCCGATAGCCCAAACAGGCTCATAGGCGATGGCGAGCCCCGTCATTCGCTCGGGCGCAACGCCGCGCAGGGCTTTGAGCATTTGTTCTTTGACGACGTCTTGCGTATGACCGGCCTGTCGTTCCTCCAGGGTCTCCCCCACGCAGAGAATGGGAGCAAGCTCATGCTGCAAGGAGGCTTTCAGTTTTTTGTTGACGTGGTCATCGGTTTCCCCCAAGAGTCGCCGGCGTTCCGAATGTCCGATGATGACGGACCGGCAGCCCACGTCTTTCAGCATGCGACCGGAGATTTCACCTGTGTAGGCGCCTGCGTCTTCCCAATGCAGGTCCTGCGCGCCAAGCGTGAACGGATCATCGGCGTGGAGCATTTGTTGGATGCCGTAAAGAGCGGTAAACGGGGGAATGAGCACGATTTCCGCGGAGACGTCATGAGCCAGGGCCTGCCGGAACTGGCGGACAAATTCCACAGCCTCGGACGGCGTTTTGTGCATTTTCCAATTGCCTGCGACGAGTCGGGAGTTCACGAAAGCAGTGACCGTAGGAGATCGGGATAGCAGAGAAGCGATGGATACATTACCGATTCGGGAGTGCCGCCAGCCCGGGCATGTGCCCCCCTTCCAACAAGGTAAGCGCTGCACCACCCCCCGTGGAAATAAACGACATATTGTCGGTTTCACCGGCGCGGTGGATGGCCAAGGCGGTTGAGCCGCCTCCGACGACCGTCAGGGCATAGGCATTGGCCACGGCGTGGGCCATGGCTTGGGTGCCCCGGGCAAATTCGTCCCGTTCAAACAGGCCCATCGGCCCGTTCCAGAGGATGGTTTTGGCATTTTCAACGGCCTCGGAAAAGAGTTTGACGGAAGCCGGTCCGATATCCAGTCCATACCATCCTTCGGGAATCTCTTGAGCGGGAACGATCTTTGTTTCGGCACCCGGCTCGAGGCTGGTCGCAACCACGCAATCCACCGGCAGATAAAATTTGATGCCTTGGTCGATGGCGTGTTCGTACACGTCTTTGGCGAACGCAAGCATCTCATCTTCGACCAGAGACCGGCCGATTTCCAAGTTCATGGCTTTCAGAAACGTAAACGCCATGCCTCCGCCGACAATGATTTTATCGACTTTGTTTTTGAGGTTTTTGATGACACCGATTTTTCCTGAGACCTTCGCTCCCCCTAACAGGGAGACAAAGGGGCGGACGGGATTTTCAACGGCCCCCTCGAGGTATTCCACTTCCCGTTTCATCAAATAACCGGCCGCGGACGTTTTGATGAATAAGGGAATGCCCGCCGTGGAGGCATGAGACCGGTGTGCAGTTCCGAACGCGTCATTGATAAAGACGTCACCCAACGAGGCCAGTTCCGAAGCAAACTGTTCGTCATTGGCTTCCTCTCCGGGATGAAACCGAAGGTTCTCCAGCAATAGGATGTCGCCGGGTTGTAATTGACCGGCGAGGGTTTTGACGGCCGGCCCCACGCAGGTCGGCGAGAACGTCACGGCCTTCCCTGACAGGCGTTTCAGGCGTTTGGCCACAGGCGTCAAGCTGAGATCCGGGCAGACCGTTCCGTTGGGACGTCCCATGTGGGAACACAGAATTGCACTCCCCCCTTCGTCGATCACGTGATTGATGGTGGGGATTGCCGCGCGAATCCGGGAATCGTCCGTAATTTTTCGATTATCGTCGAGCGGGACGTTAAAATCTACGCGAATGATGACCCGCTTCCCTTGCACGTCAACCTGATCGATGGTTTGTTTGGTAATCCGCATGAATCATCCTTTCCTCCTGACCCAGCAAGTCCGGTCAGACCGGGCAGGAGGGGAAAGCCTGATCCCTTAATTTTTCGAGGCTAGAAATTTCACCAGATCCCTCAACCGGCACGAATATCCCCATTCGTTGTCGTACCAGGCAAACACCTTGACGGATCGGCGATTCATCACGGTCGTGAGCGGGGCATCGACAATTGCCGAATAGGGACTCCCATTGAGATCTATGGAGACAATGGGAACTTCGGAATACCCGAGGAGGCCGTTGAGCGGGCCTTCGGCGGCCATGGCAAAGGCGGTATTGACCTCGTCGGCCTCACAAGCGCGTTCGGTTTCCACGACCAGGTCGATCAGGGAAACGTTGGGCGTGGGGACGCGAATGGCGAGCCCCTCGATCTTGCCCTTCAGTTCCGGGATCACCAGGTGCAAGGCCTTGGCCGCGCCGGTGGAGGTCGGGATCATCGAGAGTCCCGCACTCCTGGCACGCCGCAGGTCTTTATGGGGTAAATCCAGCAGTTGCTGGTCATTGGTATAGGAGTGAATGGTAGTCATATAGCCGTGGTCGATGCCGAAATTTTCGAGCAGGACTTTGGCCACCGCAGCCAGACAGTTGGTCGTACAGGAGGCATTGGAGATGATGGAATGGGACGCGGGATCATACGATTGTTCGTTCACCCCCAACACGATCGTGATGTCGGCGTTCTTTGCCGGGGCCGAGATCACCACGCGTGGAGCGCCGGCCGACAAATGTTGGCTCGCTCCTTCCCGGTCGGTGAAACGACCCGTGGCCTCGACGACGACGTCGACGCCGAGTTCCTTCCAGGGTAATGCCTTGGGGTCCTGCTTCGCGAAGACTTTAATCGGCCGGTTCTCGACAAGCAGGTGATTGTCTCCGGCTTCAACCGTTTCCCGGAATCGGCCATGGACCGAGTCGAAGGTCAGCAGGTGACTTAGGGTTTTCGAGTCGGTCAGGTCGTTGATGCCCACGACCTCAATATGAGGGTCATCCAATGAAGCTCGAAAGAAGTTTCTCCCGATTCGTCCAAACCCATTGATTCCGACACGGATAGGCATCACGTTTCTGTTTCGGTTTAAAAATTTCTAAGGAGAGGGAAAAATAAATTGTACTTTTGAGAACGGATGAAGTCAACGGAGTATGTGTTCACTCATTCGCTGACAGAATGGAGGGGCACTCACTCTATTCTCTGGCGGCATCCCCCGGCGTAGCAAGACGGAGGACGAGCTCCGCTAGCGTCACAAACAGGGATGACAGACAAGGCAATGTAGGTCGGATGAGCGAAGCGTAATCCGACAAGCTCTGGCTTCTCTCTTCTGTCAACGAATTGGTGAACATTTATATTCCGGCAACTTCATCTGATCGACATCTTTAAAACAAATCCATTTGGACGGGTTGGGCACTTGTCGAGGGCGCAGGCTCCTGTTGTGGAACCGTCATAGTATCCAAGAGCCGTTTGAGTTTTTGGAAATCTTCCTGGAGCAGAGGGAGGAGATGGTCGTTGTGCAGTGCCGCGGCAGGATGGAACAGCGGAAACAGTCGAAACTCTGATAATTCAAACGATTGTCCGTGGACCTTTGTGATCCCGACTTTTCTCTCCAGCAGTGCTTGGGTGGCAAAATTGCCCAGGGAACAGACGAGGTGTGGTTTGATCAATTGAATTTGCTGGAGCAGGAAGGGTTTGCACGTCTCGACTTCATCGGGTGCGGGGTCGCGATTCTGCGGAGGGCGGCATTTGATGACGTTGGCAATGTAAATCTGTGACCGGGAAAGACCAGCCGATTCCAATAATTTCGTCAAGAGTTTTCCGGCCGCGCCGACAAACGGCACTCCTTGCTTGTCCTCGTGAAAACCCGGGGCTTCTCCGACGAACATGATCGAGGCCTCAGGATTCCCGCTCCCGAAGACAACCTGGGTCCGTCCTGATGCCAGACGACACTGCTGGCAGTTGCGCAAGGCTTCGCAGAGTTCAGCGAGCGACATAAGACCGGCATCATAGGAAGCGGGTCCTGTGTTGTCAATTCGGCAGCGACGTGACCGGAGTTCCTGGGCTCGCCGTAGATCGATTACGTACGGCGGAAAAAACGGTTTTGGAATGATCGATGCACCCACGCCGCCAGGGCCAGGGTCAGACGATGAAGCGGAGGGACAGAAATACGGGAAGAAAAAACGGCAAATCGTGTTTTTTTAATACGGGTCAACAAGTTGAAGTAGATGTCGCGCATGATTTCCGCGACAAGCAAGGATTGGCGATCGGCCGATGAAAGGGCGTCATAGGCGGTTTGGGCTTTTCGATAGTAGTCGTGAGCCCGGGCGGCCTGAAATTCCATGAGTTGAATAAATTCGGGCGAAGAGGTTTTGGCTAAAATCTGCTCCTCGGAACAGCCGAATCTGGTCAGGTCTTCTTGCGGCAGGTAAATCCGGTCGCGTTCGGCATCAGGTCCCACGTCGCGCATGATGTTGGTCAGTTGAAAAGCCATGCCCAGATTGACGGCATAGTCCCGCGCATGGGGAGCCATGGTTCCGAACACTTTTAAACAGATCAACCCGACGATCGAGGCCACGCGATAGCAATAGGGATAGAGATCGTCAAAGGTGGCATACCGTTTGATCGTCAGATCCATTGCCATGCCAGCAATCAGTTCCTGAAAATAGTCTTGAGGGATGCCCAGCTTTCGGGCGTGGTCTGCAAGACTGATGGTCACCGGGTAGTGCGGAACGCCCTGATACGCCGCCTCAATTTCCCTGCGCCACTGCGCAAGCTGGTTGCACGGATCCACTCCGTGAGGAGGATGATCCACGGCCGCATCCAACTCGTGACACAACGTGTACACGGTATACATGGCTTCCCGCCGGGGACGGGGTAAAAACAGAAAGGAGTAGTAAAAATTGCTCTCGCTGTCCTTGGTTTTTTGGGTGCAGTAGGAATGCGCTTCTGTGACGGTGGGCATCTGCATCGAAACGAGGCGGCAACTTATGATTCGGGTTGAAGGTGCATTTCCTTAATCCATCCCGACTCTCCGGCTTGTGTTTGTACGAAATAGATCCACGTCTCCTCGATGAGACTCCCGTCGATAACCGTGAGCACGTCGCCGGTTTTCACCACGGGCCCGAGTTGTTCACCGCCGGCCTCATTGCGTAACCTGAAGCGAGGCGGAAAACTTTCCTTCAACGAGACGGCGACACGTTGTCCTTCGTGAAAGGTTGGAACCGGCGGTGTGTTCGAAGGAGGCGGGACGGCGTGGTCGGATTCGGGAGCGGAATCTTCAGCATCGATATCGAGGGTGGTCCGCATCGTGTCCGGCACCTTTTGGATCACGGAAGATCGCCGTTCCGGATCCGTCACGACGTACCAGGTCCCTACTGCCAAGAGGATGAGCATGAGCAGAACAAACCATCGGCGGCGAGGGGGCTTCTGCCTAGGGACGTCGAAGTCTTCCAACCCATCGTCGAATTCAAGGTCCTGGTCAGGGTCTTGGGCAAAGAGCAGGGGAGAGAAGGAAGGCCACGTGTCAGAGAACGTTGTCGCTGTCATGAATGCCTCGTGAGGAGTGTGCTCGGAAAACGGACGGGAGTGCACGGATGCAATAGTTCTTTTCATACCACTCGCCTTCAGACATGTCAAACCGGTGTATGGGTCCACCACATTTGGCACTCGGGTTGGTGGTGAATCAGGGATTGTACCGGAGATTGCCGCCCAAGGCTATGGTGGGGCAACACGGTATTGTAGGCCAGCAACCAATCGGCCAGTTTGCAGTTAAAGGCCGCCAAATCGTCGAACAGCAGATCCTCGTGGTAGTCCACGAAGGTCTCTTGCAGGGTGCGATTGAACCGTTCCGCATGAGCGTTCATTTTCGGGGATCGGGGATACGTCCACCAGTGGGTGATGCCGCGTTCATCGAGCCGGTGCTGGAAATGCCCCTGGAACTCCGGGCCGTTATCGGAGAGGAGGACCCGGGGTGGGGCCGGGAGCAACGCACAGAGTGCATCGAGGGCGTGGGTGGCATGGCGGCTGGAGGCGGTGGCGGTGGCCACAGCGAAGGCGAAGCGACTGCAGGGATCGATGAAGGTGAATAGGTGCGGCGGAGTCCGGCGTGGAGCCGCACAACGGGATCGCCGGCCAAGACCGCCAGGGGCTGGGCGGGGCGGGGCCGGGGCGGGCGGGATTTCCGGCGCCGTGTCCGGGGTTTGGGCCGGCCCCGGGCATCCAGGCGGCTCGGCGTGTGCCGCATCCGGTCCGGGGCGCGGGCGATCAGGCGCCCGACCACATGCGCCAAGCCCCGCTCCGCCTCGATGCCCGCGGCCGCCCCAAGCCCGCCGCCCGGCCCCGCAAGACCCGGCCGCCCCGGCCGCGCCCCACCCAACCGCTGGTCCTGTTCGCCTGCGATACCGTGGTCCGGCTCCACGCAGGCCTACAGCGCTACGTGTTCACCTTCCTCGATCCCTACAGTCGCTTCGCCCTCGCCTGGGCCACCGCCACCGCCTCCAGCCGCCACGCCGCGGTCGGCCTCGAGGCCCTGTGTACCCTGCTCCCTACCCCGCCTCAATTCCTCCTCTCGGCCAACGGCGCCGAGTTCCACGGCCACTTCCAGCAGCGCCTCGACGCCTACGGCATCACCCATTGGTGGACCTATCCACGCTCCCCCAAAATGAATGCGCATGTCGAACGGTTCAATCGCACCCTCCAAGAACAGTTCGTGGATTACCACGAGGACTTGCTGGTTGACGATTTGGCGGCCTTTAACCGCAAACTGGCCGATTGGTTGCTGGCCTACAATACCGTGTTGCCCCACCATAGCCTTGGGCGGCAATCTCCGGTACAATTCCTGATTCACCACCAACCCGAGTGCCAAATGTGGTGGACCCATACAGAAGGTTGCATATCGGACGCGGCGTATGCAGAATGCGTTTTGCATACGCCGCAACAAGATGAGACCCCCTCGTGTTGCTGTTCCTGGGCCGGGGTGGGCAGGACCTTTTAGCAGACGTCGAATCCGCGCATGTCCAGTTGGTATCGCCCGGACCCTTTAACCCGAGACTTGATTCATCTGATCAATGCCCGCCGGCACGATCACGGTGATTCCGAACTCGCCATCGAAGTTCTGCAAGCATTGCTCGAACAAGACCGTGAGCATGACGTGCTCACCGTGCTGGCGGCGTTGGATGAAGAGATGGCCGAGTGGTTGTTTGACCTGCTGGCGGAAGCCGCGTGCTCGGTGTTGATCGAGAGCGATCATGGCGACGACCCGGCGTATGCTATTTTGGGTGCGATGGAGTTGCCCTTGCAGGCGAACTTGGCCGCACCCTTGGGCTTGAAGATTCATCCCCAAAAAACCGCGGAACTGTTGCGGGAATGTTTGCACGTTCCTTCGGGTACCGTGGTAACGGTCGAACCGCGATTGCTGACGGACACAACGCTGGATTTTATAACCCTTCAGCAGCTCCATGAACATTTGTCGTGTATGGCCGGTTCGCAGCGCCGGCAGCCCATTACCGCTCGTCTGCATCCACCCGTCGAATCAACGGCCTTTTTGCTGTTTGAATTAATCGGTGCGAAAGATTCGTCCCTTCCGGAGACCCTCCCCGACAAGGAACGGGAGACTTTGTTGCAGGGACTGATGGCGCAATGCCCTGAAATTGCTCTGGCGCCGAACATGTTGGAGGTGCCGGTGTATGCCGCGTATGGCATGTTTGATGCACAGAACGCGGTGAGGCTGCATCGACTGGCCGATGAAACGGCAGCGGTCTGGCATGATCTCGACCCTCCGGTCAGGAGTCGAGCCATCGTGCATTTACACACGCAATGCGGGAATGGGGTCTATATGCCCGTCTGGACGGACTTGTTTGATCCTGATTTGCCGGAAGCCCACGGTCCGATCTGGACCTCACCGGATGTCTGGGTCTTTACGGCTGACCTGCCGATTGAATGGCCCGGGGAAATGCTGACGAACCGGTTGTTGGCCGAGGGCTGTACCCGCTTTGAAAATCACATCGTCGAAGCACAGGAAAATTAACGGGTCATTGCTTCCGGGATTCAGGAATGCGCAGTCCGGCTACGTGTTTGAAGAACCCGGCCTGAAGTTGCCGGTGGCGCTCATGGTCGAAAAGACCCTCGCAAGTCCTCACCCGTTTAGCCGCCTGTAAACGCTCGCGTCTCGTGAGATACAAGGTGCGTCGGTCTGTTCACCTCGACGTCCTCCCTCGGTGGTCAATATCCAAAGTTTTTCAGGAATGCCCCAGACAATGGAGGTCGGATTAGCGCAGCGTCATCCGACAAGGATCTGTGCAAGCCGGACATGGTTGACAAAAGAACCCGGACACATGGTTGACGGGGCTTGCGGGTCGTCAAGGTGATGCCACTGCCGGGCGGAGATAACCCGGCGTGTCCGCTCATCGAAGGTTCCCAGCGGATGAAAACTGTCGTGTCCAGTCCATGTGCCCTCGCCCCGTGGCGTGAACCCCACCGGCTCCTGCGCTAGGACCCTCTGATTTCGTGTGATAGCGGGATGCAGGGCAAGGCGTCCCGGAGCGAAACCCGAAGCGTATCAGCGAGAGAGGTGAGGGTTGAGCGAGGACACCACGTCGCCATGCGCCCGATCGTGCACTCAATCAGAGGTTCCCTAAGACCTCCGACGGTGTTTGGAGCCCCGATTACTAATCTCGGGGATGACAGCAGGAGAAAAGCAGCGCCATGAGCCTGCCCTCGACATCTGTTATCGGGGGATGGCTCGGCCACGGAAGACGGAAAGAGCCCTCACCCCAAATCCGCTCCCTGAGGGTGAGGGGGGCGAGCTTTGTCGGATTACGCTGTGCTTATCCGACCTGCAATGATTCTGGTGGTGGGCTTGGTGTTCAGATGATGGGAACGCTGTGAGTTTTGTTTGACGCGGGCACGGCAATGAGGGAAGGGATGTTATCACCGGGAACCTAAAGTCCGGTCCAGGTTAAACGCGGCACTGATTAACGCCAAGTGGGTAAACGCTTGGGGGAAATTTCCGAGGCCTTCGCCGTGACAGCCCGTCTCCTCGGCATAAAGTCCGACGTGATTGGCATAGCCCAGCATTTGCTCGAACATGAGTCTGGCCTCGTCGATCCGGCCCGCGCGGGTGAGCGCTTCAACTAACCAAAACGTACAAATATTAAAGGTGCCTTCTTCGCCGCGAAGTCCGTCCTTTGTTTCGTTGAAGTTATACCGGTACACCAGGGCATTGGCGACCAGGCCCCCTTGCTCCGGATATTGGCTGGTCGCTGCCAGGGTCTTGAGCATTCGGGGATCGGTCGGGGCGACAAAAAAGACCAACGGCATCATGAGGTTCGCCGCGTCCAGGACGTCGCTGCCGTACCGCTGAACGAAGGCTTCTCTGGTTTCACTCCATCCTTTGGCCATAATTTCTTCGTAGATGGTATCGCGAACCTTCAGCCATCGGTCGCGATCTGTCGGAAACGAGCGTCTGTTGGCGAGGCGCAAGCCCCGGTCGATGGCGACCCAGCACATGAGTTTCGAGTACAGGAAATGTTGCTGACTGCCCCGGACTTCCCAAATCCCTTCATCCGGACGCATCCAGTTGTCACACACCCAATTCACCAGCTGGCGTAAATGGCTCCAGAGATCGTAAGAAATGGGGGTACCGTATTTATTATAGATATACACCGAATCCAGTAATTCGCCGTAAATATCCAATTGGAGTTGAGTATAGGCGCCGTTTCCGATGCGGACGGGGCGGGAGCCCTTATACCCGTCGAGATGAGACAGAGTTTCTTCAACTAATTCATGCCGGCCGTCGATGCCATACACGACTTGCAACGAACCGTCGGGCTTGAGTTCATGGCAGCGTGCTTCGAGCCAGTGCATAAATTTTTCAGCCTCTTCCGTAAACCCGATGCGCAAAAGGGCATAGATGGTAAAGGCCGCATCCCGGATCCACGCGTACCGATAATCCCAATTACGTTCTCCCCCGATGTCCTCCGGAAGGCTGCATGTGGGAGCTGCGACGATCGCTCCTGTCGGTTCAAAGGTCAGCAGCTTGAGAGTCAAGGCTGAGCGTTGCACCATTTCGCGCCATCGACCACGGTAGGTACACTGGGAAAGCCATTGTCGCCAGTAGACCACGGTCTGGCGGAAGAGTTTCTCGGCTTGATCTTCGGGGATGGCTCGGCCACTGGCATTGATCCGCTCAACTTGTTGAAGGGAAAATGTCAATTCGCGGCCTTCCTGTATTGTAAAGTCAGCGACGACGCCGTTGCCTTCCCGTTGTAAAGGAATGGTCGATCCCAACCACAAATTCAGTCCAGGGGCTTCGAAATAGGCACCGTCGGCGGTCAGGGTTGTCGTGTGGGCGTCTCGAGCGTAGTTGAAGGCGGGGAAACATTCCAAGCGAAACGTCACATTGCCGCGAATCGCCTGAACACGCCGAATGATTCCATGATAGCCAGACTCAAGGACTTGAAGATCGACCGGCATGAAGTCGACGACTTGTCCCACGCCCTGACTGGAAAGAAACCGCGTGACGAGAATGTTCGTGTCCGGCCAGTAGTACTGTTTGCACGTGACCTCATCTCCCTGGGATGCAATTTTACACCACCCGCCTTTGCGATCAT
Organism: Nitrospirales bacterium; assembly: GCA_965200435.1. GTDB lineage: Bacteria > Nitrospirota > Nitrospiria > Nitrospirales > UBA8639 > Bin75. The sequence goes on from OZ241337.1 coordinate 1,977,226, forward strand.
CCAGGATGGCGCCGAACACGCTGGGAGAATCGAAGTGTGGGAAACAGAACCAGTCGATCGAACCGTTCACGCCGATCAAGGCGCTGGTTCGCATGTTGCCGATCAGTCCGTATTCTTCAATTGGCAGGTAGGGCATAGGCGGCTCCTCGCTGAGATTTCCCTGATGACTCGTCTGCTCCGCTGCTCCGGCTATCGATTATTCTCCCGACTTGGGAAAATCACGGCTATGTTGGGAGCAGGTCTACCTAAGATGCGAACGGGCAGTCAAGCAAAAAATCAGAAACGATCCCATAGGAGGGGTAAGACGGCCTCCAGGATCAAAGTCCGGAAATTGTCCCACTTTCTCCCGATTTTGACAATGTCGGGTTACGCCGTGCGGCTAACCTGACCTACGGCATGGCTTTTCACCGTTGCTTGTTTCATTTATACTATTTTTCCCCTACGAGCACGTCTGCCGGAGAAGTGAAGGATGGCTAAGAACACCCGGAAGCCAACGTCCGATGAGCAGGAGCCGGAAGGCCCTGCCGTCGACTGCGAGATCGCTACGCGGTGCAAAGAACCACCGACTCGTCGAGCCTTTTTGGCCGGCGCCACGTCGATGTTGGGGACGGCCGCGGCGCACGTCTTGCTGGCGCCGTTTCTAGTACGCGCGGCAGACGCTTCCAGCGATCCCAGCCGGGTGCCTGGGACTCCGGCAACGGCTTATGGCCGGCGCTCACCCTTCGAACGTGCCACGCGGTTAGCCAAGCCACAGCGATCGAGAACGCCATTACAGGACTTGCACGGCATCATCACCCCGTCGGCTCTGCATTTTGAACGCCATCATAACGGCGTGCCGATGATCGATCCTGCGCGGCACCGGCTTCTGGTGCATGGTCTGGTGAAACGGCCGTTGCTTTTTACTGTCGATGAGTTGAAACGGTTTCCCGCAACCTCACGGATTGTCTTTGTCGAGTGCTCGGGAAACAGCGGAAAAGAATGGAAGGGGCCGGGGAGTAAGACCGTCCAAGAGAGCCATGGCTTGACCAGCACCAGTGAGTGGACGGGCGTTCGACTGTCCACGGTCCTGACGGAGGCGAGTCTCACGTCCGGGGCAACCTGGGTGTTGGCCGAGGGTAGTGATGCCGCCGTTATGACGCGGAGTCTCCCGTTGGATCAGGTTCTTGATGAAGCTCTGTTGTGTTATGCCCAAAACGGGGAACCGCTTCGTCCGGAGCAAGGGTATCCCCTGCGTTTGTTGGTGCCTGGCTTTGAGGGCAACGTGTGCATTAAATGGTTGCGACGCTTGAAACTGGTGTCTGCACCAGTGATGACTCGCGAAGAAACGTCGAAATATAGCGATTTGATGCCGGATGGAACCGCGCGTCAATTCACCTTTGACATGGAAGCAAAGTCGGTGATTACGGCGCCGTCCGGCGGGCAACGGATAAAGAAGCCGGGCTTTGTTGAAATCAGGGGGTTGGCGTGGAGCGGACGTGGCCGGGTCGAAAAAGTGGACGTGAGCGTGGATGGGGGAAACAGTTGGCGAACGGCAAGGTTACAGGCCCCTGTTCTGCCGAAATGCCATACCAGATTTTGTCTCAATTGGTGGTGGGACGGCCGGGAAGCCATTCTTCAAAGTCGCTGTACCGATGAAACCGGATACCGGCAACCGACGCGTCAAGAATTGGTCAGTGTCCGAGGCACCAATTCGTACTACCATTACAATGCTATCCAGAGATGGAAGATCGACGAAGAGGGGAACGTGCAGAATGTCCAGGCCTGAGGGCGTCACGATCAAAAAAAGGTGGTCAGACGAATGATGGTTCTCCGGCAACTCGGAGTGTTGCTTTTGCCGTTCGTCATGGTGGTGAGTAGTCCGGTTGATTTGTGGGGAGCATCGGAAAGCGGTCCCTTTTCTCTTGGACGTGTCGCGACTCCGGAGGAAATTCAGGACTGGGATATCGATGTGGCGCCGGACGGCGAAGGGTTGCCGGCTGGCAGGGGGACGGTGAAGGAGGGGGCGGTCGTGTATGCCGAGCGCTGTGCAAGTTGTCATGGTGCGACCGGCGTGGAGGGTCCCGGCCCGAAGTTGATTGGCGGACAAGGGACGCTTGCAAGTGAGCAGCCCGTGAAAACGGTCGGCAGTTATTGGCCCTATGCTACAACCGTGTTCGATTATATTTATCGGGCGATGCCGTTTGTTGCACCGCAGTCCCTGACGCCCGACCAAGTGTATGCCGTAACGGCCTGGATTCTGTTTCAAAACGGACTGATGGAGCAAGACGCCGTGCTCGACCGGGAGACGCTGCCCGCGGTTCGGATGTCGCATCGCCACGGATTTGTTCCCGACCCTCGTCCCGACGTGAACCGACCTGGTTCTCACACAACCACCGCTTCCCCACTGGGTGAGATTGTGTTCCCCACCTCGGGTTCCCCGGAAGCCCAACGGCCGTTTCTTCGGGGGGTGTTGTTGCTGCACAATTTTGAATACGATGACGCACAAGTGGCTTTTCAACGAGCTCAGCAACTCGATCCTGATTTTGCGATGGCCTACTGGGGAGAAGCTATGACGATGACCCACCCTCTGTGGAGGGAGCAGGACGTCCGGCAGGCCGTGAAGGTGTTACGACGACTGGCCCCCACGCCAAGCCAGCGAATGACTGCGGCTCCAACCAAGCGCGAACAAGGCTATCTGCGAGCAGTCGAGGCGTTGTATGGGGAGGGCGACAAGCCACGGCGCGACCAGGCCTACATGGCTGCGATGCGGATCCTGTCCCGACAATTCCCTGACGATGATAACGCCCAGGTCTTGTATGCGCTGTCCATGTTGGGTTCTGCGCAGGGGAAACGAGAGGAAAGACTCTATCTGGGTGCTGCGGCCATTGCCCAAACCGTTTTTGAAAGAAGTCCACGCCATCCCGGCGCCGTGCATTATCTGATTCACGCGATGGATGATCCGGTCCATGCCCACAAAGCCTTGAAAGCGGCGCGTGTCTACGCCGATCTTGCCCCGGCGGCTCCTCATGCCCAGCACATGCCATCGCATATTTTTATGGCGTTAGGCCTGTGGGAGGATGTCATCCAAGCGAATCAAAAGAGTTGGACGGCCAGTGAGCAACGACGCAGCCGCAAGGGGTTGAGCGTGGCGGAGCGTGCGTATCACGTGGCCCATTGGTTGATGTATGCGTTGCTCCAACTGGGCCAAGTCGAAGAAGCCAAGTCTTTGCTTCGCATGGTTGAAGAGGATGCCGAGCGGGTGAAGTCTCCGGCTGTCGAGCGGTACCGGGCGGCCATGCGTGCCACGTATATCATTGAGACCGGGGAGTGGGACGTAACGGGGTTTGATCGTGCTCGATCTGTCTTGCGGCCTTCCGCGATGATGAGTGAGTTGTTTGCCATCGGGCTGAGTGCATTCAAAACCGGACAGCGGGAAGTGGCCGACCGGGTGTTGGATCAGTTCCGCCGGCAAGGAGATCGCGCAGAGGGACCGAGGACGCATGAACGACCGATGAAGGTGATGGAGCACCAACTGTCCGCTATGAAGTTACAGGTGGAAGGAAACGTTGACGAGGGGCTTGCGCTTTTACAGGAAACGGCCTCTTTGGAGGATGCCCTTCCTTTCGCCGCCGGTCCGGTGTTCCCCGTCAAGCCTACGCATGAGTTACTCGGTGAGATGCTTCTGAGCCTGGGGCAACGGGACGAAGCCCGGCGCCAGTTTGCCTTGGCCTTGGAACGTGCGCTCAACAGAACATTGTCGCTTGCAGGATTGACGCGGACGACGTCTCATTGAATGGTTGTGTGAAGACAGAACCAGGGTGAGACCCGACGAATTGTTTGTTGATGCCGGGCCAGGTGTCCCGGAGCGAAACCCGAAGCGTATTAGAGAGAGAGGTGAGGGTTGAGCGAGGACACCACGCCGCCATGCGCCCGATCGTGCACGAAATCAGAGGTTCCCTCATCCGACCTACGGTTTCTTGCCAGGAGAAAAAAGCGCCATAAGCTTGCTTTCGACATCTGTCATCGGGGGATGGCGCGGCTACAAAAGAAGGGGAGGAGTGCATCTTTCATGCTGTCAACGAATGACTGAACATTGACAATGCCTGCGTAAGCACGAATCCAGCGACTTGCTCGTCGTCTGGAAAGTACCGTTTAATGCGACTCCACGCGGGGAGATTTGTGAACGTGAGAGAGATTGGGATTCCGTGCGAAATTCTTGCGTCGGATGAAGGGGCGATTGGTGTGCTTACCTCCATCGTGAAGGGAGGGCAGGCCCTTTCTTCTTCGTGCCCCACTCGATTGCGCCATAGACGCCCAAACACACCAGAAGACCAACCAGGATCGAGGTGGTTTTTTGAGCCGACATGGTGTCATCCAAATAGCTCATGACGCTGAAAAACCCAAAACAGACACACCACGAAAACACGATTACGAACCGAAGGGTATCTTCCATGCCGTTGCCCTTTTCTCCATTGTGCGAGTTTTGAGATCTTCCTGCAAGTCAGTGACCATCTATCCAGAGTGGGCTGCCTTGCCTCTACCGGTTCGCCGGCGGGCTGCGTCTTCCCGGCTGCCACGTCTTGTGATCCTTTCTCGATCGCGTCGATGCGGACTTCGAGGTCCTTCGCGTCTTGTTCCCGGTTGGTTTTCTTCAGCAGCGCGACGTAATTCTTGAGCATGTGGGCGACTGCCGGATATGTCTTTATTCTGCAAGAGGCGCATCAGATCTCCGTGCCCGATAGTCTGCTAACTCTTTCTGGTCGATTTCTTCAGGGGGAAGAAGCCGGTAGTGTTTCTCAAGAGAGACGGCGATTCCGCTATGGCTTTCCTCAAATTCGAACAGGGCGATGCGCTCATCAGGCATGAACTGAGCGGCAATCGGTCTGCAGATCAAATTGGGAAATTTGTGTCTGCACAGCGCAACGTCCTGCTCGATCTGCACCACGTTGAGTCGGTCTGTCTTGCCCTTCGCTTGGACAGGAAAAACATAGTGCGCGCCGCGTCGATCTACACCGATATAGATTTCATCTGTCTCGACTTGTCCAAGTTGTGGAATCGTGGTTCGCAAATGGCTCTGCAACGGGTAACACGTGACCCGTGTAAAGATGTCAACCAGTCGATTGTATCGCAACCTTGCAAGCAAGGCTTGTTCGTCATTCAAGGCATACATCGAGATCAGGCCAGGCGTTGCATCCGGCACTTTTGTCTCGGCCATGTGTTTTGTCGGTGCGATCTGAGCCACCCCAGTCGCCACAAAGCGGTATGTTCCACGTCCGGCTGGCCGGATAATCCACTCTTTGCCCTTGGGGGCGCGTTTGAGAATTGAAGGTGGTAACGGAATACGGTAACGAAAGCTGTAAATGACATCTCCGATGTTTTTCGGTAGCGTGATGCCTAATGTTGTGGCAGCCTCTTCTATGTCGGACCGACGAAAAAGTACTTCTTGTTCACCCTTCTTGTGAATTGACAGGAAAATGCGTTCGATGATTTGCATATACCGGTTAGGTTCCGCCATGGCCGTCTATTCTCCCCGTTGCCTGCTTTTTCCCCGGCCACCGCAGAACAAGAACTTCTTCTCGAAGTTGTTCCTTTGTTGCCGTCGCCAATCTCGTTCTGAAGAGGTCAATCCTGACCGGTTCATATCCCTGTGCCTTCGCCAAGTCAGCCAGAATTTGTCCCGTATGAATCATGACACGCAAATATGAAGCTTGGTCTCCCACGACGTAGGCTAACTTGGCTCCAGGTTTCAGAACTCGCTTCATCGTTTCAAGATGCCTTGCCATCCCGCCGAAATATAACTTCGTGACCCTGTGATACAGTCGTTCAAAGCCAGAGGTTTTGCCCAGCCGTGTACGTCGCTCTTCGATCTCACGTGCAATGGATTCAATCTTTCTATGCCCTTTAATCCACGTATCATCGTCATCCGTTTTATAGACACTTCGCGTATTGGATCGTACGAGATTTTTTTTCAGCGTTCGCAACTCCGACATGTTGTGCGCAAAACCTAAAAGTACGGTTTCAAGGCGCGTCGTCCGCGAATAATCCTTCTCATTAGGATAGGGCGGAGAGGTAATCACGGCGTCGACTGACTCTGGCTCAAGGATTTCAGGCATTTGACGCGCATCAGCCAGAAATGCCTGAGCCGTTGCACCATTTTTCCGTGGAAGCTGTCGCAGGTCTTCTACAATGGCGTTGACACGAGAGAGCCAGACAGCCACAACGGGAGTATCGTCCTTACACTTTCCCACACCGACCTCCGGGCCAAAGTGCAGGTTACTGATGTCAGCCACCAATGCTTGAGCCAACGCTAACTTTTCGTGAGCCAGGAATCGTTTGTCCTGTTCTTCTTCCAGGACGTTTAGCAGGACCAAAACCTTGTGTAGCGGCAAAGGGCTGATGGAGTTCTTGAGCAGGATCTTTGCGACTTCTGGCGGTAGGGTACGCAGCCCATTTGTGGAGCCTGAGGGATAGGAGAAGAACGGAGCATCCTCAATATTCTCGGCCTCTAAGCGGCACAACGCTTTATCGGCGACACGTCGAGCATGCTCAGCCAGCCCATCGGGTGAAGGGCTCCAATCCGTCTTCACGCGACTCGCAAAGTGAGCCATAGGCAATGCCTCGAGGCCGATACCGGAGATTCCCAATTTCTTGCTCTCTACGATCGTTGTTCCGGTTCCGCAGAATGGATCCAGTACCAGCCCGCCATTACGTACACCGAAATCATCTAGGTAATCCCGAACGAGATGGGGAGGGAAGGAAAGGACGAACCGATACCACCGATGCGCGGCGCTATCATTGTCCTGAACTTTATTGGCGTCCCAATGGCTGCATTCGCCATGAGGCTCTTTGATGACCGTTGTTGGTGCATGTGGCATCGTGCGTCTTCTCATGCTGCTTTTGTTTGAGAGTTTACCATGATCTTGGCTCTCTGGCCTTCATGACCCTTTCTCGATCGCGGCGATGCGGACTTCGAGGTCCTTCGCGTCTTGTTCCCGGTTGGTTTTCTTCAGCAACGCGACGTAATTCTTGAGGGTACGGGCAACGGTCGGATGCTTCTTGCCTAAAGTCTGTTCATTGATCGAGAGGGCCCTGATGAAGAACGGTTCGGCTTTGGCGTATTTTTTCTGCAAAAAATAGAGCAGCGCCAAATTGTTGGCGACGTTGGCGACCTTTTCGTGTTCAGGACCGAACCTCTTTTCGTTAATGTCCAGCGCACGAACCAGGAGCGGTTCAGCCTCTTTGAATTGTCCTTGCAGGCGATAGAAGTCGGCGAGTGTGGTCAGACTGGACACCAAGCGCGGGTTCTCCGGGCCAAACGATTGTTCATTGATGTGAAGAGCCTGGTTGAGAAGTGTTTCGGCTTTGTCCTGTGCTCCCCGGGCCATATACATGACTGCGAGGTTGTTGAGGCTGCCGAGAAGACCGGGGCTCTCGGCCCCGTACTGGTTTGTCGTGATCGCCAGCGCGCGTTTCAGTAGCGGGATGGCTTTGTCATAGTCCCGTTGTGCCCGATACAGGAGCGCGAGATTGTTGAGACGTTCCACCAGCGCGGGGTCGTCTGGCCCCGTGGCGCTTTCCGTAATCGCGAGGGCTCGGGTTAAGTGCGTTTCCGCTTCGGCGTACTGTTCTTGGGCGGCCAGCGAGCCTGCCAGGTTTTTGAGATCCAGGGTCAAATCAACGTGGTCCGCGCCGAGTGCCTGTTCACGAACGTGCAAAGCCCGTTCAAAGAGGGGCAGGGCTTTGTCATATTGTTGTTGTGCGTGATACAGGGCTGCGAGGTTGCTCAGGCTGGCGGCGAATTGCGGATCGCGGTCGCCGAGAATCTGCTCATTGAGGTTCACGGCGCGACTCAACAGCGATTCGGCTTGTTCATATTGGCCCTGCGCGTCATGGATCCCGGCCATCTTCGTCAGCGTTTGTGGAAGCCGAGGATCATGTTCCCCAAACGTTTCGGCCTCGTTGAGCGCAGCGGTGTACTGTTCCCTGGCTTCTTTCAATCGTCCCTGTTGGAAAAGCCGATCCCCCCGGTCGACGTATCTGTCCCAAGGGGTTGTCGAGTCCTCACAGCCTACGAGGCCCATCACTCCAACCAGGCATGTTGCCATCAGCCTTCTCCACCAACCATTCAGCATGTCGTCACCTTTTTTTTCGGATTTACAAACATAGCTCCCCAGGCTTGACTCCTGCGCACAAAGAAATGCGCCAGGGACCAATTTCTGTCATTTTCGACATCCGTAAGCGATCTTTCTCTTCCGCCCTTTTTGCTGATGCGGGACATGGGACAGTGGCCTTTTCCAAGCCGCATAAGATACGGTGGCTCCAAAGGCAAAGACCGCAACCCTGGATCCTCAATGACAAAAAGCCTGTCCCCGACATTTTTCATCGGAGATCGGGGATGACAGACAAATAATGTAGGTCGGATGAGCGTCGCGTCATCCGCCAAGGGCTGCTTCTCTCTTCTGTCAACGAATGACGGAACACATAGGGGAGTGACCGTTCGGAGTGCCGTTGCCTCTTTTCGTTTCAATTCGGAAAACGCGTTCTCTGATTGTAAAGAGAGACGCGGCCCCGTGCCAACCGAAAAATGTGAACGGTTTCTCAAAACAGGTTGAGTTGAGCCGTTGGCGGTCTGGTGAAGGTTGTCGGAACGTCGTCGTCGCGTTCGAATCGATGAAAGCCTTCTTTGCGAAAAGCTAAATCGAATAATTGTTCGATTGCGTGCCACGTGGATCCTCGCCCTTGGTGGCGCGCGAAGAACCGTTTTTCTTCCAACGTGCCGCCTCTGGTCTCTTTCAGGCGATTGGTGATTTTCCTGATCCGGTCGGGAAAGGCTTCCGCCATGCGTTCCAGAAAGACGGGTTGCACGTTGTCGTTGAGTCGTAACAGCGCATAGGCGGCGTGTGTGGCGCCGGCCTGTTTCGCAAGGTGAAGAATCCGGGGAATATCCTGTTCATTGAGCCCCGGAATGACGGGACCGATCATGACGGCTGTCGGGATGCCGGCTGAAGACAGGGCTGCCATAGCTTCCAGGCGTTTGGTGATGGAGGGCGTCTGCGGCTCAAGCTTTCGAGCGATCTCGTTGTCGGCAAACGGTATACTAAAGTACACACGGATCCAGGTCCGTTCATGGAGGGTGTGCAGCAGATCACGATCGCGTTGAATGAGCGCGGCTTTGGTAATCACGGTGACGGGGTTGCGAAATTCAGCGCACACCGACAAACAGGCGCGGGTCAGTTCATACGTGGCTTCCAGCGGTTGATAGCAATCGGTGTTGCCGGAAAAGACCACGAGTTCACCTTGCCACGAGGGCTTTAAAAACGCCGTGCGAAGCGCCGCCGCCGAGTTGGGCTTCACGATGAGTTTGGATTCGAAATCCGTACCCGTACCGAATCCCCAATATTGGTGGCTCGGTCGTGCGTAGCAATAGGCACAGGCGTGGAAACAGCCGCGATACGGATTGACGCTCCACCGAAAGGGCAAATCGGGACTGTCGTTTCGACTCAGGATGGCCCCTGTGTTTTCCTCAAAAACCTGGGGCACGACCTGGGACGCCGGTTCAAGCAGGTCCCGGTGATGCGAGTCAAACGGGTTCGGCGGATTGGCGATTGGCTTCATTGTTCGGTGAAGGAGTCGATCTACCTGAATCCCACGTCCCATCATACCGCTCAGCGTGACCTGAACCCAACCATCTTTGACTGGCTCCGAAAGATGGCCTTTGCTTGTTTCGCCATCAGCATTACGGTAGACTTCAGCTCTTTTGAATCGCTCTTCCCTGAACGGCCTATCGTCGGCTGCCCCCGTAGCTCAGGTGGATAGAGCAACGGTTTCCTAAACCGCAGGTCGGACGTTCAAATCGTCTCGGGGGCGCCACGTCTTGATACAGGGCGTCAACAAACCGGGTCTCCATTGGTCAAATCGGAGCAACTCGGTTAGTGGGCGATCGGCCAGATGGGCGTTGACCGAGAAACAAAAGGAGACCTTCTCATGCTTCGTCATACTCGTCTGTTCGGCGTTTTTGTTTTCGTCCTCGGGTTCACCGGTAGCGTCTGGGGCCAGAACTTCAGTGACGTCGTCGTATTCGGTGACAGCCAGAGTGATCCCGGCAATGCGGCCCCGTTCCTGGGCCAGCGCCTGGGGCTGGAGCTGCCCGAGGGATCCAGTTTCACCACCAATCCTGACCCGGTGTGGGCAGAGATCGTGGCGGCTACCTTCAGGGGTAAACAAGGCGGGCACAACTACGCCTTTGCCGGGGCCTGTGTGAACCCGGATACGCCTTGCGATCAGGACAGTGCGCCGACGGTGACGGAGCAGATCGGAGCGTACCTCGCTTCGCGGGATGGTCGAGCCGATCCCAATGCGCTTTATGCCGTTTGGGGCGGTGGGAACGACGTCACCGATTCTTTGACGAATGCTTCGATTGCCATGGCTGTGGACCATATTTCAAAGGCGTCCGAGAAGAACGTTGCGCTGATCCAGGATCTCCAGAAAGCTGGCGCCCGACATATTCTGGTGTTCAATCTGCCTGACATCAGTCATTCTCCTTATGCCATGAACAACCTCCCCCCGCCTGTCCAAGCATTGCTCCGTATGCAGAGTATGACCTATAACGACGAACTCCACACCGGCATTCGGGAACTCGAGGATGGCATCATCCCCATCAACGTGTTTCGCTTGTTCGATGAACTCATTGAGAACCCCGGGACATACGGCTTTACCGATACCACCGGAACGGCCTGCGGGGAACCGGACGCCATGGAGGCGGTCTCGATCATATGTGGGCCTGGTTATCCCGTGCCCAATAAATCCGGTGACAACCAGCAATATCTGTTCGCGGATCGAAGCCATCCGAGTGGCGCGACCCACGAGATTCTCGCGAGCCTGGTCACGGCCACGCTTGCGGCTCCGGTCCAGGTTTCGCTTGCCGGCGAAGGGGGCGTTGAAATCGCCGGGCTTCACCGGAGTGCCGTGTCCGACGAGTGGACGCAAGAGCTGGAACTTGACCGTTTGGTCGGGAGTTGGCGCGCTTACGTGACGGGGCGCATCGGTCAGTATAAGTTGGATGCCTTGCCGCGTCTCGGCAGTACGCAAGCCGACGTATCGGCGCTCACCCTGGGGGCCAATCACCGGGCAGGGACGAATCTGTGGTGGGGCGCTGCCCTGAGTTTTGGTCGCTATGACAATGACGCCGCGGATGCAAACCTCGACAGCCTTGCCGTGATCGGGTCGCTGAACGCCATGTGGCGTCGTGACGGCTTCTATGTGAGCGGTGCCCTGAGCGGGGGCAATACGTGGGTGGACGTCAATCGTTCGATCACCCTCGGATCCACGGTGCGCGTTGAAGATGGCTCCACCAGCGCCGGGCAGTATGGTGCCGCACTCGACGCAGGATGGATTCTCGACCTGCCCTATGGGCTTCAGCATGGGCCGTTTTTCGGCCTCGCCTGGCTTGATCAGACGGTCGATGGTTATCGCGAAAGCGGGGCTTTATCCACCGCGATGAATTTTTCCGGATTCGACCGTGCTTCCTTGATCGCGCGTGCGGGCTACCGCGTCATGAGGACCCTTGTTTGGGACCACGTAGGGTTTCGTCCCTATGCCAACCTTGCCTTTGCGAAAGAGTTCAAGGACGATCCCATTTCGGTGACCGCGAGCTCCAATACCGATATGCCCGGACGGTTCACCCTCTCGGGCTTCACGCCGCCGCGCCAATGGGGGAGCACGGACCTCGGTCTTGTCGTGAGCTTGAATGAGACGATGAGCGGCTTTGCCGGGTACTCCGGACGTTTCGGCACCGAGGATCGTCAGGATCACCGGCTGAGCCTCGGCTTGGGCATGACCTTCTGAGGTGCTTGAACGAGATCAAAGCTGATCTCACCATCTTGGATGGTTGAGATCAGGGTGCTTGGATTTCGTGGGTGGGTTGAATGGTGATTCGTTCACCGAAGGTGTCAAGCGTCCCGATTCCGAAGTGAGGATTTTCAACCATGGTGGTGTGGGCCATACGACGGTCCATGGCGTTCTCGAATTCAAACCGGACTTGGAGGGTCTCATTTGAAAGGACGACAACTTTCATGTCGAGGATTCCTCCCATGCCCGGGTGCCAGGCAATGAGGGTGTAGACGCCTTCAGGGATATCCGGGATAGTGAAATGACCTTGGGCGTCCGTCACGGCATAATAAGGGTTGGTCACGGCCACGCCCCACGTCTGCATGAACTCATGGAATCCGCATTCAAGGTAAAAGACGCGACGTCCTTTGGTGAAGGCGATGGTGGCGACGAGTGGGGTGCCCGGGCGGTGGTCGTGGGCTCCGGTAGCGGTCTTGGGATGATAGGGGTTCATGCGCAACGGGCGATGAAACATCACCTCAGACTGGAAAGGAGCGACTTCATACACCTGGATGTCATGGATAATGGGATCCAGGTTCACGATGCGGACGGTTTGGTGGTTTCGCACGACCATCACCGGCAGGGTGAACGTACAGTCCCGGGCTTCCAGGGTGGGTGAGGAAGCAGGAAACGGTTTCCCTTGGTGAACGCCTTCCAACATCACCACGGCATGTTGGAGTCCTCCGTCTGGTGCAACGTGAAACTGGTCCAGCAGGCGCCAAGCCGTACCGGTGGAAATGCGGCCGCAAAATATGGGTTCCGGATAGGTAATAAGATTAAAGGCTTTCGGAGGGGGAGGGGGGCCTTTCAGGGTAATCTTGCCGGAAACGTGGCCGCCATCGACCACGGTCTGCTCGGTATAGGCCCAACACGGAGAAGACAGAAGCAGGACGATGAGGACGCTGAGTCGTGTTATCGGAGCGGTCCTCATCGGAGACCGGAGTTGGCAAATGCTATAGACAAGACTTGTGAGGAGGTTGGTTATCGGGCTTTGGCCAAGGCACAGGGCCCCTTTATTTCACGCTTGCCCGGAGGCTATTCTTTTTGGGACGTCCTTGTTTGGCCCGGGTTCTGGCTCGAGTATTTAACGTCGTGTCGTCCGTCAGATAAAAGAACTGATCGTCGATCGACAACTTGTCGGACCACGCTCGACAGGCGTCACACATTCGGATCTTGCGCCGGTCCGGACTCCAAAAGCGTTTTTCGCAATGACAGGCTTTTCCACAAAGACAGTTGACCCACCCGGCATACGGAGATGGTTCGGGTTCGGGAATGTCCTGTTGATCCACCAATTCCCGCGCTTTCTCAACGGCACGGGCCCATGATCCCCAATGCCGCACAAAAAATTGAACCGAGTAAGCTTTTTCTTCAGCCAGATCGTATTCCAACTGTGTCAGGTGAGCACGACCTTCTTGTCCCATGAATCGAGCCAATTCCTGCAAGGCTTGGTGTCGTTTCCAAGCGCTAAGCGGTTCCAACGCCTCTCTGTAGCCGCCCGCTTTTTTACTTTTTGGCATTGTTCCACCCCTTACGTCTCTATCCAACCCGTTTTCTCTATTACAGGCTGATTCCATCTCATTTCGAATTATACGTGCAAAGCCTCTTTCTTTTCCGGCATATTTCATTATTGTAAACATACCAGAGCAAAAATGATAATTAAGCCCTAAAATTTGAACAGAATAACATGAATTTTAGAATAAAGCCAGAAAAAACCTGAAAAAATCACAAATTTCGAAGAGTACAGTGAAGAGGTTGGTTCCCGTAATAAGAGTCTTGTTGAAATGATGTATGCGAGAAAATACTTCATATGCCCTTGAGGGAAGCGTTCGTTGGGCGTTCCTTCTGCACGTGTAGGCATGGCAGGAAAGGTCTTGCGCATGGGTTTATCCATCGACAGAGAAACATTTTCCCAAGCGGATTACGTGCTGTTTGCCGAACGCCTGCAGCAAAGTTTGGTGGTGCTCCAGGATTTGCTGGACCGCCCCGGGTTCGGTGACGGCCTCAAGACGCTGGGCGCCGAAATGGAATTGTCCGTTGTGGACCAGGAAGGGTGTGCGTATCCCATTAACCGGTCGGTGTTGGCCGGCAACCTTGATTCGTCGTTTCAATTGGAATTGGATCGCTTCAATCTGGAGTACAATGCGTCCCCGGTTTCCTTGGCCGGAACGCCATTCAGCCGAATGGAGTCCGAGTTGACCCAAGCTCTTGAAACACTAAACCACCTGTCGGGGGCTCGGGGGGGGGGACGGATCGTCCAGATCGGCATTCTTCCGACCTTAATGGAGGAGGATTTGCAGCCTGCGGCACTGACCGACCTCCCTCGATATCGTGCGCTCTCCGCCGCGTTGCGTGAATTGCGTGAGCAGCCCTTTCGGGTGCGTATCAATGGTCTCGATCCTCTGGACGTGACCTGTGACGATGTCACATTGGAAGGGGCGAATACCTCGTTCCAGGTGCACCTCCGGGTCCCTCCAACGGAGTTTGCCTCCCTGTATAATGCCGCTCAACTCGTCAGTCCCATCGTGGTCGCGGTGAGTGCCAATTCTCCGTTATTTTTGGGACACCGTTTGTGGGATGAAACGAGAGTGGCGTTGTTTAAACAATCCGTCGATAGCCGACCTCCACAGGAAGGCGACTGGCATCTGCCTGGCGGGTGTCCTATGGATTGGGGTGGGTGCGCCAGGGCGCTTACGAACTGTTCGCTGAGGCCATCGGGCTGTTTCCTCCGCTATTGCCCGTCTCGAGTGAGCAGCCTCCACTGGAACGCCATCAACGGGGGGAATTGCCGTCTTTAGACGAGTTGCGGCTACATCAGGGGACCGTGTGGCGGTGGAATCGTCCCGTCTATGATCCCAAAGACGGTGGTCATCTGCGAATCGAGTTCCGGTCGTTGCCCTCGGGTCCCACACCCTTGGACATGGTGGCCAATACCGCGTTTCTGGTCGGGATGGTGCAGGGCTTTTCGTCACAGATGGAGGAGCTTCTCCCGGTTTTCCCTTTTGAGTATGCACACCACAATTTTTACCGTGGGGCGCAGTTCGGCTTGGATGCCGTCCTGTTGTGGCCTTCCACCCGATATCCTTCGCCAAGAGAGATTCCGGTGTGCGACTTGGCCTTGGACGTGTTGTCGGTCGCGGAGCGAGGTTTGGCTCAATTAGGGGTCGATGCGCAAGAAATCAAGCGAATGTCGGAGGTCATTCGAACGCGGATTCAACGTGGCTGTACTGGCGCCCGTTGGCAACGCTGGATGTTGGATGACCTGGACAAACATGCCCCGCGCCGGCAGGCGGTTGTCGCCTTGCTGGATCGGTACCTGGAACAATTGGAACAAGGGAGGCCGGTTGGAGAATGGACGTGGTGAGTGAAGTCACAGCCGGCGAGTGGACCGATCCCAAGGCTCAGGACATCGGCGAGACGGTTGAAGAATTCCTGAGGCTGCTGGGTGGCCCGACATGGATTTTTTTATCCGGGCGGGACCCGTCTCGAACGCGGGCGATGACGACCTTGTTGCACGGTAATGAACCGTCCGGAGTCCGGTCGATCTTTCAGTGGCTCCGTTCCGGGGCCCGACCCCACGTCAATCTTGCCTGTTTCGTCGGTGCTGTAGACGCTGCATTGGCTCAACCGGGATTTGCGTATCGGCATTTGCCGGAATGCCGTGACCTGAACCGCTGTTTTCGGATGCCATTTGAGGGGCGTGAAGGCCGGATGGCGGCCAGGGTACTCGACCGCTTGCGAGCAATCGCCCCCGAAGCCTTGATCGATTTTCATAATACGTCAGGACGCAGTCCTGCGTACGGTGTGACGACGCGGTTGGAGAAGCCGCAAAAAGCCTTGACCGCCTTGGTCTCAGACCATTTGGTCGTGACGGATCTGCGGCTGGGGACTCTGATGGAAGCCACGGAAGATGATTTTCCCACGATTACGGCTGAATGTGGCGGTGCTGGCGATGTTCGGTCCGATCAAACCGCGATGACGGCGCTCCGGTCCTATGCCACGGCCGAATCGTTATGGGACTTTCCCCATCGGCACGCGCACGTGACAGTCTTTCAGCATCCCATCCGGGTGTCACTCGAGGCAGGGAAACAGGTGGCGTATGGTGTTTCTTTGATGCCCGGAGCCGATCTGACGTTACGGGAGGATGCCGCTCAGTTTAACTTTCGCGTTTTGAATCGAGGAGAGACGCTTGGCTGGGTCCGGGGGGACTCCTCGCTCGGGGTCGTAGCCGCCCGTGATGCCAAGGGCCGTGATCGAACCCGGGAAATATTTTCCGTGGTTGACGGCCGGCTGATCGTGACGCAGGCTTCTCGCCTTATGATGATGACGACGAATCCTCAAATCGCCGTGAGTGACTGTCTCTTTTATTGTCTCCCTGTGCCCTCCTCCGAATGAGAGGGTGAGAGATGGGAACCGCAAGAGGCGAGTCGCCGGAAATCTTGCAGATCATGACCGGACCTTCCGGGCACCACGAGACAGGAGCCAAACGAAATCCGTTGATTCCCATGGGCTGTACGGTCCTGGCCGTCCTGGTGATTCCTCTAGGTATTTATTCGTTTGGACCCGAAGGCCCGATCAAAAAGAATGACGTGGTTTTTTCAACCGGCCAGCATCGAGCCTATTTCGCGGATGAAAGCCAATACCAGGATTATCGCGGGTATTGTCTTCTCCAGGCCCGCGATCAGTTGCTGGTGCTGGAAAGTGCGGAGGCTCGTTCGGATAGGACCTATCTCGCCCAAACACTCGGGACGAAGAAACGGGAATTCCCTGCCTGTCCCTTGCAATCACACGTGATTCTGTCTGAACACCAGATCACCCTCAGACCTGATCTGTGGGGCGGGCTTCAGGATGCCCTGGCCCGGTTCTTTTCATCGGGATGATGCCGTTGGATCCGGTCTCTACCCGTATTGCCGCTTTTTCCTCCCTCGCCATTGGAAGGGGAATGCTAGGTCGGATTAGCGAGGCGTAATCCGACAAAGGGTTGGGATGCCGGGTTACGGGTGTTCAGCGAACCCAACTTACGGATGCTGCTGGTTCGAGGAGTGCCACAGGTTTTTGAACTTAAACAGATGGCGTTGTGGATTGGGGATTGGAATCGGGGCGTGAGTGCGTTGCGATCCGGACGTGTATGGTGACACAATTCGGGGAGACGGACGGGAAGCGTGAAAAAAAGAGCACGGAGGGCAATGGATGTCTTGGGGAATGAGATGGGCTGTTTGGGGATGCCTAGTGATGCTGACCGCGTGCGCCACGTTGTCGGGTCCTTTGGCCGTCTTGCCCATGACCAGTCCTGCTGCGGCCCAGGATAACCTTGAAGGGATTCAGGACTATCACGCCGGGAAGTGGCAAGCGGCGAAACGCCATTTTGAATCGGCGATTCGAGCCGACCCTGATTTGGCGGAAGCCCATTTCAATCTGACCCTGACGCTTCACGAACTGGGCAAGCATCCTGAAGCCACGGTCCACTTCACCAGAGCGAGTGAACTGGCCCCGGGGAACAAAGAAATCGTGGAATCCTCAGCTTATCGCAACCATCTCGGTTTGTCGTCGACCCTGGAGAGGCACCTGAGCGGAGGGTATCGGTATTGAGACTCCCGTTCGTCCGGGTGTTTGGGGCCGGCGTGCCTTGGTCATGAATCACACATCCATCCGGTCCTATGTTCTCGTGGGCGTTCAGTTTACCTGTCTCGTGGCGATCCTGGTTTCCGGTCCATGGGTCGCCCGACGTGGATGGTTCTTCGCGTTGGAACTAGTGGGCTTCCTGTTGGGGATTTGGGCGATCTTCAGTATGAAGGTCAAACAGGTCAACGTTTTTCCAGAAGTCAGGGCCGGAAGTCACCTGGGGACCAATGGCCCGTATCGGTGGGTCCGGCATCCCATGTACACGGCGTTGCTGCTCATCATGCTGTCGTTGGTGTGCGAGTCGTTTTCATATTGGCGAGGGTTTTGGTGGATACTCCTGAGCGCGGACCTGGTCGTGAAACTCTCCTATGAAGAGAGATTGTTACAGGAAGTCTTTGACGACTATGAGGCCTACCGGTTTCGGACGTGGCGACTCGTCCCGTGGGTGTTCTGAGGACGTGGGATTCGCTCTCATTCTCCCGGACTTCATTGTCTTGTCGGGCAGGATTTTTGCGTGAGCCTGCAACGGTTGTCGCGATGATTTATTTTCAAACCAAACCTGACGCCGTGTTTGAGGCTATTCTGAAAGAAGCCTTCGCCAGTGAAGCGTCGGAAATCCAGTTACTGTCGGACGACGGGGCCATCGATTCCTGGGAAGGGTTGTATCCGGAAACCTCGCGACGGCTCTGTCCTTATGAAGCCGTGCGGGTGCTGACTCAATTGTCGGCTGCGGTGAATGATTCACACGTCTATCGCTTAACCGATCTGCACTGGCTTGTGCTGTACGAAACGTTAAAGAATTTCTGTGCGACCCATAATGATTTACTCGATGATTGCGACCAGGGCACCAGATCCGTTGGAGCGTACAACCTTGGGGAAGTGGACGGAGAGGCGCTGATCAACATTTATTTTTGGGATACGGACGTTCTCTTGCACGAGAGAGGAAAGACGTGGGGCGACTTGCACGCAGAACATCACCCTCAACGGAAGGCTCCCGGAGTACATCCGTTTGAACAGGAGACTATTCTGTCCGCCCTGGAACCCGTCGATGAGCCTGGTTGGATCGTGAGGGACCCCCACGAATATTTCCGGGCAGGTTCCACTCGGTATCCGGATGATGGCGACGGATAACCCGGACGCCACTCATGCATCACGGAGCATGTGCACGAATAAGCCGTCACGGAGCTTGGGCTCGAACCACGTGCTCTTGGGTGGCATAAGGCCTTGGGCATCCGCAACGGCCATGAGTTCCTCAATGGTCGTGGGGGACAACCAGAACGCGACGGCCCACTCTCCTCCATCCACCTTTGAGGCCAGGGTTTTCGGCGGGTGAATGCCTCCGACGAAATCAATCCTCGGGTCGGAACGTTGATTCGTAATGCCGAGCAGGGGGATGAGCACGAGATCGGTCAAGAGCGACACGGCCAACCCGTTCACCGGATTCTGCCCCATTTCGGCTCGATGGTCCGGCGTCAATTTGGGAAGCGCACGATGCCAGCGGCCGTCCAGGTACACGTCAAATCCGACGTTCGGAGCCTGCCCCGGTTGTGTGGTGGGCTGTACGTCATAGTTCAAGGCCAAGGCGTCAAGGAATGCCCGTGGGGTGTGCCCATTCAGATCGCGTACCACGCGGTTATAGGGTAGGATTTGCAATTCATCGTGCGGAAAGATGACGCACAAAAATCCGTCCTCGCGGTGCCGTGACGATCCTGCGTCACTGGGTAGTCGTGACGCGCGTACCCGGCTGGCGGCGGCAGAGCGGTGGTGCCCGTCGGCAATGTACAACGCGTCAACGTCCTTGAAATCTTTGACCAGTTTTTCAATGGTCGCGCGGTCACGAAGACTCCAGACGGTGTGCTCCACACCGTCTTCGGCGGTAAAGCGAACGTCCGGCGCGGTGGCCGTGACGTTCGTGAGCCAGTGTTCGAATTGAACCGTGCGGCGGTAAAAGAGGAGGACGGGTCCGGATTGCGAATCGTGCGTTTCGATCACTCGCACACGATCGTTTTCCTTGGCGGGTTTGGTTAGTTCGTGTTTTTTGATGATTCCACGGTCGTACTCGTCGATCGAGGCGAGTGCGACGAGGCCGGTCTGTTTATGTGTCTCCCAGCGCTGGCGATAGACCCCGAACATGGCGTGGCTTTCTTGTACCAGGACGCCGTCTTCAAGAAACCGCTGAAGGATGGCGGCTCCTTTTTCGTAGACTTCCATTGAATAGGGATCGATTCCGTCAGGCAACTCCAATTCGGCTCGCCCGACCCGGAGAAAACAGTAAGGATTCCCATCGGCAATGTGGTGTGCCTCGTCCAGGGAGACGACGTCATAAGGTGGCGCAGCCACTTGGGCTGCGTATTCCGGTTTGGGCCTTACGGCACGAAAAGGCATGATGGTCGCCATGGGTCCTCCTTGTTCGATTGTTCTGCAAGACGGGACACTGTAACATAGTGTAGACGGCTTCGACACTCCAGAGGGTGTATGGGGCCACCACCTTTGGCACAGGAATCCGTCCCTCCTGTCATCCTCGGCATTTGCAATCGAGGATCCAGAATTTGCAGGTCGGATTAGCGAAGCGTAATCCGACAAAGGGCTGGGGATATCGGGTTACGCCGTTCGGCTGACCTGACCTACGGGGGCTCCTTCTCCTGTGTCGAGGAGTGCCAAGGGTTTCTGAACTTATACAACGCGCGTCGTTCTGAGAATCGAGGCGGGGAGGGCACACAAGAACGATGATCGTTCAGGCCAGTCAATGGCAGGTCTGTCGCGGCGTTATCTTGTCAATTCAAAATCGATCGGGTGTTGACCATCCGGCGTCACGGTCACAGGTTGTTCTTTCATGCCGAGAACGGGATGCCATGCCACCAGCGTATAGTCGCCGGGCGGAACTTGGCTGATCTCGAACCCCCCCGATTCATCGGAAATGGCGTAATAGGGATTCTTGACCACGTACAGCCAATTCTCCATAAAATCGTGACGATCACACGTCAAGACCACGGCAACGGCACGACGCATCTTTTGGGCGGGAAAGACTTTTTCCGTCTGTCCTTGGGATCGGAGACTCTGCGTATGCAAGGTTCTCATAATTTTTGTTTTTCGACCTTTTAACGCATACGTATGGAGCGTGTGCTTGATGGGATCGTGATTGACGAATTGCACGGACTCGTCTGCCGTAATCACGCCGGTGAATGGGCCGAAACTGCATTGCTTGAGCCGAACGCCAAGGTTCAACTCGTGGCCACCGGCATAGTGAAATGCTCCGCGACCCTGTCCGGTGGCTGTGTCGTGATACGAAGCAAATGGTTTGCCTGTTTCCACGCCCTCCAGGGCGATGACCACACCTTTCACCCTGCCGTCGTGCATTTCGAGTTTGGTCAGCATACGTTCCGGCCCGCACACCTCCGGCCCGTTCCGCACTTCAAACCGTCTTGGGGCATGGGGGAAGGTGCCCGTGAAGATCACCTTCCCCGTGATGGTTGCCCTGTTTTCGACCTCGCCTACGTCGTAGGCAAATGCCGCACCTGCGAATCCTGACCACACAACAAGAGAAAACCAGGTTATTGTACGGATGCAGGGCCACATGGGGTTTCTCCTTTGCAACGTGATGTCAGTCATCTTTTTTTCGGCAGCGAGTCGCTCAAATCAATAGACCCCCTGCCACCCGAACGTTACGACCGCATCGGTCTCGAGTTGGCCGTCCAGATACTGGTAGATCGGGAACCCGCCTTCTATGGCCAGTCGATTTTCCAACTCCATAAAATCCGGGAGCAGGACGTTGAGGCCAAACAGGATATCCAGACGTTGCCCACCCAGGAGCTGAGGAAAGGCGGTTTGGACCGTGGGGTGCGCATGGTCCATCTCTCCATGGTGTAGACAGACGTGCCCTGTTTCGCTCATCGTATGCCCGGTATCCATGTGCCCAGTGCGCCCAGTGTCCATGTGCATACCGTTGGCTGCCGGGCGGTGACAAATATGTTGTCTGTTGATTTGGGAATCGAAGCCATCATAGGCTTCCCAGTGATTCCAACTCAGACGGACCGAACTGCTCAGCGTATTTTCGATGACTTCATAGGCGCCGTGGACGTTGATGGTATAGGCGTCACCTTTGGAAAAATCATTGGAATTTCTGCCTAACCGCAGAGTGCCGAGAGCTTGAATACCCCAAGAAGCTCGACCCATCTCCCCTCCGTACGTGATCCCGGGATAAAAATCGACGGTCCCTGAACCAAGGTGCATGGGATAGGGCAATCGTATTTCCCGCGGTGAACCGTCATGAGCTACCGGGGCGACATCCGTCGGTTCGATGCTTCCCGTAGGCACACTCAGCGACAGGTTCATATGAAAGCGGTGGGCTCCAAGGCTTGGTGCTTCGACGGCCCAGAGTCGCCAAAGCGATCCGAATCGAAGATCGCCGAATCCTTCCGAACTGGTCGTAAATTTCGTTCCGTCATTCATCACGTGCTTCATGCTGTTTTGCAGGTACGGTACCATGAGCGTCAGGGTCACGGTGTCGTTCCATCCATACATGAACCCGAACATGTGCATCCACATGCGCATTGATTCCGGAAGCACCCTGTACCCTGCTACGCGACAATCATGACCCGTTACGCATTGATGATCGGGAAAGGCGGAAGAAAATACGGTTTTCCCATAGTCGCGGGCCACGTCATTGCTCGCGCTATCGGTTCCGATTCGCGTGCCTTCCATGAACATGTGCATCAGGCGATAGGAGAACATGATTTCCCCTGCTTCATGCGTGTGATCGCCCATCATCCCGATCGGGGCGTGCGCATTCGGCTTGTCGTCGGTGTAAAAGTTCCCTGTGGTCAGCTTTTCTCCTTTTTCGGCCAATCCCTCTGCGATGGATTCTTCGACGCCGTCAAGCATGCCGTCCAATAACGCTGCGTGACCCCCTGGCGCGCCGCCCCACGTTAGGCAGAATAAAAAAATCCACAATATCCTTCCCGGTTTCAACGGGTTTCGTCTTCGGTTCATTTGCAAACTTTTCCTCGCAAAAAGTCCTTAAAATCGATTGTCGTAATTTCTCGGAATGAGTCATAAGGCTTCCTTTTGAAATGGGAACACAACATTTCCGTCGATGTGGGTATCTCTTGACGGAAAAATGTCTTGATTGTTGAAGGAAAGACCCGAGAGATTAGAGGCTGGGAGGACCGCGAGAAAAGCGAAGCGTTGGAACGGTCAGGGTGACCGGATGAACGACGGAGATTTTTAAGGCGTGTAAAACGGTCAGGGGGCCATCGAAAACCGGCTCGGCGACGCTGACCACTTGGCCCGCCGCACACATCAAGGAACAGAGAATAGTCGAATGGGTGGCCGCATTATGATGAACGTGGTGCAGGGAATGAGCGGCCGCCTGACTGGACACCACGCCACTGATGACCAGGAAACAGATCAAGGTCCCGAGAATGAACGCTGTGCGAAACGGGCGAGTCATGACATCAATGCTTTCAAACAACTCTAGGCATAATTTCCCCGGACGTCAAGAAAGTTGGGAGGTGTCTGTTATTGATGCAGAAAGCGAGCGATGCGTTGGGCCGAGGGCTGGACGTAAAAATCCGGTTGGAGTTGCAACCCATTCGGTTTCATCTTTATGGAATAGACGGGTGGAATCTGACGGTGATGATGTCCGTCTGCGCAGACGAAACTGACGCTGCACGAAAGATTCGGAGACTTGTCTTACGTCTGCTGGAAACAGCCTTACAGTCTTTACGACGATGAGCGATGAAAGGGGGGAGAAGGTCACGCCTTCCCCCCTTTCCCCACCGGCGTTACGGGCGATCGTGCCGTCCGCCACGGCCGCCGCCGAACCCACCGCGGCCGCCGGGCCTCGATTCTTGGGGCCTGGCTTGATTCACGGTTAACGTCCGGCCGTCCAATTGGGTACCGTTCAGCGCAGTAATGGCTGCTTTGCCTTCTTCTTCCGAAGGCATTTCGACAAAACCAAAACCCCGGGACCGGCCGGTATATTTGTCGGTGATGATTTTTGCAGAATCCACGTTGCCATGTTGGGTAAACAGATCCGTTAATTCCGCTTCGGTCGTCGGATATGGCAATCCGCCCACATAAATTTTAAACGGCATAAAAAAACTCCTTTAAAGGATTGGGGATTGACATTCGAAAAACAGGAAAGGATGGGCCGAAGCTCGACTGGAGAAAAGCAGCTTGGGTCAGCTTTCGATCAGATTTCCGATTGCACCCTCGATTAGTAAATGGCCATGACGTCAACGCAGGCCACCGTCTTCTAGAAGGCTAAAAATAGCACATCTTTTCCGGGAAGACAACAGAGTCGCACAAAAGGCTGTCGGGGAGAGTCGCTCCGTCGAATCTACGGTTTGGCCTGGTTGCCGAGTTGAACTAGAGGGCGTTGGGCGTCGAGGTCGGCGTAAAAGTCCTGCCCTTTGTGATTGATGACGATGAAGGCTGGGAAGTCTTCGACCTCGATTTTCCACACGGCTTCCATGCCCAGGTCTTCGAATTCCAGGATTTCAACTTTTTTGATGCTGTGCTCGGCCAGCCGTGCCGCGGGTCCACCGATGGACCCCAGATAGAATCCTCCATACTTCCGGCAGGCCTCACGCACCTGTCGGGAGCGGTTGCCTTTGGCCAGCATGACCATGCTGCCCCCCTCGGCCTGAAATCGATCCACGTAGGAGTCCATGCGTCCGGCGGTCGTAGGGCCGAAGGACCCTGAGGCGTAGCCTTCGGGTTTTTTGGCCGGACCGGCATAATACACGACGTGATTCTTGAAATACTCCGGAAGGCCCTTTCCGGCATCCAAGTGTTCCTTCAGCCGGGCATGAGCGATGTCCCGGGCTACGACGATTGGTCCGGTCAACGACAACCTGGTGGCTACCGGATGTTTGCGCAACGCTGAAAGAATGGCCGGCATTGGCCGGTTCAGGTCGATCTTGACGACTTTCCCATCCAGGTCTTTTGCCTCGATGTCCGGGAGGTATTGCGCAGGATTGGTTTCAAGTTGTTCGAGGAAGACCCCGTCTTTGGTAAGTTTACCCAGGATTTGCCGGTCGGCCGAGCAGGAGACGCCCAGGCCAACCGGGCAGGACGCACCATGACGAGGCAGGCGAATCACCCGTACGTCATGTGCGAAATATTTGCCCCCGAATTGGGCGCCGATGCCGGTTTCGGCACAGAGTCGCAAAATGTCCTTTTCGAAGTCGATGTCTCGAAACGCACGACCCAACTGATTTCCAGAAGTCGGGAGATCGTCGAGATAATGGCAACTCGCGAGTTTGACGGTTTTCAAGGTGAACTCTGCGGACAGTCCTCCGATGACGATGGCCAAGTGGTAGGGTGGGCAGGCCGAGGTTCCGATCGTGCGGATTTTTTTCGCAACAAAGGCAAGCAGGGCTTTCGGATTCAGCAGGGCTTTGGTTTCTTGATAGAGAAAAGTTTTGTTCGCTGACCCGCCGCCTTTGGCGATAAACAGGAAACGATATTCCGCGCCGGATTCGGCATAGAGCTCGATCTGCGCCGGGAGGTTCGTGCCGGTATTTTTCTCAGCATACATGTCGAGGGGAGCCATCTGCGAATAGCGCAGATGACGTTGCGCGTAGGCTTCATAAATGCCGCGCGAGAGCGCTTCGGCGTCATTGCCGGTCGTGAACACCTGCTGTCCCTTATATCCGATGGCGATGGCCGTGCCGGTATCCTGACAGCCCGGCAGCACCCGTCCGGCGGCGATGTTGGCATTCTTGAGCAATTCCAACGCGACGAAGCGATCGTTCTCCGAGGCTTCAGGGTCGTCCAGAATGTTGTTCAATTGTTTGAGGTGACTCGCTCGCAGCAAATGCGCGACGTCATCCATCGCTTCCCGAGCCAGAATCGTGAGGGCTTCGGGCTGAACAAGGAGGATTTCCCGTCCGTCGAAAACGGTTGTGGCGACGTGGTCCGGCGTCAACAGGCGATACGCCGTTGTATCTGGCCGATGTTCAAAGATCTCCTGATACTGAAATTCCATCAGGCGTCGCTCCACTGCTCGTCACACGGAGGCACATTTCATTCGGAGATGTTCTCACCGGAGAACGTCTCGTTTCCCCGAGGATGCAATCTTGCCACACTTGCCCGGAGACGTGCACCTCAGGGCGGGCGTTCTGCGCAACTCGACGCTTACCCAACGGGCGGAGCCCAGTCTTCGTCACGTCGTTCCTTTTGCGCTTCCCGGTAGGCTTTCTCGTCTTCGTCCAGTTTGTTGGCGGCCTGGATGTCCAGAATTTCTTGTGGTGAAAGATATTTGAGCGCCGTCCCCGTCAGGATCTTTTGCCGGATCGTTCCCTTGATTTGAATATTGATGATGGCATGGGCGCCGATTTGCTGAGCCCGTTCCAGCAATTCGGCATGAAGCACATCCCAATTCACCGACGTTTCAGAAGACTGTTCCACCTCCAATTCACCCAATTCTTTGTAGGGAATGATGGGCCATTCATCGAGAACGTCGACGTTCTGTTTGGACAGTCCGCTCTCGCCGGTTTCCGTGATGGGCACGGTTTCGGCCTTTTTCGTTTGAGGGGCACGTGCGGCATTGACGTCAAAAGCTTTGAGTCGCGCGGTGGCCACGGCTGCTTCATGAGGATTGCTGCTCCCCGCCATGCGTTTGAGTTTTTCGACGCGTTCGAGTGCTTCCTTGAGGCTCATTTTTGCCCCTGGCTTCCGTAGTGCGTTGATTGGCATAGGTCCCTGAAAAGGATCTCAGATCAAGGAAGTGTCACTGTGGATGAGACGGCATACACGTGAAGGTTTCGCCGACATTTCGCAAGGCTGAATTTCTACCGACCGGCAAAACCGGTTGTCAACCGGTTTTGCCGGGAAGGACAAACGCCACTACGCGCCGTCCATGCTGAGCGCGAGCGCGTAGACTCCGAACTGGGCTACCCAATGACCGTAGCGTTTGTAGTCGTCACGCCAATATTCGGGATGGTGTATCTGTGCAAGAAAGTGTCGAACGTATTGGTCCCGGTACAGGAGATTTCCCGTGTGTTGATAAAGGGCCCACAATCCCCAGCACCGGCTGAAATTGAGTCCGGCGGAATGTGGAAAGGCCGGACGGCGGACAGGTTCCAATTGAAAATCTTCTGCAAGGTACGTCTCTAACCAAGTGGCGGTCTCATTGCGAGGAAGGATGGCGAGAATCGCTCGCGTGCGTTGCAGGGCGGCAGGGAAGAATTCATCGGTCGGGTGATCGAAGGAAGGGGGAAGCGCCTGATCGAGGGGAAGCAATCGCTCGCGTGTAAACCCGGACAATGCTTCAGCCAATCCCATCTCATTGTTCCATTGTGCCCATTCCCAGACATTCAACGCGACCCAGGAGACGTTGTCATAGGCACGGTGTTGCGCATGGGCCAGGATTTCCCCTTCGGATAAGGAAAAGAGCCACGTTTCAAGCCGCCTGGCCAGTTCCTCGGCGATTTCCTGTAGATCGTCTTGCTGAAAGAATCGTGTGCGATCTTGCGCAAGTTTCAGGAACCACGCGTATCCATAGGGAAGTTCCTGGTCTAACTCACCGTTCCGAATACAGGCCAATTCCCTGTTCAATGCTCTGGGGATGAGCAAAGATTCGGCAATGTGGCGCCACCGGGGTTCTTCCGTTAAACGGGACACGGTGAATAAGGCATAGAGGCCGTGGATACAGGAATGCCAATCAACGCAACCGCGAAATGCAGGATGCGTGGTGTCACGGCGCGTGACGCCTTCGGCGATAGGGACGGCCAGGGACGCCAGGTAGTCGGGCCGGGATGCGCAGAACGATTCCCAGGAGATGGGTGAATGGACTGCGTGACTCGACGTCATCTTACGTGGGAGGAAGCAAGGGGCCTGCCCAGAGCCCTTGAATGCGCTGAACGTCGACTAAATGATTCGGGGGACCCAAGTCAGCCATGAGTTTGGTGTCGATACGGCCGTGTTCCGCGAGAAGAAGCTGGGGTTCGGCGATTCCTTGAGGTTTAAACCAATACCATCCCGGACAATCCGGGGTGTTCTCCGTCCAGTTTGGGATCATATGCCGGAGTTCTTTCTCCAGCTTTGCCCGTACCTGGCCGGGGTCATGGTTGCCCAACAACGATTTCAGCGAATCGTAGAGGGCTTCGGCGTGGATACGTAAGGACATACAAGGGCCCCAAAGGTTCTTCTTTATGCCATTCCCGTCACGATGAGTAAAGCGCAAAAAGTCACAAGTAACAATTTCCAGTATACTAGAGAAAACGAAACGGGTATTCTGTGGGGAACAAGACCCCCCAGCGTACCCCGGCAGCGGGACCGAACATAGACAGGGACGACGGCTGCGAGGAGCCAACCGTGATGAAGAACAGCCTCCGTTGGAAAACCATAGCTCTCACCATTGGGTGGTTGCTGGTCAGTGGTTCTTCGTCATGGGCAGATTTCCGCTTGGGCGAGCAAGCCTATCTGGAGCAGGATTATGAAACCGCGATGCGGGAATGGGACCTGCTTGCTTCCCAGGGTCATGCCGAGGCCCAAAACATGGTGGGCTTCATGTATCGATGGGGGCAGGGCGTCGTCCAGGATTTTCAGAAGGCTCGATACTGGTATCGGCTGGCGGCTGAGCAAGGCCATCAGAGCGCGCAGAATAACCTGGGCTTGCTTTACCGTTATGGCCTGGGTGTTCCGAAAGATTACGCGAAGGCGTTTCGGTGGTTTTTGAGGGCGGCGGAACAGGGTAACGCGGCAGGGCAAAATCACGTCGGGCTGATGTACTACAAGGGCGAAGGCGTTGAGCAGGATTACGTGCAAGCCTATCAATGGGCCTTTCTGTCTGCGGAACAGGGGCTGGATCCGGCGCTGGAAGCCTTGTCCATGCTGAGAGAGGAAATGACGCCCGCGCAGATCGCAGAAGCCGAAGCCTTGGCCCGGAAATGGAAACCGAAAGGGCCGGAAACCGTGTTGTAGTCTTACACGTTGAACTTGAAATGGCACACGTCGCCGTCTTTGACCGCGTAGTCCTTGCCTTCTAACCGGATGAGGCCTTTCTCTCGCAACGTTTGCTCCGACCGGTAGCGATCCAGGTCCGTAAAGCCGTACACGTCAGCCTTGATAAATCCCTTTTCAAAGTCCGAGTGGATGACGCCGGCGGCTTGTGGGGCTTTGGCTCCCACGGGGATCGTCCACGCCCGGACTTCCTTGGGGCCTCCGGTAAAATATGAGCAGAGTCCCAGTGTTTTGTACGCAGCCACGATGACCCGTTCCAGGCCATTGTGTGTCATGCCCATATCAGCCATGAACAGGTTGCGGTCTTCGCCTGACAGCTCGGCCAATTCGCTTTCCAATTTGCCGCAGAGTACGACTGATTCCGCGTCAAGTTTTTGGATACATGCTTGAAACGCCTCGACCGCGGCCGGGTCCGTGTGCTCGTCAGTATTCCCGACGTAGAGGACGGGTTTTGCGGTCAGCAGGAAGAACGGTTTGAGACGCTCGGGGGCAAGTCCGAGTGTCCGTGCAGGTTTGCCTTCTTCGAGTCCACTCTTCAGGATATCGAGTAAGGCCAGCGTGTCTTTCGACGCCGCATCTCCGGTTCTGGCCTTGCCCGAGATTTTGTCGAATTGCTTCGTGACGCTTTCAAGATCCGCCAGCATCAATTCGGTTTCGATGACGTCGATGTCTCGTTGTGTGTCAACGTCGCCCAACGTGTGTTCGACGTTGGCGTTCTGGAAGAGACGGACCATGTGCAGGATCGCGTCGACTTCCCGGATGTGGGCCAGAAATTTGTTGCCGAGCCCTTCGCCTTGCGCGGCGCCTTTGCCAAGGCCGGCGATGTCGACGAAACGGCAGAAGGCGGGAGTCGTCTTTTTCGGTTTGAACAGTTCGGTGAGGCGGTCCAGCCGGGAGTCGGGAACGGGGACGACGCCGAGGTTCGCTTCGATGGTGGTGAACGGAAAGTTCGACGCGGCTGCGTCTCCTGACGTCAGCGCGTTGAAAATCGTCGATTTACCGACGTTGGGAAGTCCGACAATGCCGATTTCCATGGAAGAGGCATACTAGCAAACCGATTCCAGCCAAGGCTAGGGGGATGGTCAATGTTCACTCATCAGGCAACCGGCGGAAATTTTTTCTGTTCTTTATGGTGCCGCGCTCTTGATTTACTGCAAAAACGGGTTATGAAAGGGAATGATCAGGGGAAAATCACGTCCGGCGCGTTGCGAAACAATCTATGAAGGACCGTTTCCGGATACTCGGGAACGGCCTGGAACAGGGGGGATACCGTATGAAATGTCCACGTTGTCAAGGGTTTATGGCGCGAGATCATTTTTATGATCCGGACGGCCAGTTTCTTCGTATCGAGACGTTACGATGTTTGAATTGCGGGGAAACGATCTATCCGAAAACAGCCAGACAGTCGGCGCCGGCCCGGGACAACAGGAAACCCGCCTCTCAAGCCGCGTAACCGTTCGGGGAATCGATTCGTTGAAGAGAGGGCATCATGGCGTCAGCTCCCTTACCCAGCGTTGCAGAACCGGAAATTGAGCAACCATCGTTGGTGAAAGCGGCTAAAGATCTTTCGGGCCAGTCTCCGCACGCTTCTTCACGCCCGGCAAGCGGGATCCTTCCTCAAAAGGAAGAGGCGACCCGTGACCCCGTCCAAGTGTTTTTGAAGGAGATGAGAACGGTCGCATTATTGACGCGTGAAGAGGAAGTGCAGCTTGCCAGACAGATCGAAACGGAACGGGCTGAATTGGCACGAGCCGTCTACGGACTTCCTCTGGTCCTCAATCGTTTGGAGTCACTCCGTGTTGCTTTGCAGCGACGTGAGATTTTCGTCTCGACGGTTGCGAATTTTGAGCGTGGAGATGGGCACGCCAACGCTGCGGAGACGGAACCGGAGGATGTACTCCAGCGAACGCTGCACGGACTGTCGGCCATCAGGCGGATTTCACACCCTCTGCGAAAGCATTATCGCGAAAAATGTGCTAAGCCGTCAGGCTTCTCTCATCCGTTGAAACAGGTAGAATCCGCGCAACGACGCATCGTGGCCCGCGTCCGAGTGTTACATTTCACCGACGAGTATCAAGAACAACTTCTGGCCCGGGTCAAAACCCTGGGGAACGAACTTCGTTTATACCGGCAGGAGATTGTCGAACTCGGTCGACGGCTAGGCATGGGGACGGATGACATTCAGGATCTCTTCGGGCAGGGAGACACGGCACGGTGGACCAAAAGGGTCGTAAAAGCCAAAATCGTTTTGCCTGCGGAACAGGTCCGGCAGTTGACGGATTCGATGGATGAAATTCGGAGCCGTGTGAAGACCATGGAACAAAACGTTCTGTGGATGCCCGTCACCATGTTCCTTGACAGTGTCGACAGGATTGAACGGGCCGAGCGAAGCATCGAAGATGGAAAAAACAGGCTCATTCAGGCCAATTTGAGATTAGTGGTGAGTATTGCCAGGCAGTATATGGGACGGGGGCTTCAATTTCTGGATCTTGTCCAGGAAGGAAACATCGGGTTGATGAAGGCCGTTGACAAATTTGACTATCAACGTGGGTACAGGTTTAGCACCTATGGGACGTGGTGGATCCGGCAACGAATAACGCGAGCCCTTGCTGAGCAGGCCAGTACGATCCGGGTTCCGGTTCATATGCATGAGTCCGTTCAAAAATTGAACAGGGCGTCGAGACGATTGGAGCAACATTATGGGCGCCCGCCCACCGTTCGGGAGTTGGCCGAACACGTGGAGTTGTCCGAAGAGAAGACTTGGCAAATGATGGGCTATCTTAAGGAGCCCGTGTCGTTGGAAACCCTGGTGGGTGATTCCGAAGAGACTCGATTGGGCAACCTTCTTGAAGACCGGACCGTGCTTCCTCCTTACGTGGCTGTGCTACGCGATGACACGCGGCGACAGGTAGGGAAAGCCTTGGGTGTGTTGACGCCGAAGGAAGAGTACATTATCAAAAAACGATTCGGGATCGGATTTGTCAAAGGTCACACGCTGGATGAGATCAGCGAAGATTTTGGCGTGACACGGGAACGTATTCGCCAGATCGAAGCATCCGCTCTCAGGAAATTGCGTCAACCGCAATGCCTGGCATTGTTGCAAGGTCTTGCGGAAATGAATTAACCATGTTTCCCCGGTGACAGCCAAGCGCTTTGGGGCAAGACGCAACCTGTTTTCAATGGGAGATTCTACCGTTAGGTTAACAATGAGCCGTGTTCTGAGAATACCCTCTTAACTTTTGTCGCCGCCGCATCTTATGCGACGAGGAAAACCGCGGCATAAGATACCGCAGCTACAATAAGGAGAGGGCGTCAATCGTTTTATAGAGTCCCCCTTCAATTCGTCCTCTCTCCGGAAATCTGAATCAAGGCGTCCTGAATTTCAAACCATTCCTGCTCGATTTGTGGTAGAGTCCCGGTAGTCCGGTTCGCACAGGTCGAAAGGAGGGGCTTAGCATGGGCGCAGAAATTCAGGTCTTTGGCACCCTCGCTCTTTTGTTGATCGTCAGTATCTTCCTGGCGGGGTTTTTGTACCTGATCCCCATTCCGTTGTGGATCGCGGCGTGGGCCTCTAATGCGTACGTGGGGCTTTTGACGCTGGTCGGCATGCGCTTTCGCCGGGTGCCGCCCGGTACCGTGGTCACGGCGCGGATCAGCGCGGTCAAGGCCGGCCTGGAAATTCCCATCAATGATCTCGAAGCCCATTTCCTTGCGGGCGGTGACGTCGTGAAAGTGGTGAATGCCATGATCTCCGCCGATAAGGCGAACATCCCCATGCCTTTCAAGCGCGCCGCGGCCATTGATCTGGCTGGTCGTGACGTGTTGGAAGCCGTGCAGATGTCCGTTTTGCCCAAGGTGATTGAAACTCCGAGGATTACGGCGGTAGCGAAAGACGGCATTCAACTGATTGCCGTGTCGCGTGTCACCGTACGAGCGAACATCGACCGGCTGGTCGGCGGAGCCGGGGAAGAGACGGTCATTGCCCGGGTCGGTGAAGGCATGGTGAGCACCATCGGTTCGTCGGACCGGCACAAGGACGTGTTGGAAAATCCCGATGAAATCTCCAAACATATTCTCCAAAAAGGGTTGGACGCCGGGACCGCATTTGAAATTTTATCCATTGATATTGCAGACGTGGACGTGGGTGAAAACATTGGCGCGAAGTTGCAGATTGACCAAGCCAATGCCGATAAGCAAATTGCCCAGGCCAAGGCCGAAGAGCGGCGGGCCATGGCTGTGGCATTGGAACAGGAAATGCGGGCCCGGGTGATTGAAGCCGAAGCCGAAGTGCCGCGGGCCATGGCTGAGGCCTTTCGGAAAGGCAACATCGGGCTGATGGATTATTACCGGATGAAAAACGTGCAGGCCGATACCGCTATGCGAGAGGCCATTGGGCGCGACGAAGAGAGTCCTGAATCACGGCAATGACGTGAGGCGATAGGATGAGCATCGAATCATTGCTGTTTCTTGGAATCGTGCTGTTGGTATGGATGATTGCCAGCGTCGGGAGCTGGTTGCGTGAGCAGATCGAGCGATATGCACGTTATCAGGAGGAATTGGAAGCCCGCGAGGCGTTTCCGCCTGTTCCGGATGCCGGCAGCGTGCAGCCTGAAGGCGTGACGTCTGAAGCGCCGGAGTGCCCCCCTCCACGTGTCGTGGCCCGCGAGCGTCTGAAAAATTCTGCCCGGTTACGGTATCGCAACCGAAAAACCGTACGGCGGGGGGTCATCCTGATGACGGTGTTCGGGCCGTGTAAAGCGCTCGAGCCCAGGAATGAATCCTGACGATGTCGGATCGATCCTCTTCTTGTTGAGCACAGGCTGCTATGTCCCGGTCTTGACGGGGATGACTTTGACGTGGACTTGGGCCAACCCCTTTCTGTGGAATCCCAGTCTTTGGGCCGCCCCATAACTCAAGTCGATAATACGTTTCCCCGAGTTCGGGTTGTTGACACTGGGGAATGGGCCACGGTCATTGATCCGGACGATAATCGATCGACCATTTTCCAGGTTCGTGACCTGGGCGTTGATCGGTAACGGCAGGTATTTGTGTGCTGCCGTTAAGCCGAGAGGATTAAACGCTTCGCCGTTCGCGGTCATGTGTCCCCCTTGTTGCCGCCGGGTTTCTTCTCCATACCATGACGCGATACCCGTCTCCTCATAACGTTGCGCCTGTTTGACGCTCATGGGCACGTAGCGTCTCCCTTTCACCACGTAGGGCGCCCATTTGACTCGACCTTGGCGAATGGCTTCTTTGACCGGTATCCCGTCGATCGTTTCAATCTCATCATGGGCCAGGGGCCAGTCGAGCGGAGCCCGGACAACCTCGAACGTAAATTTGCCGATGTGGTAGGTGAGTTTGGCGGTCCCGGTCGTCAAGTAATACGCCCCTTTCACGGTCCCGGTAACAATGTCATAGGTCGTCTTGATAACCGTACATCCGGGGAAGAACACGGTGAGAAAGAGCAGGATGCTTAGGCGTTGATAGCCGGGCCGCGATTGTGAGGAAATCAACGTGTGTGTTGCAGGCATGGCGATGAGAGGGTCCGGTTGTTTTGGAAACGCTGCAACCGTATCCGGCGGTTGTGACGACCGCGTGTGCGGACCGTTGAGCAGGGTGTCCAGCCAAGTGTAGCGCACGAAAGACTCATAAGTAAATAACATGTATGGGGCCACCACATTTGGCACTCGGGTTGGTGGTGAATCAGGAATTGTACCGGAGATTGCCGCCCAAGGCTATGGTGGGGCAACACGGTATTGTAGGCTAGCAACCAATCGGCCAGTTTGCGGTTAAAGGCCGCCAAATCGTCGAACAGCAGATCCTCGTGGTAGTCCACGAAGGTCTCTTGCAGGGTGCGATTGAACCGTTCCGCATGAGCGTTCATTTTCGGGGATCGGGGATACGTCCACCAGTGGGTGATGTCGCGTTCATCGAGCCGGTGCTGGAAATGCCCCTGGAACTCCGGGCCGTTATCGGAGAGGAGGACCCGGGGTGGGGCCGGGAGCAACGCACAGAGTGCATCGAGGGCGTGGGTGGCATGGCGGCTGGAGGCGGTGGCGGTGGCCACAGCGAAGGCGAAGCGCCTGCAGGGATCGATGAAGGTGAATAGGTAGCGGCGGAGTCCGGCGTGGAGCCGCACAACGGGATCGCCGGCCAAGACCGCCAGGGGCTGGGCGGGGCGGGGCCGGGGCGGGCGGGATTTCCGGCGCCGTGTCCGGGGTTTGGGCCGGCCCCGGGCATCCAGGCGGCTCGGCGTGTGCCGCATCCGGTCCGGGGCGCGGGCGATCAGGCGCCCGATGGTGGAGACCCTGGGGAGGGCTAGCCCGTGCTGCGCACACCACGGCCGCAGTAGGACGTGCAGCTTGGCCTTCCCACGGTTGGGATACGTGGTGCGTAGCCGCCGGATCGCTTGGCTCAGGGCGGGTGGCCACGTGGCCTGCCGCCGCCGGTGGGGGGCCCTAGAGCGGACGGCCAACGCCTGCGGGTCCCCGCCAGCCTGAGTGAGCGCCCGCTGCCAGCGATAAAGCGTCCGGCGGCTGACGCCAAAGGCCTCCCCCGTCGCGGCTGGGCCATGCCGGGCGCAAAAGTGCAGAATCTTGAGTCGGTGATGGGCTTCGTGGGGTATCATGTCCCAACGATGCCCGAATTGCGTTAGTCGATAAAACCCCCTGATGCGATAGCCGACATGGTGGATTTGCATGGCCTCTCCTCCTGTTTCGAGGAGTGCCAAAGGTTTCTGAACTTATACATAACATGTAGAGGTCCACCCCCTGTGGCACTCGGATTGCTGGTAAAGGAGACATTGTCCCGGCGAGTGCCGGCCCAGGCTTCCTCGCATTTGTAGCGGCGCCATCTCATGGCGCTTCTTGAACTGCAGCCGCTCCAAGAGCCGCATAAGATGCGGCAGCTACAAATGCGGAACGGCCAACCCGGGATCCCCGATGATCCATGTCGGGGAGGACCACAGCAAATTGCAGGTCGGCTTAGCGGTGTCTAGGTCCACCACCTTGGGCACTCGAGTCGTTGGTGAAGGAAGAATGGTCACGGAGAGGCGGCCCAGGCTCCCCCTCTTCTGTAGCTGCGCCATCTCATGGCGCTGCTTGCACAGCGGGCCGCTCCAAGAGCCGCATAAGATGCGGCAGCTACAAAGACGGAGCGGCCAACCCTGGACCCCCGATGACACATGTCGGGGATGACCACAACAAATTGCAGGTCGGCTTAGCGGTGTCTAGGTCCACCTCCTGTGGCACTTGGGTTGATGGTGAAGGAGGAATGGTCACGGAGAGGCGACCCAGGCTTCCCCTCTTTTGTAGCAGCGCCATCTCATGGCGCTGCTTGCACAGCGGGCCGCTCCAAGAGCCGCATAAGATGCGGCAGCTACAAAGACAGAGAGGCCAACCCTGGGTCCCCGATGACACATATCGGGGATGACCACAGCAAATTGTCGGTCGAGTTCGCCACAGGCGTCACCCGACACTGCTCACCGACAGGCCTGCCTTAGGGACCCTCTGATTTCGTGTGAGAGCGGGATGCCGGGCAAGGCGTCCCGCAGCGAAACCCGAGACATCTCAAGTGGATAGTCGAGGGGTGAGCGAGGACACCACGCCGCCATGTGCCCGATCGTGCACGAAATCAGCGGGTCCCTAGAACGTCGTGTCCACTTGCAGCAGCACCCCCATGGTTGCCGGGGCCGTCGGGCGGCGCAGGTGCTCCACCGTCAAGTTCAGCCGCACCGGCCCCTCCAGTTGCACCCCCGCCCGAATCTGCTGCCCCGCCGCGCCATGCCCACGTTCGCAAACGGTCGCACCAGCAGGCCCTGCTCGTCACCCAGCCGCAGCCCCCAGGCCACTTGCCCGTCGACCCGCAGCGTCGGCGCCCCCGCGACACTCCCTACGCCGCCGACCGTCGCCAGCAACGGCGTCCCTGCCCCAGGTCCCGCGCCCAGCCCCGCCGCCGTCCCCCAGCCCGGCGCCAGCCGCCCCGTCCAGCCCGTGCCGTCTGCCGCCGCCTGGCGCTCAAGGACCAGCTGCAGCCCCTGCGCCGCCACCCCCGCCAGCGCCTGCGTCGCCCCGTACCAGTGCCCCGTGACCCCACCGACCCAGTTCCCCAGCCCGTAGTGCACACTCCCGGTCACTTCCGCGCCCTGCGCCCGCTCGCCCGCGCCGCCGTCCAGGCGCCCGCTCAACCGTAGCGTCCCTCGGAGCGCCCCATCCTGTGAGGCATAGGCACTCGTGACGCCCAATCGACTCCGGTGCACCACCGCGCTCAGAGCACCCCCGGCGATGCCGCTTGCCGCCAACTGCGACCACCCGTAGTCGCCTACCACCGCCACGCTCAGCCCGTCACCCGCATACACCGTCTGCTCGCCCCCCGCCAGCCCCAGATTCAGCCCCAAGGCCCCATCCAGGGTCACAGTCTGGTCCGGCCGGTACGGATCCTGCCACCGACTGGTCAGGTCCCCCCAGCCCCACCCCGCCAGGCTCCACACGGCTAGGGTGTCGCTGAGTTGCCCCCGCAGGTAGGGATACACGGTCGTCAGGGCGCTGCCCAGCTCGCCCCCCGTGGCGCCCCCCACCGGCTGGAAGGCGCTCCCGCCTTGGGCCACCGCCACGCCCGTCAGCCATTGCGTCCCCAGTCGCGCGTCCAGGCCGACAAAGCGCTGGCCCTGGCTCCCTTGGAACGCGGTGCCCCCGCTGCCCCAGAGCGCCAGTTGGACCGGCTGCGGGGCGTCGTCGGTTTCGCCTAAGAGCGTGCGGTTCAGCGACAGGCTGAAGTTCTGGGTCTGCAGCCGCTGCAGCAGCGTGCCCAGGCCCTGCCCCTCGGTGGTCATCGGGGGCTGATAGCCCCGTTCCGGGTCCCACGGTTCGCCCGCTTGCCCGACACCCGGCTGCGGCAGGCAGTCGCCCAGGGCCACTTGGCGCGGACAGCGCTGCCTCCGGCGCCGCCGAATACGGACGCCAGGGCCGTCAGCGCATCCCCGCCGCTTCCGCTGCCCGCGGTGAACCGCTGCCCGATGACGGTGGAGGTGTCTTCCAGCAGGGCCCGCGCGTGTTTGGCTAATTCTCCCTGTAACTGCTGCCGTGCCAGGCTTTCGGCCCCCGCCGGTGTTGTTGCGGTGGCGGACGCCCAGTCGGACGAGAAGTGCCATGTACCCTGCCAGTCGATCACGCTGCGCACGTAGAGCCGGTAGGCGGTCCCCGATTCCAGCCCGTCGATCTCGGCTTCTTTCGTGCCGAATGCCGGGACGTCGGCCAGCAGCGTCTCGGGTGTTTCAGCGTCTGTCTGTGTGCTGTAGCCGATTTCGTAGGCGGCTTGCAGGTTCTTTTTGCCCCCGATGGGGCTGATGCTCCAGTGCAGGAGCAGTGCCGTCTCCGACACCGGCTCCGTGACCGCCGTCCCGGCGTCCGTCGGGACTGAGGCCGGGCTGGCGCCGTAGACCATGTCCGAGGCCTCGCTGCAGGTGCGGCCGTTGGCCTCGCACCAGCGCACTTCGACTTCGTAGACCCGGCCGATGGCCATCCAGGACGCGGTGGACGCCTGCGCGCGCCCGTCTTCCACCGTCACGCTGGCGAATGGACGCCAGCCGGTGCGCTTGGCTCCCGGTTTCATGCCCAAGACCCGGATCTGGCTCTTGGCTGCGACCCAGGAGGAACTCGCGGGTGGGGCATCGAAGGCCACGTCCAGCGCCTTCCAGGCGGTTTGGGCCGAGGTGACGACTTCCAGGTTCTCCGGGCGCGTGGCCGGTGGCGGGGCCACGGCGATGGTAAAGGTGAGTTCGGCGGTGTCGTTGTCCGCGTCCATCGCCGCGAGTGTCCAGGTGGCACTGTCTGCCTCGGTTTCCGGGGTGCCGCTGAGTGTGCGCGAGGCCGCGTCGAAGGCCAGCCCGGCGGCGAGGGCCGGACTCACGGTGTAGGTGAGCGCGCCGTCGCCGCCGGTCGCGGCCGGTAGCGTCACCGGGTCGATGGCTTCGCCTTCGGTGAACGCCAATGCCGGACTGTCGATGCCCTCGTAGGTTGGCTGCAGGTCTGCCTTGACGACGAGGGTGAAGGCGAGGGTGGCGGTGTCGCCGTCGGCATCGGTGGCGGTGAGCGTATGGGTCGTCGTCGCCGCCGGGGCCGCGGGCGTGCCGCTGATGACGCGGGTGGCCGCCTCGAAGGCGAGGCCGTTGCCGAGGTCAGCCGCCAGCGCATAGGTCAAGGCGCCGTTCCCGCCGGTCGCGGACGGCAGGGTCACCGGGTCGATGGCGCTACCTTCGAGGAATTCCAGCGCCGGGCTGTCGATGCCGGCGTAGCTCGGGGGGGTGCCGGGTGCCGTGACCGTGAGGGTGACATCGAGCGTCGCGCTGGCTTCGTTTTCGTCGGTGGCGGTCAGCGTCCACGTGCCCTCGTCAGCCGCCGCGGCTGGCGTCCCCGAAAGGACCCGCGTGGCCGCCTCGAAGGACAAGCCGTCGGGCAATGCCGGACTGAGCGCGTAGCTGAGCGTGCCGCTCCCGCCGCTGGCGGCCGGTAACGTCACCGGGGCCATGGCCTCGCCGGCGATGAGTCCCACCGCCGGCGCAGTGACGCCCGCGAAGGACGGCGGGCCGGCCGCGGGGGGCAGCACCTCGAGGGTGAACGAGAGCGTGGCGCTCGCTTCGGCTTCGTCGGTGGCGGTCAGGGTCCACGTGCCCTCGTCAGCCGCCGCGGCTGGCGTCCCCGAAAGGACCCGCGTGGCCGTCTCGAAGGATAAGCCGTCGGGCAATGCCGGCGTCAGGCTGTAGCTGAGCGTCCCGCTCCCGCCGCTCGCGGCCGGCAACGTCACCGGGTCCATGGCTTCGCCCGCGGGCACACTCACCGCCGGGGCGTCCCCCTCCTCGAACGCCGGCGGGCCGGCTACGGGAATGGCGTAGGCGGTCCGCGACCAGCTCCCTTCGCCGAGCGCGTTCACGCCGCGAACCCGGAAGGCGTAATGCACGCCGTTGGTTAGCTCGTCCACCACCTCGGCGGTTTCGGTCAGCCCGGGTCGCATGGCCGGGCCGGATTTCCAGCCCTTGCCCTTGAGCGCAATGTCAAGATCATAGGTGTCGATGCTGGGAGCGTCCTCTCCGGGCGCAGTCCAGGAGACCGTAAGCTGCTCATCGCCAATCTCGATGCTCGGGCGCGCCAGGCGCTCGGGAGGATCAGTCGGCTCGGGCGCCGCTTCAGTGGCCGTCGTCCCCTCGATGGTCTCTGTCCAGCCACTCGCGCCCCCATCGTCGCCGAGGGTCCGCACCCGGAACCGATAGGTGGTCGAGGGTTCAAGATCTCCGATCGTGGCCTGAAGCGCGCTCACCGTGACGCTCTCGGCGTCGTCCCAGGTCTCGCCCTGTACTTTGTACTGAACCTCGTATTCAACGGACGGCCCCTCCGACGCAAGCAGGCGCCGCGACCGGACCGTCAGCGCACTCCCGCGCACGGCCGCCCCCAGCGTCATGCCCTCCGAGGAGTCCTCGTCATCTCGCCAGGACAGTGTGATCGACTGCGACGCCCGCGCCTGGATCCCGAAGTGCGTCGGAGGATCCAGCACGCCGGCATTGCCGTGCGGCGTCCCGTGCGCAAGCACCGACCACGTCGTGGTCGATCCCTT
This sequence comes from Nitrospirales bacterium, assembly GCA_965200435.1. Taxonomy (GTDB): domain Bacteria; phylum Nitrospirota; class Nitrospiria; order Nitrospirales; family UBA8639; genus Bin75. Next base: position 2,017,285 of record OZ241337.1, read on the forward strand.
GACCGCGCCCACCTGAAGCTCGTAGGCGGTCCCGGCGCTCAAACCTCCAAGGGTGTGGGCGAGCCCCGCGATCCCCGTCGCCGTGGTCCAGGCCTCGGTGCTTCCCTGGAGACGATGACGCACGGAGTACGATGCCGTCTCGGGCACCGCAGGCCACGAGATCTGAAGGGCTTCGTGAGCGGCCCCGACCGAGATTGGATCGGGGAACGTCGCGATGAGTGCCACGTTATGGTTCGACGACCACGGACCGTAGCCTTCGGGATTCCAGCCGCGCACGCGCACGCGATAGCTCTTCCCGTTGCTCAGACCGCGGATCATGTAGACGCGAGACTTGACCTCGTCGTAATCGTCGGGCGGAGCACTCCAGTCCTGTCCCACCTCCGCAATCTGAATCTGCCAATACCGCGCCGGCTCGGCACCGCCGAACGAGACATGAATGGTGGTGGCCCCCGGCTGCAGCACGAAGTTCGTCGGTGCGCTCGGCGCACTCGTCGGCAGCGTGATCCACGAATCGTGATAGGACCACTCGCCGGCGCCCGCGGTATTGCGAGCGCGGACCTGGAACTGATAGGCGACGCCGCACGGGAGACCTGTATGCGTCGCGCTGTACCCGGACTGGCCCGTCACTACCGTCCAGGAACCACCCGCCTGCCGGTACTGGTACTCGTAGGAGGTCGGCGCACCCCCGGACACGGGCTTCCACCAGGAGAGGTCGACACTTCCTTGGGCCTCCCCAATCTGAAGCTTCGGATGGTTCATCCGACCGGGCTTCGCACCGACCTCGGGCACGCGCTCCCAAGCGATATCGGACCAGTCGCTGACACCGGAGGTGTTGCGCGCACGGACGCGAAATCCGTACAGGTGCCCGACGCTCAGACCGGTGATGCTGGCCGTCGTGCCGGTCTCCCCGGTCTGCTCCGGCACCCAGTCGAAGTCCTCGGTGTGCGACCAGTCGAGCTCGTATGTGTCAGCGGTGTAGCCGATCGCCGCAGTTCACGACAGCGCAATGGCCGAACTTCCCTCCGAGGCGGTCGCGCTCAGACCCGACGGAGGTGGCTCGAGGGCAATCTCCGGCGCTGTAGTAGTCCGGACAACCAACGGGGCGCCGCAGGTCTCCTCGATGGTGCTGTCGTGGCACGCGCGCAGGCGAATAACGTATGCCGTATCGGCCTCAAGTCCGGAGATCGTACCCTTCACCCGAACGAGACCGACGAACGGTGCATCGAATGTCGCGTAATTATCCAGGAAGCTCCCTCCAGACATCTTTCGGTAATTGAACTGATAATCGAACGACTCGTAATCCGCATCGTCCTGCTTGAACGTGACTTTGAGCTGAGTCTTCTCGATGTCGAGGACATCGGGCGAGGCGGGCTTCGCAGGAATACTGGTGCCATACCAGGTGAAGGGCTGCGTGTCGCTCCACACCGTGGCCCGGGGGTTCACCGATGCCACCTGCATGTCAACCATGGTGCCGTAGGTCAGACCTTCAATGGTGTAAGGGCTGGTGACATTCTGGTGCTCCGTCCAGGGGTCCACGGAGCCAGCCGGCCGGTAGCGTAGATTGTACGAAGCGGCCCGCTCCCCCGACTCCCAGGAGACTTCTCCCTTCCACGTTGCCGTCACGCTCTCGGGCGGCCCGGGCGGAAGCCGAATGGTGATCGTTTCGGTATTTCCGTTGGCCCGAAAGTTCGTGCTGTTGGTGTATGAGTAATAATCAAAAGAAGTCCAGGAAAGGTCCCCCCAAGACACGTCAAGATGAGTTCCCGTGCCTTTGGTGAGATGCAGATGAGCATTGTTTTCAAGGGAGGATGGGAGACGGACAGAAAAGTTCCCTGAACGAAACGTGATAGTAAACGAGGATGACGATTTAAGGAAAGTCTCAATCTTGTAATCAGTTCCGAGATACGTGAACGTGTCGGGGCTGAGGGTCCCAAACCCGTGCCCATGTGTGTTTGCCCGATACCCGGACAGATTACCCGACGAGCCAATGGTGAGAGTGGTGGTCCATTTGTCCACTTCCGCAATGGCGAGTGTGGGCACGGTGCTGGTGCACAATAGAGCACTGAATGTAGCGCCGTTTGTAAGCAGCGCCCGGGCACGGCCTCGCCAGAGACGGCGCAGCCAGCAGGCCACGCGGCAGATCAGCCGGTGGTCAGAATTGCGGGGGGGGGGGGGGGGGGGGGGGTAACAGACCAGCCTTTAGCGTTCTCTCTTCCATCGCTCTTCTCTGCGCTCCGGCGCCTCTAACGATCTTCCCGCTCGACCACGAACGGGGCGTACTCTAGCACCTCCTGCTCCGATCTGCAAGCCGCTGTATAGGTCCACCACCTGTGCCCCTCGGGTTGATGGTGAAGGAGAAATGGTCCAGGAGAGTGGCGGCCCGGCCCCCCTCTTTTGTCGCTGCGCCATTCCCCGATAACAGGTGTCGGGGGATGGCGCATGGCGCTTTTCTCCTGCTGCCCGATGCCGTCGGGCGCAATAAGATTGCGCCGCTACAACGACGGGGCGGCTAACCCGACCTACGGGGGCGGAGAGGCCGGCAGGGAACCTCTGATTGAGTGTGATAGCGGGATGCAGGGAAAGGCGTCCCGGAGCGAAACCCGAAGCGTATCAGAGAGAGAGGTGAGGGTTGAGCGAGGACACCACGCCGCCATGCGCCCGATCGTGCACTCAATCAGAGGTTTCTTAGGCATTGTATGAGATGTGGCCGCTACACATCCAAAGACAAGGACCCTGGATCCCACGATGACAAATGGCGGGGATGACCGAGGCGGCGATGAACTGTGTCAACGAATGAGTGAACATTGACAATGTGACGGAGCAGATCATGTATTCAGGTTTGACGTGAAGCCGCATGTTGGCGCAGAAATTCCTCGAAATACGCGATGGTCTTTTTGATCCCTTCTTGCAGGGAAATGTTAGGTTCCCAGCCGAGTTGTGCTTTTGCACGTGTAATATCCGGACAACGTTGAGTCGGATCATCGGTTGGCAATGGTTTGTAGACGATCTTCGATTTGGTCCCGGTTACCTCGATGACCAGTTTCGCGAGGTCTAACATGGTGCATTCCCGGGGATTCCCCAGGTTCATGGGACCCGTGCAGTCCTTGGGGCTTTTCATGAGCAGGATGCAGCCTCGAATCAAATCATCCACGTAGCAGAATGAGCGCGTCTGTGACCCGTCACTAAAAACGGTCAGGGATTCGTTGGTGAGGGCTTGCATGATGAAATTGGACACGACTCGTCCATCATGAGGATGCATGTTCGGACCATAGGTGTTGAAGATACGTGCGACTTTCACGTCCAGGCGATGCTGTCGGTGATAGTCGAAAAACAGCGTTTCCGCACAGCGCTTTCCTTCGTCGTAGCAGGAACGTAAGCCGATTGGATTGACGTGGCCCCAATAGTCTTCGCTCTGGGGATGGATTTTCGGATCTCCATAGACTTCGCTGGTCGATGCCTGAAAGACGCGGGCCCGGAGCCTTTTGGCGAGTCCCAGTATGTTGATGGCTCCGTGGACGTTCGTCTTCGTGGTCTGTACGGGATCGAATTGGTACTGAACAGGGGACGCGGGACAGGCAAGGTTATAAATTTCATCGGCTTCGATGTAGAGGGGGAAGGTGATATCGTGCCGGATCAGTTCGAAATTCGGATGATCGCGGAACGGGGCGAGATTGTTTTTGGTTCCCGTGTAAAAGTTGTCGACGCAGATGACGTCGTGTCCTTCGTCCAGGAGCGTGCGACAGAGGTGTGATCCGAGAAATCCGGCCCCTCCCGTCACGAGAATCCGTTTGCGGTCGTAGTTTTTCACGCGCTTGCGGCTGTCCCTTCCGGTCGTGACTCCAGAACCCGGCGCACTAGGTGGTATACGAGGCGTTGATTATCACGTAATCGTAGGACAGATCGGTCATCCAGCATTTGGCATGCCCCGTGTTCTGCCCCACTGAGAGCGTCATCGCGTATCGTTTTTTTCGCATGATCCGTTGTGCCTGGCTGGTTGCCCGGCCCCCAACGGCTTGGCCGTTGTCCACGACTCGAGTCGCGTTATATTGCAGGCAGAGTTGAGACGGATTGAAGCGCACGCCGGCCCGGCCTGCCGCCGCGATGATTCGACCCCAGTTGGGGTCTTCTCCAAAGACGGCGGTTTTCACCAGCAACGAAGTCGCAATGGCGTGAGCAATTTTCTTCGCTTCGTGATTGGTCTTCGTTCCGCGCACGATGACTTCGACGATTTTTGTGCCCCCTTCTCCATCCCGGCAGATTTGAAGAGCAAGAGACAGGCAGGCTTCGTACAGAAGGGCGGAAAATTGTTCCCATTGGGGTGTGCCCATCCGAATGACCGGGTTGCCGGCTTGTTCGTTGGCGAGGCATAGCACCGTATCATTCGTGCTCGTGTCCCCATCGACGGAAAGGCAATTGAAGGTCTCGTTGACGGCTCGAGCCAATGCGGCTTGTAGGGCTTGTGGCGCAATGGCGGCATCGGACGTCAGATAGGCCAACATGGTCGCCATATCAGGATGAATCATCCCGGAACCTTTGGCCATACCCCCTATCGTCACAATCCGGTCGTCGATCTTGGCCTGCAAGGCGATTTCTTTACGCGTGGTGTCTGTCGTCATGATGGCTCGTGCGGCCGGCTTATGACCGGAGCGGCTCAGGAGCCGGGTGAGCCGCGGGATGGCGTGACGGATGGCAGGCATGGGTAACGGGCGGCCTATGACTCCCGTTGATCCTACAAATACCGAAGAGACGGGAACGCGTAAGGCCATGGCTGCGAGTTTGCGCATTTCCATGGCGTCCGTCATTCCTTGGGCCCCGGTCAACGCATTGGCGTTGCCACTGTTCACAATAACGGCTTGCCCGGCGTGTCGTTTGATTTGGCGACGACCGACTAGGACCGGAGCCGCGATGATTCGATTTTGCGTGAAGACGCCTGCCATGATCCCGGGGTGGGTGGACGCCACAAGGGCGAGATCCAACTGAGGCGCCGGTTTGATGCCGGCGTGCATTCCCGCGGCGAGAAAGCCGATGGGGGCCGTGACGCCGCCTGGTATTTTTTTGACGTTCACGGGAAATCCGGATTGTGAGTGAAGATCATGGACAAGCCTAGGGAAAAATTGCTTGTGTCGTCAGGGCCGTCTCTTCGGGAAAACCCATCATCAGATTCATGGATTGGATGGCCTGCCCGGCTGCCCCTTTGACCAGATTGTCCAAAGCCGACACGGCGATGACGTGGTTCGTTCGTTGGTCCACGAACACTCCGATATCGCAAAAATTCGATCCTCGAACGTGGGCGGGACTGACGGACGTTGATTCTTCCCGAATTCTGATAAATCGCTCATTGGCATAAAAATCCTTGTACACCGTCGTTGCCTCGTCGTTCGTGAGCGGGTGACGGAGTTTGGCATAGGCCGTGCTAAGGAGCCCTCGATTCATGGGGATCAGATGCGGAGTAAACACAACGTTCACGTCCGGTCCTTTTTCCTTCCGGCCGGCGCTGATGCGGTTCAGTTCCTGTTCGATTTCAGGGGTGTGCCGGTGCCGGGTTACGTTGTAGGCCGTCAGAGAGTCATGGGCTTCCGGAAAATGGTAGGGCAGGGCCGGGTTTCGCCCGGCTCCTGAAATGCCGGATTTCGAGTCGACGACAATGGCATCCGTTTGGATCAGCCGATGGGCCAGCAACGGAGCCAACTGCAGAATAGCCGCCGTCGGGTAGCAGCCGGGTACGGCAACCAGTCGAGCGCGCCGGATCCGTGCCCGGTGGAGTTCCGGAAGTCCGTAGACGGCCTTTTTCAACAGCGCAGGCGACGTGTGCGGCGTGCCGTACCAGTGTTCATAGGTGGCCGTCTCCATCAGCCGAAAATTCGCACTCAGGTCAATCACGGGTTTTTGGGCTTTGACGCACTCAGTCACCGGCTCCATGGATTTCGTATGCGGAAGCGCGGCAAACACCAGATCGACCTTTTTCAGAATCGGCTTGCCGTGCAGTGGTGCAAAACGAAACCCATGAAACGTTTCGAGGTTCGGGAACAGGGAAGTCACCGGAAGCCCAACGGATCTGTCCGCGGTCACGTCGGTGACCGTGACGTACGGGTGACCGCTCAACAAGCGAAGGAGTTCCCCGCCCGTATACCCACTGGCTCCCAGTACGGCGACTTTTAAGCGCGTTCGACGCATTGATGCTGAGTGTGCAAGCCTGAATAAGACGAAAAAAAGGAAGGCCTCGAAGCTTTCCCTTTTTTCGCAACCATCGAGTCCTCGCGTTTAACGCTTGGAATATTGGAACCGGCTTCGAGCGCCCTTTTGCCCGTATTTTTTTCTTTCCTTTACACGGGGATCCCGAGTCAGGAACCCGTCTTTTTTGAGGACCCCGCGAAATTCGGGGTTGACGTGCACCAGGGCTTTGGCAATCGCGTGACGGAGGGCTCCGGCCTGCCCGGTCCCGCCACCGCCACAGACCGAGGCTGTAATGCGAAATTCTCCTCTGGTGTTCGTTATTTCAAGTGGCGCTTCCACCTGTATGCGTTGTGACAGAAGGGTGAAATACTGGTCGAGCGTTCGGCCATTGACCGTAATTTCCGGAGTGCCCGGCTCGATCCAAGCGCGCGCGATCGCATATTTCCGTTTTCCTGTAGCATAATGCCGTTGACTGACCATCGAGAAGAGCCTTTCCTCTATAAGGTGAAAGGTGTTATGACCATGGCTCCGGACGTTGTGCGGCATGGGGGTGATCGGTCCCAACGTAGACGCGCAACTTTTTGGCCATTTTTTTCCCTAAGGGATTGTGCGGGAGCATGCCCTGAACGGCTTTGGACACGATTTCCGTCGGGGCCTTTTTCAGGAGCTGTTCGGCGGTGATGGATTTGATGCCCCCGGGATACCCGGTATGGTGATAATACGTTTTCTGCTTCAATTTTTTTCCGGTCAGCCGGATGGCTTCGGCATTGACCACGATCACGTGGTCGCCCGTATCGACGTTGGGTGTGAACGTCGGTTTGTGCTTGCCGCGGAGAAGCGTGGCGGCTTGAGTCGCCAGTCTCCCTAGCGGGGCCCCTTTGGCGTCGAGAATATACCATTTTCTGTCGATCTCATGGGGTTTGGCTTGAAAGGTACGCATCAGAAATTCTCCATTCCGCAATCATGTTTCGGAGGACCCCGATTCCTTGGGGTCGAGTTTCGCCAACCAAGCCTCCAAGTTGTCGCTGGCCCTTCTCTTGAGCACGTCTTGAGTCACGTAAATCGGACACTTCGCTCTCAGGGCTACGGCGATGGCGTCGCTTGGCCGGGCATCCACCGTCCGTTCCAGTCCACCCAACGACACGTGAACCGTCGCATAGTACGTGTTATTTTGGATGTCCGTCACCACGACTTGAGAGATTTTCATGCCCAGATGAGTCGAGAGGCTTGTAATCAAATCGTGACTCATCGGCCTGGGTGGCACAACGTCCTCCAACGCCAGGCGGATGGCGGTGCCCTCGGCCGTGCCTACCCAAATGGGAAGGACGTCGGCATTGTTTTCGTCGCGAAGGATCACAATCTGGGTATCCGTATTGGGATCAACCAGCACTCCGTGAACTTTCAACGGAATGAGGTCGGTATTCTGTTCCACGCTCATGGACGTTGTGAAAATGGGCAATGAGAAAACGGGCGCGACCCCTAGGTCTCGAATTTGCCGAAATCCTCCGGCTTTAAATTTTCGAGCCAGCGCTCCAATTCCTCGGAACTCTGCTTTTGAAGGACTTCCTCTCTGGTAAAAATTGGGGCTTCGGCACGCAACGCCAGTGCAATTGCATCGCTGGGTCGTGAATCAATGGAGTATTCCGAATCACCATACCAGAGATGAATCCTGGCATAATACGTATTATCTTTTAAGTCTGTGACCACGGCGCTTAAGACTTTGGCGTCAACGTTATCCAAAATCGATTTCATGAAATCGTGTGTCAGGGGACGGGGCGGGTCAACGTTCTCCAAAGCGAAACTAATGGCGCTCGCTTCCGATTTCCCGACCCAGATTGGAAGCATATCGGAGTTCTGATCGTCCCGAAGGATGACGATGTAGGAATTATTATAGGGGTCAAACAACAGTCCCCGTACGTTCATTTGCGTAATCATCCCTGCTCCCCATTGATTGCGGCGGTGGGGCGTACAATCGAGATAAACGTATCATTCAGTTCTTTCCATTGTCAATCGAATGGGGAAAAAGCGATTTTCTCAGGAAGTTGGGTCGGCCGGGTCAGACTTTTGGCAAACCCGGCCTCCGGCTCCGGCGAGGCCGGTTATCAGGTCGGAAGATCGTAGGAGGACAGGAGCCCTTGTACGTACGGAATCACCTCGGCCGGTGGGAGTTGCGCCGTTTTTCCGGTATCGCGCCGTTTTAATTCGACTGTGCCCTGTGCCAAACCCCGGTCGCCAATGGTGAGATGAAACGGGGCGCCGATCAAATCGGCGTCGTTGAATTTCACGCCGGCACGTTCATCGCGATCATCCCACAAGACCTCCAAACCTGCTTCGGCGAACGACTCGTACAGCATGCCCGCGGTGTTGACGACCCGTTCCGAAGCCGTGACTGGCAACAAGTGGACGTGAAAGGGCGCAATGGGCACCGGCCACACCATGCCTTTGTCATCATGGTTCTGTTCAATGGCCGCGGCGGCGGTCCGGCTGACGCCAATGCCGTAACATCCCATGATGGCCAACGTTTCCCGTCCGTCCGCATCCCGAAACGTCGCATTCATGGCTTGGCTGTATTTGGTCCCCAACAGGAAGACGTGGCCGACTTCGATGCCTTTGGCCTCCAGTAAGCGGTCCTCGCTTCGAGGGGACCGGTCCCCGGCTTGGGCTTGGCGCAGGGCGAGAAACGCAGCGACGGTAAAGTCCCGGTCCCAGTTTGCATTGATCAGGTGGGTATCATTGTTGTTTCCGCCCACGACGAAGTTCCGCATGGCCTTGACCGCGTGGTCCGCGATGATCCGGACGCCCTTGAGCCCGACCGGACCGGCAAAGCCGACCGGCGCGGACGATACGTTGGCCACGGTCTCCGCATCTGCCAGCGTGATCTTCGTCGTTCCCAGGAACCGATTGATTTTGATTTCATTGGCCTCGTGGTCTCCACGAATCAGCACCGCAATGACCTCATCTGCCGATGTTTGGTAGAGCAGAGTTTTCACCAGCCGGTCGGGAGAAACTTTCAAGAACGCGCACACGTCCCGGACGGTTGTCGTCCCGGGGGTTTTCACGGCTTCGAGGGGGAGTGGAGCCGACGTGTCCTCTTCCGGAGGAGGCACTTCCGCCAGTTCGACGTTGGCGGCATAGGACCCGCGTTCGTCGTACACGATCGTTTCTTCTCCGGTATCGGCCAGGACCATAAATTCATGAGACATGCTGCCGCCGATCAGTCCCGTGTCCGCCTCGACCGCACGGAACGTGAGTCCGCACCGTGTAAAAATTCGCTCGTACGCGTCGTACATTTTTTGATAGCTGAGACGGGCACTCGCTTCATCGGCATCGAAACTGTAGGCGTCCTTCATGACGAATTCGCGCCCGCGCATTAAGCCGAAACGCGGACGGATTTCATCCCGGAATTTGGTTTGAATCTGGTAACAGTTCATGGGAAGTTGGCGATAGGATCGTATTTCACGGCGAAAGAGGTCGGTGATGACTTCTTCATGGGTGGGGCCGAAGCAAAAATCGCGGTCGTGCCGGTCCTGGCATCGCAGCAATTCCTTTCCGTAAAAATCCCATCGTCCCGTCTCTCGCCACAATTCGGCCGGAGAAAGGATCGGCATCAGCAGTTCCTGCGCCCCGGCGCGATTCATTTCCTGCCGAATGATACATTCGATTTTCTTGAGGACGCGCAGGCCCAGTGGGAGATAGGTATAGATCCCGGCCGCAACCTTTCGAATCATGCCGGCGCGCAGCATGAGACGGTGGCTGACAACTTCGGCTTCGCTGGGAGTTTGACGGAGAGTTGGAACGAACAGTTGGGTTGTTCGCATTGCAGCGGTGCTCCTTATTGTCTGTATGCAATCATGCGTGTCCAGTTTTCGCGCATCCCAGTCGCTGTTGCCGGAGTACGCTACGCGAATCCGGTTGGCGCACGAACGCGCGCGGCACGATGACGGAGCTACGCTGAGAAAAGGAGGTCAAGGCTATTGAAGCAAGCGTTGGATGTCATTGATAAACGCAAAAATCATGATCCCGAAAATCAGCACGAAGCCCACTTGTTGGGTGAATTCCCGTTGTCGTTCGGCAAGCGGGCGTCCCAGAATCGCTTCGCAGGCAAAGAAGAGAAGATGGCCGCCGTCCAGGATGGGAATGGGCAATAAATTCAGAATGCCCAGGTTGATGCTCAGGATGGCAATCAAGAATATGAGGTCGGGGATGCCTCGTTCGGCAGCCGTGCCTGATGCGCTGGCGATCATGAGAGGCCCCCCGATGTTTTTTGAGGATATTTCTCCGGTCAGCATTTTGTAGATGCCGGTAACGGTGAGTTCTGTCCATCCCCACGTGGCTTTTATGCCCTGGACCATGGCCGTCAGGGGTGAAGACGCGTGGATCACCGATCGTCCCAGTCCCATGATGCCTATTTTTCCGATCGTGTTGCGCGTTCCGTTGTCCGTGACTTCATGGGATTCGGGCGTGATCGTCAACGTGAGGATCGCGCCTTCACGATCAACCTGCATGGGAAGAGAGACGTTCGGGTGCGCCTTGATGATGCGGGTCATCTGTGACCAGGTTTGAATCGTCTCTCCTTGAATCTCAAGAATGCGATCCCCTTCCTGGAGTCCTGCGTGGGCGGCCGGCATATCCGGCATGACGGCCGTCACGATGGGAGCCGCCTCCTCGATGCCGATGATGTACAGTGGGTGCTCGACGTTCTCCGGCTCATAGAGTTCGGGCGTGACGAGGAACGTTTTCAGGGTGCCGCTCCGGCGAACTTCGATGGTGAGCGAGCGTCCTTCGCTTTCGGCAACCGCGGCATAGACCTCACTTTTCGCGGTGATATCCTGTTCATCGATTCTCGTGATCCGGTCACCGACCTGAAGGCCGGCTTGGGTCGCCGGCGAGTCTGCCCTGATGGCGTCGATCGTGGGTGAGAGTTCGTCGAATGTTGGGATGGGCAGGGGAGCGCCCGCGGCCAGCCAGGCTGAAAAAATCAGGTAACTCAGGAAAAAATTGAACCCCGGCCCTGCCGCCACGATGAGGGTGCGTTTCCATAGAGGTTTGTGGGAAAACGAGAGTCCCTGCTCCTCCGGCCGGACGGACTCACCAACGTCTTCCCCGAACATCTTGACGTATCCGCCGAGAGGAATGGCCGAGAGGAGATATTCGGTGTCCCCGATTTGACGGCTCAGCACTTTCGGTCCGAAGCCCAGAGAAAATTTCAGGACTTTGACTCCTGCCCAACGCGCCACGATAAAGTGTCCGAACTCATGAAAGGTCACAAGGACACCCAACAACACGAAAAACCACCAGATTTTTTGAACGGCGACGTAAATGATATCGGGAGACATGGCGTAACTCGTTGAAGGAACAGGTGTTTACATCAGGATAAATCGAGGGTGAACTCCGCGGCCTTGTCCCTGGCCCAGCGATCGGCCTCCAAGGTGTCTTCCAATGACGTGAGCGGTCGAACGTCGGCACATTGTACGGTCCGCTCGATGACGTTGGCAATACGCCCGAAGGGCAGCCCACGGTTCAGGAACGCATCGACGGCGACCTCGTTCGCGGCATTGAGAATCGCCGGACAGGTGCCGCCTTGGTCCAATGCCTCATAGGCCAACCGCAGACAGGGAAACCGGACCGGGTCAGGTTGATAAAACGTCAATTTGCCGAATTTCCACAAATCCAGCGAAGGCGGATCCAAGGGCACGCGTCTGGGGTAATCCATGGCATAACTGATCGGCGTTCGCATATCGGGCAACCCCAACTGGGCGATCACCGACCCATCCCGGTATTCGACCAGGGAATGGATGATGCTTTCCCGGTGGATGACCACGTCGAGTTGAGCGGGTGGGCAATCAAACAGCCATCGGGCTTCGATGACCTCCAGCCCTTTATTCATCAGGGTCGCCGAATCCACGGTAATTTTCGCCCCCATTTCCCAATTCGGATGCCGGAGCGCCTGCTCGGGCGCGGCGATTTCCATGTCTTCCTTCGTGTGCTCCCAGAACGGTCCGCCGGAAGCCGTCAGGATGATCCGGCGGACGTCCTCGCGCCGGTGGCCGACAAGCGACTGAAAAATCGCACTGTGTTCACTGTCAACGGGGAAAATGGGAACGTTTTGGCGGCGGGCTTCCTCCTGCATCAGTTGCCCTGCCATCACCATGGGTTCTTTGTTGGCCAGGGCCACCCGGCGACCCGCCCGAATGGCGGCCATGGTCGGGACCAGGCCGGCGCCGCCAACGATGGCCGAGATGACCAGGTCACTCTCCGGCAGGGACGCCACTTCCGTCACGCCGTCCGGACCTTCGAGGACGTGAACTGCAGGATCCTTCAGGCGTGAACGGAGCCGTTGCGCCGCGGCAGAATCGGCAAGGGCCACGAATTTCGGACGAAACGCCCGGATCTGTTGTTCCAGTTTTTCGTCACTGCGCCGGGCGACCAACCCCAGGATCGAAAATTGATCCGGAAATTTGGTGACGATGTCGAGGGTACTGTCTCCGATAGAACCCGTTGAGCCAAGTAGAACGATCTGTTTCATCGTAGAAATTCCTCATGCAGATTTGCCGGATGACGCCGCGCTGATCCGGCAAACCCCACTATAAGTGGCCTAATGGACAAACGCCATATAGTAATAAAAAGCCGGCGCGTTGAGAAGTAGGCTGTCCACGCGGTCCAACATGCCTCCGTGTCCGGGAATCAAGGAGCCGGAATCCTTGACGCCGGCATATCGTTTCAGAGCCGACTCGGAGAGATCACCCAGGAGGCCCAGCACGGTGAATGCCACACCCAGGATCAGACAATCGACCGGTGTGATAGCAGGGAGAAACCAGATGTGCCCGATCCAGGCGACAAGAGGAGCCACAAACAAGCCCCCAAGAAACCCTTCGACGGTTTTATTCGGGCTTACTCGAGGCGCCAGGGGCTGTGATCCCCACGTTCTCCCGACGTAATACGCGGCGGCGTCACCTGCCCACGTTACCGACAGCACGAAGAAGACCAGCAACGCTCCGTCGTTTTGGGTCCTCAGCCACAGAAAGTGCCCGAGGGTATACCCGACATAGAGAATCCCGAACAGGATAACAAACATCGAGAGGTGGTGGGGCCCCGAAGGAGCCAAACTGACCTGATAACACAGGAGACCCGCGATGATAATCGAGAGAGCTAGAGAAAACCCGAGCACGGTTGGCCGCTGCATGGCGATCAGGAGCAGCAACGCTCCCGGAAATCCCACGAGGGCGTGTTGAGGCAGATGGGGCTTCTCGAAGAAGAGTCCTAGGAATTCCCATTGTGCGAGGAAGACGGTGGCGGTGATGAAAACAAAGAACGCCGCTGGCGGAAGATGGCGGGTGAGAAAATACAAGAGAGGGAGCAAAACCAAGGCGGAATAGACGCGCTTGGGATCAATCCCCAACGTGGACGAGCGGGTTATGAGGGGGTCCTGATGATTCGACGGGCTTCCGGAGGTAGGTTCAACCACATTATGCGTGCTCACAGCCTGTTTTGAGGAGAGACGGCATGCGGAAGACGACCGAAACGCCGATCACGGTTTTGGTAATCGAGTAACGCCAGCAACAGGTCACGTCGTCGGAAGTCTGGCCAAAGGGTTTTCGTAAAACAGAGCTCCGTATAGGCGATTTGCCAGAGCAGGAAATTGCTGATTCTCGCTTCCCCACTCGTTCGGATGAGGAGGTCCGGGTTCGGAAGACCGGCCGTGGAGAGGTACTGCTCGAATCGGGCTTCATGGACGTGTCCCACTGCCTTGCCGCCCTGAATATCATCGATCAGGCGATTGACGGCGTTGATAATCTCGGAGCGTCCTCCATAACTCAGGGCGACCACCACGGTTTGGTCGGTGAAATGTTCGGTCTCCAGCGCGATGGTCCGCACCAGATCTTGGGTGGCAGCAGGAAGCTCGTGAAGCAGGCCAATGGGGAAAAACCGTGTTTTTCGTTCATGAAAGGTCTGCCGTTCCTGAAGAAGGAATTCTTCAAGGAGCGTCATGAGCAAGTCGATCTCGGCCTGGGGGCGGTTCCAATTTTCCTGCGAGAACGCATAGACCGTCACAATGGGAATGCCCAGCAGGTAACAGGTATTGAGGACTTCGCGGACGGCACCCAGCCCTTCCCGGTGTCCGGCAATACGCGGCAACCCACGCTGGGAAGCCCAGCGACCGTTTCCATCCATAATCACGGCCACGTGGCTGGGCAATGTGTCCTGGTCGAGTTGGGAAAAGAGATCGTCCTCTGTGAGGACTGCGAAGGAATGTGTCAAATGGTGAGGCATCAGCATCTGCGAAGGAATGCATCGCGCAAGAAGGCGATGGACTTGATGAAACAGTCTAACCGTGAGCCTCTGCCTTGTCAAACGAAGGTGTGTGAACACAGACAGGGATGACAGTGATCTCGAATGGATGGATTCTTGCGCAATTTTCATCGGGCGTGTTAGGTATAAGGACCATGTCCCGGCAGGTTGTGCAACTCGAACATTTTGCCCTTGAGGAACGTGAGGTCGAGCAGGCTCTGACCCGGGCGCACGTCCGTGCCGTGGATTATGCGGACATTTATTTTGAATCGACGACTTCCGAATCTGTGTCCATGGAGGAAGGTATCGTCAAACGGGCCGTCAAAAGCATTTCCCAGGGGGCTGGGGTCCGGGCAACATCCGGGGAAAAAACCGGGTTTGCCTATTCCGACGAATTGTCGAAACGGGACTTGGAACTTGCTGCGGATACGGCACGGTATATTGCCGACTCCCCGAAAGGCGAGGTGCCGGTCCCCGTTACCCATCGTCCCGCCGGACCGCACAATCTCTATCCTCTTGAGCTGCCCCTAACCGATGTCGCCACGCAGGAGCGCGTGGACCTGCTGAATCTGATCGACCGGGAAGCGCGTCGCTATGATCCTCGTATTACGAAGGTGATGGCATCCCTCAATGTCGAACATAAAATGATGCTGGTAGCGACTACAGAAGGATTACGTGCCGGGGACGTACAGCCGTTATCGCGGCTCCAGGTGACGTGTATTGCCGAAGAAGGGAGCCACCGGCAGGTGGGGACCTTCGGCGGCGGCGGGCGGGTGGGCTTCTCCTTTTACCATGAGCAGGACCGGGCGAGGTCTTATGCCCGGGAAGCTGCCAGGCAGGCTATCCTGAATCTGAGTGCCGTGGACGCACCGGCGGGAATTTTGCCTGTGGTGTTGGGCAGCGGCTGGCCTGGGATTCTGTTGCACGAGGCCGTTGGGCACGGCCTGGAAGCGGACTTCAATCGCAAGAAAACGTCGGCATTCAGCAACCTGATCGGGCAGCGCGTGGCGTCCGATGTCTGTACGATTGTCGATGATGGGACCTTACCCTTCAGGCGAGGATCGCTCAACGTCGATGATGAAGGCACGCCCACGACCAGGACCGTTCTGATCGAGGAGGGTATCCTGTGCGGGTATATCACGGATCGTCTCAATGCCCGGTTAATGGGTATTCCCTTAACCGGCAACGGCCGGCGCGAAGATTTTCGAAGCTTGGTGCTGCCGCGGATGACCAACACCTTCATGCTGGCTGGGACGTCCGACCCCGAGGATATTCGCCGGTCCGTCAAGAAAGGCTTGTACGCCGTGTCGTTCGGAGGGGGGCAGGTGGACATCACGAACGGCAAATTCGTTTTTTCGGCGAGCGAAGCCTATCTCATCGAAAACGGACAAGTGACGAAACCGGTCAAAGGAGCGACCTTCATCGGGAGCGGACCCGACGTGCTCAAGCAAGTCTCCATGGTGGGTCACGATTTGCAATTGGATTCGGGTATCGGAACTTGCGGAAAAGAAGGTCAGTCCGTTCCGGTGGGCGTTGGGTTGCCCACGATTCGCATTGATGAGATGACAGTGGGAGGAACGTCTGCCTAGCCCCGTCACGGAGAAACCTTTCGCCGCGCTGTCCTCGAATTGAATTTCCTGCATCATGCATGACTCACCGGAGGCCCTGAAGACGCTTGCCGCCGACCTGGTCGACCGGGTCAAAGCCCATGGCGCCACGGAAGCCGACGTGCTGGTGGCGGAAGGGGATTCCGTGTCGGTTCAGGTCCGGTTGTCGGCTGTCGATCGTTTGAGCAAAGCGCGGGAAAAGAGCCTGGGGATTCGGGTTTTTTTCGGCAAACGGTCCGCCAGTGCGTCTACCTCGGATTTTTCCGAAGCGTCGCTCAAGCAGTTGGTGGCCGACACCTGTGCTCTTGCTCGGGTGGTGGCTGAGGATGAAACGTCGGGATTGCCCGAACAGGGGGCTATGGCGGCCGACGTTCCCGATCTGGATCTGTACGATCCCACCACGATGCCCGTGGAGGAAGCCATTGATGTGGCGCAACGAGCCGAACGGACCGCCATGGAGGCCGACCCTCGTATGACCAATTCAGAGGGAGCCGAGTGTGGTTCGGCCTATGGCGCGGTGGTGTTGGCCAACACGCATGGGTTTCTGGGATACCACCGAAGTTCCCGGTTTTCCCTGTCCGTGACCCCCGTCGCCCAGGGCCCTGATAATCAGGGCATGCAACGGGACTACTGGTATACGGTTTCGCGGAAACGGCATGAATTGGAGGACCCGGAGTCAATCGGACGAATCGCGGCGGAGCGGACGCTCAGGCGCTTGGGGGCTCGAAAGGTAGAGACCAGGCGGGTTCCCGTGATTTTTGATCCGGAAACGGCGTGCAGTGTATTAGGGCATCTCGCGAGCGCGGTTTCCGGGTATTCACTGTATAAAGGGGCCTCGTTTTTACAGGGACAGTTAGGAAAGCCCATTGCGCCGCACTATGTCAACGTTGAGGACAATGGTCGCCTGCCCGGCAGAATCGGGTCCCGCCCATTCGACGGAGAAGGGTTGCCGACCCGCAAGACGATGATTCTCGAAGGGGGTGTGCTGTCCAGCTGTTTGTTGGATACGTATTCCGGAAGAAAGTTGGGTATGGCGTCCACCGGAAACGCGTCCAGAAGTATCGGTGACAATCCTGCCGTGTCTCCGACGAATTTGTTTTTCCATCCCGGTAACGCGTCGCCCGGTGAGATCATGCGATCCGTCACCCAAGGGTTGTACGTCACCGAGTTGATTGGGTTCGGTGTGAACATGGTGACGGGAGATTATTCTCGTGGTGCCTCCGGCTTTTGGATTGAAAACGGTGAATTGGCCTATCCGGTTGAAGAAGTGACGATCGCCGGCAATTTGAAAAGGATGTTTCAGGACATTGAGTCGATCGGGAATGATTTGGTGTTTCGAGGAAAACTGGCAAGTCCCACCATACACATACGCGAGATGATGGTCGGAGGCAATTGAATGCGCGAAGTAAGTCGGAGGAGCCGGTATGCCACTTGACGTTGAAGACGGAGCAAAAGCCTTGCAGTTGGTCACCTCGCGCTATGATCAGCGGGAATGGCGAAAAAAAATTGAAAAAATCCTGAGCCTCCCGTCTAGCGGGTTTGAGGATGCTGCGCAGCGGAAAATTTTCGTCTATTTCAAGCTGAAACTCCAGGCCTATAAATCCAGGCGCGCCGATCCACCGTCCTGGATCGTCGGCGGTTATGCGACGAAGGAAGTCGTCGATCGTGCCCGTTTTCGTCCTACGGATATCGATCCTGGCATGACGGAAGCCGATGTGTCTTTCCTGGGAGTCGATCCGGGTGAGGAAGTTGATGAAGTGTGGTGGGAAGACATGCTCGTGCAGTGGTTCGAGACGCCGGAAGAAGACCTCGAAGGACCCGGCGAAGGCCCCGAGGCGTCGAACCAGGAGCAACTCGGGGATTCGGAGAGCCGGGAAGAGAAACGGTAGAATTTCGTCAATATTCCCAACGTCTTCGACAGATGTCGATGGCCGGCTCATGCAGCCCTGTCGTGTGGAAGGCGTTGAGATGGAACGAGTGAGGGACCCTCTGATTTCGTGCGCTATCGGGCGCATGGCGGCGTGGCGTCCTCGCTCAACCCTCGACTCTTCACTTGATCGGTCTCGGGTTTCACTGCGGGACGCCTTGCCCTGCATCCCGCTACCACATAAATCAGAAGTTCCTTAGGGCATGTGACCGTTGGTTCCGTGGCCCTTGCTTTTCTTGTATTTGGAGTAATCGCCGGCATGTCCCCTGTTGCCGCCATGGGACTTGATGCGTTCGTGAATTTTGTCCATCCGTGCTCGTTGCTCCTCGGATAATGTGGCTTTGGCGTCCCGTTTGGCCTTGATGGAAACCATGTACAGCTTCGTCTTCAGGGCATGCAGCTTGTTGAATTCCGCTTCAATGTCGGCAAGACTCGCCTTCTCGCTTTTCAAAACTTGATGCAAATCAATATTGGCCAAATCTACTTCGGCCTTCAATGTGATCCGATTTTTTTTGTAGTTGACCTTGATGGTCCGAAGTTTCTGTTCCTGTTCGGCCGTGAGGCTCATGCCTTCTTTGAATTTCAAGATATGCCTGATGAATTCCGCTGCGTTTTGATGCTTCCCGGGATGGGTCGATCCATACCCATGGCCGCCATGCCCCTTGTGGTGGGGTTTCCCATGTCCTGACGAATGCGTGGCGTGATGACCTGCGCCGTGTTTCTCATGCATGCCGTCATGATGGGACCGATGGTGATCGCTAGGCCCCTCATGCGAATATTTTTGGTAATGGCCGTCATGGTGCATGGACCCATGCGGGTCGGCAAAGGCCGGAACGGCAGTCAGCAGGAAGAAGCAGGTCAAGAGGGAAACAGGTAAAAACCAGCGAGCGCGTTCATGGGTTCTCATGTTCGGTTCCTCCTTCAATCACTAGACGTTTCAAGGTTTCCAGTCTCGTCACTTCAGTTGTCACAACATTATAGACAGTGAACGCCAAGATTGCGAATCCCCGCCTTTTTCACGTGACGCGATACAACGCACTCGTCACCTCGTCCATGCCTTCCTGTCGAATACGACCGTATGGGTGGCCATGACTTCCAACTCCACCTTCGCGTCGAGAGGGAAGAATCGAGTCGAGGTTTCGCTGCTATGCACGATGTCGCCGGAACTCAGGCGGATGCCATAGATGATTTCCGAGCCTCGAAACTGGCGGGATTCCACGGTTCCGTCTCCCTTCTCGTTTTCACGAATGTGCACGTCGTCCGGACGAATCATGACCACGACGTCAGGATCACCGCTGTAGTCTGGGGGGACCGGGAACGTGCCAAGTTGTGTGACGACCACGGAATCTTCAATGGTGCCGGGAATGAAGTCGGCCTGCCCCACAAATTCCGCGACAAAAGGCGAAACAGGAAGATGATACATGGTTTCTGGCGTGGCGAATTGTTCGAGTTGCCCGTTATTCAGGACGGCCACGTGATCGGCCATGGCAAAGGCCTCTTCATGGTCATGTGTCACGAGAAGAGCGGTGGTGCGGGTAGTTTTTAGCAGGTGCAGGAGTTCCATGCGCATGCGTTGAGTCGTATCGGGATCCAGGTTGCTGAACGGTTCGTCCAACAGCAGCAGCACGGGTTGGGGGGCAAGGGCGCGTGCCAATGCTGTGCGTTGCTGTTGGCCGCCGGACAGCGCGTGGGGGTATCGCCGGGCGAGTTCCGATAGCCCGGTGAGGGACAGCATCTCGTCGATCCGGTTTCCACGATCGTTCGCCGTGAAGGACATCAACCCGAAGCCCACGTTGTCCCGTACCGTCAAGTGAGGAAATAGGGCATAGTCCTGGAACACCATGCCAACCCGCCGTTGTTCGGGAGGAACGTGCCGGTCCGGTGCCGAGACGATGGCCTTGTTCAGCCGGATTTCACCGGCGGAAACCGGTTCGAACCCCGCGATGGCCCGAAGCGTGGTGGTCTTCCCGCATCCGGATGGTCCCAACAAACAGACGACGTCGCCCTTCCGCGCCGAAAAGGAAATACCTTCCACCGCCGGGGAGCCGGCTTCATACGAGCAGGTCACGTCCTGTAACTCAAGCACAATGGGCATATCGTCGGGAGGAGTCATCGCGCTGGAAGAGGAACGGCGCCTGGCGGGTTTGCTGACATGGATCTCATGACAAGGTGTGCGTGGCGCGGTTACGTCCGGTCTTTTCGCATCAATAGTAACACGACCGGAATGGTAATGACCACGATCAGCAAAGCCGGCGGGGCCGCCAATTGATACAGTTCCTCGCTGGCCTCAAGCCAAATTCTGACGGCGAGGGTATCGAACCCGACGGGCCGCAGCAGGAGGGAAGCCGGCAATTCCTTCATACATTGAACGAACACCAGGATCCAGGCGCTCAGAAATCCGCCCCGTACCAACGGCAGGGTCACGTGAAAAAAGGTCCGAAAGGATCGGGCCCCGAGACTGCGCGCCGCTTCTTCGAGATTCGGAGTGAGTTGCTGGAGCGTGGATTCCATCCCTTGCAGAGCCGCCGGGAGCAAGTGGACCAGATAGGCCATGAGCAGGACGAGGATCGTGCCGTACAGTTGGGGAACGGTTTGGGAGACCAGGACCAGGACGGCGAGGGCGGCAACCGGGCCAGGAAGAACGTAGCCGGTATAGGCTCCTTGCACGCAAAAGGTGCTGGCCCAGGTTCGGCGCCGGCACGCCAGATAGGCGAGGGGAATACCACAGATCACGGCCGTGGTGGCTGTAAGACCCGCAAGCGAGACACTGTTCCACACGTATCCGATGAACTGGGAGGAAATTTCACCGGCGGATACTCTCTTGACGGTCCATTGAATGAGCAGAAGCACCGGCAGGCCGAATGCGGCGCCGAACACGAGAAGCAGGTAGCCCGTCAACAGCAGGGCTGTGAGTGGCCGGCAGGGTTGCGGAACCGGTTTTCGATACCGGCCGGTGGTCTGGTAGAACCGGCTTCGCTGCCGGAACCACCGTTCGCCGAACAGAAAGACGAACGCGCAGGCGACCAGCACCAGGCTCAGGCAGGCCGCCGCCGTGTTGTCGAACCGTCCGGTCATTTGCTGGTACGCGGCGTAGGTGAAGGTTTGAAAGCGCAACAGCGACACCGCGCCGAAATCGGACGCGACGTAGAGAATCGCCAGGAACAGTCCGGCGATTAGCGACGGGCGGATGAGCGGAAGCAAGACCCGGAAGAACGTGGTCACTCGATTGGCGCCGGTCGTGCGGGCCACTTCTTCAAAGGAGACGTTGAAATTCTTGAGCGCCGAGCGTGCCAGCAGGTATACGAACGGAAACGTGTTCAACGTCAGTACGAGCACGGCACCCGTGAACCCGAACGGTGAAAAGACCACGGCCTCCGGCCCGGCAATCGTTTGCCAGAATTGTTCCAGTGTGCCCCCGCGTTTCAACAGGTACGTATAGGTATAGGCCAGGACGTATGAGGGAATGGACAAAGGTAAAATCAGCAGCCAATCCCATATTCTCGATCCGGCAAAGGTATAACGAGTCAGGATCCAGGCGAGCGAAACGCCCAGGATCAGAGTGATGACCGCGACGCCCAGGGACAGAGAGAGCGTGTTGAAGAGCAGTTCGGGAACCCGGGTGGTCCAGAGGCGTCGCCATACCGCAGGTTCTGCCGTCACGGCAGAAAAGATGACGTAAAACAACGGCAGCATGAGTGCAACGGCCAGACAAAAGCCGAGCAGGACCAGAGGGGAAGGAAGTCGAAAGCGGACCGATGAGAGTGGGAGAGAAGGACTAGCGGAGGCCAAGGGCTTCAATGAGGGTCATCGTGGGGTCGCGGAGTTGAGCCAATCGACTTAACGGGACGTGGGCCACTTGAAAACTCTGAAGCGGCAATAGCTCAGGAGCAGCCGTCACGTGAGGATTCAAGGGGTATTCTTTATTCACGTTTGCGAACATGCGTTGCCCTTGGGGAGAGATCAGAAATTTGACTAAAGCCTGAGCTGGCGCGAGGTGTTTGGTATGCGTCGTGATGCCGATGCCCGCGGCATTGAGGACGACACCCATGCTTTGATCCCCTTGATCCGTCACGAGGGTGGCAATCGGTGCCTCAGGATGTTTGGCCAGATGGCGGTTGATGTAGTAATGATTGACCAGTCCGGCGGTCACTTCCCCGCGCGCCACGGCCGCCACGATTTGCCGGTTTTTTCCATAGACGAATGATCCGGCATTGTCCTTTAATCCTCGCAGGAACGCGGTGGTGACTTCGTCCCCTTTCACCGCACGAATCACCGATACGCCGGTCTGCAAATAGATGCTTCCTGCATTGGGGATCGCAATTTTGCCTTTCCATTGCGGGTCGGCGAGATCCAGGATGGAAGAAATCTCATCCGGTTGAACCATGGTGGTGTTATAGACGATGACCCAAATCCTGCCCGATAGGCCAACCCAACTGTTGTCCGGGGCCCGGAACCGGTTGGGAATGGTGGCATCGAGACCGGGGACGGTCGCGGATTGAAGCAACCGCAATTCACGCGCGTGTTCCAGGGTGCCGGCGTCATTGGTGATGAGGACGTCGGCCGAAGTCCGAGCTCCTTCCAGTCGAAGTCGGTTGATCAATGCCGTGCTGTCTGCTGTCAGCATTTGGACGCTGATGCCGGACTCGGTTTGAAACGCATCCAGGACCGGTTGAATGAGCCGTTCGGCTCGGCCGGAGTAGACGACCAGTGTCTCTCCGGCGTAGCCCCAGGCTGGGAAGGCCAAGGCCGCCACCAGGAATACAAAGACGTAACGCATGAGAAGAACGGGACGATGGCGGCAAATCTGTTGTCTCAACGTCTGATCCTTCTTTCATCGGTGCCCAGGGTTCGCCTGCAGTTTTTGCACTCACCGTTCGGTAATTGGATGGGAGTGCCGTACAGTTCGAGTTTGTGGGTGCGAATCGTAAACCCGTTCGTTCTGGCGACTTCTTCCTGTAACTCTTCTATCTGACAATTCTCGAATTCTATGATTTTATCACACACCGTACAGATGAGATGATCATGGTGTCCCTTGTGGGCCACGTTGTCGAACTGGGTCTGGCTGCCGAAATGTTGCTCTTGTGCGAGGCCGGTCTGGCAGAGGAGTTTGAGCGTGCGGTAGATTGTGGCCAAACCGATATGGGGATCTTTCTTGGAGAGCAGCCGATACATCTGTTCGGCCGTCACGTGTTCCATTTTCAAGAAAGCCGTAAGGATGTTCTCGCGTTGACGAGTCAGTTTCAGGCCGTTTTTCGAAAGGTGCTGCTTGAGAATTTCAAGTTCTTTGGTGGGCTTCGCCATAACAATGAATGTCCGCAAGTCTAGGAAATGTATTAAACCGGAATATCGTGGAAGGGTCAAGTGGGAATCGTGGATCGTTGACGCAATGACCGTGGGCGCCCGAACGTCACTTCGCGTTGACGAGTTTTCTTGGGGTCGTTAGGATCATCGTCCTGTCGAGTCACTCGTTATGCGAAAACCACAAGAAATCACGATTGATCGGACATTGTTGGTCTATGGACTGTACTTGGCCCAGGGACAGGAATGTTCCATGGTTAGCGACGTCAAGGTGCAACAGTTAATCTTCTTGGCCGAGTTGCAGATGTTCGGAAAAGGGGTGCGCGGATTGCATTACGAATTTATGCGGTTTCCCTATGGGGCGTTCAGCAAAGATCTCGATAACGATTTGCTGGCGTTACGTAAGAAAGAGCGGTTGCAGAATTTTGATCTTGTCGGTCAGGCGGAAGCCTGTATTCCCTTATTGGATGAAGCGGTGGCTTCCGGTGGTGAGGTCAACGAACAGGTGATGGAAATTCTGCAATCCGTTGTAGAGACCTATGGGTCTCAAGAGGTGGGGGAGATCACGAAATCCGTGGAAGACGTTGAAATCAGTGTGGTCGATCGACCCGAAGAAAAATTATGCGTCCGGGATATTCCGTTTCATTCCATCGTGCTGATCCCCTCCCGTATCGAAGTCACTGGAGAATTTTCCATTCCTTCCCAAACCCTGTCTCTCCTCAATAAGGCCCTTGGATCATAGCAAAACCTGTCGGTCGGATGAACGGAGCGTCATCCGACAAAGGGCTGAGGTGTCGGGTTACGTCGGGGCGGCTCACCCGACCTACGGGGGTGAGGGCGTGAATGAGATCGCGCCGTTATAATGACGGGGTGGCCTCTCCGAGCCGCGTGAGAGGTGGTCGCGACAACTGCGGAGCGGGGCCGGATCGATCCGGCTCCGCTCCGCAGGCTCCCGGTGCTGCGGCCTCGATGAAGAAATCCTGCCGGTTATTGCGATGCGACCACCGGGCCGGTCTCCCCAATCGTGAGGCGGTCTTTCATTTTCGCGAAGGGTTTCTTGCCGATACCCCTGACCTGTATTAATTCTTCCACGCTTTTGAATGGCCCGTTGGTGGTCCGGTTTTCGACAATCCGCTTGGACAACCCTTTGCCGATTCCCGGCAATTGTTGAAGCTCCTTGGCGGTGCTGGCGTTCAGGTCGACCTTGCCGTCCCCCGCAAAACCTACTCCTGAAAAGCTGGCGATAAGCATCAGTGCAAGCAGGCTGATTGTGTAGTAGGATCGACTCAATTGGTGAATGTGTTTCATGGCAATGCCTCCTTTAAAAGATAGTGAATAGAAAAAGTCGCGTCCTGATTTTTCTATAAGCAATCAGCGTGCCCAAAAGAGGAAAATGTGAATGGCGTTGAAAACCCTTTGATAAACAAGGGGGTTTTGTGTATGCCGTTTTGAAGGGGTGACAACGTGTGGTTTTGAGAAACAGAACGAACTGTCCACTCCGGGATACAGACCCTGTATCCTGAGGTGTCAGGTGACGGTCGTCGTTGTGAACGAGGGCAGCCAGCCGAGTCTGAGACTCGGCGTCACGACGGTTCTCGAGTGATGGTGAAGCCGCAAATGCCCCCGATTTTGGTGCGGAGATAGGACAGGAACGGCTCGACACTCAACGCGCGACCGGTGATTCGGTGCAGGAGTTCGGCGGAAGAATATTGCCGCCCGTACCGGTGGATATTCTGATTCAGCCAGGTTTTGAGTGAATCCAGGTGGCCCCGTTGGATGTCGGTTTCCAGCGCGGGGACATCCTGACAGGCCTGTTGAAAAAACATGGACGCATAGAGGTTGCCCAGGGTATATGTGGGAAAGTAGCCCAAGGCTCCCAGGGACCAATGGACGTCCTGCAGGACACCGTCAGCGTCCCGCTCGGGCACAATTCCGAGATATTCCTGCATCTTCTCCCGCCACAGACTTGGCAGGTCTTTGGCTTGAACCCGTTTTTCCATCAGGGCCAATTCTATTTCAAACCGGACCATAATGTGCAGGTTGTACGTGACTTCGTCCGCTTCCACGCGGATCAGGGACGGTTTGACCTTATTCAAGGCCGCATGGAAGGCGTTCAGGGAAACCGATCTGAGTTGTGCCGGAAAGTATTGTCGAAGCAAAGGGAAAAAATGCGTCCAAAAGGCTTTGGAGCGTCCCACGTTGTTCTCCCATAGCCGTGATTGGCTTTCATGAATGCCGAGAGAAACCGGCTCTCCCAAGGGGGTGCCGTAGTGCTCCTGGGGCAGGCCTTGGTCATAGAGACCGTGTCCGCCTTCATGGATGCAACTGAACAGGCAGGAGGGAAGATCCTTTTCAAAGACGCACGTCGTCACGCGGACGTCAGTGGGGTGAAACGACGTGGTAAAAGGGTGGGCCGAGAGGTCCACCCGTCCCCGGTCGAAGTCGTACCCCATGCCGCGAAGCACCAGTTTTCCGAATGCGAGTTGCTGCTGTTCGTCGTAGGGCTGAAACAGGATTTGATCGTCCGGCGGTGAAGCGGCTTCCCGGACGTGTTGCAAGAGTTCGAGTAATCCGTGACGAAGCGTGGTGAACAGCGGTTGGAGTTGGGTCACGGTGGCTCCGGGTTCGTACGTGTCCAGGAGTGCGTCGTACGGGGAATCGTCGTAGCCCAGATAGTCGATTTCTTCAAATTTCAAGGTGATGATCGTTTGCAGGTTGGGAAGAAAGTGCATGAAGTCATTCCGCCGGCGCGCCTCGGTCCACACCTGTTGGCCCAGAGCGCATTCGCGCTCGAGACGGTTGACGAAATCGGAAGGGAGTTTTTTTGCCCGGCTGAAGTCGCGCCAAGTTTCCCGGAGCAGCGCCTTGGATGCGTCATCGAGCCCGTTGGCTTTCGCGAATCCGGTTGCCGGATCGATGGACTGTAACAGGAGGTCTTCGATCTCGGGTGAGACGAATGTGTCGTGGGCCAGGGTCTGGAGCGTGGCCAGTTGCTCGGCACGGGTTTGCCCCCCGCCGGGCGGCATATAGGTTTCCTGATCCCAGGCGAGCAGGGCTGCGGCATCCTTGAGATGTTGTATTTCCAGGAGTCTGGATTTTAAGGCAGCCAGTGTTTGCGTGAAGTTTGGCATCCTCAGCCCTCTCGTGGTTCAACATACTATGAGACAGCCGGACCGGACAACGCGCCCCGTCCGAATGCAAAGTGAGAGTTGCACAGGAGATGGCGCATTGGTGACGATCAGGCATGGTGTATCGGTCATCCGTGTACGTGTTCAGTCATTTGTTGACACAGTTGTCTTTGGATTACCCCCATCTCACGCAAGGCGTACCGGCCTCTCAGCCTTTGTCGCAGCCGCATTTTATGCGGCTTGGAGAGACCACTTTCCAAGAAACGCCATGAGATGGCGTCGCGACAAAAGAAGGCGAGGAGCGTCACCTTTCATTTTGTCAACGAATTCGTGAACATTGACAATCCGTTTCAGGAGCGACGAGAGGCTGCAAGAGTCCGGAACTGACGAATTCTGAACGTTCGGCCTTTTTTCTACGTACCAGCCCCCAAGGGTCTTTCCGTCACTAGATTTTGTGGTGTACGCCATGAAGCCTCCATGCTTAAAAGATAGGCAATTTAGACAAGGACTCTTCCTGTGCTGCATGTTTTTTGTAGGGTAAAACTAATCCACAATGTTGTCCCCATTTTTGGTGGATGCAGGGTTTATTCATTTGCTTTCATGGCAAAAACAATATGTTACGTTACTGTTTTACGTAATGCACAATAAGTATCCAGGAACAGTCGGTAGATGATTTGCAGGATCGTCCATGCTGTCCAGACCTCAGCACGGTCAACGTGGCGCGACCTTACGCTGCATTGACTGGACAATGAACGTGTCATGGCTGCGTACGGCCAGCGGGCAGACCATTCAGAGAACGGATGAGACGTTGTTAGGGAACCTCTGATTGAGTGCACGATCGGGCGCATGGCGGCGTGGTGTCCTCGCTCAACCCTCACCTATCTCTATGATACGCTTCGGGTTTCGCTCCGGGACGCCTTGCCCTGCATCCCGCTATCACACGAAATCAGAGGTTCCCTGACAATTTCCGGAGTTCGAACTCGGCCCCCTCGAAACCGTTTGGCCTCGTGCTCGTCCGTGAAGGGACCATCGATTCGTAGTTCGAGAAAGTTGCAGGAGACGCGAACGAACCATTGAACCTGAGAGTGCCGGCGTTCCGGTACTGCAAGATGCTTCCTGCCTTGTTGCCATGTCAGAGACATCATGCCGAGTTTGCTGACATTCTATATACGTACTACATGCTAGACGATAACATATATAGTCCTACAGTCTATAGAAGTAGTTTATTTTTCAAGAGCGTTTATCAGGTTTTTCGGATGAAGCAGGGACCTTTCTTTTGTGACTGAATTTTGTGACTGAATGTCATGGGCAAGGCGAGCCGCCAGCCAAGTGCCCGGTGTCGAAAACAATCAGTCGTATGATCGTTGACCATGCCAATGGCTTGCATGAACGCATAGCAAATCGTCGAGCCGACAAATTTGAACCCCCGGCGTTTGAGGTCCTGACTCATGGCATCGGAGACCGGCGTGTAACAGGGAACCTCTTGGGGAGATTGCCAGCGATTACGGACCGGCCGGCCGTTGACGAATCGCCAAATGTACTCATCAAAGCTACCGGCTTCCTTTTGAATAAGAAGAAAGGCTTGTGCATTTGAAATAGCCGCTTGAATTTTGAGCCGGTTCCGAATAATACCTGGGTTGCTCAACAGGTGTTGCACTTTTCGTGTGTCATACTTGGCTATTGACGCTGGGTTGAAGTGATCGAGGGCCGTCCGGAAGGCTTCACGCTTTTGCAGAATCGTGTTCCAACTCAGTCCGGCTTGCGCTCCTTCGAGGATGAGAAATTCGAACAACCGCCGGTCGTCATGCACGGGGACGCCCCATTCACGATCATGGTACTGAATCAGGAGCGTATTGGTTGCCCAAGCGCATCGGGTGAGTGACGGCCGGTTCATGGTCAATCCAAGTCCCGGTTGTCGATCTCGATAATCACGGGGCAATGATCGGACAGTCGTTGATAGGCGAGCGGGTATTCGCCGTTGATGCGCCGGCAGCCGGCCACGGCACAATAGCCGGTGACACGCGCCGACCGTGTGCGTATTTCAGCCATGTCTTTTGCGACCAGCACGTGGTCCAACCAATTGCTCCGACCGCGGAAATAATGCGAGCACTGCGGTTTCGGGGCAAGATCGTCAAATCCTGGCGCCTCTTTCGCCACCATGCGCCTGAGGTATTTTAATTCGGCTCTCTGTGAATGACGATCGCCGGCACCCATGGTATTCAGATCACCAAGGAGGAGCACGTCTCGATCATCTTCGAGAAAGCGCGCCACCGCGGCGTCGATACGGTTGAGCGCCGCGTGTCGAGCTTCGACCGCAGAGACCGTGGGACCCGACTTGAGGTGAAGACCGATCATATGAAAGTCCGCACCCTGTTGATGGGTTGCTTGAACGCGCGCGTAGTGGCCGGGACGGAGTCCGCCCTCGCACGGATTGTGCGAGGACGTGGCTGTACTGTTCAAGGGCCAGAGACTTTGGATGGCGGAGAGCGTCACCCGGCTTGCGTTCCATAAGATCCCTACGTGGAGACCATCAGGTTTTCCGCATTGTTGAACCGACCATTGCCAGGAAGCTCCCGTTTGTCGCTCCAGAGCCGTCACAATCCGGTTCCATGCGGCCTGAGCCTGAGTGGTCGTCAGGCTTTCTTGAACGACCAGGATATCCATTTCCATCCAGACAAGGGCACAGGTCAGCCATCTGACGTCAGTCGGTCCGATGGAATGATCCGGCCGGTCAGTCGGGCTGCCATCGGGAAACCACCGGATGTTCCACGTCCCGACCCGAAGTCTGTCCTGAACGAGGCTGGCCATACGTCCGCCATCCTTGACAACGTGTTCGCAATGCGTTGAAGATTTCCAGACCAAGGCTTCTTCCCGGGAATCGCTTTGACGGAGAGCAGGGTGATGCCCCGTTTCCACGGCATCGGCTCGGGGGGCAAGAACAACGTCGGTGCTCCCGAACGTTGCGAGGATGATGCAACCGGCAACCAACGAGCAAATCCGCATGACGATCTCCTGCCTAAGATTTCTGGGGCTCTGTGGCTCAAAATACCAAACTGTGGCTGAGAATGGTAGGATGGATCGGCCGTCGCGTCTCAGCCTTGGTCGTTGGGTGATGTGTTCAGTCATTCGTTGATACCTTTCACGGCCTCCTTCCGACAGTTTTCATCGGGGAGCCAGGATCGGTGTCTTTGTATTTGTCGCGGACGCATCTTATGCGGCTTGGAGAGGCCGCATTACAGAGGAGCGCCATACGCCTGCCCTCGACATCTGTTATCGGGGGATGGCGCAACGACACAAGAAGGAGAGGAACGCACCTTGTATTCTGTCAACGAATGACTGAACCTTTACAGTTGGGTCATGGGGTCACGCGTTGAGTTTTCTGGCAATCGGATGGTTCAGGGGCAACACAGTGAAGGTGAGACATGGCACAGACAAACATCAATAGCCAAATCGCCGGCAAGGCAGTCCTCCGGCCAATTGAGCAGGTGGCGCAGGAAAAATTGGGACTCGATCGGGATGTCTTGGATCTCTACGGAAAATATAAAGCCAAAATTCCATTTTCCTTGTCCGGTAGCTTGAACCAAAGACCCGATGGAAAATTGATATTGATGACGGCCATGACGCCAACCACGGCCGGAGAAGGCAAAACCACGACGTCCGTTGGCCTGACCGATGGTTTGGCGAAGATCGGGAAAAAAGCCATGGTGGCCTTGCGGGAACCCAGCCTGGGGCCGTGTTTCGGCATGAAAGGCGGGGCCTGTGGCGGCGGGTACGCCCAGGTTGTGCCCATGACCGATATCAATTTGCACTTTACGGGAGATTTCCATGCCATCACCTCGGCCCATAATCTGCTCGCGGCGATGGTGGATAACCATCTGTATTGGGGACATGCTCCGTTCCTCGATGCGCGGCAGATCAGTTGGCGGCGGATCATGGATATGAACGACCGGTCGCTACGCCAGATCGTCACGGGGTTGGGCTCCGCCGTAAACGGTTTTGCCAGGGAAGGGAGTTTCGACATCACCGCGGCTTCCGAGGTCATGGCGGTGTTGTGCCTGGCAACGGATTTGCGCGATCTGCAACGACGGTTGGGAAACATCAAAGTCGGATTGACGCCGCAAAAAGAATTTGTTTTTGCCAAGGACGTGAAAGCCCAGGGCTCCATGACCGCGTTATTGAAGGACGCGTTGAACCCCAACCTGGTTCAGACCCTGGAGTGGAACCCCGCTTTTGTGCACGGTGGGCCGTTCGGCAATATTGCCCATGGGTGCAATTCGGTCGTGGCCACGAAGTCGGCCCTGAAATTGGCGGACTACGTCGTGACCGAGGCAGGGTTCGGCGCCGATCTGGGTGCGGAGAAATTTTTCAACATCAAATGCCGGCGAGCAGGGTTAAAGCCGGACTGCGCCGTGGTTGTGGCGACGGTGAAGGCGCTGAAGCTGCACGGTGGAGCCAATCCCAAAGCACTCGTCGCGGAAGACCTGATGGCGCTCGAACGCGGCTTGCCGAATCTCGTACGGCATCTGGACAACGTGAAGAAATTCGGGGTACCCGTGGTGGTGGCCGTGAATGAATTCTCGAGCGATACCAAGGCCGAATTGGAACTGGTCCATAAAGTCTGTGCCGACCGTGGAGTGAAAATGGCCCTGGCGAACCATTGGGCCAAAGGCGGGGACGGGGCCACCGCGTTGGCGGAATTGGTGGTGAAGACGATCGAAGATGAACCCACCAACTTTCATCCCCTGTATGACGACGACCTGCCGCTGGCCGAAAAAGTCCGGACCGTCTCAAAAGAGATTTATGGGGCGAATGATGCGGATATACCTTCAGGGGTGCTCAAACAATTCGAGGAGCTGGAAAACAAGGGATATAGTCGATTTCCCCTCTGCATGGCCAAGACGCAATACAGCTTTTCAACCGATCCTGACAAAAAAGGCGCACCTACCGGGTTTACGATCCCCATTCGAGAAGTTCGTCTTTCCCTGGGGGCTGAATTTCTCGTAGTGTTGACCGGTGGCATCATGACGATGCCCGGGCTGCCGCGAGTCCCGGCCGCCGAAGCCGTGGGCCTCGATGCAGATGGAACGATTGTCGGGTTGTTCTGATGAAAACCTTCTTGCTCCAAAGGAAGTTCCGACCGGAACCTGCCGGCCATTCTGAAGGCGGCTGGTTTATCCAAAAAGGGGGATGAGCAGGATGATTGATCTGCAGTATTCTTTAATCATTGAAGCGACTGACGATCCCAATTTTTTGGGATTTTATTCGGAGGAGCTTGAAGGATTCACCGGAATTGGTCATTCCATCGAGGATTGTTTCTACAAGGCTAAATGGGGCATGCAAGAGCATGTCTCTTTTCTAAAAGAAACGGGGCGCTCCATCCCGTCTTGTAATCCCGATCCAACGGTGGTGATTCACAATCAACGGCAAACGCGAGATGTCAAGAGATAAGTCGTCTTTGCGTTTTCATCGCCAGGGCTCGATCAAGACCTTTACCATCGCGAATGCCAGTGCCAGGGTCTGCTTGGCTTGAGTTCACTTTCGTAACTGGTCTAAGCGAACCCAATCGCCGGGTGCCCGCTCATAACTCCAAAAGGTCCAGCCGTTACAAGACCGGTTGCAGGTGGCCTGCGCCGCGAGCGAGGGGGAAAAGCAAGTGTTCCCTGCAAAACGGATTGTCCCATTGTTTGCAACCATGGCCGCGACGCGTGTGTATCGCAGCAGATAGTCTGCCCGTTTTTGAGGACGACGACGGACCGTATGTCCCGAACCGACGATCCGGCCATCCGTAAAGGTTTTTTGTTTGGTAAATGAATGAGGGGCGTTATCCCACCCGGCTTGTATCAATTTGGGGAGGACGTACTTTCGACAGGTATCGGCTTCGGTCATCATAAAGATCGTATCCATTATGCCGTGATCCGTTGGACTTGTGAAGATCGCAATCGGTGAGGCCGCCGTAACGTTCGGGAAGGAGGGGGCCGTCAGTCTTCCCCTTGACACGTCGGCGGGTATGCTATGATAACAACTCCGGGTTTGTCATGAACACGTTTAAGCTCGAATCGGAATTTTCACCCAAAGGCGATCAGCGACAGGCGATCGAGGTGCTGACTGAAGGGGTGTGCGCCGGCAAGCGGCATCAGGTGCTGCTTGGCGTCACGGGCTCGGGCAAGACGTTTACCATGGCGAACGTCATTGCCAGGGTCCAGAAGCCGACGCTGGTCGTGGTGCATAATAAGACGTTGGCGGCCCAGTTGTACCAGGAGTTCAAGAGCTTTTTCCCGCACAATGCCGTGGAGTACTTCGTCAGTTATTACGATTATTACCAACCCGAAGCCTATATTCCTTCCACGGACACGTATATCGACAAAGACGCCTCGATCAACGATACGATCGATCAGATGAGGCACGCGGCGACGTCGGCCCTGTTGGAGAGGGACGATATTCTTATCGTGGCCTCGGTGTCCTGCATCTACGGCTTGGGCTCACCGGAAGTCTATCACGGCATGTTGCTGTATCTTGAGGAAGGCATGACCGTTGGACGGGAGGCCATTCTCGCCAAACTGGTGGAGATTCAATATTCCCGAAATGACGTCGAGTTGCAGCGTGGCACGTTTCGGGCGCGCGGCGACGTGATCGAGATTTTTCCCGCGGCCTCGGATTCGAATACCATCCGCGTGGAATTATTCGGCGACGTGGTTGAGTCGATTGCGGCCATCGATCCGCTGACCGGCCGTTCACTCGGACGATTGTCCAAGGTTCCCATTTATCCCAAGAGTCACTACGTGATTGCTCCCGACCGGTACGACCGGGCCCTGCAGAGCATCGAAGAAGAATTGGAGGAACGCCTGGTCTATTTCCGGCGACAGGGGCAACTCCTTGAAGCGCAACGCGTGGAGCAGCGGACGCGGTTTGACCTCGAGATGATTCAAGCCATGGGGTATTGCCACGGCATTGAGAATTATTCACGGCATTTGAGCGGGCGTGCGCAGGGTGCCCCGCCCCCGACGCTGCTGGATTATTTTCCCAAAGACTATCTGTTGATCGTCGATGAGTCCCACGTGACGGTGCCCCAATTCGGCGGAATGTACGAAGGCGACCATTCAAGGAAACGGACCCTGGTCGACTATGGGTTTCGGTTGCCGTCGGCCATGGATAACCGCCCGCTGAAGTTTCAGGAATTTGAAAAAACCATGAATCAGGTCATATACGTGTCGGCTACGCCCGGGCCGTATGAATTGGCGCACGCGGATACGAACGTGGTGGAACAAATTATTCGACCGACGGGCCTGATGGATCCCGTGATCGAGGTCAAGCCGGCGAAGGGGCAGGTGGATGATTTCTTGCAGGAAGTTAAGGCGATCATCGCCAAGGGCTTCCGGGTGTTGGTCACGACCTTGACGAAACGCATGGCCGAGGACCTGACGGAATACTATCACGATTTGGGCTTGAAGGTGCGGTATCTGCACTCCGATATCCAGACGCTGGAACGGGCGGAAATTATTCGCGATCTTCGCAAGGGCGTGTTTGACGTGCTGGTAGGCATCAACTTGCTGCGTGAAGGGTTGGATCTTCCGGAAGTGGCGCTCGTTGGCGTGTTGGACGCGGATAAAGAAGGATTTTTGCGAGGGCACCGGGCATTGATCCAAACCGCCGGGCGCGCGGCCCGCAACAGCGAAGGCAAAGTGGTCCTCTATGGCGACATCCTCACCGATTCCATGAAAGTCACTATCGAAGAAACCTCGCGCCGCCGGCAGATTCAGGCCCGTTACAACCATGAGCATGGGATTACGCCGGAGACCATCAAGAAACGCATTCACGATCTGGCCTATCACGTTGCCGAGGCCGATGACATGGATGTGAGCATCGCCGCGGAGGAGGAAGCCGTCTATGCCACCGAAGCCGACGTGGAGCAGACGATGGTTTCCTTGGAACGGGAGATGAAGGCAGCGGCCCGGAAGCTGGAGTTTGAACGGGCTGCGAAGTTGCGGGACCGGCTTCGGGCGTTGCGGCAACAAGAACTGCTGTTTGGTGAATCGATACGCTGACGGATTTCGTTGCCAGCGATGTGTGTCGTGCGGGCTAGATGTTTTTGTAGAGATAGATGCCGAGTAAGATGCCCAGGATCGTGAGCAGGTTTATTTTGAGGAGAAAGCCAAAGGTTACCTTGAGCAGGATCAGATTCACGGTGAAGGGTGGGTCTATGCCTGGGAACAGCGATCGTGCAAAAATGGCTTGAATCGGTTCCGAGGGAGAAAAAACGGTGAGAATTTCACCTAACATTCCGCCCAGCAGACCACCGATACAAATAAACCCCAGTGACGTCCAGACCGATTTTTTCACGTGTGTGCCCGTTGAAACCGGCGATCGAGCAATCGTCTCTTTCCACGAATAAGTGGAATTACTAGGAAACGTACGACAATCTTCTCCGTAAGTCAAGAAAGCGGGTTTCTTGACAGGGTTTCTGAGGCTTGACTAGACTACACAAAATTTTCTTTGAATTTTCGACTAGTTAGGAGTGTTTTCGTGTTTTCAACTCTCACCGACAAAATTGACGGTGTCCTCAAAAAATTTCGGGGTGCCGGTGTTCTCAAAGAACAGGACGTCGTCCAGGCCTTGAAGGAAGTACGCTTGGCTTTGCTTGAGGCCGACGTCAATTTTCGAGTGGTCAAAGACTTCATCGGACGCGTGCAGGAAAAAGCCACAGGCAGCAAAATCCTCGAAAGCCTGACTGCCGGCCAGCAAGTCGTCAAAATCGTATGGGAAGAATTGCGCGACGTGATGGGCCATGACCATTCCGGCCTGTCGCTTGCGTCTCAACCACCGACTCTCGTGATGATGGTGGGTCTGCAAGGGGCCGGAAAAACCACCACTTGTGGCAAACTCGCCCGGCTGTTTACCCAACAGGGCAAGCGTGTGTTGCTCATTGCGGCGGACCCGCGTCGTCCGGCTGCCGCGGAACAGTTGGCGGCCTTGGGCGCCAGCCTTGATGTTCCCGTGCATCGTGCCGACCGGGTACCGGCGACCCGCCGGGAGGTTGTGCAGTTTTGTTCGGAGGGCGTTCTTCGCGGCCGGGACCACGGTTATGACGTCGTGATTCTGGATACCGGAGGGCGGCTCCATGTTGACGACGAATTGATGTCGGAACTCGTAGACATCAAATCCAGCGTGGCGCCGCAGGAAGTGTTGTTGGTCGCCGATGCGATGACCGGACAGGAAGCGGTCAACGTGGCCGAACAGTTTGATCAACGTTTGGGTGTGACCGGTGTGATTCTGACGAAGATCGAAGGTGACGCGCGGGGTGGAGCCCTGCTTTCGATGCGGGCGGAGATCGGGAAGCCGGTGAAATATCTGGGGGTGGGCGAAAAATCCGATGCCCTGGAACCGTTTCATCCCGATCGTATGGCTTCTCGGATCCTGGGGATGGGTGACGTGTTGTCGCTGATTGAAAAGGCGCAGCAGTCCTTTTCGCAGGAAGAGGCGTTGGCACTACAAAAACGGGCCGCGAGCAATACCCTGACCCTTGAAGATTTTCGAGAGCAGATCAAACAACTCAACCGGTTCGGGTCTATGGAGCAGATTTTGGGAATGCTGCCCGGAGCCGGGAAGCTGAAGTCGATGATGAATGCCGGGGTGAGCCAAGAACTGCCGGAAAAGGAAATGAAGCGGGTTGTCGCGATTATCGATTCAATGACGTCCGCCGAGCGTTCGGATCATGCGATCCTGAACGGCAGCCGCAAAAAGCGCGTGGCCAGGGGGAGCGGAACCTCCGTGCAAGAGGTCAATCGGCTCATCAAGCAATTTCTGACGGCACGCACCATGTTGAAGTCACTGGCTGGGGGAAAGCCCGGAAAACCGGGGAAGTTGGGGAAGCTCAAGAGACGGGGAAAGCTGATTCGTGCCCTTCAATCCCCCTAGTGCGGCTGTTTCCGCAGCGTCGGAACGGCCGTATTAGGGAACCTCTGATTTCGTGTGATAGCGGGATGCAGGGCAAGGCGTCCCGGAGCGAAACCCGAAGCTTCTCAGAGAGATAGGTGAGGGTTGAGCGAGGACACAACGCCGCCATGCGCCCGATAGTGCACTAAAGCAGAGGTTCCTTAGGGTGTATTTCTGGTCTTAAAGCAAGTATAATACTGCATTTTTCAGAAAAACTTATTTGGCAGGAGGTTCAGACTCGTGGCAGTACATTTGCGTTTAACCCGAATGGGCCGGCACAAACGGCCTTTTTACCGTGTCGTTGCCGTGGATTCCAGGTCGCGCCGGGATGGAAAGTACATCGAGA
The DNA here is from genome assembly GCA_965200435.1 of Nitrospirales bacterium. Classification (GTDB taxonomy): domain Bacteria; phylum Nitrospirota; class Nitrospiria; order Nitrospirales; family UBA8639; genus Bin75. Next base: position 2,053,984 of record OZ241337.1, read on the forward strand.
TTGTCGGCACGTATGATCCCTTGCAGGAGCCGGCGGTCACGAATTTGAAGCCGGACCGGGTATTGGACTGGCTTCAAAAAGGGGCCCAACCTTCGGTGACCGTTCGTACGCTCCTTCGGCGGTCCGGAATTTTACAGGCGTTCGAAGAATCGAAAAAACAGGCGAACGCCTGAGCGCTTTGCTCGAGAAGGTGGCGTTTCCCCATCGGGGAGGCGAGGCACGCAGGTGCCGGGACCATGACGGATGAGGAAGTTGTGGCGTCGATGGAGCACATGGTCACTGTTGGGAAATTGGTCAAACCCTTTGGGGTGAGAGGGCAGGCCCGGGTTCTTTCACTCACGGACGTTCCGAATCGGTTCGAGAATCTCAAGGAAGTGGCCCTGGAGTCGCCGTCCGGTCACACCCTCGTGACCACAGTGACCGATGTCCATGCGGATGGCCGGTCGTATCTCTTGCGATTCGGGGCCTTGTCGACGCCGGAAGAGGTAGGGGACTATCGCGGGGCGTGGTTGAAAATTCCTCGGACGGAAGTTCCTCCCGCACCGGAAGGGCATCATTATCAATTTGAATTGATCGGGTTAACGGTACAAGACGATTCGGGCAACCTGCTGGGAATATTAGAGGAAGTGGTGGCCTTGCCGCACCAACATCTGTTCGTGGTTCGAGGGGCCAACAAGGAGTATCTCTTGCCCGCTTTGCGTCAATGGATTTCTTCGGTCGACCTCACCGGAGGCGTGATGACCGTGACGCCGAGTACGGAATGGATGGGTGACGATGCAGTGTGACCTTCTGACGTTGTTTCCTGAAATAGTGGCGAACGTCGTGTCGCACTCCATCGTGAAACGTGCGCAGGACAAAAGGCTGGTTTCGATCCGGGTCCACAACATTCGTGACTTTAGTGCCGGCCGGCATCGCGTGGCTGATGATACGCCCTACGGCGGCGGGTCCGGCATGATCTTGAAGGCGGAGCCCATTTTCCGGGCGGTTGAGGCGTTGGGCGAAGAGCGCAGTCAATTACGGATCATCGTGCCTTCCCCGCAGGGACGGCGTTTTACGCAACAGCTTGCCGAAGAGTTGAGCCGGGAATCGCGCCGGCTGGTGTGGATCTGCGGTCATTATGAAGGCATCGATGAACGAGTGCTGCTCCGGCTGGAGCCCGAAGAATTTTCCCTTGGTGATTACGTCCTGACGGGAGGGGAACTGCCGGCCTTGGTGATGCTCGATGCAGCCGTCCGGTTGGTGTCCGGGGTGGTGGGGGACCCCACGTCGGTGGAGCAGGATTCCTTTGCCGAATCTCTGTTGGATTTTCCCCATTATACCAAGCCGCAGACGGTTCGTGGCTACCGGGTTCCCGGCGTTTTGATCTCGGGCAATCATGAGGCCATTCGACGGTGGCGTCGAAAAGAAGCCTTACGGAACACCTATTGTAAGCGACCGGACTTGTTACAACAGGAATCATTAACCCAGGAAGATCAGCAATTACTGTCGGATATTTTCCAGGAATGTGAACACGCAGTGAGTGAAGGAGGATAACCATCATGAACCGGCTTCAACGGCTAGAGCAAACGTTTCCGACGAATCCGGTCCCCGTGTTTGAAATCGGGGATACCGTTCGCGTGCATGTGAAAGTGATCGAAGGTGAGAAAGAACGGGTCCAGGTATTCGAAGGAGTCGTGATTACTCGAAAAGGCCGGAAAATCAGGGAGACGTTTACCGTTCGGAAAATCTCTTATGGGGTGGGGGTTGAGCGGGTGTTTCCCGTGAACTCTCCCACTATCGCGAAAATTGACGTGATCCGAAAAGGGAAGGTGCGGCGCGCGAAGTTATACTATCTGCGTGACAAAAAAGGGAAGCAGGCCAAAGTCGCCGAACGGGAATTTTTTCGGACGGCAAGTAAGGCGAAGACCTCAAAGAACGAGCCGGCGGCCACGGGAAGCGCAGAGGGTTCAGCAGAGGCCGCTGACGAATAATTCCATGTGTTGTGCCGGTGACCAATGACGCCATAGGGTTGGGTTCAGTCGGCCCCACGTGCGATCTCGAAGAGGAGGCACGGGCCCGTGGGTATCGACGGGTTGCCGGACTAGACGAGGCCGGACGTGGTCCCTTGGCCGGACCGCTTGTTGGTGCAGCGGTGATTGTCCCTCGCCGGTTTTCATTGCACAGCCTCGATGATTCTAAACAAGTCAGTCCCGCGAAACGGGAGGCGCTCTTTTCGATTATTACCGAGTCGGCTACGGCATGGGGAATCGGTGTCGCGTCCGAAGCCGAAATTGACTCGCTGAACGTGTTCCATGCGACACGGTTGGCTTGGCAGCGGGCGATCAATCAGTTGCGTATCCTTCCGGATTTTTTATTGATCGATGGGCACGTGGGTGCTGATTTTCTCATACCTTACCGGTCCGTGATTCACGGCGACCGGCTTTCGTCTTCCATCTCTGCGGCGTCCATCCTTGCCAAGGTCTTCCGTGACCGGATTATGTGTGAATACCACCAGCGTGATCCCCGGTATCAGTTCCATAGCCATAAAGGGTATCCCACACCGGAACATCTCCGTTTACTTCGCCGGTTGGGACCGAGTCCGGTTCACCGGCACAGTTTTGCTCCGGTACGACGTTGTCTGACCCGGGAGGATGCGTGAGCCTCACCCGACAGCTTTTGGGCAAGGAAGCCGAAGCCGCTGCCGAACGGTTTCTTCACCAAAAAGGATACCGGATTATTGATCGAAACGTGCGGATCGGTCGTGGAGAGTTGGACCTCGTGCCCCGCGTGGGGGAGACGTTGATTTTTGTCGAAGTCAAGGCTCGCCGAACGGATCATTATGGAGGCGTGGCTCACGCGGTGACGGCACGAAAAGAACGGCAACTCATTCAATTGGCTGCCCGGTACCTTGCACGTCATGGTTTGGAACATCAGCCGTGTCGATTCGACGTGCTCCTCTATGATGCCGGAGCGTCCGCTCCTATTCTTGAACACATCGAAAATGCCTTTGAGGTGGCCGGCGATGATCGACGTTGGTAAGCACGCGGATGATTGCCAGGATAGCCTGGGCGCAAGTCGCCGTGCTGAGCCGTTGTCCCCATGATTCAATTATTCCGTGTCTCCAAATGCTACGATCGATGTCTCGCGCTGGATGATATCTCGTTTCAGATTGACAAGGGTGAATGTGTCATTCTGACGGGACCGAGTGGCGCGGGAAAGACGACGCTGCTGAAGGTCATCTTCGGTGCAGAGGTTCCTGATGCGGGCCAGATTCTCGTGCAGAACCGCAATATCGCCAGGTTGCGCGGGGGAGCCATTCCCTATCTGCGTCGCACCATGGGGATTGTGCTGCAAAACTTTCAATTGCTCCAGAAGAAAACCGTCTATGAGAACGTGGTGTTGCCGCTCACTATTCAAGGCGTCAAGAGACGGGAGGCACGCAAACGGGTGATGGAGGTGCTGAGGGCCGTCAGCATGGATCATAAACAGAGTATCCGGACGGGTGTGCTCTCGGCCGGAGAGCAACAGCGAATTTGTATTGCACGAGCTATCGTGAACAGTCCCATTCTGTTGTTGGCCGACGAGCCGACGGGCAATTTGGATGCAAAATTGACGGTTGAAATCGTGGAACTGTTTGAAAGGATTCATGCTCAGGGGACGACGATTCTTCTCGCGACCCATAACCAACGGGTGGTCGAGCAGATGCATGGCCGGGTCGTCCATTTGCAAGCTGGCCGCGTCGTGTCCGATGAAAAGGGGATGTCGTAATGCGACTGCTGTATCTCATGCAGGAGGCGATGACCAATCTCCGCGTGAATCGAGGGAACGTGATGATCGGCATTGTCACGACGGCCTTTACCCTGGTCTGTTTCGGAGTGTTTTTGTTACTGTATCTGAACCTGAAAAACATGACCGGCACCCTTCAGAGCGACATTGAAGTGGTTGTCTATCTGGATTCCGAAGCCTCGGAACAGGTGGCGGCGCTGGTACAAAAACGTCTCCGGACCGAACCGGCCGTCATTGCGCTGCACTTCGTGTCCAAGGAACAGGCCCTTCGGGAATTTTCCGAGCAATTTCCGAAGGAGTCTCTCCTGTTAGACGGGATGGAAGACAATCCGTTACCCGCGTCCCTTGTCCTCAGTTTGTCCCCGCGGTTTCTGGATGCCGAATCCCTGAGTGCGTTCGCGGCACGCGTCAGGCAGCTTCCCGGTGTGACCCACGTCGCGTACAGCCAGGACTGGATTGACACCTTGGCGTTGGTCGTCAGTTACTTCGAGTTGGGGGCGGTGATGATTGGGACGGTCTTAGCCGTGGCGACGGTGACGATTATTGTGAATACGGTTCGTTTGTCGTTACACACCAGAAAGGAAGACATTGAAATCCTTCGGCTGATTGGCGCCACGGGGCTCTTTATTGCGATACCCTACGTGATCGAAGGCACGATTCTCGGTGCCGCAGGTGGCGGTCTGTCTCTCGTGTTGCTGAAAGGGATGTTTGAATTTTTTCGATTGGAACTCGAGGCGTCGGGGTGGTTTGGGGGCGTGGCCCATATGCTGCCGGTTTTCCCAGGACAGGTCTCTTGGCTTTTGGTCGTGACCGGTATGCTGTTAGGATGTGGGAGTAGTTTGCTTTCCGTTTTCGGCTTGATGAAGGTGAGACACTGATGCCCCGCACGCGGTACGTTGGAAAATGCCGTTTTGTGTTCACGTCGTGTTTGGTGCTGGCCTTCATTGCCGTCCAGCCGCTGGGGTCGTGGGGAGCTTCGTTACAGGAAAAAATTGAAAAGGAAAAACAGAGGCTTCACCAGTTAAAACAGGAAATTCGAGAAACGAAAAAACAGCGCGGTCAGGCACGGAAAAGACAAACCGAGGTCCTGCAATCGATTGAGCGTCTCGATCGTCAATTGCATAAGGAACGGCAGGAAGCGGATTCCACCAACCGGGGAATACAGGAAATCGACTGGGAATTAGATAAAATCAATGCTCAGCTCACGAGGCTTCGATCCGACATGAACGACAAGCAGGTCGTCATCGGCACCCGTTTGAAACGACTCTATATGGAAGGACGAGCCGGCTGGGTGTCCCCCTTGGTGACGTCGGATTCTTATGCGCAGTTTCAACGCCGTTTGAGGTATCTCTTCTCGCTTGCCACATGGGAGCGCGACCTGTTCGAGGCATACCGGCGGCAGGTCGTTCAGCACGAGCAGCTTCATGCCAAACAGGCGAAAATCCGTGAATCGTTGGTGGAACGGAAGAGGCGCGTTGGTGAAAAATTAAGCGTGATTCAAGACATGAAATCCAAAAAACGCGTGGTTCTGGCCAGTTTAAAAAAGACCACGCGTTCCCATGAGCAAATGTTGCACACGCTTGACCAAGCCGAAAGCCGGAAGGAAGCCTTGCTCAAAAAATTGGAGCGGCGAAGTCAAATTGCCGCCGGAAAAAGCAAGAAGCAGACGACGGATGCATTTCGAAGAGGGGCATTGCTGTGGCCGGCTGATGGTGATTTGGTCGGATCCTTCGGCCGGCAAAAACATCCGACGTTTGATACGTACGTCCAGAAGAAAGGGATTGAAATTGCGTCGAAAGAAGGGAGTGCGATCCGGGCGGTTTCCGGCGGGGACGTGGTGTATGCAGACTGGCTGAGAGGCTACGGACTTGTGGTGATTCTGGCGCACGGCAATAATTATTTCACGTTCTATGCCCATGCCTCCAAGTTGTTGGTGCAAGAAGGGGAAACCGTGGCCAAGGGAGCCGTGATTGGGGCAACCGGCTCTTCCGGATTGACGAATCGCAACCTGTTATACTTTGAGGTACGGAAAGGAATCAAGCCGCTGGATCCGTTGGGCTGGTTAGCCAAACGGTGAGTACGGCTCGAACCGGCGTGACGTGGGGTTCTCATGTCCGCTGCGTTTTCTCCCGGCATATTCATTATCTTTTTAAAGGTTAGGACATCGCTATGGAAAAGGAACGCTCTTCAATCACGTGGGGTTCCGGGCTGATTGTGGTGGTCGGTGCACTCGTCCTGGGGTTGATCATCGGAAAAGGCGTAGAAAAAACAGGCTATGCCAGTGAATCCTACGAAGAACTCAAAGTTTTTGCGGAAGTCCTGACCCAGGTCAAAAAACATTACGTCGAAGAGGTTCGGACGGATGACCTTGTCCATGGGGCCGTTCGTGGCATGCTCAAAACGTTGGATCCGCATTCCGCGTATATGACCCCGGAGATGTACAAGGAAATGAAAGTGGAAACCAAGGGGGAATTCGAAGGATTGGGGATCCAGATTGGGATCAAGGATCATCACGTCACCGTCATTGCTCCCATTGAAGGGACGCCCGCTCACGCGGCGGGCATCCAAACCGGAGACATGATTTTGAAGGTCGATGAGACGCCAACAAAGGACCTGACGCTGATGGAAGCGGTGCAACGCATGCGAGGACCCAAGGGGACCGAGGTCACGCTGACGATTCAGCGGGACGGGGCGTTGGAAACGCTGAGCTTCACCCTGATTCGGGATACGATCAAAATTCGCAGTGTCCGGTCTCGGCTCCTGGACGATCACATCGGCTACGTCAGGATCTCGCAGTTCCAAGAAGCCACACCCCAGGATCTGGACCGGGAATTGGGCAAGTTGCAGGAGGAGGACATTCAAGGCCTCATATTGGATTTACGCAATAACCCCGGTGGCTTGCTATCCGCGGCGGTTGGGGTCTCCGAGCAATTTTTGCAGCCTGATACGTTGGTCGTGTCGGTCAAGGGCCGTGATGGTTGGACGGATGAGTACCGGGCCAGTCCGCCGAGGGATCCCCAGGAATCTCCGATGATCGTGTTGGTCAATCAGGGGTCGGCCAGCGCGTCGGAAATCGTTGCGGCGGCTATGCAGGATTGGGGGAAAGCTGTCATTGTGGGGAAGACAACGTTCGGGAAGGGCTCCGTGCAGACCATTCTTCCGTTGTCGGACGGGTCGGGCCTTCGGCTGACGACGGCGAAATATTATACGCCCAGAGGGGAATCGATCCATTCCGTTGGCGTCAAACCGGATATCGTGGTGGAGCCGAAACCGATCACCCTGGATGAGGAACAAAAAGAGTCGGCCGCTCCGGAAGCGGCCGCCGGTTCTTCCTCTGAAGACGGTACGGCTTCGGAGAAGCAAAAAGATCTTGAAGCGGAATTAATGAAAAAGGACGTGCAACTTCAAAAGGCGATCGAATTGCTCAAGACGTGGAAGGTTTTCAAGGGCCTGCGCCCCCTCGAATCGGCATAGGGGCCGGTTACAGATTGAGGATAATGGCGGTGCTGGTTTTAATGACGCCGTCCACGCCGCGTATCCGTGAAAGCCCCAATTCGTTGAGGCTCTCCAACGTTTCCGCTTCAATTTGGACTATGAGATCACAGGGGCCGGTAACGGCATCGACTTTTGTCACCCGGGGAATGCGGGTAATGGTTTTGTACGCACTGTTCGTGTGATCTCCCACCACGTCAACCATAATGAACGCAGAGACGGCCATGACCGGGGTTTTCCTCTTGGCGCAGACAATGAGGGTACGGATCTGTTCCCCGGTCGAGTCCTTTTCGCGTCTGCACAGGCACACACCGGGGGCAGATGTGTCTGCAAGCGACCTTAGCAAAGGCGTTGCGACCCAGTCAATGACTCGCCGATTGTTCACGTAACCGTTGAATAGCCGTGAGCAATTCGTCCGCTGTCACGTGGACTCCCGGGCGCGTCCTCAACATATGAGAACGGGCAAGAGTCTCCAGATCGTCCAGCGTCCGGATTCCGAGCCGGTAATACAAGTCATGGACAATGGGGTCGGAAAGGCCGGGAAGAAGGATCCATTCACGAATGGCGGGTGGGAGGGGTGTCTTCAGTTCTTCATAGGCTCTGATCGCGCCGGTTTTCACGTATTCCTGGATTTTGGCGGCCAAGTCTTTTCCAATGCCGGGAAGAGTGTGGAGTTGCCCGTTCCGTGCCAGCTCGGCAATGGGCACTTCCAGACTGGCGATCGTGTCGGCTGCCCGTTTATAGGCCCGAATCCGGTAGGGATTCTCTCCATTGTTTTTCAACGACTCTGCCATGGACAGAAAAAGATTGGCGAGCGTATTGTTTGAATCAGCCGGCATCCTGCAAACGCATGTGAGAATATGAGATGCTGCTATTGTAAAAGATTGTGCCCGGTGATGATAGGGCATCCGGTTTGTGCGCCTCGACGTCGCCTGTCCTCAAATTGACAAGGCTTGAGAGGCTTTCGTAGGATGCCGTCAAGTAACGGACAATACATTCGGAGTAACTGGAACGTGACGGGGAGTCAAGTGCCACTCATGTCTATTCAAGTCAATGGGGAGTTACGCCAGGTGCATGAGGAGATGAACGTGACGGGATTGCTCCGGGATTTGCAACTGAACGCAGAACGAGTGGCAGTGGAGATCAATCTTGAAATCCTCGAACGAATGGACTTTGATGCTAGAATGCTGAAGGACGGCGACCGTATCGAAATTATGAGTTTCATCGGGGGCGGCGCCTTCCTCGAGTTTGGGGAGAAGGATTGCTGATGGGTGATTGTGAATTTCAGATTGCCAAATTCGCACTCCCGAATTTCTGATGGAGAGAAGCCATGAGTAACGATCGTTTGACCATAGCCGAGCGAGAGTTTCGATCCCGTTTGTGGGTCGGGACCGGCAAGTATAAGGACTTTATCGAAACGAAGAAAGCCATTGAAACGTCCGGTGCGGACGTTGTCACCGTCGCCGTGCGTCGAGTCAATATCACGGACAGAAACTCCGAGAATCTTCTGGATTATCTCGATCCTAAACAATACACCATTCTTCCCAATACCGCGGGATGCTACACGGTAGAGGATGCGGTCCGTTATGCCCGGCTGGCCCGTGCTGCGGGGGTATCGGATTTGGTCAAGCTTGAGGTGATCGGTGATGAGCGGACCTTGTTCCCCGATACCGCCGGACTCATTGAAGCCGCAAAGATTTTGATCAAGGAGGGATTCGTGGTGTTGCCGTATACCAACGACGATCCCATCGTGGCCCAAAAGCTGGTCGATATCGGCTGCCCGGCGGTTATGCCCTTGGCGGCACCCATTGGTTCCGGATTAGGAATGCGCAATCCGTACAATTTGAAAATCATCCTCGAAACCGTGAACGTCCCCGTGATCGTCGATGCGGGGGTGGGCACCGCGTCCGATGCCGCGTTGGCCATGGAATACGGAGCGGATGCGGTGTTGATGAATACCGCCATCGCGGGGGCCCGGGAACCCATTGCCATGGCTGAGGCCATGAAGTATGCGGTGGAGGCCGGCCGGTTGGCGTATAAGGCCGGGCGTATTCCCCGGAAACTGTATGCCACCGCGAGTAGCCCGATCGAAGGCATGCTATAAGCTGACGGTGCACCTGCTCTTCGCTGCCTCAGTGTTCACCGGGAATCCAGGGGTGTTGTCTTTGCCTGTGGAGCAGCCGCATTTTATGCGGCTTGGAGGGTTGAAGCGCCATACGATGGCGCCGTGACACAAGAAGGCGAGGAGCGCATCTTTCATTCTGTCAACGAATTAGAGAAGATTGACAGGGCTGACAGAGCCGGCCGTCGAGGCCTTCGGTGTCTGTAACAACGAGCCCGCTCCCACCTTTGTACGTTGTCACCGACCGGCACCAGACCGGAGAAGGCAAGTTTCTCCAAACCCTCGAAGAGATCATCCCGGAACAGGGAATGATGGTCCAAATTCGGGAAAGAGACCTTGGATCCCGGGATCTCCTGCGGTTTGCGGAGGCGGTTCACCGCTTGGCGCGTCCTTTCCGTGTTCCGTGTTTGATGAATGACCGCGTGGATCTCGTGCTCGCCATCCGGTCGGCGGGCGTGCATTTGCGTTCGGACAGCATGCCCACCCGAGAAGCCCGGAAATGTCTGGGGGCCGGCGCTCTCATCGGGAAGTCGGTCCATTCCGCCGAAGAGGCTTTCCAAAGCGAGCAGGAAGGTGCGGACTTCGTCGTCCTTGGTCCGGTGTATGAGACCCCGTCGAAACGGCAGTATGGCCCGCCGTTGGGCGTCCGGGTTATTCGTGAAGCCGGCCGTCGCTGCACCATTCCCGTGTATGCGATCGGCGGGATGACGCCCGCTCGCGTGGAGAACGTGATGGCGGCTGGCGCGGCAGGCGTGGCCGTCGTCTCTTCCATTTCCCAGGCCGCGTCCCCACGTGAAGTCGTGACGGCGTATTCCGCGCAATTGCGCAAATGGAGACCACGGTCAAACGGTCGCTTTTAGGGAACCGCTGATTTCGTGCGATCGCGGGATACAGGGTTAGGCGTCCCGGAGCGAAACCCGAAGCGTATCAGGAAGAGGTGAGGGGTGAGCGAGGACACCACGCCGCCATGCGCCTGATCGTGCACGAAATCAGCGGTTCCTTCGCCCCCTTTATATTGACCCCTTCCGAAAACCAGTGCTAGAATTTATCCTCCGGTGAGACGGGCTCATTTGAACTGAGCCCCCTCGAGACAAGGGTTTCAGCGGTGGCGAGAAGCAAGTCGTTTCTGTGTTCGTGATCGAGCAGGTGAAGATTCCATGGGCTTCAGAAAACACGAAGATTCCAGCCGGGAAATCGAGAAACTTCGTGGAGAACTCCAATCCCTGGAAAACGAAACGCGTCACTTGTACGAAACCCGTATCAAATTGCAGCAATCCCAAAAACAGAACGAGCGGTTGACTGCCAGCCTCCAGGAAGCCAAAGCCCAGATTGAAACCCTCCGGACGGAGATTGCCAAACTCACGGCGCCCCCGTCGTCGTATGCGCTTTTTTGCAGTCTGAATGAGGATTCCAGCGCCAACGTCTACGTCTCGGGCAGAAAAATGCGCGTCAGTGTACATAGTTCGGTGGCGAGTACGTCCCTGCAAAAGGGGCAGGAAGTGATTCTCAATGAAGCCTTGAACATCATCGAGGCGCGAGCCTTCGATCCCCAAGGGCAAGTGGTGAAGTTAAAGGATCACCTGGACGAGAGACGGGCGCTGATTCAGTTGCACCATGACGAAGAACGTATCGTCGAACTGGGGGAGCCGCTGCTCCATGCGCCGCTCAGCGTGGGCGACCATCTGCTCTATGATGCCCGGTCCGGCTACGTGATGGAGAAAGTTCCCAAGGCCGAAATCGAAGAGTTGGTGCTCGAAGAAGTGCCGGACGTGCACTATGAAGATGTCGGGGGATTGGCCAAAGAAGTCGAGCAGGTGATGGATGCCGTGGAATTGCCCTTTTTGTACCCCGAGTTGTTCAAGGAACATCGCCTGGACCCGCCCAAGGGTATTCTGTTGTACGGGCCTCCCGGGTGCGGGAAGACGATGATCGCAAAAGCCGTGGCGAATTCCATTTCCCGGAAGATGCGGCATTTGTCCGGCAAAGAAGTCCGAAGTTACTTCCTGCACGTGAAGGGGCCTGAACTGTTGAATAAATACGTGGGCGAATCGGAGCGGTACATCCGGGAAGTATTCGCCAAGGCGCGGGACAAGGCCGCAACCGGTAATCCGGTCGTGGTGTTTTTTGATGAAATGGACGCGTTGTTCCGGACGCGGGGATCCGGCATCTCTTCCGATATCGAGTCCACGATTGTCCCGCAGTTTTTGGCTGAAATCGACGGGGTCGAAAAGCTCAAAAACGTGATCGTGATCGGGGCGAGCAACCGGCAGGATCTCATTGATCCGGCGGTGCTGAGAACGGGACGGTTGGACGTGAAAGTCAAAATCCCCAGGCCGAGTCAACAGGGTGCCCGGGACATTTTTGTCAAATACCTCACCGTGGACCTGCCGTTTGCCAAAGAAGAGCTTGACCGGCATGGACAGGACCGGCAGGCAGTGGTTTCGCACTTTCTCGACGTGACGGTGGAGGCGATGTATGCTACGTCGGAAGACAATAAGTTCCTGGAAGTGACGTATGCCAGCGGAGAGAAAGAACTCCTCTACTTCAAGGATTTTTCCAGTGGTGCGTTGATCGAAGGCGTGGTGTCACGAGCGAAAAAAACCGCGGTAAAACGAGCCATTCACACGGGTGAAAAAGGCCTGAAAGAAGAAGACCTGTTGTGTGCCATTCGGGATGAATTCAAGGCGCACGAGGATCTGCCCAATACGACAAATCCCGATGATTGGGCCCGCATCGCCGGGAAAAAAGGTGAGAAAATCATCCACGTGCGGACCATGACCCCCGGCTCGGAAGAAACACGCGAAATTGAAACCGTGAGTGCCGGGCATTATTTTTAATGCTTCTGTTCAAGCTGGCGTGAGGAGTCCTTGCAGCGCATTATCGGCACAGAAACGGAATTTGGTGTTGCCTCGTGCCACGTCCACGCATCCGATCCCGTTGAGAATTCCCTCCAACTGATCAGTCAGTACCCTTCTCTCATTGCCCCACACGCGATTTGGGATTACGAGAACGAAACCCCTCTGAGGGATGCTCGCGGGTTTGAAGTCGAAGGCGAACGCGACTGCCCGGGCCCCGAGTATAACCGGGCGCTCAACAAACTGTTGGCGAACGCGGGTCGTCTGTACGTCGACGGGGCGCATCCCGAGTATTCGACGCCGGAATGCCGCACGGCTCGAGAACTGGTTGCGTATGAACGGGCGGGTGAACTGGTTGCCACCAAGTGCCTGGATGCCATGAATCGGGCAACGGGGGGAAGCGGGTACGTGCTGTACAAGAACAACTCCGACGGCAAGGGGAACAGCTACGGGTATCATGAAAACTATTTGATGAATCGTTCCGTGCCGTTCGACGTGATTCTTCAAGGGTTGGTGCCGTTCTTCGTGTCACGTCCTATCTTTGCGGGAGCGGGGAAAGTCGGGGCTGAAAACGGAACGGCGCCTGCGAGGTATCAAATCTCTCAACGCGCGGACTTTTTTGAATGTGTGGCGGACCTCAACACCATGGTCAAACGCCCCCTGATCAATACCCGTGATGAGCCTCATGCTGACGGTGCGCGGTTCCGGCGGTTGCATGTCATTGTCGGTGACGCCAATATGGCGGAGCTGTCCACGTATTTAAAGGTGGGGGTCACGGCGATCGTGACGCAGATGTTGGACGAGGGCGCCGACGTTCCCGCCTTGGCGTTGGAGAATCCCGTCGAAGCCGTCAAGATCGTCTCACGGGATCTCACCATGAAGGCCGATCTGAAGTTGTCCAAGGGCGGTGCGACCAACGCGTTGGCCATCCAGCGTGCCTATCTCCTGGCCGCGCATGACTTTTACGCCTGTCATGATCTGTCGCCCGCGACGAAGGACGTGTTGGTGAGATGGGAAAGCGTCTTGGATACACTCGAACGGGATCCCAGGCAATTGGCCGCGGAACTCGATTGGGTGGCAAAACAACAGATGATCGAGTCGTACGTGGAACGGAAGGGCTGCGGCTGGGATGATCCGCGTGTGGCCTTGATGGATTTGCAATACCATGACGTACGGCCGGAGAAAGGCCTGTATTATACGCTCGAGCGGAGCCGCCGAATTGAACGGTTGCTGGACGACGAGGAAATCGCCATGGCGGAATTTCAGGCGCCGCGAGGCACGCGCGCCTATTTTCGCGGCGCCTGTCTGCAAAAATTTCCTCGCCAGATCTATGGCGCCAGTTGGACCTCGGTGCTCTTTGACGTGGGAGACGTGTCCATCAAGCGGGTGCCGCTCATGGATCCGTTGAAGGGAACACAGGATTTGACCAACGAGTTGTTAGAGGGCGTGGAAACGGCACAACAACTCCTGGAACGTTTGTCGGCTTGAACCGGGGACGTCAACGCGTCGGTCGTCAACATGGAATCGATCCTCTCCAAAATGCCCGTCAACCAGTGTTCGAGTTTTTTTGATTTTATCCATCAAATGCGGCCCGAACTGACACCCGCCGTACGATGGGGAAGCGGGGGGAGTACGTCCGTGTCGGTGGATGAGATGCAACGGAACGTTCTGTCACAGATCTCTCATGGGACGACCGTGTTGGCCGTGAAATACGACACGGGCGTGGTGCTCGTCGGCGACCGACGCGCCATCGAAGGGTATCAAGTGGCGTCGCGTCGCATGGAGAAGGTCTTCAAGACCGACAGCCATTCGGCCATCGCCATTGCGGGCGCCGCTGGGCCATGCCTGGAAATGGCCAAGTTGTTCGGGATCGAACTGGAACATTATGAAAAACTGGACGGCGTGTCGTTATCCTGCGAAGGAAAGGCGAATCGGCTGGGGCAAATGGTGAAAGCGAACTTGCCCATGGTCCTGCAAGGGTTGATCGTGATTCCCCTGTTCGTGGGTTTTGACCTGAAGCAACAACAGGGACGGATTTTCAAGTATGACGTCACCGGTGGAAAATATGAAGAAACGGACTATCACGCGGTCGGGTCTGGGGGAAAGGATGCCCGTGTGACCATCAAGGAGCGGTTTCGCAAAAACCTGTCCCAACCGGAAGTGATCGCCCTTGCGCTGCAGGCGCTTCTGAGCGCGGCGGAAGAGGACGTGGGGACCGGCGGTCCAGATCCGTTTCGGGGCATTTATCCCACCATAAAACTCGTCGATGCCCAAGGCGTGCGGGACGTGGAAGAGTCTGACGTGGCGTCCCAATGCGACCGGTTAGCTCGTTTACGGTCCGAGCAGGAATCCTGATGACGCTTCCGTTTTACGTGTCTCCCGAACAACTGATGCAGGATAAGGCGGAGTACGCCAAAAAAGGCATTGCCAAAGGCCGGTCGATCATCGCTATCGAGTACCGGGACGGCGTGCTCTTTGTGGCGGATAATCCCAGCAGTTCATTGTTCAAGATCTCCGAAATTTACGACAACATCGCTTTTTCGGGAGCCGGGCGATACAGCGAATTTGAAAGTTTGCGCAAAGCAGGCATTCAACATGCCGATTTAAAGGGGTTCATGTACAGTCGTGAAGACGTCACGGCTCGTTCTTTGGCAAACGGGTATTCGCAGACTTTGGGCACGATTTTCAGCCAGGAACTGAAGCCCTTTGAGGTGGAAATCCTGTTGGCCCAGACTGGCGAACGGGCCGACCAGACGGAATTGTATCGCATCGCGTTCGACGGGACGATCGTTCACGAAAAGGAATTCGTGGCCATCGGGGGACGGGCAGACACCGTGGCTTCCGCCCTGCGCACGATGGGGACGGGAAACGACTCGGACTTGAAAGCCGTCCTGACCCGGTGCATGAAAGCCTTTGAGACCGCAACGGACCAGAACGTGTCACTGCACGCCCTCGAAGTCGCGATCCTCGACCGAACCCGTCCCGGCCGAAAATTCCGCCGGATCGACGCAGAAGAAGCCGGCAGTCTTCTGTCATAACCTCCCAGAACCCGCTCCCTCCTGCGGTCATTCCTGTCTGTGTTCCGTCATTCGTTGACCCAGTTGTCTTTGTCTGTCATCCCCGCTCCCCGATGAAACATGTCAGGGATGACAGCAGGAGAAAAGAAGACCTCCGTGCCGGAGGCGTCTGTTTCGTTAGGGTTGCGTCTATGGTAACATGAAACCCATGAAACGCATTTTCGGGCTCGAGTGTGAATACGGGCTCACTTTTTCACCCAATGGCCGGGTGTATCTGCCTATTGAAAAAATTCTGGGATACATTTTTGAAGGGCTGATTCCGAACAGTTGGCCGTCCAATGCCTTTCTCACGAATGGGGCCAGGTTTTATCAGGATACCGGCTGTCATCCCGAGTATTCCACTCCGGAATGTGACGACATTTTCGAGTTGGTCGTTCATGAAAAAGCCGGCGAGCGGATCCTGGAATCCTGTTTGCCCGCGGCGGAGGAACGCCTCCGGCAAGAAGGGCTTGCCGGTGACATCTATATTTTCAAAAACAACACGGATTTCCTGGGGAACACCTACGGATGCCATGAAAACTTTCTGATGC
Source organism: Nitrospirales bacterium (assembly GCA_965200435.1). Lineage (GTDB taxonomy): Bacteria > Nitrospirota > Nitrospiria > Nitrospirales > UBA8639 > Bin75. The sequence goes on from OZ241337.1 coordinate 2,069,825, forward strand.
AGCGCGACGTTGATTTTTGGAAGGTGGCTGAACAGCTCATCCCGTTTTTCGTGACGCGACAGATCTTTTCAGGCGCAGGGAAAGTGCTCAAGGTTTTGGGCAAACCGCACTATTTTCTGTCCCAGCGGGCCCAGCACATTCACGAAAAGACCTCGTCCTCCACCACGTCGTCCCGAAGCATTATCAATACACGGGATGAACCGCATGCCGACGCCGAACGGTATCGACGTCTCCATATCATTCTTGGGGATTCGAACATGTCGGAGTTTGCGACGTACCTGAAGGTCGGCACGGCGGACCTGGTGTTGTCCATGACCGAGGAGGGGTATTTTATCAAGGGCATTGAATTGGAAGATCCCGTCAAGGCCATCAGGGAGATTTCTCGAGATCCCACGTTGAAAAAAAAGGTAAAGTTGGAGGATGGGCGGGAGTTGTCCGCGCTGGAGATTCAGCGAATCTATTTGGAACAGGCCTCGGAGTTTCTCCACGCCCGGCCCTATGACAAGGTGCTGGCCGATGTCCTGACGGAGTGGGAGCGCGTGTTGAATGCGTTGGAGCATGATCCCATGGAGTTGGTGCGGGAGATCGATTGGGTGACGAAATACTGGGTGCTTCAATCCTATATCGACCGGAAAGGATGCGGGTGGGATGATCCCCGGGTGGCGATGATGGACCTGCAATATCACGACGTGAACCGGCAGCGCGGGTTGTATTATATTCTGGAGGCGCACGAGAAGACGGTGAAGATGGTGGATGAACGAGCCGTGGAACGCGCCATGTCTATACCGCCCCAATCCACCCGTGCCAAGGTTCGAGGCGATTTTATTCGCTTTGCCCGGGCCAAAAATCGATCCTATACGGTCGATTGGACCTATTTGAAATTAAACGGCTATTGGGAAGAAACCATCTTGTGCATGGATCCCTTTTGTGCATTCAACCGGCGGGTCGATGAACTGCTGGCCCAGGTGTCTCCTGCGTCCCTTCGTACGTGACATGTCATTGCCCTCCTTTTCTTCCCTCGCGAACGTCGTCATCCGTCCGTGGCTTCTGGCACTGGTACTGGTCCTGGCGAGCGTGTTCCCTGTCACCCTGTTTTTCAGGGAAGGGTATTCCGTAGGGACCGACGGACAACTGAGCGGCAAGCAAGGAGAAGTGTTGCTGGTGACGATTCCCGTCCATGAACGCCCGGAACGGGTCGAAGGGCGATTCTTGAAACGAACGCTGACTTTTTTCCCGTATAAGGAACAGGTATACACGGGTCTGTTGGGGTTGGATATGCAGGATCGTCCGGGTCGCTATGCACTCACGGTCGAGATCGTCTATCCTCAGCGGACGGAGCATCGCAGCGTGTCGGTGCTGGTGATGAAGGAACAGTATCCCTTGCAACGGTTGACGTTACCCGCGCGCATGGTGGATCTCGATCAGAAAACCCTTGCCCGGGTCACAACCGAATCCAAGGCCGTCAGTGAGGCTTTTGCCGGTTTTGTCCCGCACCCCCTGTGGACGGATGGGTTTCTCGAGCCGGTCCATGGGAAAATATCCGGGCGATTCGGCAGTCGCCGGGGCATCAATGACCAACCCAGAAAACCCCATAGTGGTGAAGATATTGCGGTACCTGAAGGAACTCCTGTGTTGGCCATGAACGACGGGATGGTGAGACTGACGGCGGATCACTTTTTTTCGGGAAAAGGGGGGATCGTGGATCATGGGCTTGGCCTCTTTTCCATGTATTTTCACTTATCCGGCGTGGACGTGGAGGAGGGTCAGGTCGTGAAGAAGGGCCAGGTGATCGGGAAAGTCGGCTCTACGGGACGGGCTACCGGCCCGCATCTTCATTGGGGCGTGCGTCTCAATGGAGCACGGGTTGATCCCTACTCCCTCCTTCAACTCACGTTAGACGACGAATCGCAGCCGTTTCTCTGAAACCTATCTATGAACAACGTGTGTGTGTTTTGTGGCTCCAGTACCGGCCTGAGCAGCCGGTACGCCGACGTGGCCCGGCTTCTGGGCAAAGAACTCGCCGCGCGTGGGCTGGGATTGGTTTATGGAGGCGGCAACATCGGTTTGATGGAAGTGGTGTCGAGCGCCTGCCTTGCCGGAGCCGGTCGAGTGACTGGCGTGATCCCGTCATTCATGGTGGACAAACAATGGGTTCGGCACGACGTGTCCGCGCTTCATGTGGTGGGATCGATGCATGAGCGTAAAGCCCTCATGGCGACTTTGTCCGATGCCTTTATCGGACTGCCCGGCGGCTACGGGACCTTGGAAGAATTTTGTGAGATGATCACCTGGCGACAGCTTCAGTTGCATCACAAACCCTGCGGGCTGTTGAACGTCGACGGATTTTTTGATTCATTCCTGACGTTTTTGGATCATCAGATGCGGGAAGGGTTTTTGGCCCCTGAAAATCGGGCGTTGATTCGTGTCGCTTCTGATCCGGCGACGTTGCTGGATCTTATGAAGCCTGGAGCCGGATCGTGCTCTCCGGTCCCGCCCACTCCGGACCCTTCGTGAAGCTCAACGCAAGCAAAGGAGAAGAAGCGAACGGGCCATCCTCTCCCACTGAGAGAGGATGGCCGTGGCAATGGAAAATAAAGACAGGCAGCGATGAAACCGGAGAGAAACGTCAACCGGTCCCGCAAGCCGGTTCAATAGGCCGGTGGCCGGGAAAGGGGTTCGCTCGTGACCAATTCCACGGCTCGCAGGTTGTCGAATGCGAATTTTCCATCTCCGGTGGTCAAGAGTCCGATCCGGCCCGTTCGGAGGGTAGAATCATACACGGAGAGGAAAAATTGATTGTCGAACGAAATTTCAAAAAAATCTTTGCTGACGATTGTATTTCTCTGAACCCGCAGGAAATGCCAGGGGGTTCTTTTTTTCGGAATCACCTCATGCTCCTCGATCAGGATGGGTTCCCCCTCAGAGAAACGATACGCCCTGACCATGTTGCTTGCCGGATAAATGAGGACGGCATAGAAGTTGTCAAGATCTTGGAGGTTCAGCACCAAGCCGGCCGCCGAGGTCGGCGTCCCGAGTTGGGACAGGATGCCCACCGAGAGATCAAGGTATTCCACGTGAATCGCGTCGTTGACCAGGAGTTGATAACAGCCGGGCTTTGAACAGGGAGCCGATTGGAGCAGCGCGTGGGTCCGGCTGGGGGCCGCGTCGTTGGTCACAATCGTCCATTCCCCGGGATACCCGTCCCCTAGGGTATGGGCGGAAAACCCCGGTGGAGGGACGGCATCCAGGTGTTTTTCAAAATTCCATTCCTGAAAAATCGGAGGCGTATGCCGCAAGACGGCACGGGGCAGTTCCTTCAGGGGCTCGGCGTCTTGTGCGAAAAGATCGGAAGCACCCGCGTACAGGGCAAACGCGAGGGCTGCGACGCCGAGCAGCAGGCTACGAGAAAGCAGCCTCATGGACAGTTGACGGCAAAGAACGCGAGAAGACTGACATGGAACGGTGTTGTCCATAAATTTCACCAAATAAAAAAGTGCTTGCCAATGGGTTCCCACCCGAATCATACGAAGAACGAGCCTCTTGCTGCAAGGCGACACAAGGAGCGGTTCGGCGCATATGCCGTTGGAGAACAAAAAGCCGTTGCAACGCCCCGTTCAGGTGGATGAGCGCGCGACGTGGTTGGCGTGGGTTCCGGTCTGCCTGACGGGCCTCTTTTATCTTCTTCCTGCCTCGACTCAGCAGAATCTGCTTCTGCAATTTTTGCCGCAACTCGCTGCCTACGGGGCGCTCGTCATATGGTGGAAATCCAATGCCGATACCGATGCGCTGCCCGCACTGGGTCTTGCTCGGAGTTCCCTGACACAGGGCGTCGGGTGGGGGATCGGCACGGGGTGTCTCCTGGGGCTGGTCAATTCGGCTGTGATCCTGTGGCTGGTGCCGGTGCTTGGTGGTGACGTTTTCTTTTTGGTTGATACGCCTCATGCCAGGATTCCCCTTTTCGTGCTGATTCCCTGGTTCACGGTCCTGATTGCTATCGGAGTCGAATTGAATTTTCGAGGATTTCTCTTGGGCAGACTGGAGCGCTTCTGTGAACGATGGTTTGCGACGACCCGGACAACCGGTTTCCGGCTTGGGTCGATCGTGGCGGTGCTCATTTCGGCGTTGGTTTTTGCCTTCGATCCTTTTATGGTGATGACGTTTCGGCATCTCCATTGGATCGCCGTATGGGATGGACTTATTTGGGCGGTGCTCTTTTTACGGTGGAGAAACCTGATGACGGTGATTGCCGCCCATGCCATTGAGGTGATGATCCTGTCTCTCAGCCTGAGAACGGCATTCACGTGATTCCCCCGGCCTCGTTGACGAGGGAGATTTGCACAGGGGCGAGGTCCGGCGTCAGTCTATCAGGAAAGGATGAGGGGACATGACGGAATGGACCAGGTACGTCGTCTATTTTTTGTTGGGAGGCCTCTTGGTGTCTCTGTCCACGTATTTGGGGTCTCATGGCAAGGGGTTTTTTGCCGCCTTGGCGAGCACGCTGCCGGTCATCAGCGGACTCACCTTTGTGTTGATCTATTTGAATGCCGGCGGACAGCCCACCATGTCTTTTGCCAAAAATCTGCTCTGGTTGTCGCCTGCGTGGTTTGTTTACGTGTTTGTGATGCTCTTCGGCGTTCCACGGTTGGGATTTTGGATTTCGTTTGCAGGAGCGATGACGCTGTACAGTTTCGTCGTCTTGCTCACAAAGGTTGTGCTCCGGTGATCTCTTGTTCCCTTCTCCCAGCAATCTGATCGGGATCCACACCATGGATGAACTTGTCAAGCCCATCGTACAAGCCTTTCTGGTTTGTGATTCGGTCATCCTGGACAGTTTTACCAGGAAGAAAAGCATCATCGGCACGTTCACGCACTTGTGGGCGGCGCGATTTCCCTGTCAGCATCCCCAGATGGGTGTCTATTTTTGTTTGACGGACGCGGAAGGACCCTATGCGTTCGAGCTTCATCTCGTGTATCTGGATCAGGACCAACTCATCGGGAAAGCCTCGTTGCCGTCGGTTGAAATCAAAGACCGGCTGCAGATCCATGATTTCGGCGTGAATATTCCCTCGTTGGTCTTTCCGGCACCGGGCCGGTATGAGTTTCGATTGTTTGCGAATGGGTATTTCATTACCCAAAAAGACTTCAACGTGATCCAATAAACGCCTCCGCAGTCCAACCCCGAATCCCCTCAGTAAGAAAAAGGCTCTGGCCAAAGCCGGACCTTGACTTTTTGCAGGCAGGATTTATCTGAATCCCTAGAAGCGCTTCGATGGAAACAGAAAACACTAAGGAACCTCTGATGTCGTGTGAGAGCGGGATGCAGGGCAAGGCGTCCCGGAGCGAAACCCGAAGCTTCTCAGAGAGAGAGGTGGGGGCTGAGCGAGGATACCACGCAGCCATGTGCCCGATCGTGCACTCAATCAGAGGTTCCCTAACGGAGACAAGGACTCAAAAGGAGGTGCCATATGTTGGTCAAATGGAATCCATTTCAAGAACTCGAGCGAACGTTGGATTGGTGGAACACGCAGCCGTTTCGTCGTCCGCAATGGGATGATGCCGTACCGTCAGGGAGCCATTGGGTTCCACCGGTGAACGTCTATGAAGATAAAGAAAGCCTGTTCGTGGAAGCACAACTGCCGGGTATTGACATGAACGACGTGAAGCTTTCCGTGACGGATCACGTGCTACAGCTTTCCGGAGAACGGAAAGAGGAACGTACGGAGGGTCGGGACAAGTATCGTTTGCGTGAAGCCCACTATGGGACGTTTGCCCGGACCCTCCATCTTCCCGACTACGTGACCTCGGATCAGGCGACTGCGCGTTATGAAAAAGGCGTGCTGACCATTCGGGTTCCCAAACGGGAAGAAATCAAGCCCAAGTCGATTACGATCGACGTGAAGGGATGAGGGCCATCCGCGTTGAACGTGCCGGTGCCGAGGCGAGGCCGGGTTTCTGAAAGAATCCATGCCTTGTCCCGGCACGTTCGGGCCTGATTTTGATCCTCCCCATCCACTCCCCCCTCTTTTTTTGACGGTTTCTTGTGAAAAAGACGTTTCTCGTTTAATCTGCCCCTCCTGATTGTACTCTTCCCATGAGGGCGCGAATGTTTGCCGTCACCTCTCAGATGTCCATTCCTGAACAGGAACTCCGATTTCACGCGTCACGCAGCAGTGGGCCCGGGGGACAAAACGTCAAGAAGGTGAATACGCGCGTGACGTTGCGTTTTGACGTCCGGCGTTCTCCGTCGTTGACTGCTGCGCAAAAGTCCTTGGTCAGCAGAATACTCAAGACCCGGATCAACAAGGAAGGGGTGTTGTCTCTGGACGCCCAACGGGCTTCGACTCAGGCCATGAATCGAGCCGACGTGCTCGAAAAATTTTACCGGCTCCTGCACGAGGCCCTGACTCCCCGGAAGATTCGAAAAAAGACCCGGGTCTCACGACGTTGTATCGAAAAGCGATTGGATCGGGAAAAAACAGCGAGGGCGAGTCAAGCAATTGCGCAATCAACCGGTCCGGATCGATGGCTGATCCTTCACAAAACCTGACAAGGGGTCGTGTATGCCGTCCAAGCGAAACGTGTCTCCCGGGGCTTGGCCCCCTCCCATAGCCAAAACAATTCCCACGATCTTGGAAGAGCATGGCCGCTCAAGGGTCGATCCGTATTATTGGCTGTCTGAACGGGACCATCCCGACGTGCTGGCCTATCTCGATGAAGAGAATGACTATGCCCGGAGAGTCATGGCTCACCGGGCGACGTTCGAGGAAACCCTTTTTGAAGAAATCAAGGGCCGAATCAAGCAGACCGATTTGTCCGTCCCCTACAAACTCGATGACTACTACTATTACACGAGATATGAAGAAGGGAAGGAGTATCCCCTGTACTGCCGGAAGCGGGAAACGTTGGAAGCGCGGGAAGAGTTGATGTTGGACGTGAACGTATTGGCCGAGGGTCATGAATTTTTTGCCATCGGCGGGATGGCCGTGAGTTTTGCCCAGGATCTGCTCGCGTATGCGTCCGATACGCAAGGCAGACGCATCTACACCGTGCGATTCATGAACCTGACAACCGGTGAGTTGTTGGACGACGTGCTTGAGCACGCGACGGGAAACGTCGCCTGGGCCAATGACAACCGGACCCTGTTCTACGGCAGACAGGATCCGCATACCCTGCGTGCGTTTCAAGTGTTTCGACATCGGTTGGGTCGTGACCCGTCTTCCGACGATTTGGTGTTCGAGGAAGAAGATGAGACGTTTTCCTCGGCCGTGTTCAAAACCAAATCGAAACAATACTTGATGATTGCTTCGCATCAAACCGTAAGCACGGAGTACCACTACCTTTCGGCGGATAATCCTGACGGCGAATTCCGGGTGTTTCTTCCTCGCGAGCGGTTTCACGAATACGACGTCGATCATTACGGGGACAAATTTTATATTCGAACCAACTGGGAGGCGAAGAACTTTCGCCTCATGAAGACGCCCCTCCGGCAAACGGACCGATCGTCGTGGCAGGAAGTCCTGCCCCATCGCGACGACGTCCTGCTCGAATCCTTTGAACTCTTTCGGGATTTTTTAGTGACGGAAGAGCGGCATCAGGGGTTGGTGCGGTTCCGGGTAATCCCATGGAACGGAGAAGCCGAACATCACGTGGAGTTCGGGGAAGCGGCGTATGCGGCAGGCTTGGGGGACAATCCCGATTTCAACACGGCGACCTTGCGGTACGGGTATACCTCCATGACGACGCCGGATTCGGTGTATGACTACGACATGACCACCCGCAATAAGGTTTCGCTGAAACAGGAAGAAGTCCTGGGCGGGTTCGAGACCGCGCACTACGCCACGGAACGAACGTGGGCCACGGCCTCGGATGGAACACGGATTCCGGTTTCGCTGGTATACAGAAAAACCCTTCGAATCCCCGGAGGCCACCCGCTCTTGTTGTACGGATATGGAGCCTATGGGATCAGCCTGGACGCAAACTTTCGTTCGCCGCGTTTAAGCCTGCTCGACCGGGGGTTTGTGTTTGCTATCGCGCATATCAGGGGAGGGGAAGAATTGGGCCGTGGATGGTATGAGGCCGGAAAACTCTTTCACAAGAAAACCACATTTACAGATTATATCGCCTGCGCCGAACACCTGGTGCAACAAGGCTATGCGGCCAAAGAACGCGTGTATGCCATGGGGGGCAGCGCCGGAGGGCTGCTCATGGGGGCGATCGTCAACATGCGGCCTGATCTGTTTCACGGGGTGGTCGCGCAGGTTCCGTTTGTCGATCTTATGACCACGATGTTGGATGCGACGATCCCGCTGACCACGGGAGAATATGATGAATGGGGCGATCCTAACCGAAAGGAGGATTACGAGTATATGTTGTCCTATTCCCCCTATGATAACGTCACGGAACAGGCCTATCCTCATCTTCTGGTTACCACGGGGCTTCATGATTCCCAAGTCCAATATTGGGAACCCGCGAAATGGGTGGCCAAATTGCGTCGTATGAAAACGGACGAGAACCGGCTCCTTCTCAAAACCAACATGGACGCGGGCCATGGAGGGGCCTCGGGCCGGTTTCAGCGATACAAGGAATTGGCCTTCATTTACACCTTCCTTCTGGATCTGGCCGGTTTGGTGGAACCATAAGCCGGATCTCACCCAGGCTGGCTCACCAATCAATGGACAGGGATTTCAAGCCCAAGGATATCCCAAGGGACTCATGAGCGGAGCGCCGGTCCTCAGCGTGTTGTAGAGAGGAGTCGGCTCCTCCTTTCGGTCATCCCCGTATGTATTCCGTCATCCGTTGTCACCTTTCACGACCTCCTGCTGGATCCCCGACGTTTGTCATCGGGGATCCAGGACTGGGGCTGTCGGGTTACGCCGATGCGGCCACCCCGACCGACAAAGGCGGAGAGGCCGGGGTGTCTTCGTCGTACTCCAGCGCCCTCCGGGAGCGGGTTGAGGGAGTCAGCACATCATAGCCAATTGGTTCTTGATCGTCGGCTCGCGGAGTTTTTTTAGCGCCAGCCCTTCGATTTGCCGAATCCGTTCGCGCGTCACGTTCAAGAGTTTGCCCACTTCCTCCAGCGTGCGAGACTGTCCGTTGCCGATTCCGAAACGTAACCGGATCACCTGTTCTTCTCGTGGCGTCAGGATCCGAAGAAAACGATGGAGTTGGGTCTTCATCTGTTCGTCTTGCAGGTGTTCATCCGGAGGCGAAACACGGTCGTCGGGAAGACAGTCATCAAGGAACGGCTCGCCTTCGGTATTGGGTTGGTCAAACGAAACCGGTTCCAAAAACGATTGCATCGTGTGCTGCACCCGTTCAGGACTGATGGACAGCGTCAGGGCGATTTCCTCGATGCTGGGCTCGCGAACCAACTGTTGCGCCAAACGATGGGAGACTTTGATCATGCGTTGCCACGCTTCGGTCGTATGAACCGGAACCCGAATGGTTCGGGATTGGTCGGCCACTGCGCGTAAAATTCCCTGACGTATCCACCATGTGGCATAGGTGCTGAATTTGAACCCCTTCTGATACTGGAACCGTTCGGCCGCCCGCATCAACCCAATATTCCCCTCCTGGACGAGGTCCAAAAACCCCAGCTCGCGGCCCGTAAAACGTTTAGCAATATCGACGACCAAGCGGAGGTTGCGTTGAACCAACCCTTCCTTCGCACGTTCCAAGTGTGCGCGGTTGTCTGCCAACTCGCGTTGCAGGCCTTGCAGACATTTCCTGGCCATACGGGCCTTGAGTCCGCGAGTGGGTAACATGTTTCTGAGTGCGGACAATTGTTCCTCCGCCTCGTTCAGGGCCGGAGCCGACAAGCCGCTCAAGCCGCGAATTTCGGTTAGGGAATGCAACGCCTCCTGAAATTCGGGCCTGTCGCCGAGTGCGCCGACGGATTGCATCGCTTTGGTGAGCACGGCCCGGATCTGTCGGCTGCTTTCGTCGATGCATTTGGCCAGTTCCAATTCCTCCTGTTTGTCCAGGAGGGGGCGTGATCGAAAGGTTCGAAAATAGATAGGCTCGAGCGCGGTGTCTTTGGGTTGCTTGTCTTCATCTTTTTCGTTGAAATCTTCAATCATCGCATCCAGCGTCGGAGTCCCGTGAGGGAAAAAATTCGAGACCGGAAGCTTGCCGTGCGTCGGAAGTTGAGCGGTTCCTTTGTCGACGTCGAGTGCTTTGCCGTTGGTGTTGGGCATGGTTCTCTCCTCTCTCGTCACAAAAGGCGGGGGGGCCGGGCAGAGGGCACAACGGTCGTTGTGCCTCTGCTGTCCCTTCCCGCGTGCCGGTTACACTTTCACCGTCAGGAACAGCGGCGTTCCCTGACGATGGATGAACAGAAGAATCACTTGTTTGTCCGGTAAGGCCTTCACCACTTGTCGAAAATCTTGCGATGATTGAATCGGTTGATGATTGATCTCGCGGATCACGTCGCCTTGAACGAGTCCGGCTTTCTCAGCCTGGCTGCCCGCACGAATGTCCGTGACCACGACGCCCGTGACGCGGCCGTCGACGTTGAGTTGTCGAGCCAGGCGTGGGGTCAGATCCTCCACGGCCAGCCCGGCCAGACGGGACTCGGTATCGGGATGCGGCGCGGAGGCGTTCCGTTGACCCATCGGGTGTTCAACGATGGTCGTGCGCAGGGATTGTTCGACACCGTCACGCACGATCGTCATCGTGACGTCGGTGCCGACCGGGGTGGTGGTGACCGCCCGTTGCAATTCTCTGGGATCGGCAACCGGCTGTTCCTGATACCGGATGATGGTATCGCCTCGCCGGAGTCCGGCACGGTCAGCCGGGGTTTCCTCGCGGACCTCGGTTACGATGGCTCCATCAGGGCGGTCCAACTGAAACGATTTGGCCAGTTCGGGCGTGACGGGTTGAATCCCGACGCCTAAATATCCGCGAGTCACTTTCCCGTTCGTGATGAGGCTGGTATAGACGTGTTGACCGATGCCGGCCGGAATGGCCAGACCTACGCCCTGGTATCCGCCTGTTTTTGAGAGAATGGCGGTGTTGATGCCGACCAATTCGCCATGCATGTTGACCAGGGCCCCACCGGAGTTCCCCGGATTAATTGCAGCATCGGTTTGAATGAAATCCTCATATTGCGTAATCCCCATACCTCCACGACCCTTGGCGCTCACGATGCCTTGTGTGACCGTAGAGTGCAGCCCGAAAGGACTTCCGATCGCGAGGACGTAGTCTCCGACCTCGAGTTGGGACGAGTCACCCCAGAGGATAAACGGCAGGTTGTCGCCTGAAATTTTAATCACGGCCAAATCCGTTTGCGGGTCGCTCCCCACAATCGAACCGGTGAACTCTCGTTTGTCGAGCAACGCGACGGTCACCGTTTTCGCTCCCTCGATCACGTGGTGGTTGGTGACAACGTATCCATCCGGGCTGACGATGACCCCGGATCCCATCCCCATCCCGCGAGGTTCAGGCCATGATTTGGGCATGGGAGGCATCCCAAAGGAATGTTTGTCCCGGGGACCCCGTTTGAACCAATCAGGGAGACCGGGAATCTCGGAGACTCCGGTGTCCGTAGCCTTGGAAGCAGTGATATTCACGACGGCCGGTCTCACCGCTTTCACGAGGTGCGCAAATCCATGTCCGGCCTGAGGCTGGGTCATGGAATCCGGCGGAGTCGAGACGGGGGAATGAGGCGGTGATCCCACCGCGCCGGTTGAAAACGTGGCGACCAGCATTCCCGTAAACATTAAGCTCATGACGAGCGCGATCAGGAAAGTTTTTCTGCCCTGCGTTTCGGTGGGCGACAAGGACGATGAATGGGCCAGCGGTTGTTTCATGGGTTCCTCCTTTATGTAGGGGCGAACCTGGGAGCTCGCCCTGTTCAATCATCAGTTGAAGTTGTAGCACCGGAACATGAAGGGAAAATTAATCGCGGATTAAAACCTTCTAATTCGGAACGAAGTCGCTTTGCGCGTCGCTCGACATGCTCGTGTCGGAGGAAGGGCTGGCGATGCCGGCATAGTCATATGTTGACAGCATGAAAGGTGGGTGCCTCGCTTTTTTGGTCGCCGCGCCCACAGATGTCGAGGATGACGGAAGGAGGCCGTGAAAATTGTCAACGAATGACTGAACACAGACAATGCTGAGGCGGGAATGATCAAGCAACAGAGTGGGCAGGCAAAAGGGGAAGGGAAATCGTAAAACAGGAGCCCTGCCCGAAGGTGCTGGCGACCTCAATGGTTCCGTGGTGTGCCTCGGCAATCCATTTGCAGATCGACAGGCCAAGACCGGTCCCTTTTTGCGCGTGTGCCCTCGCGGCGTCGGTTCGATAAAATCGGTCGAAGACGAGACGCTGCTCCTCCGGCGTCATGCCGATCCCATGATCCTGAACGGTGATCTGGGCTATCCCGTGGCGTTGCGTTAACCCGAGTTGCACGGTGCCATCGGGCAGGGAATACTTGACGGCGTTGTCCACCACGTTCAGGATCAACTCCCGGAGCCGCCATTCATCTCCCGACACCTGGAGTGGTTCGACCGGCCCCAGAGTCGTTTCAATATGCCGTTCTTTCCCGAGGGGCATGGCTTGGAGTTGAATTTCCTGGACCAACGCATCGAGTTGCACGATCTCCGACGCGACGTGCACCTCACCGAGATCGGCCCGTGAGAGAAATAGGAGCTCTTCCACGATGCGGCTCATCCGATCAATTTCCTCCAGGTTGCTTTCCAGAGCTTCCCGGTAGACTTCAGGCGAACGGGGTTTTCGCAGAGCCAGTTCGGTTTCACCTTTCGTAATCGTCAAAGGGGTGCGTAATTCGTGCGACGCATCGGCGCTGAATTGGCGGATTTGTCGGATCGAGGCCTCAAGCCTGGCGATCATGTCGTTGAACGTGGACGCCAGGCGACCGATTTCGTCTTTCGAGGTCGTTTCAATGCGCTGGGTCAGATCGCCTCCGGCAATCCGTTGGGCGGTCAGGGTGATGGCATCAACGGGTCGCAACGCCCGCCCGGCCAAAAACCAGCCGCCCAACATGCTCACCACGACGGCCAACGGAGAACCGATAAGCAGTACGAACATCAGGCGCGCCAGCATTTCCTCCACGGGCTGGAGAGACGTGCCGACCCGCAAAATGTTGACAAGGGCCTCCCCGTGTCGAATGGGATAGGAGAGGAGCCGAATGGGAATCTCGTTGTGGAACCGCACGGTTTCAAAGATGGCGCGGCCTTGCAGGGTTGATTGAAGGGCGGCCTGACTGAGAGGAATATTCCGCGTTTTGATGTTGGCCGATTGGAGGGTGATTTGACCTTGCGGGCCGAAAATCTGAAAGAATTTGTCAATGAGGGCCAATTCGGGAAACGTCTGCGCCAGGTCGTCCAATAACAGGAATGGGCCGAAGCGATGATCTTCAAGGGAGCGGGCGGCCGCGACGGCCGCTTCCTCCAGCGAATGGTCGATCTCATCCTCCAGCGCGCGTGACATCACGACGTACAGTGCACTCGCGAAAAGGATCATGATCAAGGCCAAGCCCCCGCCATACCAGATAGTCAACCGGACGCGGATGGAGGTATTAGGCATCGGTCAGCTTCAGCGTGTAGCCACTGCCCCGGACGGTGTGGATAAGTCCGTGGGCATGGCCTCGATCGATTTTGTTCCGGAGATAATTGATATAAACGTCGATGACGTTGGTGAAGGTATCAAAATCAAGGTCCCAGACGTGCTCGGCAATCATCGGGCGGGTAAGCACGCGGCCCGTGTTGCGCATCATATATTCCAGCAACGCGTATTCCTTTGAGGTCAGGTCGATCCGCTGCCCGCCTCGCGTCACTTCGCGGTTGGTCGGGTTCAGGACGAGATCATCGACTTGCAGAATGCTCGCCGTGTCCCCGCTGGCTCGACGCAACAGGGCCCTGACCCTGGCAATGAGTTCTTCAATGGCAAACGGTTTCGTGAGGTAGTCGTCCGCGCCGGCATCCAGCCCTTTCACGCGTTGGTCGACTTTCGAGCGGGCGGTCAAAATGAGAACGGGGGAGGTAATCTTGGCGTCCCGTACGGCTTTCAGGACGTCGATGCCGGAAAGGCCGGGAAGCAGGAGATCCAGGATGATCAGATCATAATCGACTTCCGCGGTCAGGTCCCGACCTTGAATGCCGTCGGAGCACACGTCCACCGCGTAACTTTCCTCTTCCAGTGCCCGGCGAATGAACGAGGCAACTTTGGGTTCGTCTTCGACGATCAAAATGCGCACGATGAAATCATTATAGCATGGCTGGCGAAGCTCGTGGCCGTCACCTTTCACAGACAGGAATGACCGGGGTCGCGGTTAAGGACCCTCTGATTTCGTGCACGATCGGGCACATGGCGGCGTGGTGTCCTCGCTCAACCCTCACCTCTCTCTCTGATACGCGTCGAGTTTCGCTCCGGGATGCCTTGCCCTGCATCCCGCTATCACACGAAATCAGAGGTTCCTTATTCGGAATGTTTTAAGCGAAACCCGTATTCCCGGCTGGTCAGTGCGACAATGTGGCCGGTTGTTGTATCATAGTAGGCGGCCTGCCACGTAGGATGTCCCCGGTCGTCAATCGTCGTTGCCGCGCAACGGACCACGTGATCAAGCGTTTTTTTCTCCGTAAGCGGAAGGGCATGCCACCGGGGGCCGACGTGGACCCACAACAGGTTGGACATGCTGGGTGGATGATTCGTGCCGTGGATGCCCTGTTGGGCGTATGAAGCCAACTTGGTTTCAGCTTCTTTCGGGTCACATTGCGTAGACCCTAGCTGATAGGTCAAAATAGCCACCAGAAAAAGGCTCACGCCCACCAAGCTGATCGGCAGGGTTCGGTTGAACGCTCGGAAAGGGGAATCAGCCATCGTGACGGAGCAAGCAGGTGCAGCAGGATTTGATCAGACAAATTGTTTAACGGGATCATGGTCTCTTGATGAACGTGAATATTATCAAATGACGAGAACGAGTCTGCAACGTTTTGATACACTCACGCACCATGCACGAGTTGATGAGTCCCACTCTTTGAGGTAACAGGAAATGTCTCCGGCACTACGTGACATGATAGAGACGGATCTTATTTGTATTGGAAGCGGACCGGCGGGCCAGCGGGCAGCGGTGCAAGCGGCGAAGTTTGGCAAGCGCGTGGTCGTGATCGAAAAACGGCGAATTGTGGGTGGGGTCTGTCTGGATACCGGAACCGTCCCCAGCAAGACGTTCCGGGAAGCCGTCCTGGCGTTTGGCCGGCAGGCCGAACAGTTTCGCAAACGGCACGGATTTTCCGTTTTGTCTCGACCCGATCTTGAGCAATTGTTCGCGAGAGTCAATGAAGTGGTCGATCTGGAAGAAGCAGTCGTCCAACGGCAACTGGAGCGCAACGACGTCATGGTGATTCGTGGTGAAGCGTCTTTCCGCGACGCCCACACGCTCCAGGTTTTCACAGCGGATGCCCTGCAATGGATAACTGCCGAACACATTTTCATTGCCGTGGGGACCGTCCCGGCCCCGCCACCCGTGGCGGGCAAGAGCCATCCTCAGATTATCACCAGTGATGACGTCATAAATCTGAAACGCCTCCCACGGACCATGGTCGTCGTGGGTGCTGGTGTGATCGGTCTCGAATATGCCTCGATGTTTGCCTCCCTCGGCATCGACGTGACATTGGTGGATACACGCCAGCGACCCTTGGAATTTCTGGACACCGAAATCGTTGACGAACTGATTCATGAAATGCGGAATTACGGAGTGGTCTTCCGATTGGGGGAGACCGTGGAGCATCTGGAAGGTTCCACGGAGAATCCTCAAAAGGCCATCATTCGTCTGGCCTCTGGGAAAAAACTGGTTTCCGATCTGGTGTTATATGCAGCCGGCAGAATTGGCGCGACCGAATCGTTGGATCTGAGTCGGGCAGGGCTTGAAGCTGATGAGCGGGGCCGGTTGAAGGTCAATGACCAATTTCAAACTGACGTGCCTCATATCTTTGCGGCCGGTGACGTGATCGGCTACCCCAGTTTAGCCGCCACCTCCTCCGAGCAGGGTCGTCGGGCGGTCTGTTACATGTTTGGGAGACAGATGGGGCCCATGACGTCGTGCTTGCCCCTCGGCATTTACGCCATTCCGGAGATTTCCATGGTAGGCGAGAATGAGCAGGACCTCACGATAAAGAAAATTCCCTATGAGGTCGGCATGGCCCGCTATCGGGAAATCTCACGCGGGAACATTATGGGTGACGACAACGGACTCCTGAAACTGCTGTTCCATCGCAAGAGTCACCAACTGTTGGGCGTGCACGTCATCGGCTTGGGCGCCACGGAGTTGGTGCATATCGGCCAAGCTGTTCTGAAACTGGGCGGCGGGTTGGATTACTTCTTGGATACCGTCTTCAATTACCCGACCATGGCCGAATGCTACAAAGTTGCCGCGCTGGATGCCTTGAACAAGCTCTCGCAGTAAACGTCCCGCCCATCGTCTTGCCAGCGCGACGCCATTCGTCTCCCGCCCATTCCCTCCATTGTTGGATAGACTCGATGCCGTGCGGCATCGTATCCGAGTCTGCTCGGTCCATGGGACTCTCGGGAACCTCTGATTTAGTGTGATAGCGGGATGCAGGGCAAGGCGTCCCGCAGCGAAACCCGAGACATATCAAGTGGATAGTCGAGGGTTGAGCGAGGACACAACGCCGCAATGCGCCCGATAGTGCAATAAATCAGAGGTTCCCTAGGCTTTGCCAGGAATGGTGAAGGGGAGACAGAGACACTTCATCTCAATTTAAGCGCGTAAAAGTTTATACAAATTACACATTGCTATGTATAAATAATACACATTATGATATGCGCTTAAGCTTGCTGGAAAGGAAACCCTATGGCTCGCATCAATGTGATGATGCCGGATGAACTATTACAAGCCGTCGATCGCACGGCAGAGGAAGAACGTCTGACGCGCAGTGCGTTCCTCCAAAAGGCGGCGCGCCGTTATCTGGACGCGAATCAGTTGGAACAGCACGCCTTCGAACGCAGGCAACGGATGCAACAAGCCGCTGCGAATATGGATAAACTGGCAGACAAATTTGGCAAGTGGGACGGGGTGGGCACCATCCGCCGGTTTCGTGACCAGCGGACCGGAAGAAAACGATGATTCCGGCGTATCATGCCGGCTACGTGGTGGACGCTTCGGTCGGAGTGAAATGGTTCGTTCGAGAACGGGACTCCGATCGCGAAGTCGCTCTGGCCCTTCGCCAACGCCACATCGAGGGTGCGACGCACATGATCGTCCCCGAGTTATTTCTCTTGGAAGTGCCCAATGCCATCAAAGCCGGCCGAAAAGTCACGGAAGAAGCATTAGCCGAAGTGCTCGTGGCGTTGGCTGCCCTGGACATCCATGTCGAACAACATACGCAACGGGTATTGTGGAAAACCAATGCGGTGGCCTGGGCCTACAAACTCACCTGGTATGATGCCGTGTACGTCGCCCTGGCCGAGACCCTGGGATTTCCCTGTGTGACGGCAGATGAGGCCTTACTCCGGAAAATGAAAGGCCACAGCATCGTGCTCCGGCTCAAGGATCTGGCGTTTGAATAGACAAGCGATGGCCGTGTTGTTCAAATGGTGTTCCGCCACGAAGGGGTTTCTGGCATTTGACTGGTCGAGCGTCCCATGTATCAGCCCGAGCAAAGTGAAGACTCTCCCGATAGTTGAAGCCCGCCTCTTACGCCCATAACACTCTCTACCCACGGGAGAAGGCAAGGCGAGGAGCATTATCGAGAAGCCTGGGGGCCTTGTAGCCACCGCATCTTATGCGGCTTGGAGAAACCGTCAAAAACCCAGCACCATGAGAGGGCGAGTGACTGGAGACTGTAGCATGCTTCACAATTCACGAAACAAGAAGAACGAACAGGCAAGGAGGAGTTTGCCGGGGTTCTTAGGAGAGCACAATGCCGTATGTTGATCTGGCGTTTCGTCTGAATGGAACCACCGTTCCGGTCGATCATGGCTATGCGCTATACGCAGCCTTAAGTCGGACTTTTCCGGAAATACACGAGGCCCAAGATGTTGGAGTACATCCCATTCGAGGCATCTATAGTGGAAACGGAGAACTGCAACCATCAGACTTCTCTCGTCTGATACTGCGCTTGCCGGATGAAAAAATCCGATCCTGCCTGAAGCTGGCCGGCAAACGGTTAGAAGTCGATGTACATCCTCTCAGCGTAGGTGTGCCGGAAGTCCGCATGCTGCTGCCAGTTGCCCGTCTTCGTGCCAGGTTGGTCACGATCAAGGGCTTTCTTGATGAAGAAGAATTTCTCGAAGCGGCGAAGTGACAGGTGCAGAGTCTCAATATTGATTGTGAGATGACCCTGGGTCAGCGGGGCACTTTCCGGGTCAAAGACAAGCAGGTGGTTGGATTTGAAATTGCCGTGACAGGCTTAACAGCAGGGGATTCCGTCAAACTGCAAGAGCATGGTCTTGGCGGGCGAAGAAAGATGGGTTGTGGGGTGTGTGTGTCCTCGAAAGAACGGTCAGCATGAAAAATTTTAAAAGACTCCTGGCAAAGAGCAGTCAAAATCCAGATTGCCCTCGTGGGGCTGAGACTTTGCCAGGCCATACAGCGAATGTCATGGCTGCGGCACAGGCATTATTGGATGAAACCGCTGATGCGCAATTATCTGCTGTCGGTTTGCCAAGAACGGTGTGGAAGGAACGCTTCTGTCGGGTCGTTCTTCTTGCTGCATTTTGCCATGACTTGGGCAAAGCCAACGACCAGTTTCAGGGTATGGTGAGGCATTCGAGAGAGCAAAGACAGGCGATTCGTCATGAAGCTCTCTCACTCCTCATCATTCAGGAAACTGCCCTGAAGGAATGGTTATCTGCAATTTGCGAGGAAGCTGAAGCCCTGCCTTTCCTACTTTGGGCCGCTGCCGGCCATCATCGACAGTTCCCTCCCGACAAGCCTGCTGAGGGAACGGGAATTCGATTATCGCTTTTTCTCGAACACGCTGACTTCCGACGAACTCTCTCCGTTGGGACAAAATGGCTCGGCTTCGATGCCCCGCCAGCTTTGACGAATCTTACTTGGCAACTTATCGGATCAACCTCTCCTTATCAACTTTTGATTCAGTCGAAAAAGAAAGCCGCCGAATTCTGGCGTTCTTGCAGCGATGATAAGCGCCGATTCCTCGCCGCTGTGAAGGCGTGTCTTATCGCAGCCGATGTCGCCGGATCAGCGTTGCCGAAAGAGGGGGAGAAAATTTCAGACTGGATACGGAAAGCCCTGGTTCAAAAACCCACAGCGGGTGACCTTCAAGGGATTATTGATGAGCGCCTGCAAGGCATGCCTCTGAGACCGTTCCAAGAAGCACTTGGAAAGACAACGGCGCGGGTTGTTCTTGCTCAAGCCGGGTGTGGGAGTGGAAAGACCCTCGGTGCTTATGTCTGGGCGGTCCAAAGGGCTCCCGGAAAACGGCTTTTCTTTTCATACCCGACAACAGGGACAGCCACCGAAGGGTTCCGTGACTATTTGATTGACCCAACGTTGAACGCTGAACTCGTTTACAGCCGAGCGGCAGTAGACCTGGAATTACTTGGAGTCGGTGACGAAGGAGATCAGGCTAATCCTCTCTCCGCGCTTGAGGCATGGTCTACCTCCATTACCAGTTGCACGGTAGACTCGGTGCTTGGCTTGATACAGAACCATCGGAGGGGGCTATATGCTTGGCCGGCATTTGTCGATGCCGCGTTTGTTTTCGACGAAATCCACGCCTACGATGAACGCTTATTCTCCAGTCTACTCCGTTTCCTTTTGAATTGTCGCGGCGTGCTATGTCTCCTCATGACGGCAAGCCTGCCACAAGCGCGGTTCAATGCTCTCGAGGAAAAGCTTTCCTCAATCGGCGAATTCCTGGAAACTATTCCTGGTCCGGCAGACCTGGAAACACTGCCTCGTTATCAAAGACTCATCAGTGACGACCCGTGGGCTATCGTAGAGCAGAATTTCAGAGATTGCGGGAAAATCTTGTGGGTTGCTAATACGGTTGACCGGGCTCTCAGTCTTGCGGACAAGGCTGCCGGACGAGGCCTTCGGCCACTTGTGTAACATAGCCGTTTTCGCTACGAAGACCGCGTCCGACAACATGGTCGGATCATTTCTGCCTTTCGCCAAGACGGACCGGTCCTTGCCATCGCCACGCAAGTGGCAGAGATGAGTCTGGACCTTTCGGCCGATCTCTTGGTGACGGACCTTGCTCCGGTTCCAGCACTCATACAGCGCTTAGGGCGTCTCAATCGACGCTCAACGCCAAAGAATCCAAAGTCTCCTAAACCTTTTCTCATCATCGAACCTGACACTGCTGCCCCATATAAAAGTCAAGAGGAACCGGATCCCTTTGCCGTCCCTCGTCTATGGCTGGAACGCCTCGGAATAGGGGCCGTCTCTCAAAGCGACCTAGCACAGACGTGGAGCGCGTTAGACGAGGGGCGCCAGCAAAGATCCATGGAAAGTGCTTGGATAGACGGCGGATTTGAAACAACGCCGCGTCATCTCCGAGAAAGTACGCCACGCCTTACGGTCTTGCTCAAGGAAGACGCCGATGTAGTGGAACGTGGAGAGAGAGACCCTGTACGAGTTCGCATTCCGATGACTATGCCAATAGGGTCGGACTGGAAAAGGTGGCCTCAAGTAGCATTTGCCAAAGTGCCACCACCTGAATACATCAGTTACGACCCGGAAAGAGGAGCCAGATGGAATCGTTAACATGCGACCTTTTCGCACCAGGGATGACCCCTCTTCATAGAGCCGGCTTGGGAGGACTAGTCAGTACCTTACGCTGGATCGAAAGGAGCGGGGAGCGACTGCCTGGGCAGTGGACCATTGATGAACGCTCTGTGACTCTCACTTGGGAGAAAAATGGCGGCTCCAAGCAATTTTTTGATCGACTCTTCAGCCTTGCCTTTCAACTTCAAGATGGCCTTATCCATTTACCCGGACAGCATGGAGAACTTGCCCCACCCCCTGAAGTACGAGCGGCTTTGCATGAAGGGCTGTTGTTGAGCTTTTATGACCATGGACCCACCTCAAGAGGGAGTGAGACTGCAATAGAGAGTACCTACGAAGTTGACGATAAGCCCGTCTCGTACAGGTATTTGCCGCTATCGTGGTACAAACATCAGAACACCCAAGGACGTGGTAAAGGGAAAGATGGAAGTAGGCTTATTGTTGACAGCCTGACGGAACCTGTCGGGTTGACGCGCGCACTCTTTCCAGGAGCAATTCAGCGACACGCTGCCCATTCTGCAAGTCAGGTGGCGCAGAGCGCGGGTCTTGTCCTTCCACTTCTGTTTGCCCCCGTTGGAACCATGGCTTTGAAGGCTGGGGGGAAAAAGGTCAACGATCGGGGAAACCGGAAGTTCAAATCCGGCGCAGATCTACTGATTCCCGACCTGAACACACTCTCAAAAGTAGAGTATTTTCTGCCGACCATTATCCCCGGGAAAGCACAGGACTGCCAAATCGCCAACGTGGCCGATGCCGCCCTTCAAGCGGAACTTCGATTACGCAGCAGAAATCTCCTTGACCCCGAAACACTCTCTGCCCTCCGTTGCGTCTGGTGTTGCCCGACAGATTGGAACTCACGCCTACAACCTCCTTCTGCGATCACTGAAGTCAGTATTGATACAACGGATGCTGCGCTTGACCAATTCGAGATGGCTATGGCCGCACTCCCTCCTCCGGCACCGCGGCCCAACAAAGATGGCAAATATTTCTGGCCTAAAAGCTACGCTCGGCCATTTATTGCCGAAAACCTTGCATTGGGACGCCCTTGGTATGCTGGATTTACCCGGCTCATGACAGCCAAAGACGAAACAATGAAGAAGCCTAAACCTATCCGCGACGCACTGAAAAAGTTCGAGAGAGGAGGACTACATACAATGACCCAAGATATTCAGTGGGACCACCCCGAAGAAAAAGTAATCGTTCGAGCCGTACATGAGGCTATGCGATGTCGGTACGGACGCATCGCAGGCGAGAATGCTGGAAAGCCAGCAGCTATGAAAAATCGCATGAAGCGTGAGTATGAGCGACAACGCCTTGCTTTCGTCGGCGCTAAGACTGCTGATGCACTCAGACATGCACTTGCCGACCTGTGGAGCCGAGCTGGTTCCAATAGCGCGTTACGGGAATCTTGGCCGCATATCTTGCCGTTGTTGAGCAATGCCAAGTGGCAACTCACACGTGATTTAGCCTTAATTGCGCTGGCGAGTTACCGTGGGGAAGAACGGGAAAACATCGATTTAACCGAGATCGAAGAAGACGAAGAAATGGAGGAACAGCAATGAGTCAACATCTCTTTGCCGCGATTATCACCCATCACGGAACCGCTGCGAACAACCGTGGAGAAACTGATGGAAACATTACCACTCTCCAGAAACTGCTCTGGCAAGGACAGGTCCATACGACGGTGAGTGCGGAAGCTGTGCGCTTCGCTCTTCGTCGCCGCTTGGCGGATGTCAAGGACGAGGAGACGAACAGACGCTGGGAAGAAGATCAACGGACAAACACTTGGCAAGATCATCAATTCAAAGGTTGGAAAAAAGCCGAGGGCAAGACCTATATTGACGACGATTTGCTGGGCTACATGACTGCCGAAGCGGCAAAGGAAGAAGGGCAGGCTGGGAGCGCAAATGTCCGGCGTGCCGTCCTTGAAGTGACGAGAGCAATTTCTTTATTGCCTTGGGCAGGTGATATGACGTTTAATGCAGCCAGCCCCGGGGCAACTCCGAGTGCAGCGAAGAAAGGGAACAATCCAGTCCCGTATGGGACTGAACTGCACGCAACTCGGTATCAATACGGGATTGCACTAACACCCGAACGACTTCGCAAGAAAGATCGGGCAAAAGCCGCCATTACCGCTTTATGCGAACTTGCAGAGGTCGCAGGAAATCATGGACGTTTTCTGTTCGACTTTTCGCCGGAGAGCGTCGTTTTTCGCTTAACCGACGACCCCGCCCCACGGATTCTCTACATCTTCGAACAAGACGGCCAAATAATCGACGCTCCTAGGTTGCTGGCCCGTGTAGAAGCCGGAGATATAAAGGCCCAGGAACTCGTTATAGGGGGGAGCTTCGCTACGACAGAGACAGCGAAAAAGCTGAAGGACATGGGGTCTGTCATCTTCCCGGGAGTACGGAAGGCTGCTGAAGCAGTGATCACCAAACTCGGGAGCTAAAAGCATGCTTGGCATCTACGTCACAGTTCCAGTTACATGCTTTCGTAAGGGTCTGGCGCGCGAGTATCTGGAAACAGAGCCGTTGCCACCTCCTTCCACATGTTATGGATTTCTCCTTTCTCTGGTTGGCGAGACAGACCGTGATCGGCATATCGGCTGCCGAATTGCTCCGGTTCTGCTTGGAAGACCGGAAAAAAGCACCATACTCCGAACTGTATGGAGGACGAAGAGCCTTACACAAGGCAAAGATGCTAACAAAAGACCGCAGTACATGGGGGACGGCAACAATCGGATTCCGGCTCAACAGGAACTCCTCACCGGAGTGCGACTCGTTCTGTGGTTGGACTCATTAGAGGAAAGGGTGGCAGGACCCTCATTAGAGCAAAGGGTAGAGAACGCCATAATTCATCCAGAAATGCTTGAGCGATTTGGTGGTCTGTCTCTTGGCGAAAGCACGCATCTTGTTGATGAAGTGGAAATCTTTCCTGGAAGCGAAGAATTGGGATCGATTTTTCTTTGTGCTGACCGTGGCCGTCTCACTCTGCCGGTTTGGGTAGATCATGTTGGCTCTGAAAGCACTCGTTATGTGATTGGCGATCTGTTGGCTGGACAGATCACCGCTCCTGATCGAACAAGACTTCCCCAGATTGAGCCACTGGAATAAACAGGTCGACCAAAGAAGATCCAGAGAAAACCAAGAAAGAGATGACTGGTGTCTCCCCTCTCCCCTTAGCCTCACCTATTTCGCCCCTACGGCGCAAACATGTCGTTCAGCACGGCCAGAACCTCTCGGGCGACTTTGTCGCTGATTTTGCCCAGGCGACGGTCCAAGCGTGTTTTGTCAACTGTGCGTATCTGATCCAGAACGATCTGGCCGCTTTTTCTCTGAAAGCGAACGGGAATACGGGTGGGATAAGAACGCCCTTTCGTTGTCAGCGGTGCAACGATAACGGTGCCAATATGCCGATTCATCTCATCGGGCGAGATTACGACACATGGGCGCGCTTTCCGAATTTCGTGCGCTTGGGTGGGATCGAGTCGTACCCGGTAGACCTCAAAGCGGGCAACTACCATTCCCATTCTGTGGTGTCCCATTGGGTGGTTGACGGAAATTCTTCATCAAGGAGTGCATCATCCCCGTGTTCGCGCATTTGGCGGAAGGCGTTCTCCCAACCGCTCCGGGGCTGTGTGGCCGGACGAATGACCAGATGGTCGTGGCGAGGTTCCAGCTCAACTTCGTTGTTGAACTGGAACTGCTCTAGGAAAACTTTGGGGATGCGTATGCCGCGCGAGTTGCCAATTCGAATCAAGGCAGTTTTCATGCGAAGCCTCCATTTACGAAGTAATTACAATATAATTACAAAAAAGATAGGTCATGTCAACTGAGTCCACCGAAACCCCCACCCTCCGAGTCATGTCTCTCCACGCCTTGGCGTACTGCGAGCGACTTTTCTATCTGGAGGAAGTCGAAGAGATTCGTATTGCGGATGCAGCGGTCTATGCAGGTCGCCGCTTGCATGAAGAATTGGCCGCTGACGAAGGCGAGATTGTCAGCTTGGTTTTGGAAAGTGAAACGCTCGGCCTTCGCGGTAAGGTTGATTGCCTGCGTCGTCGTGATGGCTGGCTCATTCCCTATGAGCACAAGCGGGGGCGTTCGGCAAAGGGTGATACTGGCCCGCAGGTCTGGCCGAGTGACCGGCTTCAGCTTTGTGCCTACACGATGCTGCTGGAAGAACATACCGGCAGG
Source organism: Nitrospirales bacterium (assembly GCA_965200435.1). Taxonomy (GTDB): domain Bacteria; phylum Nitrospirota; class Nitrospiria; order Nitrospirales; family UBA8639; genus Bin75. The sequence goes on from OZ241337.1 coordinate 2,094,762, forward strand.
CCTATCAAAGAAGCGCGGATTCGGTATCACGCCGATAATACGACGGTCAAGGTCCCCGTGGACGAACAAGCACGTGCAGACGTTCTACAGGCTGTTGTTCGTGCCCGAGCGCTTAGCGCAAGCGTTGAACGTCCGCCGGTGACCGACAATGACTGGCTGTGTCTGCGGTGTTCTTTAGCTCCGGTCTGTCTGCCGGAAGAAGAGCGTTTGGCAAGAGATGGGGATTGGGAACCGGTCAGGCTGTTTCCACCGGACCGTGAACGCCAAACCGTTCACGGCACCACGCAAGGAGCCCGGATTGGCAGATCGGGAGAAACGCTGACAATCACGGGCACAGACCAGCAGAAGCAGGCGTTTCCTGTTCGCGAGGTGGGAGAGCTTGTCATTCATGGTCATGCACAGATCAGCACACAAGCCATCCATCTTTGCGCTTCCCAAGAAATCGGGGTGCATTGGTTTACTCGCGGAGGACGCTACGTCAGCGGACTCGTCTCTAGTGCGAGTCCGGTGCAGCGACGTATCCGTCAGTTTGAGGCATTGCGAGACCCTGGTTTGCTCTTTCGTTTGGGGCGACGGTTGGTGATTGCCCGAGCATCCAGTCAACTTGGATTCTTATTGCGAGCGTCGCGGAGAAAAGATCGAAAGGCTTTGGGCATTGATGGTGCCGTGCAGGGACTTCGCAATGCGCTCCGTGCCATCAGTTATGCGGAAGGGATTGATTCTTTACGGGGCCATGAAGGAGATGCGGGGCGGCACTACTTCTCAGGCTTTCCCTGTCTGCTGCGAGACGATCTTGATGACCGATTGTGTTTTAACGGAAGGAGCCGTCGCCCGCCTCGTGATCCTATCAACGCGCTGCTGAGTTTTGGGTACGCGCTGTTGTATCGGGATGTGTTGCAGGCAATTATGACCGTGGGCCTTGAACCCGCATTCGGCTTCTTTCACCGTCCACGTTCGGCTGCTCATCCGCTGGCTTTGGACTTGATGGAGCTGTTTCGCGTCCCGCTGTGGGACATGCCATTAGTTGCGTCGGTCAACCGTCTGCAATGGGATGTGGAAGAAGATTTTACGCACGCGGGCAAGCGATTCTGGCTCAGTGACGTTGGTCGTAAGAAAGCCATTGAGGTCTATGAACGTCGCAAAGAAGATCACTGGAAACATCCGGTGACAGGATATTCGTTGTCGTATGCACGATTGGTCGAGCTTGAGGCCCGCTTGCTGGAGAAGGAATGGGCCGGAGAACCGGGGTTGTTTGCTCGTATGCGCCTGCGTTGAAAGGTCATCTATGGCAGAAGGACGCTTCTGGTATCTTATTTGTTACGATATTCGTGACCCCAAACGGTGGCGCCGTTGCTTCAAGCTTTTGAAGGGTTACGGGGAAAGTCTACAGTATTCAGTGTTCCGTTGCCGTTTGACTAAGCGGCAGCTTGAGCGGATGCGTTGGGAGTTGGAAAAAGAGTTGGAAACTGAAGATAGCTTGATGATAGCGGGACTTTGTACCTCATGCACGTCAAAACTCATTGCACGTAATACCAAGGTCGAGTGGGTTGAGGAGGTGCCACGTTTTTGTGTCGTATGAATTTTGGGGAGGCGCTATCGCATTCATGCATCTCAGGATGTTTGGAGGTATAGCACGAGAAAAACGGCTAACTGCTTGTAGTATTTAGAAAAAAGAAGAATCAGGGAAGAAAGCGATTCATGAAATGAGAAAACCGTTGGAATATTCGTTAGTTGGATAGGAAGTGGGAGGACAATATGGGTATCTTGTGAAGAATTTCTGTTGTGGAAAAGGGGTTCTTGTATAGAGCACAAAAAAGTCCAACAAAAATAGGCTGTTATTTGTGGGCAGTGATTCCATATCTGATGCCGAAAGGCGTTGAGCACAGGCCCAGTACCAGTACGATCTCGCCCCCCCCGGCGGAGTGATTCCATATCTGATGCCGAAAGGCGTTGAGCACTCCACGTAACTCTGTTCGTTCTGAACATCCCTTTTCAAGGTGATTCCATATCTGATGCCGAAAGGCGTTGAGCACGCAATGTGGTCGGGGTGGTCTACGCCCGACCCTAGTGATTCCATATCTGATGCCGAAAGGCGTTGAGCACGTTAGTGGTTAGGGGTTCGATTAGACGTTGTATCCGTGATTCCATATCTGATGCCGAAAGGCGTTGAGCACTAGGGGTTGACGCCCCCGACGATTTCGGCGGCCTGGTGATTCCATATCTGATGCCGAAAGGCGTTGAGCACGAAGTATTCGATGGATTGTTCGACGCATTTATTCGAGTGATTCCATATCTGATGCCGAAAGGCGTTGAGCACCACCCCAATCTCTGGCTTGGGTGCATGTTAGCGCACGTGATTCCATATCTGATGCCGAAAGGCGTTGAGCACTCCAGGACGAGGCCCTCTTCGGTTGCCCGGTCCAGTGATTCCATATCTGATGCCGAAAGGCGTTGAGCACACAGAAGCGATGGACAAGGAGATTTTGGTCGGAGCCGTGTGGTTTAGAACTCGGCTGTTTCGATATAATGCCGGTTTGGACTGAGCCGGGGAAAAACGATGAATGTTATCGTAAATTTCATCAACGATGTTCTCACACAGCCAGTCGCCATTCAGCTTTGGCTTGTCTGGATGACGTTTGCAGCTTTCGTCGGACCTGGTCTGCTCCTGAGGTATGTCTCTGCGAGACGCGAAGGAACAGTTATTCTCGCCTCAAACAGCGTGCTGGGAATCTTGGGGGTATTTTGGTATTCACAGGTGGGCTATACGCGCATTCTCGGGCTTCCGCATATCCTGTTCTGGATCCCGCTGCTGACGTACTTGTATCCGAGACGAAAAAATCTGACATCTCCCTCGCCAGTGTATGGGATAACAACACTATTGGTGCTTACGATTGTCGTCTCCCTGGCCTTCGACTTCACGGACGTGATTCGCTACATGCTGGGCGAGCGGGCTTCCCTGGTGCCGGTCGCCGGATCACCATGACCGAACAGACTGCTTGATGACCGACTGCAATTTCATGCGATCCTTCAAGATTGCCGAAGTTGATTGCAGCATTGAGGGTCACGCAGAAGACGTCGGCGGGTAAAAGAACGAGTTCGGCGATACCTTTGCGGGACGGGTGTTCTTGCTCGGGTTTGTCCACGTTACGGTACTGGAGGCCAAGGTATTGTATAAGTTCAGAAACCTTTGGCATTCCTCGACACAGGAGGCGGAGCCGTCGTAGGTCGGGTTAGCGGCATAGGTGTACCCCGACACCGCAGCCCCTGGATCTCCGATGAAAGGTGTTGGGGAGGGCAGCAGGAGAAAAACCGCGCCATGAGATGGCGCGGCTACAGAAGAAGCGGAGCCGTCGTAGGGCGCTCGGTGTAACCCGACATCTCCATCTCCTGGATTCCCGATGAAAGATGTCGGGGAGGATAGGGGGAAACCGCGCCATGAGATGGCGCGGCTACAGAAGAGGCGGGAGGTCGGTCAGCCGCCGCAGGTCGGGTGCTCCGTCTCGGTGTAACCCGACATCTCCAGCCCTTTGTCGGAGTATGCTGTGCTCATGAGACCTACAGTTTCCAGATCCCCGCTTACAAATGTCGGGGAGGACAGGGGAAAACCGCGCCATGAGATGGCGCGGCTACAGAAGAAGCGGAGCCGTCGTAGGGCGCTCGGTGTAACCCGACATCTCCAGCTCCTGGATTCCCGATGAAAGATGTCGGGGAGGACAGTAGGGGAAAACCGCGCCATGAGATGGCGCGGCTACAGAAGAGGGGGATCCTGGGTCGCCAATCTCCGGGACAATTCCTTCTTCACCAGCAGCCTGAGTACCAAAGGTGGTGGACCCATACAGGTATTTGAGCAGACCAGAAGAATGCTGTAGGGTGGCTACGAAACCAAAGGAGAACACCTGATGCAACGTCCGCCATTCCCTCCTTTCACCGAAGAAACGGCCAGGCAAAAAGTGCGCATGGCCGAGGATGCGTGGAACGGTCGAGATGCCGCCAAGGTCGCTCTTGCATACACCCCCGACAGCAAATGGCGAAACCGTGCCGAGTTTCTCGATGGACGTACCGAGATCGAGGCCTTCCTGACCAGGAAATGGAACAGGGAACTCGATTATCGATTGATCAAGGAACTTTGGACGTTTGGCGGGAATCGCATCGCCGTTCGCTTCGCCTACGAATACCACGACGACAGCGGGAATTGGTTCCGTGCCTATGGCAATGAGAATTGGGAATTTGATGAAAATGGCTTGATGTGCCGGCGGATCGCAAGCATCAATGATCTCCCGATAGCCGAAAGCGATCGCAAATTTCGATGGCCTTTGGGCCGCCGTCCCGACGACCATCCTGGCCTGAGCGATCTTGGATTATGAGGGCACGGTCAATCCGGGAAAGCGCGTCATGGCGTGGGATCGACGCCTGCTTGGCTCTCGGATGAATCTCCGAAACGTAGGGCAAGGGAATTGATGCAGAGCCGTTGGCCCGTCGGTGCAGGGCCGTCGTCAAAGACATGTCCCAAGTGGGCGTCGCAGCGGCTGCACGTGACTTCCACGTGCGTCATCCCGTAGCTGTGGTCGGTTTTGGTCTCCACGGCTGCTTCATGTGAGGGTTGCGTGAAGCTCGGCCAGCCTGTCCCGGATTCAAACTTATGGTCCGACCGGAACAGGGGATTCTCACAACAAATGCAATGATACGTTCCTTCGTCTTTGTGGTGGTAGTAAGCGCCACTGAAGGCCGGTTCGGTTCCGGCCTGGCGGGTCACGTAATACTGTGGCGGGGTCAGTTGCCGTTTCCATTCCTCATCGGATTTATGAATTTTTTCAGTCATGTTCCCTCACTCCGGCCCTCTCTCGGAAAGCAGGGGAGACGTGGATGACAGCAGGGCCTTTTTCTTTATGGCGTCCAGGATCAAGTGCTCATCAGTGTCGGAGTTCCACACGGTGTTCAGGAATTCAGCCGGTTCCATGTTCACGCTCCGCAAAAATGGCCGATCGGCACCGCAGCCGAACATGATATCCGGTGCAAGTTCCCCGCGAAGCTTGGCCTGAGCCTTGGCGATAATGCGGGGCAACCATCGGTACCCACCCAACTCGGCATAGCCGGACGGAAGGCTTGCCGACGGGACCATGGTCTCCGAGGGTTTCCCGCCTTGCACCGTCAGAAAGTAGGTGCGGCGGACGCCGGTCACAGCGGCAACGGTATTGAAATCCGGCTCGCCGTCTTCAACCCAGTCTTCCACAAAATCATACAGTTCCTGGGCAGAGGTCCCGATCGAATCGAGAAATGCCAGGGCCTCAGGGCCAACGACCTTTTCGGGATCTCGATATCCCTGTTCAAACCGGTCCACGGCCGAGTCATAAATAGCGCGCAGTTGGGTACGCCAGTCCTGAGAATCTTCCGTTCTCGTTTTTTCTGTCATGTCTTCATTGTCCGGTCAAAATGGGGCCATCGTCAAGTCCGGCACTGCCTTGGCGGGACTCCGGCACGGGCTGGGTCTTTAGCTCTCCGGTTTTCTCTCAAGGAGAGGGCGATTGGGGAGGGGAGTCCGGGTCGGTCGCGTTTGCAACCCGGAGAAAGGTCAGGTAGTCCACGGCTTTTTGACGGACGGTGACGCCTTTGGCGAGGAGCTCACGGGACGCACGCGGCGTCAGCTTCCCTGCAATCCACAACTCGACGTGTTCTATGTGCCGGGTGGCTTTCCAGTTGGCCACAGCGTCTGCGGCTTCGGCGAGTTCGGCTCTCCAGGGAAGATACCCAATGGGAAGCATGCCGACCAACATATGATCATGTGTCACCCCCATTAGCACCCTGTCTTCAATCGCCACGAGTTGCTCGATCGGTTTCATGTTTTGATGGTACGAGAGCAGCATTTCAGCCATACGTTGGAAAAACAGGGCATCTTCTTCGAGCTCCGCCGACGCGGCGACTTCCAAAAACGCTTGTCGATTGCTGACCGTATCCATTTCGGACAGCGCCTGTACCAGAACCGTTTCATGACGGGGTGAGTACCATGGGTGTTTGAGAAAGGCGTCGATGAGTGATGCATCAATTTCCATCGCCTCAAGTTTGTCACGGTTGAGTCGTCGAAGTTCTTCAGGTGCACGATCGCGCAGGAGTTCGCTGACGGTGCTACTGAATGACGTCCCCGTAAGCACGGTGCTGGCCAGGCCTTCAATGGGCAGGGTTGCGAATCGAATGGCCGCATCGCCGGCGTATCCTGCCCAACTCAAACTATTGAGCTTGTCCTGCAAGACCGGGTTGGAGGAATACACGTCTACTCCGACGTAGTCCGCGACTTGTCGTTTGACCGTTGAAAACCCCATCAGTTCCTGGTTTTCGGGATCTTCGAGGTTTCCTCGTTGACCGACCGCCATTTCCCCGAATCGTGTCGCCATGTGCCACATGCCTTTGGGTACGGCCAAAATGGTTTCTGTGGGGTCGGTGAGCAGGCCCAGCGCGAATTTGAAGGGACTCAGAATCGCATGCTGGGCTCCCGCGGCCAGACTCTTGAAGTGATTCACGGTTTTTCCCATCGTGGCGATAGCCTGAATTTCCTGAATGCGGATCTTCAGCATGTCTTCCCCGTAGGCTTCGAATTGTCCGTATGGTGAGGTGAGCCTGAACCGGTACGTGTAGCGAAACGGCACGACTTCATCGAGGACGGTATGGTGCTCCCCTTTACGGACGTCGGGAGAGAGTATGCGTCTTGCGTCGAGGACGGACAGGGTTTCATATCTGGCCGTTGCCGGATAATGGGTGAACGATGAGACGGCTGTGGCAAAATTTGCACAAAGCAGTGTAAAAAAAGCGATAATGACAACGGTGAGCAACCACGAATGGCCCCAATGTCCGTGTCTCGTATGGCAAGGGGTATGACGTTGTTTTTCCATGGGTTTGCTCTCAAATCGGCTAAGGAACCTCTGATTTCGTGCACGATTGGGCGCCTGGCGGCGTGGTGTCCTCGCTCACCCCTCACCTCTCTCTCTGATACGCGTCGGGTTTCGCTCCGGGACGCCTTGCCCTGCATCCCGCTATCACACGAAATCAGAGGTTCCCTACTGTGTGTTGAACGTTTCATGCTAGATTTTGCAAATTCCGTTCCAGATTTGAGAGCAGGGTCATGATGAAGTGGCTATTGGGAGACCGGGAAGTCGTGCAAGATAATCCAACAGCCAGGAGTGAGGAGGAGGCGTGAGGCGGCGTACCCCGGGCCTGACCCGGGGTAGAGCCTGCCGGCATTACGGCTTGATGTAGATATACCCTTGTTGCTGAAGGTCGGCGATGCGTTTCACCGCGACGGGATGTTCGGTCGGTTGAAATCCCGACACGAGTTTCTCAAGCGGAGTCCCAAACAGTTTCATCGACACTTGGCACATTTCGGCATCGATCCCTTTGTCCAGGGCGGACTTGAGTTTGGCTTTGAGTTTCGGGTCAACGCTATCCGCCTTGAAAAGTTCGAGGGCCGGACCATGGACCACCAGCTTCACGTCGATATTGTCCGGTCCACCTTCGGCTTCGATGTGTTTATTGATCAGTGCCATGGCATACGTAGCCGTTGCCAGGTCCTTTCCGTCGACGTGATACAGCACTTTTACCTTCTCTTTCGCCAGGGCCGGAGCAATGCCAATGGCTAACGCCAAGCCGAACACCAGAACGAAGATCAAGAATGGTTTATGAGACGACATGGGTACCTCCTTTGGGAGAGATGGTCAGGCAAGTCGAGCCCTGCCTTGCATGGAGACATTATCCCAGCTTTTGCCGGCAACAGGCAAGGCAATCGTGTCCAAACGAGACGGCGGCCGGCGCGCCGTTGGGCGGGTTGAATAAGGTGTTCCATTAGGGAACCTCTGATTGAGTGTGAGAGCGGGATGCAGGGCAAGGCGTCCCGGAGCGAAACCCGAAGCGTATCAGAGAGATAGGTGAGGGTTGAGCGAGGACACAACGCAGCCATGCGCCCGATAGTGCACTCAATCAGAGGTTCCTTAGGTATTTCCCGCCTCTTGTCTCTTGAAGGGGTACCCGCTAAGCTGCCCCATCTCCGGGAACGCTGCATGTCGTACATCGCCGATCTCCATATTCATTCTCGCTATTCCCGCGCTGTCAGCAAAGATATGGTCCCCGAGAGTCTCTATCGTTGGGCGCAGATCAAGGGAATTACCGTTGTCGGAACCGGAGATTTCACGCATCCCGCCTGGTTTGCCGAACTCCAGGAGAAACTCGAACCGGCCGAGCCCGGGCTCTATCGCCTGAAGCCGGAACTGGCGGCTTCGGTGGATGCCGGGATCCCCGAGTCGTGCCGGGCCGACGTCCGGTTCATGCTGACGTCCGAGATCAGCAGTATTTATAAGCCCATGAACGCACGCGCAAAGTACATAACCTGATCTTTGCGCCGAGCTTCAGCGCTGTGGCCAACGTGACGGACAGGTTGGCGCGCATCGGCAATCTCCATTCGGACGGACGGCCCATCCTGGGTTTGGACAGTGAGGAGTTGTTGCGCATTATGCTGGAACGCGCCCCGGAAGCCCTGTTTGTTCCCGCCCATGCCTGGACCCCGCACTTTTCGGTGTTTGGGGCTAACTCCGGGTTTGATTCTCTGGAAGAATGTTTCGGAGAACTGAGTCCTCATATCCAGGTGATTGAAGCCGGACTGTCTTCGGACCCCCCTATGAACTGGCGCTTGAGTCAGCTCGACGGCATTACCTTGATCTCGAACTCCGATGCTCATTCGCCGGGCAAACTTGGCCGTGAAGCCAACGTGTTAAACGCCGACTTGTCGTTCAACGGCATCAAGACCGCCTTTACGAGTTGCGATCCCGCGTTGTTTCTGGGAACGATCGAGTTTTTTCCGGAAGAAGGCAAGTACCATTATGACGGGCACCGGAACTGTCACGTCCGTCTGTCCCCGGAGGAAGCCAGAACCCACGGGAACGTCTGTCCGGAATGCGGAAATCCCGTGACGCGCGGGGTCATGCATCGCGTCGAACTGCTGGCCGATCAGCCCGCGGGGCACCGGTCCCGCAGGGCGTTGCCGTACTGGAACCTGGTTCCGCTTATCGAGTTGATTGCCGAGGTACGCGGTGCCGGGGTGAATACCAAAGGGGGCACCGAAGCCTACCGGCAGTTGCTGGCGAGTTTGGGCAATGAATTCGAGATTCTGATGAACGTGCCGGTTGGGGATATTGAAGACCATGGGGAAAGACTCCTCGCTCTTGCGATCCAACGCATGCGTGCGGGCAACGTGACCATTGCTCCGGGCTACGACGGGGAGTACGGGACCGTTTGTCTGCTGTCTCAAGAGGACCGGCAAGCTGATTCCTCTCAAATGCCGTTGTTCTAGGGAACCTCTGATTTCGTGTGATAGCGGGATGCAGGGCAAGGCGTCCCGGAGCGAAATCCGAAGCGTACCATAGAGAGAGGTGAGGGTTGAGCGAGGACACCACGCCGCCATGCGCCCGATAGTGCACGAAATCAGAGGTTCCCTGGCAGAAGGCGTCACCCTGTCTGTTTCACAGCCTCCTGCTGTCATCCCCGACATCCCCAGCCCTTTGTCGGATTGCGCTGCGCTCATCCGACCTGCATTATTTTGGCTGTCATCCCCGACATTCTTAATCGGGGATCCAGGGTTGTTGGCCGGTGCCACTTTTGAAGAGTGATGCGTCCATGAACGTCGAGATCAGCCGTATGCTCGAGAGCCTCAACGACCGGCAACGGGAAGCCGCGCTGGCCGTTGACGGTCCTGTGCTCGTTGTCGCGAGCCCCGGAACCGGCAAGACCAAAACATTGACGGTTCGTCTTGCGTACCTGCTGGTCGAACGGCACGTCGCCCCGGAGGCGTTACTGGCCGTGACGTTTACCACGCGGGCCGCACGAGAAATGCGTGAACGGTTGGAACGTCTCGCCGGGTCTCAAACGGACAGGGTGTTCCTGGGAACCTTCCATAGCTGGTGTTTCCAATTGCTCCGGGCGGAGGGGTACCGGCTTGACCTCCCACGGGACTTCGGCGTGGCCGACCGGCGTACTCAGGTGACGATCATGCAGCGGGCCTTGAGGCGATTAGGCCAGCCGGAGAATGCCGCGCAACGGATGCTCCATGACGTGTCCGCGTTTCACCATCGACGGGCGAGCGACAACTCGCCGGTGAACGATCCGGGCTTGGCCGAAATTTCCGAAGCCTATCAACGACAATTGCGAACGTGTGACTTGCTGGATTTCGACGAGTTGTTGCTCCTCGGCGTGCAAATGCTCGAAAGCTTTGCTGAAGTCCGGGGACGCGTTCAACAACGATTGGCGCACGTGTTGGTTGATGAATATCAGGACGTCGATCCGGTGCAGCAGCAATTGGTACGGCTCCTCGTCGGCGACCGAAATCACCTGTGGGCAGTGGGAGACGGCGACCAGGCGATCTACGCGTTTCGGGGTGTGGAGTCCGAACACGTGTTGCGGTTCGAGCAGCAGTATCCGAATGGGAGGGTCGTCCTGCTGGAGCAGAGCTACCGGTTCACGCCGCAGATTGCGACCGTGGCGTCACAAGTCATCCGGCAGAACGTGTCCCGGCGACCGCTGACCCTGAATACCGCGAATGCATCCGGGGCGCCGGTGCACGTCGTAAGCTTTCCCGACGAACAGGCCGAAGCCGCCTGGATCGTCAGGCAGATCGAAGAATGCGTGGGTGGCACCAGTCATTATCAACATGACAGGGGCAAGATCACCGATACCGTGAGCCGGCGGGAGCAAAGTTTCCGGGATTTTGCGGTGTTGTGCCGTCTTCATGCCCTGACGAAGCCACTTCAGGAAGTCCTGAGACGTTCGGGTATTCCGCATCGGGTCGTGGGAGAAACCCGATTCTTCGACAAGCCAATCGTCAAGGACGTGCTGGCGTACCTGCGAGTCATCCGGAATCCGCACGACGACAGCAGCTTCGGGCACGTGCGCAACCGTCCGCCACGGGGAATTGGCACGCAGACGCAAACGGCTCTTGAAGCCGAGGTTGAGCAACGTGGGCTCTCGCTGTATGCCGCTTTGGAACGATCCGCGCTCCTTTCCTCGTCGCAAATGAACGCGGCCCAGTCGCTGGTCAAACTCATTGAAGACATGGATCGCAGCAAGGAAGAGCTCTTTCTTTCACAGTTCATTGCACACGTGGCTAACGTCACGGGCCTTCAGTCATGGAGGATGGAGCAGGATCTCCGTCATGAAAACGATCTGTTGCTGCTTCGTTCGATTGCCGCGAAATACGATGAGGTCAAGACGGGAACCGCTCTCCGGCAATTCCTGGAAGAGGCGACGTTGGCGGTCGACGTCGACGACTATGACGCCTCCATCGACGCGGTGAGCCTGATGACGATTCATGCCGCTAAAGGATTGGAGTTTACCGAAGTGATGCTGTGCGGGGTCGAAGAAGGGAGCTTGCCACGCGAAAACGGAGACCTCGAGGAAGAACGCCGGCTGTTGTACGTCGGGCTGACGCGCGCCAAAGAACGCGTGTCTCTCTTCCACTGTCGCAGCCGGTGGGTATTCGGAACCCGCCGCGACCGGGAAGCCTCGCGCTTCCTTCTGGAATTCGATGAAAGCCTGAAAGAAACCACCGTCATCCCCAACCGCTCCCGGCGCTCCAAACAAGAACCGGAACAACTGTCTTGGTTATAGAAAACCGGCTTTGTTTTGCAGAATGACGTCAGGTCAGAAAATTGCCACAAGACGTTGAAGGCTTGCCCTTCTCCCCGTTTCTTAACCATAGGAAGTGAGAGGCGGCTACAGAAGCGCAGCGGCCGCCCCAAGCTCCCCCTCTTGTGTAGCTGCGCCATCTCATGGCACTTCTTAAACAGCGGCATAAGATGCCGCAGCTACAAAGGCAAAGACCATAACCCGGGGTCCCCGATATTCCTGAACACCGGTGCCTGTCCGTTGCGGGTTGCTGGGGCAGGAGGCCTGCTCCCGGAAAGCGGCGCCCCAGGCTCCCCCTCTTCTGTAGCAGCGCCATCTCATGGCGCTGCTTGGAGTTCGCCGCAGGCGTCACCCGCCCCTGCTCACAGACAGGCCTGCCTTAGGGACCCTCTGATTTCGTGTGAGAGCGGGATGCCGGGCAAGGCGTCCCGCAGCGAAACCCGAGACATCTCAAGTGGATAGTCGAGGGGTGAGCGAGGACACCACGCCGCCATGTGCCCGATCGTGCACGAAATCAGCGGGTCCCTAGAACGTCGTGTCCACTTGCAGCAGCACCCCCATGGTTGCCGGGGCCGTCGGGCGGCGCAGGTGCTCCACCGTCAGGTTCAGTTGCACCGGCCCCTCCGGTTGTACCCCCGCCCGCATTTGCTGCCCCGCCGCGGCCATGCCCACGTTCGCAAACGGTCGCACCAGCAGGCCCTGCTCGTCACCCAGCCGCAGCCCCCAGGCCACTTGCCCGTCGACCCGCAGCGTCGGCGCCCCCGCGACACTCCCTACGCCGCCGACCGTCGCCAGCAACGGCGTCCCTGCCCCAGGTCCCGCGCCCAGCCCCGCGGCCGTGCCCCAGCCCGGCGCCAGCCGCCCCGTCCAGCCCGTGCCGTCCGTCGCCGCCCGCCGCTCAAGGACTAGCTGCAGCCCTTGTGTCGCTACTCCCGCCAGCGCCTGCGTTGCCCCGTACCAGTGCCCCGTGACCCCACCGGTCCACCGGCCCAGCCCGTAGTGCAGACTCCCGGTCATTTCCGCCCCCTGGGCCCGCTCGCCCGCGCCGCCATCCAGGCGCCCGCTCAGCCGGAGCGTCCCCCGGAGCGCCCCGTCACTAGACGCATAGTCACTCGTGACGCCCAATCGACTCCGGTGGACCACCGCGCCCAGGGATCCCCCGGCGAGGCCGCTCACCGCCAACTGTGACCACCCGTAGTCGCCTACCACCGCCACGCTCAGCCCGTCACCCGCATACACCGTCTGCTCCACCCCCGCCAGCCCCAGGTTCAGCCCCAAGGCCCCATCCAGGGTCACGGTTTGGCCCGGCCGGTACGGATCCTGCCACCGACTGGTCAGATCCCCCCAGCCCCACCCCGCCAGGCTCCAGACGGCTAGCGTGTCGCTAAGTTGCCCACGCAGGTAGGGATAGACGGTCGTCAGGGCGCTGCCCAGCTCGCCCCCCGTGGCGCCCCCCACCGGCTGGAAGGCGCTCCCGCCTTGGGCCACCGCCACCCCCGTCAGCCATTGCGTCCCCAGTCGCGCGTCCAGGCCGACAAAGCGCTGCCCCTGGCCCCCTTGGAACGCGGTGCCCCCGCTGCCCCAGAGCGCCAGTTGGACTGGCTGCGGGGCGTCGTCGGTTTCGCCTAAGAGCGTGCGGTTCAGCGACAGGCTGAAGTTCTGGGTCTGCAGCCGCTGCAGCAGCGTGCCCAGGCCCTGGCCTTGGGTGGTCATCGGAGGCTGATAGTCCCGTTCCGGGTCCCACGGCTCGCCCGGCTGTCCGATACCCGGCTGTCCGATACCCGGTTGTGGCAGGCAGTCGCCCAGGGCCACCTGGCGCGGACAGGCGCTGCCTCCGGCGCCGCCGAATACGGACGCCAGGGCCGTCAGCGCATCCCCGCCGCTTCCGCTACCCGCGGTGAATCGCTGCCCGATGACGGTGGAGGCGTCTTCCAGCAGGGCCCGCGCGTGCTTGGCTAATTCTCCCTGTAATTGCTGCCGCGCCAGGCTCTCGGCCCCCGCCGGGGTTGTGGCGGTGGCGGACGCCCAGTCGGACGCGAAGTGCCGTGTGCCCTGCCAGTCGATCACACTGCGCACGTACAGCCGGTAGGCGGTCCCCGATTCGAACCCATCGATTTCGGCTTCTTTCGTGCCGAACGCCGGGACGTCGGCCAGCAGCGTCTCTGGTGTTTCAGCGTCTGTCTGTGTGCTGTAGCCGATCTCGTAGGCGGCTTGCAGGTTCTTTTTGCCCCCGATGGGGCTGATGCTCCAGTGCAGGAGCAGGGCCGTCTCCGACACCGGCTCCGTGACCGCCGTCCCGGCGTCCGTCGGGACTGAGGCCGGGCTGGCGCCGTAGACCATGTCCGAGGCCTCGCTGCAGGTGCGGCCGTTGGCCTCGCACCAGCGCACTTCGACTTCGTAGACCCGGCCGATGGCCATCCAGGACGCGGTGGACGCCTGCGCGCGCCCGTCTTCCACCGTCACGCTGGCGAATGGACGCCAGCCGGTGCGCTTGGCTCCCGGTTTCATGCCCAAGACCCGGATCTGGCTCTTGGCTGCGACCCAGGCGGACCCCGTGGGTGGGGCATCGAAGGCCACGTCCAGCGCCTTCCAGGCGGTCTGGGCCGAGGTGACCACGTCCAGATTCTCCGGGCGCGTGGCCGGCGGCGGGGCCACGGCGATGGTAAAGGTGAGTTCGGCGGTGTCGTTGCCCGCGTCCGTCGCCGCGAGTGTCCAGGTGGCACTGTCTGCCTCGGTTTCCGGGGTGCCGCTGAGTGTGCGCGAGGCCGCGTCGAATGCCAGCCCGTCGGCGAGTGTCGGACTCACGGTGTAGGTGAGCGCGCCGTCGCCGCCGGTCGCGGCTGGCAGCGTCACCGGGTCGATGGCTTCGCCTTCAGTGAATTCCAGTGCCGGACTGTCGATGCCCTCGTAGGTTGGGACTGCGTCCGCGGCCACCGTGGCCGTGAATTCCAGTTCGGCGCTCGTCCCGGCCGCGTCGGTGGCCGTGTAGGTGTAGGTCTGCTGGCCTGCTGCCGTCGGCGTGCCCGACAGCGTGCGGCTGGCTGCGTCGAAGCTCAGCCCGTTCCAGCTTGCCGGCTGGAGCGCGTGGCCGATGTCGCCCGTGCCGCCGGTGGCTTCCGGCAGCGCCAGGGCTTCAATCGCGGTCCCCGCCTGATACGACGGGTCCGCCGGGGCTTCGCCCAGTACCAGCGACGGTGAGTCGGGCGCTTGCGTCGTGTCCGTGTCCCAGGCCCAGGGCGAGGCAAAGAGCGTCTCGCCCTGCTGCACGATCACGCTGCGCACATAGAGCCGGTACTCGGTGTCGGCTGCCAGGCCTTCTAACACCGCCCCGGTCGCGCCGAAGGCCGGCACATCGGCTGCGTCTACCCGCGTCGCCGGTTCCTCGGCTGCGGTGTCGGTGCTGTAGCCCAGTTCATAGGTCGCGTGCGGGTTCTGGCCGTCACCCACGTCCGCGATCTCCCAGGACAGCCACATCTGCGTCGCCGAGTTCGGGTCGGCTACCGCCAGGGCCGCGGTCGGCGCCGAGGCCGGTGTGGCTCCGACGGCCGTGTCTGACGCCGCGCTGCACGTCTCATCCGATGGCGTCTCGCCGCACCAGCGTACTGCGACGTCGTAGAGCTGACCAATGGCCAGGTCGGCCTGGGTCGTGCCGCTGATCGTGCCGCCGGAGACTGTTGCGCCCTGGACTGTGGTCCAGTCGCTCCAACTGGCGCCGTTCACTTGGCCCAGCACCCGGTATTGGCTGTTGGCCGCGACCCAGTCCGATGAGTCCGCCGGGGCGCTGAAGGCCAGGTCGAGCGTCTGCGCGGCGGTCGTCGCGGTGGTGGGGCTTTCCAGGCTTTCCGGCCGTGTCGATTCGCCTTCGTCGGTCGTGGCCGTGGCGGTCTCCGACCAGGCGCCCGAGCTGTCCGTGGACAGCGCGCGCACCCGGAAGTCATAGGTCTGGCCCGGATTCAGGTTGCTGATCGTTGTGCTCGTGTCTGGCGTTTGCTGGGTGCCGCCTGCTTCCCAGTCGGCGCTTTCGGGTTTGTAGGTCACTTCGTAGGTTATCTGGCCTGATGATCTGCCCCCGGACTGGGTCGATCCCCGCATCATGCTGGCCAGGAAGCTGGCCCCGCCACCGCCACCGCCGGAACCCGGCGCATTCCAACTCATCACGACCAGGTTGGCGCCCGTGCCGTCCGCCACGACGTTCAGGGGTTCCGACATGCCGAACTGCGGCCCGCCGTCCGCCGGCGTCTGCTCCTTGAAGTAGCTGCCCAATTCACTCGGCCCCACCTTCACGAAGCCGTTCGCGAACGGAATCTTGTTGGGGTCGTCCTCCAGGTCGTAGTCGGCATACTTGGCGAATACCGCCACCTTGTAAGTCACGCCATTTTGCACCAGGGCGCCGTTCGGCAAACTGCGGATGCCGAACGGGCTCGCCACTTCCCAATCGAGGTCGGGCAGGTTGCCGAAGTCCCGGGTGATGCCGATGTAGTAGGACGGTTTGAGACTGGGCGGGTAGCCGGACGGGTCTTCGATCGTCACCTGCAGGGACTCGTCGCCCGAATGCACGGTGAACTCCGGATGCGGATGCCATGGAGTACCTGTGCCTACCTCGGACTCTCTGGTGATCTTCGGCCACAGGATTTCGCCCGGATTGTTCGGGTCGTCCACGGCCGGGAAGCC
Organism: Nitrospirales bacterium; assembly: GCA_965200435.1. GTDB lineage: Bacteria > Nitrospirota > Nitrospiria > Nitrospirales > UBA8639 > Bin75. The sequence goes on from OZ241337.1 coordinate 2,111,088, forward strand.
TTCTACCGTGTAGACCTCGTATTCGGTGTTGCCGAGCAAATCCGGGATGGGATTGACCGGATTGCCGTCGTTGTCCTGGGACTGCAGCCAGTTGGTGTCGCCCTTCTTCCGATAGTAAATCTCGAAGGTCTGGTGGCCTGGATTCTCCGGCCAGGAGGGTATGACCTTCAGCCCGCGGCGGTGCAGCACCGAGCCTTCGGCGCTGACACTCGGCGTGGTCGGGGCCTCGCTCGGCGAATAGTCGATGGCCGACGTCTTCGTCGTCGTTGTGCCGTCGTCGTTGTTCCACACCGCTATCACATCGATCGTGTAGATCTTGCTGCTGTCCAGGTCCGACAGGAAGATCGGCGAGGTCACGTTGCTGCAGTCTTCAGAGCCCTTGCCGTCGGAACAGCCCGTGGTGATCAAGTTGTCTCCGACACCGTCCCCCTGGTACTGCATCGCATAGAGGTCCGGGTTGCGGTTCGAGTTGTCCCAGGTGATCCGGACCTGGGTGGGGTCGCGATAGACCTCCTGCGCCGCCAGGTTGGGCGGCGCATTGGGGTTGCCTTCGTTCATGAAGATCGCCCCCGTACTGCCGAGGGCGTGGCTGTTGTCCGTCAGCACCAGGCGGTAGTTGTGCCCCTGGTAGGCCACGAGGCCCTCCGAGGTGTCGATGCGGGAGGTGGCGTCCTTCGCCAAGTCTTCCCCCACCTTGTCCCAGGAGTTGCCGCCGGATTCCGCCCGTTCGATTCTCAATGTCGGCGCGGTGCCGTCGATGCCCGCGAAGGGGTCGGACCAGGTGATCTCGGCGCCGAGCTGGTCCTCCAGCGCCACACCGTTGACGCCGACCGGCCGGGTGCGGAAGCTCTTGATGCTACTCCAACTGCCATTCAAATCGTTGCCGCCTGACCCGCCGCCCTTGTGCACGAAGCGCACGCGATACTCCCAATTCGCATTGGGGTAGAGGGTGGGGACGTTGCCGAACTTGACGTCCCAGTACCAGAAGGTCTCGGTGGGGGAGGCGGCCCAGCGCGTCTTGACCCGAGAGTCGTCGGCCGGAATCGTCTGTAGAATCCAGTTACCGCCGCTGCCCTGCCTGCGCCACTGGATATCGAATTGCAGGGCGTCCTCGTCCAAGCCTTCGATGTGGGTGATCTCGGTGGTGACGTGCACCCGTTCCGCGCCGTAGGGACGGATGGTCGGGGCGGGCAGCGTGGTCCGCGTCGAGACGGTTGCGGCTTGCCAGGGCGAGCGCCAGATGACCGCGTTGCCTCCGGATGTCTCTTGCAGGTAAGTGCGAATAAACAGCTTGTAGGCGCTCGCCCTGGCGACCCCGCTGAAGGTGTGGTCTCGTTTATCGCGGTTCTCGGGAGTGCCGCCGTCGATCCGATGGCCCCAGATCTTGGTGCTGTCGTCGGGGTATTGGGCGCGGGTGTTGGTGGACCAGCCGAACTCGTAGAAGCTCTGCCAAAAGCCCGCTGCTGGATTTGATGGGCTCGGCCTGGGATCGAAGGTGATCTTGATGTCGTAGTTGTTCGACCCCGATGCCGTCGCTTCGGCGCCGACACTGAAGACCTTCGGCGGTCGCGTGCCGGTGTGGATTTGTGCTGCTGGTCCACAAGTCGTCCCATCGGATTTGCAGTTGCGCACCTGCACATCGAATACGGAACCCTGGCCATTCGTGTACTGGATTCCTCCCGTCCGCGCCCGGACCCTGCCATCGGAAGTCGAGGGAGTACCCCAGAACAGTGTCCAATTGCTCCACTGAGTCAGGTCGTGGAATTTGAGTCGATACTGCGCTTTGGACAGATCTTCCCCGGAGTTGCCGGTATCAATCCAGTCAAGGTCAATCACGTTCGTATAGTTATCAGCAGGCGTGCCTTGAAGATGCCCCGGCTTCTTCGGGGACTCGTTCAGCGTTACCGTCTTCCAGGGGCTCTCGTATTCTCTGCGGTGGCCGAAGCCGGGAACGTTACCTTCGACGACCGATCGAATAAACAGCTTGTAGCGCGTTCTCGGGGCAAGGGTAAAGACGTGGTCCTGCAGGGAGCGATTGCTCGCGACCGAAATCTTGTGTAGCGATGCGGACTCCGGTGCGGTTGCGCTGAGGTCGGTCGTGTAGCCGACTTCGTAATAGCTTTCGTCGAAACCGTTATTGCCGGTCTCGGGGTTGGGCGAGCGCTGGAAGAGGAGCTTGACCTCCGTGGTCGTGTTATGCACCCGCACCGCGCCGACGTTGAAGACACGGGGTGCTGGAGTGGCGGTAACAATGAACGTGCCAGCGCCCGTACCGGAGCAGATCTTGGGGGTGGCGGCGTTGCAATGACGCACCTCCAGATCCCAGAGCCGCCCCCTGTCCCTGGTGCCGTCCAGTTCGCGTGTGATGGCCGTGACCTTGCCGCCCGACTCTTCCGGGGCGGAGGGAAACGTCGACCACGTACTCCAACTACCCGTGCCGTCGCTCAGCCACACCCGATACTCGGTGTTGGGCAGATGCGAGACGCCGTCGGTCGGCGCATCCCAACTGAGCTTGATCTTGCCCGATACCCAGTAGGTGCCCGGCGTGCCTTCGACACCTGTCGGTTGCTGCGGAGAGGTTTGGGCGGAGGCGGCGCCGGCGAACGACAGACCCGCCAGCAATCCGATCAGAACCGCGGCGCGACGGAGCCCCCCCCCCCTGCACGACTGAACCCCGTCGGCGCGGGCCTTCTCGCCACGGCGGGGCTGGGTTGTGGCTGGGTTGACGAATCAGGCGGTGTTTAGATTCCAGGGTGACGGGTGTCATGGATCGATGCTCCTTTTTTCGATCACTGTCCATCTGTCTGCTCCTCGGCTCCGATTAATGGCGACGACATGCCAAATTTTTGCGTAGATGTCAATATGTTGCGGTGAGGGGGGGGGGCACATTTTGTGAAGATGTCACATGTCTGTCTGGGTCCACTACCCCCGATGACAGAGGGGATGCTGGCTGTCACTGGACCAAGGTCTTCATGGACTGACTGGCCCTTGACCACGGGCCCCCTTCAGGTCGGATGACATCAGAGGTTCCCTCATCCGACTTGCCCGACTGACCGGAGCGGCCCTAACCCCCTCAATTCCCCTTGTCAGGGGGACGGGGTCTAGGTCCACCACCTTGGGTACTCGGGTCGTTGGTGAAGGAGGAATGCCCCCGGAAAGTGGCGGCCCAGGCTCCCCCTCTTTTGTCGCGGCGTCATCTCACGGCGTTTCTTGGACTCCGGTCTCGTCCAGCGGCATAAGATGCCGCAGCTACACATGCAAAGACCATAACCCGGGACCCTCGATATTCCTGAACACCGGTGCATGTCTGTTGCGGGTTGCTGGGGCAGGAGGCCTGCTCACGGAAAGTGGCGGCCCAGGCTTCCCCTCTTTTGTCGCGGCGCCATCTCATGCGCTTCTTGGGCCGCGGCCGCTCCAAGGGCCACATAAGATGCGGCCGCTACACAGGCGGAGCAGCCGACCCCGGATCCCCGATGACCCATGTCGGAGATGACAGCAAGAGGCCTGAAAGGTGTCGGTCAGGGCAAAAAAGCGCCATCAGCCGGTTCTCGACATCTGTTATCGCGGAGGGGGCATACAGGTCTTTGCAAATGGGGCCGTTTGGGTAGTAAGGTACATGACTCTGCGTCATGATTGATTGTCTGGCTTCGGCGCCGGTTGAAGAGCCGGCGTGAGGAGCCGCTCGCGTTTCCAGTCGGGCACTGCCTCCGTCGTTTCGTCTGAATGTCAAGCTGAGGCTATGGTTCCTCCGGTTGTCGAAAAAATCAACGCCCTCGTTTGGACGAACATCGTCGCCTGGAGTTTGGCCCTCACGTTCGCCGGCATAAGCGGCGGTCCGGCCTGGGGTGACGAAGGCCAGAACCTCACCGCGAAAAAAAACCTTGTATCTGGCAAATCCCTATGGCTTCTCCGCACAGTAGCGCGAGGGACCGTTGCCGGCTCTCGTGGCCACCTTGGAGGACATGGGCGCTGAGGTGTGGGAGCCATTTGCCCGCAATAATCAGATCGACCAGGCAACACCGGGATGGGCTTACCGGATCGGCCAGGCCGATCTTCAAGACGTGCGGGACGCCGACGGGCTGTTTGCGGTCGTCAACGGCGGTCCCCCGGACGAAGGCGTGATGGTGGAGTTGGGGATGGCAATCGCCTGGGACAAGCCCGTGTTTCTGTTCCGTGACGATTTTCGTCGTTGTACCGACAGCGAGGCTTATCCGCTGAATCTGATGGTGTTCACCGGCCTTCCGGAAGCCGGCTGGCAGGCCTATTGGTACGACTCACTCAACGAAATTGCCGATCCCGACAAGGCGCTCGCCCAATGGTTGAAGGACGGCACACGGCCCTGAGGTTCCTGAGCGTCTCCAGCCGGTTGCTACACAATGTCGCTGCGTGCTGAAAATAGGCACGACGATACACGTTCAGGAAAAAACTCGATCATGCAATACGCCGGATGGTTGGTCATGGTGCTGGGGTTCTTGTTGCAGGTGCTGGTTCCACTTGGGGTCTTGGGGCGGCCGACGGGACGATGGTTGGGGATACCTGCCGAAATCGCCGCGTTGTTTGTTGCCACGGGGATGGTGGTCATCGGGATGGTCATCGTCTATCTAACTTGGTTAAAGCCCTACGCGGCGCGTCTCGACGGGAACATCAGGAAATAGTCCGAGGGAAGTCGTGATGATGAGCGTGGCGCAATTTACCATTCTCCTGTTGTTCGTCTATCTGGTGGGCATCAAGTGTATTTCCTATTTTGCCTACCGGATTTCCAAAAACGATTCCGAAGATTATTTTTTAGCCAGCCGCAATATCGGCATGATCGCCCTGACCGCGACAACCATGGCCAGTATCTTTTCCACCGGGACCGTCGTGGCGGCGCCTGCTGAGTTTTTCAAGCGGGGGACGGGATATTTCTGGTTTTTTTTCTTCGCGATTATGCCCGTGGTCTACTTTTTTCTGGCTATCAAGATGTGGAAACTCGGGAAGGTGAAGGGCTACATCACACCGGGGGAGATGCTGGGTGATTTTTTTCAAAGTCAACCGGTCAGGTTTTGGGCGGGCGCGATTGGGCTCCTGGCGTTATTACCGTATGCGGCAGCCCAACTTGTGGCCATTGGCAAGACCTTTGAGGCCCTCACCGACGGTCACGTGACGTATTTCTGGGGCGTCACGATCGCCTCGGTATCGATTGCCGCCTACTTGTACTTCGGCGGCGCGCGGGCGGTGGTGTGGACGGATATGGCCCAGGGTTTTATACTGGCCGCGTTGCTCATCATCGCCGGCTTGTTAGCGGTGAAGTGGGCCGGTGGATGGAGCGCGATGGTCGATGCCTTGATGACTCGTGCTCCCGAGAAGACGACCTTTGCCGGAAACGTCTCGTGGACGGGGTATTACGAGAGGAGCTTGCTGGTGCTGTCGTTTTCGTTTCTGCCCTACATGTGGCAGCGGATGTACATGGCGCGCTCGGCGTCGGCCGTCGCCGTCAGTCTGTGCTCCTATCCGGTCATCTTCCTCATCCTGTTTTTTTCTGCCTGGGTGTTGGGAACCTCGGCCTTCGCCCTCTTTCCGGACGGCTTACAGGATACCGATACGGTGGTGGGCGCAATTTTTCGTGAACATGCGCCCTACTTTGGCTCCATGGTGCTCGTGGCCGCCTTTGCCGCCGGGATGTCTACGATCGATAGTCAGATGCTTTCGGCCGGATCGGTCTTCGTCCGCGACCTCATGCCGCTCATAGCCAGGCGCGGCGATCAACGCAGCAACTACCTGACCGGTCGCTGGGCGACCCTGGGTCTGTTGGGAATGCTCTATCTCTGGAGTCTGACGCTGCAATCGAAGCCGGTCATGGATTTGATCGTGTTCGGCATGAGCCTGACGGTGGTTTTTGTTCCATGCGTGTTTGGCATGTTTTACTGGAAGCCGGCCACGCCCTCTGGAGCCTCCTGGTCACTGGGGTTGGGGGTGCTGGTGTTTTTGGTGAAACAACTGAAGTTGTTTGGCTTGGACGTGTACTTACCCGTGTTGGGTCCCATTACCTGGGCGTTGCTGACGGCCACGGTGGCGTTTGTGGCGATCAGTCTGCTGACGAGTTCCGAGAAGGTCGAGGCCAAGCAGCGGGAGTACGCGGACATTCTGGGGTCGGCGTCCAACGGTCGGCTCCACGTTGAGTCGCGTTGATTGCGGCGCCGAGAAGACGCATTCAATGATTGACGGTGAAACTCATCCAACCCGTTCTCCTCTCCGCGGCCTGCTGATCGCCCAATTCTTCGGGGCGTTCAATGACAATGCCTGGAAGTTGATGGTTGCGTTGTTGGCCATCAAGCAGTTGTCTTCGCAGATGGGAGCGGGTCCCGAATTCGAAGCGGCTTCCCAGGCCCAAACGACCCTCACCTTTGTGGTTTTCACCTTACCGCTGATGCTCGTGTCGATCTTTGCCGGTGTCTTTTCGGACCGGTTCAGCAAGCGTTCCGTCATTGTGGTCATGAAGGTCGTCGAAGTGGTGCTGATGGCCTTGGGGACCTGGGCCTTGTACTCCAATCCAGCCGGGGGGCTCCTGCCGCTCATCGTCTTGGGCGGCATGGCCGTCCAAAGTGCGCTCTTTAGTCCGGCCAAGTACGGCATCCTGCCGGAACTGCTTCCTCACGAACGATTAGCCGTCGGGAACGGGCAACTGGAATTGTGGACCTTCCTGGCCATTATCGGCGGGACGGGAATAGGCGGACTCCTGTTACAGATGTCGGGTGCCTCTCCCTGGTTGGGAGGAGTTGTGCTTCTGGTGTTTTCGGTGGTGGGCTGTGCCGCTTCCCTGACGGTGCCTGCCGTCCCGCGTGCTCGCGAAGAAGGTGGGTTGAGAGCCACGCTGCAGGGGGCTTGGCAAGCTGTTCAAGCGGATCGCGTGTTGCGATTGGGTATTTCCGGCAACGTTGGTTACTGGACCATCGCCAGTTTGGTGGGACAGGACGTACTCGTCTATGCCAAGGCCGTGTTGGGATTGTCCGATTCCTTGTCAGGCCTGCCTTTGGCGACGTTTGGCATCGGCGTCGGTTTTGGATCGGTGTTGGCCGGAACACTCTCGCATGCCAAAGTCGAAGTCGGGCAGATCCCCTTGGGCGCGGTGGGGCTGATGCTGGGGTTGCTCCTGATGGGAACGCTGTCTCCAGGGTTGACGGGGACGTTGCTGGGTATGGGGTGGTTGGGGTTCTCCAGCGGATTTATTCTGGTTCCGGTCAACGCCTTGATTCAATGGCGTGCGCCGCAGGATCGACGAGGCGCCGTGATCGCGTTTGGGAACATCTTCGTGTTCGGCGGTGTGGTCGTCGGGTCACTGGGAGCCGGGACGTTGTCGTTCGCCGGCCTCAATGCCAGCGGTATCCTGGTCGTTGCCGGAGGGGCTGCGGTCGCGTTGACGGCGTGGACCGTATGGCTCATGCCTGAAACCTTCCTTCGAATGGTGCTGTTTCTCGTTACCCACACCTTCTATCGGCTGCGAGTCGTTGGACGGGAACACGTACCGGAACGTGGAGGCGCGTTATTGTTGCCAAACCACGTGTCGCTCGTAGACGGATTGTTGCTGTTGGCAAGCCTCGATCGTCCGGTCCGGTTTCTCGTCGATCGGGCCTACTATGAACGTCCTGTTCTTCATGGGGCTGCGCGGATCATGGGAGCGATTCCCGTTTCTGCAGGAGGATCGCCTCGGGAGATTCTTCACGCCCTCCGCGAGGCCGGGCGCCGGCTGGATGACGGTGAAGTCGTCTGCGTTTTTCCCGAAGGGCAAATGACCCGGACGGGCGGCCTCCTGCCGTTTCGCCAGGGATTCGAACGGATCGTCAAGGGGCGGGAGGTCCCCGTGATCCCCGTTCATCTCGATCGGATATGGGGCAGCATCTTCAGTTTTATCGGCGGAAAATTTCTGATGAAACGGCCGGAACGCGTTCCCTATCCTGTCACGATTGTGTATGGGACGCCCTTGCCGTCGACCGTCACGGCAGCCGAGGTCCGGCAGCGCGTCCAGGAACTGGGTGAGGAGGCATGGCGCTATCGAAAATCAGACCGGCGGCTCCTCCATCATTCCTTTATTCGTGCGGCTCGTCGCCATCCGTTGCGGTTTGCCTTTGCTGATGCGACCCGGCCCAGGGTCTCGTGTCTGGAATCACTCGCCGGCGCCGTTGCCTTGGCCCGGGCGCTTCGTCCGCACTGGGTGAACCAGTTCACCGTGGGTATTTTGTTGCCGCCCAGTGTCGGCGGAGCCTTGGTCAACCTGGCCGCCACGTTGTCGGGACGCACGGTCGTCAATCTCAATTACACGGTCGGGCGCAGCGGGATTGAGTCAATGGCCAGGCAAGCCGGCCTCGAAACGATCGTGACGAGTCGCGTGTTTTTTGAAAAGGCCAACCTTGAAATACCCGAAGGCATCAAGATCGTGTGGATTGAAGAAGTTCGTAAGACCATCGGGACCGTCGAACGGTTGAAGGCGTTGACCATGGCCTTGATGTCACCCATCGGCATGCTGGAGAAGCGCGTCGGCACGATCCATCGTCCGCAACTGGACGATCTGGCAACGATTATTTTTAGCAGCGGCAGCACGGGAGAGCCGAAGGGCGTGATGCTCAGTCATTTTAATATTGATGCCAACGTTGAGGCCGTCACGCAGGTCTTCCACGTCGGCTCTACGGATCGCATACTGGGCATCCTGCCGTTCTTTCACTCCTTCGGGTATCTGGCGACGTTGTGGTTGACCGTCAATCATGGCGTGGGCGTGGTGTATCATCCCACGCCGTTGGATGCAGGGGCCATCGGTGAACTCATGGAAAAGCAGCGGGTCACGATTCTGATCTCGACACCGACCTTTCTCCAACTCTATTGGCGGCGATGTCTGCCGGAGCAACTCGGCTCGGTTCGCGTGGTGTTGACCGGTGCCGAGAAATTATCGGAACGCCTTGCCACGGCGTTTGAGGAAAAATTCGGCATCTGTCCCCTCGAAGGATACGGGGTGACGGAATGTGCTCCTGTGATTGCCGTGAACTGTCCGGACTTTCGTGCCGCGGGTTTTTACCAATCTGCCTCGCGTCGTGGAACGGTCGGCAGGCCCCTGCCGGGCGTGTCCGTGCGCATCGTCGATCCCGACTCCTTTGCCCCCGTTCCCGCCGGCACCTCCGGCATGCTGCTCGTCAAGGGCCCCAACGTCATGCAGGGCTACCTGAACCGTCCCGACCTGACGGCCGGGGCCATGTATGACGGGTGGTACGTGACGGGTGACGTTGCCGTTCTAGATGAAGAGGGATTCCTGACCATTACGGACCGGCTTTCCCGTTTTGCCAAAATTGGCGGGGAGATGGTGCCGCATGGCAAGGTCGAAGACGCGTTGCACCAGGCCGCCGAGTCCGACGTGCAGGTGTTGGCCGTGACGTCCATACCCGATGAAAAAAAAGGCGAGCAATTGGCCGTTTTGCACACACTCGATGAGACCGTCATTCCCGGCCTGTTGGAAAAAGTCGCAGCGAGCGGGTTGCCCAATTTATTCATCCCCCGAAGAGATTGCTTCATCAAAGTCGATCAGCTTCCGGTTCTCGGGACGGGGAAGTTGGACCTCCGTGCTCTGAAACGAATCGCTTCGGAGCGGCTCTCAGCCGGTTAAGGAACCTCTGATTTCGTGCACGATCGGGCGCATGGCTGCGTTGTGTCCTCGCTCAACCCTCACCTATCTCTCTGATACGCTTCGGGTTTCGCTCCGGGACGCCTTGCCCTGCATCCCGCTATCACACGAAATCAGAAGTTCCTTAACCCGGTGTCATCGAATTTTTCTGCGGATTTTGCTGCGCCGCCATGGGGTCTGCTCTGCAACGCATCAGGCCAATAGCGGGCGATCGCTTCCGCATTTCCAGCACGAAGTGAAATCTTTTTCATGTGACTCTTTGCAGTGGAAGCAGATCCAACCCGTGGATTCATAAGGCTCGGCCGTGCGCCAATGTTCCAAAAATTCCTGAGCGGCGGCATAGTCGGCGTCGTTCAGCACCCAGAGTTCCGGAAAGACTTCGGCGAAGGGGACTTCACCGGCCAACGACGTTCCCCGTTGATTTTTTATCCAGGATTGAATGCCCGCTTGATCGAGGATGTCTTTGAGTGATTCGACGTCAACCAGATTCGGGGAGACAAAGAGTTTTTGCATGGTCGCGGCGCGTTGTCCTCTTTCGGCATGAGCCCCTCAGGTGAAGACGATGAGCGTCAGTCCCGTCAGTGCCAGTCCGAAAGCGGCAATGCCGATGATCAGCGTGCGCCACAGAATCGTTTTCAGGGCTTCGACCTGTTTCGTCAAGGTCTCGATGATCTCGAGTTGTTGCGTCATTCTTTGCTCCATGTCCGCAATGTGTATCTGGAGCAGGTCTTCCTGTGATGCAGGTTCGGCCCGTTGACGTTTGAGAGTCGCAACGGTGGAAATAATGTCGGGAATGTTGGGGGCGACCAAGTGAAACAGAAATTTGGCAATGGGCCATGCAACGGGCATCCCGGATTGTAGCGTTTCTCCGAAAAAAAGAGAAGCGGTTTTTGCCTAAGGAACCTCTGATTGAGTGTGATAGCGGGATGCAGGGCAAGGCGTCCCGGAGCGAAACCCGAAGCGTATCAGAGAGAGAGGTGAGGGTTGAGCGAGGACACAACGCCGCCATGCGCCCGATAGTGCACTCAATCAGAGGTTCCCTAGACCTGTTTCGCCAGCCGTCGGACTAACCGGCGCTCATCGGCTTCGGTTTCCACCTCTCCATTCAACCGTGCCTCCAGGAGCCGGTCCAGGATCCGTCCGTACACGGGACCCGGTTCGAGACCCATCGCTTTCAAATGGTGACCCCTTAAGATCGGTCTGACCCGTCGATAAAGGGTGATCTGGTCGGAAATGGTTTGTTTCGCCCCTTGCGATCCGGTCTTGGCCATAAGAAAAACAAGGGTTTCATCCGGGAGGGTCCGGAGCGCCCGGAATGTTTCCGATGGTTTGCCGTTCCGGTCGAGGATCTTGACAAGACGAGCGCTCTCTTGAGCGGCCCACAACATGGACTGGGTCTGACGCCGGGGAAACGTCAACCGGGCAAGGGCGTCTTGAACGGCCGGTTGAGGGAGCGCATCCATCAGGGCCATGCCATAAACGACCCACCGGGCGGTCAGACGACCGGGAAAGAGCCGGGCATGCCACGTGACGGCTTGTTCGGCAGCGTTCAAGAGCCGGGCCAGGCCGGGAGACCATTTCAGACGCGGATGAATCAATTGAAGCAGGTTGCAGTCCGCCAGTCTGGCGAGGACGTTGACGGGCGCACGTTCCGACAAGACGTGAAGGAGTTCCGCCGAGAGCCGGGACGGGGAGAGGAGGGGCAAGACGTTCATTTTCACCGCCTCCTGCATCAGGACGGTTGTGTTCCGGTCCAAGTGAAACCCCAGGCGCTGTTCAAACCGGATGGCGCGAAACACGCGAGCCGGGTCGTCGATGAAGCTCAGACCATGCAGGACGCGAATGGTTGTGTCGTGCAAGTCCCGCAGGCCACCGCAGAGATCCACCAATTCACCGAAATGCGGGGGGGGGGCAGCCGAATGACCAGGGTGTTGATCGTGAAATCCCGGCGACGGACGTCCTGCGTGATGGAACCCCGTTGCACGGACGGGAGCGCGGCGGGCGCGTCATACGATTCCGTTCGAGCCGTGGCCACGTCGAATTTGTGCCCGTCCGCGAAGGTGACGGTAGCCGTGCCGAACCGTTTGTGGATGGTAACGTGAGCCTTGCCTCGTTGAGCGACGGCCTGCGCAAAACGAATCCCATTGCCTTCGACGACCAGGTCCAGGTCCAGGTTCGGGATGCCCAGGAGGAGATCCCGGACGAACCCGCCTGCGGCATACACGCGGACGCGGCGTCGTTCGGCGAGTTCACCGGTCTTTCGCAGGGATGAAACAACCCGTGCGGGCAACCGGTCCTTCATGGAGGAACAAACAGTATCCATCGCGGAACACCAAGTGTCTGCTCATGGCCGCCGTTGGCGCAAGGCAAACGCATGGTAGATGGTTGGGACGTCATGATGCCACTCGCGGAGAACGATTGACGCCCCCAGGCCTTCCAGGTTGGTCAGGATCCCCAGAGTCAATGCTCCGAGAAAGCCGATGCCTGCAACGTCAAACACTAAAATTTCCGTGAATCCGGCAAACAGAAAAATGCCCCAGATTTTGGCGCTCCACATGTGATACGCAGCCGACCGGCCAAATTTCACCTGGTCAAAAACGTGACGTCCGATCTCCAACAGAAAGAAGCCGGTCAACGGCAGCCAGAAGGGCATGAGAAGTTGAGGATGCTTCAGCGCGGCGACAAGAAAGACGCCGAGGTAGAAAATCGTGTCTGCTATGCTGTCCAGAGCACGTAATCGCTCCGTTGCGATTCCCAGTTTTCTCGCAAGGATTCCATCAAAGACGTCGGAGAAAAACCCAGATCCCAAGGCAACCCCGTACCAGACGGATTCGACGTTGAAGCTATACAGAAGAAGTAACCCCGGCGCCAACAAAATGCGAAAGCCTACAAGACACAATGGAATCTGATACAGCACGTCATCCTTGCAAGTGTTCCGTCATGCGTTGACAAGATGCGTGACATGGCTTGGGTGTTGGGTCCCCACCGCCTGATGCGGGCGGACCTCTCCGTCGTTGTCGCTGCTGTCTCTTATGTGGCTCTTGGAGCGGCCACTTTTCACACAGCGCCATGAGATGGCGCTGCTACAGAAGAGGGAAGACGAAAGACCCCCCACCCCAACCCCGCTCCCAGAGGGCGAGGGGGTATGAGGCGGACACCCCGGTCTCTCCGTCGTTGTCGCTGCTGCCTCTAAACGGCCGGTCAGGGCCAGGACGAAATCTTCATGGCTTCCTGGACCTCTCCCAGCGTTTGGCTGGCGATCACGGACGCGCGTTCGCATCCGGACCGGGCCACTTCGTTGAGCCGGCCGGGATTGGCTTCGAGCGATCTGCGCGCTTCCCAAATGGGCGAGAGTTGTGCCACCACGCGGTCCGCCACGAATTTTTTACAGTCGATGCACCCGATTTGTGCCGTCCGGCATTCGTGGTTGATCCGGTCGATAACCGTGGAGTCGGAATAGATCTTGTGGAATTCGAACACTGGGCAGATATCCGGGTTCCCCGGGTCGGTTCGTCGGATCCTGGCCGGATCAGTGACCATGGTCTTGAGGGTTTGCCTGACCGTGGAGTCGGTGTCTGACAGATTGATCGTATTTCGGTAACTCTTGCTCATTTTCCGGCCGTCGGTTCCGACGACTTTGGGAAATTCCGTCAGCAGTTCCTGCGGTTCCACGAGCACGGAGGTATACAGGCTGTTGAATCGTCGAGCGAGTTCGCGGGTCAGTTCCAAGTGAGGAAGTTGGTCTTTGCCGACCGGCACGGCATCGGCTTTGTAGAGCAGGATGTCGGCGGCCTGCAGGACGGGATACCCTAAAAATCCGTGGGTGGAGAGGTCGCGTCCGTCGAGTTGTTCCTGCTTTTCTTTATACGTCGGATTGCGTTCCAGCCACGAGACCGGAGTCAGCATCGAGAGGAGCAGGTGCAACTCCGCGTGTGCCGGCACGTGGGATTGAATAAAGACGGTGGCTCGCTCAGGGTCGATCCCCGACGCGAGCCAATCGATCAGCAATTCCCGGACGTAGGTCATGACGTCGCCGGTGTCTTCGTAATTGGTGGAGAGCGCGTGCCAATCTGCGACAAAGAAGAAACACGTATGGTCGTCCTGCAGGGCTTTCCAATTTGTGAGGGCCCCCAAATAATTGCCCAGGTGCAGGCGCCCGCTGGGCTGCATGCCGCTTACTACGCGCATCACATACTCCTTCGCAATCGGTTACAGGACCAGCCTCGAAAGGATGGATCCGGTCATGAATTGGAAGATCGTTCCGATAAAGCCGCCGACCACGTGGACCCGTGAATCGAAAAAAAGCAGGCCGAGAATGATCAGCATACCGTAGGGTTCCAACCGGCTGAGCAGGATGGCCGGTTTGAGCGGCAAGCTGCTCACCAGGATCCGGCCTCCGTCGAGCGGCGGAATCGGCAGAAGATTGAATGCAAACAGCAAGGTGTTGATGATAATCGAAAACAGGGCCATGGCGACCAACGGTAACAGCAGCATCCCCAACAGGTCGGTTCTCGGGGTGACTCCCGGCTGGGGAGACCAATTCTCCCGGAGCGTCGGATCGATGGAGAGCAGGACGTTCAACAGGACACCGCTCAAAATGGCCAGCACGAAGTTCATCGCCGGGCCGGCTACCGCCACGAGGGCCATGTCGCGCCTGGGGTTTCGCAATCGTCCGGGAGTCACGGGAACGGGTTTCGCCCAACCGAACAGGAACCCTCCCGGCATCAACAGGCAGAGCAGGGGCACGATGATGGTGCCGAAACGGTCGATGTGTACGAGCGGATTGAGCGTCAATCGGCCGTGCTCCCGGGCCGTGCCGTCTCCGTAATAATTGGCGACCCAGCCGTGAGCGTACTCATGCAGGACCACGGCCAGCATGAGGGGAAGGATCACATAGGACACGGTATGAAAGAATTGGACCATGGCAACTCAATACACCTGGACGAAGCGACCGTTTTGAATTTGGATCATATACACTTTGCGGGTGAGGATGCCACCCTTATCGAATTTTGCCAATCCTCCCAAGGGAGCAAGATCATGCCGGATAAAGAGTTGCAGGCTGACGTCAGCCCCGGTGGTGGCTCCATGGCGGATCGTGTCAAGGATCATGCGCATGGCGTCGTAGGCCTGGACTGCAAACATGGAAGGATCGGCCTGAAACCGTTCCCGGTAGGCGGTGATAAAACGCCGGGTTTCCGGATCGGTGGTCCGAAGGAACAGGGCATCCCCGAACACCCCGCCTTCGATGGCACTGTGCCCCCATTTCAGGAGATTGGGGTGGTTCCAGGTATTTGTTCCCAACAAGGGCCCCTTCACGTCGAAAAATGCGAGTTGCGCGGCAAGAAAAGCGACGTCGGTCGGATGGCCGGGGAGAAACAGGGCATCGAACCCGGGCGTATACACCAATGGCGGCTCTTCCTGTCCGTCTTTCGGTGTTGCGTGCTTCTTGACGGGCTTGTTGTCCGGATCGCCCGGTTCCTCGGTTGTCAGCGGCAACAGTGTTCCATAAAGACTCAGATCCTTCTCTTTGATGCGAGTGATTTGCCTCGATGCGTCGGTGGTTCCCGGTTGATACCGTTCCGCTGCAATCACCTTCCCTCCGTTTCGAACCACGGCTTGTTGAAAGAGATGACGCAATTGTTCGCCATGGGGCGTCTCAGGAGTCAGAATACAAAAGTAGGTATGCCCGAAATGTTGGGTGGCATATTCCACCAGACGGTTGATCTGGAAAGAAGGCGTCATCGCCGTGCTGAACCAATACCGTCCGAATTGTCTGACGTCCGCCAGGGTCGCGGTGGGGGTAATAAAGGGCACCTCCGCGAGATCCGGGGTGTCGGCGACAAGTTGCACCTCCCGGGACAATAAGGGGCCGATCAGGGCAATGGGGGTAAATTCGTCAAGCAGTTGAGAAAGCTCGCGGCGAAATTGGGCTGGCGGAACGACGCTGTCTTTGACCACGAGTCCAACGGCGTTTGAGCCTCCAAAGGCCTTATCCAGGGCCAACCGGACGCCATTGAGCGCCTCGGTTCCAAAGGGCTTCATTTTCCCCGAAAAGG
The DNA here is from genome assembly GCA_965200435.1 of Nitrospirales bacterium. Classification (GTDB taxonomy): domain Bacteria; phylum Nitrospirota; class Nitrospiria; order Nitrospirales; family UBA8639; genus Bin75. The sequence goes on from OZ241337.1 coordinate 2,126,787, forward strand.
GCAAGACGGTGGCAATCACGTGGCGATGGGCTTTGATTTCAACCAGGACGTTCCGTAAAAGTGCCGTCGCGGTTTGGGCGTAGAGGTGACCGGGAAAGTGTTGAAGGAAGGCGCGGATATCCCGTTCAGCCAACGTCTCGTCACTCCCTGCCAGATGGAGTTCAATGAGACGAATCAGGGCCAGATCACCGGGATACGTGCCCGGAAAGGTCTCGAAGACCTCTCCGAGCGCTTGTTCGTTCAATGTGTGCAGGATGAGAGTTTGCACGTAGTCCAGGAAATCCCATCGTGCGTTTGTCTCTGATTGTTCAACGTGAGCCAATGCCGTTTGAATCGCCCGAAGGTATTCTTCGTTCGACTCGTAGGCGAGGCACAATCGACGGCGGGCTTCGGCGCGCTTCGTTTCGTTCGACGTCAGGTCCAGGACCCGGGATAGGACGGAAATGGCATGGCCGGACTGTCGTAATTCAGTATAGAGGGCGCCTAATCTCAACCGGGCATCGTGGACCAGCGGAGAACCCGGGTATTCTTCCAGAAATTGTTCGAACGTGCTGACGGCCTGGTTCTGTTGCCCCTGAGCTTCCAGGGTGACGGCGTGCCAAAAGGTGAATCGATCGATGAAGGCAAGCTGCCCGGAGCGATCGAGAAAGCGTTCGATCAGTGGCAATGCCGCTTCAGGGTGTTCCTGCCCGAGCTGAGCCTTGATTTGCGCGAGGGCTTGTTCCTCGGTCAAATCAGGGCGTGTCAATTGAGCATAGGCCGCCCCCGGCCATAAACTGATGGTGATGAGGAGGCACCAAAGAAGCGTGGAGAAACATGACAGCGTGGAGACGATCATGAGACATTACGACACAATATGGTATATAAAGCCAGGGACGAGGGCTGTCAACTGATTCCCCTCTTGTGTCTGCCGGGACAAGGCAGGCCGGGTCCGCCTGGAGCGTCACCCGGCAGAGACGTTGGTTGAGGAGAAAAAGGGATCCACGCATGAACGACGAGCCAACGATGCACCCGTGGCACATAGACGATCTGATCGACCAGTATCTGACGAATCTGAGAGTCGAGGGTGGCGTGGCCGACAATACCGTTCAGGCCTACCGGCGCGATCTGGAGAAATTGCAGGCCTATCTGTCGTTGCAGGGGATGACCAATCCGCTTGACGTCCCGTCTCATTTGACGGGGTTCCTGAGTCATCTGCGCGTGCAACAATTGTCTCCGGCTTCGGTCTCCCGGTGTTTGGCGGCCATTCGTGGGTTTTACCGGTTTCTCAGTACGGAGCACGGGGCACCGGAAGTCCTGTCACAATTACCCGGGGCGCCGAAGCAGTGGATGAAACTGCCCAAGACCTTGACCGAATCCGAGGTGACGGCCTTATTGGAATTGCCGGCCGGACAAGGACCGGAGGAAATTCGGGATTCCGCCATGGTGGAGTTGATGTATGCGGCCGGTCTTCGGGTATCCGAATTGATTTCGTTGCCGCTGTCGGCCGTGAACGTGGAAGTGGGATACGTGCAGGCCACCGGAAAACGCGAGAAGCAACGCGTGGTCCCTATTGGCGAAGTCGCGCGTCAAAAACTGGTGGCCTATTGCCGGGACGTGCGGCCGGTCCTGCTGAAAGGTCGACCGGCGCCGGCGTTGTTCGTCACGAGACGGGGGGCACCCATGACGCGCCAGAGTTTTTGGACCATTCTCCGGAGGCGGGCGTTTCGAGCCGGCATTCACAAGCCGATTTCCCCCCACACGTTACGCCATTCGTTCGCCACGCATCTCTTGGAACACGGGGCCGATCTGCGCGCCGTGCAAATGATGCTGGGGCACGTCAATATCGCCACGACACAAATTTATACACATGTGGAACACAAGCGGCTCAAACAGGTCCACGACGAGCGGTTCCCCAGAAAACGGCGACGCAGGTCGTCCGACCAACAGGCTTCCCCGGAATAGGCTTCCTCGCTTCAGGGACGGCACCGGGGCCGTCTCCTACGTTGCAAATGAGAAATCCCCTGTGGCAGGCTTGCCCTCGAGTTTATTCGCCGTTCGCTCGAAGGAGGACGAGGATGAAGTATAAGCGACAGGTCCATTACGTCAAAGGGGTGTTTGTCTGTCCCAAGTGCAATCAATCGTTTGTTCAGGAACGATGGATTGAAGAGTGGCGCGTTCGCTGTCATCGGTGTGACTATCGCGGCACTCTCACCCATGTATCCGTAGAAGAACACATGGAAGAAGAAACCGAGCGCATGTGACGACCGGGTGGGTGCCCGCCACCGTCTCGCGGCGCCGGGGTTCTTTCCATTTCCTTCCGGTGTTTTGCCTGAATCCATCCATGTCTCGTTTCTTGCGTTGCCTGCTCTGTTGCCTTGTCTTTGTGGGGTTCAGCCAGCCGGTACGGGCTGAACCAGTCGTCAAGGTGTTGGTCGCGTATCATTCGGTTTCCGGTCATACGGAAACCATGGCGCGAGCCGTGGCCGAAGGCGTACAGTCGGTCGCGGGGACCCGCGTGCACGTGGAACGCGTCGAAACGGTGACGGCGGAGGCGTTGTTCGCCGCCGATGCCTTGGTGGTCGGCTCTCCGGTGTATTGGGCCAACATGGCCGGGGCCGTCAAAACGTTTTTTGATAATTGGCAGTTCAAGTTTGACGTGTGGCCGGAATTGAAAATGCGCAATAAAATCGGCGCCGCGTTTACGACCGGAGGTCAGGTGTCGGGTGGCAAGGAAGTCACCATGTTGACGATCCTGGCGGCGATGTTGGGTAATCAGATGATCGTGGTGAGCGGAGGCGGCGCGTTCGGGGCCTCTGCGACAACGGAAGGGGAAAGTCCCGGAATCAACGAACGGGAGTTGGCTGACGCGCGTGCCCTGGGCAGGCGTGTCGCGGAGGTGACCCGGATGGTCAAGCGGGCGCAGGCGAAGCAGGACATGAACAAGAAGGACCCGACGCGATGAGCGATACGCCTGACGCCGGCCAGGTTCAGTGGACCGTGTATTGGGAGCGTGAATATACGACGGCCATTGCGCCGGAACGGTTGAAACTCGACTTTCATCCTCACCGGCCGTTGATGACCAATATGCCCTTACACGAACAACGGGAGTTGGCCTCCGGAGGCTACAAAGTGCTGCCGGATGATTGCGGGCCGGTGCGCATGGTGGGCCAGTACGGATGGCTGGTCCGGTGTCCGGTGGATTGCAGGCTTCGGCGGACGAAAGATGGATTGAAATGGCAAGCGCCCGAAATCCTTCCCGAAGAACGGCTGCTCGGATACAAGTCCTTTTCCGGGATGTACGTGGACACGATTTTGAACAGCGGGTACGCCAAACTCTGTTGCGGAATCCGGTTTTACTATCCCAAGCAGATCGGCATGATGCTGAAGGATATTCCCAACCATTTTTATCATTACCCGGAACGCACCTTTTCCGTGTGGGAAGGGATCAAATCACAGGAATACAAACTGACTCCCAATCTGTATGCCTTCCTTCCGGACTACGACGCATTCGTGGCCAACGTCCTCCTGCAATTAGAAAAGCCTACGACGCTCAAACGCGGTGATCCCATTGCCCTGGTTGTCCCCGTCCTGCTCCCCAAGCAGTTTCGATTGGAGGAACTGACTCCTGACCGGAAACGGTGAGGGTAGACCGGTCCGGTCATCCGAGTACGGGCCAATCATGGCTCTTCCCACTTTTCATGACGTAGAACGCGCAGCGGCCCGTTTAATGGGTGTAGCCCGCGAAACGCCGGTCCTGACGTCTCGACGGCTTGACGACCATTCGCACGCCACCGTGTTTCTGAAGTGTGAAAATTTTCAGCGCGTGGGAGCGTTTAAGTTTCGAGGGGCATACAATGCCGTGGCCCACCGGTCCTCCTCGAAGCCCGTGGTTACCCTTTCTTCCGGAAATCATGCCCAAGGTATTGCGCTTGCCTGCCGGTTGTTGGGAAGAGAGGCGCACGTGGTGATGCCGGAACCGGTTAATCCCGTTAAACGGGTAGCGGTGCAGGAATACGGGGGCCTCGTCCACGTTCCCGCCGACCCCCGGGACGCGGAATGGCTTGCCCGGGACCTGGTGCAGGAACTGCAGGGTGAATGGATTGAAGCGTTTAACGATTTCCACGTGATTGCGGGGCAGGGTACCGCCGCCTTGGAATTGCTGGGCCATGTGCCGGCTCTCGACGTCCTGCTCGGTCCCATCGGCGGCGGCGGGTTGTTATCCGGGACCTGTTTGGCGGCTCATGGCGTCAATTCCCGCATCCGGGTTTACGCGTGTGAACCGGCCGGGGCTTTGGACGCCATGTATTCCGTGAGGGAAAATCGAATCGTGCCACAGGACCATCCCCGGACCATCGCGGAAGGGTTACGGACGAGCGTGGGGACCCTTACGCTGCCTATCCTGCGAGACCATTTGGCCGGGTTCTTTGTGGTGGAGGAGCGGGAAATTGTCCCGGCCATGCGTTTCATCTACGAACGGATGAAACTGGTCATCGAACCGGCCAGCGCCGTGGCCGTGGCGCCGCTGCTCCGGCACGATCCCGTTTTGGAAGGCAAACGCGTGGGCGTGATTCTCTCGGGCGGCAACGTGGATCTGTCCCGGTACTTTGATGGATTGCCGGGTTCTTGAGTGTTTTATTCGGGAGAGGGGTGCGGAAGCGAATCCCGGAGATCTTCCAGGTTTTTGATCACGAGCAGGTCACCGTTGGCAGTGGCGACGTCAATGCCTTGCGCGCAGACCGTGCGGCATCGATCCGTTTGGCCGGTGTGTTTGAGCGACTGCGCCAGGGCAAGAATGGCTGCAGAATAGGTCGGTTTCACCTTGAGACAGCTCTCAAAGGCTGCGACGGCCTCCTCCCAATTTTCATCGCCCATGTACGCCTTGCCCAACCCGAACCAGAGGGTTTCATCATTGGGATCCATTTGTAAGACTTTTTTGAATTTGTCTATCTTGGGATCTGCCATACTCTGCCCTGTTGAATAGGTGGAACGTTGTTGGTACGCTCTCCGGCAATGGTCAATGTTCACTCATTCGTTGACAGAATGCACAATGCGCTCCTGCCTTCTTTTGTCGCTGCGCCATCCCCCGATGACAGATGTCGGGGACAGGCTATGTTTCATCGGGGACCCAGAAATTTCAGGTCGGATTAGCCCTGCGTCATCCGACAAGTTCCTGCTTCTCTCTTCTGTCAATGAATACCTGAACACAGACAGGGATGACTGTAGCAGAGCAGCCGTTGCGTTGTCTAACCACGGACCCTGTGTTACCATCGACTTCCCGTTTTTCTTGCCCCCCTCACGCTGGCCTCTTCCTCAAGGGGAGAGGGGTAACCCCTCAGAGGGGAGAGGGGCAAAGACTTCAAGGGCGATGGTGAAAGGGGCTCAACCGACTTGCACGAACGACTCCATTCTTAAGGATTCCGTATGGGCCGCGTGGGCATTGTGACGCATCCGGCATATTTGGACCATGAGATGGGCCGGCAGCATCCGGAGTCGCCGGAACGGCTGCGAGCCATCGTCGCTCGACTCGAATCGACCGGGACGATGTCCAAGTTGACCCGGATTCCTCCACGGAAAGCTGAAAGGGAATGGATCACCCGTATTCATGATCCGGCCTACGTGCAACGGCTTGAAGATCGGGCCCCGAGCATGGGCTATGCCTCACTCGATTTGGACACTGCCCTGTCGCCCGGTTCGTTACCCGCCGCGTCTCTCGCCGTTGGCGGAGCCCTGGCGGCCGTCGATGCCGTCATGGCGAGCCAGGTTGATCAGGTCTTTTGCGTGGTTCGTCCGCCGGGGCACCATGCCGAGGCCAATCGCGCCATGGGCTTTTGCCTGTATAATAACGTGGCTATTGCGGCCCGGTATATTCAGGAGCGTTATGCCCTCAAGCGCGTGCTGATCGTGGACTGGGACGTGCATCACGGTAACGGTACGCAGTACGCGTTTGAAGACGATCCCTCCGTTCTGTTTTTCAGCACGCACCAGTATCCCCACTATCCCGGGACCGGATCGGAGACGGAGCGTGGCAGAGGCCGGGGAGAAGGGGCGACAATCAACGTGCCCTTGTCCGGGGGGCAGGGGACTGACGAATATCGGGAAATTTTTCATCGCGTGCTGGTGCCGGCGGCTGCGGCGTTTCAGCCGGATTTCGTGCTGATTTCAGCCGGATTCGATGCCCACAGGGATGACCCGCTGGCAAGTATGGGGATCACGGATGAAGGGTACGGCGAACTCACCCGTATCGTGGCGTCCGTTGCTCAAACCCATTGTCAGGGTCGCATTGTGGCTTGTTTGGAAGGGGGCTACCACCTCCGGGCGCTTGCCGCTTCGGTTGAACACCATATTCTCGCTTTGATGGAAACGTAAACGATGGTCAGATTGCGACCAAGACGACGGGGTCGAACCCGGCTGTATGCTTTGGTGGGGCTGCTGCTGGTCGTCGCGGGTCTGAGCTATTATTTTTATACGGAGATCCGGCCCACCGTGATTTTCGGATTGCGTGACGATTATGCCCATGCCATTCCATTCCAGAAGGTCCCGGCAGGGCTGGACTCCCTGAGCGCGGAATCATGCGGGCAATGTCATCAGGCGATTTATGAGGAATGGAAAACCAGCATTCATGCCCATGCCTACCGGGATCCTTTTTTCCAGGCCTATTGGAAAAAGGACGGGTATGTCTGGGTGTGTCTCAACTGCCACACGCCGTTGGAAAATCAGCAGCCCACTCTCATCAAGGAGATCCCCAATAACCGAGTTGAAAAGGCGGTCCAGGTGGAGAACCCGCACTACGATATGGCCTATCAGGAGGAAGGCGTCACCTGCGCGGCCTGTCATGTGCGCGACGGCAAAATCCTGGGGCCATTTGATGATTCGGCGGCACCCCACCCCACGGAATATGATCCTGCCTTTCGCACGACGGCAATGTGTTACCGGTGTCATAACGTGGTGTCCGGGCCCTTTCAATTTTATAACGTGGGGCCGTGCGGCACGTACGCGGAATATGAAGGCGAGTTTTTCATGAAGGAGCAGGGCTTCACCTGCCAGCATTGCCACATGCCGGAAATTTCACGTCCGGTGACCGAGGGAGGGCCCATTCGACAGGGCCGGCGACATTTGTGGCGTGGCGGACATGATCCGGACATGATCAAACGGGCCGTGGCGATTCAGGTCCGGGCCGATCCGCCCAATCCTCAACCGGAAAAGTCCGTCACCATGACGCTGACGCTGATCAATGCCGGGGCTGGGCACAAGATTCCTACGGGAGACCCCGATCGCCATTTTACCGTGGAATTTTACGTCAAGGATCGAGCGGGACGGATTCTGGAACAACAGACCGATACCATGGGCCGGTGGATTCTCTGGCAACCCGTCATTCTCGAGGTGTACGACAATCGCCTGCTTCCGCTGGCAAGCCGTGACTATGAGTTTTCTTATGACATCCCGGCAGCCCGGTCGGACCTGGTGTTGGAAGTTCGGGTCCGGTACCATACTCTGACCGACGGTCAGCATTCCATGTTGCGGGAGACGTATGGGTTGCGGTCGGATGCCCCGTACCGGTATACGATCTATACGCGCCAATTTCCTCTTGACGAAACGTTGGAGACGGCGTTGGCGATGGAAGCGCCGGTCGAGACGCGTTTGGGATGTTCCGTTCAGGAGAACGAGGTTCATCCCGAAGATCCCGCCTCTGCCGGGGGGCATGACCTTTTAACGGTAGGTTGACTTATGTGGAGCACGTACCTGATCGATACGGAAACCTTGGCCCTGAATCTAGGCAGGGAGGATTTGGTGATTATTGACGTGCGTGGTGAAGGCGCGTACACCGCGCACATTCCCGGGGCCGTGCATAGTACCTGGCATGAATACAGTGATCCCCAGGCCACGGCCAAAGGGTTGCTGGATCCCGACGTCGACCGGTTGGAGAAGCGGCTTCAAGCCTTGGGCATCAATCATTCGAGTGACGTGGTGGTGTACTCCAATCCTTTTGACAATTGGGGCGATGAGGGCAGGATGTTTTGGATGTTGGACTATCTTGGACACAAGAGCGTCAAGGTCCTGGACGGCGGCTGGCCCAAATGGACCGCTGAACATCGTCCCTATCAACATGAGCCGGTTCGCCCCAAGCTGGGCAATTTTAAGGCATCGGTCCAACCGAACGTCATTATTGACAAGCAGGAACTGAAAAAATTGGTCAAGAGTCCCCGGCGGGACACGGTGATCGTGGATGCTCGAAGCGTGGAGGAATACGCGGGGAAGGAGATCGACGGATTGCCGCGACCCGGGCATATCCCGTCCGCGGTCAATATCCCTTGGAGCGGGTTTCTCCGGCAGGATGCCACGGTCAAGCCGGTATCCGCCGTTCGGGAAATGTTTCATGCGTTCGGCATGAACGAACAACAGGAGGTCATTACCTATTGTTTGGGCGGTCTTCGGTCGGCCTGGGTCTATTTTTTGCTCAAGTTGGCGGGCTATCAGCAGGTACGAAATTATCCCGGGTCCTGGTGGGAGTGGAGCCGTGATTTTGCCGCCCCTGCAGAAAAAGACATGCAATTGCTCTACCAGGTGACGGGCAAAGCCGACGAAGGGGCATCTTGAAGAAACCGTGAAGGCATGCGAGGATATCAGCAGGGAAGCACGCAACCGGGGAACAAACATTTCTCTAAGGAACCTCTGATTTAGTGTGATAGCGGGATGCAGGGCCAGGCGTCCCGGAGCGAAACCCGAAGCGTCTCATCGAGAGAGGTGAGGGGTGAGCGAGGACACCACGCCGCCATGCACCCGAGAGGGCACTCAATCAGAGGTTCCCTAACCGTTTAATGAGGAGGTGTGGAATGGTGAAGAACTTTTTGCTCGCCGCATTGGCAATTTCGGCGTTGTTTGTCTTGATGGCCGCGCCGGCGTTCGCCGACGGGAATCCGCACGTGGCTGAAGCGATTGCGCACGCGGAAGAAGCGGCCAAACATGGCGGCATGGGGCATGCCGATGCCGTGGTCGGCCATGCACAGGAAGCGTTGAGCCATGCAGAAATGGCTCAGAAAGACGTCAAGAATCCTCATCTTGATGAAGGCGTCAGCGAATTGAAGGAAGCCATCGCGCACGGCGGCCAGGGGCATGCCGAAGTCGCGACCAAGCACGCCAAAAGCGCCGTCATGCATCTGAAGGAAGTCCATTGATTGAGTCGATCTGGTCAATGTGGTTTGAAAAAACGGGCAGGGAGTTCCTGCCCGTTTTTGTTTTGAAGCCCGGTTGAGTTCAGAGAGACAGCAGATGAAAGTCGGGTATTTTCAAAATCATCCTGAATTCGGGGAAGTGCAACGTAATCTCGAGCAAGTGGCTTCACGGCTGGGTTCGGTGGACTGCGACCTGCTCGTTCTGCCGGAATTTGCCTTTTCCGGGTATCAGTTTGTCAGTCGGGAGGAAGTCCTCGAGTTATCAGAACAGATTCCGGACGGCTCCACAACCCAAGCCTGTCTGGAACTGGCCCGCCGGCATGGGATGCATTTGGTCGTGGGGCTGCCCGAGCAGGCCGGGGGGCACTGCTACAACTCGGCGATTGTGGTGGGCCCTTTGGGGTTCCTGGGGTGTTACCGCAAAACGCATCTGTTTTATGAGGAAACGTTGTTCTTCAGCCCGGGCGACTCGGGGTTTAAGGTCTGGGACATCGGCTCGGCCCGCATCGGAGTCATGATCTGTTTTGATTGGTACTACCCGGAATCCGCCCGTACCCTCGCCTTGCAAGGGGCGGAGATTTTGTGCCATCCGTCGAATCTGGTCCTGCCGCATTGCCCCGATGCCATGGTGACGCGGTCCTTGGAAAACCGGGTTTTCAGCATCACGGCCAACCGGATCGGCCGGGAAGCCAGGGGCGGCAAACCGCCCCTGACCTTCATCGGGAACAGTGAAGTCGTTTCACCGACAGGCCGCATTCTTTCCCGGGCTTCCGCCGATACGCCTGAACTCATGGTGGTCGAGATCGACGTCAACGAAGCCCGCAACAAGTCGATCAATCCGTACAATGCATTATTGAAAGACCGTCGTCCCGAGTATTATGCGTCCTGAGACCCAGTAGCCCGTACACATGTGGCGACGCAAAGACCGGGATGGCTATCAAACGCAACGTTGTAGACATGTCAAAATTCAACCAGAAAGCTCAGCCACCCTACGAATTGCGCCTGCAGGATTTTCAAATGACAATGCAGGACGTTTATGATTTCTTGTACGACGTCAATTCGCATCTGACCGGTAAAGGGTTGCAGCGGCTTGATGACATGCTTCGTCCCGCAATCATGTCGGGCCTGCTTTCGGATATGTTGACGGCGAGCCTCGCCAAACACTCGCGGGTCCTGACGGAAAACGCCTACTTCAATGGTCATCCCGATCTCATCGTGCAAGGAGTCTATGCCGACAACACAGTCAAAGCGGGTATCGAGGATGTGGAAGTCAAGACAACAAGAAAGGGGATGATGTCTGTCACTTGCCCAAGGTCTTCATGGCCTGACTGGCCCCCGACCACGGGTCCCCTTCAGGTCGGATGACGCGACGCCAAGGAACCGCTGATTTCGTGCACGATCGGGCGCATGGCGGCCTGGTGTCCTCGCTCACCCCTCCCCTCTCTCTCTGATACGCTTCGGGTTTCGCTCCGGGACGCTTGGCCCTGCATCCCGCTATCACACGAAATCAGAGGTTCCCTAAGCCGACCTACCCGACTGACCGGAGCCCCCCCCCAATCCCCCTTATCAGGGGGACGGGGTCGGACGAAAAGGCGAGATCCCACTCGTCATCCTGACCCTCAATCCTCCTTGTCGGGGGGACGGGGCCGGGCTTTGTTTCGGTCGGGTTAGCCGCAGGCGTCACCCGACAAGGCTCACAGACAGGCCTGCCAAGTTCGCGACATCATTCCCGCTTTCATCTTCTTGACAGTGCATTCCGTTTGCCGGGCACGTATGACCGGCGACTACATCACGAAGAGCATGGTTGTTCCGAGGATGAGGCGGTAATAGCCGAACACTTTCAGCGTGTGTCGTTTGACGTAGCCGATGAACGCCGCAATCACGGCCCAGGCCACTAGAAAGGAAACCACCAGGCCGATGAGCAGGGCCAGGAGATCCTGGGGGTTGAAGAGATGGTATGATTGCACGAATTTGTAGCCGGTGGAGGCGAACATGGTCGGGAGTGCCAGGAAAAAAGAAAATTCCGTGGCGACTTTTCGATCCAATCCCAGGAGAAGCCCGCCCACAATCGTCGATCCCGAACGCGACATGCCCGGAATCAACGCCATGCACTGGGCCAGTCCGACTCCTACGGCCCGCGAGAGACCGACGTGTTCCAACACCGTACAATGAATGGGCCTGGGCCAGGTTTCCACGATGAGGATCATGAGCCCCCCTGTGATGAGACTCAGGGACACGGTCCGGGGAGAAAACAAGTGCTCCTCGATCCATCCATGAGCCAGTAATCCCACCAGTGCCGCCGGCAGAAACGCCGCGCCCAGGCCGATGAGAAACCAGAGATGGTGATGGGTGCCGGCGGAAGTTCTGACCACGTGTATCAGGGAAGAAGGGGAGCCCTCCAGGTGGCGTCGCAAGCTGTGCCGTTCCTCGTTGGCATGACTCAGCAAAGAAAGGATTTTGGTGCGTTCATAGGCCACGACGGCCAGCACGGCTCCCAACTGGATACAGATTTCCACGCTGATCGCCATGTGACCTGTAAATCCCCACCAGTGACCGAAAAGAATGAGATGGCCGGTCGACGAGACGGGGAGATACTCCGTGAGTCCCTCCAAAATTCCGAGCAGAACGGCTAACCCTGGTCCGAATGGTTCCATGAGTGAGGGCGGCGGTTTATGCGCGAGTCGTGGGGAATGGTGTGATGATGAAGGTCGAAGCTTTGTCGTGTGAACTGTTGACAAAACATACCAGGGATTTCATAGTAAATGCCATGTCTAACGACTGGAAAGTATCGTGTTTTCTGCGGGATGAAGAGGTGGGTGTGACGCCGGGCCAAACAAACAGAAATTCCTGGCGTGAACGGCTTGGGCGATACGGCGCGTGGGGAGTCATCCTCCTGTGTGGCGCCGGTCTGTTCCTGGGAGGGTGTGTTGTTTCGAAAGGTAAATATGAAACGGCCGTCATGGATAGGGAAGCCATGAAGACGGAGTTGGAAAAAAGCCGGATGTGGCATGCGACCCTTAAACAGGAAAATGAAAGATTACAAGCCGAAAATGGAAAGGCCGCGTTGGATTTGGAAATGCTGAGTGCTGAAATTCAGCAGATCAAGGAAGGGCAAAAGAGCGAACGGGACCTGCTCGCCACTCGTGAGGCGGAGTTGCAGCAGGCGCGTGAATCGATGGCCGGTAAACTCCAAAAAATTCAGCGTGTGTTTCAAAAGCTGCAAAGCGAGAACCGCACATTGCGGGATGCTGTGCGTCGCTATCAAAAAGAACTCGAAGAAGCCCGTAAAACCAGAGTCAAAAGCACGATGCCAGTTCCCAAAACGGTGAAACCGACTCACCCCGGCTCTGAAGCCAAGCCGGTGGCGGTGAAGAAACCGTCATCTCAGCCGGTCCCGCCTCCGGTCGCCGTGCCTTTCAAGGAGGCCGTGTCACCCGTCAACATTAATACGACGTCCGCGAATGATCTGGCGTTGTTTTTGGGGCTCTCCAAGGAACTGGCGGACAAGGTCGTTTTAAATCGTCCCTACCGGCTTCGCGGAGAACTGATCTCCAAACAAGTGGTTCCCCAACCCACCTTTGACGTCATCAAAGACAGAATCACGGCGGCACCCCAATAAAAAGCCGTTTTTGTGTCTAGGGCTTGTTCACACTAACGACCCTAATATTGATACAGTATCATGGAAACGTGAAAAGGTGGTGCCTGCTTTTTGTGTTCCTATTGACTTGGGCCTTGCCGGGATCAAGCCATGCAGCGGGTTCTTCTACGGCGGTACAAGCTGCGGATCCCATGTCTTCGGATACCTCGCTTGAAGGGCCTCCTCACCCAACATTACGAGATGGCCCGCAGTATTTTCATCCAGATCCTGATGTAGTAGATTCCCTGTCCTCACGACCAGAGCTTGGCATAGATGTTCTTCGTTGGGCAGAGCCTGAGGCAGTGGATTCTCCGTCTCTACAACCGGCGTCACATCCAGCTACACCTCCTGGAAAAGGAGCTTTCAAGTTCCTACAGGGAGATGATTCTAATGGCCAAGCCAGTTTCAAAATCGCTGCAATAATCATCGCAGGGTTTCTGGCATTATTGGTAGTCTATAGGTGTTTTCGCTGGATCGTCAGTCCTTCTGTGCCGGATCGCTATCCTAAAAGAAGTGAGCCCACAGATAGGACAGAGCACATAACGTCAGTTATCGATCCGAAGACGGATGACGTCTATTCCGATCTTCCCCTGTGTCCTGCAGGGAGTGAACCCGTAACCGTCCGGACAGCCGATGCACAGGCAGAAGACTCCGCGATTTCTTCACCACCGGAAACCGACAACAAGGTGTTTCTTGACGCAGAGCGCGTTGCCTCACTGATGGCCGAGAACGTACATGTGTCTTCTGTTCTAGCAGGTATCTTTCCCGATAATGAATCCAAAGAGGATCTGGAAGAGAGAAAGGAAGAAACAGCGAGCAACTTCCCAGGGCTTGACGCGAAGCACGCGGCTTTCCTCGGCGAGTTGTTGCCGCGACCACATTGGGAGGAGGCCGAATTCGTAACCTTGGCAGGACAATTTCGATTGATGCAGGCTGGTGCTCTCGAAAATCTGAACGAATGGTCTTACGTTCGCTTCGGCGGCGTGTTGATCGAAGAAGACGAAGGATATAATCTTACCCCCGAGATTGTCGCGCAATTGCAGAAAGAAGGAACAAACGATGAAGACTCCAAAGATTAAACGGCGCGAGCGTGACACCATTATTCAGGCACTTCGGGCAGGTGTGGTGCCCAAGGTGGGGCTGCGGCATATACAGGTCGGTCGCTCCCGGGAGATCGAGGAACTGATCTGCGACATCGAGCGTATCGGCGAAGGTAGCGCGGCAATCCGCTTTGTTATCGGCGAATACGGCTCAGGTAAAACCTTCTTTCTGAATCTGATCCGCTTGATTGCACTCGAGAAAGGGATGGTCGTTCTGTCAGCGGATATGACGCCTGAGCGACGCCTCTATGCGACGAAAGGGCAGGCACGGTCGCTTTACGCCGAGATGGCCCGCAATGCCTCGACTCGCACCAAACCCGAAGGTGGCGCAATGGCATCGATCGTCGAACGTTTTGCCAACCAAGCCGCGCACACGGCGGAGAATGGGAACAAGAAGCTTGGGGAAGTGATTCGTGAGAAGCTCGCCCATCTGGAGGATCTGACTGGCAGCTATGATTTCGCCACGGTCATCACCCGCTACTGGGAAGGGTTTGATGCTGGCGACGAGGAGCGCAAATCAGCAGCGCTCCGATGGCTGAGATCCGAGTATTCAACCAGGACAGACGCTCGCAAGGCGCTCGGCGTTAGGACTATCATCGACGATGCCAACATCTACGACCAACTGAAATTGCTGGCATTATTTGTACGTGAAGCTGGTTATCAGGGGCTGGTGGTATTGCTGGACGAGTTGGTCAATCTGTATAAGCTGACTCCTTCGCGGGCCAGGAACGTGAACTATGAGCAGATCCTGCGCATCCTCAACGATGTGCTACAGGGAAGCGCTAGCTATCTTGGCTTCATGTTGGGTGGGACGCCTGAGTTCCTGATGGACACCCGTCGCGGCCTCTACAGCTACGAGGCGATTCAATCCCGGCTGGCCGAGAATACTTTTGCACGCGACGGACTCGTCGATTTGTCGGGTCCGGTGATCCGTCTCGCCAATCTGACACCGGAGGATATGTTTGTCCTTCTTACTAATATTCGCAGTGTGATGCAGGGCGAGAACGCCGCCCTACCAGATGATGCGCTGACCGCCTTCATGACCCATTGCTCAGATCGCATCGGGGATGCCTATTTCCGAACGCCCCGCAATACGGTCAGAGCTTTCGTGGACATGCTTTCCGTGCTGGAGCAGAACCCGGATGCGAACTGGCAGGCGCTGCTTGGATTGGTCGATATTGCCGAAGATAAAGGGGATGACATGAGCGACGTTCCAGATGACGGGGCAAATGATGAACTCGCATCCTTCAAGCTCTGAGCAATCGACGGGATTTGACCGACTCGCGGAACCTGTTCGTCGTTGGATCTGGCATAAAGGCTGGAAGAGCCTCTATGACATCCAGGAGCAAGCCATCTCGGCACTGCTGAACGACGATAGAGACGTGATTATCTCATCTGCCACCGCTGGGGGAAAAACCGAAGCGGCATTTCTGCCGTTAATCTCCTTGGTTCTTGAGAATCCCGAATCCTGCGTGGGTGGCTTCGACCTTGTCTACATTGGCCCTCTTCGGGCACTTATCAACGATCAATTCGAGCGCATGGAAGACTTGTGCGCTAGAGCCGAATTGCCAGTTTATCCATGGCATGGAGATGTCTCCCAGGGAGTGAAATCCCGCGCCCGCAAGAACCCCCGGGGTGTACTCCTGATCACGCCGGAATCGCTTGAGGCGCTCTTTGTCCTGCGTGGGCGGGAAATTCTAGCGATGTTCATGGGCATCAGTGCGGTTGTCATCGACGAGCTGCACGCGCTGCTGGACAATGAACGCGGTGTCCACTTGCGATCGCTCCTGACGCGACTGGAGTTGGCGGTTGGCCGCCGGATCAGACGGGTTGGCCTATCCGCCACGTTGGGAGAAATGATGTTAGCCAGAAAATATCTCCGACCCGAAGCACCTGAAGCCGTGGTGTTGCTGGAGAGCAAGTTGGAAACTTGGGAGTTAAAAGTCCAGGTCCGGGGCTATCAAGACGGAAATGAACCTGCTGTACACCGCTCAGCGGCTGAACACCTGTTCTCCAAGCTGCGTGGCAGCAGGAACCTGATTTTTGCGGAGTCGCGTAGCAGTGTCGAAAGGTATGCGGACGCTCTGCGCGAAATGTCGGAGAAGGCGCATCTGCCAGTAGAGTTCTTTCCGCATCACGCCAGCCTGTCCCGTGAACACCGGCTTGATCTCGAAAAGCATCTGAAGACACATGCGGCGACAACCGCCGTTTGTACCTCGACCCTGGAGCTCGGTATCGATATTGGCGATATTGCTTGTGTGGCGCAGATTGGTGCGCCGTTCTCCGTCGCGTCGCTCCGGCAGCGACTTGGCCGGTCCGGGCGGCGCGCCGGCCAACCAGCTATGCTGCGCATGTACACAATAGGAAGAGTGTGTGGCACTGACTCTCATCCGCTGGACCGCCTGCATCTGGATCTCGTCCGTTCGATCGCGATGGTTGAACTGCTGACCGAGAGATGGTGTGAGCCGCCTGCCCCGCAGTCGCTTCATCTCTCGACTCTCACCCACCAGATCCTTTCTGTGATAGCCGAACATGGTGGCGTGAGCGCAAAACGCCTCTACACAATACTTTGTGACAAGGGACCGTTCCGTCGCGTCGACTCACGCCTGTTTACACGCCTGCTCAGGCAACTCGGCAGTCCTGACGTGGCATTGGTCGAACAGGCACCCGATGGCACCCTGCTTCTAGGACGAAAAGGCGAGCAGCTGGTCGAGCATTACAGCTTCTACGCTGTGTTCCAGACGCCTGAGGAATACAGGATTGTTGCCGACGGCAAACTGCTGCTGGGGATGCTTCCGATCTCCAAGCTCCTGACACCTGGCATGACGATTATTTTTTTCGGCAGACGCTGGTGTATCACTGAAATTCATGACAAGAACAGGATGATCATCGTGACTGCTGACCGGTCTGGTAAGCCTCCGCCTTTTTACAGTGATGGCGGCCTGATCCACGATAGGATCGTAGAGAAAATGAAAGAAGTGCTTTCTGGTACAGATCTTCCTGCCTATCTCGACAAGAGTGCGGTTCGTCTTTTGGAAGATGCACGCTCCGAATTTCGGAGATTAGATATCCTCCACAAACCCATTTACAAGGTCGGCGAGGGAAGATGCCTTATCGCTACATGGGCAGGTACGGTCAAGACCTCGACACTCGCCTGCGTGCTACAAGCCATGGGATATGATGCCGAACTCTCTTCTGACGGGTTCCTCGACGTCAATTATGAAAAGGGTGTCCAACCCATTGAAGCTGCTCTCGAGGAAATTGCCAGTTCACCTGCAGTTTCCGCAGATAGTGTGTTATCGGGCAAGGAAAACCTTAGGACCGAGAAATATCATCCTTATCTGAGTACCGATCTGCTTCTTGAGGATGCGACCAGCAGCAGGTTCAATCTTGGGGCATTGCCGGAAGTTGCACGCAGAGTTATAGGAAAATGACACCAAGCCGCGCTTCAGAAATACCATGCCGCGCTTAACAACAGGCCGACTTCATCAGGGGCCACGTTCGTTGGGACACTGACGCCCACGTCGTCGAACTATTCGACCTGGCATTCACTGGCATATTGGGTGTCACGCGTTTCGATGCGAAGGGCATCGCACTTTTTCCCCTGGAGTCCCTCTTCTGACGGTGATTCACCAAGTGATGCATCCATTGTTTGTAAGATAATCGAACGATTCATGTGTGCGAACCGTTTGTTCTCTCGTCCCAGTCGACTTAAGGCGCCTTCTTAGTGGTATTCCGTTTACTCAGCCTGTTTCGACATGATCAGGTGAGAGAAATTTTGGATGAAGGGAGTTGTGCGCCACGGCGACTCGTAGCCGAGATATGATGAAGGGTTACTGCAAAAAGTCAGAAGATCAGGGCTTCTGAGAAGGAAGGCGGTTTATCTTGTTCGGGTTCGACTGTCTGGCGGCGAATCCGTATTCTTCCCGGTGAAATGACGCTGAAAGCAGAGAACATTTCGTGACCTCGGTCGGCAAGCGCCGTCGATACAGTCTTTGCTTTCGTTTCTGCAGATAATCCAGTTAGGCGAAGGAGGACGACGCCCGCATGGATCTGTCTCATACGAAAAACAAGTTCGCCGAAGTCTTTATCCGTCGTAATCAACAAGGCGCTATTCTGATTGGCTTGATGCAGCACGGCATCGTCATCAATACTTGGATTGATGTCCGCAATGTAGAGTACGGTGTGACTATCCTGCCGCAAGCGGTCAACGATGGGTTTATCCACGCTTTCGTCTGCCAATAGATTCATGTGTTTTGCTCAATGGTTGGATAAACAACGTCAGCGCGCAGGGCGCGGGCCGCGAAACTCAAGGCTGCCAAAACGCCTTCTCTGGTCAAACGAGGATGAGCCTTAAGAATTTGCTCCACTGTCTCACCTGCGGAGAGTTTCTCCAGAATCAATTCAACGGTAATGCGCGTCCCTGCCACGACGGGTTTCCCCATCATGACGGTAGGATCTGATTGAATGAGTTCAGAATCCATGTTGCATCTCCTTATTATCATAACGGCGGGTTGGATCAGTCTTCCCTGTCATGTGGCCGGGTCATTCAGCGTACTCATTTTGGATGCGGTCATGTTTCGGAAAAGGGAAGACGTTCTCATTCCTGCTGGTTCTGGCATAGTGTATCGGAGACCACGCCGTACCACGCCGCGCTTAACAACAGACCGACTTCATCAGGGGCCACGTTCGTTGGGACACTGACGCCCACGTCGTCGAACCATTCGACCCAGCGTTCACTGTTATATTGGGTGTAACGTGTTTCGATGCGAAGCGCGAGTTGTTCTCCGAGCATCTTTTCCATACCGACGCCATAGGTCCAAGCCATAAAATCCAGATCGCGGTTGTCCGTTCCTGACGTAAACTCGTCGGGTACGTGAGGTGAACACCCACTGGGACTCAGACAGCCATAATAGTGATTCGCAAACTGCGCCTGGATCAGGCGGATGCCGCCGAGTACGTAGAGGCTCGTGTCCCATGACCGCAGCACTCCTGGGCTACCGCCCAGTTTGAGCGTGAAGCCGTAGCTTCTGTCTTTTTCGAAGGTCCAGCGGTCCGGCCAGCTTTCTCCGGGTTGATTGCGCCCAAGGGACTCTCCCTGTCCCCGAAGCTGTCCCTTTGCCTGCCCGCCGTGAAATGCGAGGTCAACCTCGCCGCTCAGGTAATAGCCGCTGGCAGTGAGGGGTAGCCGATAGCCGGCCAGGAAACCGATCCCATACGTGAAGGTATCGTCGGAATCCTTGTCATGGAACACCATGCCGCGTCTCGGCTCGGGAACCCGGTTGTCCGGATGGGTATTGTCAACGGTTTTCTCATAGGAGGCGTCGAGCCGTTCCACCGGGACCGTCACGCCGACGTAGAAACGTCGCTCTTCGGCGAAGGTCGGCGTTGTGTGAGCCAACAGCACAGGTAGGGTCAGGAACGTGATCAGCGTGACAGAGGCTGACGGATTGTGTATCCAACGTCGATGGGTTCGCATGGCGTCGCCTCCTTTCCTTGCGGTCCCTCTTTTTCCGGTGATTTGCTAGAGGGTGAATCTGCTACGGAACCTCTGATTGAGTGCACTATCGGGCGCATGGCTGCGTGGTGTCCTCGCTCAACCCTCACCTATCGCTCTGATACGCTTCGGGTTTCGCTCCGGGACGCCTTGCCCTGCATCCCGCTATCACACTAAATCAGAGGCCCCCTACCTTCAGGATAGGCAAATGACTCATGTGTGACAAGCCGTTCGTTCTCACGTCTGTAGTCGGATCAGGGCGTTCTGACGGCATCTCATCCCTCAGCCTGCTTCGACGTGATCAAGTGTGAGAAACGTCTGATGAGGGGAATCTCGCGTGCAGGTTTACCTCTTGTGTCCATTCACGATCCGTCCGTCCACCACGCGGATCGAGCGATTGGCTTGCCGGGCAAGGTGTTCGTTGTGAGTGACGATGACGAACGCCGTCTGACATTGCGCGTTGAGCTTTCTCAACAGGGCAAACAGGGTTTCGCCGGTGTGCGTGTCCAAATTCCCGGTGGGTTCATCCGCCAGGACCAGATCCGGGTTGTGAATGAGCGCGCGAGCCACGGCGACTCGTTGTTGTTCGCCCCCGGACAGTTCGCCGGGCTTGTGATGCAACCGGTGTCCCAGGCCGACTTCCGAAAGGAGCCGGCTTGCTTCTTCGATGCACTGTGCGATCGGTCGTTTTTGCATGAGGCTGGGAAGGTACGTATTTTCCATGGCTGTAAATTCAGGCAGCAGGTGATGAAACTGGAACACGAACCCGATTCGCCGGTTTCGAAACCTGGCCAGTTCCTGTTCCGACAAGCGAAAAATATCCTGGGATTGATAGCATACCGTTCCCCGCGTCGGTCGATCCAAGGTCCCCAGAATATGGAGCAGGGTGCTTTTTCCCGCTCCCGAAGCCCCCAGCATAGCGAGGACCTCACCTTGCCGGACTTCAAGATTAATGCCTTTCAGGACTTCCACGGTTTGATTGCCCAAACGGAACGATTTGGATAGATCGGTCACTTGCAGAAACGGCGATGCTTTACGAGGAAAGGCGCTCATGAATATTACTCGTATCGAAGGGCGCTGACCGGTTCGAGTCTGGCGGCCTGCCATGAAGGATACAGTGTGGCGGCAAAACTGATCAGAATGGCGGAAAACGAAACGAGGAGCACGTCCAGGGCTTTCACGTGGACCGGAATGTGCGAAATGTAATAGACCGTTTGATCGAAGGTCCAATAGTTTTCGATAAGGTAGAGAAAGGTATACCCCAAGGGGATGCCGATTGCCGTGCCGGTCAGGCCGATGACCACGCCGTTCAACATGAAGATGCGCATGATGGCTTGAGGGGTGGCTCCCATAGCTTTCAGAATGGCGATCTCGCGTTGCTTTTCGTTGACGATCATGGTGAGCGTGCCCACGATATTGAAGGACGCGACGAGCGTAATCAGGACTAACAGCAAAAACATCATGGTTTTTTCGAGGCGTAGGGCCGAAAACAGGTTGCGGTTCAAGAGCATCCAATCTCTGGCCGAGTACCCCGATCCGAGTTGTGCCGTGATCCGTTCGGCCACGGTGCCGGCGGCAAACACGTCTTCCACCTTCACTTGGATGCCCGTGACGGTTTTGTCGAGGTCGAAAAACCGCTGCGCCTCTTCCAACGAGATGTAGGCCAGCGAGGCGTCATATTCGTACATGCCGGATTCGAACAAGCCGACGACCTGAAACGGGCGGATTTTCGGAGTCATCCCCAATGCGTTAATGGGGCCCACTGGGGAAACGACGTTGATCCGGTGGCCGACGGCTACTCCAAGGCGCGTGGCCAATTCTTTGCCTACGATAATGCTGGGTTTCCGGTTAACTTGAGCGGAGGGGTCCGCGGGGGCAGGGTGGGGCTGCCGTTCGACCAAATCCTGCACGCTGCCGGATTTCACATTCTCGATCATTTTCGTGACCCGGGGTTCTTTTTTCGGATCAATGCCACGCAGGACAACGCCTCGCACGCCGGTTTTTGACGTGAGCAGCACTTGTTTGAAAATGTACGGCGTGGCCGCCACGACTCCCGGCACTTCCTCCACTTGTTGAATCAGTTCCGCATAGCCGGATATGGTTTGCTTCCCCCGTGCCTGGACCACGACGTGCGAGGTTGTTCCCAGAATTTTCTCCTGCATGTCTTCCTTGAACCCCGTCATGATGCCGAGCGTTCCGATGAGCGCGGCGACCCCCAACGTAATACCGGTGATCGAAATGAAGGTGTTGAGCGAAATGGTCCGGGTTCGACGTTTGGCCCGGAGATACCGGAGCCCCACGAAAATCTCATACGGCAGGGTCACAACGGTTTCTCTGGTCGAAGTTGAGGGAAAAGAATGACGTCACGGATCGAGGCTTGATTCGTGAACAACATGACCAGGCGATCGATGCCGATCCCTTCTCCCGCCGTCGGAGGCATCCCGTATTCCAGGGCGCGCAGGAAATCTTCATCGAAGTAATGCGCTTCATCATCGCCGGCTTCCCGTTGAGCGGCTTGTCTTTCGAACCGTTGGCGTTGGTCGAGTGGGTCATTCAACTCGGAAAACCCGTTCGCCAGTTCGCGCCCGGCGATAAACAATTCAAACCGGTCGGTGAGATGCGGGTCCGTGTCCTTTCTGCGCGAGAGCGGAGAGATCTCCGTGGGGTAGTCCGTGATCAGCGTGGGTTGAGTCAGCCGGGGTTCCACGGTTTCCTCGAAGATCAGGTTCAAAATGCCGGCGAGGGAGGCGTCCTCGGGCACGTCCAGCCCGAGTTGCCGGGCGACTGCCGTTGCCGCCGCCTGGTTTTCGAGAACGTTCCGGTCAAGGGCATTGTACTCGACAATGGCTTCGAAATAGGGAAGACGACGCCACGGAGGCGCCAGGTCGATCTCGTGTCCCTGGTACTCCAGCGTGGTGGCGCCGAGCAGGTCCCGCGCAAGTGTTCCGAACAGGTCTTCGGTCAACGCCATGAGATCCCGGTAGTCGGCATAAGCCTGGTAAAACTCCAGCATGGTGAATTCCGGGTTATGGATGGTCGAGATGCCTTCGTTGCGAAAATTCCGGTTGATTTCAAACACGCGTTGGAATCCGCCGACAATCAGTCGTTTGAGGTACAGTTCCGGCGCAATGCGCAGGTAGAGGTTCGCATTGAGGGCATTGTGGTGCGTGACGAACGGGCGGGCCGTGGCCCCGCCAGGGATGGGTTGCATCATCGGCGTCTCTACTTCGAGGAACCCGTGTTCGGTAAGATAGGCGCGGATACCTGCAATGAGCCTGCTGCGTGCTTCGAAAACGGCATGGACGTTCGGGTTGGCAATCAGGTCCACGTAGCGTTGCCGGTACCGGGTTTCAATGTCCGTCAGGCCGTGCCACTTTTCAGGAAGGGGGCGAAGCCCTTTCGACAGAAACGTCAGCCTGCCAACTTCCACGGTCAACTCGTTGGTTTTCGTCCGGAACAGCCGGCCTTCCACCCCGATCCAATCGCCCAAATCCAATTCTTGGGACAGGCGAAAGGCGGTGTCTCCCAACACGTCTTTTTTCAAATAGACCTGAATCCGTGCGCGCCGTCCTGAAGCGAGGCAAACGCGGCCTTCCCGAACCGGCGAAGCGCCACGAGGCGTCCCGCGATGCGATAGTCGATGGCCTGTTGATCGAGTTCGTCTTTGGCCGTTGTCCCATGCGCCGCCAGGAGGCGTTCAATCCGGTGAGTTGCCTCGAAGCGGGTGCCATAGGGTTGCACCCCCATGGCCTTGAGCACGTCGAGTTTTTGAATGCGTTGCGTGCGCTGTTCGTTCGATTCATCCATCAGGTCGTTCCTGTGGGTCACAATGAAACAACAAACGTTATGAACTCGCGGCAGCCTGTTTCAAATAGGCTTCAATGAAGGGATCGAGGTCCCCGTCCATGACCGACGCGATGTTCCCGGATTCATGATTCGTGCGGTGGTCCTTGACCATTTGATACGGTTGGAACACGTAGGATCGAATCTGGCTGCCCCAGGCAATGTCTTTTTTTTCGCCGACGATGTTTTGAAACTCGGACTCCTTTTTCCGTTGTTCCAACTCGTACAACTTCGCTTTCAGTACACGCATGGCGCCCATACGGTTTTGCAACTGCGAGCGCTCGTTTTGGCATTGCACGACGATTCCGCTGGGCAGGTGCGTCATGCGAATGGCGGTTTCGACTTTGTTGACGTTCTGCCCGCCGGCGCCGCCCGCACGAAACGTATCGATTCTCAGGTCTTTTTCATCTATCTCCACCTTGACGTCGTCATCCAGTTCGGGATGGACCGACACGGCGACAAACGACGTATGACGCCGTTTGTTGGCGTCAAACGGAGAAATCCGCACCAGACGGTGGACGCCGGCCTCCGATTTCAGGTAGCCGTAGGCATAAGGGCCCTCGATACTCAGCGTGGCGCTCTTGATCCCGGCTTCGTCACCGGGTTGGATGTCGATGCTGCCGACCTTGAACGTTTTGCTCTCGGCCCATCGCACGAACATCCGCATCAACATCTGAGCCCAATCCTGCGATTCCGTGCCGCCGGCCCCGGGGTTGACCCCCAGAATGGCGGATCGACTATCATGCTCGCCGGCCAGTAACTGCTCCGTGCGCAGATGCTTCAGGAGCGTTTCCAGCGTCTCGATTCCTTGGGTCAGTTCAGCGTGAAGTTCGGCGTCATCTTCTGCCCCGATGAGTTCGAGCGTGGCTTCCAAATCGGCCTGCCGTTGCTCGAATTCGTCGACGCGGGCGATGTCCCGTTCAATCGTGGCTTTGCGGCGTCCCACTTTGGTGGCGACTTGCGTATTTTTCCAGAAATCCGGTTGGGAACCTTCCTGCTCGAGTTCCTCCAGTTCGTTCCGTAGTCGAGGCAGGTCAAAGACGCCTCCGTAAAGCTTTGATGTGGTCGCCGGTGGTATGCAGACGGGTTCGAATGTCCTCAAGCATGCATGGCTCCTTTGCGTCGAGATGAAAGGCGGGTGTCAACCGCTGATGGCTCGTAGAGAAAACGAGTGAACGAGAACACAAAGAGAACCATTATAACACAGGTCCACGCAAACACGTCGCCAAATTGTGTATACCACGTCGAGGGTACGCTCAGGGGGATCGATCCGGTGACGGCGCGTTCGGTAAAAATGGGCGTCGTCGCAAGAATGCGTCCGGTCGGATCGATCAATCCGGACACGCCGGTATTGGCGGCGCGGGCAAACGCCATACGATTTTCGACGGCGCGGAAGACAACCATCGCGAAATGTTGGTGTGGGGCCACGGTTTTTCCGAACCAGGCGTCATTGGTGATCGTGACCAGGAAATTGGCGCCTTCACGGGCGAGTCGCCGCACAAGATCCGGAAAAATGACCTCGAAGCAGATGGCGACCCCGAAGCGGGTCTTCTGTTGGTCCGGTCCTCGCGCAAAGGACAGCAGGATCGGGCCTGGTCCCGGCTGAAAGTCGCCGATTCCGACGACCAGCTTGTCCAGGAAAAAGAGAATCCGTTTCAGTGGAATGTATTCCCCGAAGGGGACGAGATGTTGCTTGTCGTACCGGCCGGTGATTTCCCCGGAGGGGTTCAGCAGGTATGCGCTGTTCAGCAGGTACGGGGTGCCGTCGCGTTCACGCCTGAGCGCCGGACTGCCGAACAAAAGCGGGACCCGGGCCTCCTTTGTTATTCCGGTCACCAGAGATCGATAGCCTGGCTCCTGTTCGAATACAAAGGGCGTGGCCGCTTCAGGCCAAAGGAGCAACTCGGACTTGGACCGGATGGTTTCCGTGAGCCGCCGGTATCGTGTCAACGTTTCCACGCGATAGGCCGTGTCCCACTTATGGGCTTGGTCGATATTGGCCTGAACGATTCCGATAGCGAGTTTGTCCGACGGTGGAAGATGCAGTTGACTCAGCCCATAGAGCCAGACCCCGAGGACGACGGCAATGGCTGAGGCCAGCGGAATCCAGTGTCGAAGGCCCTGCCGCGGTTTTTCGGTCAACATCCAACGGAACAGGAGAAACAAGGAGACGTTCACCAGCACGACGAGAAATGACACGCCGTAGACCCCGGTCACATTGGCGATCTGGATAAGAGACAATCGTTGAAATTGGGAGTAGCCCAACAGACCCCAGGGCAATCCGCTGAACGCGTGGGTACGCACGTATTCCAGAGAGACCCACAAACAGGGTGCGGCTATCCAGGTTGCGGCAACCCTTCGTTGTTCCAGCCGGACAAATCCCCAGGCATACAGACCGACGTACAGCCCCAGATAGCCCGCCAACAAAAGCATGAGCGCGATGCTGACGGGCAGTGGGACTTTGCCATAGAGATGCATGGCGGTCACCACCCAATACATCGTGCCGGTAAACGCCAGAAAGCCTGCCAACCATCCGCGCAAAAAGGCTTGACCCGTCGTGACGCCGGTCAGCACCCGGTGTAGTGGCAGGAGCGCCACCCAGGCGAACAGATCCCAAGGAACCCCTTCACCCAGATTGCAGACCGAGAGCGAATACGCCGTACCCGCGAGGAGACAATAGAACCACACACGCGTTTTCGACATAAGGCTGTACGGTAGGGGAACCTACTAATTGTTGCAAGGAAGTCCCATGCTTGGGGTGGGCTTTGCGTGCATGATCTCCGGTGTCTCGTGACTCCGTTTCCACCCACGGCTTTGACGTTACATAATGAGGCTGCCGAATGGCTGGGCATTGGCCGTTGGCACGATGTTGAGAATCCGAATCGGCGACCTTGAGAAGGATAATCAGTTCTAGGTGAAATCACCTAATATTTTTTATTGACATTCGGCGGAAATGCAGAGTAAATTGATCGTACGATGTTCATCGAACGACAGAAATTTTCATAACGGGCGAAACCCCATCACGCAACGCGCGTTCCAAGAAAGGAGATCGCCATGAAAGCCAAACAAGGAGTCGTGAATCTTCTCAATAAGCTGTTGACCGAAGAATTGACGGTCATCAATCAATATTTTTTGCACGCCAAAATGTGCAAGAACTGGGGGTATGAGCGATTGCATCATCACGTGTTAGATCGAAGCTACGGAGAAATGAAAGATGCGCAACGGGTGATCGATCACATTCTGTATCTGGAGGGCCTTCCCAACATGCAGCGACTCGGAACGGTCAAAATCGGAGAAACCGTGCCGGAACAGTTGAAAGCGGACTTGGGCAAGGAAAAATCCATGGTTGCCTTGATCAGCGAAGGCATCCAGCATTGTACGAAGGTCGGTGATTTTACGACGCGCCACATACTGGAAGAGATGGTTGCCGATGAAGAAGAGCACATTGACTGGATCGAAACCCAGTTGGAAACCATCAAGCAAGTGGGGTTGGAGAATTACCTGAGCGAACAAATCCACAAAGAAGGCAGTTAAGCCTATGGCGTTGACTCATTCAACCATGTTGGCGTTGGGAACGACCGTTCCGGATTTTCAATTGCCTGACGTCGTGTCGGGCGCAATGATCCGTCCCGACCGATTGGTCGGGGAAAAGGGCTTGCTGGTGATGTTCATTTGCCGGCATTGCCCCTATGTCGTCCACGTGCAACAGGAGTTGGGCCGGTTGGGCCGGGATTATGCCGGGAAAGCCCTGGGCGTGATTGCGATCAGCAGTAACGACGTGAACAACTATCCCGATGATCATCCGGAACGATTACGAGCCATGGCCCGGGAACTCGAGTTTACGTTTCCCTACTGTTACGACGAAAGCCAGGCCGTGGGCAAAGCCTTCACCGCGGCCTGTACCCCGGATTTCTTTTTGTTCGACAAGTCACGGAAGTTGGTCTACCGAGGGCAACTCGATGACAGCCGTCCGGGGAACGGGAAGCCGGTGACGGGAAAAGACCTGCGGGCAGCAATCGATGCCATCCTGGCAGAGCAGCCCGTGAGTCAGGAGCAACGCCCCAGCGCCGGGTGCAACATCAAGTGGAAGTAGGGAATCATGATGGTTGTTCCCTACGGCAGGGGCAAGCCCCCGTGGTCTTCTGCGAACGGATCGTCAGCGCATCCTGGCAAACAATTTCTCCAATAATCGTTTCTTGCGCTCGGTGAAAGTACTTTTCCGCCAGGCATTGGCGACCTTTTTAATGACTTCGGCTTGGGTGGGATACGGATGAATCGTGCCGGTGATCGCCCCCAAGCCCAGTCCTCCTTTCATCGCCAACGTGAATTCGCTGATCATGTCACCGGCATGGGTCGCGACGATTGTCGCGCCCACAATGGAATCGGTTCCTTTTTTGACGTGTACGCGAGCAAACCCTTGCTCCTCCCCATCTAAAATCGCCCGATCGACTTCGTCGAGCTTGAACGTAAAGGTATCGACCTCAAGACCCTTGTTCTTCGCCTCGGTTTCATACAGCCCGACGTGTGCGATTTCCGGATCCGTATAGGTCGCCCAAGGGATCGTGAGCGAATCCGTTTTGGCGTAACCCAACCCGAGGGGGTGGGGAAATAAGGCATTTTGAATGACGATTTGGGCCATGGCGTCCGCTGCATGGGTAAATTTGAACGGGAAACACACGTCACCGGCAGCATAGACGTTGGGATTGGTTGTCTGGAGTCGATTGTTGACCTTCACGCCGCTCGTTGTCTCGTACTCCACGCCGGCCGTTTCGAGTCCGAGATCTTCCACGTTGGGCGCACGTCCGATCCCGACAAGGATCTCATCGACCACGACTTCGTTGTGCTCACCATGACGGTTATAACGCAGGATTTTCTCTTGTCCGCGTGATTCGACGGTTGTGACCCGTGAATCAAAGACGAACGTGACGCCGTCTTGAGCCATTTGCGTTTGGACGATTTCCGCGGCATCCGCGTCTTCCCGGGGGAGAATATGCCCTTTTCGTTCGAACAGCCACACGCGGCTGCCGAATCGAGCGAAAGCCTGAGCCATCTCGCAGCCGATCGGCCCGGCGCCGATGACGGCCAGGCGCGGAGGTAGCCGGGTTAAGGAAAAGAAGGTCTCGTTCGTCAAATAGCCTGTTGCTTCCAGGCCTTGAATCGTTGGGGCGGCCGCGCGTGCGCCGGTACAGATTGCGGCTCTCGAAAATTGGAGCGTGGTGCCGTCCACGTCGATCGTATTCACGCCGGTGAAACGGCCCGCGCCCATGAACACGTCGACGCCCAAGCCCGTAAAACGATGGGCCGAATCCACCCGGCTGAGGCGTGCTCGAAGTTTTCGCATTCTCGCCATGGCGGCCCCGAAATCGGTTCTGACTCCATCCGGAACGGTCACGCCGAATTCTTGAGCACGTTGCACCGCGTTCCACGCCCGAGACGCGCGAATGACACCTTTGGACGGCACGCATCCGACGTTCAGGCAATCCCCGCCCATCAGGTGTCGTTCGACCAGGGCTGCCTTCGCGCCAAGCCCGGCGGCCACTGCCGCCGTGACCAACCCGGACGTGCCGGCCCCGATGACGACGATATTGTAGCGACCGGTTGGTGTGGGGTTGATCCAGGTTGGCGGATGGACATTCTGAACGAGTTGCTGATTGAACTCATCCATCGGGTCTAGGGTTACGGGTTGATCTCGATGGTTTTGCATGGGCGCTCCTTCGTGACGGTGCGATGTGTATGGACGTTGTCCCATCCCTGAACCGCAGGCAAGCGAAAATGGGGTCTCAACCAGGATGTTTCCTTTTCGTGAATGTACGATAAGCAATGGGAACGAGGGCCAGCAGACCCAGGAAGACAAACGCCATCAAGACGGATGGTGAGGCAATATCCGCTAACGAGTTGATGCCGCCGAGTTCTTTCCCGGCGTTAGCGTAGACAAAGCTTCCGGGGATAATGCCAATGGAGGTTGCCGCGATATAGGTACGAAGCCTGACTCGAGTCAGGCCGGACACAAGGTTGACTAAAAAGAAAGGAAACGCTGGGATAAGCCGTAACGTCAGAAGATAGCCAAAGGCATTTTCGGCAAATCCGGCCTGGATGGCTTCCATGCGATCTCCGAATTTGCGTTCGACCCAATCGCGTAAGATGTAGCGCGCAGCTAAAAAGGACAGGGTCGCTCCGGTTGTGGCCCCGACGTTGACGAAAAGCGTCCCGGGGATACTCCCGAATAAAAAGCCGCCCGTCAGGGTCATGATGGCCCCCCCAGGCAGCGAAAATCCGGTTTGAAGAATATACAACGTTACGTACAGGATCACGGCAATGAGATAATGGTCGTCGGTATACGTTCGCAGGGCATCTCTATTGGGTTTCAGGGCTTCAAGGGACACGTAGCGTCCAACGTCGAAATAAAAAAATGCTCCGAGCCCCAGTCCCAGAATTCCAAGAATAACAATTTTCCCGATAGGCCAGGAAGATTCAGCCGAATCGGTCATCGTGACCTCCTCTCGTGTTTTGTGGTGGAACGGCTCAGGTCATGCGTTCTTCGCGTTGGCCTGCGCGGGCCTTGAGTTGATTGGCTAATTCCTCGGCGGGATAGGTGATGATCTCGGCAAGGGTAGGGTGATAATGGGGCATCCGAACAAGATCATGCACCGTCCCCTGGTAATACATGACGGCAATGAGTTCATGGATCAGTTCAGCGGCATCCGGTCCGACAATATGGGCTCCCAAAATTTTGCCGTTTGGCGAAGCCAGGAGTTTGACGTGACCATGCGTTTCACCCAACGTCAATGATTTCCCGTGATCAGCAAACGGATACGAGGCAACCCGGTAGGGCACCTGCCGGTTCCTGCATTCTTTTTCGCTTAACCCGACGCTGGCGATTTGGGGATCGGTAAAGACGACCTGGGTCTTGAGCCGGTCGTCGTATCGGCGGGGGGGGGCCTGGGGATGGACGGCGTTCCATCCTGCAATTTCTCCTTGTTGGATTGCAATGTGAACGATTTCATGCAGTCCGTTCACGTCACCCACGGCATACACGTGTGGCTGGCTGGTCCGCATCGTATCGTCAACCACGATGTTGCCCTGACGCACCTCGACCCGTGCCGCTTCCAGGTTCAATCCATCGACGTTCGGACGTCGTCCGAGGGCTTGGAGAATCACCTCCGCGGAAACGGTTTTTTCCTGTCCTTCATGGGTCAGGTGGGCCACTTTTTGCGACCCGTCCCGGGTAAACCGGTGGAGCCGGGTATCGGTCAGCACCGTCATGCCCTCTTCCCGGAACCGTGCCTCCACCGGACGGGCCAAGTCTTTGTCCCCTTGTGACATGACGTGAGGACTTCGCTGGATCAGCGTCACGGAGGTTCCGATGCGCTGAAAAAATTGAGCCAATTCCAGAGCCACGGGGCCACCGCCGAGCACGAGCATGGATTGTGGCGCATCGTGGAGTTCCAGGGCCTCATCGCTGGTGAGATAGCCGACTTCTTCGAGTCCGGCTATCGGGAGACGTGCGACCACGGACCCCGTGGAGATAAGAAACGCCTTGGCCGTAAGCGTGTGGGAGCCGGCCCGGACTTCGTGGGGCGAGAGGAACGCGGCGCGTTCCTCGTATAGGGTGAAACGGGAATCTTTCAGCGCCTGAATACGATCCTCGGCAAATTCATCGACGAGTCGGGCCTTGCGACTGATGATGCCGGAGAGATCGGCTTTCGCGTCAATCGCGTATAACCCGAATTCTTCCGCCCGTTTCATGAGTGACATGACGTCTGAGGATCGCAGGATCGTCTTGGTCGGCATGCACCCGCGTAAAATACAGAGGCCCCCTAACGGCCCATGGTCGATAATGCCGACATTGGCGCCTGCATCACGTGCCGTCCGTGCCGCGGCATATCCTGCGGACCCTCCGCCGATGATCACGACATCATGTGTCATGGCATTGCAAATTTCGGTTCATCTCAATACGGTGACATCGTAGCGTAAGTGTCTTCCTTGTACAATGTCACGGATCCCTGCTCAGTGATGGGCTGGGAAGGGGCAAACCAATACCCCGTATCCATTCGGGTTGCGCCGGATGAATCATCAGGAATTCCTTGATGTTGAAGAGCGTCGCCCGCACCCCGTATGGGGCTTGCGTGTGCCTTGCGCGCGCTGCCGGTCTCTCGCCGGCGCTGTGCCGTCGGTTGGATCCCACGCACGAGGCCGGGGCGTTCGCGCACGAACCGGAACGCGGTCTCGATGATCCCGATCACAAACGAACGCGCGTGCCGGTACGTGGACGTGGCCGGTCTATGGTGCGCGTTGGGGTACGTTGCCCTTGCCGTTCTGTCGAGGCAACCCGGCGAGCCTGATTTATCGGTCTTCTTTCTCGTCGTCGCGTGGACCAGCCTGCCGGTCTTGGGCCTTTACCTGTTCTTTCGCCGGTGTGAGGACCCCTTCCCCGTTGGCCGTCTGATTTTCTGGGCCGTGGTCTTCCGGATCTGTGGGTTGGCAGGTGGGCCGTTTTTCGAAGACGACTTCTATCGGTATCTCTGGGACGGCTATCGTTTTGCGACGACCGGCACCCCCTACGGTGCAGCTCCGGAAGCGTTCTTTGCCGACCCCGGCGTTCCAACGGTGTTTCGCGGCATCCTGAACGGCATCAACTATCCCGAATTGCCGACCATTTATGCCCCGGTCACGCAAGTTGTCTTCCTGCTCGGCTATTGGTTGAAACCCGGAAGCGTCGTCACGTTACAGGTGCTCTTGATCGCCATTGATCTTGTGATGATCGCGCTGTTGCTGCGCTTGGCACCCGCAGGGAACGTCATGCTCTACGCATGGTGTCCGTTAGTTGTCAAGGAGATTGCATTTACGGCACACCCGGACGGTATCGGCGTCTGCCTGCTGCTGGCGGCGATTGTGCTGGTTCGATCGGATCGCTGGCGGGGCGCCGCCGTCTGCCTGGGAATGGCCGTAGGAGCCAAGGTTCTGGCACTGGTTCTGGCGCCGCTGGTGCTGGTTGGCGCTGGTTTCGGGTCCTGGGTCCTGTTTCTCTTCACGCTGGTCGCGGTGTATGCGCCGTTTGTCTTGCAGGGTGGCACGGACTTCGAATCACTGCTGGTCTTCGCGCGTGAATGGGAGTTCAATTCGGCGGCGTTCGGGTTGCTGGCCACCGTCATGCAGCCGTTCACGGCCAAGTTCGCGCTGGTCCTGTTGTATGGCATCTTCTGGGGGTGCTACTATTTTCGACGGTTCCGGAGCCGTGTCCGTGAGGTCCCACGGGGCGATTGGCTTTATGGCGCCTGCTTGATGGCCTCACCGGTCATCAATCCGTGGTATCTGCTCTGGGTACTCCCGTTTGCGGCGATTACGCCGACGGCTGCTGCGTGGACAGCCTCCGTCGCGGTGTTCCTCGGCTACGTGACCGGGCTCAACTTGAACGATGCCAACCTGCAACCGTATCAGCAGCCGATATGGGTCAGACCCGTGGAATTCAGTCTGATCCTGCTGGCCTTGGCCTATGACCTGTTTGGGAGACGGTCGAGTGGCGTGGGTAGCAGGATACACGATTGACGATACGTCTGGATGCAATGTACAAACAGTTGAATGTCGGAGTCGTGATTCCTGCCTATAACGAACAGGACAACATCGGTGCAGTGGTGACGGCACTGTTGGATCTTCACACGGACACCGAGCCTCGCGTCATCGACGACATTGTGGTGTGCGACAACGGATCGACGGACGCCACGGCGCAGCGGGCCAGCGGTGCAGGGGCCCGCGTGGTCGTCGAGGAGACGCGGGGCTACGGCATGGCGTGCTTAACAGCCATTGCCGCGCTTCGGCCGGTGGACGTCGTCGTGTTTGTCGATGGTGATCAGTCATTTGACGTCAGGCAAGCCCTCGACCTGTTGACGGTCATTGCGGACGGCGCCGACCTGGCCATCGGTTCTCGTGCGCTGGGGCAGCAGGAACCGGGCGCCCTGTCGGTGCCGCAAATCGTCGGCAATCGCGTGGCGAGCCTGCTGATTCGGTTCCTGTGGGGGCGGGTGGTCACCGATCTGGGTCCCTTCCGGGCCATTCGCGCGGATGCGCTGCGACGGCTCAATATGCGTGATACGGCGTATGGCTGGACCGTGGAGATGCAGGTCAAGGCCATCCAATTGAACATGCGCATCGTCGAGACGCCGGTGACCACCCTGCGGCGGCGTTTCGGCGTATCGAAGGTTGGAGGAACGCTGAGGGGCGTCATCGGTGCCAGCGTCGGCATTCTCGGGATGATCGTCAAGTTGCGCTGCCGTTGTGCCGATTCTCATACATTCTGTTGCAACAAGGAGGAGCAATGACCATGAATCTAATGCGGATGACTGCCGAACACGGGAGATGTTGCCTGCGCATTGCCGTCTGTCTGTTCGTGACGATGCTGGTCGTCGGTGTGGCCCATGCGGCGCCTGGCTCAAAACTGATTCCGGTATGGAAGGCGAGCGACGAAACTCACGCGGCCCACGTCGACCACGGTGCCTGGCAGGACATCCTGAACGACTACCTGCACGTTCACGATTCAGGTATCAATCGCTTCGATTACAAGGCACTCAAGACGAATGCCGGGGATGCCGCCAAGCTGGGCTCGTACCTGGCGTCATTACAGGCGCTTGACCCGCGGGATTATTCCCGTGCGGAACAGAAGGCCTACTGGATCAATTTTTACAACGCCCTGACCGTCCGGGTGGTGCTGGATGCCTATCCCGTGGATTCCATCCGTGAGATCAGCGAGAGTTTGCTCGGTAGCCTGGGTATTGTGAAGGGGCCCTGGGACGACGTACATGCCAAGGTCGCGGGTCAGGACTTGACGCTGAATAACATCGAACACGGCATCCTGCGACCCATCTGGCAGGACGCGCGGATTCACTACGCGGTCAACTGCGCCAGCCACGGGTGTCCGAATCTGTCCAAAACGGCCTTCACCGCGGACAATACCGAGGAACAGCTCGAGGCAGCGGCACGCGCCTACGTGAACCATCCGCGAGGCGTGGATTTCGTGGATGACGATTTCATCGTCATCTCGAGCATCTATGATTGGTACGAGGCGGACTTCGGGGGTAACACGAAGGGAGTGCTCAAACACCTGACCGCGTACGCGGTCGACGCGCTCGCGAAGCGTTTGAGCACCTTCACCGGGTCCGTGGACTACGAGTACGACTGGAAACTGAACCAGCCGTAACGGACGTCAACGTCCGTGGATCAGGTGAGCCGGGATTGTTGACCATGACCGTTGTTCAGGAGAAGACTCTCCCGCACCCGGAGGCGCGGGGAGAGTTCGCTGTGAATCAGAACGTGTCGAACGCGTAACTGGTTGTGAAGCTCCACACTTTGGACTTTGCCGTATTGCGACCGTCGATGACTTCCCCGTACGACAAGGCCAAGTTCATCTGATCCGTGACGTTGACGCTCGCCGTTCCGCTCAGGAACTGGATGTCTTCCTCCACCTCAGGGAAACGGGAGGCGGTGAATGGGGGCGTGCCGATTTGGAGGCCGGACTGAGCATCTATCAACTTGTAGTTGATACCCAGTGCCACGCGGTCGTGGACCAGCACGCCTCCCGACACATTCAAGAAGAAATCTTCCGGGACGTTTTCATCGCGGCCACGGTACCCGACCTCGCCGGACATGGCGACTCGGTCTGCAAAATACTTGCCGGCCAGGGCTGATAACTCCAGGCCGTTTGCTCCGTCACCCAAGGCATTAATGGCGCCGGTTTCGTAGGATCCGGCGATGATGGCTCCGCCGCGCAGGGCAACAGTTGGCAAGGAAGGATTTTCCATCTCGTCCACAATGCGCCACGTCAGGCCGATATTGCTGTCCGTCACGCCCTGATAATGATCTCTGCCTCCTGTTGGTCCTGCCGAGGCGTAGCTTCTGGCCACGCCCGTGCGCAGATCTACTGCGAACGCGTCAGATATGCTGTATATGCCGCCTATCCATAAGGTGTTCTGCCCGAGATCGTTGCCGGGTCCGGGAGTTGGTCTCTTTGTGGCTCTGTAGTATTCTGTGGCGTTTTGGGTGACGAAGGAAAGGCTTGCGACCCCGGAACTGGGCGCGGGGAGCCAGGGTGTGACCCCGTCGGCGAATGCGGATGATCCCATGGTGCTTATCACCGCCACCATGAGAATAATCAATCGAGCTTTAGCCATGATGACATTCCTCCATTGATTCACAGGCTACTATGATAAAGTTTGATAAAGACTGGTTTGATAAAGACTAAAGGGGTTACATCTTGAACCGGCGTTTCAGGTAATAATGCACGAGTTCCTGTTCGTCCGGCTTCCCATCGCAACCGGTGGCGCGGCTGCCCGGACAGAGTACGGCGATATGCTCGTCATCCGGGGTTCCTGGTTTTTTCGCTGCGTCACGGGCTTCCAGGCTGTTTTTCAGGCTGATGGCCCGGTCCTGGGTCAATTCGTCTTTCTGGATGGGACAGGATGGGCATACGAGTTTCTTGAACGTGAGAGCCTTGCCCATGGCATAGGCATTCCTGGCACTGATCCCGCTACTGGCGGCAAAAGACCCGGATGCGTAGGCCGACGTCTGCCAGAGGCCACCGGCGATGATCATTACGATCAGAATACCAAGCGTCTGTTTCATCTTGTGATTCCTCCTGAGAGAGTATAGGAACATTGTGGACGTATAGAAACGATAAAATGAAGGGCAATTCTATATGACCCATCTTGAGAATTGCAAATGACGGTATGGGGCCACCACCTGTGGCCCTCGGATCGTTGGTGAAGGAGGATTCTACCGGAAAGTGGCGGCCCAGGCGGCCCCTCTTTTGTCGCGGCGCCATCTCATGGCGCTTCCTGGACAGCGGCCGCTCCTCCGGCTTCGAGGAGGGCCAGGGAGTTCTGAACGGATACAGAAGCCATGTCGTCGTACACGGAAACCGACGCCTCGTCCAGCGGCATAAGATGCCGCTGCTACAAATGCAAAGACCATAACCCGGGCTCCCCCTCTTTTGTCGCGGCGCCATCTCATGGCGCCGCTTGAACAGCGACCTCTCCAAGAGCCGGATAAGATGCGGCAGCTACACATGCTGAGCGGCTGATCCTGGATCCCCGATGACCCATATCGGGTATGACCACAGCAAATTGTCGGTCGGGTTAGCGGAGCGCCTCTAACCCCCTCAATCCCCCTTATCAGGGGGACGTGGTTGGGGCGTCACGGGACGCCGGGGCGGCTGCCCCGACCTACGGGGGCTTCCTGCAAATGCAAAGACCCCGACCCTCGATTATGAGGCGGGTTTCAGTTTTGAGGTGAACTGCAGGCGGAACTTGGCGAGCTTGGGAGCGATGAGGTAGGCGCAATAGGCTTGGGAGGGATTGCGTGCGAAGTAGTCCTGATGATAGGCCTCTGCCGCGTAGAACGTGGGCGCGGGTGAGATTTCCGTCACAATCGGGGCATCGAAGACGTGGGCCGCTGTGAGGGAGGCCATGACGGTTTTTGCCGTGGCGGCTTGTTCCGGGGAATGGTAAAAGATCACGGATCGATATTGCGTGCCGACGTCGTTGCCTTGGCGGTTGAGCGTCGTGGGATCGTGAATGGCAAAAAAGATTTCCAGAACGTCCCGGTAAGAAATGACGGTGGGATCGAACGTCACCTGCACGACTTCGGCATGGCCGGTCACGCCGGTGCAGACCGCTTCATATGAGGGGTTGGGGTGTTTTCCGCCCATGTAGCCCGATTCCACCGATGCCACACCCCGCACGTGCCGGAACACGGCTTCTATGCACCAGAAGCATCCTCCTCCGAGGGTGGCCACGTCTTTCCCATGATCGGATATGTCAGGCATACGTCTGTCGGACTCCATTGTTTTCTGAACGGACGGAAAAATCCATTATACTATTTTCCGGCATTCGATGCGACGGTCACGGCTCTTTGTTTG
Organism: Nitrospirales bacterium; assembly: GCA_965200435.1. Classification (GTDB taxonomy): domain Bacteria; phylum Nitrospirota; class Nitrospiria; order Nitrospirales; family UBA8639; genus Bin75. Next base: position 2,163,922 of record OZ241337.1, read on the forward strand.
ACTCGTCCGGAGAAATTCTTTGCCTGACCGGTTCGTGCTTTTGGGAATGATGTCGCTAACTTGGCAGGCCTGTCTGTGAGCAGGCCTGCGACTCACCCGGCCGACAACACAGCCCGGCCCCGTGACATACCTCATCCCCGTTCTTTTTTCCTTGTGTTGGCTCACGGGTTAATTTACGGTAATGTCCCTGAAAATTGCCTCAGGTCCTGGATGCCGGGCCCTGAACGGCAGAGCCTAAAGGCTATCCCCTACAGAGATAAGCAAAGTGAGCGCATCCCTACTCCGATTGTATAGAGCGCTGGTCATTGACCGGCCGGTCGTGGCCTTGGGGCTGGTGTTAGTCCCGGTGGTGTTTTTCGCGTTTCACGCTCCGAATCTCAAACTTGATGCGTCTTCCGAATCGATTATCCTGGAGCACGACGAAGCGCTGAAATATTATCAAGCCAGCCGGAAAATCTACGGCTCGGATGATTTTCTCATCGTCGTCTATACGCCGCATGACGATATGTTCTCTCCCGCTTCGCTCGCCCGTTTAAAAAAACTCCGTGATGAATTGGCCGGCATGGATTCGGTCCAGGCAGTCCAAACTATTCTGGACGTGCCGCTCGTCAACAGCCCTAAAGTGTCCTTTGCGGAATTGAAAGACGGGAAGGGGATACGAACGCTGGAGACGCCGGGTATCGATAGGGAACTGGCCAGAAAAGAATTTCTGGAAAGCCCCGTTTATCAAAATAATCTCATCAGTTCAGATGGTCGCACAACGGCGCTGCAAGTCATCTTCAAGGAAGACGAGACCTATCACGCGCTGCTGAACAAGCGAAACCGGTTGCGAGAGAAGAAAGTCGAGTCCGGGCTCTCGTCTGAAGAGGCGGCAACCCTGCAATCGACGGAGCAAACTTTTCATGACTATCACGCCACTGTTGTCGAGGCCGAACGCAAGGAGACGGAAGTCGTCCGCAGCATTCTGGATAAGTATCGTGACGGTGCCCAATTGTACCTGGGCGGGGCGAGGATGATCGTTGCCGATATGATCAGTTTTATCGAGCACGACATGACCACGTTCGGCGTCGGCATCCTCGGGTTTTTGCTTGCGGCGCTGGTCTACTTTTTCCGGTCGTTGCGTTGGGTGCTGTTGTCCATGTCCTGCTGCCTGATCTCCGTGCTCGTGATGGTGGGCTACCTGGGCTTTGTGGATTGGCGAGTGACGGTCATTTCCTCGAATTTTGTTTCGCTGTTGCTCATCATCACGATGTCCTTAACCATCCATCTCATTGTGCGCTACCGGCTTTTGAACGAAGTGCGCTACCGGATTCTGAAGGAGGACACTCCGAAAGTAGACCAGAAAACGTTGGTCTTTCACACGATGAAGGACATGACCAAGCCCTGTTTTTATACGGCCATTACGACGATTGTGGCGTTCTGTTCCCTGATTGTCAGTGACATTCGTCCCGTCGTTGATTTCGGTTGGATGATGACGATCTGTATTGCTCTGGCGTTCATCCTGAATTTCATCTATTTCCCGGCGGTGCTGGTGTTACTCAAACCGGAGAAGGTCAGTCTGCGAACGGATGCCACGAAAGCCTTTACCATGGCGGTGGCCGGCTTCACGCTCCGGCACGCCAAGGCGATTGTGGTGGTCTGTATGCTGTTAGCCGTGTTGGGTGGAATAGGTCTCGCGCGACTGGAGGTGGAAAACCGGTTCATCGATCATTTCAAAAGTTCCACGGAAATCTACAAGGGTATGGAATTGATTGATAGGCAGTTGGGAGGCACCATCCCGTTGGACTTTGTGATTGACGCCGGCGAATCCGCAGTCGCCTCTTCTGAGGAAACGGACGATCCGTTCGATGACCCGTTTAATGATCCGTTCGCTCAGGAAGAGGGCGAAACCAACGAACTCTCCTATTGGTTCAATGGATACCGGTTGGCGCAGATTGAAACGATTCACGAGTACCTTGAATCGTTGCCGGAAGTAGGCAAAGTCCTGTCCCTTGCCACGGGCCTGAAAGTGTTGAAGCAGTTGAATGACGGCCATATGCCGGAAGATTATGAGTTGGCCCTGCTGAGAAAGTACATACCCGAGGACGTGAAGAAGGCGCTGCTCGATCCGTATCTGTATGCCGAGGCCGATCAAATACGTTTGACCATGCGCTTGATCGAGTCGGCCCCGACGCTCAAACGCAAAGAATTGATTGAGCGCATCCGAAGGTACCTGGTCGAGGAAATGGGGTTTGCCGAGAAGACCGTGCATCCCACGGGCATGGCGCTTCTCTACAGTCACTTGCTGCACAGTCTCTACCGGTCGCAGATCTTGACGATGGGCATGGTCTTTCTGAGCATTCTCCTGATGTTCATCGTGCTCTTTCGCAGGGTTTCGTTGTCGATCGTGGCGATTCTGCCGAACCTGTTGGCGGCCTGTGCGGTGCTTGGATTAATGGGGTGGTGGGGGATTCCCCTGGATATTATGACCATTACGATTGCCGCAATCACGGTTGGCATCGCCGTCGATCACGCCATTCACTATATTCACCGGTTTCAGGTGGAATTCGTGAAACATCAAACGTATCGAGAAACGGTCCTGGCGTGTCATGGCAGTATAGGTCGCGCCATTTATTATACGGCGCTGACGATTACCGTGGGGTTCAGCATCCTGGCTTTTTCCAATTTTATCCCGACTATCTACTTCGGTTTGCTGACCGGCTTTGCCATGCTGGTGGCCCTTATGAGCAATCTCACCCTGTTAGCCGCGTTGCTCATCATCGTGAAGCCATTGGGCCCGGAAACAAGGTAGACCCATGCCACGTGAATGAACGGTCGTGCGGGGCCGGCAGTTGGAGACGACGCTACGCGGATTGATGCGTGATGATGACGTGCTCTTTGGAGTTGGGCACCGCGTGGAGTTCGCTGCGCCCGAACCCGGCTTTTTGAAACATGGCATCCCATTCCTTGAACGTGTACGCGTCTCCCGCCGGGGTGGCGATCAGCATGATGAGGGCAAAATCCGCCGACGCGGGACTGATCCGGTCGTCATTCGGGACGAATTCCAACGTGACCACCAGGCCATTCGACGTCAATGACTTGCGGACCTTTCGGAGCAAGGCCTCACATTCCGGTGGAGCGAAGTGATGAAGAAAGTTGGTGAGCAGGACAAGGTCATACCCCTGACCAAGGTCGACGTCAAAGGCGTTGCCGGGAATGGTTCGATAGCGGTCGCCCAACGAGGCGGCGTTCGCGTTTTCCCGGGCCACGGTCAGAACGTTGGGCCAATCGAGGGCGTTAATTTCGGCGTCCGGAAACCGTTTCGCGATTTCCACGCCGAAGACTCCATGTCCGGCTGCGACGTCCAGGACCTTATGAACCGTCCCGCCCGTTGAAAGCAGATGTTCGACTATCCAGTTGGCCGGTCCGCGCATCAGGGGAACCATCGCACGGGCGAACGTGACCCATTCCGGGTGTTCATGGGCCGTCGTCCCCTCGTCATCCAAAGCCGTTCCGCCTTTTCGAACGGCCTCGGTGAGGCGGCAAAAGCCGTCAAACAGCGACGGAGTCAGGAGAAACTCCAGCGTCCCCCCGACGTAGGCCGGAGACGTCTTGACTAAAAACACGTCCGAATCCTGAGTCAGGGCGTACGTGTTCCCCGATTTCGTGAGAAAGCCGAGCATCACCAAATAGTCAGCCAACATGCGTATGCCTCGCTCCGATGCGCCGCATCGGTTCGCCATGGAAGAAGTGGTCTGGTGTCCTTCCTTGATGGCCGTGAAGACTTCCAGGTCGATGGCGGCTTTGATGGAACTGGTGCGTTGAATCCCAAAAGCTGTTTCAAAAAACAATTCAGGAGAAGGAGAGGATGTCATGGCCGCACCTTTTTCACGTTGAATGATTCAAAAAATGTCCATGAGACGACGTGTGCGATTATGGGGAAACTGTACCATGTTCTTGAATCCATTGCGCAAGGTTCGGTTGAATGATGGATGGACGCCGGAGAACGAAAGAACGCCGTTATGCGCCCCCTTGCGTTCTTGAAATCCGCATACGGTTTTTTTATAGCGCCCTCTCTCTTGGGCTGGCCTGAAAAGATAACTCCCACAGGACAGCCTTCTCGATTTGTCCTATGTTTGTCCTATGCACGCGTTTTCAAAGGGGAAGTCCGAATGAAGTGTTCAACGGCACGGGTGTTCGTGGTTGGTGCGATGGTGATGAGTGTTGCCGTGGTTGGCGAAGTGGGGGCAACGTCGAAACGGTCCGGGTGGTACATCGGGGGCGGCATCGGGGTGAATTGGACTTCCCGCATCGACCAGGAAGGTTGGAATCGGGATACATTTTGCTATCCTGAATATAGTCCGTGTCTCTCTGGTGGGATGCCGGGCAAGTCTGACCGGCTGATACAGGGATTCCGCTGGATGTATGATTTTGACCTGGATGCCGGGAGCGTTTTTGAAATGACGGCGGGTCGCATCTTCGACCGGTGGCGTCTGGAACTGTCCGCGACACAGCGCAACAACGCCATTGACCAGATATTTGCCGGTATTGACTACGATCCTCCGGTAGAGGATCAGCCTCTCATCTTTAACCCATGTCCGGATCCTGTGACAGGCAGCAGGGACTGTGTTGTCTCGAACGCCAACCCCGGCATTGATGATCTTACGACGCGTACGATTGCCTTCAATGTGTATTACGATTTCCCCGACCTGCTCAGCAACGTCCCGAATCCGTTCAACACGATGACGAACCCGTTCGAGAGGCTGACGCCATACGTGGGAGTGGGGCTGGGTGTCGCGTTTGTCAAAATCGATGGTGTGCGTTTTGAAACGGATTACCGGAATCTCTTAACCGGGTCGGACAAGGACTTGAAACATTTGAACAGCGTCCAGAACGTCGATATGTCCGATACGGTAATCCTCGCGAAAGTCCACGCCGGGGCGGATTACAGCCTGACGGATGAGACGCTGTTGGGGATGAAGCTGACCTATTCCATCATGGATGACGCCGAATCCTCGAACACCTATTCGGATCATCCCATGTTCGACATCGACTCCAATTTCTCGGGCAATCGGACCACGTTCAGTGGCCCGCGTGAGTTGTCCGTAATGTTCACGATGAAATACCTGTTCGGTGATTGATGCCTGGGCGACGTGCTACACGGGGGCGTCAATGTTCACTCATTCGTTGATCGTTCTTGCTGTCATACCCGCCTTTCTCAATCAGAGGTTCTCTAGTTCGTCGAGAGCGGTGAACAAGTCCGGATGTTTGAGTTGATAGTTGAAATCAGACAGGATTTTCCGGGGTGAGAGCCGTTTCCCTGCTTCGCGGGTGACGGTCGTCGGTGGGATGGCGATATGAAAACGCTCCGCGGCAAAGCGACAGATTTCCGCCCAGGATCGCGGGTGGCCGTCACTGATGATATACGTCGAGCCGGGCGACGCATATCGCAACGCGAGCAGGCACAATTCCGCCACGTCTTCCACGTGGATCAGGTTGACGTATTTTTTTGAATTGTTGATTTTTCCCCTCCGAATCCAATCAAGCACGTTCCGGCCGGGTCCATAAAGCCCGGCCAGTCTCAAAATCGTCGCGCCAAACGTGGTTCGCAAATGCTCTTCGCCTGACACGCGGGGAAGGGAGAGGTTGATCGGCGTGCGTTCGTCTATGAGGCCGGGCAAGTTCGTTGGAAACGCCGAGGTGCTGCCCAGCACGACCAAACGGTTTTTCCGGTCAAGCACGTGTTGCGCGAAGGTGCCGGCGACGTCTTCGGGAAGGGCCGGAAAACACCAGATCATATCCGAATGTGCGGGCACCTGAGACCACGTCCCGGGTTGCTGTAAATCAAAAAAGATGCGGTGTCCGGGTTGGGCAAACGACAGGTGCTCGGCAGGGGAGCGACTCGTTGCAAAAACCGGGCGACCGCGTTGCCGGGCGGCGTGGTAGATAAAGCGTCCGGCATAGCCGGCTCCGAGGATCACGAGCGGGACGGGTGTAGTTTTGACCTGACTCATGGAGAGGATTTGCCGGATGACGTTTTGCTAAGGAACCTCTGATTTAGTGCACTATCGGGCGCATGGCTGCGTTGTGTCCTCGCTCAACCCTCACCTATCTCGATGATACGCTTCGGGTTTCGCTCCGGGACGCCTTGCCCTGCATCCCGCTATCACACGAAATCAGAGGTTCCCTCATCCGACCTACGGGACGTCCAGGAAGATCCCTGTCCGGAAAGGACGCGGAGGTTGCCGGGTTACCCAGTCATGTAGTGCCGCGCATATTGTACGTAACGTTGGGCGGATTCCTTGAGGCTCATCACCTCGGCATCCCGTAAGGGACGTGTGACGCGAGCCGGTGAGCCGAGCACCAGGCTGCGCGGTGGGATTTGCGTGCGTTCGGTCACCAATGCCCCAGCCCCGATGAGGCAATCGTCTCCGATCACGGCTCCGTCCATCAGTACGGCGCCCATGCCGATCAGGACTCGATTGTGAATCGTGCAGCCGTGAAGCACGACGTGGTGGCCGACCGTGACGTCGTCGCCGATGATCAGGGGATACGTGTCGTGAGTCACGTGGAGAAGCGAGAGATCCTGAACGTTGGTGCGATGTCCAATCCGAATGACGTTGACGTCGCCACGGATGACGCTGTGAAACCAAACGCTGGCTTCCGATTCGATGCTGACGTTCCCGATCACCACCGCGGTTTCTTCGATAAAGGCGGTGGCCGCGATGGTTGGGGTCATGCCTCGGTAGGGGTTAATCATGATGGGCGTGGCGTTTGCTCTCGAAACGTCAGGGAGCCGGTCCGTCAACCTTTGCTGACAATCGAAGCCACGACGAGAATCGTCAAAGTCGTGATGACGGCAACGTAAACGGTCACGCTTCGATCAGTCAACCAGGCCGTTTGCCAATCTTTCGGGTAAAGGGCTTTGCCCACCAGATAGAGGCCCTCTTCGTACAGTCCGAGCACTTGTTCCATCTCGATCAGGGTTTGTTTGGCGACGCGGTGGCGGTCGCGTTGCTGCAAAATGAGGTAGATGAACAAGGCTGAGAAGAGGGCGGTGCCGGTGATGGCAAAGACTTTGATCGTGAGATGAACGGGATAAGGGGGGGAGAGCGCGAGAATCGTAATCAGCAGCAGGAGTAAAAACGCGCTGCCGAAGGCCGTCAGGCGCATCATCTGTTCCCGGCGGAGGAACACTTCTTGCTTATACCAGGGATAGAGGACTCGCAGGCCTTCAAGCTGTTCCTCGCGTAATTTCTTAACGGGCGGATCGGTCATGACGCGGGTCTCTGCGGGGGCGAAAGATGGGTTTGCATCCAGTTTGCCAGATGAACGGTCATGTGGCGAAAATCTTCCGGCCTTCCGAATTGATGATCAGCCTCGGGAAGCAGCACGAGTTCCTGCCGTCCGGGCAGGGCGTCCTTCAGTTGTTGGATTTGGTGGAAGGGGACCAATTCGTCCTGTTCCCCATGGACGATGAGGGTGGGGGCCTTGATGCGGCGAGCGGCTTCATAGGCGTTCACGGCGCGGCAGCTTTTGTAAAATGAAAAATCCAGACTCACCGGTTCCGTTCCACCCGTCACGTCGGGAATAGCATTGGTGCGTTTCCATTTTTCAATGCCGGCGGAACCGAATTCCCTGTCCAGCATTTCGGAAAAGTCGGGGACGGGGCATTTGAGGCCGATGGCGCGCAGTTCAGGGTGGTGCTGAGCGACCAGGATGGTCATGAGTCCGCCAAAACTCGAGCCGATAATCCCTAAGGTGTGATAGCCGCGTTCGCGCATCAGAGTGAGGGCACAATCCAACTGGTCATGACACGTTGGAACCGTGAGATGACTGAAGTCTCCATCGGATTGGCCCATCCCGAACCAATCGAATCGAAAAGTGCTGATCTCCCGGGCAACAAGGAGTTCCGTCAGGCGGAGGTTGGTGTGGCTTTCTTTGTTTGAGAGAAAGCCATGGCAGAGAATGACGGCTCGGTCACTTTTGCGATCCGGTTCCGACAGAAGAGCCGAGACTGAATGGTTTGCACCATCTTGAAAGGCGAGGGTGGTTTCTTCCATGACGGAATCCTGAAGAAGATTGGGCGATGCTGTCAATCAACCCGAGCAATTTCTCGATGCGGTGCTCTGCCTTTCGTCCGGAGAGACCATCAGGGAACCTCTGATTTCGTGCACGATCGGGCGCATGGCGGCGTGGTGTCCTCGCTCAACCCTCGACTCTCCACTTGAGAGGTCCCGGGTTTCGCTGCGGTACGCCTTGCCCTGCATCCCGCTATCACACGAAATCAGAGGTTCCTTGGCGGCGCGCCTCTAACCCCCTCAATCCCCCTTGTCAGGGGGACGGGGCTGGGGCGTCACGGGACGCCGGGGCGGCGACCCCGATCTCTGGCAGTTTCTCTGCCTGTGTCGGGGAGTGCCAAAGGTTCCTGAATTTCTACCGGAAAGTGGCGGCCCAGGCTGCCCCTCTTTTGTAGCGGCGCCATCTCATGGCGCCTCTTGAACAGCAGGCCGCTCCAGGAGCCGCATAAGAGGCGGCCGCGATACATGCGGAGCGGCCAACCCGGGAGCCCCGATGACACATGACGGGGACAGACTATTTAGAATTGGGGGTCCAGGGCTAGGGATGCCGGGGGACGCCGATGCGGCTAACCCGACCGACAACACAGCCCCGCCATGTCCCCCTGATAAGGGGGATTGAGGGGGTTGGGGAATGACAAGAAGCCGGTATTCCGGCCCGGCCCCGTCCCCTTGATAAGGGGGATTGAGGAGAGGCGATGGCTGGCGTCTGAGGCTTCTTGGCCAGGCCACATCCCCCTGATAAGGGGGATTGAGGGGGTTGGGGGCGCTCAGGTCAGTCGGGCAGGTCGGATGAGCGTCGCGTCATCCGACAGGAAGGGGACATGGTGTCGGGGGCCAGTCAGGCAATGAAGACCTTGGTCAAGTGACAGACCTCATCCCCTGCCTGAACATGGACAATCGGGGGGATGGCGCAGCTACGAATAGAAAAGCCGGACGGAAGCGCCAGAAATGTAAAAGAGGGAAACAGAAGCGCCACGCGACATGCCGTACGTTCAGGAGAGAAAATAGAAATGATGAGTCGGGCCCCGGCCTCGACCAATGGCCAGCCCATGGCGAATGGCAGACGTGACGTACTGTTTCGCCGCTTCGACTGCGTCGGGGAGGGGTTTCCCCAGAGCCAGGTGAGCGGAAAGCGCAGAGGCGAAGGTGCAGCCCGTGCCATGGGTGTGAGGTGTATCGATCCATTCGCCTTTGTAGATGCGAAAAAAACGCCCATCGTATAAAAGATCGGTGGCGGGAAAGTCCGGTAAATGCCCACCTTTGATCAGGACATGTTGACAGCCAAGTTGGTGAAGCGCTTTAGCCGCCTGCCGGGCTTCGGCCAACGACCGGATCGTCAGGCCGGTCAACCGTTGGGCTTCATGGATATTGGGCGTGATGACGTAGGCCAGGGGAATGAGCGTGTGTTTCAACGCGTCAATCGCATCGGCTTGCAAGAGATCCTGTCCACTTTTGGAAATCATCACGGGATCGACGACAACGCAAGGCCCGTGGTAGTGTTGCAACTTCCTGCTGACCAGTGACACGAGAGAGGCCGAGGAGAGCATTCCCGTTTTGACCGCGGCCACGTCAAAATCGGCGAAGACCGCGTCGATCTGGGCTTCGACGATGAATTCGGGGAGATCGTGAATAGCGCGGACCTCCGTAGTATTTTGTGCGGTAATCGAAGTAATGACCGACATGGCGTAGACGCCGTTGGCAGACATGGCTTTCAGGTCTGCTTGGATCCCGGCGCCGCCACCCGAGTCAGAACCGGCGATGGTCAGGACTTGTTTCAGCATGATGGGGGGAAGAAAACAGAAGCATGGCGGCCTTGTGGCCGCGTTACGGCCTTCGAATGTAGCATGAGGTGTGCGAGTGGTCAAATCCCTGCTGCCCTTCCTGTTGCTCGGTCTCTGGGCCTGTTCTTCCGAATATCAGGAGGTGAAGATCGTCGTTGACGATTTTCGATTCTCTCCGGCCCGAATTGACGTCACAGCCGGGCAAGCCGTGCGCTTGGTGGTGAGGAATCAAGGCTGGGAACTTCACAGATTTGACAGTTCGCTGTTTGTCCGGCCCCTGGTCCGCGTTGTGCCGGATGCCGGCCAGCAGGCGGATCTGCTCGAACATGGGGTTCCTTTGGCCCCCGGACAACGCCTTGAACTTGTGCTCACGTTACCGCCTGGTGAGTATCACTTTCGGTGTCCCATTAAAGGGCATCGCGGGATGAGGGGCATGATTGTGGCGCAAGCGCCTGCAAGGCCCATGACCTGAGAACGGACATGCGCCGGTGCTCAGGAATATCGGGGATCCCGGGTCTTGTTTTTGCCTGTGTGTCGGCGGCATCTTATGCCGCCGGACGGGGCCGCGGTTCAAGCAGCGCCATGAGAGGGCGCCGTGACAAAAGAGAGGGATCCTGGGCCGCCACTCGCCGGGACAATGTCTCCTGCCCCAGCAACCCGTGGGCCCAAGGGAGTGGACCTAGACAGCGGTTTGCATCTCGGCTTGGGAGGGGCTAGAATACGCATCTTTCGTGTTCTAGCGGGGAGATGCTCCTTTAGAGGCGCCAGGGTGCAGAGAAGGGCGATGGAAGAGAGAACGCTAAGGGCTGGTCTGTTGCCCCCCCCCCCCCCCCCGACGCTGACCCTCGCCTGATCCGCCGTGCAAGCGGCGCCCTGCTCCGGGCGGTGACAGTCGTGCTCGCTGTCTCCGTCGGCGTCCTCGCCGCCAGCCCCGCATCCGCCCAGACGACGAACCCTGCCCCCACCAATCTCGCCGCCGCGCCGGAAAACGGCGGGATGAGACTGACCTGGACGCCAGTCCCGAAAACCGCATACTACGAAGTACAGTCGAGCACCGACGGTAACACCTGGAACGACGACGACATCAGGAACGCCCTCGACTACGGACCCGACGACTCGCCGTCCTACCTCTACTCGGGGCTCACTCTCGGACAGACCTATCACTTCCGCGCCCGCGCCCGCTGGTACGACTACGACGCGGATCCGCCGGAGTTCGCCGACGATTGGAGCGCCTGGACCTCCGCAGTCAGCGCGGCCATGCCCACCAAGCCCGGCGCGCCCACCAGCCTCGAAGCCGAGCTCATCAAGGTGGACGACACCGGCGCCGACATCATGCTGTCGTGGGAACCGCCCGCCAGCGACGGCGGCAGTTCCATCGTGCGCTACATCGTCAAGTATCAGGAGACGGACGACGCGGGCAACAATCCGGTCGGCGAGCTGGTGCAGTGGCAGACGATCTGCTCGCCGAGTTCGGTCCGCGACCTGACCACCGGCAAGAGCTACAAGGTTGAGCTAAGCGCGAAGAGCAGCGGCGCCGGAGAAGGCCCCGCCACCAGCCTCGTTGTGACCCTGCCGGACGACATGGCCAGCACGCCGCCGGCGCCGGTCATCACCGACGTCAAGGGCGGCTTTGGCAAGATCGAGGTCACCTGGGACGCGGTCGCCGACGCGGACGGCTACCGCGCCTACATCCGCCGCGCCAACACCGTCCAGTGGGGCGCGCCGACGGAGGTCACGACGACGGCCCACACCTTCACCGGTCTTGACACGGCCGATTACTACGTCGGGGTGCAGGCGCAGGTCGGTACCTTCTATGGACCGATTGCGGTCGACACGGCCGGCGTCCCCGAGATGCCGACCCCGCAGGACATCACGGTCACGACCGGCGACCAACAGCTAACGGTGGCATGGGAGCCCGTTCTCGGCGCTGACTCCTACTCGCTCCGCTACCGCGACATGTCGAGTCTCAACCTCTCATGGACGACGAGCACGAGCCAGACCAGTCCGGGCACCATCACCGGCCTGACCAATGGCCGGGAGTACGACGTGCAGGTGGGCGCCGTGTTCACCGCCACCACCAAGTGGTCCGAATCCGTGCGCGGGGCGTTGATCGGGCCGCCATCCGATGAGGCGGTGGTGCCGGCCGACAGCTCGCTGAAGGTGTCCTGGACTCATGGCGCGGGCGCCGACTCGCACACCGTGCGCTATCGCACCAAGTCTCCGCAGACCGGTCGGAGCAGCCCGTTCACGATCTCCGGGCTGAGTAACAACACCGCGTACGACGTGCAAGTGGGTGCGGTGTACGGAACCGAGACCAAGTGGGGTGCGATTATCAGCGGCACGCCGGTCCCGCAGCCGCCGCCGTCCAACGTGGCGGTCGCCGCCGGTGATGGTGCGCTGACGGTCTCGTGGACCGCGGCGACGGGCGCGGACTCGCACTCCGTACAACACCGCAGGAAGGGCACGATGAACTGGACCACGCTCGAGAGCCAGAGCAGCCCGGTCACGATCTGCAGCCTCGCCAACGGCACCGAGTACGACGTGCAGGTCGGTGCGGTGTATGGCGCCACGACCAAGTGGTCGGCGACGGTCACCGGCACGCCGGAAGCCAACGGCCCGCCGTCGTTCACCGATTCGGCGCCGGCCAATTTTGCCGAGAACGGCACCGGCACGGTGCACACGGCCACCGCCACCGACCCGGACGGCGACACGATCACCTTTGCCCTCAAGAGCGGCAAGGACAGCGCCCTGTTCAGCCTCACCTCGGCCGGGGTGCTGACGTTTAAGACTGCGCCCAACTACGAGGACCCCAAGGACGCCAACACCGACAACGACTATCTGCTGGACATTGTCGCCTCGAGCGGCACCGGCGGGCGGCTGCTGACGGCGGAGAAGACCTACACCATCACCGTCACCGACGTGAACACCGAGGCGCCCGGCAAGCCGGCCGCGCCGACGCTGACCGCCGGCGACAAACAGATCGAGGTCTCCTGGACGGCGCCGAGTAACGCCGGACCGGCCATCACTGCCTACAAGGTACGCTACAAGACCGGTAGTGACAGTTGGAGCGAGGCCACCCCGAACCCGGCGACCGCAACCTTGCTGACGCTGACGAACCTCACCAACGACAACGAGTACGAGGTGCAGGTGCAGGCCACCAACGACGAGGATACCGGCGACTGGTCCGATTCTGCCACGGCCACCCCGAACGATGACGGTGCCGGCCTGGTCTTCGCCGACGCGCCGGTGGCCGTGGACGAGAACGGCGGCGCCGCCACCTACACGGTGAAGCTGGCCAGCCAGCCCAGCGGTACGGTGACGGTGAGCGTCACATCGGCCGACACGAACGCGGCGACAGTCTCCCCGGCGAGTCTGGAGTTCACCGCGACGGACTGGAGCACGGCGCAGACGGTGACGGTCGCCGGCGTCAACGACGACATCGACAACATCGGCGACAAGCGCAACGTCAACATCAATCATACGGCCTCGGGCGGCGGCTACTCGGTGACTGGCGCCGTGGCGGTGACGCTCACCGACGACGACACCCGGGGCATTACCCGTAGCTATGCCAGCCTGTCGCTGCCCGAGTCGAGCGCCGAGACCTACACGGTGGTACTCGACACCGAGCCGACGGACGCGGTGACGGTGACGGTGACCTCGGACGATGCCACGGCCGCCGAGGTGTCGGCGGATGCCACGACGTATGCGGCCACGGCAACCCTGACCTTCACGACGGCGACCTGGGACGCAACGCAGACGGTGACGGTGCGGGGTGTCAACGACGATCTCGACAATCCCGGTGACCAGCGCCAGGCCACCCTCAGCCACGCCGCCGCCTCCGACGATGACCGCTACGACGGCCTGACCGGCAGTTCGATCACCGTCACGGTGACGGTGACCGACGACGACATCGTGGCGCCGGCCAACCTGGCGGCCACGGCCGGCAACCGGTCGGCGACCTTGACCTGGGATTTACCCGACAGTCCGCAGATCGCGAAGTACCAGACGCGCGTCTGGAAGGACGGGGACACGGCCCCGACGAGCTGGGACGACGTGGCCAACAGCGACGCCGCGACCGTGGTGCACGTCATCACCCTGAACGAGAACTTCACGGACTGGACGGTGGAGTTGCGCGCCTACACGACGGAGGCCGGACCCGCATCAAGCGTCACGGTGCAACCGGTGCTGGGGGGCGCCGACCGTCGAGACACTACCAGTAGTCACGAACCGCTTTCGTCGGTACCAGGTGCGCTTCTTCCCGGTCGCCAATGCGACCAAGCACGAATACACATCGAAACCGGTTGGCGGTGGATGGGCTTGGGGAAAATGGCGGAACACTGATTCCTCCTGTGGGAAGTCGAGTTCCTCGCGGACGTGCATCGTCAACGCGGGGCGCCGGCAGGCGGGACGCGTCGTCGATTGGAAGGTGCGCGCCTGCGATGCCAAGAGTTGCACAGAATCCGCAGTCGTGCGCGTGATCCCAAGGCCGGCCTTGCCGACAACTCCCGTCACACTTGTCCGGAATGCGGGGACCGATGGCGCCCTGGCTTTCTCCTGGACGATCAGCGACAAGGTCGACGACGACAACCACAACCAGACCTCCTACGAGATTGGCTATGCGACCGATCTGGCGGCCACTGAGCCGGCGACGATGATCGAGTCCGGGCTGCCGTCGATCCAGAGCAACAGCTACACCTTCACCCCGCCGACCTTCGACGACTACCGTCTGTTTGTTCGCGTCTTGGTGAGCCATGGCGGCGTGCGCTATTTCGAGAGCAACTGGGTGCATGCCGACGGCAAGGCGCCGCCCTCCCGGTTCGATGCCACGCCGGCGACGATTGCCGAGGGCGGTACCGCGGCATTCCAGCTTCGCCTGAAAGGGGCGCCGACCGGGAATGTCACGGTCAGTGTGACCAGCGACGAGTCGAGCCTTTCGGCCAACACCCTGACTTTCACGCCCAGCAACTGGTCGACGGCGCAGACGCTGACGCTGACGGCGGCGCAGGACGCCGACGCGATCAACGAAGCTGCCACCCTGACCTTCAGCGCCTCGGGGGCGCAGTATCAAGGCGAGACCATGACTCTGCCCATCACCGTCTTTGACGACGAGGTGCCGGGCAAGATTGCCGGTCTGGCTGCGAGCGACGGCGACGGCAAGACCACGCTCACCTGGACCGATCCGAGCGATACGGCGATTGCCGGCTACCAGTACCAGTACAGCGAAGACGAGAACGACTTCAGCACGGCCACCTGGACCGACATGCCCGGAAGCACCGCGACGACGACCTCGCACGAGGTGACCGGGCTGGCCAACGGCCACTACTGCTGGTTCCAGGTGCGATCCATGAACGCGCTCGGCGCTGGCCAGCCATCCGACGCCGACCGCGCGCATGTGCGCTGGGACAGTCTGGTGTTGACCCAGGAGGAGGCGGGCGACAGCCGCGTCAAGGTGAGTTGGACGGCAAACCCGCCGAAGGTGGAAAGGCGTATTACCACTATCGCGAGGGCAGCAATTACAACAGCTACCGGGAGTTCGCGATCTGCGACACGGATGTGGACGGCAAGACGGTGTGCGAGACCAACGCGGACTTCAACGTGGGGCATATCCACCGGCTGCAGGCGCGGCTGTGTAGAGGGGTGCATACCGAGGGCTGCGGCGTAACCAATACCGATCTCCTGTTCGGGACGGCCGCCTCGGCGCCGACCGCGGCATCGGCGGTGGCCGGGACCCAGGACACGGAGGTGCCCTGTCCTGGACGGTCACGGGCAACGGTTCGCAGAATCAGTTCGCCGCGTGGGAGGTGGGCTACGCCACGGATGTCGGCGCGAGCGCGCCCGCGACCATGGTCACTTCGGGGATTCCGAACTTCGACCAGAGTTCGATGACGGTGACCGGCCTGACGGCGGGCGAAACCTATCGGTTCTTCGTGCGCTCGGTGACGCGCAGCGGCGGCGCCACTCCCACAACCTACTACACCTCGCCCTGGGTGACGGCGGAGATAGGCATGGGCGCCGGGATAGTGCTGTCGAAGCTCGGGGTGGAGATAGGCGAGGACGGCGCCACGGACAGCTACACGGTGAAGCTGCACTCGGCGCCGAGCGACACGGTCACAGTGGCGGTGTCGTCCAATGATACGAATGCGGCGACGGTCTCCCCGGCGAGCCTGGAGTTCACCACGACGGACTGGAGCACGGCGCAGACGGTGACGGTCACCGGCGTCAACGACGCTGTGGATAACGAGAACGACGAGCGCACAGTGACCCTCACCCACAGCGCCACCTCCAGCGACAGTGGCTACCACACCCGCAGCGCGAGCCTGACCGCCACGGTCACCGACGACGACACGCGGGGCCTGACACTGTCGAAGTCCGCGCTGACGGTGGTCGAGGATGCCGGCACGAACAGCTACACGGTGGTACTCGACCCCGAGCCGACGGACGCGGTGACGGTGACGGTGACCTCGGACGATGCCACGGCCGCCGAGGTGTCGGCGGATGCCACGACGTATGCGGCCACGGCAACCCTGACCTTCACGACGGCGACCTGGGACGCAACGCAGACGGTGACGGTGCGGGGCGTCAACGACGATCTCGACAATCCCGGCGACCAGCGCCAGGCCACTCTCAGCCATGCCGCCGCCTCCGACGACGATGACCGCTACGATGGACTGACCGGCAGTTCAATCACCGTCACGGTGACGGTGACCGACGACGATGTTGAGACTCCCACCAATGTCGAGGTGCAGGTCGGCAATGCCAGCCTGGGGGTATCCTGGACGGATGGGGCTGGCGCAGACTCGCATACGGTGCGCTATCGCACGACTTCGACTCCATGGACAACACTTGAAAACGCCGTCAGCCCTTACAAGATCACCGGCCTGACCAACGACGACGAGTACGAGGTGCAGGTGGGCGCAGTGCATGGCGAGATCACTCACTGGGCGGATGCGGTGAACGGCACGCCCAGCAGCGACGCCGGCACCTTAGGGACACTCGACAGCGTACGCGCGACGCCGGACAACGGCGCCGTGGGCCTGTCCTGGCAGATGCCGGACAAGGATGAAGATGACGAAGACGGTCAGTCGGTCGGGGGTGTAGTCGGTTTCGGGTCGGCGTCAGGAAACGCCCAATCGAACAATCAGTCGCCCTCCACCCAGGAGAGCTACGAAGTCGGCTACACCGTCGAGGGTGAGGGCTGGGGCGACGGCGGCAGTCAGACGGTGACCGACACGGCGACGTCAATTTCGGGCCTCGACAACGGCGTCACCTATGCCTTCCGCGTGTGCGCGCAGTCGGACGACGAGACCGGCCCCTGGTCGGCGACAGTGACGGCGACGCCCGGCGCCACCGCCGACCGCCCGACGGACGTGACCATCGACACCGACACGAGCACGGCCTGGAAGACCCTGGACCTGTCCTTCTCTGCCCCGCCCGACGGCTTGGAGTACGTGGCGGCGAACAGCCAGTACCGCGTGCTCGGTGTGAAGGAAGGCGCAAGCTGGACCGATTGGACGACCGTGGCAGGCGCCTCGGTGTCCGGCGACCGGGTAAGCGGTTCGACCGTCACGGGATCGCTCGCCATCGGCCGCGTGTATGAAGTGGAAGTGCGTTGGTGCGGCGAGACGTCGAGCGACGATGCGTGCAGCGAGGCGTCGGACAGCGTGTACGGCGCGACTCCCGCCTCGGTCCCCACGAACGCGAAGGCGAGCGCGACCGACGCGGCCTCGCAGACGGCCCTGAAGCTCGCCGGGTCGATCGACCACGTGGGCGGCAAGAACAACCTGCAGGCGGCCTACGAACTCGGCTACGCCACCGACACCGAGGCCACGGCGCCGGCAACGCTCGTGGAGGCGGCGGACGTGCCGGCCTTCGGTTCAGTCGAAACAGAGATCGCCGGTCTTGCGGCCGGTACCGAATATCGCCTGTTCGTGCGCAGCGTCATCGAGCACGAGAGCGAGCGGCACTTCGCGTCGGTCTGGGTCTCGGCCACGGCGATCACCGAAGCCGTGCCCACCCTTGAACTGTGCGAAGCGCCGGACGACCCGCAATGGCCGGTCGGCGAGGTGGTCGAAGCGCTCGTCCTGCCGGCAGCCACCGGCGGCACAGGCGAGATGACCTACAGCCTCGATCCTTCGACCTGGAACGGCTTGAGCTTCGACGCCACAACGCGCGAACTCTCCGGCACGCCGGAGGATGGCGGCAGCGGCGCGTTCACCTATACGGCAACGGACGAGGCGGATGAGACCGCCACGCTCACCTTCACGGTCACAGTCGTGACCGTGCCGAGTTTCGAAGACGTGGAAGCGCCTGCGCTTTCCTTCACTGCCGGCGAGGCGATCACGGAAGTGACCTTGCCGGCGGCCACGGGCGGCGACGGCAAGCTGACCTATGCCGTAACCCCCGCGCTCGGCAACGGTCTTTCCTTCGATGCCGCCACGCGCGTCATCAGCGGCACGCCCGAGTCCCCGGCGGATACGGCGACCTGGACGCTCACGGCCACCGATGCCGACGGCGACACCGCCACGCTCGCCTTCACGATCTTCGTCAAGGAAGACCTGAAGCCGAGCTATGGCGGCATCGACAGCCCAGCGCTGGAGTTCACCGAAGACGAGGTGATCGAGCCGGCGACGCTTCCGGTGCCCACGGGCGGCGACGGCGAGCTGACCTACGCGCTCAATGCCGCGCTCGGCAACGGTCTCTCCTTCGATGCCGCCACGCGCGCCATTAGCGGTACGCCCGAGTCCCCGGCGGATACGGCGATCTGGACGCTCACGGCCACCGATGCCGACGGCGACACCGCCACGCTCGCCTTCACGATCTTCGTCAAAGAAGACCTGAAGCCGAGCTACGAGGGCGTCGACAGCCCGGCGCTGTCCTTCACTGCCGGGGAAACGGTCGATCCGGTGACCCTGCCGGCGGCCAAGGGCGGTGACGGTACGCTGACCTACAGCTTGAGCCCCGCGCTCGGCGCCGGCTTGTCTTTCGATAGCGCCACGCGGATCGTCAGCGGCACGCCGACGGCGCAGGCGGATACCGTCACCTATACGCTGACCGCGACCGACGCCGACGGCGACACGGCGACACTCGCCTTCACCGTGACGGTAGCGGCGCCGAGTGGTCCCGAGCACGTCGAGACGCACACCACCCCCGAGACGGTCTGGAAGTCGCTGGACCTGTCCTTCGATGCGCCCCCGGCGAGTTCCGCCTGGGTGGCGGAAAACAGCCAGATCCGGGTGCTGGGTATGAAACCGGGGGCCACGCGCACCGGCTGGCGTTCCTTCGAGACGGTGACGGTCGAAGACGGGCGGGTGCACGCCTCGACGGGCGGCTGGCTGGCCATTGGCCGGGTCTACGAAGTGGAAGTGCGCTGGTGCGACGATCCTCAGTCGGATGACACGTGCAGTGCGCCCTCCGACATGGTCTACGGCACCAGCCCTGCGTCGGCCCCGACGGACGCGGGGACGTCCTCCACGGATCCGGTGTCGGAGACAGCACTGCTCCTGCAGTGGGACATCAGCCCCATTGGGGGGAACAAGAACCTGCAAGCCGCCTACGAGATCGGCTACAGCACAAATACGGACGCCGAGGCCCCTGAGACGCTGCTGGCCGACGTACCGGCGTTCGGCACAAAAGAGACGGAAATCGACGGGCTGGAATCCGGGACCGCCTACCGGCTCTACGTGCGCAGTGTGATCGACTGGCAGGGCACACGGCACTTCGCCTCAGACTGGGCGTCCGCCACCGCAACGACGCTGGCCAGTGCGGAGAGCCTGGCACGGCAGCAGTTACAGGGAGAATTAGCCAAGCACGCGCGGGCCCTGCTGGAAGACGCCTCCACCGTCATCGGGCAGCGGTTCACCGCGGTCAGCGCGGGCGGCGAGGATGCGCTGACGGCCCTGGCCTCCGTCTTCGGCGGCGCGGGGGGCAGCGCCTGTCCGCGCCAAGTGGCCCTGGGCGACTGCCTGCCGCAGCCGGGTATCGGGCAGGCGGGCGAGCCGTGGGACCCGGAACGGGGCTATCAGCCCCCGATGACCACCCAAGGCCAGGGCCTGGGCACGCTGCTGCAGCGGCTGCAAACCCAGAACTTCAGCCTGTCCCTCAACCGCACGCTCTTAGGCGAAACCGACGACGCCCCGCAGCCCGTGCAACTGGCGCTCTGGGGCAGCGGAGGCACGGCCTTCCAAGGGAGCCAGGGCCAGCGCTTTGTCGGCTTGGACGCACGGCTGGGGACGGAATGGATGACCGGAGTGGCCGTGGCCCAGGGCGGGACTGCCTTCCAGCCAATAGGCGGAGACATGGGGGGCGAGCTGGGCAGCAGCCTGACGACGGTCTATCCCTACCTGCGGGGGCAACTCAGCGACACGCTGGCCGTATGGAGTCTGGCGGGCTGGGGCTGGGGGGACCTGACCAGTCGGTGGCAGAATCCGTACCAGCCGGACCAGACCGTGACCCTGGATGGAGCCTTGGGGCTGAACCTGGCCCTGGTGGGGGTGGAGCAGACGGTGTATGCGGGTGACGGGCTGAACGTGGCGGTCGTGGGAGACTACGGGTGGTCACAGTTGGCAGTGAGCGGCATCGCCGGGGGGGCCCTGGGCGCGGTAGTCCACCGGAGTCGGTTAGGCGTCACGAGTGACTATGCCTCGCCGGACGGGGCGCTACGAGGGACGCTGCAACTGAGCGGGCGGCTGGACGGCGGTGCAGGCGAGCGGGCCCAAGGGGCGGAAGTGACCGGGAGTCTGCACTACGGGCTGGGCAGTTGGACCGGTGGGGTCACGGGGCACTGGTACGGGGCGACACAGGCGCTGGCGGGAGTCGCGGCGCAAGGGCTGCAACTGGTCCTCGAGAGGCGGGCGGCGACGGACGGCACGGGCTGGACGGGGCGGCTGGCGCCGGGCTGGGGGACCGCTGCCCCGGGCGCAGGGACGCCCTTGCTGGCGGCGGTCGGCACGGGGGGCTTGCTGGGCGGAGTCGCGGGAGCGCCGACGCTGCGGGTCGACGGGCAAGTAGCCTGGGGGCTGCGGCTGGGCGAAGAGCGGGGCCTGTTGGTGCGACCGTTTGCGAACGTAGGCGTGGCCGCGGCGGGGCAGCAAGTGCGGGCGGGAATCCAACTGGAGGGGCCGGTGCAATTGAACCTGACGGTGGAGCACCTGCGCCGCCCGACGGCCCCGGCGACCGCAGGGGTGTTGCTGCAGGTGGACACGACGTTCTAAGGAACCGCTGATTTCGTGCACTATCGGGCGCATGGCGGCGTGGTGTCCTCGCTCAACCCTCGACTATCCACTTGAGATGTCTCGGGTTTCGCTGCGGGACGCCTTGCCCTGCATCCCGCTCTCACACGAAATCAGAGATTTCCTGAGCCAGGCCTGTCTGTGAGCAGGGTCGGGTGACGCCTGCGGCGAACTCCAAGAAGCGCCATGAGATGGCGCCGCTACAGAAGAGGGGGAGCCTGGGGCGCCACTCTCCGGGACTAGGCTTCCTGCCCCAGCAACCTGCAACGGACAGGCACCGGTGTTCAGGAATATCGGGGATCCCGGGTTATGGTCTTTGCATGTGTAGCGGCGGCATCTTATGCCGCCGGACCGACATGAGTCATCGGGGAGCCCGGGTCTTGTTTTTGCCTTGTAGCAGCGCCATCTCATGGCGCTGGACAGGCCGGTCGGCATTTCTGTCTGTGTTCCGGCATCCGTTGTCCCTTTCATCCCGGGTGGGCCCCTCCGCAGTTGTAGCGGCCGCCTCTCATGCGGCTCCTGGAGGGACCGCTGTTCAAGAGGCGCCATGAGAGGGCGCCGCGACAAAAGAGGGAGATCCCGGGTCGGCCGCTCCGCATTTGTCGCTGCTGCCTCTTATGCGGCTCTTGGAGCGGATGCGGTGCAAGAGGCGCCATGAGATGGCGCTGCTACAGAAGAGGGGGAGCCTGGGGCGCCACTTTCCGGGAGCATTCCTCCTTCCCCAACGATCCGAGTGCCCAAGGGGGTGGGCCTATCCAGACACTTGACACTGTCGGGGGTTGTTGTTAGGTTTTGATCACGCTATACTTTTTGCCGGGCCGGTCGAACGGCTCACAGCGCCTGGTGGTAACGACTCCCGTGACCGTTCAGAATCTTATCCTCTCGCTTCATCAGTTTTGGGCCAGTCAACACTGTATCATTTGTCAGCCGTATGATCTGGAAAAAGGTGCCGGCACGTTCAACCCCGCCACCTTTCTGCGCGTTTTGGGTCCGGAGCCGTGGCGGGCGGCGTACGTCGAGCCATGCCGTCGTCCCACCGACGGCCGCTACGGAGAAAACCCCAATCGGTTGCAGCATTATTATCAATACCAGGTGGTCATCAAGCCTTGCGTGGACACGATCCAGTCATTGTACCTGGAGAGTCTGGCGGTCGTGGGGATTGATCCGCGCAAACATGATATTCAGTTCAGGCAGGATGATTGGGAATCGCCGACGTTGGGGGCTTGGGGACTCGGGTGGGAAGTCCGGCTCGATGGAATGGAGATTACGCAATTTACTTATTTCCAGGAAGCCGGCAGCCACACGCTCGATCCGGTGACCGTGGAACTCACCTATGGGACGGAGCGGATCGCCATGTATCTACAGGGCGTTGACAACGTGTATGATCTTCGGTGGTCTGACGACGTCAGCTATGGCGATCTCTTCCACGATTCGGAAGTCCAGTTCTCTCAGTATCATTTCGAGGTTGCAGACGTTGCCATGATTCATACGATGTTTACGTCCTGTGAGGAAGAAGGTCACAAATTGTTACGGCAAGGACTCGTGTTGCCGGCCTACGATTATTGTATGAAAACCTCCCACTTGTTCAACGTCCTGGATGCGCGGGGTGCGCTCAGCGTGGCTGAACGAACGGGATTGATCGGGCGCGTGCGCGGGCTTGCAAGGGGCTGTGCGGATGCATACGTCGAAAGAAGAAAAGTCCTGGGTTTTCCGTTACTGGCCGGACCCGGGGCAACACGCTCGACACGCGCCGCGTCTCCATAGGGAAAGACGGAATGTTTGTCATCAGAATGGGTTATAGCCTGTCCCATGCCATCCCGACGCCTGACTTCAGCGTCTAGGACGCGCGCCCAGCGAGATCGTCTTTCCACGACGTCCTTCCTATTGGAAATCGGGTCTGAGGAGTTGCCGTGGGCGATGATTCAACCGGCCATGACCCAGCTCGCTCACTTGCTGGAAGGGTTTTTGGCCAATCACCGTCTCTCCCATGACCATATTCGGACGTTCGGGACTCCGCGTCGTGTCGCGGTCATCGTCCAAGGATTGGCTGTCAGACAAACGCCGGCCCTGCGAGAAACTCTGGGTCCGTCTCAAGCCGTCGCGTTTGACGTTCAAGGGTATCCGACCAAAGCCGCAGAGGGTTTTGCCAAATCTCAAGGGGTGGACGTCGGGGCCCTGGAGACTCGATCAACGTCCAAGGGTGTCTACCTGTGTGCGGTGAAACGGGAGAAAGGGGTATCCGCGGCCAAGGTCTTTGCCGAGCATCTCCCCAGTCTCCTTCAACAACTCACGTTTTCGAAAACCATGCGATGGAATACCTCGGGTGTCCGGTATCCACGACCGATCCGGTGGTTGGTCGCGCTTGTAGGCAGCAAGGCCTTGTCCTTCGAATTTGCTGGGGTGCGATCAGGGGTTCGTTCCCGGGGCCATCGGTTTTCGCCGGGTAGGAAACCCGTCGCCGCGAGCAAGGGAATCGAGATCCGCCGGCCGGAAACGTATGAGTCGGCATTGGCGCGGGCGGGAGTGGTGGTTGATCCGGTTCGTCGGCGGGAGATGCTTGACAACCAACTTCAACGGTTCGCCCGTTTGGTTAAAGGACGGCTGTATGAGGCCAATCGTGAAGAACTTCTCGCCCAAGCGGTCTTTTCATTGGAATGTCCCAATCTTCTTGTTGGCACCTTCGATCGAAACTATCTGACATTGCCCCCTGAAGTGCTGATTACCTCCATGAAAGAGCATCAGGGGGTTTTTTCAGTCGTCAATCGAAAACAGGAGTTGCTCCCCCGGTTTTTCGCCCCTACCAATATGAACGTGAAAAACATGGAGTTGATCCGAACCGGCAATGAACGGGTTCTGGCTGCTCGCTTGGCGGACGCCCGGTATTTTTTTGACGAGGATCGCAAGGGGAAGCTGGTCGATCGCGTACAGCAACTGAATGGTGTCGTGTTTCACAAGCAACTGGGATCCCTGTATCAGAAAACCGAACGGACGATTGCCCTCGCGGGAGTCTTGGCTGAGGCCGCCGGGGTCCCGGAGGTGAAAGAGGCGTGTCAGCGAGCGGCACTGCTCTGTAAGGCCGACCTGGTAACGGGAATGGTCGGGGAATTTCCTGCGCTCCAGGGCGTGATGGGGGGAATCTATGCGGCGCATGACGGAGAATCCGTCGACGTGTGCAAAGCCATAGGGGAATATTATCGACCCCGAACGCCTGATGACGACATCCCCGGGACGATGATAGGCCGGTTGTTGTCGCTGGCCGACCGGTTGGATACCTTGGCGGCGTTTTTCTATGCGGGGATTGTCCCTTCCGGCTCGGAAGATCCCTATGGTCTCCGGCGAAACGCGTTTGGCGTGATTCGGATCGTGGTCGAGGCCGGATTGAAGATCGACCTGGGAGCGATCTTCCTGCAAGCGGGAACCCTGCTCGATGCCCAGGACGTCAACGCTGCGCCGCCGCAACGCCAGGAACCCGGACGGAGCCCCGTGCTTCGATTTTTAGAGGACCGGCTTCAATATTACGGCCGTACCGTACGAGGATATCGTGACGACGTGATGGAGAGTGTGCTGGGACGTGCCGATGGTGACACGTGTGATCTCCGAGATTTGTTTTTGCGCATGGATGCCCTCCAGGCTATCACGAGTCAACGGGACTTCGAGTCGTTAATCGTCGGATTCAAACGGGCGCACAGAATCCTGAAAAAGGAAAACTGGACGGCCAAGACCGTCGATGGCCGGCTGTTGGCCCATCCCACGGAGCGGACGTTACACCAGGCCGTGGAAACGGCCGGGCGTGCGGTTGACCAATTGCTTGACACGCATGATTATCACGGAGCCTTGAGACACCTTATCGGGTTGAAACGCCCCATTGACCAGTTTTTCGATGGGGTGCTGGTGAACGTCTCTGAGCCTGAGACGAGAGCGAACCGGTTGTCGTTATTGTGTCAGGTCGATGACGTGTTCTCGGTTTTTGGCGATTTGTCTCAAATTCAGGTTCAAGGTCAATAGGGGAAGGGTCCCGTTATTGAGCCGGGGACGTGAACGTCCATGACTTTTTCCAGGTTTGGATTCCGGTGGTTTCGCCATGGGGTGACGTTGGGGTTGATCGTCGTCTGTAACGTGGTGCTGTTGGGGGCTTTGTGGGTCTCCGGTCTGGATTTGGATTTTGTCCTGACCAATTCCGAGCTTTACGATCCGGAATCGGGTCATTGCGTAGGGGTCGCCTGGGCCGACGTATCCGGAGTCGATGGGCCGATCAGGGTGTGTTCCGAATGGTTGGATACGACCGATCCCACTGGGCGCGTCCATACGTTGCGGGCAGGTGAGCCGTTGGCCATGAGCGACGACGGGAATCTCTATTACGAAAATGCCAGAAATGCCGACCATTGGGTGCTGGTGCTGCTGTTGTTTGCCGTTGCGATCATCTATCTGGGCATGAGAACCAAGCGCGTGCTTTTGACCTGGTATGAGACGCGCCTTCGGAAATATGAGCCTTGAATAAATTTTTGTGGGGAATCCGGTCGTTTTGATAAGTTTCAGTGTTTGGCGTCAATCAGCGACAACGAACGGGAATGCCGGTCAAAGGGGAGAATTTTTGCATGCGTAAGAGGAAGTACGTGTATTCCTTCGGAGACGGAACGGCCGAAGGCACAGGCACCATGAAGGCCTTGCTCGGCGGGAAAGGCGCCGGCCTGGCGGAAATGACCAATTTGAAGATTTGTGTTCCTCCGGGGTTTACCATCACGACCGAGGCCTGTCTCGAGTATTTCAAAGCAGGGGAACGGTATCCTGATGGGATGTGGGATCAGACCCTCAAAGGGTTGAAACGGGTAGAGCGGTTGATGAATGCGGGGTTCGGGTCCCCCCGAAACCCGCTGCTGGTGTCCGTACGGTCCGGGGCGCGAGCCTCCATGCCCGGGATGATGGATACGGTGTTGAACCTTGGCTTGAACTCGGAGACCGTGAAAGGGTTGGCCGACAAGACCAACAATGCCCGCTTTGCCATGGATTCGTATCGCCGGTTCATCACGATGTTCGGCTCCGTGGTGATGGGCGTACCACGGGAGAAATTTGAAGACGTCCTGGAAAACAAAAAGAAAGAGGTTGGGGCCGCGACGGATACCGATCTGTCAGCGGAGGCTCTCGACGAGTTGGTCGCCACGTATCAACGTGTCGTGCGGCAGGAAACCGGCCGGGCGTTTCCCGAGGACCCGGTCGAGCAACTCAAGATGGCGGTTCAGGCGGTTTTTGCCTCCTGGTTCGGTGACAGGGCCGTGGCCTATCGAAAAATCTATGGGATCCCGGATGCGTGGGGAACGGCCGTTAACGTCGTGGCCATGGTGTTCGGCAACATGGGTGAGACCAGCGGGACCGGCGTCGTGTTTTCCCGGGATCCTTCCACGGGAGAGCGCACGATCTTTGGGGAATGCCTGTTGAATGCCCAAGGTGAAGACGTCGTGGCGGGTCTTCGCACGCCCCTTGCCGTCTCCGCCCTGCGGGAGACATTGCCCCTTGCCTATCGATCTCTCATGAGGACCCAGAAGATCCTGGAGAAACATTATCGTGACATGCAGGATATGGAGTTTACGATTCAAGAAGGCCGGCTTTATATGCTGCAAACCCGGGTCGGCAAAAGAACGGGGATTGCCGCAGTCCGGATTGCCGTGGATATGGTCAAGGAACGGTTGATCGATAAAAGAGAAGCCGTGCGCCGGGTCGAACCGGAACAGTTGGCGCAATATCTGTATCCTATTTTTGAACAAACCGAAGAAAAGAAGTTTCTGCCGATCGGCAAGGGGCTGCCGGCCGGGCCGGGAGCCGCCTGTGGGAAAATCGCCCTCACCCCGGAGCACGCCGTGGCGCTCAAGACCCGGGGCGAAAGAGTCGTGCTCGTTCGGAAGGAAACCAGCCCTGACGATATTCACGGTATGCACGTCGCGGAAGGCTTCCTGACCGCCACGGGGGGCATGACCTCTCATGCCGCGGTGGTCGCCCGGCAGATGGGAAAGGTGTGTATCGCCGGGTGTGAGGACGTGGAAATTTTCGAAGAGGAAGCCAAGGTCCGCATCGGACCCTCGGTTTTCAAAGAAGAGGATTATATTTCCATCAATGGCTTCTCCGGTTTTGTCTACGGCGGGATGCTGTCGGTGGTCGACTCGGAAGTGATCCAGGTGCTCCAAGGCAAACGGACGGCTGAGCAATCGGATAAAATCCGCTATTTTTTCACCATCCTGAAATGGGCGGATGAAATACGGCGCCTCAACGTTCGGGCCAACGCCGATGATCCGAATCAGGCCAGAATCGCGCGAGGATTCGGTGCGAAGGGGATTGGCCTCTGTCGAACCGAACATATGTTCTTTTCAGAAGACCGTGCTCCGATCATGCAAGCCATGATCCTGGCCTCAAACCGAAAAGAGCGAGAGCAGTATCTTGAACAGTTGCTGCCCCTCCAGAAACAGGATTTCATCGGCCTCTATCGGGAAATGAAAGGGTACCCGGTTACCATCCGGCTGCTCGATCCCCCCTTGCATGAGTTTTTGCCGAAACGCGAACAACTCATGGTCGATATTGCACGAGCCGAAGCCGCGAACGTGCATTCACCGGAAATAGAGGAAAAACGAAAAATTCTGGCGCGGGTTGAAGAGTTGCATGAGTTCAATCCCATGCTCGGACTCCGAGGCTGCCGGTTGGGTATTACCATGCCGGAAATCACGCGCATGCAGGTGCGGGCGATCATGGAAGCCGCCTGCCAGGTGGCCAAGGAAGGGAAAAAGATCGTGCCGGAAATCATGATTCCCCTGGTGGGGATGTCATCGGAAATGAAGGCGCAAAAAGCCCTGATCAAAGAGGTGGCCGACGAAACCATGAAACGCTCCGGAAAGACCTTGACGTACTTGGTCGGAACGATGATCGAGTTGCCTCGGGCCGCGGTTACGGCCAGGGAGATTGCCGAAGATGCCGAGTTTTTTTCTTTTGGCACGAATGACCTGACCCAAACCACGTATGGATTTTCCCGGGACGATTCCGCCAAATTTACGGACTTTTACCGGAACCATGATCTGTTGGCGTTCGATCCTTTTGCGATACTCGACCGGGAAGGAGTCGGCGCGGTCATGCGGTTGGCCATGCGTGAAGGACGAGCGACTCGCCCCGATCTCAAACTCGGGATTTGCGGGGAACACGGTGGGGAACCCCGTTCCGTTGAATTTTGCCACCAACTCGGTCTCGACTACGTAAGCTGTTCTCCGTATCGGGTCGCCATTGCCCGGTTGTCCGCCGCTCAGGCGGTCTTACACGAGGACGATGAACGGCCGGTGGCGAAACCCAAGAACAAAGCGGTTCCGGTACAATCCCGCGCCCGTCGCGTGACGGCCCCAACGTCACCATCGAAAACCCGAGGGCGGTCGCGCAAGACCCAATCCCGCCGGTGAACGACGTCGAGCCAGACGTCCATTTCATGAAACAGGCCCTCAGGCTTGCAGCTCGAGGCCGGAAAACGGTTCGCCCGAATCCCATGGTTGGCGCCGTGGTCGTGGCGAACGGAACGGTCGTAGGATCCGGCTATCACAAGCGTGCCGGTGGGCCCCACGCGGAAATTGTCGCATTACGTCAGGCCCGCGACCGGTCGCGTGACGCCACCCTCTACACCACGCTCGAACCCTGTTGCCATACGAACAAGCGCACCCCGCCCTGCGGGCCGGCGATTCTCGCGTCAGGCGTTCGTCGCGTGGTCGTGGCCATGCGCGATCCCAATCTCCTGGTAGCGGGTCGCGGCATCCGGCAACTCCGGCGGGCGGGGATTGCCGTGTCCGTTGGGTGTCTCGGTCACGAAGCGGCCGCGCTCAATGAAGTCTATCTCCATTGGGCTAAAACCGGCCGGCCTTTCGTCGTGCTCAAGGCGGCGATGACGTTGGACGGCAAGATCGCTACGGCTACCGGCGAATCGCAATGGATCACGGGACCCCAGGCGCGAGCCCACGTTCACCAATTCAGAAATCAGGTTGACGTGATTGCCGTGGGAGCGGAGACGGTTCTTACGGACGACCCGCAATTGACGGTCAGGGGTTCCGCTGGCAAGAAGCCCTCGACCGGCGTTCGTCAGCCGACTCGGATGATCTTTGACAGTCGTCTGCGGATTCCGTTCGGGGCGCGCGTGCTGCAAGGGACCGGGCAGGCCCCGACGATTATTGCGACAACGAAACTGGCCGCTCCCCGAAAGGTTGAACGTTTGCGAAAGATGGGTGTACAGGTATGGGTGCTGCCTCGAAACGGCACACACGTTTCTCTTGGCGCGTGCCTTCAAGCCCTTGGGAAAACGGAAGTCACCAGTATGCTGGTGGAAGGAGGGGGAGAGTTGAACGCCGGTTTGTTGCGTGAAGGCCTGGTGAACCGGGTGTGTCTGTATGTGGCGCCGTCCTTGTTGGGCGGACAAAAGACCAAAGGTTTGTTGGGAGGCCGCTCGCCCCGCCGGTTGGCCGAAATCCTGCCGGTGTCCAATCTTCACATTGAATCGCTTGGAAAGGACTGGCTGATCACGGGAGACGTGTAACGAAGCATCATCCCGTTAACCTTTCAGCACTCAAGGAGGGTGCCATGAAGAATGTCGCTGTCATTTTGTCGGGCTGTGGGTTTTTGGATGGATCGGAGATTACCGAAGCGATCAGTACGTTGGTGGCTATCGGGCAACACGATGCGGACTATCGGTGTTTCGCGCCGGATAAGGACGTGGCCGAGACCAATCACCTGACTCAACAGGCAACAGGGCAAACGAGAAACGTGTTGCAGGAGGCCGCCCGGATCGCGCGAGGGGACATTCGGCCCCTTGAAGAACTCAAGGCGCAGGACTTCGATGCCTTGGCCTTTCCCGGTGGGTATGGGGCCGCGCTTCATTTATGTGATTTTGCCCAACGGGGCAGCGGGGGGCAGATCGATTCGCAGGTCCTTCGTATCGTGAGGGAATTTCATGATGACCGGAAACCCATTGCCGCGATTTGCATCGCGCCGGCTATTATGGCCTTGGCGTTTGGCGAGCAAGGTGTGAACGTGACGATCGGCGAGGATCAGGGGACGGCTTCGGAAGTCGAAAAGACCGGGGCCAAGCACACCAATTGTGCCGTTGAAAAGTTTGTGGTCGATTCCGCCAATAAAGTCATCACGACCCCGGCCTATATGTACGGAACGGCCAAACCGCACCAGATTTTCGAAGGCGTCAGCGGAGCCATCGCCGCATTGATGAAGATGGCGTGAGATCAGTTGGCTGGTGCCTGACCGGAGTCATTGGCTGAGCCATCGGCGTTTTGAAACAGCGCCTTGCGGAAATAGTCCAATGCCACGTGTGCATGTTGGTAGTACTGTTTGACGTCATCGAAGGACGCATGACTATTTCCCCCATGTGCAAATTGGTTTCGATTGATCAAAATACTGTCATACATCTGTCTGTTTTTTCCATTTTGATTAAGATCATACTTGAACGCTTCTTTGCAAGATCCATCAAATAGGCCAAGCAGTTCTGTAATTTGATCTATTGCCGGACTACGCAATATTTTGCCCGTCCCTTGCACAACAAAATTTTTTAGGAAGTTATCCGATACGGATGAACATCTCTCTTTAATCAAATCTTTAATTTTGTGTTCGAATTGGGCGCATATGAGAATCAGCAACGATTGGGCCAGTAAGCTTGCGACTTCAATCTTGTCGGTGTCTTTTGAAGCTAAATGCGACTCACATTTTTCCAATGCCTGATCAATCCGTTGAATACGCACAATCGACACCACCCGAATTATGGATCAAACAGTATCCGTGAAGCTTGTTCGAAACGTCGGCGCACTCTATCGCTGTCTGTTGTTCCCTGGCTTGTATCTTGCTTGAAATCGTTTTGCTTAACCAAGGTCTCATATCGAGAACAGATGTTCGGTGGAATGTGAGCTAAGTGTTTGGAGAAAGCAACCATGACGGAATCGAATATTGCCGCGTTCATGCCCGAACGAACGTGAAAAGGCTTTTCCCCGAGATTGTCAATGACGACGCTGCAAGTCTTTTCGAAAACTTGACGGAGCTCTTCCATCGTTTCTTGAGAAGCGTCCTTATTCTTCCGCATGAATTTCGACAAAAAATCTTTCATCGGTTTACTGTAGGCAGTCAAATCTCGCATTGCGAAAAAGCGCACGAGGAGCTCCATGTCTTTCCGTCGGCTATCAGGTTCAGTTTTGCCAAGTATGTCTCGCCAGTTTTTAAGTTCATTGCTTTTTTCAAGAAAAGAGACAAGCCGTCCATGATAGATGCAGTTCCGGATTTCCTGGTTCGCCAATAACGTTCCGCCAGTATTGAGTCGTTCGAAGACATGGTACATGCTCGTATCGTCATTGGGATCGAGTTGCTGGATGATGAACGCGCGCAATACGGCGTTTTTCAATCGCCGTTGATCTTCTTCTCGAAGTTCTTCAAATTTCTTTTCATGAAATGGGCTCTTCTGATCAAGGCCCGTCAGTCTGAATACTCTGCGAGCCTCCCGTTCTTCTGGGCCAAAATATTCCTCAAAATAATAGAATATACTCTTCAGGCGTTGTTGCCCGTCTATGACAAGATATTTCTGGCTTTTGCTCTCGTTGTAGAGGAAGACGGCGGGAACCGGTAATCCTACTAGGAAGGACTCGATCAGCTTACTGGCTTGAACCTGTTTCCAAACGAATCGTCGCTGGAATTCGGGTATTGATATTTCCTCCTTTTTCCATTTTTGATGCAAGACTTCCAGGGTGTAATCCGCTGGATACGTTGCAATCTGATAGTTTGGAGGAGCGCTTTCGGAATCTTCGTCTTCAGACGTGATCGTCTCTATTTCCAGGTCCGTCGTGGAGCGGGATAGGCGCTCGGACTCTACTCGGGCATCTTCCGTGTAGATGTCGGCTGTACCGATGTTTGACATGATCTTCTCCTTACCTTTCAGGAGTTGTCTGGAAAGACAGCAACTGTGAAAATTGTATCAGATTTTGCCATCCTGTCTCCAACCTTGATGCCGAGAGGCCGGCTGCTGTCAGATGTGTGCATTTTCCATAGCTCCAGTAGACGACTCAATCTACGTGGTGTCGTCGTATCAATGTTTGTTGTCGGATGCTTGGCGAATCAATCGAATGAGGCGCTATTGACGATGAAGGGGACAAGCACACGTGCAGAATTTGACGGGTAGGCGTGTCCATCGGACTTGGTTGCCGGTTTTGAAATGTGGCTGATAGGGTAGTAATGATCGGTCATCTTGGAATGTGTTTGACGAACTCGGCTTTTTCGCTCGAGGAACCCCATTACGACTCTTCTATAATCATGCGACGGCCGTGCTGATGTGCGGATTGACCGTCACCTTCCTTGTCGGGTTTGAACAGAAATCAGGAAAAACACCCCATGGACTCTCGCCGCTCCACTGACCCAGGGCTTCATATTCTCCGGACCGTCTTCGGCCATTCTTCTTTTCGCTTGCGTCAGCAGGAAGTAATTGCGGACCTGCTGGCCGGCAGGGACGCCATGGTGCTGATGCCGACGGGTGGGGGCAAGTCGTTGTGTTACCAGGTGCCGGCCATGATGCGTGAGGGTGTGGGCGTCGTGGTGTCGCCCTTGATTGCGTTGATGAAGGATCAAGTGGATGCGCTCCGCCAGTGCGGGGTGCGGGCGGCTTGCCTGAATTCGACCCTGAACTTTGAGGAGGTACGGGCGGTGGAGGCAGCGGTGAACGGCGGGAGGCTGGACGTCCTGTACGTCGCGCCGGAGCGTCTGTTGCAGGAGCGAACCCTGGAGTGGCTGGACAAGCAACCCATCGCCTTGTTCGCCATTGACGAAGCGCATTGCGTCTCGCGCTGGGGGCACGACTTCCGCAAGGAATATTTGCAGTTGTCGGTGCTGCACGAACGGTATCCTTCGGTTCCGCGCATCGCGCTGACGGCCACCGCCGACCACGCGACCCGCCGGGAAATCATCACCCAACTGCGACTGGAAGGGGCCAACGTCTATATCCATAGCTGTGACCGGCCCAATATTCGTTACGTGATTTCCGACGAGGATCATGGACGTGAGCGCCTGTGGCACTTTCTGAAAAGCGAGCACCCCGCCGACGCCGGCATCGTCTATTGCCTCACGCGCAAAAAAGTGGAGGAGGTCGCTGCGTGGCTACGCACCCGTGGGCGCGAGGCGCTGCCCTACCACGCGGGTCTTTCGGACCACACGCGCCGCCGGCACCAGGAACGGTTTCTGCGCGAGGAGGGCGTGGTGATTGTCGCCACGGTTGCGTTTGGCATGGGCATCGACAAACCCGACGTCCGCTTCGTCGCGCACCTCAGTCTGCCGAAGAGCATTGAGGCGTATTACCAGGAAACGGGACGCGCGGGCCGCGACGGCTTGCCGGCCAGCGCGTGGATGAATTATGGCCTGAGGGAAATCATCATCTTCCGTCAGTGGCTCTCCGAGTCCGAAGCCGATGAGACGTACAAGCGTGTGGAGCACCAGAAACTGGAAGCCATGGTGGGCTTGTGTGAACTCGCCACCTGCCGCCGTCGTGCCATTCGCGCCTACTTCGGAGAAGCGCCGGGAGAGGACTGCGGCAATTGCGATAACTGTCTGAACCCACCGGAAACCTGGGACGGCACCGGGGCCGCGCGGAAGGTCATCTCCTGCGTCTCGCGTACCGGTCAGCGCTTCGGGGTGAACTATCTGGTTGACGTGCTCATTGGGAAGGACACTGCACGTATACGTGACTGGCGCCATGACCGGTTGGAAGTATTCGGCATTGGCGCGGAGCACAGCGCCGCCGAATGGCGCTCCATTTTTCGCCAGCTCATTGCCCAGGGCTGCCTCCGGGTGGAGGCTGAACGGTTCGATGCCCTGTCTTTGACGAATCAGGCGTTTTCGGTGTTGCGTGGTGAACGTGGGCTGACCCTGCGCAGATTGCGGAGTGTTGTCACGGCGAAAAAAGAAAAGGCCGTCGTGAGGCATACGCCGTTTGCGCCAAGCGACGAATCCTTGTGGCAGGCGTTACGAGGGGTACGTATGGCCTTGGCCAGGGAGCAAGGCGTGCCCCCTTACGTCGTGTTTCACGACACGACGCTTCGTGAGTTGGTGCGGCTCAAGCCCGTGAAGCTGCAAGACATGGAGCGCATTCAAGGCATTGGCGAACAGAAATTGAGGAAATATGGCGAAGCTTTTTTACAGGTCGTGCGGGACCATGTGCCGCGGACTGCACTGGTGCGCAGTGGTGAATAAAAGGACCGTTGCCCGTCGCATCCTGATGGTGCCGGCGTTCTTGGTTTTACTGACCGCCGGAGATTTGCGCGCTGGTACCGGTGCGGGAGAACAGGCCACGTGGTCCGGTTCGGCGATATCGTCGTCTCAGGGGGACGACCGGTCCTTGGCCACGCTGATGACGGACTACCTGACGGTTGAGGATCGTGGACAGGCCGAGTCGGTGTTGCAGTCGATTCTGGCCCATCCTCAGGTGAGCCTTCAGCACGTGAGCCGGTTCCTTCAAGCAAGTGCCACCTACGAAGCTGCTCCGGTGGGGATGCTTCCGGGTCAACCTGTTCGGGTTCGCGGAAGATCCCTGTCTTATGGGTTGTTCGTTCCTGCCGCCTATGATCCGGCGGTGGCCTTTCCCCTGGTGGTATGTCTGCATGGGGCGGGCTTTACCGGAGACTCGTACTTGGAGCGATGGGCTGCACGGTTGGGCGAGTTCTCTATTCTTGCCTGTCCGACGTCCATGGCGGGGGCATGGTGGACCCGCCTGAGCGAGGAACTGGTGCTCGCGACCATCAAAGACGTCCGCGCGCGTTATCGCATTGATCCGGATCGTATGTATCTGACGGGGATGTCGAACGGCGGAATCGGCGCGTGGATTGTCGGAATGCATCACGCTCCGCGGTTTGCGGCGGTGGCGCCGATGGCCGGGGGCCTCGATCAGGCGTTGTTCCCCTTTTTGGACAATCTTCGTCACACGTCGTTGTACGTCATCCATGGAGCCCAGGATCGTATCATGCCGGTCTGGCTGAGCCGGAACATCACGAATGAGTTGGCCCGGCTCGGTATCGCGTTCACGTATCGTGAGCATGAATGGTCGCATCCGCACGCCGGCGGTCATTTTTTCCCCAGACAGGAATTGCCGGCCCTGGTGGAGTGGCTCCGGAAGCAACGCCGCGATCCGTATCCTCGGAGAGTGACCGTGGTTCGTGATGCAAGCCATTTGACGGATTTCGGGTGGGTGCGTATCGATGCCACCGACCGGATTGCCATGTTTTCAGAGCAGTTGATCGATCAGTATGACGACCTGATCAAAAACAAGGTCTACGCGAAGTTGACCGCTGAAGTGAGAGACGGGAATCATATCGAGGTCAACACCGACCGGGTCCGGCGATACACACTCTTTTTAAATGACGCGTTGGTCGATTTTTCCGGGACCGTGACCGTGGTGACCGATGGCCGCGTCAGTTTTCAGGGCACGGTGACGCCCGGGGTCGAGACGTTGCTTCGCAACGTGAGACGACGTCAGGACGTGGACAGCCTTTTTCCCGCCCAATTGACGATCGATGTGTTCCCGTGAACGTTTCACGCGCGTCTGTCCATCGGCCGGCCATGGCTAAAGCCCTTGCCATTCTCGGAACGGGTTCCGACGTGGGAAAGAGTCTCGTGACCGCGGGACTCGGGCGCCTCTTCCATCGTTCCGGAATCCGAGTGGCGCCGTTCAAGTCCCAGAACATGTCCCTGAATTCATTCGTGACCGTGGAGGGTGGGGAGATGGGCCGTGCGCAGGTCCTGCAAGCGCAGGCGTGCGGTCTGCGTCCGCATGTAGACATGAATCCCATCCTGCTGAAACCGGAGGCCGACCGGCGCTCGCAGGTGATCGTGCAGGGGAACGTGTGGCGAAGTCAGGATGCCGGAGACTACTTCAACGCCAAAGCCGAGCTGTTCAACTGCGTACGGCAGAGTTACGAACGGTTAGCCGTGCAATACGAGTTGGTCCTCATTGAGGGGGCAGGCAGTGCGGCTGAGGTGAATTTGTGTGACCGGGACATCGTCAACTGGCCGGTGGTACAGATGGCCGATGCCAAGGTGATCCTTGTCGCGGATATCGACCGGGGTGGGGTGTTTGCCCAAGTCATCGGGACCCTGGATTTGTTGAAACCTCACGAACGGGAGCGGATCCTCGGAGTGGTGATCAACAAATTTCGTGGAGACCGGCGTCTCTTCGATGACGGCGTGACCATTCTCGAGAAGCGGACAGGAATCCCCGTTCTCGGCGTGCTGCCATTTTTGCGCGATCTCGTGCTGGATCAGGAGGATAGTGTGACCATCGAACCGGATTCGGCGGCAAACGCCTTTTCGCCGGAGACGGTGAACGTTGCGGTCATTCTGTTGCCTCGCATGAGCAACTTTACGGATTTTAACGCGTTGGCCTCGGAATCCGATGTCGCGTTGCGGTATGCCCGGGTTCCCGGGGACGTTGCCGGCGCGGACGTGCTGATCCTTCCGGGCAGTAAACAGACGATTCAGGATTTTCAATACGTCAAGGAGAAGGGATTCGAGCCGGCCGTGGTCTCACACGTTCTGTCCGGCCGTGAGGTCGTCGGCCTGTGCGGAGGGTTTCAGATGTTGGGAGAAAGGATTGACGCCCCTCATCAGGTCGAAGGCTGTGGGCAAACGGAAGGCCTCCGGCTGTTGCCGGTCGAGACCGTGTTGCATCTTGAGAAACAGACGAGGCAGGTGCGGGCGAATCCCCTGCTGCCCGGCGTATCCGGCGAGGAAACGGTCCTGGGCTATGAAATTCACGTCGGGCTGACGTCTCGTCGTCAGGGCGGGCCGTGTTTTCGCATCCTTGACGAAGGCGGAGACCGGGAAGACGGCGCCGTTTCCTCGGATGGTTTGGTGTGGGGCACCTATATTCACGGCGTGTTTGATGATCCGTCCTTTCGCCGGGCCTGGATCAATCGTGTGCGACTCCGCAAGGGGTTGGCTCCGAATGAGCTTGCAGATTCCAGCAACGTGACTCGACGCTTGACGTCGGCTCTCGATCTGTGGGCCGATCACGTTGCACGGCACGTGGATGTGAAGCCCATTGAGCAAGCCTTGCATCTGCCCAGCCACCTCTCCGGCAGGGTGTAAGGGAACCTCTGATTTCGTGCACTATCGGGCGCATGGCGGCGTGGTGTCCTCGCTCAACCCTCACCTCTCTCTCTGATACGCTTCGGGTTTCGCTCCGGGACGCCTGGCTCTGCATCCCGCTATCACACGAAATCAGAGGTTCCTAAGCCGGATGAGCGGAGCGTCATCTGATTCCTCTTCCTTCTTTTGTAGCCGCGTCATCTCATGACGCTTTCTCCTGACTGTCACCTTTCATCCTCTCCTGCTGTCATCTTCGACATTGGTCATCGAGGATCCAGAAAATTGCAGGCTGGATGACGCGACGCCAATCCGGCCTGCCGTTTCTTCCAAAAGGTGGTGGACACAGACAAGACGTTGACAAAAGAACAGTATGGACCTATAGTCGCAACGATGTTGAGATAGAGATGCCCGGGGGCAGGGAAGAAGGTGCAATTCCTTCGCGGTCCCGCCGCTGTAACCGGACACGAACCCCGCAGAAGCCACTGTCGAAACGTTGACGGGAAGGTGCGGGTAGTAGGTTAGGATCCGGAAGCCAGAAGACCTACCCGGGTGCAGAATCCCGTGTCGCCGAATCGAACCGGCGGCCTGGATTCGCGACCTTCGATCCCTCGTGGGCTGGGGAGCGGGTGAGGATGAAGACGCGGGAACAATCCTCAGGGTCGTTCAGGCCTTGGGGATTTTTTATTGTGTCGGGTTGCCGGACTGTCCGGGATTGCCGGGGAGCCAGGAAGTGGCTGATCTTCCTGACGTTCGCGTTTTTGGGTTTTCTGGTCAGTGAGCCCATTTTCGGTGTTTCCGATCCTTCCACGACCATGAAGCGCCGCCAACAGGGCATTCTCACCGGTATGCCGTTTATGGCCAACGTGGCGCCGCGCACCTTCGTCGACGACCTTGGCCGTAAGCTCTATCTTGCCCAACCACCGAAACGCATCGTGTCGTTGGCTCCGAGTATCACGGAAGTGTTGTTTGCCCTTGGCCTGGATCAGGAAATTGCCGGCGTCACGGAATTCTGCAACTATCCGCCGGCCGCGCTGGACAAACCGAAGGTCGGGTATGCCCAACCGAATTTGGAATCCATTGTGGCACTGAGGCCGCAACTCATTGTCGCGCCGAAATCTTTTTTGAGAGTCGATTTGCTCAACCGTTTGGAGCAATTGAAGATCCCGACGTTGCTCTTGGACCCCCGGACCGTTGAAGATATTTTGCGTCATATTCAACTGTTGGGTCGCGTCGTGGGGCGCGTCCCCGAATCCCTCATGGTCACGGAATCAATCCGCAAGAAAATGACCGTGCTGACCGCACAATTGGAAGGGAAGCCGCGTCCCACGTTGCTATTCGTGATCAATACCGATCCGCTCATTACGGTCGGTCCGGGAAGCTATATCCATCAATTGATCGAACTGGCCGGGGCCAGAAACGCCGCGGAATCCGCAGGGACGCCGTATCCGCGTCTGAGCATCGAGGAAGTGCTCAGACAAAACCCGGAGTTTTTGCTGTTCCCCACCGGGCAATTTGAAGGCATTCCCCAGGCCGAGCAGGATCAATGGCGGCGGTGGACGTCTCTTGAGGCGGTCAAACGGGACCAATTCGTGCAAATCGACAGTGACATCCTGAATAGACCAGGGCCACGAGTGATCGAAGCCCTGGAAGCGCTCATCACCATACTCCACCCTGAAGTGATTCAGCCCGCGGCAGGGCAGGATGAGTGACCACTCGATTATGGCGTCCGTCACGTCTCAATCAGGAGAACCCCATGCCGGTGGCACGTCAGCCGTGCCGGCACCGGCGTTTCTCTCCCGACCGGCCCCTCTCCCAGAAGAGGCTGGGGCTTCGCAAGCGGTGGTCACGCTTTCGCCAGTAAAATGGCTCGGCGTGTCAGGCGGGTTGGGGGCGTTGGCCGTCGTGACCTTTATGGTATGTCTGGGGTTCGGGACGGAGGCTATTTCATTCGCGAACGTCGCGGCGCTCTTGTCACAGGGGCCGTTTGCCGAAGAAGCGACGCAGAACGTGCCTCACTACATTATTCTCTGGCAGGTCAGGGTCCCCCGGGTCCTGCTGGCCTTTATGGTCGGGGGAAGCCTGGCTGCCGTTGGGGCGTCGCTTCAGGCATTGCTTCGAAACCCCCTGGCCGATCCTTACGTCATCGGCATTTCGAGCGGGGCGGCGCTCGGTGCAGCCGTGGCCGTTCTGTTCGGTATCGGTTTTTCCGTTTTCGGGTTGTCCGTTTTGCCGGTGTATGCCTTCCTGGGAGCCTTGCTGTCTCTTCTCATTGTCTATCGCATTGCCGTGTCCTATGGGAGTTTTTCGATTCATACGTTGTTGCTGGGTGGAGTGGTGTTGAATGCGATTTTTTCCGCACTCATCCTGTTCCTGACGACCCTGGCCGACCCGTATA
Organism: Nitrospirales bacterium; assembly: GCA_965200435.1. GTDB lineage: Bacteria > Nitrospirota > Nitrospiria > Nitrospirales > UBA8639 > Bin75. The sequence goes on from OZ241337.1 coordinate 2,203,511, forward strand.
AGGCCTCGGGAATGTATGCATGGCTGATGGGTTCGCTGACGGGGCCGGATTTCCCAACCGTTTTGATTCTGGCCGTCTATCTGCTCCTCGGCGTGGCGGTCCTGGTTTCCCAGGCGTCCGCCTTGAACCTGCTCACGCTTGGGGAAGAAGCCGCTCGTTTATTGGGCGTCGAAGTCGAACGAGTCAAGCGCGTCCTGTTTGCTGCGGCCGCGCTCTTGACGGGATCGGTTGTGGCCTTCAGCGGCCTGATCGGATTTGTGGGCCTCATTGTGCCGCATGCGGTTCGGCTGGTGTTCGGCGCCGACCATCGGTTGTTGTTGATTGCGTCGGGCATGGTGGGAGGTATCTTCCTTATGCTGGCGGATACCGTGGCCAGGACGCTGTTGAGCCCGACGGAAATCCCCGTGGGTGTCGTGACGGCTTTGGTCGGAGGACCCGTCTTTCTGTATCTGCTGGTCCGGCAACGCAGGAGAATCATCGCGTGAGTGAACGTCCGGACATGCCACACCGCCAACCGCCGTTCGTGATGGACGCCGTGACTTTTGGGTTCGGACGGACGGAGACGGCGGTTCAGTCTCCGGTTTTGAAAAATGTCTCGCTCACGATTGCGGCCGGAGAAGTGTTGGGCATTCTGGGCCCCAACGGCTCAGGGAAAAGCACCCTGCTGAAAGTGCTCATGAGAATCCTGACTCCTCAACAGGGGAGGGTTGAACTGTTCGGTCAACCGCATGATGCGTATTCCCAGGCCGAGATTTCCCGCCGCGTGGCCTTCGTTCCCCAGGAGACCCAGCAGGTGTTTCCTTTTACGATCAGCGAAATGGTGTTGATGGGGCGGTATCCCCATCACAATCGCACGTGGGGGTTGGGTTGGGAAAGCGCACAGGATCGTGCCGTTGCCATGCAGGCGATGAATGATCTGGGTGTTTCCCATTTTGGGACACGGTTGATTACGAACGTCTCGGGTGGGGAACGACAACGGGCCGTGATTGCCCGGGCCTTGGCCCAGGAGCCGGAAGTTCTGCTGTTGGATGAGCCGACGGCTTTTCTGGACCTCCATCACCAATTGGAGATTGCGCGAATCATTCGGCGTCTGAACCGGGAGCGTGGGTTGACCGTCGTGCTTGTCTCCCATGATCTGAATTTAGCCAGTCAATACTGCGACCGGCTGTTGCTGTTGCGGGAAGGAGAGATTGCGATCATGGGTTCACCGGAGCAAGTCATTGCCAGGGAATCGCTGGAACGGGTCTATGGCTGCCCCGTTCTCGTTGACCGGCACCCGCAATCCGGTATGCCAAGGGTCACCCTGCCGGTATGAACGGAACGGGAAAGACGGCAGCGGATCCAATGGCCGACGTGGTGACGGCCTCGAAACGTTCACCGCACGTTGTACACATTCAACCATTCAGGAGGCGTTCCTAAGGAAAACACAACGACAGCGACGGGGAAGATGGTGCAAATCCATCACGGTGCCGCCACTGTAAGCGGGGAATGATCTGCAAGAAACCACTGTGAACGGAACGTTCACGGGAAGGTGCAGGGTCGTGATGATCCGCGAGTCAGGAGACCCAACTGTCGTTGACCTCTGGATCCACCCTTCGAGTCAAAGGGAGGTAACGTATGTTTCATCGGTTCGTTTTTATCTATTTTCTTCTCCATGTGCTGTTAATTCCCGCGCTGTCTTTTGGTGAATCAGATGAGACGGTTTCGGCCGTCCAGACTTTGGAACCAGTAGTCGTGAGCGCCACGAAAACACCAGTTCCTCTTCGGCAGGTGACGAGTGCGGTTGAGGTCCTGACCGAAGAAGACCTCCGGCAGCGTCAGGTCAAGACGGTGCTGGAGGCCCTTCGTCTGACACAAGGCACGGCGGTGTTTCAAAACGGCGGACCCGGCGGCAGTGCATCCGTGCGGATTCGGGGCGGAAATTCCAATCAGACCCTGGTGTTTATCGATGGAGCGATCGTGAATGACGCGACCTCCGGGCAGTTCAATTTTGCACATTTGACCACTGACAATATTGAAAAAATCGAAATCGTTCGTGGGGCCCAGAGCACGCTGTGGGGGGCTGATGCCTTGGGCGGCGTGATCAACATCACGACGAAACGGGGGCAGGGCTCTCCGAAGGCAGGGGCGTTTTTCGAATACGGATCGTTTAACACCTTGCGGGAAGGCGGACACCTGTCCTGCAGCCAAGGTCCGTTTGATTTTTCCCTCGCGCTCTCCCGGTGGGATACCACGGGTATCTCGATGGCCAATTATCAAAAAAGAGCGACCGAACGTGATGCCTACCGGAATTGGCAGGCCTCTGCCCGAGTCGGCGTGGCCCTGCGTTCCGATGGCCGTCTCGATTTTAATTTCCGGTGGTGGAATAGTTCGGTCAACGTGGATAGCGTTTCCAGTTTTTCCGGTCCTTCGGACGTGATCGATTACAAGAATGACAACGAGCGCTTCATCTTCAGCGGAACGTATCGACAGGCCCTGACCGATTGGTGGACGCACACGTTGACGCTTTCCCGCTCCGATAATGCGCTTTTGAATGATCCGGGCACTCTCCAGCGCAATTTGATCACCGGAAGAGAGCGCGCGCTGAGTAGCGATCCCAATGAACTACGCATGTTGGCAAACCGGATCGAAAGCCAACATGACTTCCGTCTCAATCAATACGTCACGGCGACGGCAGGCTATCAATTTCGTGAACAGACGGGAGAGAACGAGGGCGGGTCCAGTCCGTTCCCGGAGAAGACCATCTCGTCCCATGCGGGGTTCGGCCAAATCCAGCTCAACTTGTTTGATCGGTTTTTGGCCGCCGCCGGGGTCCGGCATGACAGTTTCAATACCTTTGGCGATGCCACGACGTATCGAGTGACAGGTGGATATTTGGTCAAGGAAACCAACACGAAGATACGCAGCAGCTATGCCACGGGATTCCGGGCGCCAACGGTGAATGACTTATTCTGGCCAAATTTCGGCAACCCCGATTTGCAGCCGGAAGACAGTCAAAGTTTCGACGCAGGTGTGGATCAGACGCTTTTTGCCGACAGGGTAAAAATCAGTGCCGGCTATTTCTGGAATCGGTATCGTGATCTCATTCAGACCATTCAGAATGAAGCGATATGTGGGCTGGGCCAATATGGCGTCAATTATTGTCCCGCCAACGTGGCTTCGGCCAAATCGCAGGGTTGGGAGGCCATGGTGAATATTGTTTTGGCTCAGGAACAACCCTGGATAAACCGGTTGGAACTGAAGGGCCAATACACTGCAACCCTGACCCGTGATCTGATGACCAATACCCGATTGCGTCGCTGGCCGGTCGATCAAGCCGGTCTGAGCTTGTATTATCAACCCGTGGATTCTTTCAATATGATTCTCGACTTTCGTTACGTGGGGTCACAATTCAATAGGACGGGCAACACCCAGCGCGTCAATTTGTTCAATGTGGTCAATCTGGCGGCGAACTATGAAATTTCCGATCAATTCCAAGCTTACATCCGCGTGGATAATCTGCTTGACGAAGAGTACGAAGAAATTTTGTATTATGGAACTCCCAGCCGTTCGGTATTCGGCGGAATTCGCGCGAATTTCGATCTGCCCTTTGGGGCAGGCGTGAATTAGGATGTTATTGGTATGAAAGCAGCCAAATCCACTTCGGAGTTGTCACTTTGTTTGTCCTTGTATGTGTTCAGTCATTCGTGAACAGAATGGTCAGCTCAAGCGGGAGCTGCCGGATGTGTTTCCGCCTCCGAGTTTCCTCTCCCTTGATGGGAGAGGATGAAGGTGAGGGTGATGAAGAATCCAGTCTTTGTCGGTCGGGTTAGCCGAAGGCGTCACCCGACAGCCTTGCGGTTCGACGTCCGTGGCGGATGACACGGAACATGTCGGATTACGTTCCGCTAATCCGACCTACGTTGCTCTGACCCGGAGGCTGTACCGGAGGCCCTTCTGATGGCCGTACAGGAGAGTTCCCCTTCTCCTGCCTCACCCTCACCCCAGCCCTCTCCCGTCAAGGGAGAGGGAGAGAAGAGAAAGGAGAGGAAGCAAAACGAGGGGAAGCAAAACGAGGAAACTGTCAACGAATGAATGCCCATTGACCATTCTCATCAGCAGGCCATAGCGAGGACACGGGGAACCATCATGAGCGAAGCGACTGACCATAAAGAAAAGATGCAGCGGGTGAAAGCCTTGGTTGATCGCCGTATCGAGGCGGCTCAGGAAGAGCGCGGTATTCTGATCGTGTTCACCGGCGCGGGGAAAGGGAAAACCACCGCGGCGTTGGGTATGGTCATGCGTTGTATCGGACATGGCATGAAGGTGGCCATTGTGCAGTTCATCAAGGGGGCGATTGATACGGCCGAACAACGGGCGTTACGCAACTTTGGAGATCTGGTGACGTTTTTGCGTCTGGGGGAAGGGTACACGTGGGAGACCCAGGATCGTGAACGCGATACGAACGTTTCCCGGGATGCCTGGAAAAAGGCCGAAGAGTTTCTGCGAAATCCCGACTATGCGATGGTTGTCCTTGATGAATTGAATATTGCCCTGCAATATGATTACGTTGACGTAGCGGAGGTCTTGGCCGCCATTCGGAACAGGCCGGTGATGCAGCACGTCGTCCTCACCGGACGGGGAGCGAAGCCGGAATTGCTGGAGGCTGCGGATCTTGTCTCTGAAATGAAAATGGTGAAACATCCCTTTCGAAAAGGTATCAAAGCTCAAAAAGGGATCGAATTTTAACGTGTCCGGGCCTGGCGAACGTTTGGAAGAAAAATCGGTGTTTCATGCGGATCAGTAAAGTGTATACCAAGTCGGGCGATGCCGGGAAAACCCGTCTGGCTGGCGGGCAGGAAGTGTGGAAGGACTCCTTGCGCGTGGATGCCTATGGCGCGGTCGACGAGTTGAATTCCGTTATCGGCATTGCCAGGGCGTTGAATGCCGAGCGCTCCGGGTCAGTGCCAACCAGTGAGAAACTCGAAGAGACTTTGCGGTGGATTCAAAACAAGTTGTTCGACCTTGGGGGAATCCTCGCTACGGCTCCGGGAGAAACCTTCAAGAACATGCCCGTGGTGACGGCCGATCACGTGGTCCGGTTGGAACGCCTGATTGATGCCTGCCAGGAAGACTTGGAACCTTTGAAGGAGTTTATCCTGCCGGGAGGCGGAAAGGTGTCCGGGTTTTTGCACCAGGCCCGAACCGTGTGCCGAAGGTCCGAACGTCTCTGTGTGGGCTTGTCCCGTGAAGAAGGGGTTCCCGCCGATCTTGTCCGGTTCTTGAACCGGTTGAGTGACACCCTGTTCGTGCTGGCTCGCTGGACCGCGAACACACAAGGGGAGCCCGAGTATTTGTGGGAACGGGAGACCTGAGATGCGTGATGCACGTTCCACGTCTGGCTCCCGTTTGTCCATTGTCCTGCGTCGTTTCCCATGAGTGGCGGTGACGGTTCTTCTCATCTGTGTGTCGTCCTTGGAGGGGCACGTTCCGGGAAGAGCCGGCTGGCATTGACCTTGGCGGGAGGCGACTTGCCCCGGGCCTTTGTTGCCACCGGAGAACCCGGTGACGAGGAAATGGCCGCGCGTATTCGAAAGCATCGACAGGACCGTGACCCATCCTGGGCAACCCACGAAATTCCAATTGACGTGAGCGATTGGCTCAAGAGCAAAGGGGTTCTGTACAAGACGGTGGTGATCGATTGTCTGACCTTGTGGTTGTCTAATCTTCTCGAGAGCGGGATTCAGGCGTCTCAAATCCCGGTCTATACCGATGAACTGATGCAATCCGCTCGAATGGTTCCCGGCACGGTGGTGTTGGTGAGTAATGAAGTGGGCCTGGGAATCGTTCCGGGCGACGCCGTGACACGACAATTTCGAGATCTCGCGGGAATCATGAATCAACGCGTTGCCGCGGCCGCCGATGCCGTGTGTTTGTCCGTGAGCGGTCTCCCCGTGCGATTAAAGTAGCGGTCTCTTCGGATGTTGGGTGCAACATGAACAAAGACAGTATGGATCCGGTCCTTCCGGCCTTGAGGCTTCCCGGTGAGGACGTTCGACTTCAGGCGCAAGCCCGGCTCGATTCGCTGACGAAACCCGTGGGAAGCCTGGGACGGCTCGAGGAAATCGCCGCACACTACCTGGCGATGACCGGCAGTGCCTCGGCGCCACGCCTCGATCCCGTTGTGTTTACGCTGGCGGCTGACCACGGCGTGACGGCTGAGGGTGTCAGCGCGTACCCGCAATCCGTGACGGCACAAATGGTGAAGAATTTCGTTCAGGGTGGGGCCGCAGTCAACGTCTTGGCTCGCCATGCGGGGACATCCGTGTGCGTGGTCGACATGGGAGTGGCTGAAGATCTCGGAGCGCCTGCCGGCCTACTGGATCATAAGATTGCCCATGGGACCAAAAATTTTCTTCGTGAACCCGCGATGTCGCGTGAACAGGCCCGGCAGTCGATACAGATCGGGATGGATCTGGCCAAGGCTGCTTGTGCGGATGGGAACAATCTTATTGCCGTGGGCGAAATGGGCATCGGTAATACGACCTCTAGCGCCGCCATCGTTTCGGTTTTGACCGGCCAAAGCGTGGAAAACGTCACGGGTCGGGGAACCGGTGTCGATGATCGAACCCTGAGACGGAAAATTTCCGTTCTTGAACAGGCTCTCGAGTTTCATCATCTGCCTTCCTCCGGCGCCATTGAAGTCCTGACGAAAGTTGGAGGATTCGAAATCGGCGGGATGGCCGGTCTGATGCTCGGGGCTGCGGCCTGTCGGATGCCGGTGGTGCTGGATGGCTTTATCACCGGAGCGAGTGCGCTGCTTGCCGTGGCGCTGGAGCCTCAGTGCCGGGAGTATCTCATCGCGTCACACCTGTCACGGGAACCCGGACACCGGATTGTGCTCGATCACCTGCGACTTGATCCGTTGTTGGATTTGAGGATGCGGCTTGGGGAGGGGACCGGCGCCTGTTTGGCCGTGACCCTCATTCACGCTGCCTTGAAAATCTATGCTGAAATGGCCACGTTTGAGGAAGCACGGGTTTCCGGTGTGCTGCCGCAATCATAACCCGGAGCCTGTACGCGCATGATCAGGTCTTTTCTCCTGGCCTGGCATTTTCTCACGATCATTCCGCTTGGCACGTCGTCGCACGTTCAGCCCGCCCAGCGAGAACTGGCGTCCTCTATGCAATGGTACCCTGCGGTGGGCCTGATTATCGGTGGGGGGCTGATTGCCGGCGATGCCCTATTGAGCATGGTTCTGAGGCCGGATGTCACGGCGCTGCTGGTTCTGTGCGTCCTGGTCGTCCTGACCGGAGGGTTACATCAGGATGGATTGGCCGATACCATTGACGGTCTGGGCAAAAGGGGCAGTCCGGCAGAACGGTTGGCCGTCATGAAGGACGGGAGCATCGGTGCCCTGGGTGCGACCGGCTTAATGCTGGCGTTGGCGTTGCGATTCGCAGGCATTCTGCACCTCCCTGCTCCTGATCGCGTGCTTGTGTTGCTGTGCATGCCGGTGATCGGGAGGTGGGCCATGGTGGTCAGTACGTTCGGCAGTTCGCATGCCCGGGCCGGCGGTGGTCTCGCCTCCGTTTTTTTGAACGAAATCCGGTTGAAGGAGGTGTTGTGGGCCACCTTCTGGGCCGGAGTTTTTCTCTGTGCACCCCTCGGGTGGCAAGCAGGCGGGTTGCTTCTGGGGCTCGGCGTCGTTGTGGCACGCGGGATGGTGTTTCTCTCCTCTCGTGTTTTCGGCGGGGTTACAGGAGACGTGCTGGGTGCGATCAATGAAATCACGGAAATCCTCTTTCTGTTTGCCGTCCCGCCGCTTCTGCTGCTGGCGGTTTTCTGATTCGTGAAGCGCCATCTCAAGAAAACGTGCGGACGATGCGGCTGTGCGTTCACGTGTGGGCTGTACGGGTGCTGGTGCGGTGAGGTGACGGTTTCCGACGCCCAATACGCGGGTATTGTTGAACGGTTCACGGATTGTTTGTGTCCGTCATGCTTGAAAGCGCTCGTTCATGAAACCTCTGACCTTCAGCCGGCTGATTGACCGGTCTTGAATCCATGATCGCCGTCAATCTCTTGGCCGTTTGTGCTCTCGATGGGTTGCTGGGAGATCCCCGGTGGATGCCGCATCCGGTCAGGTTGATGGGGGCGCTCATCCGCCGGTGCGAGTTGATGATCAGAACATGGTTCATTTCCGCTACGAGCCGGCGCATGGCTGGACTCCTCCTGGCCGTGTTCGTCCCGGGGCTCAGCTTTCTGGCGGCATGGGGTTCGTTGAGACTCGCCTTTCTGGTTCATCCGTGGCTTGGCAATCTTCTGTGGATTGTGCTGGGATACACCACGCTGGCGGCGAAGGATCTGGCGGATCATGCGTGGGCGGTTTATCGCCATCTTCACGCCGGATCTTTGCAGGAGGCCCGTCAGTCCGTGTCGCTCATGGTCGGACGGGACACCGGTCGCTTGACGGAAACCGGGATCTCCGGCGCCGTCATCGAGAGCGTGGCCGAGAATACGTCAGACGGCGTCATTGCGCCGTTGTTCTATCTTGTCATCGGCGGTCCGCCGTTGGCGTTAGCCTATAAAGCCGTCAATACCCTGGATTCGATGATCGGGTATCCTGACGCATCGTATCGCGACATTGGATGGGCCTCAGCCAAACTGGATGATTTCGTCAATGTCATTCCGGCTCGATTGAGCGCGGGCTTGCTGATCCTGTCGTCGCACGTCCGCCATGCCACCGTTGCGGATGCGTGGCGCATCTATCGGCGGGATTGCGCCAAACATGCCAGTCCCAACAGCGGACATCCCGAGGCGGCCATGGCCGGTGCGTTGGGGATTCTGTTGGGCGGACCGAGTGTCTATAAGGGAATTCGAGTCGAACGTCCACGATTGGGTGATCCGGCAAATGTCCCGCATCCCCGGCACGTGCCCATGGCCATTGAGTTGCTGTGGACCTCATTCGGACTGGCCTGTGTGCTCGGGGCAACCCTTACGGCGTTGTGGAACGGTACTTGAGCCACGGTGGGAACGTGTATCACGCCGCCCGGGCAACGTCCCGGGACGTGTTGGATTTTTGCGATTTCAGCGCCAGCATCAACCCGCTCGGCGTACCTCTGACCGCGCAACGTGCTCTGCAAACTGCCGTCGGCAAGATTCAACATTATCCTGATCCCGAAGGTGTGGCCTTAGTTCAAGCCATTGCCGGACGCCATCGCATTGCCCCTGGCAACGTGTTACTGGGAAATGGAACGGTCGAACTGATTTATGCGATTCCCGCCGCCTTGAACGTCGGACACGGATTGATTATCGGACCGACCTTTTCCGAATATGAACGGGCGTTGAGGTTGGCCAATGCCCACGTGACGTGTGTCATGGCTCGTTCGGAAGATGCGTTTCGTCCGCCCGTTCGTGAAGTACTGGAAAAAGTGGAACAACCGCCTTCCCTGGGTTCCGGCAAGCGACGACGGCCGAGCGATGCCGTGTTTCTTTGCAATCCGAACAGCCCGACCGGGCAGGGTGTTTCACGGAACGGCGTCTATCGTCTTTTGGCAGCCGTCAAACGGCAACAAGGATGCCTGATCGTCGATGAGACGTTCGTGGAGTTCTGCGAGGAGAAGACCGTCATTCGCCGGGCCGTGTCGGATGACTCGTTGCTGGTGCTGAGAAGTTTTACCAAGTTCTACGGGATTCCGGGCCTTCGGATCGGCTATGTCGTCGGGACAGAAAAACGGCTTCGGTCCATCAGGAACCGTTTGCCGCCCTGGTCCGTGAATACCTTGGCCCAGGAGGCGGCTTTAGCGTGTTTGCAGGATCAGCGTTATCAACGGAGGACGTTGCTGTTTTTTCAAAAGGAACGTCCGATCTTCAGGCGCGGGCTTGAGCGGATTTCGGGGTTTCGGGTATATCCTTCATTAGCAAATTTTTTTCTGGTCGAGTTGCCCCGGTCGCTGACGAGCCATCAGGTCCAGGCCACGTTACTGGAACGCGGATTCCTGGTCAGGGACTGTTCAACGTATCCGGGGCTCCACGAACGCATGCTTCGGTTCGCCGTGAGAACGTCAAACGACAATGCCCGATTGGTGAGGCAATTACGGCATCTGATGAAGGCGCAACCATGAACATCCGGAACCTGATCGGGTTTGGCGTGCTGGGCGTGCTGATCGTCGCGGGCTTCATGTTTTCTCGTCCGCAAGGGGGAGCACCCGATATTCCTGACGATCCCGGGGCGCGCGAGGCGCTGGAGTTGGTGCGTTCCCATCCTGCTCGCAATGCCCCCACGTTGGAGGATGCCATCAAGAACTACGTCGAACAGTTGAAAGCTCAGGGAACGCCCCTGCATCGAGGCGAATGGCAGGTGGGCAAAGAACGCCCCGGGGTGTACGCGGTCAGGATGCTGGTGCGTGAGAAGGGGTTTAATGAATGGATTGAACGCGAGTTTGCCTGGCGCGTCACGTTGCAAGATAAGACCGTCAGGGTGATTTCCCTGGCCGCCGTTCACTTTATGCCGTTTCACGAGTTGCCGCCGTTGCCGCACCAGGATCAGATATCAGGGACGTTTATGCGCTCTCCGGCGGATCGGTCTTCTGCGGAAATGCGACTTGGATGATGCCGTTTTCCACGCGGGTCCGGTAACAGAGCACGGCCCATTCCGGGGTGGGATTTTCTAGACAGTGTCCCGTGCGCACGTTGAATTCCCAGCCGTGCCACGGACATTCGAGGACCTCTCCGTCCAGCGTCCCTTCCCCGAGCGGACCTCCCGAGTGAGGGCACGTGTTATTCAAGGCCAGAATTTCCCCCTCCACGTTGAATAATGCCACGCCGTGATCGTCGTCGGCTTCAACCGACAGGCACGTTCCCGGTGCAAGGTCTTCCAGTTTGGCAACGTCGAAATATTTCATGGGGTCCATTGCTCCAAAAGCGTACGGACCTTAACAAGGTAGTCGTTCCCGGTGCAAGTCATGGGTAGAGGCGTTGTTGCTTCGGTGTCGTTTCGGATGGTATACAAGCGTTCAACGTTCCGAGCAGCCGATGACGCTCTTGTTAAATGCCACATATGAACCCTTGCGGGTCGTGCAATGGCAAAAGGCCATTACCCTGCTTTGCCAAGGGAAGGTCGAGGTCCTTGAATTCTATGATCGAGACATTCGAGGGGTGTCGGTCGCGTTCAAACTGCCCTCGGTGATGCGGCTGCTGAAGATCGTCAAGTTAAAATCCACTCACCGGGCCGTCAAGTTTTCCCGGATTAACATTTTTACTCGAGATAAATATACGTGCCAGTACTGTTGTAAACGGTTTCGCACCGAAGAACTCACGTTCGACCACGTGGTGCCGATTGCCAAAGGCGGCACAAAAACCTGGGAAAACATCGTCACGGCCTGTTGGCGCTGTAACAACAGAAAGAGCGGGCGCACGCCGGAAGAAGCCAACATGCGCTTGAAGAAGAAACCGCAAAAGCCAAGATGGAATCCAACTCTGACCATCATGATCGGGATTCGGAATGCTCCGGAGAGTTGGCGGGATTATCTCTATTGGCACATGGAATTGGACTCCGATGAATAATGCCGGTTTTCAAATTTCGTTGGACGTGTATGGCCGCTTGTGCGTGGTGATCGGCGGCGAGGACGAAGCAGCCCACAAGACAGGCCTGTTGTTGGACGTAGGGGCCAAAGTGACCGTGGTGCATCCCACCTTGAACGTGGCGCTTCGGAAGCTCACGGCTGCCGGAAAGATTCTGCACCGGGGACGACGGTTTCGATCCACGGATACCCAGGGGGCCTTTCTCGTCCTCAACACCCTGGCGGATGATAAGGCGTTTGCAGGCTCGTTGCGTGCGTTATCGGAAGCGGAACGGTTTCTGGTGTGGTCGGTCGATCAGCCGGAGTTGTCGAATTTCATGATGCCCGCCCTGGTCCGGCGAGGCGCTCTCCGCATGGCGATCAGTACGGGTGGGGCGTCTCCGGCTCTTGCCGGCACCTTGCGGCGGAACGGCGAAGAAATCTTTGATGAAGAATTTGAACGGTATTTGGACTGGCTGGGGAAATTACGTCAAGACGTTCGGGCCAATGAACCGAACGTGGAAAAAAGACGGGAGCGATTGAACGCGGCGGTGGAAGGGTTCCGGTTGACCGGAACCGTCGAGTATCCCGCGTCTTGGCTCGCGCAGAAAGCCTCTTCCGATTCATAACGAGGATGGTGCGGTATGGTCTTATTGGAATTCAGCATGTCTCCCTTGGGAAAAGGCGAAAGCGTGGGGAAATACGTCTCCCGGTCTTTGCAGATTATCGACAAGAGCGGAGTCGAGTATCGCCTGAATCCCATGGGGACGGTGCTCGAAGGCGAATGGGACGAAGTCTTCGACGTGGTGCGCCAATGTTATGAACGGATGAGCAAGGATTGCGGACGCATCTCCTGTACGATAAAGGTCGATTGCCGGAAAGGCCACACGGGACGCCTCAGCGGGAAAGTGGCCAGCGTGGAAAAACGGCTGAAGAAGAAACTGAAGAAATCAGAGGTTCCTTAGCAAGCGGTTCATACAGGCGAGGCATTTTGAGGCCGAGATTGCAGAGGACCTCATAGGGAATCGAGTCCTGCCAGTTCGCCAGGTCGTAGGCCGTGATGACCTGGGTTTCCGATTTTCCCATCACAATGACGTCGTCGCCAACTTTGATGGTGGGGGCGTCGGTGACGTCGACGATCGTCATATCCATACAGATTCGCCCGACAATCGGGAAGCGTCGATCGTGAATGATAACCTCTCCCGTATTGGAGAGCCGGTGATTGTACCCGTAGGCGTAACCGATGGGAAGGATCGCCAACCGGGAGTCCCGCTGCGTGCGATAGACGTCACCGTAACTGACGGATTCTCCTCTTCGTGCCGTTTTCAGGTGGACGACTTTGGTCGTCAGGGACATGACCGGCTGAAGGGAAATGGAGGTGTCCCTGCCGGACACGGGCGTGTATCCGTATAACAACAGTCCGGGACGAACCATATCGAATTGAGACTGAGGGTGCCAAAGGAGCCCCGCAGTGTTGGCGGCGTGAAGGCAGGGAGGGGGGCCATCGAGGGAATGGGGTCTCGAAACGACGCGGCGAAAGAGGTCGAGTTGCTGAAGGGTGAACGCCGGGTCCGGGTTATCGGCATCGGCCAGATGAGTCATGAGCCCCTGACAAAAGAAGGTGTGGGAAAACAGAGGAGATTGCAGGAGGGGAGGCACCTCCTCGGGAGCGAATCCCAAGCGCCTCATCCCGGTGTCCACCTTGACGTGGACGGGGTAGGGGTGACGGTGGTGTGGAACGGCCTGGCTCAGGGCCTGCGCGGTCTCGGCGTTGGAGAGCGTGGGAATCAGATTGGCCTGAACGAGGTCCTTGACGTGCTCCGGCAAGATGCCGCCCATCACAAGAATGTCTTCGGCTATTCCGGCTTCCCGCAGCAGAACGCCCTCTTGCACCGTGGCCACGCCGAACCGCCGGATGCCGAGTTGAGACAGGGTTTCGGCCACGACCCTGCACCCATGGCCGTAGCCGTCGGCTTTGATCACCGCTAAAATTTCGACGCGTGGTGCGAGAACGCGACGCAGTTCACGAAGATTGTGGGCGAGGGCGGGAAGATGAATGGTCGCCAGGGTCGCGGACAGGGCAGAAGAAGCGGGTACGGAGGGTGGAGAAGAAAACACGGCCAGGACCTTAAATCTCTAAAATCTCTCCTTCCTTTTTCTTGAGCAGTTCATCGACCAGCTTGATGTGGCCGTCCACGATTTTTTGAATGGTTGCCTCACCGCGTCGCAAGTCGTCTTCGGTAATCGTTGCGTTTTTTTGGAGACGTTTGAGTTCATCATTCCCCTCTCGACGAATGCCCCGAATATGGATTTTCGTCTCTTCCCCATATTTCCGGCACACTTTCACGAATTCCTTACGACGTTCCTCGCTTAAGGCGGGAATCGGGATGCGAAGCGTCTTGCCGTCGTTGGAGGGATTTAAGCCGAGATCCGAGGCAAGAATGGCTTTTTCAATGTCTTTCATGCTGGTGGGGTCCCACGGCTGAATCATGACCAACCGGCTGTCCGGCATCGAGAGATTCCCCACTTGTTTCAAGGGGGTTGGCGTCCCGTAATAATCGACTTTAATGTGATCGAAGAGAGACAGGGAGGCCCGGCTGCCTCTGATCGAAGCGATCTCTTTTTTGAGGTGCTCGAGGGCGCCATCCATCTTTTGGGTGAGCTTGTCAATCGTTGGCTGATCCGACATGATGACCCCCGGTTAATTGAGGACCGCGTCCTGTTTGACGAGGGTCCCGATTTTTTCTCCTAGGACGACGCGTTTCAGATTGCCCGGTTCCGTGAGATTGAACACGATCAGGGGCAGGTTGTTATCCATGCACAGCGTAATGGCCGTGGCATCCATCACCTTTAAGTTTTTGCTGAGGACGGAAAGGAACGGCAGTTCATCGAACATTTGGGCTGACGGGTTGTTGAGCGGATCGGAATCGTAAATGCCGTTGACTTTGGTGCCTTTCAGAAGCACCTCGGCTTTGATTTCCATGGCGCGCAGCGCCGCGGCCGTGTCTGTCGTAAAATAGGGGTTTCCGGTGCCGGCGGCAAAAATAACGACCCGTTTTTTTTCAAGGTGCCGCATGGCTCGCCGGCGGATGTAGCTCTCGGCCAATTGCCGCATTTCAATGGCCGAGAGTACGCGCGTGGAGACCCCCGCTTTTTCAAGCGTATTTTGTAACGCAAGGGCATTCAGCGTGGTGGCGAGCATACCCATGTAGTCGGCAGCCGCGCGTTCCATCCCGTCTGCACTGGCAGCCAAGCCGCGAAAAATATTGCCCCCACCGATCACCAACGCCACCTCGACCTCCATGTTCACGACCTCGTGAATCTCCCCGGCGAGCGTTGAGAGGACGTCGGGGTTAATGCCGTAGGTTTGTTCCCCTGCCAGCATTTCCCCGCTGATTTTGAGGAGAATGCGGTGGTACGGAATAGGCATCAGTCCTGGCCTAGTTGGTATCGTGTAAACCGGGCAATGCTAATGTTTTCACCGAGTGTCGCAATCCGTTGCGTGAGGAGATCGGTGATCGTGACGTTGGGATCTTTGATGAAACTTTGCTCGAGGAGGCACTGTTCCTGGTAGAATTTTTCCAATTTGCCGTGAACGATTTTTTCGATGGCGGCGGCCGGTTTGCCGAGTTCCTTCGCCTGCACCAGGTAAATGGCCTGTTCCCGTTCGACTTGCTCGGGGGGGACCTGGTCGCGTTTGACGTAGGACGGATTGGCGGCAGCAATTTGCAGGGCGACGTCTTTGACGAATGCCTGAAATTCTTCATTGCGGGCGACGAAGTCCGTTTCACAATTGATTTCGACAAGGACGCCGATTTTACTTCCGGCGTGGATGTAGGACGAGACGACGCCTTCCCGGGTTTCCCGTCCGGCTTTTTTTTGTGCCGCAGCCAAGCCGCGTTGCCGAAGAAGATCAATCGCTTTTTCAATATCCGAATCGGTTTCTTTCAGGGCGTTTTGACAATCCAGGATTCCGGCTCCTGTTTTGCCGCGCAGTTCTTTCACCAAGGCACCCATGCTGGACATCGTGTATTCTTCTCCCTCTTGGGCTAGAATGAAACAATGACGGACGACGTTCGACGACGGTTTATGCAGAAGGCGCTTGCACGGGTTCCACCTGACTCTCGGTTGAACGGGCGGAGAGTAATTCGGTCATAATGGTGTCTTCTTCCCCTCCACTCGCATCCCCCTCCTTGTTGCGATGGTCCAAACCTTCGAGGCAGGCGTCGGCAATCCGGGCGGTAAAGAGTTTCAACGAACGAATAGCATCGTCATTGCCGGGGATGGGATAATCGATCCGGGAAGGGTCGCAATTGGTATCGACAATGGCGACAACCGGAATGCCCAAACGATTGGCCTCCTTGACGGTAATGTGTTGAATGCGAGTATCAAGGACATAGATGCACCCGGGCAAATTGTCCATAGCCTTGATGCCATTCAAATATTTCTCCAGTTTGGCGCGCTCTTTTTCCATCAGCAACACTTCTTTTTTCTTCAACCGTTCATGGGTCCCATCGGTTTGAGCGGCTTCGAGCTTTTTGAGTTGGCGGATACTTTTTTTGATCGTTTCGTAATTCGTGAGCATGCCACCAAGCCAGCGTTGCGTCACATAATACATTCCACACCGCTTGGCCTGTTCTTCAACGATGTCCACGGCCTGACGTTTGGTGCCCACGAAGAGGACCGATTTCCCGGCAGCAACGGTATCACGGACAAAATTATACGCTTCGAGAAAGAGGTGGGCGGTTTGTTGCAGATCGATAAGATAGATGCCGTTTCTTTCTCCGAAGAGATAAGGCTTCATTTTGGGATTCCAGCGATTGGTTTGATGCCCAAAATGTACGCCTGCCTCTAACATGTCTTTGATGGATACCATGTTGGGGTTTTTCGCCTCCGTTCAAGTAAGAAAACAATGGGTTCAAAAAGTCTGCCGCTATGTCGTCGCGTCCATTGACGATAGGGAAACACGTACACAAACTGGAAAGATCTAACACAACCCTTGTTTTTAATGCAAGGCCCTGCATGGGGCCACCACATTTGGCACTCGGGTTGGTGGTGAATCAGGGATTGTACCGGAGATTGCCGCCCAAGGCTATGGTGGGGCAACACGGTATTGTAGGCCAGCAACCAATCGGCCAGTTTGCGGTTAAAGGCCGCCAAATCGTCGAACAGCAGATCCTCGTGGTAGTCCACGAAGGTCTCTTGCAGGGTGCGATTGAACCGTTCCGCATGAGCGTTCATTTTCGGGGATCGGGGATACGTCCACCAGTGGGTGATGCCGCGTTCATCGAGCCGGTGCTGGAAATGCCCCTGGAACTCCGGGCCGTTATCGGAGAGGAGGACCCGGGGTGGGGCCGGGAGCAACGCACAGAGTGCATCGAGGGCGTGGGTGGCATGGCGGCTGGAGGCGGTGGCGGTGGCCACAGCGAAGGCGAAGCGACTGCAGGGATCGATGAAGGTGAATAGGTAGCGGCGGAGTCCGGCGTGGAGCCGCACAACGGGATCGCCGGCCAAGACCGCCAGGGGCTGGGCGGGGCGGGGCCGGGGCGGGCGGGATTTCCGGCGCCGTGTCCGGGGTTTGGGCCGGCCCCGGGCATCCAGGCGGCTCGGCGTGTGCCGCATCCGGTCCGGGGCGCGGGCGATCAGGCGCCCGATGGTGGAGACCCTGGGGAGGGCTAGCCCGTGCTGCGCACACCACGGCCGCAGTAGGACGTGCAGCTTGGCCTTCCCACGGTTGGGATACGTGGTGCGTAGCCGCCGGATCGCTTGGCTCAGGGCGGGTGGCCACGTGGCCTGCCGCCGCCGGTGGGGGGCCCTAGAGCGGACGGCCAACGCCTGCGGGTCCCCGCCAGCCTGAGTGAGCGCCCGCTGCCAGCGATAAAGCGTCCGGCGGCTGACGCCGAAGGCCTCCCCCGTCGCGGCTGGGCCATGCCGGGCGCAAAAGTGCAGAATCTTGAGTCGGTGATGGGCTTCGTGGGGTATCATGTCCCAACGATGCCCGAATTGCGTTAGTCGATAAAACCCCCTGATGCGATAGCCGACATGGTGGATTTGCATGGCCTCTCCTCCTGTGTCGAGGAGTGCCAAAGGTTTCTGAACTTATACAGGCCAAGTCTCCCATCTGTCCCAAAAGACCAGAAAGACCCGGAATAGGCCTTCATCATTCACCCACGCCCTCCGCAAGAGTGCCGGGGAGCGGACATCTTCCCTCTTCCGTAGCCACCCCATCTCATGACACTTCTTTGAAAAAGCGTCCGCTTCAAGAGCCGCATGAGAGGCGGCAGCGACAATGGCGGAGAGGTCGCTACGCATTGCATGAGAGGCGGCCACTATACAGGCAAAGAACCCGCAGGTCGGATTATGCAACGCATCCGACCTGCGGGTTCTTCTCAGACCCTCTTGCTCCCACCATAGCGGTGGTTGCCACTCTCCGGGATCATTTCTCCTGCACCATCAACCCGAGTGTCAAAGCCTGCCCTCGACATTTGTCATCGGGGAGGGGGGCTATACAGAGGATTGCAAATCGGATTGGGAGGGGCTAGAATCCGCGCTGTTCGGGTTCGAGCGGTGGGCTGTTCCGTTAGAGTCGCCGTGGCGCCGAGAAGGGAGATGGAATGGAAGAGAGAACGCTAAAGGCTGGTCTGTTACCCCCCCCCCCCCCCCCCCCCCCCTGCAATCTGACTATCGCCTGATCCGCCGTGCAGCTCGGTGGCTGCACTGCTGGCCATCTCTCCGACACACCGAACGCCAACCGCGTCTCCTCAGGGCCTCAACGCTGTTCGCGGCAGTGCTGTCGTGCGCGGTGGCTGCGTCTTTTGCACCGGCGCATGCACCGGCCGCCGACTGGTCCACCACGCTGACGGTGGGGCATGCCTCGTCGAACGACGGGCGTGGCTACAGCAATCCCCATTACGGCGGGATCGACGATGACACGTTCGTTTATGACGGGACGACCTACGGGATTGATATTTTTCGTACGCGCACGAATGACGGGAAGCGCCGAATTCATTTCTCTCTCCGGGACCAAGCGAGCGGTTTAGCTGTCAATCTGCCGTCCGCGTTGGTGAATCACGGTGGGCTCCAGCTCAAGTGGTACGCGACTCATTTGTTCTCGGGGTTCAACAATCCGAGTCCTGGCGAGTATTGGTCGAAGGACGAGGTGATTCAGTATTTTGGCGACGTGGGCGAGCGGGCGGCGCTCGATCTGGCCTGGACCCTTGCTGCCCCCGGGGACTTGGCTGTCACGTGGCAGGGCGAGGTGTCCTGGACCGGGTCGACGCTCGCCAGCGAGTACAAGCTGCGCTATCGGCAAAGCGGCTCGACGGTCGATTGGACGGAGGTTGCGAGCGTTTCGAGCCCCCACATGCTGCCAAGCCTTACCGCCGGGACCGCGTATGACGTTCAGGTCGCCTCGGTGAACACGCAGGATACAACTTGGTCCGACACTCGGACCTTCACCTGGTATCCAACTACAGTCCCCGTGAAGCCGGACGCGAGCACTGCCACTCCCGGTCCTGCCTCCTTCGCGGTGTCCTTCACACAGTCCGATGCGGCGGCGCACTTCGACTACCAGTGCAACTACCGGAAGCAGTCTGGGTCGACTTGGTCGGGCTACGCGACCTTCGCCAGTCCGGACGTCAGCGGGACCACGGTGAGCGGCACCATTACTGGACTCGAAGCGGAGACGGCCTACGTCATCCGTCTGCGAACGTGCCACGATGGCGCGATCGAGGTGACCTGCGGCAGTCCTCTTGTGGTCCGCAGCACCACCATTGCATCAATGGCTCCCGACAGTCCCCCGTCGGGTCTCTCGCTCGCCTTGTCGTCCGATCCGAACGTGGATGTCGTTGCGACTTGGGATACACCGTCCTACTCGGTGACGACCTACAAGCTTCAATGGTCCAACAAGGAGGCGTACGACTCCGGTGGATCGGGCGAATCGACCACCACGAGCCATTCGGTGGCCGATATCGAGGAGGGCGGATTACTGAGCGCAGCCCGGTGGTACGGCTTCCGCGTGAAAGCGGTCAACACCTTGGGTGAGAGCGACTGGTCGGTGCCTGTCTGGATCCGCATCCCGGATGCGAGCGGGTCGCCCGGCGCGATGCTCGCGCCCAAGCTCGAGATCGGGATGACGCGCTATACGGCCGATCTCTCCTGGAAAACGGCGCTCAGCGGTGGTCAGGAGACGCATTACGACTATCGGTATCGCACTGCGGGCGGCTCGTGGACTCAGGTGGACGATCAGACGGGACATAGCGCCACGCAGGCGAGTCTCTCGCTTGGCGTTGGCTATCAGTTTCAGGTGCGCGCGGCCAATACGGCCGGCGACGGCCCGTGGTCGGCGGCTGAGGCGTGGATCACGTTGCCGAGCACGGTGCCCAGTCAGCCGCAGAACTTCTACTTGAATCCCATGCACCAGAGGATGGGGATCTCGTTTACCGAGGGCGATTACGCTCGGCACTGGGAGATCGAGCTCGCCGAGGTCGGGGAGAGCTGGGACTCCGATCCCCCCGATCATGAGGAGGTCAAGTCGAAGCACTACATGATTCATGGGCTGACCAACGGAACGACGTACAAGGCTCGCGTTCGCGGGCACAACGCGGAGGGGGCGGGCCCTTGGTCTGCCACCAATCAAGTCACCATCGTTGCGCGTGCGCCGCACCCGGTGTGGGTCAGTGCAGGGTATCAGGCTTTGGAGGTCGCTTGGCGCCGCCCGGTGGGCACCGATGCCTTCACGGTTCGCTATCGGCGAAGCCAGGCAAGTGATCCGTGGATCCTGGTCGAGGACTTGACCGGGAATGAAGCGACGCTGACCGGCCTGGAGGCCGGCAATCAGTACGAGCTTCAAGTCGGAGCGGTGTATTCGTCGGGCACGAAGTGGTCGGTGAAGGCGCTCGGGACCCCGCACAACACTCCGTCGACGGATCCTGATGATCCGCATCTGCTGGATCCACCGATTGAGTTTGGTACGACCGATGTGAAGGCGCATCGCGTTGCGCTTGCGTGGATCCGCGCGTTCGATTCCGCGTCGCCGTCGAGCGCGTCTGCTGGCGCGATGGGCGCTTCGGTCACTCCTCTCGGCTCGGAGACTCGGTCTCTGTCTGCCTCCTTGCCCTCGAAGCACCGATGTGAAGGCGCATCGCGTTGCGCTTGCGTGGATCCGCGCGTTCGATTCCGCGTCGCCGTCGAGCGCGTCTGCTGGCGCGATGGGCGCTTCGGTCACTCCTCTCGGCTCGGAGACTCGGTCTCTGTCTGCCTCCTTGCCCTCGAAGCACACGTTTGCCCCGGCGTCCACGGATGTGACGTACGAGGTCGAGTACAAGGAGCAGGGCGAGGCGTGGGAGGATGCCCAGGGCCTCGAGATGGAGGACGAGTCGGCCGAGGTTGTGGATCTTGCCGCGTCGACGACGTATCGGATGCGCGTGCGTACACTGGGTCTGAACGGGGGTGCGAGTGGCTGGTCGGAGACCCTCGAGGTCTCCACCAAGGAGGAGGCGACCGAGCCTCCGGGCCGGATGCGTGCTCCGAGCATCGCGATTGGCGACACCCGTCTTACGCCTTCGTGGCCTGCGAAACCGCTCAGTGGCGGGGATGCCGAGACCTATGATCTCGATATCGCGCTCAAGGGCCGGGGGTGGAAGTCGGGTCCCGTGATGCGCACGGGGCTCACCGCGACCCGTGAGGTCGTCGACGGCCTCACCAATGGCACGCGCTATGCCTTCAGGCTGCGTGCTGTCAATGCGCTCGGGACGGGGTCCTGGTCGCAGACGATGTATGCGACGCCGGTGTTGGGACCTCCGTTGTTCGATGGGGTTTCGCCTCCGGCGGTGAGTGGCACCGTGGACGAGGCGCTCGATCCGGTGGTGTTGCCGGTGGCGCACGGCGGGAAATCGCCGGTCGCGTATTCGTTGTCGCCTTCGTTGCCCACAGGGCTCTCGTTCGATGCGGACACGCGGACGTTGTCCGGGACGCCGGCCGAGCCCACCGACGCGACGTGGACGTTGACCGCGACGGATTCACTCGATGAGACGGGAACGCTCTCGTTCGCGATCCACATCGAGTCCGGGGCGCCTGCCCCGCTCTCGTACGAGGGCGTGCCGGCGCCCAACGTGAGTGCGCAGGTGGGTGTCCCGTTGACGGCGGTCGACTTGCCTGCGGCGAATGGCGGGAGTCTGCCTGTGACGTATTCGCTCTCGCCGGCGTTGCCCGAGGGGCTCGCGTTCGACGCATCGGCGCGAACGGTGTCGGGGACGCCGAGCGAGGTGGCCGACGCGATGTGGACGTTGACGGCAACGGATGCCGGAGGCGCGACGGCGACCTTGTCCGTGTCGGTTCAAGTGGGCGCGGCGGTCGGTCCGCCGACGTTCGGCAACGTTGACGCGCCGTCGATCAGCGTGGTGGCCGGCGAGGCGATGGAGCCGGTGACGTTGCCGGCGGTAAGCGGCGGGAGCGGCACGCTCAGCTACAGCCTGACGCCTGCCTTGCCCGACGGGCTGTCCTTCGAGGCGACGACCCGCGTGCTTGCGGGGACACCAGCCTCAGTGGCTGACGAGGGCACGTGGACGCTGACCGCGACCGACGAAGCCGAGGCCAGCGCCACACTCGCCGTCACCATTGAGATCCTGGCCCCCGCTGCCGGCCCGCCGTCCTTCGAGGGTGTGGACGCCCCGGCGGTGAGTGTGACTGCCGGCGAGTCGATGGCCCCGGTGACGTTGCCGGCGGCAAGCGGCGGAAGCGGCACGGTGTCATATGCGTTGGCGCCCCAGTTGCCGGCCGGGCTTGCATTCGAGGCCACGACGCGCGCCGTCAGCGGCACGCCGCAGGTGGCGGCAGAGACGGCCAGTTGGACCTTAACCGCCACGGACGAGAATGAGGCCAGCGCCACGCTCACCGTCACCATCACCGTTACGGCACCCGGCACCCCTCCGAGCTACGCGGGCATCGACAGCCCGGCGCTGGAATTCCTCGAAGGCAGCGCCCTCGACCCGGTGACGCTGCCGGCCGCCACCGGCGGGAACGGCGCCCTGACCTATGCGCTGGCGGCTGACCTCGGCAACGGCCTCGACTTCGAGGCGGCCACCCGCGTCATCAGCGGCACGCCAGCGGCCCCGGCGGCGACGACGACCCATACGCTCACCGCCACCGATGCCGACGGCGACACCGCCACCCTCGCCTTCACCCTCGTCGTCAAGGAAGACCTGCAGCCAACCTACGCCGGCATCGACAGTCCGGCACTGGAGTTCACCGAAGGCGAAGCCATCGACCCGGTGACGCTACCAGCCGCCACCGGCAGCGACGGCGCGCTCACCTACACCGTGAGTCCGACCTTCGCCGCCGGGCTGGCCTTCGACGCGGCCTCGCGCACGGTCAGCGGCACCCCGGAAACCGAAGCAGACAGTGCCACCTGGACACTCGCGGCGACAGACGCGGACAACGACACCGCCGAACTCACCTTTACCATCGCCGTGGCCCCGCCACCGGCCACGCGCCCGGAGAGTCTGGAGGTCGTCACCTCAGCCCAAACCGCCTGGAAGGCGCTGGACGTGGCCTTCGATGCCCCACCCGCGGGGTCCGCCTGGGTGTCAGCCAAGAGCCAGATCCGGGTCTTGGGCATGAAACCGGGAGCCAAGCGCACCGGCTGGCGGTCGTTCGCCAGCGTGACGGTGGAAGACGGGCGCGCGCAGGCGTCCACCGCGTCCTGGATGGCCATCGGCCGGGTCTACGAAGTGGAAGTACGCTGGTGCGAGGCGAACGGCCGCACCTGCAGCGAGGCCTCGGACATGGTCTACGGCGCCAGCCCGGCCTCAGTCCCGACGGACGCGGGGACGGCGGTCACGGAGCCGGTGTCGGAGACGGCACTG
This sequence comes from Nitrospirales bacterium, assembly GCA_965200435.1. Taxonomy (GTDB): domain Bacteria; phylum Nitrospirota; class Nitrospiria; order Nitrospirales; family UBA8639; genus Bin75. The sequence goes on from OZ241337.1 coordinate 2,226,915, forward strand.
CTCCTGCACTGGAGCATCAGCCCCATCGGGGGCAAAAAGAACCTGCAAGCCGCCTACGAAATCGGCTACAGCACACAGACAGACGCTGAAACACCCGAGACGCTGCTGGCCGACGTCCCGGCATTCGGCACGAAAGAAGCCGAGATCGATGGGCTCGAATCGGGGACCGCCTACCGGCTCTACGTGCGCAGTGTGATCGACTGGCAGGGCGTGCGACACTTCGCCTCAGACTGGGCGTCCGCCACCGCCACGACACCGGCAGGGGCCGAAAGCCTGGCACGGCAGCAATTACAGGGCGAGCTAGCCAAGCACGCGCGGGCCCTGCTGGAAGACGCCTCCACCGTCATCGGGCAGCGGTTCACCGCGGTCAGCGCGGGCGGCGGGGATGCGCTGACGGCCCTGGCCTCCGTGTTCGGCGGCGCGGGGGGCAGCACCTGTCCGCGCCAAGTGGCCCTGGGCGACTGCCTGCCGCAGCCGGGCATCGGGCAGGCGGGCGAGCCGTGGGACCCGGAACGGGGCTATCAGCCCCCGACGACCCAAGAGCAGGGCCTGGGCACCCTGCTGCAGCGGCTGCAGACCCAGAACTTCAGCCTGTCGCTGAACCGCACGCTCTTAGGCGAAACCGACGACGCCCCGCAGCCCGTGCAACTGGCGCTCTGGGGCAGCGGGGGCACCGCCTTCCAAGGGAGTCAGGGCCAGCGCTTTGTCGGCCTGGACGCGCGACTGGGGACGCAATGGCTGACGGGGGTGGCCGTGGCCCAAGGCGGAACTGCCTTCCAGCCGGTCGGCGGAGACACCGGGGGCGAGCTGGGCAGCACCCTGACGACGGTGTATCCCTACCTGCGGGGGCAACTCAGCGACACGCTAGCCGTGTGGAGCCTGGCGGGGTGGGGCTGGGGGGACCTGACCAGTCGGTGGCAGGATCCGTACCGGCCGGACCGGACCGTGACCCTGGATGGCGCCTTGGGGCTGAACCTGGGCCTGGCGGGGGTGGAGCAGACGGTCTATGCAGGTGACGGGCTGAGCGTGGCGGTCGTGGGAGACTACGGGTGGTCGCAGTTGGCGGCAAGCGGCATCGCCGGGGGTGCTCTGAGCGCGGTGGTGCACCGGAGCCGGCTGGGCGTCACGAGTGCCTATGCGTCGCCGGACGGGGCTCTGCGGGGGACGCTCCGGCTGAGCGGGCGACTGGACGGCGGCGCGGGCGAGCAGGCCCAGGGCGCAGAAGTGACCGGGAGTCTGCACTACGGGTTAGGGAACTGGGCCGGTGGGGTGACTGGGCACTGGTACGGGGCGACGCAGGCGCTGGCGGGGGTGGCGGCGCAGGGGCTGCAGCTAGTTCTCGAGCGGCAGGCGGCGGCGGACGGCACGGGCTGGACGGGGCGCTTGGCGCCGGGCTGGGGGACAGCCGCTGGGCTAGGCGCGGGACCTGGGGCAGGGACGCCGTTGCTGGCGGCGGTCGGCGGAATGGGGAGTGTCGCGGGCGCCCCGGCGCTGCGGGTCGACGGGCAAGTGGCCTGGGGGCTGCGGCTGGGTGACGAGCAGGGTCTGCTGGTGCGACCGTTTGCGAACGTAGGCATGGCCGCGGCGGGGCAGCAGGTACGAGCGGGGGTGCAACTGGAAGGGCCGGTGCGGCTGAACCTGACGGTGGAGCACCTGCGCCGCCCGACGGCCCCGGCAACCGCGGGGGTGCTGCTGCAAGTGGATATGACGTTCTAGGGACCCGCTGATGTCGTGCCCGATCGGGCGCATGGCGGCGTGGTGTCCTCGCTCAACCCTCGACTATCCACTTGATATGTCTCGGGTTTCGCTGCGGAACGCCTTGCCCTGCATCCCGCTATCACACGAAATCAGAGGGTCCCTAAGGCAGGCCTGTCGGTGAGCCGTGTCGGGTGACGCCTGCGGCGAACTCCAAGCAGCGCCATGAGATGGCGCCGCTACAGAAGAGGGGGAGCCTGGGCCGCCTCTCCGGGACCATTTCTCCTTCACCATCAACCCACAACGGACATGCACCAGTGTTCAGGAATATTGGGGATCCAGGGTCTTGTCTTTGCATTTGTCGCAGCAGCATCTTATGCCGCTGGACGAGGCCGTTGTCCAAGAAGCGCCATGAGATGGCGCTGCTACACAAGAGGGGGGCCGGGGTCGGCCGCTGTCCAAGAAGCGCCATGAGATGGCGCCGCTACAAAAGAGGGGGAGCCTGGGTTGGCCGCTCCGTCTTTGTCGCGGCCGCCTCATATGCGGCTTTTGGAGCAAATGCGGTTCAAGCAGCGTCATGAGATGGCGCTGCTACAGAAGAGGGGGAGCTTGGGGCGCCACTTTCCGGGAGCATTTCTCCTTCACCAACGACCCGAGGGCCACAGGGGGTGGACCCATACACTGGCTGTATAAGTTCAGAAACCTTTGGCACTCCTCGACACAGGAGGAGAGGCCATGCAAATCCACCATGTCGGCTATCGCATCAGGGGGTTTTATCGACTAACGCAATTCGGGCATCGTTGGGACATGATACCCCACGAAGCCCATCACCGATTCAAGATTCTGCACTTTTGCGCCCGGCATGGCCCAGCCGCGACGGGGGAGGCCTTTGGCGTCAGCCGCCGGACGCTTTATCGCTGGCAGCGGGCGCTCACTCAGGCTGGCGGGGACCCGCAGGCGTTGGCCGTCCGCTCTAGGGCCCCCCACCGGCGGCGGCAGGCCACGTGGCCACCCGCCCTGAGCCAAGCGATCCGGCGGCTACGCACCACGTATCCCAACCGTGGGAAGGCCAAGCTGCACGTCCTACTGCGGCCGTGGTGTGCGCAGCACGGGCTAGCCCTCCCCAGGGTCTCCACCATCGGGCGCCTGATCGCCCGCGCCCCGGACCGGATGCGGCACACGCCGAGCCGCCTGGATGCCCGGGGCCGGCCCAAACCCCGGACACGGCGCCGGAAATCCCGCCCGCCCCGGCCCCGCCCCGCCCAGCCCCTGGCGGTCTTGGCCGGCGATCCCGTTGTGCGGCTCCACACCGGACTCCGCCGCTACCTATTCACCTTCATCGATCCCTGCAGTCGCTTCGCCTTCGCTGTGGCCACCGCCACCGCCTCCAGCCGCCATGCCACCCACGCCCTCGATGCACTCTGTGCGTTGCTCCCGGCCCCACCCCGGGTCCTCCTCTCCGATAACGGCCCGGAGTTCCAGGGGCATTTCCAGCACCGGCTCGATGAACGCGGCATCACCCACTGGTGGACGTATCCCCGATCCCCGAAAATGAACGCTCATGCGGAACGGTTCAATCGCACCCTGCAAGAGACCTTCGTGGACTACCACGAGGATCTGCTGTTCGACGATTTGGCGGCCTTTAACCGCAAACTGGCCGATTGGTTGCTGGCCTACAATACCGTGTTGCCCCACCATAGCCTTGGGCGGCAATCTCCGGTACAATCCCTGATTCACCACCAACCCGAGTGCCAAATGTGGTGGCCCCATACACTGGCTTGACCCGCTTTTCGGATGGCTCCTATAATGGGCGGAACGTCTGAGCGGGAGAGGTTGAAAGCAGTGGCTGAGTTTACTCATTTCAATGAATCGGGGCGTGCGAGGATGGTCGACGTGTCAGCCAAGGGTTCGACCGAACGAATCGCGGTGGCTCAGGGACGAGTGTCGATGCTCCCGGAAACCTTACGCTGTATTCAGGAGGGGAAAATCGCTAAAGGCGACGTTTTGGCCGTGGCCCAGGTGGCTGGCGTCATGGGTGCCAAGCGGACACCGGATGTGATTCCCATGTGTCATCCGCTGATGCTTACGAGCGTGAATATCGATTTCCGGGCACATGCCACGCCCGATGACAAGGGGCAATGCGCCTTGACCATCCAGGCTACCGCCAAAACCAACGGTCAGACCGGAGTGGAGATGGAAGCCATGACCGCGGTGACGATCTCGGCGTTGACGGTGTACGACATGTGTAAAGCCATTGATAAGGGTATGAGTGTTGACGACGTGTTGTTGGTTTCGAAATCCGGAGGCAAATCCGGGACTTATCAACGAGCCGACGTCGAGGCGTTGGCGCCGTTTCATGGGCTACGATCATGATCGTCACGGTGAAATTGTTCGGCATGTTGAAAGCCCAGCTTCGCCACGATTCCGACTTGGAGGTGCGACTGAATCAGGGTGACCGGGTCGAGGATCTGATCGCGGTCATCCAGTCGATGAATCCCGAGGTGGGGGATTTGTTGCTCAAAAGAAAAATTCTTGTGTCGGTGAACCATGAGATCGCTCACGGCGAAACCGAACTCACCGGCTCCGATGAAATCGCGTTGCTTCCGCCGTTTTCCGGTGGATCGGATGCGCCAGGAGGAGGCCTTCCCATGTCTACCGTTGATACAGAAACCACGTTGGTGCGGGTCCAACGAGAGAATTTTTCGATTGACGAGGAAATCAACCGAGTGCGGAATCGGTCCACGCGCATTGGCGGTATTGCGACCTTTCTTGGGACCGCGCGGGACCGTTCGGATGATCGGGACGTCAGCAGGATTACGTTTGAATACTATGAAGGTATGGCCCAAAAGAAACTCCGGGAGATTCGTGATCGTGCGCTAAGGGACTTTGACGTCCTCGAAGTGCTGATTCTGCACCGGTACGGGGGAATCGACATCGGGGAAAACATCGTCCTGGTCGTGGTGGGTGCCATGCATCGGGCGGATGCGTTCAAGGCCTGCAAATGGTGTATCGACGAATTAAAGCAGATCACGCCGATCTGGAAATGTGAACAGACGCCGGACGGGCAAGTATGGGTCGAACAACATCCATGAACGTCGCGCCGACACGTGCGGATCTTCTTGATACGTTCGGTCGTTCCTTGCGGAATTTGCGGGTGTCGGTGACGGATCGATGTAACCTGCGTTGTCGATATTGCATGCCGGAGGACGACTACGCGTGGCTGCCTCGTGAAACCCTGCTGAGTTTTGAGGAAATCAACAGGTTGGTGGCGATCTTTGCGGAATTCGGCGTTGACAAAGTCCGGTTGACGGGAGGAGAACCCCTGCTTCGTCGTGACTTGCCCAACCTGATCCACCTGTTGAAGCAGCAGGCCGCCATTCGGGATATCGCCCTGACCACCAATGGCATTTTATTGGATGAGCAAGCCGAATCACTCCGTGACGCCGGCCTGCATCGTATCACGGTCAGCCTCGACACCCTGAAGCCCGACAAGTTTCGCAGCCTGACCAAACGTGATTCCTTTGATCGCGTCTTGCGAGGCATTGCACACGTCAAGACGGCCGGATTGACCGGACTCAAAATCGATACCGTCGCGATCAAAGGGTTCAATGACGATGAACTCGTCGAGTTGATCGAATATGGCAAAAGCGTCGAGGCGGAAGTCCGGTTTATCGAGTACATGGACGTGGGCGGCGCGAACGATTGGGGCATGGAGAAAGTCTTCTCACAAGCCGAGATTTTGCAGAGCCTCGGGCAGGCGTATGGTCCAATTGAGCCCGTTCGGGAAAACAGTTCGGCGCCGGCCCGGCGGTTTCGATTACCCGACGGGACCATCTTCGGCATTATTCCCTCCACGACCACGCCGTTTTGTGCCACGTGCGACCGGAGCCGGTTGACGGCGGACGGCATGTGGTACCTGTGTCTCTATGCCAGGCAGGGCCTGGATTTGCGGGAACCGCTTCGGATGAACGACGACGAGACCGTGCGGGCCCGTATTCGTTCGGGATGGCAGCAGCGGATCGACCGTGGCGCCGAAGAACGTAAAGCGCTGGAGTTTTCAAGCGGTCGTGGTCAATTTATTCAGATCGAAGAGCTTCGTCAGGACCCGCATTTGGAAATGCACGCGCGCGGCGGCTGACGGTCCCGCCGCCGGTTGTATTGGGCTCTTTCTGAGGAACGCGTCCGGATGGGTTGGTTTAAGAAGAGCTTGTCGGCAGAGCGGGAGAAGGGCAAGCTGAATATTGTCGAAGGCATGTGGATCAAATGCGCCGCTTGCCGTGCCATCGTCTATCGGAAAGAAGTCGAGCAGAATTTCAAACTGTGTCCGAAGTGCGGGTATCACTTTCCTCTCTCCGTTCCGGAACGGATCGAACTCATACTTGACCGTGACAGTTTCCGGGAATGGGATGACGAATTGTCTCCCGGCGATCCCCTGGCCTTTGTCGATACGCAACCCTATCCCGAACGCATCGAGACCTATCAGCAGAAAACCGGCAGGCGCGATGCCATCGTCACGGGAGAAGGGACGCTCCAGACCCGCCCGGTCGTCGTGGGGATCTTTGACTTTGGATTCATGGGAGGCAGCATGGGTTCCGTCGTGGGAGAAAAGATTTGTCGTGCCGCCGATCGGGCCATAGAGGGTCACAAGCCATTCTTCCTCGTGACCGCATCGGGTGGGGCGAGAATGCAGGAAGGCATCCTCTCGCTCATGCAAATGGCAAGGACTTCGGCGGCCATGGCCCGGTTGCATGAAGCCGGGGTACCGTTCATTTCTCTCCTGACGGATCCGACTTTCGGCGGGGTCACCGCCAGCGTGGCGATGTTAGGCGATGTGATTCTGGCTGAACCGAAAGCGTTGATCGGGTTCGCGGGACCGCGCGTCATTGAACAAACCATCAAGCAGCGATTGCCGGAGGGGTTCCAGCGAGCGGAATTTCTACTCGAACACGGGATGATTGACGCCATTGTGAGCCGGCCTCGTCTTCGGGAGACGCTCCACACGGTTTTACGGCACCTGAGTGCCAATGCCTAAACAGAAACAGGATGTTGACCGACCGCCGTTCTGTTGTCATGCTGGTTTGCCGCCGCCACGTCAAGAGATGAAAAGACGATGCCGCAGAACCATTGTTGTATCGAGCCTCTCCTTTCGTCATCCTCGATTTGTCTAACGATGAACAGGCTCAGGCGTTGGTAGGCGAATCGTAGGGATCGTTAATGAAGTGTGCCTACGAAGCCGTACGAAAACGTCTCTACAGATTGCAGCGATTCGGAATTCACCTGGGGCTTGACACGATTTCCTCGTTGTTGTCGGAAATCGGAAATCCTCAGCGGCGTTTTCCTGTCTTGCACGTTGCCGGAACCAACGGCAAGGGATCCGTGGCGGCCATCACGGCTTCGGTTCTGCAAGCCGCCGGAATCCGCGTTGGGTTGTATACGTCCCCCCATCTTCTTGATTTTTGTGAACGTATCCAGGTTCAAGGCAGGTGCATCCCCGAACGTCGAGTCGTCGAACTCTTCGACGGCATCCGAGCCCTGCCTGCCTTTGCCACGTCGCCGACGTTTTTTGAAGTGGCCACCGCCATGGCCTTTCAGTATTTTGCCGAAGAACGGGTGGACATCGCCGTACTGGAAGTGGGGTTGGGAGGGAGATGCGACGCGACGAACGTGTGCCGGTCGATCGGAACGGTCATTACCAACATTTCGTTCGATCATGAAGAACACTTGGGTTCTTCCCTGGAGGCGATTGCGTTTGAGAAGGCGGGGATTCTGAAACGGAACGTTCCACTTGTCATGGGGCCGGTAGCCCAATCCGTAGACGGCGTCCTGCAGGAACAGGCGAGACACAAACATGTCCGGACGTTCAAATTCGGCAGCGAGTTTTTGAGTGTCTCCCATCCGTCAGGGACGTTTGATTTCGTCGGCATGCATCGAAACTACGCGAATCTTCGTTGCGCCCTGGAAGGCGAGCATCAGACCGTCAATGCCGCCTGTGCCTTAGCCGTCCTTGAAGCCAGTGTGATGCCCGACACCCGGATTTCCGAGCAGGCGATCAGACAGGGCCTGGAGCAGGTTTCCTGGCCGGGTCGGCTCGAACAACTTCAGCGGCGTCCTTTGACCCTCTGCGACGGAGCCCACAACCCGGCTGCGGCAGAATGTCTGAAGAGCTTTTTGCAACGGACGCTGTCCGAACACCCGGCGCGTCGTCTCATTTTGGTGGTCGGGATGATGAAGAACAAGAACATTCCCGTCTTTTTACACACGTTGGTTCCGCTGGCCGACGCGGTGATTTTGACCCGAGTCAATTCGCCCCGGGCCGCCACCGTGGGCGCCTTGAAAGAGGCCTTGCCGGGCATTGACCGTCCGTTGTATGAGTGTGACTCGCCCGGACCGGCCATGGACTTGGCCACGGGCCTGGCGAGTGAAAACGATCTGATCTGTATCACGGGGTCATTGTTTCTTGTCGGGCACGTGAAAAGCCTCATGATGGGAACGACCTATGAACCTGTTCTGGGATAATCGAGGGCCTTCACGTTGCACCAGGCCGGTCAACGGCGTTGGTTGGCTGGTGGCCGTCCAGATTGTCTTGACAACCGCAAGCGCGGTCCCCGCATTCCCCCAGTCTCCCGTGTCAGAGCCGGCCAGACCGGAAGAGGGTTCTCCTCTTTCTGTGACGGCGGAACGAACCGAGTTCGATCACGTGACGGAAGAAGTCAAAGCTGTTGGTTCGGTGGTGGCGACGCAGGGTGCCGTTCGGTTGACCGCCGACCAAGCTGTCCTCCATAAGCTGTCCGGTCGCTTGACGGCGACGGGTCACGTTCACTTGAAGGACGAGGTGACGGACGTATGGGCAGAAGAACTGACCATCAACGTGAATACGGAGTCCGCACTCATCGTCAATGGAAAACTGTTTCTGAAAGAGCCGGGTACGTGGCTCAAAGGCCGTCTCCTGCAACGGTTTTCCGAAACACGGTATCGCGTGAAGGACGGCACGTTTACCAATTGCGAAGCGGATGACGGGCAAATCCCCGATTGGAGTTTTTCGTTTCAGGACGTGGACGTCGAACAAGGCGATAGCGTCTTCGCCAAGAACGTCTGGCTGAACGTCCGCAATCAACCGGTTCTTCCGATTCCCGTGTTGCGCTATCCGATGCCGGACGCCAGAAGAACCGGATTCCTGGTGCCGACGGTCGGGTTCGATAACGTGTTGGGCGTGCAATATCGGCAAGGGTTCTATTGGGCGATTTCTCCCAGTCAGGATCTGACGGTCGCACCACAAATTTTATCCAAACGGGGACAGGGTGGGGACGTGGCGTATCGCTACGTCCTGAACCGGCGTTCGCGGGGGCAATGGTTACTGAATGCGTTTCATGATACCCAGGCGGATCAGGCTCGAGCGCAAGTCACGGGGGCCCACGTTCATCAACTGCATGACGATCTTCTGATTCAGGCCAATGTCAACTATGCAACCGACCGGACACTCATCCGTGATCTGAGTGCATCCGGAATTTCTCGGGCGCTGCCCAGCCAGGAATCCGTGCTGAACGTGACGCGTCGTTTGCCGGGAGGCGCGGCGTATCTCAGAGCCCAATATTTACAGCCACTGGACTCCGGAGGCCGGGAGACGTTTCAACGGTTGCCGGAGATCGGACACCGGTACGGGCGTCAATTGACCGTCGGCGCAGAGACGTTCAGTCTCGATTTTGGCTTGGACTCGACGTTCGTGCACTTTGCTCGCGAGGAAGGGTTCAGCGTCAGCCGTTTCGACGTCATGCCGGCTCTCACCGTCCAGAGAGTGCATCTTGGGCACATGATCGGCCTTCGTCCGCAATTCAAAATCAGAGAGGTGCTCTACTCCCGTGGACAGGTTCAGGAGAGCGCTCGCGACCGCGCGACGTTTTGGGCAGGCGTGGAGGCGGTTTCGCACGTGTCGCGTCGCTTTCAAATCGGCTCAAGTCATCGCCTGCGTCACACGATTGAGCCGCGAGTGTTCTACGAATACGTGCCGGCTTCCAGGCAGTCCGATCTCCCGCAGATTGATGCCACAGACAATCTTCTGAAGAAGCACTTGATGACCTACTCCCTGAGAACCCGGTTGCAGGATGAGTGGAGCGGTAAACGGGCGACAACGTTGGTGGATGTGATGATCGCACAAAGTTACCATCTCGGCGCGGTCCCCGGCGCGGCGAATACCTTTTCCGATGTGTGGGGAAGGGCGACGTTCGACCTTCCCGTGACGCAATTGCCGGAATCGTTGAGTCGAGTCAGCCTGGGTCTTGATACGTTCTATGATCCGGTTGACGCTGAAGTGACACAATTCAATTCAGACCTCACGGTACAGGCTCACCAACAGGCATACGTGCAATTGGGGCACCGCTATGCGCGATCGGGGCTGATCCCTCGCCGGGGTGATATCTGGAATCCGGTGTCTTTTAATGAAGTGTTGGCCGCTCAATCGGACATTAACTTTTTTACGGCGGGTGGGGCCGTCCGTCTGCCGTTGGGGTGGACGGTGGGGACCAAGGCCTACCATGATTTTGTCACGGGCCGGACTCCTGAATGGGACGTCGTGGGACTCTATCAAAACGCCTGCAAATGTTGGTCGCTTGGGCTGTATTACATTCGTCTGTCGGGAGGGAACGGCCTTCCCGAACGCAACCAGTTCAATTTTGTCCTCACGTTACGCGGGCTGGGCGCCACGACAGGATTAGGCACTCAAATCCTCAGGAACATTTTAGCCCCTCTTCTTCAGGATGAGCCCGGTATGCCGTGGTCCTGACCGGGTCCCCGGTTCCCTGATCATCACCGGCCGTGAAGCACCCGTTCGACCGCGGTCGCCAATGCGGCATCCGCGAGATGATCTTCGGCGAAAATCCGAAGCTGGACGATCTGCGAAGGCAAAAATTCCGACAATTCCTGTAGTTTTTCTTTCTCAACGGACTGGGTGGCCGGGTCGTACAGATAAAACTGAAACTGACCCATGTTGAGAATATTGAAGGGCCGCGTATCCTTGCTGGCCATGTCCACGCGAAACGTCAATCCCCGCAATCGACGGGGCAAGTGTTGGCGAATACGGGATTCAAGCCTGGCGGGTGTCGTCACCGGTCCTCGCGGGCGGCAGTCCCGGGTCGTCAGCACTGTACTGTAGGCCGTTTTCCATTTGACTTGCCGTCCCAATACGCGAGCCCATTCTTTCCCGATCCGCTGTTTCCTGCGATTCGAGGACGACTCCCACGTCCGGACCGTTTCCAGAAGCGACCAATCCGTCAGTCCAAGATATTGCTGCAGGTGTTGCAGAGGATTATGGGGGAAAATACAGTCCATGGTGTCGCGGAAAATCTCCCGGAGGTGCAGGTCGATGGCTCGTGACGTGCGGTGGAAATACACGTTGGCATAGAGATACAGTCTGGCGTTCAGGAACATCTGGAGGGCCGGCAAACCGTTCTTATGAATGGTCAATCCCTTGGGGGTCATCAACGTATAGTGCATCAGTCGGGGAATATCCACCGGTCCGATCGCGACGCCGCACATGTAGGAATCGCGCAGAACATAATCGAAGTTGTCCGCCGTGAACAGTCCTCCGATTAACGGCTGAAGAAGCCGAAGCCACCGGGGATGGGAGCGACTGCGCTTCCTGGGATCTTTCAAAATCAGAAAGGCCACGTACTCGGGATCCAGCGTTTCATGGTCTGCAAACGTTCCTGACGGACTCCGCCGCACTCGCTTGATCACAGGACCGACTTCATGACGAATAATGGCCTGACTCACGTGTTCGTGTGACAACCCGTATTGCTGAAGAAAATGGTGATCGAAAAAATGACAAAAAGGACCATGTCCCACGTCGTGGAGCAAGGCGGCAATCCTGAGTAAGGCCTCGACGTACGGGAGCGAGGGAACGTCACGAACCGTTTCGGCCAGGGTCGGATACACGTGTTTTGCATATTGTCCGGCAAGATGCATGGCTCCCAGGGAATGCTGAAACCGGCTGTGCTCCGCGGCAGGGTAGACCCATCGGGCGCTCTGCAATTGATAAATGTACCGAAGACGTTGGAGCCAGGGAGAGTCGATGAGATCTTGTTCAGTCGTTTCGCCGGAGTCCGGTGAAGAATGGGGAACCGTAAATTGAATGTAGTGATGGATGGGATCGGCGATAAGGGACACGTTGTGAGGTACGGGTTGGGCCATGATGTCTCGCGTGGGAAGTGAAGGAGCAATCCCCTCGAGATCTTAGCGTAGCTGGGCGAAACGAACAACTGACTGGCCGGGTATCGGGGTCTGCCGGTTCGGTGCCCCCAACCTGCGGCAGTGTCTCTGCCTGTGTCGAGGAGTGCCAAAGTTAGACACTGACGCGATGTTTCCGCATGAGGGAACCTCTGATTTCGTGTGAGAGCGAGATGCAGGGCAGGCGTCCCGGAGCGAAACCCGTAGCTTCTCAGAGAGATCGGTGAGGGGTGAGCGAGGACACCACGCCGCCATGCGCCCGATCGTGCGCGAAATCAGAGGTTCCCTAGCAGTCCGTCAGCAGGCCCCCTCACCGCGTCAGCCGGCGCCGGAGGCTTGGCTTCCGCGACTCTCCTCCAGGGGAGAGTCATCAAGAAGGAGGCTATGGGGTCAGGTCTTTGATTTATGACCCTCACGTCCCCCTTCTCAGGGGGACGTGGCTGGGGCGTCACGGGACGCCGGGGCGGCGACCCCGACCTCTGTCGGGCTATGGGGTCAGGTCTTTGATTGATGACCCTCAATCCCCCTTCTCAGAGGGACGGGGTTGGGGCGTTACGGGACGCCGGGGCGGCGCACCCGACCGCTGGGGGCTCCTCCTCCTGGTTCGAGGAGGGCCAAGGGGTGCTGAACTTGGACACTGACGCGATGTGTCCGCATGAGGGAACCTGTGAATGGTTCACCTTTCAGGGACGTCCGCGTTGCCCATGATGGGGGAAGGCGCCTCTGTTGGTCTTGTGGGGGGTGATCGGGTTGGTCGAATGGCGGGGCGTTTTCCGGTATCGGACAAGCACGAGTACCCCCAAAGGGTAAGTCAGCAGGGCTCCCAGCGTGCTTAGGGTGAACGCTCCGAGGGTAAACGGAAGAATGAAGGGCAGGATCGATTCGTATAACGTGAGGATGGAAAAACTGTTCCAGGATACGTCAGGAGTTTCCGGTATTCCCAATAAAAAAAAGCCCGTCCACATCGTTGCGCCTAAAATGGGAGCAAGCGTCCAGGGATTATTGATGAGTGTGCCGACCAGGAGAGCCGGAAAATTCAGGCGGAACGTCCACGCCAGAAACACGGCGCTGGCACAATGCAGGCCATAGGTCGGCGTGAAGGCAATAAACACCCCCAGCGCAAACGCAACGGCCGTGCGTTGAGGCGTTTCTTCGAGGTGGAGCGCCTCAAGTATTTTCGCGCGGATGGAATGGAGTGTTCTCACAATGAGGAAGCCGGTTATGGGGACGTTGACCGGCGGCTGAAGTGATCAAACCCCTTTGGGACAAGTGGTTGGTGTTGCCCGTCCGGCAACTCGAGCCGTTGCCCGAACCGTTTCGGTTTTATGGTCCCAATGCAGGAAATCGGCACCCCGGTTTGCTTGGAGACGGCTAGCACTTTCCGGTGATGTTCGATAGGAGCCGTAAACAGGAGTTCATAATCTTCCCCTCCCTGGAGCGCAAGCTCCAACGGATCCAGCTTGTTCCGCCGGGCAAAGGCACGAAGTTGAGGTGAGAGAGGAAGGTCGTCCCGCCGGATTTCGACGCCCACCCGACTGTCTTCACAGACGTGCCTCACGTCGGAAGAGAGTCCGTCGGAAAGATCGATGGCGGCGTGCGCAAGACGGCGATCGGTCAGGAGTTGCCCGACGTGAATTCGTGGGGCGGGCTGTAAGTGACGCCGGATCAGGAATGTGTCAGCGGCCGGCGGACGGAAACGGTGAAGGTGTTTCGCATGGGTTTGCAGGATGCGGAGGCCGGCGTTGGCATCACCGAGGGTCCCGGTCACGTAAAGACGGTCCCCGATCTTGGCTGTGTGTCGGGTGAGCGCGCGATTCGTGCGAACGGATCCCACAATGGTGAGACTCAGAAAAATCTGAGACGGAGAAGAGACGGTATCTCCCCCGATCAAGGCGACGTCATAGGGGGTACAGGCGTCCTGGAACCCTCGATAGAGATCTCGAATGGTTTCAGGCGAAATCCGGGCGGGAACGGCCATCGAGACGAGCAGGTACAATGGGGTTCCCCCCATGGCTGCGATGTCACTCAGGTTGGCGACTCCGGCGCGCCGTCCCACGTCCTTGGGGGTCTGATAGGCCAGGTCGAAATGGCCCCCCTCAATAAAGGCGTCGGTGCTGATCAGAAGCTGCTGTCCCGGACGGGGTTTCAGAATGGCGGCGTCATCGCCAATGCTTTTGACAATCCATGGAGATGACGGAAGACACTGTCGTTTCAGTTGCCGGATGAAACCGAATTCTCCGATGGTGTGGAGCGAGTGACGCGAGGAGAGGTTGCCTGTCCATAATGACGCGGAAGGAAGACCGTTCAAGCGGTTCACCGCCGAGCCTTTTTTGCAGGCAGCGCCGCCACTCGTTTTTTAGGGGTCGAGACGGTTTTGGCGCGTGGGGGCTGAGCGGTGTGGCGGGCGCGACGTGCCGGTCGTTGAAGCGCCACGGCGAAGACCTGATCCACGGTCTCCACAAAAATGATCTTGACGCCTTTCAGTAAATGTTTGGGGAGATCTTCCAAATCCTTTTCGTTTCGTTTTGGAAGAATGATGCGAGAAAGAGACGCCCGCTTGGCCGCGAGGATTTTCTCTTTGAGGCCGCCAATGGGGAGAATGCGCCCGCGTAGCGTAATTTCTCCCGTCATGGCCACATCGTGCCGGGCGGGAATATTCGCCAGGCTCGACGCGAGGGCCGTAGCCATGGTAATCCCCGCCGACGGTCCGTCTTTGGGGATGGCGCCAGCGGGAACGTGAATATGAATGTCCGTCGTCGAGAAGGTTTCTTCCTTGATCCCCAGGGAGCCGGCCTGTGCACGGACATAACTGAGAGCGGCCTGGGCGGATTCCTTCATGACGTCGCCGAGATGGCCCGTCAGGGTCAGGTTGCCTTTGCCTTGCATCCCCGTGGCTTCGATGTGCAATGTCTCGCCACCCGTTTCCGTCCACGCCAGCCCGATGGTCAATCCGACCTGGTCTTTTTCCTTTTCGGTGTCCGGGAGATATTTGGGAATCCCGATATAGGTGCGAAGAGAATGGGGCGTAATGGCGTACTGTTTCGATTCGCCGACGGCCACGCGCATGGCCACTTTCCGCATGGCGTTGGCAAGTTCCCGTTCCAGGTTACGGACACCGGCTTCGCGCGTATAGTGGGTCACGATTCGCTGAAGAGCGGGATCGGTAATGCGAAAATGTTTCTCCGAAATGCCGTGTTCTTCCAGTTGCCGGGGGATCAGAAACCGGCGGGCGATTCCGAGTTTTTCTTCTTCGGTATATCCGGGGATCTCGATGATCTCCATGCGGTCCCGGAGTGCCGAAATAATAGGGTCCATCAGATTGGCCGTTGTGATGAACATGACGTTGCTGAGATCAAAGGGGACGCCTAAATAATGATCCGTGAACGCATGATTCTGCTCGGGATCCAACACTTCCAACAGCGCGGCTGACGGATCGCCACGAAAATCCATCCCCACTTTATCGACTTCATCCAGCATAAACACGGGATTCTTGGTCCCTGCCTGTTTAATGCCCTGCATGATACGTCCGGGTAAGGACCCGACGTACGTACGGCGATGTCCCCTGATTTCAGCCTCGTCCCGCACCCCGCCCAGACTCATGCGGATAAACTCCCGGCCCAAGGCCCGGGCAATCGATTTCCCCAGCGACGTTTTGCCCACGCCGGGTGGGCCGACAAAGCACAGGATCGGCCCTTTGAGTTTCTCTTTGAGTTTGCGGACGGCCAAATATTCGAGAATGCGTTCCTTGACTTTCTCCAGATCATAGTGGTCGTCGTTGAGAACCTGTTGGGCGGCTTGAATGTCCAGGTTGTCAGGGGAGGCATGGCTCCAGGGAATGTCCACCATCCATTCCATGTAGGTGCGCACGGTCGCGGCTTCGGCTGTATCGGGGTGCATTTTTTCCAACCGCTTCAGTTGCTTCTCCGCTTCCTTCAAAACTTTTTCCGGCATGCGGCATTCTTCCATGCGTTTGCGAAATTCCGCCACTTCTTCGGCCCGATCATCCAGTTCGCCAAGTTCTTTCTGGATGGCTTTCAACTGCTCACGCAGAAAATATTCTCGCTGAGTTTTGTCAATTTCACCCTTGGCGTCCGCCTGGATTTTTTGCTGCATCGATAAGACGTCAATCTCTTTCGAGAGAATCTCCCCGACGCGTTTCAGCCGGTTCACCGGATCGTCGATTTCCAGAATTTCCTGGGTGACGTCCACTTTCAACCCGATGTTCGATACGATGATGTCCGCCAGCCGTCCGGGTTCATCCAGGTTCTCGATGACCACCATGACGTCCGGCATGAGCACTTTCCCGAGACTGACGATCCGGTCCAGCCGCTCTTTTGCGGTCCGAATGACGGCTTCGGTCTCGAGCGACGGGGGCTGCTCCGAAGAAGCCGTGAACGGTTGAACGCGGACGGAGTAAAACGGTTCAAATTGAAGGTAGTCGAGAATTTTCGCTTTGGCCAGACCCTGGACCAGGATTTTAATCCGTTCATCGGGAAGCTTCAGCATGCGCATGATCATGCCGACGGTCCCGATTTCGAAAATGTCCGCGGGTTTCGGCGATTCGGTGTCGTGGGCCTTTTGAGCCGCCAACAGGACCATCCTGTTGCCGGCGAGGGCCGTCTCGATGGCTTTAATCGACATGTCCCGCCCGACAAACAAGGGCAGCACCATGTACGGGAAGACGACGATGTCCCTGACGGGAATCAATGGTAAATCGTCGGGAATATCAACGTGTTGAGGAGCCGGATGAAGTTCGTCTGCCATGGCGTCTACGTGTGAATGGATCAAGCCCCTGAAATGGTACGGGTAACAGGAAAAAGTTTTCGGGTTGTAAAAACGGGGGCAAAAATCGTTTGTTTTCGACCCATACGGGTTGTGACTGTCGTCTGCAAACATTTGTGTTCAACAGACTCTTTGATAGTAGGTGAACGAAAAAATGATTGTCAAGGCAGGAAACGCCATTTCACGTTTCCCAAACGGTAGACGTTCAGAACCCTGTAGCACTCCTCGAAGCCGGAGGAGGTTCCGCTAAACCGACTGACAATTTGCTGCGGTCATCCCCGACATAGGTCATCGGGGATTCAAGGTCTTGTCTTTGCATGTGTAGCAGCGGCATCTTATGCCGCTGGACAGGACCGGTCGGCATTTCTGTCTGTGTTCCGGCATCCGTTGTCCCTTTCATCCTGGGTCGGCCCCTCCGCAGTTGTAGCGGCCGCATCTTATGCGGCTCCTGGAGGGGCAACTGTTCAAGAGGCGCCATGAGAGGGCGCCGCGACAAAAGAGAGGGAACCAGGGTCGCTACTCGCCGGGACACTATCTCCTGCCCCAGCAACCCGCAACGGACAGGCACCAGTGTTCAGGAATATTGGGGAGCCCGGGTCTTGTCTTGGCCTGTGTAGCAGCGGCATCTTATGCCGCTGGAGCAGCGGGCGCTCACTCAGGCTGGCGGGGACCCGCAGGCGTTGGCCGTCCGCTCTAGGGCCCCCCACCGGCGGCGGCAGGCCACGTGGCCACCCGCCCTGAGCCAAGCGATCCGGCGGCTACGCACCACGTATCCCAACCGTGGGAAGGCCAAGCTGCACGTCCTACTGCGGCCGTGGTGTGCGCAGCACGGGCTAGCCCTCCCCAGGGTCTCCACCATCGGGCGCCTGATCGCCCGCGCCCCGGACCGGATGCGGCACACGCCGAGCCGCCTGGATGCCCGGGGCCGGCCCAAACCCCGGACACGGCGCCGGAAATCCCGCCCGCCCCGGCCCCGCCCCGCCCCTGGCGGTCTTGGCCGGCGATCCCGTTGTGCGGCTCCACGCCGGACTCCGCCGCTACCTATTCACCTTCATCGATCCCTGCAGTCGCTTCGCCTTCGCTGTGGCCACCGCCACCGCCTCCAGCCGCCATGCCACCCACGCCCTCGATGCACTCTGTGCGTTGCTCCCGGCCCCACCCCGGGTCCTCCTCTCCGATAACGGCCCGGAGTTCCAGGGGCATTTCCAGCACCGGCTCGATGAACGCGGCATCACCCACTGGTGGACGTATCCCCGATCCCCGAAAATGAACGCTCATGCGGAACGGTTCAATCGCACCCTGCAAGAGACCTTCGTGGACTACCACGAGGATCTGCTGTTCGACGATTTGGCGGCCTTTAACCGCAAACTGGCCGATTGGTTGCTGGCCTACAATACCGTGTTGCCCCACCATAGCCTTGGGCGGCAATCTCCGGTACAATCCCTGATTCACCACCAACCCGAGTGCCAAATGTGGTGGCCCCATACATAAACTTTACAAGCCATACTGGGCGATCTATAATGGCGAAACTCTTCTTGGTTTCCTTTCAGATGTCTGAAGCAGGTCCCCCATAACAACTGTGTGTCTCTCATGGTGAAGGGCTGGATGTGGCGTGTCATTGGAGCTTTCACCCGGGTATGAGAGACGCGTTTTTTATCCTGAACACAAGATCATGAAAGCCGGTTCGGAAGAACAGCACCCTGCCGTGCAGCGGCCTCTCATCCCTCGGAGAGCAATGAGTGGTCGCGTGTCGGGGATGATGCTCATCTGTGGGCTTTTGTTTCTGAGTGTGCCGTTACCGGTGTTGGGCCAATCACAGGATTTGATTGTGGAGAGCATTGCCATTCAAGGCAACCAGCGAATTGAGTCGGCGGCCATTTCCCAAAACGTGACCCTCAAAACGGGCGATTCGCTTACGACGCAGGTTACGCAAGAGCAGATTCGACGAATTTACGATATGGGCTTCTTTGACGACGTGCAAGTGCAGACCGAAACGAAAGCCAAGGGCGTGGCGGTGATTTTCGTGGTGCAGGAAAAACCCTTTGTGGCGAGCATTGTCTTTGATGGGAATGATGAGTTATCGGACGACAAGTTACAAGAAGTCATCACGCTGAAGAGTCAAGTCTTTCTTGATCAACAAGAGATTACCGTGAGTGCGGAAAAGATTCGGGCGGAATATGAAAAGAGCGGGTATCATCAGGCCAACGTTATTCCTGTGATTCAGGAATTACAGGAGAGTCGCAATCGCGTGACCTTCTTTATTCAAGAAGGCTCGCAAGCCAGGATTGGGTCGATTCGTTTCTCGGGAGCCACCATCTTCGGCAAGAAAGAGTTGTTGGGCGTGATGGCCAACCGGGAATGGGTCCCGATCCTCTCTCTCATCACGGACGCCGGCATCTTACACCGGGAAGAACTCGCGAATGATCTGGAACGGATCAAGGAATATTATTCGAACAGGGGATATCTTGACGTCCAGGTCGGCACACCCGCCATTGAACTGAGTGACGATAAAGAATCCGTGAACCTGACGTTTCAGATCAGTGAAGGCCAGCCCTACACGGTGCGAACGGTTCGTTATCAAGGGAATACCGTCTTTACCGACGACGATCTTGCGCGGCGTTCGTTTATTCGTCCCGACGACGTGTTTCAACGAACGACGATCCGGGAAGAAATCTCTCGCGTGACGGATCTGTATGGTGTGGAGGGATATTCATTTGCTGAAGTGACGCCTAACCTGGCCCCGAATTCTGAAACGCTCTCGACGGATATCACCTTTACCATCAAAGAAGGATCGCTCATTCGGGTGAGAGAGATTCATATTGCGGGGAATGATAAGACCCGCGACAACGTCATTCGCCGGGAGTTGCGCGTGAATGAACAAGAGGTCCTGGATTCCACGGCAATCAAGCGAAGTTTTCAACGGCTCAATAATCTGAATTTTTTTGAAACCGTCGAGTTATTTCCCGAACAGGTGAAGGAAGATCAAGTCGACGTCGAAGTCCAGGTCAAGGAAAAACCCACGGGCCAATTCAGTATTGGCGGTGGGTTCAGCACACTCGACCAGTTGACGGCCATTGCCAATATCACGGAAGGGAATCTGTTCGGCTTGGGATACCTGGTGCGCATTCGAGGACAAGTCGGTGTCCGGCGAACCATTGGGGTCATGACGTTCAGGAATCCGGCCCTGTTCGACGGGCCTACCTCCTTTCAGGTGGATGGGTTCAGTACGGAAACGAACTTTCTGACGTATCAGGAGGAACGAAAGGGCGGAACGATCCAATGGGGACGGGCCTTTTCCGAATATATGTCGGGAAGTTTGACCCTTGTCGGGGAGTCGATCAGAATTAAAAACTTGGCCGGTGACGCGCCGTTGTTCATTCAGAACCAACTTGGCGATCAGTCCACAACGGGGTTCCGTTCGAGTATTTTTCGTGATACCCGGGACTTTTTTCAGGACCCGCGTACGGGATCGAGAACGGGGTTGCGACTGGGCTTTGGGACGGAGGCGCTGGGAGGGACGAACAATTTCTATCGGTTCAATCTCGACGGACTGAAATACGTCCCGTTGCCCATTTGGGACCTCAGGATGGCGTTCCGCGGTCGTTTTGGCATGGCGGAAGGCTACCTGGGAGACTCCGTGCCCCTGACGGAACTCTTTTTTGTCGGCGGCATCAATACGATGCGCGGGTTTCAATATGGACGGGCCGGTCCCGTGACCGCCTCCGGCACGTTGACGGGTGGGAATAAACAGTTGATTGTGAATACCGAGTTTATTTTTCCCGTCCTTCCTGCTGCGAAATTGAACGGAGTGCTTTTTTTCGATTATGGAAAAGGCTTTGCCGAAGACGAAAGCTTGGATTTCCAGTTGCGGGCGGCGACGGGATTGGAGGTGCGGTGGATTTCGCCGTTTGGTCCCTTACGTGCCGCGTGGGGGCTCAAACTTGATCGTGAGCCCCAAGAGCGACAAAGCGTGTTCGAGTTTTCCGTGGGAAACGTCTTTTAAAGGGACAATCATGCCGAGCATGGACCGTTCGAATGGAGTCGCGTTCCGAGTAGGCGTTGTCTGGGTTGGACTGTCCCTGCTGTTGTTCGTGGCAACGGGGTGCGCGAAGTCTGATGCTGAGGCAACCGGCCTGTCCCGCGTGGGACAACCGGTCGTGTCCGGTGTCGTTCTTGGTGTGGTGGATACGGAATGGTTATTGAAGGAGTCAAAGCTTGGCCGTCAGGTCAATGAGACGCTCGATCAGTTTATGAAGGACCGGCAGGCGTTGCTCGAACTCGAACAGCAGGAACTGCGGAATCTGGAAAATGACTTGTTGCGTCAAGGCAGCGTCTTGAGTCCTTCGGCCAGGCAACAAAAGGAAGAGCAATTGCGCCAACGGATGTTGGACTATCAGCAAAAAGCCGGTAATATGACAAGAGAATTCCAGACGAAACAGTCCGAGTTGCTGGGTGAATTTCGTGATCAGGTCGATTTGGCGGTCGAACAAATTGCCCAGCAACGGGGGATGGTGTTAGTCGTGGAAAAGGGAAAGAACACCTCGACGCGGTATTATGACCCGAGTATGGATTTTTCATCCGACGTGCTGGCCATCTTGGATGAGTCGCCGTTTGCCGAGTAAGACCGGGGCCATGCGTTTCGTGGTTGAGCCTGTGTAAAGAGACGGAGAGCATTCATATGGCCAAGCAGGATCCCATCATGGACGCCATTGACGTGCAATCCATCCTTCCTCACCGTTACCCCTTTCTGCTTGTGGACCGGGTCGTGACGTTTGAACGCGGCCAACGGGCGGTAGGGCTGAAAAACGTCACGATCAATGATCCGTATTTCCAAGGCCATTTCCCCGGACGTCCCGTTTTCCCGGGTGTCTTGATTGTTGAAGCCCTTGCGCAATTGGGTGGAATTTTGGCCATTCGCTCCTCGTCCTCCGTTGAGGAAGTCCCCATCGTCTATCTGACGGGAATCGACAAGGCAAAGTTTCGTAAACCCGTGATTCCCGGCGATCAGATCCGGTTGGAAGTCGAAGTGATCAAATGCCGGCCGCCGTTTTGGAAGATGCAAGGGAAGGCCTTTGTCGGGCCGGACTTGGTGTGTGAGGCCGAATCAACGGCGATGATGCAGTCGGAACACGCGGACGCCACGAATGCCGGTACGAAGCCACCAACCCGTTCAAGTTGATCATGTCGAGTACGTCCATCCATCCTACGGCGATCGTGCATCCGAAATCCGAACTCGACGAAGGCGTGATCGTGGGGCCTTTTTGCGTGATTGGCGAGCACGTGACAATTGGTTGCGGCACGGAATTGTCTTCGCACGTGAGCATCGAAGGCCATACCCACATCGGACAACGGTGTAAAATCTTTCCCTATGTGTCGATAGGGGCTCCGCCTCAGCATCTGCAATATCATGATGAGCCGACGCGCGTGAGGATCGGCGATGAAAATATTTTGCGGGAGTACGTGACGATCAATCGCGGGACGGCATTCGGCGGAGGCGTGACGACGATTGGCCGGCATAATTTTCTGATGGCCTACGTGCACGTCGCGCACGATTGTCATATCGATGATAACGTGGTCATGGCGAATGCCGCGACGCTGGCCGGACATATTTCCGTAGGGAGTTACGCGGTCATCGGTGGATTGGTCGGCGTCCACCAATACGTGCGTATCGGAGATTATGCCATGATCGGGGGGTGTTCCGCCGTTGCCAGGGACGTGCCTCCGTTTATGCGTGCGGTCGGAAACCGGGCCATTCTCTATGGGATCAATGCCATTGGGCTTCGCCGGGGAGGGTTTTCCGCCCAGCGCATTCGCATGTTGAAACAAGCCTACAGCTTGCTGTTCCGAAAAAGCCAGCGGATGGCCGATTCCATCAAACTGGCGCGCCACCAATTTCAGGATAGCCAGGACGTCCTGGTCCTGCTGACGTTTTTGGAAACCTCGACTCGAGGGATGTGCCGTTCTGCGCGAAAAGGTCAAAGCGAGCAGGAAGAATTTTAAGTGATCCTCCATGCGGTGACTCGAGAAGTCTCGTCGTCAATTCCACCGCTTCCTCCCACCGGTGCTTGGATTGGTCTTATCGCGGGCAACGGTCGGTTCCCTCTCATTTTTGCCGAAAATGCCAGGAAACTCGGGTTTCGAGTATCGGCCGTTGCCCATCATGGCGAAACGGCTCCCGAATTGGAGCAGGTGGTCGACCGGATTCATTGGGTACGTATCGGGCAATTCGGGAAAGTCATTCAAGCCCTCAAAGGTGACGGCGTCGAGCAGGCCGTGATGCTGGGGGGGATGAAAAAAACGCATCTGTTTTCCGGCGTTCGTCCTGATTTTCGGGCCATGGCGTTTTTTGCCAAACTGAAGTCATGGAAGGATGATCAGATTCTCAGGGCTATCGCCGCCGAACTGGAAGAAGAAGGGATTACCATTCGAGAATCCACGTTCGGGCTTTCCAATCTTGTTGTGTCGGAAGGAACGTTGACCCGTCGCCGTCCATCCGGGAAGGAACGGGAGGACGTCGCCTACGGGTGGACTGTTGCGAAAGAGATCGGCCGAATGGACATTGGGCAATGCGTCGTGGTCAAAGATCGTGTGATTGTCGCGGTTGAAGCCGTGGAAGGTACGGATGAGACCATCCGTCGTGGCGGTGCCTTGGCCCGGCACGGGGCCGTCGTTGTCAAGTGTTGCAAGCCTCAACAGGATTTCCGGTTCGACCTGCCCGCTGTTGGGCCCCACACCATCGAGGTGATGGCTGAAGCGAAGGTTTCGGTGCTGGCGCTGGAGGCTCACAAGACCATTATGCTTGACCGGGAAGAGATGCTGGAAAAAGCTGGCCGAGCCGACATCGCGATCATTGGTGTCCCCGGATCATGAGAGCGGGTACGGTTTCGTCCCCGGCGTGTAGGTGTCGGGCGGTCCCGACGGCTGCTTGCTTCTAGGGACCCTCTGATTTCGTGTGAGAGCGGGATGCCGGGCCAGGCGTCCCGGCGCGAAACCCGAAGCGTCTCAGAGCGAGAGGTGCGGGGTGGGCGAGGACACCACGCCGCCATGCGCCCGATTGTACACGAAATCAGAGGGTCCCTGGTACGCCACACGCCAATGACCGTTTGTCGGTCTTGCCGGTTCTGTTCATGCCAAGAGGAGATATGGAAGTCATCAAGGTCGGCGTCATTGGGGTGGGACATCTTGGACAACATCATGCCCGTATCTATTCCGAGTTGCCCCAGACCCGGTTGGTGGGTGTGGCTGATCTTGATCAAGCCCGTTGCGTGGAAATAGGCAACCGTTTCGGCGTGGCCCATTTTGAGGATTACCGAAGTCTGTTGGGCCAAGTGGATGCCATGAGTGTCGCCGTGCCGACTCTGCAGCACAGGGACGTGGTGCTTGGCTGCCTTGAAGCCGGTGTCCACGTTCTGGTTGAAAAGCCCATTGCTGCCACACCGGAAGAAGGCTTGCAGATGGTCACCTGTGCGAAGCAGAACGGGTTGGTCTTGCACGTGGGGCACGTTGAGCGGTTCAATCCCGTCAGGGATCTTCTCCAAGACCGTATCTCGAATCCCAGGTTCATCGAATGTCACCGGCTCGCCCCCTTTCAGCCACGGGGAACGGACGTCGACGTGGTGCTGGATCTGATGATTCACGACGTCGATTTGGTTTTGTCTTTCGGCTTGGGGCAGGTCAGCAAGGTGGAGGCCGTGGGGATCGCGGTTCTTTCCCCGGAGGTCGATTTTGCTCATGCACGGGTAGAATTCGACAAGGGGTGCGTCGTCAATTTGACCGCCAGCCGGATATCGACCGGACGTTTGCGAAAAATGCGTCTTTTTCAGGAGCACCTCTATCTGTCCGTCGATTTTCTCTCTCGTCAGGGCATCGTGTATCGACAAAGCCCGACCGACGCATCGTCCGTTCAAGAGGAAGCGATCCAGGCAGGGGATGAAGAGCCGCTTCAAGGCGAATTGCAGGCCTTTGTGCAAGCCGTACGGACGGGTGCTCCGGGCGGTGTTTCAGGGGAGGAAGGGCTGGCCGCCTTGGAATTGGTCCATACGATCATTCAGTCCATTCACGGAACGACCCATCCACTGACGGGGCTTTCAACGACCGGATACTAAAGGGAGCATGGCTGGTCCGTCGATCATGATCGTCACAGGTGAGGCGTCGGGCGATCTTCATGGTGCAAACCTGGCAAGAGCCTTAAAGGAACTTCAACCTGAAATCAAACTTGTGGGGGTCGGTGGGCAACACATGCGGGCCGCTGGAGTGGAACTGGTGAACGGTTTGCATCGTCTGGACGTCGTTGGGGTGCCGGGACCGGGCATGATCTGGAAAGGACTGGCCAACATCTTGACCCTGAAACGGTTTTTCAGACGAGCCTCTCTGGACGGCGTGGTCTTTGTGGACAATCCGTCCATGAACCTCCGTTTGGCCAGGATTGCGGCCAGACTCGGCCATCGCGTGATCTATTACATCGCGCCGCAGATTTGGGCCTGGGGCCGGCACCGGATCGATCTGATCAAGCGCGTCGTCAACCGGATGATCGTGATTTTACCCTTTGAGGAGTCGATATACCGTGAAGCCGGCGTGCCGTGCAGTTTCGTGGGTCATCCCTTACTCGATCACGTGGCGCCACGCTATGATGCGACCCGTTTACGACAGCAGTTGGGTCTACCGGTTCAAGGCCTGATTCTGGGGGTGCTTCCCGGGAGCCGCCATTCCGAAATCCGGTTGCTTCTGCCAACCATGATGGAGGCGGCAGGACGCATCAGGGAATCTTTCCCCGACCTTCATTGCGTCATCGCACAGGCGCCCACGGTTGCAGACGCATGGATCAACGAAGTGCTTGATCGACAGACACTTCCTGTGACCGTGGCACCGAATCAGCCGGATGAGGTGATGGCGGCCGCGGATTTGTTGTTGGTGGCTTCGGGGACGGCCACCTTGCAGGCAGCCTTGGTCGGCACACCGATGATTCTTGCGTATCGCGTTTCCCCGGTGACCTTTCTTCTTGCCAAAATGCTCATGACCGTCGAACACGTGGGTTTGGTGAACCTGGTCGCGGGGCGCGGCATTGTCA
Organism: Nitrospirales bacterium; assembly: GCA_965200435.1. Lineage (GTDB taxonomy): Bacteria > Nitrospirota > Nitrospiria > Nitrospirales > UBA8639 > Bin75. The sequence goes on from OZ241337.1 coordinate 2,252,677, forward strand.
CGGAATTGTTACAATCGGAGATGACGGCGGAACGACTGAGTCAGGAGGCGCTCCGGCTGCTGAAGGATCGAAACCGGTACGACCAAATGCGGGAAGCCTTGGGCGACATTCGCGACCGGCTTGGATCTCCCGGGGCTTCCCTGAGGGCGGCAGAGGTGGTGTTGGCCGAATGTCAGGCATGACCACTTTTTTCAGGCTTCTGTCCTATCTGCATGAATACCGGGTCCGGTTAATTGCGGCTTGCGCATGCGCGGCGGGCGTGGCGGGTATGTCCGGACTGTATGCCTGGCTCGTGCAACCGGTCCTGGATGAAATTTTTATTGCCAAAAATCGACAGTTGCTCCTGGTTTTGCCCTTGGTGATTCTCGGTGCGGCCATCTTGAAAGGGTTCTTCGCCTATGGTCAAGCCTATCTGATGAGTTACGTGGGCCATCGCGTGGTGTCGGAGATCCGGCAGCAATTGTTCGGGCAGTTTCTGCGTTTTTCGTTGGCGTTTCACCGGAAGCATTCGAGCGGACGCCTGGTTGCCAGGGTTCTCAATGACGTCAGCGAAATGGCCAATGCCATTCCCAGCGTGATTAAAGATTTGGTGCAACAGGGCCTGATTTTTCTTGCGTTAAGTGGCGTGGCGTTCTATCAGAATTGGAAGTTGGCCGCGGTGTTGCTCCTGGTCCTGCCGGTTTCGACCTATGCCATCATCAAGATCGGCGGCCGGTTGCGAAAGTTGGCCGTCAAGGGGCAGGAGTCGATGGGGGATATGGCTTCGACCCTGAAAGAAGCCTTTGCCGGCATTCACATCGTCAAAGCGTACGGTGGAGAATTCGTTGAACAACAACGGTTCGCCAAGGGCAATACCGCTTATTTGCGAGCGGCGATGAAGTCGTCGCAACTGGCTGCGCTGACTGCCCCGCTGTTGGAGGTGATCGGGATAGGCGGCATTGCCTTTATTGTCTGGTACGGCGGGATTCTGGTCATTGACGGACACGTGAAGCCCGGCGAATTTTTTTCCTTTTTGGCGGCCATGTTCATGGCCTATGACCCGGTCAAAAAACTTGCCGGTGCCAATGTCTTGGTTCAACGCGCGATTGCCGCGGCGGACCGGGTCTTTGAAATGTTGGATAAAAAACATGAATTCGTTCATGATCACGGGCGCGCGACCTTGCCGGCCCTCTCCCGGTCCTTGCAGTTTCAGGACGTGAGCTTTCGTTATGAGGGGAGTGATGACCCGGCGATCGAACACGTGCATCTCACCGTCGAGTTCGGTGAAGTCGTGGCGCTGGTCGGGAAAAGCGGAAGCGGCAAATCTACCATGGCGAGTTTAGTCCCGAGGTTTTATGATCCATCCGAAGGCCGCATTCTGATCGACGGTCAGGATATCAGGGACGTGACGTTGACCTCCCTGCGGGCCCAGATTGCCATCGTCTCTCAAGGGACGATTCTGTTCGATGAGACCGTACGCGCCAACATCGCCTACGGGTGTCCGGACGCGTCCGAGGAAGAAATCATCCATGTGGCACGGGCGGGGCACGCCTGGGAATTTATTGAAGAATTACCCGATGGGCTGGAGACGCTGATAGGAGAAAATGGTATTAGCTTGTCAGGCGGGCAACGCCAGCGTTTGGCTATCGCCCGCGCCATGTTGCGGAACGCTCCGCTGCTCATTTTCGATGAGGCCACCTCCGCGTTGGATAGCGAGTCCGAACAAAAGGTTCAGTCCGCCATGGCTGGATTGATGAAAGACCGGACGACACTCATCATTGCACATCGTCTCTCGACCATTCACTATGCGCACCGTATTCTCGTTTTGGATAGAGGGCGCATCGTGGAAGAGGGTATTCATCATGATTTGCTTCGTCGAAACGGGGTCTATACGCGACTGTACAAGACCCAGTTCGACGTTCCCACAGAGACCACGTTTCGGTAGTCGAGGCGGTCAAGCGCATTGATGATGAACCGGCTGAAATTACACATCCTGTCGTTTCTCGGCGCAGCCACGATCCAGCTTCTCGGCAAGTCAATGTCCTTGACGTCGCATGGATTCGAGCCCGTCGACCGGATCTATCGTGAAGGCCGCACTATCATCCTGACGTTTTGGCACGGGCAACAGTTGATGATTCCGTTAGGCTACCGTGGCCCGCATCCCGAGATTCTGATCAGCCGGCACCGGGACGGGGAACTCATTTATCGAATCGTCAAACGATTCGGATACGGAGCCGTTCGCGGATCGACCACGCAGGGCGGGCACAAGGCATTGCGTCAACTCATTCGCCTGGGCCGGCAGGGTGTCGATCTGGTTATCACGCCTGATGGGCCCAAGGGACCCAGACATCGCGTTCAACCCGGGGTCGTCGCTCTCGCCAAATTCACGGGCCTGCCTATTGTTCCCCTGGCGTTTGCGTGCTCAAAAAAAAAAGTCTTTTCCAGTTGGGACCGGTTTCTAGTCCCGTATCCGTTTTCCCGTGGCGTCTATCTGTGGGGCGATCCGATACGGGTTGACCGCGATGCCGATGCCGCGACCCTGGAACGAATACGAGTGGAGTTGGAAACCGCGCTCTCCGCACTGTCATCCGATGCGGAAGCCATGTGTGATGATCGAGGTTCTCACTGAGATGTGGTACGGTCTCTACAATCTGCTCCTGATCCTCGGGTTTCCATTCATTCTTTGCACGTTGCTGTTCAAGAAACGATGTCGATCCGGACTGTTACAACGGATTGGATGGACGGTGCCCAGGGGGTGGGGTTCTCAGGAGACACTCCTCTGGATTCATGCCGTGTCGTTGGGAGAAGTTTCCGCCATCGTGCCGTTTGTGCTGGCGTTCCATCATCGCTATCCCGCGGTCAGGATCGTCGTATCGACGATTACGGAAACCGGACGGGAAGCCGTACAACAACGATTGGCCGGCGTGTCCACGCATTGTTTTCTGCCCCTGGATTATCCCTGGATCGTCAACCGGTTCATTCAATCCATGAACCCGGTCGGGTTCTTAGTCGTCGAAACCGAGCTGTGGCCGAACCTGTTGCGGGCGTTGTCCCAGCGGGGAATCCCTTCCGTTCTCATCAACGGACGATTGTCGTCACGCTCTTTTTCCCGCTACCGGTGGATCCGGCCGTTTATGCGGCAGATTCTCTCGACGGTCTCATTGGGGCTCCTGCAATCCGACAGGGATCAACGCCGGTTTGTTGAGTTGGGGGCTCCGCCGGACCGGATGCATCGCACAGGGAACATGAAATTCGACCGGACGATGAATGGAGGGTTGGCTTCTCACCCCTTGATCGAGCGTTCGGCCTTCGGGGTGTCGCAGGACGAACGGCTGATTGTCGCAGGGAGTACTCATCCCACCGAAGAAGAAATCCTTTTGGACAGTTACCGGGATTTGATCCGTTCCTGTCCCGACGCGGTCATGTTGTTGGCGCCACGCCACATCGAACGAAGCGATGTGCTGGCCCAAACGATCAGGGCATTCGGGTTCTCCGTGGTCAGACGAAGCCGGTTGTGTGAGGGGGGGGCTCGGGGAGCCGAGGGACCTCGGATCATTATTCTGGATACCCAGGGAGAACTTGCTCAAGTGTACGGACTGGCGTTCATGGCATTTGTGGGAGGGACGCTGGTCCCTGTAGGAGGGCATAATCTGCTGGAACCGCCGGTATGGGGCAAGCCTGTCTGTTTCGGTCCGTATACCGATCACTGTCATGAAATTGCGGAGTTGTTGATCGAATCCGGGGGGGGCATTCGAGTCCGCAATGCACAGGAATTGACGGAAACGTTTATGAAGGGCCTGCAAGATCAGGATTGGGTGTCTCATCGAGGGCTGAACGCACGAAAGGTCATCGATGACAATCAAGGAGTGGTCGAGAGAAATTTGCATATGGTTGAGCACGTCATCGGTTTTCGTGAGTCGCGTTCTTCTGGTCCCTTCGGTTCCTCGACTTTGTCAAGGAGGTGAAGCCTTGAGGACACCGTTGTTCCCTGTGATTGGCCGGTTATGCGACCGGTGTCGTGGCGGCATCGTATGGCGTTGGAGAACGCACGGGACAGTCGTGCCATAAGATGGCGCCACGACATTGAGAAGAGGGTCAAAGAGCGTCAAAAGCTGGCGTGGCGAAAACAATACGTGGAGGTCGAGACTGGAGAGGAAAAGAGACGGTGAACCCATGATGAGGGGATGGACATCGCTGCTGACCGGCCCATATCGATTGGCTACGTGTTTTCGGACACGGCTGTATGAACGAGGGTGGTTGACGAGACGCCGATTGCCTCGTCCGGTCGTCAGTGTGGGGAACCTCACGGTCGGCGGAACGGGGAAAACCCCCATGGCCATGTGGGTGGCCGAAAAGCTGTTGGAGCAAGGGAAACAGCCGGCCATTCTCAGTAGAGGATACCGGCGAAACAGTCAGCAGAAATTTTTGCTGGTATCCGATGGAGTGTCAATCCTTGCCGGACCCCATGAGGCTGGCGACGAACCCTATTTGATGGCGACACGATGCCCGGGGGCTGCCGTAGCCGTCGGGGCCGACCGGTATGCCTTGGGCCGTTGGGTCTTGAGCCGGCTGCCCATTGATTGTTTCATCTTGGATGACGGGTTCCAGCATTTGAGGCTTGACCGTGACGTGAACCTGTTGCTGGTGGACAGTTCCGATCGTGCGGGCATGGAAGAACTGTTGCCGGTTGGCAGACTTCGTGAACCGCTCAATGAAGCGAAAAGAGCTTCGGATATTGTCCTGACGCGAGTTGAAGATCGTTCAATGATTCCCAACGCCTTGAATCCTCTCGAGACGGCCATGGCTGCCAGTCTCAATCCCATCACCACGAGGTTTACGGTTAAACAGTTGGTGGGGGCCTCGGACGTGATGTCGATTTCTGGCGTCCGTGGGAAAAAGGCGCTCATCTTCAGTGGGATCGGGAACCCGAACCAGTTTCGCCGGACGGTGACCGCGCTCGGCGTGCAGGTGGTGGATGAACTTGTTTTTCGGGACCATGAAGCCTATGCCCCTTCCAGGGTCACGGACATTTATCGACATATTGAGCAGAACCGGCCTGATCTGGCACTCACGACGGAAAAAGATCTGATCAAAGCGCAGTCGCGTTGGTCGAGCCCCACGCCTCTGTTTGCCGTGTGCCTCCAGTTGGAATTTTTGGATGGTCGGAGTCGATTAGAAAAAGCCTTGTCGGCTTTGTAGCGGAAGAGCAGAAGGGGAGAGTCCCCAAGAGTTGTCGCTGTGCGATCTTCTCGTGCCTGTTGATGGCAGTTCCTTGACGCCGCATGCGATGCGGCCGCGACCCCTGGACAAGAACATGCTTCGTTTTATGGAAAAGGGGAGAGTGGAGCATAGTTCATGGGCCAAGCGAACAAGTCTTCAAGCCAGGCGGTCATTTCGTCCATGGGCAGGGGCATCCTGTTGAAGCGGACTTCCAGTTGATAGTGCTGTTCCGTTCCCATGATTCCAATAATGGCCGCGGCATCCGGATGATCGGGGAGAATCGTTTGTGTGCGAAATTCGGAAATCGTGGTGTACAGCCGACCGCCTTTCTCCACAATGTTCAACAGGGCAGGGAGATCCGTGAGGCAGGCATGCGCGGAGCAACGGTAGACCGTACGCACGTCGGGCTCGATCGTTTTGAACTCGTTCAGGGCTTCCCGGGAAAAGCCGGTCAGATACATCCGGACGGCGGCCGTGGGAAGTCGATACGTGGACGCCAATCCGCTGGCGGGGACGAGAAAGGCGAAGGGATCCGAGGAATTAAATTCGAATTGGCACGGTCCGAACGCGTCCGGCCAGGAGCAGGAAAAGGGTATCTCTTCGCGGGTGTTGCGAAGCGCGACCCGGTCTTGTTGAATCGAGACGTCTATCGGCAAATCGAGCCGTTCAATCGCTTCACGGAACGCCGCCTGTCGTTCCTCCAACCAGATCGGTCGCTGGTGGGGGACATAGGGTTCTCCTTGGGCAATAATGGTGGCGGTATGAAATCGGATTCTGATGAATGAGTGCGTGTGTCGAAAGCCGACCCAGAACATGGCAAGGGGCTGGAGCGTAGCCAGATGGCCGGAAAGGTGCCATGGATGGCTGATCGAGCAATACGCGCTGATGGACTGGTACCGTTGGAAGGTCGAATGATAGCGGCCGGCCAGGAGAAAAAAATCGTCCTGCCAGGCGTCGAGCACGTGAATCATCGTCACGTCCTCAAGGGGCCATTGCGCGAGTCGTTCAATGGCTTCCGGCGATGAAACCGGCCACTCTTCGATATAGCAGATGCCTTCCTTTTCAGGATCAACGGATTGCAGGCCTTTGGTTTGCAGCCTGTCGAGCAGGCCGAGGACCTGCGGGAAAGTCAGGGGTTGACGGGATTCCCAGCGCTGTTCACGCATTGAATGCGTTCCCCGCCGGCGATGGAGAGACCGGGCATCACCATGTTTGCCACTTTGCCATCCTCTGGCGCGTGTTTATCTGCTGATCCCTCCACTCCCTTTGGATGGGGAGTGGGAAATAACTGTGCACGAACTTGCCGGTCATGCCCTTCGTGAATGGCGGAGAGGGCGGGATTTGAACCCGCGGTAGGGGGTTAGCCTACGACGGTTTAGCAAACCGTTGCCTTCGGCCGCTCGGCCACCTCTCCGGGATCACGTCACTGTAGGCGAAATTTCCGTAGAAGTCCAGTTTTATCACAGCCCCGGCTGTCTGGTGCGTGTCGCCTGCCCGGACATGCCGCTTTATGCATGGCCCGTTGGTGAGGAACCGCCTTCGTTTTCAGGTGAAAAGGGCGCGTCGCCTTCCATGAGTTCGGCAAGGCTTTGGAGCTTTTTGACCTGCGGGTGATCAGGTGGAAGGGGATTCCCATATTCATCCGTGAGTAATTCCTTCATGTCTTCGAGCATGGCCTCCAACTCGGGGAAGGAGACTTTTGGCAACTTTTTTTTACCCATGGGAACGTACCTCGCGTTTGCATCATATCGAATGGTATTGATGGCCTATGGTGTTTTGTCTTTCTTGAGAATGCCGTTGATCAGGGTACGGAGATTTTCGATAACCAGGTTCGGGACCAGCAGGTTGCCATCCAACACGACGGTCGGTGTATGTTTGACGTTGATACGTTCACCCCAGGTCCTGCTTTTTTCCAAGGCCTTGTAAGGCTCGCCACTGGCCAGTCCCTTCTCGAAGGCTTTGCCGTCCAACCCGACTTCATGAAGCAGCAGTGAACGGAGGTCTCGATCAAGCACATGGATCTTCTCTTTGTGGATTGTGCGGAATAACACCTTCTTCATCGCGGCACCTTTTCCCATCGCCCTGGCTTGTTCATACATTTCAAAAGCCGTGGTCAGTTTGCCGCGAATGACGGGAAACCCAACCAACCGCACGTCCAGTCGGTTGCCGAATTCTTTTGTCAAGCGCGAGATCACCGCTTTCTCAAAGAGATGGCAATGAGGACAATAAAAATCGGCAAATTCCAAAAGGAGGACTTTCCCCGGGGTATGCAGAGAATGTTCCCCCTTGATGACCTGGTACTCACCCGGCAATCGTTCTGCCGCCCGGACATCCACGAACAGCAGATGGAGGAACATGATCCCACCGAAAAGAATGATGCCTCCTTTTTGCAAGACGTTCATCGCTGCTCCTTTGCTGACTGTGACCATCCGTTGCGCCGTTGACACGGTATCATGAGCGGTCTCGACAGGGCAAAACCGGCTGACAGGTTTCCGGGCAGAGTCTGTCCGCGGCGTGATTCGGGGATCGAAGCGTCGAAGGCAGGCTTGGGAACGTGCCGTGCCTTTGCTACAATGGATGCTTTGACGAATTTACCAAACGAGTCAGCAGGGGAGGTCAGTTGAGAATGAAGGTCATCAGCTTAGCGGATTTTCAGGAATGTTCCAGTGAAAAGATAAAAAAACATCACGTGTTCGAAACCCCTCGATTCTTTTGCGACGTCTACTGTTTTGAACCGGATCAAGTGCAGAAAGGACACGTTCATGCCAACGAAGATAAAGTGTACCTCGTGTTGGAAGGGCAGGGGACCTTTCGCGTCGGCGATCAGGAACACGTCCTGGGGCCCGGTCAGGGGACGTTGGCTCCGGCCGGGGAAGAGCATGCCGTCATCAATCATTCTGGTGCCAAGCTGCGGGTACTCGTCTTTATGGCTCCTAATCCTTCGTAACCGGCCGTCGTTTGCATGATTGCGTGCTTCGCCGTAACGGGCATGTCGTCGATGCCATGTCCCCTTTTGTATGTCCTGCTATTGGCCCAGGAGGGCCTGAGGGGAAGGAATCTGGTTGAGGATCAGGGAGCGGGTCTGGTAGATGCCGGGCAACTCGGCTCCTGTGGAATAGACCAAGCCTTTCTCGCGCGTTCCCAAGGTCAGGTGTCCGCGGGGCCGGCCTTTTTGGTCAATGCCTGCGATTTCAACGGTGGGCGGCATGAGGCCGTATTCCCCGGGATTGTTTTTTGTGTCACTGACGGGCAGTTCCGCGGGAAGATCGACGAGACGGCTGACGAACAATTTGACTTGCTGCTGGTCGATCTGTTCGGTCTCCTTCCCTTCAAGGTACCATTCCCCGTGCTGTTGAATCAGCGTGTACTGTGCATCACCGGTTTTGACGGTCAAGAGCGCGATCTCCCCGGCCTCCATGCCGAATAAGCGTTTGTCCTGCAGGTGAAAGATGTCACTGGGTAACTCTTCAAGTACGCGGGCCGGTATCCGATAGATGGGGTCTTGTGAGGACGTGACGGCGTACGCGTCTTGACCTGACGTAAAGAACGCGACGTGATGGCCTTGTTGCTTCGTCTGTACGGTGGCCGTCAACGACGGGACCCCGAGTTTGTTCAGGAGAACCTCCTTCTCGGTCTGCGAATCGATGAACCCCGCCGCTGTCAGATCTTCGAGCATCATCAACAGAATGCCAACGGCGGTTTTATCGGCCGGGGCATTTGCCGGAGACGTGAAGTTCCACGTGGCAACAGGGCCATGGAACCCGGCTCCACGCTGGAGTGTGAGGGTTTGGCTTGGTGTCCGCAGTTGGATGCGTTCGGCCTGTGTCCGGTCAAAGAAGAGGATCGTCTTCAGGCGAAAGGTCTCCAGCGTTTTTGCCCGAAAATCTCCGACCATGAGCGTCGTCAGCAGAATCTTCCGGTCCGATCCCCGTCGAGCATACAGGGTGGATGAGAGGGGCCCCGTGTTCCCTAGGGCCAGTGACTCCCGGTAGTCCCGCGTCGTCAGGTCGATGGTCACGTAGGGTACGTGCAATCCGTATTGTTCGGCGACAGCCTCCTTCTCCGCTCTTTCTTCTTGAATGACGCGAGAGACTTTTCCGATCTCCAGGGCACGCAGTACGCTTTCAATTGCACGGGCGTCCCCCCGGGCCTCAACCGGTTCGACGATTTGCCAACGATTCCGTTCGTCACGCTCCATCAGAATCCGTTCGGTTCGCGTGGCATACGCCATGCGTGTGACGTCCCGGTAATCGAAAGGTAGAAGCCGTTGCGTTTCGATTCGTTGAAGAGCTTGGTTTTTCATGGTGGGAACTTCGATGGTATAGACGTATACCCCAAGCCCTGCAAAAATGAGCGCGAGGAGTAAGGTGGTTCGATAGGGCGTCATGGAATTGATCAGAGGCGGCTTCGTCGTCGCCACACCGTTAGACCCGCCAAGAGGAGCAGGAATGGAACCGAAAAGACTTGTACGGCAAACAGCATGTGTTCCTGGGTGGGATTCGGAATGAACGGTGGGAATGCCGATTCCTTGGGGCTGACCGAAATCAACGCGTCCTCATCCGCCAACCAGGCGACGGTATTGAATAAGAAATCGGTATTCCCTGGAAACTGCAAATAGGTGTTGCTGGCAAACGCCGAATTTCCGACGATCACCAACGCCGGTTGAATTGTTGAATCCGCATCGTTGCGTTTTCGGCCCAAGGCGCCGGCGAGTGTAAACGGGCCCTTTCTGTCTGCCCCTTCTTCAAATTCCGGAGTGGTCCGGTCAAAGTTTGTTTCGGCCCAGCTTTGTTCCGACGATTGCAAAAGAGGCGTGAAATCCAGATCGGTACCTGGGGGTGGGTCAAACGATATCGGTTGCAGGACGGGCAGCAAAATCGGAGTGGTGAAGCCTTTGGTAATCCTATGGTCGGTAAATCGACGGACGAGTAAGGCCGTTGGGCTGCCTTGGGCCACGCGGTCCTCGGGATCGACGACGATCCCGGGTCCGAGCGTCAGCCCCCATTGGGAGATCCTTTCCTCGAGGCCGCTCAATGTTTGCGGATCGAGTAGCAACAGGAGTCGGCCACCATCGCCCACGAAGTTCATGATGCGGGTCAAGTCTTCCCGTTGAATGGCGTCCCGAGGCCCGGGAATGATGAGGGTGTCGGTATGATCGAGCAGGGTCGGGTCGTTCCGGAGAGCCCCTCGCGCGACCCGGTACCCTTGTGCTTCGAGATTTTTCCGGGCCATGGATAGCCCGCCTTGTTTCTGGTCTGTGATTTGACGTTCACCATGGCCCTCCAGAAAGACGAGGCGCTTGGATTGCTCTTTCGTGACACGGATCAAGGCGCTCGTCAGGTTCGATTCACTGGGTTTGGACACGTGTACGGTCTGTTCGCCGCTTTCAAAAACGGCCGTATCGATTCTGGAAATCTCATATTCGCGAGCCAAGCCCGGTTCTTTTTCGGGATCGACATAGGTCGCGGAGATTTTCGGGGCTGCATGGACGTATCCCTCCAACAGATCACGATAGGTCCGAAACCCGGGACTTCGCTCATGAGCAAACACCAGGACCCGGACATCTTGTTTGAGTTGTCCGAGCACTTGCAGGGTTTGTGGGGCCAATGAAAAGTGTTGCGTTTCGGATAGATCCCACCGGCCACCGTGTCGGATGGTCAAAAAATTGATGATGGTCAGAATGCCGGCCATAAGGAAGATGGCCAGGATCCCGTTCAATCCGAGTCGCGTTGCCCGTGATCCGGAGAAGGTTTTGAGTCGGTTCCAGTTCCCTGCGAAGTAGAGAAGAAGGCACAGTAACGCGATCCCTTCCAACAGGACGATCGTACTTGACCGGCCGGAGTCAATTTGGGAAAGGATGAGCCCTCCGAATCCCAATCCGACTCCGAGCATGCCCAGAACGGGTAACAGGTGTTTTATGACCATCGGTGTGAATCAACGACTCGATGTGCAATGAATAACGTCAGCACAATACCGGACAGGTAATACACCACGTCTTTGGCCTCCAAGAGGCCGCGAACGAGCCGGTCGTAGTGTTCGCTGAAGGACAAATAGGAGAGGACGTTTCCGATCGTGGTGTCGCCTAATAATGCACCTAATCCCCCGAACAACCAGATGAGCAGAATTATGCCGAAACTCAGAAACGCTGCGACGACCTGATTGTCCGTCGTGGCGGAGGCTAGGAGACCACAGGCCAGGAATAAGCCGCCCTGTAACGCCAAGGCCAGGTACCCGGTCAGGATGGGGTTCCACTGAAAGCTGCTGTAGAAGGACAGGAGGATGGGCGTCAGGCTCGTCAGGGAGAGCAGCCCCACATAGATTAGGAGTACACTCATGTATTTGGCCGAAATCAGTTCGTTGATACCGACGGGAGAGGTGAGCAGGAGTTCAAGCGTCTGCAATTTCCGTTCTTCCGCAAACAATCGCATCGTCAGGATTGGGAGGAGAAACATAAGGACGAAATCCAAATTGTAAAATAGTGACCGGAAGACCAACTCATTCAGGTTCAGTTGGGCGTAGGTATTTTGAATCTGCAGGAAGCGAACCGCTTGCTGGCCGGCATTCACCGCCATCAGGTGCGCAATCAAACCGGAGATAAACAAAAAGATCGCTCCGACGACGTAGAGAACAGGTGAGACGAAAAAACACCGTAATTCTTTAGCGAGTATGGTCTGGAACGGCGTCATGCGTTCGGCTGCTCACTCCGGCTTGATTGCCTCACTGAATCGAGATCGTTGCGTTCATCCATCTCGGTCTCCTCATGGTGGGTGAGTTGAAGAAACACCTCTTCCAAGGAAAGGGAAAGGGGTTTGAGTTCGAGCAGTCCGTACCCCTGGCTCACGACGAATTGCGAGAGCGTTTCGCGGAGGTCCTGCCCCAGTTGACAATCAATGATGCAGGTGTTGGGGGCATCGGTCGGCAGGATGTTGAGCACGCCGGGAAGCGTTCCGAGACGCTCCAGCCAGTCAGGTCGGGGCTGTTTGACGGTGAGGCTCATTTTTTCGGATTGACGCAACCGTCTGGACAGCCGGTCGGGTGTATCCTCTGCCACAATGCGGCCCCGGTGAATAATCACGACGCGATCACAGGTTGCCATGGCTTCGGGGAGAATATGGGTGCTGAGGATGATGGTATGGGATCCGGCAAGACTCTTGATGAGCCCGCGTATCTCGATGATCTGTTTGGGATCGAGCCCCACGGTAGGTTCGTCCAGGATCAACACGGGCGGATCGTGAATGAGGGCCTGGGCCAGACCAACCCGCTGGCGATACCCCCTGGACAGATGACCGATGACACGGTGATGCACGGAGCCCAGTCCCACCTGATCGATGACGCAGGATTTTCGTGAAGCTAATTGCTGGGGCGCCAATCTTTTCAATTGACCGACGAACGTCAAATATTCATCAACGGTAAGTTCCGGGTAGAGCGGTGGGGTTTCGGGTAAGTAGCCCAGGTGCCGTTTGACTTCCATAGGTTGTTCCAGACAATCAAATCCTGCAACGTTTGCTCTTCCTTCACTTTGGGGCATAAAACAGGCTAAGATGCGCATCGTTGTGGTTTTCCCTGCCCCATTCGGACCCAGGAACGCCAGGATTTCGCCCTTCCTGACGTGAAAGGTCACATCATTGAGCGCCGTGCGACGTCGGTAGTGTTTCGAGACGTGTTGTACGATGATCATGAAACCACAGACAGGAAAGAGCGGGGTATTTCCCGGGACCAAACATCAATTTTGTCGAGTGTCGGGATTCGAGTCACGGCAAGGGATGAAAGCATACCCGCCGGACATCTGTTCGTCAAGGTGAACCAAAAACCGGCGAGGAATAAGAAATAATACGTGATTTTTGGGTTGACAAGTTGGATGGAATATTTTTTAATGAACAAGTTTCCTGTTCTTGGGATACTTCCAGTTAGTACCAATCCCCTTTTTCAGTTCAGTCGTGCAAAAATACATGAAAGACCGGTCATTTAGGGCACCTCTAGACATTTGTGCCGGTGAAGAGAGTCAGATGAAAGGAGCGTCCGGTATGGTAACGGTGAGGGATTTCGCGGCCTTTATTGTTATTGGCATGTGTTTTCTTCTGGTGACGTTGTCGGCATGTGAGTCATCGAGACATGCTGAAATAATGAGCGCGGAAGATGTATTACGTGCCAAGGCTGAAACGGGACCCGTTCCTGCTCCCGAGACAGAAAGTGCGCAAGCCGATATCCCATCCGAGAAAAAACCCATCGAGTCAGCCGGTTTGTCAGAATCAGTTTCCTCTGCTCCGGAACCTCCACCCGGTGCGGCACCGCCTCCCATCGAGGAGGAGCCGATAGTTGAGCCGGCGCCAGCCGCGCCGGAGTCGGCGCCAGCCGCACCGGAGCCGGTACCAGCCGCGCCGGAGTCGGCGCCAGCCGCGCCGGAGTCGGCGCCAGCCGCACCGGAGTCGGCGCCAGCCGCACCGGAGTCGGCGCCAGCCGCACCGGAGTCGGCACCAGCCGCGCCGGAGCCGGCACCAGCCGCGCCGGAGCCGGTACCAGCCGCGCCGGAGTCGGCGCCAGCCGCACCGGAGTCGGCGCCAGCCGCACCGGAGCCGGCACCAGCCGCGCCGGAGCCGGCACCAGTAGCGCCGGAGCCGGTACCAGTAGCACCGGAGCCGGTACCAGTAGCGCCGGAGCCGGTACCAGTAGCACCGGAGCCGGTACCAGTAGCGCCGGAGCCGGTACCAGTAGCGCCGGAGCCAGCACCAGCAGCGCCGGAGCCGGTTGTTGAGGAGTCCGTGGCCGAACCTGAGCCGGAGCTTGCCAAGCTTGAGCTGTCCGATTTCGTTCCCGAGGCATCTGTTGAAGACAAGCGTGTGGATCCCGTGCCGGTGAAGAAATCAGGCCTGCATGATGTTTTCTTCGAGTTTGATAAATCTACGATTCATCCTGATGACTTCCCCGTGTTGGAAAAGAACGCCACCCTTCTCAAAGGTACGTATAAAGATTCTGGCGTGCTGATCGAAGGACACTGTGACGAACGTGGAACGGTGGTGTACAACCTGGAATTAGGGAAACGCCGGGCTCAAGCCGTGAAAGATTATCTGCTTGATTTGGGAATCGAAGAATCCAGAATTCAAATTGTCAGCTACGGGAAAGAAAAACCATTTTGCAAGGAATCCAAGCCGAATTGCTGGAAACAGAATCGACGCGGACATTTTGTGCGGCAATAGAGTAGGTGGCATCCCTGGTGAAAGCCCGTGATGCCGCTGCATATGGCATGTCCCCGTCCGAGCGAGGATGGGGACGTGACGACAATTGAGCGAGGTTCTCCTTCTTCTCCCCCCGCCTTCTGTTCATTCTTCCAAGGTTGAAATGTCTCCGGGATCTTGCCCGAGTTCTTTGGCTTTTAGAACGCGGCGCATGATCTTGCCCGACCTGGTCTTGGGAAGCGAGGTGACGATTTCGATCTCTCGAGGGACTGCAATTTTGCCCAACTCCCTTTGGACGTGAGTCTTGAGATCTTTGAGCAGGTCCGCACTTTCGTTTTGCCCCTGTTTCAGGATTACGAAGGCTTTAATCATCTCACCCGCGGTTTTATGGGGTTTGCCGATCACCGCTGCTTCGACCACCGTGTCGTGACTGACCAGTGCGCTTTCCACTTCAGCGGTGCCGATACGGTTGCCTGCGACTTTGACCACGTCATCGGCCCGGCCCATAAACCAGAAATAGCCGTCCTCGTCTTTGTGACAGACGTCGCCTGCGGTGTAGCAGCCGGGAATGTTGTTCCAGTAGCCCAGGTATCGAGCAGGATCTTTGTGGATGGTCCGCATCATAGAAGGCCACGGTTTCTTGATGACTGCGAACCCTCCGCCGGTACCGATGCTGTTGCCGCTTTTATCCACGACGTCCGCCTCGATTCCTAAAAACGGACGTGTTGCGGAACCCGGTTTCAGTGGGACACAGGGGAGGGGAGTCACCAGAATGGATCCGGTTTCCGTTTGCCACCAGGTATCCATGATCGGTTTATCTCCGCCCGTGACCCGGTGAAACCATTCCCAGGCTTCAGGATTGATGGGCTCACCCACCGACCCTAAGACGCGCAAGGTCGAAAGATCGTATTTTCCAGGCCAGTCTTCACCGTATTTCATGAGGAGACGGATAGCCGTTGGCGTGGTGTAGAAAATCGACACTCCATATTTCTGGATGAGATCCCACCATCGGCCCGGATTGGGGTAATCGGGTTTGCCTTCAGCCGTGAGGATGGTCGCACCATTCAGGAGCGGACCGTACACGATGTAGCTGTGCCCCGTGACCCAGCCTGGGTCAGCCACGCAAAAATATACGTCTTCATCTTTCAGGTTGAACACGTATCTGGTGGTGATGTAGGTGCCGACCATATACCCACCGTGCACGTGGACCACTCCCTTGGGTTTGCCCGTGGTACCCGAGGTGTAAAGAAAATAGAGGGGTGCTTCGGCGTCGAGATGTTCCGCTTCACAAGTCGTTGATTGTCCGTCAAGCCACTCATCCCAATCGAGTTCTTTTTCGGCGTCCAAGGTCATGCCGGGTTTTTCCCGTCGCACGACAATCGTTTTCCCTATGGTCGGACAATGTGCAATCGCGTCATCCACCACCGTTTTCAGAGGAACCTGTTTGCCTCGGTCGTAGCCGTAATCCGCCGTGATGATGAGCCGGGCTTCCGCGTCGCTGATACGGGATTCCAGCGCGGGCGCACTGAAGCCCGAATAGACCACTGAGTGAATCAGGCCGAGACGCGCACAGGCCAGCATGGCCACGATTTGTTCGGGAATTTTCGGAAGATAAATCGTGACGCGGTCACCTTGGCGCATGCCGAGGGACTTGAGGGCATTGGCGCAACGATTGACTTGGCGGTACAATTCGGCATAGGTAAAGATCCGTTCTTCGTCGTGCTCCCCCACCCAAATGATCGCGACCTTGTTCCTTCGCCATGAGTTCACGTGCCGGTCCAAACAGTTGTACGAAATATTGCAGCGTCCCCCCAAAAACCATTTGGCCCAGGGGTAGTTCCACTCCAGGACCGTGTTCCATGGGGCGAACCATTCCAGTTCTCTGGCCACGCCTTCCCAAAATTTTTCCGGATCGGCGATCGACGCCTTGTAGGCGGTTTCATAATCCTTGATATAGGCCTGTTCCAGGGTCTGACCGGTTGGGTGGTATACGGTCGAGGTTTTCAATAACGTTTCAATGTGTTCTGCCATGGATCACTCCTCTTAACGGGGGCAATCGTGGGAGGACGATGAATGAATGCGCACACGATGATAGGTGCATTATGCGCAGGTCCACCGGATGGTGCAAGATTCTTTTGTCAGAGCCGTTCCGGGGGTTGGTGTTCCGGCAGGAGCAGGTCTAACACGGTTTTGACCGGATTGAACGTCAGGCGCGGCACTTCGACAAACACGGAATGCCAGTCGGCCATGCCGCCATTCCACAAGCCTGGCAATTCCAAGGCTTTCAACGCTCTGCCTTCACAGGTTTTTTTTGCGATAAACCCCGTATCGGGATTGACGAATTGAGCCAGGTTGAAGGGATGACCTCGATAGTCCCGAACGCCGCATACCAGATCCACTGGGTTAAAGTGGGTTGACGACGTGAAGATGTCCCGTTGGGTTGGCGAATCGAGATCGATCTGAGAGGATTCCACGATTTGCAGCGAGGTGGTGCCGTCCTCTCCTTCCACCCAGAAGGGCCCGCCGCCCGGATGATCCACGTTGGGGACCATGCCGCAGACGCGGATGGGGCGGTTCAGCCGTTTGAAGAGCCACTGCGACTTTTGTGAGTGACGGTATGCGCTCCATTCAGCGGGTAACGTCATGGCCAGCGAATGCCCGGCCCACTCTGTGATCCGGTCGATGTCAGCCGGTGACGCCGCGTTCGATTCAATCCGAGTTAACAATGAGAACAACGTGTTTTGCAACCCGACAAGCAGACCGCCAAGTATTTTCTTATAGTCGGAGGAGGCTTGTTGCAGATGGTCGGGCACGACGTTGTCGATGTTTTTGATAAACACCACGTCGCCGTGGAGTTCCTGAAGATTCGAAAGCAATGCTCCGTGGCCAGCGGGCCGAAACAGCAAATTCCCGTGGGAGTCACGAAACGGGCGGTTGTCCATGTCAACGGCCACGGTATTCGTCGAAGGTTTCTGAACGGAACAGTCGATGATCCACGTGGCGGTTTGTTGATCCAGTCTCTGACGGGCCTGCTCGATATGCTCCCGGATGGCACGTTGATGCTCCGCGGATACCGTGAAATGGATACGGGCACAGCCTTCGTCGTCCTGGACATACTCCGTAGCTTCCACGAGGTGTTCTTCGATCGGGGTTCGCGTCGTGCCGGCATAGCGGTGGAATGCGATCAGACCCTTGGGCAGCTTGGCGTAGTTCAGAGAATCCAGAAGGGCGTCAATGATGGGGTGGTAGTTTTTCTCGGCAATCAATCGGTCGAGTTGGTGCCCCTGATCCAACAGCGTCTTCTGCAGATCAGGGTAAAAGGCAAATTTCGAAAGACTGGAAAGAAATTGCTCCAATGGCTCGGTTATCTCGCTGGATTCTTTCTGAAGACGAGCAGACTCCAGGAACGTGAACATGCGCGTGCCGGCACCCGAAGCCGGCACAAACTTGGTCATACGGCCGCCGGCTCTGGCCTTTTCGAAATCCCGTCTTGCCCTGGGCAAATCCAATGCACCCATACGGCGAATTCCATCGTCGAGCCGGCAGGGCCTTTTCAGTGTTGTAAAGGGAATCCCGCGTTGAAACGTGGCAATCTGCTGCTGGACTGTTTGAAGGGCAATCCCCCGTTCATCGAGTTGCAGGAGATCCTTGTGCGTCAGGGCCGTTTCGAGTTGTCGAGGCATAGTGGTGCAAGACGGCTTTCGGTCGGTCGTGAACCTGCATCTTGTTCAGGGAAGACGGCTTCGTTATGCCAGACTAGTCCTGTGCTCCCCCCTGTAAATATCCGAGCCCGATTTTAATGGCACGACGCGTGATTTCACACCACCGGTTTGGTGGATATTCCTCTAGAACTTTAACAACCCGAGGATCCTGGACGTCCAGTTCAATCACCTTGAGTATCCCATCTTGAATTTTGACTTCCGCCACAGGTTAGTCTCCTTTTTTTAACTGTTTGTTGTCATGGTTCCCAAGGCCTTCCCATAAGCCGTCCCATTGCCTCATACCCGGGGATTATCCTGACGGCATGAGTTTGCCGTACGAGATTCATGTTGTCACCTCAATGACCCATGTATTGCCGGAAGGCTCCGGATTGTGTCAGCGTCGCAAGCAATCCTTGATATGCTTTGTGTTTTGCCAACCATGCTCGCGACGCATCGGGAGGACTATCATGGAACAGTTCAATGCGTTCATCACTGAAGTCAATGCATGTGTCTGGGGTCCGCCCATGCTCGGCATGTTGGGTGTCACGGGCGTATTCCTGACCCTTGGCTTGGGCTTTATGCCGTGGAGAAAAGTAGGGTGGGGCTTCACGTTGCTGTTCGACAGGATTGATTCCAACCACAAGGGAGGGGTCAAGCCCTTCAACGCACTCATGACGGCCTTATCCGCCACGGTGGGAACCGGGAATATTGCCGGCGTTGCCGCGGCCCTCGCCCTCGGAGGGCCTGGGGCGATTTTCTATATGTGGCTCATCGCGCTGTTCGGCATGGCCACCAAGTACGCCGAAGCCGTGTGTGCTGTAACCTATCGTGAAGTCGATAAGGAAGGCAAATATGTGTATAGGTCCACCACTTGTGGCACCCGGGTGGCTGGTTCCTTCTTTTGTAGGGCTGGGGGTGTCGGGGTACGCCGGTTTGGCTAACCCGACCTACAAAGGCGGAGTGGCTGGTTTGTGCCCTTGGGTTGGCGGTGAGGCAGGAAAGGAGATTGCCGAACAGGGGCGTGGCCGGATGGAAGGGGACTGTTGTGCGCGTTGAGCCGCAGTTGGCGAATTCTTCGCGTTTTCTATACTATTTTGTGGCGAGAGTGGCCTCGATCATAGCAAGAGCAGTGGACAAGAACCCGGGACACCAGAGGGAAAGGGGCGAGTTTGATGAAGCGACCGCGTGAACTTTTTGTTCCTGCCGGGATAACTGACATCCATACCTACGATCCGGGAGAGATGCGAAGGATTGCCTTGACGTTGCCGGAGACCTTCGAAGTCGATGGACGCCCCGTTCCGGTTCACGATCGTATGTGTCCAGGCGCGGCGTTTTTGGTGAAACCCTTTGGTACCCGGACGCAAAAGTATCGGCGCAGAATGTATACGCGCTCCAATTGTTCCGATGAAAGCCCGCGAGTACTGGAAACGATTATCAATGATACGCATAAGGAAAAAGCCGATACCTCTCCTTGGTGGCAGACCGATGAGGTCGTGCAGCGTCATCGTACGGGTGGCGCAATCGACGTGTGCGTGAATTATGATGAAAGCCGTTCGGAACTGGTCGTGTATCAAAACAGTCAGACGATTGACTCGACCACCCTGGTGTTGGAAGACGATCACGAATGGCGCACCATGCGGATCGTGGCGTTGGCGTTCTCAACGGGCATTACGCCGTTTTTGTCGTATCTGCGGCATATGCAAGCCAGAGCCTTTGGAGCCTTGGACGGAACAGCCGAAGGGCATTTTACCCTTATTGTGAGCGTCAAAACTCCTCGCCAGTTGATGGAGCATCAGGCCTTGCTGGATCTGGCCCGGGAAATGCCGCAACAGTTTTCGTATCATCCCGTGCTGACCCGGGAATGGCCGGAGGATTGGCCGCACGTGAAGGGACGTATCATGCAAGTCTGGACGAATGGGGATGATGCCCCACGCGTGAACCTTGAGCCGCTCATGGCGTTGGAACCCAACCTGGGGCAGTGTCACGTCCGGTTTTGTGGAAATGATCTGGCCAAGGATCACCTTGTCCTGGGGTTGGAGCAAGCAGGACAGGCTCCGCTCAGCTTCCGGGCTGAAACGTGGTAACGATCATGGTTCTCGCAGCGCACCGGGCGGGGAGAGGTGAGGGCGGCTTGGTCCGGGGTCAGCGGAGGATAGAACGTGACGCGCGTGGCTTCGATATTGTTCAATAACCGGTGGCCATTGGCTTCTCGTTCTTGCCAGAAAATACCCTCAACCTCAACGGTGTGACCGGTGGTCATCTGGATGTCCCCTATGGTCCGGTCGTGTCGCCCGAATACGAGCACGCGCTCGGGTCCTTTTTTGAGGTAGAACACAAAATTGATGAAATGTTTCGAGTCGTCGAGGTGCAGTTCCAGGCGCGTGACGGTTCCCCGGATTCTGACCGGTTTCAGATGGTAGTGGCTGGGGCTTTCAAGGAGTTTCGTGATGGTGCCAATTTCAAGAAACCGTTCATTTTGAACGAGTTGGGGGAAATGTGGGGATGGGGAATGGTCGGAGATCGTCTGTCCCGACAGACCTGATACGATGAGCCCTAACCAGAGGATGCACATATTTTCCCCTTACCTTCATGGCGTTGACACACTGTCTCATGTATTTTTCCCAAGAGCAAGAGCGGTCTGTCTTGCGGTGAATCAGTCGGCATGGTTCCGAAGACCTGGGTGCTCCGAGGTCAGGCGCAGTTCCGCAACATGTCTTGTAACCAGTCGAAGGCTTCATGATAAATACCCGGGCAGGTACTTTCTCGAGGTCCGGCCACGTTCAGAACCGTCATGCCCGCATGGAAAATCCACGAGGCCACGTCACGGGGATTCGGTTTTGTCGTCAAATCGATGACGCGATAGGGCTTGTGAAGGTGGCGAGCGGTGTGAATCGTCAGGGCTGTGCCGCCTGTGGGGTCCCGGCGGGTCAGGATTAACGTCCCATCCGCGTCACGGACGTTCCACCGTGTTCGTTGGGCATAATGCGGCGAAGGCGTTTCCTGTAACGGGTACGTTACCGGAATCCTGTCATCTTCAGCCCGTCGTCCCTTTGGGCACCAACCGCCAATTTGCAGTCCGGCAGCCAGGGCCACGTCGAGGGCTGCCCGGTCAACCCCTGTTTGTCCGCCTGAAATCAACTTGGCAAGAGGGTTGCGTGACATCGCGACAACAGATGCTCCAGGGTGTGAGCGTGGAATACAGGGATGTTGCCACCAGCGTTATACCATACCGCATGAGGGGGGCGCAGGCACAGCTTGTTCTGCAACCCCATCCCCCGCTATGATCGAAACAGCCGGTGAGCATTGATGGCACGAATTCATCTCGACTACTACGTCACCCTGGAGGTGACACCACAGGCCTCGGACGAAGAAATTAAACGGGCCTATCGGAAACTTGCGCTCAAATATCATCCCGATCGCAATCAAGGAAACAGTCAGGCTGAAGAAAAAATACGGGAAATCAATGCCGCCTATGAAGTACTCGGTGATCCTGAAGCCCGGAAGTCCTACGAACGGCTGCGATTCGGGGGGCATGGCCGGCAATCGGATTTCGCCCAGGAGCCTGCAGAAACCGTTAATCCGGGCGTTGTTCTCGAGGCCATGGAGAAAAAGTTATGGGAGGAAGGCCGCCTGGAGATTTTCCGGATGCTGATGCACGACCTTTCCCTGGTGAAACGGGAATTGGCCGACATTCGCAACACCACGGTTGCCACATTGGGCTATGACAAATTTCATGAAGAGACCGTGAAGGTGCATGCCAAACACGCTATCGAGACAATCGTGACCCCCGGGATGGACGAACGAAAAGAACGCTTGCTGGACGTGGCCTTGCATATGATGCTGTCTCAAGGAGTCGACGGACGCGGAGGGCAGGAAGGCACGGAATGGGTTAAACGGCAATTGGCCTCGGCGTTTCACCGGGGCCGGGTCGATGGCTATTGTGAAGCCTGCGAGTTGCTCTACGTGCGCAGGTAGCCTGTGATCCGTGTTCCGTCCCAGGCCTGGTGGCGTGACAGAAAGCACTGTCAACGAATTGGTGAAGATTGACAGGGATGACAGAAAGAGGGGCGGGGCTCATGGTCGGGGTTGGATCCGTTGTGCAGAGGCTAGGCAGAGACGTTTGTTGAGGCGCGGACGCGACACGCGTCCGCACCGTCAGCTTAAAACCGATATTCATACGCTACATAGTAGAACCCGCCGTTGAAGCCGAAGGGCGCGGAACGACGTGAGTACGTGAATGCGTCCGGGGAGTCCACGATGAGATTGCCCTGGCTGTCGATGATTCTGCCACCTCTGCCCCCGTCAATGGTGTCTTCGTCCGGGGTCACGTCGAACAGGTTGTTGGCTCCCAGCTTGAAGATCCCGAATCCGGTATCGTAGTTGGCCTGCACGTCGGTGACGTACTGGGGGTCAAATTTCTGTTTTGCGGGGTCATTTCCATCACCACTGACCGTGTACGAGCCGTAGCGATGGACCATCACCGAAGTCGAGAACGGCCCCAATTGGTAAGCCCCTGACAGCGTGAACCGACTGCTTGGTTGCCATTCTTCGATGATCGAACGTTCACGATCCCGAAACAGCGAACCGGGAAGACCCGCAGGAAGTTTCACGTCTCTGATTTGGGTTTGCATGATGGCCCCCAGGAAATTCAGTTCCAGGTTGCCGCGCCTGACGAAGGGCACATGATACGAGGCAACGATCTCTCCCCCTCGGGTCTCGGTATCCGCAGCATTCATAAAGAACTGAGCACTGACGGCTCCCTCCCTTTTCAATGCCGCAATGATACTGTCTGAAAGCGCAGAGTCGTCGTCTTTAAGAAGTCCGCTGATGATAATCCTGTCCTTCACTTCGATACGGTAGATATCCGCGGTGAGAGTGAATGCTGGGGTTGGTTGGTATACGATCCCGGCACTCAGGTTGGTCGCGGTTTCCTGTTTGAGTTCCGGGATGCCGATCGCCCTTGCGATGCGACTGTCGTTCCTGAATGTCCCTACCCGTACAGGCTCCGCCTGTCCCGTGACAAATTGGTTGCTGACACTGTTGAAGTAGAGCTGTTGCATGGACGGGGCCCGGAACCCGCTGCTCATGGACCCTCTGACGGCCAAGGCTCTGGAGAAATCCAGTTTTGTGGCGAGTTTGCCATTGACGGTATGGCCGAAGTCGCTGTAATGCTCGTAACGCACCGCCGGACTGACCATGACCTGATCGAAGATGCCGAGATTCTCTACGAACATCTCCGCGTCTGTGTAGAAGGAAAATGCGTGTCGTGATTCGTTGACCTCGTTTTGCGGATCGAATCCAGGGAAGACCTGAATACCTGAAGGTCCACCTGTGCTTTGTGGAACGTCATAATCTTCATACGAGTACAGTTCTCCGGCTTGGATTTGGTAGTTGTCCCTTCTATATGCTGCTCCCCATGCCACGTTCATGTTTTTGTCGGGTATCGGCAGGGAGAAATCCAGGTTCACGGTGGTGAGATAGAGTTCGAGGTCTCCGGAATCTGCGGAGGTTGCTCCTGGGCCTCTCCCTGAGGTAATCCATGAAGCATTATGGGAATTCGTAATATTGAAATTGAACGTGTTCCCACCATGCACCACTCCAAGATCGGCTTTGAGTCCGTTGTCAAATTCTTTGACGAGACCCGCCCCGAAGGAAAAGTCCCAGATCGTGGTATTGATCAGGGGCAAAAAGCCGTCCGGATAACGTGAACCTAGCGGATTTCCCCCGCTTCCTGGTTGTCTGTAAAAACCGCCGCTTTCATTTTCTCTTCTCGACACGTCTGCGAAGGAGTAGAATTCGAGTCCTGTCCCGATCTTTTTGTCGAAGTTGAGCGCGCCGCTGAATTGTTCCGAGTCGGAATCCCCGATGCGGAAGTTGCGACGGTTGAAATTCCTTTCCTTGTTGCCGGGATCGCTTAGAATGACGTCAGTGTTGCCAGGATTGTTTCTACGCAAGGCGTCCACGTTGGGCAGTTGAGCGGTCGTGCATGTGCTCAGTTCACATGTCACGGTGTCGCGGTACTGTATGTCGCCGCTCAGCCCGGCTCGATTCGTTCTCTCCCGGTTTCGATACTCGAAGGTTGAGTGCAACGTGCCGTCATTTCCAATTTTGAAGCCTTTGTCCAGGCTTGCCACAAATTGGTCGCCGTCTCCTTTGTAGGTTGTTCCATAGTTCGTGCGGAACCCTCCTTCGTAATCGTCTTTGAGCACGACGTTGATGACGCCGGCGACGGCGTCTGATCCGTATTGCGCGGAAGCTCCGTCCCGCAGGACTTCGATCCGCTTGATTGCTCCCATGGGGATCGCGTTCATGTCAGTGCCAGCGGTGCCGCGTCCGACTGACCTGTTGACGTGGATGAGCGCGCTGCCGTGGCGACGTTTTCCATTAACCAGCACCAGGACCTGGTCCGGTCCCATTCCTCTGAGCGTCGCGGGGCGCAGGGCGTCCGTTCCGTCGCTGATCGAGGAACTCGAGAAATTGAACGAAGGGATCAAGCGCTGGATGGCCCGGCCCACTTCGAGTTGCCCCGTGTTGCGCATGTCTTCGGCTTTGATGAGATCCACGGGCACAGGGGAGTCTTTATGCTTCTGCCCTCGATCCGGCTGCCGATAACGACGATTTCCTCAAGCCTGATCGGCGCTTCCGCCGGCTCGGGTTCCTGGGCGGAGACCCCGGGCACCAACAGGCAGAGCATCAAGACGTAGAACAACACGTTTCTATACGTCATGACTCATTCTCTTTGTCTGCTCGTTGATAGATAATGTCGGGTATAAAAACCCGGTAATCGTAGCCCAAAAGCAGGATGATGTCAAGAGAGTGTATGGGGCCACCACATTTGGCACTCGGGTTGGTGGTGAATCAGGGATTGTACCGGAGATTGCCGCCCAAGGCTATGGTGGGGCAACACGGTATTGTAGGCCAGCAACCAATCGGCCAGTTTGCGGTTAAAGGCCGCCAAATCGTCGAACAGCAGATCCTCGTGGTAGTCCACGAAGGTCTCTTGCAGGGTGCGATTGAACCGTTCCGCATGAGCGTTCATTTTCGGGGATCGGGGATACGTCCACCAGTGGGTGATGCCGCGTTCATCGAGCCGGTGCTGGAAATGCCCCTGGAACTCCGGGCCGTTATCGGAGAGGAGGACCCGGGGTGGGGCCGGGAGTAACGCACAGAGTGCATCGAGGGCGTGGGTGGCATGGCGGCTGGAGGCGGTGGCGGTGGCCACAGCGAAGGCGAAGCGACTGCAGGGATCGATGAAGGTGAATAGGTAGCGGCGGAGTCCAGCGTGGAGCCGCACAACGGGATCGCCGGCCAAGACCGCCAGGGGCTGGGCGGGGCGGGGCCGGGGCGGGCGGGATTTCCGGCGCCGTGTCCGGGGTTTGGGCCGGCCCCGGGCATCCAGGCGGCTCGGCGTGTGCCGCATCCGGTCCGGGGCGCGGGCGATCAGGCGCCCGATGGTGGAGACCCTGGGGAGGGCTAGCCCGTGCTGCGCACACCACGGCCGCAGTAGGACGTGCAGCTTGGCCTTCCCACGGTTGGGATACGTGGTGCGTAGCCGCCGGATCGCTTGGCTCAGGGCGGGTGGCCACGTGGCCTGTCGCCGCCGGTGGGGGGCCCTAGAGCGGACGGCCAACGCCTGCGGGTCCCCGCCAGCCTGAGTGAGCGCCCGCTGCCAGCGATAAAGCGTCCGGCGGCTGACGCCAAAGGCCTCCCCCGTCGCGGCTGGGCCATGCCGGGCGCAAAAGTGCAGAATCTTGAATCGGTGATGGGCTTCGTGGGGTATCATGTCCCAACGATGCCCGAATTGCGTTAGTCGATAAAACCCCCTGATGCGATAGCCGACATGGTGGATTTGCATGGCCTCTCCTCCTGTTTCGAGGAGTGCCAAAGGTTTCTGAACTTATACAGAGGGAAGTCCGGGGGATGATGTCTGTCACTTGACCAAGGTCTTCATGGCTTAACTGGCCCCCGACCACGGGTCCCCTTCCTGTCGGATGGCGCGACGCGAATCCGACCTGCAGGTTCCTGGATCTCCGATAAAAGATGTCGGGGATGACAGCAAGAGACTGTGAAAGGTGTCAACGAATGACTGAACATTGATAATCTTGAGGGTTCTCCCGCTATCAAAGATGTGACGGAGGTTGCTGTATTCTGCCTGGGTCAAGAAGGGGCTTGACGGAGCCGCCAGCTCTTTCATAAAAGAATGGACCCGGTCCCTGGATTTTGCTCTCGCCGCCCTGAGCAGGTAGGATGATTAGACACGTGTTCTTATTGACGATTCACGGAGGTATTCTCATGATCCATCGACGCAACATCATTCCGTTCTTCTTGGCTCTCATCCTTTCCGTCTGTACCGTTGCGCCCAGCGCGTTGGCGGAGATGGCCACCTGGCATCTGGATAAGGATCACACCACCATCGGATTTGCGGTCAAACATATGGTGATCTCACGAACCCAAGGGGAGTTTTTGGACTATAGCGGTACAGTCGAAATGGATGCCGAAGCCCAGGAGTTTAAAACGATTCAAGCCACCATCCAAACCCAATCCATTTTCACCGATCATCAGAAACGGGATGAGCATCTTCGAAACCCGGATTTTTTTGATGCTGCCACGTTTCCCACCATGACCTATCACATGACGAGTTACAAGAAGACTGGTGAGACGTATACGGCGGTGGGGGATCTGACGATCAAAGGCATTACGAAAGAAATCACCCTGGTGGGGACGTTTCATGGGGTGGTGCAAGACCCGTGGGGCAATACGCGAGCCGGCTTTACCGCGGGAGGGACCATCAACCGGCAAGACTTCGGCATGCAATTCAACAAATTGTTGGATAACGGAGGATTCATCGTCGGCAATGACGTGCAGCTTAAATTGGAAGTCGAAGTCATGAAGGACAAGGGCTGAACCGCAGGCCCGCTGCCGTAAGTCGGGTTAGGGACCCTCTGCTTTCGTGCACGATCGGGCGCATGGCGGCGTGGTGTCCTCGCTCAACCCTCACCTCTCTCTCTGAGAAGCTTCGGGTTTCGCTCCGGGACGCCTTGCTCTGCATCCCGCTCTCACACGAAAGCAGAGGTTCCTTAGCCGAACAGGCGTAACCGCGACACCGCTGCCCCTCATCGGATTCCGCGACACGAATCCGACCTGCGTTTTCTTATCGTCCGAGTCTGGAAGCAAGGGCATAGTAGTAGAAATACCGGTCGAGGGCGACCAGGTCGCTCCCGTACACGCTGCCCCCCGACATTGCATCACAGAGGAACTCCCTCACACGGGTCAGCTCTTTCCGGCGACCTTTCCAGCGTGGATCCTGTATGGTCAAGTCAAGGAGTTCCAGTGCCCTGCAGAACGCTGTTTCGCAGGCTGGCGGGTCTTTCTCTTGCCAATGCCGGATGCGTCCGACCTCACTGCCGATATGAGCCAATTGCTCCACCAGGGGTAGGGTGAGCCATCTCCCGCTCGCCAGGCTTGCATGTTGATAGACCATGCCGATCAATCCGCCACTAACCGTTGAACGATCCTGGTGAGAGCTTCCCGAATTTCTCCACTTTCCACGTGACGAGAGCGATTTCCTGCTGATGGGCGCACGTTTATCATCGAATCAAACTCGATCCATTCATCCGGAGGCTTTTCCGGATACAGGTTGATACCCCAGAGATTTGCTTGCCGCGACCCCTGATCGAGAAGCATGGCCTCTTCATCCGAATGGAGTTCTCCGCCAATCGCCATAATCCCCGCTTCGACGTCCACCACGGCCTTGACCATATCCCCGAACTGCCGGCTGGCCATGTCTCGCAGAGTTTCTCGGCTGATGGCGTCTCGAACAATGATGATTGCCAAATTAGGCTCCCGCCGGCACCTGAAGGTCGATAGTCATCGTAGGGGGAAGACCTTTCCGTAGGCGAGTAATCTTGGCGGAGGGGGTGGGATTCGAACCCACGGTCCCGTGAAGGACTCCGGTTTTCAAGACCGGCCTGTTCGTCCACTCCAGCACCCCTCCGGGTTGCGTCCTCTGTCCCTTTATTGCACGGATTCCTCGATAAGAAACCAGCCGTGCCGTTTCATGCAGACTTCGTAGCTTGCGGCGCCTTTGAGACCGGCCATGCCCGGGTCGTTTTCACATTCGGCACTCACGCGTTCAAATTCACCCGGGGCTGCGCCTGGTTTCGACCACGAGGTTTGGACTTTGGGCATCGCGCACCCTGTTATTCCAAGTACGACCAGAGTCCAGACCGACAGTCTGATCAGGTTCTCCATATTCACAAGAGCCCTCCTTGTTAAGCCTCTGGGGTTGTCGTCAGGCGGCTATGCCGGCCGAACCCCTTCGGCAACGTTAAGATGGCGAGGTTGAAACGATTCGTTCGACTCCGTTCATATACGGACGTAACGTCTTGGGAATGATGACCGAACCATCTTCCTGTTGATAATTTTCGAGAATGGCAACGACCGTCCGGCCCACGGCCACACCGGATCCATTCAGCGTATGAAGATAGGCCGGCTTGCCGCCTTTGGGTCGAAACCGAATGTTGGCTCTCCGCGCTTGAAAGGTTTCGAAATTACTGCACGACGAGATTTCCCTGTACGCTTGTTGCGAGGGGATCCAGACTTCGATGTCATAGGTCTTGGCTGCGGCGAACCCCAGGTCGCCACTGCACAGGCTGACGACCCGGTAAGGCAATTCGAGTGCTTGCAGAATGGCCTCGGCTGCGTTGGTGAGGCGCTCAAGTTCAGAAGACGATTCCTCCGGGGTGGTGAAGGCCACGAGTTCGATCTTATGGAACTGATGCACGCGAATCAGGCCCCGGGTGTCCTGTCCGTATGAGCCGGCTTCCCGGCGAAAACAGGGTGTCGAGGCCACGTGCCGGATCGGCAAGGCGGTATCCGGAAGAATTTCATCCCGGTACATATTCGTGATCGGGACTTCGGCCGTTGGGATTAAGAGGTAGTCATCGTCCCGGAGGTGAAACAGGTCGTTTTCGAATTTCGGGAGCTGCCCTGTGCCGATCATGGCGTCCCGATTGACGAGATACGGGGGGAGGACCTCGGTGTACCCATGTTTCCGGAGATGGATGTCCAGCATCAATGTCGTGAGTGCCCGTTCGAGTTGGGCCCCTGCCCCCAAGGCCAAGGAAAATCGTGCTCCTGCGATTTTGCTGGCCCGTTTGAAGTCCAAAATGCCCAGAGATTCTCCGGTTTTCCAATGCGGTTGCGGTGAAAAGGCGAAGGCGGGTGGTTCGCCCCATCGACGAACTTCGACGTTCTGCGACGCAGTGGTGCCTTGCGGCACCGTATCATGCGGGACGTTGGGAATGTTCAGGGCGTGTTCTTCGAGCCGGACCTCAATCGTTCGCAGATGTTCTTCATGGACGGCAATGTTGTCACCAAGCGCCCGCATGTCGGCCATGGCTTCTTCTGCCGGCTGGTTCGCATGCTTTAAGCGCGCAACGTGCTCGGAGCCTTTTTTGCGTTGATGCCGGAGGGCTTCGACTTGGGAGAGCCGGTCGCGGTGCTCGTGTAGCAGCTTTTCGACTTCATCCCATGCCACGTCTGCTCCCCGAGGACCGAGTTGGTCGCGAATGGAGGATAATTGTTCTCTGAGCGCTCGAAGGTCATACATGGGGAGAATCCCAACTTATTGAAAACACGGACGAAAGTTAGCATGTGGCTCGGAGGCAGTCAACGAAGTGTATGGGGCCACCACATTTGGCACTCGGGTTGGTGGTGAATCAGGGATTGTACCGGAGATTGCCGCCCAAGGCTATGGTGGGGCAACACGGTATTGTAGGCCAGCAACCAATCGGCCAGTTTGCGGTTAAAGGCCGCCAAATCGTCGAACAGCAGATCCTCGTGGTAGTCCACGAAGGTCTCTTGCAGGGTGCGATTGAACCGTTCCGCATGAGCGTTCATTTTCGGGGATCGGGGATACGTCCACCAGTGGGTGATGCCGCGTTCATCGAGCCGGTGCTGGAAATGCCCCTGGAACTCCAGGCCGTTATCGGAGAGGAGGACCCGGGGTGGGGCCGGGAGCAACGCACAGAGTGCATCGAGGGCGTGGGTGGCATGGCGGCTGGAGGCGGTGGCGGTGGCCACAGCGAAGGCGAAGCGACTGCAGGGATCGATGAAGGTGAATAGGTAGCGGCGGAGTCCGGCGTGGAGCCGCACAACGGGATCGCCGGCCAAGACCGCCAGGGGCTGGGCGGGGCGGGGCCGGGGCGGGCGGGATTTCCGGCGCCGTGTCCGGGGTTTGGGCCGGCCCCGGGCATCCAGGCGGCTCGGCGTGTGCCGCATCCGGTCCGGGGCGCGGGCGATCAGGCGCCCGATGGTGGAGACCCTGGGGAGGGCTAGCCCGTGCTGCGCACACCACGGCCGCAGTAGGACGTGCAGCTTGGCCTTCCCACGGTTGGGATACGTGGTGCGTAGCCGCCGGATCGCTTGGCTCAGGGCGGGTGGCCACGTGGCCTGCCGCCGCCGGTGGGGGGCCCTAGAGCGGACGGCCAACGCCTGCGGGTCCCCGCCAGCCTGAGTGAGCGCCCGCTGCCAGCGATAAAGCGTCCGGCGGCTGACGCCAAAGGCCTCCCCCGTCGCGGCTGGGCCATGCCGGGCGCAAAAGTGCAGAATCTTGAGTCGGTGATGGGCTTCGTGGGGTATCATGTCCCAACGATGCCCGAATTGCGTTAGTCGATAAAACCCCCTGATGCGATAGCCGACATGGTGGATTTGCATGGCCTCTCCTCCTGTTTCGAGGAGTGCCAAAGGTTTCTGAACTTATACACGAAGGGTAGGGCGTTATCCTTGCAGTGGTATAAGGTTTTTCCTACGCTGGGTTCATGTCGTACCTCTTTCCATACGAAAATCTGTTTGTCGGGGTTGTGGTGGGCTTGATTCTTGGGCTGTTGTTCGTGCGAGTGGTCGTGACCAGAAAGCAGAAGGCAAAAGACGGGGCTCGAAGTGACCTCGGCTAACCAGCGGTTTGATCTTTTTTGAATCGGGTTGCTATAACCCGTTTTTTCACCACATCTTACTTGGGAAGAGACGCCGATGGATGAATTGTCACGATTGCGACGAAGTGACGGCCGACGGTCAGATGAAATCCGTCCCGTCAAGGTGACTCGACCGTTTATCAAATATGCGGATGGGTCCGTGCTGATAGAGATGGGCGAAACCAAAGTCATCTGTACGGCGTCGGTTGAAGAAAAGGTTCCGCCGTTTCTACGTGATAAAGGACAAGGTTGGGTGACGGCTGAATATGCCATGTTGCCACGGGCCACGCATGATCGGACGCCCCGCGAAGCTGCACGGGGAAAGCAAAGCGGCCGGACCTTGGAAATTCAACGACTCGTGGGCAGGGCCTTACGCGCGGTCACGGATTTATCTGCGATGGGGGAACGCACGATTTGGATCGATTGTGACGTCATTCAAGCCGACGGCGGGACGCGTACGGCCTCGATCACCGGGGCCTTTATTGCGCTTGCTGATGCCTGTGCGACACTGAAAAAAAAGAAAATGCTGGCGAAGACGCCGCTGGTTGACTATCTTGCCGCCCTCAGCGTCGGCAGGGTCGATGGGGTTGCCTTGGTGGACTTGTGCTATGAAGAAGATTCCAGAGCCGAGGTGGATATGAATCTCGTGATGACCGGCAGCGGGCGTTTAGTCGAGATACAAGGGACCGCCGAACGCGGTTCGTTCGGGAAAGAGGAGTTGGACCGATTCCTGGCCTTGGGGTGGGACGGGATCCAGCAATTGATCAAGCTGCAAAAAGACTGCGTCGGCACTCTCGCCTAGAATGTTATGGAACTTGTGTTGGCAACGGGGAATCGGGATAAGCAGCGGGAAATCACGGCGTTTCTGCAGAACCTGGGGTTGACCCTTTTGACGTTGGATGAGTTTCCCGCCGTTCCGGTCGTGTTGGAAGACGGCAAGACGTGTCAGGCGAATGCCGGCAAAAAAGCCCGTGAGATTGCACGGTTCACCGGCCTGCTGACTCTCGCCGATGATACCGGCTTGGAGGTTGACGCCTTAGGAGGACGGCCTGGCGTCTTTGCTGCTCGATACGCCGGAGCCCATGCCACGTATGAGGACAATTGTCGAAAATTGTTGGACGAATTGATGGGCGTTCCGGCTGACCGACGGGGGGCTCGTTTTCTGACGGTGGTTGCCATTGCCGATCCCGCTGCTTCCGTGGAGTTCGTGGAGGGGACGTTGCAGGGACAGATCGCCGAACACCGTTCCGGAGGGCACGGGTTTGGGTATGATCCGGTTTTTATGGTCCCGGAGATGGGAAAAACCCTGGCGGAATTGACGCTTGACCAGAAGAACCAAATCAGTCATCGTGGACAAGCATTGGCCAAAGCCAAAGACGTGTTGAAGCGCAAACTTGCGGAAACATCGGGGCGTAGCGCAGCCCGGTAGCGCGCCTGCTTTGGGAGCAGGATGTCGGAGGTTCAAATCCTCTCGCCCCGACCAGTGTTGGGCAGGACTTTTGTGAAAGACGTGGCTGAACCTGAGGGCCACGTCTCAGTCAATACGCTACGGAGCCTCTGATTTTTGTGAGAGCGGGATGCCGGGCAAGGCGTCCCGCAGCGAAGCCTGAGGCGTATCACAGAGAGAGGCGAGGGGTGAGCGAGGACACCACGCCGCCATGCGTCCGATCGTGCAATAAATCAGAGGTTCCCTGCCTCTCACGACATCACGTGGTGAAAAGTACGGCCGGGCGCCCGTAGCTCAGTGGATAGAGCATCGGCCTTCTAAGCCGAGGGTCGCAGGTTCGACCCCTGCCGGGCGCGCCAATCTCCTGAAAAGATTCAGGGGACGGAGTTTGGCGTCCAAGGCGACCGGCGTTTCATGAACACCTTCCATCACTCTTCCTTCGCCTGAAACTTGCCTCGGTTATTTGTAGATTTGGTTAAACTCCTTCACGACCTCATCGGTAATATCCAAGCCCTGGGCTGCGTAGATCACAATTTGCATGATGGCCTCGTTGCCCTTGTCAATGACCAACGAAAAGCCATGCCGTTTGGCTACGGCCTGGGTGGCAGTTTCGATCTTCTTCATATAATCGACCATCAATTTTTTTTGCTTTTCCGTCACTTCTTGCTGGAACGTTTGGCGTCGCCGTTGGTAGTCTTGGATTTTGGCTTGCAACTGTTCCTGCAAAACTTGAGTTTCGGTTTCACTGCGACCCCCTCCGCCTTGAAGCTGCCGTTCGAGTTTTTGTATTTCTTCCTCATCCGTTTCCAGCAGTTTTTGACGAACCATCACGTGTTCTTTTAATGTCGCCAGCGCCTTTTGCCCCGCGCTGGACGTTTCCAAAACCGCTTGAGGATCAACGATGGCGATTTTTTCAGATAATGGCTCCGCAAAGGCGTGGGGAAGACTGCACAACAAGACCTGGATTATGCACAATCCGAGCAGGGAGAGAAGCACGTGGCCGCGTGTATGTGAAGTAAGCTGATGACGTCCTTGCATTAGACAGAACTCCTTCCTCAAAACCGACAATGAGTGATGATCGGAACGGAAAACAAGCGTTAGTAGGGAAACGAATTGCCCCTGAGTTTGGAAGTCTAAGGCTATTCATTGAGACAAGGTGATGTCAAGAGGAAGGTATGCCTGACAGTTGCAGGTCTCGCACTCATTCCACTCCGCTACTCGTGTGTTTCGGCGATAGTCTGACTTCGGGATATCAGGTGCAGCCTGAAACGGAAACTCCTTTGCCGGATACTCCCTATGGCGGGTTTCTGCAGGAATGGTTGGGCATACGAGGGAGAGTCGTCATTAAAGGTATTTGTGGTGAAACAACGGCAGACATGGCGAGGCGATTTTCTCGTGACGTTGTTGAGATGGCTCCTTCGTATGCCGTGATTCTGAGCGGAACGAACGATTTGGGATGGGGCGTCGCTCCCTCCACGATTATTATGCACCTGGAGCGTTTCTACACGTTGGCACTGGGAGCGGGCATCCATCCCGTTGGCGTGACGGTCCCCTCCATCAGAGTCGAGGGGCATGATGCCGGTCCATGGCCTGCTTGGCTCGACTCACACGTTCGTGCCCGGTTGGAATTGAACCGCCTGATTATGGAACAGTGTCAGCAGTACCACGTGCCGTGTGTGGATTTGTTTCAGGCGACGTCGGAAGGCCCCTCTTTGTTTTTGGCCGCACGTTTTTCCAGTGACGGCCTGCATTTCAATACTGAGGGGTACGTCATGTTTGCTCGTTTGGTGTGGAACGAATTATTTGCGGATCAGTTCGGCGCATGCCCCGGTTCGCCTTCGGAGGAGACCGGCTAGAACCCTCAGGTCGTGGAATCTGAAGACGAACCCGAGGACGTGGAACTCGACGGCGGAGACGTGGAGGGAGGTGACGACGTGCCGGAGGTGGAGCCGGCTTCGCTCTTGGATTCGGCTTTTTCCGCTCCACTGCCTGTTCCCTCCTTGGACGGGCTCACCGGTTGTTTCGCCTGGTTGGGATCCTTCAATTTATTGGAGTAGTCCGTTACGTACCAGCCGGTCCCTTTGAACATGATACCGGGAGCCGATATGAGTTTCCGAACTTCGTTCCCGCATCGTATACATTTGTCGATCAACGGGTCGGAAAATTTTTGCTGGACCTCGAATTGATGGTGACAGGTCTGACATTCATATTCGTAGAGCGGCATCGCTATCCTCCTGTTTCACGGATCACTCTCCTCTCATTTCAATAAGCTGTTTCTTGGTCAAGTCAAGAACCTTTGTCAGTCACACGAGAGCCTGAATCGCCTGTTTGAACTTCGTCATCCCTCGTTCAATGGCGTCGAGTGTTGGGGTATAGGTCAACCGCAAGTGGTGCGGGCTGCCAAACGGTTCACCGGGCACACAGGCAACGTGAGCTTGCTGCAATAAGTAGGTGGCCAAGTCCACCGACGTTGAAATCGTGCCATTGCCATGTCGTTTGCCCAAGATACTCGACACGTTGGGAAAGGCGTAAAAAGCCCCGGCAGGGACCGGGCAGGTGATACCGGGGATCGCGTTCAATGCGTCAATCATGAGACGACGCTTGGGGGCGAGGTCCGCGAGCAATTCCTTGAAAAATGCAGTCCCGTCCCGGAGAGCGGCCACCGCGGCTTTTTGCGAAATCGACGTGGGATTAGACGTACTTTGGCTTTGAATCATCGACATCGCGGCGATTAACGCTTTCGGTCCTCCTGCGTAGCCGATACGCCATCCCGTCATGGAAAATGCCTTGGACACGCCGTTCACCACCAGAGTTTGATCGGCGATCTCGGGTACGGCGGACACGATGCTCAGGAACGGCGTTTCTCCGTAGACGAGTTGTTCATAGATTTCGTCGGAAATCACGAGAAAGCCGTGACGCCGGGCCACATCGGCCACGGCTTCAAGTGTCTCTCGTGTATACAGTGCGCCCGTCGGGTTACACGAGCTGTTCAGGATCAGCGCCCTGGTGCGGGGCGTAATGCGGGCTTCCAGTTGTCTCGGATCAATGGCATACCCATGGCTGTCCTTTGTTTCCAGAAAAACGGGCTGTCCATCGGCCAGGCGCACGATATCCGGGTAGGAAACCCAATACGGTGCGGGGATGATGACTTCGTCTTCGGGGTCCAACAGGGCTTGCATGACGTTATACAAGGTGTGCTTGGCCCCACAGGATACCAGGATTTGCGATTTCTCGTACCGGATGCCCTGATCCCGGGAAAATTTTTCAACGATGGCTTGTTTGAGTTCATCGGTGCCGGAGGCCGGCGTATATTTGGTGAATCCGTCGGTGATGGCCGCTTTTGCGGCCTCTTTCACAACCTCAGGCGTGTCACAGGCCGGTTCCCCTGAGGAAAAATCGATAACGTCCAGGCCTTGGGCTGCCATGGATTTGGCCGTCGCCGAAACGTGCAAGGTCGCAGATGGGATGATGCGCGTGGTACGGGTGGCCAGCTTCATGGCGCTTGATGCCCGTACTTTTTACGAAGGTGTTTGGCCACTTCGGGGATGAGAAAGGCTTCCAACTCGCCTCCGAACAGAGCGAGTTCTTTGACAATGCTGGAAGTCAGATACGAATATTCTTCGCTCGGCATCAGAAAGACCGTTTCCAACCGTTCATCGAGTTTGCGATTGAGGAGCGCCATTTGAAACTCGTGTTCAAAGTCGGAAACCGCCCGTAACCCTCGAATAATGGCATGGGCTCCCCGTTGCCGAACGTATTCCACCAGCAATCCGTTGAACGATTCCACTTCTACGTTGGGAAATTCCTTCGTGCCGATTTTTGCCAGTTCCACTCGTTCTTCAAGTGACAACAGGGCTCCCTTGCGCGGGTTGGGTGCGACGGCTACGACCAGCCGGTCGAAGATGCCGAGACTGCGACTGACGATATCCGTGTGCCCACGGGTAATGGGATCGAAGGTGCCCGGATAGACGGCTAGGCGCATGTGGATTCCGCCGGTCGTTGATAGAAGGTGAGTATTGTGTCCCCATACCGCGACTGACGCGTCTGCGTGAGAGAGCCGATTGTCTCCGGTACGGGATGTTTGAAAAAATGTTCAAGAATCACTATTCCTCGCACAGCGACTTTTCCACTCAGGCTGAGGCGTTCGAGTAACCGGGCTAAGTCCGTGGTGTGATAGGGTGGATCGGCAAAGATAATATCGAATGCGGGCGGTTCGCCGAAGGAGGGGGAAGAGGCTAAAAACGTCTCGACGTTTTGCGTGACGATGACGCAGCGTTCATCCTGCCCGCACCGGGTCACGTTTTCCCGAAGGATGCGTGCCGATGCGACGTGGTTCTCCACAAAGACGACCTGGCAGGCTCCACGACTCAAGGACTCGAGGCCCAAGGCTCCGGTCCCGGCATAGAGATCCAACACGCGTGCCTCATGCGTGCGATGGGCCAGGATCGCCAAGAGGGCTTCACGAACCCGGGCAGGAGTTGGACGAAGGTCTTGCCCTTCGGGTTCCTTGAGACGGCGTCCTTTTTGTATGCCGGCCATGACTCGCATTGTTTGCCCCTTTCGGACGAGAAAAAGTAGCATACTGGTATTTGAGCGGCAAGAGAATGGAGGAGAATGAACGAGAAATCATCTCAAGCGATTCTGCATTGGCCCAAAAGTGAACGGCCGCGTGAACGCCTGCTGGAAGAAGGGCCCGGTTCTCTGACCGATGCGCAACTGCTGGCGATCGTGCTTCGCGTGGGCCGGCATAAGACGTCGGCTGTCGAGGTGGGCATGGATTTTCTGAAGCGCCTGGGAGGGGTACGGGGATTAGCCAATCGCAGCGTTCAGGAACTCTGTGCCGTGCCGGGTATCGGTCCGGCTAAGGTGGCTCAGATTCAAGCGGCTATCGAATTGGGGAAGCGCGTGCTGTCTGCTCCGCTGACGAGCGGGACGGTGATTACCCAAAGTCGAACGGTTTTTGAGCATTACTATCCGCTGTTGCGGGATGTGCGGCGCGAATTGTTCAAGGTCATTCTGCTCGATGCCAAACATGCGGTTATCCGGGAAAAGACCGTTTCCGAAGGGAGTTTGACGAGCAGCCAGGTGCATCCGAGAGAAGTGTTCAACGAAGCCGTTCGCGAGTCGGCCGCGGCCGTGATCTTTGTGCATAATCATCCGAGCGGTGATCCCACGCCCAGTAAAGAAGACCGGGCGTTGACGGCACGCTTACAGGAAGCCGGTGATATTCTCGGGGTTCAGGTTCTTGACCACGTCGTCATTGGTGACGGACGTTACGTCTCCTTTGCCGATGAGGGATGGCTATCGCCGTCGATGGCTTCATTGTCGAGCAAATCCCTGCGTTGACGCAGGATCGATCTTCCTGGAAATCTATCCGTCGCATCGTGTATACGTTCAGAAACCTTTGGCATTTCTCGACACAGGAGCCGCCGCCGCAGGTCGAGTTCGCCGCACCGGCGTACCCCGACACCGCAGCCCTGGCTTCTGCTGTCATCCTTGATCCCCGATGACACATGCCGGGGACAGGCTATTGTCATCGGGGGGCCAGGGTTGGTCTCGCCGCCTTTGTCGCAGCCGTATCTTATGTGGCTTGGAGAGGCCGCTGTCCAAGAAGCGCCACGAGCTTGCCCTCGACATCGGTTATCGGGGGATGGCGCAGCCACAAAAGAAAGGGAGTCTGGGCCGCCACTCTCCGGTAAAATTCCTCCTTCACCAACGACCCGAGTGCCAAAGGTGGTGGACTTATACATATCGTAGCTTTTCGTCTTATGCCATGATATAATTTCATCCGTTTTATTGCTTGGCCGCCTTGATTGTAGCATCCCTTCCCGGAAAGCCGTAGAACCTGAGGAGAACACCGTTGGCGATGAGTATCGAGATGAGTCAAGTGGAACACGTGGCGGATCTTGCACGGCTTCAGTTAAGTCCTGACGAACTTGAGCGGTTGAGCTCTCAACTGAGTCGTATTTTGACCTACATGGAAGAGTTGAATGCCGTTGATACGACGGGCATTCCCGGAACGACGTCGGTGATCGTGGGTGACGCTAACGTGTTGCGAGAAGATAACGTCCAACCCTCCCTGCCACAAGAACACGCGTTGCGCAACGCCCCGGACGTAGCTGACGGCTTGTTTCAGGTGCCGCATATTATCAGTGAGCCGTGAATCGGAGGAAGTAGAGGATAGGATGTTGCGGCACATGTTACGGGCGAAAATCCACCGGGCCGTGGTCACGGATGCCTGTCTGGAGTATGAGGGGAGCCTGACGGTCGACGAAGATTTGTTGGATGCCGCCGGGATTTTGCCCTATGAACTCGTGATGGTTTCGAATTTGAACAACGGGGAGCGGTTCACGACCTATGCCATCAATGGCAAACGGGGATCAGGTGCAGTCGTGCTCAACGGACCCACGGCACGAAAAGGGGTGATTGGGGACCGGATCATCATTTTTTGCTATGAATATTACAATGACGACGAAGCCAAGCATCATTGCCCTCGCATCATTCAAGTAGACAACGACAATCGAATCGCCAATTGCTTCTGATCTCAGGGAGCTTCTCATTGTCGCTTCTTTCTTCGCTCGTATACCCGTTTCATCACCATGTCACTTGTTAAATGTACCTTGAAAGAGCTTCAGGATCGCTTTACGCGCGGCGAGGTCAGTGCCGAGGAGATCGCCCGCGCCTATTTTTTGCGGATCAGCGTCGTGGAGTCGAAGGTTAAAGCTTATATTACGCTGAATAATCGGGAGACTATTCTGTCTCAGGCCCAGGCGCTGGATGAGGCGTTAGGTGCCTGGAGAAAGACCGAACCCATGATGGCGATGCCGATTGCTGTCAAGGATAATATTTGCACTGAGGCTCTTCCCACGACGTGTGGGTCTCGCATTCTTGGAGACTTCACTCCTCCGTATTCTGCTACCGTGGTGAATGCGCTGCAGACGCAGCAATGTTTTCTTCTGGGCAAAACCAACCTGGATGAATTCGGGATGGGGTCGTCCACCGAATATTCAGCTTTCGGTCCGAGTCGAAACCCGTGGAAACTCTCCTATGTGCCCGGCGGTTCGAGTGGTGGCTCGGCCGCGGCCGTGGCAGCCGATGAATGCGTTGTGGCTCTGGGGACCGATACGGGGGGGTCGATTCGTCAGCCGGCCGCGTGTTGTGGAGTTGTCGGCTTGAAACCGACGTATGGACGCGTCTCCCGGTATGGGCTTATTGCGTTTGCCTCTTCCCTGGACCAAATCGGGCCCATTACCAAGGACGTCATGGATGCCGCGTTGATGTTGAATGTGCTGGCCGGACATGATCCCCGGGATGCGACTTCTGCAGATAAACCGGTTCCTGATTTTACACGGGCGTTTAAAAAGAAAGACGTGAAAAAACTGAAAATTGGAGTTCCGCTCGAATTTTTCGGAGAAGGCCTGGACCCGGAAGTCAATGACGCCGTAGGCGAAGCGCTCGCCGTGATGGAAGAATTGGGCGGCACGATTCAAGAGGTTTCGCTCCCGCACACGGGGGTTGCCGTCGCCACGTACTACATCGTCGCCACGGCGGAGGCAAGTTCCAACCTGGCCCGCTACGATGGCGTCAAATATGGATTCCGGGCCAAGGAAAGTCACGATCTGCTGGAAATGTACCGGATCACGCGACAAGAAGGCTTCGGCCCGGAGGTGAAACGGCGGATTATGCTGGGCACGTATGCGTTGAGCAGCGGTTACTATGATGCCTATTATGCCAAAGCGCAAGCGGTGCGAACTCTTATTCGACAGGATTTTGATCGGGTCTTTCAGGACGTCGATCTGCTCATCACCCCCGTGATGCCGACCCCGGCATTTCAGATCGGTGAGAAAATCGAAGATCCTCTGCAGATGTATCTATCGGATTTGTATACCATCTCTGTAAGTTTGACCGGGATTCCGGCGCTATCCTTGCCTTGCGGGTTCAGCCGGAGGGGATTGCCGATCGGGATGCAAATCTTGGGTCGGTCTTTTGAAGAAGACGTCGTTCTTCGGTCGGCGCGTGCGTACGAGTTGGCCACGGACTGGCACAAAAAACGACCACTTATTCGATAAGGAAGGTGACGTATGCTTGAGGTTGCTGCCGTGATTATTGCCTTGGCCTTTGTGATGCTGGTGGGCTTTATCATTCCGACTGTGATTCAACTGCGAAAGACCGTCCAGCAATCCGAGCGACTCCTGTCGCAGGTGAGTGCCGAGTTGCCGGGGATCCTGAAAGACCTGAGGCAAACGAATGAAAACATCCGGATTATGTCCACGCAAGCCCGGGAAGGAGTGGGTCGGGCATCGGTCTTGATGAATGCCATTGGCAACGTGGGCCGGACGGTCGATCAAGTCCATGAAATGGTTCGTGGGCGAAGTTTGACGTTTATGAAGAATCTGGTTGCAGTGTTGGTCGGTCTGAGGACCGTGGTGTTAGCCTTAAAAAATCGTGCACAAAGAAAGGGAGGTCAGTAAATGGACGACAGGAAGCTTATCGATTCAGTCAAGTCAGTCGGCGGTATGGCGTTGGGTTTTATGGGCGGAATGGCGTCAGTCGGTGGCGTGGCGTTGGCGTTTATCGGCGGGGTGACGCTTGGCGCCGTGACGGGCACCGTGGCGGCTTTGTTGTTGGCTCCGCAAAGCGGCAGGGAATCGCGAGCGACCGTACGCCACGTGGCTCGCCGCGTAGGCGGAGACGTTCGGGATTTTTCGGGAAAAGCGACGGATACGCTATGCGAGGTCATGAACAAAGGCCGCGAATTGTTGAGTGAAGCCGAGACGGTCGTCAAGGGCGCCATGGAAGTGGGGCGCGAGTCGGTGCAGCAAATGCGGAACTCCTCTTCAGAAGAATCCGATTCGTCACGATGACTTTCGAGAGCGTCATGGGGCTGGAGGTTCATGCCCAACTTCGAACGCAATCGAAAATGTTTTGTGGTTGTGCGACGGAGTTCGGGGCGGCTGCCAACACCCTGACCTGTCCGGTTTGTCTGGGGTTGCCGGGTTCCCTGCCGGTTGTAAATGAACGTGCCGTGGAGATGGCGATTCGGACGGGATTGGCGTTGAATTGTACGATTCGGACGGCAAACCAGTTTGCCCGTAAGAATTATTTTTACCCGGATCTGCCGAAGGGCTACCAAATTTCCCAGTATGACCGGCCCATTTGCGAGAATGGCTGGCTGGAGGTCAAGGCGAACGGGGCTTCCAGAAAGGTGAGAATCCGCCGCGTGCATTTGGAAGAGGACGCGGGGAAAAATAGTCACGCCGGTGCCGGAAGTTTTGTCGATCTCAACCGGGCGGGAACTCCGTTGATTGAGATTGTGACCGAGCCCGATATGCGTTCGGCAGATGAAGTCGTGTCCTATGTGAAGTCCTTGCGGGACGTGTTGATGTACATAGACGTCTGTGACGGCAACATGGAACACGGCAATCTCCGCTGTGAGCCGAATCTCTCGTTGCGGCCACTGGGATCCGAGACGTTGGGCACCAAGGTGGAACTCAAGAATATCAATTCGTTCAAGTTCGTCAAGGACGCCATCGAGTACGAAATTAAACGTCAAACCAAAGTGCTCACGGAAGGGGGAAGGGTCCGTCAGGAAACCCGATTGTGGGACGTTGATCGTGGCCAAACCGCAGTGATGAGAAGTAAGGAGGAAGCGCACGATTATCGCTATTTTCCGGATCCCGACCTCGTTCCGTTGTCGATTTCCGATGAGTGGATTGAAGAATTGCGGTCCACGATTCAGGAATTACCCGAGGACCGGCATCGACGATTCCTGACAGACTACGGCTTGCCGGACTACGATGCCGGCGTCCTCACGAGTTCTCGTGCCCTGGCCGATTACTTTGAGGCCTGTGTGAGGTTGTTTGCCGAGCCTAAATTCGTCAGCAACTTCATGATGAGTGAATTTTTGCGTGCCTTGCATCAATCCGGGGCTACTGTGGAGTCTTCTCCCGTCTCTCCTGAACGGTTGGTGGGTTTGTTGAAGCTCGTTCATGATGAAACCATCAGCTTGAAAGTCGCCAAGGAAATTTTCCCCGAACTGTACGCCGGAGACAAATCGGCAGCGCAACTCGTTGAAGAAAAGGGTCTCCGGCAACTGTCTAATGAAGGAGCGTTGCGGGCTTTGGTTGATGACGTCATCGAGAAGAGTCCTGCACAGGTGGCTCAATATCGAAAGGGGAAAGAGACGGTGATGGGGTTTTTGGTCGGTCAAGTCATGAAAAGCTCCGGAGGGAAAGCCAATCCCCAAAAAGTGAATGCCTTGTTGAAGACACGGCTTTCGCAATAACGTTCAGTGCCCTGCCGTTGCCGGTGTTGTCAAACGTCAGAAATCCGGTATGACGCAGACGGGTCCGTCATGGAGGACTCCGTTTCGATCCACTTTGTACAAAGAGACGCCTGAATGAGCAGAATTCAAGATATCAAAGGAAGAACCATACTCGATTCTCGAGGGACTCCCACTGTGGAGGTGGACGTTCTGCTGACCAGTGGCGCGTGGGGACGGGCTGCCGTGCCTTCCGGGGCCTCGACCGGGACGCGAGAAGCACGCGAATTACGCGACGACGATCCTCGGCGGTGGATGGGGAAGGGTGTCACGAAGGCCATTCGGAATATTACGAAAATCCTGGCCCCCAAACTTCGAGGACTCCATGCCTTGGATCAAGCGTTGGTTGATTCCACGATGCTTGCGTTGGATGGGACTCCGGGAAAGTGCCGGCTCGGAGCGAATGCCGTGCTGGGGGTTTCGCTGGCCGTGGCCCGTGCTGCGGCAGTAGAAACACGGCAACCTCTTTACCGGTATCTTGGTGGAGCCAAAGCGCGTGAATTACCGGTACCGATGATGAATATTATCAATGGCGGCGTTCATGCAAATAATGGATTGGACCTGCAAGAGTTTATGATCATGCCCGTTGGCGCCAGACGGTTTCGTGAAGGGCTACGGATGGGCGCGGAGGTCTTTCACCATTTACGGTCCGTGCTGAAAGCCAAAGGATTGAGCACGGCGGTGGGCGATGAAGGTGGATTTGCGCCGGCCCTGCGGTCGAATGAAGAGGCCTTGGCCGTGATCAGTCAAGCCGTTCGCCGAGGCGGATACCGGCTTGGCTCGGATATTGTGTTAGCAATTGATGCGGCGGCCAGTGAATTTTACAGCAAGAAGGGGTACGTGCTTCGTGCCGAAGGGCGGACGACGAACAATGCTGCCCGGATGATTGATTTTTACGAAAGGCTGATCGAGCGGTATCCTATTGTGTCGATTGAAGATGGACTGCATGAAGACGACTGGAAGGGCTGGAAGCTCCTGACCGAACGACTCGGGACGCGGGTGCAGTTGGTTGGGGATGACTTGTTTGTCACCAACGTCGATGATTTATCGAGGGGTGTTCAAGAGCGGGTCGGAACTGCTATTCTGATAAAGGTGAACCAGATCGGCACGTTGACCGAAACTCTCGAGACGGTTGCATTCGCCAAGCGTGCCGGCTTTGGCGTCGTGATCTCCCATCGTTCAGGCGAAACGGAGGACACGACCATTGCCGACTTGGCTGTGGCAGTGAATGCCGGACAGATCAAGACGGGTTCGTTGTCTCGAACCGACCGTCTGGCCAAATATAACCAACTGCTTAGAATTGAAGAAGAGTTGGGAAAATCGGCTGTTTATAAAGGAAGAAAGGTGCTCCGAACCCGTAAGGCCTAAGATGGTCCGCCAGAATCGAAAATTGGAGAAGCCGTCAAGGTGGTGGGCCGGTTCACGACCGGGGGGATACCCTCTTGGCCTTGCCATTGGAGTCGTGCTGTGCCTGGTTTGGACGTTGCAGGGAACTGGGCTGCCACAGTATTGGATGATGACGCAAGACCTTGAACGGACGCAAGAAGAAATTGCTTTATTGGCGGCGGAGAACGCCGCTCTTCGAGAAGAAATTCATCATCTGGAGACCGATCCCTTTGCCTTGGAACAATTGGCGCGGGAGAGGTTAGGGTACGCGAAAGAAGGAGAGACAGTGTATCAATTTGTTGAGTCGCCGTAAACGAATATCCCTCTCCCTTGGAGGTCCGGGGCAGGG
This sequence comes from Nitrospirales bacterium, assembly GCA_965200435.1. GTDB lineage: Bacteria > Nitrospirota > Nitrospiria > Nitrospirales > UBA8639 > Bin75. Next base: position 2,297,227 of record OZ241337.1, read on the forward strand.
ATGAGGGGGCGGTGCTTGGCAATGGACGAATGACCTTTCTCGGTATTCCTGCCAGGATTGTTCTTTTGGATATTCCTTCCGCTTTGGTTTCATGATGAAATTCGGTACAATGGCCGTCGTGGGCTGTTCCAACGTGGGGAAATCCACCCTCGTCAACACGTTGGTCAATCAAAAAATTGCCATTGTTTCCGATAAACCCCAGACCACGCGTTCCCGGATTCTCGGAGTGGCGCATTTTCCACAAGGTCAATTGGCTTTGTTGGACACGCCGGGGCTGCATCGTCCGTGGCACGGACTCAATAAACTCATGGTGCGAACGGCGTTGGATGCCGTTCATGATGCCGACGTGCTGTCGGTTATGGTGGATGGGCGGAATTTGCCTGGCTCTGCAGATCGATGTGTCATAGACCAAATATTCTCGATGCAAGAGCGACCGCACGGGTTGCCGGTTTTTTTGTTGGTCAATAAAATCGATCTGATTCGCAAACGTCGCCTGCTGCCGGTGATTGAGGCGTATCGGACGTTAGGGGAGTGGACGGAGATTGTTCCGTTATCGGCCCGAACCGGTCTGAATATTGACCGGTTGGTGCCGTCGGTCTTTGATCGAGTCCTTGAACAGGAAGAAGCCTTCGATGAAGATTTTGTCACGGACCAGTCGTGGCGTCACCTGGCGGCGGAGACCATACGGGAAAAAGTCATTGAATCGACCGAGGCGGAACTGCCCTATGCGGTAGCCGTGAAGGTGGACGAGTTTCAAGAAGAAGGGCGCGTGACCCAAATTGCCGCTTCCATTTTTGTTGAGAAGCCCGGGCAGAAGGCCATTGTGATCGGAAAATCCGGGACGCGGTTAAAAGCGATCGGCACCGCTGCCCGGCACGAGTTGGCTGAAGCGTTGACGACCAAGGTGTATTTGACGCTCCACGTGAAAGTGAAAAACGGCTGGCGCGATGATGACCGTTTGTTGAGGGAGTTGGGATATTCAGGGCAACCATGAAGGACCCGATAAAAGCAGCGACCCCGGAGGCTCCGCCGCTCGTCAAGGAGCCGGACGCTTCGGAGTCCACCAATAATCAGAGCAAGTTTGACGTGGTGCGGCTGTCGACGCGGCGCCTTTTGAAGCGTGGCGCCATTTCAAATCTGACGAATCTGATCGCCCGATTGCATCCCGCAGATGTGGCCCGGCTGATTATGAGCTTGGATACTTCCCAGGAACGACGAACGATTTTTGAGTTGGTCGAAGAGGTCGCCGAGCAAGGACAGGTCGTAAGCGAGTTGAGTGACGAGATGATCCTGGAATTGCTTGAGGACCGGAATGCCGGGGATATTGCGTGGATGTTGCGGACCGTGCCGGCTGATGACGCCGCGTATATTTTAGGTGTGTTGCACGAGGACTTGACGCAGAATATTTTGCCGCTGATGAAGGCCGAAGAATCTCAGGAGGTCGCCAATCTGATGGCGTACCCCAAGGGAACGGCTGGCAGTATCATGACGACGGAGTTTTTCTCCTTGCCGGAGGAAATGACTGCACGCGAAGCCATCCAGCGCCTTCAACAAGCCACCAAGGCCGAAACCGTGTTTTATATTTATGCGACGGACCGTGAAGGACGATTGACCGGTGTCGTGTCGTTACGCGAATTACTGGTGGTGGCCCCAACGGCTCCCCTGAAAAGCATGCTCTTGCGCGACGTCATCAGCGTGAGCGTGGAGACCGCGCAAAAAGAAGTCGCCAGTCAGGTGGCAAATTACAACCTGTTGGCGATCCCCGTTGTCGATGCCGAGCATCGTCTCGTGGGGATTATCACGGTCGATGACGTCGTCGACGTCATTCGGGATGAAGACACCAAGGACATGTTGACGATGGCCGGAGCGACCGAGGAAGACGCGCAAATGCGCACGCCCAGTCTGCTGGCCGCAGGTTTGCGGTTCCCTTGGTTGTTTACGAATTTGGCCGGCAGTCTCGTGTCGGGACTTATCCTGTGGTGGTTCCGGTTCACCATTCAGGAAGTTGTGGCCGTCGTGACCTTTATTCCTGTGATTGCCGCGATGGGTGGGAACCTGGGGCTCCAATCCTCGACGCTGATCATTCGAGGACTGGCCACGGGTCGCGTCGACCCTAATGATATTTGGAAAGTCGTATTTCGAGAATTACGCATTGGGTTACTCTTGGGTGTGGTTTGCGGGACGTTACTGTTTCTGACCGGATGGGTGTGGCAGGGAAACGGATATCTGGGATTGGTGGTTGGTGGGGCCATCCTGATTACGTTTCTGATTTCCTCAAGTATTGCCACGGTGACCCCCTTGCTCTTGAAAAAATTTCATATTGACCCGGCCGTGGCGGCAGGACCGTTTATCACGACGGCTATGGATATCACGGGGGTCAGTATCTATCTTGGTTTTGCCACGGCCATGCTGGAGTATTTGAGATAATCGTGTTGTCTCTTCTATGGCTCTTGTCACCACAAAAGCGGTCGTGCTGAAAAGCATGCGCTGGGGAGAAGCCGACCGTATTCTCACGTTTTTTTCTCTTCGATTCGGAAAGGTTCGAGGGATTGCACGCGGCGCGCGCCGGATGAAAAGCCGGTTCGGCGGCATGCTCGAACCGTTTTCGTCGATCAATCTTACGTTCTTTGATAAACGCAATGACAGCCTTGCCTCTGTCAGACAGATTGACACGCTTGAATCCTTCAGCCCGTTGCGAGAGAGCTTGGGCCTCATCTGGGCGGCTTCTTGTATGGTGGCCTTGGTCGATGGTGTGACGGCAGACCGCGATCCGAGTCCCAGGATTTTTCATACGCTGCTTGAGGGGTTGGGATTGTTGGTCCGGACGGAAGATCCGGTATTGCTCACGCTGATTTTTCAGGTTCACGTTTTGGGACAATCAGGGTTTCAGCCTCAATTCGAGCATTGTGCCGCCTGTGGCCGCGATTTCGGAGAACGGCCTTCCAGGTTTTCTCCTTCGGCCGGAGGGCGAGTGTGCGGGGCGTGCGAAAGAGGCAGTTGGGACTATTGTTTGCCGATGTCTCAAGGAAGCACGGCGTTTCTTCGCCAAGCCTGGCACATCCCCTTTGCGCTTTCGACGCGGCTGAAGGCAAGCGGTCAAGTGCGGAAAGAGGTTGAAGACATTGTCGAAACTTACACAAGAACCGTTGTGGGGAAACGGTTGCCGGAGAAAGCGTTGTTAGTTGCGGAACCGTCACCTGCACCGTATCGTCTTGTTCAGAAGCGTTGATGGCAGGAGGGGGCATGAGACATGGGTGGGGAGACCATTCTTCCTGAAGAGATGAAGTGGCTTGAGAAGGGCGTGTTCGGCATTACGTGGAGCGATGGGCACCAAGGCGTCTATCCGATTCGGTATCTGCGGTTACACTGCCCATGCGCGGCCTGCACTGACGAATGGACCGGCGAGTTGAAATTGAAGCCGGATGATGTCCCCATGCTGATCATGCTGAAGGACATCGAGCCGGTTGGGCATTATGCCTTACGGCTGATTTGGAGTGACGGGCATGATACCGGGTTGTATGCGTTCTCGAAGCTTCGTCAGATGTGTCAATGTCACGTCTGCCAGCCCAATAACGATACGGCCGCAGACAGAAAAACTTCACGCCGGCTCCTTTGATCTGCCCCCTTTTTTGTCTCGCTGGGCTTCACCGTCTGTATCGCGGGCCAAGGGTTTGGTCTTCGTAGTGCGCAAACAGGCGTTTGGTGTCGGGATGGAGAACAGAGTCTTTGCCGTGCACAATGTCTCGTGTGCGGAAGAAGGGTGCGAATGTTCCGGAAGGATCGAGATAGGCTGCGCGAAGAGGGACCGAGCGGTTCCGATGCTGGATCAGGTGACAGGACGTGGAACGAATCGAACTGATCCAGGCAGCGACTTCGTCGGGGTTTCCGATGGAGGCCGACAGCAGCAGGAGCCGTGATTGCGTCGGAGCGAAAATGATCGTTTCTTCCCAGACCACACCCCGTTCCGGATCGGCCAAAAACTGCGATTCATCCAGAATGATCAAGCCTAAGGTATCCAGCCGCATATCGATCTCACCGCTTGCGGCATCGTACAGTAAATTCCGCAGAATCTCTGTGGTCATGATCAGGATGGGCGCCTGCGGATTGTCACGACGGTCGCCCGTGAGAATGCCGACCTGATCCGCACCGAATCGCTGCGAAAACTCCGTCAGCTTTGTATTTGAGAGCGCCTTTAAGGGTGACGTGTAAATCACGGTTTGTTCGGTTTCGATGGCCCGTCGCATCGCTTCGACCGCTACGTAGGTCTTGCCGCTGCCCGTGGGCACGCTCAAAATCACGTCATTGGTTGCCAAGCGGTAGATCGCGTCTTGTTGCCAGTCATCAGGCTTGAAAGGCTGTGGCGACGGAACCCCGATCCCTTCAAACAGCGCCTTTGTGCTGATGGCCGGTTTGTCAGGAACATGGGGCTGCCGGTGGGGTGAGGCGGGACGGTCCGGCGCATCGGGTGAATGTTTCGGTTTGGCAGGTTTGCCTGGAGTGGAAGATTTGAGCGGGCGTGGCGATTCTTGCAGGAGAGACGCGATGGCCGCTTCGACTTCCGCCTGCTGCTCGGGTAACAGGGCCAGGAGTGATTGAATCAGCCGGCTTTTTCCCATGCGGAAATGCCGGGGCACCCGTTTTTCCGCCAAATGATGAAGCAGTCTGGCGGGCAGGTCGGCCAAGCGTTTTGCCAACGCGTCGTTTGTCATGCGTTCTCTTTCTGCTCGTGTTCTTGCCATGATTTTGTTTTCTGCCTTGTGAGACGGCCGGCGTTCTTCTCTTTGTCTCTCAAGGCAATTCTTGCAGCACGTCCCGGCGCATAAGGTCCATGGCCTCTCTCGCGACGACGGCCAGCCCGGGATGTGTCGATTTGAGTCCATGCACCTGCGAGAGATATTCCAGGGTCCTGGCCAGGAGTCGATAGACATCCCCTTCCGCCATAGTGGTCGAATGAATAAGTTCGTTCCATGGCAGGGTGGGTTCGGCGATCCACCGGTCGGCTATTGCGGCGACGTCCCACCTCAGGAGGGGGGGCTCTTCATGCATGGACAATGAGTGGGCGACCTTGCGCACTTGTCCGAGGGTCGAGGCCAGGGCCGGATGCCGTCCGGGAAAGGAGGCCGGCCGATCGTCGTTATGCGCAATGCTCGCCAGCACGCCGGCCAGTAAAGAAGCCGTAATCCCTTCAAAGGCCCCCATCCGTATCAATTCCGTGATGAGTAAAGAATGATTGATGCGAATCAGGCGTGCCCAGTCGCCGTCAGGGGTTAGTTGGCACGTGGGTGTCAGGTAGCCGAATTGTTGCAACACTTCCATGTGTTGCTGAAAGCGATGCCAGAGTTCGGTGCGGAAGGCATGAATGGTCTTCGTCAGTCGATGATCTTCCTGGCGCAGTTTCAGCGCCTGCGGGTGGTCCTTTTGACACGCGCGTCGGGCCTGACAGGTCGGGCAGGGAAACTCGTCGCTGAGTGTCTCGGTCAGGATCGGGGTGCCGTCCTGGTCCACTCGAATGGGGAGATGTCGTAATCGGGTAGGGAAACGCTTCAGCGCTTCGATGGCGTATTCCAGACTATGAGGTGTGCACCATGGAAATTTGCGGGCTTCCGCGATGTCAAGGACTTCATCGATGACGGCAGTGACCGCGTTGACCGGATATTCCACAATGCGTCCGCCACTTCGAACCACAGTCAGCATGGGATAGCCTTGGCTGCGACTTCGATATTGGCGCAGAACGATGGCTTGGTCCCTGGAGAGCTCGACGACCCTGCCCGGTGTCAGGAACGTCAACAGGGCCGAAACTTCCGGCGGATCGTGTCGTGTTTTCAGGCGGTGATGGGAGCGATGTTTTTTGGCAAGGCTGAAGGATTGCCACTGTGTAATCCAATCGGCGCATTCGCGCTGGCCATAGGCCTCCAGTTGCTGTTCTACGTCGTCCAGTTTGGTCTCGTAGACGTCGGCTCGTTGGTTAAGCTGAAATTGTGCAAAGCTTTTTTTCAGGATGGGTTGAATATGGTCGATGGTATGGGCTTTCAAGAGATTCAGCACCATGGGGTAGGATATCACGAATTGACTGTCGATGGGCTCCGGGTGGTTCATCAGTCCATTCGCGATGGGTCCCAGGTCGATATACGGCGACGGCGTCACCACAACGAAGCCCACGTAATCTTTCCCTCGCCGCCCGCCGCGGCCAGCGAGTTGTTGGATTTCGTTGACGGTCAGTTCCGTGATGTTGCGATCCTTGCGGACGCTGGATTGAGTCACCACGACGGTGCGGGCGGGGAAATCCACACCGGCGGCCAAAGTCGTGGTGGCAAAGACCGCGTCCAGACACCCTTGACGCATGAGTTCTTCAACGGCGATTTTCCAGGATGGCAGGTGCCCGGCATGATGGGCCGCCACTCCATAATGTTGAACCGTGGGGATGAGCGGATGGTTGGCGATGCTGGGATATTCGTCAATCATTTTTTCAAGCACGTGCATGATGGCCGCCGATCGTGTGGGTGGAATGGAGGTCTGGCGGTGTTCGAAGCTCGCAATGGCTTCATCGCAGGCGCGCCGGGACGTCAAAAAGACGATGGTCGGGGTCAGACGTTGGTGTCGAAGAACGCGAAGAAGATCGACTGGATGAATGGCTGGTGGCATGAATGGCAAAAATTGTAACAGGATCCTGTCGGAAGCACAAAGAAGCTGTCGCTCGACGAGGTCTGGTGAGAGACGGTTACTGGTCGGACGATTTAGAGGAAGATCGTTGGCCGAAGAAAAGTTTCGTGAACGTCGTGCGTCGGGATTTGATGGCCCACGTCGCCCTTTCGATTTCCTGTTGAGACGCGAGCGAAAACGTCGGGGACTTGGATTCATGCAGGAGTTGCGTCGGGATGACGCTCCGATGACCGGTCAGCAGGTAACTCGTGGCACAACTCATGGCTGCGTATGGTGCAATGGCGGGGCCGAACAATTCCATGGCCAGAACAATCGCGGCGATGGGCGTGTTGGTGGCACCGGCCAACACGCTGACCAGTCCCAGCGCAGCAAAAGTGGCGGGATCCAATCCCAGCCCATGGGCCAGGGTCGACCCCAGGGTGGCCCCGTAAAAACAGAGGGGAAGAAGAATGCCTCCACTGCCCCCGAAATTCAATGTCACGCTGGTCGTGACAGCTTTGACTGCAAAAGCGTACCAGGGAACGTCGTCGCCCTTAAGCGTTTGAGAAACCGTCGTCCAACCCAAGCCGAGGTAGTCGTCTGAAAAAAGAACGGTCACGGCGATGAGAAGCAGCCCGCCGATTACGCCGGTCAGCACGGAAGAGGTTTTGGTCAAAATTGAAAGCTGTTTTCCGAGCCCCAGAATTTCCACGAAGATAAACGCTCCCATGCCGAACATGATTCCTCCTAATCCGACACCCAGAAGGAAGGGAACACTCAGCGACGGGACCAACGGCGAGATAGGCCAGGGATAGGCAATCCCCAAGTTCGCGGAAACCTGATACCCGACAAATGCTGAAACCATGGCAGGGAATAAGGCCCCGTAAGAGAGTCGTCCGATCCAGAGTACTTCAATGGCAAACAGGGCCCCGGCGACCGGGGGGCCCGAACACCGCGGCGAAACCCGCGCTGATTCCACAGACGACGAGTCGTATTCGATCAATATCCTCCCGGCGAAGGAATTGCCCGAATACCGAACACAGTCCGACGCCGATTTGCGCACAGGGTCCGACATTGCCTGCTGAACCACCGCTTCCAATCGTGACGATTGTGGCGATGAGTTTGGCGGGAATCGTACGAAAGTGGATTTTGCCGCCCTCTTGATGAATGGCACGAATCACTTGTTCCATGCCGTACCCTCGATCTCTCGGGGCAAGCCGGGTCGTCATGACCGCGGAAAGGGCAAGGCTGACTGGCAGGAGGAGAAAGATGTACGGGAATGATTGCATGAGAGCAATGCTGCTCTGGAGCAGGAGGAGAAACAGAGTGGAGGAGAGCCCGACGAGCAGGCCCACCACACAGGCCAGGAGAAACCATTTGGCTACGCTGAAGAAGAGAATGGACGGTTCCGTGAGGCGCGTCGTCATGAATCGTCAAGTTTTTGGCAAGGGTGAGAAGGTCAGGAGGTCAAAGACGTATGGTACATCTTCAATGCGGAAAGGACAAAATGGTTTGTTCGATGATTCTGTCGGCTTTCCATTGCGGCGGTTCCTTGCAAAATGTCCATGGTATGGATAAAACCCGGTGCTGGGCATCTGGTCACGAAGAAATTGCCTGGCTGTCAGGGAAAGCGGTCGTTGTTGTGCCTCCCTGAGTGCTTTCTCTCAGGAGGAGAGGCTCTGGGATTGTCAACCATATGAGTGAACACGTACTCGAATGATCGTCACTCCGATATTCGTTCTGTTATGTGGACTGGGGTTCTGTTCCTTTGTCAGCTACAACTTGGTCCGCATGCCGGCTTTGGCGCCGTTCGCCGAAACGTTTGGTGCCGGACCGGTCATGGTGGGGTTCATCGTCGCGGCCTCGACGATGACGGGTGCCCTTCTCAAGCTGCCTGTAGGAACGTTGTCCGACCTCGTGAACCGCTCACGCTTGATACTGGTTGGCGTCCTGGCTTTTGCATTACCTCCCTTTCTGTATCCGTTGGTGCCGAATTTGGAAGTGCTGATGGTGTTGCGGGTGGTCCATGGATTGGCCACGGCCGTCTTTACGCCGTTGGTTCTCGCCATGGTTGCAGAATTGTATCCTGCTACGAGAGGCGCGGCATTGGGTTGGTATACCTCCGCGGCACAAGGCGGCGGTCTGTTAGGCCCGGTGCTGGGAGGATGGATTATCGATAGGGCCGGCTATACGGAAACGTTTTTGACCGGTGGCGGGTTTGGGCTGGTCGGGCTCGTATTGTACTTGGCGCTTTGGAGGAGTTATCCCGCCTCGCCGCGTAGGGTGAAGCTGGAAGCCAAGGCTCTTTTCTTAACCGTGTTACATGGGTTACGTGCCGTGTTGGGATATCTCCAGATGGTGGCGGTGAGTGTGACGGAGGCATCGAAGATGGTGGCGAACGGCACCCTGATGGCGTTCCTGCCGTTATACGGGCTTTCCATCGGGCTGAGTTTGGCGGAAAGTGGATTGTTGTTTGGAATACAAGGCTTCACGTCGTTTCTCTCGAAACCGGTGATGGGGCGGTTCTCGGATCGCGTCGGGCGACGCCCGTTGATCGCGTTGGGCCTTCTGATTTGCGGGATGGCGATCATGGCCGTTCCTCAGATGACTCATGTGGGCTGGCTGTCTCTGTGTGCGTCCGGGTTCGGATTTGGTGAGGCGATCATTACCTCGTCATCGGCTGCGATGATTGCAGATCTGGGCAAAGCCGGTAACGTGGGAGCCGGCATGGGGCTGCGCGGCACCATCATGGATATCGGGCATGCCTGTGGGCCGATTGTAGCGGGTGTGCTCATCGCCACAATCAGTTATACTGGGGCATTTACCATTATTGGATGCCTGCAATTGATAACGGCAGCAGGTTTTTGGATGGCAACCGGCCGGCAGTTCTGGCGAGTCTAAGGAACCTCTGATTGCGTGTGAGAGCGGGATGCGGGGCCAGGCGTCCCGGAGCGAAACCCGAAGCGTATCAGAGCGAGAGGTGAGGGGTGAGCGAGGACACCACGCCGCCATGCGCCCGATCGTGCACGACATCAGAGGTTCCCTAATGGTCTCGCCCGCATCGACGGAAAGGATCCACGGGCATGGAAGAAGCAATGACAGGGGGCGACGTCGTCATTGGTTTGTTGGCCGCAGTGGGAGTGGTTGTCTTGATCGTGGTGTTTATCATCGTGTTTCGCATGGTCTTTTTTAGCGACGACAAAGATCAATAACGTGTTCAGCGGGATTGTCGAGGAAATGGGCGTGGTCAAATCCTTGGTACGGGGTCTTGCCGGCGCGCGCTTGTCGATTCTGGCGGGTACCGTTCTCAAGGATCTGCAGCTTGGTGAAAGCGTGAGTGTCTCGGGGACCTGCCTGACGGCTTCCGAGGTTGGCGAAGCGGATTTTTCCGTTGACGTCTCAGTCGAAACCCTGGATGTGACCACGCTGGGTACGCTCACGGCCGGTATAGCCGTGAACCTCGAGCGGGCGTTGAAACTGAACGACCGCCTGGGAGGGCATCTCGTGACTGGTCACGTGGATGGAATCGGCATCCTCCGAAAACGAACGCAGACCGGCAACACATTATGGCTGACCGTTGAAGTGCCGGGCTCCATTCTCCAATATTGCATTCCCAAAGGATCGATGACCGTGGATGGTGTCAGCCTGACGATCAACAGCGTGTTGGAGAACGGCGTGTCCGTGGCGATTATTCCTCATACGGCCAAGGTCACTACCTTGGGGATCAAGCAGCCCGGGGATACCGTTAATCTGGAGTCAGACCTGATCGGCAAATACGTGGAGCGGTTGCTTCAACACAGCGGCCAGCTTCCGAAAAAAACGACTCCGGTCATCGACCGCGACTATCTCCAAAAACGCGGGCTGATGTAGCGCAACGATTGCGATGGTTTCCTCGTTGATCAAAAAACTGCCTGTGCCCGTTCGCGTCCTTGTTTTTGCCATGCTCATGGCCATTGCGATTCCATTGCTGTTGTGGTTGATTGTGCAATTTTATGAATGGAGTTGTGCCACCTGGATGACGTGCCAGCCCATGGGAAAAGGCCGGTAGCCGGAAGCATGTGAGCCGGGGACCGTGATGGCCGGAACACGAGGTTGCTGAAGCTTGCTATCGTCCTGATTCGGTTGAAGAGGTGCTTACGCTCGTCTTGTCCGTAGTGACCAGGGCTACGGTCGTATTGTCCCGTCCTCCCCGATCATTCGCTAGGTCGATGAGTGCCCGGCATTTTTGTTCCGGTGGTTGCGAGTGCATCATCATCAGAATATCCAGGATGTCTTCATCATTCAGCATTTTGTTCAGGCCGTCGCTACACAGAAGAATCTCATCCATTGGTTCAAGATTTATGCTCGAAACGTCAGCCTCGATCGTGGGGCTGATTCCAACGCCTCGGGTCAACTTGTGCCCCAATGGGTGACTGGTTGGCGTTGACCTCGGCAGTAATCCTTGTTTGATGCGTTCTTCAAGCACGGTGTGATCTTTGGTCAATGCGGAAATCCGTTGATCCCGGATGAGATAGGCCCGGCTGTCACCTGCATGGGCGATCCAGACGACAGAGGAGAAAGGTGAGGGCAGGTACAGAAGGACGACGGTTGTTCCCATTCCGGTTAATTCGGGGTTGGAATTGGCGTAGGCCCGAACGATTTCGTTGGCGTACCAGAGCGCCGATTGTAAAAATGAGGAGATTTCCTCCGTCCCGGCCGGTAGCCCTTGCCCCGCACGCTCCGCGACGTAGTCGTGAATCGCGTTGACGGCTTTTCGGCTTGCGATGTTGCCTCCTGCGTGTCCGCTCATGCCGTCGGCAACAATCCATAACCCCAGTTCATTCGAGATCAAAAAGGCGTCCTGGTTTGTGGGACGTACAAAGCCGGCGTGCGTCATACCGGCTCCCTGCCATTGCGCCATACGGTCCATCGTCAATCGCAGCCGGGGCCGTGCCGCTCTCGAAGCGCTCGATACAGATAATCGGCAAACGGTTCGAGATTGCGAACGTCCGCCTCATTATACGCACGCAGGGTCTCGCCGGCCCGTTCATTTCCGGCCTGCCAGTCATGCCATAAATTGACGGCGTCCCAGCCGTCCAACCCTTGCAGGTCGCCGGAACGAGCAAAGCCGAGTTCCGATTCGATGTGTTTTAGCCCGCCTCGTAGACCTAATCGTCTGGCGGCAAAACACAGATCGAAATGAGCGTGGGAGAGGTCCACCCGGGGATAACTGGCCCGCAAGTAGGGCAGGTCGAACCCCGATCCGAAAAACGTCACGATCAGGTCATAATTGGACAGTTCTTCCTGCAAGCGATTTTGGGTCAGGTTCTGATGACGAACCAGCGTAGTCATCGAGTGGTTGCTGTACAAGCCGACCATGGTGATCTTGCCCACGCTGGCCGGGTATCCGTTGGTTTCGATGTCCAGGAACACCGTCCGCGTGCGGAAGGCTTCGAACAATCGCCAATGATGGGCTGCCTTGAACCGCCCGGCAACCATGCGCCATCGCGCGCGTTGGCAATCTTCCCAAATCCGTTCGACTTCACGATTATAGAGTGCTTTTCGCGCCGGACCAATGCCCAAGGTAGTGGAGGTCTCCAGGAATTCCCGCCAATGAGTTACGCCGTCGGCCCACAGCCGCCGTTCCGTAGTTTCTCCGATGCCATTCAGAAAGATGAACGAGGATTCAAGCATGGTGGAGTCGTGCGTCCCTGAGTCTTGCGATTGCATCTGAGACACGCTACAGTCGGACTCTCGGAAATTCAAGGAGATTGGGTTCTGATCCTCATCTCTCTTCAGCCAAAGGCACATGGCTTGCCGATGATCTCACGGTGACCCGGGAGGCGCTTACTTGTACGGAGGTTCACGATTATGGAAGAGAACGCAAAGCGGATGAAAATTACGATAGGCGGCGTTTCCGTGGAAGTGGAGTTGAGGCCGACGCGTACGGCGCAGGCCATCTACGACGCCTTGCCGGTTGAAGCCAAGGTCAATCAATGGGGGGAGGAATTTTATTGCCAGTTTCCTGGAGTCAAGGACTATCGTGAGACGGCGACAACGAACGTGAAAGTGGGCGACGTGGCGTATTGGGGACTTGGCGGGATGTTGGCGGTGTTTTTCGGACGAACCCCCATGAGTATCGGAGAAGATCCGGTCCCGGCTGATCGAGTGAACGTCGTCGGACGGTTGATTGGAGACCCGATGGTGCTTCATGAAGCCGTCGGCGCCACGATGATGAAAGTCGAAAAGGTTGCTTCATAACGGGATGAAGGTCACCGAGGAACGCATTCACGTGCTGGCCACAACCATTGTGGAGCGCTTGCAGGAGCAGGGGCTTTTGGAGATTGCCGGGTCGAAGGAGCGTTTGATCCATGCCGTCCGGGAAGCCATGACCGACGAGCTATCCGTGGAAGACCGGCTTCATGAGGAAATCCGGTCCCTGTTGAAACACTATGACACGGAATTTCGAAGCGGTAGATCGGATTATCAGAAGATGTTTGCGATGGTGAAAAACAAGTTGGTCAAAGAACGGGGGTTGATCCTGTAAGCAGGGCTCAACGGTCGTCGAGCCCTGCTGTCGCCACGTTTGCCATATGGTCCCTCTTTTATCCGACGACAAGCAGACGCATCTTTCTCACGTCATTCTTCAGGCTCTTCAGCGGACGCCTGAAGGGACATTGTCCGGTGCGTCCACGCAAACGTTGAGAGAAATCAAACGTATCCTGACGGAGTCGATGAAAGCCGAGGAGCACATTCATCAGTTAATCCGATCCCGCCTGAATTCCTACTCTCGCCGGATTCCCGAAGGCTCCGTGGAATGGGACGTGCTGTACAAGAAGGCGTATCAGGAAGAACTTCGCAAGCGTCAACTGGGCTAGCCGGAAGTGAGAGCCACGCTCGGCACGGTTGCGACTTGGCGACGGAAGCAAGCCCGGCTGGATCTGTCCAGCATCGACGTGCTACAGTATTTCGCTAACAGTGATTGCGAGCCTGCTGACTTGCAGGTGCAACGCTTTTTAGGATTTCCTTCGTGAACGGAGTTTTTTCCTTTCTCTGGTTGATCCTCATCGGCATCGGCTTTCTTCTCATCCCCGGTACGACGACAGCACAGGATAAAGTCAAAGGGCACCTGATCGTCGAGGACATCCTGGCTCGACCGGGGACTTCTGTGACGTTGAAGGCGACCTTGATTGAAAAAGGCATCTTGGGCAACAAAGGCCTGGGTGGCGAAATCGTCACTTTTGCCGTTCAGGGCCAGCATGTTGGTAAGGCGCTCACAGGTGGAGACGGGCGGGTATTTTTAGAATTCAAGACCCATATGCGGGGCAATCACAAGATTGTCGCAACCGTGGAATCCAGCTCCCGTGTCGAATCCGCGAAAGGGAACGGAAATCTGGCGTCCTGGGAACGCCGTCGCCCGATTTTATTGGTGGACGTTTCCACCCTTGTTCAAGGAGATCGTTCGATCCCGTTGCCCACTCTTCCCGTTGTCGGGAATCTCGGTGTCTTGGGAAAGCCTCAGGAACATGCCGCGCCTGAACTGTCGAAATTGACCGAATTCTATTACAACGTCATCTATGTGGATGAACGTCAAGGCACGACTCTGTATGAAGTCCGTGAGTGGTTGAGACAGCATGAATTTCCCGTTGGGATTACGAGAACGGTTCCTCAAGACGCCAAGGCCCTGTTGACATTTATGGAAAAGTTACAAGAAGGCGGGTGGGATAACCTGGAAGCTGCGATCGGACGAACGTGGGAGTTTGCTCACACGTTGGTGAAGAACCGGATCAAGACGGTGATCTTTCCTGATCCCGGAGAAAAAAAGAAATATCCGCGACGTGCGAAAATCGTCAGTTCATGGAAAGAAGTCCGGAAACAATTATAACCTCCGGCGAATTTGCGACTGCGTGCGCGTGTCATGAAGGCCGGTAAACCTCGTACAATCTTCATCTGCCAGAAGTGTGGGTGGCAAACGCCACGGTGGGCGGGGCGTTGTCCGGATTGCGGACAGTGGAATTCTCTGAAAGAAGAAAGCCTCATTCGACACCGTGGTCGAAAAGAGATTGACAACAAGGAGTCGGTGGTCCCGATCAATGAAGTGGCCGTCACCTCGGAGATTCGTCTGACAACCGGGTTGACTGAACTCGACCGCGTCCTGGGCGGTGGTGTCGTTCCCGGGTCGATCATTTTGGTCGGCGGCGATCCCGGCATCGGAAAAACGACCCTGCTGCTTCAGGCCCTGCATGGCTTGGAGCAACACAATCCCCCGGTGCTTTACGTCACGGGTGAAGAATCCGCTCAACAGATCAAAATACGCGGTGACCGTCTGGGCGTCTTGAGTTCCTCATTGTATATCTTGACGGAAACTTCTTTGGAAGACGTGTTCAAGGCAGCGGACATCCTTTGTCCCACGGCTCTGGTGGTGGATTCCGTTCAGACCGTCTATGCCGACCACGTGACGTCCGCTCCCGGAACAATCAGCCAGGTCCAGGAAGTGGCTTGTCAGCTCATGTGGTACGCCAAACGAACGGGCGTGCCGGTTTTCCTGATTGGGCACGTGACGAAGGAAGGAATGATTGCCGGTCCCAAACTGCTTGAGCATATCGTGGATACCGTCCTGTATTTTGAAGGCGACAAGAGCCATGCCTACCGTATTCTGCGAGCGGTGAAGAATCGATTCGGGGCGACGAATGAAATCGGCGTGTTTGAAATGAACGATGGAGGGTTGCAGGAAGTTGCAAATCCGTCTGAACTGTTTTTGGCGGGACGCCCCCCCCAAAGCACGGGGTCGGTTGTGGTGTCGAGTCTGGAGGGGAGTCGCCCCATTTTGGTCGAACTGCAAGCCCTGGTCACGGCCACGGGGTATGCGATGCCCAAACGTATGGCCAATGGCGTAGAATTGAATCGGGTGGCCGTCTTGCTCGCCGTGGTGGAAAAACGATTGGGTCTACACCTGTCCGGATATGACGTGTATCTCAACGTGGTAGGCGGACTTCGACTCGACGAGCCTGCGATTGACGTTGGCATTGTTGCGGCAATGGTCTCCAGTTTTCGTGATCAGGTATTTGACGGGCAGACGTGTTGTATCGGAGAAGTTGGGTTGGGGGGGGAGATCCGTCCCGTCAGTCAAGTCGAATTACGAATTCGTGAAGCTATGAAACTGGGTTTTCAACGGTGTGTGTTGCCGCAGGGGAATATCACCAAACATTTGAGTCATCCGGGAATCGAGCTTTATGGGGTTCATGAAGTCGGCGAGGTCTTTGATTACGTGGTGACGTCGGGAACTTCATAGCCGTCGATTGGAGGTGCAGGCACATGTCCTGCTTCAGGGGCCTTTTTTTTACGTGGGTTGCCGGCGTGGCGTTGTTCCTCAGTTTAGGTGCGTGTGCTGGTCGTGCTCCTTCACCACCGGTCACCCCGAGATCTGCGCTGAGCCCTCAAGAAGTGCTTGCGACCCTCCATGCACGTGAAGAAAACATCACAAGTTTAAAGGGATTGTTTCAGGCCGACGTCCATGGTTCGTTTTCTCCATTTGCATATCGTCTTCAAGGGACTCTTTTGTACCAACGACCACAATCGGTTCGGATCAAGGGGTTTACGCAATTCGGCGGGACCCTTTTTGATTTTCTGCTGCACGGACGATCATATGAACTACGGACGCCTGACCGTCAGGATCCCGTGGTTGGACACGCGCCGAATTTTCGCCGCCTTGGCAATTTCAGCGTCCCGGTTCAATTGAGTTTGCGTGCGATCGATCTTGTCCTGGGAAAAATTCGGTGGACCGCGGAGCAGTTTCGTGAAGTTCGGGTTGGGAAGACCGCCTATCGATATACCGTGGCCCTGTCTGCGGTGAATGCCCGGGAGTCCTCGGTTTTTCAACATTTGTGGGTGGACCGGTATTTCGCTCGGATTCGAGCCATTGAATATCGCACGCCGGAAGGAAGGAAGCTGCTAACCCTCACGGCTTCGGATTTTCGAAACGTGGGCTCAGACGCGCAATCGGTGGCGCTGCCCTTTTTGGTTAAAGTGGAAGACCACACGTCGTCGGGATCGGTCACATTGGAATTTTCTGAGCTTGTGGCCAATGTGCCTGTGCCCGGAAACGAGTTCGCGCTTCGGTAATTGGGGCACGTCATCCGGACGCTGTTCATACAATTTCAAACGCCAATGAAAATACTTGCCGTTGAAACCGCTACAAGATACCAAAGTGTCGCATTGCTGGATGGGACGGCCTTATTGGATCAGAAAAATCAGGAAAACTGTCTCTCTCACGCCAGTTCCCTGATTCCGGCCATTCAAACTCTCCTGGCCTCACTGCCGGGTTCGTTCTCGGTCATCGAAGGGCTTGCCGTGTCCGGAGGCCCCGGGTCTTTTACGGGTTTGCGTGTGGGACTTTCGACTATGGTAGGATTCCGAATCGTCACGGGATTGCCCCTTGTCACCGTACCGACGTTAGAGGCGATGGCATGGAGTCACCGAACCTCCAGGCAGCCGGTGTGTCCCATACTTGTGGCCCGGGCCAATGAAGTGTATTGGTCCCGGTTCCAATGGAAAGACGGGCACGTGGTCCGGTTGCAGGAGGACCGGATTGGCACGATTCGGGATATGATGGATTCGATTCGTGAGCCCACGGTCCTGTTCGGAGAAGGGTATCTGCGTCATCGGCGTGTGATCATGGAAACATGGCGAGATGTTGCACTCTGCGGTGCGCCGGAGTCGATGAACCCGGCCGCCTATCACGTTGGGCTAGCGAGTTTGAATGCTTTTCGCACCGGAAAATTTGCCGGGTCACCCGTCTTGCCTCATTATGTTCAACGTGCAGAAGCGGAAGTCCAATGGGACCTCAAGCACACGCGTACCTCGCCCTGATGGTCGCACAATGGTGACCCGAACCTCATCCTGTCTCGAATTTCACGTTCGTCCGTTCCATGCCCGGGATTTGGACGACGTCCTGGCGATTGAGCAGCAATCGTTTTCGGCGCCGTGGACACGGAGGATGTTTCAAGCTGAGTTCCAGGGAAATCCCTTCGGCCGATGCTTCGGGGCTTTTTGTGACGGTGAGGTGTCTTCCACGAAGCGGCTCTTAGGGTATATTTGTTACTGGGTGGTCTTTGACGAGTTACGCCTGATGAACATGGCGGTACGACCGGATTGCCGTTGTCAAGGAATCGGGCGCCACTTGGTCCGGTATGCCGTCGAGGATGGGATGACTCAAGGAACGACGCGGGTCCTCTTGGAAGTCCGGGCCGGCAATCACTTGGCGCAGAAGCTGTATGCCACGTTGGGCTTCCGGCAATACGGCAGACGCCGGTTGTACTATACGAATCCGAGAGAGGATGCTATTCTTATGCAGTTGCCATTGGTGAAACGTGGCCAACCGTAATCTTTGCTTCTAATATTGATTTTTCAGTTGACAAAGGAGGGGCCTTATGCTGACTGATGACCAAATTGCCGAACACCTCCGTAACACAAATGCCGATTTTTGCGACCTTCAAGAGGCACATCATCAATTGGATATGCAACTCCAGGAATTGTTAAAAAATCATATCTTGACTCCTCAGGAAGAAGTGCTAAAGAAACAGATTCAGAAAGAAAAATTGGATAAGAAGGACCGCATGGCAATGCTCATTCGCGAATACCGGAATGAGCAACAAAAAACCGCAGCCTCGTAACGCATCATCGGCGGTTCAACGTTCACCATTCCGCGACAGGCAATGGCCACACTCATCCATCCGTTTACTCGCCATATCCGTGGCGTGAAACGTCGGCTGATTATCGTCGGGGCGACGATCATGGTGGCGTTTGTCGCGACGTTTTCAATTTCAGCCGATTTGATCGAATGGTTCAAAAAGCCCTTTGCGGACGACCTGTTGTTTTATGGTCCGGCTGAGGCCTTGTTTGCGTCGATCAAGATCTCGTTTCTCGCTGCGATTGTGGTCAGTCTGCCCGTCATCCTTTATCAATTCTGGAAATTCGTTCAACCGGCCTTGTTGCCCGGCGAACGAGGTTGGGGCATTCCCCTGTTCCTGCTCGCCACCGGGTTTTTCGTGCTGGGTTTGGTATTTTGCAATTTGGTGATCCTCCCGCTGGTGATTGACTTTTTCGTGTCATTCGGGCTGGAGCGTGAACTCAAGCCTGAATTGGCCGTCGGCACGTACGTAGATTTCAACGTGAAGTTTCTCGTCGCATTTGGCTTTGCCTTTGAAATTCCATTGACGCTTTCTCTTTTGGCACGGGCTGGGCTTGTGTCTCACGCGTTTCTGGCTCAATACCGCCGACACGCGGCTATGCTGGCCCTGATTGTCTCGGCAGTCATCACGCCCGATGCCACCTTGTTTACGATGCTTCTCATGGCCATTCCGCTGATCGTGTTGTATGAAATCGGCGTGTGGGGTGCCAGGATCTTCGGACGGACGCCTCCCGAACCTGAAAAAGAAGACGGCGACGATCAGGAAGAAGGGACACCCGTGCCCACCGGAACGGCGGGTCATCGTGTCTCCTGACCACGTGGGCCGGTTCAGGGGGGGCTTCGTGACGTCACGTGTCTTCTTCCGGGTTGTGTCCCTGCTGGCGCTGATCATTCCGTATATGGGGATTCTCTGTTTCGCGGAAGAGAGAGGGCATCCCAACCCATTTGAACGTGAAGGTGGCGTGCCGCCGAGTATCCAAGCCCTGGCCACGACAGGCGGAGGGGTGCTGTATGCCGGGTCATTCGGGTTTGGGGTGTTTTTCAGCGATGACTACGGCGAGACGTGGAAATCGATCAACAGTGGGTTGGGTGATCGCTTTCTTCTGTGTTTGAGTGCGGATGAAAACGGGACGGTGTACGCCGGGACGGTGCGCGGTGGCGTTTTTCGTACAAAAGAAGATGGAAAAACCTGGGAGTCGATCAGCGCCGGCTTGAAATTTGTAGAGGTCAAATCCCTCCTGATTGATCACGGGACGGTGTATGCGGGCACGGGGAGGGGCGTGTACCAGTGGGACGAATCCATTCGCGAATGGGCAGCCGTGGCAGCCGGTCTTGATCAAATACTTATTGCCAGCCTGGCGATGACGAACACGTCTCAGCTGTTCGCCGGTACTGCCGGTAAGGGATTATATCAGATCGATGTGACCAAGCACGGCAAGTGGCAAAAATCAGGGGATCCCCTGGTAGACCCCAAGGAACACCTGACCCATACGTATATTCGCGTGATGACGGTGAGTCCTCAACAACATTTGTACGTGGGGACTCAAGATGGCGGTGTGTATCGCAGTCAAGATTCAGGGAAGACGTGGAAGCCGTTCGGCCGTTCGCTGCCGAATGATTCGATTCGTGGCATTGTCGCCACGAGGGCGGCGCTCTACGTTGCCACGGGTCGGGGGATTTTCAAGAATAATGTTCAAAATTCCGAATGGGTGCCGGTGAATAACGGCTTGACCGAGTTGTCGATTCAGGTCCTAATGGCGGCGCCTGAGGGGGAGTTGTACGTCGGAACCTCTGCCGGTGCCTTTCGCAGTCAGGATGCCGGCAACCATTGGGTCAATATCAGCGAAAAACTGGGTCTTCATTATTCGATGCCCCGGCCGTATTTTTGAAAGGAGAACGTATGTCAGAGATGAACGAGGTCATCACCAACACCCGTGCCACCATTGCCGTATCGTCTCAAGGTGAGTTCTGGGGAGATATTGTCCTTCGATTGTATCCGGACGTGGCTCCGAATCATGCCAGGAATTTCTGCAAACTCGCGGCGGAAAAATTTTACGATGGGACCACGTTTCATCGCGTGATCCCCGGATTCATGATTCAGGGCGGTGACCCGAACAGCAAAAATCCCGATCGTTCTACGCATGGGATGGGTGGGCCTGGGTATCACGTCAAGGCCGAGTTCAACGGCAGGCAACATAAGCGGGGCGTGCTCTCGATGGCTCGAGCCCAGGACCCGGATAGTGCAGGGTCACAGTTTTTCATCTGTGTAGCCGATTCGCTGTTTCTCGATGGACAATATACGGCCTTCGGGGAAGTCGTCAGCG
The DNA here is from genome assembly GCA_965200435.1 of Nitrospirales bacterium. Lineage (GTDB taxonomy): Bacteria > Nitrospirota > Nitrospiria > Nitrospirales > UBA8639 > Bin75. The sequence goes on from OZ241337.1 coordinate 2,317,858, forward strand.
GCATGGACGTCGTTGATCGTGTCGTTGGCGCCAAACGCGACGGCCGCGACAATCCGCTTGAACGCATTGAAATGACCGTAACGGTTTCGTTCTAGAACGGGTTTGGCGACAGAAGTGGTTATCGGTTATTTCTGCCCCTCCTTGATAAGGGAATGCGATCGAGAGAGGCATGAGGAGGCGAAGCTCTGGAGTAGGGATGGCCTGGAAAATCACCATTCAACAAATTGATAGGCTTCGAAAACAACAGGCAAATGGAGCTGGCGAGAGGAATCGAACCTCCAACCAGCGGTTTACAAAACCGCTGCTCTGCCATTGAGCTACGCCAGCTTGGGACCTATTGTTGCGCACCGAGATGACTTTGACAAGCGTTGAATGTGCTGTCAGAGAAAGATGGAATTGCTGGCACTGCAGAAAGTTGCAAGCCCTCCGCCATTGGCGCAGCCTGTCAAAATGCGGTTTATCGCAACTCCCGTGGCAACCTTGCAATGGTTGATCAAGGAGGCATTCACGTGAAGCAAAAGGACTGTGATCGCTTGGTAACAAATGTGAAACAGGCAGGTGCGATTCGCCGAAGGCAACTAAGGCCTGGATGGACGACAGTTTTTCGACCTGAAGACGCGCGGGCGATTCGTATCCGGTTCAAGAAATCGCAACAGGAGTTCGCCCTGATGATTGGCGTCAGCGTGGCAACACTCCAGAACTGGGAGCAAGGACGACGCCAACCCGAGTGCCCTGCCCACGCCCTGTTGCGGATCGCAGCGAAGAATCCTCAAGTCGTTGCCAACGCCTTGACATCCTAGACGGTACTTCCGCGTCGTTCTGCTACAGGTGAACTGGCTTTCAGGCCTCTCTTGCGTCATTTTTACGTCATTTTCAATAGCACCTTCAACACGCCTTTTGTGGCCGCATAGGCGAAAGCGCCCGTTCCTTCTTCGATCGAGAAGCGTTTGTGGATGAGCGATTGTACGTCGATGGCATCTTCTCGAAGCAATGCGATTGCCGGTGGGAATGGACCACACCGTGAGCCCACCACGGTTATTTCATGAACCACGAGCGAGGTCATGTCCACGGCGGTCTGCCCATGGTAGGTTGATTTGAGCACGATGGTTCCCCTGGGACGAACGTAGTCACGGGCCAGGCTGAATCCTTCGGGTGTGCCGGTTACTTCGACCACGCTATCGAAGCCCGGAGACAGCGAAGCAGGGTCCTGGTTCGTATGAATGCCTCGAGCGGCAAGGATCTGCAATTTTTCAGGATGACGTCCCAGGACCGTGAGCCGGCATCCGGTGCGATGTAGGACCTGGGCGCATAACAGCCCTAGTTTTCCGTCGCCGATGACCAGGACCCGGTCTGCCGGGTCGCTTGGAATCTGTTCGAGTATCTGACAGGCTGCGGCAAGGGGTTCCGTAAAGACGGCTTGATCGTTGGTGATTTCGTCTGGCAGGGGATGGAGATTTTGGGGAGGGAGGGCCAGATAATCGGCAAAGGCCCCGTCCCGGCGATCGATGCCCAAAGTCGTTCGATGCGGACAATGGGTCGGCCGGCCGGCTTCACAGACCGGACAGACCCGGCAGGCCGCGTTGATTTCACCAGCGACTCGTTTCCCGACGAGGTCCGGATGGTGCGGGGCCTCGTCAACGATGCCGACGAATTCATGGCCCGGCACTCCTTGAAAGCCCATGTAGCCTTGGACCAGTTGCAGGTCCGTGGTGCAGATCCCTGCCTGGATGACACGAACGACGGCTTCTCCGCCGGCAGTCGACGGAGCCGGATACTGCTCGCAATATTCCAAGCCTGTCTGCAAGGTCAGTGCGCGCATAGAGTCAATCGTATCTGTCTTGTTCACTCAGCTGCCGCTCATTTTCTCCCGCAGCCAGCTCTAGGATCAAGTCCCTGGCCATCGCTCTTCCACCGGATGAGAGAGACTCCATCCACGACAAGGCGTGATTCCGTTTTCCCGTTCTTTTCAACGCGTTCTCGATTTGTCTTTGAACAGCTAAAAGGGATTAGTGTAAAATCTGATAATTGCAACGGCTGTTTCCGGGAAACGGCGAGGAGGCCGGTTCGGTCTGTTCCCTGCGTCGATACTGACTTGAGCCATTAACGTTAAAGGATAAATTTTATGATTATGGAAACTTTACACGGGTGTCGCAAGAAGAAATTGTTCATCGGTCTTGCCGTCTTGGCCTTCGTGGGGATCATGACGGCTTTTCCGTTCCAGCAGGTATCGGCAACGGTGCCCGATGCCTTCAGCAGGGGATTCTCCGACATCGTTGCGAAAGTGCAACCTGCCGTGGTGAATGTCGCAGTTGCAGAACCCGCCAGTCCCAGGGGACCCAGACGGTTACCCCCGGGCCCCTTTGGTGGACCGCCTGGGCCTCCGGGGCCGCCCATGCCGCCACCGGGTCCTCCCGGACGACCGCCGTTCGGACCTCCAGGCATGAGTGCCGGATCCGGAGTCATCATCAATTCGGAAGGGTACATTGTGACCAACAACCACGTGGTGGAAGAGTCTGAGGACATTACGGTAACGACGTTCGATGGCAAGGAATTTGACGCGAAAGTCGTGGGGTCTGATCCGAAAACGGACTTGGCCGTGATCAAGATCGAAGGAGAAAATCTCCCGTTTATCCCGTGGAGTGCGCACGAGACGATCAGGGTGGGTGACTTGGTTCTGGCCGTGGGAAGCCCGTTTGGCCTGAAGTCGTCCGTGACGATGGGTATTATTAGTGCATTGGGCCGGGGAAACGTCGGGATTACGGAATACGAGGATTTTATCCAGACCGATGCGCCGATCAATCCCGGTAATTCCGGCGGACCCTTGGTGAACATGGCAGGTGAAATCGTCGGTATCAATACCGCTATCTTTTCCCGTACCGGAGGCTCGGAAGGCATTGGGTTCGCCATTCCCGTCGATATTGTCAAGGATATTACAAGCAGCCTGATCAAAAGCGGACGAGTCGTCCGGGGGTGGATGGGGATTGCGATTCAGGAGTTGAATCCGGCCTTGGCGCAGTCTTTTCAGTTGCCCGAATCCCATCGTGGTGGGGTGCTGATCAGTGAAGTGAATGAAAAAGGCCCATCAGCAGGGGGCCTTTTGCAACGGGGAGACGTGTTGATCGAATATCGCGGTCAAAAGATTCGAGACGTCAATCACCTCAGAAATATCGTCGCACGGACACCGGTCGACTCCGAGGTTGAGATCACCGTCCTGCGCAACGGCGAAAAAAAGACGGTTACCATGAAAGTGGGAGAACGGCCGACGGACGAGATGCTTGCCGGCGGAAAAGGCTTCTCGCCTCCCGCGACGATGAAAACGCTCGACAATGTTCTTGCTGGCTTGGAGGTGCAAGCATTGACGGATGAACAAAGGAAACAACTGAGCCTCCCTCAAGAGGTGGCCGGCGTCGTGGTCAATGAAGTGAAGCCCGGGAGTGCGGCGGAAGCGGCGGGCTTGCAACAGGGGGACATTATTCAGGAAGTGAATCGGGAAGTCGTAAAGAATCTGGCCGATTATAAACGGATTGCTCCCACGATTGAGAAAGAGCAGTTGGTCGTTCTCTTTTTGAACCGGAGAGGCAATAATCTTTTTGTGGCAGTCAATCCTGAATAACGTGGTTATCATGGCGGGTCGCGGACCGGGCCAGCTCTGTTGTCGATGGGGCTCCTGAGCGGACGCGAAGAGTCGTACCGGGACATGGCAGGACAGTCAAAATTTACAACGTGGCTGCAAGACAAAGTCTTTAATCCTCTCGAGGATAAAAAGATGCCGGTTATGCAGCACTTGTTTGAATTTCAAACAAGGCTGACGAAAACGGTTGTGGTCGTGGCCCTGTTTTTCATCGGGACGTTTTTCTACGCCGATATCCTGGTACAATGGTTGCGTATTCCATTACAGAACATGTTCGTTCCCGGAAGCCTGGAGTGGGTTCCGACCGACCTGCCGAAGATTCCCTTTATCTTTTTGTCGCCGGCCGAAGCCTTGTGGCAGAACCTCAAGGTTGCGGCCCTGTTTGCCCTGGTGCTTGCAACTCCCTATATCCTGTGGGAAATCTGGGCCTTCGTGGTTCCCGGCTTGCACGCGCAGGAGCGCCGGTTCGTGGCCCCATTCGTCATGACGAGTGCCGTGGCCTTTTATTTGGGGTTGGGATTCTGTTTCTTCTTCGTGCTGCCGTTTGCCCTGAATTTTTTGATCTCCTATGGCGTTCAGGCGGGATTCATCCCGCAATTGTCAATCGCCAGTTACGTGGGGTTCGCGCTGTGGTTCCTGGTGGTCTTCGGTCTGATTTTCGAAGTGCCGCTGGCGCTCACGCTCATGGCTAAATTGGGGTGGGTCGATGCGCCGTTTCTGAAAAGATACCGGAAATGGGCGTTTTTGGGAGCGTTTCTTTTTGCGGCGCTTCTGACGCCGACCCCCGATCCCTTCAATCAATGCCTCATGGCTTTGCCTATGTATTTTTTCTATGAAGTTGGAATTATCAGTGCAGGGTTCTTCAAGAAGAAACCGGAGGCAAGTGAAACGGAAGAGAAAGTTGACGCAAGTCCTTCGTCAAAGGGCAAAGGCGTGTTGCAACCCCAAACGGCGACCGGTGGACCCGATGACGAGTACGTGGGTGTGCCCTGACGTCTTGACCTAGTCACATGATGGACGTCGCGGTATTGGTCATCAGTAGTCAAATTTGCTCCGGAGAAGCGGAAGATCGTGGAAGAGAAGGCCTGTGTCGATACCTGCAAGACCATGATTGCCGCTTGGTCGGATATGAGGCCGTGCCGGATGATCGTGAGATCATTCGCAAGCATCTGGTGCGTCTGTGTGAAAAACCGGATCTTCAGGTGATTTTCACCGTAGGAGGAACCGGTGTCCGGCCTGCGGATTGGGCTCCGGAAGCCACGCGGGATGTCATTGAGAAAGAAATTCCCGGCATCGGAGAAGCCATGAGGGCAGAGAGTCTGAAGAAAATGAGGACGGCCATGCTGTCCAGGGGAACAGCCGGGATTCGCGGCAGGACCCTGGTGGTCAATCTTCCGGGCAGTCCGAAAGGGGTGATCGATAATGTCGCGACGTTGCTTCCGATTCTCGATCACACCGTTGGGAAGATAGAGGGTGTATCTTCCGGAAAGAAGTGAGAGGATTTGTTCGGGATGACAGGGTGTCTCCTGAACGTCGCAAAGGCGCTCGTTTTTGAAGTGGGCGGTTGTTGAGTGAGAGATTCTTCGCTACGCTCAGCATGACAGGGGTATTGATTGCAGGAGGAAGACTGGAGGCGTTCATGAGTGCTGAACTGAAAATGTTTCAACCTTCGACGCAGGGCGATGCCTGTACGTACATGTGGGCATGCGCGATTTGTGACGAGAATGAAACGTGCCAAAAAGACAAGGAAGGTCACAGCCGGTGGTTGGTAGCCAAACGCATGGAGCGGATCGACTACAAGATTCTCGTCATGAGTAACAAAGGCGGGGTCGGCAAAAGCACCGTCTCCACGAACTTGGCCGTCAGCCTGGCATTGAAAGGCTACGAGGTGGGTATCTGCGACATGGATATTCACGGTCCCAATATTCCCAAAATGGTCGGGGCCGAAGGCCAACGTCTCAAGATCAGCACGGGCGGCGGGATTATTCCCCATCAGGCCTACAACATGAAGATCGCTTCGATGTCGTTTCTGCTTCAAAACTCCGACGATCCCATTATCTGGCGCGACGCGTATAAATTTGAATTCATCAACCAATTGCTCGGTGGCGTCGAATGGCAGGATTTGAATTTTCTCATCGTGGACTTGCCGCCGGGAACGGGGAACGAGTCAGTCACGACAATCGACCTGATCGGGGAGGTGACCGGGTGCGTGATTATCTCGACCCCGCAAGAGGTGGCCTTGCTCGATGCCCGGAAATCCGTGACGTTTGCAAGGGACAGCGAATTGCCGATCATCGGCATCGTGGAAAACATGAGCGGCCTCGATTGCCCGCATTGCCACCAGCACATCGAGGTCTTTCGACTGGGAGGGGGGGAAGCGTCAGCCCACGACATGGGCGTTCCCTTTTTAGGACGGATTCCACTCGATCCCGAAGTCGTGCGGCAAAGTGATTACGGTGAGCCCTATGCCTTGTTCCATTCCGATTTGCCCACGGCCGACGCGTATCACGACATTGCCAATAAAGTTGACGACTTCTGTAAGAAAAAAGGCTCGTTGGTGCCAATCGCAACCAAAAGCCCATTCAAGAAAAAGTAGAGACGTATGGACGGGTTGACTCCTCTCACGCAAGCGCAACAGATCGTGCTGGACGCCGCCACTCCGTTGGGGTGCGAGAAAGTCGGATTGCTGGACGCCTTGGGACGGGTGTTGGGTGAGGATATCGTGGCCCCACGGGATAATCCCCCATGGAACAATTCGGCCATGGATGGGTTTGCCGTCCGGTGGGAAGACATCAAAAAAGAACATGAAATCACCAAGCCTGCGGAATTGACCATCGTCGAAGACGTGCAGGCCGGCCAAGTTGCCACACAATCCGTGGGACCCGGCGAAGCCATTCGTATTATGACCGGCGCCCCGGTCCCGGATGGAGCCGATACCGTGGTGCGGGTTGAATTCACGGAACCCTCCGGCGCCAGCGTGCGGATTTTCCAACCCGAACCCCAGGGCGCCAATATTCGTCCGAAGGGCGAAGACGTCAAGGAAGGCGAATGCATCATTCCCAAGGGCACCCAATTGCGTCCCGCGGAAATCGGCATGCTCGCGATTCTGGCGAAATCGTTTGTGCTGGTGCATCAACGTCCCCGGGTGGCTATCCTTTCAACGGGTGATGAACTTGCCGATCTCGATGAAAAATTCGACAAGAACAAAATCGTCAATTCGAACAGCTATGGCATTGCGTCGGCGGTCCAGGAGGCAGGGGGAGTCCCGCTGCTACTGGGCATCGCGAAGGATACGCCCGAGTCTCTCAAGGAGAAGATCTCTCAGGGATTGGGCTGTGACATCGTGGTTCTCTCGGGTGGCGTGTCCATGGGGGACTACGATTTCACCAAAGTCGTGTTTGCGGAACTCGGAGCCGACATGCATTTCTGGAAATTGGCGATTCGCCCAGGACAACCCCTGGCCTTCGGAAAAATCCAAGGCAAGTTGGCTTTCGGGTTGCCTGGAAATCCCGTATCGTCCATGGTCACGTTTGAACAGTTAGTCCGGTTGGCGGTCATGAAGATGGGTGGTTGCCGGCACCTGGAACGTCCGGTTGTCGAGGCCGAGTTCCAGGAAAAATTTTCCAAACATCCCGATCGCCGGCATTTCCTTCGCGGGATCCTGGAGCAAAAAAACGGAAAGCTCACCGTTCGGACCACCGGGCCACAGGGTTCCGGCATTCTGACGTCCATGGTCAAGGCCAACGGGTTGATCGATATTTCCGAAAGCGTGGAAAAGGTCAATCCCGGTGATACGGTTCGCGTACAAGTGCTCAGTAAGAATTTTTGACTCATGGCACCACCTATCCTATCCTTTGTCGGACGGTCGAACAGCGGGAAAACCACGTTGATCGAGCGAGTCATTCCCGAACTCACCCGTGTCGGGTACCGGGTGGCAACGGTGAAACACGCAGGACACGGGTTCGAATTGGACACGGAGGGCAAGGACAGTTGGCGGCACAAGCAAGCCGGTGCGCATGCCGTCATCGTGATCTCCCAAGGAAGCCTTGCCATGTTCGCCGACGTGTCCGAAGAAATGAAAGTCGAAGAGGTCCGTGACCGGTTTCTCGACGGCCAGACGGATTTAATCATCGCGGAGGGCTGGAAAAGTGAAGGCTATCCCAAAATTGCCGTCGTCCGTGAGCAACTTGACGAAGTCAACGTCGCCGTTGACGGGTTGCTAGCCATTGTCTCGATGAAACCTATAGAAGCATCCGTGCCGTGTATCGATCGTGACGATATCTCTGCACTGACAGAGTTGATTATTCAGCACTACCCCAAGACTCTGCCCACCTGACATGAACCGAAGGACCGTCATCGTCCTCCTGGTGGCTGTCATGGTCTTTGGTCTGGCCGGGACGGCGGCGATTCCCATCACGAACCATCCTGAGTTTTGTGCGGCCTGCCACACCATTCGTCCCTCGGTTGACAGTTGGAAAACGTCGTCCCACAAAGACGTCACCTGCGTGTCGTGTCACGTTCGACCGGGGCTGCAAGGGTTTATCGAAGATAAAGTATACGCCGGACTGAAAGACGTGTCGATCACGTGGTTCGGAACGCCGACCGAGCCCCATGACTTGCAAGCACAGGTGGATTCAAACGTGTGTTTGAGTTGCCATCGTGCGATCCTGCGTGTCTCGGAAGTGGCAACGAGGGACCTCCCGGAGCCCGTCAATGCTATCGGCTTGATCATGAGTCACAGGAAACACATGGAAGCCTTTCAAGAACGCGGACAAGGGGAGGGTTGCACGACCTGTCACGCGCGCGTGGTTCACGGCAAACCCGTCAAGGGTTATCCTGTTGTGATCCCACGGGGTCACGTCAAGTTGGACATGCGGCCGCACTATCCCGACCACCCCGAAGGCTCAGCGTTGTGGAGGTCGGCCTTGGCGGATTGTGTCCGGTGCCACGATAATGAGACCTCCTATGAAGGCAAGATCCTCAGGAAAGAGTGTGAAGCCTGTCATCTCCCGGACAGAATCGGAGACTTCCTGTTTTAACCGCACGTAGACGACACCGATGACGGCCCCAATTGTTCGCGTTCAAAATCTGACCAAGCGGTTCGGCGATTTCACCGCGGTGGATCACGTGTCCTTCGAGATCCAACCCGGAGAAACCATTGGCCTGCTCGGACCCAACGGCGCCGGAAAAACCACGACCTTTCAAATGCTTCTGGGGGTGATTACCCCCACGCATGGGACGATTGAGATGTTGGGACTGGACCTCCTGCACCATCGGGAAACGATTCTCCGGCAGGTCAATTTTTCATCCACCTACATCGCGATGCCCTTTGCCCTGACCGTGGAAGAAAACCTTCGGGTGACGGGCCGGTTGTACGGTGTGTCGGGTATCGACAGGCGAATTGACGATATCGTCAGAAAACTCGAAATGGAGGACATTCGCCACAAAGTGACGCGCAAATTGTCGTCCGGACAAATGACGAGGCTGACCTTGGCAAAGGCGGTTTTGACGGAACCGAAAATCCTGTTTCTGGACGAGCCTACGGCCAGTTTGGACCCGGACATCGCCCACAAGGTGAAAGGCTTTCTAAAAGAATATCGCGCGACGTCCGGCCTGAGCATGTTGTACACCTCACACAACATGCGGGAGATAGAAGAAATTTCCGACCGCATCATGTTCCTGCAACGAGGAAAAATCATCACCGAAGGAACCGCAGAAGAAGTCATCACCCAATACGGCGAAGACGACCTTGAACAAGTCTTCCTCAAAATCGCCCGGGAAAGTCAATGAACGTCGGCCGTATCTCGGCACTGATATCCAGGCATCTGTTTCTGTATCGCCGGAGTTTTCCCCGGTTGTTGGAGATCTTTTACTGGCCCTTGTTGGACCTGGTGGTGTGGGGATTCATTACGATGTATTTGGCCCAGGAAGGAAAAGGTCTCCACGGGGCCGTCGTCTTTTTTCTCGGGGCGCTCATTTTCTGGGACATACTCTTTCGGGCGCAACAGGGGATCACGATTTCCTTCCTCGAAGAAATCTGGTCGAGAAATCTCATGAATTTGTTCGCCAGCCCCCTCACCGCCGGAGAATTTCTGGCGGCGATGATGGCCATGAGCATCTTCAAGGTCGCCGCCGTTTCCATCATCATGGCGTTTAGCGCCCTGTTCTTTTATTCTTACAACGTTTTCATGATGGGTCTGACCCTGATCCCCTTCGTCATGAACCTGATTGCCGCCGGCTGGCTCATCGGGATTTTGACCACGTCGGTGATTATGCGATTCGGCCAGCAAGCCGAAGTCCTGGCTTGGGGACTGGTCTTTCTGTTCCAGCCGATTTCCTGTGTGTTCTATCCACTGTCCGTCCTGCCGGACTGGCTGAAACCGCTGGCCCTGGCCAATCCGGCCGCGCACGTGTTCGAGGGCATGCGGGAGGTTTTGCTGAATCAGGTTGTGCCGTGGTCACACCTGTGGTGGGCCATGGGTCTGAACGGTCTGTATCTGCTGATAATGATCGCGGTCTATCAATATACGTTTTCCGTGTGCAAGGATCGCGGCATGCTGGTCAGGGTCGGGGAGTAGCAAGTTGTCGGTTGCCTAATAGCGTCGCAGGGAAGGAATCGCCGTATTCCATAAATGCATGCGCGAGCAACGCCAAAGCTGTTCCAGCATGGCATTGAGAGCAGGGGCGGAGCGCGTCAACAGTTTCACCACCAGACCTGGTATGGAAGGTTCGGAAATTCCTCCCAGGACGTCGTTGGTTTCATTCTCGAATAGCGTCGTCACATCGTTCTTGATCCGTTCCCATGTTGGCGATGAGACCTTGTCACTCACGATGAAGAAAGATCCCGTGTAATTCCATCCTTGGGTGAACGGCAGATATGGATTGTCGTGACTTGGTAAAAGGCGATACCGTTCTTCGAGGGAGTTCCCGTCCGAAAGCAGGATTCTGATCCGGCTCCCAAAAGAGGAAAACTGCCACCGTTCGTCTCGGACGACTCGTCCGGCTGCCAGGGCATCCCACAGGATGAGAGAAGCGCCCGTCTCTAGCCGTACGGTTATCGTTTGTTCAAAATGTGAACCGGCAAACGGAATGGTGAGTTCGGGCATCCATTCACAGATGGCGTTCGTCCCGACGTGCATGTCGATTGACTGGATCACGGCTTTGTGCAGCGTTCGATAGACCCTGGTTGCCGATGGGGTTGTAAAGAGAACGTGCGAGTCTTTGCCCAATTTTGCTTGAAGGAAGCACGTATCTCCTCCAACGAACCCTCCTGACGGATTCGTGAGAAAGGTCGTCGCACAACCCGTTTGATCAAGGTACAGGGGCTGGAAGAAATACCAGGGATGCGAAAATCGTGATTGGGTAAAGACGGTTTTGCCGTTTCGTTCTGCACATTCGAGAAACATTTGGCCCTTTTGAGTGGGAGCAGACACCGTAGTAAAAGGCGGATGTTGCTGCTGCCCGTGATGCGTATCAGCCTGACGTAGTCGACGCATGGGCAATCAATTGGGTGAGCGTGATCGAACGTGGCGTTCTACCCATTCCGCCACCCGGCTGAGTCCTTCTCCTGAGTGCAGGTTGGTGAAAACGAATGGTCGTTCGCCTCGCATGCGGCGACTATCCCGATCCATAATGTCAAGGTCGGCCCCAACGTGCGGGGCCAAGTCGATTTTATTGATGACGAGCAGCCCGGAACGTGTGACGGCAGGTCCACCTTTACGAGGAATTTTGTCTCCCGCTGCCACGTCGATGACGTAGATGACCTCATTCACTAGGTCAGGACTGAACGTGGCGGCCAAGTTATCTCCTCCACTTTCCAAAAACACCAATTCCAGATTGGGGATACGGTTGATCAGTTCCTCAATGGCGCTTTGATTATGGGAGGCATCTTCCCGTACGGCCGTATGGGGGCAACCTCCGGTTTCGACGCCCAGAATCCGTTCCGCGGGCAACACGCCTCGTCTGGTCAGAAACTCGGCGTCTTCTTTAGTGAAGATGTCGTTCGTGACCACCGCGATCTGAACGCGGGTTTGCAGCGTGCGAGACAGGGCTTCGACCAAGGCGGTTTTTCCGGAGCCTACGGGTCCTCCGACGCCGATAACGGTGACGTTTCGCGTCCGCGTGACGGGGGTTCCACCTCCGGGGGGATCTTCAACGAGATGCATGGCGTTACGATCTGAACATTCTGGACGTTAATTGTGCATGTCGCATGGCGTAGATTTCCTGGATGGGGGTCCAGGCCATCAGGGGTGTGCCGGCGTCAATGGTCCGGCTGAGTTCCTCGATCGAGGGGATCCACGCCTCCAACAATCGCTGGCCTTCCCGCTGGCCGATAGGTAGTAATTTGTATGAAGCCGACACAAAGCCGACGCCGGCCTGATACAGAAAACCGGCAATCGACTGTTGTTGAGTCCACCCGATCTTTTGAAAGACGACTCCGAAGGTCACGGCCAGGTGCCCCGGTGAACGTCCCGAATCAACCGCCGCTGAAAATTTTTCGAGGATTCCCGGTTGATCTTGCGAGTAGATCGCATGACGTAACAGGCTTTGTCCCATTTGACGACTAGCTGCCCGTGTTTCCCGACATAGTTTCATCGACTCAAGTACACGATCGACCTGCATCACGTCTTTGAAATATCCCTTGCGGGCAGCCTGGTAAGCCTGGGCCAGGGCAACGGCTTCGCAGGGGCCCAATCCCCGCCGGAAAAAATCAATGACGTATCGGTGCAGGTCTTCTGCAGTTTGGACGGGTCCTTTCTGAACGGCGGTTTCCAAACCCGAGGAAAAAGCAAACCCACCAGATGGGAAAAAGGCGTCGATATAGCGGAATCCTTGAAGTAGCAGACGAGTATTCATTGTTGCATGCGTGGTCATGAAAGAAACACTAAAATAGAAAATATCGCTGAGCCATCGGGAGAACCTCCATGGGTTCACAGGTCAATTGTTGCCCATCGGCTCTCACGACGTAAGTTTCGGGATCCACTTCGATGTCTGGCGTCGCGTCATTCAGTTTGAGATCGCGTTTGCCGATGCGTCGACAATGCCGAACGGCCACGACTCGCTTTTGCAAACCAAGACGTTTGGGAATTTGGCCATCGATCCCTGCCTGTGAAAGAAACGTCACGCTTGTGTTGAACGGGGCTCTTCCCCAAGCCCCGAACATGGGACGACTCAGCACCGGCTGCGGCGTGGGAATGGAGGCATTGGGATCGCCCATGGCCGCTTCGACCAGAAAGCCGCCCTTGATGACGAGGTCGGGCTTGACTCCGAAGAAAGCCGGGTTCCAGATCACCAGGTCGGCCAATTTCCCGACTTCCACCGATCCGACTTCGGAGGTCAGGCCGTGCGTGATGGCCGGATTGATGGTGTACTTGGCGACGTAACGTTTTGCCCGGAAGTTGTCATGCCGTTCAGTTGCCGGATGACCACCTGACGGGCTCAGGTGGCCCCGCTGGATTTTCATCTTATGGGCGGTCTGCCACGTTCGCATGATCACTTCGCCGATCCGGCCCATGGCCTGGGAGTCCGACGACATGATGCTGATCGCGCCCATGTCATGCAGAATGTCTTCCGCGGCAATAGTTTCTCCACGAATGCGCGATTCGGCAAATGCAATGTCTTCTGGAACGCGAGGGTTCAAATGATGACACACCATCAACATATCCAGGTGTTCGTCGATGGTATTCACGGTAAACGGCATACTCGGGTTAGTGGAAGAGGGTAGAACGTTCGGTTCCCCACAGACACGGATGATGTCGGGGGCATGACCGCCTCCCGCGCCCTCGGTGTGAAAGGTGTGAATCGTACGTCCCCCGAATGCTCGAATGCTGTCGTCCACGAAGCCCGCCTCATTCAACGTGTCGGTGTGAATGGCGACTTGAACGTCATATTCGTCCGCGACGTCCAGGCACGTCGAGATAGCCGCGGGTGAGGTGCCCCAATCTTCATGCAGCTTCAGGCCGATGGCGCCGGCTTGGATTTGTTCAACCAAGGCGTCGGGAAGAGAGGCGTTTCCCTTTCCCAGAAAGCCGAGGTTGACAGGAAAACCGTCTGCACTCTCTAACATGCGACTGATGTTCCATGAACCGGGGGTACAGGTCGTGGCATTTGTGCCCGTAGCTGGTCCCGTTCCACCACCCAGCAAAGTCGTCATTCCCGAGGACAAGGCTTCGCGAATCAGTTGCGGACAGATGAAGTGGACGTGGCTTTCGACGCCACCGGCAGTCACAATTTTTCCTTCTCCTGCAATGACTTCGGTTCCGGGACCGATTTCCATGCCAGGCGTCACGCCTGACATGAGATCCGGGTTGCCGGCTTTTCCAATGGCGACGATGCGTCCGTCGCGAATGCCGATATCTGCTTTGACAATCCCCCAATAGTCGAGAACGATCGCGTTTGTCACGACGAGGTCCAAGGCACCGCTGGTGCGTGTGGCGGTCGGGGATTGTCCCATCCCATCCCGAATGACTTTACCCCCACCAAACTTGGCTTCCTCTCCGGGCATCGTCAGGTCCCGCTCGATTTCCACGAGAAGCTCGGTATCGGCCAAGCGAATTCGATCCCCCGCGGTGGGGCCGAACAAATCCGCATATTGACGGCGCGGTATGTTCATCACGTGTCCTCCTCGTCCATGAACCCCAGTTCGACTGCGCGCTTCTGCGCTTGAGCTTTGATCCGGGCATCATCGAGTGCGCCGTTGGTCAAGCCGTTGATGCCATGGGCAATGCGGTTTCCTCCAAAAGCAACAAGCGAGACGTGCTTTTCTTCTCCCGGTTCGAACCGTACGGCGGTGCCGGCCGGGATTTTCAGTCGAAAACCAAACGCCTGTTCCCGGGCAAACCGCAAAGCACGATTGACTTCGAAGAAGTGACAATGCGAGCCCACCTGAATGGGCCGGTCACCCTGGTTCGTCACCGTGAGCGTCAGGGTCGGACGACCGGCAAAGGCGACGACGTCGTCCGTGCCCAACAGGACTTCGCCGGGAATGACAGGAGCCGGTTCGGTCGCGCGAATCTCTTGTTGTTGGGGCTTGCCCGATTTTGAGACTCTTGTGCTTTTTGCCGTGGCGCGGGTGCGGGATCGTGGAGGTTTTTGGGGAGAAGGTTTCGGGGGAGGTTGTTTTTTTGCCATGATCGGATCTCCATCAGTAAAAAATTGGCCTCAGACGCACAAAAGTGCATCAAACAAAGTAATTACGAATTCTGGCCTTGGGCATGACGGGGCACCTGCCTTAACGGATGGGATTATGGACGGTCACCAGTTTCGTCCCATCGGGAAAAGTGCCTTCCACCTGAATTTCGGGCAGCATTTCCGGCACGCCGGACATGACGTCACCCCGGGTCAACAAGGTTGCCCCGTAACTCATCAGGTCGGAGACGGAGCGTCCCTCCCGGATGCCTTCCAGAATTGCGGCGGTAATGTATGCCACCGCCTCGGGATGATTTAACTTCAGTCCACGGGCTTTTCGTTCCTTCGCCAGTTGTCCTGCGACGTAAACGAGAAGTTTTTCTTGTTCTCTCGGGCTGAGATGCATGAGTTCATACCATCAAGTGTTGTTTAACGGCTTTCTCCGTTAATTCAGAGACGGGGCCCGACGCCACCACTGCGCCTTTGG
Source organism: Nitrospirales bacterium (assembly GCA_965200435.1). Taxonomy (GTDB): domain Bacteria; phylum Nitrospirota; class Nitrospiria; order Nitrospirales; family UBA8639; genus Bin75. The sequence continues at coordinate 2,333,103 of OZ241337.1, forward strand.
CCATGAGCACAAACGTATCCGCCAAGCGGGCCGCAAATTCAAAATATTGTTCCACCAATAAAATAGCGAACCGGCGTTGAGTTTTAAAGCCTTCGATGACTCGCTCGATTTCGATGACGATCGACGGCTGGATGCCTTCCGTCGGTTCATCCAGCAACAACAGTTTGGGTTGCGTCAGCAGGGCTCTGGCGATGGCCACCTGTTGCTGTTGTCCGCCGCTGAGGACGCCACCAGGCCTGGTGAGAAGTGCGGGCAACGCCGGAAAAAGCGTGTACACGTCTTCATAGGCCGACTCGGCCGTTTTGCGGTCTTGGGCTCCCTGGCGTACCTCAAAGCCCAACCGGAGATTTTCTTCGACCGTCAGGTGTGGAAACAGTTCCCGGCCCTGAGGGACGTACGCAATGCCCCGGGCCACGCGTTGGTCGGGAGATTTCAGGGTCACGTCTTTGTTATGCAAGTAAACGTGGCCGGCCCGCGGCTTCAGTAAACCCATGATGGTTTTCAGCAGGGTTGTTTTTCCGACTCCGTTGCGTCCCATGAGGCAGACGACCTGCCCCTCCGGGACGTCTAGGGAAATATCCCGCAGGATATGACTTTCCCCGTAAAAAACATTGAGTGCCTCACACCGGAGCATCGGCTTCTTTTTTTCGTCCGAGATAAATTTCGATCACGCGGGGATCGTTTTGAATGTCCTCGACGAATCCCTCGCACAGAATGGCGCCTTCGTGCAGGACCGTGACCGTTTTCGCGATTTGCCTGACAAATTCCATGTCATGTTCGATCACGATAAGGGAATGCTTATTCGTCAGCGATTGAAGCAGCTCGCCGGTTTTTTCCGTTTCCTGCTCCGTCATGCCCGCAACGGGTTCATCAATGAGAAGCAGTTCGGGGTCCTGAAGGAGGACCATGCCGATTTCCAGCCATTGCTTTTCGCCGTGCGACAGTTGACCGGCAAGAACGTCAGCCTTGTTCGTCAATCCGATGGTTTTCAACATACGGGCAATTCTATCAGACTCTTCGGCATTTAGCCGAGACAACAAGGTGGCGAAGACCCCTTTGTTTTTTCGACGGAGCGAGAGGTCGAGATTATCCCACACGGGGAGGGTGGTATAGACCGAGGGGGTCTGGAATTTTCGGCCGATGCCTAACGCCGCGATTTCATTTTCGCGAAGGCCGATCAGGTCCGTGGCCTGACCGAAAACGACGCGACCGGAGACCGGTTGGACTTTCCCTGAGATCACGTCCAACAGCGTGCTCTTGCCGGCTCCGTTAGGCCCGATCACCACACGAAGCTCGCGGTAGTCTACGATCAGATTGAGCTTGTTCAAGGCCTTAAACCCGTCAAAATCCACCGTCACGTTGTCGAGATAGATAATCGAACGCTGGTGTCGGGACCCGATGACCTTTCGTCCACCGGGTTGTTCACTGGGGGCTGACACGTGTTTGTCCATGGCCTGAGGCACACAATCAATCGACAACCGCCGCATTTTCGATTTTGGATTTTCTGAAAGGAAGCATCGCATGCGCCTTCCTGAGTAACCCCACGATTCCCTTGGGGAAGAACATGACGACGGCAATAAAGAGCCCGCCCAGGAAAAAGGGCCAGAACTCGGGGAAATGGTTGGTCAACGTGCTTCGCATAAAGTTGACGCCCGCGGCTCCAATGATGGCGCCCGACAGGGTCCCGCGCCCTCCCACGGCCACCCAGATGACCATCTCGATCGAGGGCAGAACCCCTATCTGGTTGGGTGTGATGATCCCGACTTGCGGGACGTAGAGCGCGCCCGCCAGCCCGGCGAGGCCGGCGGAAATGACAAACACAAACAATTTGTAGCCTGCGGGTGAGTATCCGGAAAAGAAGACACGCTGTTCGCAATCACGAATGGCGATCAACACCCGTCCCGTTCGGGATTGAGTGATCCACCGACAGAGCACGAAGGCCAGACCCAGAAACAGGATGGTCGCCATGTACATCACGCGCTGGGTTCCCGGATCGTTCAATGAATATCCCAGGATGCGCTTGAAGTCGGTCAACCCGTTCGTGCCGCCAAGGTTCGTTTCATTCCGATTGAAGACCAGCCAGGCCACGAGGGCGAGCGCTTGCGTGATAATAGAAAAATACACTCCGCGAATTCTGCTGCGGAAAACGAAGAATCCGAAAATGGACGCGAAAATCATCGGGACCAGTACGACTGCGGCCAACGAAAATCCAAAACTGTAAAACGGCTTCCAAAACCACGGAAGCTCCTTAACTTGGTTCCATACCATGAAGTCGGGGAGGGCACTGCCGTAGACGCCTTCGGTTCCGATCCCCAGCATCAGGTGCATGCCCATGGCATAGGCGCCCAGTCCGAAAAAAACACCGTGCCCTAAACTCAAGACACCGGTATAGCCCCAAATCAGATCGATCCCCAGGGCTAAAATAGCAAAGGCGAAAAATTTGCCCAGCAGGTTCAATGTAAAATCGGAAACGTGAAAAAGAGAATCCTCGGGAAGTAAATTGAGGAGAGGGACGCCGATGAACAGGATCGCACCGGTAATCCAGAACGGGAAACCAACTCCCACGTGCGATGCCGTGGTTGCGAGTCGCGTCATCAGGGTTTCCGGCCGGGATTCAGGAATCAAGAGGTCGTCCCCTCAGCGTAAAGAGTCCGGAAGGCCGTATCTGGAGGAAAAGAATAATGAGCACCAAAATAATCACTTTCCCGTATACGGCGCCGAAGCTGGGTTCTAACAATTTATTGAGCGTGCCGATCCCGAAAGCGGCCGTAATGGTTCCGGCGAGTTTGCCGACTCCGCCGGCGACCACGACCATGAAAGAATCCACGATGTAATTCCGCCCGAGTTCGGGATCGACATTGCCGACCATCGTGAGCGCGCTGCCGGCCAAGCCCGCTAAGCCTGAGCCGAAGGCAAAGGTATAGGCGTCCAATTTTCTGGTGGGGATGCCCAGGCAGGCACTCATGTCGCGATTTTGCAACACGGCGCGCACTCGGAGACCAACGCCGGTTCGAAACAACAGCAAATAGACGCCCGCGACGCAGAACAAGGCTAGGAAGATGATGAAGAGCCGGTTATAGGGGAGTTGCACGCCGACGACGACCTGTGCGCCTCCCCTGAGCCAGGTCGGCGCCTGAACCGCCGTGAGATCTCCGAAGATCAGGCGGGCACCCTGGATCAGGACAAGCCCGACTCCCCAAGTGGCGAGTAACGTTTCGAGGGGCCTTCCATAGAGGAATCGAATGAGCGTGCCTTCCAGGATCCATCCGATGAAAGCCGCAACGAAAAACGCACAGGGAAGAGCAAAAAAGAAATAATAATCGAAGAGGTGTTCGCCGAGGTACGCTCTGAAGGTTTCCTGAACGACGAACGTTGCATAAGCCCCGATCATCATCATTTCGCCGTGAGCCATATTGATGACGCCCATGAGACCAAAAACAATGGCAAGCCCCAACGCCATGAGGAGAAGAATGGACCCGAGGCTCAGGCCTTGCAAGAGCGTTTCGATGCCTCGTGTGATGTCTTGCCATTTCTGTATCCGGCGGCTCGCTTCTTCCGCAGCATCCTTCAACGTTTGCTGCTCCAGGTTATCAGCCGGCAGCTTTGCCAAATCCTGTAAAATCGGGAGGGCAGCGGCACTGCGCATGTCACCCAGCTTCTGGATGGCTGAAAACTTTACTTGCGGGTTGACGCTTTCCAGGCTCAGCAAATGAATCGCCTCGTTCAGGTCGTATCGGACCCAACGGTTTTTTTCATCCGACAAGGCTTGGGCGAGAACCGGCAACGCCTCGGGAGTGCCTCGCGCTCCCAAATCCCTGGCGGCGGCGCGTCGAGTCTCGGGGTCCGGACTGCTGAGACCGGCTTTGTTCTGGAGGAGATTGATGACGGGCTTGATCAATCTGCGAACACGCCGGTTCGTATTCGATCGAAATGCTTCGAGTTGAGGAAGCAGGGTGGGGTCGCTGTTCTTCAAAAGGTAGTCGGCCGCCAGTCTTTTGTCAGGCCACGAGCCTTCAGCGAGCGTAGTCATGGCCTCTTGCATCGTCATGACGTTGGAGGGCGCCGTAGGTGATTCCTGGGCCGTGGCAGGGCTCGACAGGGACCAGGCAAAGAGGACCAGCCACGCGGACAAAACGGCGATGAGCGATCGTCTCATGATCGTGTGTGTCGTAAACCGGAAAACCATTGCATTGAACACTTATGAATCAGCGGTCATGCGAACGGACTCAGGATCGGAAGCCGACCCGGAGCCCACGCCGTTTCACGCCTTTTTGTACGTGCCTTTGTGATTGACCCAGTCACAACCTTTTTCAGGATTGGTGTATTCACTCCACGGCTCCGGTCGTACCAAACCGGTCTGAGAAATGATCGTGAATTGTCCGTCTTTGCGAATTTCACCGATCAGCACGGGCTTGTGCGTGTGATGGTTCACCGCATCCATCTTCTTCTTCCCGCCGGGTGCATCGAATTCCAAACCGTACACGGCTTTGCGCACGGCATCCACGTCCGTGCGGCCGGCTTTTTCCGCGGCTTGTTTCCAGACGTGCACTCCGAAATACGCGGCTTCGATCGGATCGTCCGTGACCCGTTGACTACCCCTGGGCAGGCCATTTTTCTTGCAATAGGATTTGAAGTCTGACACGAATTTCTTGTTTCCCGGGGATTCGATGCTTTGGAAATAATTCCAGGCCGTCAGGTGCCCGACCAATGCGGTCGTATCCATACTCCGAAGTTCATCTTCAGCCACACTGAAAGCCATGATGGGTACGTCTTCGGATCGGAGTCCCTGATTGGCGAATTCCTTGTAAAACGGTACGTTGCTGTCCCCGTTGATCGTGCTGATCACGGCTGCGTCTCCACGGCGGGCAAATTGTCGGATGGTGCTGACGATGGTTTGATAGTCCTGGTGATGGAAGGGGGTGTATTCTTCACCAATATGTTTAGCGGGTACGCCCTTAGCGAGCAACATCGCCCGTAAAATTTTGTTCGTCGTCCTGGGATACACATAATCCGTTCCCAATAGGTAAAACTTTTTATAGCCCCCGCCTTCTTCACTCATCAGATATTCCACGGCGGGAACGGCTTGTTGGTTAACGGCGGCGCCGGCATAAAACACGTTCCGCGAACATTCTTCTCCCTCGTATTGCACGGGATAAAACAGCAACCCGTTGTTACTCTCGAATACGGGCAGCACGGATTTGCGACTTACGGAAGTCCAACAACCGAACACCACGGCTACCTTATCGACCAGAAGGAGTTGCTTGGCCTTTTCGGCAAATAAATCCCAATTTGAGGCGGGATCCACGATCACAGGCTGAAGCATCCTCCCGAGGACTCCTCCCGTAGCGTTGATTTCTTCCACCGCCATCAACACCACGTCTCTCAATGAAACTTCGCTGATAGCCATTGTGCCGCTCAAGGAATGCAGGACGCCGATTTTAATGGGTTCTTTGTCGGCTGCGTATGACAGCGCGTAGTTCCCCAGGTTACCTAAAAGCGCAGCGATGCCGAATCCCGCCGCCGTCTTTCCGGTATCCGTGAAAAATTGGCGACGACTCTTCGCGGGTGTGTAGTCAAGCGGGTTTTCTGATTTTGCGTTTTCCGGAATAAGTTCCTTATTCATATTTTGCCTCTCTTTCAATGTATCGTTGGGTTGTTGGTTGCCGCGTTGCCCAATAGTCTGTCGAGCGCTAGATCTGCCACTGGAGGGCCAGCTTGATGAGACCAACGTCGTCACCGGTCACAGTTGGCAACCACGTGCGTCCCTTCGTGTTAATATCGCCATATTGATAAAACAGTGCAATTTTGGCGTTGTGCCCGTCGATGATGTAATTCGTTCCGACTTCGATTTCATCACGAAACGAGCTGGAATCGGGATTGTTCGCCGTATAACGGACATAGGGCTGCAATTGTCCGATTCCCCACTTTTCGGGGAAGAGATACAATGCCGTTGCCGTCCAGGAATCTCCGTCGAATAGACAGAAACAGTTATTGGCGGTTAAAGCAGCCTGCGTCAGACCGGTTTCAAACACCTTATATTCTCCTTCCAAGGTCAGGACACCCTTGTTCGGCAGGATTTTTTCCATCAACAGGTCTGTGCTGTAGCCGGTAAAATCAGATTGATCGTCGGCCGTTCCGGCTCCATCTTCGTGGTGTTGTATGGCGAAAGCCATGGTCAGGATGTCTCCCCCTTTGCCGTAGTAGGTGCTGCTGGTGTAATAGCCCGGGTTCTTTTCCACGTTCCAGAAGTTATAACTGAAGCGCCCCGCCCAGAGTAGGTTGTCGCCTGTATTCGGACCTCCACCACGTATACTCGATTGATCGACCCCGTCAAAAATACCGACAACGTAAGTCAACCGTTTGTCCTTGAAAAAGGCTCCCCAGAGATTTATCCCGTCGTCACGGCCGAACCGGCCCGCCACGAAGTTGCCGAAATCCTGCGGATAGAACGGCGTCCTGTTGAAGTCGAAGGTGTTTTGGAAGTAAGGCCCGTCGAGTTCAGCGCGATCCGACGGGACCAACTGTCGTCCGCCCCAGATGTTGATGTACTGATTGAACTCGAATTTGCCGATGGCATCCAGGACGATCATCGTGCCGCTGCTGTTGTCGCCGAGGCAATTCGTACAGTCCGTGTTGAATTCGATTTTCAGGTACTTGTGGAATTGTCCGTTGACGTAGAGCCGCATATTCTCCAACCCGAAATGCTTGCTCCAATTCTTGCCATCGGCGGCACCATCCTCCTGTGCGAAGAAATGTACCCGTGCTCCGGCGCCGATACTCAGCCACTTGTCATCCCCGAATTCGAGTTTCGGACCGGCAAATGCGGGTAATGTGAACAAAAACATCACGAAGAAAACGATATTGACTATGGTGTGTTTGCGTATATTCATGGAAGGATTTCCTCTTTCTTTCAGAAACAATTGTGCAATGTCCTCTGGTAGAAGCACCTAAAAACTTTCCGGCTTCGGCAATGCGGGAAACACCTTTGTTTCCGTCGGAAGGAGGAAAGGCAATGTTCATCCGTTTGTCGGCCTCTTCCTGCCGTGAGCAATGTCGTGGACAAAAAAAACGTCCTTCTGGTTCAAACCGCAAACCAAAAGGACGTCGATGTCCTTGAGCCTTCTTTGAGGTCAGGTAAGGAAAACGTCTTCGTTTCCCAACCGCTCCATCTTATGGTTGAAGGCTTATATCGGAATGATTTTTAAATGTCAAGATACTGTATGGGGCCACCACATTTGGCACTCGGGTTGGTGGTGAATCAGGAATTGTACCGGAGATTGCCGCCCAAGGCTATGGTGGGGCAACACGGTATTGTAGGCCAGCAACCAATCGGCCAGTTTGCGGTTAAAGGCCGCCAAATCGTCGAACAGCAGATCCTCGTGGTAGTCCACGAAGGTCTCTTGCAGGGTGCGATTGAACCGTTCCGCATGAGCGTTCATTTTCGGGGATCGGGGATATGTCCACCAGTGGGTGATGCCGCGTTCATCGAGCCGGTGCTGGAAATGCCCCTGGAACTCCGGGCCGTTATCGGAGAGGAGGACCCGGGGTGGGGCCGGGAGCAACGCACAGAGTGCATCGAGGGCGTGGGTGGCATGGCGGCTGGAGGCGGTGGCGGTGGCCACAGCGAAGGCGAAGCGACTGCAGGGATCGATGAAGGTGAATAGGTAGCGGCGGAGTCCGGCGTGGAGCCGCACAACGGGATCGCCGGCCAAGACCGCCAGGGGCGGGGCGGGGCGGGGCCGGGGCGGGCGGGATTTCCGGCGCCGTGTCCGGGGTTTGGGCCGGCCCCGGGCATCCAGGCGGCTCGGCGTGTGCCGCATCCGGTCCGGGGCGCGGGCGATCAGGCGCCCGATGGTGGAGACCCTGGGGAGGGCTAGCCCGTGCTGCGCACACCACGGCCGCAGTAGGACGTGCAGCTTGGCCTTCCCACGGTTGGGATACGTGGTGCGTAGCCGCCGGATCGCTTGGCTCAGGGCGGGTGGCCACGTGGCCTGCCGCCGCCGGTGGGGGGCCCTAGAGCGGACGGCCAACGCCTGCGGGTCCCCGCCAGCCTGAGTGAGCGCCCGCTGCCAGCGATAAAGCGTCCGGCGGCTGACGCCAAAGGCCTCCCCCGTCGCGGCTGGCCATGCCGGGCGCAAAAGTGCAGAATCTTGAGTCGGTGATGGGCTTCGTGGGGTATCATGTCCCAACGATGCCCGAATTGCGTTAGTCGATAAAACCCCCTGATGCGATAGCCGACATGGTGGATTTGCATGGCCTCTCCTCCTGTGTCGAGGAGTGCCAAAGGTTTCTGAACTTATACAGAGACATGCAACAAAAATAAGTTTCCTTCCCGGAAGTGCAACAATCTCAAGGCTTCTCTTCTTTTCGAAAACGTCCAGCCACGGCAATTTCGTTTAACGGACGCCGGTCGTTCGGACGTTCCATCTCCTGAAGAGGAGGAGGTAGGGATTCTTTGGGCGCGCGTTTCCCGATGGCGATCATGGCCAGGACCTCGTAATCTTCGGGGATGTGCAGTTCTCTCCGGGCCTTCTCATAATCGAACCCCTGCATCCCGTGGACGACCAATCCCCGGCACGTGCCTTCCAACGCTAGATTCTCCCATGCCGCGCCTGCGTCGAAGGCATACGTGGCCGCGGGTTTGTCATTCCGTTCAAACAACTTTCTGGACGTGACGACGACCAACGCGGCGGCATGTTGCGCCCATGCTTTATTGCCTTCAACCAGTAAATCCACAAACGTGTCCCAAAACTCGGTTTGTCGTTTCGCATAGACGAATCGCCACAGTTGCGCATTATACGATGACGGCGCCCAGCGAGCCGCTTCAAACAGCGGCATGAGTTCATCGTCTGACAATGCCTCACCGGTCATCGATCTGGGAGACCATCGATTGACGATAAGGGGATGAACGTCATAATTCGGTTTTCTCTGCTGTCGGATTTCTTCCGTAAGCGAATCACTCATGACGTGTTCCTTTCATGCTTCTTTCAGCCGGTCTAAGCGTGCCTGATCCACGAAAACCCACAAGCTCTTTTCCTGGGTCACCGTGACAGATCCGGGTTTCGCGCCTTTGGGTTTTCTGACGTTTTTTCTCAAGGTATAGATGACTTCGCCTTTTCCGCTTTTTCGCAAATCGCTGTAAAACAGGGCCAAGGTCGCGGCGTCTTTCAAGGTTTCGGGCGGCACTTGCTGTTTCTTGTCCAGCCGGATGACCACGTGCGACCCCGGTGTGCCTCTGGCGTGCAGCCAAAGATCGTCGGGGTTGGAGACCTTGAAGGTGACGGCGTCATTGTCTTTGGCAGTTTTCCCGACCAGGATGGCAAGGCCAGCCTGAGAGTAAAACTGACGGCAGGGTGCCGCCGTTTGTGTTTTGGACTTGGAGCGCTGGGGCTCGTTCGGCGAAGCCGACGGCACCGGCCGTACTATGGCCCCCTGTTCGGCTTCCTTCTCGGATAACTCCGCCATGTTCCCACTTTCCAATGCCTGCAATTCTTTCTGTACGTTCGCCAATTCGATGTTGGTCTGGTCAAGTCTTGGCACAAGGTTCTTTTGGGCTCCGGTAAATTTGCCGTACTTCATGAAATAGCCTTTCAGATTCCCGGGCCCGTCTTTTTCAGGGTCCAGCGGAAGCGTGAGTTCGGGCAACCTTTCATCAAAATAATCAACCACGGTGATGTGCGTCTGCCCTTTTTGCAGCGCGGGGACGTGGCTTTTCAACAGTTCCCCGTACCGTCCATACTCACGATAGGCGCAGACTTTTTCAAGATCCTGGGTCAATTTCGTTGCTCGTCGTTCGAGTTTTTTGACCTGTTTGCGCATGTGAGCGATTTGTTGATGGCGTTGATTGTCAATAGACGCGTTTTGTTCGGATAGGGCATGGGCCGCTTCAATTTGTTCGGAAACGGGAAAGTGTATGCCGTCGGTTTCATGTATGGGTGTGGACGATTCCTGGGCCGCGAGATCATCCCAAGGACAAGGGGAGAGTGTAAAGGGTTGCCCCACGGGTTGCCGACTGGGTTTCAGGCACCGCAGCACCATGGCCTGCGCATCCAGAGCAAAGATATTGGCCGAGCGTCCTGTCAGCGCGACAACCAGAAAGAACACGCGCTCGCCTTTATTCAGTTCGAACCACACGATTCGATTACGAGGCGTTTGAGTCAGACGATGAATTTTTGCCCCCAGAATATGGGCGCGTAAATATTGACAAAACGATGGAGGAGTCGGAGTGTTTGAGATTTTTTGACTCAGGATATGCAACCGTCCGTATTGGGAGTGAGCTGAGAGCAGAATCGAAAGAGAATGTCCCTGCCGGCGCAGAAAGAGAATGACCGTGTCTGGTGTCGGCTGCTGGATTTTTTGGATGAATCCGCCGACGCAAACCGGCGCCATTTCGGTGAGAACGGCATTCACGTCATCGAGGCCTAACACGAATCGGAGAGGGCGGCTTTCAGACTGGCGGTGAATCGGCTGATTCCGTGAATCAAATCGGGAGAGTGTTGGAGTTCTTCGATTTTGCGGACGAGGGCGCTACCCACGATGATGCCATCGGCGAAGGCTGAAATTTGGCGGGCATCGTCGGGAGTGGCAATGCCGAATCCCACGGCCACGGGTTTCCCTGCTTTCTTTTGGATCGCGCGCACGTTTCGTTTGATGGAATCCTTATCCCGCAATTTCGCCCCGGTAATTCCGGTAATGGACACGTAATAAATGAACCCGCGGGTGCGTTTGATGACCTCGGTTTTTCTCGCCGCGGTGCTCGTCGGCGCGAGAAGAAAAATCAGGCACGGTCCGTTCGCGGCGGAGGCCTGTTGCAATGGCCCGGCTTCTTCCGGAGGCATGTCCGGAATAATGACGCCATCCACCCCGGCCTGAACCGCTTCACGACAGAATTCCCGTTCTCCCATGGCCATGATGGTGTTGTAATAGGCCATCAGAATGAGCGGGACCTGTGTCTTGGTCCGCAAGGCTTTGACGGTCCGTAAAATGCCGCGAAGCGAGGTGCCGGTCCGCAACGCCCGTTCGGCGGCTTTTTGAATCACGGGGCCGTCGGCGATGGGATCGGAAAACGGGACGCCGATTTCAATTAGGTCGGCCCCGGCTTTTTCCAGGGCCAGCACCAGGGCTTCCGTTTCAGCCAATGAAGGATCTCCGGCCATGAGATAGGGAATCAGCGCTTTTTTCCCTTCCCGGCGAAGACGGTCAAAGGTGGCGGTGATACGATTGGAAGGGGCGGGCATAATTTAGGCAACCTCAGAATTGGATGCCCCGCATCTGGGCAATCTGGTTGACGTCTTTATCCCCGCGTCCCGAGAGGTTCATGATCAGGATTTGGCTTTTCTTCATCTTCGGGGCCCATTTCATGACTTCGGCCACGGCATGGGCGCTTTCCAGGGCGGGAATGATCCCTTCTTCCCTGGACAGCAGGTCGAAGGCTTCCAGGGCTTCCTGGTCGGTCGCCGAGGTGTACTGAATGCGACTTGAATCATGGTGCATGGCGTGTTCGGGGCCGACCGCGGGATAATCGAGCCCGGCGGACACCGAATGCGTGCTGTTGATTTGGCCATGCCGGTCCTGAAGCAGATAGGTCATGGTTCCGTGAAGCACGCCCGGCACTCCACCGGCAAATCGAGCGGCATGTTTGCCGCTGGCCAAGCCCATTCCACCGGCTTCCACCCCTATCATTTGAATCCGGGTATCCCTGATGAACGGGTAGAACAGGCCGATGCTGTTGCTGCCGCCCCCCACGCAGGCCACCAGGCAATGAGGCAGTGATCCCTCCGCGGCAAGGATTTGCCGTCGGGCCTCCCGGCCGATCACCGATTGGAAATCGCGGATCATCATCGGATAGGGATGCGCCCCCAGCACGGAACCCAGCAAGTAATGCGTGGTGCGCACGTTCGTGGTCCAGTCGCGCATGGCCTCGCTGATGGCGTCCTTGAGCGTCCGGCTGCCCGCGTCCACGCCGGTGACTTTCGCGCCGAGCAAGCGCATGCGAAAGACGTTGAGCGTCTGGCGCGCCATGTCTTCCGTCCCCATGTACACTTCCGCTTCCAGCCCGAACATGGCGGCAATGGTCGCGACCGCCACCCCGTGTTGGCCGGCGCCGGTTTCCGCGATGATGCGCCGTTTCTTCATGCGTTTCGTGAGCAGCGCCTGTCCCACGGTGTTGTTGATCTTGTGCGCGCCGGTATGACACAGGTCCTCCCGCTTGAGATAGATCTTGGCACCACCCAGCGTCCTGGTGAGCTGTTTGGCGAAGTACAGGGGAGTCGGACGCCCCACGTATTGTCTCAAACAGTCGCGGAATTCTTTTTGAAAACTGCGGTCTCGGCGAACTTTCGCATAGACCTTTTCCAGTTCCAGGATTGCCGGCATGAGGGTTTCGGGAACGTATTGCCCTCCATATTTGCCGAACCGGCTTTGTTTAACGGGAACGCGTGCCATGGGTACTTCCGTTTTTACCCTCACCTGAATCCTCTCCGATCAAGGGAGAGGAACCTTGGCGGAATACTCTTCCTGATGACCTATCATGATAACACAACGCCTAAGGGTAGTTACTATGAGTCAGTATATCGGCTCGATTTATGACGACACAAGTTTCACGGCTTGGATGAGGGCCGTCACTTTCGCCGGATCTTTCTTGCCCGGACTGACTTCGACGCCGCTGCTGACGTCCACACCGTACGGCCGCACTTTCCGGATCGCCTCCTGGACGTTATCGGCAGTGAGCCCTCCCGCCAGCAAGAAGGAAAACGATCCGGCGGCTTCCGCCGCAAGGTCCCAGTCCGCGGTTTTGCCCGTTCCTCCGTAGGCTGTCTCGGAAAAGGCATCCAGGACGAATCCCCGGACTCGAGAGCGACCCTTATATTCGGCCATGGCGAAGAGCGTGTTGCGGTCACGGAGCCGGATTCCTCTGATAACCGGACGCCCCAGCGATTCACAATACTCCGCGGATTCGTCCCCATGAATTTGTGCGAGCGTCAACCCGCATTCATCCATGGTCTTGCGAACAATGTCGGGCTCCGCATTGACGAAGACCCCGATGGACAACACGAACGGCGGCAAATTGCCTACAATGGACTTGACGACGTTCAGACTGACGTTACGCGGACTTTTTCTGTAGAAGACAAACCCGAGCGCATCGGCTCCGGCGTCGATGGCTTGGAAGGCGTCGATAAGGTTCGTAATCCCACAGATTTTGATTTTCGGCAGAGCCATGATCTGATAATCGATAGGAGAGAAACGGTTGTTAAATCCAGCGGGCTTCTTGTACAGGCTGACAGGTTGCGTCGTCCTGTCCGGCCGTTCCTCGTAGGTCATGAATTTTGGCGCCGATGTCATCGGCTCGAACCAATGATTCACCCACCAGCATGGCCTTGGCTCCAGCTCCCAGAATCTGCAAGACGTCTTCGCGTCTGTGGATTCCACTTTCGCTCACGATGAGTTTCCCGGAAGGAATCCGGGGAGCGAGTTGTTGGGTCACCGAAAGATCGACCGAGAAGGTTGTGAGATCCCGGTTGTTGATGCCAATCATGACCGCGCCGGGAATGCGTTCCAGAACCGTATCGACTTCAGATTCGTTGTGCGTTTCTACCAGGACGTCGAGCGTCAAGCCTCTGGCCATTGCATAGAAGTCTTCGAGTTGAAGCCGGTCCAGGGCTGCCACGATGAGCAGGATCGCATCGGCCCCATAGGCGCGTGCTTCATAGAATTGGACGTCTTCGATCATGAATTCCTTGTTCAAGGCCGGCAGGCCTACGTGGTCCTTGACGCGAGCCAAGTCGGCAACATGGCCTTGAAAGAATTCACGATCCGTCAAGACCGATACCGCCGCTGCTCCGTGTTTCTTGTACGTGCCGGCAATCCCGGCCGGGTCGAACCAGTCTTGAAACTCCGGCCGCATCAATCCCCGGCTGGGTGACGCCTTTTTGATTTCCGTAATCAGGGCCGGGCAGTCTGGCGTACAAGCCGCCTCCAGGGCCGTGACAAAGCCCAACGGCTCGGGCCGGTCTGCGATTTTCCCTTTGAGTCCGGCCAGGTAGCCGCGGCTTTTCTTACGGCGGAGTTCCGCCTTCTTATGTTCCAGGATACGCTCCAGGATCATCCGGCAGTCTCCTTCGAAAACAGGACAAGTTTCTGAAACTTCTCGTACGCGCCACCGCTATCCAAGGCATTCGCAGCTTGGCGATACCCTTCCTTCAGATTTTTGGCTTTCCCGCAGGCCACGAACGCCGGGGCGGCATTCATGAGCACCACGTCCCGTTTGGCGCTACGATGCCCTTTGAGAATCTCCTGGATGATGATCGCATTGTCTTCTGGGGTTCCGCCAAGCAAGTCTTTCGGACTGACCCTGGTTAATCCAAAATCTTCCGGTGCCACATGATAACTGGAAATCCGTCCGGCTTTCCCTTCGGATACGTAGGTAAAATCGGTCAGCGTGAGTTCATCCAATCCATCCTTGCCGTGCAGCACGAAACAATGTTGGGTACCCAAGCGGATGAGGACTTGGGCCAACTTTTCCGTTAAGGCCTGCTCGTAGACTCCTAAAATCTGGACGCCAGCGCCGGCGGGATTGGACAACGGTCCCATAATATTCATCAGCGTTCGAAGGCCCATTTCGGAACGGGGCTTGGCGCAATGTTTCATGGCTCCGTGATAGAGCGGGGCGAACAAAAATCCAATCCCGATTTCGTTGACGCAGGCCTCCACTTGTTCCGGGGCGAGATCGATCTTGATGCCCATTGCGGCTAATACGTCCGCACTTCCGGACCGTGAAGTGACCGACCGGTTTCCGTGCTTGGCAACGGTGATGCCTCCTCCTGCTACCACAAATGCCGTCGCGGTGGAGATATTAAAGGTATTGGATCGATCTCCACCGGTGCCGCAGGTATCCACGACCTGGGGAGATCCCACGTGGATGCGTATCGCCATTTCCCGCATGGCCTTGACCGACCCCGTGATTTCCTCGACGGTCTCGCCCTTCATGCGAAGGCCCATAAGGTAGGCGGCAATTTGGGATTCGGATGTGGCACCCTGCATGATCTCAAGCATGACGTCATAGGCTTCCTTTTCCGTGAGGTTGATGCCCTCGACCAGTTTTGCAAGCGTAGCTTTGATCATGCCGTCTTCCCTTCACCATTTCCGGCTCCGGGCTCAAGGAAGTTTCGCAAGAGATCCATGCCGGATTTCGTGAGGATCGATTCCGGATGGAACTGGACGCCTTCCGCGCCGGTCGGAAGATGCCGGAGTCCCATGATTTCGCCTTCCTCCGTCTCCGCTGAAATTTCGAAATCGTTAGGCAAGGTTTCTTTGTTGACGATGAGCGAATGATACCGCGTGGCTTCAAACGGGTTGGGCAGGCCTCGAAAAATCGTTTGATTGTCGTGTTTGACCAACGACGTTTTCCCGTGCATCAGGCGACCGGCGCGAATGATCTCACCGCCGAAGGCAAAGGCCAGAGACTGATGCCCCAGACAGACGCCCAACAGCGGAACGCACCCGGCAAATCGACGGATCACCTCCACGGAAATTCCCGCCTCGTTGGGCGTACAGGGACCGGGAGAAATCACAATGCGCGACGGACTCAGTTGTAGAATCTCATCCACCGTGATTTTATCGTTTCGATACACGTCAATATCGGTGCCCAGTTTCCCCAAGTACTGAACCAGGTTGTACGTAAAGGAGTCATAGTTGTCGATCATGAGCAGCATACAATGACCAGATACCGTCGGATCACCGTCGTTATTCCAATCCCTGTTCCGCCAATTCGATGCTTCGCATCATGGCGCGGGCTTTGTTGCAGGTTTCTTCGTATTCCTTCGCCGGATCCGAATCGGCGACGATCCCCGCGCCGGCTTGAATAAAGGCGTTCCGGCCCTTAATGACAATGGTTCGAATATTGATGCAGGTATCCATATTCCCCGAGAAACTGAAATATCCCACGGCGCCGGCATAGGGGCCTCGTGGCGTGGGTTCAAGTTCTTTAATGATCTGCATGGCCCGGATTTTCGGCGCCCCGGAAACCGTGCCGGCGGGGAAACAGGCCTTCATCACGTCATACGCGTCTTGTCCCGGATTCAACGTGCCGGTCACTTGCGAGACAATGTGCATGACGTGAGAGTATCGTTCGATTTTCATAAACGGATCAAGCGTCACCGTGCCCGTTTGAGCTACCCGCCCGACGTCGTTCCGTCCCAAATCGACCAGCATGACGTGTTCGGCGCGCTCTTTTGTATCGGCCAACAGTTCTTCGGCCAATGCCTGATCCTCCGCGACCGTGGTCCCTCGCTTTCGCGTCCCTGCGATCGGACGGACGACAATCTGCTTGCCTTCGCACCGGACTAGAATTTCCGGTGAGGATCCGACCAATTCGACTCCCGCGACCCGGAGATAGAACGTGTACGGCGAAGGATTAATGACCCGTAACGCGCGATAGATTTCCAGGGAGGGCGCGTGGATTCTGGTCTGCCATCGCTGGGAGACGACAGCCTGCACGATATCGCCAGCCTGAATATATTCTTTAATCCGCATCACCATTTTTTCAAAATTAGTCTGGGTCATATTGGAGGTAAAGCGTGGCACGTGCCGGCGCGCGGAGACAGCAGGGTACCGCAAAGGGGTCCTGAGCTTCGCAATCATTTTTTCGATTCGGGTTGTGGCATCCACGTAGGCGGATTTGATGGCTGATTGCCTGGAAGACGTGATATGAGCATTGGCCACGACTTTGATCGTATGCCGCATGTTGTCGAAAATCAGAAGCGTGTCCGTGACGAAGAAGGCGAACAGGGGCAAGCGCGTGGAATTTTTGGGAGATCCGGGGACCGGTTCGAAAAATCGCACCACGTCATATCCCAGATAGCCGACGGCTCCTCCGACAAAGCGGGGGAGGTCGGGCACTCGCACCGGTTGAAACTCGTCCAGCATGGAGCGGATATGGTCCAAAGGATTGCACCCTAACGGCCGGGTTTCCGTTTTGTGCCCTTTCTTGACGTGGAGGTTGCCGTCGTCTTCCCATAGCACTTGTGTGGCCCCGCTGCCCAAAAAAGAATACTGCGCCCAGTGCTCGCCGCCTTCGATACTTTCAAGCAAGAAAGCCGTATCGCCCGAATTGATTTTCGAAAACGCGCTGACCGGCGTCTCCCGGTCCGCCAGAATTTCGCGATACACCGGCACCAGATTCCCCATCTCGGCCAATTCACGAAATTGAGCCAAACTTGTTGAATAACAAGGCTTTTTCATGCCAGGCACGGTATCATGCAGCCTTAATTCAAGTCAATGAAACACAGTAGAAGAGACCGTGTCTGTGTTCAGGCATTCGTAGACACTTCTGTCTTTGTCTGTCAGCCCCGATCCTCGATGACAAATGTCGGGGACAGGCTATTTGTCATCGGGGGTCCAGGGTTTTTGTCTTTGCAGTAACCGCATTTCATGCGGTTTGGAGAGGCTACTTGCAACGAAGCGCCATAAGCTTGTCCTCGACATCTGTCATCGAGGGATGGCGCAGCGACAAAAGAAGGCGAGGAGCGCACCTTTCATTTCGTCAACGAATGACGGAAGATTGACAATCCTCCAGTGGACTTTCTTTGACAGACTTATTGAAGGCCTTTGTAGATGTCGGGATTCTTTTTCCCTTCCACCTTCAGGAGACCAAGCGCGCCTTTCTCGATACGAAAAATCGAGTGATCCACCGAGATATACGTGCCCGGCACTTCCACGGTAAATTCCGCGATGGAAGATCCCGCGGCCGGTACCAGCGTGGTCTGTACGTTTTCCAGGGGTGGAGTCGTGAGCGAACCTTCCGTCCAGACTTTGTCGAAGATTTCGCCGATGATGTGCCATGACGACACCAGGTTGGGGCCGGCATTGCCGAAGAAAATCCTGATCTTGTCGCCGGCCTTGGCGTGAAGCGGATTTTTGACCAGGAGGCCGGCCATGCCGTTGTAGACCACGTAGGTGGGGTGCTCATCCGAGCCTTTTGCATGATCGAATTCCAGGATACCGTCCTTGCCTTCCTTGGTGTAGAAATCGCTCTGGAGGACGTAGAATTCCTTATCCACGGGAGGCAGACCGCCCGCAGGTTCCACGAGGATCATGCCATACATGCCGTTTGCAATGTGAGCCGGGATTGACGGCGATGCGGTGGCGCAATGGTACACGTAGAGTCCGGGATTGATCGCTTTGAAACTCAGCCCGGTTTTTTCTCCGGGTTCGGTATTCAGCATCGCGGCGCCGCCGCCGGGTCCATTGACTGCATGGAAGTCGATATTGTGACTTTCGCTGCTGTCCTTAGCGTTGGTTAAATGGATTTGCACGGTATCGCCCTCCCGAACCCGGATCATGGGCCCGGGCACGGTGCCGTTGAAACTCCAGAATTTATATTGTTTCTCTTCGGCGATTGTGCCGACGTATTCTTTCGCTTCCATCTCGACCACGACCGTGGCCGGTTTGGTCCGGGTAATGGGGGGAGGAACGTTCGGCGCCGTCGAGAGTTGGGCTTTGATGGTTGCCGCTGACGCCAGGACCGGACAGCCGGCCAGGCACAGGGCAACAATCCATGTACAACGAATCCCTGCTTTTCGAGAAAATTCCTGCTGCATTCCATGACCTCCTTGAGTTATGAATAAAAAGTTCTATCTTGCGCTGTCCCGTTCGGACTTCCGGGATCAATGCGTTTCTTGAATGTTGCTACAACGGAAGGCAACGGCCTATTGCCAGGATATCCTTTGGGACCAGTGTCGCCCCGCTGACATCGAGTAGGCCGTCGGGAAGAAAGGAAAGCGGAGGAACGGTTTTCAGAAGATCGAGGTTATGCATGTTTGGCCTTTCACGGGGTTATCTTGAAGGTGCGCTTCAGGGTTGCCCGGCGCATTCATCTGCAATATGAGGATTGCCAAGACTCTTTTGGGAAGGCATGGTATACTACTTATCTGAGTAAGGCAATTGGACCGTTGACCGTACAAGGAGGTCAACGCATCTGAAATCTTCGTTGTCACGTCCTCGGCAGAAACTTCATGAAGATAATCCGTTTTCAGGACAATGAGGGTAACGTCCGCCACGGCAAGTGGGCGGATGAGGGATCGGCTTGGCTCCTTGAGAAAACCGTTGACGAAACGTATCGGGTGCCCGACACGGTCGTTCGGATTGAAAAACTTCTCGCTCCGGTCGAACCTTCGAACATTCTTGGCGTGGGGTTGAATTACCGGCGGCATGCAGAAGAAATGGGCACAAGCGTTTCCCAATACCCCGTACTGTTTATCAAGGCGGTCAATGCGCTGGCTCATCCCGGTGACCCCATCGTTATTCCCGAAGTCGCCTCGGGGCAAGTCGATTGCGAGGGCGAACTGGCAGTCGTCATTGGAAGGGCTGGGAAGAACATTCAACGGGATCAGGCCCTCGACTACGTGCTGGGATATACGTGCGCCAACGACGTGAGCGCGAGACGCTGGCAGAAAGAGGGTGGTGGCAAACAGTGGTGCAGGGGGAAATCCTTTGATACGTTTTGTCCTCTCGGACCCTGTCTGGTCACAACCGATGACATTCCCAATCCGAATACCCTCAAGATCAAAACGACGCTCAATGGGGAGATTATACAGGATTCGACCACCGCGGACATGATTTTCGACGTGCCCTCCCTCATCAGTTTCTTGAGCGAAGGGACAACGTTGTTGCCGGGGACGGTCATTCTGACGGGGACTCCGCAAGGCGTCGGGTTTGCACGGAACCCGCCGGTCTTTCTCAAAAATGGAGATACGGTCACCATTGAAATAGAACGAATCGGAACGTTGCGCTGTCCCGTTTCCGAAGAAGCCTAAAAAGCCCTCTGTATCCGTTCAGAAACCTGTGGCGCTTCTCGAAACAGGAGGAGAGGCTTTGCCACGTCCACCAGGCAACTCCCGCATCAGGGGGTATTATGTAGCGCAGTTCCAGCCTCGTCAGAACATGCTGCCCAACTCACCGGGCGAACGCGGGCACGTTCAGGTGCGTCTCTGCGGACCCAAGGAGGAAGACCAAGAAGGAAATGCTTACAGCCGATTCGTTGTGGTAGACGGGTCTATAGCATGTCGCGTGTACCGGATGAGTGCGAGCACGGGCAATCCCAGTAGAGCGGTCAGCATGAAAAAACGTGAATAACCCAGGCTGTCCACGATGACGCCTGAGTAGCCTCCCAGGACTTTCGGAAACAAGGTCATGAGCGAGCTGAAGATGGCATATTGCATGGCGGTAAATTGGATATTGGTAAGGCTGGAGAGAAAGGCGACAAAGGCAGCGCTGGCTAATCCTGCAGACAGGTTATCGACGGAGATCACCATGTAGAGCAGGTTCAGGTCGTGTCCCACGGCCGCCAACGCGCTGAACAGAAGGTTGGTCGTGGCAGACAAAAGAGCTCCGAGCGAGAGAATACGGAGCACGCCGTATCGGACGGATAACAGACCTCCGAGAAATCCGCCGGCAATGGTCATGAACAGTCCAAAAGTTTTCACGACACCGGCAATTTCCGGTTTGGTAAATCCCATGTCCTGGTAGAACACATTGGCGATGACGCCCAGCACAATGTCGGAAATGCGATAAACCCCGATCAGCAGCAAAAGCACCAGCGCGGATTTCAACCCATATCGCCTGAAAAAGTCCATCAGAGGGGTAATGTACGTATCCTGCACGGTGTCCCGACTCACGGCGCCGGCGTAAATCATGAGCGTGGCGATGAGCCAGATCGCCACCATACCCGCACCTAACCGTACCGCTTCGATCAGGAACCGCGCAACGGCTTCGGTCTGGAGCACCCGGTTCAGTATGTGGCTCAGCTCATCCGCCAGTGCGGCTGAATGGTAAAAAACCATGATGAATCCGGTGACGGATGTGATGAACATGAACAGGATTCCTGCGTGATCCCTGTTCGACAGCGCAGACGTACGCGTTTTATGGGTGGCAGGTTCGTCAATAATGAGCGTCGTGAGGAGACCCACTGCCATGGCTGCGGCCATGATGAGATAGGCCCATTGCCAAGCCTGATGGTCATAGGCGCCTTTGGCCGATCCGAAGGCGCTGGCCAGGAACAGCGTTCCTGCTCCTGACAGCAGCATGCCCATGCGATACCCCGCGATGTAGGTGGACGACAATAGGGCTTGGAGCGAGACATCGGCGGATTCGATTCGGTAGGCGTCAATCACGATATCCTGGGTGGCTGATGAAAATCCCAGCAGCACGGCGGCCAACGCCATTACGGTCAGGTGCCCCTGAGACGGGTCGACCAGGGCCATTCCGGCAATCGCCGCAATGATGGAACCCTGTGCCAGCAGCATCCACCCGCGTCGCCGTCCCAACATCCGAGTCAGGAGCGGGACGGATAAGGTGTCCACAAGTGGCGCCCATACGAACTTGAAGGAATAGCCCAGGGCGGCCCAACTGAAGAAGGTGACCGTCGAACGTTCGACTCCCGCCTCACGCAACCATAAGGAGAGCGAGGAAAAAATCAACAGGAGAGGAATCCCGGCCGAGAAGCCCAAAAACAACATGGTGATGACCCGCGGATGGCCGATCAACCGTAAGGAGTGCCGCCAGGGTAGGGAAGTCGCGTGCATCGTTGTTCGATAACCTGAAAATCAGTATGCCCTGAACACCGGTCTTGACCGGGGAGCCTGTATAAGTTCAGAAACCTTTGGCACTCCTCGAAACAGGAGGAGAGGCCATGCAAATCCACCATGTCGGCTATCGCATCAGGGGGTTTTATCGACTAACGCAATTCGGGCATCGTTGGGGCATGATACCCCACGAAGCCCATCACCGACTCAAGATTCTGCACTTTTGCGCCCGGCATGGCCCAGCCGCGACGGGGGAGGCCTTCGGCGTCAGCCGCCGGACGCTTTATCGCTGGCAGCGGGCGCTCACTCAGGCTGGCGGGGACCCGCAGGCGTTGGCCGTCCGCTCTAGGGCCCCCCACCGGCGGTGGCAGGCCACGTGGCCACCCGCCCTGAGCCAAGCGATCCGGCGGCTACGCACCACGTATCCCAACCGTGGGAAGGCCAAGCTGCACGTCCTACTGCGGCCGTGGTGTGCGCAGCACGGGCTAGCCCTCCCCAGGGTCTCCACCATCGGGCGCCTGATCGCCCGCGCCCCGGACCGGATGCGGCACACGCCGAGCCGCCTGGATGCCCGGGGCCGGCCCAAACCCCGGACACGGCGCCGGAAATCCCGCCCGCCCCGGCCCCGCCCCGCCCAGCCCCTGGCGGTCTTGGCCGGCGATCCCGTTGTGCGGCTCCACGCCGGACTCCGCCGCTACCTATTCACCTTCATCGATCCCTGCAGTCGCTTCGCCTTCGCTGTGGCCACCGCCACCGCCTCCAGCCGCCATGCCACCCACGCCCTCGATGCACTCTGTGCGTTGCTCCCGGCCCCACCCCGGGTCCTCCTCTCCGATAACGGCCCGGAGTTCCAGGGGCATTTCCAGCACCGGCTCGATGAACGCGGCATCACCCACTGGTGGACGTATCCCCGATCCCCGAAAATGAACGCTCATGCGGAACGGTTCAATCGCACCCTGCAAGAGACCTTCGTGGACTACCACGAGGATCTGCTGTTCGACGATTTGGCGGCCTTTAACCGCAAACTGGCCGATTGGTTGCTGGCCTACAATACCGTGTTGCCCCACCATAGCCTTGGGCGGCAATCTCCGGTACAATCCCTGATTCACCACCAACCCGAGTGCCAAATGTGGTGGCCCCATACAGAGCCTTGCCCGGTAGTCTGCCATGCTCTACTATGAGCCGTCCATACGATACGAAAAGGCCACGCGGCAATGCTGTGACCGGCCGGAGAAACAAGATCTCCCGCGTTTCGGATGCCGCGATCTGGTTCATCTTTGATGAAATGATCGCGGCCTTGTTTCCCGACGGGAGAAGAGAGCGATGACGAAATATACCGACTTCATCAATTATCACCTGTCGATGTTGATGGATGAGACGCGGACAGGGGCATACCGTCAAGCAATTTCCAAGGTCGTAAAGCCGGGTGACGTGGTGGTGGACGTGGGCTGCGGATCGGGTATCCTGTCCTTCTTCGCCTGCCGTGCCGGCGCTCGTCGCGTGTACGCCGTGGAGAGCGAATCCGTTATCAATATTGCCAAACTCGTGGCGACAAAAAACGGATTTCAGGATCGAATGACTTTCTACAACGATCTGTCTTTCAACGTGGAGTTGCCCGAACCGGCAGACGTCATTGTGACGGAGACGATGGGCACGTTTGGGTTTGAAGAAGGGATTCTGGGATCCCTGACCGATGCCAGGGATCGCTTTCTCAAAAATAGCGGTGCGCTCATCCCCCATGGCGTGGACCTGTTTCTTGTTCCCGTTGAACTGCCGCAATTTTATGAACACGTTGTCGATTTTTGGGTGAACCGTTGTCAGGGGTTTGATTTCTCCCCCGTTCGGCATTTGACGGTGAACAACTTTCATCCGCTGAAGCTGCATGAAGGAACGTTCCTTGGCGATCCCATGCGCGCACAAAAAATCGAATTCGGGAAAACGACGCAATCAGAAGTGACAGCTAACTTTTCCGTCTATGCCAAGCGTCGAGGCTGGTTGCATGGGCTGGCGGGCTGGTTCAATGCCGAATTGATCCCGGGACTTGGCATTTCAAACGGCCCGCAGGACAAAGCCTCTCATTGGGGGTTGGCTTTTTTCCCCATCGATCGGCCTGTCTCCATGGAACGCGGCACCCGTATCGAGGTGGACGTGTGTTCAACGCAAAATGGAGAGTTCTGGCATTGGACCGTCGCCGTGAACGGGCTGCTGTTTGAACATTCCACCTCCAAGGGATCTTTGCCCCTTGTTTCAGAATCCCGGACCCAGAATTCGGCATAACAACTTGTCATTTTTGTCTGTGTTCCGTCATTCGTTGACAGAAGAGAGAGGCAGTCCCTTGTCGGATGACACTACGCTAATCCGACCTACGCCCAAAACGGTGGTTGCCGGATTGACAAGAGAATTTCCCGAAGAATGGGGTCGATTCAGGACAAAAGACGAATAGCAAACAACAGACAATGACCCGGAAGGTGAACGGCTCTGAAAGGTGATGGTTACGGCTGTTTGACAATGAGCCGTTGGCCAATTGAAATGATATTGTCGGCAAGATTATTCCACTCTTTCAATTGCTCGACGGTGACACCGTATATGCGTGAAAGCCGGTAGAGAGTATCTCCCTTGACAACCGTGTAATAGTTTGATGTCCCCAAGCTGCTAACCTCGGTCCTGTTCGCGTCTGGATCGGTGGCCTCGACTTTATCCATGTCCAGATCTTTGAAGCTTGACTCATCGAACGAAAAATCATTTAGCCCGAATTCTAAGACTGAGGGATCGGAAAAAGACATGTCCGGTGAGATCTCCATATCGCCTGCAGTGCCGGCCATGTCCTTCGCTGAAGCCATTTCCGGCTGACGTCCGACTTGTTCTCGAAGGGTATCGACCTCAACGCTCAATTGACGGTTTTGGGATTCTAGCGATGAGTTTTTTTGTTGCTCCTCTTGCAAGCGGACGTCGAGTTCACCAGTCCGCTGTTCCTCTTGGGCCAACAAACGTTGGAAGTTCAAGGCCCGCTCCTTTTCTGCCTCATATTGGCCCGAACTGACACAGCCCGACATCAAGGCCACACCCGTCAGGCAGAATATTCCAAGCTGAAGCGTCAATCTGGTTGAGAATAAGCCAGGATTTTGTTGGTGCCGTATTTTGGATTGAGGTTTGAAGGTCATCGTCAGACTCCCTTTCTGATTATATCTGTTGTGAGGAAAACGTATCTGTCGATGGTTAGGCTGGGGAAGCGATGTCGACCATCTTCTGTTTAGAATAAAAGGAGTACCGGGAAATGTCAATGCGGCTGAACGCAATCACGATCACTTTGGTTGAGGGCCGAGTGTATTCAGCGGTTCTTCCTCGCTCTTCAAAGAAGGAGCGGACGGCGATGGTTCGGAAAGTGGTTTGTCGCCGGAGGGGGCGGAGTCTTGTGATAGGACAGTGGCGTCCGGAACCGGTTCCTGCTCCGGCTGGTGACGGCTTTGCCCTTTAAGGGCATTGAGTTCAACGGTCAGGTCACGGTTTTTTGATTCCAATGATGTTATTTGGTCCTTCGTCTCTTTCAATTGAGCCGTGAGTTCGTCGATTTCCTTGGCTTTCTGCGCTAATTTGGCACTCAATGTGTCTGCGCGTTTTTCCTCTTGCGCCAACAGGCGTTGAAAGTTCAAGCCACGAGTTTTTTCAGCCTGATGGAGTTCCTTGCTGACGCACCCCGTTGACAGAATGGCGGTGAGCAAGAAGAGTATGCCCCCCTGTAGGGCTAACTTTGCCGACAATGCGCAAGACGACAAGAGGCTCTGCATGTTTGGATGAGGGGCTGGGCTCACTTTGTCGAATTTTCGTGCCGGAACGAAGACGGAAATCGATAGATTCTCATAAACAGCATGGAAAACCAGAATAGAGAATGATATTCAGGAATGTCAAATGCGTGTATGGGGCCACCACATTTGGCACTCGGGTTGGTGGTGAATCAGGGATTGTACCGGAGATTGCCGCCCAAGGCTATGGTGGGGCAACACGGTATTGTAGGCCAGCAACCAATCGGCCAGTTTGCGGTTAAAGGCCGCCAAATCGTCGAACAGCAGATCCTCGTGGTAGTCCACGAAGGTCTCTTGCAGGGTGCGATTGAACCGTTCCGCATGAGCGTTCATTTTCGGGGATCGGGATACGTCCACCAGTGGGTGATGCCGCGTTCATCGAGCCGGTGCTGGAAATGCCCCTGGAACTCCGGGCCGTTATCGGAGAGGAGGACCCGGGGTGGGGCCGGGAGCAACGCACAGAGTGCATCGAGGGCGTGGGTGGCATGGCGGCTGGAGGCGGTGGCGGTGGCCACAGCGAAGGCGAAGCGACTGCAGGGATCGATGAAGGTGAATAGGTAGCGGCGGAGTCCGGCGTGGAGCCGCACAACGGGATCGCCGGCCAAGACCGCCAGGGGCTGGGCTGGGCGGGGCCGGGGCGGGCGGGATTTCCGGCGCCGTGTCCGGGGTTTGGGCCGGCCCCGGGCATCCAGGCGGCTTGGCGTGTGCCGCATCCGGTCCGGGGCGCGGGCGATCAGGCGCCCGATGGTGGAGACCCTGGGGAGGGCTAGCCCGTGCTGCGCACACCACGGCCGCAGTAGGACGTGCAGCTTGGCCTTCCCACGGTTGGGATACGTGGTGCGTAGTCGCCGGATCGCTTGGCTCAGGGCGGGTGGCCACGTGGCCTGCCGCCGCCGGTGGGGGGCCCTAGAGCGGACGGCCAACGCCTGCGGGTCCCCGCCAGCCTGAGTGAGCGCCCGCTGCCAGCGATAAAGCGTCCGGCGGCTGACGCCAAAGGCCTCCCCCGTCGCGGCTGGGCCATGCCGGGCGCAAAAGTGCAGAATCTTGAGTCGGTGATGGGCTTCGTGGGGTATCATGCCCCAACGATGCCCGAATTGCGTTAGTCGATAAAACCCCCTGATGCGATAGCCGACATGGTGGATTTGCATGGCCTCTCCTCCTGTTTCGAGGAGTGCCAAAGGTTTCTGAACTTATACACTGCATTTTCCAATAAAAATATGGCTGCAACCCCTTCCTTGTATTGGTAGAATAAGATGATTGGTTTTTACGTGACCGTTTCCCCTGTCTTTGTCTGTCATCCCCGATACGTGCAATCGGAGATCGAGGATAACAGGAGGAGAAATCCGGAATTGTCAATGTTCACCTCATTCGTTGACAGAAAAAAGGTGCGCTTCTCGCCTTCTTTTGTCGCTGCACCTCCCCCGATGACAGAGGTCGAGGGCAAGCTTATGGCGCTTTTTGCAAGCGGACCTTCCAAATCGCATGAGATGCGGCAGCTACAAATGAAAAGATAACGACCCTGGATTCCCGATGAACATTGTGGGGAATGACGGAAGGAAGCCGCGAAATGGGTCAACGAATGGCTGAACACATACAGGAATGACAGAAGGGAAGGATGTAGATTATCAACGAATGAGTGAATGCATGGAAGGTGAGCCTGGTTCTCAATCGTGAGGCCGACAGAGGTCGTCTGATGGGCGGAAAAATCTTTTTGACCAGCCTTTCTCTCGTTATGTGTGTGACGGGCTGTGTCGCCGTGCCTCAGAACATTGCCCCCGGGTCCACGACGGATGAATTGGCGTTTGGTTACGTTCACGTCGAGACCAAGGGGCCTTATCCGCGTATGTTCCCCGCCAGACTGCGATTTTTTCTCCTGACGAATGAAGAGACAGGAGAACGGTCCCGGGTGAACGTGAATACCGAATCGGGAGTGTTTTCCGTCAGTTTGCCGGCGGGATGGTATGCCGTTGATCGTATGCAGTTCAGTGAAGGTCCGTTCAGGGTGGAAGCCCATGTCGGATTGGCATTTCGCGTGCCTGAGAAAAAGCTGGCCTATTTGGGCTCGTGGCAAATCGAGCTTGAAACGCCTCGCACCATCCGGCTTGTGAGAATCCGTATTCTTGAAGGGGAGACCGAGTTCTCAAAGAAGTTTTCCACGGAACTTGGATTGGAACGAACACCCATTGCAACAGCCTTGCCGAAACCCGAGACGTTCGAAACGCGCGGGTTTATGGTTGACGGGCAACCGAACGCCAGATATTTCCGTCGCCGGTAAGCCGCCACAGATGACAAATGAGGAAAAGCGGGAAACAGATTATCACTTCCCCCTCACCCCAGCCCTCTCCCTCTTTCTCGCTGAAAGCGGAAAGGGGAGAGGGAGCAGGATTTCGGATTCCTCTCATCCTGTTGATGTTGTCGTTCGTGTATTGGTCCGTCCTGACCGGATACGCCGCTTCACCGCACGTGGTCAAGCGCGGCCAGATGCATATGGGCACGCTGGTCTTTCTGACTGCCGTGGCTCCCAACGAACAACTGGCCCACGATGCCATTGAACAGGGGTTCGCCGAAATTCATCGCTTGGAGCAAATCCTGAGTACGTGGATTCCCGACAGCGAACTTTCACGGATCAACGCCGTGGCCGGGCAACGTGCCGTCAAGGCCGGTCCGGAAACCATGGAACTTTTGGAGCACTCTTTGGAAATGGCCCGGTTGACGGAGGGAGGTTTCAATATTGCCATTGGTCCGGCCGTCGAGGCTTGGGACGTCAGTCGTGAAGGGCGTATCCCGACGCAGGAAGAATTGGAGGCCACGCGTCCGCTGATGGATCTTTCCGCCATTCATATCAATAGGAAGGCGGGCACCGTGTACTTGGGGCGGTCCGGGATGCGGGTGGATATCGGCGGCATCGGCAAGGGCTATGCCGCGGATTTGGCGGCCCGCGTAATGCGAGAAGCCGGGGCTTCGGCCGGCGTGGTTGCTATTTCCGGAGACATCAAGACCTTTGGTCGTCTGCCCGACGGCCAGCGGTTCCTGTTCGGCATCCAGCATCCCAGAAAGGAAAAAGGCGTCACGATCGGGCGATTCGAACTCGAGGATGAGGCCGTTTCCACGGCGGGCGATTATGAGCGATATTTCGAGAAAGACGGCACTCGCTACCATCACATTCTCGATCCTCAAACGCTTCAGCCTGCGCGCCTCTCTCAAAGTGTGACCATCGTGGCCAAAACGGGAGTGATGGCCGATGGCCTCGATACCGGCATCTTCGTCATGGGGCCGGCAAAAGGGATGGCACTGATTGAACGCCTGCCCGGCGTCGAAGGGGTGATCGTCGCCGCGGATGGAACCGTGTCCGTCTCGTCGGGCTTACAAGACCGGGTGTCGTTGAATCCACAGCCGTAACCCTGCTCCTCATCCTGTTTTTTGCTGCGACGAGTGGTTTGGCAAGCAAACGCAGGTCGGATGAGATGTCGCGTCATCTGATGAGGGGCTGCGGTGTCGGGTTACGCCTGTGAGGCTAACCCGACCTATGACTGATGACGCACGGCAGTCTTTTCTTGAGACGCATTCAGATCGCTTCTCTTAAGGAACCTCTGATTTCGTGTGATAGCGGGATGCAGGGCCAGGCGTCCCGGAGCGAACCCCGAAGCGTATCAGAGAGAGAGGTGAGGGTTGAGCGAGGACACCACGCCGCCATGCGCCCGATCGTGGACGAAATCAGAGGTTCCTTAACTTCCGCGTCGCCATCTCACCCGTAGATTTTGCCACATAAGTCCCGAAGAGAGGAAGCAAAAAGGGCCGCTTGGTGCGGCCCTTTTTGCTTGGAGAAGGCTTTACTGGAACGAGTTACTTCTTGTGATCTTCGGTTTCCTGGCCTTTGCTTTTCTTACATTTCTTTTCCTTAGACGAGTCGCCGGCATGTCCCTTGCTGCCGCTATGGGATCGCATGTGTTTGTGCATTTTGTCTATCCGTGCTTGTTGTTCCTCGGTCAGCACGGTTTTGGCGTCACGCTTGGCTTTGATTGACGCTATGTGCAGTTTTGTCATCAAGCCATGAACCGTGTTCATTTGCGCTTCAATGTCCGCCAGCTTGGCTTTTTCGTCCCACAGCAAGACATGCATGTCGATTTTGGCCAGGTCCACGTCGGCTTGCACCTTGATCCGGTTTTTCTTGTAATTTATTTTGAGATCGCGAAGCTGTTGAACCTGCTCGTCCGTCAGACTCATCCCATCTTTGTTCTTCAAAAGATGTTTGATGAATGTCATGGCCTGCTGATGGGCCCATTCGTGCATGGTCCCGTCACCATGACCGCCATGCCTTTCCTTATGGCCCATCCCGGGTCCCGACGAATGCATGCCCTTCGACTTCCCATACATGGCGCCGGGAGGGTTGGCAAAGGACGGACCGGCTGTCAACAGAAAGACAGCGGCCAACAGGAAAATGAATGAAAATAGGGAACTTTGTTCACGGAACCTCATGTCGCTTCCTCCTTTGAACAATCAGGTTGATAAAACAATGGTATGGAAGCTCAGCATTGATGTGACGCGATGCGTTCGATGAGCCATCCATTTTTGATATTTGAAATGATTTTAATTTTCATGATTGTAATTGGGTTTTCGTGCAAAGTCAAGGTGCCGGCATCTTTGAAATCTTCTCTGTCTCAAGGAAATTATCCAGAATGGTTTGACGGGCTCTTCTTATGTGTCGCCGCGCGGCGCAAGGGATCCAATAACGAAGCCGGGACCTTTAAGTTGCCTTTTCCTCGCCCTACCTGAATGGCCGGCTTTGCCGTACCGTGGAAATCACTTCCTCCGGTGACTAACAGGTCTAACCGTTTTGCCAATTCAAGATACTGCGAAGTTTGTTGCCGGTGATGCGTGCTGTAAAAGACTTCCACCCCCAACAGCCCGGCCTCCTTTAAGTGAGCACAGAGGCGGTACAAGAGATCTCCCTCGCACCGGGTCCACGACGGGTGTGCCAGGACCGGGACTCCACCCGCGTTGCGAATCCAGGTGATGACGTCGCGAGTGTTGGCTAGTGTCCGAGGCATGTAGGCCGCGGTACCCTCTCCCAGGTATCGATCAAAGGCTTCCTTGGTATGGTGAACGTATCCCTTGTCAATCAGAACTTGCGCGATGTGGGGACGGCCGATGGAGTCGGAACCGGCTTTGGCCTTGACTTCGTCCTCGGACAGTTCAAGCCCTAAGGCGTTCAGCCGTTCGATGATTCGAGGGTTTCTGGCGTGTCGTGACAATCGTTGTCGAGCCAGGTGGTCCAGGAAGGTCGGATCCTGCCAATCGAAGCAATAGCCGAGGACGTGGAGTTCTCGTCCGTCGAAGCGAGAGCTGAACTCGACGCCTGGGATGACTTCGATGCCCAGCTTTGTGGCGGCCTCCACGGCGTGGGGAATGCCGTCGACAATGTCGTGATCCGTGATTGCCATGGCCGTGACTCCCGCTTGATGTGCCAGGGTCACAACGTCCGCTGGTGCCAGACTGCCGTCGGAGTAGTGGGTATGCAGATGAAGATCGATGCGTGCCAAAAAACGAATGCCTCCTGTTGTGAACCTGGGTCAAGCCCGGGTCATGCTTTTTGGGCCACGAGTCGTGCGGTCATGGCCGGTTCTCGATGAGGAGAGGAGGGGTGTGGGCCTTCGTCGTAGTGCAGGACTCGTAGCGGGTGCGTTAAGTGCAGCAATTCGTTATGCCGCAAACAGAATTCCTGCCTCCGGGGATGATTGAACCGTACGTGGTTATCAATCAAAAAGGTTTCATAGATCAGGACGCCTGATGGCTTGAGCGCTTGAAGGATCGAAGGAAAGAGTGGCCGGAAAAGATAGAAAAACACCAGAATCCCGTCGTATTCCTGATCGCCGAGCGAAGGGCAAGTCTCCGGATGCTCTTCCAGGTCTACGTTCCACGTCGAAAGATTTGAGAGACGATGGTCCTTGGCCGCGTGCGTCAGGATGGAGAGTGCGTTCTGGTCCCGGTCGAGCCCGATCACGTCATATCCTTGAGAAGCCATGTACAAGGCATGTCGTCCTTGCCCGGCAGCTACGTCCAGAACTTTCCCCTTGGGGATCATGCCGGCGGTGGCGTGCAGAAAAGGGGAAGGCTGGAACAGAGCAGGGGAATCGACTGCACTGGGGCGAGGGTACGTGAAGCGTACGCCGACCGACCCCGACACGTCCGGGAGCGGAGGATCGGTTTTCCGAAGCCAGATCGTCAATCGAGAGATGGGAAATTCCAGCATGAGCACTCGGGCGATTTGATCCGTCAATCGTTCGAGTAACGCGTTTTCGTTGGTGGTTCCCACGGCAATCACCCGATGGACGACTCGTGCGTAATCCACGGTTTTCGTGAGGTTGTCGGAATGAATGGCGTCCTTGACCGAACAGGTAATTTCGAGATCCACCAACAGGGGCTGCGGGCGTTGCCGTTCGTCAAGTGTGACCCCGCACTTCGCCTGAAAACGTATTCCTTCAATAAGGATGGCTTCGGACACGGAGGCATTGTCGGGAAGCTGAAAAGGCGTGTCAAGCCCAATCCCGCGGGACTTCTATAGAAGAGTGAACCGCTCCTTTTCCTGTTGCTGCGGGATCACTGCTCGGAGGCAGGGCCATGTCTTATCCCGCTGGTTTCCGGGGTGCCCTCCAAGAACAGTGCGTGGATTACCACGAGGATTTGCTGTTTGACGATTGGACCACCTTGAACCGGAACTGGCCGACTGGTTGTTGGCTTACAATACCGTGTTGCTCCGCCTAGTCTTGGATGCAATCTCCGGGACAATGCCTCATTCACCAGCAATCTGAGTGTCTAAGGTGGTGGGCCGATACACTACCCGGTCGGATTAGGTAGCGTAATCCAATAAGTTGCTGCGGTGTCGGGTTGCGACTGTTCGGCTAACCCGACCTACGGGTGCTTGCCGGCTTCTTCTCTCTTTTGTCGCTGCGCCATCTTATGGCGTTTCTTTTTTCTGACCGGCGTCGCCCCGTTCGATAAGATCGTGTCGCTAAAATGACGGGGCGGCCTCTCCAAGGGCCGCATGAGATGCGGCAGCTACAAAGGCAGAGAGACCGCTACGAAGGGGCTATGGGCGGTTTTGTCTGGTGGGGTCGGATCAGGGCCCGAGGGCACGGGTGGTGGATTTCTACAAAGTTTTGACGGAGATTCCTGAATGTGGGTAAAGTGATTTTGGATCCGATGGATAAGAAAAGGGGGAGGGTCGGCCCTGTGGGGTTCTTCTTCTCTCCTTCCCTCCCCTCTCCACCTGACCCTTCGACTTCGCTCAGGGCAGGCAAAGGAGGGGGGAGGGCTATGGACACTTTTTTGCGATGAGGTTGTCAGAATGGTTGAAGTTCCCGTCAAGTTGTATGTTCAAGGGCTTGCCAAACAAGCCAATGCCGCAGCCCGTCCCCTTTCATTGATGACCGGCCATGACCGTGCCGTGGCTCTTACCGCCATGGCGGAGCAGTTGGAAGCCAACGTCGAAGATGTGTTGGCGGCCAACGAACAGGATCTCGATGCCATCCCTAAGGAGTGGGATTCGCAGGAGTATCGAAAAGCCCGGGAACGTATTTCCGTGACGGAACAGCACCTTCTCGATATCGTCGCCTTCATGCGCGGGGTTGCCGAGGAATCTGATCCCACGGGAGAGGTCTCGCAAGGTTGGGTGACGCAAGAAGGGTTGCGCGTTCATCGTGTTCGTGTCCCGATAGGGGTCATCGCCGTCATTTCCGAATATGGCCCATCTGTGATTGCCGAATCGATGGCGATGTGTCTTCGATCGGGGAACGTTTGTGTGGTGCGAGGCGGAAAAGAATGGTTTTTGACCAATTCTGCGGTGGCCAGGGTCTTACGTGAGACGGCAGAACAATACGGCGTTCCTCAAGGGGCTCTCACGTTTGTGGATCGACCGGACCGTGAGGGAGTCCTTGAATTGACCAAGTTGCGGAACGTGATCCACGGTATCGTCCCCAGGGGAAGCGCGGGCCTGCGCAAAGCCGTGATGGAGCAGTCGCGGGTGCCGGTTCTGGGGTATGACGGCGGAGTGTGTCACGTCTACGTGGATAAAGATGCGGACGTGCCGTTGGCGCAAGGGATTGTGGTGAATTCCAAGATTCAGGATCCGGTTGCCACCAATGCTGCCGACACGCTGTTGGTGCATCAGGGCATTGCACGACAGTTGTTGCCGGGTCTCCTCCGGCGATTGCTCAGCGAATTTACGGTCGATCTCATCGGCTGTCCGAAAACCGTCTCCATGATGGGAATCATGGCCATGACCGGGCACAAGGGGATTCGGGCAGCAACTGACGAAGATTGGGAACAAAAGAGGCAGGCGCTGACGTTAGCCATTAAAATTGTCAAGGATCTCGACGAAGGGATTACCCACATTGCGGCCGTTGGCCCTGGGCATACCGATACCATCGTTACCCGTCGTTATGACACTGCGATGCGATTTGTCCGTGAAGTGGATTCCGGCTCGGTGTTGGTGAATGCTTCGACTCGCTTGCATTCGGGAACGCAGATGGATTTGGGTGAGGAACTGGGAGTGAATACGTCTCATTTCCACGTGAGAGGACCGTTGACGCTTCGATCTCTGACGACTGAAAAATACGTCGGATTCGGCAGTGGTCAATTGCGACAACCGCATCCTGTTCCGCAAGCGTATCAGGATGCGATGATGTTGTCCTCAAAATTTTAGCGGCGCTCTGCCCTCTGCTCTTCCCAAGAGGCCTATGGCCCGGTTTTGCTCACATGGCCGATTTGGACATCGCCCGGCATCTTGCCGCATGGGGACTCCGCGACTTTCCCGATGAGGCGTCCTATTATGCCTGGCAAAGGCAAGCCTTATCCGGAGAGCAACTTCGGCTTCTTCGGCAAGCGGCTCAAGCCCGTCTCGAAGGTGAGGCCTCGGATCGAACGTTTTACGATTTGGCGGCGTCGCCCGGGATTCTTCCCGTTTTATACAGCCAGCGATATGGCTACTATCATGTCCTTGGCCCTGCGATTGCAGGGGCGCTGGAGGGCGGCAAGCGCGTGTTGGATGTCGGGTGCGGAGTGGGGATTCTCACGACCTGGTACGCGGCTTGTTTCCCGAACGTGATGTTCCTGGGGCTCGACCGGTCTCTGCGATCGATTGAAGTGGCGCGGCAGTTTGCTCACTCCCTTCATCTTCAGAACGTCAGCTTTTCCCATTGCGATATTCCTCAACACGAGATCTCCGGGACATTCGATACAGTTATCTCGACTCAAGCCCTTTTTCAATCGGAATCCGATCCGGGGCTTCCGAGCCACAGTTGGACGACCTTTGAGCGTACTCGGGATGAACGGCAGCAACGTGGCTTGGAAGAGCGAACGGGCATCGGTCCTCGTTTGGATTGGCTGTTGAGCGTGCTGGAGTCCCCGGGCCGGTGTGTCTTGTTTGAAAAGGCCGTTCACCTGGGAAGACGCGTGTTATTCCAACGGGCACTGGAAGCTAGAGGGTGCGTTCCCGTTGCCAAGCCGCGGTTTCTGGCGTATTCGGAACTCGGGGAGCCGGTTGCGGAAGGGCCTTTGTACGTCATGAAACGAGGTTCCGTTTTTCCTGCCGTGGCGTTACCGGAAGACATACAGTATGAGCCGCAACAGGGGCTGTATTGTTGTCAAGGCGCTCATGCGGATTTTGTGTATGCCAGTTTGCCGAAGGATGACGTGTATTCAGAACCGGTGGTTGCCATGTTCGGAGAAAAAACCATCTGGTACGAAACGGGTCGAACGGGTGCGGGGCTGGGCTATCTCCGTCTCATGATTCCTGGGACGTTTTCCGGTCTTCTGGTCGGTATGGTGGACCTCCGGCCTCTGATGGTCGAACTGGTCAGGCATGCGTTGCAACAGGGACAAGCGCCTGTCGAAACGCGACTCACGCGTATTTGGTCGAAACAGGAGCGTGATTCGCCCGAGCAGGCCCCTCTTTACGAAAACCATTTTTCCCTTGCCGAGCAGGTGTGGCGGCAACTTCCGGACCGGATGGTCTTGCAACAGCGGACGGACGAAGAGGCGGACGGGCGACAACGTCACATCGAATACGGGCGTTGCGCCGGGAACTTCCATTACCTGTATTGGGCGAACACCTTCGATCAACGGCAAATCGTGGTCATGGATCAGGATCGAAGCGCTCTCCTGGAGACCTATTATTCCGAAGCAACCGGTGAGTGAGCGATAGGAGAGGTCGGCGGGCTTTTTCAGGATTCTGCCAGGAAAATGGTGGCGGTGAAGGGTTTCGAACCCCTGACCCGCGGCTTATGAGTCCGCTGCTCTACCAACTGAGCTACACCGCCACGTTTCATGCTGGATATACCACATGCCACGTCGCTTCGACAATTCCCCAATTCAAAAACGTTTCGGTGAATGCCCGGATTCCGAAAGCCCCTGTGTTCCCTGTCTGGGTTCAGTCATTCGTTGACACCGTTCACGGCCTCCGGCTGTCATCCCTGACATCTGTTATCGGGGATCCAGAAACTGCAGGTTGGATTAGGGAACCTCTGATGTCGTGCACGATCGGGCGCATGGCGGCGTGGTGTCCTCGCTCACCCCTCACCTCTCTCTCTGAGAAGCTTCGGGTTTCGCTCCGGGACGCCTGGCCCTGCATCCCGCTATCACACGAAATCAGAGGTTCCCTAGTGCGTGCGTTTGTCGTCGATCTCCCCGGCCAAAGCATTCAAGACCCCGAGCGCCTGCTCACTCAGTTCGACCGGTTGTTCATCGGTCTGGTGGGCAGGGAGCGCCTCGTCCATGGACTTCGGTCTTGTGGCTTTGAGGAGATCTTCTTCGAGTTCGTCGAGCGTCGGTTCGGAATCGGATTGAATGGCAAACAACCGTTGCAGGGCAAAGATGGCCCGGGCGTGGCTGTGCCATGGTCCACTGTGTTCACTGTCGTGAATGCGGGTAATTAATTGCCAAAAGCCCGACTCGGCTGCTT
The DNA here is from genome assembly GCA_965200435.1 of Nitrospirales bacterium. Lineage (GTDB taxonomy): Bacteria > Nitrospirota > Nitrospiria > Nitrospirales > UBA8639 > Bin75. Next base: position 2,369,438 of record OZ241337.1, read on the forward strand.
CCGGCATCGAGCCGTCCGCGAAGGTCTTGAGTTTTTCAATCAACGCTTCTTCCGTGCGCTCAATGCCCGGGATGAACGTGACGATCGACCGTTGAGAGGGTTTTCTGGAAAGCGTGCGCAACGTCTCTCTCCAGAGATCCAAGGACGCGTGCGAAGCCCCGGTTGACGCTGATTCCTGATCGAGTGTTTCGAGTTTTGTCTGAAGCGCGGTTAGATAGTGGGTCAGCGCCTTGACTTTTCTTGCGGAAAGGCTTCCCAGTGGGATTCCCCAAATATGCGCGACTTCGTGGTCCTGCAGGGGCGAGAGGCCCGAGAGGTCATATTCCTGCTCGGCCCGGTTCAGCCGCCGCCGCTGTCGTTCGCGTCGCCGGAGCAAGGTCTGATATTCGATAAGCAGACGTTCACGGTGAAAGTCCTCTTCCGAGATTTCTTCTTGTTCCGCTGCCCGTTCCAACCGTCGAATTTCCGGTTTCGGGAGCGCGGAAACGGCTGTTTTTTTGCGTTCCTTCAGTTCCTCCCGCTCCACGCGGAATTTTGCAGTCAGCAAACCTTCGGCCGCCCGAATGGTTAGATCGGTTAACGTGATCTGCTTCTTCAGGCATTCGACCTGGAGCCAGGGGCGTTCGCGCTTTTGACGAAGAAATCCGTTGTATTGGTTGATCCGCTCGGTGACTTCCCGCGTTGCGGCTACAAGGGAGTGTTTTTTCCGAGGTTGATCCCCGGCTAAAAAACGGGAGTCCGGTTGATCTTCGACAATGAATTGAATGTCTTCTTCGGACGGTTCGAGATACTGAAGCAGAAGCAGACGGACCATAATCCGGCTTTGGATGGGAAGGGTCTCAACAACGGATTCGATGAGTTCAAACGTCAGTGACGAATGGGTGAGCGCCGTGGTCATGGTCGTCAGGTTTCGTCTTTCGCTTCCAAATATTGTGCGACGTATTCTCGCACGTCTTGAATCGTTCCCTCGGCGTACAATTTTCGAGGAATTTCCACGACGTGCAGGTCTTCCGGGTTCATGCCTCGTTCGAGGGCCCATTCTTCATCGGAATACAAAGTGACGGCACCGTCCGGATGACGGTACACGAACAGGATATCCTTTTCTTGATCTTGTGTCTCTTCCATACGCCTCACGAAAAGTGACATTTTCCGGATAGCACACCACAATAAACTCTGTCAAAACACCGGAAGCCGCGTTCCATGTCTCTTTCATCCTGCCGTAACCGCTCGAGCAGGCTGAAAACAGGCTCGCCGCCAAAATACGTAGACGGTAAATGCCACCAGGGAAAGAAAAAATGCGGTGCGAATGCGTCCATACCCGAAGCAGGCGAAATTGGCCACGGCGTTGCATAACCCGAACCCTGCATAGGCCATGTAGATCAGCAGTGCCCATGGACGAAGCTTGAGGAATCCATAGCCAATGGCCACGTGAAGGACAGGGGATTGGGCTTTGGCCAGGAGTCCGGGCACTCCCTCCGGCTTGGAACAGAACAGCGTGAGGCTGTATTCGGGATTTGCCACAATGATGTAGAGGTCGGTGAACGCGGTAAAGAGAAATAAGCCGCCCAGGTATCGAATATCGTGGGCGTGGCGCCATGCCGTTTTCAGGGCTTCCACTTGACCCGGAGGGCTGGGGAGTGAGGCTTCATAGGCTTGCAGACACCACCATGGCACGATGATCAGCAGAGCGAAAAAGAATCCCGAAGCGGTTCCTCCAAGCCGGCTGAGTGTCCAGGTCATGATGCCCAGCAGCCCACCCATTGCGAGGATCTTGGCCGCGTGGCGGGGATAGCCGCGCACCCATTGTCCGAGGCCCGGGACCAGGGAAGAGAGCACCGCGCCTTTGACGGACGATTCGGTGACGTGCGGTGCCGGTCGATCCGGTTGCTGCATGGGGCATCAAGCCCTTTGGGAGAGACGTTCGCAGGGAGGTCGAGAGGAAGAACGGCCGACTCGCCGTGCACGTCGAGCGGAACCGCCGCCGGGATTACCCGCCGAGGGTGTCGAGGGATTCCTTGAGGCTCTTCATGATACAGGTAAAGATAGGGATGTCCCGCTTCGTGTATCGACTCCCTTCCGCTTCGCGAAGGTGCATGACGAGATCGAGAAAGTCCTGGGGGTGGTCGGTTTCGAATGCCACCACAAATTCCTGATCATCCAGGCCGAAGGAGTAGGTCGTATTGAGTTTCACCGACGGATATTTGTGGCCGATTTCAATGTGCTCGTCCATCATGCCCTGTCGGGCGGCCTTGGTCAGAAGGTACCATTCACGGGTTTTCTCGAAGGGATAGATGAAAATGTATTTGCTGCGACCCGGCGTAATCTTCAGTCGCCGGCTTTCCTGGCCTTCGTGAACATGGTTGTCCACGTACACCGAGCGTTTCGTCATCGAAAGATAGGAATAGGGGATCGTCAGATATTTCCCAAGCCCGGTGGCTAACGCTTTGGACATTTGCTCCTGAAAGAGTTCGAGTTCGTAGGTAATGCGCCAGAGCATAAAATCACAGTCGCCGCGAATGCCGACCGTCGAATAGGGGACGACGATGACCTTGCCCTGGAATGCCTCAATGGCCCGGACGAATTCCTGCTTGCCGGCTTGCCGTTCGTCATGTGGCAGTCTCCGCCACGCCGGATCGACTTTAAAAAAGATGAAATTGACGTATTGCCGTTTGGCTGGTTGTTCTCCGGCAGCCATACGAATCCTCCCCAAGCAGGCTGAACATAAAACGATCTTTCAAAGCCAGTTATCTATCAATTTTTTATCGGCATTGTCAACGAAACAGGGGCCTTCGACACAGATAAGGCCTTATAGGTGTTCCGTCATTCGTTTACAGACAAGAGAGGCAGCCCCTTGTCGGATGACGCACGCTAAGGAACCTCTGATTTCGTGTGATAGCGGGATGCAGGGCAGGGCGTCCCGGAGCGCAACCCGAAGCGTATCAGAGAGAGAGGTGAGGGTTGAGCGAGGACACCACGCCGCCATACGCCCGATCGTTTACGAAATCAGAGGTTCCCTAAACCGACCTCCAAAAGAAGGAAACCCGGCTTCCCCGTTTTTGGCTACGGCTGATAGCGGTTGAATCGACGGTAAAAGCCGTATACAGTGTGCGAGCAAGGAGGTGTCGTTGTTGGGATTTTGGCTCGATGCTGCACACCCGTTTTCACGAGAACCGTTGTCGCGAAGATGTCGATGGGTTTTGATGTGCGTCTGTCACGTTTGTCTGGGAGTTTTTGGTGTTCCAGCCATGGAAAGCCGGGAGATCGAGGTGTCTCCGACGAACGTGCAGGTCGATCAAGCCATCAAACAAGGGCTTCAGGCTGCCAAAGATCGTGTGTTGCCGAACCGGCTCTATACGTGGTTCGGGTCGGACCGGGAATTACGTCCCAAGGGGTTTCTGATGACGAAAATGAACGGCCTGACCGTCATGGCAAGTCATTTCGGGCTGCGAGGGGACACTCCCTCGGAAGCGGAAATCCAGCGCGTTCTTGCCGAAGAAACCATGCTCGTGAGCGTGACGATCTTCGGCGAAACCCCCACTTTTGCTGAAAACAGTTATATCGTGTTGAAACAGGAAGAGAAATTGGTGAAGCCCCTGACCGTGCGATTCGATGGCGTGGCCCGTCGGACAACAGCCTGGCCCAATGCTCCACGTTACAAGGCCAAGGTGATTGGCTCTTTTCGTTATGACGCGTTCGATCCGAAGGCAAACACCACGATCATCGTATCCCCGCGTGACGGGCAAGCGGTTTCATTCGATTTGGAGTTTGCACGCATTCCATAGAAGCTGTGCTTTTGACCACGTGACTATTCGTTCTTTCTGGTGAAATCGTCGGTGATTGTACTTTTGATTACAGGATCAGCGCTTAGTCAGAGTCATTCCCCTCAGTAGAAACCGAATAGTTTCATTCTGATTCTGAAAGGACAGGAGAAGACAGTGAAGAAAAACAAAGTGCTCTTTTTACTGGTTGCCCTTGTCACATGGATAGAAACACCAAGCTGGGCGCAGGCAGGCTCGGGGTGGTATCTTAGCGGCGACCTAGGAGCGAATTTTGCGAGTGGGTTGGATATCACTGCATCTAGCAACGACCGCGCCAGTGTGTGTGATGAATACATCAATCCCTATTATGACGAAGTCGAGGACAATCCCCGCTTGGATCCTTCAGGAGATCCGTACCGTGACTATAACTGCACGGGGCCTAATCGAGGTGAGACCGGTAACTGGCAGAATCAGCTTGACAGGGCAACGGGTGTTCTGGCTGGAGCCGCGGTCGGTTACAGTTTCGCCGGTCAAAATCAGAAGAGTCCCTTGGGCGGTTTCCGAATGGAATTGGAGTATTTCTATCGGCAATCGAACTATGATCAGACATCCGATATTCCCGGTGCATCGGGTGAGAGTGGAGACAAGCTGGCACAGGAAATTGTGCTGGCGACGGACCGGATAGGCAGCATGACTTCGCACAACCTGTTCGGGAACCTGTTGTACGACTTTGACAATGCCAGCCGGTTTACACCGTATATTGGGGTTGGCGGTGGCATCGGAGTGACCGACATGGAATATGGAAGCGTCTGGGCGAGGAATCACGACCCAAACAAGATCACGACGGGTCTCAATCTGGATCATCAACACATGATCCGACAGAACCTCGCCGGAACGGTCAGTGTGGCGCAAACCACGCTCAGCGACACGCTCTATGGGTTGCAGGTCCTGTTCGGGGTGGATTACGCAGTCACGGAGACAATGTCGCTTGGGCTGAAGGGGCGTTGGGTCAGGTTCAGTGTCTTCGAAGAGAAGAGCGGTGTCGTGTGGGATCCGTTGCGGGGGCATCCGCCGAATCTACGATTAGACGGAAGTGAACCGGTATCGGGTGAGCTCAAGACCGACGACATCGAATTTGTCGGCGTCAGCGTAAACCTGAAGTATCATTTCTAGGGCATTTCAATTTTTTCTTGTCTGGGCATGACAACGAGGCTGGAGATTTGAGCGTCCCTTTTCATGATCCTCGTGGGCAGGGGACAAGCCTGCATGTGGGATTTTCCCCTTGCATTCATGCGTACGGCTGAAATCATTGCGGTCGGATCTGAACTGCTTCTTGGTGGACGAGTGGACACCAACTCGCTTTTTCTCAGCGAGTCGATGGCTGCGCATGGCATAGAAGTCCGGTTCAAGTCCGTGGTGGGAGACGACGTTGATGACATAAGGTGCGCCGTTAGCAATGCCGTCAACCGCACGAAGCTTGTGCTGATCACCGGCGGTCTTGGCCCAACCGTGGATGACGTCACCCGTGAAGCCGTGGCCCGGGTGACCGGAAATCCGTTGCGTCTGCGTCCCCAGGCTCTTGCATTCATAAAGGCGCGCCTGCAATCGTCAGGAAGGTCCGTTTTCCAAAGCCAGCGCCGGCAGGCGTTCCTGCCCGCCGGCGCCGTTCTGCTTCACAATGCCACAGGGATAGCGCCAGGCTTTGCCGTGCAATGGAAGCACAGCCTGATCTTTTGCCTGCCCGGGGTTAGCCATGAGGCACGCAAGATGTGGGCGGACTCGATCCTGCCGATTCTCCGGCGGAAAGAACTTCTATCGCCGGCCATCGAGACCAGGACGATCCACGTCTTCGGGCTTTTCGAGGCAGAGGTCGAAAATCGAATCGCACCGATCATCCTCGCGGCCGGTCCCTTCCGTCTCGGTCTTCTCGCTTCTCCGCTCGGGGTCTCGGTCTCACTCACGCGATCCGGGGCGATTGAAGAAAGGCCGGCAGGGAAGAAGGCTTTGATGAACTCCGCTACGTCACTCGATAGTCTGATGGATGACGTCATTGCCCAATTGGGGCAGCACGTTTTCTCCATTGACGGACAGACCATGGAGGAAGTGGTGGGACGGCGTCTCCTGGATCGAGGGTTGACCCTGGCCGTGGCTGAGAGCTGTACGGGTGGGTTGATTGCCCATCATCTGACTCAAGTGCCTGGCAGTTTGGCCTACATGGACCGTGGCGTGGTGTGTTATGACAATCGGGCGAAAATCGAATTGCTGGGGGTGTCCGAATCGTTACTGAAAAAATACGGGGCGGTGAGCTCGCAGGTCGCCAAGGCCATGGCTCAGGGGATTCAAACGAGAAGCAGGGTGGACGTAGGTCTGAGCGTGACGGGCATTGCCGGGCCGGGAGGCGGGACGGCACACAAGCCTGTTGGCCTAGTCTATGTCGGGTTGGCCACGTCGAAGGGAACCTCTACGAAAGCATTCCGGTTTCATGGAGAACGGGAAGCGATTAAACTCCGTTCGTCGCAGGCAGCCCTCGACGTGCTGCGGCGCTGGTTGTGCCATGCCTCTCCGGATGAGGTCTGATGGGACTACGAACGTTTTTAGCGATTGATCTGCCTCGATCCTTGAAAGCGGCAATAGGGCAGAACCTCCGAATGGTCACGCGAGAACTCCCAGGACTTTCCTGGAGTAAGCCCGAAAATCTCCATGTTAACTTGAAGTTTTTCGGTGAGCCGGCGGAGAACCAGGTTGACGGGATCCGCCAAGCTGTGGAATCGGCGATTTGCCACGTTTCTCCCTTTGGTCTTGAATGCAAGGGGTTCGGAGCGTTCCCGGATGACCGGTCGCCCCGCGTGTTGTGGATCGGTTTTGGCGGAGACCTCGATAGTCTGGCCACGTTGGCCGGGTGTGTGGGCCAAGCCGTGGTCCCTTTAGGGTTTCCTCAAGATGACAGACCGTTTCGACCTCATCTGACCGTGGCTCGCGTGAAGAAGGATCATCGCGCAGTCGGACGGGCCCTGGGCACCTTGGGTATGTTCACGGATTCTTTTCTCTGCGGGCCGTTATCCGTTGAACGGGTCACCTTGTTCAAAAGCGAACTCCGACCACGTGGAGCAGTCTATACGAAATTATGGGAAGTCTCCTTGAGGGCATGAGGAGTCGCGATTTTTCTTTGCGAACGGTGGTTTGGCCTCCTTATGGGTTTTCAGTATGATAGCGTCACGAAGGCTTGAATCCGGGAGGTGTTATGGGCGATCGAAATGCAGATAGTCAAGGAAAAGTGAAAGCATTGGAACTGGCCGTGACCCAAATTGAAAAACAATTTGGGAAAGGCTCGATCATGAAACTGGGAACTGGTGATGTGTCGGAGGACGTGCAGGCCGTGTCCACGGGGTCGTTGACCCTGGATCTGGCTTTAGGTGTCGGCGGGTTGCCTCGAGGCCGGGTGGTGGAAATTTTCGGCCCGGAATCCTCAGGGAAAACCACCTTGTGTCTTCATGCGATTGCGGAAACACAGAAGGCGGGAGGGTCCACGGCGTTCATCGACGCGGAGCATGCGCTGGACATTACCTATGCGAAAAAACTGGGGGTTCAGACGGACGATCTTCTGGTGGCCCAACCCGACACCGGAGAACAAGCCTTGGAAATTGCCGAGACGTTGGTCCGAAGCGGAGCGATCGACTTGGTGGTGGTGGATTCCGTCGCCGCCCTGGTCCCCCGCGCAGAAATCGAAGGTGAAATGGGTGATTCACACATGGGGCTTCAGGCGCGCCTGATGTCCCAGGCCCTTCGCAAATTAACCGGAGCCATTTCCAAATCCCTGACCACGGTGATCTTCATCAACCAGATCCGGATGAAGATCGGCGTGATGTTCGGCAATCCCGAAACCACGACCGGCGGAAACGCCCTGAAGTTTTATTCCTCGGTGCGGTTGGATATCCGGCGGATCGAGTCCATCAAGGAGGGCCAGGAGGTAATAGGAAGCCGGGTTCGCGTCAAAGTGGTGAAGAACAAGACGGCGCCTCCTTTCAGGCAGGCCGAGTTCGACATTATGTTCGCCGAGGGTGTCTCCAAAGTTGGGGAACTCATCGATCTGGGCGTTGACAGGAAAATCATCGATAAGGCCGGAGCGTGGTATTCGTTTCGTGAAGAGCGCTTGGGTCAGGGCCGTGAAGCGGTGAAAGCGTTTTTGAAGGAGAACCCCGAGACTGCCGGAGAAATTGAAGCGAGGATCCGGGAGCGGGCCGGCCTGGGTTCAATGCCCAAGGGTGCGGGTCCGGCCGAAGCGGAAACAGGGACAACACCGGCTCCCACGAGGGGGAAACCCTAGAAAACATGTATTGACGCCGGCAACGAACGAGTGAACTCCTGCACAAGAGAGATTCTCAAAGGATGTTGTTCCCCCTATGTCTTTGAGCGGCCATGAGCTTCGACAGTCGTTTCTGGATTTTTTTCGTGCGGCTGACCATGCCGTCGTTCCCAGCGCGTCGTTGCTTCCTCAGGCCGATCCCACGCTGCTGTTCACGAACGCGGGCATGAACCAGTTCAAGCGGGTGTTCCTGGGAGAAGAACAGCGTTCGTACTCCCGGGCCGTTTCCGTACAACGGTGCATGCGAGCCGGGGGCAAGCACAATGATCTGGAGAACGTGGGGTCTACCCGGCGCCACCACACGTTTTTTGAAATGCTCGGCAATTTCTCGTTTGGCGACTATTTCAAAAAAGACGCCGTGCATTATGGCTGGGATTATTTGACAAAGACGCTGGATCTGCCCGCCGATCAGTTGTGGGTCACGGTCTTTCAGGACGATGATGAAGCCTTTGAATTGTGGGAGAAAAGCGTGGGTGTGCCCGATGCCCGGATCGTGCGGCTCGGGCACAAGGATAATTTTTGGCAAATGGGGGAAACCGGACCGTGTGGTCCCTGTTCTGAAATCCACATCGATCAGGGCGCAGCCCTCGGGTGTGGACGGGTCTCGTGTGCGGTGGGGTGCGATTGCGACCGGTATCTGGAAATTTGGAACCTCGTGTTCATGCAGTTCGACCGGGACGCCGAAGGGACTCTGCATCCGTTGCCGAAACCCAGTATCGATACCGGTATGGGGCTGGAGCGGCTGGCTGCCGTGGTCCAGAACGTCGATAGCAATTATGCGACCGACCTGTTCATGCCGTTGCTCTTGGCGATTGCGGACCGGACGGGTTGTCCGTATGGCAAGGCTGACGCCTCCGATCGTTCCATGCGAGTCATTGCGGATCATTTGCGGGCCATCACGTTCATGATTGCGGACGGGATTCTTCCGTCGAATGAAGGCCGGGGCTACGTGTTGCGACGAATTTTACGCAGGGCGTCACGCCATGGCCGGCTTTTGGGTGTCACCGAACCCTTTCTGTTCGAATTGACCGGCACGGCGGCGTCTGAAATGGCAGGGGCCTATCCCGAACTGACCCAGGCCGGTGACACGTGTCGCCTGGTTGTCGAAAGTGAAGAAGAACGTTTTATCGGCACGTTGGACCAAGGGTTGCCCATCCTGAATCGCATGGTCCGTGAAGCCACGGCCGGGTCCCTGGACGGTGAGAGCGTGTTTAAACTCTACGACACATATGGTTTTCCATTGGATTTGATCGAAGAAGCGGCTCGTGAGCAGGGGTTGGTCACCGATCTTGAAGGCTTTCAACGCGCGCTGGAAGCGCAGCGTGACCGGGCGCGTCAGTCGGCCGTCTTCGTCGCGGAACAAGAAAAGCCGTTTGTCACCGAACTGACGCAACGGCTTCGTCCCACGGAGTTCCTCGGGTTTCAGGCGCTGCAAGCCGAGAGTGTGGTACAGGCCCTGCTCAAGGGCGATGCTTTGATGGATGAAGTCGTGGAAGGGGACGACGTGGAACTGGTCCTGGACGCCACGCCTTTCTATCCCGAAGGAGGCGGTCAAGTTGGAGATCAGGGAACCTTGATGGGCCGGGAGGGCCGGATTCAGGTCAGGGAAACCGCCAAAATCGGCGGCAAGCTTCTGCTGCATAAGGGAACAGTCGTGGCCGGCCGCGTTCGAACGGGTGAGCCGTTGGCTGCCACGGTGGACTCGACGACCCGGCACGGTGCAGCCCGGAATCATACCGCCACCCATCTCCTCCACGCGGCGCTTCGTGAAGTGTTGGGCCCTCACGTGAAACAGTACGGCTCGTTGGTCGCCCCAAACCGGTTGCGTTTCGATTTTTCATACTTCAAACCGTTGCGCGCCCGGGATCTTGAAGAGATCGAGGCGATGGTCAATTTTCACGTGTTGGACAACACGTTCGTCCGGACCGACGTCATGGGGGTTCAGGAAGCGATTCACGCCGGTGCCCTGGCGTTTTTCGGTGACAAGTATGGCGAACGGGTGAGGGTCGTGGCGATCGGGGAGTTCAGCAAGGAACTGTGTGGAGGCACCCATTGCCGGCAGACGGGAGAGATTGGTTCGTTCCGTATTCTCTCCGAAAGCGGGATTGCATCCGGGGTGCGGCGCATCGAAGCGCTAACCGGGGCAGGGGCGTTGGAGCACGGGAAAAAGCTGGAATCCGACGTCAGGAAATTGGCGGAGTTACTGAAAAGCAGCCCCTCGGAAATCGTGCCGAAAACCCGGAAACTTGTTTCTCTGTTGAAGGAAAAGGAGCGGGAACTCGATCAACTCAAATTGAAATTGATGGACCAGAGCGCCGGTGGCGGTGACGCCAGGGTTCGGGAGATCCGAGGCATTCGCGTACACGCTCAGGAGGCGCGGGGTTTGTCCATGCCGGAACTCCGGCTGCTTTCCGATAAGGTGCGGAACAAGGTTTCCAAAGGGGTGATCGCATTAGGCTCGGCCGCGGACGGGAAAGTCTCGCTGTTCGTGATCGTGTCTCCCGACCTGACTCCCATGTTGCACGCCGGGAAATTGATCAAGAACATGGCGCATGAAATTGGTGGATCAGGCGGGGGGCGGCCCGAAATGGCTCAAGCCGGCGGGAAGTACCCTGAAAAATTGGGTCAGGCTCTTGAAAAAGTGTTTCACTTGGTCGAAGCGCAGGTTTCGGAACAGTCGTAAGTCCGTCGCGTTGTTTCCCGGTTTCATGTCATGGCAGTGCCAACGATCGTTGGTGCTTCCGTCGTCACGTTGTGAATCATTGATGCTCAAAAAAATTCCGGTCATCATTTTGGGCTGTCTCCTCCTCGGGGCCGGCTGCGGATTGGTGGTGCTGAACCAGCTCGACTCCGTTGGCCATGCCGACCATGTGACGGTTTTGGATGTTGCCGAAGGGGTCTCGTTATCCGAAGTGGCGAAACGACTTCATCAGCAGAAGCTGATCAAGAGCGAGCGGGTGTTTGTCTGGGTGGGCCGTCTCTCAGGCCTGGATCGGAAAATCATTCCCGGGGAATATGAATTGCATGGCGGCATGGACTCCTTGACCATTCTGGGGAAAATCGTCAAGGGCGACGTGATTCAGTATACGGTCACGATCCCCGAGGGTTTTTCGGTGAGGCAGATTGCCGATCTGTTGCACGAGCAACGCTTGGTCAATGGGGAAGCGTTTCTTCAATTCACCAAGGATCAGGACTTCATTCAGACCCTGTCGCTGTCCGTCGATGACCCCGTCGAAAATCTGGAAGGGTATCTTTTTCCCGATACCTATCAATTTGCCCGTCACGTGGCGACTGAGCAGTTGATTGCGACGATGGTGTCCCGGTTCAAGGAAACCATGACGGAGGACAACCGGAGGCGTGCCGCGGAATTGGGTCTGTCCTGGCACCAAGTGGTCACATTGGCCTCGGTGATCGAAAAGGAAACGGCCAGGGACGATGAACGCACCCTAATTTCCGGAGTGTTTTATAATCGACTCCGAAAGAACATCCCGCTGCAAAGCGATCCGACCGTCATCTACGCCTTGCATGAATTCGATGGCAACCTCCGCAAACGGGATTTGTTTTTCGACAGTCCGTACAATACCTACCGGGTCCTCGGGTTACCCCATGGTCCGATTGCCAATCCGGGCAGTGCTGCCATTCACGCGGCCCTCTATCCCGATTCGACCGAGTACCTGTATTTCGTGTCCCGCAACGACGGGAGTCATGAGTTTTCCTCAACGCTGGCCGAGCATAATCGGGCCGTGCGGAAATATCAGTTGCGCCAACGTCGTCGTTCTTCGTAATCTTCCCGAACCATGTCCTTTGAACAACGCGTGACGTCCCTGGGTCTGGTCTTGCCGGCCCCTCCCCAACCGGTGGCCACGTACGTGCCCTCCGTTCGCGTCGGTGATCTGCTTTTCATCAGCGGCGTGGTGCCCAGTCGTGACGGGCAGATCGTCTTTCAGGGAAAGGTCGGACGCGATCTCTCCAAGGAAGAAGGCTATCAAGCGGCCAAGGTGTCGTTGCTCAATGCCCTGGCCAATATCCGTCAGGCCGCAGGCTCTCTCGACCGGGTAAAACGGATCGTCAAGATGACGGGATACGTGGCCTCTCATGAAGGATTCAGAGAGCAACCCTACGTGATGAACGGTGCGTCTGATTTGTTGGCGGAGATTTTCGGTGAGGCCGGCCGGCACGCCCGCGCGGCCGTGGGAGTGGCCGAATTGCCCATGGGGGTTCCCGTCGAGCTCGAATTGACCGTCCAACTGTTGCCCTAAGGAAACTCTGATGTCGTGTGATAGCGGGATGCAGGGCAAGGCGTCCCGGAGCGAAACCCGAAGCGTATCAGAGAGAGAGGTGAGGGGTGCGCGAGGACACCACGCAGCCATGCGCCCGATAGCGCACGACATCAGAGGTTCTCTAGTAGCCAGAGAGCTTCGGTGCTCGGGATCAAGATGAAAATGCAAACACGATTGGTGCTCGCGGTTGTCATGACGTGCATGGTCTGCATGATCGTGTCTGACCGTGCCCTGGCTGACGTGCAGTATCTGACCGGTCCGGATGTCTTTCCGATCCAAACGGCCAATACGATTTACGTGGACGTGCAGGTCTCGACCTGGAAAACGCGTGGCAGGCTGTTGTGGGATGCCCCGGCGGACATTCGGACCAAATTGATTGCGGTGGGTTTCGAGATCGTGAGGGAGAAGCATCAGCCGCATGCGTTGACCTTGACCGGTTCGTATGAAGAAATCAGGGGCAGGCAGTTTGGCATCAATCGATACGGCACGGTGCTGACGGGAACGTTCAGGATCGAACACCACGAAAAAGGCCCGTTGTTTGAAATTACGATTCAGGAAAGGGCCACGCTCACGCCGTTGGGAACCCTGCCTTACCTGGATTCGTTGCATAATTTTCTGACCAATCCCTACTATCATTTTCTCGCGGAAATCATAGACGGACAGATTCATCAAAGCCAGGACGCCCGTAGCGTTTTCCTGAACGAGTTGCGCGCCAAAGTGATGCGCGATGCCGCTCCGGGAGTTTCCGACAACCCTGACTGGTTTCCGGAAGGAATACACAGCATGCAACAAGCCCACGTCCTCTATGAACCGGTGGCCGCCAGACGGACGATCGGGGAGTTCGTGCAGGCGGAGGATCGCAGGATTGTCAAACTCTTACCGGATCTGTTGAATCATCCTGACGTCTACGTGAAGGCACGCAGTATAGAGGCCTTCGGCGATTTCGGTGTCACGGAGTCCCTTCCGCTGTTGCGGAATCTCGAAAAAAACGCGAAAGAAGTCGAAGTCAGAAACGCAGCCTCTGCAACGATTGCCCGCCTGACCGGACCCTCACCGTAACCATTCGCCATCGGATACTTTCTTGCTCTCCTTCCGTCATTCCCGACAGTTTTCATCGGGAATCCAAGGTCGGCCTCTCCGCCTTTATGACAGCCGCATTCCATACGGCTTGGAGAGGCCGTTTTCAAAGAAGCGCCATAAGCCTGCTCTCGACATCTGTCATCGAGGGATGGCGCAGTTCCAAGAAGGAGAGGGCGTCAACCATGCGCTATAATTCCCCTCGTTGTCGGTTGACGGTGAGAAAGAGGCCGTTGTAAAGTGGAGTTGTTATTTCATTTCCGTGGCTCGCATGCAGACATGATTCGAATTCTGTAACAGGCCGGATAGACTGTGGGGAAGGCTTGCTTCTGCTTCACGAACCGGGAGTTGAGAGAAGTTCTTTTGAGAAATCTTTTTGGAGGGGGCCGGCCCTGAGCAGAAATGTGTCACTCTTACTTCAAGAAATGGACACGGCATCATGATCCCGAAGAGATCTCAACGTTCGACGATACGACGGCGACTGATGAGCAGAAAAACACGCTGCATCGCCGGCTCGCCGGCACGACGACCATCAGCAGGGCCAAACTTTCAGATACGTTGTTCGGATATCAGGCGGTCGCCGGGGTGGATTATCAGGTCAGTGAGCCGGTCACTATCGGGCTCAAGTTCCGGCGGGCGGATTTCGGTGAATTTGAGAGTGATCCCAGAGAATGGGATCAGCTTCGTCGTCATTGATGCCGCACGCAGTCCCGGTGGTGCGAGAGTTCAACACAAAGTCATGACGGATGATATTCAATTCTGGGGCGTGAGCCTCAACATGAAGCATCAGTTTTGAACTGGAAAGGGCTTTCCTGTATGAGACACGTGTTTCTTGCTTTACTGTTTGCCTTCACGATGGTTTCGTTTGTTCATGCTGAATTGTTTCCGGATTCGGGACCTCCCGGAATCACGGTGACGATCGGCGGGACTGCGTTCGGAGAGTTTGTGTCGACGGCGGAGAATCGAGTGGACTTTAACGGTGTGCCTGCGTTGATTCAACTCTGGGAACCGGATCTGGTCATGGTCAAGGTACCACTGGGGGCCAAGAGCGGCGACGTCACGGTTTCGGGACCGAAAGGAACCGCGGTGGCAGGTCAGTTTGCCCTGCAACAAGTGAAGATTGCCAATTTGGTCCCGCCGGAGGCCGAACCCGGATCGGTGCTCACGATTGAGGGGAAGCATTTCGGCAACACGGCAGGATCGCGTGACCCCAATACCATGTTTGGCGTCAATCGAGTATTGGTCAACGGCATCCTGGCGGAAATCCTGAAGTGGCGGCCCTCCAGGATCGAGGTCAAAATTCCAGCCAATGCAAAGTCCGGTGACGTGGTGGTGCAACTGGCTTCCTCCGATCCGTTGCCGGATGGGTCCTGCTGTGCGCCGGTGACCTATGCCGAGAGCAATCCCGTGCCCATCTCCCTGATTCCCAGCGTGTCGTTTGGTCCGAACAGGGGGCCCATTGGGACCAAGATCGTGTTCAGCGGGCAACAATTCGGGGATGCCAAAGGGCCGGATGATGCAATTTCCATTGGAGGCAAACCGATAACAATCTCGAAATGGTCTCCACGCACCATCGTGGTTCATGTGCCGCTCAACGCGGTCAGCGGAACCGTCACGTTCCAACAAAATGGTCGTACAAGAAATCTTGGACAATTCGAGGTGCTCGAACCCCAATTCGAACGGTTGTTTCCTCCCGATGGGCCCATCGGGACTCTGGTCCGCATTAAAGGGAAAAATTTCGGGGTGTTCTCCGAAGCAGGGAGTACGGCTTATGCGTTTGATTTCGATCCTGGCCAGAACCGGGTGGAAATCGGCGGTGTGCCCGCTGTCATTCACCGGTGGCAGGATGACGAGATCAACGTGTGGGTGCCCTATAGCGCCAAGTCCGGTCCGGTTGTGGTGAAACGAGGAGCCACGATTCCCAAATCCGATGGGGCCTGTTGCGCCAAACGGGATGTGGTGGCCTTCGAGATGGGTTCGTTTACCGTCAGGACGCCGAAGGTGACCTCCTATTCTCCGAAGGAAGCGGGGATCGATGAAATCGTGACGGTGAAAGGCGAAGGGTTCGGGGAGTTCCTGAACATCGCGGAGGCGACACGTTTGGAACTCAACACCGACGCCCATGATTGGAAGAACTATCGATTGGGGCCCGACGTCTCACGAACGGAAATACTGGTCAATGGCGTCGCAGCCGTTGTCGTCTCCTGGACGGACACGGAAATCAAGTTTCAGGTTCCCAGGCGTCACGTGTTTGGGTTTGGGCATCCCGAAGGGTTTTACGTGGATCCCACCAAGGGGGAAATCGTTGTACGTCGCGGGTCCTGGGATTTACTTAAAAACGGCCGGTGTTGTTCCCAGAAGCAGTGGCTGAGTGCCGTGGCTGGCGAATTCAAAATTCTCCCACGGGGATTGCCGCACAAAGAATTTTTCTACGATTATACGCAAGAGAACTGGAGAACGGACCAGATACCGTGAAAGCTGTTTTTTCCTCTTTGCCTGTTTTCCTTCGTTTGATGGTCGTGGGAGTGTTGTGTTTCCCGGTCTTCGCCGGTCAGGTCGAAGCCAGAGAGCACGTCGTCCCGGCCATTCAAACCAGCGGAACCAAGTCTACGCTCCTCGGGACGTTTTTCGTGAGCGTCCAAACAGGATGGGTCGTGGGCGCCGGAGGCACCGTCTTGAAGACGGAGGACGCGGGGGAGACGTGGCAGGCGGTGACCCGTCGCACCGCGGCCTTGCTGACAAGCGTCTATTTTACGGATTCGCAACATGGCTGGATCGTCGGGCAGAACGGGACCATTCTGCATACGAACGATCATGGGAAACAGTGGCGCCGGCAGGTTGCCGGAGTGGGTACCTCGCTCTATGACGTGTATTTCCTGAATCCCTCACAGGGGTGGATCGTCGGAGGCCGGGGAACCATCCTGCGGACCGTGGACGGTGGCATTACCTGGGAAGATCAAAGCAGTTCGACGGCGGTGGATTTGTTCGGGGTGCAGTTTGTCGATGCGCAAAACGGATGGGCTGTCGGTGCAATTGGCACAATCCTGTTCACACAGGACGGAGGACAAACCTGGGTTCAACAGACCACCGGCAGTGCCACGACGTTCTTCGATCTGCACTTTACGGATCCTCAAGGCGGTTGGGTCGTGGGATCCCAGGGTGCGATTTTTCAAACGATTACAGGTGGGCAAAAGTGGGTTGACCGCACGCTTCCGTGCGGGTCTCCCTGCATCAGACCGCCGGACTTTTTGAAAGTCCAATTTACAGGGTTCCGGGCTGGTTGGATTATCGGAGAACGGGGCGCGTTTCTCCGGACCATGGACGCCGGCTTCACGTGGGACGAACCGGAACTCTCTGAACCGTTCAGCTTCTACGGGCTCTCCTTTCCCGACCCGAACGTTGGCTGGGTCGTGGGCGAGGGTGGAGCTATCCTGAAGATTTCCCCTGCTTCGTCCTGATTTCCCTAAGGAACCTCTGATTTCGTGTGATCGCGGGATGCAGGGCCAGGCGTCCCGGATCGAAACCCGAAGCTTCTCAGAGAGAGAGGTGAGGGTTGAGCGAGGACACCACGCAGCCAGGGCCAGATCGTGCACGAAATCAGAGGTTCCCCAACCCCGGCTATTCCAGATTTCCTAATTGATGTTGGAGAATGCTTAGTGCCACCAACGGGGCAGTTTCGCTCCGAAATATGCTGTTGCCTAATGAAATTGTTAGAAATCGTTGCTTGAGCAGTTCCTGCACTTCATCAGGTGTCCATCCCCCCTCCGGACCCACGGCCAGCACAATGGTGCCTCTGAACAGATGATCAAGGGCAAGGGCCCCGAAGCTGTGCCTGGCCTTTCGTTCGAGCAAGGCGCACCGGAGGGCCGCGTCCGAAACGTGCCTGAACAGTTCGGGCATGGTCATGGGTTGGGTGACCTGGGGGGGCTCCCATTGCTCTGACTGCTGGGCTGCGTCAACGGCGATCCGTTGCCACCGCTCCCGGGTCGTTTGTCTCCGGTAGGCCGGTGGGCAGGAGATTATTCTTGCGGTCAGTAACGGAATAATGGTGGTGACCCCGAGTTCCGTGGTTTTTTGGATCACCCAGTTCATGCGATCCCCTTTCAGAATGGCCTGGGCCAGGACAACCGGGGTCAGAGAAGCCGGAGGGCCGGCCACAGTTTCCAGAATGGAGGCCTGAAGCGAGTTCGAATCCAGATGGTCGGCCCGAATGTGGTATCGCACCCGGTGCTCGTCTCCGACCCAGATTTTCTCGCCTTCGCGAAGGCGAAGACTCTTGGCAAGGTGGGAGAAGAGTGGATCGTCAATTGTAATCGTGTTGTTGGAAATCCGGTTTGACTGAATGAAAAAGACCGGCATGTGCTTGAAGACGTGAAGAAGGCTGGGAAGGCAAAAGACGGTTGGTTACTCGAACATGTTCTTGACCTTGTCAAACAGTCCATCCCCGTGGCCTTTTGATGAGGTTCCACTTTCTTCGGCAAAGGCGGCCAGCAACTCTCGTTGCTTTGCCGACAGCTTGGTGGGAATGGTGATATTGATCCGAACGAGTTGATCGCCGGTGGTCCGGCCTTTCAGGGCAGGCGCTCCCAGTCCCTTGATTCGAAGAACCTGATCGTGTTGGGTGCCTTCGGGAATTTTGACGCTGGTTTTTCCTTTGAGGGTCGGCACATCGACCTTGCCGCCCAGGGCTGCGGTGACCATGTCGAGAGATAAATCAACGATAATGTCATTGCCTTTTCGGGTAAAGAACGGATGGGTTTTGACGCCGACCGCAACGTAGAGATCGCCGGGCGGTCCGCCGTTCACGCCGCGTTCGCCTTCCCGGGCCAGGCGGAAGCGCATGCCGGTTTCGATGCCGGCGGGGATGGTCACCGATAAGGTTCGTTCCCGGTACACCCGTTTTTGACCGCGGCAGGTGGGACAGGGGTCCGTAATGATCTGCCCGCTGCCCTGACATTGTCCGCAGGCCCGGTTGATCGTAAAGAAGCCTTGCTGGAGTCGAATGTGTCCTGTGCCCTGGCACCCGCGACATTGTTGCATGGCTTCGGCCGATTTGGCGCCTGTGCCCTTGCAGGAATCGCAGCCCTCCCATCTCGGGATTTTGAGTTTGACGTCTTTTCCTTCAATCGCTTCTTCAAAGGACAGTTCCAGATTATATTGCAGGTCGTTGCCTTGCTCCGGGCGGCTTCGGCCCCCTCTTCCTCCTCCAAAGAAATCTTCAAAAATATCCCCAAAAACGTCGCCGAATCCTCGACCGAAATCAGACCCTTCGGCTCCGCCGAATCCTTGCGGGCCCGCGGAATGACCGAACATATCGTACCGCTGCCGTGATTCCGGGTTGCTCAGGACTTCGTACGCTTCATTGGCTTCTTTGAATTTTTCTTCGGCTTTTTTCTTGAGTTGCGGGTCGCTTTGCAGGTCGGGATGGTGTTGACGAGCAAGCCGCCGAAAGGCCTTCTTAATCTGGTCGTCAGAGGCGGCCCGATCTACGCCGAGCACTTCATAATAATCCCGTTTGGTCACTGTAGCCATCTTTTCTGTTCTAGGCTTGTTATGGATATGAGAATGACCAGCAATGCTCCACATCTGTCATTCCCGACGTTGTGAATCGGGGATCCCAAATCTTTCTCGTTGTGCTCATCCCTTCATGAGAATCACCAAGTTGGAAAGCAAGCCGCTTTGTGCCCCGTTGTGGTCCTATGGTGTAGGAGAGAATTTCCTTAAGTTATTTTTCCCCCTTGACCTCTTCAAATTCGGCGTCGACGACTTTTTCGTCTTCTTCTTTGGTGTCACCCGTTCCACCGTTGGAACCTGAGCCGTCTCCGGAGTTGCCGTCTTCAGCCGACGTCTTTTTGTACATTTCTTCCGCGAGTTTGTGCGAAGCGGTCGTGAGGGTCTGCATGGCCGCTTTCATGGTTTCCACGTCATCGCCCTCCATGGCCTTTTTCATGCCGTCAATCGCTTCTTGAATTTTGGTTTTCTCTTCCTCGGGAATTTTTCCTCCATGCTCCTGGAGGTTTTTTTCCGTTCCATAGATCAACGAATCGGCCTGATTCCGGACTTCTACGGTTTCGCGACGCTTTTTATCCTCTTCGGAATGAGTTTCCGCCTCTTTCACCAATTCCTCGACTTCTTCCTTGCTCAGACCGCTCGAGGCCGTGATCTTGATGGATTGTTCTTTCTGTGTGGCCATGTCTTTGGCCGAAACGTGGACGATCCCGTTTGCGTCGATGTCGAACGTGACCTCGATTTGTGGCATGCCACGCGGGGCCGGGGGAATGCCCACCAGATCGAACTGGCCGAGCGGTTTGTTGTCATTGGCCATTTCCCTTTCGCCCTGAAAGACCCGAATGGTAACGGCAGTCTGATTGTCGGAGGCGGTGGAAAAAATCTGGCTTTTTTTGGTCGGAATCGTGGTATTGCGGTCGATCAATCGTGTGAAGACGCCACCCAGCGTTTCAATTCCGAGGGACAGCGGCGTGACGTCCAGCAGCAGCACGTCCTTGACGTCCCCTTTGAGGACGCCACCCTGGATGGCGGCTCCGATCGCCACGACTTCGTCGGGATTCACGCCTTTATGCGGTTCCTTACCGAAGAAGGCTTTCACCCGTTCGCTGACTTTCGGCATTCGCGTCATTCCTCCGACGAGCACCACTTCATTGATGTCGCCAGCGGAAATGCCGGCGTCAGCCAAGGCCTTTTTACAGGGTTCGATGGAGCGAGAGATCAAGTCGTCGACGAGTTGTTCCAATTTGGACCGCGTGAGTTTGAGCACCAGATGTTTGGGCCCGTTGGCATCGGCGGTGATAAAGGGAAGATTGATTTCCGTCTCCTGGGCCGACGACAGTTCGATCTTGGCCCGTTCCGCTGCTTCTTTCAGGCGCTGAAGCGCCATGCGGTCGTTTTTTAGATCAATCCCCTGATTTTTTTTGAATTCGTCTACTAGCCAATCGATGATTCTGATGTCGAAGTCGTCGCCACCCAGGAAGGTGTCGCCGTTGGTGGATTTGACTTCGAACACTCCATCCCCGATTTCGAGGATCGAAATGTCAAAGGTTCCGCCGCCAAGATCGTACACGGCGATTCGTTCCTCTTTCTTCTTTTCCAAGCCGTACGCCAACGAGGCTGCGGTGGGTTCATTGATAATCCGAAGGACGTTGAGCCCCGCGATCTGGCCGGCATCTTTTGTGGCTTGGCGCTGGCTGTCGTCAAAGTAGGCGGGCACGGTAATCACCGCCTCCGTTACTTTTCCCCCAAGATAGTCTTCAGCCGTCTGTTTGATTTTTTGAAGAATCATCGCCGACACTTCAGGGGGGCTGTATTGTTTGCTACGGATTTCTACGTGCGCGTCCCCGTTCGAGGCGGCAAGAATTTTATAGGGCAATCGTTCTGTCGCTGCTTTGACTTCCCTGGAATTGAACTTTCTTCCCATCAGCCGTTTGACGGAAAAAATGGTGTTTTCGGCGTTTGTAATGGCTTGACGCTTGGCAATTTGCCCGACCAACCGCTCGTCTTTATCCGTCACCGCGACCACCGACGGCGTGGTTCGTCCGCCCTCCGAGTTGGCGATCACTTCCGGGTCGGCACCGCTCATAATCGCGATACACGAGTTCGTCGTTCCAAGGTCAATTCCGATAATCTTACTCATGCTTCGGCTCCTTCCTTCGATTGCTGTGCCTCTCCATTGCCCGGGTCCGTTTTGGCCTTGGCAACAGTGACCATGGCCGGACGCAATATTCGATCGTGGAGAAAGTACCCTTTCTGATATTCATCGACCACGATGTTGTCGGGCACCGCCGTCGATTCGACCTGGCCCACAGCTTGGTGTTTGGCCGGGTCAAAGATTTCGCCCACGCTTGTGACTTGTTCGATGCCCATCTTGTGAAGGGTATCGAGAAAATGTCTGTGCGTGAGATCTACCCCTTCCAGCAGCCCCTCAATCCGGGCTTGTTCGCGCCCGGCTTGCAGGGCCCGTTCCAGGTTATCCAACGTAGGCAGTAAATCCTTAAACAACTTTTCGTTCGCAAACCTGATCGTGTCACGCTGATCGCGTTGAACGCGCCGCTTGTAGTTATCGAATTCCGCCGCCAAGCGCAAATATTTGTCATTGAGCGCGTGCAGTTCCTCGTTTTTTTCGAGGAGTTGGTGGTTCAGTTCTGTAACCTCTTCATTTTGTTCAATATTTTTCAGAGAGGCTTCTGCTTGCTGGTCGGTGGAAACGGTTTCCGGTTGTTCTGCAGGTGGTGCAGTCACTGCGTCGTTGGCTTGTGCATCGTCCGGAAGTGGAGGATTTTCTTTCATGGTGCGTCCCAAATCTTTGCTAGATAGTCATCGAAACATGCTAAGTCAATCCGAAAAAGAGAAAAAACAGAGGAAAAACTCAAAAAAAATCAGGGCTCTGCTTAACGAGGGAGTCCTTATTGGGGTGGGATTTCCTGGCCGGTTTTACGACGATAGAGTAATTCCAGGCCCTCCAGGGTCAGCGACGGCCGAATTTCCTGAATAGTCCGGGAAACCGGCGCAAGAATCGGGGCAAGGCCGCCGGTGGCGATGACCTTGGACGAGCGGCTAATTTCCTGTTCGATCCGGGCGACCAGTGCATCAACCAGACCCGCATATCCGAAGATCAATCCGGATTGGATGCTGCCGGTTGTATCGGTTCCGATGACGCTTTTCGGAAGGGTCAATTCGACGTTGGGTAGTGTGGCGGTCTGGCTATGAAGCGCGTCGGCTGCGCTTTTGATTCCCGGGGCGATGGCTCCTCCTAAATATCTTCCGTCTTTGGTGACCGTACACAACGTCGTGGCGGTTCCAAAATCCACAATGATGAGATCCGTCCGGTAGTGCATGAACGCCGCCGCCGCGTTGACCAGGCGGTCGGTCCCGATTTCCCGGGCATTAGGATAGTCGAGAGTCAACCCGAAGGGAAAATCGGAGGAGACGATGAGTGGGGTATGTTGAAAAAAGGTTTCGACCATGGATTCAATCGTCGGGGTCAGGGGAGGGACCACGCTGGAAATAATGGTGCCCGGGATATCTCTGACCGGAATCCCGGCTTCCCGCAGGAGCGACGCGAACACGATGCCGTATTCGTCGGCGGTTTTCGTATGGTCCGTGGCCAGGCGCCAGGAACTTCGCAGGGTGTGCCGGTCGAACACGCCGCCGACGATTTGGGTGTTTCCGATGTCGATTGTCAGAAGCATGGATTACCGAAGATGGAAAACCTCTCCCGCTCGAATGTCCAGGGTGAGGGGCTTGCCTGCTTGCACGGTGGATATCAGTAAGGCCCCATCTTTCCCAATGTCGATGGCCGTTCCGTGAATGGTCTCTCCTGCCACACGGGAAAGCCGTACTTCCCGTCCGAGGGTCGAACAGGCTGTCGCATACGATTGTCGCGCATGTTCGAATCGTTCCGATTCCACACAATCATACCAACTTTCCAACCGGTTGAATATATCGGCGATCAGGCTGTTTCGATCATGGCATTGCCCGGTTACCTGGTGAAACGAGGTGGCGAGAGAGCGAAGCTCGTCGGGGAAATCGGTTTCCCGGCAATTGACGTTTACCCCGAATCCCACGATGCACGTCGAGACTTGCGACCCCTGGCTTGAGCTTTCACATAAGATGCCGCCGATTTTTTTTTCGAGGTACAACAGATCATTGGGCCATTTCAGCGAGATTTCGATTCCGCAGGAACGTAGGATGGCTTCAGCAAGGGCGAGCCCCGTGACCAGCGGGATCCAGGAGACGTGACGCGACACGTTCGGATTTTTGAGAATCACGGAGCAAGCGATATTACGACGCGGGGGTGAGACCCAATGCCGTCCCAGTCGCCCCTTCCCGGCCGTTTGAGTCTCGGCGAGAACGGCGGTTCCATGAACGGCTCCTGAACCGGCCAGGGTAAAAGCCGTGGCATTGGTCGAAGCGAGTTTCTCATACAGGTGAAGAGAACGGCCCAGACTGCGCGTGGTCAACCGTTGGAGAATGGTTTCAGTCTTGAGCCGTGTCGACTGCATGGGATTCGCCATGCTCAATCAGGCTATTGAGGGGACACAGGAAGCACGTCCAGACTGATATCGACCGCCGGTGCGGAATGGGTGAGGGCTCCGATTGAAATGGAATCGACGCCCGTGGCGGCATATTCGCGGACGTTTTCAAGCGTGATGCCGCCCGAGACCTCGGTGTGCGCTCGTCCTTTGATGAGATCCACCGCTTCCTTGACGAGAGATGGGGGCATGTTGTCCAGGAGCAGCACGTCGGCTCCGCCGTCCAAGGCCTGCGTCACGTGCTCAAGGGTCTCGACTTCTACGCAAACCCGGAAATGACGGGAGAGCCGTTCCTTGGCTTTCCGGCAAGCTGCCCGGATCGTTGTGCCTTGGGCTTTCAGCAGCACCAGGTGATTGTCTTTGATGAGGACCCCGTCGCTCAGCGACATGCGATGGTTGGTCCCGCCGCCGAGGGTGACTGCCCATTTTTCAAGCCGTCGAAGGCCGGGAATGGTTTTTCGGGTATCGAGGAGAACAGTGGGATAGTGCCGGATCTCGGCGCGGAATCGGGAGGTCAGGGTGGCAATGCCGGAAAGGTGTTGCAGGAAGTTCAGCGCCACTCGTTCTCCTTCCAAAAGGGCAATGGCCGGTCCTTGAAGGGTGGCGAACGTCTGCCCGGCCGCAAGATCTGTTCCGTCCTCGAATGTTGTACGCACCACGACAGCAGGGGCCAGGGCCCGGTACACGGCGTGGAGAACCGTGACACCGGCAAGGGTCAGGTTCTGCTTGGCCACCACGTTGGCTTGCGCATGGAGGGCCGGATCCAGGAGCGCGCGCGTGGTGATGTCGCCGTGTGGCGCGTCTTCTTTCAAGGCCGCCTTGATCAGCGATTCGAGTTCAAACGGAGGCAGGGGAGTGGGTGACATGGGACTTCACGACACCATTTTTCGGAGTTGCTGTTCGCTGCTGGCCAAAAGCGAGAGTTCCGCGGTCAGCAGGGCCAGACGATCTTTTGACTCTTGAACCACCTCGGGCGAAGCCTTGGCCGCAAAGTCCGTGGACGCCAGGCGTCCGTGGAGGCGCGCGGCTTCTTTCTGTTTGGTTGCTGATTGTTTGTTGATGCGTCCCAAGGCTTTGTTGAGGTCCACCTCGCCCTCAATCGTGAGGCCGACCGTGAAACTTCCCACCGCGAGATGCAGGAGGCGACCGGCCGGCCACGTGTCCTGACCGGCAATGGAGACTGTTCCGCGACAGAGGTGCGCGATATGATGTTGGGCTTTGTTCAAACTTGCGACCGCTTCCGGATTTTTTGCCGTGACCAGGACCGTCAGGGCTTGGGATGGTCCGTAATCCATGAGGGCACGCCCGGTTCGGACCGTAGTGACGATCTGCTCGATGATAGCGAAGGTCTGCTCCGCTTCGGGGTTCTCCCATTCATTGGTCGCAACCGGAAAGGCTTGGCATACAAGGCTGTCGCCCTGGTGTGGCATCGTTTGCCAGATTTCTTCGGTTAAAAACGGCATAAAGGGATGGAGCAGGCGTTGGAGGTGTTCGAACGTTTGCAAGAGCGTGGCTCGCGTTGACCGGGCGGCGGGCGAATCCCCGTTTTGCAGCGCCGGCTTGATGAGTTCCAGATACCAATCGCAGTATTCGTGCCAGATATGCTGGTAGAGTTGCCCCGCAGCCTGATCAAACCGGTATTCTTCGAGCCGGGTCGTCACGGTACTGGTGACGTGGTTGAGACGGCTCAAGATCCATTGATCCACGAATGGCCTGTCGGCACAAGGCCGCGATTCAGCCGGGCCGTCCGCGTGCATCAGGATGAAACGGGCGGCGTTCCAGATCTTGTTGGCAAAGTTGCGATAGCCTTCGATCCGGTTTTCAGACAGTTTGATGTCACGACCAGGCGAAGCCATTGAGGCCAGGGTAAAGCGCAGGGCGTCGGTCCCGTATTGCGACATCTTAATCAGGGGATCGATGACGTTCCCCTTGGACTTGCTCATTTTTTCGCCTTCGGCGTCTCGCACCAGGGCGTGAATGTAGACGTCACGGAACGGCGGTTTGCCTGTAAACTTGAGGCCCATCATGATCATGCGTGCCACCCAGAAGAACAGGATGTCTAATCCCGTGACCAACGTGGACGTCGGGTAATAGGTTTCGAGATCCTTGGTCTTCGCAGGCCACCCCAAGGTGGAAAAGGGCCAGAGGGCCGATGAAAACCACGTGTCGAGCACATCGGGGTCCTGTATGAACTGACCCTGCTGACAGATGGCGCAGGTGTCCGGCGCAATCTCGGAGACTATGGGGGTGGCGTGTGAGGGTACCAGGTGGCTGCCTCCGTTTTCGAGAATCCTGCGGGCTTCGGGACAGCACGTGGTACAATACCACGCCGGGATGCGGTGCCCCCACCAGATTTGCCGGGAAATGCACCAGTCTTTGATTTCCCGCATCCAACCCAAATAATTGTTCGACCATTCTTCCGGAATAATGCGGATGTGCCCCTGTTCCACCGCCGCTATCGCCGGGTCGGCCAGCGGTTGAATTTTGACGAACCATTGAGGTGAGAGGAATGGCTCCACAACGGTTTTGCAGCGATAGCACTTGCCTAGAGCCATTTGGTGCTCTTCGATCCTGATCAGGAGTTCCCGGTGCTTCAGCGCATCAACGACAATGGGACGGGCCTTGGTTGCCGAAAGGTTGGCAATGATGTCCAGGAGATCCGGCTCGACGCCTGCCTCCCTGAGCGCACCGGGATTCAAGAGGCCCTGATGGGTCAGCAGCGCAATGCGGGGAAGTTGGTGCCGTTCACCCGCCTCAAAATCATTGAAGTCATGGGCAGGGGTGATTTTGACCGCGCCGCTTCCGAACTCTCGATCGACCAGGATCGGATCGCCCACAATCGGAACGGCCCGGTTGGTGAGCGGCAGCTTGATAAATTTTCCTATGTGCCGGTTGTATCGGGGGTCCTCGGGATGCACGGCTACCGCGGTATCGCCGAGCAACGTCTCCGGTCTCGTGGTGGCGATGACGAGGGATGCGTTGTCGTCATCGGCCAGCGGATACGCAACGTGGTACATGGTGCCGTGGATAGGCTCGTGCTCGACCTCAACGTCGGAAAGAGCCGTGAGACAGCGTGGGCACCAATTGATCAACCGTTGTCCGCGATAAATGAGGCCTTCCCGATGCAGGCGAATGAAGACTTCCCTGACGGCTTCGGACAACCCGTTATCCATGGTAAAACGCAGGCGAGACCAATCGCAGGAAGCTCCGAGCCGTTTCAGTTGATCGAGGATCGTATGGCCGGATTGATGGTTCCATGACCAGACCCGTTCAATGAATGCGTCGCGGCCGAGTTCCTCTCGCTTGGAGCCTTCCCCCAAAAGCTGACGTTCCACGACGTTTTGCGTGGCGATGCCGGCGTGGTCGGTTCCCGGAAGCCAGAGGGTATTCCGGCCTTGCATGCGACGCCAGCGAATCAGAATGTCTTGCAGCGTGTTGTTTAACGCGTGGCCGATGTGCAGGGAGCCTGTGACGTTGGGAGGTGGAATGACAATCGTATACGGTTGCCCCGTCGAGTCGGCCGTGGCGTCGAAGTATCCCCGGTCGATCCAATACTGGCTCCACCGGGCCTCAACGGTTTGAGGTTCATAGGTTTTATTGAGTTGCAGGGACGCCATACGGATGACACTCGTGCTGATAAAGCGAAAAATCTTAGCATGGGGGATAGCCCCTCGCAAGCAAATGTATGGGGCCACCACATTTGGCACTCGGGTTGGTGGTGAATCAGGGATTGTACCGGAGATTGCCGCCCAAGGCTATGGTGGGGCAACACGGTATTGTAGGCCAGCAACCAATCGGCCAGTTTGCGGTTAAAGGCCGCCAAATCGTCGAACAGCAGATCCTCGTGGTAGTCCACGAAGGTCTCTTGCAGGGTGCGATTGAACCGTTCCGCATGAGCGTTCATTTTCGGGGATCGGGGATACGTCCACCAGTGGGTGATGCCGCGTTCATCGAGCCGGTGCTGGAAATGCCCCTGGAACTCCGGGCCGTTATCGGAGAGGAGGACCCGGGGTGGGGCCGGGAGCAACGCACAGAGTGCATCGAGGGCGTGGGTGGCATGGCGGCTGGAGGCGGTGGCGGTGGCCACAGCGAAGGCGAAGCGACTGCAGGGATCGATGAAGGTGAATAGGTAGCGGCGGAGTCCGGCGTGGAGCCGCACAACGGGATCGCCGGCCAAGACCGCCAGGGGCTGGGCGGGGCCGGGGCGGGCGGGATTTCCGGCGCCGTGTCCGGGGTTTGGGCCGGCCCCGGGCATCCAGGCGGCTCGGCGTGTGCCGCATCCGGTCCGGGGCGCGGGCGATCAGGCGCCCGATGGTGGAGACCCTGGGGAGGGCTAGCCCGTGCTGCGCACACCACGGCCGCAGTAGGACGTGCAGCTTGGCCTTCCCACGGTTGGGATACGTGGTGCGTAGCCGCCGGATCGCTTGGCTCAGGGCGGGTGGCCACGTGGCCTGCCGCCGCCGGTGGGGGGCCCTAGAGCGGACGGCCAACGCCTGCGGGTCCCCGCCAGCCTGAGTGAGCGCCCGCTGCCAGCGATAAAGCGTCCGGCGGCTGACGCCAAAGGCCTCCCCCGTCGCGGCTAGGCCATGCCGGGCGCAAAAGTGCAGAATCTTGAGTCGGTGATGGGCTTCGTGGGGTATCATGTCCCAACGATGCCCGAATTGCGTTAGTCGATAAAACCCCCTGATGCGATAGCCGACATGGTGGATTTGCATGGCCTCTCCTCCTGTGTCGAGGAGTGCCAAAGGTTTCTGAACTTATACAGCAAAGGCCGGCTTGTGTTCACGAGAACGAATATGATAGAACTCCCCCACGATTTGCTTGGTGATTCTACTGAATACTTGATAGCCACGGCTACGCAGGTAGGGGGACATTCTGATGCCCAGAGGACGAGAAAAGGATCGAGAGCTTCGTCGCAAACACCGAAAAAATCAACGACGCATGAAGGCTCTCGAACAAGCACAGCGCAAAGCCGGCTCCAAAAAATAAACCCCCACGTTTCTATCTTTTGCCGTGGCCTTCCCTCATCGGGGCAGGGACGTGCCTGCCCTTTCTTTATTGACCAATCCTTTCGACATGCCGGTATCGCGCGTAAAGGTTGTGTTTTTCGATGCCGTGGGAACCCTGTTTCACGTGAAGCGGTCCGTGGGGGAAGTCTATCTTCAGTATGCTGAAAAGTATGGCGTGCCGCGTTCGGTGGATATGGTGACCAAGGTCAACCAGGCGTTCAAGGACGCCTTTCGCCAGGCCCCGCCACCGATCTTTGCCGTGGAGCAACCGGAGAAGTTAAAGCAATGCGAAAGACTCTGGTGGTTTGACATCGTACACGCGGTGTTCTACCGCGTTGGAATGTTTGACGGGTTTGACGACTACTTCGATGAAGTCTATGAGGCCTTCAGCAGGGCAGAGGCGTGGGAAATCTATTCTGAAGTACCGGAGGTCCTTCGGCACTTGCGCGCGCAAGGCTATGAGCTTGGGGTTATCTCCAACTTCGACACGCGGTTTTTTGAAATTTTCCGAGCGTTGAGATTGGAGCCCTTTTTCGATTCCATCACGATTTCCAGCCTCGCCGGGTCAGCCAAACCTGCCCGGAAGATTTTTCAACATGCCTTGGCCCAACACGTGGTCGAGCCGGAAGAGGCCATGCACGTGGGGGATGATCCCAGGGAAGACTTTGAGGGGGCCACCCAAGCCGGCTTGTCGGGAGTCCTCCTCGACCGGGACGGGACAATGGCAGATGGTCTAACGCCCTGCATTGCAGATCTCGGGGCATTGCCCGGTATGCTCGGAGGGTCATAACGCGGCATCAGTGTGGTTTAATGCGCCATCGCCTGCGAGGAGTTTTCAAAGCGTGGGGGTACAGACCAAAAAGGGGGCCACTTGCGTACAGCGCGGCTTCTTTAATTCAGGGTTTTGCCTTTTTGAGCCAAGGCGTTGGCCTCTAGAAGGAAATAAATTCTGTGCATGTGTGTGGGAAAGCGATACACCCCACGTTCTCCGTCCTGGACGGGTACAATTCCCCCAAGGGTCTTCATTCGTTTCAGAAAATGATCCAGCACCGTTCTTTCTGTTGCCGTTAACGTTTCCAAAGACAGCAATTTTTTTCTGGGAAACTTGATACCAATAGTATTGTCATCTTTGGCTATTTTTCTCAGAATCGAATGATACCGGTTGCTTCGTAGTGCCCGAATCACTTCTTTTTGTATGAAACGTGTCCCAACGGAATACGCGGCATCAATAACCCCTTCAAACAGATCATGATGATCTATGGCGTTGTTTTCTGCATTTCGCCAGACGGAATCGCCTATTTCATGGGCGAGCGTCGGAAGACCACCGCAATATTCGGCAAGCAATTTTCCGGTGTCTCTTTCTATTCTGACGTTGCGCTTGCGAAAAGCGTTGACAAAAAAATTCTGACTGTCTGCTTTCTCCCGTGGTTCGATTTGTATCATGGGTCTGAAAATTCTTCCAACTGACGGATTGCTCTCCATCATCGTGTCCAGACGTTCTTCCAGACCAACAAAAATAAGACACACGGGAACTTCCATTCTGCTTGTTGCGACGCTGTCCATCATGCTTTTCAGCCAATGGGCAAAACGAGAATTTCCTGCCAATCTGTTTATATCATCAAGGATCAGGAAGAGAACCTTTCTGTCCTCGCCGGCTTCTTTGATGATTTGGTTGAGTGATTCAGCGAAATTGTTTGTTGTGGCAACCAACTCCTTGTTGGATATCTCCAGTTGTATCTCGACTCCGAACAACCCGATTTGTCTGACTTTGTCCCCAAACAGGCGCAGGAGGTTTTTCCCCCATGACTTGCTTTGATTATCTTTTAACAGGCTCAAATGGGTTTCTCTAACCATGTCCTCCAATTTGTTAACGCCGCCAAGATGAACATGTGCGTAGGGGGCTTTTTCGTCGCGCTCTGCCAAAAAGCCGACAAATGAAGCAAGGGAACTTTTGCCTATGCCCCGCTCTCCTGAAATCCAACCGATCTGCATCGTGCCTTGCGCTGCTTTGCGAACGGTTGAGAGAAGATTCTCAATTTGGGGTTTCCTGCCCGTAAAGAAATCCGCATTGACGGGCTGGTTTGGTGTGAAAGGGCTGTGTTCCGGATTCATGGCGAAATTTCTGCAAACGGGATAATAGAGGGTAGGCACAATATACATAAATAGTAAGTTGGCAGCCAATCATATGTATAGGTCCACCACCTTTGGCACTCGGGTTGATGGTGAAGGAGGAATTGTACCGGAAAGTGGCGGCCCAGCCCCCCCCTCTTTTGTCGCGGCGCCATCTCATGGCGCTTCTTAGACAACGGCCCCTCCAAGAGCCGCATAAGATGCGGCAGCGACACATGCGGAGCGGCCGACCCTGGATCCCCGATGACACATGTCGGGGAGGACCGCAGAAAATTGCAGGGCGGCTTAGCGGAGCGTCATCCGACAACAGGCTGGGGCGTCACGGGACGCCGGTGCGGCGACCCCGACCTCTGGCGGCCCTCCTCCAGCTTCGAGGAATGCCAAAGGTTTCTGAACTTATACAATGCCTTGACTTCGGAAATGAGCGCTTGCTAGAATTTTTTCCTTCTTTGTCTTTTCTCTTTGAAAGAGAAAATATATTTATGAAAATAGATAAGTAAATTCAATTTATTGTGAATAAAAATTTCAGCAAAGCTTTAATATTGTGAGGGCGTCATGAAGGATTTTTTCGAGTTGGATCGTGATCTGATTTCGCAGTGGGGAGTTTTAAGGGTCGAAGGTTTTGAAGAAGACTGGGGCGCAGGTGAAGAGGCCGAGCAGGAAAAGCTTCCCGATCCACCCACTGGTGTCAAGGCCGTCGCAGGCAATGGGTTTATTACCCTGAATTGGGATGCCGTGCCGGATGCGATGTATTACAACGTCTACTATCAAACCTCTCAAGGGGTCAGCATCAAACCGAACGAACTGACTCGTCCGATTGCAAGTCAGGAGGATTTTAATCCTGTCATCGGTGTTACCAAGGAAAAAGGGAATTGTATCGAAGGCCCTTCCTCTCCGTATACGCACAATGACCTCGCCAATGGGTTGTGTTACCACTATGTCGTGACCGTCGTGACCGCCGATGGAGAAAGTCGTGAATCGGAAGAAGTCATGACGATCCCATCGCCGTACTTGCCTGTGATGCAGTTCGGGCAGGAAGGCGTCGATGACGGAGAGTTTCGTTCGCCGACCGGTATTGCTCTTGATAGCGAAGGCAACATCTACGTGGCGGATACCGACAATCACGCCATTCAAAAATTTGATAAGGACGGGAACTTTGGGGCTCGCTGGGGAGGGGAAGCCGATTCTGAAGAAGGCACGTTTTATTATCCACGAGGATTGGCCACCGCTCCCGAAGGACACTTGTACGTGGCGGACAGCGGAAACAACCGCGTCCAGAAGTTTGATCCCGACGGGAATTTCTTGCATGCGTGGGGCAAGTTCGGCTTTGCCTGGCGAGGCGCCGAGGCCGGAAAGTTCGATGTGCCCTGGGGTGTGGCCACGGACCAGCAAGGGAATCTTTACGTGTCGGACACGAGTAACGCGCGCATCCAAAAATTCCAGTCTGACGGTACGCCCTTGATCAAATGGGGAAAAGAGGGGAGCTTCGACGGCGCCTTCTTCTATCCGCGAGGCCTGACGATCGATTTTGCCGGGCATATTTACGTAGCCGATGAAGGCAATCATCGGATTCAAAAATTCGATTCCCGCGGCAATTTTCTGGCGAAGTGGGGAAGAGAAGGGAACGGGTTCGGACAGTTTAAATCTCCCTGGGGGGTAGCGTGCGATGCATTGGGCAACGTGTACGTCGTGGATAGTGGGAATCACCGGATTCAAAAGTTTGATTCGAACGGGACCTACCTGTGTTCCTGGGGCAACCGTGGGTTAACGGAAGCCCAGGTGAATTTTCCTTCCGGGATCGCGGTGGATAAAGAAGGGTACGTCTACGTGGTGGATAGTGGAAATTATCGGATCTTGAAATTTGCGCCCACGGAAGAAGAACTGGCCAGGGGCCGGGAAAAAGCCGACAAGGCCGCGGAGAGGGAAGGCGCTCCGCTTGTCGTGCAATTAGTGGGGAAACCCGGAGACACGGAAGCGATGCTCAGTTGGATGGAGGTGCCCGGAGCGGTGTCCTACAACCTCTATTTCAGCACTGATCCTGGTGTGGCCAAAGAGACGGCGACTCGAATTGAAGGAGTGATGAGCCCCTATACCCATACCGGATTGACAAACAACGCGGCCTATTACTATGCGCTCGCGAGCGTTGACGAGAATGACGTCGAGAGCTCCCTGTCGGAAGAACAGGAAGTCATGCCCGTGTTGATCGACGTGGCCGCTCCACAGAACCCGGATATCGTTCTGAATCACGGGGCGTACATGACGAATTCGTTGGACGTGGTGGCCACCATTTCAGCCAGGGACGTTGACACCGGTGTGGCGGGATACTTCATCTCTGAAAATCCCATGACTCCGGGTGCGACTTTGCCCGGATGGATCGAAGTTGAGCCGGAACATCGTTTCGGGGCGACGATTCCCCTGACGTTATCTCCGGGTGATGGGCCTAAAACCGTCTACGCTTGGTTTAAAGATGCCGGCAACAACATCTCGGTGCCGGCCAGTGCGAATATTTTGCTGAATACCTCCGGGTACGTGTGCACGGCGAAATGGGGGAAACCCGGTCGCGGTGCCTCGTTGCTGCACGGCGGGGAATTCATGGCGCCGCTCTATGGGCTGGCTATCGATCAACAGGGATCCTTGTTCGTGATCGATAGCGGCAACACACGTGTGCAGAAATTCGACCGTAATGGCAACTTCATCCTGCTGTGGGGGAACTTTGGGACGGCCAATGGAAATTTCAATAACCCCACGGGAATTGCGTGCGATGGAAAAGGTGACGTGTACGTGTGCGATACCAACAACCATCGCGTGCAGAAGTTCGATGGAAAACTGGGCCAATACCTGCTGAAAATCGGCGGTCGTGGGAACGGAGAAGGACAGTTCAATGCCCCCTGGGACGTGGCGGTCGACCGGATTCGCGGGTATCTGTACGTCGTGGACAGTGCCAATTTCCGCGTCCAGAAATTCGATGAAGACGGTGAGTTCGTGATGCAGTGGGGCAGTTTCGGGAATAATGACGGGCAGTTCTATTTTGCCCGTGGGGTTGCCGTGGATCAGAATGACGGGATGGTCTACGTCGTGGACATGGGGAATCACCGCATCCAGAAGTTTGACACCAGCACGAACGTCCTCCCGCAACTCGTGGCCAAATGGGGCGGCGGGATCGGTCCTGGTCACGCGAGTAGCGCACAGGCCCAGGAGCCCGGCCAATTCCGCTCACCCTGGGGGATCACGGTAGACGGGGCGGGCGACGTCTACGTTTCCGATACGGGGAACCAGCGGGTCCAAAAATTCGATCGAGACGGGAACTTCATCACCCAATGGGGTGGATTCGGCAACGCCGAGGGGCAATTCAACTTTCCCTATGGGCTTGCGGTCGATCATAGAGGGCACGTCTTCGTGGTCGACAGCGGCAATATGCGCGTACAACACTTCATGCCGGCTGAAGACGCCGAAGAATTTCTACGAGAAGAAGCCGACACCGTCGCGGCCCTCCCCGAAGGCGGCGAAGAATAGCCCCCATCCTCGATTCCGTATAGCGAGCAAGGCCCCCGCGAACGCCTATGCGGTCCGGGGGCCTTTGTTTGAGGTGGAGGGCCGCATCTCATGCGGCCAGGAGATGGTGGGATAAGATCCCGCCGTTACAATAAAGGGAGACGATCAACGATTCTGGATCATTCCCAACAGAACGGAGGAACAAAATGAAAACGAGAAAGGGAATCCGTCAAGGGGAGATTCGGTGTAAGGGGAAGATTCGGTTTTGGCTGAAGGTGACCAACGGTGGAGAGCCTTGCACCTTCGCGAGGGTCCGAGAAATGGACAAAAGTTACGCCGACGGGCGATATTGTGTGAGTGAAATCGTATCAACGTATCGTAGTCAGAAGGGCAGAGCATACGTCCCAAAACTCATGACTATGGACGAACGCCACGCACTCTCGAAACTTAAGGGAACGCGGTTTTAAACGCTTGACGAAGCCTGCAAGATCTTGACGGACGTGATGAAATCGATGGGGTTTGTCGTTAAGGATGACCGCCCAGTCCGAGGTTACAAGCAAGTGATCATGCAGAAGAAGAACGTCACCGACCAGCCGACCGAGTCGCGTCGCGCAAAAAAGGAAGAGGTTGTCACCGTAAACAGGAACCAGCCATATAGCACTGATCCTCAAAAAAAAGCAGAAGTAGAGAAAGCCGCCATTGAGGAGACAACCAAGTATTTTAAAAGCAAGGATTACGAAGTCGATGATGTAGCACAATACAATTACGGATGGGACCTCCAAGCAACAAAAGAAGGAAAGGAACTACAAAAAGGAGAGGAACCACTATTGCTGGAAGTGAAAGGTTTGTCTGGAAATGGGAACCCGTTGTCTGTTGAACTGACTCCGAATGAATATGATAAGGCTCTGGAAAAAGATAATTACAGATTGTGTGTGGTATCTGCAGCATTAGATGAGCCGCATCTGGTTATTTGCAAATACAACAAGAACACAGAGGAGTGGGCTGTCGAAGGCAAACCCACAGCAAGTGTTGATGTAACAGAAAAAACAGGCGCATCAATTAAGATAACCATCTGACAATTCCATGTATGCGGACGACAAATTTTCCTATAAAAATTGACTGAGGAAGGCACGTTCTATAACAGCTTCACCAGAGTGACAACCAATCCGACAATCAGTCCGCCTTGAGCTATCATAGCGGTAAACATCCATTTCAGCAGATCGACCTTAAGGGCTTCCATATTGGCTCTGGTGTCTAGCCGCAGGGCTTCTATATCGGCCTTGGTTTCTTGACGCAGGGTTTCTATATCGGCCTTGGTGTCTAGCCGCAGGGTTTCTATATCGGCTTTGGTGGCTTGCTGCAGGGTTTCTATATCGGTCTTGGTGGCTTGCTGCAGGGCTTCTATATCGGCTTTGGTGGCTAGCCGCAGGGCTTCTATATCGGCTTTGGTGGCTTGCTGCAGGGTTTCTATATCGGCTTTGGTGACTTGCTGCAGGGTTTCTATATCGGTTTTAGTGGCTAGCCGCAGGGCTTCTATATCAGCTTTGGTGGCCAGATTGCTGTTGAGCAGATTGATCTGCTCAATGGCAAGGGCCTCGGCCTGCTCTTCGGTAAAGCCTTTCTCTGTCAGGTGTTTGACAAACTTGTGGGTGTCGAACGCGATGGCGTCACTCATGGAAAAATTCTAAAACGGTTCTCTTGCAAATGCAACGTGAGGACATAGCCGATGCAGGCGTTGAAGCATTTACCGTCGATTTTTTGAAAAAATCTTGCTAAGCTTCTTTTGCAGTTTTTCTCGCCGGTTTTTGTTCAGCGACAAGTGCATGGTTTCTTCGACGATGACTCGGTCACGGGTGATGTGTATTTTCTGAGGAGCAAGAAAGATGGCGCTTTGGGATAAAACGCGAATCGGCCTCACCTTTGATGACGTGGTCCTGGTGCCTGCTAAATCGGAAGTGATGCCCAGTGACGTGGATTGTTCCACGCACGTTTCACGCCAGATTACGATTAATATCCCGATCCTGAGTGCTGCCATGGATACCGTGACTGAAGGTCGTCTGGCTATCGCGTTGGCGCGGGAAGGAGGCATCGGGGTTCTCCATCGGGCCATGTCGCCTGAACAGCAAGCGCTTGAAGTCGATAGGGTGAAAAAGTCCGAGAGTGGCATGATTCTCGATCCCATTACGATCTCACCTGATCAAACCATTCGCGATGCGCATGACATTATGGCGACCTATCGGATCTCCGGGATCCCGGTAACGAGAGAGAAAAAGCTGGTGGGTATTCTGACCAATCGGGATCTGCGCTTCGAATCCCGGTTGGATCTGCCGGTGTCGCAGGTCATGACCCATGAACGGTTGGTGACGGTGCCGGAGGGTACGAGCCTGGCCAAGGCCCGGGAAATTCTGCACGAGCATCGGATTGAAAAATTGCCGGTTGTCAATGACGAATTCGAACTCAAGGGACTGATCACGATCAAGGACATTCAAAAACAGATTAAATACCCGAATGCCTGCAAAGATGCCCACGGCCGGCTACGAGTCGCCGCGGCCCTCGGCGTGGGAGAGGATGTGCCGGAACGCGTGGAGCGACTGGTCAAGGCCGGGGTGGACATGCTGGTCGTGGATACGGCGCATGGTCATTCCCAGAGCGTCATCGATACCGTGAAGATGATCAAACAATCCTATTCCTCGATGGAGGTGGTGGCCGGGAACATCGGCACAGCGGAAGCGGCTAAAGATCTTCTGAACGTTGGCGTGGACGCCGTGAAGGTGGGCGTGGGACCTGGCTCGATTTGTACGACAAGGATCGTCTCGGGCGCCGGCATTCCCCAATTGACGGCCATTGCCGATTGTGCCGAAGCCCTGAGCGGAACCGGCGTTCCGGTGCTTGCCGACGGAGGCATCAAATATTCGGGCGATATCTCCAAGGCTCTGGCTGCGGGAGCCTCCGCCGTGATGATCGGATCTCTGTTCGCCGGCACCGAAGAGTCACCCGGGGAAACCGTTTTATATCAAGGCCGCACCTATAAGGAATATCGGGGCATGGGTTCACTTGGAGCCCTGGAACGATGGGGCCGGGATCGCTATCGTCAGGAGGGGCAGGCCGTGGGCAAGCTCGTGCCTGAGGGAATCGAAGGCCGTGTGCCCTACAAGGGCCTGCTGTCCAATATGGTGTATCAACTGGTAGGCGGCCTGAAAGCCGGAATGGGGTATTGCGGATGCCGGTCTATTCCCGAGTTACAGCAACATGCCAGGTTCATTCGTTTAACCAACGCCGGATTGCGCGAGGGTCACGTGCACGACGTGGTGATAACCAAGGAGGCATCCAACTATAGGGCTGACGTTGAATAACGTGAGTCAGGACCAGACTGCGACAACCCTGCCATCATCCATGGTGTCCTGTCACGAGACGATTGTCGTCCTTGATTTCGGGTCACAATACACCCAACTGATTGCCCGCCGCATTCGAGAGTTCCACGTTCGTTCCATCATCCTTCCTTCCTCCGCGTCCCTGGAAACGATTCGAGCGAATCGACCCAAAGGCCTGATCTTGTCCGGTGGACCCGCCAGCGTGACGAATGTCAGGCAACCGGAATGGGCGAAAGCGATTTTGAAGGAAGGGGTGCCGATTCTTGGCATTTGCTACGGCATGCAATTAATGGCGCAGTCCATGGGTGGGCGGGTCAGCCGGGCGAAGCATCGGGAATTCGGCCGGGCGGAGTTATGCATTCAGGATGGATCGGATTTATTCAAAGGACTTGATAACAAGAGTCCCTTTTCGGTCTGGATGTCGCACGGAGATCGCATTGAAACGTTGCCTCCCGGGTTTGTGCCCATTGCCCGCACGGCGAATGCTCCCGTTGCTGCGATGAAATCCGTGAACCGGAGGCCTTGCTGCTATGGTCTGCAATTTCACCCGGAAGTGGCCCACACCACGTATGGCGCCCGTATTCTCAAAAACTTCGTCCGTTTGATTTGTGGGGCAAAACCAACCTGGACCATGGGATCATTTCTGCATGATTCTATCGAGCGAATTCGCCGGCAGGTGGGTCAGGAAAAGGTGCTCTGCGCCCTGAGCGGAGGAGTCGATAGTACGGTGGCGGCGGCGATGACCCATCGGGCGATCGGGAAACGGCTGACGTGTGTGTTCATCGACAATGGGGTTATGCGGAAACAGGAAGCCAAACAGCTTAAGCAGATCTTTCAGGCGTTTCATTTCAACTGCCGTATGGTCGATGCCTCCGGGCAATTCTTACGAGCACTGGGCCGAACGACCGACCCCGAAAAAAAACGTAAGATCATCGGCCGGCAATTCATCAAGGCGTTTGAGCATGAAGCGCGGGCCATCGGCAACGTGCGTTACCTGGTTCAGGGTACGCTCTATCCCGACGTGATTGAAAGCGTGAGCCACAGGGGACCTTCCGTGACGATCAAGTCACACCACAACGTCGGCGGTCTCCCTGCACGGATGAAACTCCGCTTGGTCGAACCGCTCCGGGAGCTGTTCAAGGATGAAGTCCGGGTTCTGGGTAAGGAACTGGGCCTGCCGGATGAGGTGGTGCATCGGCATCCGTTTCCTGGCCCTGGCTTGGCCATTCGCATTCTCGGCGCAGTGAATGCTGCCCGTCTCGAGATGCTTCGTGAAGCGGATGCGATTTTTCTGGATGAGTTACGAGCGCAGGGCCTGTATCGGAAAACGTGGCAGGCGTTTGCCGTGTTGCTGCCGATTCGCACCGTCGGAGTGATGGGGGATCAGCGGACCTACGAGCACGTCATCGGGTTGCGAGCCGTAAGCAGCGTAGACGGCATGACCGCGGATTGGACCGCGTTGCCGCAATCCTTCCTGGCGCACGTGGCGAACCGGATCATCAACGAAGTGCCGGGGGTCAACCGCGTCGTGTATGACATCAGTTCCAAACCGCCGAGTACAATCGAGTGGGAATAGCCGATGGCAAAATTTTCGGTGCATTGAGATATGAGGTGCTGAAGCAAACAAAGTTCCGTTGCGAACTCTGCGGGAATGTCGGCAGAAGAAAAAGCTTGAGGGTCCTTAGAAGTTGCTCACATGATTCCCAAAATGTGAAGAGCACGGACGATCGCTCTAAGCTTCAGGAACGTTGCGGTGCCTGCACTGTGATGAAACGTGATTGGGATGACATGGACTTTCGTCAGATTGCCCGAAGTGACAAGAATCGGGAACAAGGATGTCCCTTTTGTGAGATGCCTCAGGGGCGGATCGTCTCAGAAAACAAATTCTGTTATGCCGTTCGTGGCCTGTATCCTGTAACCGAACATCACATGCTCGTGATACCGAAGCGACATGTTTCAGATTGCTTTGATCTCTCCCAACCGGAACGCAATGCCGTGTATGCCTTACTGGAACAACAGAGAACCCTGATTCAGGAAATCGACAAATCTGTGACGGGATTTAATACAGGGGCAAACTCCGGATTGGATGCGGGACAAACCATCTTGCACTGCCATATTCATCTGATACCAAGACGCAAAGGTGATATGGACGATCCTCGTGGTGGCGTGCGAGGCGTCATCCCAGGTAAGCAATCATACGGGGTGAGGGGAGAGGGCGACCGTTGAAATCTGTGACGGTTCGATTGCAAAAAGTCATTGCCGCGAGTGGAGTGGCGTCCCGGCGCGCAGCCGAAACCATGATCCGGGAAGGCCGTGTCACCGTGAACGGGCAAGTGGTTCGCGTTCTTGGCACGTGCATCGATCCGTCGAAAGATCACGTGAAGGTCGATGGTCGTCACGTGCAACCGGTCGAGCCCGAAGTCTTCGTGCTGCTGCACAAACCTCCCGGTTACGTGACGACGATGAGCGATCCTCATGGTCGTCCCACGATTGCGGATCTGGTTGCAAAGGTGAAAGTGCGGGTCTTTCCGGTCGGCCGGTTGGACTATGACACCGAAGGGCTGTTGTTGCTGACGAATCAGGGAAAGGTGGCACAAGCCTGTGTTCATCCACGGTACCACGTGCCCAAGACGTATTTGGTAAAAGTGTCGGGGGTGTGTACGGACGAGGAAATCCGAAATCTTCAGAACGGCATTGCCCTGGACGACGGCATGACCGCTCCTGCGATCGTCAGGAAGTCCGGAAAGGCCAAGGCCAATTCATGGTTGGAACTCACGATTCATGAAGGCAGGAAGCATCAGATCAAACGGATGCTGGAAGCCTTGGGGCATCGAGTCATGCGGATCAAACGAATTCGTTTCGGCCCGCTTGTTCTTGGAGATCTTCCCATGGGGGGGTGGCGGTTTGCTGCCGATGCCGAGGCCAATGCCCTGCGGGCAATCGTGCATCGATCCACCGGGCCACGGAATGCCCGGGTGCAGGCTTCGGGGTCCGACTTGCAAAGGTTGCGACCGGCTAGGGATACTGGGCCACCGCGCCTGCGCCAAACGAATCCTTCATCAAAGACAAACGCAAGCAACAAGAGCCGGAAGGCTCGTCCGGCTTCCGGTCGTGCCAAGCAGGTCGATCCAGCGACAACAGGCCGGGGGCGCACGCGGCCTCGGGAAAGGCGAACAGTCAAGTGAGGCGGACACACCATTGTGGAGAATTGACTCGTGAACAGGATGGCCAAACCGTCACGTTGATGGGATGGGTGCATGGTCGTCGTGATCACGGAGCCGTGTTGTTTATCGACGTGCGTGACCGTTTCGGTGTGACGCAACTCGTGTTTGACGTGGAGGCCGGTCAGGCCCTTCATGAACAGGCCAACGAACTCCGCAATGAATTTGTGATTGCCGCCACCGGAACGGTACGGCTCAGACCCGAAGAATCGATAAATCCACAAATTGCGACCGGAGAAATCGAAGTCCAGGCCAGCGTCCTGGAAGTGCTGAATCGAGCCCGCACCCCGCCTTTTTTAGTCGAAGACGACAGTCAGGCCACGGAAGCCCTTCGTTTGAAACATCGCTATCTGGATCTGCGCCGGCCTCCCATGCAGCGGTGGCTCTCGCTCCGTCATGACGTGACCTACCGGACCAGGCAGTTTCTTCATCAGCGCGGGTTTCTGGAAATCGAGACTCCGATCCTCACGAAGAGTACGCCCGAAGGGGCCAGAGACTATCTGGTGCCGAGTCGCGTCAATCAGGGAGCCTTCTTTGCCTTGCCGCAATCGCCGCAGTTATTTAAGCAGATCCTGATGGTCGGTGGAGCCGACCGGTATTTTCAGATCGCCCGTTGCTTCCGTGATGAAGATCTCCGGCTCGACCGGCAGCCCGAGTTTACGCAAATCGACCTGGAGATGTCGTTTGTGGAACGTGACGACGTGATGAACCTGACGGAAGAATTGTTGCGTCTCGTGGGCAAGGAAGCCGCGGGTATTGCCTTGCCGTTTCCGTTCCCGCGGCTGACCTATCAGGAGGCCCTGTCGCGGTACGGGACCGACAGACCCGATCGCCGCTTCGGATTGGAACTCCATGATTTGAACGACGTCGCCAAACGCGTCGAGTTCAAAGTATTCCGGGAGACGGTGGAACAAGGGGGGCAGGTTTCCGGGCTCGTGGTCAAAGGCGGCGCGGACATTGCACGCAATCAAATTGACCGGCTCATCGACGTCGCCAAAGGGTTTGGAGCCAAGGGCCTTGCGTGGGTCAAGGTTACCGAAGGCTGGCGACTTGAGTCGGCCATTGCCAAATTTCTGGACGCCGGACTGCTGCAGCAGGCACTCCCGGACGCCGGTTCCGGGGATCTTCTGCTCTTTGTCGCGGACAAACCGTCTGTGACATATGAAGTCTTGGGCCGGCTTCGATCATACCTGGGAGTCGAATTGGAGTTGATCGATCAAGAGAAATGGGAGCCGGTCTGGATCACGGACTTCCCCATGTTCGAATACGATGCAGCCGAACAACGCTACGTGGCGCTGCACCATCCCTTTACCTCGCCGTGCGCGAATGACCTTTCCAATATGGAGTCCGCGCCATTGCACGTTCGCGCGCAAGCCTATGACGTCGTCCTCAATGGGTTTGAGATCGGTGGGGGCAGCATTCGTATCCACCGGAGTGAGTTACAGCAGAAGGTGTTCGACCTGTTGGGGATTTCCCAGGAAGCCGCTCGGGAAAAATTCGGCTTTTTGTTGGATGCGCTGGAGTATGGCGCCCCGCCCCACGGTGGAATTGCCTTGGGCTTGGACCGTCTGGTCATGCTGCTCGGAAAAGCCGAATCCATTCGAGACGTCATTCCCTTCCCCAAGACGCAAAAGGTGCAATGTCTCATGACCAAAGCCCCGTCGGACGTCGACCAAGCCCAACTCAAAGCTCTGGGCATCAAACTCGACGTTGAACTCTAGGCTCCCTCCCCTTCCCCCAAACTCCCTCGCCCCTTGCGGGAGAGGGCTGGGGTGAGGGGGCGGCCGCGAAATCCGTTGCTCTGACTAGATGGGAAGCGCGTGTTGTGTGACGCTATTGATACGTGTTTGGGAGTGTGTGGCGTATTCTTCGTTGAGTTCGATCAGCACTGCCTTGCGATTTAATTCGGCGGCCGCCAGGCCAGTCGTTCCGGAACCGGAAAACGGATCAAAAACCACGTCGCCGGGACGACTGCCCAAGAGCAGGCAGCGCCTTGCCAATTCTTTGGGGAAGGCAGCGGGATGGGGTGCACCACTGGAATCGGGTCCCAAGAGCCAGTAATTCTTGAGATTGGCCCCGGTTTCTTCACGGACGGCCTGGTTGTCGTAATAGTAATGAGGTGTCTTCGAAAACAAAAATACCTCCTCTGTCGCGTTTGAAGGACGATTTTTGACGCTTTCCGGCATGGGTGCTTTCTTGACCCACGTGATCTTCGAGCGCAGCAACCATCCGTCTGCTTGCAGCGCAAATGCCACTCGCCATGGCAACCCCATGAGATCGCGGTCTTTCAGCCCCCAACAGTCGGGGACTTGGCAGTTCCGTCTTTGAATCAGTTTCCTGGTGGCACCGACTTGTGCATTGGGACCGCAGTTCCCGGTTCCGCCGTTGCGAGCATATCCGTCGCCGACGTTCAGCCACAACGTGCCGTCATCCGTCAACACTCTTTGAACTTCGTGGAAAATCTTCACGAGATTTTCCACATATTCTTCAGGAGAGCATTCAGCGCCGATCTGCACGGCATGATCGTAGTCTCGCAAACCCCAATACGGTGGAGAAGTCACACAACATTGCACTGATCGGGATTCAAGGTGAGGGAGGATATCCCGATTGTCACCCAGCAGGATTTTCACGTCGCCCGGTTCGGATTCCTTGTGTGGCAGGTGCCAGGTCGTCATGCAAGATGTCCTGAGTGTCTAGAGCCAGCCATCGCCGCGACGCAGGCTAGGGAACCTTTGATTTCGTGTGATAGCGGGATGCAGGGCCAAGCGTCCCGGAGCGAAACCCGAAGCGTATCATAGAGATAGGTGAGGGTTGAGCGAGGACACAACGCAGCCATGCGCCCGATAGTGCACGAAAGCAGAGGCTCCCTAGGCATTGAAGACGTTCACCACGATACTGTGCAGACCCGTGGCCCCGTTGGGTTGGGGGCGGGTGATCGTTGAAGTTTGCACGGTGCCGGTGGTATCAACGGCGCGAACGGAGACCATGCTTTTACCATCAGGCATGTCGGGTCGCTGATAGTTCCAGACCACCCAGGACCAGGGAGACTGCGGGGGTTCGATGGTAGCGTCGATCCAGGTTTTTTCCTGATCGAAACTCAACTGCACCTGAGCAATAGAATGGGGACCGCCGAAAGCAATGCCGCGGAATTGGACGTTGGGGCCACGCACGTCCCGATAATGGCCGGGACTATCGATGCGCGAGAAAATATGGATCGTCCCCTCATCGGTCCACCCTTTGCGTTGCCAATACCCCTGATAATCCCCATTGTACACTTCGATTTCCGTAATCCATTTGACGTTTTTAATGCCGTATAACCCAGGGACAATCAGGCGGACCGGAAACCCATGGGCTTTCGGGAGTTTTTCCCCATTCATGAGATAGGCCAGCATCACCTCGTCGTGCATGGCGCGTTCAAAGGGGATGCTGTCATGATACGCATCGGCGCCTCGAAAAATAACGTCTCGCGCTGTGTCAGGATCAGCCCCGGCTTCGAGGAGTAAGGCCTTAAGAGAAATCCCTCGCCAGATCGCATTGCCCAGACTCGTCCCCCCGGGCAGGGTATCGATGCATATGAGCGTAGAAACTTGGTCGAACGGTTGGCGATTCAGAACGTCCCGCCAGGTGAGCACCATGGGGTTGGTGACCGCGCCTTTGACCACCATTTGCCATTGATCCTGATCGAGATCACGGGTGAAATTGTACGCAGAGTCCATATAATTGACGGTATAAAACTTATCATTCGGGGTGAAATACCGTGTTTCCCGCGGCGGGACGGCAAACATGCTCCCGAGGTCGCACCCGCTGGTGAGGCTGCCGAGGCCCGCCAGGGTTCCCAGGCTGCTCAGTTGAAACAATTTTCGACGGGTGAGATCCATGGGTTCAACGCTGCC
Organism: Nitrospirales bacterium; assembly: GCA_965200435.1. Taxonomy (GTDB): domain Bacteria; phylum Nitrospirota; class Nitrospiria; order Nitrospirales; family UBA8639; genus Bin75. Next base: position 2,414,078 of record OZ241337.1, read on the forward strand.
CTTTTCTATTAAGTAAATTATAGTATCATATCATACCCGTTGCAAGAGAGGGTCTAGGTCCACCCCCTGTGGCACTCGGGTTGATGGTGAAGGAGGAATTGTACAGGAGAGTGGCGCCCCAGGCTCCCCCGCATTTGTAGCTGCGCCATTTCATGGCGCAGCTTGGCCCGCGGCCGCTCCAAGAGCCGCAGAAGAGGCGGCAGCGACACATGCGGAGCAGCCGACCTTGGATCCCGCTATCACACTACATCAGAGGCTCCCTAACCCCCTCAATCCCCCTTATCAGGGGGACGTGGTTGGGCTGTGTTGTCGGTCGGGTGAGCCGCAAGGCGTCACCCGACCATGCTCACAGACAGGCCTGCCAAGTTAGCGACATCATTCCCTAAGAGAGCCAGGGAACGGGTATGTCAACCCGAGAACCCTCCACCCCATAGGTGTCCCTGACAATCGTTGCATTACGGGAAGCTCCCCCAGCACGTTGAGGGGGAGTCAAAACGCAACCTCGAAGATCTGCAATTGGCGAACAACCCCCAGCACAGATCACTCCCCCCTTGAGGGGGAGTCGGCAAGCCAAGGGCACCAGCCCGCCGGCGCGCCGGTGGGGGGGGGGGACGCCGGTGGGGGGGCTACGCGGGAGAAGGCCGCCCTAAGGCCGGTCGCCACTCACCCCACCTTCTCCCTCGGTGGGAAGAAGCTGGAGATCAGGCAGGCTGAGTCAACGGAACAGGTTCCCATGATCGGCCGCCGTTGGTCGTTCGGAAAAGGCCGGCGCGATTGGTTCCCGTATACAAGGTTGAAGAGTCCATCGGACTCATGACCAGGGCACGAATGTTAAGATTGGTCAGTCCGTCATTGATCGCGTGCCAAGTCTGGCCACCATCCCGGCTGGTATGGACACCGGCGCGACTGGCCACAAAGACCACGTCCGATGTCATTGGGTCGAGAACCAGGGCACTGAAAAATTGGTCGGGCAGGGTTTCACCGATCCGCTGCCAGGACTCTCCGCCATTGGTCGTCTTGTAGAGCCCTTTCAGGGTAGCCGCATACACGGTCTCGGGCGTATGCCGATCGATTCGGATTGTGACGACGCTCAGGGCGCGGGACGACTTAAGGACGTCCGGCGGAACCAGCCCGTTGTTGATCTTGGCCCAGGTTTTCGCCCCGTCGAGTGAGCGATAGACACCCCCGCTGGTGCCGGCATACAAGGTTTGTGGTTGATTGGGGTCCACGTCGAGGGTGACGACCATCAGGACTTCAATCATGCCGTCCATGCGTTTGACCCAGGTGGCCCCGGCATTTTCCGTTTCGAAGACCCCCATCGACGTGGCGGCGAAAATATGCTGACTGGATCCTGGGACGAATTTGATTTCATGCACCACCGAGGTAATGGTCACACCTTCCAACCCCTTGCGTTGCGAGATCCACTGGTGGCCACCGTTAAAGCTCTTGAAAATCGCATCGCCTTTAGTGCCGGCATACACGTTGGCAGGAAGGAGGGGATCAATGGCAAGCGAAATCACGCGAGAATGGGTCATGCCTTTCGAGACGTTTTTCCAGGTTGCACCTGAATCGCGAGTCTTGTAGATGTAATCGTTCGTGGCAACGTAAAGCAGGTTGGATTTGGTCGGATGCAAGGCAATCTCGACGACGGGTTCACCACTTCCACCGCAAGCCGAGAGCGTACAAACCAGAATTGAGAAGAGACGGATCAACGTGGATTTTCGTTTTGAGATGTGACGAGACATGACAGGCTTTTCCCGCGCCGGACAAGGCTTATATATTAAAGAAATACTTGAAGTTCATCGAAATCCCCCAGAACAGTAAATCATCAGCTTGAATCTCATAACGAACGGGCAGATCACCTCCAGGAGTTCCTGGTGGCCCGACCGTGGACCCGTGGCCTCTCAATGGCTTCCACGCATTATCAACATCCTTGAAATCGTTGAAAGAATCTCCGTAGCGGAATTTCAGGCCTACTGAAAACCGTTGGCTCAAGGCATAATCCAGACCGGCTATCCACTGGCAACCGAACAGTGTATCGGACAAGATTTCGTTGGCTAACGATTGCGTGCCCGCCGCGTTGGGGTTACGTCCGAGATCTCTGAGTCGCTCTCGATCGTTTGTCCGGATAGACGTTGCGGAATAATCCATTTTCACATGCATCACACCCACCCCGACGCCAAGGTAGGGGGTGACTGTGGGCGATAGCAGATTGTGAAAATCATAGTAAAGGTTTGCGAAGAAGTTATCCCCACGAAAGTCACTGATTTTTTCACTCCGCTCGACAAACTCTGCTTGTTTAGGATCGCCGGGTACCACTAATGACAAATGGTCGCCGCTCTGTTCGCGACGAAAATACTCGGCTTCAACACGAAAGTCGTGTACGGCATAACCGAGATTGGCCCCTGCCAGAAAACCCGTACCAAGATCAAAGCTGTTCGGACGACTCGGCAGGGTTCTGGGTGAACATTCCGCCAACGGCAATGGGACGGTGGTGCCGTTATTCACCCTGGCACTCCCCAACCATTGATCGCAGTTGGTTGGAATGCCGATATTCCTGCGGGTGGACTCGAGGTCATCCGGTAAGGACGCTCCTATGTCCGCACCAAAATAGAATCCCTGACGAATAGGTGTCTCGGAAGCTCCTGCGTCCGTTATCAGGAGCAGGAGAACCGTGAAAAAAACGGCTGCCGTAGAACCATAGGCAGTCGTATTCATTTGAGACTCCTTTCTGCCAGGGACCCGCTGATTTCGTGTGAGAGCGGGATGCAGGGCAGGGCGTCCCGGAGCGAAACCCGAAGCGTATCAGAGAGAGAGGTGAGGGGTGAGCGAGGACCCCACGCCGCCATGCGCCTGATCGTGCACGACATCAGAGGTTTCCTAGCGTTTCCGTGTCGGATCTGCGTTCCCCAACCGCTAAAAACGACGGCGTATCTTACGACTCAGGGATGAAAATAGCGAGTATTTTCTTTGGTTGTCCGGAGAGTGATTGCAAGGAGCGTGGCAGTCCAGAAGCAAGCACCCCGAAATGAGCAGTTGAAATACGTGGGTCAGTGGTTGAAATGAGTTGGTCAGCGGTTGAAATGTGTGGGTTAGATTTTGTAGTCTTCACACATTTTGGAATAATAGAACCAGAATAATAAGGCAGGGGAAATAAGGTAGGCAATGAAAACAAAATGTAACGGAAAGAACCTCCACTGGTCCGGGGGGGGGTATGGAAAAGGAGGGTGAGCCCTGCCCCGAACTTGTCTCACCCGCTAGGCGGGTGGACAAGCCTAGAAGCCTTGCAGTCTGCGGATCTCGCGTCGCCGGCTTTTGCGTGTTCCTCAGCCCTCCTTGCCCGTGGCGCGGAGGTCGGCGTTGAACGGAGCCCCGGAAAAGGCTCTGACTCCGAGCCTCAGCCCCACTGCCCGAGTTGTTCACGGGCGTCGAGGATTCCACCTCGAAATTGGTCATGCGGGAGGGTCACTGAGGACTTCCCCCGGCGTGCAAGCACCGCGGCAATGTGTCCGCCGCGGTCTTCGCCCCCACCCGGTCGGCCTCTGGCTGTTCTGTACCCTGACGCTGCTGGCGTTCACCTCGCCGGCCAGCGCCCAGAGCAATAACCCGACGATCGTCTTCTCCAAGACGAGTTCGACCTTTGCGGAGAACGGCTGGGACTCCTATACCATCAAGCTGTCGGCCGACCCCGGCACTCCCGAGGGGTCGAACTCCGTCCAGGTCACCTTTGACAGTGTGTCCGTCCTCAAGTTCGATTACGACAGCACCCGGCTCGTCGGGAAGTACCTGCCCGGTCCGTACATCGCGTTCGACTCGACGAACTGGAACACGCCGGTCACGATCGTCCTGAGGGGGATCGACGACGGCAAGGAGGGTTCGCCCGGCGAAGTGACCTTCAATCACTACCTGCTGAGTCCCACCTCCGAGCAGTGGGACCACGTGGCGTTCTCCGTCACCATCACTGAGGCGACAGAGGATCCCCCGGAGACTCCCGCGCCCGTCATCAGGCCGGACTTCGTGTTCTCCAAGGGTTCCCTGAGAGTCACCGAAGACGGTCAGGTTTCCTACACGATGAAGCTGACCGCCGACCCGGCCGAGGGGAGAGACCCGAGCTGGACCTACTACGTCTCGGTCTCGGTCCAGGCGGCGCCTCCGAATCCGGCCGAGGTGCAGTCCGGGAGCAATCGGGGGACGAGCATCCGGGTCCCGATCAACTCGACCAACTGGAACACGCCGCACACGATCACCGTGCACGGTCTGGACGACGGTGATCTGGGCACGAATGCCCGGGCGGCGAAAGTCTACCACCGGCTGGACACCGATGGCGACGGGAACGATTTCATTCAGGAGGCGGACCTTCCGCTCACAGTTACCGAAACCAGGCAGGTCGTCCGGGTCGACGAGTTCAGCCCGCCCCGGGCGACGCTGCCGGAGAGCGGCGTGCTGGAAGACGGCGCCGCGGCGCAGCTCAAGTTCTGGCTGAAGCCCTCGCACGTGATCCCGCTCTCATCCCAGCTCACCGTCATCGTCGCCACCTCCGACGACACTGTGGCTGCGCTGTCCAAGACGCAATTCACTTTCGACTCGGAGAACTGGAAAACGCCGCAAGAGGTGCGGGTGACGCCGGTGGACGACGAGGTGGACAACTCGGAGGACCGCACCGCCGACATCACGTTCAGCATCAGCCGCAGCGATGGCGGCGGTCACTACAAAAACGCCAAGCTGCCGGAAACGATCACCTTCACCGCGGAGGACGATGACGAGAAGTCCGTGAGCCTGGACGGCGAGTCCTCGTTCACGCTGAACGAGGTGGACGGATCGGATACCTACACCGTGCAACTGGCGACCGAGCCGACCGGCGACGTCAAGGTGACGGTTGCCTCCAGCGACACAGGCGTCGTCACCGCGGCGCCGGCGGAGATCACCTTCACGGACGAGGACTGGGACAGCGCGCAGACCGTCACGCTGACCGCGGTGGACAACGACGTGGACGAGACGGCCGGCTCCACCACGGCCACGATTTCGCACACCGCCAGTGGCGCAGACTACGAAGGCGTGACGGGTTCCACGTTGTCCGTGACCCGTACCAACGACGACGACGTTAAGGGCCTCGTGTCCTTGCTGGACCACATCGAGGACGCGATCCTCAAGATCGACGAGGGCGGCACGGCGGACTACACGCTGAAGCTCAACTCCGAGCCCACCGAGAATGTCACCGTCAGCGTCGCGCTCGGCCAGAACACGAGCGCGGACGCCACCGTGGCGCCGGCCTCACTCACCTTCACACCGGCCAACTGGAACACCGCGCAGACGGTCACGGTGACCTCCGTCCGCGATAACATCGACAAGTCCCCGGGCGGCGGCAACGTCCAGATGAGCGCCTCGGGCGGCGGCTACAACGGCGAGACGGCCGCGATCAGTTTCTCGGTCAAGGACGTTGACAATTCGGGACTCACCCTGTCGGCCGCCACGATGTCGCTGACGGAAGGCGCCGCCGGCAAGACCTTCACGGCGGTGCTCACCAGCAAGCCGAATCGCGCCAGCAGCAAGATCAAGCTCAGATCGGATTCCGCTATCGTTACCGTGGCGCCGGCGGAGATCACCTTCACAGCGGACAACTGGAATACCGTGCAGACGGTCACCGTCACCGCGGTGGACGACGAGGTGCGCAACGTCGGGGGCGAAACCGTGACCGGCATCTCCTTTACGGCCGAGGGCTACTTCATCCCGTCGCTGCGCGTACCCAGCTTCGAAGTGACCGTCACCGAAGACGACTCGCAAGGTCAGAACCACTACTACGTGCAACCTGACCTCGACGGGGTGGGCACCTTCAACGTCGAGCCCGATGCGGCATCGAAGACCGCCAAAATCGTCGTCTTTCGCCGTAACAAGGACGACCCCAACGAATCGATCGCCATCACCCCGATTAACCGCAGCCGGGACGGCTACGCCACGCACAGTACCGGCGGCGACTGGAACCTGGTAGAGACCGGATCGAAACCTTTCAGTGGGCTGGATTACGTCATCTTCAACGTGACCGCGTTCGGAGACGACCTGGTCGAGGGGACGGAGTACGCCCTGTTCCGCGTCGGCAATCAGGATCTGGCTTATCCCATCACGGACGCCGAGACGCCATCGATCGAGTTTTCGCGCAGAAGCGTCGGCCTCGCCGCCACGGGAGAATTCAGTTCCGACACTTGGAAGGTCCTGCTTGGCGCGAAACCGCAGCATCCGGTTACCGTGGACCTGTCGGTGGCGGCGAACTGCATCAGCTCCACGGACTGCGACCCCGCCCAGGTGAGCGTCTCCCCGTTGTTCCGGCGGTTCACGCCGTCGAACTGGGACACGTGGCAGTACGTCACCGCCGCGTCCACCGGCGCGTTCGGTCAGGCGGAGGACGTCAAGCATGCGGAAGTCGTGCACCGCCTGCGCGGCAGCGGCTTCAATGCGCTGCCGGCCGAGCGCGTGCGGGTCCAGGTCGAATCGAAGCCGGACAAGGTCTACGGCCCCGTCTGGATCGAAGGACCGACGGAGGTCACTGAGGGCGAGACCGCCACCTTTACCTTTCACCGCAGCAATGCGGACAGCGGGTAGATCGAATATCGCTTCTACGTTGTGCAAGACAGCACGAAGTCGGTGGAAGGAGCGTTGCGGGAAGCGAGCTTGCACAGCGACTACTCGCCCGATTTCACGCTGGACGCCAACAACCGCTTCGCATTCACGATGGCCGCCGGCGAAACCTCAAAGTCCTTCGACATCGCCATCAACGACGACTCTGCCGTCGAGGGCACGGAGTTCATGCACATCGTGGGCTATTCCACGTCGCTCTTCAGCCTTGTGAATCCCATCTACGCGAATGCCGAGCAGGTGGTGCTCGTTAAGGACAATGACGAACCGGGCGTGCATATCTCGTCGACCGAATTGACCGTGGACGAAGCGGGGGGCACGGCAACCTACGAGGTGACCTTGACCAGTCAGCCCCATGAGATGGCCAGGGTTCTCATCGAGCAGCGGCCCTCGAACGGCGATCCCTGGGCGGATCAGGCTGCCCGGCTTTCCCCCATCGACCAGTACACGGTCGCGCGTTTCACGCCCGACAACTGGAACGTCGCGCAAACGATTACGGTGTCGGGGCAGGACGACGATGTGGACACCGAGGGCGACAAGCGCGTGGTGACCATCCTGACTCGCGTGAGTAGCTCGAGCACGAGTGGGGGGGGAGCGGAGCCAAGGTGGGTAGGCGCCATCGGCGCAGTACCCATCACGGTGACGGTCCTGGACGACGAGGTGAAGGGCGTCACCTACGATCTGGAGGACGACTACGGACAAGGTACAGAGCAACAGGCGGTGTTCAGGCGTGACCGGGTGATCGTGCTGGACCGGCAACCGCGGGCCATCTACAAGATGCGCCTTCACACCAAGCCCGATGCCCCGGTGACGGTGACCGCGACCTCGTCGGACGCCACCAAGGTCACCTTCAAGGACTCGACAACCGGCTCCGCAACGCTCACCTTCGACGCCACCAACTGGAATGTCTTCCAGTCGTTGGAGGTCGAGCTCACGGAGGCCGGCGAGGCCGGGGCCGAGTTCGACGTCACCATCAGCCACGGCCATGCGGGAACCTACGGGACGTTCGCCTTTCCCGACATCACGGTCAGCAAGGGAGGATATTCGGTGGGTGAGCAGCCCTTTGCCCGAGGGCTGAGCAGGTACGAAATCCACGAAGGCCAAAGCGTGCCCATCCGGGTATGGCTGAAGGAAGACCCGGGATCCGACACGTCGTACGAAGTCCGGGCCTTCCCCTTGAACCACCCGGATGTGCCGCTTTCGTTCTCTCCGGATGGGTTCCAAACCCTCGATCAATCCAATTGGGAGGATGGCGTCGAGTGGGTGGTCACGGCGGACCAGGACGAAGGGAAGCAGGGAAAGCAAAGCACCCAGGTGTATTTCGAACAACGTAAGGACGACGGAACCGCAACCGACATCCTGGAGCCAGTCGCTATCGTGGTAATCGATCGGGAAGAACTGCCGCTGGAATTCGAAGAGGCGGCCCTCACCGTCGGCGAGACGGGAAACCGTAGCTACAAGGCGAGAATGAAGGTAAGTGCGAATAACGGGGTGGATAATCCGGTCACGTACAGGCCGTCGGCCTCGGATGCGACCCGCGTCCGGCTGAACGACGCCAACAAATCGGATGTGTCGGAAGAGCTGCTGCGGTACACGTGGGCCCGCTTTGGCGACTGCAATACCAATCCCTCCGACCCCAATGATGACATCTGTCTGTGGGATGAATACCAGGAAGTGGGGCTCTACTTTCCGGCCGACAACGATTTTCGCGACGATGTGGTGACCCTCTCCCATCTCCTTTCCTACAGTCTTCAACCGGAACGGGAAGGCTGGAACGCCGGCGATGTGACCGTCACGATCAGCGACGGGACCAAGGCGGGTACCGGGGTAGGCTCCATAGGTGGCCCCGAGGCCGGTAGTCCTCTGACTTACCGCGTCAGTCTTTCCGGGGCTGGGCCGGCAACGGAGACGGTCATTACCCTCGCGTCTCTTGACGAAACGGTCGCCACCGTCTCGCCGACATCGCTCACCTTCACCGCGGACAACTACACCACCGGCCAGACCGTCACCATCACCCCGATTGACGACAACATCGACAATCCCGTTATACCGAATACGAACGGCAAGGAAGGCCGCTTGACGACGATCCGGATGACTGGCCCGACGGGCCTGGTGCACAGTTCCCGGTTGCCGGACGTCACCGTTTCGTTTGAGGACGACGACACCGCCGGGGTTACGGTAACGCCCACCAGCCTGAGCCTGGACGAGGGCGGCAAGGCGTACTCCTCGGTGCAGTTGACCAGCGAGCCGACCGACAAGGTGACCGTGGCGGTCGCGGGCGGCAACACCGCCATCGCCGCCATCGAGCAGTACGACGAAGACGGCAACGCGCTGCCGGACCTCTCGACCACCGCGACCCTCGTGTTCGAGCCGGCGCAATGGCGCACACCGCTGAAGTTGGCGATCGTGGCCCCGGACAACAGTCTGCGGACCGGGGCGCGCAGCGTCACGCTCACCAACGCGGTGACCTCGGACGACGTCAAGTACAACGGCGTGTCGGCCGCCGACGTCAGCGTGACGGTGGCTGACGACGACATGGCGAGCACCGGCATCGCGCTGACCGTGGACCCGGCGAGCGTCGCGGAAGGCGACGCGTCGACCCCGATCACGGTGACCGGAACGCTGAACGACGCGGCACGCACCGAGGACACGGTGGTGACCCTGGCCCTGGCTGGGACGGCGACGAGCGGCACGGACTACACCGCGGTCACGCCGCCGACCTTGACCATTGCCGCGGGGCCTTGAGCGGTGAGGCCACGTTCAATCTCGCCGTTACCGACGACGCCCTGCTCGAGGGCACGGAAACCGTCCAAGTGACCGGCACGACCACTGCCACTGTGGGCCTGCCGGTGACCGCCGCGGGCATCTCGGTGACGGACAACGAGAAGGCCTCCGAGGTCGAGATTGTGCTGACGGCGAGTCCCGACAGCGTGGCCGAGGGTGCGGAGAGCGGCTCCACGGTGACGGTCACGGCCACCCTGCAGGGCACGACGCGCTTTGTCGATGCGCAGACGGTGACGGTGGCGGTGGGCAAGAGCGGGGACGAAGCCTCCGAGGGCACCGACTACACCACGGTGAACGATCTCTCGATCTCGCTCGCGGCCGGGGCGGCGAGCGGCACGGCGACCTTCACGCTGACGCCCACCGAAGACGTCTGGGTCGAGGGCAGCGAGAAGCTGAGCGTCACCGGCACGATCGGCGTGACCGGCGTCAAGGTAACCCCGGACGAGATCGTCATCACCGACAACGACGTGGTCAGCACCTCTATCGCCATGCCCGTGGACCCGGCCAGCGTGGACGAAGGCGACACGGAAACCGTCACGCTGACCGCGACGCTGAACGCCGGTGCGCGCGTCCAGGACACCGAGGTGACTCCGACCGTGGGCGGCACCGCGACGAGCGGCACCGATTACACTGCCGTGTCGCCTGCCGCAGTCACCATTCCCACCGGTGAGACCAGCGCCAGCGTGACCTTCAGCCTGGCCACCACCGAAGACGTGTTCGTCGAGGGCGACGAGAAGGTGAGCATCTCCGGCGCCACCACCGGCGGGCTCACCGTAACCGGCGCCGCGGTGACGCTGGCCGACGACGACTCGCTGCCCGAGATCACCCTCAGCCTGAGCCAGAACAGCGTGGCGGAGAACGCGGCCGCGGGGTCGGAGATCACGGTGACGGCGACGGTGAGCGGCACGACCCGCTTCCCGGATGCGCAGACGGTGACGGTGAAGGTGGGTGCGAACACCGACGCGGCGACGGAAGGGACAGACTACGCGACGGTGGCCGATGTGAGCATCACGATCGCCGCCGGCGCGGCATCCGGAACCGGCAAGTTCACGCTGACGCCGACGGACGACGCCGTGGACGAGGGCACCAGCGAGTCGATCAGCGTCACGGGGACGATTGCGCCGTCGAACGTGACGGTGAACGGCACGACGTTGACGCTGACGGACAATGACGATGCGGCGACGATCGACCTGAGCGTGAACCCGGACAGCGTGGACGAAGGCGGGGAGGCGGAGGAGATCACGGTGACGGCGACGATTTCGAACACGACGCGATTTGCTGTGGCGCAGACGGTGACGGTGAAGGTGGGGGCGAGCGACGACACGGCGGAGGAGGGGACGGACTATACAACGGTCGCGGACGTCGAGATCACGATCGCGAAGGGCGAGGCGTCGGGGACGGCGACGTTCACGTTGACGCCGACGGACGACGACGTGGACGAGGGGACCAGCGAGGCGATCAGCGTCACGGGGACGATTGCGCCGTCGAACGTGACGGTGAACAGCACGAGTGTGACGCTGACGGACGACGAGACGAAGGGCGCGACGTTGTCGAAGACGACGCTGACCCTCAGCGAGAAGGACGGGTCGGGCGACTACACCGTCGTGCTGGACAGTCAGCCGTCGGGACCCGTGACGGTGACGGTGGAGAGCGACGACGTCGACACGGCGAAGGTGGCGGTGGGCAGCGACACGCCGGGCGAGTTGGTGAAGCTGACGTTTGAGCCGAACGACGACAACAGCAAGTTGTGGAGCACGGCGCAGACGGTGAAGGTGACGGCGGTCAACGACAATCTGGACAACGACGATGACAAGCGCACGGCGACGATCAGCCACACGACGGACGGCGGCGGCTACGACGCCAGCGACGTGACGGTGGATGATCTGACGGTGACGGTGACCGACGACGACGGGGCGGCGACGATCAATCTGAGCCTGGACGACGCCGACGCGGACGAAGACGGGGAGGCCGTGGAGATCACGGTGACGGCGGAGATTTCGAACAGCACGCGGTTTGCTGCGGCGCAGACGGTGACGGTGGCGGTGGGGGCGAGCAGCGACACGGCGACGGAAGGGACGGATTACACGACGGTGGCCGACGTCACGATCACGATTGCCAAGGGCGCGGCGTCGGGGACCGGGACGTTCACGCTGACGCCGACGGACGACGACGTGGACGAGGGCGCCAGCGAGACGATCAGCGTGACGGGGACGATTGCGCCGTCGAACGTGACGGTGAACGGCACGTCGGTGACGTTGACGGACGACGAGACCAAGGGCGTGACGGTGTCGAAGGCAACGATGAGCTTCAGCGAGAAGGACGGCACCGACAACTACACGGTGGTGTTGGACAGCGAGCCGACGGACACGGTAACGGTGACGGCAACCAGCAGCGATGCGACGACGGCGAAGGAGGAGAAGACCGGCGGCTCGGCGGGGTCTTCAGTGAGTCTGGAGTTTACGACTGCGAATTGGGACACGGTGCAGACGGTGAAGGTGACGGCGGTCAACGACAATCTGGACAACGACGGCGACAAGCGCACGGCGACGCTCAGCCACACGACAGCCGGCGGCGACTATGCCACGGGCGTGACGATGGATGATCTGACGGTGACGGTGACCGACGACGACGGGGCGGCGACGATCAATCTGAGCCTGGACGACGCCGAGGTGGACGAAGACGGGGAGGCCGTGGAGATCACGGTGACGGCGGAGATTTCGAACAGCACGCGGTTTGCTGCGGCGCAGACGGTGACGGTGGCGGTGGGGGCGAGCAGCGACACGGCGACGGAAGGGACGGATTACACGACGGTGGCCGACGTCACGATCACGATTGCCAAGGGCGCGGCGTCGGGGACCGGGACGTTCACGCTGACGCCGACGGACGACGACGTGGACGAGGGCGCCAGCGAGACGATCAGCGTGACGGGGACGATTGCGCCGTCAAACGTGACGGTGAACGGCACGTCGGTGACGTTGACGGACGACGAGACCAAGGGCGTGACGGTGTCGAAGGCAACGATGAGCTTCAGCGAGAAGGACGGCACCGACAACTACACGGTGGTGTTGGACAGCGAGCCGACGGACACGGTAACGGTGACGGTAACCAGCAGCGATGCGACGACGGCGAAGGTGGAGAAGACCGGTGGCTCGGCGGGGTCTTTAGTGAGTCTGGAGTTTACGACTGCGAATTGGGACACGGTGCAGACGGTGAAGGTGACGGCGGTCAACGACAATCTGGACAACGACGGCGACAAGCGCACGGCGACGCTCAGCCACACGACGGCCGGCGGCGACTATGCCACGGGCGTGACGGTGGATGATCTGACGGTGACGGTGACCGACGACGACGGGGCGGCGACGATCAACCTGAGCGTGAGCCAGAGTAGCGTGGCGGAGAACGTCGCGACGGCGCTGGAGATCACGGTGACGGCGACGCTGGCGGGGACGACGCGGCTGGCGGACGAGGCGACGGTGACGGTGAAGGTGGGCGACACGGGGACGGCGACGGAAGGGACGGACTACACGACGGTGGACGACTTCGAGATCACGATTGCCAAGGGGGCGGCGTCGGGGACTGGGACGTTTACGCTGACGCCGACGGACGACGACGTGGACGAAGGGACGAGCGAGACGGTGGGGGTGACGGGGACGGTGTCGGTGTCGGGGGTGAACGTGAGCGGCACGACGGTGACGTTGACGGACGACGAGACGAAGGGGGTGACGGTGTCGAAGACGACGATGACGTTCAGCGAGAACGGCGGCACCGGGACGTACGACGTGGTGCTGGCCAGTCAGCCGACGGCGGCGGTGACGGTGACGGTGGAGAGCAGCGCTGAGGGGACGGCGACGGTGGCGGTAGGCACTGGGACGCCGGCGAAGTCGGTGACGTTGACGTTTGAGCCGACCAACGCCAACAACAAGCTGTGGAGCACGGTGCAGACGGTGAAGGTGACGGCGGTCAACGACAATCTGGACAATCCGGGCGACAAGCGGACGGCGACGCTCAGCCACACGACGGCCGGCGGCGACTATGCCACGGGCGTGACGGTGGATGATCTGACGGTGACGGTGACCGACGACGACGGGGCGGCGACGATCAACCTGAGCGTGAGCCAGAGTAGTGTGGCGGAGAACGTCGCGACGGCGCCAGAGATCACGGTGACGGCGGCCATTTCGAACAGTACGCGGTTTGCGGCGGCGCAGACGGTGACAGTAACGGTCGGCGCGAACGACGACTCGGCGACGTCGGGGACGGACTACGAGGCGGTCGACAACGTCACGATCACGATCGCCAAGGGCGAGGCGTCGGGGAACGCGAAGTTCACGCTGACGCCGACGGACGACGATGTGGACGAGGGCACCAGCGAGTCGATCAGTATCGCGGGTACGATCTCGGTCTCCGGTGTCACGGTGAACGGCACGTCGCTGACGCTGACGGACAACGACACCCGGGGTGTCGTTCTCTCCCCCACCACCGTGTCCGTACTGCAGAACGGCGGCACCGGGACGTACACGGTCGTCCTGGCCACCAAGCCGACGGCCACGGTCACGATTGCGGTCGCCAGCGACACGACGTCTGCCGCCACGGTAGCTCCCGCGAGCCTTGAATTCTCGACCTCGACCTGGAACACGGCACAGACGGTGACCGTCACCGGCGCCAACGACGCGTACGACAACGATACGATAGAGGCCGAAATCACCCACACCGTGACGGGTGGTGACTACGACAAGTTCACTGCGGACTCGGTGGAGGTGAAGGTCCTGCATCAGGACGGCGGCAATCTGGATCGTCCGATCGATCTATCGGTCAGCCCGTCGGCGGTCGACGAGGACGCCGACGCCACGACGGTCACCGTGACGGCGACAATCAAGGGCGATGCCGTCTCGACGAAGCAGATCGTGACAGTCGAGGTCGGGGCGGACACCGACTCAGCTACCGAGGGCACGGACTACAAGGAGGTCGGGACGGTGCGAGTGACCATTCCGGCCCAGCAGACCTCGGGCAGCCAGACCTTCACGTTCGAGCAGATCGACGACGACGACGTCGATCTGCCGCTGGGGATTCACGAGAGAGTGAGAATCTCGGGGACGCTCCCGAACACGGTCGTGAACCCCACCCGTCTGACGATCACCGACGACGACACAAAGGGGGTGACGCTGTCGAAGGCGACATTGACGTTCAGCGAGAAGGACGGCACCGGGACGTATACGGTGGTGCTGGACAGTCAGCCGACGGCGGCGGTGACGGTGACGGTGGAGAGCAGTGCGGAGGGGATGGCGAACGACGACGACGGGGCGGCGGCGATTGCCCTGAGCGTGGACGACGCCGACGTGGACGAGAACGCTGGGGCGACGACGGTGACGGTAACGGCGACGCTGACGGGGACGACACGGCTGGCGGACGAGGCGACGGTGACGGTGGTGGTGGGCGCCGCCAGCGATGCGGCGACGGAAGGCACGGACTACACGACGGTGGCCGACTTCGAGATCACGATTGCGGCGGGGGCGGCGTCGGGGACCGGGACGTTCACGCTGACGCCGACGGACGATGATGTAGATGAGGGGGCGAGCGAGGCGATCAGCGTGACGGGGACGATCTCGCCATCGGGGGTGACGGTGAACGGCACGAGTGTAACGCTGACGGACGACGACACGAAGGGGGTGACGGTGTCGAAGGCGACGATGACCTTCAGCGAGAAGGACGGCACGGACAACTACACGGTGGTGCTGGACAGCAAGCCGACGGCCACGGTCACGGTGACGGTGGAGAGCAGTGACGCGACGACGGCGAAGGGGGCGAAGACCGGGGGAGCGGCGGGGGCCTCGGTGAGTCTGGAGTTCACGACCGCGAACTGGAACACGACCCAGACGGTGACGGTGACGGCGGTGGACGACAACGTAGACAACCCGAATGACAAGCGCACGGCGACGATCAGCCACACGACGGCCGGCGGCGACTATGCCACGGGCGTGACGGTGGCCGACCTGACGGTGACGGTGACCGATGATGATGGGGCGGCGACGATCAACCTGAGTCTGAGTCAGAGCGAGGTGGCGGAGAACGTCTCGACGGCGCCGACGATCACGGTGACGGCAACGATCACGGGGACGACGCGGTTTGCTGTGGCGCAGACGGTGACGGTGGTGGTGGGCGCCAGCAGCGATACGGCGACGGAGGGGACAGACTACGCGACGGTTGATGACGTCACGATCACGATTGCGGCGGGGGCGGCGTCGGGGACCGGGACGTTCACGCTGACGCCGACGGACGACGCTGTGGACGAGGGGACGAGCGAAGCGATCAGCGTGACGGGCACGGTCTCGCCGTCGGGTGTGACGGTGAACGGCACGAGTGTAACGCTGACGGACGACGACACGAAGGGCGTGACGGTGTCGAAGGCGACGATGAGCTTCAGCGAGAAGGACGGCACCGATAACTACACGGTGGTGCTGGACAGCCAGCCGACGGCCACGGTCACGGTGACGAGCAGTGACGCGACGACGGTGAAGGTGGAGAAGACCGGGGGATCGGCGGGGGCCTCGGTGAGTCTGGAGTTCACGGCCGCGAATTGGGACACGACCCAGACGGTGACGGTGACGGCGGTGGACGACAACGTAGACAACCCGAATGACAAGCGCACGGCGACGATCACTCACACGACGGCCGGCGGCGACTATGCCACGGGCGTGACGGTGGCCGACCTGACGGTGACGGTGACCGACGACGATGGGGCGGCGACGATCAACTTGAGTGTGAGCCAGAGCAGCGTGGCGGAGAACGTAACGACGGCACCGACGGTGACGGTGACGGCGACGATCACGGGGACGACGCGGTTTGCTGTGGCGCAGACGGTGACGGTGGTGGTGGGCGCGAGCAGCGATACGGCGACGGAAGGGACGGACTACACGACGGTCGATGACGTCACGATCACGATTGCGGCGGGGGCGGCGTCGGGGACCGGGACGTTCACACTGACGCCGACGGACGATGATGTAGATGAGGGGACGAGCGAGGCGATCAGCGTGACGGGGACGATCTCGCCATCGGGGGTGACGGTGAACGGCACGAGTGTAACGCTGACGGACGACGACACGAAGGGGGTGACGGTGTCGAAGGCGACGATGACCTTCAGCGAGAAGGACGGCACGGACAACTACACGGTGGTGCTGGACAGCAAGCCGACGGCCACGGTCACGGTGACGGTGGAGAGCAGTGACGCGACGACGGCGAAGGTGGCGAAGACCGGGGGATCGGCGGGGGCCTCGGTGAGTCTGGAGTTCACGACCGCGAACTGGAACACGACCCAGACGGTGACGGTGACGGCGGTAGACGACAACGTGGACAACCCGAATGACAAGCGCACGGCGACGATCAGCCACACGACGGCCGGCGGCGACTATGCCACGGGCGTGACGGTGGCCGACCTGACGGTGACGGTGACCGACGACGACGGGGCGGCGACGATCAACCTGAGCGTGGATCCGGCGAGCGTGGCGGAGAACGTCGCGACGGCGCCGACGATCACGGTGACGGCGACGATCACGGGGACGACGCGGTTCGAGGACTCGCAGACCGTCTCCGTCTCGGTGGGCGCGAGCGAGGACACCGCGACGGAAGGGACGGGCTACACGACGGTTGACGACTTCACGATCCAGATCGCCGCCGGCGAAGCGTCGGGAGAAGCGAGCTTCACCCTGACGCCGACCAACGACAGCATCGACGAGGGCGACAGCGAAACGCTGAGCGTGAACGGCACGTTCTCGGTCTCGGGTGTGACCGTATCCGGCTCGAGCGTCGAGATCACTGACAACGACACGAAGGGCGTGACGATTTCCCCGACCTTGTTAGACGTGGGTGAGGACGGAGACACCGGCGACTACACCGTCGAGCTGACCAGCGAACCGACGGCCGCTGTTACCGTCTCTGTGACGAGCGGCGACACGGAGAAGGCGACAGTCTCGCCTTCCAGCCTCCAGTTCGATCCGAACAACGACAACGGCCAGTTGTGGAGCGCACCGCAGACCGTGACGGTCACCGGGGCGGAAGACGGCTACGACAGCAGCGACCCGAAGGTCACGATCTCGCATGGAGTGTCCGGCGGCGGCTACGACAACTTCCCCGCTGACTCCGTCGAGGTGACGATCCTGGAGGGGGAACCGAAGAAGATCACCGATCCGATCGATCTCGACGTTTCCCCGACGATCGTCCACGAGGACGACGGATCCACCACGGTCACGATCACGGCGACGATCGACGGCGACGCCGTCGACGAGTCGCGCACGATCGCCGTGCAGGTTGGTGCGCCGGATGACTCCGCGACGGAAGGCGGGGACTACGAGACCGTCGAGGATCTGGAACTCACGATCGAGGCGGAGAACGTGTCGGGGAGCACGACCTTCACCTTCACGCCGATTGACGATGATCTCGACGAGGGTGCGGCCGATGCAGTCAGTGTCAACGGGCCGCTCGAGAACACGACGGTGGACGGCGTCACGCTGACGTTGCAGGACGACGATACGAAGGGGGTGACGCTGTCGAAGGCGACGATGAGCTTCAGCGAGAAGGACGGCACCGACAACTACACGGTGGTGCTGGACAGCGAGCCGACGGCCACGGTGACGGTGACGGTGAGCAGCAGCGACGCGACGACGGCGAAGGTGGAGAAGACCGGGGGATCGGCGGGTACTTCGGTGAGTCTGGAGTTCACGACCGCGAACTGGGATGAGGAGCAGACCGTCAAGGTGACGGCCGTCGACGACAACGTGGACAACCCGGACAACAAGCGCACGGCGACGCTCAGTCATACCGCGAGTGGCGGCGATTACGGCAGCAATGTGACGATCGACAGTGTGACGGTGACGGACGACGGCGCCGCGGCGATCGACCTGAGCGTGAGCCCGGACAGCGTGGACGAGGATGCCGCTGCGACGACGATCACGGTGACGGCGACGCTCATGGGCACAACGCGGTTCGAGGACTCGCAGACCGTCTCTGTCGCCATAGGCGCGAGCGAAGGCTCGGCGACGGAAGGCACCGACTACGCGATGGTCGACGACCTGACGATCACGATCGCGGCGGACGAGGCGTCGGGACAGGCGACGTTTTCACTGACGCCGTTCGACGACGCCGTCGACGAAGGCACCAGCGAAACGGTGAGCGTCAGCGGCACGTTCTCGGTCTGGGGGGTGACGGTGAGCGGCGCGAGCGTCGAAATCACCGACAACGATACGAAGGGCGTGACGGTGTCGAAGACGACGCTGAGCTTCAGTGAGAAGGACGGGTCGGGTGATTACACGGTGGTGCTGGATAGCGAGCCGGCTGACACGGTGACGGTGTCGGTGAGCACGAGCGACGCGGACACGGCGAAGATCGCGACGGGGTCGGACCCGCCGGGCGATTCGGTGAACCTGACGTTCATGACCTCGAATTGGGATAAGGAGCAGACTGTCAAGGTGACGGCCGTCGACGACAACGTGGACAACCCGAACAACAAGCGGACAGCGACGCTCAGTCACACCGCGAGCGGCGGCGACTACGGCAGCGATGTGACGATCTACAGCGTGACGGTGACGGTGACGGACGACGACGAGGCGGTGACGATCGACCTGAGCGTGAGCGACAGCGCCGTGGCGGAGGACGTCGGTTCCGCGCAGACGATCATCATCACGGCGGCCATTGAGGGCGAGAACCGGTTTGCGGAGGATCAGACGGTTACCGTGATCATCGGCAAACTCGATGACTCGGCCATGGAGGGGATTGATTATGAGGAGTGCCCTGACGAGACGATCACGATTGCCGCTGGCGAGTCGTCAGGCGCGGTGGCGATCAGCTTAGTGCTGACGAACGACTACTTGGACGAGCCAGACGAGATGGTGAATGTGGACGGGATGACCACGTATGGAATCGTGAATGGCACAACGTTGACCATCATGGATGATGATGAGACGCCTGAGACCATCTTATTGACGGTGGATACAGCCAGCATCGCCGAGAATGTAGCGGAGGCGCAGCCGATCACGGTGACGGCGTCCATTGAGGGGGAGAGCCGGTTTGGGGTGGCGCAGACGGTTGCTGTGGAAGTTGGGCGGTCCGACGACTCAGCGATAGAGGGGACAGACTACACGTCGATCGCTGATCTGACGATTACCATCGCTGCCGGGGCACCATCGGGGGAGGGGACGTTCACACTGAATCCGGTGGATGACGATGTGGATGAAGGTGAAGAGAGTTTCAGTGTGGCGGGGGCGCTGCCCGGCGTGGCGGTGATCCCGACCCGGGTCACACTCACTGACAATGATACAGCAGATGTGGTGTTGTCGGTCACTGCGCTGGAGATCACCGAAGCGTCCACCGATCGCGAGGACGAGAGGGGCACGTATTCCCTTATGTTGACCTCTGCCCCGGTAGCCGATGTGCTGGTAACGGTCAAGACCGACGATGTCAGTGTGGCTCGTGTTTTGGATGGCCACGGCGTGCCGTCGGAGGAGATGGTGCTGACGTTCACGCCGTCGACGTGGTCGGTGCCACAGTCGGTCATAGTAGTGGGTGTGGATGATAGGTTTAATAACATCGATGATATGCGGCTGGTGACGATTCGCCACACCGTGGTCAGTGAGGATGCCAAGTATGATGATCTGGCAGTGGCGGCGGTGACAGTGACGGTGCTGGACGACGATGATGGGTTGTCGCCCGCCGCCCTTGATTTCAGTTTGGCGGTGTTTGCGAAGGCGGTGGCGGCGAATACAGTGGATGTTGTGGGGAGCCGGGTTGGGGTGGCGGGGGCTGGCGCGCGGTCGCCGGTTTCGTTGCGGGAGGTGCTGCGCACTGGTGCGACGGCGTTGGGTTGGGGCAAGTGGGAAGAGGGTGATCGGGTTGAAGCTGAACGGGGGGAGCCCGGGGCTCTGGGTGTTCCGGTCAACGAGGAATCATCAAGTCAGCCAGTTGTCCCGGTTCGCCGTCGCGAGATGGAGACAACCGCTGATTTTTCGGGCTTGGATCGCTGGGGGCAAGAGGCTTGGAATGCCGAGGCCTGGAGGAGGGATCCCTGGATCACAGAGGCTCCACAGAGACCGGGCGGAGGGCTGTCCATGCTGAACCAGCGGCTGCGGGCGATGCTGGTGGGACAGACGTTTGAATGGCGTTACAAGACGACGCGGAAGTGAGCCCGGATCAGACGGTCAGCCCGGATCAGGCAGTCAGCCTGGACCAATCGGCTCGTGCGGTTCCTGCAGGGTGGGTGCTATGGGGACGAGCGGATATCAATGCTCCGCGGGAACAGACTGCCCTCGGCACGGTGGTCAATGGGCAGGTGGTGTCGGGCCATGTGGGGATAGAGCGACGGTTCAACCGCTGGTTAGCCGGGGTGGCCGTTTCGCGGGCGGAAGGGGAGTTTGATACCAACGAACGCAGCGGGGTTGCTGGGGAGTGGGCGTCGTCGCTGACGAGTGTGACACCCTATGGACACTGGGCTCCAAGCAAGCGGCTCAGCATGTGGGGGCTGGCCGGGCTGGGCTGGGGTGATATGATCGTCACGGATCCGGGTGGGGTGGAGCAGGATACGGATCTGGCGATGCGACTGGCGGCAGTTGGGGGGCGGCAAGTTCTGGGTGAGCTGGGCATGGTGCAGACGCAGTTGAAGGCGGATGCGTTTATGATTGCGATGGAGTCAGCGGCGGCGGAGAGGCTGTTGGCTAGGTCGGTGGAGGTCAGTCGGGTACGGGTCGGGTTAGAAGGTGGGAGGGTTTGGCCATTGGGGGGAGGGAGCCTCCAAACCCGTGGGGAATTGGGGGTGCGGGTGGACCGAGGTGATGCGGCTACTGGCGCCGGCTTGGAAACTGGCGGCGGAGTCACCTGGACGAATCTGGAGTTGGGGCTGAGTGTGGAAGCGCGGGGTCGGTATCTGGTGGTGCATGAGGCGCGGGGTGTGCGTGACTGGGGGGCGAGTTTGAACGTACGGTTGGCGCCCGGTGAGTATGGGGAAGGGCTGTCTCTGTCGGTGCCCCCGGTGTGGGGGCAAGCGGAGAGTAATGTGCGGGCGTTGTGGCAGCCGGGCAGGTTGGGACAAGGTGGGTTAGCCGGACCGACCGGGGTTGGCGCCTCGGGCCTAGGGTGGGGGGGCCGCGAGATGCTACTGGATGTGGCACTAGGGTATGGGGTCCGGCTGGACTTGCCGTTCTTGGGTCAAGGGCTGGTGACGCCGTTCAGCCATCTGTCGGTAAGTGGCGGGGCGGTGCAGCGGTTGCGCGTGGGCAGTCAGTTGGGGCTCTGGGAAGTAGCCGAGGGAGCGACGGTGGATCTGTACGGCGAACGGGCCGGCGGCAGGTGGGGGCAGGCGCCGACTAACGCCATCATGTTGCAGATCCAGTACGTGCTCTGAGTGCCGATTGGCACATGACTTGCTTTTGTTATGGTTTTGTAGAGCCGCGCCGGTCTCCCCGAAGCCGAAAACAGGGTGCTAAGGAACCTCTGATGTCGTGTGATAGCGGGATGCAGGGCCAGGCGTCCCGGAGCGAAACCCGAAGCGTATCAGAGAGAGAGGTGAGGGTTGAGCGAGGACACCGCGCCGCCATGCGCCCGATAGTGCACTCAATCAGAGGTTCCATAACGAAGGAGTGGCAGATCGTCTGGCCACGTGGCGTGTCCAGTCTATGCACGTTGCGAGATCCATTGAAGGCCACCGTTAAAACGTTTGAAGATCGCATCGCCTTTGGTGCCGGCATATACGACCTTACTCAGCGACAATCTTCTCTGCCGTATCGAAATTCCCTCGGATCGCAACCGTGTTGCTCGATAGAGGGAAGGGTGAGACGGGTGCTTTTTCGGCGCGGTCGTAACGCGCGATGGCCTCAGGCATCCATTTTTGGAAGTTTTCAATGCGTGTCTCGTGGGTAGGATGGGTTGACAGAAATTCCGGAGGGGCACCTTGGGAAGATTCCGCCATGCGTTGCCACAGCAGCACGGTTTCTCTCGGATCGTATCCGGCCTCGGCGGCCAGGAGTAGCCCGATATAATCTGCTTCTGTTTCATGGCTGCGACTAAAGGGCAGTAAGACGCCGATGCCCAACGCCTGTGTGGCCAGTGACTGAGAGAGAGGTTTCAAGTCAAATGCGATGGAGGCAATCTGTACGCCTAAATTCGTCGCCGTATGCTGGCTGATCCGTTCGGCGCCATGGCGAGCTAGAGCGTGAACCACTTCATGCCCTATGATCGCTGCCAATCCATTTTCGTTTTTCGCCTCAGGGAAGATGCCCGTATAAACGGCGATTTTGCCGCCGGGAAGGGCCCAGGCGTTTTTGGTCTTGTCATCCTTGATCACTGTGACTTCCCATTGAAACGACTTCGCGCGCTCGGCGTATTTGGATTGCTTGGCCGCGGCAATAATCCGTTTGGCCACACGTTTCACGGGTTCCACTTCGGCCGGGTTATTGGAGATGACGACTTTGGGATCATTCAGGGTTTGGGCATAGGCTTGGTTGCCCATGTGGATTTCCTGGCTTTCCGGGATCAGCAGAAACTGCGAACGGTTTGTATACGGGTTCGTTGCACACCCTGCCACGTTGATGAAGAGAGAAAACAGGGTCAGTGTTTGAATCGCACGCTTGACTGCGTTTCGAAAGTGCATCGCAGTTTCCTTTTGCCGGACGGGTCTTGTGACATGTGTGTAGACTACTTGTATTACGATTCCGGGACGGAAATGTCGAGTTCTTCAACCGTTTCGTATCGCGCCAAGGCCGGCGCTGTGCCTTGGCGGGGTCCGATGATCAGGAACACGAAGTGATCCGGTTTGATGTGCGTGCGAGCTGCTTGTCGGACCTGATCCACGGTCGTTTTCTCAATGCCCGTTCTGAAGCGGACAAGCCAATCGGAAGGATACCCGAAATATTCATAGGTGAGAAATTTCCCGAGGATTTTCTCTGGCGAATCCACGGAAAAGACAAAAGAATTCAGGAGACTGGCTTTGGCCTTGTGGACTTCCTCTTCAGTCGGGGGCTCCGTGTCCTTGATCTTCCGGGCTTCCTCCAGCAAGGCGTCGATGCCTGCTTGCGTGGTGTCCGTTTTGGTGGACATGGAAAAGCTGGCGGTGGCAGGATAGTCCCATCCGAATCCGATCCCGCCATTCACGTCATAGGCCAACCCCTTTTGTGAACGAACGTTGGAAAAGAGCCGAGCACCAAAAGAGCCGGCGACGATTTGGTTGACGATGACCACCGGATGGTAGTCCGGGTGCTTTCGTGTGAGGCCCAAGTGTCCGATGATGATCTTGGCTTGGGTCATATCGCTTTTTTCAATGTAATAAATTTTTTTCATTGTGGAGGTCTGGTAGGGAACGATGGGATCGTCGAAGGGCTTTCCTTGCGGCCACGCTCCAAACGTGTGTTTCACCAGGTCCAATGCCTTCTCAGTTTGAAAATCTCCGACCAGGCCCAGGATGATACGATTCGGGACAAAATATTTCGTATGCCAATCGATGAGGTCCTGTTGCGAAATCTTGTTGACGGTGGCATAGGACTCGACCCGGGCGTAAGGTGAATCCTTGTCGTAGACCAGCTTGGCGAATTCCCGGGACAGGATGCCGTCGGGATTGTCATTTTGTCTGGCGATACCCGCCATGACACGGTTTTTGGCGATGGCCAGTTTCCCTGTATCGAATCGCGGGTTTCGCAGGACATCGCCGAATACCGTAAACACCTCAGCAAAGTCTTCGCTCAGACACGTCATCGAAGCCGAACCCGCGGTCATGCCGATGCCGGTTTCAATGGAAGCGGCTTTGCTTTCCAGGTAGTCATCCAGTTGGTCTCCGGTGCGCGTTGTTGTGCCTCCGCTTCGTATGACGGTCCCCGTGAGCGAGGCCAAGCCGATCTTGTCGGCCGGTTCCAGCCGAGAGCCGGTCAGGATGCGCGCCGAAACCTGAACGGTCGGGAGTTCGTGATCTTCCAGCAGCAACACCACCATGCCGTTGTCCAGGACGGTCCGGGTCGGTTGGGGAATGTGAATATCCGGAAGGGGGGGGTACGACAGTTGTTCAACCGAATCCACCTGACCAGGTACTGGCGTGGCCGGGAAGAAAAAGAACACGACACACATCATCACGTATGGCAGCGGACGTCGTGGACCCTGCTGGCGGTGTCGGAGCACGGCTGTCAGAGTCCTTTCCGGGCAGCGGTTGACGTGGAGACGGCGGATGTCACTGTTTCGATTTGCGCCACGACCCGATTGGCTTCAACGAACGTTTGTCGGGCAATCCGTCTGATGTCTGTTTTTGTCACCAGGTCAAAACGTTGAATATAGCGAAACATCTCGCGCCAATCACCGAAGAGAGTATGGTAGTCCGTCAGGCTCATGGCTAATCCGAGGTTGCTGTTCAGGGAATAGATCAGGCCGGCTTTGGCCCTTGTCCGGAACTTGGCCAATTCCTCGTCCGTCACGTCTTCGGTTTTCAGGCGATCTAATTCTTCTCGAATGGCTTGCTGAACGGTTTCATTGGAGATTCCCCGTGCAGGGACCGCATAGGCGACCCACAGGTGCGGATATTTTTCACCAGGGTACGCCCCATAGGCCCCGGCGTCGACCGCGATTCGTTTGTCCCGGACCAACGAGCGATAAAATCGGGATGTCCGTCCATTCGTCAAAATGTCGTCGATGGCGTCGAACACTGGTTGGTCGGGATGCGTACTCGCCGGTTTATGGTACCCTTCCATGTAAAAAGGTTGAGCCGGATCTTTAATGGTCACCGTTTTTTCCGCAATCGACGGGGGTTCCACAGTTCTCAAGGGCGGCGGCTTCGACCCGGCGGGGATTCGGCCGAAATACGTTTCGAGCAGGGGGATGAGGGTGTCCGGGTGAATGTCGCCGACAATCGCCGTGACCATGTTGGATGGGACATAATAGGTTTCAAAAAATTGTTTAGCATCGGTCATGGTATAGGATTGAATGTCACTGGCATAGCCGATCACCGGATGGTGATAGGGATGAGCCGTGAAGGCTGTAACCACGAATTGTTCAAGAAGCCGGCCGATGGGCCGGCTTTCCGTGCGCATCCGGCGCTCTTCCATAACCACGTCCCGTTCTTCGTAGAACTCACGAAACACCGGATGTAAAAACCGTTCCGATTCCAGATAACAGAAAAGCTCGATCTTATTGGCGGGAAGCGCGTAAAAATAGCCTGTCACATCGGCACTTGTAAAGGCGTTGATGGCAACCCCGCCTTCCCGTTCAACGACGTCGGAGAACTCGTTCTTGTTCACGAATTTTGCGGCGGCTTGCTGTTTGCGTTTATAGACCTTTAATAAATTTTCGAGGTCTGGGGTCTCGGACGGCGAACGTAATTTGGCTTCCTGGTAAGCCAGATACGCCTGTTCCAACTCATCCAGGGTTTTTTTCTCTTCTTCGTAGTTCTTGGTGCCGAGGCGTGGTGTGCCCTTAAAGGCCATGTGTTCGAACATGTGCGCAAGCCCGGTTCTTCCCGTACCTTCCTGCGCCGACCCCACGTTCACGGCCGTCATAAATGCAAAAACCGGGGCCACGGGTCGTTCAACGAGAATAAAGGTCCAGCCGTTTTTGACGGTATATTCCGTGACGTTCTGTTCGAAGGAGGCAAGATCGATTCCTTGCGAGTCGGAAGGAAACCAGAAAATGCAGAACAAAAGCAGGATGAAAAGGCGTCTTGATGTTCGCTGGGCGTGAACCGAAATCATGGGCAGGCCTGCGCTATATTCCTTTCCGATATTCTACCCAGTTCAATAGTCGCTTGCAAGTAAACGGCGCATCGACCGTGTGACCGCATCATATGCCATGGTCCGTATCGCGGCGGCATCCCCCGATAACAGATGTCGAGGGCAGGCTGATGGCGCTTCGTTCCTTCTGGCAAAAACCCGTAGGTGGGTGAGCATAGCATAATCTGACAAGGGGCCACGGTGTCAGGTTGCGCTGTGCGGTGAACCCGCCCTACGGGTGTGGGGAAGGGTCAGCCGTCTGCTGGGGCCTTGGTTCTTTTCATGCCAGGAACGCGATTAGGGAGGCTGTGGAACTGGGTCGGTTGTGTCCTCCTGAAGTTTTCGGAAGAAATAGGTGCCGCCATAGAGTCCGGGGGGAATGGCGAGGTATTCTCCAACGCGGGTATACCACCAGCGCCCTTCGGCCGTTAAAAAATTTTCTGAGAGCAGGACTTCAAACTCTCCTTCGCGGTCATTTCCGGTTTGCACCCACTTTCCTAACCAGAGCCGTCCGTCCAGTTTCATGGTGATGAACCGGCCTCCCTCATGGGTATATGGTCCGTTGCCTTGAGCATCCAACGTCGCACGATAGGTCTTGTCCTCTTCCTGAATTTCCCATGTCCCGCTCAGATTCGGGGGGTGCGTGTCTGTCACCGGATGATCCAGTGCGAAAGAATCGGCAAAAGCACCGACAAGAAAAAAACTTACCGCCCAAGCCACGGTCCGCAACACCATGAGGGAGATGACGTGTGTCACATTACGAAGGAAAATGGGGGCACCAACATGACGGCGGAGTCACGCGCAATCAGCCTTCCATGTGCGATTGCTGTATAAGCGACGTTGGTATGGATTTTGGTCCCATTGCGCAGGAAGGGGATGATCCCCAGGGGGCAAAAGCGCCGCTACCTGATCTTGTATTGCGTTCAGCAAGGCTTTTTCCGGATGGCCAGTTTGATCATGATATTCAAGCATCACATATTGTGCAAGAGATTGTGGTCGCCCGACGTTTCTTTCTCCCGGCGAGTCCGCCCTCCGGTTTTCTTTTGCCTTGGTCGCCGCGTCATCTCATGGCGCTTGTCTTCTCCTGTCCGACGTTGCCGGGCGCGATAAGATCGCGCCGCGACAACGTCGGGGCAGCCGGCTTTCGAGTTTACAGGCGGTTGGCCGTGGCGGCCTGAAAGGAAGGGATATGGAGATCGAGTCCGGGGCCATGCCATGGTTGAAGACGCGGTCCTTCGTATACATACCCGCCGTCAATCGGATCGGTTCCCAGTAATAAAGGCGTGTCGAGATCCAGGACGGGACACCCGCCGAGGCCTATGGCGAGGCTGAAGGAGCACCCCATGGCGACCCGGGTTTCTACCATCCCGCCCAGCATCACGCGAAGACCGGAGGCCTTTGCGACCATTGCCATGACGATCCCTTCCAGCAAGCCGCTTTTGGTAATTTTTACATTGACATAGTCCGCTGCCTCGTGCCGGATCACGTTCTGCAGATCGCTCAGGGATTGGGCCGATTCATCCGCGGCAACGGGAACGTGGAAGTCGTGCCGGAGTTTGGCGTGACCCTCAAGATCGTCCTTTGCCAGCGGTTGCTCAAGGAGGAGGAGGCCTCCACCGAACCGGTTGACGCCTTTGATCAGGGTCGCGGCTTCCTCGTGTGTGTATCCCTGGTTGGGATCGATCACAAACGCCACGTCCCCCCAATCACGATGGAGAGCTTCCACCCGGCGAACGTCTTCGTCCACGTCATGACCGACTTTCAATTTGAAGAGACGGAAGCCCTGTGTATACCAGTGTCGAGCCAGTTCACGGGTTCGCGACAAAGAGGTGATGGGAATGGTCACGTCCGTTTCACGCGCGCACACGTCCGCTCCGCCCCACAAGGCCCACAGGGGAATATGAATCGCGCGCGTCAAGGCATCGAGTAAGGCGGTTTCCAATCCACACCGGGCAGCGGGAGCATCGGGAGCGAGTTCGGACAATTCGCATCCGAGTCGTCGATAATGAAGCGCGGATTGTTCCAGAAGGTGTTGTCCCAAGAGCCGGGCCTTCTTCAGACTGCTGTCGCGATTTTCCCCGGTAATGGCGGGAAAGGGGGCGATCTCGCCGTATCCGATGGTTCCGTCATGCAGGGTCAGCCGGACAAAGGCATTTTGTGCCACATGGAGTTGGCCCGTGGACACGACAAAAGGATCGGTGATGGGAAGATCCAGGGGCCAGAGTTCAATGGCCGTGACGGTGAAGGCTCTGCTGGCGTTCATTCCGGAAGATCGATGACAAGAGGAAAACGGGTATGGGCCCTGGGGAAAGAGTCCGCAACAATCGATTACCCGTACCGGTCATTCTCCCACGGCAAGGCCGTGTTGGAATAACCCCGTACTTCCCAGAACCCTTTTTGATCTTTTTCCGCGAAGGTGATGGTTCTGATCCATTTGGCCCCTTTCCAGGCATACCGTTTGGGGATAATCATGCGAACCGGTCCCCCGTGATCTTTGGACAGTGGCTTGTGGTTCCAGGAATGGACCAGAAAGACATCCTCGTCGTCGCAGACCGAGAGCGGCAAGTTGGTCGTATAGTCGTCATACGACTCGAAGAGCACGTATTTGGCTTCTGGCTTAGGGTGTACCAGGCCGAGGAGATGCCGAAAACTCACCCCGACCCATTCCATGCCGAGCTGGCTCCAGGAGGTCACGCAATGGAAATCGGACACAAACGGCTGCTGTGGCTGAGCCTGATAATCCTTCCACGTCCACGTGATGGGATGCTCAACCAATCCATCCACCGTGAGCTGCCATTCTTCGAGTGAAACATGAGGTTTGCGCCCAAGGTCCAACACGGGCCAGTTATTGACAAGATGCTGTCCAGGTGGGAGGAGATCGTCTTGATACTCCGTATCGACCTCACGCCCCGAGATCTCACGGCGGTGTAGAGCCATTTTCTGTTTGGCTTGAATGGTTTTTTCGTTAAATTCCATATGACACTCTTCATTTTCCGTTCAACGCGGTTGGTGATTCAAGCTTATATGAGGTCTTAGGCTTCGTTATCATTTTTTCCAAGTGAAGCCAGCGGCACCGGCAAGTGTTCGGGGCGTCTGCAAGCCGGTGTAGCGCTGGTTGTCGATGATCCAGGTCGGATAACTGCGAATGTCATTTGTTACGCACGGCGCGGTCAGGGGACTGCCGCGACCGCCGGAACTGCATTCAACGTAAGGCAGCCGATCCGCGGACGCTTTGAATAGAGCTTTCTGCTCTTGGCAGCGGGGACACCAATAGGCCCCGTAAAACTTGGCTCCCGTTTCGGTCAGATGCATGGCCAGGGCCTGGAGTTGAGGATCCTCCGGCCCGGCTGCTTCGTCGAATACTCCGCTGTAGTGCAGATGGAGTCCGCCGATGATGAGCACGGCAACCACGCTCGCTTCCTTCAAGGACGTTGCCCAGTCGGGAGGCCGATGCGCAAGCGCCAGGATCATGATGGCTGTGATGGTGCCGAATGAAGCGAGACAGTAGGTGCACGTTGCCTCGATTTCCACGAGTGAGATCACGGTGAGGTAGGCACTGACTCCGAATCCGCCGACTGCGACAAATAACAGGGGTGTCCAACTCTTGGGGTTCGTCCTGGTGCGCCATATCAGCGCGGCCAGCATCAGGTACGTGAACAGACCCCACGTGGCCATGGGCATTCCCAGAAACGTCGCCCAACGACTGTTTTGGACGAGGTCACATCCCGACCCCTCACCGCAGAAAGCCGGGTGCTCCCCGAACAAGGCGGTGTAACTGAGATATGTGGTCAGGGTCATGCCCAAAACGGTCAGCCCAAGCAGGACGATGGTGAGCGGCGCGTTCGGGTTCACCGCGCGAGTCGGCGAAGAGTGCGGAAGACTCCCCGCGCTTCCGGATTTTCGTCCTTTACGGTGCTTTGCCATTTCCACGTCCTTTGGAAATCAAACCGAAACTGGATAGACGGCCTTCCTGCTGATCACACCGAAGCATGAGACATGATACCCATTGCCTCGCGCCTGATGCAAAGGGTTGGGTGTGTCTTCTCGTCTCCGGATTGCGGTAGTCCGTCTCTTTTTAAGAGGAAGAGGCTTTCCCTAAAATTGCGCGTATCACTTTCTCTTTTCGATCCCGAAGGATGCGAATGCTGACCTGCTGAAAGGGGCGCGTGTGTTCGATCAAATAGGTCTTTAAGTGGCTTGCCGATTCGACCGGCCGGTCGTCGATGGACAGAAGGACGTCGCCTTTTTTAAACCCTGCCCGTCGTGCCGGTCCGGTTGCCTGAGCCACGGCCATGCGCCATCGTGCTCCGATTTTCACGGAGGTGAGTTGCAGCCCGAGTTTTGAAAAGTGAAAGGATTTCCCCTGGATGAGGGCTGTCACGATTTTCTGGACCAGCGGTCCCGGGACGGCAAACGCAAACCGGCTGCAACGACGTTCCTCACGGATCGTTTCGGTTTGAATGATCGCGTGGACGAGACCGACGATTTCCCCTTGCGTATTGAACAACCCTCCCCCGGAATTACCGCTGCACGCGGAAAGGTCGACTTGCAGGAGACGCGACTGAACCGTTTGCAAAAACGTATCGGGATTGCCGACGTATCCATAGCTGATGGCGGGTCCCCACCCCAGCGGGTACCCAACGGTGAAGACCCGCTCTCCGGGCAAGGCCTCCGCTTGGCTGAACGTCCTGGCAGAGAGCCCCTGCGGCAGGGTCTCTTGAGGGATGCGATACAGGGCGACGTCCAAAAATTGATTCACGCCGACCAGTGTGCCCGCAACTTCTTCCAACGTGCTTGAAACAACTGAAACGTGCGGAGGATCAACGGTGGTTCCACCGCCGGGAAGCGTTGTGGCGTGACGAGCCGTCAGAAGATACCCGTCTCCAAGGTAGATACCGGACCCTCGTACCGATAAGGAAATCCCGTTGGCCCCACTCGATTGATCGAGAATGCCCACGGTCCCGTGCTTGGCTTGCTCCACCACTTCGGCAAAGTCGATGGCGTTTGCCACAAGCGGCGAAGGGGTAAGCAGACACATGCCTAAGACAAGGCGCGTGACGATCATGTTAATCATGGCGTACCTCCGGCAGGCGTTTGACCATCCGAGCGGTGCTCGCGTTGGGACTCCGAGCGGCATGCCGGCTCTCTTGAAATTTTGTGAGGCTCTTGAGTACTCTTCGACTGCGATATTCTTCCATCGGCCATCTTTCGCTCAATGGCGTCACACGTGAAATTTTCCCTTCCGAACCGTTGTCCCCGTCTGCTCTTGATGCCGGGTGTTCTCGTCTTGTGCCTGATCCCCTTGCATACGGTCTGGTCTCATGGGATCCTGCTGGAATCGTCCCCTACGCATGGGTCCGTTTTACGAACCAGTCCCAACCGGATTGTCTTGCATTTCAATGCTATCCTTGAACCGTCCATTACTCAAGTCAACCTTGTCGATTTGGATGCAGACCGTACGCCGCTGGGAGTCATGAAGATGTCGTCGAAGAATACGGTCGTGGCCAGGATTCCCCCGTTGCAGCCGGGTGTCTACAACGTGCGGTACAAAGTCCTGGCGACTGATGGCCACGTGACCGAAGGCTCCATTCGCTTTACCATTATTACCCGATAACACACCTCCTCTCATGACGGAGCTTCTTGAATTCATCAGCGGGGTGCTGGATGGTGCGGCTCTTGTTGCCCTGTCCTTAGCCCTGGGAGGCTTGGCCTGCACGCTGGTGATCCTGAGACCGATTCACGATCAGGACCCGTTCATCCGGTCCGCGAGCGATACGCTGTTAAAGGAGAGCATCCTGAGCCTGTTCGCCATGGCCGGACTACGTGTCCTGCAGCTGGCGTTAAAAGCCCTGGCGTTGAGTGATGCGCTCGGCTCCGTGGACTTGCCGTCCCTTGTGCAAACGCGACTGTTCCAATTCGGATCGTCGGGCGTCCTGCTGACCCTGGGCATAGCCTGGGCGGTGGCAAGGGTCAGGCGGGATGTGACCAGGAAACTCCTGTGGGGCGTGGTGGGACTCCTGGCCGGTTTGTTTATGGTGAATGAAGCGTGGCTGAGTCACGCGGCCAGCCGGTTGGACAATCAGGGACCGTTAATGGTGGCGACCCTGGCCCACGTGTGTGGCGCAACGGTCTGGGCGGGTGGGGTGGTCCATCTGGTGTTGCTCCGGAGGATAACGCGGGAACGGCACACTGGCCGGTGGCCCGGTATGGTGTCCCGTTTTTCCCCTTTGGGGGTGGGCTGCATGGGGCTCATCGTCGGCCCCGGGATGTTTCTCTCGTGGCAGTACGTGGGTGGGTGGGCGGAATTAATCGGGACGGGATACGGCAATATGCTTTTGGTCAAGATCATGCTGTTCGTCTGTGTGCTGGCTTTGGCGACAGGCAACTTTCTGTCAGCCAGACGATGGGCCAAGGGTAAGATCCATAATCCTCGGTCAGCGTCCGACTCCGGCTTGATCTGGGAGCGAGGGCAAGATTCGGGCACAGGCTTGTTTTTACACGTTCCTGCTTATCTTGAAGTGGAAACGCTTCTGGCAGGGGTTTTGTTGTTTGTGGCCGTTTCCCTGACGGGATTACCTCCATCGCTGGACGTCTCCCAGGAAGCCGTCACGTTCTCGGAAATCCGGGCGATCTACGAGCCGAAAATTCCGCACCTTCTCGGACCGGAACACATTCTCATCGATGCCCCTGAATTCACCGATCTCAGGACCGGCGAACCGGGAAAAAAAGAAGACATCAGTTGGGACCGGTTCAATCATAATGCGTCGGGCGTGATAGTTCTTGTCATGGGCATCATGGCCCTGTTTGGGCAAAGGCTCACGTGGGCGCGATTGTGGCCGCTCGTGTTTCTGGGATTTTCCCTGCTGATTTTTGTGTTTGCCAATCCGGATCATTGGCCGTTGGGCTCGATCTGCTTTACGGACAGCGTGCAGGATCCCGAGGTCGTTCAACATTGGTTCGCGGCGATGCTGGTTTTTGGTTTGGGTTGGTCAGGATGGCTGGTGAGTACGCAACCGTCAGGCAGAAAGGCCTTCCAATTCATCTTTCCTCTCCTGTGTGTCGTCGGCGGCATGATCATGTTGACCCATGCCCATGGGGTGGTAGAACCAAAAGAGGAATTTCTCATTCAAACGACGCACGTCTCGATAGGGATCCTTGCCGTCCTGATGGGCTGTGCGCGCTGGCTGGAAATACGATTGCCGTCGCCGTACAATCATCTGGCCGGGCGTGTTTCGTTGCTGGCAATGGTGCTGGCCGGATTGATTTTGCTGTTTTATGTGAAACCCGACGCCTCCGTCCTTTGAAGAGGATCGGGGGGTACAGAGAGGAAGCGTGCGAGGGTAGAAATCTGGACACGGTCTTCTGTCCGTGTAGAATAAGGACAGAACCTTGCGCCCGAAGCTTGTCCTGAGCGTAGCGAAGAAACGAATCGAAGGAAAGGAGACGCCGTCATGAACGTCTATAAATTTTTTCTTTTTCTCGTGTTAGGGGGAGGACTGTTCCTCAGCATGAACAGTCCGTCGATCAGTGAAACAGCCAAGGGCGATCAGGCCATCGCCACGTTCGCCGGGGGATGTTTCTGGTGCATGGAAGGTCCGTTCGATGAACTCGATGGCGTCGTATCCACGACGTCGGGATACACGGGAGGGCGCACGGTCGACCCGACCTACGAAGAGGTTTCTGCCGGAGGAACGGGACACGCCGAAGCCGTTCAGATCGTCTATGACTCTCAAACAATCAGTTATCAGGAGTTGTTAGCCGTCTATTGGCGAAATACGGATCCCACGACACCGAACGCACAGTTCTGTGATCATGGAGACCAGTATCGCCCCGCGATTTTCTATCATGATGAAGAACAGCGTCGATCGGCGGAAGCCTCCAAAGAGGAAATCGAACGCACCAAAACCTTCAGTGCTCCGATTGTGACGGAAATTACCGAGGCCACGACGTTTTATCCGGCGGAGGAGTACCACCAGGATTTTTATCAAAAGAACCCCATTCGCTATAAATTTTATCGCTTGACTTGTGGACGCGACTCCCGGCTGGTCACCTTGTGGGGAGACGACGGCAAGGCGTGAAAAAGTCCGACGCCTTCACCCCTGCGGTAGCAGGGAACCATGATCGTTGTTTCCTTATCCATTGCGGGACTAGGCCTCCTGCCCCAGCAGCCCGCGGGCCTAAGAGGGTGCCCCAGCCAGAGGCTGTATAAGTTCAGAACCCGTTGGCACTCCTCGAACCAAGAGGAGGAGCCGCCATAGATCGGGTTCGCTGCACCGACGTCCCGTGACGCCCCAGCCTGTTGTCGGATGACGCTCCGCTAAGGAACCTCTGATTGAGTGTGATAGCGGGATGCAGGGCAAGGCGTCCCGGAGCGAAACCCGAAGCGTATCCTAGAGAGAGGTGAGGGGTGAGCGAGGACACCACGCCGCCATGCACCCGATAGCGCTCTACATCAGAGGTTCCCTAAGGGGTTGTAGCCCGGATCGGGGGTGTGCTAAAAGGGCGGGCTCTCTGAGCGGCCCGCCGTGCTGCCGGGGATCTAGAGGAGAACGGCGATGGATTCGGTAAAAAGGCGACAATGGAGGCGCTAACCCAATGATTATTGCCCCCCCCAGAATTTTCCTGATCTAACTCCAACGCCGCGCCTCCCACGCAGGCCGTCGTATCGAAACTCCCCACTCCGCAACCTGTGCCTTCTGGCTACGGTATGCCTCTTGTCCGTCACGGCGATACCGCAGGCCGCCGCGCAGCCAAGCAACATTACGTCGACGGCAGCCGACGCGACCATAGAAATCAACTGGGACGACGATGCCTCCGCCACCAGCCACGTCGTGAAGCTGTTTTCCAGTTGGGGACAAAAATACGACCAGACCTACGAGAACGTCACCAGCCGTCCCTTTACGGCCAACTGCCTGATCAACGGCTCCAATTATTCGGTTCAGGTCTGCCGCAGCGGCGCGGCCAACTGTACAGCAGGTCCGGAGGCGATGCCGGTGTCGTCCTTAACAGCGCCGACGCTTGAGCCGAACGGCAACGGTACGATGCGGGTAAGCTGGACCGAAGACGCCAGCAAATCCTACTCGGTACGCCACAAGACCTCAGGCCTCGACAACCCGCGAGACTTGTGGGGTTCGCCAGAGAGCGGCGTCACCAGCCCGCACGATGTGACCGGTCTCGAAAACCTGAAGGAGCACGCCTTTCAGGTCGGCACCGAAGTCGACGCTTCCTGTCCCGCCGGTCAGCGGACCGGCTGGGCGGAAATGGTCAGAGGCAGTCCGTTCGTTCCGCCGACCGATCTGGCGCTGACCGGCAAGAACCAGGCCATCCGCGCTGACTGGACCCTGGCGCCGGCGCCAGCCAGGAACCTCGTGGAATACCGCAAGGAGACCGACACCAACTGGATCAGGGTCGAGGATGACGACGGTCGTTGGATCTGGAATCGCTACACCATTCCCGGCCTCGAGAATGGCACCTCCTATCTGGTGCGCGTGGGCGCGCGCTACGACGGCAAGGAGCAGTGGACCGCGCCGCTGGAGACGATGCCGTTCGATCCGAAGGTCTATCCGCCGGTCTTCTCCGGCGAGGCGAGCGCCGAAGTTCAGGAAAACCACACCGGAACCGTGCTCACGGCAACGGCGACGCACCAGGACAACGACCCGATCACCTTCTCGATCAAGGGAAACAACAGCGTCATCACCAAGGACGGCGCGGTATTCAACCTCACCACCGGCGGTGAACTGACTTTCGCGGAGTCGCCGGACTACACGATCCGCGGGACGACGACCGCGACAATATTTATTATCTGGACATCGTGGCGACCAGTGGCACCGGCGCCAGAACCCGGGCGGTGGTGCGCGAGTACGCCATCACGGTGACCAACGTGGTGGAGGCGCCGACGCAGCCCGACGCACCCGGTGTGGCCTTTGCAGGCGTCGGCGAACTGGCCGTGTCTTGGACGGCGCCGATCTTCACGGGGCCGCCCATCTCCAGCTACTCGCTGCGTTACGGCACGGACGGCACGCGCTGGACCACGGTGAATGTCGGTCTAAAGACAGCGCAAACGCTGACAGGCTTGACAAACGACCAAGAGTATCACGTGCAGGTGCGGGCCATGAATGCCGATGGGGACGGCCCCTGGTCCGGTACCACCAAGGGGACGCCGGAACTCCCAAGCCGTATCGACACGACCATGACCGTCGGCCACAGCGGCCAGCTTTACGGGTTCAGCGGTACTACCGGTTCGATCAGCGATGCGACCTTCGATTTTCTGGACACGGAGTACACCATCACCGGCCTGTATGAGGTGGGAGGCCAGCGCCTCCGGTTCTTCACCAACCCGGTGATCTCGGCGTCTAATCTCGGGACGTTGACTCTGGTGGTCCGGAACCACGCCTACTCGGATCTGGACAGGATTGCCTCGTCCACGCCCCATTACAATGAAGCGTATCCCTCCAGAGGCCTGAATTTGACTGACGGGGAGAAAGTCAGGGTCAGGGTCATCCAGAACAACCCACCGGTCTTCAGTGGCGATCCGACAAAGAACGTCCCCGAGAATATCGATCCGGCGACACCGGCGCTGACCGTATTGGCTACTGATACGGACACCCATGACACGGTAACCTATTCCCTCAAAGACGACATTGACGACGAAGCTTTCAATATCGATAAATCGACCGGTGCGCTCACATTCAAGGTGGCGCCGGACTACGAGAACCCGATCGATCGTGCTGAATCGGAAGATGACGACAGTGATGCCTGCGGCGGTAAGTCAGGTGAATGCAACAATTTCTACCACGTGACAGTCATTGCCACGAGCGGCACAGGCCACGGCACGAGGACGGCGGAACGGAAATACTTCATCCAAGTCTACGACGTGGGAGAGCTGCTGCCCCGACAGGTCGGAGCGCCCGCCGTCAGCCTCGGCAATAGCGGCGTGCTGAAGGTCTCCTGGACGGCGCCAGACAATTCAGGGCGCCCGGATATCTCGAGCTACACGCTACGATATAGCACGGACAACAAGACGTGGACGGAAGTCACGCCGACAACACTGACGACTTCGCACGACCTGACGGGGTTGAGCAATGGCACTCCCTACTATGTGGCCGTGCGGGCGACCAACGACGACGGTGAAGGGAATGGTCCGATGCGACCCGCGCCACGCCGCTGGTCCTGGGCTCCATGTCGGTCGGCGCAAGCGGCAGCACTCTCGGTTACAGCGGCACTGGCACCACCTACCGCACCCTGAATCCGACCTCCTTCAGCCATGGCGGCAACAGCTACACCGTGACCGGCTTGCAGCAGTCAGGCAGCAATGTGCTGCTGCTCACCAATCCCGCCCTACCTTCCGGCACATCGGACCTGGAACTCACCTT
Organism: Nitrospirales bacterium; assembly: GCA_965200435.1. GTDB lineage: Bacteria > Nitrospirota > Nitrospiria > Nitrospirales > UBA8639 > Bin75. The sequence goes on from OZ241337.1 coordinate 2,451,576, forward strand.
CAAGGACAAGACCTACCGGCTGGGAACGGACCTGACCTGGAGCAGCGCCAACAACCGTTGGGAAGGCGGCGACAAGAGTCTGAGCATATCCGATGGCGACACGGTCGATGTCCGCTTCACGCCCCTGCCGGAGAGCGCGCCGTCCAATGTGGTGGTGACGCCCGGCGACGGCGAAGTGAAGATCCGCTGGGTCAGCGAGGCGGATGCGGATTCGCACAAGGTGCGCTACCGTCTGGCGACGGAAACGAATTGGACGGATCTGACCAATCAGACCAGCCCGGTCACCATAACCGGCCTGACCAGCGGTGCCGAACATCAGATTCAGGTAGGTGCGGTTTACGGGGCAACGACCACGTGGACATCGACCGTTAAAGTCGTGGCAAGCGACGGCACGCCCAGTGATGTGGATGTGGAGGCACTCAACCGGCAGTTGAACGTGACCTGGACGGACGGTGTAGGCGCAAACTCGCACGTGGTGCGTTACCGCGAGACGTCCCTTCAGGGGACATGGCTCTATGACCAGAACGCGACCAGCCCACATGCTATCCCCTTCCTGAACAATGGCACAGAATACGAGCTTCAGGTGGGTGCGGTCCTGGCCACCGGCGACCCGAAATGGACAGCTACCGTGCGCGCCACGCCGAACGATCCCGCCATTCTCAGCGGCACCATGGAGGTGGGCGAAGAAGGCAGTTCCCTCGGCTACAGCGATCCGAGCGTGAGCGACTTCGGCAAGCTGAACCCCAACGCCTTCATCCATCACGACGTGACCTACACCGTGACCGGCCTGCAGCTCTCGACCTTCGGCGTGCTGCTGCACACCGATCCCGTTCTGCCTGATGGCACCTCGGATCTGGATCTGGCCTGGAAGAACAAGACCTACCGGCTGGGCACGGATCTGAGCTTCACCGGTCTCGCCTGGGAAGGCAACGCCAAGGGCCTGAGTATTGCCAACGGCGACATGGTGGACGTCCGCTTCACCCCGGTGTCCGGCGGCAAGCCGGCCGGTGTGACGGCGTTGCGCGGCAACGCCTCGATGGAGGTCTCCTGGACCAATGCGTTCGGCGCGGACTCGCATTCGGTGCGCTACGGCGAGAGCGCGAGCGGACCGTGGACGGTGATGGCGAACCAGACCAGCCCTATCGAGATCACCGGCCTGGACAACGGCAAGGAGTATCATGTGCAGGTGGGCGCGGTGAATGGCACGACCACCCAGTGGTCCAGCGCCGTGACCATCACGCCACTGGCGTCCGTCCGGCTCAACGGAACCATGGATGTCGGGGGAAGCGGCAGCTATCTCGGATTCAGCTCCACTGCCATTCCGACTTTCGGTTCAATGACCGACACCACATTCACCTTTGGCAGCGTTGATTACACCGTGACCGGCCTGCAGCTCTTGAGCGGCAACGTGCTTCTGTACACCAGTCCCACCCTTCCTTCGACCACGACCGAGCTGGAGATCACTTGGGATGACAAGACCTATCTGCTCGGGACCGACCTGAACGTCGCCGGAGCCGGCTGGGAAGGCGACGACAAGGATCTGGCAATCAAAAAGAACAGCAGGGGCGTTGTCGTCAAGCTCGAGGTCAAGGGCGGCGTCAAGGGTCTGGGAACGCCCGATGGCGTGCAGGTCAAGCCCGGCGACAGCGTGGTGGGCCTGTCCTGGCGGATGTCGGAGGATGAAAACGATGATGAAGACGGCGCGGACGGCCAGTCGACCGGGCCTGCCGTCGGCTTCGGCCCGCGGTCCAGCGGCGCGGCGCGGTCGAGCAGCGCCTTTGGCTCAGTGTCCGGCAGCGTGCGGTCCTTCAGCGCGTCCTCGCACAGCCCCGCATCGGCGCAGAACCAGGTGGCGGCGCCCGGGACGCCCGAGAGCTACGAGGTCGGCTACACGGTCGAGGGCGCGGAGTGGAGCGACGGCGGCAGCCAGACGGTGACGGACACGACGGCGTCGATCTCGGGGCTCGAGAACGGCGAGACCTACGCCTTCCGGGTGCGCGCGCAGGCGGACGGCGAGACCGGCCCCTGGTCGGAGACGGTGACGGCGACGCCCGGCGCGCCCGCCGACCGCCCGACGGACGTGACCATCGACACCGGCGCGGATATGGCATGGAAGACGATGGACCTCTCCTTCGCCGCCCCGCCGGACGGCTCGGATCATGTGGCGGCGAACAGCCAGTACCGCGCGCTCGGCATGAAGAAGGGCGCAAGTTGGACCAAGTGGACGACCGTCGAGGGCGTCACGGTGTCCAACGGACGCATCAGCGGCACCTCCCGAAAGGGAAAACTGGCCATCGGCCGCGTGTACGAAGTGGAGGTACGCTGGTGCGGCGCGACCCCGAGCGACGACACGTGCAGCGCGGCATCGGACAGCGTGTTCGGCGCCACCCCTGCCTCGGCGCCCACGAAGGCGAGTGCCGAATCCACCGACCCCGCCTCGCCAACCGCCTTGAAGTTGTCCTGGGCCATCAAGAACGTGGGCGGCAACAAGAACCTGCAAGCGGCCTACGAACTCGGCTACGCCCCCGACCCCGAGGTAAAAGAACCGGCAACGCTCGTGGAGGCCGCGCATACGCCCGCCTTCGGCACCACCGACGCGAAGATTGCCGGCCTGGCCGCCGGTACGGCCTACCGCCTATTCGTGCGCAGCGTGATCCAGCACGAGGGTGATCGGCACTTTGCGTCCGCCTGGGTCTCGGCCACGGCGACTACGGAAGGGTCGTCTACTCTGACGCTGGGCGCAGCCCCGGACGACCCGGAATGGCTGGTCGGCGACGCGGTCGACGCCCTCACCCTGCCCGACGCCACCGGCGGCACCGGCGCGATCACCTACAGCTTGGATCCCGCGGCGTGGAACGGCCTGAGCTTCGATGCCACCACCCGCGCCCTCTCCGGCACCCCGGAGGAGGCCGGCAGCAATGAGTTCACCTACACTGCAACGGACGAGGCCCAAGCGACCGCCACCCTGACCTTCACCGTGACGGTGACCGCGGCCCCGAGCCGCCCGCAGAACGTGGAGACGCACACCACACCCGAGACCGCCTGGAAGACGCTGGACCTGACGTTCGACGCCCCGCCGGCGAGTTCCGCCTGGGTGGCGGCCAAGAGCCAGATCCGGGTGTTGGGCATGAAGACAGGCGCCACGCGCACCGCCTGGCGTGCGTTCGAGACGGTGACGGTGGAAGACGGGCGGGCGCACGCCTCGACGGGCAGCTTGGCCATCGGCCGGGTCTACGAAGTCGAAGTGCGCTGGTGCGGCGCCCCCCCCGACGGACGACACGTGCAGTGCACCCTCCGACATGGTCTACGGCGCCAGCCCCGCCTCATCGCCGACAGACGCCGCGGTGCCCCAGACAGATCCTGTCTCACCCACCGCACTGCTCCTGCAATGGAGTATCAGCCCCATCGGGGGGAAGAAGAACCTGCAAGCAGCCTACGAGATCGGCTACAGCACGAATACGGATGCCGAGGCACCTGAGACACTGCTGGCGACGGTCCCGGCGTTCGGCATAACGGAGACGAAGATCGACGGGCTGGAGTCCGGGACCGCCTACCGGCTATACGTGCGCAGTGTAATCGACTGGCAGGGCACACGGCACTTCGCGTCCAACTGGGCGACGGCGACGGCGACGACCCCGGCGGGGGCCGAGAGCCTGGCGCGGCAGCAATTACAGGGAGAATTAGCCAAACACGCGCGGGCCCTGCTGGAAGACGCCTCCACCGTCATCGGGCAGCGGTTCACCGCGGTCAGCGCGGGCGGCGGGGATGCGCTGACGGCCCTGGCCTCCGTGTTCGGCGGCGCCGGGGGCAGTGCCTGTCCGCGCCAGGTGCCCCTGGGCGACTGCCTGCCACAGCCGGGTGTCGGGCAACCGGGCATCGGGCAAGCGGGCGAGCCGTGGGACCCGGAACGGGGCTATCAGCCCCCGATGACCACCGAGGGGCAAGGCCTGGGCACCCTGCTGCAGCGGCTGCAGACCCAGAACTTCAGCCTGTCGCTGAACCGCACGCTCTTAGGCGAAACCGACGACGCCCCGCAGCCCGTGCAACTGGCGCTCTGGGGCAGCGGGGGCACCGCGTTCCAAGGGAGCCAGGGCCAGCGCTTTGTCGGCCTGGACGCGCGACTGGGGACGCAATGGCTGACGGGGGTGGCGGTGGCCCAAGGCGGGACCGCCTTCCAGCCGGTGGGGGGCGCCACGGGGGGCGAGCTGGGCAGCGCCCTGACGACCGTGTATCCCTACCTGCGGGGGCAACGCAGCGACACGCTGGCCGTGTGGAGCCTGGCAGGGTGGGGCTGGGGGGACCTGCCCAGTCGGTGACAGGATCCGTACCGGCCGGACCAGACTGTGACCCTGGATGGGGCCTTGGGGCTGAACCTGGGGCTGGCGGGGGTGGAGCAGACGGTGTATGCGGGTGACGGGCTGAGCGTGGCGGTGGTAGGCGACTACGGGTGGTCACAGTTGGCGGTCAGCGGCCTCGCCGGGGGGACCCTGGGCGCGGTGGTCCACCGGAGTCGATTGGGCGTCACGAGTGACTATGCGTCTAGTGACGGGGCACTCCGGGGGACGCTCCGGCTGAGCGGGCGCCTGGATGGCGGCGCGGGCGAGCGGGCCCAGGGGGCGGAAATGACCGGGAGCCTGCACTACGGGCTGGGCCGGTGGACCGGTGGGGTCACGGGGCACTGGTACGGGGCGACGCAGGCGCTGGCGGGGGTGGCGGCGCAAGGGCTGCAGCTCGTCCTCGAGCGGCGGGCGGCGGCGGACGGCACGGGCTGGACAGGGCGGTTGGCGCCGGGCTGGGGGACGGCTGCGGGGCTGGGCGCGGGACCTGGGGCAGGGACGCCGTTGCTGACGACGGTCGGCGGAATGGGGAGTGTCGCGGGCGCCCCGGCGCTGCGGGTCGACGGGCAAGTGGCCTGGGGGCTGCGGCTGGGTGACGAGCAGGGTCTGCTGGTGCGACCGTTTGCGAACGTGGGCATGGCCGCGGCGGGGCAGCAGGTAGAGCGGGGGTGCAACTGGAGGGGCCGGTACAACTGAACCTGACGGTGGAGCACCTGCGCCGCCCGACGGCCCCGGCGACCGCGGGGGTGCTGCTGCAAGTGGACACGACGTTCTAAGCGGGGGGCCTGTTGTCGCGAATGGGGCCGGCCTGTCGGTACGCAGTGTCGGGGTACGCCTGCGGTTACTCCGACCGACAACACAGCCTAGCCCCGTCCCCCTGATAATGGGGATTGAGGGGGTTGGGGCGCTCAGGTAAGTCGGGTAGGTCGGATTAGCGAGGCGTCCCCCGGTGTTGAGCTGATTCCCTGTGGAAGAGCCAGGCGAGGGCAGGGACCAGCAGGACCGCGCCGGCCATATTGGCGAGAAACATGAACGCCAAGAGCAAACCCATATCGGCCTGATACTGGAGGTCGGAAAAGATCCAGGTACTTACGCCCAAGGCCAGGGTCAGCCCGATGAACATGATCGCGTTGCCGGTAGTCTCCAGCGTTTGCCGGAATGCGCCGGCGAGGCTGGTGCCGGCATCGAACCGGCGCTTGACGTCGCTGAAGAGATAGATTCCGTAATCGACCCCGATGCCCACGCCGAGCGCAGCCACGGGCATGGTCGAAATCTTGAGCCCTATGTCCAAAAGCGCCATGAGTGCAAAGGTGAGGGTGGAGACCAGCGCCAATGGCAACACCACGCAGAGCGTGCCACGGATCGAACGGAAGGCCAGGAGACAGAGCACGCTGACGGCGCAATAGATCCAGAGTAGCATCTCGAACTCGGCGTTCCGCACGAGGTCGTTGGTCGCCGCCATGACGCCAAGGTTGCCGGCGGCAAGTCGAAAGCGAATGGTCTCGTCGTTGTACCGGTCGGCATACGCCGTGGCCACGGCCACTACCCGGTCGATGGTCTCGGCGCGATGATCGGCGGTAAAGATCAGGATGGGCATCACGGAGCAGTCGGCATTCAGGAGCCCGGAACCTGTCTCGATCTGGCCTGTTGTTTGCACCAGGGTTGTCGTGTTGCGTGGCAGGATTCGCCATTTTGGGTGGCCTTCGTTGAATCCGGCGTTGATCCGGCGGGCAACTTCGGGCAAGGACAACGTGGACCGTACTCCGGGAAGCTGGGCTATCCGGGTGGCGAAATCATCAATCCGGTCCAGTAACGCGAAATCGATACAGGCGTCCGGTTGGGTCTCCGCGATCACCGTGAAGACGTCGACCCCAACGGCGAAGAGCCGGGTGATTGCGGCACTGTCCCGATTGTAGCGGGATTCCGGTCGCAACTCAGGTACTCCTTGATGGACGTCGCCGATTGCATGGTCCCGTGCGTAGTAGAGACCTGCCCCGAGCACGCCCAGCGCCAATAACAGCGTTACTCCGGACATCGGCCACGACGCCGGACGCGACAGACGGTCCCAGAGGGGAGCCCTGGTTTGAGCCGAGATCCGCAGACGTTCACCGTATGCGGACCCGTGCCTGATGTAGGACATCAGGACCGGCAGGAGCAGGAGGTTGGTGAACAGGATCGTGCCCACGCCGATACTCATGGTCAGCGCAAGGTCGCGAATGAGCGGAACGTCGATGATCAGCATTGTCAGGAAACCGGCGCCATCACTCGCCAGAGCCACCGTTCCCGGGATAGCGAGTCGCCGGGAAGCGGCGCGGGCGGCTTCGAGCCGGGTTGCTCCTGTACAGATTGCGGCTCCGGTGGCGCCTGCGACCTGCACTCCGTGTGAAAGACCGATGGCCAGAACCAGGAACGGGACCAGGATTGACATCGGATCAATGGCAAAGCCGAATAGCGACAGGAGCCCCAGAGTCCAGACCACCGCCATGAGCGAACACAGAAACAGCAGGCCCGTGTACTGTCCCGACTGCGTAAAGAGATAGACCGGAATCGAGGACAACACCAGGGCAATGAGGAAGAACGCCAGCACGTTTCCCTCGCCGTCAGCGAGATCGCCGGCCAGCTTGGCGAATCCGATGATGTGAATCTCCGTGTCCGGGCTCGTATGCGGTGCGCGCACTCGTTCTTCCAGGAGATGCGCGACTTCCATATAGTCGAGCCGCTCCCCGGTATGGGGATCGACTTCGACCAGTTCCGCGGTCACCATCGCGGCCGACAGGTCGTTGGCCACGAGCCGGCCGACGAGCCCGGCCTTGAGCACGTTGGCCCGAACCCGTTTCAGATCCTCGTCGCTGCCCCGGTAGTTGTGCGGGACAATGGTGCCGCCGGTGAACCCACCCCGCACCACCTCGATAAAACGAACGTTGGGCGTGAACAGTGAACGAACGGAGGCTTTGTTGACGCCGGGCAGGAAAAACACCGCATCCGTCACTTCCCGGAGCCTCGACAGAAACGGCGCGGAGAAAATGTCGCCGGTCCGGGCGCGAACCGCGATCAACAGACGATTGGCTCCGCCAAATTCGTCCTGGTACTTACTAAACACGTTCATAAAGGGGTGGCTGCCGGGCAGGTGTTTGTCAAAACCGGCATTGATCTCAAGCCGGGTAGCGGATACGGAAAGCGCGAGACTTGCCAGGGCAAAGACCGCGATGATCAGGGGCCGGTGGCGGAACACCAGATCCTCGATCCGGTGCGTCAGGTCCCCTGTCTTCATCTGCTCCCCCCAGCCGTTACTTCGCATCAGCCGGGACTGGCAGGGTCAGGTGAGCGATCCCGCCTTCGCCCGATAACAGGAGTGACGCGGGACCCGTTGCGAGAACGGTGGTGATCGCTTTTCGGTTGGCACGGTCGATGCGCTCGAAGCCCGTTGGTAATTCAAGCAGGACCGTCCCTTCGGCCCCGGCGATGACCGCTCGCCCATTGGGCAGGAAGACGCCGTCATACAGGGCGGAGAAAACACCACTTGCAAGATGGCGCCATGTTTCGCTGTTGTCGTTGCTTTCGAGGATTCTGCCTTCGAGCCCGTAGAGCAGGAGCCGCCCGTCATCCCGGGCCCGAAGCCCGAAAAACGTGCCGTCCCAGCCAGCCTCCAGCCTGGCCCAGCTTTCGCCGCGGTCCCGGGACCGGAGCACCGTCCCGAATTCGCCCGCGATAAAGAGTGTGCCATCAGGGGCCTCGCGAATGGCGTAGAAATGTGCTTCGTTCGGGTCGATCTGCCTGGGTGACCAATCGCGACCGTGATTTTTTGTGACCATCGCCATGCCGTAGGCACCGACTGCCAGGCCTCTACCGTCCCCGGCGATCCAGACGTCGAGCAGCGGCATGTCCAAGTCCGGGTTTGTATGAACGATGGTCCAGGCGGCCTTTGGGCCGGGACTCACCAGGATCAGGGCGTCGTGCCCGACGGCGATGAGGCCACCGCTCCGGGTTCTGGTGACGGCGGTCAGCATGCGCCGGGAAGGTACCGGAGCTTGTTGCCAATTGCCGGCCGTGCCGTGAACGATCAGGCCGCGTTCACCGATTGCCACGATTCCGTTCGGAATCGCGATGGCGGAGGTGAGCAGACCGCACTCCGGACACGCCATTACGACCGCTGCCTCGTCAAGCAGATCAGCGCGGAGGAGGGATGGGCTCATCGAACCCGAAACCAGGAACACGGCCAGTGCCAAATACAGAGCCGGAGGTCGGTTCACCAGCATTTTCTGGGCAAAGCCTGACAAGGTCTTCTATCTCCCGTGGCACCCTGCCTCTTTAGGGAATCTCTGATTGAGTGCACTATCGGGCGCATGGCTGCGTGGTGTCCTCGCTCAACCCTCACCTCTCTCTCTGATACGCTTCGGGTTACGCTCCGGGACGCCTGGCCCTGCATCCCGCTATCACACTCAATCAGAGGTTCCCTAGCGGCGTCCAAGTTTGCGCAAGGCCTGCGGGGTGAATCTTGAGTGACTCATCGGCAGATTGAATTCTATGATTGCATTCTCAGTGGCAAGTCCGTTGACGATGTAGCGGCCGTTCTGCACATCGTATGCCGCTATCGTTGCAGTCCAGACCAACGGCACGTGGTAAAAGTTGAGGATGTGCCCTTCGTTCATCCGCCAGATCCGGCCGCGTCCGTCATAGTGGTCCACGATGGCGGCCTGCCAGCTATCCTCGTCGAGGGAAAAAGTGCGTCGGGCGTAGATGTGCCGCGTTCCTTTTTTCAACGTTGCGTCAACGACCCAGACCCGGTGTAGTTCGTAGCGTACCAGGTCCGGATTCATGTGTCCGGCCATCAGGACGTCTTTCATGGGATGGCTGGTGCTATGCAACGCGTAGTTGTTGTAGGGAATATAGAGTGGCCGTTTGCCTGCCAGCGTCCAGTTGTACCGGTCCGGTGCGCCGTTGAACATGTCGTGCTGGTCGTTGGTGCGTTGACCATCCGACGCGGTATCGGGGTTGTCATAGGCGATATTGGGCGCCCGGCGTACCCGTCGCAGTCCGGGATTGTAGACCCAGGCCTTGCGCGGCTCAGCCGCTTGGTTGAGCGTTTCGTGGACCAGCAGCACCTGCCCGGCGAGCCTTGGCGGGGGCATGACCTCCTGAAGAAAATACGCGAGCACGTTGTCCACGGTTTCGGTTGTGGTGCCGGGCTGGTGATAGGCCCACAGGAGGTCTTCCTTGAGGATCACCATGACATAGTCGCCATCGGCCGTCGGCACGGCCTGGCCGGTCAGGAGGCGCGTGGTTTCGCCGCGGTAGCGTAGCAGGTGGTTCCAGATCGCTTCGAGTCCGTTGTTCGGGATCGGGAAGGGGATGCCTTCGCCGGCGTTCATCACCCCGTTGCCATTCGCGGCCAGGGTTGCCGTCGTCGCGCTGGCGATCGTGCGGTCGTAGATTCGTTGCGGCAGGGATGCGCTGCGTCGGCTGGGATAGACCCGCATCCGGAAGGTCTGCGGATAGCGTTCGAAGAGAGCGATTTGACCAGGGGAAAGATTCTCCTCGTAGTTCCGGAAATTGTCGCCGGTGATGGTGAACAACGGCTTGTCCTCCGCGAACGGGTCGGGGAGGCGTGCGCCGGGTTGGTACGCAGGTGGGGGGGGGTAGTCATTCCGCCCTTCCACGCCGGGATGGAGCCGGATTCGTTGCCGGCACCATGGCGCCCAGCGGAGTCAGATCTGTGCCCAGTCTGGCCGCCTCGGCGGTTGTGACCTTCGCCTCCGCCGGTGTGCCCGGAATGAGTGCCATCAGCACCGTCATCCAAGTGATCCATCGTGTCTTCATGAATGTTTTTCCAAAAGTCGTCATGAGAAACGGCAGGGTTCAGACGGCTTGCATCGCCTCTGCTCAAATCTCTTCATTCTCCCGACAGTTGTCATCGGGGATCCAGGGTCTTTGCCTTTGTCGCAGCCGCATCTTCTACAATGCCTGCCGGCCTCTCCGTCCCCGTAGGTCGGGTTCGCCGCACGGCGTAACCCGACATCCCCAGCCCTTTGTCGGATGACGCGACGCTCATCCGACCTACAGGTTCCAGATCCCCGATGAAAGATGCCGGGGATGACCGCAGGAGAAAAGAAGCGCCATGAGATGGCACAGCGATCCCAGAAGGCGAGGCGCGGGACCTTTCATTCTATCAACGAATGACTGAAGCATTGACAATGCTTTCCATGCTCTTGTTTGTGACCCATATTTCCCGTCCGGCTCAGAATGCATAGTTTACCGTACTGGACACGAAGTCGGGATCATTCAGGAGATTGAATGCTCCGCCGTCGAACGAGTTGGTATAGGACAGAATGGCCTGCCACGAAAGCAGGTAACTTGCTTGGATCGACAGCGTGATAGTTTTACGGCCCTCGACGAAATTGCCGATTGGTGATGGCGTGGTGCCGCTCACGTCGTGCGCGAAGGCGATCTGCGGAGACAGGCCTATGGAGCCGATGGCGTTGTTGCGGGTCGTCCGTGCGATGATTCGATACCCCCAGGAGAACGGGTCGGCGAAGCCGTCTGTCTGCGTTACGGGTTGAATGCCGAACTGCGTATAGATCGGGTTGCCGCTCGTCCACGTGGCCGGTCCGTCGTAGCGAAGGACCGATTGGTCCTCCATGTCCCGGACATAGGTGAAACCGGTCTCGACCAAGAATAAGGATTGATCGGTACCGAACATTGGCCCCAACACCTTTGAAATGGCCATCTGCGCCTGTAGCACGTCCTTGCGGCGAAAGCCGGAAACCTCGTCTCTCGCTTCCACGGGGCCGGTTTGGCTCTGGCTGAATAACGTTCCCGCTCCTTGTAACTGCGCCAGAGTTTTCGCCTGCGCGCAAAAAGTCGGATGTCGGGTGCAAGCCGTTGGATCGTCCAGCAGGGGCAACAGGCGTTGGGGCACTCGTACAAACCGGAGCGGCGACAGGGCGGAAAAGATCGCTTCGATGGTGTCAATCTGGAGAGGCTGGTTTCGGCGATAGGAAACTTCACCCTGGATGGCGAACCCGCTGGAGCCGATCTCGGTGTTGAAACTCGTGCCGATGATGTCGATGTCTTCGGGGAATTCCCGGAAATACCGGACGGACCCGGCATAGCCTTTGGAGTCCGTCAGTGCTTGAAGATTGCCGGCATGGGCCGGTAGCAGCGGCAGGCGGCTATGGATGCGCGTATAATAGAGACCCAATTCGGCGTCGTTCAGCGCAGGCGCGAAATAGCGTACGGCCAGGCCAAACTGCCCCTGGTGTCGCGCGTCCCAGTCTCTGACGCGCGGCAACCGGGAGCAGAGACCGGGACATGCGGGGTCCGGCACGTCGTCGTTGTCGTTGCCCATGAACGGATCGCCGAATCCGAAATGGATGACATTCCCCCCTGGGCTTGCGGCGTCGGTGGTTGAGAAGAACGTGCCTGCCGGTTCCAGCCGGGTATGAAGCCATTGGAATTGATAGAAGCCTTCGAAGGACAGGTTGTCGGTCAGACCGACCTTGAGATTGACCGCCGGGATTGGATTCACCACGTCGCGCACCTCTGCACCGGCGATGCGGGCCTTGGAAACGTCGATGGGGTTGATGGAGTCGAGGCCGTTGCGGATGAAGACACTTTCACCCCAGTTGAGCACCTGGTTGCCGATTCGAATGGAAAGCGGGAACTGACCCACGTCGAAATCGCTGCTGACGTAGGCATCCAGTATTTGGATGGCGTGCCCGGCATACTGCAGAGCCTTACCCGACAAGGATGTGCGCCGGGTGTCGTTGGCGGCCACGGCGTGATCGTAAAAATAGAATGTGCGGCCGAAGAACCTCAGGTTGCCTGCGTCGAGCTGCAATTCATGCGAGACTTTGACGTTGGCAGAGACGAAATCGCCCTTATTGTAGTTGAGATTGCCGTCGTCTTCGTTGAAGGAGGGCGCATCGCCGCCGTTGGCGATGGCGACCATGGCCTGGTCCCGCCCTTGAGTCCGAATCGCCGTACCAATCGAGACGGTGGTGTCGAAATACCCCGTGATGCCACTCTCGTTGTCCGGCAGTTTTGCCGCGATGGAACGGGAGGGCGAGATGACGATCAGTATCAGGGATGCCACCGTCGTGCACGCCCAAGTCTGCCACCCGGACCGGGGACGACGAACATCTGCCCGTGACAGTCGTCTCCACATGGTTTTCTTATCGTTCTGCGTGAAAGGGCCAGTGAAGGGGCGAATCAAACTACAACGAGATTGAACAGTCAAGAGCGTTGTCCCGTGCTTGCTGATCTCGAGCTGTTGGGATAAGGTAAGAGACGTCTTCAGGCTGGAGTGCGCTTGAAATTGACGTCGAAATGACCATGCGGCTTTCAGGTCGACAGATCGGGCTCTTGAAAGAGTATATGCATGATTTGGTCGAACAGGCCAAACAGGAAGAGGCGACCACGGCGGCATTCGGGTATTCCTCCAAGCCGTATCGGGCCGATCAGTCCATATCAGACCTGTTGGCCATCTTGGATGACCGTATCGAATCGGAAGGCGTTCAGGTTGGACTATCGGTTGAGTTTCTTCATGACATGTGGACCCTGTGCAATAAGGCCAAGGACCAAGTGCAGGATACGGTCTGGCTGCAACGCAGTCTGGATGGAGAGCCGGCGACGAAGGCCAAGGTCCGCGAACTGACGTATCGAGCCTTGTTGGAGTATTTGGAAAACCTGCCCGAGAACCCGCGGTTGTCTTCCGACTGATCCGTCTCTTCTCTCCTCCCTCGTATCCACGGAAACGAACGTGACGCCGAAGGGATCCTTATGTGTGGTGACGCCTCTTTTCTCGTTGAGAACCGGCATCATGAATGACCACCGTCACCAACGCGAACGCATGCTCCTCCGCGGCAGTGAACGGGGTATCCGCCTGCTCCAAAAAGGCCGGCAGGTGAGTTTGGCGATGAGCCGGGTCCGTATGGGAATCGTGCTCACCGGCACGTTGGCGTGTGCCGCGTTGTACGAACTCGAATGGTACATCATGGGGAACTGGACCCTTTTGGGGTTTCTTTTCGGTTTTTTGGGGGTGGCGCACGTTCATCACCGGTTGGAAAGCCGGCTGCGTAGACTTGGAACGTGGATCGAGATGCAGGTCAGCAACCTGGCCCGTCTTCGTGTCGAGTGGAACGGCATTCCGGAAACCACGATGAGCTTGTCATCCGATCATCCGTACGGCGGGGACCTCGATCTCGTGGGGCGGTATTCCTTATTCCGTTTATTGGACGTCACGATTTCACGGGACGGGCAAGCTCTGTTGTTGGCTTGGCTGGCACATCAACATCCGCTCCCATTTGACCAATGGAAGAGTCGCCGGAAACTCGTTCAAGCCCTGACCTCATTGCCGGGCTTGCGGAACCGGATTCGACTCACGGCGCAATGCCTCAGTGCCAATCCGATCAATGTGGTTCACCTGTGGAACCTGTTGGAGCGTTCCCCGGCCTTGCCTCACCTGGGCCTGTTGTTGGGAACGGCGAGTGCCCTGGCCGGCCTCACAATGGTCCTCTTCGGTTTCTGGTTCTTCGGTGGAGGATCTGGATACTGGATCGTCCCCTTTTTGTGTTACGCGTTGTTGATTTTTCTCGTCAGCGGGCGGTTGAGTCACGTGTTTGAATGGACTCAGGACTTGCACCTGGATTTGGAAAAATTCGCCGCGGTCATCGGCGTTTTTGAAAAGAGGTCGTTTCGACGATTTCCCGCGATCCAGGCGGTGATCGATCCATGGAAAGACGGGCAGCCTTCGGCGGCCGTCAAACGACTTGCCAGAATCTGCGGCGGGCTCAGCCTGAAAGCGCATCCGCTTCTCCATCTGGCAATGCACGTCGTGATCCCCTGGGATCTGGCGTGGCTGTGGTATCTGCAAAAGGTGTCCGGCCGGCTGCGACATGTTCTGCCGGACTGGACCGTGCGGTTGTCAACCATTGACGCGGCCATGGCGCTGGCTACGTTTGCCTACCTGAATCCCTCCTACACATGGCCTTCCAGAAACCAGGATGGAGCCGTGTCCGAAATCGGTATCGCCGGGACGGCCGTCGGGCATCCCCTGATTGCCCATCACCAACGGATCGCTAATGATCTGACCCTCGAAGGTCTGGGCCGCATCCTGCTGGTCACCGGCTCCAACATGTCCGGAAAAAGCACGTTCTTGCGAACCATCGGGATCAACGTGTGCCTGGCGCAAACCGGGGGACCGGTGTGCGCCGAATCCTGGGCATGGTCGTGGCTGCAGGTACGGACCTGCATCAGAGTCGGAGACCGGCTCGAAGAAGGGTTGTCGTATTTTTACGTCGAAGTCAAACGCCTGAAAAACCTGCTAGTGGCAATGGCTGATCGGGACAACGCCCCGGTGTTGTTTTTGATAGATGAAATCTTCAAGGGAACGAACAATCGGGAACGATTATTGGGAAGCGAGGCGTTCATCCGCGAATTGACCGCCAGGCGAGGCTTGGGGCTCGTCACGACGCACGATCTGGAGTTGGCCAACCTGGAACAAGAATTGACAAGTCTCGTCAACGTTCATTTTCAGGAAACGGTCGGTGACAAGGAATTGACGTTCGACTACCGGCTCCGTCCCGGACCCTGTCCCACCACCAACGCACTACGCATCATGGCTATGGAAGGCTTGCCGGTGCCTCACACATCGTCCGGCCCGTAAGGGAACCTCTGATTTCGTGTGAGAGCGGGATGCAGGGCCAAGCGTCCCGGAGCGAAACCCGAAGCGTATCAGAGAGAGAGGTGAGGGTTGAGCGAGGACACCACGCCGTCATGCGCCCGATCGTGCACTCAATCAGAGGTTCCTTAGAAGATTGCCCAAACAGTCAGGGGATGATTAACCTGGTAGACTGCTGGGCCTGCTCGATCTTTTCGCCGGTTGCGGTTCCGCAATAGGAACACACGTATTCATATTTGTTGCCTGACGGCAGGATAAGCAACAGCCGTTCGCGTGTAGGCGTCGCCTCTTTGCAGTTCGGACAAAACAGGAGGGTGGCAGTCAGCGAACGAAATTGGGCGGTGGGATCGGTCTGGGCAGGCCCAGGTTTGGGACGTCTATGCCTGGAATCCAGGGAGCCGGGATCGAACGGAATGCGTACCATGGCCGGATCTTATCCAGGGCGCATCCTGTGGTCAACTTGGAAAGCGACCCGTTGACCGCAGTCGTTTGAGGTTTCACTGAGAAATGGGCTTATGCGGAGACTTGGGAGAGGGGTTCGGAGTCTACCGGGACCCCATTACGGTAGATGATGCATCGTGAGGGAAAGGAGGGGATCCGGTCGCCCGGCAGAATGATCCCGGCGAGGTTTAAGGGATCGGATCCGGAGAGGCGAATGTCCTGGGCTCCGGCTTGCGGGTCGTTACGCACGGCCCGAAGGGCTTCTACGGCTTCAGGCAGTCCGAATTGCTCACCCGTCATTCCTGCCACAAAGTGCCCGCCGCGAATTTCTCCGCGTAACTCCAGCCGTCGATAGGTTGTCAGTAAATCACGCCACGCGACGGACAGGGATTCCCGCTTCAGCAGATCGCGGAATACGATTCCATACCGGCGTAATAATTGACGGGCCCAGGCTTCGGTAGGGTTGCAAGCCGGATTCGCCTGCCCGTCCGGTTCATCCGTCTCGGTCGGCAGTAATGACCATCGCCCGATCGTAGGCATCTGCCGTCGCTTCTGATGGCGCCCAATGCCACGACGACGCTTGGGGTCGAGCAGGGCGCGGAGATTATCGAATCCATCTGCCGTGACCAGCCCAACGCTGGCCAGTTCCCATAATCCTTGTTCCACCTCTGCCTGGAGTTGGCGAGTGCCGCGGGTGACATCGGCGAAAAAAACTCGCGCCCTGTTGTAAGAGATAGTGGTAGACAGCCCGGGCAACGGCGGTCAGGTGTTCCGGCAACCACGCCTGCAAGTCCCGAGGTTCTTTGCGAGCCAGGGCCAGCAACCATTCCGCATCGTTTCGAGGAAAGAAGCTGATCGGGGCGAGACTGGTGGGGATCATCTGCCTTTTTTGTTTGGCGCTGGTGCAGTCATGGTCGAGGGTGGGTGGGGTGAGCCGTCCCCACGTCATGATTCCGCGTAAACACAGATAGTCGAGCGTATCCGGCCGGTAATTGGCCATGCGGCTGTAGAGTACGCAGGATTCCCAGGATGAAGCCGCGGCTTCAAAGCCCGCCAGTTGTTCGAGGATGGTCCGGAGCCCGAGTTCTCCATGCAGCCTGGCGGTGGGAGCGACGTGCTGCCACCGGAACAGAAAGCGCATGAAGTCCGAAGCGGAGACGGTTTGAATCTCCCGGCGAAGAGTGAGGACGGTTCGCCGATGAATGCGAGCCAGCAAACGACGATCTCACCATTCGATTTCAGGTTTCGAGTCATGTGTTTGATCTGACGCCCGGAAGGGAAAAGAAGGTTTTGTCTCGGGTTCGGTCGCCGGTGAAGAGACGTGACGCGCTCGAGGGCGAAACGTTCCCTGAAGGACTTGGCCTAGCGCTTCGAGTTGTTCGAGCGCCGTTTGTGTGGCTGAAATGGGCCATCGAAGGGTTGTGGCTAATTCCCTTGCCGTGGTGGGGCCAATGATTTCCATCCAGCTTTGCGTGATCGTGGCCCGTGCTTCCTGCTCGGTGCCTGAGAAGATGAGGGAAGGGACGCTTTCACGCTGATGGGCATCCATGCACCCGGCCAGATCGGGCCGGATTGTGGCAAGCAAGGAAAGGTGATCGGGCGTGGTCCAGATGGAGACCGTCGAGTTCCGTGCTGGGTCCGTGTGTGGAAAAATAAGGGCTCGCCCCGAATCGAGCAGTTCCGGAAGAAATGCGCTCCATTCTGCGGCACGGTCCTCCGGGACCCATGCCAGAAGATGGAGGGCTTCTTGTAATTCATCGGCATCACGCACTTTCGGCCAGGCTTCCCGGCCAATCGAGGAGATCGCGTCGGCATCCAGCGCGCCCACCGTTGCGGCTTCCTCGGGGGGCAGCATGTGTCGGATACTGACGGCTCGCGAGCGTCGTTCTTCGAGCGGGGCGTCGTCTAGAAACCCATAAGGGTTTGCATTCAGGATTTCATGAGAAAAGGGAGACGGCGCCAGAGACTCGACGGACAGGCATTGAACGTCACCCCGTTCAATCCGTTGCAGGAGGGTTGTCAGCCCGTCGAGGTCCATGGCTTCCTCAAGGCAATCCCGAAGCGTTTCTTGCACTAAAGGATGAGACGGCACCTCGATGTGACCCGGAGGGCGATTGTCCTGACAGGCCATGGCCATGGGAAATACGGCCGTCAGGAGGTCTTCGGCCCTCATGCGTTGCAAATGGAGGGGAACACGCCTGCCGTTTCGAAAGCGCAGCAAGGCTAACGCGCGCGAGACGTTCCAACGCCAGCGGGACGTGAACAGGGGGGCTTGCAGGACGGCCTGCGTAAGGACCTCCTTGACGTTGGAGGACCGGAGAAGAGCCCAGATGGTTTCCAGCGGAAAGCTGTGCCGTTCACCCAACGACAGCACCAGTCCTTCGTCAGTGGCAGCCGCTTGCAGTTCAAAGTCGAAGGTGACGCAAAATCGCTTTCGTAAGGCAAGTCCCCAGGCCCGATTGATGCGTCCGCCGAACGGGGCATGAATAACCAATTGCATGCCGCCGGCTTCATCAAAGAAGCGTTCGGCGATAATCATCCGTTGTGTGGGGATGGCTCCCAGCATCCGCAATCCGGCTTGGTGGTAAGACAGAATTTGCTCGGCTGCGCGTGGATCGGCTCCGCATTCCGATTCGAGCCAGACCAGGATGGGGTCCTGTCCTGACGACGCAGGCGACGCGTGAATCCTGGGTATGAGTCGATCCACGACGGCTTGCCGTAACTCCGCCACCTCCTGAGAGAGTTCAACGGTTCGTGAAGGAGCTTCTCCTCGCCAAAAGGGGATGGTGGGAGGAGCGCCTTGTGCGTCTTCTACTCGCATCACGCCAGTCTCGACGGCTCGAATCCGCCACGACGTATTGCCCAACAGAATAATGTCGCCGGCAAGACTTTCCACGGCAAAATCTTCATCGACTGATCCGACCGTGTTGCCTTGGGGTTCGGCAACGACGGCATAGGTTGCGGTGTCCGGGATGGCGCCGCCGGACGTCATCGCCGTCAGTCGCGCTCCTCTTCGAGCGCGCAATCGATCTTGTGTGCGGTCGTGAAAGAGCAGTGCCTGTTGCTTGCCGCGATTCGGGACCCAGCCGTGGGTCAACAGAGTGACGACTTCGTCAAACGCTTTTCGGGTCAGATGTCGATAAGGATAGGCCTGGGTGTATCGTTGATAGAGCGAATCCACGGGCCATTCCTGAGCCGAGACTTCCGCGACCAATTGTTGAGCCAGGATATCTTTGGGGTGTTGCGGAATAGAAATCTGATCCAGATTGCCGTGATGCATCGCTCGAATAAGCGCGGCGCATTCCACAAGTTCGTCCCGGGTCGTACACAACAACCGGCCTTTGGGAATCGCGCCGACCCAGTGCCCTGCCCGGCCGATTCGTTGCAGGCAGGTGGAAATGGCGCGCGGGGAGCCCACTTGGCACACGAGATCAACAAAACCGATGTCGATGCCCAGTTCCAGAGACGCGGTGGCAATGACGACGCGAGTCAAGCCTTTTTTTGAGGCGTTCTTCCGCCCACCATCGCATCTTGCGTGACAGACTGCCATGATGGGCGGCCACGAGGTTCTCGCCCAATCGATCGGTCAACTGATGGGCAATCCGTTCCGCCAATCGTCTGGTGTTGACAAACACCAGGGTGGAGCGATGCGTTTGGGCCAGCTCGGTGAGACGATCGTACACGTCCGCCCAAATGGAATTGGTCGCGATTGCTCCAAGTTCATCGCGAGGCGTTTCAATCGCCAGATCCATCTCCCGGTGTTGTCCCATATCAACGAGGTGACAGGGGGCCGGAGTCCAGACGGGTTTCCGGTTTGCTGAAACGTGACGGGTGCCGCCCGTCAGGAACCGGGCAATGGCTTCCAATGGTTTTTGTGTGGCGGAAAGCCCAATGCGATTCGGTTTTGTGTGCGTGACGGCATCTAGGCGCTCCAGAGAAAGCGCCACGTGCGACCCGCGTTTGTTGCCGGCCAGGGCGTGGATCTCATCGACGATGACCGTGCGGACGGTACGAAGAATTTCGCGGCTCTTGCGAGCCGTCAGTAACAGGAAAAGAGATTCGGGCGTTGAGATAAGAATATGGGGGCAGCGGCGAAGCATGTCTTGTCGAATCTTGGGGGGAGTGTCACCCGTGCGAACTTCGACGCGTATCTCGGGAAGGAGCAGGCCGGCTGATAACGCGTTTCCGGAAATTTCACTCAAGGGCCGACGGAGATTCTTCTGAACGTCGTTGCTCAGGGCTTTGAGCGGAGACACGTAGAGTATCTGCGTGTGGTCGGCCAGAACGTTGGAGATCGCTTGTTGGAATAAGGAATCAATGGAGGCCAAAAAGGCGGCCAAGGTTTTGCCTGATCCGGTGGGGGCGGCAATGAGCGCGTGTTCGCCGGAGCAGAGGGCCGGCCAACTGGCCGTTTGGACGTCGGTGGGCTTGCAGATCGTTTCCTGGAACCAGCGGGCAATGATGGGATGAAAAGATGCAAGCGATGGGTCAGGAGCGGTGCGTTGTGCGTGCATCGTGCGACTCTCCTGTCATGCGGTTGCCGGTCTACTCACGAGGACCGGAGCGTTCATCTCTGGCCCGTATGGCCTCCGCTTGCCGCTCGACAGCTTGCGCCTCTTTCTCGCGATCAGCTTGGCGAAGGAATGACGCATACCGTTCATAGAGGGGAATCAGGCTGGGATGGTCGGCGCCCAAGGCATGCTTGCCGATTTGAATGGCGCGAATATAGTAAGGCTCCGCCTGTGCAAACTTTTTTTGCGCCTGCGTGACGAGTCCCATCGTGAGCAGAGTTTGGATGAGATGGGGGTGTACGTCTCCCCAATACCGTTCGCTGATGGCGAGTCCTCTTTGCCAAAGCGGCTCTGCCTTGTGAAACGCTTTTTGCAAAAAAAACAAAGAAGCCAGATTATTTAATCCGACCACGACATCGGGATGATCGGGGCCTTGGAGCGTTTCGATCATCGTAAGGGCGTGACGATAACGGAGTTCCGCCTGTTCGTTCTCTCCCAATGCTTCGTGGGTCGCACCCAGATTGTTCAAGGTCGTGGCGACCCGGGGGTCGGGTTCGGTGTCGCCTCCGAGGACGTTCAGTGCCCGGTGAAACATCTCTTGGGCCATAACAAAATGACGTTCTTTATAGGCCAGCATGCCCGCGGTATTGAGTGTCTCCCATGATTCTGTTTCCGCGTGGACGGGGACGGATGCCAGGACCACTCCTAGAATCAGTAGCAAAGCAGACATTGGTGAATCCCCGGTTAGGGAACCTCTGATTGAGTGCACGATCGGGCGCATGGCGGCGTGGTGTCCTCGCTCAACCCTCACCTCTCTCTCTGATGCGCTTCGGGTTTCGCTCCGGGACGCCTTGCCCTGCATCCCGCTATCACACTCAATCAGAGGTTCCTTAGATGGCACGAGAGGGTTGAGCCGTTTTTATCACATCACCGTGAAGAAGTTAAGCGGTATGCACGCTTGGATCAAGACGTGGTATTCTGGAATTGATCGCATAGAGCAACGTAACCAACGGGGAGGGTATTATGAATGTGCCGGACCGGTCTCGAACCATTCATCCGGGCCTTCTGATCTTGTGTCTCGGATGGTTTCTCACAGGAACAAGTCTGTCGATGGCGGAAAACTCGATGCAGAACGTTCAGCCTCCGTTGGTGCGGGCCACAGTGTATCTGGCTGCCGGGGATTACCGTCGTGCAGTCGAAGCCTGCCAGATGAATATCGATCAAGCGCCATCCGTTGAAAGTTACGTCTATCTTATCTACGTGTATCATGCGCTGGACGGATATTTGGAGTGGTTGGCCAAACGTGATGAGTGGGTCAAGGTAGGGCAGTTGTCACTCTCCATGGTTCACCGTGGAACCATGGATCTTGTCGATCCTCCCGACTTGCTGGCCAGGATGGCCAAAGAACTGCTGCATGAGGGGATCAGGCAGCAATATGACTTGGTGGCCGGCATGGCCAACCGGCTGGACCGGACTCGTACTGACGAATTATGGTTGGAGGTGCACGCCTGGGAAAAGACCCACCCTGACAATTGGTGGACCGGTGTGCCTGAATCATGGCAGTGGGAAAGTGAGGCAACGCGATGACGCTAAGGAACCTCTGATTTATTGCACTATCGGGCGCATGGCGGCGTGGTGTCCTCGCTCAACCCTCGACTATCTACTTGATATGTCTCGGGTTTCGCTACGGGACGCCTTGCCCTGCATCCCGCTACCACAATAAATCAGAGGTTCCCTCAGCGGAAGTTGACACCTTTTCGACGGCACGTTTAGGATTCTCCGCAGTATGTGAAGAAAGAGATGGTGTCGTCACTTTTCAAAAAAGGAGGATGTTGTGTCTGAACTCGTCGCGCAAGCAACGGCTGGCAATTGGGACGCTGAGGTGGGGCAGACCGATGCCTTGGTGATGGTTGATTTCTGGGCCGTTTGGTGTGCCCCCTGTCAGATGGTCGCCCCGATTGTCGAAGAACTGGCCAAAGAGTATGAAGGCAAATTAAAGGTCATGAAACTCAACACCGATGAAGTTCCGGAGATTGCCGGCAAGTTTCAGATCATGAGCATTCCCACGATTCTCTTTTTCAAGAACGGACAACCGGTCGAAAAAATAGTGGGTGCAAGGCCAAAACCCCAATTCAAACAAGTCATCGATTCGCTACTCGCACAACACTCCGCGCCTGCTTAGGGTGGTGAGTATGCGCTGTGATTATGCTCACTGATCTGCGCATTTCCCATTTTGCCCTCATCGATCACCTCGAACTTGAGTTCACACCGGGCTTCCAGGTGTTTACGGGAGAGACCGGAGCCGGAAAATCTCTTCTGGTTGATGCCCTGATCCTGTTGCTGGGCGGACGTGCTTCCGGTGAACAGATTCGAAGCGGGGCCAAGGAAGCCACATTGGAAGCGGCGTTCTCCCTGTCAGGGCACCCGGCGATTCTCGCAAAGTTGAAAGAATGGGACCTGCTGCCGGAAGGCACACAGGATCTCCTGCTTCGACGGATTCTCTCCCGGGAGGGACGGAGCCGGATGTACGTGAATGGAACGCTGGTTCCGTTGCACCAGATGGTGGAACTGAGTGGCTGGTTGGTCGATATTCACGGGCAGCATGAACAGCAATCGCTGCTCTCGTCGAAGGTCCAGTTGCACGTCCTGGATGCGTTCGGCGGCTTGCTCTCGTTACGCGACGAGTACGCCACGCGGTATCATCACTGGCAAGAGCTGATTCGTGCCGTGGCCGGTGCCTCACAACGGTCAAAGGAGCAACGGGAGCGTGCGGAGTTTTTACGCTTTCAATGCGAGGAATTGGGCAAGGCCCAGTTAGTGCCGGGAGAAGATGAAGCCCTCATACGGGAACACCGGAAATTGCAGAATAGCGGCCGGCTCTTGGAACTCGTGAATCAGACTTATGATTTGCTGTATCGCAACCAGTCGTCGATCCTTTCCCAATTCACGGAAGTCAGGAAACTGGTGCATGAGCTGGGCACCATCGATGAAAACGTTCGGCCTTGGAAGGAATCGATCGATGGCGGTCTCGCCCAGGTTGAAGAACTGGTGTGGGCCGCTCGAAATTATCAGGACGGGTTCGATCACGACCCGGCAAGGCTCGCGCAGATCGATGAACGATTGGCATTGCTGCAACGGCTGAAAAAAAAGTATCGGGAGTCGCTTGATGACTTGCTTGCCCGTCAGACGCGGATTCAGTCTGAACTGGAAGCCTTGACGAACGTTGAAGAACAGACGCAGAACCTTCAGCAAGAAGTCTTGCAAGCCTGTCGGGACACGTGGGCGTTGGGACGGAAGTTATCCGAAGCCCGTCAAGCTGTGGCCAGGAAGCTTGAAAAATGCGTGACGACCGAGTTGGCCCAATTAAAGATGGAAACATCGCGCTTCCACGTTACGGTCACGGCGGCCTCCGAAGAGGCACAGGCCGGACCGAACGGCCTCGATCAGATTGAGTTCATGTTTTGCGCGAATCCCGGGGAAAGTCTACACCCGTTGGCGCGAGTGGTGTCAGGAGGGGAACTCTCCCGCCTGATGTTGGCGATGAAAACGGTGTTGGCGAGTGTGGATCAGGTGCCGGTGTTGGTGTTTGACGAAGTGGACGTGGGAGTCGGCGGCACTGTGGCCGCGACCATGGGGCAACGTCTCAAGACATTGGGCGACACGCACCAAGTGATGTGCATCACCCATTTGCCGCAAATTGCCGCCCCTGCCCATCATCATTATCTCGTGAAAAAAGAAAACGTGAAGAAGCGAACCGTTGCGATGGTCTCACGGCTCTGCCTCGAGGATCGAAAAGAGGAAATTGCGCGAATGTTGGGAGGAACGACAATTACGCAAACGGTCAGGAAGGCTGCCGGGGAAATGCTCAACGCGACGAACTGACCCCGCACCGGGTGGGCGCGTGCGCACCCCAATCAGTCACCCCTTTTCTTCGTTGCTACGCACTTTCCAGAAAAACACCACGGCCATCCGCTTGGAAGCGAGTTCTGTGCCCCACCCGAAATATGACGTGGCGGAATGAATCAGGTCGGATTTGTAGGCCAAGAGTCGGTTGAAGACGTAGGGCACCTCCAAAATTTCCTCGAAGAGGGTCGGGTCCATTTCCCGGGGCATCCCCGGAACGTCGCGTAAACTTTCATATTCCCGTGGGCAGACGTTGCCTCCGGGTTTTTCCTCCGGTATGCGGAGCCGGTAAAACGACGTCCCCGCATGAGGCGTCGGGGGATTCGGGTGGAGATACAGGACCGCGGCGTAATCGCAAATGGCTGCGGAATCGACGTGGGGACGTGCCACCCCTTCGGCCCCGCCACAAAGTTGGATGTGATTATGACCGGAAATCCCCATGTCCGAATCGCTTTGCGGTTGGAGGGCCGGGATACCGAGTCGCCGTGTCACGCATTCTTCCACGCGACGCAATTCCTCGGGCAGCAGGGCATTGGGGGCCCTCATGCCGGGCCAGGGTTCACGATGCCACGGTGAACCCAACGTCCAGGTCCTGTTGGCAATGCACCGTTGCGCGACTTCAAGGGCATTTGGAAGAATATTGTCTTCGATCCAATAATCTTGTCCCAACCGTGGCTCTCGAAAGGGAAGGACAACGGTCATGAGGTGCTCCATGCGGTTCGCATCTTGCCCACGTCGTCAAAAAGAAGTTGAAAATAGAGCAAAAAAGCATAATGACAGCATTGCTCAGTGGTCAAGAGAGCATTTCACGTGGTTGGTCGCCAGCTTCCATGCAATGATTCAATGAGCAAGTGACTGCGATACGATACGGGCGGGAATCGGAAACACACGGATGAAACAAACTGTCCAGAGCCACGTGACCGGGGAACTCGAGCAGGCATGTGTTCGCCATTCCGCGCGTGACGTCGCGCCGCTGTTTCGGGAACAGGGTGAATTCGTCACGCTGCGGCACTTTGTGCCGCAAGACGTCATCGAGCAGTTTCTGGAAGAGGTGGAACGGGTTCGGCCCCAGGTCAATAGAAATTATATTCCCATGCACAAACAAGGCGGCAGTGTCAGTTATTATGTGCTTTGCCGGGCCGCCCCGTCGATTTTGTCGTTCTATCAATCGCCGGCGTTCATCGAATGGCTCAGCCGAATCGCCGGGGTGCCCCTGCAACAATGTCCTGATGATGATCCCCATGCCTGCGCCCTGTACTTTTACACCGAGGCCGGCGATCACATCGGTTGGCACTATGATACGTCCTATTACAACGGCGCGCGGTATACGGTCCTGCTTGGTCTGGTGGATCGATCCGTCAGCCGGTTGGCGTGTCGCTTACATGCCAAAGAACCCGGACGGGACGTGCAAGAACTCAGCCTTCCGACGACTCCGGGGTTGTTGATTTTTTTCAATGGCGACAAATTGCAGCATGCCGTGACCCCACTGGGTAAAGGCGAAGAACGTATCGTTCTCACGTTGGAATACGTGACTGATCCCACGATAAGCCGGTCCAAACGCTGGTTCTCGAATTTAAAAGATGCCTTTGCGTACTTCGGGTGGCCGGCGCTCTTCCAGCAGCCTGGACCGGGCCCCTGAACGTCAGAAGTGCCTTGTTTCGAGTCCTCCGGATTGCCACTGTGTGACGAATGCGTTGTCGTGGTTCAACCCCTGACCGGATGGGCTTGCGTGATCCCGTTCCCAATCAAATTGACATTTCCAATCCAGTATGATAATTGCAAGTTACTTGCAGTAAGAGATTGTGCCTCTTCTCGATGGCGTGGGTGTGGTTGATGAAAACCGGCATCAAAGATGTGATTCGGGCAGCGGGCAAACGAATGACGAGGACTCGTCAGGCCGTCCTGTCCGTGCTTGAATCCACGCAAGATCCCTTGAGTCCGGTCGAGGTGTATAGCCGTTTAAAACAACAGAAGATCCAGATCGATCCCGTCACCGTTTATCGCAACCTGGAGACATTAAAGGCCCTCGGCCTGGTCACGCAGCTTAAATTGCACCAGGAAGAGCAGTTTCGTTATGAGATGAGAGAAGGGCGCCAGCATCATCACCATATTCGGTGCAAGGGGTGTGGGCGGGTCGTTGATCTGCTTTTGTGCCCGCTTAAAAAGTTTACGGCAATGATCGAACAACAAACGCGATTTGTGGTGGGCGATCATTCGCTGGAATTCAGTGGTTGGTGTCCCAAGTGTCAGTAGCGTCAACGTCCTGAGTCAACATGAACACAGTAGGGAGCAGACTTTCCGTCGCCGGTTCGATCATCTCATTGGTGTGCGCGGTCCATTGCGCCTTAACGCCGTTGGTCTTGTTGGTCCTTCCCTTGCTGGCTGCGCAATCTGGTGGGATTCTTGAAGGTGTCCTGAGCTTCGTGTTTTCTCCTTCTGCCGAGTGGGCGTTTCTGGGCATGATTGTGGTGATTGCCGGGTTTGGCGTTCTTGCGACGTATCCCGTACATCGGGACCGTCGTCCGGCCTTGTTGACGATTGCCGGATTTTTGACGTTGCTGTCCGTTCGGTTGCTCCTGGAGCAAAATTCGAGCCTGGAACTCACCGGAGGCTTGCTGGGGGCCTTGATGATCGCTTGGGGGGGATTGATGAACAGGTTGTTGTGTCGTTGCCGCGCCTGCCATGAACGCGACGATACGACCGAAGCCGCGGCTCCGCTTCCTGCCTCAACGGGTTCTTGATCTCCCGTTATCCTACGGAACCTCTGATTGAGTGTGATAGCGGGATGCAGGGTAAGGTGTCCCGGAGCGAAACCCGAAGCGTATCAGAGAGAGAGGTGAGGGTTGAGCGAGGACACAACGCAGCCCTGCGCCCGATAGTACACGACATCAGAGGTTCCCTACCGTCACCCAGCCGTGATCATCGCAGTGGGTGTCATGGGCAAAATGCAGATGCCCATTCACGAGGAAATCCGTATGGTCGCCATGCGGCACGGCTTCGTGGCCGCAACCGGGGCCATGGATGTGCGACGCCTCGTGGCCTTCACAGACATGCGAAGGTGTACAGACCTCAGGGTTTTGCACGGAAATTGGAAGCACGTGTTCGTCGACATGGTCATCATGAGGATGGTGCAGGTGTCCGTCGTGCAGAAAGTCGGTATGGCCGTCATGGAGAATCTTCGTGTGACCACAGGTGTCATGATGCGCATGGACGTGTGGGGTATGCGTGAGGTGACTCATCAAAGCCTCCTTTTTAAGAAGAGCCCACGTGCATGGGTGATTGTTTCGCCAAGGTATCAGCCAGTTCGTACAACAGGGTTTCCGTATCCTCCCACCCGATGCAGGCATCGGTGATCGAAACCCCATATTCCAATGTTTTGCCGGTTACCCATGATTGCTTGCCGGCTTTCAGATTGCTTTCCAGTAAAAGTCCCAGGATGTATCGTTGCCCTTCACAATATTGCTTCACCACGGAATGGGCGACGGGAATCTGGCGCGTATGATCCTTGTCGGAATTTCCGTGTGAGCAATCGACCATAATGGGTCTCACGATTTCTTCATCCACTAATCCGTCCCGGGCTTGAATGATGTGTTCCCGGCTGTAGTTTGTCTTTCCGCCGCCTCCGCGCAACACGATGTGCCGGTCGGGGTTTCCATTGGTCTTGATGATGGACGTGACGCCGTCGAAATTAATCCCGACAAAACTGTGCGGTTGTCTTGCGGCCACCATGGCATTAAGGGCGACTTGCAGACTGCCGTCCGTTCCGTTTTTGAAGCCGACCGGCATGGACACTCCACTCGCCATTTCCCGGTGGGTCTGGCTTTCGGTGGTGCGGGCACCGATCGCGGCCCAACTGATGAGGTCGGAAAGATATTGGGGCGTAACCGGGTCGAGCAATTCGGTGGCGCAGGGCACACCGTGATTATTCAGATTCAGAAGAATGGTGCGGGCTTGCAGCAATCCTTCGGCAATGTCACAACTCCCGTCCAAATGAGGATCATTGATAAGTCCTTTCCACCCAACCGTCGTTCGCGGTTTTTCGAAGTAGGTCCGCATGACGATCAGTAAATGGTCTTTGGTGGCCTCACGGACTTTGTTGAGTGCGGACCCGTAGGTATAGGCCGCTTCAGGGTCATGAATCGAGCACGGCCCGATGACCACGAGGAGCCGATGCTGATCTCGCCCATAGAGAATATCTCTGACGGCCTGACGGGTTTGCAGGACCGTGGCTTCTGCCGCTGCAGTAACCGGCAGTTGTTCCCTGATCTGCCGAGGTGTAACCAGTTTTTTGATTTCAATGACGTATCGATTATTGAGCGGCTCGTCCATGAAAATGACCTTCCTGAGAAAAACAAGGGGATGCGAAAATCAAGAACGTTCGTACAATTGCCTACAGAGCTTAGCGGAAATAAAAAATCCCCGCAAGAAACTGTATAGGTCCACCACCTTTGGCACTCGGATTGCTGGGGCAGGAGGCATGCTCCCGGCGAGTGGCGGCCGCGGCTCCCCCTCTTTTGTCGCGGCGCCATCTCATGGCGCCGTTTGAACCGCGGCCGACCTTGGATCCCCGATGACCCAGGTCGGTCCAGCGGCATAAGATGCCGCTGCTACACAGGCCAAGACAAGATCCGGGCTCCCCAATATTCCTGAACACTGGTGCCTGTCCGTTGCGGGTTGCTGGGGCAGGAGACAGTGTCCCGGCGAGTGGCGGCCCAGGCTCCCTCTCTTCTGTAGCGGCGCCATCTCATGGCGCCGTTTGGACCGCGGCCGACCTTGGATCCCCGATGACCCAGGTCGGTTCAGCGGCATAAGATGCCGCTGCTACACAGGCCAAGACAAGATCCGGGATCCCCGATATTCCTGAACACTGGTGCCTGTCCGTTGCGGGTTACTGGGGCAGGAGGCATGCTCCCGGCAAGTAGCGACCCGGGCCCCCTCTCTTTTGTCGCGGCGCCATCTCATGGCGCCGTTTGGACCGCGGCCGGCCTTGGATCCCCGATGACCTATGTCGGTCCAGCGGCATAAGATGCCGCTGCCACACAGGCCAAGACAAGATCCGGGCTCCCCGATATTCCTGAACACTGGTGCCTGTCCGTTGCGGGTTGTTGGTGAAGGAGACAGCGTCACGGAGAGAGGCGGCCCAGGCTTCCCCGCATTTGTAGCTGTGCCATCTCATGGCGCGGCTTGGACCGTGGCCGCTCCCAGCCGCATGAGATGCGGCTGCTACAACTACGGAGAAGCCGCTCCAAGAGCCGCATGAGATGCGGCCGCGACAAAGGCGGAGAGGCCGTCGATCATTCTCTAGAATCCCCTTATCTTCTTACGGCGTGCAATTCCATTCTTTTTGTAATTCTTGAATAATTCCCAGCCATTCCAAGGTTTGGCTGTGCAGGGGTTCATGGAAAGCCTCACCTGTGGCGGTGGCGGAATGGTGTGCTAGCGCTTGGTTGGCGTGTTGTTGCCCAAGGGAAAGTAACGTGCAGATTCCGGAAGAGACAGGGGTTTGCTCTCCACTCTGCTGAAAAAGCGCAAGGGCGCGATACGCCTGTTCCTGGGTTCGAAACAGGTCGGCCATGAGCCGGTAGGGTGGTTGATCCGGTTGAGGCGTCTGTTGCCGGCTGATCTGCGACGCCAGTAAGGCGGCCCTGCCGATAGTGATGGCTGCGCCTTGAGGGTCTCCCTGCGCCATGGCGTCTTCGGCTTGCGCTTGGATCTGCAGAATTTCTCTGTTGCCGTTCGTGGCCTGGACCGGACTCGAAGAAATGCAGAGAACGAATGCGAGTAGAGTGATGGCGCCGGTCCAAGCGACGCCCTCTTTGCTTGCCCTTTGCGAGGAGTGCATGTCCTCTTCAAGAGGTTACCGGATTACGGGTGCGGGTAATGCTCTTCCTGCCTCGGCCGGCTTGACCCTTTTCTGACAAAAGACAGGCAAGGCAAGCGCACCCGGTCACGGCATGAGCGAGTCCGTCGTTCCGCCGGTTCCACAGCGGACTGCCACAAGGGGCGCTACATGATTTGATAGTCGAGATCCACCATTTTGGTCGCAACGTTGGCGGCTTCCCGCAGCTTTCTCATTTCGTCCGACGTGTCTCGAATAAGCCAGATCTTGATGTTGAGTTGTTCGATCGGTTTAATGGATTTTTCGTTCCGAAGTTTGGCTATCGACCAGACGACTTCGGTGAGTACCGGAAAGTCGATGTCGGATGACTCGTCCATGTCTTCCAGGTTTTTGTTGAGATAGTCGAGTAACGGCGGGGTGATGTTGGGGTCGCCGGTGTGGGCGCCGATCAGGCCCAACCCCTTGGCCGCGGCGGCCTGAATTTTCGATTTTTTTGTTGTCACAAAAATGTCCGTAAGAATGGGTGTGGCCGAACTGCCGAGTCCGGCCAAGGCGATAATCGCTTCTTCGGCATACTCGGCGTTTTCGTCTTTGGCCAACTTTACCAAATGGGGAAAGGCCTGTTTGGATTGCACCCGGGACAGGGTCGCAAGAATTCGAAGCTTCCGGCGTTTGTCCGTGTCCGGGTTTTCCAGGAGTTTTGCCAAACGGTCGGTGTGCCCCCATTCCGCGGCGACCATGACTGGAAAATCGAATTCCTGCAATTTCAGGTTTAGTTGCTCCATGGCGTACTTCCCGGAACTTTT
Source organism: Nitrospirales bacterium (assembly GCA_965200435.1). Taxonomy (GTDB): domain Bacteria; phylum Nitrospirota; class Nitrospiria; order Nitrospirales; family UBA8639; genus Bin75. The sequence continues at coordinate 2,482,091 of OZ241337.1, forward strand.
GGCCTTGGCCTTTTGGGCGGCGGCGTAGGCATCGACGAAGTCGGTCCGCGTTTCTTTGTACCACCCCAAGTCCCGTCCATCGAGACGATAATTGAAGAGACAGGCCGGCCCGGTCCACAGTCGGGCGGGGGCATTGGCCAGTTCCGCATCTCCACCCGAGCGCGTTGTGCCCGTCCACCGTTTTCGTTCTTCGCATTTGAGCTTGAATTCCACGTCATGGGGTTCTTTGCGGTCGGTCACAATTGTATATCCGATGGCCTCCAACCGTTTCTTCGCCGTTGCCAGCAGGTCGGCCGGTGGCACGCGCCCGTTTTCCGTCAAGGCCAGGACGTTGAGGTAGACGGTTTTGACTTTGGCTAATTGTGCTCGTTGTTCGTCGGTCATATGCGTTCGGCGAGCCACGCTGTCAGTGATGGTGGCCCAAAGGACGAAACAGACGAGCAGCATTCCGGAGATGTATCTCATTATGAATCCTCCTGACAGGAATCAGGGTGAACCTGAAAAACCAATGCTTGGGCTATGTATAGTACCGAATAATAGGTATGAATGGAAAGAGGGATATTCCCTCGTCTCACGGGCTTTCTCATGACGTGTCTCGTGGAATGATGCGACGAGGGATTGCCCTTGCGGCGTATTGCTGCGGTACGCTGTGGCGTTAGGGAACCTCTGATTGAGTGCACGATCGGGCGCCTGGCGGCGTGGTGTCCTCGCTCACCCCTCACCTCTCTCTCTGATACGCTTCGGGTTTCGCTCCGGGACGCCTGGCCCTGCATCCCGCTATCACACGAAATCAGAGGTTCCTTAACTAACGTGTCCGTCCAGGTCGAGTTGCTTATACGTCCAATTTGCCGCTTCTCGAAGGGCTTCCATGGCTTTCGAGTTATCTCTGATTAACCAGACTCGCTGGTTCAGCTCATTCATGGGCTCGAGCGAGTCCTCGTCTCTCAGTTTGCCGAGGCTCCAGACGACTTCGGTTAGAACCGGAAAATTAATATCCGCCGATGAGTTGAAATTCTTCAGGGCGGCTTTGAGATATTCAAGCAGCGGGGGAATGGCCGTGGGGTTTCCGCTACTCCCTGCCACGTCACCCAGGGCTTTGGCCGCTGCGGCTTGAATCTCGGGTTGCGTTGATGATTGAAATAAATTGATCAGAAACGGGATGGAATCCTCTCCGATGCCGGCAAGGGCCTCCACGTCTTCCTGGGCTAGATCTTTATCCTGCATCAGTTTTGTCAAATGAGGCAGTGCCGATTCGGCTTCTATTTCGCTCAACGTGGAGAGAATAAAGAGTTTGCGGATTTTCGGAGTATCCGGCGCGTCCAGCAGTGTTATAAGCCGGTCGGGTTGTCCCCATTCCGCTGCCAGCAGCACCGGAAAATCATAGTGCTGGAGACGTTCGGCCAATTCGGCGAGGGCATAGGCGCCCGCCTCTTTGTCGCCTGCGGCTTTCGCCGCCTGCATGGCATCCTGGAAGGACGTCCGGACTTCCTTATACCATCCGAGATTTTGCCCCTTGAGCGAATAGGTCAACAAACACGCAGGTCCTTTCCAGAGCCGGGACGGGGCGTCGAACAGTTCGGCGTCTCCACCTTCTGCTGTGGTCCCGGTCCATGTTTTTCGCTCTTCACATTTCACTTTGAATTCAACGTCATGGGTTTGCTTTCGATCGATGATCACGGAAAAACCGACTTCTTGCAGCCGTTGGGAAACGAGAGCCTGTAGTTGCTCGGAGCCGGTTTGTCCTTTCTCGGTCAGAGCAAGGGCATTGACGAAGACAGTTTGGGCTTTTTGGAGTTGCTGTTTTTGCTCGGGCGTGAAGTAGATTCGACGAGCCGAACTTTGAGGAGCAAGTACAATGGCTGAGCCGAAGACGACGCAAATCGTGAGAATTATGGGCCAGCTTTTCATCAAGAGCCTCCTTTCGCATGTCCGGGCATGCAGTGAGGGTGGCTACTTTTTGATATTTTTTACTATACTCCCGCTTCGCAAAAAAGCAACTAGGGAACCTCTAATTTCGTGTGATAGCGGGATGCAGGGCAAGGCGTCCCGGAGCGAAACCCGAAGCGTATCATGGAGATAGGTGAAGGTTGAGCGAGGACACCACGCAGCCATGCGCCCGATCGTGCACTCAATCAGAGGTTCCCTAGGTCTTTTCAAGACCTGAGCCACGTGGTGGAAGTTTGCAATCGGCAAGAAGTGGGCGGCCCCTCCGCAGTTGTCGCTGTCGCATCTTATGCGGCTCTTGGAGCGGCCGCGGTCCAAACTGCGCCATGAGATGGCGCAGCTACAAAAGAGGGGGAGAAGCGCCATGAGATGGCGCGGCGACAAAAGAGGGGGAGAAAATCTACAGTTTTAAGCGACCTCTCCGTAGTTGTAGCAGCCGCATCTCATGCGGCTGGGAGAGGCACTGTCCAAGTAGCGCCATGAGATGGCGCAGCGACAAATGCGGGGGAGCCGGGGCCGCCATTTTCCGGCAGAATTCCTTCCTCATCAGCAACCCGAGTGCCACAGGTGGTGGGCCCATACAGACTTAGACAATCCCCGACATGTGTCATCGGGGGGCCAGGGTTGGCTGCTCCGTAGTTGTCGCGGCAGCGGTCCAAACTGCGCCATGAGATGGCGCAGCTACAAAAGAGAGGGAGCTGTGCCATGAGATGGTGTGGCGACAAAAGAGGGGGAGAAGATCTACAGTTTTGAGCGACCTCTCCGTAGTTGTGGCAGCCGCATCTCGTGCGGCTGGGAGAGGCACTGGCCAAACTGCGCCATGAGATGGCGCAGCGACAAAAGAGGGGGGAGTCGGGGTCGCCTCTCCGTGACCATGCCTCCTTTATCAACGACGAGTGCGAAAGGTGGGGGACCTATACAATAAGTTGAATGAACCTGAGATCCACGATATACTTTCCGGCATGATGCTGAAAGGGAAAACGATCGCTATCATCGGGGCGGGGAACATGGCGGAAGCCATTGTGTCCGGTTTGTTGAAAAAGGGTTTGGTCCGTGCCGGCCAGATTTGTGCCACGGACGTGGATTCCCAGCGGCTGGCGCATTTCCGAAAGACTTTTAAGGTCCGTGTCTCCCACGATAACCGAAAATCGGCTAAATCCAGTGATATTGTTATGCTGGCCGTAAAACCTCAAGCAATAAATAAAGTTTTGAATGAGATGGATTTATCCCGTGGGGTAGATCAACTTGTTATCTCCGTTGCGGCAGGGGTTTCTATCGCGACCGTTATCTCAGGATTACATCCTGGGGCTCGTGTGGTCCGGGCTATGCCCAACACTCCGGCCGTTGTCCTGGAAGGCGTGACGGCTTTGACCGGTGGCCCGGGGGTGACGGCCGAACAAGTGCAGATGGCCAAGGCGGTGTTTGAGGCCATGGGACAAGTGGTTGTCGTGGATGAATCGCATTTGGATGCCGTGACCGGTCTGAGTGGAGGAGGTTCGGCTTATGTGTGCCTGTTTATCGAAGCATTGGCTGATGGGGGCGTGAAAATGGGGCTGTCCCGCTCTCACGCCCAACTCTTGGCGGCGCAAACGGTATTGGGGGCGGCAAAGATGGTGCTCGAAACGCAACAACATCCCGGCGTCTTAAAAGACCAAGTGGCGTCTCCCGGTGGAACGACCATTGCCGGATTGCACCGGCTTGAGGAAGGCCGGCTGCGAGGGACGGTGATCGGCGCCGTTGAGAGCGCGACGCTTCGTTGTCAGGAGTTGCGACAACAGGCTACTGTTCACCGGGAATCACCTGCCGGCTCCCGCCGGTAAAGTGAACGGTGGCGGTTGGTCGAGAGCAAGACGTGTCAACAAAACCCCTTCAGGTGACGTTGCCTGGAGTGCGAAGAGGAGAAAGGTTGTGCAGTATTGGGTCAAAGTGGTGTTTACCGATAACCAGGAACTCATGGTGAGTGATGCGCTTCGTCATACGATCAGCGATGATATGGAAATCCTGGAAATTGACACTCCCAAGGAGGTCATCATTATCCCCCTCAAACAATTGAAATATTTTTCGTGTGATGCCGCGGTCTTCAGTCATAAAACATAGCCGCATATCCTGAACCGTCAGCCACGTGTTGACCCTGTTCCACGCACAGGGTGGCGTCGTGAGGATGCTCTAGGCCAGGTATGGAAAGACGAGTGACATCTCATACTGAAGAAGAAGAAATGAATCAGCGCCGGCACTTGTTGGCGTTGGCTCGGAAGGGGGACCAGAAGGCCGTCAGCCAACTCATGGAATTGTATCAGGTTCGGGTGTATAGCGGGGATAGCCTCAAATCCATGAAAATTCGCAAATCATTGCCTGTGTTGAGTCTCCCCAAGCCGAAAGAGATGACTGCTCCTGCCAAACCGAAGCCTGTCACGAAACACAAGGTTGCAGATCAAAAACCTAAAGCTGAATCGAAAGTCCCGCGCCCTTCAGCTTCGAAGGCGCGATCGGTGTCGCCGAAGCCGGCTCAATCGAAAGAAAAAGTTTCTTCTAACGTTCAACCTAAACACGTCAAGCCCATTCGGAAACCTACAGCGGCCAGAAAGTCTCAATCTTCTCCTAAAAAAACTTCTCGTACAGTTTCTTCTACGGATGTGACGAAAAAAAGTGGCACGCGGAAATCGACCTCCGGAACCCCGGGGCGGTCCCCACTCAAGCCAAGTCAAAGGTCAACTTCCACCAGGGCGAAGGCTCGTACTCAGACTGCGCGAAAGGCAATGGCCACCTTGGCCTCAAAAGCTAAACGATCTCGCTGACTATGATGGGGCAACTCCCTCTGCCCCGAAACACCATTCGGCTGTCCATTCTCGAAAAACGAAATCGAACGGAATTGTTATCCGGCGGACAAGCAAGCAAAGCGAGCGGAGAAAAAGTCTTTAGGGAACCTCTGATTGAGTGTGATAGCGGGATGCAGGGCAAGGCGTCCCGGAGCGAAACCCGAAGCTTATCTTAGAGATAGGTGAGGGTTGAGCGAGGACACAACGCCGCCATGCGCCCGATAGCGCACTCAATCAGAGGTTCCTTAGCGAACAGCTACTCGCAATCCTCCGTCCGCGAGCTTTTGGGCGATCGTTTCAGCCGACTTTCGCGTTCCCTGATAGACTTGGGCGTTTCCATAATGATCAATTCGCCATGCTAACTCAAAGGCTCTGGATGACGTCATGCCGGGAATATGCCGACAAAACAGATCGAGGACTTGTTGATAGGTGTGACAATCGCAATTGTACACGATCACTTCAGCTTCAAAAGCACGGCCGTCGTCCAGGCCAGAGTCTTGTTCCGTGACTTCCGTCACTTCTGTCATGGGAAAGGGACTCATGCGATTTTGGTTCATGTATTGTATCCATGAGAGGCCGATTACACAAGAACGTTGCCTCGAACGTGACGTGAGGGAACCTCTGATTGAGTGTGATAACGGGATACCGGGCCAGGCGTCCCGGAGTGAAACCCGAAGCGTATCGGAGAGAGAGGTGAGGGTTGAGCGAGGACACCACGCCGCCATGCGCCCGATCGTGCACTACATCAGAGGTTCCTTCGCCGTTCGTGCCGGAAACAGGAGGGCACTTGAATAGAACCGTATTGGTCACGGGAGCAGCGGGATTCATTGGAAGTCATACCGTCCAGGCTCTTGTGGCCGGCGGCAATCGGGTCGTAGGCCTGGATAACCTCAACGACTATTATGATCCGGCCAGGAAACGCGCCAATTTGGATGAAGTCCGCCAAGCCCTGACCCAGGATGGCTCAAGCGAAGCCTTTACGTTTATCCAAGGAGACATTCGCAATCAGCAAACGGTGGAAGAGATCTTCTTGTCGTATGAGATTGAAGGAATCGTCCACTTGGCGGCGATGGCCGGTGTTCGCGTCTCGATCGAAAATCCTCATCTCTACTGCGACGTGAATATCAACGGCACGCTGCATTTGCTGGATGCCGCCGTCGGCAGAATTGGGTGCCGGACCCGGCGTTCCTCGTTTCCCACGTTTGTGTTTGCTTCGACCTCGTCCCTGTACGGCAACACACAAGCAATCCCCTTTACGGAAAACGATCCTTGCAATCGACCCTTGGCACCGTATGCCGCTAGCAAGAAGGCCGGGGAGTTATTAGGGTATTCCTATCATCATTTGTATGGGTTGCCGTTTGCCGCGGTCAGGTTTTTCACGGTGTATGGACCAAGGGGCCGTCCGGATATGATGGCGTACAAGGTGCTGGACAATATCTTTTTCGGCCATGAAGTCCCGCTCTATAATTCGGGAAACATGCACCGGGACTGGACCTTCGTGAGTGACATTGTCCGGGGCGTGGTGACAGCCGTGGACCGGCCGTTCGGATATGAGATTCTGAACCTCGGACGAGGCGAACCCGTGTCCTTGGCAGAGTTTATTGGCGCGATCGAAGAGTGCGTCGGCCAAAAGGCCAACGTTGTGTCTGCCCCCATGCCCGAGGCCGACATGATCTCGACTTGTGCCGATATTTCCAAGGCGAGAGCGTTATTGGACTATGATCCGCAATGCTCTGTGCGCGAAGGGATCGGTCGATTTTGGTCGTGGTATCAGACGCACGTGTTGGGCCGATGAAGACCGCAGCCTGCGTGCAATTCTTGCCACTCCGGTCACGCGATGATAGAGTGACTCTCCCGTGCTGGAGTGGTGAAACAGGCAGACACCCGGGACTTAAAATCCCGTGCTTCGCAAGAAGCGTGCCGGTTCAAGTCCGGCCTCCAGCACCACCTTTCTGCAAGGGCGTTACTTCGTGCCAACGACCATGGATTCGGGACCGGCCAGATGTTCGACCCATGTTTCCCGAAAACCGGCTTCTTTCATCCATCCGCAGCAATCCGCGCCGGTATAGTCAAATCCTCCGGGAAGTTCAATGAGCATATTGAGGCTCATCAGCAACCCGAACGCGTTCTTACGGCGTTCGTCGTCAATGAGCGATTCGAAGACCAGCAGGACTCCGCCGTGTGGCAGGGCGTCATAGGCTTTTTGGGTCAGCATCTTTTTCTGCTCCAAATTCCAATCGTGCAGGATGTGCCCCATGACGAGCACGTTGGCCGAAGGGAGGTCATCGGCGAAGAAGTCGCCGGGGAGAAAGCTGAATCGATCACTTAATCCGAATGACGCCACGTATTCTTCAAAAATGGGGCCGGTGACGGGGAGGTCGAACCCTTGGCCGGTCAGATGCGGATGCGCTTTGCCGATTTCGACAATCAGCCCACCTTGAGCCGAACCGATGTCGATGACGGTTTGATACTCCTTCCATGGAAATTTTTGGGCAATGGCTTTGCAGGTGCCCATGCTGATGCCAGTCATCGCCTGCATGAAGCTTGACAGCTTGGCCGGATCGCCGTAGAGGACTTCAAAGAAGTTTCCCCCGTCTTTTGCTTCGTTTTGAGGCTGGCCGGTTTTTAATCCTTCGGTCAAGGATCCCCAAAAGCCATACAGCCGGTCATTGGCGATTGCCAGGAATCCGCCAATATACGATGGCTTCGCTTTATCAAGATAAAAGTCCGTCTCCGGTGTGTTGGCATAGAGCCCGTTCTGCCGGTCCAGCATGCCCAATGCCACCAGCGCATCAAAAAAATCCAAGGCGCTTCGCTCGTGCAGATCCAGTTGCCTTCGCAGCGTTGGGGCATCCATGGGGCCTTTGGCCAGAACCGTAAATACTTCGAGTTCGACTGCGCTTAATAAGGTCTTGGATCCCCAGAATGCCATGCCCAAGTGCATAATTTTTTCAGGAGTCAGGGGTTGAGTCATGTGTGTGCCTCCGAATGGGATAGAGTGCTGTCCGATGCGTTGGGGTGTTCAAACATGTATGGTGGGGAATTGTCAATATTCACGTATTCGTTGACAGCATAAAAAGTGCGCTCCTCGCCTTCTTTGGTTGCAGCGCCATCTCATGACTGAACACAGGCAGGGGTGTGGTTCTGCAATGATGGACTAGGGTCTTGCAAACGAGGAGCAAGAAGGATCAAGAATGACTTGGTCGCTCGGTGCGGATGGATGTCGAGGGAACCTCTGATTTATTGCACTATCGGGCGCATGGCGGCGTTGTGTCCTCGCTCAACCCTCGACTCTCCACTTGATAGATCTCGGGTTTCGCTGCGGGACGCCTTGCCCTGCATCCCGCTACCACAATAAATCAGAGGTTCCTTAGGGGAAGGTCGTTGAGTGTCGAATGATTCCGGATTACACTTGCCGGAAGAAAGATTCGGGTCATGACAACTGTTGCTGATTTCAAGAATATTCTGGAAGGGTTTCGTCCGAAGAATCTGGGCATCTACGTGCACGTTCCCTTTTGTCGAGCACGTTGCCGGTTCTGTGCATTTTATATGGAGATGCCCTGGAAGGATCGCATTCAAACCTTCCTGGTTGGGTTGGATCATGAATTGCGTTTGTATGCGCGTGACGTGGGGCTTTGCACGATTCCGGTTCACACGATCTATTTTGGCGGAGGAACCCCGACCACTTTGACCTCGAAGCAACTCATCGGCATGTTGAATGCCATCCGGCGCTGGTTTGCGATGGAAGACGATGCAGAGATTTCTGTAGAAGTTCATCCGGGAACGGTCACTCCCGAGAGTCTTGGCGCACTCCGGCAAGCCGGGTTTACACGGCTGAGTGTGGGCGGACAATCATTTGATCAGGACGAACTCCGTGAATTGGGAGGGCGAACCTTTGGGGCAGACGTCAGGCAAGTTGTCGCTTGGGCTCGGTCTGCGGGCTTTACGAACATTTCGCTTGACCTGTTGTTTGGCTTTCCCGGTCAGTCGATGGAATCGTGGCAACAGACCTTGGAAGAAGCCTCTGCCCTATCACCCACGCATCTCTCCTGTTACGCCTATACCTTGGAAGAAGGGTCGCCTTTTTATCGGGAAGTTATGCGGGGAAAAGGCGCAGAGCCTGATCATGAATTTCAGGTCGCCTTGGAAGAGCGAGCAGTCGAATGTTTGGCTGCCGAGGGATTTGAGCGATATGAAATTTCCAATTATTGCCGGCGTGGCTATGAGTGTCGTCATAATATGCGGTATTGGCAGGTTCAGGCTTATCTCGGACTGGGTCCGAGTGCGCAATCCTGTTTGGGCCATGTGCGGTTTGGAAGCGTGGCCAATTTGGAAAGGTATGCCGATTCTCTGAAGAACGGCACGTTGCCGTTGGATGAGATACTGTGTTTATCCCACGACCAGGCGGACCGTGAACGTGTCATATGGGGATTGCGGATGGTGTCCGGTGTCAGACTGGAGTCCATAAGGAAAGGGCAAAAAACGACCTTGCTCCAAACGATTCGCCGATTGAGAGAGAAAGGATTGTTGCAAATGGATGGTCCAGAACAGGTGAGATTGACCGGCTTGGGTATCCGTCATGCCGATACTGTAACCGTAGCATTGTTGTGAAACAGCGGGTCGCGACGGTCTTGTGCCTTACTGCTGGCATAGCAATAAAAAATGTAGGGGATTATAGAGTGGTTGAGCGAGGACCCCACGCCGCCATGCGCCCGATCGTGCACTCAATCAGAGGTTCCCTAAAGATGGAATCTCCAAAATGTTTGTTATACATATTGCACAAAAAGCAGTCAATTTGATGGATGGGTTATGGCTTGTGAATCAAAGAGTTTTATTCACAATTTTATCAACATGTAATTAACAAAATTTGTTGACAGAGCACATTCTATTTTAAGCCGCACTTCTGACCTCATAAATTTAATGCATTAGCTTAAATAGGCTTAAAAAAATATTATATTTCAATGGTATTGTATATTGTATAATAAAAAATGTTGCCGGCAAGGTGAATGTGATTCCAGGAAGGTTGAACGATATTCTCGAAGTGTCAATTGAAATTTTGAGGAAATTATCAACAAGAATGAAATGGTGGTTCATTGCAGGCGAGTTACAGAAAATGGTTGCCCGTGCTCCATATGCGTTGGAGTCCTAAGAGAAGAAGAACAAAGGCCCCGCCAGCAATGGCAAACGTCCCGATCAGCAATCCAATGACAAACAGCCAGTCACCTGAAGTCGCACGGGTTGTCCGTTTGCTGGTATAACGGCGTAGCAACTGAGCATTTTTTAGATTGCTTCGAAACCAGATTGAAAATAAATCGCCGATGCCTGGGATGGCACCGATCGTGGTATTGATACCCATGTTGAGAGCCATCCGGACGATCACGATTTTGGGGACATCGAGTTTGACGGCGAGGAACAAAATCGTGGAACCGATAATGTTGGCGATCCAGTCACCCAGACCGGGGATGAGTCCCAACAAGGCATCCAGGCCGACATGGATCGAAGTCCCGGGGATTTGAACGACCGAATCGAGAATGCGAGCGATGGAATCGGCAGAATGGCGTAGCGCTTCGCGTTGCCGTTCCCGCTCGTCGTCAAGAACGGGCTCCAGGGGTTGGGGAGATGCAGGGTCGCCGTCCATGGAATCTTGAGAAAAGAGCATACGTCGAAGCGATTGTTTGAACAAAGCAGGCTTTTTGTCAAGACCCGGAAGGAGCCAGGCCAGCTTGCTGTACACCAAGCCCGAAGAGCCGCCCTCGCAGCACGTTCGTCCATGACAAGTCCTCGTGACCCCACACGTCTTTCCAAGTCCAGGTTTCTTTCCGGCCTGCAATGTCATAAACGGTTGTATTTGGAGATTCATGCTCCTCAGTTGGCTGCCGATATGGATGACCGGCGCGAATTGATGCTGGATATGGGTAAAGAAATTCATGAAATCGCCTACCGGTGTTTTCCCTGTGGCACGTTGGTTGCCGAGGATCATCGACATGGAGCCGCCGCCTTGGAAAAGACGGCTGCGCTGATGGCTGATCCGAATGTGCCCGCTGTTTTTGAAGGAGCTTTTCAATTTGAAGGGACGTTCGTTCGGGTGGATGTGCTCGAACGATTTCACGATGCCTGGAGGCTGATTGAAGTCAAAGCCGCCTCACGTGTGAAATCCGTGCATCTTGATGACTTGGCGGTGCAGACCTACGTGCTCCGGGGAAACGGTCTCGATCCGGCAGGGATTTTTTTGATGCACGTGAACCGACAGTATTCCTATCCCGGCGGGAACATGGATCTCCAACGATTATTTGAGCTCGAAGATCTCACCGAGGCCATTTTTGAAAAGCTGCCTGATGTGGCCTCGGGCCTGGATGCCATGCGTTCGATGCTCGGTCAAAGCCGGGCTCCCGCGGTCGAGCCGGATCACCATTGTCACGCTCCCTATGAATGTCCGTTTTGGTCGCATTGTACAGCTTCCAAACCGGCACGGTGGATCCATTATCTGTCCGGTCGTAAAGACTTTGTGCGTCGCTTGCGTCAACAGGGAGTCGAGACCATCGACGAGATTCCGCCTCAGGTTTCTTTGACCCCGTTGCAACAACGTATGCGGGAGAACGTGGAATGGATTTCACCGGGGCTCGCGGAGGTCCTTGACTCGGTCAGGTACCCGGTCCATCATCTGGATTTCGAGACGGTGATGCCTGCCGTTCCCCTGTATGCCCACACCCGTCCCTATCAGCCTATCCCGATTCAGTGGTCAAACCATACGGAGGCAAAAGATGGGTCTTTGCAGCATACTGCCTATCTGTGTACTGAACAGAAAGATCCGCGCGAGGAAATCGCGATGAGCCTGTTGGAGTCCGTCGGTGAAGAAGGCAGTATCTGCGTGTACTCCGAGTATGAACATTACATCGTGAGGGAATTGGCCGAAGCCGTGCCGAGCCTGCGGAAGGACTTGCTTCGAGTCGGGAAGCGTCTCTGGGATCTCCTGGCGGTGCTGCAAAGCCATTATTACCATCCGGATTTTCAGGGATCGTTTTCGATCAAATCCGTGCTGCCGGCCCTCGTGCCGTCACTGGATTATAGGGACCTGGAAATCAAGGATGGCGCGACGGCGTCGTCAACGTATCACCGGATGATGTTTGCCGTGACCGATTGGGTCGAGCGTCAACGTCTGGCATCGGCGCTTCATGTCTATTGTGAGCAGGATACGTTAGGTATGGTGGAACTCCGGCGCGTCCTGGCCCAAAAAGTGAAAGCGGCAGCCCTGTCGTAGGCCGGAGATCAGCCATTGTCCGATTTCGCATACAGATGGCTCGGCTACACAAACGAAGGCGACGGGCAAAGGAGAGGGCAACGTGCGGTTGGCAATTCTGCCATTGACCCGAGTATGTCGCCTTGTTAGAATCTTCCAACGTATCGTGTTCTTGGCATGCTCGATTCTTGAACTGTTTGTCCCTGCCTCACCCGGAGCATGTCTTCCTTCATCAAACACGAATAAAACGGTTTCAAGATGAGGATCTTAGTATTGCATGGGCCCAATCTTAACATGCTCGGTCTACGCGAGCAGGAGACGTACGGAGATCAGACGCTTCAATCCATCAATGATCGGCTGATGGAACTGGCGGAGACTGAAGGCGTGGCCCTTGAGGCCAAACACTCGAACAGCGAGGGCGAACTGGTATCGTGGATTCAGGAAGCTCGAGGCCGATTCGATGCGATCGTGATTAATCCGGCGGCCTATACGCATACCAGCGTTGCCTTGCGAGATGCCATATTGAGTGTCACGTTGCCAACGGTTGAAGTGCATTTGTCGAATATTCACCAACGTGAAGAATTTCGCCAGCGTTCCTACCTGGCCGGGGTGGCCATCGGTCAAATCAGTGGGTTTGGGGCATTGAGTTATGAACTCGGGGTTCAGGCGGTCATTGATCACGTCCAGAAAACCCGGGACAAGCAGGTCAGCAGGCCGGGATTATAAATGTTGCCTCATGTGTTGACAGCGTGAACGGTTCCCTCCTCGCCTTCTTATGGGACTTCTTTTCTCCTGCTGTCATCCCCGATCCCCAATGACCAATGTCGGGGATGACCGCAAGAGAAGATGTCGGGAATGACGGCAGGAGGCGATGACAGGTGTCAACGAATGACGGAACATAGACAGGAATGACAGTAGGACAAAGTAGAGAAAGGATACGTGAATCGTGATTTCAACCGCAGAATTTCGAAATGGCGCCCGGATGGAGTTGGAGGGGACGCCGTATGCTATCGTCGAATTTCAACACGTGAAACCTGGCAAAGGCGGTGCGTTTGTTCGGACCAGATTGAGGAATTTGAAAACCGGTCAGGTTCTGGAAAAGACGTTCCGGTCAGGTGAAAAGTTTGATGAACCGGATTTGGAGGAATGCGCAATGCAATTCCTCTATTCGACCGGTGACGCGTACACGTTTATGGATACCGCGTCCTATGAGCAGTATACCTATCAAAAAAATCAACTCGGAGATGACACGGATCTTCTCAAAGAAAACACGACGGTGGAGGTCTTGCTGTATGAAGGCAGTCCCATCTCCATGCTCTTGCCGATCTTTATGGAATTGGAGGTCGTAGAGACCGATCCTGGCATTCGCGGAGATACCGCCTCGGGAGGGACGAAACCGGCGACGGTGGAGACGGGGGCGACCATTAAGGTGCCGTTATATCTGGAGACCGGTGAGGTGATTAAAGTCGATACTCGGACAAGGGAATACGTCGAACGCGTCCGGGCGTAAGGCATGAACAGAGAACAACGCAAAGAAATTCAAGAGCTGGCTGAAATTCTGGATGGACAGAATTTGAACGAGATTGAGGTCCAGCGAGGCGATTTGCGTATCAGGATACGACGTGAAACCACTGTCTCGGGGAAAGAGCCCTCTTCCGCCGATTCGGCTCCGGCACCTGACGCGCTTGCACATGCTGCGGAAGGGGAGTCCTTAGTCACGGTCACCTCACCCGTTGTTGGGACATTCTATCGTTCCTCGTCGCCTGATGCCGAGCCGTATGTGGAAGAAGGGGACTCGGTGAGCAGGGGACAAGTCCTGTGCATCGTCGAAGCCATGAAACTGATGAACGAAATCGAATCCGAAGTCGAAGGCCGGGTTGTTAAAGTTCTGGTCGCGAATGAGGCCGGCGTGGAATATGGACAACCCTTGTTTGTCATCGAGCCGCTTCCGTAAATCCCGTTCGCTTCCTGAAGGACATCCGTGTTCAAAAAAATCCTGATAGCGAATCGTGGAGAAATCGCCCTCCGAATTATCCGTGCCTGTCGAGAGCTTGGGATTAAGACGGTCGCCGTCTTCTCTCAGGTTGATGCCCGTTCCCTGTATGTCCGTCACGCGGACGAGTCCGTCTGTATCGGACCGGCCGACAGTGGGTTCAGTTACTTGAACATTCCCAACGTCTTGAGCGCGGCGGAGATCACCGGGGCGGATGCTATCCATCCCGGCTATGGGTTTCTGGCCGAAAATGCGCATTTTGCCGAGGTCTGCGAATCCATCGGTATCACGTTTATCGGACCCACCTCTGAGCATATCGCCCTGCTAGGCGACAAGGCCAAGGCTCGAGACATCATGCTCCGGCAAGGGGTTCCCGTCATGCCTGGCAGTGAAGGTGAACTGCGCAACCTTGATCATGCTGTGCAGGTCGCGGAAGACCTCGGCTACCCCGTGATGGTGAAAGCTTCGGCCGGAGGAGGCGGACGAGGGCTGCGGGTCGTCAGTCGTGAGGCGGAGTTGGGGAAGGCCATTTTATCGGCCCAGATTGAAGCGCGGACGGGGTTTGCCCACGACGGCGTCTATCTTGAGAAATATTTTCCGGAACCACGGCACGTCGAAATTCAGGTATTGGCCGATGAATACGGGCACGCGATTCATTTGGGAGAGCGGGACTGCTCAATTCAGCGCCGCTATCAGAAGTTGGTGGAGGAATCCCCGTCGCCCGTCGTGGACGACTCGTTGAGACAGGAGATGGGAAAGGCTGCCCTCAAGGTGGTCAAAGCGGTACGCTATCGGAACGCGGGAACCGTGGAATTTTTACTTGATCAGAATCAAAAGTTTTATTTCATGGAAGTCAACACTCGGATTCAGGTCGAACATCCGGTCACCGAAATGGTCACCGGCATTGATCTGGTCAAGGAACAGATTCGGGTGGCTGCTGGGCTGCCGTTACGATTTCGACAGAAGGACGTTCAATGGCATGGTCACAGTATCGAATGTCGAATCAATGCCGAATGCCCGGAGACCTTCGTCCCGAGTCCCGGGGTCGTCTCACGAATGCACGTTCCCGGAGGTGCGGGCATTCGAGTGGATACCGCCTTGGAAGCGATGGGCCACGTTCATCCTCAGTACGATTCGCTGATCGCCAAGGTGATTGCGCACGGCCAGGATCGTGCGAACGCTCTGGCCCGGGTCTTGCGAGCACTCGATGAGTTTACCGTGGAAGGGATCAAAACGACGATCCCGTTACAACGCCTCATTCTGCGTGATCCCGATTTTCA
Source organism: Nitrospirales bacterium (assembly GCA_965200435.1). GTDB lineage: Bacteria > Nitrospirota > Nitrospiria > Nitrospirales > UBA8639 > Bin75. The sequence goes on from OZ241337.1 coordinate 2,497,361, forward strand.
AAAAGGCAGAGTATCCACGAATTTTCTGGACCGGTTGTTAGCCGGCCGTACGCTATAGCGTTGGCTCCCGTGTCACCGTCTTCCCTGTCCGGCGTGTATCTGCTGTTGGATGAGCAGTGGGCGTCCAGGCATCATCTGCCGTCCGTTCTGGAACGGGCAGCCGGATGCGGTATCCGGTTGTTTCAGTATCGAAACAAGACCGGATCTCCGCGAGAGATGTTTGACAAAGCCGGGGAATTGCGAGAAGTTGCCGCTCGGTTGGGTGCCGTGTTCATCGTGAATGACCGGTGCGACATCGCGCTGGCGGTAGAGGCGGATGGGGTACACTTGGGTCAAGAAGATTTGCCTTTGGATCTGGCGAGAAAAATCATGGGACGCCATAAGCTCATCGGCATTTCCACCCACCGACCCGAAGAGGTAACGCAAGCGACCCGAGAGGGCGCGGACTATATCGGATACGGCCCTCTCTTTCCTAGCCAGACCAAGACAGATCACGTGGCGACCGTGGGGCTTGCCGGATTATGGGCCATTCGTGCTCTGACCCCGTTGCCGGTGTTCGCGATCGGAGGGATTACCTTGAATGCCCTTGGGGAGATTGTCCGCTCCGGCGCGAATGGCGTTGCCGTCGCCTCAGCCGTGCTCGATGCCTCATCCGTCGAGCAGACGATTCGTGATTTTGTCAGTCACTTTCCCGCATGATCCTCGCCACGTCCCGGATAGTTGAATGAATGGAAAGCGTCTTGATGCCGTCTTCCCACCGTGAGTGCAGGCAGGGTTCAAAGGGGAGGGGGCCCAGGACCGGCACGTCGCTGAGTTCGTGGATCAGCTTGATGGTGGATGCCTGCTGCTCTTTCCGGGTGGTTTCCGTGTGATTGAGGAGAATTCCGAAAATCGGAATGCCCGCTTGCCGGAGTCCCATGATGGTTAAGCGCGTATGGTTGATCGAACCCAGACCCGTTCGACTTACGATCAGGCAGGGAAGGCCCAGAAGCCCGATCAGATCGCGGACATCGTGAGTTTCAGTCAGCGGCACAAGAATGCCACCGGCACCTTCTACCAGCAGATAATCATGGTGTAAGGCAAAGGTTCGGTAGGCGTCGAGGATCGTTTCAACTTCGATGAATCGTTGAGAATTTCGTGCAGCTTCAAGTGGCGCCACAGGTGGGGAAAAACCATAGAGACCATGCACATCCACGTTCCTGTAAGGCGCAAATACTGTCTTTAAACGATGCCCATCCGAAGCTGGTTCGTCCGGCGCGGTGCCCGTCTCGACGGGTTTCATGATACCGACCGTGCCTCCGGTTTGTTGGAGGGCAAGCCCCAAGGCGCCCGTGACCACGGTTTTTCCCACGTTGGTATCCGTTCCGGTAATGAAGAGGCCTTTGGGTGGTTGCAGCGGCTGGTTGAGCACGGGTTTACCAGATCCGGTTGTCCAGATTGTACACTTGCCCGGAAATATCCCGAGTCATGGTCAGGCGGTAAATAAAATCTGCGACGTCGTCGAGTGAAGCGGTGCGTCCCAGGACGTGGTCGTGGAGCCGGTCCGGACCAGGAAATGCGTCTCCGGCCAGGGGCGATGGCTGCCAACCCGGAAAAACCGCGTTGATGCGGACGTTGGTCTTGCCGAATTCCTGCGCCGCTGATTTGACCAATCCCAAGGCTCCGGCTTTACACGCCGCATAGGCGGCCTGTCCTGCCCGGCCCCTGGCACTGCTCAGGGAACTCATGACTGTGACGGCCCCTCCACGTCGTTCCGAAAAAAGCCGCAGCCCTCTTTGAACGCACAGAAACAGGCCGGTGAGGTTGGTGTGTAGCGTCCGTTCCCATTCGGATGGCGTCATGCGGACCGTAAGGCGATTGACGGTTTGGCCCACTGACCATACCAGGGCGTCGAGTTGGGGCCAGACGGTTTGCACCTGATCGAAAAGCGCGTGGATTTGACGTGAGTCACTCATGTCGGCTTGAAAGGATTTACCCTTTCGGCCAAGTTGCTCGATCTGTTGAAGAACGTCTGCGGCTGAGTCGTGATTGGCACGATAATGGATCCCAACGTTCCACCCGTTTTGCGCGAATCGAAGACAAATCGCGGAACCGATGACGCCTGAGCCTCCGAGGACAAGGACCGTTGGAATGAAATGGTCTATGGAGCTTTGACCCTGACGAACTATCTGCTTGGGCGCTGAGGGCATGTTGGAGTGATTATCCCGAATGCACGACGGCAAGGCAAACCAGGTATACGGAAGCCACTGTGTCGGCCGCTCCGCATGTGTCGCTGCCGCCTCTTATGCGGCTCTGGGAGCGGCTACGGTCCAAGCAGCGCCATGAGATGGCGCTGCTACAAAAGAGGGGGAGCCAGGATTGGCATCTCCGCTTTTGTAGCAGCCGCCTCTTATGCGGCTTGGAGCGGCCGCGGTCCAAGCAGCGCCATGAGCTTGCCCTCGACATCTGTTATCGAGGGATGGCGCAGCGACGAAAGAGGGGAATCCTGGGCCGTCACTTTCCGGTAGAATGTCTCCTTCACCGGCAACCCGAGTGCCACAGCCTGCCCTCGACATTTGTTATCGGGAGGTGGTGGCCCTAGACACGGGGTTGTATAAGTTCAGAAACCTTTGGCACTCCTCGACACAGGAGGAGAGGCCATGCAAATCCACCATGTCGGCTATCGCATCAGGGGGTTTTATCGACTAACGCAATTCGGGCATCGTTGGGACATGATACCCCACGAAGCCCATCACCGACTCAAGATTCTGCACTTTTGCGCCCGGCATGGCCCAGCCGCGACGGGGGAGGCCTTTGGCGTCAGCCGCCGGACGCTTTATCGCTGGCAGCGGGCGCTCACTCAGGCTGGCGGGGACCCGCAGGCGTTGGCCGTCCGCTCTAGGGCCCCCCACCGGCGGCGGCAGGCCACGTGGCCACCCGCCCTGAGCCAAGCGATCCGGCGGCTACGCACCACGTATCCCAACCGTGGGAAGGCCAAGCTGCACGTCCTACTGCGGCCGTGGTGTGCGCAGCACGGGCTAGCCCTCCCCAGGGTCTCCACCATCGGGCGCCTGATCGCCCGCGCCCCGGACCGGATGCGGCACACGCCGAGCCGCCTGGATGCCCGGGGCCGGCCCAAACCCCGGACACGGCGCCGGAAATCCCGCCCGCCCCGGCCCCGCCCAGCCCCTGGCGGTCTTGGCCGGCGATCCCGTTGTGCGGCTCCACGCCGGACTCCGCCGCTACCTATTCACCTTCATCGATCCCTGCAGTCGCTTCGCCTTCGCTGTGGCCACCGCCACCGCCTCCAGCCGCCATGCCACCCACGCCCTCGATGCACTCTGTGCGTTGCTCCCGGCCCCACCCCGGGTCCTCCTCTCCGATAACGGCCCGGAGTTCCAGGGGCATTTCCAGCACCGGCTCGATGAACGCGGCATCACCCACTGGTGGACGTATCCCCGATCCCCGAAAATGAACGCTCATGCGGAACGGTTCAATCGCACCCTGCAAGAGACCTTCGTGGACTACCACGAGGATCTGCTGTTCGACGATTTGGCGGCCTTTAACCGCAAACTGGCCGATTGGTTGCTGGCCTACAATACCGTGTTGCCCCACCATAGCCTTGGGCGGCAATCTCCGGTACAATCCCTGATTCACCACCAACCCGAGTGCCAAATGTGGTGGCCCCATACAGGGGTTTGCATTCCGGAAAGATTCTGGATAAGATGCAAATTCTGGATAAAAGGACCGTATCAGGCGTAGGCTCGAAGGGATCTGGCTTTTGCAGCCGGACGCCCACAGGACTGGCGCCGCCACTCGTTCGAAGGGAGTGCTGTCCAATGTTCACTATTGCCCCCCCCCCCCTGCAATTCTGACCATCACCTGATCCGCCGTGCAGCCGGCTGGCTGCGCCGCTTTCCATCCGCCGGACACACCGAACGACAACCGCGCCTGCTCCGGGCCGCAGCGCTTTTGCTCGGAGTGCTGGCGGGGCTGTCGTGCGTGGGCGTCGCTTACGCCCAGACTACGCTTCCTACACCGGAGAATCTTGTCGGTGAGCCGATTCTAGGCCAGTCCACCTCGCTCCAAGTGAAATGGGACAAGCCCACGAGTACCGATGTTGATCTGACCAAAACGAGCATCCGCTACAAGCCACATCAGATCTCGAATTGGTATTCATGGTTCACGTTTACAGCGCTGGATGCCGGATCGGGCAAGGTCAGACTCGCGGTGACTCTGTCCTCCCATGACAGAGGACTAGTCCTTGACGTGCAAGTCCGACATTGCGCTTCCGATGGCGCGAACTGTAGTGCAGCCGCCGAGGTTCGCACCGGCACTGTGCCGCCCACCCCTTACAATGTCGATGCAATCAAGGTGTCGAACACATCGATGAAGGTTACATTCGCTCGCTCGCCGGATCCGGCCAATCCGGCGAGCGGTTTTACTCATAGCTGGTGCGAGTTCGGCTACTCGACCAGTCTCACTGCTACGGCTCCTGCCGTCGGCACCGAGGTCAGCAAGCGCGTGAACGACGACCCGAGCCTGACGGAGCACGTCTTCACCGGTGTCGACGCGAGTGATGATTACAAGCTGTTCGTTCGGACCTTTCTGCGTGAGGATGTGGACGGCAATGACGTCATCTGGACATCGCCTTGGCAGTCGGAGATCACTCCCTCGTCTGCGGTTCCAATGCCGGAAAATTTCGTAGGAGCACCGAACACACAATATCGTGATTGGTATGACGTGATTGGGTTCACGTGGGATGCGAGCGACAACACCGAGATTGCGCTGTCCAAAACGCAATACCGATGGAAGTGGCATACCAACTTGGGTTGGGAGCCTTGGACCACGATCATTCCCACAAAAACTGGCGATAAGGTCTCGTGGGGGACCACGCTCGTTGACGTACAGTATGGATCTGTTTTCGACTACCAGATCAGACACTGTGCCTCCGATGGTGTGACCTGCAGCGCGTCTGCCGAGGTTCGCACCGGCGGGAGGCCGCCGATCCTCGAGAACCTCAGCGCGGTCAAGGTGTCGCGTCATCGCATCGAGGTTGCCTTCGAGCGCTGGCCGGATCCCACGAACTGGGCTAAGGGCTTCGGTCATAGCTGGTACGAGTTTGGTTACTCCACCGACATCAAGGTCGACGAGCCCATCGCCAGCACCCGGGTGCGCAAGCGAGTCAGCGACCACCGCAGCCTGATCGAGTACGCCTTCACCGGCGTTCCCAAGAGCGACCGGTACAAGCTGTTCGTTCGCACCTTCCTGCGCGAGGACGTGGACGGCAACGACGTCATCTGGACATCGGACTGGCAGTCGGCGGTGACCCACCCCGCGCCGTCGGGGCTCTCGCTCAGCCTGTCCTCCACCACCGGTAAGGCGGTGGACGTCACTTGGGATGCATCGTCCGAATCCACCGTGACCGGCTACAAGCTCCAGTGGTCCAATCGTGAGGACTACGGTGGCGATAAAATTACTCCTGCTGAAGACCCTGACGATCCTGATGTCCCGGGTGATCCTGCTCCCCGCAAAACTGGCAACGGCTCCGCTGACGTGTCAGGCAAGACGACGACGACTTATGAAGTGGCCAGTCCGATTGCGTCCTTGAGATCGTTGACGCAGAGCCGCACGTTCGGCTTCCGCCTCGCCGCGATGCACGGTACCGCCCGGAGCGACTGGTCGGACTTCGCGTGGATCCGCATTCCCGAAGCCAATAAGGCGCCGGGCAGGCTGTCGCCGCCGAAGCTCGGGCTCGGAAGGCTGTCGGGTGAAGTCGAGCTCTCGTGGTGGGAGCCCACCTCCGGTCGGGCCGCGGAGACCTTCGACTACCGGTATCGACCTGCGGGCGGCTCCTGGACGGAGGTGACCGGGCTCACCGGTTACAGCGCCACGCAGGATGGGCTCTCCCTCAATACCTCCTACCGCTTCGAGGTACGCGCCAGGAACACCCACGGCGTGGGTCCGTGGTCGGCGGAGGCCCTCCCGTCCTCGATCACGCTGCCGTCGAGCAAGCCCAACAAGCCGTGGGCGCTGAGGCTTCAGCCGTCGGCCACGAAGATGTTCGTCTCGTTCACGGACGCGGATGTCTCGCGGCACTGGCAGATCCAGATCGCCGAGGTCGACCAGCCGTGGGACAGCGACCCGCCCAATTACGACGAGGTCAGCGGCAAGGCGTACATGGTTCGTGGTCTGACGAACGGCAAGCGATATCAGGTCCGGGTGCGGGGCTGGAACCCCGAGGGGTATGGCCCCTGGTCCGACGTCTCCAAGGTCAGGCTCAAGGCAGTCTTTCCCGACCCGGTCTCGGTGAGTGCCGGGAAGGAGAAGCTCGTGGTCTCCTGGCCCGCCGTATCCGGGAGCCAGTCCTACTCGATCCGGTACCGGGAGAAGGACAGCAGCGATGCATGGATGGACGTGGACGACATTACTTCGCCCTACACGATCACGGGGCTGACGGCAAACACCGCCTACGAGCTGCAGGTGGCGGCGCTCCACGAGTCGAGCAAGGAGTGGTCGGTGCTGGCGACTGGCATGCCGCATGGCACGGCGGGCCTTCTGGAGCCTCCGCAGAAATTCGCCGTTCAGGGCAGTACGTTGTACGGGATTACGCTCTCGTGGCGCACGGACGACGAAGGCAACCCCATCGGGATGGCGAACATGATGACAATGGGCAGCAGGTCGTGGCACACGAGCGAGCCCACGATCCGATCCCGGCGTCTGCTCGCGTCGGAGGACCCGCCCGAAGAGCCGTCCGTTGAATACGAGGTGCAGTACAAGGTACAGGGCGAGACCTGGGACGACGCCGAGAGCGTCACGGTGAGCGCGCTTCAGGCCACGATCGGAGATCTTGAACCCTCGACCACCTATCGGTTCCGGGTGCGGACCCTCGGCGACGATGGGGGCGCGAGTGGCTGGACAGAGACCATCGAGGGGACGACGGCCACTGAAGCGGCGCCCGAGCCGACTGATCCTCCCGAGCGCCTGGCGCGCCCGAGCATCGAGATTGGCGATGAGCAGCTTACGGTCTCCTGGACTGCGCCCGGAGAGGACGCTCCCAGCATCGACACCTATGATCTTGACATTGCGCTCAAGGGCAAGGGCTGGAAATCCGGCCCGGCCATGCGACCCGGGCTGACCGAAACCGCCGAGGTGGTGGACGAGCTAACCAACGGCGTGCATTACGCCTTCCGGGTTCGCGGCGTGAACGCGCTCGGCGAAGGGAGCTGGTCGCGGACCGCCTACGCCATTCCCGTAGCCGGCCCGCCGGCGTTCGAGGAGGGGGACACCCCGGCGGTGAGTGTGCCCGCGGGCGAAGCCACGGACCCGGTGACGTTACCGGCCGCGAGCGGCGGGAGCGGGACGCTCAACTACAGCCTGACGCCGGCATTGCCCGACGGTTTATCCTTCGAGACGGCCACGCGGGTCCTTTCGGGGACGCCAGCCGCGGCGGCTGACGAGGGCACGTGGACGCTGACCGCCACCGACGAAGCCGAGGCGACCGCCACGCTTGCCGTCACTCTCGAGGTGCTGCCCCCCGTGGCCGGCCCGCCGGCGTTCGAGGAGGGGGACACCCCGGCGGTGAGTGTGCCCGCGGGCGAGGCCATGGACCCGGTGACGTTACCGGCGGCCAGCGGCGGGAGCGGGACGCTCAGCTACAGCCTGACGCCGGCATTGCCCGACGGCTTATCCTTCGAGGCGGCCACCCGCGTCATCAGCGGCACGCCCGCGGCCCCGGCGGCGACGACGACCCATACGCTCACCGCCACCGATGCCGACGGCGACACCGCCACCCTCGCCTTCACCCTCGTCGTCAAGGCAGACCTGCAGCCAACCTACGCCGGGGTGGATAGCCCGGCACTGGCATTCACCGAAGGCGAAGCCATCGACCCGGTGACGCTGCCGGCCGCCACCGGCGGCGACGGCGCGCTCACCTACACCGTGAGTCCGACCCTCGCCGCCGGGCTGGCCTTCGACGCGGCCTCGCGCACGGTCAGCGGCACCCCGGAAACCGAAGCAGACAGTGCCACCTGGACACTCGCGGCGACGGACGCGGACAACGACACCGCCGAACTCACCTTCACCATCGCCGTGGCCCCGCCGCCGGCCACGCGCCCGGAGAATCTGGAGGTCGTCACCTCAGCCCAAACCGCCTGGAAGGCGCTGGACGTGGCCTTCGATGCCCCACCCGCGGGGTCCGCCTGGGTGGCAGCCAAGAGCCAGATCCGGGTCTTGGGCATGAAACCGGGAGCCAAGCGCACCGGCTGGCGGTCGTTCAAGACGGTGACGGTCGAAGACGGGCGCGCGCAGGCGTCGACTGCGTCCTGGATGGCCATCGGCCGGGTCTACGAAGTGGAAGTACGCTGGTGCGAGGCGAACGGCCGCACCTGCAGCGAGGCCTCGGACATGGTCTACGGCGCCAGCCCGGCCTCAGTCCCGACGGACGCGGGGACGTCGGTCACGGAGCCGGTGTCAGAGACCGCCCTCTTGCTGCAGTGGAGCATCAGTCCCATCGGGGGGAAGAAGAACCTGCAAGCCGCCTACGAGATCGGCTACAGCACGAATACCGATGCTGAGGCCCCCGAGACGCTGCTGGCCGACGTCCCGGCGTTCGGCACGAAAGAAGCCGAAATCGATGGGCTCGAATCGGGGACCGCCTACCGGCTGTACGTGCGCAGTGTGATCGACTGGCAAGGCACACGGCACTTCGCCTTAGACTGGGCGTCCGCCACCGCGACGACCCCGGCGGGGGCCGAAAGCCTGGCACGGCAGCAATTACAGGGAGAATTAGCCAAACACGCGCGGGCCCTGCTGGAAGACGCCTCCACCGTCATCGGGCAGCGGTTCACCGCGGGCGGCGGGGGCGGCGGGGATGCGCTGACGGCCCTGGCGTCCGTATTCGGCGGCGCCGGGGGCAGTGCCTGTCCGCGCCAGGTGCCCCTGGGCGACTGCCTGCCACAGCCGGGTGTCGGGCAACCGGGCCTCGGGCAGGCCGGCGAGCCGTGGGACCCGGAACGGGGCTATCAGCCCCCGATGACCACCGAGGGGCAAGGCCTGGGCACCCTGCTGCAGCGGCTGCAGACCCAGAACTTCAGCCTGTCGCTGAACCGCACGCTCTTAGGCGAAACCGACGACGCCCCGCAGCCCGTGCAACTGGCGCTCTGGGGCAGCGGGGGCACCGCGTTCCAAGGGAGCCAGGGCCAGCGCTTTGTCGGCCTGGACGCGCGACTGGGGACGCAATGGCTGACGGGGGTGGCGGTGGCCCAAGGCGGGACCGCCTTCCAGCCGGTGGGGGGCGCCACGGGGGGCGAGCTGGGCAGCGCCCTGACGACCGTGTATCCCTACCTGCGGGGGCAACGCAGCGACACGCTGGTCGTGTGGAGCCTGGCAGGGTGGGGCTGGGGGGGCCTGCCCAGTCGGTGGCAGGATCCGTACCGGCCGGACCAGACTGTGACCCTGGATGGGGCCTTGGGGCTGAACCTGGGGCTGGCGGGGGTGGAGCAGCCGGTGTATGCGGGTGACGGGCTGAGCGTGGCGGTGGTAGGCGACTACGGGTGGTCACAGTTGGCGGTCAGCGGCCTCGCCGGGGGGACCCTGGGCGCGGTGGTCCACCGGAGTCGATTGGGCGTCACGAGTGACTATGCGTCTAGTGACGGGGCACTCCGGGGGACGCTGCGGCTGAGCGGGCGCCTGGACGGCGGCGCGGGCGAGCGGGCCCAGGGGGCAGAAATGACCGGGAGCCTGCACTACGGGCTGGGCCGGTGGACCGGTGGGGTCACGGGGCACTGGTACGGGGCGACGCAGGCGCTGGCGGGGGTGGCGGCGCAGGGGCTGCAGCTCGTCCTCGAGCGGCGGGCGGCGGCGGACGGCACGGGCTGGACAGGGCGGTTGGCGCCGGGCTGGGGGACCGCTGCGGGGCTGGGCGCGGGACCTGGGGCAGGGACGCCGTTGCTGGCGACGGTCGGCGGCGTAGGGAGTGTCGCGGGGGCGCCGACGCTGCGGGTCGACGGGCAAGTGGCCTGGGGGCTGCGGCTGGGTGACGAGCAGGGCCTGCTGGTGCGACCGTTTGCGAACGTGGGCATGGCGGCGGCGGGGCAGCAAGTGCGAGCGGGGGTGCAACTGGAGGGGCCGGTGCGGCTGAACTTGACGGTGGAGCACCTGCGCCGCCCGACGGCCCCGGCAACCATGGGGGTGCTGCTGCAAGTGGACACGACGTTCTAGGGACCCGCTGATTTCGTGCACTATCGGGCGCATGGCGGCGTGGTGTCCTCGCTCACCCCTCGACTATCCACTTGATATGTCTCGGGTTTCGCTGCGGGACGCCTTGCCCGGCATCCCGCTCTCACACGAAATCAGAGGGTCCCTAAGGCAGGCCTGTCTGTGAGCAGGGGCGGGTGACGCCTGCGGCGAACTCCAAGCAACGCCATGAGATGGCGCTGCTACAGAAGAGGGGGAGCCTGGGCCGCCTCTCCGTGACCATTCTTCCTTCACCAACGACTCGAGTGCCCAAGGTGGTGGACCTAGACACCGCTAAGCCGACCTGCAATTTGCTGTGGTCCTCCCCGACATGTGTCATCGGGGGTCTTGGGTTGGCCGCTCCGCATGTGTCGCTGTCGCATTTTATGCGGCTTTTGGAGCGGTTCGCTGTTCAAGCAGCGCCATGAGATGGCGCCGCTACAGAAGAGGGGGAGCCTGGGCCGTCTCTCCGTAACCATTCTTCTTTCACCAACGACTCGAGTGCCCAAGGTGGTGGACCTAGACACTCCGCCTGTGTCGCGGCCGCCTCTTATGTGGCTCTTGGAGGGGCCGCGGTTCAAGCAGCGCCATGAGATGGCGCTGCTACAGAAGAGGGGGAGCTGGGGCGCCACTTTCCGGGACCAAGCCTCCTGCCCCAGCAACCCGCAACGGACAGGCATCGGTGTTCAGGCATATCGGGGAGCCCGGGTTATGGTTTTTGCATGTGTAGCGGCGGATCTTATGCTGCTGTTCAAGCAGCGCCATGAGATGGCGCCGCTACAGAAGAGGGGGAGCCTGGGGCGCCACTCTCCGGGACCAGGCCTCCTGCCCCAGCAACCCGCAACGGACAGGCACCGGTGTTCAGGCATATCGGGGAGCCCGGGTTATGGTCTTTGCCTGTGTAGCGGCGGGATCTTATGCCGCTGGACGAGGTCGCGGTCCAAGCGGCGCCATGAGATGGCGCCGCTACACAAGAGGGGGAGTCTGGGGCGCCACTCTCCTGTCTAAGTTCAGAACCCATTGACCCTCCTCGAAGCCGACCTGCAAGTTTCTGTGTTCAGCCCCGACATGGGTCATTGGGGGATCCATGGTCGACCGTTCCGCATTTGTCGCTGCCGCTGTTCAAGAAGCGCCATGAGATGGCGCTTCTACAGAAGAGGGGGAGCCTGGGCCGGCACTCGCCGGGACAATGTTTCCTTCACCAACGACCTGAGTGCCACAGGGGGTGGACCTCTACACTGCCTTGCCGTGCCGAGGGGTCTATGGTACGGTAAAAACGTGCGCCTTCGTGTTGAAAACGGAAAAACGGAAGGGATCGTGTTCAGATTCGCCGGCTTAAAAATACTGGTGATCCTAGGTCTTGTCGTAGTCTGGAGCAGTCTGGGGCTCGGGCAGGGCACGCCAATCGTGATCCATGACGCGGGCCTCTACTTTCCCGATCAACCGGGAAATGAGTGGACCTATCAGGGCCGGATCACCGAAGGGGTCGTCAACCAGATTGAGGATAAAACGTTTGTGAACGTCTCGAAGGTTACGGGAAGAGAGAAAAAGGACGGTGTCATGGTCACGGTGTTTCACGATACCAATCCCGGAGACCAGGGACCAACTGACAGTTATTACGTTCGTGATGTCGCAGGGATTCGTTATTATGGCTCTAAACCCGGAACAATCCTGGAACAGCAGTTGATTCCTTATCAAATCGTGCGGTTTCCTCTTGAAATGCCAAGTTCCTTTCAGCAATTGGATCGGCAATCCCTCAACCTGGGCTTGGATCTGGATCGTGACGGGCAGGCGGAAACAGTGGACGTCCGGGCTACGGTGAGTGTCGGTGGGCAGGAAACCGTAACGGTGCCTTCAGGGACGTATGAACAGGCGATTCGTATGGAAGCACATATGAACTTGTTGGTGCATTTATCCGGAGACGGCACGCGGATTTCAGGATTCGACACCATGAAGCTGTGGTTGGTGAAAGGCGTGGGGCTGGTCAAGTATATTGAGCGGCAGATGGTGCCGATGGTCGGTGCCGGAAAGGACCGGCTGATTGAAATGACCGAGGAATTGAAAGAAGCCAGATTACAGGGCGGGACGGCCCTGCTCAGCCGGCGCAACTCCGCGACGCATGGTGTTCTCACACGTCAGCCGCTGAACCATGAATTCTTCCAGATACCCTTCTCCTCCGGCCTTGGCGCCCACCCCTGACAGGCGATGGTCTCCCTAGCGTAGCGTCATCCGCCCTGCTGCGAGAGCTTACTGGTCGCGGCATGGTTTGACCCGGCGTCCGGTGATGTTCCCGTTGGGACCCAGGTTATTCATGAAGGTGCCTGAAAGGAGTTGATCTTTTTCACTCAGCAGGAGGCTTTCTTCCTGCACGATGCCTCGCGGAAATTCCCACCGGATGTAGACGGTATCCCCCCGGACCCGGATCGTATCCGGCCGGGGGTCCATCCGGTGGTATTGTGACGGGGGCGGGTAGACCATGACCGTTTTATGGTCGCTGTGGTTCTGATGATTGTGAATGAGCCATTGCCACGTTCCACACAGTCGTCGAAGACCTTTTTCGTTCTTTTGCTCGTCACGCCATTGTTGAATCGCCTGCCAATGCTTCCAGGTCTGCTGCTCATTCCTGACGTGTGTTTGCAGGAGGGTGGCCCGGACGTATGCCGTAGCCGTCGGCAAAAAAAACTGCCGGAGAAATCGATTGATGGACGGAGCAGGGTCATCCTGAAGAGGCTTCTCGTTCCGGCCTTCCTGCGCAGGCTGGCGATCCCAGGAATCCCGTAGTCGTTTCCGTACCCCTGCCGCTCCTTCGTTTTGCGCCAGAGTCAACCAACTGTTCGGAGTGCCGATCCAGTCCGGGTATTGTTCATGAAGGAATTGCGTAAAGAAAGAGTAGGGGACAGAGAGCGGTTGCGTTGCGGGTTCCGGGGACTGCAATTGCGTGATGGCGCCGGTCAGGGCCAGGACAGCAGGCAGGTCTGGTTGGGATGGCTTGAGCCATTCGAGTTGTCGTTGCCGGCTATCGAAAATCGATTGAATCATGGAGGTCTGTTCTTGATTGAAAGCAGTCAGGAGGTCGTTTGTCAGGTGCCACGTTGCGAGATTCGACATGAAGTGCAACAGGTGTTGCCTGAGTTCATTCGGGATGGGCGGTTGGTTCCCCCTGCGCTGTCGAAGCTCTTTGGTAACTGATCGCCGAATCTTTTCAGGAAAAAGATGGTGGCATCTTTCTCAGAAGCAATGGCGTGGATTTGAGAATCTGTTGCCCGCAGGAAATCCGAAAAACCAGATGCCGAAAGAGTTTGCGGCCATAGCAGGAAAGCCACGAGGATGAAAGCCCGCCATTCCATGGAACGACTCGAATCCGGCGACTTGAATCCCGCGATACGAGGAACGTTCGGAATGCCGTTTGATGCACACATGCTCACGGTGCGCTGTGGCTTCGCTTGAGTCTGGACAAAGCGTTAAACGGGTAGTTGTTTTTTGAGAAAAGAGATGGTGTCGTCCCAAGCCTGCTTGGCCGCTGTTTCATGATAGCGGTCGGGCTGCACTTGGTCACAAAATCCATGGCCTGTGCCGGGATATTGACGGATTTCTAGGGTTTTTCCGGATTCCTGTGCCACGTGCGCCAGTTGTGCAAGCCCCTCGGCCGTCACGGAATCATCCGTTTCAGGAGCATGGTACAGAAGTGGACAATACATGTTCTTGATCGAATCAAGCGGGTCTGGAAGCTTTCCGTAAAAGGAGACGGCTGCCCGCAATCGCTTGCGCTTGAGGGCAAAGATGATAGCCAGGGTCCCGCCCAAGCCTAACCCGACCGCGGCATGTGCGTTGCGCAACGTAAATTCCAGATTGGGGTCTTCGGGGAGATTCGCATTCAAGAATTCACATGAGGCATTGATGTCCTGGAGGACCGTCGAAAGGTCGATTCTTTCCGAGAGCGCATCGGCCACTTCGGCGTTGGCGGTGACCATGCCGCCCTGTCGGCCGTACAAGTTCGGAACCATGACCACATACCCCTCACAAGCCAGTCTCATGGCCAGATCTTTCCAATCCGGCGTCAAGCCCCATTTATCGTGGAGCAGGACAATGGAAGGAAATTTTCCCTTTTCTTGTGGCCAGAATTGAAACCCCTGGACTTGATGCTCTTTGGGGATTTTCGTGGCCGCATAGGGATCGATCATCTGGTCTTTATGGGTATCGAAAATGCCTTTGCTGGAAAAGCGAACGGCTTTAAATCCGATTTGGTCCGACGTAAAAGGTGTGGTGTGATCCGGCATGATGAGTTGAATCGTTGGCTCAGGTTACGAAAAAATATAGCGGTCGTATCAAAAGCTTGTCAACGAACTGTCTAGGTCCACCACCTTTGGCACTCGGGTTGATGGTGAAGGAGAAATGGTCACGGAGAGGCGGCCCATGCTCCCCCTCTTTTGTCGCTGCGCCATCTCATCGCGCTTCTTGGACAGCGGCCTCTCCAAGAGCCGCATGAGATGCGGAGCGACAAAGGTGGAGAACCGTTCGCTGGGGGATGGTTAAAACAAGGGTTGATAGCGTCGGGAATAGAGGCCTGTGGCTTGTTCTCCGAATCCCAGGGAGGCACGTTCGGGTTGATTTTTCTGGCTGAGATTGACGGCGTAATGTCCTCGAACCTGTTCCATGGCGATTTCGTACGGGATGGTGCTCTGGTAAAAGTCGCCCGGCGCATGCGCCCCGACGGATAAAATTTCAACGGCCTCGTGAACCGCGTATTTCGGATCGGAAAAAATATAAATCTCGGCCACGGCAAATTCACCCAAGTCGTTCCCCGGCGTGGTTGCCGGGATCTGTGAAGCAAGCGAGCCATCCTGCCGGGATGCTCTCAGGTGATTGAGTAAGGCGACAATCTGGCTGTCGGTGGTTTGTTGCGGAACAAGCAGGCTTAGCGCGTTCATGTCCTGAATGTGGGTCGTGACTTTTATCGAAGGCACGGGAACCGATTCGGCTTCCTTTAGCAGCAGCGTCAGATATTCCGACCGTGCTTCATTCCCTTGGGGGGGATGGATGTCCTTGGATTTTGGAATAATCGCCTGAATAAACAGCCAAAGCCCGATGATTACCCCAAAGATCACGATCGCCGGATGCAGGCCCACCCGTTTAGCCTGTTCCTGCGGGGACTGGGGGGTCGACTTATTCATGGTCCTGGTCCCGGCTTTCGAGGGGCATCGAAGCTTGGTGCGCGTCGATTTGTGCCTGACGTTTGGCGGCCTTCCACAAGGTATCCCATTCCACTGCCGTCATGTCCCGAAGTTCTTGACCTTCTTCATGTCCGCGACGTTCCATATACCGGAAACGCGTCATGAACCGGTTGTTCGCCTTGCGAAGGGCTTCCTCCGGATTGACCTGTAAAAAACGCGCCACGTTCACGATGCTGAATAACACGTCCCCTAACTCGTGTTCAACCGCGGCCTTTGTGTCCGGTTCGCGGCCGGCCGTTTCGGGGACGGGAAGATGGGTGGTGACCGCTCGCAGTTCCTCCAATTCTTCATCCAGCTTTCGCAAAACTTGTTCGGCAGTTTCCCAGTCAAACCCGACGCACGACGCTCGTTTTTGAATCTGATGTGCCCGTAACAGGGAGGGCAGGGAAGCCGGAATGCCTGCCAGGATCGAGTCGTCCCTGGACGACCGTTCGCTTCGTTTGATTTCCTCCCATTGTTGTACGACCTGTTCGGAATCGAGTCTCGGGGTTTCTCCGGATGTGGCCGTAAAGACGTGGGGATGTCGTCGAATGAGTTTCTGCGTCAACTCCGTGATGACGTCTTCCATGTCGAACGTCTGTGCCTCGGTCTCGATCTGGGCGTGCAGCACAATTTGCAGCAACAGATCTCCCAGTTCTTCGCATAGGTGCCGGGGCTCTGACCCGTCGAGGGCGTCGAGCACTTCATAGGCTTCCTCTAGCAAAAAAGGCTTGAGTGACTCGTGGGTTTGCTTGACGTTCCACGGGCAACCTTCGGGAGAACGAAGCTTGGCCACCACTCTGATAAGATCTCGAAACGTTTGAGTCATTCCATCCTCCAGTTTGCTGCGTTTCGTGTTGACCGGTTGGTTAGAATAACGGGTTTTTTCAACGGCTTCAATCGCCTGTATGGGGCCACCAGCTTTAGGGACCCTCTGATTGAGTGCACGATCTGGCGCATGGCGCCGTGGTGTCCTTGTTCAACCCTCACCTCTCTCTCTGATACGCTTCGGGTTTCGCTCCGGGACGCCTTGCCCTGTATCCCGCTATCACACGAAATCAGAGGTCCCCTAATCCGATCTACGGCGCCGCCTCCTCCTGTGTCGAGGAGTGTCACAGGGTTCTGAATTTCTACATCGCTTTTTGGTCTTGCGAGGCCGTTGGGATTGTGCTAGTTTTTTTCAGGTTCGGACAGTGGCAAGTGCCATGAACCTGCCCTCGACAGGCTGTTATCGGGGGATGGTGTGGCTACGGAAGAGGGGGAGGTCAACAGACCCTCACCCCAACTCTCTCCCGAGGGCGAGGGAGTAGCCCCTTGTCGGATGACGCTCCGCTCATCCGGCCTACGGTTTTTGGTCAGGCGAAAAAAGCGCCATGAGATGGCGCGGCTACAAAGGCAAAGAGAACGGATCCGGACCCCCGATGAAAGCTGTCGGAGAGGACAGCAGGGGGGGGCGTCAGATGTGTCAACGAATGAGGGAACATTTACATGACTGACAGTTCAGGATCGGGGTTTGTGGTCCGCGATAAACGGGGGCAGTCGAGGGAAGAGCCGGTGTCCGAGCCCGTCGCCGCTGCTTCGTCGCCTTCGCCGTCAGACTCGAAGCCGGTGCCCGTAGGCCCGCAGCTTTCGTTTTCGACGTTTGTGCTTTCGTTGGGTACGTCAGCCCTCATGTTGATGGGCGAGCAACTCTCGCCAGAGAATCCTGCCCTTCCGGTCAACCTGCCACAAGCCAAGGAAGTCATCGACATTCTTCTCATATTGCAAGAGAAAACCGAGGGTAATCTTACCGAAGAAGAGACGAACGTCCTTCGTGACATGTTATACACGTTGGAGATGAAGTACGTCGGGTTGGCTTCGGGTTCCCCTTCGCCCACGTAATGATCGTTGTTCCTGCCTTTTGTTTCCCGTACACTTGCGGGTACGGTGAATCTTTTTGTTCTTTCGATCCATGAGGTTTCTGCCGGCAAGAGACCATAGAAGGGCCCTGTCCGGTGATGCCTCTCTTCACGCATCTTGTACGCGCGCTTTCTCCGGTTGAGAGGTAGCCCTTCGCTTCCGTTATGGCAACGTCTTCTAAATTGACCACGCGTTTATTCCCTGCGTCGAAGTCAGAGGAACGGCTTGTTCTGAAGGATGAGCCAGGGGCCCAAGCCCAGCGACTCCATCTGAAACCGGTCTGGATCGTCCTGTTCCTCCTCGTTCCGTGTTTATTCCTGACGATGTATTACGCACAGAATGAAGGATTTGGCGGAAGGACGGGAGAATCATTTCTTCCCAACGCCAGTTATGCCCTGATTTTATTGCTCATTTATTTGGATATCGTCGGATTGGTCGTTTTGACTCTGCTCTTGTCACGGAATTTGATCAAAGCGTATTTCGAACGTCGACACCGTCTGTTGGGGGCGGGATTTCGCACAAAATTAATCGCCGCATTCATTGGGTTCTCGTTGGTCCCCACGGTGCTGTTGGCGGTCATGGCCAGTGGGGTGATTAATCAGGTGATGAACGTCTGGTTCAATAATCAGATCGAGAAGGTCCTGAAAGACTCCGAAGAATTATCCAGGATGTATCACGAGGGCCATATGGCCTTGACCATGCAAAGTGCCAGGGCCATGAGCAGAGAAATTTACCGGGAAGATTTTTTGCGGACGGACTCTCGAGAATTGTTGTCGGCAGCCATCGCCCGGAAGCGTGAAGAATTCAACGTGACGGGCGTCGAGGTGTTTTCGTCGAAGCTGGAGTTGCTCGTGCGCATGACCGCCCCGGAGGCCACCGACGGCACGTTCCATTTGCCGGCGGGGCAACTTGTTCGCCGGGCGTTGGATTCACGTGGCGAGGTTACCTCCGTGCAAGTTGCACAAGCCGGACGTCTGATCCGTGCGGCGGTGCCGATCGCCTCCAACACCATCCTCGGAGGCATTGACGGAGTGGTTGTTGTCAGCACCTACGTGTCGGAATCGATCCTGGCCAAAATGCAGGGAATCGCCAAACACTATACGAATTATCTGCAGATAAAGGCGTTGAAAAATCCTATTAAGGCCGGGGCGTATCTGTTTGTTGCGGTTCTCACGGTCCTGCTGTTGTTCAGCGCCACGTGGTTTGGATTTTACGTGGCACGAGGCATCACCGTGCCGATCCAGAAGTTGGCCGAAGGGACCGAAGCCGTCGCCAGCGGGAACCTCAACGTCAGCATCGAGGTCAATGCGACAGATGAAATCGGGACGTTGATCAAATCGTTCAATCGCATGACCGAAGATTTGTCGAACAGCAAAGTGGCGCTGGAAGAAGTCAACGAATCTCTCCGGCAATCGAACGTGGAAGCCGATCGCCGGCGGGCTTATACGGAAGCCGTTGTGGATACCATTGCTTCAGGCGTGATGTCCATCGATACTCAGCATACCATTACCACGTTCAATCATTCGGCCGAGCGGATCTTAGGGGTGGAGAGTGTCGCTGTCCGCGGCCGGTTGGTGTCTGAAGTGTTCAAGTCCCATCAATTCACGTTGTTTCAGGAAGCCTATGACGGGATTTTACTCGATGGCCGGGATAGCCTGACCCTCGAAGGTCAAATGGAGGTGCAAGGGAAACTCCTCACCATGGGGTTGAATCTTGCCCGGATGAAAAACGAGGCCGGCAAGAATTTAGGATTTGTGTTCGTTTTCGAAGACCGGACTGAATTGATCAAAGCGCAGAAAACGGCGGCCTGGCAGGAAGTGGCACAACGGGTTGCCCATGAAATCAAGAATCCCTTAACGCCCATTCAACTTGCGGCGCAACGGTTGCGAAAAAAATTTTTTGAAGGAGCCGATGATTTTCAAACAATTTTCGATCAATCTACAAACGTGATTGTGAACGAAGTGGGAAGCTTGAAACGCATGGTGGATGAATTTTCGAAATTTGCCAGGATGCCCACCCCCCTGATGACCAAAGAGTCGTTGCACGACGTCATTGAAAAAGTCACCGTTCTGTACCGGGGCGGGCACCATGACGTCGAATGTCTTTTATCCCTTGACGATTCAGTCCCGGACATCAACCTCGACCGGGAACAAATGCGTCGCGTCTTTGTGAATTTGTTCGATAATGCCATCCAGTCCATGAATCAAAAAGGGCGAATTTGGATCACGACGACAATGGATTGGAAGCACCAACGGGTCCGAATTACGGTGGCCGATGAAGGCCCGGGTATTCCGCAGGAAGATCAGGAAAAATTATTTATCCCCTATTTTTCACGAAAACGAACGGGAACGGGACTCGGGTTGGCCATTGTGCATCGAATTGTGACGGATCATAATGGGACGATTCAGGCCTCCAACCGGCACCCTCATGGGGCCTTATTTATGATCGAGCTTCCCGTTGGCTGACGGCCGAACGTCGCCAAGCGAAATCTGCCGTCACGTGGCCTCAGGTGTTGGATTGGTTCGGAGTTGTCCTGACCATGACGGGCCGGCCGACGAATAACCTGGAGAAACAGCATGTCCGATACGATCTGTATCGTTGATGACGAAGAGAACATTCTGACGACCTTGAGCCCTCATTTGCAGGACGAAGGCTATCAGGTCCTGACCGCCAAAAGCGGGGAGGAGGCGCTGAAAGTCATTCAAATGGAGCCACCAGACGTCGTGCTCCTGGATATCTGGATGAAGCCGGGCATTGACGGCTTGGAGGTGTTAAAACGGGTTCGCGAACAATTTCCGAACCTTCCGGTCATTATGATGTCCGCCCATGCCAGCATCGATACGGCGGTGAAAGCGACGAGACTTGGGGCCTATGACTACCTGGAGAAACCACTGGAGAGTGAAAAAGTCATCATTCTGATCCGTAATGCGCTTCGCCAACGCAAACTGGAAGAGGAAAATATCAACCTTCGCGTGAAGGTGGAAAGGAGTTCCACGCTCGTCGGGGCCTCTCCCGTTATGGAAGAGCTTCGCCAGCAAATTGCCTCTGCCGCCCCAACCCATAGTCGCGTCCTGATTTCCGGGGAAAACGGCACGGGGAAGGAGTTGGTGGCCCGGGCGATCCATTCCCAAAGCCCCCGCCGGTATCGTCCTTTTGTCGAAGTCAATTGCGCGGCGATCCCTGAGACGCTGATTGAGACGGAATTATTCGGACATGAACGCGGCGCGTTTACGGGCGCCGTTTCTCAAAAACGCGGAAAATTCGATTTTGCAGACGGTGGCACCCTGTTTCTCGACGAGATCGGGGATATGAGTATGGCGACTCAAGCGAAAGTGCTTCGTGTCCTGGAGGAACAACAGTTTACCCGGGTGGGCGGCGGGAAACTGATTAAAGTCAACGTCCGCGTCATCGCGGCGTCCAACAAGGAGTTTCATCAGGAAATTGAAAAAGGGAACTTTCGTGAGGACCTCTTTTATCGTTTAAACGTTCTTCCGATCGTCGTTCCACCCCTTCGCGCGCGGCGTGAGGATATTCCGGCCCTCACCCAACATTTTTTGAAGATTCACGCAGAAGAGCAGGGGGTGAAGTTGAAGGAGATCAAACCGGCGGCGTTGGCCGTCCTGGCGCGTCATGAATGGCCGGGCAATATTCGGGAGCTTCGCAATCAGGTCGAACGCCTGATGATTATGGTTCCTAAAAACGTCATAGACGTGGATGACGTTGTGCCGTTTATGCCCAGAGGAGGCAGCCGGGTGCATACCCTGGATACGTACGATTCTTTGAGGGATGCCAGGAACGCGTTTGAACGCGAATATATTTCCATCCGTTTGAGAGAAAATAACTGGAACGTCTCAAAGACCGCGGACGACTTGAAAATCGAACGCAGTCACCTGCATCGAAAAATCAAACTTCTGAACATCGAGCTTCGTTCGGAAGTCTGATGGCCCAGTCTCTTACCATCGAACGTGTCGTGGCTGGTGGCTGGGGATTGTCCCGTTCGGATTCGAAAGTCACGTTCGTTCGGGGAGGCTTACCCGGCGAGGTGGTGACGGTCACGCTGAATGAACAACATCCCGATTACCAGTTCGCCACGCTCGATGACGTGCGCGTCGCGTCACCGCATCGCGTTCAGGCTCCGTGTTCCGTCTATGAAGACTGTGGGGGGTGCCAATTTCAGCATGCGCACTATGAGGCACAATTGCAGTACAAACAAGGCTTGCTGGAAGAGGCGTTTTCCCGTATTGGCCGAATCGAACAGGCCATCTTCAGCGATCCCGTCCCTTCTCCTTTTCCGTATGAATGCCGCCGGAAAGTTCGCTTCAGGGTGTTTCAGCAACACGGCACCTTTTATCTCGGATTCGTTCGGGAACGCTCGCATCGCCCGGTCAGGGGAGTGGGGTGCCTGTTGGTTCCCAAGTCCATGGGGCAGGTGATCGAACACGTTGAAGGTCGGTTGGCCGGCCTGCGAACGTTGCCCGCCTTTCTCTCTCACGTGGAAATCCGGTCCTCGGACGCGTTCGGGACGCATCTGATTGTGTGCACGGTGCCCCGTGCGACGCCACACCAGGCACGGGAACTGTTAGCCGTGTTTGAGGGCATTCCTACCGTCATCGGGTCCATCCTGACGGCTTCTTCCGTCACAATGTCTCAGAAACGATACGTGCGGCGAGTCGTCCGTGGGGAGTCCCATCTGTTTGAACGATTTCAGGATATGGTGATCAGGATCAGCGATCGGTCGTTTATGCAGACCAATTGGGCGATCTATTCGCTTATTTTTCAAACGTTGGCCGGTTGGATCATGCAGGGTTCACACCCTCGCGTGCTTGAACTCTATGCCGGGATCGGATGCGTCGGTTTGGGTTTGGCCAGAAACGGAGCCCTGGTCACGGAAGTCGAGAAAAATCCCCATGCCGTGGCCGATGCCAGACAATCGGCTTCTTCTAACCATATCGGACGGTATCGTATACGGGTGGCAAGGGTTGAGGATTTTTTGGAGACAGTGGGTGGCGACGAATACGACGTGATCGTGATGGATCCGCCGCGAGAAGGACTGAGCCGGCGTTGCGTCGAATCTCTGGCGCGTATCCGGGTGCCTCATATCCTGTATCTTTCGTGTGACGCCTCCTCTCTGGCTCGAGACCTCAACCGGCTTTGTGTGACCGGGTATCGCGTTCAACGAGTCCAGACGTTTGACATGTTCCCGCAAACCGCCCATATAGAAACGCTGGTAGAACTCGTTCGTGTCTAATTCCGGTTTGCGAATCGATCATTCATCATGCCTTGAGATGCCACCATGAGTCTGTTGCGACTGGGTGTTCTTGTTTCGGGCAGGGGGGCCAATCTTCAGGCCATTATCGACGCGATTGAAGCGGGGGACGTCAACGCCGAGATTGCGGTCGTCATTAGTAATAAACCAGGAATCCCGGCGCTGGCGCGCGCGGAACGCCACCGGTTGCCGACCGTTTTTCTTGCCCCAAAATCAGTGGCGGACCGGCCGGATCCCCGGCAAGCCTATGATGAAAAACTGTTGGAGACGTTACAGGCCTACCGGGTCGAGTTGGTGATATTGGCAGGATATATGAAAATCGTCACTTCGGTTCTCATCGACCCGTATGAATCGCGAATGCTCAACATTCATCCTTCGCTTCTTCCCAGTTTTCCCGGCTTGCACGCTCAACAACAGGCGTTGGATCATGGGGTGAAAGTCTCCGGATGCACCGTTCATTTTGTCACCGAAGGCATGGATGCCGGTCCCATCATTTTGCAGCGAGCCGTGCCCGTGGAAGAAGGTGATACGGCGGAAACGTTATCCGAACGAATCTTGAAAGAAGAGCACGGGCTTCTGCCCAAGGCTATCCGGTTATTTGTGGAGGGGCGCTTGTGTGTCGAAGGCCGGACGGTTCACATCCGTGATGCCTGATTTGATTGCAGCGGGATGGTCCTTTTGATACAGTGCCGGATGTGGGGGGCTAGCTCAGTTGGGAGAGCACAACGTTCGCAACGTTGGGGTCGGGGGTTCAAGTCCCCTGCCCTCCACCAAGTCTTGTCTTTGTCTTCGGAACGAGAGCCATTGGCGTCACGACGGTGAAGAGGGTGTGACAAGGAAATACATTTTTTATGATAATTGTTAATAATTTTTCTTAAGATTATTAAGGATATGAGATTTTCCAGAAAGAGCGAATACGGGTTGAGGGCCCTGCTTGAATTGACCAAGGCTTACGAGCAGTCTGCGTTGCGACGATCTGACATTGCAGAAGCCCAACAGATTCCCGTGGGGTTTCTGGAAATCATTCTCTTGGAATTGAAGCGGGCAGGGATACTGGGGAGTCGTCCCGGCGTTCAGGGAGGATACCGGTTAATCAAACACCCGGACGATGTCTCTCTCGGACAGGTGATTCGCATCCTGGACGGTCCGCTTGCCCCGATTGCCTGTGTGAGTCAGACGGCCTATCAGACCTGCCGGGATTGTCCCTATTCCGAAGAACGGCAATGTCCGATTCAACACGTCATGCTCGAAGTCAGGAATGCCATCGTCAACGTATTGGACCGGTATACGTTGAGCGCATTTTACGACCGGGGCCGGGACCGGTCTTGCAGGAAAGCTTCGAAAAGCCGAAGGGGTACTGCCCCTAGCAGGATTCAATAAGGAGTGGTCTATGGACACGCATCTTCGGAGCATCGTGAAGGGCATCAGTTGGAGGGTCCTGGCGACGATGGTGACCACGATGGTCGTTTTTCTGTATTCGGGTGAGTTGGCGGCAGCGGCTATCGTCGGTTCTCTCGACGCGCTGGCCAAAATCATGCTCTACTGGGGGCATGAACGCGTCTGGCAACAGATCACGTGGGGCCGTATCCTGCCCACAGTCACCTCGCCGTAGGAGCTACGGTGCCGGGTTCTGACTGTTCGGCTAACCCGACCGACGGCGGCTTCACCGACGGAGCAGCTTCTTCTCTCTTTTGTCGCGGTGCCATCCCCCGATAGCAAATGTCGAGGGCAGGCTCATGGCGCTTTCTTCTTTCTGGGAAGAACGCGTAGGTCGGCTTAGGGAACCTCTGATGTCGTGCACGATCGGGCGCATGGCGGCGTGGTGTCCTCGCTCAACCCTCACCTCTCTCTCTGATACGCTTCGGGTTTCGCTCCGGGACGCCTTGCCCTGGATCTCGCTCTCACACGAAAGCAGAGGTTCCTTAGCGGAGCGTCATCCGACACTCCGCTCTGTTCTATCGCCCGATTTCTCCCAGGGGTTGATCGGTGACGATACAGGCTCCTCGCGGGTTTTCAGTTAAAACGTTACAGGACAGAAGCTGATCCGGTTCCGGCGTTGACCGGGAGTCTGGGGTTATCACGATTCCCCAATGATCGTTGTCGTAACATTCGTTCTCCAGGATTAACGCCTGGGCCCCATGGAACAGGAGGATGCCACTGAGCCTGTTGTGACGGCAGATATTTTTGAGCAAATCCGGGCGCGTTCCGTCGTCCCGAACCGCCAAGCCGAAATGGTGATTGTGGAAACACACGTTCCCGGCCAGATAGGGTTGCGCACCGGCAAAACTGAAAATGCCGGATTCACGATTCTGGCACACCTCATTGTCCAGAAGGGACGGCCTGCAATTCGGACCATAAATGACGATCCCCGAGAGCAGGCCTTCGGTTGCCCGGCACTGCGTAATGGTACAGGTGGAATCAAAAATATTGATCGCGGAATGCTGGTCGCTTCCGACGTAACGGAACGTGATGCCGGTAATGCACCCGCCGGGAACCTGTTGCAGATACAGCGGGCCGCTCCGGCGGCTGAAGATCTGGACCTGGTCCCGTCCGGCCCCGGTCAATTGAATGGGTTGTTGTGCGACGAACAAACGGTCTTCGTAGATGCCGGAGCGAACAAAAATCCGGTCATCCGGTGCGGCATCTTTCAGGGCCGCGCTCGGGCGGGGATAACAGGCAGAATCCGTGTGATCCACAATAAGGGTTCGACCACCCTTGGGATTCTGATGGGGGTCGTTGAGCCTGGGACGGTTTTTCGAGAAATCTGATGGCGAGCTGACATCGTCAGGCATGATAGTCAACGTTATAGCACGGTTCAGTATGAATTTCCGCAATTTTGACTTGACTGTTACGTAGAGCTGATGTAAAAGACAGCTACTATCCGGGACAGTGGCGTCCCGGCGCGTGTTTTTTTATTCAAAGGACAGCGAAGTCCTCAACCGCGTGAAACGTGTGGTTGGGGACTTTTTTTTGCGATCAGGAGGAGCGTTGATGACTACATCGAAGTTCCTTCACGACGAGACGCACACAAGGGCGTGTGCCGGAGGAACTTCCCAACAACGAATATCAATGAAGGAGAGCCTTAAAATGTCCAAACGGATAATGACTCGAATGTTTTTGTTTGTTTTCAGCATGGCCGTCATCGGAGGGTTTCCCGCATCGCTCTTGAGTTCCGTGGCGCTGGCGGCGGAAGATGACTCCTTGGCAAGCAAATTGAACCTTTCGCTGTACGGCTACGTGGAAACATCGTATACGCAGAATTTCAATAATCCTGATAGCGGAATCAATAATAACCGGAGTTTTGACGGCGATTCGAATTCCTTCCGGCCCAACATGGCGCAAGTCGTTCTAGAGAAAGCCGCAAGTACAGGAGGGTCTTTCGCCGATCGGGCAGGTTTCCGTGTGAAGCTGAACTTCGGGGAAGATGCCAAATTTACCGGTGGCAATACAGGTGCCGACGAATTCGACTTTCAGGAAACGTACGTGCAATTCATCGCGCCGATTGGGAATGGGGTGACCTTCCAAGCTGGACGCATGAACACGTTGATCGGTTATGAAGTGATCGAAAGTCCGCTCAACCCTAATTTCTCCCGTTCGTTCTTGTTCGGCATGGGAGAACCATTCACCGTGACAGGTCTTCGGGCATCGTATGACTTGAGTGATGACATTTCCTTTTCTACAAGCGTCATCGATTCATTTACTGGGGCACAAGTCGACGAAAACAACAGCAAGGAAGTCGAAGCCCTGCTCTCCCTAACACCTATGGATAACGTGGGAATTTCGATATTCGGTTTCTGGGGACCTGAGGGAGTCAGAGGTGCGAAGGATGCAGATCGTGTACAGGTTGGCGGTATTCTCGACGTGCAGGCTACCGAAAACCTGGAACTCGTGTTGGAGGGCTATTACGGAAATCAGGCCAATGAAAACAGGACTCCAGGTGGTGAGGATTTGCCGGAAGGCCAAAATGCCCGTTGGAATGGGGTTGCGGGCTACGTCATCTATGATTTCAATGATCGGTGGGGACTCCACGTCCGGGGAGAAGTATTCGAGGACCCGGCTGGTTTCTTCTCGTGCGGAGGTAGCATGGGTGAGGCTGGGAATGCTCTTGTCTGTCCTGACTGGCCGGCAGGCGAAAAACTAAATGGGCAAACATTGTGGGAAACCACGTGGACCCTGCAATACAAGCCGACTCCCAATTTCATTACCAGAGCAGAGTTCCGGTACGACAAGTCCAACAGAAATTCATTTGAAGATGGCAGTGGGGTGGGGAACAACCAAACAACCCTGGCAGCGGAAGCGATCTTCCTCTTTTAGGAAAATTCTCAATCCTTTATGAGGAGGGTGAAAATGGAACAGAGGAAAATTTTATTACAATATTTAAGTGTATTATTTTCAGTATTTTTACTTTCTATTTGTGCCGGGACGGCCTTGGCGGAGGAAGGAGGCGCGGCGATCAGTGCGGGGGACACAGGGTGGCTTTTGACGTCTTCCGCGTTGGTGCTTGCCATGATCGTTCCGGGCTTGGCTCTCTTTTACGGAGGGATGGTCCGTGACAAAAACGTGCTCAGCACCATGATGTACAGTTTTATTTCCGTGTGCGTGGTCAGCGTGGTCTGGGTGTTGTGGGGGTATACCATCGCCTTCGGCACCGATGTGGGGAGCCTTGTCGGCAATTTCGAATTTCTGTGGTCGGACGGCGTTGGGCCGGAAGCCTTTCCCGGTACAGCCATCCCGCATCTTGCCTTCATGGTGTTTCAGCTCATGTTTGCGGCGATTACGGTGGCGTTGATCAGTGGGGCCATTGCGGAACGCATGAAGTTCATCGCGTACGTCCTGTTTGCGGTCCTGTGGGTGACCCTGATCTATGCCCCCCTGGCTCATTGGGTCTGGGGCGGCGGGTGGTTGGGTGAATTAGGGGCCTTGGATTTTGCCGGCGGCACCGTTGTACACATCAGTTCGGGCGTGGCTGCCTTGGCCGCTGCCCTGGTCCTGGGCAAGCGGCATGGCTATGGCGCCGAAAAGATGGCCCCTCATAACCTGCCGTTTACCGTGGTTGGCGCGGCTTTGTTATGGGTGGGATGGTTCGGGTTTAACGCGGGGAGCGCCTTGGCAGCCGATGGGGTTGCCGCGGGGGCTTTTGTCGCGACTCAGGTGGCGACGTCTGCCGGTGTTTTGGGATGGCTCGCGCTTGAATGGAGGGACAGCGGCAAACCAACGGCCCTGGGCGGGGCGAGCGGCGCCATTGCCGGTTTGGTGGCCATTACTCCGGCAGCGGGGTTTGTTGCCCCGCTTTCCTCGATTGTGATCGGGTTCGGTGCCGGGGCCGTCTGTTATTTAGCCGTGGTATGGAAATCCAAATTCGGGTATGATGATGCCCTTGACGTGCTGGGCATTCACGGCATCGGAGGGACTTGGGGGGCAATAGCCACGGGGCTTTTTGCCAGCGTGGGCGGTGGAACCGGCTTGTTTTTCGGAAATCCGGGGCAAGTGTTCGTTCAGGTCGTGGGCGTTGGCGCCACGTGGGTGTTTTCGTTTGCAGGCACCTTTATTATTTTGAAGGTGTTGGATATGGTTATCGGCCTTCGGGTCGAGAAGGACGAGGAGATCATTGGCCTCGACCTGAGTGAACATAGCGAACGCGCATATACTTAGGGTTCAGATCGATTCGTGAGATCGGAGCGCGTCAGGCATACGCGGCCTTGGCCGTTTATGTCTTTTCGACGACACTTTCAATGTCGAAAGGGAGAAACCCATGAAACTCGTGAAAGCTATCATCAAGCCCTTTAAACTCGATGAGGTGAAAGACGCCCTGACTGAAATAGGCATTCAAGGCATGACGGTTTCGGAAGTCAAGGGATTTGGCCGGCAAAAAGGTCATAAAGAAACTTATCGGGGAACGGAGTACCAAATTGACTTCGTACCGAAAGTCGAACTTGAACTCGCAATTGCCGATAGCATGGAAGAAAAAGTTATTGAAGCCTTGAGGAAAACCGCCAAAACGGGAAGTATCGGCGATGGCAAAATTTTCATTTCAGATTTGAAGAATGTCATTCGTATTCGCACCGGAGAGACGGGCGAAGGCGCGTTATAACCGGTGTTTCAGCAACCATCTGACGGTCCCTGTGCCAGATCATGGGCCGTTCTCGAAATGGCCCGGGGGCCTCAGGCGTGAGTCTTCAATTTCCCGGCAACGGCTTGTTTGTGACGTCTCCGGCTGCGCCGGTTCATATAACCCATAACCCGAGGTGGAATCGTGAAGCACTCGACCTTCTCATTCATATGGCTAGTGGTTGTCATTCTGAGTTTATGGTGCGGGCTGGCAACCGGATGGGCACAGGATGGGACCCCAGGAGCCATTGACACGGGTGATACGGCGTGGATTCTGGTGTCGTCCGCATTTGTCCTGTGTATGACCTTGCCCGGATTGGCGCTTTTTTATGGTGGACTTGTCAGGAGCAAAAACGTGCTTGGGACCCTGATGCATACCGCCATCATTCTCTGCATGATCAGTATCGTGTGGGTCCTGCTCGGCTATTCATTGGCATTCGGCACCGACATGGGCGGCGTGATCGGCAGCCTGGAATTTTTGGGCTTGCAGGGAGTGGGACAGGACGTCTATCCCGGCACGGGTATCCCGCATTTGGCCTTTATGGTGTTTCAACTTATGTTCGCCGCCATCACTGTGGCGCTGATCACCGGCAGTTTTGCCGAACGGATGAAGTTCACCGCGTTGTTGCTGTTTGCCGTCCTCTGGTCAGTCCTGATTTATTCACCTCTTGCCCATTGGGTCTGGGGCGGCGGTTGGTTGGCGGAAATGGGGGCCTTGGACTTTGCCGGAGGGGCCGTCGTTCATATCAGTTCGGGATTCGCCGCCCTCGTCTGTGCGCTGATGTTGGGACAACGAAAAGGCTACGGGGTTGAGTCCATGCTGCCACACAACCTTCCCATGACGGTTTTGGGGACGGGACTGTTGTGGTTCGGGTGGTTCGGATTCAACGCGGGAAGTGCCTTGGGGGCCAACGGCGGTGCGGCGTCAGCTTTTGTCGCCACCCATATTGCCGCCTGTGCCGGCGGGATCAGTTGGATGGTCGCTGAATGGATGAAAACCGGCAAACCCACCACGCTTGGAGTGGCGAGCGGAATTATCGCGGGCTTGGCGACCATTACCCCCGGCGCGGGTTTTGTTTCGCCACTGTCGGCGTTAGTGATCGGTCTTGTTGCCGGCGTCATTTGCTACGCCGCCGTTCTCGTAAAAGTACGACTTGGGTACGATGATTCACTCGACGTGGTCGCCATTCACGGGGTGGGCGGATTTAGCGGGATTCTGGCAACCGGGTTATTTGCTTCCATCGGGGTCCAGGGGTTATTTTTCGGAAACCCGGGTCAATTTGTGATTCAGATCGTGTTGGCACTTTCCACGCTGGTGTTTGTCCTGGTTGGAACCTTTGTGATTTTGAAAGTCGTCGATCTGATGGTTGGCCTGCGCGTGTCCCCGCAAGATGAAGAAGTCGGGCTCGATTTGAGCCAGCATAGCGAACGTGCCTATTCCTGAGAACGCGTTCGTGTTGTCAAACCTATTTTGTGAAGAAGGAGGTACGGAATGACTCCGCGTGAAGTATTGGATTTTGCCAAAAAGAACAAGGTGGAAATGGTCGATCTCAAATTTGTGGATCTGGTAGGGACATGGCAGCATTTTTCCCTCCCGACCTCAGAACTGACGTTGGATCTGTTTAAGGATGGTGCGGGATTTGACGGGTCGTCCATCCGGGGGTGGAAAGCGATTCAGAACAGCGACATGCTGGTTTTCCCCGATCCGAACACCGCCCGGTTGGATCCGTTTACCGAACTGTCCACGCTCAGCATGGTGTGTAGCGTGCAAGATCCGATCACGCGCGCCGTCTACGAACGCGACCCGCGAGGCGTGGCGCAACGAGCAGAGCAATACCTGAAGAGCACCAGAATCGGCGACGTCTCCTATTGGGGGCCTGAAGCTGAATTTTTTGTTTTCGATCATGCCAGTTATGACCAAACCAGTAACTCGGGCTATTATTTTGTCGACTCCGAGGAGGGTGTCTGGAATTCTGGCGATGATGGTCACAATCTGGGAGCGCGGCCCCGGCACAAGGAAGGCTATTTCCCTGTGGCTCCGACGGATACGCAACAGGATATCCGGTCCGAAATGGTCAGGGAAATGGAAAAAGCCGGGATTCGCGTTGAAAAACATCACCACGAAGTGGCCACGGGAGGACAGGCTGAAATCGATCTGCGTTTTGACTCCTTGCTGCAGATGGCCGACAAGATGATGATGTACAAGTACATCGTCAAAAACGTGGCCCGGCGTCATAACAAAACCGCGACGTTTATGCCAAAACCGTTATTCCAGGACAACGGAACCGGCATGCACACCCACCAAAGTATCTGGAAGGAAGGCAAACCGACGTTTGCCGGTAAAGAATACGCGGGTGTGTCGAAAACGTGCTTATATTATATCGGTGGCGTTCTGAAGCATGCTCTGGCTTTGGCGGCCTTTACGAATCCGACGACGAATTCCTATAAACGGTTGACGCCGGGATTCGAGGCTCCCGTCTTGTTGGCGTATTCAAGCCGGAACCGGTCGGCCGGCATCAGGATTCCGATGTATTCTCCCAATCCGAAGGCCAAACGGATCGAAGTGAGGTTTCCCGACCCCTCGGCCAATTTCTATTTGGCGTTCAGTGCGATGCTGATGGCAGGGCTTGACGGCATTCAAAATAAAATTGATCCCGGGGAAGCCATGGATAAAAATCTCTACGATTTGGCGCCGGAAGAAGCCTCGAATATTCCGACCGTTCCCGGAAGTTTAGACGAAGCTCTTAATAACCTGGAACATGATTATCAGTTTCTCTTAAAAGGCGGCGTGTTCAGTGAAGATCTGGTGGAAGCCTGGATCAGCTATAAACGGGAAAATGAAGCCGATGAGGTTCGCATTCGTCCCCATCCGCATGAATTCTTTTTGTACTACGATATTTAACGCCTGAATGAAAGATCCGTTGAGACGAAAAGGCGTATTTCCGCGTTGAAGGGGAATACGCCTTTTTTGTTGGTCCTGCTTCCGTGAACAGGGGTTCATCCTTCCGTTGTTGTGCTCGACGACCGCCTTGTTTTCTTGAACGGTTTTTGACAAAACAGCTTGACGAAGATCTCATGCGACCGGTTCATTCGTTCGTGCAACTCCCGTTCAAACGCCCGCGCTCCTTCTTGCCAGACACTGGTTATGTACCCCAATCTTCTTGCGAGATACGTCATGTCGTCGGAGCCGGATTTCGGTAGCACCAGATCCTTGGCGTGTCCGCGAACGATGCGCAACCCGTCGATGACCTTTCTCATAAACAGATAATTTTCCTTCAGGGTCGTTGTGTCCTGATCCGGGAGAAGTCTTGTTTCTTGAAGGGCCCCGAGCGCGTGCAGGGTGTTGGGTGTGCGGATTGAGGGTTCCCGGTGGCCATACTGTAATTGAAGGTATTGAACGGCGTACTCAACGTCGATGAGCCCACCCGAACTGTATTTCACGTGAACGGCCCCCGGGGGAACCAACTCCCGCATCTGCCTGCGGCGCAGGTGTAACGCGGTATCCAACGGCCAGGAAGCCCTGCTGTACACGAAATCGTCACGGTAGCGTTCTATACGCCGGCCAAGCATGGCATTTCCCGCAACGTGACGCAGCTTGATCCATGCCTGTCGTTCAAAAGGCGCAGCGGCTCCTCCCGTCCGGTAATACCGTTTGACGTCTTCAAATGAATTCGCCAGCAGGCCTTTTTCTCCGTGAGGCCTCAACCGGATATCGAGTTGAAAAATTCCTTCTTTTTTTGCCTCGATCCAATGAAGAAATTCCTGGGCGAGTTGCTCATAATATTCACCCATGGAGGAGTGGGAAATGCCCGAGGTCTTTGAGGGGGTCTCATACACAAAGACAATCTCAATATCAGAGGCATAGCCCAACTCACGTCCACCCAATTTACCCAATCCGCAAATACTGAACGGCAGCGCTCTCTGATTCGGCGCGTGAGGCTGTGCCTTGCTCAGGCAGACCACGGCCTGGGCTTCCACAAGGGCTTGGGCTAAGACCACTTCGGCCAAGGTCGTCAGAGATTCGGAGAAGGCTGGGAGCGAGGTCTTGTTGAGCATATGATGCAAGTCGATACGGAACAGTTCCTCATCCTTAAATTGATTCAGAATCGCCTTTCGGATTTCAGGGTTTTTACGCCTTCCGAGTCCGGACTCCAGCGTTCTGGCGAGAACAGTCTTCGCTGAAAGGATCTGAGGTTGCTGAAATTTTTCAACAAGAGACAGGAGATTGATGCGTTCCTGATACAGAAAGTCTTCCCATAAGAAATCGCTTGTGCCGAACAACCTGGCGAGGTTAGCCAATAAATCTTTTCGGGCGAGCCACGTGACTTGTTTTGTACTGAGCCGTTGTTCCAACAACCGATCGACAAAATGATTGAAATGATTCAACGCCCTGCTGGGGTTTGGCGCCCAGGTGAGGGAATGGGTAAATTCCTTGATGAGGACCGCTGCCACGGTCAGTTTCCGTTGTTCCGGCGCCGAGATGATTTTGTTCCCACGTCGATCCCTGACGAAAAACCGGTTGCGGACCTTTAACCCGTCTCCTTCGATCGTGGCCTTTGAAAAATAAATCCCTCTCATGGTTAACGCGTTCGTAAAGGCATACAAAAAAGCCGGAGAATCCATGCCCCTGATATCGATCACCGTTTCGCGCATGGACAGCTCATTGTTAAACAGAATGTCCGTCGGATAGGCAGGACCGGAAGCCTCCGCGTTTCTTTGCCCGAGGGTTTCAACCAATTTCCGGTTCACCCAAGTCCGGACATCCTGGATTTTTTGCGTCTCAAGCAGTCGAATCATGGCCGACAACTCCCGACTCAGTTCTTTTTCAATGGTTGCATTGAATACAGCACCCGGCAACAGGTGAACCCGAAAAACGTCCACGACGGTTTTCCTTGACAGGCCCGGTCGGTGGCGATGTCGCGGAACCGGCCATTTGCGTGCTTGCCTGTGACGCAAGGATTGAGACGGCAGAGAAGGCGCGTGACGATCCTGGCCCGTAAACACGAGGGCTTCGCGTACATCGAAGCCATAGGCGGACAGCATCCCACAAATTGTGGCAAATTCTGCGAAAGAATCGTAAGCGACGACCGTCAACCGGTATTGGCCGGCCTTGTTTGCAGATTGGACTTGAAGCGCGCAGGGATGTTCCGGGGTCAAGGTGTTGGCCAACTCCACGTGTTTCGCAACGGTTCGCGCCGGAAACTGCGAGAAGTAATCCGGATCCATCCGATTCAGAAAATCTTTGATCACGACCGGATCGACCTGATGGCAGAGTCTTTCCAGTTCCGTCAAGTCGAACGTCTCTTTCATGGCAGGGAGTATACCTTAACATGCTATCATTGTAAGGAGCATTGAACCGTGCCTTTTGAAACGGGGAGTCGTCTTCATGTCCATCCCTCACAACCCGCGCTTAGGTTTTGATCCTCGGCCGCTCCTGCTTTCTCCGGACCTGGCGCCTTCGGAAATCAAGCGGCTGTTGTCACCGTACGGGTTCCATAATTGGAAGCAAGCCGACGCCAACTTGCAACTCATGGCCGGTGAGCCTCACAGTCGAAGGCTGCTCGCAAGTATTTTACCAGATCTTCTCCATGCCGTTTCAGTCACGGCCGACCCAGATCGAGCGCTATGCGAATGGGAGCGCTACCTTGACGCCTGTCATGCAAGGAGTCAAGCGTTCGGATTTTTAGCGCACGCGCCATACGTCCTGCAATTGCTTTGCGTCGTATTCGGGAACAGTCCCGCGATGGCGGAAACGGTCATTCGAGACCCCATGCTGCTGTATTGGATCGAGGAAGAACGTCTCCTGAAATTTCCTCCCACGTCCAAACGTCTCAGGGCAGCCTTAGACGAAAGCCTTGATTCTGTCCGAACGTACGAACGCAAACAGGATACTCTTCGACGCTTTCACCGCCGGGAAATGCTGCGTATCGGCGCCTGGGATCTCTTCCATATCTCGTCCGTAAGGGAGACCGTTCAGTCTCTGACTCAGCTTGCGGAAATCGTGATCCATGCCGCCTATCGACTCGTGAACGAAGAACTGCGGAAACAATACGGAATTTCCTCTCAGCCGGGGACGGCAACAGAAACGGGATTTGTGGTGTTGGGGATGGGAAAGTTGGGCGGACATGAATTGAATTACAGCTCCGACGTGGATCTCATTTATTTGTTTACGTCAAGCAAAGGGCAGACACGGACCGCAAAGTATCCTGTTAGCGATGAGACATTTTTTCAGCTCATTGCAAGAGAACTGACCCGGGTCCTATCGGCTTCCACGCCGGAAGGGTGTTTGTTTCGAGTCGATTTGCGATTGCGACCGGAGGGAGCCGTCGGACCATTGGCATGGTCAAGCCGTGAAGCCGTGAAATACTACCAAACTCGTGGCAGGACCTGGGAACGGCTGGCATTGTTGAAGGCTCGCCCAATCGCGGGGCAACGATCCTTGGGACAGTCCTTTCTCAAGACAATCCGGCCGTTTATTGTGGGACCGGATGAGCAGAGGCAGCAAAACGTTGTTGAGACGGTTCGTAAACTCAGGGCACGGACTCATCAAAAAGTTCGGCGAAGAAGGGGATATGAGCGTAACGTCAAACTCAGTCCCGGAGGAATTCGCGATATTGAATTCATCGTCCAGACGCTGCAACTCCTTCACGGTGCCGTGTATCCGCAGTTGCTCGAATCGAATACGATGACAAGTCTGGAGCATCTCCGTACCCTCGGCCTCTTACAGTCTGCCGATGGGAAATTTCTGGAGGAAGCCTACGTATTTTTGCGCGACATCGAGCATAAACTGCAAATGGTTCACGAATTGCAAACCCATACCTTGCCGACTCAACTTTCTGAATTAACCAAATGCGCCATCCGCATGGGTTACGCAGACCAACCTTCTTCCTCTGCGGCTGAAAAATTGCTCGCCAGCTATGAATCCGTCAAGGCCCAGGTTCAGGCCATCTCTGAGCGGGTACTGTTTTCAGCAGGCTGATTGCCGTGAACAGGGGGCAACGATCTTTGGTCCCTGCTTGATCTTTTCGGGAACGTGGCTATCTGGTTAGGACAACGTTCCGGCCTGAAAACGTGAAGAAGAGAGGAGTCGACAATCATGGATATGAATCGTATGACGCTAAAAGTGCAAGAGGCGCTGCAAGCCGCGTCCTCTCTCGCCATGCACCGGAATCACCAGG
Organism: Nitrospirales bacterium; assembly: GCA_965200435.1. Lineage (GTDB taxonomy): Bacteria > Nitrospirota > Nitrospiria > Nitrospirales > UBA8639 > Bin75. Next base: position 2,533,237 of record OZ241337.1, read on the forward strand.
GCATCGACGTCGAGCACGTGCTGGCGGCATTGCTGGACCAACCTGACGGGTCCGCCGGTCCGTTTCTGGAACAGACCGGGGTGTCCGGTTCCGCTGTCAAGGCCAAAGCCGAGCAACGACTGGCAAAAGTTTCACAGGTCCGTGGAACGGGAGCGGCCCCGGGACAGCTCCATCTGACCCAACGAACGGTCACGCTTCTTTCCCACGCCGAGGATGAAAAACAGGCATTGAAAGACGAGTACATCAGCGTCGAGCATCTCTTGCTTGCCATGACGTCCCAGGACGGTGTGTTGAAAGATCTGGGGGTCACGCGCGACAAGCTATTGGCCGGCCTGCAACACGTTCGTGGGAACCAGCGAGTGACAAGCCAGGACCCTGAGGGAACGTTTCAGGCGCTGGAAAAATATGGCCGGGATTTAACGGAGTTGGCAGGGCAGGGAAAACTGGATCCGGTCATCGGTCGCGATGAGGAAATCAGGCGGACGATTCAGATTTTATCGAGACGGACGAAAAACAACCCCGTGCTCATCGGTGAACCCGGAGTCGGAAAAACGGCCATCGTCGAAGGCTTGGCTCAACGGATCGTCAAAGGGGACGTTCCCGAAGGATTGAAACGGAAACGCGTGGTTGTCCTCGATATGGGAGCATTGGTGGCAGGAGCCAAATTCCGTGGCGAGTTCGAGGAACGGTTGAAAGCCGTTTTGAAAGAAATTCAGTCATCGCAGGGTGACATTCTTCTGTTTATCGACGAACTGCACACGGTCGTGGGTACGGGAGCGGCAGAAGGGGCCTTGGATGCCGCTAACCTGCTCAAGCCGATGCTGGCAAGAGGAGACCTGCATCTGATCGGGGCAACGACCCTGGATGAGTATCGCAAGCATATTGAAAAAGACGCGGCCCTCGAACGCCGTTTTCAACCCGTGTTCATCGAGCAACCATCAGTGGGAAACACGATTTCGATTCTGCGGGGACTCAAGGAACGGTATGAGGTTCATCATGGAGTCCGGATTACAGACGCTGCCTTGGTGGCAGCCGCACGGCTTTCCCATCGATACATTGGAGATCGATTTCTTCCGGATAAGGCGATCGATCTTGTCGATGAATCCGCAGCCCGACTCCGTACGGAGATCGATAGTATGCCCGCGGAATTGGACGAAGTGTCCAGAAAAGTTCTGCAACTCGAAATTGAACGGGAAGCTCTTAAAAAAGAAAAGGACCCGGGCAGTCAGGTGCGGCTTGAAACGTTGGAACGTGAACTCAAAGACAAGCATCGGGAATTCACCGAATTACAACAACAATGGGAAACGGAAAAAGCGGCCGTGGGGCGTCTGCAACAGATCCGGCAACATATTGAAGACTTGAAGCATCAGATTGAAAAAGCTGAACGAGAATATGATCTCAATCGCGTGGCGGAACTCCGCTATGGCACAATGCCCCGGCTGGAGCGAGAGCTCAAGGCCGAAGAAGAAAACCTCGACGGACAAAAAAGGGAGTCGCGTCTTTTGAAGGAGGAAGTCGATGAGGAAGATATTGCGGAAGTGGTCAGCCGCTGGACGGGTATTCCCATCAGCCGGCTTCTCCAAGGAGAAATGGAAAAACTTCTGCGATTGGGAGCCTTGCTTCACCGGCACGTCGTCGGACAGGATGAAGGCGTGCAAGCCGTCGCCGATGCCGTTCTCCGAGCACGATCAGGCATCAAGGACCCCAATCGGCCAATCGGATCGTTTTTATTCCTTGGCCCGACCGGTGTCGGAAAAACGGAACTGGCTCGAGCCCTGGCCTCTACGCTTTTTGACGACGAAGCCAATCTTATACGCATTGATCTGTCGGAATATATGGAAAAACATTCCGTGGCCCGGCTCATCGGCGCCCCACCCGGCTACGTTGGCTATGAAGAAGGTGGGCAATTGACCGAAGCCGTGAGGCGCCGCCCTTTTTGTGTCATCCTCTTGGATGAGATCGAGAAAGCCCATCATGACGTGTTCAATATTTTGCTTCAGGTGCTTGATGACGGCCGGTTAACCGATTCCCAGGGACGGAGCGTCGATTTCAAGAATACGGTCCTGATGATGACGTCGAATATCGGCAGTCAGGAAATTCTGGAAGCGCAACAACGGGAACGAACCTATGAAGCATTGCAGACTCTTGTCTTGAATGCGGTCAAGCGGCATTTTCGTCCTGGATTTCTGAACCGTATCGATGAAACCGTGGTCTTCCATCCGCTGAGCCCTGATGAAGTCGGTCAAATCGCGGACATTCAATTGGATCGATTAAGAGCCAGACTGGAGGACCGGAGAATTCGTTGGGAGGTCACTGCCGAGGCGTTAGCGAATTTAGGAACACGAGGCTATAGTTCAGCGTATGGGGCCCGGCCATTGAAGCGACTGATCCAACATGACGTCGAAACGCCCTTGTCGAAGCTTCTGGTCAAAGGAGAACTGAAAGACGGCGATGCGGTGACGGTCGATTATAAGGACGGGCAGATCGTGATCATCCCCATGATTCGGGAATAAGCATCCATTCCCCCTGGATGCTTTCTTGTACACGCATTGGGGCTTATTGCGTTGCCGCCATAATGGCTTGACGAAGACCGGACGAGTGCTTGTTGCTGGCGGATTTTGTCACCAGAATATCCACGGGTCGAACTTTTTTCCCGTAATAGGCTTCATTGGAATCGTCGTCTGTATAGATGATAGATCCTTCCAATGAGAGACCCGCATAGACCCCTTTGGAACGCGAAAACGAAAGAAAATCCGCGTTCAAATTTGCCGAAGTGGACCCCTCGGCTCCGGCTCCATAGGGTCCGGCTGCAATCGAGGCATCCCCGCCGAGTTTAAAGGACGAGGCATAGAGCTTTTCAACTGCCCCTTGGGTCATGGCCAGGATGATGACTTCCGAGGCTTCCCCCCCGAACTGAAGTCCGACGCTGAGTCCACCCAAGAGGTAAAAGGCCGGTTCGCTCCACTCTCCCGTCTGTTCGTCCCGGGAGACCAAAACCCCACTTCCTCCATCCACGCCAATCCAGAAAGCGGCCTTCAGTTTTTGAGGAATAATCAAAAGGGCTTTGGCGTCTTTGACGTGCGTCTGAAACCAGGTCAAATTCGAGTCGTTCATGAAACCTTCAACGGTGTGTTTGGCCTTTTCGACAAGTTGTTGTTCTTCAAGGCCGTTAGCCCAGGCAGGGGTTGAACAACCACAGTACAAGAAAAGAAGTGCCGTCATCCATGGGAACAAGGATTTCTTTATGGCGTTGCCTGACTGACTTGTTTGTGTCATGGGTTTCTCCATCCGTCACACCACCACGGAATACAGACTTTGACCTATTGTCTCTTATTTTGGGAAAAAAGCAAGATCAATGAGAAGGCCTGGGTTGAATGAGGCTCCGGGCTTTCAGAAGAACTGCCTCGCGGGACACGTCACGTTCCATCGTAAGGCCTTGAACCGGAGAACAGCCGGTTTGTCATTGTGCGCGGACTGTTTACAGGCTTACTCACCCATCACTTGAATGATGATCTCTCGAGAGCGTGGCCGTGTATCAAAATCGAGAATGACGATTTCCTGCCAGGTCCCCAAAAGCAATTGGTTGCCGGCAAAAGGGATGGTGAGCGATTGCCCTTGAATTTGGCCTCGCAAGTGACTGTGACCGTTGTTTTCTCCGGGGTTCCTGGTGTTGTGTTGCCAGGTGGCGGCTGCCGGGACTAGGGTGTCCCAAACGGTTTTGGTATCGGCGCGCAAGCCCGGTTCATCCTCGATAATGAGGACCGAAGCGGTGGTATGTTTCACGAATATCGTAACGATGCCGGCCTGTATGGAGGTGGAGGCAAGAAACTGCCGGACAGGTTCGGAAACATTCTCAATCTGCGAATGGCCTTGCATCGAGACCGAAAACCTGTGAGTGAGGACGGGCATCGGGTTTTGTCTGCCTGTATCGTTTATTTGAGGGATCGAAGAAATTGTTGCTCGTGTTGTGATAATATTCCCCCCCGGGCCGCTTTGAGAATGGAATCAAAGATCCCGGAGGACGTCAATTCTCGAATGGCCTTTACCACTCTTGTGCGCAATCGGCCTTGCCGTTTTAATGAGTCAAGGTAACGAAAGGCGTTACGAAAGCTTTCGTAGGAGCGTCCATAGTAGTCTGTGCCGCGTCGACGATTGCTGTAAGCCTCCAACTGTTCGCAAGCGACAAGAATTTCTCCGAGTTCCCTGACCCATTCCGGAGACTGTGCCAGTTTCTCCGGGTAATAATAAGACAACGTCACCTGCTCCATCCACGGCAACCAGCGAATGTCCAGGCTTTCCAACAACGGTTTCACCCTTTTCAGTTGACGGCGATGACGACGGGCAAATCCCAGACGCATTTCGACCTGTTCGCATGCCCACTTGGTGAGTGGCAGTCCTGCTTCGGCCAATGCGTCTCCGTGTGTCTTGACAAACGCCTCGGTCTCTTCGCCGTAACGCGCATGAGGGTATTGCAAACGCCATTCTGCGGGTCTCGTCGGTATATTCCGGTTACGCGCCCAGGACCATATTTTGCCAAAAAGTTGCCGGTCAAGCCCGGCTCTTCCCAAATCATGAAGCAGGCAGGCGATCTGAAATTGACGGACTCGTGAGCGTTCATATGAGAGGTGTTGGGCCACAACCGCGCTCATCTTCGCCGTTCGAAAGGCATGGGCTTTGTCATATCCTCTGATCGTGGTACGAGATTTCAGCGGGTGAGGGTAGTCATAACATTTCAGCAGCGTGCCGGCTAAGGATGGCGGAAGGAGAAGATACCTGTATGAGGATTGCAAAGGAGAAATCGCTCGAGAGGTTGATCCCATGGCCAGAAAACTGTCGATAGAATAACCAGTGAACATTCGTTAGAATGGGGAAAGACCATAACGGTGAAATCCGCAGACTGTCAAGAAACGTTCGCGTGACGACGTTTGAGCCAAAGCCACGTCGTTGAGAAACGCCCATCGGTGCCCTCCCCCCGCAGGATTCGTGTGAAAAAATCCGGAAATGAATACATGGCTCCCAATCGCAAACGTCTGATTGCCAGCCTGTTTCTCGTCATGATTCTCTGCATTGCGGGTGTCGTCTACGTTGCGACGTTCCACATGAAGGATCTACAACGAATGGTTCGTGAGCTTGTCGCAGAGTCCTTCGGAGACCACGTTGTGATCGAACAAATACAGGTACGGTTTTTCCCGTATCCCCAGTTGGACCTGATGAACGTCAGTCTCATTGACCCAAGACACGGTGTGCAGATTTTTCGCGCTTCGCACATTCAACTGGATGTCAGTTTCTTGTCATTGTTGCAGGATACGCCCATGCCGAATGCCTTGTTCATTCAGGGTGCGTTTATTTATGTTACACGAAACGAAAAAGGAGAGTGGAACTATCTGAACTTTTTTCAACGAGAAGCAGCCGGCCAAGTGGGAATAGGAGCCTGGCTTTCGGGGCGTTCCTTACAATTAACGAACGGATCAATTCATTTGGAAGATCGGTACCAGCGCGAATCCGCGTTCATCCTCCAAGCGGAAGAAGTGGAATTGCAAGTGGAGCAACTCGTGCTGGATGGCTCCGCGGAGATTTTTCTTTCCGCACGGTTGTCCGAACAGGAGACGGGCGCCATGATCTCTTCCTACGGGACCATTCGGCATATCGGCGGGTTCTTGGCGGCCGAATCAACGGTCCGGTCTCACATTTCCCCTCAAGTTGATCTTCACGCCCGCATGGATCTTGACCGGCAAACTCTTCTGCAACTGGCTGACCTGTTTAACGTACGAGAGGTCCCGACCGGATTGCAGGGTCGAACCAAGGTCCAGGGGCAAATTCATTTTGCTCCTGGCCTTGAGGGATATGATGTGGACGTGTCCGATCTTTCGGTCCTGACTGACAGCATTGACCTCAATGCTCAACTGAGCGTGATGGGTTTATTGCGGCCGGAGCCTCCGACCTTCTCGGGTCAATGGACGAATGCTCCCGTCGCGATTCAACATGTCCTGCAATTGTTGCCTGCAGGCTTCATCTCATCGGAACTGTCCGATGCCATTCATCACGAAACCATCAAAGGAAAAATCCAGACGATTTCAGCGTCTTTTGCCGGTTCTCCTGACAAGGAAGCCGGATATTCCCTGACGGGAACGTTTCACGTTTCGGAAGGAGCTGTGGATTTCGGACCCAAGCCGGAAAAAATTGAAGAGATCACGTGTACCATTCATGTCCAGCCCAAGCAGATTCGGTGGTCGGATTTTCATGGCCAATATGAGCAAATTCCCTTGACTCAAGGCGAAGGGATGATTGTTTTTGCCGACCAGGGGCCTTGGTTGACGGCAGAATTCGGAGGGAAGGTGTCCTCAAAAAAGCTCGTCGACCTCATGAAGCCCATGCTTCCATGGAACGCTTCACGGAATTCGAGAGAATCCTTGCAGGGCAAAGCGGGCAAGGGATTGCTGACCGTGCGATTGGCCGGACCCCTCAACACCCCTCAGGGGATAATCTTCCAGAGCGCCGAATATCATCCTGAACAGATCACCATACAACTCCCGGGAGTCCCGGACCCGCTGACCCGAATAGAGGGTCGCCTTGTCTTGTCTCAAGAAGATCTCCGCTTTGAGAACGTGAGAGGCCTGTATGGACAAAGCGATTTTCACATCGAAGGGAAAATGAAATTTGAAGAAGAACTGTACCTTGAGGAGGTAAGAATTCAGGGCCATTTCAGCGACAACGATCTCTTCGGTCTCTTTCCCAACCAAGTCTCCTCAGCGCAAAAGATGATTTCCGGCGAAGCGGATTATATCATCATCGTCAACGGCAATCTCCACGATCACACCATGCGAGGAAGAATGGCCCTGCAAGGGATGGAAATTCTTCTGCCGGGCATCCTGCGCAAAGCTCCGGCTCTTGCCGGCAATCTGGATTTTCACGTTCGGGCAGGCAGTGATGATCGCTTCACGTTTGAACGCATGGTCCTGACTCTTCCCTCCGTACGCTTCGCGGGGAAGGGAGATTTTTATTACGGTCAAACATTGACCTTCAATGCCTCGCTGACGGCTGAACCGATACGCTTTGCGTCGTTGCCGCCGGAGCTTGAATTATTTGATAAAACGATTTCCTCCGGGACACTGGAGGGGGAACTGAATTTCCAGGGAGAGGGGAATGATTGGAGGTCATGGAATAAATCAGGGTGGGTGACGTTAACGGATGGAGTCATCCAAGTCGAAGGGGGCGACTCACTGATTTCTCAGGTCACCATTCAGGTGACACTGAACGGACATACGGCTGAATTGAAGCGGTTTCTATGGAATTTCGAGGAAAACCCGATTCAAGCCATGGGAATCATCCGAACGTGGGACAGTAAGCCGAACATGAACCTGGCACTCACTGCGCCTCAATTCAATATCGATCGTTTCTTACAGAAAGACCAAGGGTCTCCTTTCCGGGACTTTTTGGAAACAATCGCCCAAACGGCTAAAGTCGCAGGAACGTTGAGGTTTGGCCGGGCATCGTACCGCAACCTGAATGTTCAGAACCTAACCGGTCGATTGCGAATCGAGAACGGCATCATTCACGTTGATCGTCTTCGGGGAACAGCCGACAAGGGAACCATTCAAGGACGCCTTTTCATGCATCTGCCTGTTCAGCAACCTGCTACGATTCAAACGTGGTTTAAGGTACACGCGCTTCCCATGTTGACCTTGCAACGAGCTTTTTTTGATGAAGAAACACTCAAGAAACGCAAACAATTGATAACGGGTCTGCTGTCCGTGGAAGGCACGCTGCAAGGAAACGGCAAAAATCCTCACGGCGTGCTCCCAACCCTTAAGGGAACGCTGAAATTCTCAATCGTCGATGGCCGTATCAAAAGAGGCGTCGTGATTCCCAAGATCTTGGCTCTCATGAACCTGCCGGGCATGTTGCAGGGAACGGTTGACCTTGAGAAAGACGGCTATCCTTTTGATCGACAAAGCGGAACTGTTTCTGTGGCCGATGGCCGGATTGTTTCGAAAGACATTGTCATTGACGGACCGATCTTGAAAATGACGGCTGCCGGGCAGTATGACTTGGGGAACGATGACTTGGATGTCGTGGTCGTCGCCAGCCCGCTCAGTCCGTATTTTGAGCTTCTTCAAAAAATTCCATTAGTCCATCTCTTGTTTGACGGTGAAGAACGGGGGGTTGACCTGGTCATGTTTTCGGTCAAAGGCCCGCTTCATGCTGCGACGATCGAACCGATGACGGTGGAATCGGTGGCATTCGGATTAACGGGATTTGCCAAACTGGCCTTATCGATTCTGAAAAATACGCTCACGTTGCCACAGAAATTACTGTTCCTGGGGGAAGAGACAGCCCCCGATTCCGAATCGATTCCTCCCACGGAGGAAGAGTCCACAGATTCATTCATCGAAAGTTACTGAGTGTTTGAACCGTTGCGCATGATGGGCCTTTCCTTCGCGGCTTCCCAACAGGCTGAAAGGCGGAAAAGGCGGTTCTCTGATTTCCTTTGCAGACGACATGGGGAAAGCCTACCGGTTTCGCGATGAGATCGTCCTCGGTGATCTTGCTTTTGAGGCTACCGGCGATTCGGTGTCCGAGTTGTTTGCGGCTGCCGCATTGGCCGTGATCGAAGCGATGGTTGCCCCCTTGAGCGTGGAGACGAATCTGACGAAAGCGATTCGGCTTTCTGAAGCCCAAATTGATGATTTACTCCTTGAATGGCTGAATGCCATCGTGTTTATCAAGGATGCGGATGGGATGGTGTTTCATGACGTCCGTATCGCTGTGAGCCGTGATTCGGAGAAAAATCTGTGGCATCTCGATGCCGCACTGACCGGTGATCGGGTTGATGCAACCAGGCAAGTTTTACGAACCGACGTCAAGGCGGTGACCAAACATTTATATGAGGTCAGACAAGACGGCGGAGCCTGGTATGCTCACGTGGTTCTGGACGTATGACACGACTCAATGAATTTGTTGGATTCCGGCTTTTCTGGAACCGGCCACACGGAAATATAAAGTAGGAGTTAAGGTTTTGAGGGAGTTTATGAAACTTGCCACAACTATGACCGTCAACCGGCTTGCCGATGTTGTCTGGGAAATTCCCGTGACGGAAAAGCCGGGCATGCTGGTTCCTGCCAGAATTTATGGAACGGAAAAGATTCTTGGTGCAATGGATGCCGGCGTGTTTGAGCAAGTAACAAACGTGGCGTGTTTGCCCGGTATTCAACGTTATGCCTTATGTATGCCTGACGGGCATTGGGGCTATGGATTTCCCATTGGAGCCGTTGCGGCATTTGACGTATGGACCGGCATTATTTCTCCGGGAGGCGTGGGCTATGATATCAATTGCGGAATGCGGCTGATCCGTACGGATTTGACGCTGGCGGATGTGAAGCCGCGACTGGATACCCTGATGACGAAATTATTCCATGCGGTCCCTGCAGGAGTTGGGTCGAAGGGCTTTGTGCCTCTGTCCGGCAAGGCCTTTCGGGAAGTCATGCGACACGGAGCAAGATGGAGCGTGGAACAGGGGTATGGATGGGACAGTGATCTTACCCACACCGAAGAGGAGGGATGTCTGAGAGAAGCCGATCCCGAACATGTTTCTGAACAGGCTTGCCGCCGTGGAATGGGGCAATTGGGAACATTGGGGTCAGGAAATCATTATCTCGAAATTCAGGTTGTCCGGAATGACCGCGTGTACGATCGACATATGGCCGAACAATTCGGCATTCATGGAAATGACCAAATCGTGATCATGATTCATTGTGGATCTCGAGGTCTTGGTCATCAGGTTGGCACAGATTACGTGCGAATTTTTGATAAGGCCATGAAACGCTATGGCATCACCGTTAAGGATCAACAATTGGCCTGTGCTCCGTATCAGTCACCGGAGGGACAACACTATTTTTCGGCGATGAACTGTGCGGCCAATACGGCTTTTGCCAATCGGCAGGTCATTGCCCATCAGATTCGTGAAGTGTTTCGCACGGTGTTTAGACAATCCCCCGAGAGGCTCGGTATGCGCCAGATCTATGACGTGGCCCATAACATTGCCAAAGTGGAACGTTATGAAAACAAGCAACGCCTCGTCCACCGGAAAGGCGCGACCAGGGCATTTGGTCCGGGGAGCCCCGACGTGCCGGAAGCATTCCGAACGGTCGGCCAACCGGTGCTCTGTGGCGGATCCATGGAAACCGGTTCCTACTTGCTGGTGGGAACGGTGCAGGCCAATACGGAATCCTTCGGATCGACGATGCACGGCGCTGGCCGGACGATGTCCCGGGCTCAGGCAAAGCGAATCATCCATGGGGCCACCCTTCAGCAATCCATGGCCGAACGGGGCATTCTGGTCAAAGCAGTCTCGATGTCGGGATTGGCGGAAGAAGCAGGAATCGCGTATAAAAATATTTCCGATGTCGTGGAATCGGTGGATGCTGCCGGCATTGCCAAAAAGGTGGCTGAATTATTACCGGTCGGCAACATCAAAGGGTAAAAACCTCCAAGTGTCTCGATAGATCGATAGCAGGTTTTGGACATGATTCCCACTGTGGAATGGAAAGAGGGCGTCGTACGGCTTCTCGATCAAAGTCGATTGCCCGGCCATACCGAACTCCTCGAGTGCAAAGACGTTGAGGCCGTGGCTTCCGCCATTCAAAATCTGAAGGTCCGAGGGGCTCCTGCTATTGGTGTGACCGCGGCCATGGGGGTCGCGCTAGGTGCGCAATCCATTTTCTCGACCGATGTTTCGACCTTTGAACGAAAGGTCTTGGTCATTTGTGATCGATTAGCTGCCACTCGGCCCACGGCCGTGAATCTTTTTTGGGCGATTGCACGCATGAAGACCGTTGTACGGGAAAATCGTGACTGCACGGTGCCTGAGATCCAAACTCGACTTGTCCGGGAAGCCTTGGCCATTCAAGGGGAAGATATTCTCATGTGTAAGGCCATGGGGCAAAAAGGCGCCCCCCTTATCAAGGATGGGGATAACGTCTTAACGCACTGTAATGCAGGGGCTTTGGCAACCGCGGGACATGGCACGGCATTGGGCGTGGTCAGGGCGGCGTCGGAGCAGGGAAAAAAGGTGCACGTTTTCGTGAATGAAACCCGACCCGTTCTGCAAGGAGCCAGGTTGACCGCTTGGGAGTTGATGGAAGACGGCATTCCCGTCACCCTGATGACGGACAGCATGGCCGGAGTCGTCATGCAGCAAGGTAAAATCGATCTGTGCGTCGTCGGGGCCGACCGGATTGCCTCCAACGGAGACGTGGCAAATAAAATCGGGACATATGCCGTCGCTGTCCTCGCCAAGGCCCATCACGTTCCTTTCTACGTTGCGGCACCGTCTTCCACCATCGATGTTTCAACCCCATCCGGTTCTGCCATTCCCATTGAAGAACGCCCCGGCCATGAAGTCACCACCATCAATGGGGAGGCCTGGATTGCTCCAAAAGGCGTGGCCGTCTTTAACCCGGCTTTTGACGTCACGCCTGCAGAGTATATCACCGGGATCATTACCGAGCAGGGAGTCGTGCCTCCTGACCGAATCGCAGAAATCTTCAAAAGATGAAACGCGAACTGACTTTGCAGGACAACTTTTGAAGCACGGGATGGAAGATGGAAAACGACGTTTCCAGTAGGCTACGCTCCGGATACCTGATCTAGGGAACCTCTGATTGAGTGCACGATCGGGCGCATGGCTGCGTGGTGTCCTCGCTCAATCCTCACCTCGCTCTCTGATACGCCTCGGGTTTCACTCCGGGACCCTTGCCCTACATCTCGCTATCACAATAAATCAGAGGTTCCCTATAACTCTCATTGTCGCCTTTGCGTGGCTGTGAAGCGGACATTGGAGCAGCGTTCCACAGATATTCAATTTGTCCCCTATGAAAGCCGGAAGGCTGCAGAATGTCTTGGGAAAAACTATCAGGCCGACCGTCGGCCTCCTATGGCCTATTGGGTCGATGAGCAGGGAACGATTGTTGGTGGGCTGGAAGCGTTTTTTTCGTTTCTCGATAGTCTGGCGACCAGGAAAATATTCATGTTTTTCTGGAGATTTAGGTTATATCGTCATGCCATGATTGCTATTTATGGGTTTGTGGCTAAGTAGCGTTATCATTGGTTTGGTGCGACCGGGAAATCTTAGCTAACCGGATCTTTTGAGAACCAAGGCCACTGTCAAGAGGATTCTTCAGGAAGGCGAAACTTGAGTGCCTGTTCCCGGACTTCGGTTTTTTCCAAAAATTCCTCGAAGCCTTCCGCGAGCACTTTCCCGATGAGGTTCTCCATATCCCTTCCGTTGAAGAAGAGCGCATTATCTTTTCCGCCGACTCCAACGGAAATTCGTACGGTACTTTCGTCTGCTGAGTTACGCACGGTAAATGCCATGATCGTGTCAACTTCTAGCAAAGTGGCGAAAGATTCATCCGTTGCCTGCACCTTGAACTTTTGAATGGTCGCTTCAATTGTGACATTGGAGGATTCTGTGCCATTGACCGGTGAAGCGGAAAACCCGGCCTGATTCAAAAAACTGACAAAAAAACTCGTGACTCGCTGACTAAGAGTGCCATCCAGCACGTCAAAATACGTTTGGCTTCCTCCATGTGTCCGTATGCCCAGGTGCTCGGATGGTTGTCGTTGATCATCAAATGGAGAAACCGCAACAGTCAGAGGAGCACCTTTGGAATCGACTGCGGACTCGAGATGCTGGATACGTAATTTGACAATTTCTCCGGTCCCTTGACATCCGGAAATGAACAGAACGGCCAAGAGAAATTCTGTGAGATACAACGGTTTCATGAGGCGACACTCCTTTTTTCTATGCGGTTCAATAAATGGTCATGCCCATCTGGTTGCGCCGTCTTTATCATGATCTTGCACTCCATTTCCCACGAGACATGTGTTCAATAACACTATGACAAGCCGGTAAGAAAATACAAGCGTTATCTTACGCAACACGGTAGAAACTGTCGCATTTGACTTTCACGACGGCTCCTTGCCACTATGGAGTGCTGTTCTTTGCCCCTGTATGTTATCTTATGTGGAATCGAAATTTTCTCTTCCGAGCGCATGAAGCCGTTCCGTTACCCGAAACGGAGAATGACGTGTTTCATGAAACGGACCCGGCGCTGGATAGTTCGGGATTAACCATGGAAAAGTATATTTCGGTCTGGCTCCAAGGAGAGGGAGAAAACGACGAACTCCTGGCCTATACCAACGTCTACGTACGGACCGCCACGCTCGATCCTGTCAAGAAGGTCGGGTTTTTGCAGCCCTTGCAAGGCCGTTCCCACCAGATCAAACAAATGCTCTCCCCGGAACAGAAAGCATTTTTGAAAGATTGGCTCAAAACCACTAACCTCACGGCATGGGAAGAAGCCGACGAGCATTTTCAAAAAATCTTTGAGCCCGAGTAGACGTTTCCCCTGGACTGTGTGCTCTTGAGCCGTTCGTTTCACCTCTTTCCCCGCGTTTCGTATGGACATTTACGTTGACGTCGTTGTGGTTGGTGCCGGAGGAGGCGGAGCGATCCTGGGGCTTTTGCTGGCCAGGAAAGGGGTTCGTACTCTCGTTCTCGAACAAGCCTCAGGCCCTCCTCATGGCATACGCGGAGAAATTCTCCAGCCAAACGGGCAAAAAATTTTGAACGATTTGGGGCTGTTGGCTCAATTGCCACAAAACGCGGTCCAGTCTGTCCGGCATTTTCATTTTCACCAGATTGGCGGAAGACGGTTGTGTTCGATTGATTACGGCGAACTGCCGCCTCCCCATAATTATGCCCTCGTCACCTTACCCCATGTCGCCCATCGGACTGTGTTGGAAGCTCTGGAGAAACAGAATCCCGGAGGGCTGTGGTACAACGCGTCATTCACCAACGTTTTAAAACAAGACAACACGATCATTGGAGTGGAAGCAGACGTTCAAGGCAAGCCCGTACGTATTTCCGCCAAAATAGTCGTCGGAGCCGATGGGCCGACCTCCAAAGTTCGCGAAGTTCTGAAAATTCCAACCAAGCTGTATCGCTATCCCGAAAGCTATCTTGTCGCTATCCTGGATTGTCCCGAGAAGTTGGGTGAAACGCAGTACTTTATCGGAAAACGAGAAATTCTGGGTTTATTCCCGGCGGCGAAGGAGAAACTCTATCTGGTCTACCTGATCAACGCCGAATCCATGAACGCAATACACGCAGCCGGGGTCGAATCCCTTCAAAAACGCTGGTGTGCCATTTATCCCGAACTATCGGCCACGTTTCAAGGCTTCACAAGCTGGGAGCAATCAACGGTGATGCCCACGGGTCGGACCCGTGCCCGAACGTGGGTCACCGACGGGGCCGTGCTGCTCGGGGATGCCGCCCATGGGATGAATCCTCATGCCTCTCAAGGGCGCATGCAGGCCATGGTGGATGCCACGGCGTTGGCGGATTTGATCCCTTCGTGTTTGGCAGAAAATAATTTTAGGGAATCTCGCTTGAAGGTGTATGAGAAACAACGCCGTCCTAAAGTCGAAATGTTGCAACGGCTTGCCGATGAAGAGGCCTTTTTTTGGAATACAGGCAACCCCGTGCTCGCGTGGTTGCGCAATCGGGTTTTTTCCACAATCGACCAAAACCGCCGGCTCAAGTATCAGGTCCTGACGGCAACCGCCGGACTTCGTGAGACTCCGCCATTTGGGATACTGGATCGCTTCCTGGCCCTGGGCCTGGTTCCGGATCCCCGCGCCGGGCAACGACCACCTCATGCTCTTTCGTAAGACCAAGGCCCATGATACGTTAGGGGCGAGCCTGTACGTATGACCACCAATCCGCCCTGGTCCCAACTCCAGGAAGACATTCATGCTCCGCTACGGGGCTTTCTTCGTTCCATAAAAAAACAAGAGGCTCTCGTTTCTCAGGCCATCCTCGTTTATGGAAGTGCGGCACGCGGTGAGTTCCTGCAAGGATACTCCAATATCAACGTCTTGATCGTGCCGGAAGAGATCACACAGATCGTTCTCCAGCAATGGAGCAGGATTCACAAACAATGGAGCAGGGAAAAAATTATTGCCCCGTTGTTTCTCACGCACAGAGATCTGCGGCAATCTTGGGACGTATTTCCGTTGGAATTTCTGGATATCAAGGAATGCCACGTCCTGCTTGAAGGACGTGATCCATTCTCTGAATTACACGTCAATTCCACGCACCTGTTGTTCCAATGCCGGCAAGAAGTTCACGCGAACCTGCTGCGAGTACGCCAATGCTACGTCGAAGGGTGGGGCAGGATTGAAGCGATCCAAGCCCTCTTACCCCTCTCAGTAACCACGCTTCTGCCGTGCCTTCGAGGACTGTATCGTTTGCTGGATCGCCCGTCGAACGTGAAGTCACCGGAAGTATTGAATGCACTGAAGGCCACGTTGGATGTGGACCCTTCGGTATTCCTCGAAGTCTGGCACTTGAAACGCGGCCTCAGTACCCCGGGGAAACATGAACTCCCCAAGCTATTGGAGCGTTATCTTGCAGGTCTGGGTCAACTGGTGGATCAGGTTGATGCGATGAAACACGAGGAACGGTTTCAATGAGCAGGGTAGGGGTTTCATTATGTGCCAACCCGATGTTCTCACAATGAAGCGATAGACATATTTGAAGCGGAGATGCAAATGAGTAAAAGAAAACGACGAAGCTCGTTCACGAAGGAAACGATGTTGAGAAGTTGAGGCAGAGCTACTCCAGGAACCTGACGAATGGGCACCCTGCCTTTCTCTTGAAGACGCGTATCGGCTCGATGCTGTACGAGAGGCTCTTCGTCAAGGCGACGTTAAGGAACCTCTGATTTCGTGTGATAGCGGGATGCAGGGCCAGGCGTCCCGGAGCGAAACCCGAAGCTTCTCAGAGAGAGAGGTGAGGGTTGAGCGAGGACACAACGCCGCCATGCGCCCGATAGTGCACTACATCAGAGGTTCCTTAAAGCTGCCGCCCCAAAATCGCGAGCATTCAGTCTCACGCCCGTTTCTATGTAAGGCTACATACCCTGTCATTCAAGCAGACACCGCAAAGGGCTGCTGCTTAATTCCGCTGCATTCATACAGAAAAAACGATGAAACCGATATTTGACAAACCTGTTCAGCCAGTAGGGTGGATCAGGGCCTGTGACCTTCTCTCCATAAAACGGTCCGCGTCGAGGGTGAGTTTTCTGGTACAACAACTCAGGGGGACTCATCATGAAGCGGAAACGATTCAGCGAAGCCCAGATCATCGGGGTGTTGCAAGCAGCCGAGACGGGGATCAAGAAAGATTGCTTGGGAGTCAATGATCTGTTTAGATGGAGGGTGTTATGGCCACTGATACGCCGCACATTGATCCTGATCGTTTTGAATGCGAGTTTGAAGCATTTAGAAAGTTCGTCGAAGAACAGTCCGGCACTGCCTTTGAGTCCTTTTCATTACATCCTTACATTAAGAAACATGAGGGATATAAGTATGAACTCTATCTTGCCGGTCGAAAAGCGCTTGCGTTTGACAAATGGAAGAAACCATCTAAATCATCTATTGGAGTTAGGACGATCTTTAAGGCATTTGCTAAAACCACTGACATTGCGGCGCGTAAACCCAAAGGTATACCTTGGCGGAGAAGGATCAAGGAGATGATAGACTATAAAAGCATTGAGAAGCAGCGAGGCAACCCGAAACTCGAAGGGTGTTTGTATGCCCTCTATCATCGAGAAGTCCAAAACGAACGATCCTTTGCCGAGTTGGTTGGCATATTTGGGAAAGCGTACCCGCTGATTGCCTATCTGTTTTTCCTGAAAGACAAATCCCGATACCTTCCAATAGCACCGCAGCGTTTTGATTATGCATGCGAGCGGTTAGAGGTTAATTTTAAAACATCTCGGCTCCCATCTTGGGAGAACTATCAGAGCTATCTTTCCCTTATCCGCGAACTCAAGACCATGCTTGCCAAAAAGCTGGATGTTAGGGTGACTTTGCTGGAGGCTCATTCGTTCGCATCAATACTGGGCATACAGATGGACCCGGAGCCTTTATCTTCGAAGTCCGGGGCGACTGCTAAGAATCCGGACCTCCAAGATGGGCAGTTGTCTGGTTTGAGGTGACGGCTACAGAATGCGAGGCTAGTGCCAAGCAGAGGATTGGTCAAGACCAATTCCGGGAAAAACTGATTCGATACTGGGGTACTTGTGCCGTAACGGGCTGCAAGGAGCAGGATCTACTTATCGCTTCTCACATCAAGCCATGGGAGAAAACTACGAACAAGGAGCGTATTGATCCTTATAATGGCTTGCTTCTGTCTCCGGCCCTCGATAAGTGTTTTGATCAGGGATACGTGAGTTTTGACGATAAGGGCCAAATAATGATTTTAAAAAAGCTTACCGCAGATGATAGGAAAGCCCTTGGTATCAATTCCAGTATGCGCTTGCGTCGGATAGATTCGAAACACGAAGAATATTTGAAATTCCACCGTGAGTATGTCTTTCAAGAAGGTTCCTTAGCTCGCCGGCGCCTGCGTGAATCGGCTGATCGGTAGCCGAAATCTACGAGAGAGAGGATGAAACACAAAAATGGGCCCATGCTGCGCTGTCGGAGTGGCCGGCATGAGTTTAAGGCGGGGAATGGTCATCGACGACAATCTTCATCCCACCAAAGGGCCGGACTTGGACAAAATTGGCGATGCCTGGCGATGCCTTAAAAATTGTTTTCGACATTACGCAATACCGTCTTTTCTATCCTGGGAGCGTAGTCCTGCCTTTGAACAACCCTTAAGGTCATTGGCGCACTGGGCTTGAAGTTGCACGCTGAATCGAAAAAATGCCGAGAGCATCTCGCATGTGAGGCGTGGCTTCAGTAAAATTCGGCAGTGCTGGTGACGGCATATGTGCCCGATCCCTCAAAATGGGAACCCGGATTGAAGCGGAGACGCAAATGACAAAGACTCGCTTACAGTCGGTTCGTCATGCTCCATCACTGTAGGCGGCCCGATGAGTTTGGGCATAAATCGCCAGAATTACATTGATGCCAATACTCGAATTAATCGCCACGTTTTGTGCGGGTGTGTTCTTTGGCGCAGCCGTTTACGTCTCCATTACCCAACATCCGGCCGTGATGGAGGCCGGCCCAGGGGTTGGTGGCCGGTTCTTTCCGCCGATGTATCGAAGGGCCGCTCCGATGCAGATCCTTTTGGCGGTTGTGGGCGCTCTTTCAGGATTCGCTGCATTTGGAGTCGGGGGCAACAGACTCTGGGCGATTGGTTCACTCTTTCTGATCTCGGTCATTCCGATTACCCTGGTGGTCATTAAGCCAATTAATGACGTGCTGCTCGAAGAGCACCGCGACCCTGACGCATCCGGTACCGGAGAACTCCTGCGTCAATGGGGACTCAAGCATTGGTGGCGCAGTACCGTGAGTGGAATAGCCTTCATTTTGTTTCTGCTGGCATATGGATTCAATGTTTAACCATGGGCTGCAACCGACTCTTGATCCGGACGTGAAGGGAATACCAGGAACAATTTCAATGATGAGCTCATGGCATTCAGTTCCTATGCTTTTTCTCTGTGTTCTGGTTGTCTGTGTGTCTCCTGGCGCGGTTGGTGCCGCCGGAGGAGACAAGAAACCCGTTTTCCCGTCGCCGCTCGGGTATGTCAGCGATTATGCGAATTTGATTGAACCTGACTGGCAAAGCCGAATCCGTGAAGTCTGCAAGGAACTGGAAGACCGGACGGGCGTGGAAATGATTGTCGTGACGATTGCGACCGCCAGCCCTCACTCGCATGCACGGAAATATGCCGAGAGATTGTATAAAGAATGGCATATTGGCGCCACGCAACAGGAGCGAGGGATGTTATTGCTTGCTTCGTTGAAGGAACGACAAGCCGTAGTCGTTCTCGGACGGAATTTACTCCCCTTGATTGGAAAACCACAGTTGGATGAATTATCCACGCCGTACCTCATCCCCATGTTTCAAAATACCCGGTACGGAGAATCTCTGTATCGTACGGCCGTGGGATTGGCCGCGGCCTCGGGCAGTGCGGTCCAGGCGGCCGCAGAGCCCAAACGTTCCTCGAGTGCCGGATTTTGGATGAACGTAGCCGTTGCATTTGCCATGCTGTTTGCCCTCTGGCGTTTTACCCGTCCGGAACGACGGCATCCTTTTCAACGTTGGCGGCGGGGCGGATATTGGAATACCGGCCAGGGTGGATTCGGGGGGAACTTCGGAGGGTTTGGCGGCAGCACAAGAGGGCAGGGGTTATTGTAACGTGTACCAAACGTCTCCAAAACGCTGGGGAGAAGAACGTGTGACTCCTCCCCCCGATGGCCAGGCCCGGTATCGGTGATCAACCGGGCTTGGTCGCAACGTCAGCCGGTCTGCTGTTTCTTCCCTTCGCTTCAAGTTCGTTGAGGTGCCTGGTGCGTTGCCATAATACCCGGCAGCGCTTACAGCGGCTTATGGTTCTCAAAGGTGATCGTCCGCGTCACCGTGGCGCCTTTTTCATAGGAAATAATGCGGCGGGTCGCCGGTAGATCCGCATTGCCCACCCTGGCATGAGAGTCCGAGAAGCTTTCCACGTTTGCCAATGAGCCATCCTTCGGCGAGTAGTAATACACGGTATAACGGGTGGTAAGATATTTCTCATCCTGCGTCAACACGCTATCTTCGACGTTGATCGTAAAGGCGACGTGTGGCATTTTCCGGTTGATCTGTGTGATACGGTCGTTTTTGATACGATAGGTCGAACCCATGGAATCACCCAGACTGATCCGCGGCCCTTGGGGATGATTTTCCTCGCCCGCAAATGACAAATTGTATTTTCCATCGGACTCCTCGAAGCTGCGCGGTCCCCGATGCGTGACGATCATCGAAATTTGGCCTTGAGCCCACCGTTGAAGTTCTTCATTCGGAAGAGAGACTTCGATTTCTTTTGAGGATTTGACCGTGACCGTTCCGATGGTTTCCTCACCATTGACGTTGATGCGAAGATCGGCTTCAAAGCCTCCGAAGTTATTCGGCCACCGTGACGTTTTTTCAAACGCACGTCGTAACAGTTCACGAGCCCCGGAGTCATCGGTGGTTTCGATTTTAGCTTCTTCACGCGTATAGGTTTCCATTGTTACACTCCCCCTTCATAAAAAACCGGACATGGATAAGTGAGAAACGTTCATAACCATATCATAAAAAAATCACCTGAGCAGGACAACTGGTTCTCATGGCCCCGGTGCCCCTATCCCAACAGCGAACAACGGGCCTACCCGTTGCGTGAAAGTTGCCTCTAGCGTCACGCTTCGTTTTTCCTTTATGATAGAGGCCTGCTCTCAAGGACAAATCCATCGATCTGTCAGCCCACGGCGAAGCGATTCGCAAGAGAACAAAAGGCGCGTTTCATGAAAAGATCCCGTAAGCCTGTCCGTAAACGACCGTTTATGGCTGACTTGGCCGATCCTCATGTCCTGTATGAAAAAAGTGTGCAAAGCCCGGACTATGACGTTCCATTTTTTTGCGAGTATTTCGAGAATTATACGGGCCATCCCTTGCGCGTGCTGCGTGAAGACTTCTGCGGTACGGCCGCGATGTCCACGTATTTCGTGACGCATCACCACGAAAATCGTGCCGTCGGCATTGATCGGGATTGGCCCACGCTTCATTGGGGCATGAAACACAATGTATCGCCCTTGCCTCTGGATCAGCAAAATCGCCTGACGCTCATCCATGGCAACGTGTTGGACCATCATCCCTCGCGCGTTCAACTGACGCTGGCTTTAAATTTCAGTTACATGGTCTTCAAAGATCGCCCCACACTTCTGCAATATTTCAAAAGGGTGAAAAAAGCACTTCAGCCCGGCGGCATATTCCTATTGGACATTTGGGGCGGTAGTGAAAGCCAAGTGTTACAGGAAGAGCCACGAGAAATCGTCAATCCCGACGACGACGGCATTGGCGATTTTATCTTCATTTGGGACCAGGACGCTTTTGATCCCGCCACCTACTTCTGTACGATGCGCATACATTTTACTTTTCAGGACGGCAGTGAAATGCGCAATGCCTTCGTCTATGACTGGCGCATGTGGACCATGCCCGAAGTCATGGAATTACTGAAGGAGGCTGGGTTCCGGGACGTGCATTTCTTGTGGGAAGGCACCAATCGAAAGACGAACGAAGGGACCGGCACCTATCACCGCATGGAACACGGTGAAGCCGATTCGGCATGGGTAGCATATATCGTAGGCATCAGGCCGAATTCGAATTGAGCGCATTGCCCTTTCTACGGTTTCTGACCGTAACAGAAGGGCTCAATCATATTATTAAAGCTTTAGCTTAAATTTATCATGCAACATTCATCGACCGGAATGACGCCTGAGGTGATTCAACGGCACGGCCTGACGAAAGAGGAATTCGAGCAGATTCTCAAACATCTGGGGCGTGAGCCGAATCTGACCGAACTGGGGATCTTTTCCGTCATGTGGAGCGAGCATTGCTCGTACAAAAGCTCCAGGATTCATTTGAAGCGTCTTCCTACCGAAGGAGAGCGGGTAGTCCAGGGGCCTGGCGAAAATGCCGGAGCCGTGGATATCGGCGACGGGCTTTCTGCGGTCTTTAAAATAGAGTCGCATAACCATCCTTCGTTTATCGAACCCTTTCAGGGTGCCGCGACCGGCGTTGGTGGCATTTTGCGTGACATTTTCACGATGGGCGCACGGCCGATCGCCTTGCTGGATTCCTTGCGCTTTGGTGAATTGGATCTTCCGAAGAATCGGCATTTATTGAAATGCGTAGTGTCCGGCATTTCCTGGCACGGAAACTGTATCGGAGTCCCCACGATCGGTGGCGAAATCGCCTTTAACGATATCTACACCAAAAATCCCCTGGTGAACGTCTTTTGCCTGGGCATTGTGCAAACCGATCAATTGCTTCGAGGCCACGCCGGCGGTGTCGGCAACCCGGTACTATATATCGGCGCCAAAACCGGCCGCGACGGCATCCACGGTGCCACGATGGCTTCGGACAGTTTTGACGATGGGTCGGAACAGAAGCGACCAAACGTGCAGGTCGGCGATCCGTTTCTGGAGAAGTTGCTCCTGGAGGCCTGTCTGGAATTTTTGGACGAACGTCTTCTGGTCGGCATTCAGGACATGGGCGCGGCAGGTCTCACGAGTTCGTCATGTGAAATGGCCTCCCGGGCAGGAACGGGCATTGAATTGGAATTGGCCGAGGTGCCCCGCCGTGAACCGAATATGACACCCTATGAGTTGATGTTGTCGGAATCCCAAGAACGCATGTTACTCGTGGTGGACGCGGGAAAAGAAGACCGGGTGATTGCCATTTGCCAAAAATGGGGGATCGACGCGGCGGTGATCGGAAAGGTCACGGATGACGGGTTTATCCGCATCAAGGAGCAGGGAACCGTGGTGGCGGAAATTCCCGTCAAGGCGCTGGTCGATGAAAGTCCGAAATATGAGCGACCGGCCAAGCCCGCTGAGTATCAGGAACTGCTGCAAGCCCTGACAATTGAAAATTTACCCGATGTTCAGGATGCCGGGAACGTTTTGCTCCGGCTGCTGGATTCGCCGACGATTGCCGGTAAATCCTGGGTCTATCGCCAATACGACCACATGGTGGGAATCAATACCATCGTCCGGCCGGGTTCGGATGCGGCCGTGGTCCGTCTCAAAGACACAAACAAGGCTTTGGCCGTGACAACGGACGGCAACAGCCGGTACTGCCTCTTGAATCCCTATGTGGGCGGTACCCTGGCCGTGGCGGAAGCGGCCAGGAATCTCGTGTGCTCGGGGGCTCACCCCATTGGGCTAACGAATTGTCTGAATTTCGGAAACCCCGAGCGACCGGATATCATGTGGCAGTTCGTGTTGGCCGTCGAAGGCATTGCCGATGCCTGTCGAACGTTGGGCATCCCCGTTGTCAGCGGGAACGTCAGCCTGTATAACGAAACCAACGGTCTCTCCATTTATCCGACGCCCATTATAGGCATGGTTGGGCTCATCGAACCGGCCGACCGCGTGCCCACTCAGTGGTTTAAAAATTCCGGAGATCGCGTTATTCTGTTAGGGGAAACCCGCGAAGATTTAGGTGGCACCGAATATCTGAAAGTCGTACATTACCGGGAGCAGGGATCGCCTCCATGGATCAATCTCGAAACGGAAAAAGCCTTGTACGCTTGCATGCTCCGATTGATTGCGGAAGGTCTGGTGCAATCGGCGCACGATTGTTCAGATGGTGGATTGGCCGTAACGTTAGCGGAATGTTGTTTTTCGTCTCCGATGGCCTCGGACAGACGATTGGGCGCGACGATCCGGCTTGATGGAAACGGGCTTCGTAGGGATGCCCTGCTCTTCGGCGAAAGCCCTTCGCGAATCATTCTCTCGGTATCGCCCGGACAGGTCGAGCCGGTTTTGGCCATCACCCGCGAGCATGAAGTGCCTGCCCAAGATATCGGCACGGTCGACGGCGATCGTTTGATGATTCACGTAGATGAACAACCAACGATTGATGAGTCGATTGCCGTCTTATTCAAACGATGGAACCGAAGTCTGGAAGCCAAATTGTCAGCCTGAGTCAGGACAACGGCAAGATTGAGCACATGTCAAAAACCCCTCGCGCCCCTTTTCATCTGATTACTCCGGACAAATTTCAGGACGAATGTGCCGTGTTCGGCATTTACGGACATCGGGAAGCCTCGAATTTTACCTACCTGGGGTTATATGCGTTGCAGCATCGCGGTCAGGAAAGTTCGGGCATCGTCTCGTCGGATGACCGGCATTTTTACACAGAAAAAGGTATAGGCCTGGTTTCGGATATTTTTACGAAAACCGCCATTCACCGTCTTCGCGGAAATAAAGCCATCGGGCACAATCGGTATTCCACCGCCGGAGACGGCCACCTGGGTAACGTCCAACCGCTTACCGTCAATTTTGCATTCGGAAATTTAGCCGTCGCCCACAATGGCAACCTCACCAATGCCTGGATGCTTCGTAGCGAGCTCGAAGCCTATGGCGCTATTTTTCAAGCCAACTCCGATACGGAAGTCATTATTCATCTTATCGCCCATTCCAAAGGCCATACGTTACTCGAGCGATTGATTGAAACGCTTTCCCTGGTCCGTGGGGCCTATTCATTGGTGCTGTTGACTGATCACGACCTGATCGCGGTACGGGATCCCTATGGATTCCGGCCACTGTGTCTGGGAAAATTCAGAGACTCATGGATGGTTGCGTCAGAAACCTGCGCGTTTGATCTCATGGGAGGCGAATTCGTGCGGGAAGTCGAGCCTGGAGAGCTCATTGTCATCAACGACGATGGGATGACCTCGCATCATCCATTTCTCCTCCCCGAACGTCCTGCAAAATGTGTCTTTGAATACGTCTATTTTGCAAGACCGGATTCAAAAATCTTCGGCGATCACGCCGTTTATCCCATTCGAAAGGCCTTAGGCCGGCAACTGGCCAAAGAAGCGCACGTGCCCGCCGACGTGGTCATTCCCGTCCCGGATTCCGGTGTGCCGGCGGCGCTGGGCTATGCGGAGGGGTCGGGGCTTCCGTTTGAAATCGGGCTCACCCGCAACCATTATATCGGGAGGACATTTATCGAACCCGAACAATCTATTCGGCATTTCGGCGTAAAGTTGAAATTAAACGTGGTGCCTGAGGTCCTGAAAGGACACCGCGTCGTGGTAGTGGACGATTCTATCGTGCGTGGTACGACCAGCCGGAAAATCATCAAAATGATCCGGAATGCCGGGGTCAAGGAAGTGCATATGCGCATCAGTTCGCCGCCGACGATCGCTCCCTGCTTTTACGGCATCGACACACCCACGCAAAAGGAACTGATCGGTTCGAGTCATTCCATCGAGGAAATCCGCAAGTACATCACCGCCGACAGCCTCCAGTACCTGAGTCTGGAAGGCATGCTGAACGCGGTCCCTGGTCGCAACGACCACTACTGCCATGCCTGCTTCACGGAACGATATCCCATTCCCTTCACCAAAGCCGAAGAACAACAGCTTGGCCTGTTTGATGCCAATTCGACGAATCGTTAGGTACAGCCGGTGAGAACATTGGTGAATCTATGATCAAGACAATCAGGAGTGTCTAGGGTCATGGCAGTCTTAAGGCTCTTTAATCCACTTCAAGCGAACGAGATATATCATGGTGATTCTCTGCAGCTTTTAAGGAGAATTGAACATGAATCCATTGCTCTAAGCCTATGGTCGCCTCCTTATTACATTGGAAAAACCTATGAGCAGAATTTGTCTTTTGACGATTGGAGAAATCTTGTATGTGACGTGATAACTCTGCACTTTCCGATTATGAAGCCAGGTGGATTTTTGGCAATAAATATTGCCGATATCTTGTGTTTTAAGGATGAGAATATGCCAAAGATTATGGCAGAGAATATTTCTCGAAGAAAAATCAAACTTGCACGGGAGGATATACTGAGAGCCCAAAAACACCATCCGGATTGGAATAGAGACAAGCTGGCAGAATATTTTGAGTGTAGTGAACAAACCATTGATCGGCGGCTGAACGGCAACAATATTCGAGGTGGCAAATATCAAGCTCAAACAAGAGTCTATCTCGTTGGCGGGTTACTAGAAAGGGCTGCCACAGATGCAGGTTTCTATTTATATGATCGGCGTATATGGGTAAAAGATGCTGCATGGGAAAACTCAAGATGGCATACCATCTCATACCGTTCCGTAGACGAGTCAGAATATATCTACGTTTTTTGGAAACCAGGTATAACAAAGGTTGATCGCACACGACTGACAAAACAGGAATGGGTCAATTGGGGGTCCAGGGGAGTATGGGAAATCCCCTCAGTTCGAAGCAATGCCGATCATGATTCTAAATTTCCCATTGAGTTACCCCGGAGATCAATAAAGCTTTTTACTGATCCAGAGGAAATTGTGCTTGATTGTTTTATGGGGAGTGGAACCACGGCTTTAGCTGCATTGAGTGAAGGAAGACGATATATTGGTATCGACAAAGAAAAAAGGTCAGTGGAGATAGCAAGAGAAGCTGTCAAATCATTGAATGCGTACAACAAAGAGCCTGAACAGATGGATCTCATGATCAGAGAACTGGAGGCAACGTATAAACTGAAATGATCGCTCAACACGATGCGATATTGAGTGCGATTTCATCATGTGCACTTCTCTGCAGGTAAGCGTAGCCGTTATGCTTTCACCTGGAAGAACCGAGAGAGAACAGAGCCTCCAGCCTTTCTCTTCAATTGCCCACCTGAAAAATTGTGTGTTACGATTTCAATCATTGAGGTCGATTGTCTGCTTGGGCCACTGCTTAGCAAAGTGGAGGATGCCATGAAACGCCATCTCTGTTTATGTGCAGTGATACTTTCCTTCGCCGTTGTGACAATGGCTTGGGCCGGTGGATTCTTTAAAGTCGGGGAGCCGGCTCCGGCGTTCTCGCTGACTTCGGTCACGGGAGAGCCTATTTCGCTGAAAGATTTCCAAGGCAAAGTCGTGGTGCTGGGTCTGTTTCATATTTGTGAACCATGTATGATTCAGGGCACGAATCTCCAAAAAGTGTATGAGGCCACGCGCGGCCAGAACGTCGCAGTGATCGGCGTGAACTCTTCGGGTGATTCCCGGGCCGATGTATTGGAATTTCTCAGCGTCTTTCCTGTGAAAATCACCTATCCGTATCTCGTGGACTCTGACCAGGTGACCGATAAACTGTATGGAGGAGGGCGCTTTATTCCAAATGTCTACATTCTGGACCAGAATGGCGTGATCCGGTGGCAACGCGTCGGCAATATGGACTTGGCAGACCATGCGGCGATTCTGAATGAAGTGAATACATTGTTGAGCAAAGGAACATCTTCCGGGCCAACCAGTCTGTGACGTTTTGCGTGAGGGAACCTCTGATTTCGTGTGAGAGCGGGATGCAGGGCCAGGCGTCCCGGAGCGAAACCCGAAGCTTCTCAGAGAGAGAGGTGAGGGTTGAGCGAGGACACCACGCCGCCATGCGCCCGATCGTGCACTCAATCAGAGGTTCCTTAGGCAGGTTCTTGTCCCCTGCAGGGCAACAAACCAGGATAGACGAAACGACGACGTTTCCACCTGAAGACCCTGCTCATGCGAAAGGATAGAAAGACGAAATGGATGAGTTTGAAGAGGGGAAAGCAAAATTCTGTGAACTGGTGAAAAATATCGATGACACGGTCGAAATCGTCATTCCGACCACTCCTTCCAATGGCCGGTTTTTGATTTCTCTGACCAAGAGAGCCAATCGAAAATTTATCATGGTGCCGGAAGACGATATTCTCGATCTGCCTTCGGAAGAAGACATGCTTTCCAACACAACCGCCATGCTCCAGGAGGAGATTGCCGATCTATGAAGCCGATTTTGCCCGGGATAGCCACGTGGTCGTGGTTTTCAGAAGAAAAGCAGCTTAATTTTAACGGCCATCTCCTGGACGTCGGCGAACATCGAATTCTGGTTGATCCACCGCCTCTCTCGGATTCCGATTTGTCAATGCTGGCCAATGCCGGGCAAGTCGATTATATTCTCCTCACCAATCGGGATCATGTACGTGAAAGTGCGAACTACAAGGAAGCCTTGAAGACTCGCGTGTACGTTCCGCAGGCCGATGCCGGGGAAATGCCGGTGACTCCCGACAAAACCTTTGTTGATGGAGAATTGCTGCCCGGTGGGATTTGGGTCATCCAACTCTCCGATCAAAAGTCACCAGGTGAATCGGCTCTCTTTCTCCAACAAGGACGTGGTATTCTTCTTGTAGGTGACGCCTTGCTGGGCAAGCCCGAAGGGTCGGTCAGTATGTTGCCTGACGAAAAATATGCTGATCCCGCCAAAGCAAGAGAAGGCTTACGCCGCTTGCTCAGGTACGATTTCGATTCGCTCCTGGTCGGCGATGGGACCTCTATTCTGGCCGGGGCCAAGGCGGTTGTGACAAGGGCCTTGGACTAGACAGGCTTCTGACCCGTTTTGCTTCTAAAGGGCCTGTGGAGCAAGTACGCCGTGATGCCCGTCATTCACACTCCACGGAATCATTTTGAATAGACGCCATGCGACAGTCCCATTCGGCACAACTCAACCAACGCGGCAATGCCCATTTCTCTCGGGGGTTGTATACGGAAGCGTACCAGTGTTATGCCAAAGCGTTGGAAGTTGATCGAAAAAGCGGCGATCCCAGGGCTTTGGCGGTGACGTTAGGGAATCTCGGGAACATCTGCGCCGTAAGCGGCAAACGCCAACGGGCCCAGGAATATTATCAGGAGATGCTGGAATTACAGAAGACGTTTGGGGATAACCGCGGGATCAGTGCACGCTTACCAACCTCGGCAACTTGTACGTCGATGCCGGCGAATGGGAACGAGGCCGCGCCTACTATCTCGAAGCCCTGGATAGAATGGAGACGTTTGCAGACGACGCAGCCAAGGCGGTCCTGCTCTCCGATTTGGGTCTGGTTGCAAAGGAAACCCGACACTTCGAGCAAGCCATGAACTATTATTCGGAATCCATTGCCTTGATGAAGCGGGTGGACAATCAGGCCGGTCAGTCCGACGTGTTCAAGATGATGGCGCGCATGTATCTGGCGTGGAAGCGTTATGATGATGCCATGGCCTGTGCTCAAACGAGTTTGGCCATTGCCGAACGGCTAGGTGACGAACTGCGCATGGGTGGAGCTTGGTACGTGATGGCCGATTGTCATCGGGCAAAGGGCTGTCAGGAGAAAGAAGCCCAATTCCTTCGGCACGTGGTTCGCGTGGACCGAAAATACGAATTGCCCAAGCTGGAAGAAAACACCAGACGCCTCGAAGCGCTTTGCCTCGTGCATAAACGCGAAGAATCGATGGCAGGGGAGGGCGCTTCATGACCGACAGAGTCCACTCGGGCTGGCAACGCGTCCAGGATCACCTGAAGCAGGTCCACTCGGGGTTTATTCAATATGAACCAGGAGGGGCTCTGACCCTCGAATTGGACGATCAGGACTGGCAACTCGAAATCACACCGGCCGGGTTGTTGGTCTGTCAGGCGGGATATGTCCTGGAGGATATGCAGAGCCTGCTGTCGGACGGCACGGCCGAAGACCTGGGAAGTGACGAATTGGCCAAACAGGCCAAGTTCTACATTCAGCAGGTCGTGTCGAAATATCGTGATCGTCTTATCAAGGACGGCTTCGGTGAACGCGTTGAAATGAATGACGAATACGTCGCGATCTTTTTTGAACGTTCCGTTGATTTTGACAACCTGCCTGAACTTGAACAATTGATCACGCGATACCGGCGGCAATTCGCCGTCACCTGAAATCTTTCTCATCCTAACTTCAAAAGGATACTTATGGATGCGCCACTTCCGGTTCGGACAATGGATGACTTTCGTGACGTGGTCTCTAGCTTTCGCTTAGCCCGCGTGTGCGCTACGGCCTTGGATCTCGACCTCTTTACCCATATGGGACAACGATTCTGGACGCCTAAAGCCCTGGCCAGGAAAGTACAAGCCAGTGAACGGGGAATCGACATAATCCTGCGTAACCTGGAAACTGCGGGGTTGCTCAAACGACGGGGAACGGCCTATGGCGTAGAGAAAGTCGGGCGTACGTATCTGAACCGGATCAGCCCAGCTTACCAGGGAGCTTATTTGGATCTGATCCAGCGTCAATGGGAGAATTGGGCACATCTTACCGATTCCGTCCGAACGGGCAAACCGATCGAAAACGACGGTCCGGAGGATCCGGACTATCGGCGATCATTCACTTGGGCCATGCATCAACGTTCTGAAAAACCGGCCAAACAAGTGGCGGCACAACTCGATCTGAGCAAGGCCAAGACGCTGTTGGACGTTGGGGGAGGACCCGGCACGTATGCGTTGGAATTCTTGAAGAAAAATCCCTTATTACAGGCGGGCATTTGGGATCGTGCCCCGGCACTTGAAGTGGCCCGGGAAATCGCGAACCCCTTACGACACGGCAAGCGGCTGTCCTATTACTCGGGCGATCTTTTCGACAATGCGGTCCCTGGAAAATTCGACGTGATGTGGGTCTCGAATGTGCTTCATATTTTTTCACCGTCTGAAAACAAAACCCTGTTCCGAACCCTCAAACGCTCACTCAACCCCGGCGGACGCATTTTGATTCAAGATACTTTTCTCATGAACAAACCGGGATACGATGCCCTCGATACCAACCTGTTCGCGGTGACGATGCTCTTATTCACCCCGACGGGTAATACCTATAGCGCTCAAGACGTCCGGCAGTGGCTCAAGACCTGCGGATTCAAAAAAACGCGGTGTCTCCAGTTACAAAAGGGCACCGGCGATTGGGATGGGGTCATCATCGAGGGGATCGTGTAGAGCGTTAGGGAACCTCTGATTTCGTGTACGATCGGGCGTATGGCGGCGTGGTTTCCTCGCTCACCCCTCACCTCTCTCTATGATACGCTTCGGGTTTCGCTCCGGGACGCCTGGCCCTGCATCCCGCTATCACACGAAATCTGAGGCTCCTTAGACGGTTAAAGCCTGGCGCCCGCCGATCGCAATGAGCAGAAAATTAAACAGAGCGGTCAACAGGATCAGAACGACAAAGTGCAGGGACTCCATTCCGGAGGTCATGCTCTGTACGAACGTGGCAATGTCCAAGGCCAGACCGATTGTTCCGTACATCACCCCAACCATGGCAGCCCAGCGCGTTCCGATCAGACAGACTCCGCCGGCGAGCAAGGGGAGCCCGAATTGAAACCCATACCAAATCGCTCGATGCAGATCCGAAGTCAATACCTGCTTCGGTTCAAGAACGCTCAAGGCCACAGCGCTGACGAATAGCCCCAAACAAATCGTTGCCATCAGACGAGGCATCAGATTCCCGGTATTGGTCATCAGAAGTCCGTCAGTGCAGAGAGCCTATTATGACGTTTGTTCGTTGCGACGAAAGCATCCGGATTGGTCATGATCATGAAAATAGCACGAATCGCTCATCTTGAGCATAGCAAAAGACCTGCATTTCCCCGTGTTCGGTGATTGAGGGAGAGATTGTTCCTGCACTCCGTTCAGGATACGCGTCCGGGGCTCAACGTGACCAATATGGTGTGACCTGGTCCGCACGCTGTCAACGAATCCCTGAGCATTTCCACCTGCACTCCGTTCTGCAATTCATGTATAAGTTCAGAAACCTTTGGCACTCCTCAAAACAGGAGGAGAGGCCATGCAAATCCACCATGTCGGCTATCGCATCAGGGGGTTTTATCGACTAACGCAATTCGGGCATCGTTGGGACATGATACCCCACGAAGCCCATCACCGACTCAAGATTCTGCACTTTTGCGCCCGGCATGGCCCAGCCGCGACGGGGGAGGCCTTTGGCGTCAGCCGCCGGACGCTTTATCGCTGGCAGCGGGCGCTCACTCAGGCTGGCGGGGACCCGCAGGCGTTGGCCGTCCGCTCTAGGGCCCCCCACCGGCGGCGGCAGGCCACGTGGCCACCCGCCCTGAGCCAAGCGATCCGGCGGCTACGCACCACGTATCCCAACCGTGGGAAGGCCAAGCTGCACGTCCTACTGCGGCCGTGGTGTGCGCAGCACGGGCTAGCCCTCCCCAGGGTCTCCACCATCGGGCGCCTGATCGCCCGCGCCCCGGACCGGATGCGGCACACGCCGAGCCGCCTGGATGCCCGGGGCCGGCCCAAACCCCGGACACGGCGCCGGAAATCCCGCCCGCCCCGGCCCCGCCCCGCCCAGCCCCTGGCGGTCTTGGCCGGCGATCCCGTTGTGCGGCTCCACGCCGGACTCCGCCGCTACCTATTCACCTTCATCGATCCCTGCAGTCGCTTCGCCTTCGCTGTGGCCACCGCCACCGCCTCCAGCCGCCATGCCACCCACGCCCTCGATGCACTCTGTGCGTTGCTCCCGGCCCCACCCCGGGTCCTCCTCTCCGATAACGGCCCGGAGTTCCAGGGGCATTTCCAGCACCGGCTCGATGAACGCGGCATCACCCACTGGTGGACGTATCCCCGATCCCCGAAAATGAACGCTCATGCGGAACGGTTCAATCGCACCCTGCAAGAGACCTTCGTGGACTACCACGAGGATCTGCTGTTCGACGATTTGGCGGCCTTTAACCGCAAACTGGCCGATTGGTTGCTAGCCTACAATACCGTGTTGCCCCACCATAGCCTTGGGCGGCAATCTCCGGTACAATCCCTGATTCACCACCAACCCGAGTGCCAAATGTGGTGGCCCCATACAATTCATTGACACTCCAATTTAGCCAAGCCTAGAATGGCCTAACTTACAAGGGGGGTGCGCATGACACATTCTTTTTCCATTCGAAACGTTGTTGTGACGTCGTATGTCGGTGCCGGAAAAACTTCTCTCGTCGAAGCCCTGCTATTTTCAGCCGGGGTGACGTCCTCGATGGGGGCGACCACCAACGGAAACACCGTGGCCGATTTCGAAGCGGAAGAGATTCAGCATCATCATTCCATGAGTACGGCCCTTCTTCAGTATGAGCACAACGGAACCTTTTTGAACCTGCTTGACACACCGGGTTCACTGGATTTCTTTGCCGATACCCAAAATGCGATTCACGTGGCGGATGGCGCGGTGCTGGTCATAGGCGCGTCAGGCATACGCTCAGAGTTGGATCGGGTCTGGGATTATATTCAAGCGAGAGAGCTCCCCTGCCTTGTGTTTATCAACGAACTGGATAAAGAACGGGCAAATTTCGACTCCGTATTGAAGGAAATTCAGGAAGCGCTCGAAATGAGATGCGTGCCGATTGCCTATCCGGTCGGAGAGGAAGCGAACCTCAGAGGCGTGGTAGACCTTGTGACACAAAAGACCATTCTCTCCGTACCCAATAGCCATAAGGTGCAGGAAACGGACATACCGGAAGACCTGAAAGAGAAAATAGCCGAACTTCGGAAACAATTGGTGGAAACCGTGGCTGAGACCAAAGATGAGTTGGTGGAAAAATATCTGACCGACGGTGATCTGACGCAAGAAGAAGTTCTGCAAGGGCTGGTCTTAAGTGCGAAAACGCGTCAGTGCCTCCCCGTGTTGTGCGGTTCGGCAATCCTGAACCTCGGCACAACGGTGCTTCACGATGCCATCATTCAATGCTTGCCTTCTCCCGAGGAGAGAGCGAAAGCTTTCCCATTGACAGGATCTCATTCCCAAACGAGTCAAGAAGTCGTGCGGCCTATGAAGGCAGAGGAGCCCTTGTCCGGTTTTGTATTCAAGACCACCATCGATCCCTTCATGGGTCGGCTCACGTATCTCAAAGTCTGCTCGGGAGTGCTCGAGGCCGATTCGACCTTTTTCAATTCCGTGAGAAACGTGAAAGAAAAAGGAGGGCATCTGTATTACCTGCAAGGCAAGAAAAGCACACAGACGCAACAGGCGAGTGCCGGCGAGATCGTGGCCATGGGGAAACTCAAGGAAACTCAAACAGGTGAGACGATTTGTACGGATAAGAGTCCTGTTGTCTTTCCCGCGGTGCAACTGCGCCGGCCCGTCATGTCGTTTGCGCTCGAACCGAAATCGAAGGGTGACATCGATAAAGTGAGCCTGGGGCTCCACAAGCTGGTCGAAGAAGACGCGTCATTGGAATTTATCCGAAACGATGAGACCAAGGAAATGTTGTTAAGTGGCGTTGGGCAGACGCATATCGAATTGACCCTGGAAAAACTCCGGCGCAAATGCGGCGTGGACGTCAACCTGCACACACCGAAAGTCGCCTATCGCGAGACCATTCAAAACATGGCCCAAGCTCAGGGAAAATACAAAAAACAAACAGGCGGCCACGGGCAATACGGCGATTGCTGGCTTCAACTCGACCCATTACCACGCAACGGCGGATTCGAATTTCTCAACAAAATCGTCGGAGGGGTCATTCCCCGGAACTTCATTCCTGCAGTGGAAAAAGGCGTGGTCGAGGCCATGCACGAAGGCATTCTCGCCGGTTCCCCGGTCGTGGACATCCAGGTGACGGTCTATGATGGTTCTCATCATCCCGTCGACTCGTCGGAAATGGCCTTTAAGGTAGCGGCCTCGATGGGGTTTAAAAAAGCCATGGAATCGGCACAGCCCATTCTCCTCGAGCCGATTATGGTTGTGGAAGTCACGGCCCCGGACGACATGGTGGGCGCCGTGATCGGAGACTTGAACAGCCGGCGAGGGCGTATTCTGGGAATGGATGCCAAGGGGCATAATCAAATCGTGAAAGCCATGGTCCCGTTGGCGGAAATTCTCAAGTATGCGCCGGTCCTGACCTCTATTACCGCAGGGAAAGGGTCGTATGCCATGGAATTTTCAGGCTACGAACAGGCGCCCCGCGAGGTCATCAACAAAGTCGTCGAGGAGCACAAGGCCGAAAAGTCCGCCGCCTCATCTTGATAGTATTTTCCTTCCCTTCCTATAGAACCCTCTCAACAGTTGGGAGCGGGTAGGGTGAAGGAAACAGCCGATCCCTAAGGTTTCAAGACGACAAAAAACGCTTTGGACTCTCGAAGGATCCGGAGAAGGATCGTCTCACCGGGCTGGACCACTTCGAGAACTTTGCGAAAATCTCTCATGGTGGGCACTTCGGTCCGATTGACTTCCTGGATCACGTCGCCTTTTCGTAATCCTTCCGCATACGCGAGACTGCGCTGAACAACTCGAACCACCAGAATGCCCGTCGTCTGTTCAAGGGCAAACTGTTTGGCCAACTCCTCGGTGATAGGGGAGACGTCGATGCCTAGATCGACTTCCGCCGCGGTCGGAGGCGATGCAACCACAACGGGCTTCTCCTTTTTCACTCCCAACGAAACGTGGAGTTGGAGTAACGTCCCATCCCGGATGACGTGAGTCATCACGGTTTCACCAGGAGAAAAACTCGCGACCACCCGGGATAACTGGTTTGGAGACTCCAGGCGTTCAGTGCCGATTTGCGTAATAATGTCCCCGGCTTGAATGCCGGCCTGATCTGCCGGGTTACCGACAAAGACTTCATTGATCAGAACGCCTTTGCCGTCCGGAACCCCAAATCTCTCAGCAAGTTGGGGCGTCAACGGTTGAATCCCAACCCCAAGCCATCCCCGAACGACTTTGCCACCGGTTTTGAGTTGCTCGATAATACGGCTCGCCATGTTGGAAGGAATCGCAAAACCAATTCCTTGCGCAAAATTGATAATGGCCGTATTGATCCCGACGACCTCGCCTCGCAAATTAAAAAGCGGACCACCGGAATTTCCCGGATTGATCGACGCATCGGTTTGAATGAAGTTTTCATACCGGGACAGGTTCATATTTTCCCGGCCGATTCCACTCACGACCCCCAAGGTAACGGTCCGGTCCAACCCGAAGGGATTACCCACGGCCAGGACCCATTGTCCGACCTTTACCGTGCCGGAATCCCCAAACGTCGCGCTCGGCAATTTACGGTCCGTCTCGACTTTCAAAAGCGCCAGATCCGTATCGGGATCTCGCGCCACGATCTTTGCAATAAGCGTCGATTGATCGGAAAAAAGGACTTCAGCCTCCACGCTGTTACTGATGACGTGGTGATTGGTCACGATATATCCATCCTCATGGATCACCACGCCCGATCCCGATCCCGGCACCTTAAAACGACCCTGCCGTGGCAGTTTCCCGGGTTGTGAAAGCTGGCGGATTGCAGACACACCTACCACCGTTGGCGTAACCTCTTCAGCCAGATGCGAAATCGCCTCCTGAATTTCATCCAGGATCTGAAGCCCCTTGGATTCTATAGGAGCGGCAAAAACTGGTGCGCAAAGAAAGCCCAAAAGGCTCGTACCGACAAGAAGCAAAAGGCAAGATAAAAAAACTCGAAGCAATGGCATGGCTGGGCGGAACACTCGTTCTTCGTAAAGCAACAACCAACCGAAGGTATGCTCATAAAAGCCAACCTGTCAACTGGGGCACTGTGAGCGACTTTCAGAGTCTTGGTCATTAAGGAACCGCTGATTTATGGCACGATCGAGTGCATGGCGGCGTTGTGTCCTCGCTCACCACTTGACTCTCCACTTGATAGGTCTCGGGTTTCGCTGCGAGACGCCTTGCCCTGCATCCCGCTATCACAATGAATCAGCGGTTCCTTAGAGAAAACTGCTATTCAAAGTGTGTTTGATGGGATGGCCTCAATTGGAGAGGGAGATGACAAGATAACAGGACATTGGAAAGGAGCGTTTGTCGGGGTGGAGGCTGTCGATCAGCCGACTGGCGTTTCAGGCATGTTTGGTGTGGATAATCTCGTGGGGGCGTTTGGAGCACGAAAATAGGGACTGTACATGTTCCCTAGTAGCCCGTGGCAAAACGACAAGATGCTGCATCCACGATTAAAGTTGTCGTGGATGCAGCAAATAAAAATGTCGCATAATAATTATTATGTCAAATTATAAATTTGTCTGATAATGATCCCATCCTGGGCTCGGTCCCCTCAACCAGCCGAACGATATTGCCTTTATGTTTGCTGATAACGAGACCACTCAAAAGGAGGCTGAAAATCGTAAATTCCACATCAGAAATCATCAACCAACTTATGACTGGTAACGCCATGAAAGCCATGAGTGCGCCACCTGATGAATATCTCCAAATTCCGACAGTGGCGATCCAGATTATCAACAGAACGATGCCAATGGGAAAGTGAATCCCCAGCATGACTCCCAGGCCCGTGGCAACCCCTTTCCCTCCACGAAATTTAAAAAAAATGGGAAAGAGATGACCCAGCACGACCGAAAGCACGGTCAGTAAGGCCCACAGATTCGGGAGATATCCCAACCCGGCGATCAACCCCACCAGCCATCCTTTTCCCAGATCACCGGCTAATGTCAGGATTCCAACCTTTTTTCCGCATACGCGCAAAACATTTGTAAAGCCTATGTTTCGGCTCCCTGCCTGCCGTGGATCCGGTGCTCCCAGGAGATAGGGAAAAACAAATCCGAAAGGAATCGAGCCGAGCCCATAGGCTCCGAGACAGAAAAACAGGCCAAGGATTTCAGGAGACATGAATTGCCACACCGTTTTGAGTACTACCCTTTTTGGGAAAATTCATTCCATGCTTCAAAAAGGTATTGTGCAGCAGAGATCAGGGAAAAGAACAATGCCACATAGAGAATCAAGATTCCCAGCAGATGTACGTTCAGGATGGACGGAGAAACTGCTCCTTCCAATGTCAAAGTGATTATTGCAGTAACCTGAAGCACTACTTTATATTTCCCAAGTCTTCCGGCGGCGATAATCAGGCCTCGACTGGCGGCAATAGCGCGTCCTCCAGTCACTGCAAGATCCCGGATAATCAGTGCAATCGCTAGCCAGGCTTCGACTCGTTGAAATTGGACGAGCAACACTAAGCCCGAAATCACCAGAAATTTATCGGCAATGGGGTCGATGAGGCGACCGACTTTGGTGACTTGTGCGCGTTGTCGGGCAATGTATCCGTCCAACAAATCAGTCAGGGCTGCTAAGCCAAAGACTGCCGCCGCGAGAACGGATCTTTCCACCGTTGGCGTCGAAAAGAGTCCGATGTAAACCGGCACCAATAATATTCGTATAAACGTCAGCGTATTCGGCAAATTGAACGTTCGTTCAACGGCATTATTTCGACGGACAGCTTCGGATTGAGTTTTAGCAACGCGGGCTTGAGGCATGGTTAGAGCGTGACGTTCGAGCCTTTTCCGGAAACTTGGCAAATTCCCCTTAATTCTTCAAGCAAAACTTTCAATTTATGGAGCGGAACCATCGTAGGGCCGTC
This sequence comes from Nitrospirales bacterium, assembly GCA_965200435.1. Lineage (GTDB taxonomy): Bacteria > Nitrospirota > Nitrospiria > Nitrospirales > UBA8639 > Bin75. Next base: position 2,570,943 of record OZ241337.1, read on the forward strand.
TGAAAGGGCACTGTCCGGATTCGGATGTACCTCCATGAAAAACCCATCACAGCCCGCTGCTGCTGCGGCTCTCGCTAAAGGCGCAATAAATTCCCGCTGACCGGATGAGTGTGTTCCGCCTCCTCCAGGAAGTTGCACACTGTGTGTGACATCGAAAACCACGGGATACCCTAATCCCTTCAGGACAGGAAGGGCTCGCATATCGACCGCCAGATTATTATAGCCGAACGAGAATCCTCTTTCCGTGAGTACGATCTGGCGGGTCCCGCTTTCTTCCAGTTTTTTGACGACGTTGCTCATATCCCATGGGGAAAGAAACTGTCCTTTCTTGACGTTGACCGTTTTGCCGGTTTGTGCTGCAGCAACCAGCAGATCAGTCTGCCTGCAGAGAAACGCGGGAATCTGTACTACATCGACGACTTGCGCGGCTTGCCGAACTTCCTCGACACTGTGGACATCCGTCAGAACGGGAACCTGCACTCGCTCTTTCACTTTCTGGAGGATGGCCAGACCTTCCTGAATTCCTGGACCACGGTAAGCATGAATGGAGCTTCGGTTAGCTTTGTCGTAGGACGATTTGAAGATATAGGGAAATCCGACCGACCGGGCAACCTCGGCCAACTGAAACGCGGTGTCCAAAACAATCTGCTCACTCTCGATCACGCAGGGTCCTGCAATCAGAAAATGAGGATGCACGCCTCCGCCCGGAAAATCTCCCAACGGAACTTCATGCATCAGGACATTTTTTCCCATTATCCTTTTTCCTTCGGCTAAACCAAAAGAACGTCTGAGAACCAGCTTCGGTTCAAGGCAGATGGTGATGAGCCGCTATCGACCGAATTTGCGTTTGAGTGCCGCGTGAATGAATGCTTGAAAAACCGGATGCGGGGCATGCGGTCGTGATCGGTATTCAGGATGAAATTGGGTCCCTAAAAACCAAGGATGGTTTTTCAATTCAATGATTTCGACGAGTCGCCCGTCGGGTGACGTTCCACTCAACACCAAACCGTTTGCCGTCAGAATCTCGCGGAAATCATTGTTGAATTCGTACCGATGCCGATGGCGTTCTCGAACCTCCATTGTGCCATAGATCTGTTGAGCCAGGGAACCGTCTTGAAGACGACAGAGGTAACTACCCAGTCGCATGGACCCTCCTTTTTCCTCCACGGCCCGCTGTTCCGGAAGCAGATCGATGACTGTATGGGCCGTTACCGAATCGAATTCACCACTGTTCGCCCCTTCCAGCCCGGCAACGTGACGGGCAAATTCCACGACCGCACACTGCATCCCCAAACAGAGTCCGAGAAAAGGAATCCCCTTTTCCCTGGCATAGCGAATCGTCGTCACCTTGCCTTCGATGCCCCGTGTGCCGAATCCGCCTGGAATCAGAATTCCATCGGCGTCGCTTAAGAATTGTTCGGTGCTGCCTCGTTCGAGTTCTTCTGATTCGAGCAATCGGACATTGACGCCGGCGTCATTGGAAAGCCCGCCGTGCACAAGTGCCTCAGACAAACTCTTATACGATTCTTTGAATGACATGTATTTCCCGACCATTCCAATGGTCACTTCATGCGTCGGGCGTTTGAGTTTTTGGACCATGGCGTCCCAATTGCGGAGGTTGGGAGGACCGGATTCCAACCGCAGGAAGCGAACAATCAACTCATCGAGTCCTTCTTTGCGTAACACGATAGGCACTTCGTAGACGGCATCGACGTTTTTTGCCGTAATCACCGCCTCCTTATCCACGTTGCAGAACAACGCAATTTTTTCCTTCAACGATGGCGCCAGAAACCGATCTGTCCGGCACAACAGGATATGGGGTTGAATGCCAATTTCACGGAGTTTGTTGACGGAATGTTGAGTGGGTTTCGTTTTCAATTCCCCAGCGGTTTCGATAAATGGCACCAGGGTGAGATGAATATACAGAACGTTTTCACGGCCCACGTCAAAGGGCATCTGCCTGATGGCTTCGAGAAAAGGCAGGCTTTCGATGTCTCCGACCGTCCCTCCTATTTCCACGATCACCACATCCGTGCCGTGCGCCACGCGGAGAATAGTCTGTTTGATCTCGTCGGTAATATGCGGGACAACCTGCACCGTGCTCCCCAGATAATCGCCCCGGCGCTCTTTCTTGATGACCGAGTCGTAAATCCGTCCCGTGGTACAGTTGTTGTTTCGCGAGAGGGTGAGGTTGGTGAACCGTTCATAATGTCCGAGATCGAGATCGGTCTCAGCCCCGTCGTCCGTGACATAGACTTCGCCGTGCTGGTAGGGGTTCATGGTGCCGGGATCCACGTTGATGTAGGGATCGAGCTTAAGAAAGGATATCTGCAAGCCCCGGCTTTCCAGGAGATGCCCGATGGAAGCCGAAGCCAACCCTTTCCCCAATGAGGACACCACGCCACCGGTGACGAAAATAAATTTACTCATTGGGTGCTCTCATGATGATTGACACCAGTGGCCCGTTTCCCCTTCACTCCGACCTTTGCCTCAGGGGTGAAAGAACAGGAGCGGATGATTTCGTCCCATGAAGCATTCGCCCTTTCCAAATCTTTTGGGGTATCGATCCGCAGTGAGGTATGGCTCGTCTCCCATACGTGAATGGGAATCCCATGTTCCAATGCCCGCAATTGTTCGAGTTGTTCCGCTTCCTCCAATTCCCCACTTGGTAATGCGGCAAAGTGATGCAAGGTGTCTCGACGAAAAATATACACTCCTAAATGATGCGAGGCAAAGCTTGGCGTCTCGTGGCCATGATCACGAACGTGCGGAATCGGAGATCGGGAAAAGTAGAGGGCTTTTCTTTGCCTGTCCATGACTACCTTCACGACGGAAGATTCTGCAAATTCCTCACGGCAAGTGACCGGGCGACACAGAGTGCCCATTTCTGCGTCATTGGCAAGAAACGGATTGATTAAATCCAGTAGGAAATCGGGAGACAGCAGAATTTCATCAGCCTGAAGATTGACGACAATCTCACAGGGAATTTTCTTGATCGCCTCGGCTACACGATCGGTTCCCGTGCGGCAGGGTTTGGCCACCATCATGGAACAGCCGCCGAAATTTTCCACACTTTCGTGGATACGAGCGTCATCCGTTGCCACAAGAACTTGAGCCACCTTCGGGACGCGGGTGGCTTGTTCATAGACGTGACGGATTAAAGGTTTTCCTGCAAGGAGGGCCAAAGGTTTGCCTGGAAATCTGGAGGATGCATAGCGGGCCGGAATGACAATCGTGACATTATCCACCGGCATGGCAAAGGGCCTCTTTGAGTGGCGTCCTGGTCATGACCGCCGTTCCAATCATGCCGACGGCCACCCCTGTCGCATGGTTGGCTGCAATCGCGCGTTCTCGGATGGAGGCCCCTGCACTCAAGGCCAAGGCCATGGTGCCGATCAGGGTATCCCCTGCCCTCGTGACGTCAGAGATTTGCTCGGCCATGGCCGGGATGTGCCAGCTCTCACCGGTTGATTCACACAGGCTGCTCCTCTGCTTGCCCCTCGTCACCCATACGGCTTGACAGCTAAGCTGTTGACGCAACTGATGGCTGATCTCATAGAGTGATTTGTGGCCCGAGGAGAACCGCCGCAGGTCGCGTGCCCAAGAAACGCGCGCGCTCTCCGGGGAGACAGTCCTTTGGGGAGAAGAAGGACCTGTCCCCTGCGGTCTCCGGCGTCTCACTCGATCACTTTTCCGATTCGATTCCATCGAACCCATTCCATCATTGACCCCTGACCGTGCCAGGACCAATAGACGAGAAACGCCCGGCCCTTGATTTTATGCTCTTGCACGTATCCCCAAAAACGGCTGTCCAGGCTTTGATCGCGGTTGTCCCCCATGACGAAATAGGAGTTGGGGGGAACCGTCACTGGTCCAAAATTGTCGCGTGGATTGATCCGGCCATCGATCATGCCGGGGTCCACGCGTTGGGTAAATGCTTGATCGCGAGACGGCTCGCCATTGACATAGACGATTTTTTCGCGGATTTGAATGGTGTCGCCGGGTAGGCCAATGATGCGTTTGATGAAGTCCTTATGTTCATCTTCCGGGTAGCGAAACACAATGATGTCTCCCCGCTGGGGTTTTTCAAACTCAAGAAACATGGAAGAGGAATAGCACGTCACTGGAAGCAGGGAAGCCTCAAATTCACAATCCTGGGGAATCTGTAACCCGTACGCGAGTTTATTGACCAGAATATGATCGCCGATCTGCAAACTGGGAATCATGGAACCCGAGGGAATCTTAAAAGCCTGAACGAGAAACACACGAATGGTCAAAGCCAGGACTAACGCAATGATGATAGCTTCGAGGTATTCCCGCCACAACGGTTTGGTGCGGGGCGGCTCCCGATGACTGTCTTCATGGGAAGGAGAGAACTCGGAAGCACCGGATGAGGAATCCGACTGGAGCATCGGCTCAGACTCAGCCATTACTCGTCCTTTACCTTCAAGAGCGCCAGAAAGGCTTCCTGTGGAACTTCTACGCGCCCAAGTTGTTTCATTCGCTTCTTGCCTTCTTTTTGTTTTTCCCACAATTTGCGTTTCCGCGTGATATCCCCTCCGTAACACTTGGCGGTAACGTTCTTTTTGATGGCCGAAACCGTTTCTCGCGCAATCACGCGTTTGCCGATCGCGGCTTGAATGGCGACTTCGAACATCTGCTTCGGAATCAACTCCTTCATCTTTTCTACCAACTGGCGGCCGCGATGATAGGCTTTCTCCTTATGCGTGATAAAAGACAGCGCATCGATGGTTTCGCCGTTCAGCAACAGATCGAGTTTCATCAGATCCGATTCCCGGTACTCCATCAATTCGTAATCCAACGAGGCATAACCCTGGGTACGGGATTTTAACTTGTCGTAAAAATCCAGCACCATTTCATTTAACGGCAAGGCATAAACCAGCATGATGCGTGTCGCATCCAAATACTGTAAGCTTTCCTGGATGCCACGCCGTTCCTGACACAAGGAGAGAATGTTTCCGGCATAGCGTTCCGGTGCAATGATCGTGGCCCGGACAAAGGGCTCTTCCATCGTTTCAATGGCTTCTGGCTCCGGCAGTTTGTAAGGATTTTCAATATCCAGCAGTTCCCCGTTCAGCATCCTGACACGATAAATGACAGTGGGAGCTGTGCTGATGAGGCTCAATCCATATTCACGATGCAGACGTTCACGAATGATCTCCATGTGCAGCAGGCCCAGAAACCCACACCGGAACCCAAAGCCCAGGGCCAGTGAGGACTCCGGTTCATAGACAAACGAAGAATCATTGAGGCGGAGTTTGTCGAGCGAATCCCGAAGGTCCTCGTAATCCGCATTGTCCATGGTATAGAGCCCGCAAAAGACCAATGGCTTCACCTCACGATAACCGGGTAAGGGCGTTGCCGTGGGTTGCTCGGCATTGGTGAGCGTGTCGCCGATTTTTGTATCCGACACGTCCTTCATCCCGGCCACGACGTAGCCGACCGCACCGGCTTTCAGTTCAGAGGTTTTCGTGCGCTTGGGAGAAAAAATGCCGACTTCGGAGACTTCAAAGACCCGACGGGTCGACATGAGCTTGATTTTCATGCCCGGTTTGACCACACCGTCGAAAATACGCACCAGCACGATCGCGCCCTGGTAACTGTCGAACCAAGAATCGAAGATGAGCGCCTTCAAAGAGGCACTCATGGATCCCATGGGTGGCGGGACCTGCCGGACCATGGCATTCAAAACGTTATCGACCCCAATCCCCTGCTTGGCACTCACCAAGAGGGCATCGTCTACGGGAAGACCCAGGACTTCTTCGATCTGGTGCCTTACCCCTTCGATGTCCGCGCTGGGCAGGTCGATCTTATTAATGACGGGTAGGATCACGAGATCGTTGGCCATGGCAAGATAGACGTTGGCAATGGTTTGCGCTTCCACGCCCTGTGTGGCGTCAACTAACAACAAGGCGCCTTCACAAGCAGCCAAACTGCGAGAGACTTCATAAGTGAAATCCACGTGCCCTGGCGTATCGATAAGATTCAACTGATAGACGTGTCCGTCATGCGCTTTATACGACGTCGTGACAGCGTGAGCCTTAATGGTAATCCCGCGTTCACGTTCTAAATCCATATCATCCAGGATCTGCTCACGAAATTCCCTGGGCGTGATCGCTCCCGTCAACTCCAGTAAGCGATCAGCGAGGGTGGATTTTCCGTGGTCGATATGGGCGATAATGGAAAAATTGCGGATAGAGGAAAGTGTGTTCATTGTAAAAGCATAATTTGTTGATTCTATGAAGGTTGCCCTGTCTTGTCAAAGAAAGAATGCATTCCTATAATCTCGTTGCCGGTCACGGCAGCTTGCCTTTTCCAATTGTGGTGAGCAGAGCCCGAATCTGTCATGACAACCCGGGCCATTGCCATCTCCTGGCATGCAGGTGGCAAATCTGTATGGGGAAATGACCAATGAAGCCGCTCAAGAAAAAACCCAAACACCATCCTTTCGCTTCATCATCAAAGCTCTCAAAATGGGATCGTCAGTATGTCTGGCATCCGTTTACGCAAATGCAAGAATGGGCACAGGAAGACCCGTTGATCATCGAGAAAGGCAACGGTGCATACCTGTACGATACACACGGCAACAAATATCTGGATGGTTCCTCATCAATCTGGGTCAATCTTCACGGGCACCGCCACCGCACGCTGGATACAGCCGTTCAAAACCAACTTGGCAAAATTGCCCACAGCACCCTGTTGGGCGCAGCCAGTCCCCCCTCCATTGTACTGGCCAGGGAACTCGTCAAGATTGCCCCGAAAGGCCTGACGCGCGTGTTCTATTCGGACGACGGCTCCACGGCCGTAGAAGTGGCTTTGAAAATGGCGATGCAATATTGGCAGCAGCAACGTCCACCGCAAAAAAAGAAGAAGACGTTCGTTCGCCTGGATGTTGCGTATCACGGGGATACGATGGGTAGCATGAGCGTCGGTGGCATCACCCTGTTTCATGAACGCTTTCGGTCCCTCCTGTTTTCTACCATCGCCCTCGATGCCCCCTACTGTTATCGATGCCCCTTGCATTTACGCTTTCCTTCGTGTCAGACGGCGTGTCTCGATCCCCTGGAAGATCTCCTGACTAGGCGACATGAGCACATCGCCGGCCTTGTCATCGAGCCTATGGTGCAAGCCGTTGCGGGCATGATCCCCCAGCCACCCAGCTATCTCTCACGGGTTCGCGCGTTATGTGCCAAGTACGACGTGCTGCTTATCGCCGACGAAGTGGCGACAGGCTTTGGGCGAACAGGAACCATGTTTGCCTGCAATCATGAACGCGTGACACCTGATTTCCTCTGTGTCGCCAAGGGATTGACCGGAGGCTATTTGCCCCTTGCCGCGACCCTGACCACAGAAAACATCTATGAAGCGTTTCTCGGAGAACCCGAGAAAACATTTTTTCACGGCCACAGCTATACGGGTAACGCGCTTGGCTGTGCCGCGGCCCTCGCAAATCTCAAAATTTTCAAAAAAGAAAAAACTCTCGTTCAGGTCAGGAAACATTCCAGGATGCTGCAAACCCTGCTCAAACCGTTGGCGGCATTGCCAGTCGTGGGAGACATCCGGCAATGCGGGATGATGGCAGGCATCGAACTCGTCAAAAACAAGGAAACCCGGGAACCGTTTCCCTTGTCCGAACGCATGGGCTACAGGGTTGCTGCAGAATGTCGCCGTCGAGGACTCCTCATCCGGCCGATCGGTAATATTATCGTCCTTGTTCCTCCATTGGCAGTCACCGAACAGGAATTACGGAAAATGTCGAACATTTTGATAAAGGCGTGTCGAACCTTACCGTAATGCTCCCGTTCTCAAGCGGCAACGATGAATTTTGATCCTGCCATCGCAGCACAAGAAGCCCTGGTTCGGGCATACACGCACGATTCCTTGGGCGATACTCAACCGGCTATTGAAGAAGCGGAGGAAACGTTTTCTTCTGAAACGGGCCTGGAGGCCAAACGCGCCTATGAGACCCTGATCGCCATTGGCGAAGATCTGCCGCAGGCCCAGGCGTTTCAGGAGTTTCTCATTTTCATCACGTGGCAGCAGGCTACGGAAGAAACGATTGCCCGTCATTTTTCTAAAGGTGTTCAGCTTACCGAGCAATTCCTTGCCCGCTTCGGCTCTCAAGTTCAAGGAACCGAGGTGCACGAACGCATTGTCGCGATTCGACGGTCTTTTCAACGTGGGTTAGGCGACCGCGTTGAATCAATGCAGGACGAGTACGACCGTGACGTGTTTCACGGTGGTGATTAACCGGCTGCAAGCTTCCTGTGCCTCGTCTTGAAAGATGCTTAGTGTATTTCCAGAGGCATTCCGGTTTTGACCCCCAGTTTTTCCGCTGCGCTGCCTTCCTTCATAAACACTTCGAGATAGCCGTTGCTGTTGATCAAAGCATCCGGCTTTTCCGGAGAACCTTGTTCATAATGCGTTTTGAGCGTGTCGATGGTGACGCCGCCGATTGCAAAAGAAATGTTTTGGCGTTTGGTGATGGTTCGAAGTGCCTGAATGTCGGCGGGAGTCACGTCGGTAATGATGTTGCCGAACCGGTCGACGTGGGCCACGCGACCGTGGAGGGTCCCCTTCCGTACCTCGGGCTTCCGGATCTTCAATTTTTCGTAATCGGCTACCAGGCGGCCATAGGCTCCTGGCGTTTGTCCTCGCGTGAGCCAGCCTGCGGATGGCGCGAAGACATCCCGGCCTTCAAACGTCGCCCCTTCGGAGTCCAGGCGAAATTGGCGATTTTCGATTTGCCGAACCTCCACCGAAAGTTCGTTCTCAAAAATATAGGTCAACACGCCGTTGTCCGGTGCAACAAAGAAATACCGCGAAGTCGTCACGAGTAATCCCCGACGTGCCGACCCGACTCCCGGGTCGACGACCACGACGTGCACGGTTCCATCGGGGAAATAGTGGTAACAGGAATTCAGAAGAAACGCGGCCTCTTCAACGGAATACGGTTCCACGTTGTGCGAAACGTCGATGATGCGGGCTTGGTTGTTGATGCCCAGGATCACCCCTTTCATGCTGGCGACAAAATGGTCCCGTGCGCCGAAGTCAGTTAGTAACGTCACGACGGAGATGGCTGAAGGCATGGAGTTACTCCGGGAAAAAGATGTCTTGAATTTCGTACTCGATCATTCCGGCCGGCCGGTTCACTTGCACGACGTCCCCGACGCGATGACCGATCAACGCGCGTCCAATAGGAGATTGCACGGAAATCGAGCCGTTTTTGATGTCGGCTTCTTCCTGGCCGACGAGGGTGTACGTTTTCTCTGCTTCCGACTCGACGTCCAAGAGGCGGACGGTGGTGCCGAAGACCACGGTTTCGCTGGGTCCGGTGCCCGACTCGATGATCTGGGCATCGCCTAATTTCTGTTCGAGTTCGCTCATCCGTGTCTCGATATATTGCTGGCGCTCCTTTGCCGCTTTGAATTCGGCATTTTCCCGCAAATCCCCGTGTTCCCGCGCTTCGGCGATGTCTTGAATGTTTTGCGGGCGATCCACCTTCCGCAACCGATCCAATTCGGCCTTGAGGGCTTCGTAGCCTTTTTTTGTCATTGGAACAGCCATGATTCCTCCAAACGAAATTCCATATTTAGGCCAACTGGCATGATTGTGGCAACCTCAACTCATGCAGCTCAACCCGAACCGCTTACGGGACACTGGTCCGGGTTCCACAAGTCGCGTCCGCCAAGCAGTCATGGTGCAGCGACAAATTTGGCGGTTCCATGCAAGACGTGCTTCTTGTCAGGTCGGATGATAGTCTTGCAATGGTTTGATCGTGAGTGACGTTTTCCTCATAGCTTCAATGGCGGTCACCGCCGCCTGAATGCCTTGAATCGTTGTGAAATAGGGGATGTTCTGTTGCAGGGCCTCCCGTCGAATAGGCAGCGAATCGTCCTGTGAGGAAGTGGTGCCCACAGTATTGACAACCAATTGAGCCTGACGGTTTTTAATGTGGTCCACGATGTGAGGACGGCCTTCCTTCACTTTATTAATGGGTTTCATGTCGAGACCGTGTTTGAGCAAATACGCGGCCGTTCCTCGTGTGGCTTGCAGTTGAAACCCCAACGCCTGCAAGCGTTGGGCCACGTTGACCGTCCCGGGTTTGTCTCCAGCTTTCACGCTCAGGATGACAGTGCCCGCATGAGGCAGGCTCAAGCCTGCCGCCGCCTGAGATTTTGCAAACGCCCATCCGAAATCCTGATCGATCCCCATCACTTCCCCGGTTGAACGCATTTCAGGACCGAGCAGGACGTCGACGTTCCCCAGCTTCGTAAAGGGAAACACCGATTCCTTGACTGCCATGTGGCGCAGTGCCGGCACTTCGGTAAAATTCAAGTCCCTGAGGGAATGCCCGACCATGGCCTTCATGGCGAGTTTGGCCAATGGGACTCCAATGGTCTTGCTCACGAATGGGATCGTACGTGAAGCCCTGGGGTTGACTTCCAGGACAAACACCTCGTTCCCCTGAACGGCAAATTGTACGTTCATGAGGCCGACCACGTGCAGTTTGCGCGCCAGGGCCACGGTTTGGATGCGAATCCGGTCGATCAATTTTGGAGACAACGAATGCGGAGGGAGGGAGCAGGCGGAATCCCCTGAATGAATGCCGGCTTCTTCCACGTGTTCCATGATCCCGGCCACGACCACGTCGATTCCGTCGGAAACCGCATCCACGTCAACCTCAATGGCATCGGTCAGATACTGGTCGATTAAAAGCGGATATTGGTCCGCGCTCATGACCATGTTTTTGACGTACGACTGAAGTGAACGTTCGTCATAGACGATCTGCATGGCCCGCCCGCCCAGGACGTACGATGGGCGGACGATGACGGGGTACCCGATGAGCGAGGCCACGCTGAACGCTTCCTCGCCGGAGCGCGCCACGCCGTTTCGCGGTTGCCGGAGACCCAAAGCCGTGATTAATGCACTAAACCGTTCACGATCTTCGGCCCGGTCAATCTCGTCGGGATCCGTACCCAAAATCGGAATCCCTGCCCGGGCCAGTGGAAGCGCCAATTTGAGCGGTGTCTGCCCACCGAATTGCACGACGACACCCATGGGTCGTTCCACTTCCATGACGTTCAGCACGTCTTCCTCGACCAGCGGTTCAAAATAGAGTCGATCTGACGTGTCATAATCCGTGCTCACCGTTTCAGGATTACAATTGACCATGATGGTTTCAATGCCCAATTCCCGTAAGGCCAAGGTGGCATGGACGCAACAATAATCGAATTCGATCCCCTGCCCGATCCGATTCGGTCCACCACCCAAAATAACGACTTTTTCCCGGTTTGTCGGGCGCGCCTCACACTCATGGCCGTACGTGGAATACAGATAAGGGGTCAAGGCCTCGAATTCGGCGGCGCAGGTATCGACCCGTGAGTACGTGACGCGCGGGAGATAGGCGTTTCGAAAGGCCCTCACGTCTGCGGCCGTGGTGTCGAGTAATTGGGCCAAGCGTTGATCCGAAAATCCCAGACGCTTTGCCTCCTTGAGCAATTCAAGCCCATCCTGACCGTCGAATATCGCGCCCAATATTGTGGCAGTCTCACCGGTTGTCTTCCGGGCACGGAGACGGGCTTGACCCAGCAGTTTTTGTTCAAACAATACGAGTTCCTCGATCTGATCCAAAAACCAGGGATCGATGTGAGTGGCCACAAAGATTTCATCCTTGGAGATGCCGGTTCGCAGGCCATCCGCGATATGCCAGGGACGATCCGGATGGGCCAAACCAATGGCCGTACGAATGTGCTCTGAAACGGATGGGCTACACTCATCTCCCGGCAGGTAATGGTCCAAGGCATGGAGGGAGATCAACCCGCAACGGTCTGTTTCCAGGGACCGTAAGGCTTTTTGAAATGCTTCTTTAAACGTTCTTCCCAATGCCATCGCTTCACCCACGGATTTCATTTGGGTCGTGAGCGTGGGATCAGAACCGTGGAATTTTTCGAAGGCGAATCGTGGAATTTTGACGACGACGTAGTCGATCGTGGGCTCAAAGGACGCCTGGGTTACCTTGGTAATGTCATTGGAAATTTCATCCAACGTATACCCGACTGCCAATTTCGCCGCAATTTTCGCAATCGGAAAGCCGGTCGCCTTGGAGGCCAGGGCCGAGCTCCGTGACACGCGTGGGTTCATTTCAATCACGATCATCTCCCCGTTGCGAGGATTGATAGCAAACTGAATATTCGAGCCTCCGGTCTCTACGCCGATCTCCTGGATAATGCGAATCGCCGCGTCCCGCATGCGTTGATATTCTTTATCTGTCAGGGTCATGGCCGGAGCCACCGTGATGCTGTCACCGGTGTGAACGCCCATGGCGTCAAGGTTTTCTATGGGACACACGATGACGACGTTATCGTTCAGATCTCGCATCACCTCGAGTTCGTATTCCTTCCACCCGATCAACGAACGTTCGATCAACACCTCCCCGACCGGACTGGTGAGCAACGCCCAATCAACGTACCGTTCAAACTCTTCACGATTATAGGCAATGTTTCCCCCAGTCCCTCCCAACGTGAAAGAGGGACGGACAATGGCCGGAAATCCGATGATTTCCAGAAAACTCATGGCACCTTCGCGGTCTCGAATCAAGCGGCTCAGCGGCGTGGCGAGGCCGATGCTTTTCATGGCCCGTTTAAAGGCCTCACGATCTTCGGCCTTGTTGATGGCTTCATAATTGGCTCCGATGATCTGCACATTGTACTTTGCAAGAGTCCCTCGTTCCTGAAGACTGATGGTGACGTTCAGCGCTGTTTGGCCACCCATCGTAGGGAGCAAGGCATCAGGCCGTTCCTCTTCGAGAATACGTTCCACCACCTCAACGGTAATGGGTTCGATGTACGTTCGATCAGCCATCTCGGGATCGGTCATGATCGTGGCGGGATTGCTGTTGATGAGCACGACTTCATACCCTTCCTGCTTAAGGGTCTTGCAGGCCTGGGTGCCGGAATAATCAAACTCACAGGCCTGGCCGATCACAATCGGCCCTGAGCCAATGAGTAAGATACGCCGTAAGTCGTTCCGCTTCGGCATGGGCTGTCAGTTCACCGCAGTTGGGACTTGGGCCGGCACTGGGGATTCAGATGCGTCGCTGTCGATGCCGGTGCCGGAGTCGGTGCCGGCATTCTCAGGTCGATAATGCCGCATGGCACTGGGAAGCCACGTTTCTATTTGTCGAATCCGGGTGACGTCAGAAGGGTGAGTCGAAAGAAATTCAGGAATGGCCGCATTTGACCGGAAGCAATACCTGCCAATCATTTGTTTCGGGCATCCACTCATCCGTTCCCAAAAACTGATGGCTTCCCGCGGATCATAGCCGGCTTTCGCCATCAGTTTCAGGCCGATGGAATCGGCTTCTGATTCTTGCTTCCGGGTATGCGGAAGCGTCACACCCACACCATACGCACTCATCGCGCCCATGGCGAGCCGAGGGTCCACGGCGCCACTGGCGGCTCCGGCAATCATGCCGATTTGGGCAATTTGGTCGAGAATGCCGCGACTCATACGTTCTGCACCATGGCGCTGAAGAGCATGCGCAACTTCATGGGCCATGACCGTGGCCAGTCCGGCTTCGGTTTTCGTGTGTTTCAAGATGCCCGTATAAATAGCGACCTTTCCTCCAGGAAGCGCAAAGGCGTTCGCCATTGTATCGTCTTGAATGACAGCAAATTCCCAACGATATTCCGCTTTATTCGCTGCGGCAGCGATACGCCGCCCAACACGGTTCACCATTTCGTTGATTTTGGGATTGACACTGAGCCGGGCTTGTCGCAGCACGTCACGAAAAGCGCTGATTCCCAATGCGATTTCTTCTTCCTCTGAAAGAAAGATGACTTGGTCACGGACGGTTCCCGGGGCCTTGACACAGCCAGCCAACAGCAGGCACCCGCAGAGGATCATAAATGTTCGGCGCACGGATGTGGACACAAAGACGCCCATAGCATTGCGAGTCATTTGATCTGCTCCATTGTTCTGCCTAGCAATCATTATGGAAGCCAAAGATACATAAAGGCCGGTGTGCCGCCCGCTAACACCAGTGAAACCGGATCAAGTTTCGGGAAAATCCCAGCGGTCCGCCCCTGTCCCCCGGGGCCCTGAGCGTACATGTTCGGATGATACCCGCCTGCACGCTGGTACATGACGACTCGAGCCTTATCGATTCCCGCTTCTTTTTTAGCGAGTTCAAGGGCGTCATCCAAATAGCCCATTGCATCGATCAAGCCATGGTCCATAGCCTGAGTCGCCGAATAAATTCGACCATCGGCCAATTGATGAATGGTTTCAGGGGTCAGGTTCGGTCTCCCCTGTTCAATGACACGAAGGAATCGGGCATAAAAGGAATCGATCACGCTTTGAAAAATGGCGCGGTCCTGCTCGGTCATGCTACGGAACGGCGAACCCATGTCTTTATGACGCCCTGAGGTGACCGCATCAGCCTGGACGCCTATTTTTTCCATCAGTCCCGACGCATTGAGCGTCAGCATAATAACTCCGAGGCTGCCCGTCACCGACGAGGGATGCGCCACGACTCGATCGGCGGCCATCGCCACGTAATAGCCACCCGAAGTGCCCAGATCCATAATGGATGCAATGACTGGGATTTTCCGGGTTTTTTTCAATCCCTGTAATTCATGATATAAAATATCCGAAGCCGTGACCGTTCCTCCAGGCGTATTGATGCGTAACACGATCGCCTTGACGTCCTCGTCATCAGCAGCTTTGGTGAGTTCTTCCTTGAATCGTGCGGGCAGGCTGAGCCGATCAAAGAACCGATCTAGTATGCCGCTGGGTTTGGCCGAGGTCAGAATCCCGGAAATTTCGACTAGCAAAACTTTATCCTGCCCCTCGCCTGAAAGGACGATTTCTTGTAATGGACTCGTTTTGGGGAAGAAGGACGAGGTCATGCAACCCGTCGCAGTCATCAGCGCGAGACTCAAAAGCAGAAATCTAGGCATAAGCTTGTTCCATCATGACTCGAAATTGACTGAACAAATAAGCGGAATCATGGGGACCGGGAGAAGCTTCCGGATGATATTGGACCGAGAGGACCGGCACTGTTTTTCCGGCCAGTCCCTCCAAACACGCATCGTTGAGACTCACGTGCGTCGGTTCGAATTGCCCCCAGGGTGTTTCCAACAGCCCATTGGCCTGTTCGACTGAAGGCAAACGAACAGCAAAGTTATGGTTTTGTGAGGTGATCTCCACTTTTCGGGAGCGCAGATCCAGCACCGGATGGTTGGCCCCATGATGACCGAATTTCAATTTATACGAGGAGAGTCCCAGGGCCAGCCCCAATATCTGGTGGCCCAGGCAGATTCCCATAATCGGCCGCCACCCGATCAGATCTTGAATATGAGAAACCGCATACGATGCGCCCTCAGGATCCCCGGGGCCATTCGACAAAAGAACGCCGTCAGGACTCATCGTCCGAATCGTCTCGGCCGTGGTGGATGCGGGAACCACGGTGACCGCGCACCCTTCATCCACTAACCGGCGTAAAATAGTCTGTTTCACCCCAAAGTCGTAGACCACCACCCGGAATCGTTGTGTCGGAACCGGATACGGTTGCCCGTTTGCCTTGAACCGTTGCGGCCAGGACCCGGTGCCTTCTTTCCATTCATACGCAGAATCACAGGTCACGGTCCCGACCAGATCTCGTCCGGAAATGGAAGGCGATGTCATGGCTTTCGCAACCAGACTATCCGGGTTGCCATCAACGTGGGAGATGACGCCGGCCTGGGAACCATGCGTGCGCAGATGGCGGGTGAGATACCTGGTGTCGATTCCTTCAATGCCCACGATCCGATGGTGTGCCAAATGCTCATGCAACGAAAGTTTCGAGCGCCAATTGCTAGGACGCCGGGAAGCGTCATTCACGATAAATCCTTCGACCCACGTGCGTCGTGATTCACTGTCCTCCGGCGAAATGCCATAGTTGCCGATATGGGGGCAGGTCATCAGGACCATCTGTCCTTTATAGGACGGATCCGTGAGGATTTCCTGATACCCGGTCATCGCGGTATTGAACACCACCTCACCGGATGCTTCGCCCTCATATCCCAAAGCCCGTCCTTCAAAGACGGTCCCATCAGCCAATGCAAGAATCGCTTTTTTCGTCATCCGTCAGACATCTTTCTGTCCTCTCTGTGTCCGTTCCTGTCATCCCCGATATTGTTAATCGGGGATTCATTGTGCTGTTTCCTTACCACAACACTGGATTCCCCATTTTGGGGAATTGTCAATGTTCACTCATTCGTTGACAAAATGAAAGAGGCGTTCCTCGCCTTCTTTTGTCGCAGTGCGATCCCTCGATGACAGATGTCGAGGGCAGGCGTATGGCGCGGCTTTGCGAGCGGCCTCTCCAAGCCATATAAGATACGGCTGCTACAAATGCAAAGACAGCGATCCCGGATTCCCGATGAAAACTGTCGGGAATGACTGAACACATACAGGAATGACACATTTGGGGTCTTGCGGTTCATCTCATGCGCAGAACACAAGAAAAGTCGCCCCTCATTCAAAACCAAACGCGCCTCTCTTTCGAATCCAGTGCCGGAATTTAACCGTGAGTAAACTGACGGCAAGTCCGGCATTGATCAGATGAAGTGCCCGTACAATCATGTGAATGCGAAAAAAAGCCTCCAGTGCCGTTTGTTTCGCTTCCTGCGAATCGGCTGAAAAGGCTGCCTCTTGTAAGGCAACGGTTTTTGGCCCCAATACCACGACCACCAAAAACGTGACGAACGCGAGAGATCCCACTAAGCCGACTTCGGATCGGCTCACCGACAGACTCTCATGCGGTGCCTGCCGATGTTTCCAATATCGAAAGAGGACCGTCCCGACCAATAGAACGACGATGCCACTCGTCAGTGTATTATACCCGTCAAAGACACGGCGTAAAAACCGGCCCCCCGTTTCCATGCCGAGGGTATTGAACACCGCAGGGATCACCGTCGTCAGGAGAACGGCAAGACCTCCGATCCAAATCATGAGGCCGAGCAATTCCAGCAGGGAACAGGACAGTTGCCATCCTGAAGTGCGTCGAGCCATTCACTTCTCCTGCTGGACAAGACGTCCCGAACGAAGCAGGCTTGTCATGTCCTGCCCATCATTTTTCCCGGACCATGGGTTCCCGATCGTACACCACGTGACCGGCCACCAACGTTTTGACCACCCTCCCTTTCATCGTCCAACCGGCAAACGGGGTATTACGGCTGAGTGAATGAAACCGGACAGGGGCCACAATCCATGTGGCAGTCGGGTCGATCAAGGTCACGTCGGCCGCGACTCCCGGCGCAAGGGTTCCATACGGAAGACCAAATACACGGGCCGGTTCCCGCGTAAGCTTGGCAATGGCCTGCTCCAGTGTCAGGATCCCTTCCTCAACAAGCTTCAGCGTGAGCGGGAAAGCTGTTTCCAAACCGATGATACCAAACGGAGCGGCGTCAAATTCCAATTGTTTCTCCTGAACGGCATGGGGTGCATGATCCGTGGCCACGACATCGATGGTATGATCGCGCAACCCTTCTTTAATGGCCTGCACGTCCTCGTCGGTTCGTAACGGGGGATTCATTTTAGCATTGGCGTCAAAGGATCGAACGGCTTCATCTGTTAAGGAAAAATGATGCGGACAGGCTTCGGCTGTGACGGGAACCCCGCGAGCCTTCGCTTCTCTCACCATCCGGACTGAGCCCAACGTACTGACGTGAGGCAAATGCAACCGAGCTCCGGTTAACTCGGCCAGGGAAATATTCCGGGCAACCATGACTTCTTCGGCAGCTTTTGGGATCCCGGGAATGCCGAGTTCGGTAGACATCGCGCCTTCATGCATACTGCCGCCGCATGAGAGAAACGAATCTTCGCAGTGATCGACAACCGGAAGCCCAAAAGTCGAGGCATATTCCATCGCTCGACGCATGACCAGACTGTTCATAACCGGCAACCCGTCATCGGAAACGGCCACGCAGCCGGCATCGAATAATTCCCCGATTTCAGCAAGTTCCTCCCCATTCGATCCCTTGGTAATGGCACCGATGGGGAAAACCCGCGCTTTCCGGGCATTCGCGGCTTGCGCAAGAATAAATTCCGTCACTGACCGGGAATCGTTAACGGGCATGGTATTGGGCATGCAACACACCGAGGTAAAACCACCGGCCACGGCCGCAGCACTTCCCGTGGCAATCGTTTCCTTATATTCGAATCCCGGTTCTCGAAAATGAACGTGCAAATCCACGAACCCGGGACACACGAGCAGCCCTTTCGCGTCAATCGTCGTCAGCTCCCGTGCTTCTAATTTTTGTTGCAGCTTTGGCTTTATGGCGCTGATTTTCCCATCCATGATCAACACGTCGGCCACGCCGCTCCATCGACCTGGATCGATAACCTGCCCTTCGGTGATTAGGAGCTTCATACGATTCGTCCCACAACGTCTCCCGATGAAAATCGCGATTATTTTCGTTGCGACAACAGATACATGAGTCCCATTCGTACGGCCACGCCGTTTGAAACTTGATCCAAAATCACGGCATAACGACTGTCAACAACATCATGGGCAATTTCAATGCCTCGATTCACCGGACCCGGATGCATGACAAGCACGTCTTGGGCCGCTTGTTGGACGCGTTCCATGGTCAGGCCGTACAACCGGGCATACTCCCTGATAGAAGGAAACAGTGAGCGGCCTTGGCGTTCGAGTTGGAGTCGTAACATGATGATGACATCAACTCCAGCAATCGCTTTGTCAAAATCGTGATAGACCCGGACCCCGAGTCGCTGGAGAAACGGGGGAATCATCGTGGATGGTCCAACTACGCGCACGTCAGCACCCATTTTTGTCAACGCGTAAATATTCGATCGTGCGACCCGGCTGTGAGCAAGGTCCCCAACAATCGCCACGTGCAAGCCGCGAACCTGTCCTTTCTTTTCTTGAATCGTCAATAAATCCGAAAGGGCTTGCGTCGGATGTTCGTGCCAGCCGTCGCCGGCATTAATGACGGACAACCGGCTATTCTTCGCCAGGGTCTCAGCGGCACCGGCCGATGAGTGACGCAACACAAGAATGTCAGCCTGCATGGACTCGATATTACTCGCGGTATCGAGCAAGGTTTCTCCCTTTACCACGCTACTTGAGGAAGGTGAAAAATTCACCACATCGGCGCTCAGCCGTTTCGCAGCCAGTTCAAATGAGGTTCGGGTCCTGGTGCTCGGCTCGAAAAATAAATTCACCACGGTTTTGCCTCGAAGGGCCGGTACTTTTTTGATCTCTCGTCCACTCACTTCCTTAAAGGGTTCCGCTGCCTCTAAAATCAACGCCATTTCTTCAGCCGACAATGAGGCAAGACCAAGGAGATCTTTTCGTTTGAAGCTCATGCTGCGCCCTCCACGTTCATAATCCTGAGCACAAGATCTTCATCTCCTAATTCCTCAAGGAATACTCGAACATTTTCGTCTTTTGAGGTTGGAATATTTTTCCCTACATAATTGGCCCTGATGGGAAGTTGTCGGTGTCCTCGATCGATTAAAACCGCCAATTGAATCTCGGCCGGTCTCCCTAAATCCATGAGTCCATCCATGGCAGCACGAATGGTTCGTCCTGTAAACAACACATCATCGACCAGGATGATCTTGAGGCCCGAAATATCAAACGGAATGTCCGTTTTTTTGAGGATGGGTTGATCTTTACGAAGCGCCAAATCGTCCCGATACAGGGTGATATCCAGTTCTCCTAGAAAAACATCCGTTTGCTCGATTTGTGTCATCAGACGCTTTAAACGTTGGGCCAGATAAACCCCGCCGGTACGGATACCCACCAAACCGACATCGTGACATCCCTTGTTCCGTTCTAAAATTTCATGGGCAATCCTGGTCAGGGCACGCGCCATTTCATGGCTGGTCATGACGACGGATTCGTGGGGGTGTTTCGGATTCGTCTGTGACATGCCGCATGCAAAAAAAAACCTTCCTCTCACTGTAAGATGGAGAAGAAGGTTAAAACAGATAAAGGGCAACACTCGCCCGAACATCTAATCATGAATGAATTCCTTCCTCACCTCACGGGATGAGCATTAAAGGCAAAAAGATCCTAGAAGGTCCGGAGCGTTTAGTCAAGACCTCCTGATGAGTCTGTGATTGCAACGTAAAGATGCGGAAGGAGGAGGGGCATGAAACCAGAACTACTGTTTTTTAAGGATCCAAACGAACAGACGAGGGTTCAGGCTTGCTTTGGACAGAATTGATTTATGCATGGAGAAAGGCTGTAAACGTGAAACAAGGTCGCTGAACACGATTTCCAACGGAAGCCTGGAAACGATGGAGGCCAGGGAATCCGGCCCGGCAAGAAACGCCAATGCGTTGGGCCGGAGCGCCTCGCTAATCCGACGCAGCCGGTCCTGCAACGTTCCCTCTTCGTCATACGAAGAAAACGGCAGCCAAACGTACATAAGGTCGTACGTGGATGCGCCATAACGGAAAGCCTCTTCCTTCAGGAAACGATAAGATTGTTGCCAGTCCAACAGGTTATCCCTGGCCAATTGGTTCCATGCTGCTTGGGCGTGTTTTTGGGCATAAGCCCCACGTGAATAGACGACGGTCGTTGAGCGGGCTTGGTCGAAAGCCAACAAGGAGTCAATAACCCCATCGAACCCATGAATGAGGATGTGACCTGATTGCCCGACTTGGACAGCAAGGTGTGGGGCCTGCTCGATGAAGTCGTTCAAAAAATGAGCCACGAAGGGTTGGCTTGCGAGATCGCCGATCTGCGTCTCATCATCCGGATAGAGCAACACGGCCGAATAGGCTTCCCGTGGCGACACCACGGGAGCACCATGAGGGAAAAACCCGTCCCAGGAACTGTCCTTGTTCACAACAGCCTGATAACCGGTCTGACGTTCCACCTGGTGCGTGATAGCCCAGCTTGGCTGTAGAGCAATCTTATGGAACGTCTTGTGGTCATATAAAAACAAGTGATCGGAATTCACGGCCATCTGTTTCCCACAGGGCACGAACCCTTGCTGATTCGGAGGCACAAAGAGGAGGCCGCTGGCGTCATCCGTTTTCGTCACTTTGAGAAGTTTGCCCTGTTGAACCGTCAGGCAAAGCCGGTGATGCGGATCAACGTAGCGCATGGGGGGGGCAGAATTCGGCAACCAGTCGACCTCATATGACCGGGATGAATCCATGAAGACGGTGAAAGGGTGTTCTCCGTCCCGGTGCGTGGCCGTAAAAAAGTTGCTGAACAGCCCAAAGGCCGCTGGCGAAGGGTAAGTTGGGATACCTCGATAGTGTAAGGGGCTCGGGTTATGGGGATGTTGATCATCATACAACCCACGGATCAATTCAAACACGGCGCTGCCTGTTCCCGGCAACAAAGACTTGAATAACTCCACCACTGGCAAGTAATCGATGCTTGCCCAATGCATGGCACTCATGCAGGACATAAACTGTGCCCGTTCCCAGGTGCCATCCTCTAAAACATAGAGCGCGTCTTTCCGTTGACGAATTGTGGCCTGTCCGGTCAGATTGAGTACAAGATCATCATCGGCATAAAAAAACTCCACTTCTTTTACGTCAACGCCCATGGCCTGAGAAGCCATCATGCGGAGATCTTGCCGGGTCAGAGTTTGCCAGCCGGGACGGATCGTCAGGTCCAGGTTGATGGTGTTTGCCAGGCCACTGGGTTTGATGCCTACCCATTGTCCCCAATCCAGGTAGACACGGGCAGAGACCAGATGAACCCTGCCGTCGGCCCGTTCCTCCCATTCACATTCATGCAATGGGTGTCCGTCCGGATCGGTCATCAGGACTCGCCTCCCCAGTGGGCCATAAAACACGAGATGATTTGAGGCAAGTTGTGTATACGTCACGGCATCCGGCGAGCCTTTTGCCCCCAAAGATTGATTGCCTGGGAGCGCAAGAGCGTCGGGATGTTGAAGAAGGGATGAAACAATCGCGGGCTGGTTTTTCAAACGCTGCACTCGTGCTGAAAATTCTGATAATACGGGAGAGTACCTCCTCTCACTCTCGAAGTTGCCCTGATCCATACACGACATATTTAGAGCAGGTCAGATCTTCCAGGCCCATGGGGCCTCGAGCATGAATCCGCGTCGTGCTGATGCCGATTTCTGCACCCAAGCCGAATTGGTAGCCGTCATTGAGTCGTGAAGAGGCATTGACCATCACCGCCCCGGCATCCACTTCCTGCAGGAACCTCATCGCCCGGCTGTAGTCCTTGGTCACAATGACTTCGGTGTGCCGGGACCCATGGATCTGGATGTGAGTCATGGCCTCCTCCAGATCCTTGACGACTTTGACGGCCAACGTCAGCGCAAGAAATTCCTGGCCATAATCCTCTTCTGTTGCACTTTGAGCCTCGGGAATATATTGCCTGGTTTTTTCACAACCCCGGATTTCCACGTTGCTCTCGAGCAGGGCCTTGCCCAGCTTCGGCAAAAACGTTCTGGCGATACCCTGGTGTACGAGTAACGTCTCCATGGCATTACACGTGGAAGGTCGTTGGACCTTGGCATTCACACTAATGGCTTCAGCCATCGACAGATCGGCATCGGCATCGATATACGTGTGGCAGACCCCTTTATCGTGCTTGATCACCGGGATGGTTGAATGCTCGGTGACGAGTTTCATCAAGGATTCCCCGCCTCGTGGAATAATCAGGTCGACGAATCGGTCCTGCTTCAGCAGTTCCAGAACTGCCTCACGTTCAATGCGTTCGACCAGAGAGACGGCTCCATCGGGAATGCCGGCTTTTTGTGCGGCTTCGGATAAGATGCTGGTGATGGCGATATTGGAATGAATGGCTTCCGAACCTCCTCGAAGCACGCAGACGTTTCCTGATTTGAGACACAAGCCCGCGGCATCGGCCGTGACGTTCGGACGAGACTCGTAAATGATGCCGATGACCCCGATTGGCACACGGACTCGTCCGACCTTCATCCCGTTGGGCCGCTCCTGCATCCCTGATGATTGACCAACGGGATCCCGCAATCTGGCAATTTGCCGAAGCCCGTCTGCCATTTCCCGAACGCGCTCCGGAGTCAGTCGAAGTCGGTCAGCCATGGCCTCTCGACCATTGCTCGCATCAAAAACCTCAAGGTCTTTCACATTTTCTTCCAAAAGCGCGTCGGTGGCTTTTTCCAGTCCTTCGGCCATGGCCACCAGAGCCTCATTTTTGACTGATGTTTGCAAGCGACTCAATTGTGGAACGGCAGCTCTCGCTCGTTCCAAAAGCGTGCGAAGATAGGTGGGAGTGTCAACGATCTCTTCCTCGACAAGGTCTTCCGGAGCAGTATCAGCTTCTGCTGGCCCAGCTTCCAGGCGTTCCTCGTTCAAATTTTCCTGAGTCTCTTCGGTATTCATGTTCTCCAGTCCCTGAGTGGTTTATATCGGATTGAGAATACCCAGGCGTCATAAACCGGGTCAAGATCAAGCAAAACCATTTCCTTGATTTTCTGCATACAATCCTGCTACACAGGACGATGTTCTTGCTTCAGCAAAGAGACCATTACGCCTCTCCCCTAGCAACCTGATCGTGTGCCGAGGTAGCTCAGTTGGCAGAGCACAGCCCTGAAAAGGCTGGTGTCGGCAGTTCGATTCTGCCCCTCGGCACCATTTTTCTCTATCAAGGCCTTCCTTTTAATGGCTCAATTTTCTTGGGCCATCTTGAGACGACTGTTCATCGGCTTGGATTTCCATGAGGCATCGCACCTTCAAGGGTAGCCGTGCGTCAATGCCTCATCGAGTAGTCCTTTGAAAGACAGTACTCATTTCTGAGTTGATTTTGCCCGTTGTCCAAAATTGAACACGCGGCAACTCCAATCTCACACCCATCAATCTTGTCGCTGGATGATTCGTGTCAGCAAAGGCATACGAACCGGCTAAAATCCTGCGATGCCGGTTGCACCAAATTTTTCCCGATAAGCCACAATATCGGATAACCACAGAAAAAAACAGTCATAAAATAGCGCCAAAATATTGACGCAAATAAATTTTGTGCCATAATTACGAAAATTAATGTAAAGTTAAACTTGCCCCCCCCCCCCCCCCCCCCCCCCCCCAGCAATGCTTGAAGAAATATTGAAGCTGCGCATGAAGGTTTATGATTGTGAATTTGAGGCTGAAGGTCCCCAGGCTTTCATTCATGAGCAAAGCGAGGCATTCAGGAAACTTCTTGCCGATATGACGCAACAGCCGGTTGCGTCTCAATTAAGGGACCAAACGGATACTTTATCGTCACCGGAATCGCAGTCCCCTCCCCTGTTACTCGGCAGGAACGTTCTGCCCAAAAATTCCCCGGCAGCCATTCTTCAAAAAGTGTTGACTTGGAACAACCACACAAAAGATGTCTCGTGTGCAGTCCTTCCCGACGGTCCTCTGAGAACGGCCGATACGGTGCTGTTATTGTTATTGGGCTATCGAGAACTTCGAGAATTAAATGAGGTTTCCGCGATGGCTCTGAACAGAGGATTGAAGGCGGCAGGGTTCAACCAATTTCGGTTAGACCGGATCATGTCGCCATATCTCAAAGATCTGCTGGTGATACGATCCGGCGTCGGAAAAGGTGGGCGGTACCGGCTGACCACGCGCGGCATTGAAAAAGCTCTGGAGCTTGTCGAAACGCTGGCCGCGCTTCTTCCCGATCCCCTACCCTGATAGGGGTGGGATAATGGTGGTTTTTAGTGTCTGTCGCATGTTCAAAACACGACGTTAAGCTGTTCGGGGAGGCATAAACTGACAGTAATTGTGACCTTCCCCAACATAGGGCCAAGTCAGCGTTAAGGCAGCCATTAAACGCAAACAAAACCAGCAGTTATGAGTTAACAAAGCGGGAGAAGCTTAGATGGCGGGATAGTTTTCTGCTAACTGTCTGATTTTCCAACTCTGAAAGCATGTCTTTCATAGACAGTTTTGCGATGGCATCCTGGTCAAGGGTCGAAAACTTGATGTCCCTGCCAAGGTCTGATTTTAAGGCAACCCCAGTATCTTCAAGTTTTTGGTTAAATTCGTCGGTTAGATTTCCCAAAATAAACAAATAGGCAATGGTCGATTCAGAATTGCGAAAAGATCGCCTCAGATCATTCATTGGTTGGGCAGTCTCAACATCGTCTCTGTAATTCTTGCATTGAACCGGAACGTTCTCATGAAGATACTCGTCTGACAAGGGGTTCAGAATATTGATCAAAAAATCCCAGCCTTTGCCGCTATCACCTGAATCAGGAACAACTTCAACCCCTGGAATTTTCTTAAACAACTCTTTCGCAAAAGTCTCAAAGGCCTTTCCCTGCCAGCGCGTACTGATAATGTCAATTGTCTTTTCGATGACCTCTGACTCCATACGCTCTTTTTCAAGGTCAGGAGTTCTTTTCCTATTGGCTGCTGGACTTTCCCAAAGTCTCTGCTCAATCAGAGAATCAAAATGCCGTACGGTCTTCGGGTCATAGATTTGATAATACTGCCCGCGTTTACTGAGATCGCGCCTGACCCAGGCTGGAATAAATTCAGCATCACTTGCGATGTAATTTTTCGTGATCGCTCTGCACTCCAGATAGTGATTAAAATCATCTTCCGAACCCAAGAATCCATAAGGCCCGGTGACCTCCGCAATGAGAACCCGACACAGTGGTCTTTCGGTCTGAATAATCAACCGGTCTCCGATCTTGATACGATTGATTAGAAACGAGGCCATACGCCAACATTTCTTTTCGTCGTCGTCCAATTGATCGCGCGTTTTCAATTCGCTCAGATCCATCCCGGTCCCACTCCATCCAAAGTGGGCCTTTCCATTCAGAACCTGCCGGTGAATCCAATCCTCTCGATATGCATTAAATTTGAAATAGCGCATCGAATTCATCCTTCTTTTTAGATAATCAAGGGATGATCATTAGGGCGTTTCGTAACCAAGGTGTGGGAGAAAGCCCGCCTGGGTACAGGACGCCATACGGGTTTTCGAGGGGCGGCCAACTTTTGGCGCTGACGCCAGCGTATGATCTGCGGGGCCTGTCCGGGTCTCCACGTTCGCTGGGGCGCGGTGCAAGGTGGGCGCGTGTCCCCGAAAGTCGGTGCAGCGGGCAGAGAAGGAGCCTGGATGCGCCCTCTGCAAGCCCAGACGCGGAAAGGCTCGGGCCCCACTGCCTTTCGGGGCGACCAGTCGTGAACCCGCGATGCCCTCAGCACACGGGGACTCAGGCGAATGCCGTGGTGCCCCGGCGGACGCAGCATCCCCGCAAGGGCCTTACAGGGTCAGAGGTTCCCTAAGTGATTGATCATAGTAAAACATCGAGGACAATCGTCGAGTATTACCCTTGGACCTTGGCATGTGCAAGGATGCCAGAAAGGAGGGCGCCCTTATCCCGCCCAGAAGGTGGGAGGAATGCAGGGTCAGGGGATTGTGGGATGTTTGTTTTGCTCGGACATGACCGCATCGATCATGGAGCGAAACAATAATTGCCCCTCCTGGTTGCCCAATACGGCTTCGGCGCAACGTTCCGGGTGCGGCATAAGGCCCAATATGTTGCCAGCCGCATTGCTAATCCCGGCAATATTATCCAGGGAGCCGTTGGGATTGGCCTGTTCTGTCACGGTTCCGTCCGCCCGGCAATACCGGAATATGATCTGGGTATTGGCTTGGAGAGCAGCCAGTGTCACCGGATCGGTATGATAATTGCCCTCGGTGTGGGCAATAGGAAAGCATAGCACCTGTTCGGATTCATAGTGCCGGGTATACGGCGTATCGGCATTCTCCACTTTCACCCAAACGTCTTCGCATATAAAGGCAAGGCTGATGTTCGGCAGCAGGGCTCCAGGTAACAACTTGGCCTCGAGCAGGATTTGAAACCCATTGCAGATTCCCAGGACCAACCCGCCTTTCCTGGCGAACGTCTTGACTGCTTCCATAATAGGAGACAATTGTGCTATAGCCCCTGCGCGAAGATAATCCCCGTAGGAGAAGCCTCCGGGCAGGATGACGGCATCCACTCCACCGAGGGACGTTTCGCCGTGCCAGATGAGGCGTACGTCCTGCTCCAGCACATCCTTCAGGACATGCGCACAATCGTGCTCACAATTGGAGCCTGGAAAAACGATGACGCCCCATTTCATGAGGCGTGCCGGGTCGATTGGGGTTCCAGTTCGTAGCGATATTCTTCGATGACCGTGTTGGCGAGCAGGGTGTCACACATGGCTTTGAGTTGCTCTTCTGCCTGAGCGAAATCGTTCTGATCCAATTCGATTTCCAAAAACTTACCCACCCGGACATCGGTCACGTGGTTAAACCCCAGAGTCTCCAACGATTGTCGGATAGTGCGTCCCTGGGGGTCCAAAATACCCGATTTCAAGGTGACGTGAATCCTTGCCCTGATCATGAGCGCGTCCTGCTTTTGCGTGCACGCTTTACTTTCGAGGGAACGGTGTTTGATCCAAAAACCCGGCGATACACTTCGTCGAGGTGACGAACGTACCATTCCGGCTCGAAGCAGGTCTTGATTTCGGCCGGGGTCAACTGTTTTGAGATCAACGGGTCCAGGGACACAAGATCGTAAAAATCCCCCTGCCCTTCCCATGCCTCCATAGCGTTCCGTTGCACCGCTTCATATGCGGCTTTGCGTTCGATTCCGCGATCGACCAACGCCAACAACACGCGCTGGGAGTACACTAACCCACCCGTCAGGTTCAAATTTCTTAGCATCCGTTCCGGATAGACCACCAAGTTTTTCAGGAGTTGAGTCAAGCGCACGAGCATGTAATCAAGCAGAATCGTGCTGCCTGGGATAATGATGCGCTCGACTGAGGAATGACTGATATCGCGTTCGTGCCACAACGCAACGCTTTCCAGCGCGGCGAGACTGTTGGCTCGAATGACCCGGGCAAGGCCGCAAAGATTTTCGGAGCCTACGGGATTCCGTTTATGCGGCATCGCAGACGATCCCTTTTGTCCGGCGCCGAAATATTCCTCGGCTTCCAGGACTTCAGTCCGTTGGAGATGGCGGATTTCAGTCGCCACCTTTTCAATGCTGGCGGCTATAAGGGCCAAGGTGGTCACAAGCGCGGCGTGCCGGTCCCGTTGGATAACCTGATTCGAAACCGGTGCAGGGTTCAACCCCAGTTTCGTGCAGGTTATTTTTTCGATCCGCGGTGGCAAATGTGCGAACGTGCCCATGGCCCCGGACAATTTGCCAACAGCAATATCCTCACCGGCAGCGATCAGACGCCGACGTTGCCGAATAAATTCCTCGTGCCAGATGGCAACCTTGAATCCCAAGGAAATGGGTTCGCCGTGGATACCGTGCGACCGGCCAACCATCATCGTCTCACGGTACTCGAAGGCCTGGGCCTTCAAGACTGCTAATAAGTCATCCAGATCTTCCAGGATGATGCCTACAGCCTCGACCAGTTGAAGCGCGAGTCCGGTATCGAGTACGTCGGAGGACGTCAGTCCCACGTGCAGATGCCGAGCTTGGGGACCAGCCTGTTCGGCAACGGATTCCAAAAACGCAATCACATCATGCTTGGTGACTTGTTCGATTTTCTCAATCCGAGCTGGATCGACGGCAACTTTTCGTTGGATCCGTCGCGCCACACCTTTAGGGACATCACCCGTTTCTTCACGAGCCTCGCAAACGGCCAATTCCACTTGCAGCCAGGTTTCATATTTCCGCTTCGCAGTCCATACGGCCCCCATGTGGGGCAAGGTGTAGCGTTCAATCATCGATGTTTCCCGGCCAATCTTTCTTCAGCCCATGTCTTTTCAAAATGTGGGTTGAGTCCTACGCATTCACGGGCACAACGTCCCTGATTCAAACGTGTCAGTTTTTGCACCAACATTTCAATAACCTGATTGAGAGAATAATGGTTTTAGTAAACGAGGGCGTTGCGTTTGGGCTCCAGCCGCGCATCGTGTTTGATGAATTGATCCAACACGCCATTGACGAAGCGCCGGGTTTCGTCGTCCGCAAAGTTCTTGGCCAATTCGAGGGCTTCATCCACCGTCACCTTCGCCGGCACATCAGGGATCCAGAGCAATTCATACATCGCTTGTCGCAAAATATTTCGATCCACCCCGGGCATGCGATCAACGGTCCAGTTTCGTGTATAGGTGGCAATCAGTCCATCGAGTTCGATTTGATGTGTCCGGACGCCGGTGACCAGTTGCGACACAAATGTTCTGACCGGTCCCGACGCGTCTCGCTCTGCCCAGAATTGTTCCAGCCAAAATTCGGTAGACCCATGAAAATCACATTGAAAAAGAATCTGGAGGGTCAATTCGCGCGCATCATGCCGTGTATGCCGGCGGCGAAATTCAGGCAAAGAGTCTCCCGTTTGTGTCATGTTCCCAGACATCCGTGATTAATCATGTCGAAAGCCGGTTGGTTTGTGATCGATTGCATGTAGTTCTTTCATCAGCGTTGCCATTTCAATGGCGGCATACGCGGCTTCCGTGCCCCGGTTGACTTCGGTAGTGCCTGCCCTGGCCAATGCTTCTTCCGCGGTATTGGTGGTCAAAACCCCGAAGATAACGGGAATGCCTGTATCCATAGAGGCCCGGGCAATGCCACTGCTCATTTCCGCACTAATGAAATCAAAATGAGGGGTCTCGCCTCTGATGACGGCTCCCAAACAAATCACGGCATCGAACTGTTTGGCATGGGCCAACTGTTTTGCCACCAATGGGATTTCAAATGCCCCGGGGACACGAACGATATGAAGATTGTTTTCCGATGCTCCCTGCTTTTTCAACGCCTCAAGTGCTGCGACTTCCAGGCGGCTGGTGACCAATTCATTGAATTTGCTCACCACGATTCCGAATCGTAGTCCCCGGGCATTTAAATTTCCTTCAGTGGGCTTCATGGGAATGTATAGCCAGGCATCTTCATTCATGCGTGAGTCGCGAACCCTCGCGCTTCCCACGGATCACATGTCGGCAGCGAGGCGGATCGAGTCGACCCTGTCGAGGACGTTGCCGGTCTCCGTCTGCAGATCGGCCGGGGCCACGAGGAAAGCTGCGAGCGCATGGACGAAGCCCCGGATCACCCGGAGAACGGCAGAGACCCTCAGCGCCATATGGTGTGTGTCGGTCATGACGCCCCTCCTTTCAAGAGGCATGAGTCCTCGGAGTGGGTCTCCAGGGGCAAATCCGTCAGATATCGGTTAAACGCTGCTTAAACGTTGTTCAAAATATGACCTAGTTTGCTCTTTTTGGTTCGAAGATAATGGACGTTCGTTTCCTGGGGGTCGATTTCAATGGGGACGCGTTCGACGACCGTCAGACCATATCCTTCAATCCCCACGATCTTTCGTGGATTATTCGTCATGAGACGGATCTGCCGGAGTCCCAAACTGACTAAAATCTGTGCGCCGATGCCGTAATCCCGCAAGTCAGGTTTAAACCCTAACTTGAGATTTGCCTCGACGGTATCGCTGCCCTGGTCCTGAAGATGGTAGGCTTTTATTTTATTCAGCAATCCGATGCCCCGTCCCTCCTGATTCAAATACAACAGAGCGCCTTTGCCTTCTTTTTCAATGACCGCCATGGCACGATGGAGCTGATCGCGACAGTCGCATCGCAAGGACCCGAAGACGTCCGAAGTGAGACAGCCGGAATGCACCCGGACGAGTGTGGGCGATTCATCGATATGCCCCTTGACCAGAGCCATGTGTGTTCCGCTGTCCAACTCATTCTCGAAGACCCAGGCCTCGAAATTTCCGAATATTGTCGGCAGTTCCGCTTTTGCGGATTTCCTGACGAAAGTCTCACGTGACAGCCGGTATTGAATGAGATCCTTAATGGTAATGAGCTTGACGGCGTGTCTTTTGGCAAATTCCACAAGATCGGGCACCCGTGCCATGGTTCCATCGTCATTCATGATTTCACAAATGACCCCTGCCGGATACCTGCCGGCCATGCGCGCCAGATCGACTGAGCCTTCTGTTTGGCCTGCCCGCTTAAGCACTCCTCCATTATGAGCCCGAAGGGGGAAAATGTGACCCGGTTTCGTGAAATCAGATGGCTTGCAGGAGAGATCGACGGCCATGCGAATCGTGGTCGCCCGGTCGGCTGCCGAAATCCCTGTGGTCACGTCTCTCGCGGCATCGATAGACACGGTAAAGGCAGTGCCGAACGGCGCGGTATTGTCCGCTGTCTGAGGATGCAAATTGAGTTGTTCGGCCCTGTCAGAGGTAAGGGTCAGACAGATAAGGCCTCGGGCGTGTTTGGCCATGAAATTGATCGCTTCCGGAGTGACAGATTCTGCAGCCATCACCAGGTCACCCTCGTTCTCTCGATCCTCGTCGTCGATCAGGACGACGAATTTCCCGGCACGAATATCCTCAAGGGCTTCGTCAATGGTATTAAAGACCGGCGTCATGGATGTACCATTTGCCAAATGTGATGAAGAAGAAGCACCCGTTTCCCATTGGGATTCGAGGGATTTTTTGCTTCCCTCGCCATTGATAGACCATCCTAAGGCAGCATCTTGGCGTCAGGTTCCTGCACCGCATCAGCAGGAGCCTGACCGCTTGGCTTCCGGACTCCCCCTCAAGTCTCCTCAAGGGGGAAGTGGGAATGATAAATCTTGTTCTCCTGGATTCAGCAAACCTCTAGTTTTATATGGGGTTTTTACTCGCCTTGTCAATGGAAAGTATGCGAGGCGCAACCTGCAAGAGCGGAATCACGAAATTTTTTCTTTGATTGAAAGCGACAAGGAGCGTTGAATGTAGATCACGCTGGCCGTAGCAATTCCCGTGAGGATGACAAAGACGACAAATCCACTTGCGTACGTTCCGGTCATGTCCTTTAACAGACCAAACCAGAAGGGGAGAAAGAACCCGCCGAGACCACCAGCTGCTCCGATAAATCCCGAAGCCGTCCCCATCATGGTCTGATAGCGCAGCGACGCTACCTGAAACACAACCCCGTTGCCGAACCCCAAGAGAAGCAAGGTCGTCACGGTTAAGGGGAAAGCCCAGAATGGAGGCGGCAACCATGCCAGTAGCACACATAGTCCCCCGATAGCGGGAAATCCCACCTGAAGCAGATTGATTCCTCCAATCCGGTCGGCCCAGTGGCCTCCGACCGGTCTTGCGGCACTGCCCGCAAACCCGCACAACGCTGTCAAGGTTCCGGCAGCAACCATATCCAGACCATATTGATCATGAAAGAAAATAGGCAAAAAACTCGAAAATCCGACGAATCCACCGAAGGTCACCCCATAGACAAAACACAACCACTGCATGAATCGTTCCCGGAGAACCATGCGAAACGAAGCGGCCAAACTCTTTCCCGGTTGGTTTTGCAAAGGCGGCTCATGGACGAACAACGAAAACATTATCGCCGCGAGCAGAACCGGTCCAATCATCAGGCCAAAAACCCCATGCCAGCCGACATGGGCGGCAAGACGCGGGGCAAAAAATGTTGCCAGGAGCACCCCACTGTTGCCGGTCGCGGCGATGCCCATGGCCAGCCCTTGATGCTGCGACGGATAGGCGCGGCTCGCAACGGGAAGCGCCACGGCAAAACTCGCACCAGCTGCTCCCAGCAATAGTCCGATCCCGAACATTTGGGCATAACTTTGACCGAACAGCCACCCCAAGGCCAAAGCCACCACTTCGATCCAGAGAATGCCCAGGCCTACACGTTTCGCGCCGAACTGATCGGTGAACGGGCCGACGACAATGCGCAACAGGGCTCCGCCTAGTAAGGGAATGGCAACCAATATCCCTTTCTGAGTGGCCCCTAAGGCGAACTCCTCGGCAATGGCAATGCCCAATGCACCGATCAGAAGCCAGACAACGAAGCTCATCTCGAAGTGCAGCCAAGCTCCTGCCAAAGAAGGCCAGTGGCCGCTTTTGAGAGCATGCTTCAGTATCTGCGGGTTCATGGACAAAAACGGATCGACACGATTGCACGAAGGAATCCGGGCACGCTATCTTTTTGAAAGACGAGCATATTCTGATGATAGAACGACTATAGAGCACAGAAATGAACGACTGCAATCGAAGTCTGCTTTTGTGATTCCCCTTCTCACGGTTTATAATTTTACAACGATGACGCGACCTGACTTTGAACGCAAGATTGCCATACCATGACCGCTCCCTTTCCTGCCTCCTGACAAAAGAGGGAAAAAATAATGCAATGAGGCATGTTCCTGCGTAGTCCGCGGTGCTGTGCTGCAAATGCTGAGATCGAACACCTGATGCCTGCTTCTCATCAAGACGAGAGCCGACTCGAAGAGAATGACGTTTCTGCGCCTGTCGAGGCTGAATTCTTATTTGACCCCGAGGATAACGAAGATCTTTCCGGTGACGTTGCCGGATCCAATGATGAATGCCAATCGAAGCAACCCGAGACAACGGATCTCGTTCCCACCACGGCATTGGACCGTTACCTCGTCGAGGTCCGTCGCTACCCCTTTCTATCCAAAAATGAAGAAGTACAGCTTTTTCATGAATACCGGGTGCAAGGCAGCCGGGAGGCGGCTGTCAAGCTGATCCTGTCCAATCTTCGCGTGTCGGTCGCCATCGCCAAGGAATATGCGTATGCCGGCGCCGATCAGATGGATCTCATCCAGGAAGGAAACGTCGGCCTGATGCAGGCCATGAAAAAATTTGACGTGTCGCGCAACGTCCGCTTCTACGCGTATGCCGCCTGGTGGGTCAGGGCCTATATCCTCCGGTATCTGTTACAGTCGCATCGTCTCGTAAAGATCGGCACAACCCAGGAACAGCGAAAACTTTTCTATAACCTGAAAAAAGAAAAGGCCAGGCTTGAACGGGAAGGATTCGTCCCGGATGCCAAACTTATTGCCGACCGTCTTCAGGTACGGGAACGGGACGTGCTGGAAATGGACCAGCGACTCGGCAGTTGGGAACTTTCCCTCGATCAACCCATCGGCAAAGACCAGGAGGAAGGGACCTTTCTTGATTTACTCCCCGCCCCTGCCCCTCGAGTGGACGAGGCCGTCGCTCATAAGGAACTGAAGCTGTTATTCCGGAAAAAACTTGGGGAGTTTTCAAAGACCCTCGACGAACGCGATGAAGATATCCTACGGAACCGGCTGTTATCGGAAACGCCATTGACACTTGAGGAAATCGGCCGGAAGTATTCGATTACGAAGGAACGATCTCGACAGTTGGAGGCCAGAATCATTAAACGATTACGTGACTTTATGAAGACCGAATTCAAGGATTTTGAAGCGTTGCGAGGCTAATCCCGTTTCCCGCTATCTCCGATCCACATTTTTTTATTTTTGAGGCCTTGACTTTCACCAAACAGGTTTTACCTGTTCAACAGACTACTGCATGAAGTCCTCGTGATTTTTTAAAGAAAATCATACCATTACCACACATCGAGAGCTGAGACTTTTAACCAAAGGAGGAAGTTGTCACATGGCCACACAAACCAAGGAAAAAGCAGAAAGCAAGGGAACGGCAGCCAAAGGATTTTTACCTCTTGGCGATCGCATCTTTGTGACGTATACGGAGGAACTCGAACGCACGGCCGGAGGCATTTACGTGCCAGACTCCGCCAGGGAAAAACCCCAGCGGGGAACAGTTGAAGGGGTTGGGAAAGATGTCCGGACCCTGAAAGTCGGCGATCAAGTCCTGTTCGACAAGTATTCCGGAACCAAAATCAGAATCGAAAACGATGATTGCCTGATCCTGAAAGAAGAAGACATCCTGGGAATTTTCGTCGACTCCTAATGCAATCACGAAGAAAAAACATAAAGCCAGGCTTTAATTTTATGGAGGAACATTATGGCAAAGCAGCTATTGTATAGTGATCAAGCCAGGAGCGCGATTCTCCAAGGCGTGAACCAATTGGCCAATGCCGTGAAGGCCACGTTGGGACCCAAGGGTCGTAACGCCATTTTGGACAAGAAATTCGGCGCCCCTACGATCACCAAAGACGGCGTGACCGTTGCAAAAGAGATCGAACTCAAAGATCCCTATCAAAATATGGGGGCCCAATTGGTAAGGGAAGTGGCCAGCAAAACTAGTGACGTAGCCGGTGACGGCACCACGACTGCCACTGTGTTAGCCCAAGCCATTTTCCGCGAAGGGGTAAAACACCTTAGTGCCGGCGCGAATCCCATGGAATTGAAGCGTGGGATCGACAAGGCCGTCGAAGTGGCCACCACAGAGTTGAAAGACCTCAGCAAGCCCTGTCAGGATAAGAAAGAAATCGGACAAATCGGTGCTATTTCCGCAAATAACGACTCCACCATCGGCGACCTGATTGCCGAAGCCATGGACAAGGTCGGAAAAGACGGCGTCATCACCGTTGAGGAAGCCAAATCCATGAGCACCTCGTTGGATGTGGTCGAAGGCATGCAATTCGATCGTGGGTACATTTCCCCCTACTTTGTCACCAATGCCGAGCGCATGGAAGCCTCTCTCGAGGATGCGTTCCTGCTCATCCACGAAAAGAAAATCAGCGCCATGAAGGACTTGCTTCCCATCCTGGAGCAGGTGGCCAAAATGGGGAAACCGCTTGTCATCGTGGCCGAGGACGTCGAGGGCGAAGCCCTGGCAACCCTCGTGGTGAACAAACTGCGCGGGACCCTGAACATCTCGGCAGTCAAAGCCCCGGGATTCGGCGATCGCCGGAAAGCCATGCTGGAAGATATCGCCATCCTGACCGGCGGCCAGGTGATTTCCGAGGAAGTGGGCGTGAAACTGGAGAACGTCAAACTCACGGATCTTGGTCGCGCGAAGCGAGTGACCATCGACAAGGACAACACGACGATCGTGGAAGGCGCCGGAGACCCGAAGAAGATCGAAGGCCGGGTCAAACAAATCAAGGTGCAAATCGAAGAAACCACGTCGGATTATGACCGTGAAAAGTTGCAAGAGCGGTTGGCGAAAATCGTAGGCGGCGTGGCGGTCATCAATGTCGGGGCCGCAACGGAAACTGAAATGAAGGAAAAGAAAGCCCGCGTGGAAGACGCGCTGCACGCGACGAAAGCGGCCGTGGAAGAAGGCATCGTCCCCGGTGGTGGCGTGGCGCTGCTCCGGGCCGTTCCTGCCATGGAAAACATGCAATTGGACGGTGATCAACAATTCGGTGTCAACATTGTGCGGCGTGCGTGCGAAGAGCCGATCCGGCTGATCGCGGAGAACGCCGGCGTCGAAGGGTCGATCGTCGTAGACAAGGTTCGCAACGGCGAGGGAAGCCAGGGATACAACGCCGCTACGGACGAATACGTCAACATGGTGGAAGCTGGCGTCATCGACCCCACCAAAGTCACACGGTGCGCTTTGCAAAACGCCGCGAGCGTCGCCGGGTTGATGCTGACCACTGAGGTGACCGTGACGGATTTGCCCGAGGAAAAGAAAGAACCGGCCGTGGGCGGACATGACCACGGCATGGGCGGTATGGGCGGCATGATGTAAGAAGGCCAACGTATTTCGATGGGCCATGTCACGGCATGACACGAAATGCCAAGAGATGGCGGACTTGCCAAAATTAAAGGCCCGGGGGATGTTCCTCCGGGCCTTTAATTTTGCATCAATGATGCTTGCCTGTCATCGGGTCTCTACAGATTGACAACATCCACCCTGTTCGAGGGTAAGCGTTGGGAATAACCGAGGGGGCAAGGCAGGTTCTCTGGTCACCCGGGACAACTAGTGGGGCATGAGAGTGATCGTTCGCTTCTGCTCACCATCCTTACAGAGGAGGGGTAAAAGAAGATCTGCTTGACGTTCGTGATCGGAGAATCGCTTCTCCCATCACCAGGTCTTCCGGCCTGGTCACCTTGATGTTGTCTGGACTTCCATTGACGATGGCCACTCGATGCCCAATCCGCTCGACCAGAAACGCGTCATCCGTTGCTTCCACGTCCGCCTCTTGACTCGAACGGTGTGCGTCCCGCACCAACTCGACATCAAAGGCTTGCGGTGTCTGGGCCAACCAGAGCCGCTGTCGGTCAAAGGTGGCATCGATCATCCCGTCCGGTGCCACCCGCTTCACCGTATCGTGGAGAGGAATCGCCACAATCGCCGCCCCATGAGTTCTGGAACCTGCAACCACGTCTTCAACCATCTTGGCCGTCACGAACGGCCGCACGGCATCATGAACCACGACGGTCGTCGTCCGTGCATCGACGGCCTGTAACCCGTTCCATACCGAATCCTGTCGCCGTGCTCCGCCGGCAATGACCCCGCTGATTTTGGAAAAGGCAAACGGCGGAAGAAACTCGTCTTGACAAGATGTCACGGCAGCCCGGGGAACGACCACGACGATTTCAGCAATCGTTTGACTCGATTCGAACACCCGAAGGGCATGGACAAAAAGCGGAACGTCGCCCAAGTGAAGAAATTGTTTAGGAGTCTCGGTCCCCATTCGAGTCCCGAACCCTCCGGCCGGTATGACCGCAGCAACCCACTCATCCACGGGCAAAACTCACCAGATCCCGATCAACTTCTTCCCGCAGGCGGGTAAAAATCATCCGGCCTGCACTTGTCTGCAGGATACTTGTGACAATCACGTCCACGTTCTTGCCAATACAACGTTTGGCATTATCGACGACAATCATCGTCCCGTCATCCAAATACGCCACGCCCTGCCCTGTTTCTTTGCCTTCTTTCAACACGAAAACCCGCATCGTTTCACCGGGCAGGACGACCGGCTTGAGCGCGTTGGACAATTCGTTGATGTTCAGCACATGCACACCTTGTAATTCGGCGACCTTGTTCAGATTCAAATCATTGGTCAGAATTTTGGCACCCAGCTTCTTGCCCAGTTCCACCAACTTGGCGTCCACTTCCTTGATATTGGGGAAATCGTCTTCGATGATTTCCACCACCATGTCAACGTTCTTTTGAATGTGCTTGAGAATGTCGAGCCCCCGACGACCGCGCGCGCGTTTCAACGAATCGGCGGAATCCGAAATATGCTGCAATTCCTGCAAAATGAATTGAGGGATGATAAATTCTCCCTCCATGAAACCAGTTTCACTCAGGTCGGCGATGCGTCCGTCGATGATCACACTCGTATCCAGGAGTTTGGGCGTACGAAACCGTCCCGTAGGCTTTAACGCAGCAGCGACTCTGTCGTCTCCGTCGCCCTCCCTGCCATAGCGGGCACCCATCGTAAGTCCGAGATACGGAAAGATCAAAAGCGTGGCGAACGTGGCCCATTGAATGATCGGATGTGGACCCAGGAAGAACGTCAGAAAAAGCAACATCCCCGAAAGAACCAATCCCAGGCTGAACCCGATGCCGCCATATACGAGAGGAAGGGCAGGGAGACGGTCCATGAAGGTCATCTCCACGAACACCAGCATTCCACTGAGCAAGGCTGCGAATCCGGCACTGGCTACCGTATAAAAGAGCTGTCCGCCTCCCGCAAGGTATCCGACCGTGAGGCCAAACAGAATGCTGATGACAAGAAATCCCGCTCGCAGAGCCATGAACTCTCCTTCTGAGTGGTGCATGCCTGGACATGAATGAGACGCCTATTCCAGGCAGTGACTGCCTAAATAACTCAAAACAGTATCAATCTCGACTCAAAAAATGTTCGACGGCTTCCACGTCGTCCTGGCTGCCGATGATCAGCGGAACGCACTGATGGGCCGTCTTGGGATGAATGGCGGAGATCCGTTCAACGCCCGTGCTACCCACTCCCCCGGCCTGTTCCACGACGAAACTCAACGGAGCGGCTTCATACATTAACCGGAGTTTTCCCTCGGGTTTCCTGACTTCACCGGGATACAGATACAGCCCGCCCTTCACGAGAATCCGATGCACATCCGCCACGAGACATCCCGAGTACCGGAAGGAATATGGCCGGCCGGTGTCTGCATCCTCGTCCTGAAAGTACGACACGATCTTTCTCACATCCTGAGACCACTTGGACTTGTTGCCTTGATTCACACTGCAAATTTTTCCGCGGGCCGGAATCTGCACGTTGGAAGCGGACAGAAAAAACTCACCCACCACGGGGTCAAGCGTAAACTGGTGAACACCCTCTCCACACGTATACACAAGAATGGTGCTAGCTCCATACAACAGATACCCTCCGGCCACCTGCTCACGCCCAGGCTTTAGAAAATGGCCGTTGGGATTTAAGCGATGAATGGAAAAAATCGACCCGAGCGGAGCATTGACGTCGATATTTGAGGAGCCATCCAAAGGATCGAAAAACACAGCATATTTCCCCAACCCTTCGGCGGCAGCCACGGAAAACGGTGCCGCCATTTCTTCGGATACCACGAGTTCCACGATCCCGCTATCATGAAAGGCTTCGACAAAAAGCTCGTTGGCACGGGCATCCATATGCTGCACCTGTTCGCCATGGATGTTTCTCGTGTCGGTCACGCCGAGACTGTCGGTCAGGCCCGCCTCCCGCAGGTCCCGCGCAATCCGTTTCCCACCCGAAACAATCCGGTTCATGATGGTGGAGAACTCTTCCGTACCGTCAGGGTGTAAGCGCTGCCGTTCAAAAATATGGCGGGTAAGGGAGAGCATAACCGGATTCCGGGAATGGAGTCATTATAGGACCTTTGTTGAAAAAGTCGAGAATCATTTCTGTGATGGAACCCATCCTGCAAGCACGGCCTTGACCGACCCGACAAGCACACGGGCTTCCATCATGACGGGAATTCGCTCCGGCGTCGTGGACACCCACAGTCGGATATTGCCTTCATTCAAAAAAATTCCTCGAAACGGCATGATGGCCAACAGACGGATCGCTTCGACCTCACCCCAGGGGCCGCTGATGATCTCAATGGCTTCGATCTTGACCTCAACTTTGTAGTTTTTCCGGTCGTGATGAATATCTAAAAATACCGAAGAGCCTGGTTCGAGATTTGGCATCGTGCGCAGAAAATAGATGCACGATAAGGGATCATGCGTGCCGGGAGGAATATCATGGACCGAGGGGATGCCATCTTTCAACACCGTGACTTGGTTGGCGACACGGTCGAAAGTCACGACAAACCGTTCATGGCGACTGCCCTCCTGACGTTGAAAGAGCAAACGGTGGGGCAGCATGGTCCGAAGATCGACAAGCGAATCCACGTGGTTCCTAACGGGAAAAAAGACGGAAATGAAATCATTCGATCGAATCGTGGCAACCAGGCGCCGGGCAGGAAACCCGTCCGCAGCAACCAACTGTTCGGTTGACATGGTTGCATGCCCGGCAGGCATGCCCCATAAGGAAATGGCATACCGAAAATCTTCATCCTCTTGGCCAGCCAGGGCAAACGGCAAAAGGACCACTCCCCACAGGCAGCCCAACAACAGGCTGCCTGCCCCAATCACGAGTCTTTTATATCGAATCAATCCGGCGCGCATAAGTTTCTGTTGAGATTGTACACGACTTGGGCAAAACAGCCATATTTTTTGGTCATTTCTGTATGTGTTCACTCATTCGTTGCCAGAATAAAAGGTACACTCCTCGCCTTCTTTTGTAGGCGCGCCATCCCTCGATGACAGATGTCAAGGGCAGGCGATGACACTTCTTTGAAAATGATCTCTCCAGGCCGCATAAGATGTGGCGGCTACAAAGACGGAGAGGCCAACCCTGTCTTCCCGATGACAACTGTCGGGCATGACCGCAGGAGGCAATGAACGGTGTCAACGAATGAGAGAACATCGACAATTCTGGAGCGTTGTTACATGGAACATAACAGTTCCAGCTAGGATCGTGACGAAAAAAACAGGCGTGCGGAGGTTACGGCGTGTTATCGCGCAAACGAGCGGTGTTGCATGGCACGACAGACCGGATGCAGGCTTCCAGTTCCCCCTCCAGATAAGTACGAATGGCCTGCAAGCGTTCGGTCGAGGTTGCTTCGAAACGAAGGACCAACGCCGGTTGCGTGTTGGAGGCGCGAATGAGTCCCCAGCCATCATCGAAACAGACCCGCACCCCATCAATTGTGACGACTTCACGGATCTCGGGACCCGGATGATGCGCATCTGGCACATGCGGCTGCCCCGCTGCACGGAACAGCCGGCTTCGCATGGCTTCGACTACCAGGAATTTCACGTCATCCGGACATTCCATCCGAATCTCCGGGGTTGCCTGCGTAGGCGGCAGATCGGCCAGAAGGGAAGAGAATGGCGCCTGTGTTCTCGACAGGATTTCAATCAACCGGCATGAGGCATAAATGGCGTCGTCGTACCCGAAATAGCGATCGGCGAAAAACATATGTCCCGACATTTCCCCTGCCAGGGCGGCGTTTTCCTCTTTCATCTTGGCTTTCATCACGGAATGGCCCGTCTTCCACATGACGCCCTTCCCGCCTCGCTTGCGAATATCTTCGTACAGGCATTGGGAGGCTTTGACTTCGGAAACGACCGTGCTCCCGGGTCTGTCCTTCAAGAGGGCCCGTGCAAATATCAGAAGCAGGTGGTCTCCCCAGACGATGGTTCCCTTTTCGTCGATGGTTCCAATACGGTCCGCGTCGCCGTCGTAGGCGATGCCGATGTCTGCTCGATGGTGCTTGACAGCTTGAATAAGATCCTGGAGATTCTCGACGACAGTGGGATCAGGATGATGGTTGGGGAAACGGCCGTCGAGGTCGTCGTACAACCCTGTGACGCGGCACCCCAATTGCTCCAACGCTGCTTTCGCCACCAGACTTGCAACGCCGTTTCCGCAATCGACGACCACGTGCATTCCTTTTCCCTCGACACCGGCAAAATGCTGCTTGAGATACTGCAGATAAGGGGAAATCACCCTTGCCGTAGAAACGGTCGCCGATCCGGACACATACGCCCCGGCTTCGATCAGGCGCTTGAGTTCCTGAATGTCTTCACCATGCAAGGCCATTTTCCCTAGACACATTTTGAAACCGTTGTATTCGGCCACATTATGACTGCCGGTGACCATGACGCCTCCTTCAACGGGCAACTCATACAGGGCAAAGTAGAGTAACGGGGTCGGACACACTCCGATATCCACGACGTTCACCCCCGTGGCCATGATACCGGCGAGGACCCGGTCCCGAAGAGTCGGCGAGGTCAGGCGTCCGTCCCGTCCCAGGGCCACCGTTTGACATCCGCGTTGCCGGGCCATGGTCCCGTAGGCACGGCCAATGGATTCCGCCACATCGGGAGTCAGATCTTTCCCAACGATCCCACGAACGTCATATTCACGAAAAATACTCATGAACGGATCCCTGCCGAACAAAAAGGCGGAATTTATGAAATGCTCCCCTCATCATCCTAATAACGGACAATGTCATCTTCACCCACGTATGCACCGTATTGCACTTTAATGATTTCCAGGGGAACCGCGTCCGGATTTTCCAGACGATGTCTCGTTTGTTCGG